>CAWBWS010000001.1:0-798356 GCA_963792645.1 uncultured Actinomycetota bacterium
ATCCAGATCCCGGCCGAGCCGGTCACCAGGTCGGCGCCATCCAGCAATCCGGTTATGCCGAGCGCCTGGCACAGCCGGCCCGGCCCCCGGCACAGGTCCCGGTCGGCGACCGTCGTGACCCGCCCCCCCACCGCTCGGGCTTCCCGCATGGCCTCCACGCCCGCCACCGGAACCAGAGCCCTGATGAGGACGGCGTGGGGTACCTCCTCGTCCGCGCACACCACGTTGGCGCACCAGTGCAACCCGTAGCTGCGGTACACGTACAGCCGGCCCGGCGGCCCGAACATCGACCCGTTCCGGGCGGTGCGGCCCCGGAAGGAGTGGCTGCCCGGGTCCTCGAACCCCCGGTACGCCTCGACCTCGACGATCCGCCCCGACCGCTCGCCCACGACGAGCAGCTTGTTCAGCAGCTCAGGGGCAACGACCGCCGCGTCGCGCCCATAGAAGGAGACCTTCACGCATCGGCCAGCCGGGCCCCGTCGACGGCCAGCTGGTGGCTGAAGCGCTTGAGCTGATCGGCCACCGGCCCCGGCCCGGCCCCGCCGGCAGTCGTGCGGCGGGTGACCGCCACTCCCGGCTCCAGCAGGAAGAGGGCATCGGTGCCGAGCGCCGGGTGGGCCTCCACCAGCTCGGCCAGGGGCACGTGCCTTTCCAGCGAGTCACGGACCAATCCGGCGACCACGTGATGGGCCTGACGGAAGGGCGTACCCCGCTCGACCAGCCATTCGGCCAGGTCGACGGCGGCCACCGCCTCGGTGTCGGCGGCCTTCTGCATGCGCGCCGTGTCGAAGGTAGCGGTGGCCAGCAGCCCGGCCAGGGCGGCCAGCCCCAGATTGACCTGGTCGAAGGCGTCGAACAACGGTTCCTTGTCCTCCTGCAGGTCCCGGTTGTAGGCGAGTGGCAGCCCTTTGAGGGTGGCCAGGAAGCCGGTGAGATGCCCGATCAGCCGTCCCGCCTTGGCTCGGACCAACTCGGCCACGTCCGGGTTCTTCTTCTGGGGCAGCATTGAGCTGCCGGTGGCGTAGGCGTCATCCAGGCGCAGGAACCCGAACTCCTGACTGGACCACAGGACGACCTCCTCGCCGATGCGGGACAGGTGGACGCCGAGCAGCGCCAGGTTGAAGAGGGTCTCGGCCACGAAGTCACGATCCGAGACGGCGTCGAGCGAGTTCTCGAACCGGCCCAGGAAGCCCAGGTCGTCGGCCACACTGTCGGGATCGAGCGGCAGCGATGAGCCGGCCAGGGCGCCGGCGCCCAGCGGTGACACGTCGAGCCGGCGCCGGGTGTCGACCAGCCGGTCGATGTCCCGGGCCAGCGCCCAACCGTGGGCCAGGAGGTGGTGGGCCAGGAGCACCGGCTGGGCCCGTTGCAGGTGCGTGTAGCCGGGAAGGTAGGAATCGCCCGCGGCCCCGGCCCGGTCACGCAGCACCTGCTGCAGACCCAACACCCGTCGGGCGGTGGCGACCACCTCCCGCTTGGTGAACAACCGCAGATCGGTGGCGATCTGATCGTTCCGGCTACGGCCGGTGTGCAGCCGGGCCCCGACGTCGCCGGCCAGGTCGGTGACCCGCCGTTCGACGGCCGTGTGGACGTCCTCGTCGCCGGCCAGGTAGGCGAAGGTGCCGGTCTCCATCTCCTCCTTGACCCGGTCCAGGGCGGCCAGCAGCAGCTGGGCCTCCTGTTCGGTGAGCAACTTGGCTCGGAACAGACCCCGCACATGGGCGCGGGAGGCGAACAGGTCGTCCATGGCCAACCGCTGGTCGAACGGCAGGCTGACGGTGAACGCCAGAAGCGAATCGGCCGGCCCGTCACCACCGAAACGCCCCTGCCAGAGGGTCACGACAGACGGCCCCCGCCGCCGCTGCCGGCATCGGGACCTGGCCGGCCCCGCCGGGCCTGACGGCCCGCCCACGTCTGGACCCCCAGCCCCCAGATCCGCACGAACCCCTCGGCGTCGGCATGGCGGAAACGGTCCGCTGCTTCGTACGTCGCCAGCCCGTAGTCGTACAGCCCGACGTCGCTGCGCCGGCCCGAGACGATGCAGCGGCCCGGGATCTCGCACCGCAGCCGCACCTCGCCGGTCACGAACCGCTGGCTCTCCTCGATGAAGGCGTCGAGCGCCTCCTTGAGCGGCGAGAACCACAGCCCGTCGTAGACCAGCTCGGCGTACCGGGGCTCGAGCCGCGCCTTCTCGTGCGCCAGGTCCCGCTCGAGGGTCAGGTCCTCGAGGTCGGAATGGGCCATCAGCAGCGCCAGGGCGCCCGGGCACTCGTAGATCTCACGGCTCTTGATCCCGACCCGGCGGTTCTCGATCATGTCGATGCGGCCCCACCCGTAGGCCCCGACCGCCCGGGTCACCTCCACGATCAGCTCGTCGAGCGGCATCTCCCGCCCGTCGATGGCGACCGGCAGGCCCTGCTGGAAGCGGATGACCATGTCCGAGGGGCCGGTGGCGGTGGGGGTGGTCAACTCGTACACGTCCTCCGGCGGCTGCTCCCACGGATCCTCGAGGATGCCGCATTCCACCGTCCGGCCCCACAGGTTCTGGTCGATCGAGTAGGGGCTGGCCTTGGTCACCGTGATCGGGATGTTCCAGCGGGCCGCATATTCGATCGACTGCTCACGGGTCAGCCCCCACATCCGCACCGGCGCGATGGTCTCCAGGTCGGGCGCCAGCGCCATGGCGGAGACCTCGAAACGGACCTGGTCGTTGCCCTTGCCGGTGCAGCCGTGGGCGATGGCGTCGGCGCCGTGCTCCCGGGCCGCGGCCACCAGGTGCCGGGCGATGATCGGCCGCGAGAGTGACGAGATCAAGGGGTACTTGCCCTCGTACTTGGCGTTGGCCCGCAGGGCGGGGGCGACGAACTGGTAGGCGAACTCCTCACGGCAGTCCACGACCAGGGCCTCGACCGCGCCGGCCGCCTTGGCCCGCTCGCGGATGGCGTCGAAGTCGCCGCCCTGGCCCACGTCGGCGGCCAGGGCGATGACTTCCACGCCGAGCTCCTCGATCATCCAGCGCACCGCCACAGAGGTGTCAAGTCCACCGCTGTAGGCCAGCACTACCCGCTTTGCTGCCACATTGGCTCCCGTTTCGTGAGTGACTGCATGTCTACAACCCTCTACAACCCGGCGAGCGCCGAGAGTCGCTTGGCGACGGCCGAACCCCCGACCCCCTCCTCGGCGATGACCAGGATGGTGTCGTCGCCGGCCACCGTGCCCACGATGTCGGCCAGTCCGGCCCGGTCGATGGCGGAGGCGACCACATGGGCCGAACCGGGCGGGGTGCGCACGACCACCAGGTTCGCCGAGTGGGCCACCTCCACCACCCAGTCGCCGAACACCCGGCGCAGGTGGTCGGCAGGCGCCACCCGGTCCTCGAACTCCGGGACGGCGTAGATCGATTCGCGGCCGCCGATACGGACCTTGACCGCGCCGAGCTCGTCGAGGTCGCGCGACACCGTTGCCTGGGTGGCATCCACGCCGTCGGTCGCCAGCAGATCGACCAACTGGAGCTGGTTCGACACCGCGTTTTCCTCGAGCAGCTGGGCGATGCGGTGCTGGCGCTGTGTCTTGGTGAGCTTCACGAAGCCTCGAACAGCCAGACCATTAGGCCCCGGAAGGCGTCCATGCGGTGGCGGGCCTGGTCCCAGATCAGGCTCCGGGTCCCGTCGATCACGCCGGCACTGGCTTCCTGGCCCCGGTGGGCGGGCAGGCAGTGCAGGAACACCGCGCCGGGCGCGGCCGCGGCCATGACCGCCTCGTCGACCGTGAACCCGGCGAAGGCCGCCACCCGCGACGACTCGTCGTCCTCCTGGCCCATCGACGTCCAGACGTCCGTGCAGACCGCGTCCGCGCCGGCGACCGCCGACGAGACGTCACCCGTCACCACGACCTCGATGCCCCGGCTCCTGGCCACATCCACCGCGCCCGGGTCCGGCCCGAACCCGGCAGGGCAGGCGGTCCGCACGTCCATCCCGGTCAACGATGCGGCCAGCAGCAGGCTGCGGCACACATTGTTGCCGTCGCCGACCCACGCCACCTGCAGGCCGGCGAGCCGCCCGAAGTGCTGCTGCAGAGTCAGCAGGTCGGCCAGCGCCTGGCACGGATGCGCCAGGTCGGACAGCAGGTTGACCACCGGCACAGGCGACACGGCGGCCATCCGCTCCAGCACCTGGTGGTCGAACACCCGGGCACCGAGCGCCGAATGGTACTGGCTGAGGGTCATGGTGACGTCCTCGACGCTCTCGCGCCGGTCGAGGCCCACCTCGTCGGCCCGGATCGAGACCGGGTGGCCGCCCAACTGATACACGGCCATCTCGCTGGAGTTCCGGGTCCGGGTCGATGGCTTCTCGAACAGCAGCGCCACGCCCCGGCCGGTCAGCACCGGCGGTGCCGGAGTGAGCATCGCGTAGTCGAGCACCAAGGCCAGCTCGGCCGCCGACAGGTCGTCGACCTCGAGGAGGTGCCGCGGCGTCACGACCCCACCTCGACCGAAGCCCGCACGGCCGCCAGGACCGACGCCAGGACCGCCACCGCTTCGTCGATCTCCTCCCGGCTCACCAGCAATGACGGGGCCAGCCGCAGCGCGGACGCGGTCACCGGATTCACGATCAGACCGGCGGCGAGGGCAAGAGCCGCGGCGCGGCCGGCCCATTTTCCATCCAGTTCGACCGCGATGAGCAGCCCCATCCCCCGGACGGCGCGGACACCGGGGAGGCCAGCCAGCGCGTCCTGCAGCGCGGCGCCCATGGCCGCCGCCCGGCCCGGCACATCCTCGGCTTCCATGACCGCCAACGTGGCCCGGGCGGCGGCGGTCGCCAGCGGCTGGCCGCCGAACGTGGTGGCGTGGTCGCCGGGGACGAAGGCGTCCGCCACCTCGGCCCGGGCCCAGCAGGCGCCGATCGGCATGCCGTTGCCCAGCGCCTTGGCCATGGTGACCACGTCCGGGCGCACCCCGAGGTGCTGGAAGCCGAACCATCGGCCGGTGCGGCCCAGCCCCGTCTGCACCTCGTCGACCATGAGCAGCAGGTCGCGCTCGTCGCAGATGGCCCGGACACCGGCGAAGTACTCGGGCGTGGCCGGGTTGACTCCCCCCTCGCCCTGCACGGACTCCAGCAGCACGGCGGCGACCGACGGGTCGACGGCGGCATCCAGGGCGTCGAGATCGTCCCAGGCGACGTGCCGAAAGCCCTCGGGCAACGGCTGGAACGCCTCGTGCTTGGCCGGCTGGCCGGTGGCGTGCAGGGTGGCGAGAGTGCGGCCGTGGAACGAGCCGTAGGCGCTGACGACCCCGAAACGGCCATGGCCGCCCCACTTGCGGGCCAGCTTGATGGCGCACTCGTTGGCCTCGGCGCCACTGTTGGTGAAAAATACCCGCCCTCCTCCGCCGACCAGGCGGTTGAGGGTGGCGGCCACGTCGTGCTGAGGCTGGGAGCCGTAGAGGTTGCACACGTGCAACAACGTCCGGGCCTGGGCGGCGATGGCCTCGGCCACCGCCGGATGGGCGTGACCGAGGGAGGTGACGGCGAGTCCGGAGAGGAAGTCGAGGTAGCGCGACCCGTCCTCGTCCCAAAGGTAGCTGCCCTCGCCGCGGAGGAAGGTGACGGGCGGCGGTGGGTAGGTGTGCATGAGCAGGTCGTCGTTCATGCCGAGACTCTCATCTCGAAACCATGGTCCCTATCCCCTCATTGGTGAAGACCTCGAGCAGCAGGGCGTGGAGAGCGCGACCGTCGAGGATGTGGGCCTCGTCGACGCCGGCCCGGACGGCCCGGATGCAGGACGTGACCTTCGGGATCATGCCGCCGACGACGGTCCGATCGGCGAGCAGCGGTTCGAGGGCGTCGACCGTGATCGACGAGATGAGGCTGTCGGGTTCGTCGCGGTTGCGCCGGATCCCGTCGACATCGGTGAGGTACACCAGCTTGGCCGCGCCGACCGCCTCGGCGATGGCGCCGGCCGCGGTGTCGGCGTTGATGTTGTACGCCTGGCCGGCCAGGTCGCTGCCGATCGTCGCCACCACGGGGATCAGGTCCTGGGCCAGCAGCCGGAGCAACATGGCCGGGTCGACACTCGACACGTCCCCGACGTAGCCGAGCTCCGGCGCCCGCTGGGCGGCCACGATCATGCTGGCGTCCTCGCCGGACACACCGACCGCGATCGGGGCATGGACGTTGATTGCCGAGACGATGTCGCGGTTGACCTTGCCGACCAGCACCATGCGGGCGATGTCGAGGGTCTCGGCATCGGTGACCCTCAATCCTTCCCGGAACTCAGGGACCTTCCCCAGCCGGGCCATCAGCTCGCCGATCTGGGGACCACCGCCGTGGACCACCAGCGGCCGCATCCCGACCGAGGCCATGAGCGCCACGTCCTGGGCGAAGGACTGCAGAGTCGCAGACTCACCCGTGATCGGGCCGCCCCGGGCCGTCACGGCCTGGGCCACACCGCTCAGCGCGCTCCCGCCGTACTTGATCACCACGACCTGGCCCCAGAAGCGCCGTATATAAGGGAGGGCATCAACGAGGATTCCGGCCTTGGTGGCCGGGTCGAGGGTCGCGGTGCTCGTCACGACGTCCCCATGTTCTCATCGATGTAGCCGTGGCCGAGGTCGGTGGTCACGATCGACGCTTCACTGTCGCCGAGACCCAGATCGGCGACCACCTCGATGGTCGCGCCGGCCATGACCTTTTCCAGCGCGGCCCGTTCCGCCGGGTCGCCGGCCTCGACCCCGCCGGCGCACACCGTGATGGCGCCGTACCGGATCCGTACGAGGGCAGGGTCGAAATCGATGCCCGCCGATCCCAACTCGCTGAGGATCCGGCCCCAGTACGGGTCCTGACCGTAGAACGAGCACTTGACCAGCTGGCTCTGGGCCACCTTGCGGGCGCCGGCGCTCGCGTCGGCGGCGCTCGCCGCACCGACCACCCGGATGCGGACGACCTTGGTCGCCCCCTCGGCGTCGGCGGCCATCTGGCCGGCCAGATCGGTGCACGCCTCCCACAGCGCGTCGCTCAGTTCCCCCTCTTCGGGGCGGCGACCGGAGCGTCCGCTGGCGAGTACCAGCACGGTGTCGTTGGTCGAGGTGCAGCCGTCGACGGTCAGCTGGTTGAAGCTCCGGGCCACCCCCTCTCTGAGGGCTCGCTGGAGCGTCTGCGGCTCGGCGACGGCATCGGTGGTGAGCACGGCGAGCATGGTCGCCATGTTCGGGGCCAGCATGGCCGCCCCCTTGGCCATCCCGCCGACCGTGAAGCCGGAACCAGGGACGACCACCTGCTTGGAGCGGGTGTCGGTGGTCATGATGGCCTCGGCGGCCGCCTGGCCGCCGGCGCCGGCGCTCCGCGCCGCGACAAGGGCCGGGATCCCGCCTTCGACCCGACTCATCGGCAGGGGGATCCCGATCAGTCCGGTGGAGCACACCAGCACCTCGGCGGGGGCGCAGCCCAGGCCGTGGGCGACCAGCTCGCACATCCGCTCGGCGTGGGCCCGCCCTCTGTCGCCGGTAGCGGCGTTGGCGTTTCCGCTGTTGAGGACGACGGCCGCCGCCCGGCCGGCCGTGGCCTCGAGGTGGGACCGGCTGGCCTGGACGGGGGCGGCCGGCGCCTTGTTCGAGGTGAACACGCCGGCGGCCGCGACTGGGAGGCCGTCGTCGGTCGCCACCAGGGCCAGGTCGGGCCGGCCATCGGCTTTGAGCCCGCACGCCGCGCCGGCGGCCACGAATCCGGCGGCCACGGTGACACTCATGGCCGACTCCCAGAATCCGTTCGACACTTGACCGCGCCATAGCGCGGCCAAGTGACGAACGGATTTGTCTGGCTCATGGATAGACCCCCGCGACGGGGAGTGCCATGGTCTCCGGGAGGCCGAGTGCGAGGTTGGCGCACTGGATGGCCTGGCCCGCCGCCCCCTTGACCAGGTTGTCGAGGGCGCAGATGGCGATGACCCAACCGGTCCGCTCGTCGTAGCGGGCGGTCAGGTGAGCCGTGTTGGCGCCGAACGTCGACTTGGTGGACGGCGACCGCTCGCTCACCACCACGAACGGCTCGCCGGCATAGCGGCGGCGCAGGACTCCCAAGGGGTCAGGTGCGGTGGCCGCCGGGCGGGCGTAGCAGGTCGCCAGAATGCCGCGGTTGAGCGGTGCCAGGTGCGGGGTGAAGATGACCCCGCCGACCGCTCCGATCGCCTGCTCGATCTCTGGCGTGTGGCGGTGGGTCAGCAGGCCGTAGGCCGTGATGTCGGAGTCGACGGTGCAGAACTGGGTGTTGGCCTTGAGACCCCGCCCGGCGCCCGACACGCCGGTGATGGTGTCGACCACGATGCCCTCCGGTTGGACCATCCCGGACTGGACCAGGGGTGCCAGGGCCAGCGCCGCCGCCGTCACGTGGCACCCGGCGGCGGCCACCAGGGTGGCGCCGGAGATGGCAGCGCGATACAGCTCCGGGATGCCGAAGGCGGCCTTGGCCAGCAGTTCCGGGTGACGGTGCTCCTCGCCGTACCAGGTGGGGTACAGGGCGGCATCCTCGAGCCGGAAGTCGGCGGCCAGGTCGACAATCACGCCCACCCGTTTGCGCAGATCGGGCACCAGGTCCTGCGAAGCGCCGTGGGGGAGGGCCAGGAAGACCAGGTCCAGCCCCTCGGCGGCGGCCGGGTCGGCCGGACCGAAGACCAGACCGGGATAGGCAGCGGCCAGGCTCGGGTACAGATCGGCCGCGGCCACGCCGGACTGGCTGTCGCCGGTGGCCAGGACGATGTCAAGCTGGGGATGCCCGGCGGCCAGCCGCAGCAGCTCGGCGCCGGCATAGCCCGAAGCACCGAAGACGCCGGTGCGCAGACGGGCGCCAGCCGTAGGACTCATGGCATCAACATACGCGGATGTGCATACTCATGCAACCCGGGACAAATGTCAGCGCCGTCGGGCGCCATCCTGCTGCTGACCCCGTTCGGCCGGCCCGGCCACCTGCGCCGGGCCATCGAGGCCGGCGCCGCCGGCTTCCTGGTCACGGACGGCCCGGTCGAGGAGCTGGCCGACGGCATCCGCCGGCGAAGCCGCCAGCTAGGAGGTGGTGACGCTGACCACGATGGGGTCGAAGTTGCCCTCGATGATGAGGACCAGGTTGACCCCGGCCGGGCCGTCGTAGCCGATGGTGCGCTTGTCGTCGCCGTTGCGGGCGATGAGCGAGTCGATGAGGTCACCGCTCTTGAGGCCCCTGGTGTCGGCCCCGACCAGGGCGTGGGCGTCCCCGCCGAACATGGGCGGCATGGGTTGGAGGCCGATGTGCACATTCCCGGCGGCGGGGTTGCCGGGGCGAATGCGGAGGATGGTCATGTCGTAGGTGGAGCCAAGGTTGCGTGGCGTCCAGACGAAGGCCCGCCGTTTGCCGAGGAATCCGGAGGTGGCGTGGGTGCTGAGGACATCGAAGCGGGCCGGCGTGCGTAGCTGTGGTACTCCGTTGGCGAATACCTGCAGCGCCAGAGCGGTGCCCCGCACGTCGACGGCCGCCGGCCCCCGGCGCACCGTGGCATCGAGCTGCTGGGCCCGGACCCCGAGGTAGCCGGCCTGGATCGGACCCGCGCCGGTCGTGATGGCGCCGGTGCCGGCCCAGCTCAGGTCGGTCTCCGACGAGGTGAGGTGGAGATCGGTGGGTGCGTCGACCAGGCGGAGCGACGTGCCGGTGATCTGGAAGGTGCCAGCCTGGACCCGGACCGGACCGGACACCTGCACAGGAGGAGGAATGGTGGTCGTGGGCCCAGGAGCGGTGGACGAGGGCGGCGGCGACGGGGGCGGCGACGGCTGGAAGGTCATGATGGCGGCGCTGATGGTGGAGAGGCCGGCCAGGGTCAGAGTGGTGGCGCCGACCGTGACCTGGCCGGGCTGGACCCGGACGCGGCTCGAGAGCTGGATGCCGGGGCCGGTCACCGACACGTCGGTCCCGACCACCCGCAGCGTCCCGGATCCGAGGTCCCGTCCGGTGCGGTCGACGACATCGCCCGACCCGGTGAGCTCCGATGCGCCGGTCAGGTGCACCGACGTCAGCCCGGCGAGCGGGGCGGTCGTCTCGAGCGACCGGGCCTGGCCGGCGAGGGTGACCAGGTTGCCCGACGGGGTGGGCACGCCGGTGACGGGTACCTGAACGGGGCCCGGTGCCGGCGTCGGCGGGACCGCGCCGGATCCGATGGTCCCCGGGGCGTGAGACTCGCCGCCGGTGCCCGAACAGCCGGCGGCCGCCATGGTCACGGCCACCAGGATCACCGCCGCTTTGCCCCGGGACATGTCGTCCGCCCTCCCTCCATGCCTTGGACCGGGCCGCTGGTCACCGTGGTTACACGGACCCGCGGGATGAGAGCCTCGCTAGGCGCGGAGGGTGGCCCCGTGGACACTGATCACGGCATCGATGATCCGCCGGCGCACGGCTGCCACCTCGGCATCGGTGAGGGTGCGGTCGAGCGCCCGCAGCCGGACGTGGTAGGCCAGGCTGCGCCGACCCTGACCCAGCTGGGAGTCGCGGTAGACGTCGAACAGGGTGACCTGCTCCACCGTGTCGCCCCCCGACGATTTGATGGTCGCCGCCACCGTGCCCGCCGGAACCGACTCGTCGACCACCAGCGCCAGGTCGATGTCACTGGCCGGGAACCGGCTCACCGGCCGGGCCTGGGAACCGCGGCGCGGCGCGGCGATGACCCGCTCCAGGTCCACGCTGAACATGGCCACCCGGCCGGCCAGGCCGTAGGCCGTCGAGACGGACGGGTCGACCTCGCCGACCGCGCCCAGCACCTCGCCGGTCGCCTCCACGACGATCCGCCCGGCGCGGGTCGGGTGGAAGGCGGGGACCTCGGCCGCCTCCACCACGACCCCCTCGAGCCGCAGCCCGTCGGCCAGCACCGCCCACAGGCGGGTCGCCACAAGGGCGTCGGCACCCGAGCCGGCCGTCACCAACGCCAGGTCCTCGCGCTCGACGGGGAGCGGCTCCGCGTCGTCGGCCGGCGGTGGCGCGAACACGTGGCCGATCTCGAACAGCCCGATGTCAGGCGTCTGCCGGTCGACATTGAACCGGGCCGCCTTGAGCAGTCCGGGCACCAGGGATGTGCGTAGCAACGATTCCGAGCGGTCGAGCGGGTTCTCCAGCTCCACCGCGTCGTCTGGAAGCCCGGCCCGTTCGAGGTCACCGGGTGCGAGGAAGGTGGTCGTCCACGCTTCGGAGACGCCCGCGCCGGCCAGGATGTCCCGCACCTTGCGTCGTTGCTTCTGGTAGGGCGTCAGGCCGCCGCCGGTGCGGACGCCGGGCGGAAGGGTGCGCTCGATGTTGCGGTAGCCGTGGAGCCTGGCCACCTCCTCGATGACGTCGACCTCGCGGTGGCTGTCGGGGCGCCAGGTCGGGATGGTCACAACGACGACGCCAAGCTGCCCCGAGGTCGGCATGGCCGTGAACCCGATCGGGGCCAGCAGCCTGATGATGTCGTCATCGGTAAGCGACGTGCCGAGCAGCTCGTTGACCCGGGCGGTACGGACCATCACCGGCCGCGGCGCGGGTAGGTGGTCCCGGGCCACGACGTCCACAGAGTCGCCCCGGGTCGCCCCCGGAAGCAGCGCCGCGAACCTGTCGATGGCCAGATCGATCATCTCAGGGTCACAGCCCCGTTCGAACCGGGCCCGGGCCTCGGTGTGCAGACCGAGCCGTTTGCCGGTGCGGGCGATGGCCATGGGGGTGAAATAGGCGGCCTCGAGCAGCACGGTGGTCGTCTGCTCGGATATCTCCGAGGACGCGCCACCCATGATCCCGGCGATGCCCACCGGGGTGTCCCCGGCATCGCAGATCAGGCAGTCGTCGGCCTCCAGCCGGCGTCCGACACCATCCAGCGTGACGAGGGTCTCGCCCGGTCGCGCCCGGCGGACGATCAGGCCCTGTCCGGGGAGGCGGTCCAGGTCATAGGCGTGGTTGGGCTGCCCAAGCTCGAGCATGACGTAGTTGGAGGCGTCGACGACGTTGTTGATGGGCCGCATGCCGCACAGGACCAGCCGGCGGGCCAGCCACTGCGGCGAGGGCCGGATGGCGACGCCGGAGACCCTGGTCGCGGTGAACCTCGGGCACAGGTCGCCGTCGCGAACCTCGGCGGTCGGATGCGGAGGGGTCCCGTCGGGCGCCACGTCCGAAATCGACGGCAGCCGGAACGGGACCCCCAGGGCGGCCGCCAGGTCCCGGGCCACGCCCGCGACCGACATAGCGTCGGGCCGGTTCGGCGAGATGTCGAGGTCGAAGACGACGTCAGCGGTGAGGCCCAGCGCCTCTGCGAGGGGCGTGCCCGGCTCCGCCACCCGGTCGGGCAGGATCAGGATGCCCTTTTCCCCCTCTTCTCCCGGTAGACCCAGTTCGGCCGGCGAGCAGAGCATGCCGTTGGACCACTCGCCCCGCATCTTGCGGCGCCCGATCTCCATGCCGTTCGGCATGACGGTCCCGATGGTGGCGAGCGGCACCAGGTCGCCGGCCTGCATGTTGAAAGCGCCGCACGCGACCTGGATAGGTCCACCGGCGCCGGGATCGACGTCGACCAGTTGGATCTTGTCGGCGTCGGGGTGAGGGCGCAGGGCCACGACCCTGGCCACGACGACGCCGTCGAGGCCGTCGCCGATGTACTCGACGCCGTCTACGACGAGGCCCAGGTTGGACAGGGCCGCGGCCAGGTCGCCGACGTCGCCCTCGATCGGCGCGAAGTCGCGAAGCCAGGAAAGGGGAACGCGCATCAGTGGCCTCTTAGAACTGGGACAGGAACCGGATGTCGTTGTCGAGCAAGATCCGCATGTCCTCGAGGCCGTGACGGACCTGGGCCAGCCGGTCGATCCCGAAGCCGAACGCGAAGCCGGAGAACTGCTCAGGATCGACACCGACCGCGTGGAACACCTCGGGGTCGACCATCCCGCACCCGCCGAGCTCGAGCCAACCCGAGCCGGAACAGGTCCGGCAGCCGGTGCCGCCGCAGATCGGGCAGGTGACCTCGAACTCGGCCGACGGCTCGGTGAAGGGGAAAAAGGACGGCCGCAGCCGGGAATGGATCTCCGGGCCGAAGAACGCGGCCGTGAACGCCTCGATGGTCCCGGCCAGGTCCCCGAAGGTGATACCCCGGTCGACGACCAGGCCCTCGATCTGGTGGAACACCGGCAGGTGGCGGGCGTCGGGGGTGTCGCGCCGGTAACAGCGGCCGGGCATGACGGCGTAGATCGGCGGCTTCTGCGACTCCATCAGGTGGATCTGGACCGGGGAGGTGTGGGTGCGCAGCAGCACCGTCTCGGGCCGGCCCAGCTTGAGATAGAGGGTGTCCCACATGCCGCGGGCCGGGTGGGCCGGCGGCATGTTGAGGGCCTCGAAGTTGTACCAGTCGGTCTCGGCCTCGGGACCTTCGGCCACCGCGAAGCCCATGGCCACAAAGGCGTCCTCCAGCTCGTCCCGGGTCTGGGTCACCAGGTGGAGGTGGCCGCGATCGGGGATCCCACCGGGGGTTGGGACCCGCCACGCCAGCGTGAGGTCGAGCCGGTCGGCGGCGAGCGAGCGCGACCGGTCGGCCGCTTCGAGATCCCGGCGGCGAAGCTCGATGGAGGCGGTGAGGCGGGCCCGGGCACGGTTGACAGCCTGGCCGACCGTCTTCCGGTCCTCCCCACTGAGGTCCCGCAGGCCGGCGTTCAGCCGGGCCAGGGCCGACCGTTTGCCGAGCAGCTCGCCCTCGGCGGCCCGCAGGTCGTCGACGGTGACGGCCTCGGCGATGCGAGCTGTAGCCGCCGCCTCGATGGCGGCGATATCCCTCTTCACTGACGCTGCATCTCCTCGAGATCCACCACCGGCAGAGTAAATCGGAACGCCGTCCCCTGCCCGGGAATTGATTCCGCCACCAACCGGCCGTTGTGCGCCTCGACCAGGCCCCGGCTGATCCACAATCCCAGCCCCGAACCGGTGGGCCGGCCCTCCGAACGCCGGAAGAACTTGGTGAACACCTTGGGCAGATCGGCGGCCGGGATACCTTCTCCGTGGTCGGTGACGGTGACCGACACCTCGTCGGGGCGGGCCTCGCCGACGACCAGCATCCCTTTGGGGGAGGCGTACTTGCAGGCGTTCTCGACCAGGTTGGTGAGAACCTGCTCCACCTTGTCGGGGTCGGCGTAGACCTTGGGAAAGCTGTCGGTGAAGGACAGCTCGGCGTCGAGATCGGGGTACTCGAGGCGAACCTTCTCGACCACCATGCCGGCCAGGCGGGCTACGTCGACCAGTTGGCGGCGCAGCACCAGGCGTCCGGTCTCGAGCCGGCTGATGTCGAGCAGCTCGGTGATCAGGCGGGTGACGCGATCGGCATCGTGGTTGACCTGCTCGAGCATCATCTGCTTCTGGTCGTCCCGGAGCCGGGTCCAGCGGTTGAGCAGCAGGCTGGTATATCCCTTGACCGAGGTAAGTGGGGCTCGCAGCTCGTGGCTCACGGTCGAGACGATCTCGATGCCGGACGCGGCCTGATGGGCCCGGCGCCCGGCCTCCCGGATGACCAGCACCGCTCCGGTCAGCTGCCCGGTCAGGTCGCGCTGGTAGGAGCCGGCCACGAACGTCTTCACGTCCCGGCCGTCGGCGGTGCGGATGGTGATCTCCTGCTCGGGCAGGCTGCGCACCGCCCGCAAACGGGTGGACGCATGCCAGCCTTCGGTCCACACCGGGCGGCCGTCGCGGGCCCGGGCCGCCAGCGCCGCCTGGCACTCCCGCCCGACGAGCTCGTCCGCCCCGAAGCCGGTGAGCCGGCACGCCGTGACGTTGACGGCCACGATGCAGCGGGCCGCGTCCAGCTGCAACACGCCGTCGGGGAGAATGTCAACGATGTCGGCGATGCCGGTCATACGGCGACCCCGTCCCGGGCGGCGACGACGGCCGGGTCCAGACCGTGCGAGCGGCGCTGGCGGGCCGCCTCGAAGCACAGTACGGCGGCGGCCATGCCGGCATTGAGCGATTCCGCCCGGCCGGCCATGGGTATCGTCAGCCGGCCGTCGAGTACCGGCTCGAGCCCCGAGGGAAGCCCATGGGCCTCGTTGCCAATGACCAGGGCGACGGGCCGGGTGAGGTCCACGGTCGTGTAGTCATCGCCATCCCGGGCGGTGGCGGCCAACCGGTTCAGGCCCCGCTCGCCGAGCACGGCCAGCACGTCCGAAGGCTCCCCACCCGACACGACCGGTACCCGGAACAGTGCTCCCGCGGATGCGCGCACCGTCTTGGGATTGAACATGTCTACTGAGCCGTTGCAGCAGATTACCCCCTTGGCCCCCGCCGCCTCGGCGCTGCGGATCACCGTGCCCGCATTGCCGGGATCGCGCAGATCGACGCACACCACAACGAGATCGGCTCCCCCCAGTGCGCTGAGCGGGATATCGACCTGGGGGCAGATGGCCATGATCGGTTGGGGCGTCACCGTGTCTGCGACCCGGGCCATCACCCCGGGAGCCAGTTCGAACAACCGGCTGCCGGCGGCGTAGGCGGCGTCCAGTACCGCCTCGAGCCCGCCGGCCGGGTCAGTGACGCTGCGGTCGACGTACACCGACTCCACCGGAACGCCTGCGGCCAGGGCCTCGCTCAGGACCTTGGCCCCCTCGACGATGAAGCTGCGTTCCGCCTGGCGGGCACTGCGGCGCGCCACCAGGCGCCGCAGCCGTTGGACCCGTTGGTGCTTGTAAGCGAGAGGAGGAGTCAGCACCGTCTCCGTGCCCTAGCTGGCCGCCTCGGCTTGGGTGCCGCTCTGGCGAGCCACCTCCACCAGCGCCGCGAACGCGTCGGCGTCGCGAACGGCCAGATCGGCCAGGTTCTTGCGGTCCACCTCGACGTCGGCGGCCTTGAGCCCGGCGATGAACCGGCTGTAGCTCATGCCGTGGAGGCGGGTGGCGGCGTTGATGCGCTGGATCCACAGTTGGCGGAAGTCGCCTTTGCGGGCCCGGCGATCACGGTAGGCGTACTGCAGGGAGTGCATGACCTGCTCGTGGGCGGCGCGGTAGCTGCGGCTCTTGTTGCCGTAGTAACCCTGCGCCTGCTCGAGGACGGCCTGGTGTCGCTTCTTACTGGCTACGGCGCGTTTGACCCTTGCCATCGGTGTGCTCCTTTCGGCTCAGAGGGAGATCGGGTGGCCCGGCTAGAGGCCGAGCAGGCGCTTGACGGCCTTGCGGTCGCCGGGCGCTACTTCGGCTTCACGGGCGAGACGGCGGGTCCTCGTGCTGTTCTTCTTCTCGAGCAGGTGTGAACGGAAGGCCCGCCGGCGGCGGAGCTTTCCGGTTCCGGTCACCTTGAAGCGCTTGGCGGCACCTCGGTCGGTCTTCATCTTGGGCATTGGACTAGCTCTCCTCGGTACCGCTGGGCGCCCCTGCCGGTGCCGGCTCCGGGGTCTGGGTGGTCTGGGCCCGACCGTTCGGCGGCGGGGATGGGGCGGGTGGTGCGGACTCGGCGGGAGCGGGGGCGGCCCTGACAGCACTGCGCCGGGGTGCCGCGGGGGCGGCTGGGCCGGTGCTCGTTTGTCCGGCGCCCCCCCCACCGGCCGCCCGGCGGTCGGGGGCCAGGACCATGATCATGTTGCGTCCGTCGAGTTTCGGTGCCGCTTCGATCTTGGCAATTGACCCGACCTGTTCGGCCACCTGATCGAGGAGCTTCTTGCCCAGCTCCGGATGGCTCATCTCCCGGCCTCTGAACATGATGGTGATCTTCACCTTGTGCCCCTCAGTGAGGAACTTGGTGACCTGGCGGGTCTTGGTGTCGAAGTCGCCCACCCCGATCTTGGGGCGGTATTTCATCTCCTTGATGCTGCTGCTGGTGGTCTTGCGCCGCGACTCCTTGGCCCGCTGGGCCTCGTCGAACTTGAACTTTCCGAAGTCCATGATCCGACAGACGGGAGGATTGGCGTTGGGTGCCACCTCCACCAGGTCCAGGTCCAACTGGCGGGCGATAGCGAGCGCATCAGGCAGTGGCTTTATGCCGAGCTGCCTGCCGTCCGGATCGACGAGGCGAACCTCACGTGCACGTATGCGATCATTGATCCGGTGCTCGTTGGTGTCTGGTGCAGCGGCTATGACATCACTCCTTGTGGTCAGCCCTCACACGAAGAGGGCGGGCGTCGGGAAGCAACGCCCGCCGCTGGCGGTCGATCGACCCGACGCACCCTGCGGTGGTCGGGTGGGGGCGTGATGCCCCGCTTCCCTTCTTCGGTTTTCATCGTAGGGTAGCGCAATGAGCACGCTCTGGACACCGGACGGCGAGCGTCCCATCCGCCCAGCTCCCGGCCCGGGGGGCGGCTCCGCGCCGCCGCCACCGGGTGGACCGGGGGGTGGGCCGCCCCCGGGGGACGGCGACGGTGATGACGATTTTCCGGAAATCTCGGCCGAGGACGAGGCCCGGTTGGCCGAGGTCCAGGATCAGCTGGCCCGGACGCCGGTCGAGCTGGTGATCGCCAACCACGCCTTCGGGCTGTTCGAGCTGGCCGCCCTCCACCTCTCGCTTCAACCGCCTCAGATGGATCAGGCCCGGCTGGCCATCGACGCCTTCGGGGCGCTGGTCGAAGGCCTCGAGGGTCGCCTTGGCGAGTACGAGACCCAGCTGAAGGACGGTCTGGCCAACCTGCGGATGGCGTATGTCCAGCTGAAGAGCGCCACCGCCGGCTGAGTCAGCACGGTCGTTGAGTCAACACGGACGTTGAATCAGCACGGACGGATACCCGTCGCCTCCCAGCGGCCGAGGTGACCTGCGACCGCTTCGAATTCGACACGGACGCCTTCGGGAATGGTCCGGGAACCGTCGGCGATCTGGGTGCAGTGGAACGGGTATTCCACGCCGTTGTCGCTGCGGACCGTGCCAAGCCCGGCCTGCGGGTCGAAGCCGGCCACCGTCCCCTGCCGCACGGCCATCAATGGACGATCTTGGAGATCGGCAGCTCGATGATGCCGGTGGCCCCGTGGTCCTTGAGGGCGGGAATCAACCGGTTGATCTGCGACTTGGCGACCACCGTCTCGACGGCGTAGCCACCCTCGCCGAACAGCTTGGACACGGTGGGCGACTTCAGCGCCGGCAGCAGGCCGATCACCGTTTCGAGGTCCTCGGCGCCGACGTTCAGTTTGACCAGGACCCGGCCGCGGGCCTCGAGCGTGCCCTGCAGCAGGGTGTGCAGCTGGCTCATGGCGTGCTGCTTGTCGGGATCGGTGTACGAGGCCGGGTTGGCGATCAGCTCGGTGTAGGACACGAGGATGGTGTCGACGATCCGCAGCCCGGCCGCCTTCAAGGCCCGGCCGGTCTCGGTGATCTCGACCACCGCGTCGGCGATCTCGGGGATCTTGGCCTCGGTGGCGCCGTAGGACAGCAGGATCTGGGCGTCGACACCGTGCTTGGCCAGGAACCGGGCCGTCAGTTCCGGGTACTCGGTCGAGACCCGGACGCCGTTCGGCAGGTCGCCGGCGCTGCGGACCGGTGAGTCGGCCGCGACCGCCAGGACCACGTTGATGGGGCGCGCCGTCGCCTTGCTGTAGTGGAGCTCACCGAGGGAGATGACGTCGCTCGCCGTCTCCTCGATCCAATCCCGCCCGGTGATGCCCAGGTCGAACAGCCCTTCGGCCACATAGCGGGGAATCTCCTGGGGGCGGAGGATCCGAACCTCAGTGATCCTCGGATCATCGATGGTGCCGCGGTAGTCCACGTCCGACGCCCGACGCACCCCGAGATCGGCGGCGTCGAAGAGGTCGAGGGTGGCCCGTTCCAGCGAGCCCTTGGGGAGGACCAGGTGCAGCACGGCTTGTCCTGGCCGAAGCTACTGGTCGCGCTTGGGGAGCTGGCGCAGCAGGTCGACCATCTCGATGGCGGTCATGGCCGCCTCGAAGCCCTTGTTGCCGGCTTTGGTCCCGGCCCGCTCGATGGCCTGCTCGATGGTGTCGGTGGTGAGCACCCCGAAGATGACGGGGATCCCCGTGTCGAGCTGCACCCGCTGCAGTCCGGCCGCGCACTGGCCGGCCACGTGCTCGAAGTGGGCGGTGGCGCCCCGGATCACCGCGCCCAGGGTGATGACGGCGTCGAACTCGCCGCTGAGGGCCAGCCGGCTGGCGGCCAGGGGCAGCTCGAACGCGCCCGGCACCCAAGCCTCGGTGATCGAGGCCTCGTCGACGCCGTGGCGGATCAGGCCGTCGCGTGCCCCGGCGTGCAGACGCCCCGTGATGAGCTCGTTGAAGCGGCTGCAGGCCAGGGCGATCCGCAGACCGTCGCCCCGCAACCTTCCTTCGTACGACGTCATTCCAGACCCTCCAGCAGGTGTCCCATCTTCTCCCGTTTGGTGCGCAGGTAGGCGATGTTCTCGGGGTTCCTGGCCCCTTCCAGGGGGACCCGTTCGACCATCTCCAAGCCGAATCCTTCGAGGCCACCGTACTTGGCCGGGTTGTTGGTCATGTATCTCATGGTGGTGATGCCGAGGTCGACCAGGATCTGGGCGCCTATTCCGTACTCACGCCGGTCCGCGGGCAACCCGAGCTGGAGGTTGGCCTCCACCGTGTCGAGGCCGCCGTCCTGGAGCTGGTAGGCCAGCAGCTTGTTGTGGATGCCGATACCGCGCCCCTCGTGGCCGCGGAGGTACACGACGACGCCCATCCCCTCATTGGCGATCTTGGCCATGGCGTCCCGGAGCTGGTGCCCGCAGTCGCACCGCCGCGATCCGAACACATCGCCGGTGAGGCACTCGCTGTGCACCCGGACCAGTACCCGGTCCTGGCCCTGAGGCGCTCCCATCACGAACGCCAGGTGGGTCTCCTGGTCGAGCAGGCTCTGGTAGGCGTAGCAGGTGAAGTCGCCCCACTCGGTGGGAATCCGGGCCTCGGCGACCCGTTGGACCAGCTTCTCCCGCTGGCGCCGGTACCGGATCAGCTCGGCGATGGAGATCAGATGCAGACCGTGGCCGGCGGCGAAGCGCTCGAGCTCGGGTAGGCGGGCCATCCCAATCCGGTCCTCGGTCACCAGCTCGCACAGGACGCCGGCCGGATAGAGCCCCGCCATCCGGGCCAGGTCGACAGCCGCCTCGGTGTGGCCGGCCCGCTTGAGGACACCACCGGCACGGGACCGCAGCACGTGGATGTGCCCCGGTCGGGCCAGATCCTCGGGTCGGGTGGCGGGATCGATGAGCGAGCGGATGGTCAGGGCCCGGTCGGTGGCCGAGATGCCGGTCGTCGTGCCGTGGCGCAGGTCGACGGTCACGGTGAAGGCGGTGCGTTGAGACTCGGTGTTGCGGGCGACCATGAGCGGCAGGTCGAGCTCGTCGGCCCGCTGGTTGGTTATGGGGGCACAGATCAAGCCCGAGGTGTGCTTCACGAAGAAGGCGATCGCCTCCGGGGTGGCACACTCGGCGGCCATGATGAGGTCGCCCTCGTTCTCACGGTCCTCGTCGTCGACCACCACCACCATCTCGCCCTTGGCGACGGCGGCGACCGCGTCCTCGATGCTGCTGAAGGCCATGCGGCTACATCCTCCCCGCCAGCAGTCGTTCGGTGTACTTGGCGATCAGGTCGACCTCCAGGTTGACCCGGGCGCCGGGTCCCTTGACACCGAGCGTCGTCACCTCGGCGGTGTGCGGGATCACCGCCACCGTGAAGCCGTCCTCGAGCGGTTCGACCACGGTCAGGCTGCACCCGTCGACGGTGATCGAGCCTTTCGCGACCACATACCGGAGCACCGACGGAGGCGCCTGGACCCGGAGGTCCGGCGCACCGGTCACGACGACGCCGACCGCGTCGACGTGACCCTGGACCAGATGGCCGCCGAGCCGGTCGGCCAGCCGAACCGGGCGTTCGAGGTTGACCGGATCGCCGGGCGCCAGGTCGCCGAGGTTGGTCCGGGACAGCGTCTCGTCCACCGCATCGGCGGCCCACCACCCGTCTCCCACCTCGACGGCGGTGAGGCAACAACCGTTGACCGCTATGGAGTCGCCGATCCTGGCGTCGGAGATCACCACCGAGGCGTCGAACTCCATCCGGTGCCCGTCACGGCCGCGGAGGCGACCCAGCTCTTCCACCATCCCAGTGAACACCGACTCCGTCCCTATGCCGCCAGCTCGACGCGCAGGTCCGGACCGAGCTGGGTGACGGAAAGGAGCTGGCCCCGCCACAGCTCGCCGATCGTCGCCGCCCCGGTTCCGGCGAACAGGGCCCGGCCGTCGTCGCCGCCGAACAGGGCGGGCGCCAGGTACAGGACATAGCGGTCGACCAGCCCGGCTCGGTGGAAGTCGTGGGCTACCGCCGCACCCCCCTCGACCAGGACCTGCAGCACCCCCCGCCCGCCCAGATCGTCCAGCACCTGGCCCAGATCGCCCGACATCTCGACGGCCGGATGCACCCGGGCGCCATCCGGCGCCCGGCCCAGGATGACTCGCAGCGGCTGGCGACCGGCCGATTCGATCCCGAGCTCACGCACCGTCAGGGCGGGATCGTCGGCCCGGACCGTCCCCGCGCCGATCAGCACCGCGTCGCTCTCGGCCCGCAACCGGTGGACGTCGGCCCGGGCCAGCGGGCCGGTGATCCAACGGCTGGTGCCGTCGGGCGCCGCTGTCCGGCCGTCGAGCGTCGCTGCCAGCTTGAGCACCACCCACGGCCGTCCTGTCGAGCGGTGCTTCAGGTACGGCGCCAGCTGCTCGGTGATCTCCGCCGCGCCCACCCCGACGGTCACCTCGATGCCGGCCTCCCTGAGCCGTTCGACGCCGGCCCCACCGACCCGCCGATCGGGGTCCAGGATTCCGACGACCACCCGGCGCACGCCGGCCGCGATGAGGGCGTCGGTGCAGGGCAGGGTGCGCCCGTGATGGCAGCACGGCTCGAGCGTCACGTACACCACGGCGCCCGCGGCACCGGCGCCGGCCAGCAGCAGCGCGGCGGCCTCGGCGTGGGGGCCGCCAACCCGGTCGGTCGCACCAATGGCGGCCGGCGCGTCCCCCGGCGGGACCACGACACAGCCCACCCACGGGTTCGGCGACGTCAGGGTGCGAACCGTCGCCGCCGCGGCGATCGCCTCGCGCATCATCGCCTCGTCCTCGTGCACCGATCCTCCGATGAGATTGATCGCTCAGTCTACTGAGGGCCTGTGGCGGGTCGGCTGCTCGGCCAGCAGGGCCAGGGCGTGGGGCAGGACGTCGATCACGGCCTCCAGACATTCGACCGCTCCGCTCGGCGAGCCCGGCGTATTGAGGATGATGGCGTGGCCCCGGATCCCGGCCACGCCGCGGGAGAGCCGGCCGAGCGGGTTGGCGAGGCGCATGGCTTCGGCCAATCCGGGCGCATCGCGTTCGATGACCTCACGGGTCCCCTCGGGCGTGTGGTCCCGCGGCGCGAAGCCGGTGCCCCCGGTCGTCACCACCAGACCGGCGAAGCTCCCCGACAAGCGGGAGAGCGCGCCGGCCACCGATGCCACGCCATCGGCGACCGCCGCCTTGTCGACCACGTCGAAGCCGTGGGCCGCCAGGACCTCGACCAGCGCCGCACCCGAGCGGTCCTCCCGGGTACCGGCGATGACACCGTCCGAGACGGTCAGGACCTTGGCCTGCGGCCGGGCGGTGTCGGGATCAGGCATGGTCCTGCGAATCTACCGAGCCCGAGCCCGAGACCGAGCCCGGTGCCCCGGTCCTGACCGCCAGCAGGAACATGCCGTCGGTGCCGGCGGCCGGTGGCAGCAGACGGGCCCCCCGGCCGGCCGGCTGCCACGCCGGATCCAGATCCACCGCCACCGCCTCGGCCTCGGGATGGGTCGAGGCCAGCCACCGGTCCATATCGACGGTCTCGGTAGCGGTGAGGGTACAGACGCTGTACACGACCAGCCCGCCCGGTTTCGCCATGGTCAGGGCCGTGGAGAGCAGTCGGCGCTGCAGCCCGGCCAGGCGGTCGATGTCGGCGGGCTGGATCCGCCAGCGGGCGTCGGGGCGCCGGCGCAGCACCCCCAGCCCGGAGCAGGGGGCGTCGACCAGCACCCGGTCGAAGGTGCCGGGCCGGAATGGAGGGCGGGTCCCGTCGGCCGCCACCGTCGCCAGGTTGTCGATGGCAAGCCGGGCTGAGTTCTCGCGGATCACCCGGGCCCGGGTGGGATCCACGTCGCCGGCAATGACGAGTGCCGGACCCGAACGCCTGGACGCCATGTACGTGGCCTTGCCGCCTGGTGCCGCGCACAGGTCGATGATGCGCTCCCCCGCCGCCCCACCGACCGCCGCCCCGGCCCACTGGCTGGCCAGGTCCTGGACGTAGCCGTCGTCTCGGGCAGTCATGCGGGCGGGGTGGTTCATCTCCTCGAGCACGTCGAGGGCCACGTCCGGTCCCAGGTCCTCCGACAGCCGGGCCACGATCCAGTCCGGGTAGCTGAGCCGGACGGCGTCGGACGGCCAGGTCAGGCCGGCTCCGACGTGGTGGGCCACCCGTCGCAACACGGCGTTGACCAACCCGCGGGCCGGCCCGCCCACCTCGGCGACCGTCGCCGACACCGCAGCGTGAGGCGGGGTACGAAGAAATGCCAGCTGGTAGGCGCCGAGGCGCAAGGCGGCGCGGACCGGGCGGTCGACCGGTCGCCGGAGGTGGGGCTGGATGAGCCAGTCGCAGGCCCGTTGCATCCGGACCGTGCCGTACACCAGTTCGGTGACGAACGCCCGGTCCCGGGAGGAGAGGTCGCTGCCGCCCAGCAGTTCCGGGACGACGACGTTGGCCCGGCCGGCGCCCGTGCTGTCGGCGGCGAGGAGGGCCTGGAGGGCGAGCGCCCGGGCCGTGCCGCCTGTGGCGCCTGGTGTCACGGCCGCCGCCGCGGTCACGCCTCCGCCCCGGGCGCCCCGAGGAGCCCGGCCCCGCCCGCCCGCCGAACCGGCCCGGCTCGGCACACGACCCCCCGGGCGCCCGGCGGTCATCGACCCAAACCCTCGCCCGGGCGGGGCCGGGCGCCGTTGCGCCAGGCCGGCGCCGGCACCGCGCCCCGGCCCTCGGGCTGGACCTCGAGCAGCTCGTACCCGCCGTCGGCGGTCCCGACCACCAGGCCGTCGAGCTGACCCGGGGCCAGGTGCGCCCCCTTGACGGGCCGCCCCCGCAACACCCGCAGCCGCTGGCCCCGGAACGTGGTCCACGCCCGGCCCAGCCGCACCAGCCGGTGGATCTCGACCGCCGGCCGCTCCCAATCGATCTCGAGCTCGGCGGGGTCGATCTTGGCCGCGTAGGTCATCTCGCCGACCTGCGCCACCGCCGGTGATAGCCCAGCCGCCAACTGCGACAACAACAGCTCAGTCCCCTCCGAGACCAGCGCCGCCCGCAGCGACTCGAGGCTCTCGTCCGGACCGATCGGCACCACCCGACAGGCGTGCACCGGCCCGGTGTCGAGACCCTCCTCGAGGGTCATCAGGCACACCCCGGTCTCGGTGTCGCCCGCCAGGATGGCGCGCTCCACCGGCGCCGCGCCCCGCCAGCGGGGCAAAAGGGAGAAGTGCAGGTTCACCATCGGCACGGCCGCCAGCACGTGCGGCTTCACGAGCTTGCCGAACGCCACCACCACTCCCAGCTCGGCACCCGCGTCGATCACATCGTCGACCCGGTGGCTGACCGGGAGGCCCAGCTCGGTGGCGGCCACCTTGACCGGGCTCGGCATGACCGACGACCCGCGACCGCGGCGCTTGTCGGCCTGGGTCACCACCGAGCGCGATGTCGTACCGGGCGTCATGGAGGGCCCGAAGGGGCGCGACCGCGGCCTCGGGCGTACCCAGGAAAACCAGGCTCTGCGGCCTACCGGCGGGCGGACTGCTCAGAGCTCCCAACCGTCTCCGGCGTCGTGATGCCCGGCGCGCACCATCCGGCCGGCCGCCGGGTCACCTTCCAGGGCCCGGCGCCGCAGCTCACCGAGCGCCGCCTTGCGTTGTGAGCGGTCGAGATGCTCCAGCAGCAACTTGCCGTCCAGGTGGTCGAGCTCGTGCTGGAACAGCCGGGCCACCAGCTCGTCGGCCTCGATCGACACCTCGTTGCCGGTCAGGTCGTAACCCGTCAGATGGACCTCCTTGGGCCGCACGATCGGGAAGTACAGCCCGGGCAGCGACAGGCATCCCTCGTCGAACTCCCACTCGCCACGCCAGTCGCTCACCACCGGGTTGACCAGCACCTCGGGCTCGGAGTCCTCGCCCATCTGGTATACGAACAGCCGCTTCTGGACACCGACCTGGGGCGCCGCCAGGCCCAACCCGGCCACCTCGCGCAGCGTGGCGATCATGTCCTCGGACAGCTTCACCAGCCGGCCGTCGATGTCGGTGATCTCCGACGCCCGCTGCGTGAGGACCGGGTCGCCGAAGATGCGGATGTTGTATGGCGCCATGGCCAAGAGGGTACCGGCCCCGGCCTGGATAGCCTGTCCCGGTAGCCGACAGCCACTACTTCGACGCCCAGCCGGCGGCCGTGTCGCGGCCCTCAGAGGTCGAGCTGGTCCTCGCCGACGGATCGGCGCGGCTGCGCACCGATCGGGGGGTGTTCTCCGGGCTTCGGGTCGACGCCGGCACCGTGGAGCTGCTGCGGGCCGTCCCGCCACCGCCGACGCACGGGAACCTGCTGGACCTGGGCTGCGGGTACGGGCCGATCGCGGTGACGATGGCGCGCCGAGCCCCGGGCGCCACGGTCTGGGCGGTCGACGTCAATGAGCGCGCCCTCAAACTGATGGGGGAAAATGCCTCCCGCCTCGGATTGGACAATGTCCGGGCGGTCCGGCCGGATCAGGTGCCGGCCGAGGTCCGGTTGGTTGCCATCTGGTCAAATCCCCCGATCCGAGTGGGCAAGGCGGCGCTGCATCAGCTGCTGAGGGACTGGCTGGGGCGGCTCACACCGGAGGGGCGGGCCTGGTTGGTGGTCCACAAGCATCTGGGCGCCGACTCGCTGGCCGACTGGCTGGCGACCGAGGGCCACCGGACGGTGAGGCTGGCCTCCCGGAAGGGCTACCGCCTGCTCGAGGTCGCACCCCGTTGAGGCAGTTGGGACCGACCGATCTGAAACGGCTCCACCGCGACTGGCAGCGCCGGACCGAGGGACGGATCGCGCTGCTCCTCGATGGTGTCCAGTCCCCGTTCAACATCGGCGCCATCACCCGCACCGCCGCCGCGTTCCGGGTGGAGCATCTCTATCTGGCCGGCAACACGCTCTCGCCGGCCCACGCCAAGGCCGGAAAGACCGCCATGGGGACGGAGCGGTATCTCACCTGGACGACGTTCGAACGCGGCCCCGAGGCGGCCGGCGCGGCCCGGGCCGACGGGTACGCGGTGGTAGGGCTCGAGCTCGCCGACGCCGCCACTCCCCTCCACCAGCTTCAACTGGGGCCCGCGGTGTGCATCGCCGTCGGCCACGAGGATCACGGGCTGCCGGTGGCCACGCTCGCGGCGTGCGACCACCTAGGTTTCATTCCCCAACTCGGCCGGGTCGGTTCGCTCAATGTGGCCACCGCGGCGGCGATCGCCGTCTACGAGATCCGACGCCGGGAGTGGGCGGGGTAGATGTATCTGCGCCCGCCTGCGGTGCATCTATCAACCAGACGAGGGCAGCCGCCCGCTTCAATGGGGCAGCGGGCGGCTGCCGACGTAGCGGCGGCACGTCGGCCACACTGATGGCCGTGGACGAGCTTCCTGAGGCCGAGATGGAGCAGGCTGAGGGTGTCAACGTGACGCACTCCCACGACGGGATCAGCGCCGAGGACGGAACGCTTCTCGACCACCTGCATTCCGTTCACCGACTGGCGGTCGAGGCGGCTCTCAGCCCCGCCACCCAAACCGGTGTCCACGACCGCCTCCACCACGAGTCCAAGGCGATCGACGACCCGGAGTGAAACGCACCGCGTGGTCACTGGCCCGACCGGCATGGTGACGGCCTGTGTCAACGGCCGGCCGTTCAATGGTGATGTGCGCACCATCACCTTGAGCACCCACGCCGACATCCAGCTCGACGTCGGTACCGTGGTGCCGCAGCAGTCGATCGACTGGAGCGGAACCGTACTCTGATGACGACGCTCTACGACGAGCTCGGGGTGTCGGCCGATGCCACTCAGGAAGGCCTCCGCCGGGCGTACCGGGATCTGGCCCGCCGGCTCCATCCCGATCTCAATGGCGACCCCGGCAACGATGAGCGCATGCGCCGGATCAACGACGCGTGGGCGGTGCTCGGCCAACCGGCGGCTCGCGAGCGATACGACCGGACGTTGCGCCAGGGGGGCGCCCCGACATCGGCGGAGCCCCCGCGGTTCCAGGAACCGGCGGCCGACCCGGGGATGCCGTCGGTGCGCTGGCTCCGGCCGTCGGTCCTCGTTCTCGCGATACTGGCGATCATCTTCGTCGTCACCGCCTACGCCGGCCCGCACCCGGACAGGCCGGCGCCGATCACCGGCTCACCGACGGCCACGGGCGGCCGGCCGTCGTCCGGATTCGTCGACTCGGCCTACGTCGGACAGTGCCTGCTGGTGCAGGCCGGTTTAGACGCCGTGGTGCCCTGCACCCAGCCCAACAACGGCTTGGTCGTCGGCCAAACGACACGATCCGCCGACTGTCCGGCCGGTACCGGCGTGCACCAGTTGGTCGGCCGGTCCCAGTTCGTCTGCCTGGCCGGGCCCGGACGCTGAGACCGGGCTACGCCGCCTTCAGCACCTCGACCACGAACCACAGGGTCTCCCCCGGCGCGATGTCGGGCGGCGCGCCGGCGTCGGCGTACGCCAGGTCCGGAGGGATCCCGAGCAACCGCTGGCCCCCCACCTTCATACCGGGGAGCCCTGTCTGCCAGCCCTTGATGACCTGGTTGAGCGGGAACGTGGCCGCCTGATTACGGCTGTAGGAGGAGTCGAAGATCTTGCCGGTTGAGCAGGCGACGCCGATGTAGTTGACGGTGAGCGTCTGGGTGGCGGTGACCACGGCGCCCGTGCCCGCCTTGAGGTCCTCGGTCACCATCTGGGTGGGAGGCGGTCCGACCTTGACGGGCACCGGCGGGGCGCCCGAGGGCAAGGGGCCGGCCACCTTGACGCAAGGTTTGCCCGCCGCCGAGGCCTTGGCGGCCGCCGCCGCGGTCGTCGAAGTGGTGGAAGGGCTGGTGACCGCCACCTTCTTGGTGGAGCCGCCCCTCGAGAGGATCAGGACGACCACGACCGCGATCACCGCCACCGAGGCCGCACCCGCCCCTCCGGCCAGCAGGTTGCGGCGTCGGGCCGCCCGGCGCCGGACCTCGGCGGCCGCCGCCATCTCCTGCTGGCGGGCGGCCCGCTGACGATCTCGCTTGGTCCCGGCCATGGCGGCACGGTAGCAACGGGCACGGGCGGTCACCCGTCACCGCCCTGGCCATTTCGCCGGCCGGAGGACCGGCGACGTCAGGGATTCCTGGTCCGGGTTCCTCGTCCGCCGGGCTCATCGTCAGTGCCACCCCGGTAGGTCGCCTCGAGCTGGTAGTGCCGGTCCAGCTCGATGATCTGGGCGAAGTCGTCGAACGACGTGACCAGGTCGAGGTGGTCGCGCAATGTTCCCTCTTCGTGCAGGACCGCGAATGCGTGCTGCATCTGCCGGGCGGCGGCCAGCAGCCCGGTCAGGGGTGACACGACGAGGTCGAACCCCAGATCGTGCAACTCGGCCGGTGTCCGCAGCGGCGTCCGGCCGCCTTCGATCATGTTGGCCACCCGCACGCAGCCGGGGGTGGCCTCGGCGATGGCCTCCATGTCCTGGACCGACTCGGGTGCCTCCACGAAAATGGCATCGACGCCGAGGTCGGCGGCCAAACGGGCCCTCTGGCACGCCTCGTCGAGCCCGACGGCCGCCCGGGCATCGGTCCGGGCGGTCACGAACAGCCGGTCGCGGCTGTCCATGGCGGCTTGCAGCTTGGCCAGCCAGTCCTGGCGGGGCACGACCTTCTTGCCAGCCATGTGCCCGCACTTCTTCGGCCACACCTGATCCTCGAGGAAGATGCCGGCCGCACCCGCCCGTTCGTACAGCTCGACGGTGCGAATGGTGTTGAGCGGGTTGCCGTAGCCGGTATCGCCGTCGACGACGACGTGGGCGGTGGGCACGGTCGAGCACACCCGGCGGGCCACCTCGGCCATCTCCGTCTGGGTCAGGTAACCGAAGTCCGGAAGGCCGAGCAGGGTGGCAGCGGTGCAATAACCGGAGAGAAACAATCCGTCGAAACCGGCGGCGGTCGCCAGGCGGGCCGACAGGGCATCGAAACAACCGGCCAGGATGACCGTCTCTCCGGCCGCTAGGCGGGAGCGCAGGGCGTCGCCGTTCATCGCCGCAGGCCGGCGATGGCGCTGCGGGTGCCGGAGACGCAGCGCTCCATCTGCTCGTCGGTGATCACCAGTGGCGGGCAGAACGCCAGCGTGGTCGTTCCGAGAGGCCGGGCGATTACACCGGCCTTCAGAAGTGCGTCGCGCACGGCCGGGGCGTCCAGGCCGGTGCCCAGCTCGACGGCCCAGATGCCCTTGACACCCCGGACCTCGAGCACGGCTTCCCCGTCCACCAACGCCTGCAACCCCGCCCCCAGGTGGGCGGCGATGCCGTCGGCCCGCCGGAGCAGGCCCTCACGCTCGATGATCTCGACGTTGGCGAGGGCCGCGGCGGCGGCCACCGGATGGCCGCCGAAGGTGTAGCCGTGGCGGAGCACGAATGTGCTGTCGGCTTCGAGCGGACCGCGTACGGCCGGACCGACCAGCACTCCTCCGAGCGGGAGGTAGCCGGACGTGACGCCTTTGGCGAAGGTGACCAGATCCGGGAGGACGCCGAAATGGGTCGTGCCCCACCACTCGCCCAGCCGCCCGAACCCGCAGATGATCTCGTCAGAGATCAGGTAGGCGCCCAAGGCGTCGCAGCGCCTGCGCAGGGCGGCGAGATAACCGGGCGGCGGCGGCCGGACACCACCTGCGCCGACCACCGGCTCGGCCAGGACCGCGGCGATGCGCCCGTCGCCGGCGGCCGGGAGCTCGTCGAAGGCCTCGATGTCGTCGAACGGCACCTGGACGACATCGGGCAGCAGGGGCCCGAAGCCGTCCTGGTTGGCCGGGATCCCTGTCGCCGACATAGCGGCGTAGGTGACCCCGTGGTACGACGGCTTGCGGCTGACGATGACCGTGCGTTCCGGATGACCGGCGCGGGCCTGGGCCACCCGGGCCAGCTTGACCGCCGTCTCGACCGCCTCTGAGCCACCCGACGTGAGGAAGACCCGCGCATCGGGCATCGGCGCCACCGCCGCCAACCGTTCGGCCAGGGCGTCGGCCGGTGGGTTGGTGAACCGGTCGAACGTGTGGAAGCAGTCAAGGCGCCGCATCTGCTCAACTACTGCGTCGGCGATCTGCGGCCGGCCGTGCCCGGCGTTGCAGTACCACAGGCTGGCGAGGGCATCGACGTACCGGCGGCCGCTGTCATCGACGATCTCGGCCCCCGAGGCGGAGACGATGTTGATGAAGCTCCCGGGCTCGGCCGCCGGCCGGGCGAAGGGGTGGAGGAAGGCGGGCACGTTCATACCGTCATCGTCGCACCATCTCCAGGGTGGCCTGGGGTCCGGCACCGGTCGACGGCCACCATCCGGCCGCCACCCCGGCGTGGAGAGCGGCGCCGCGGGCGACCGCCTCGGCCGCGGTGGATCGCCACACCGGCAGCCACCCGATCCCGGCCTTCTCATCCAGCCACGGCCGGCTGTGGCTCCCACCGCCGAACACCACCAGCCGCGGCGGTGTACCGGTCAGCCCGGCGATGCGTCCCACCGCCTCCCACGTCCGTACGCTCAGGGTGTGCAACTCCGCGCTCCAGGCGGCGCCGGGGCCGGGATCCTTGGCCAGGCGGTCCAGTTCCCCCGGTGCGCAACCCAGGCGCTCGGCCAGCGCGGCCAGGATCATCCCGGCCCGGGCCGCGCCGGCCAGCAGCGCCCAGCCGTCTCCCGCCGGCATCACGGTGACCGCGACGCGCCGGGCCAGCGCCCGCTTGATGTCGGGCAGATCGAGATAGCCGGCCACCACTGACTCGGCGGTTCCAACGCTGTTCACCAGGTCCCGACGGCCGGCGCCGCAACCCATCATGCCCACCACGTGGTCGTGGCCGGCGAGCGTCACCGGGATCCCGGCCGGAAGGCCCGACCAGGCCGCACCGTCGGCCGATATCCGTCCCATGACCGTGCCCGCCGGCTCGACCGGCGGGAACACTCCGGGCCGGATGCCGGCGGCCGCGGCCACCTCGGACAGGTACCGGCATTCGCCGACGTGGTAGCAGCCGGTCCGGGCGGCCAGGGAATACTCGGTGACGCGGCTCCCGGTCAGGCGGTGGAGACAGAGCTCGGGGACACCGAGCCAGCCGTCGACCCTTCCGACGGCGTGGCCGACCAGCCAGCCCAGCTTGGCCACCGACGACACGGTACGCACCGGTTGGCCGATCCACCGCGGCAGCTGGTCGCCGAACTCGGCCACCAGACGGTCGACCACTTCCCCGCCGCGCGGATCATGCCAGGCGATCACCGGGCCGACCGCCCGTCCGTCGCCGTCGAGCGGCGCCCCGCTTTCGGCCATGCCCGCGATACCGACCGAGGCGACCTGCCGCCGAGCATCACCGAGCCCGGTGAGCAGCGCCCGCAGGGCGCCGTGCAGGCGGTCGACGGTGAGCTCGGCGTTCGGCTGCCACGGCGTGGCAACTGCAGCCGCGCCGGCCTCGTGGCCGGCGCCACCGATCAGCCGCGCCTTCATCCGGGTGGTGCCCAGGTCGAGGCCCAGAACGAGCGGCGGCGCTACCACCGTCCTCGGTGGACCACTTCGTCGAAAGGGCGCCGGGTCGGATGCTGCATCGGCCGGAGAGGCCGGTCGGCTGGATAACCCACGGTGATCAGATAGGCCGCGAACCGGTCGTCGGGCAGGCCGAGGACGGTGCGGGCCAGGTCCTGGTCGGCGACCACCGCGTGGCCGGTGCCGATCTCCAGGTCGGTCGCGGCCAGCATCATCGCCATCGTCGCCTGCCCGAAATCGAACTGGAGCAGCTCGCGACGATCCGGATCGGCCACGGCGGCCACCAGGGCGATGGTGGCGGCCGAGGTGGCGACCGAGAACGCGCCCCGCCACACCTCGGACAGCTGCTGGAGCTGATCGCGATCGGTGACGACCACGAAGTCCCAGGGCTGCCAGTTGCCGGCCGAGGGGGCCCGGCGGCCGGCTTCGAGGATCTGGTCCAGGTGTTCAGGCGCAACCGGTTGGGGGGTGAACGCCCGGATATTGCGTCGCGATCTGATGGCATCCCACGTCTGCACTTCGGTCCTCCGTTGGTAGGTTGGCAACATGACAACTGAACGGCCCTCGCACAGCGAGGTCGTCGACGCCACCGCGGCCGCCGAGGCGACCATGCGGGCTCAGAACGTCCCTGTCAATGTCTATGAGACGAGCGGAGCTCTGGTCATCATCGCCCCACTGCCGGCGGTCACGGCCAAGGATGTCACTGTCGAGCTCCGGCCGGGATCGGTGCGGTTCTACGCCCGATTGCGTAGCGCGGCGCCCCGTGAGTACCTGCTGCACGAATGGGAGTACGGCGGCTACGAACGCCAGATCGACATTCCCGAGGGTTTCGGCGCGGCCGTCGAGGCGTCACTGGCCAACGGCCAGTTGGCCATCCGGGTGCTGCGCGGCGACAGCCGGGATTCGTTGACGGTGCAGCCGGTCACCGGGGTGTAGGAGTGCTCCGGCGCCAGGTGCGGCGGACCAGACCGTCAGGGCCGGCACTCATCACCGTGGCCGACATGGGCTCGACCCGGACATAGACCAGGTCGGGATTGTCGGCGCTGCCGAACATGCCCGACTGGTCGTAGGGAAACAACTTGGCCTCCCACAACTGTCGCTTCTCGTCCGGTGAGCTGATCAGCTGAGCGACACCGCGCAGGTAGATCTCCGACTGGGGCCGCCACATCAGGGCCACCTCGGGATTCTCCCGGAGATTGCGCACCTTGCCTGACGAGGCGTTGCTGGCGAACCAGATCAGTTCGCCCTCGACCGCAGGCGACACGACGGCCACGTGGGGCCGCCCATCGACGGATGACGTCGCGATGCTGGCGATGCCACCGCTCCTCACCAGTTCGGCAACTTCGGACCATTCCACCGGCGAGACGTTACGCCGGATGGCCCGGCTCGAGAGTCCGTACCTGCTGGAAGCCCAGCGGCGCGGCATCAAGGGCGCGCCGTTCTGACGCGAAGGGCTCGACGAGAAACGCCGCGTGGTCGCCGGCATCAACCACGTTCAGCACACGCGCCGCCAGCCAACCCCGGCCGGCGGCCACTATCGGCATCCCACCGGGCCCGGCTTCCCACTCGCAGCGGGCGAACTTGTCGGTGCGGTCCCCCGTCTCCTCACCGAACAGGCGGGCCAGGTCCCGGTCGTCACTCGACAGGAAATGCACGACCAGCGCCTCGGCTTCTTGAGCTACCCGGTAGGTGAAGTTGGCTTTCGACAGACACACGATCAGCCGGGCCGGATCGATGCTGGCCTGGGTCACGAAGCCCACCAGGCAGCCGGCCCGACGACCACCGGCTGCGGTGGTGACGATGAACATCGGGTAGTCGAGCCCCGAGACCAGATCGTCCACCCCTGACCTCTACCCACTCACAGCCGGAGCGGATCGACCTCCACCCGGAGCCGGCCGGGCGGCCGGGAAACGGCCGCCAGGGCGGACGAGAGCGTGTCGTGATCCGTCGCCTTGACCAACCAGCGGTCGGCGTCGGGGCCGAGGACGTCGACACCCGACAACGCCGCCACGTACTCCTCGGCCGCTCCTCCCGAGACCAACGCCATGGCCACTGCCGGGGGCAGCCGCAGGGCGTGGCGGATCCCCGCCTCGCCGACCGCCAGCCGGCCCGGATCGGCGTTGACCGCCGCCAGCAGCGCCTGGTGCTGTGGCACGCGGGTCTGGACCAGGACCCGGCCGGCCCGCCGGCGGCCGCCAACCAGTCGTGACGCCCGGGCCAGCAGGGCCAGCGCCTCCTCGGCGGCGCGGTAGCGCGGCGCCAGCAGCTCCTGGTCGAAGTCGAGGAACACCACGGCGTCGGCGGCGTGGACCCGGTGGAGGACGGCCTCGGTACCGACCAGCACCGAGGCGTCAGGGAGTGGGCCGGTCTGAGCGGTCACCTCGCCGACCGGGCACCCGGCCAAGGCCTCCAATTCCTCCCGGGCCCGGGTCACTCCGACCCGCAGCGTCCTGAGCCGGCTGGAGCCGCAGTGCAGGCATACCGGCGGCCGGGTGGTGGAGCATCGCCCGCAGACCACTTCGCCGGTACCGCCCGGTGACGAACCAACCGCGCCGTCCCCACGGGCGGACGGCCGCCGGCCGAGGCGCGGCCCTCCGGCCTGCGAGACGGCGGCGCCGCAGCGTTCGCATCGGGCCACCTCCCGGCACACGCCACAGGCCAGCAGCCGGGCCCGGCCCTTGCGGTTGAGGACCAGGACAACGGTCCCCCCGTCACGCACCGCGCCGATCACCCGGGACGAGTACAGGCCGGTACCGCGGGTCGTCGCGGCGCCGATCGAGCACCTCGATCCCGGCCCAGCCGGCCCGTTCGGACGACCGGCTGGGCGTCACCAACGTGGCGTCCGGCCAGGCGAGAAGCTCGACCGTCGGGCAGGACGACACGACGACGCACGCCACGCCGGCCCGGCGGGCCCGTTCGGCGGCCACCACCCAGGCGTTCCAGGTGGGGGCCTGCTCCTGTTGCAGGCCCTCGTCATGGCCGTCGAGCACGACCACGGAGGCCAGACCCGGGCATGGTGCCCATGCCGCACCGCGGGCGCCGATCACCACCGCGACCCCCGCCGCCGACTGGGCCCAATCCCGGGGGACGAGGGCGACCGGGACACCGGCCTCCCGGAGCCGGCCGGCCAGCTCCGATGCACCGGAGGCGGCCACCACGAGCGCCGGGCCCCGGGAGGCGGCCGCCAGCACCACCGGCAGCAGGTCGGCCGCCGGCGGCAGGCGGAGAATCGCCCGGGGGGCACCGAAGGCGGCGGTGATCGTCTCGTCCGCGTCGAACGGGACCATTCCGGACAAGGGCCGAGGGAGACCGCGGACCGCGAAGTCCGGCGACGCCGACTTCAACAGGGCCGCCCGCCGGCCGGCCCACCGCCGGGCCGCCCACCCGGCCAGCTCGATCACGTGGGCCGCCGGGCCCCAGCCGGTGACCTTGGAGAGCGGGAGCAATGTGACGGCGGCGGGCGGCTGCACGTTGTCGGCCACCACCCAGCCGCCCACCCGGCGGCCGTGCAGGGGGACCCTCACCATGGTGCCGACCCGGACCTGGTCGGTGAATGCCGCCGGCACCAGATAGTCGAACTCCTTGTTGATTCCGGCCACGTCCGGCACGACCCTCACCACCCGGCCGGCGGGCCCCGCGGGCTGGTCAGCCAAGCCGGCCGCCCCTTTTCCCCCTACAAGCCCAGCTGACGCTTGAAGTCGTCCAGGTGGGTGGTGTGCTCCCAGGTGAACTCCTTCTCGTTGCGGCCGAAGTGGCCGTATGCGGCGGTCCGGCGGTAGATGGGCCGGCGCAGGTCGAGGTCGCGGATGATGGCCGCCGGGCGCAGGTCGAAGATCTCGTCGATGGCGCGTTGGATGCTCGCCGGGTCCACCGTCTCGGTGCCGAAGGTCTCGACCATGATCGACACCGGGCGGGCCACGCCGATGGCGTACGCCACCTGGATCTCGCACCGTCGGGCGGCGCCGCAGGCCACCACGTGCTTGGCCACCCAGCGGGCCGCGTAGGCGGCCGAGCGGTCGACTTTCGACGGGTCCTTGCCGGAGAAGGCGCCCCCGCCGTGACGGGCCGCCCCACCGTAGGTGTCGACGATGATCTTGCGGCCGGTGAGCCCGGTGTCGGCGTGGGGGCCGCCCAGCTCGAACTTGCCGGTCGGGTTGGCCAGGATCTCGTACTTGTCGTCCAGGAACTGCTGCGGGATCAGCGGGGCGATCACGTGGTCGCGCAGATCGGGCTTCAGCAGCGTCTCGAGATCGATGTCGGGACCGTGCTGGGTGGAGATGAGCACCGTCTTCAGCCGGACCGGCCGACCGTCGTCGTACTCGAACGTCACCTGGGTCTTGCCGTCGGGACGCAGGTACGGCAGGACGCCGGCCTTGCGGACCTGGGCCAGCCGCTGGGCCAGCCGGTGGGCCAGCCAGATGGGCAGCGGCATGAGATCGTCGGTCTCGTCGCAGGCGTAGCCGAACATCATGCCCTGGTCGCCGGCGCCCTGGGCGTTGAGGATGTCCTCGCCCGAGGTCCCGCTGCGCACCTCCAGGGCGGTGTCCACGCCCTGGGCGATGTCGGGCGACTGGGCGTCGATGCAGACCGTCACCCCGCAGGTGTGGCCGTCGAAGCCGTACGAGGACCGGTCGTAGCCGATGCCGCAGACGACCTCGCGCACCAGCATCGGGATCTCGACGTAGGCGCTGGTCGTGATCTCGCCCGCCACCACGACCAGCCCGGTGGTGAGCAGGGTCTCGCACGCCACCCGGCCCTGGGGGTCCTCGGCCAGGATGGCGTCGAGGATGGCGTCGGAGACCTGGTCGGCCATCTTGTCCGGGTGACCCTCGGTCACCGACTCTGAAGTGAAGGTCCAGCGGGTCACGATTGCTCCTTGCTCGTGGGTGAGGGCAGGCGGCGCGGCGACAGCGTCGAGGATGGCGGCGGCGACCGCCGACTTTGTCCGACAGCGGCACCTCGATCGAGGTGCCGTCGGCGGCGAGGATGACACAGCGTTGGTGTCGTGACCGAAGCCCGACGCCCGGCGCGCTGACGTCGTTGGCGACGATGAGGTCGAGATGCTTGCGGCGCAGCTTGTCCGCGGCGTAGGCCGCGCAGGTCGTCGTCCGACGCCGTCTCGGCCGCGAACCCGACCAGCACCTGCCCGGGCCGCCGGGACCCGCCGAGACCGGCCAGGATGTCCGGCGTCGGCTCGAGCACCAGGTCGGGCGGCCCGTCAGCCTTCTTCAGCTTGCGGTCGCCGGCCGCCTTGGGCCGGAAGTCGGCGACCGCGGCGGCCATGACGATGACGTCGGCGCCGGCGGCCCGGGCCAGCACCGCCGCCTCCATGTCCGCGGCCGTCTCCAGTCGGATCACGTCGGCGCCGGGGGGGCCGGGACCGTCCGCCGAGGTGACCAGGGTGACCTGGGCGCCCCGGGCCGCAGCCGCCTCGGCGATGGCGTGGCCCTGCTTGCCCGACGACCGGTTGCCGATGAAGCGGACCGGGTCGATGGGCTCGCGGGTGCCGCCGGCGGTGACGAGGATGCGGACGCCGGCCAGGTCACGTTGTGACCGCGAGCCCGAGCATCGATGCGGCGGCGGCCACGATCTCGGTCGGGTCGGCCAGGCGGCCCGGCGCCCACGTCACCGCCGGCCAGGCGGCCGACGCCCGGCTCGACGACGTGGACGCCGCGCCGGCGCAGCAGGGCCAGGTTGTCCTGCACCGCCGGGTGCTCCCACATCTCGGTGTGCATGGCCGGGCACACCAGCACGGGCGCCCGGGTGGCCAGCAGGGTGGCGGTCAGCAGGTCGTCGGAGATGCCGGCGGCGTAGGCGCCGAGGAGCCGGGCGGTGGCCGGCGCCACGATGATCAGGTCGGCCGACTGGCCGAGCGGGTGTGCGGGATCGGATCAGGGCCGTCCCACAGCGAGGTCCGGGCCGGGCTCGAGGGCCAGGGCGGAGAAGGTGAGCGGCGCCGACGAACCGGGTGGCGGCATCGGTCAGGACCGGCGCGACGTGGGCGCCGGCGTCGACCAGGCGGCGGCAGACCTCGACCGCCTTGTAGGCGGCGATGCCTCCGGAAACCCCGAGCACGACGCGGCGACCGGAGAGCCGCAACCGGTTACTTGTCGGCCTCGGCCGCGGCCTCGTCGTCGCCGGCGGGCGCATCGGCGTCCTCGTCGGGCGATGGAAGGTGATCTTGCCCGCCGCGATCTCCTCCAGGGCGATCGACAGCGGCTTGCGGGACACCGACGGCACCTGGGGCGGGACGATGGCGCCCAGGCCCTCGCCGAGCTGGTTGAAGTAGGAGTTGATCTGCCGGCCCCGCTTGGCCGCCAGGGTCACGAGGGTGAACTTCGAGTCGACCCGTTGCGAGCAGGTTCTCGACCGGCGGGTCCATCATGGTGGGTCGGCGCTCGGCCATGATCAGGGTTCTCCCGGCGCTCAGCGGTACCGGTCGAGTATACCGGCGACCTCCCGGGCGGCCCGGTCGAGGTCGTCGTTCACGACCACGGCGTCGGCGATGCCACGTCCCCGGCGCTCCTCCTCGGCGGCCATGGCCAGCCGCTTGGCGATGTGCTCCTCGGGGTCGCCCCGGGCCCGCAGCCGGGCCTCCTGGGCCTCCGCGCGACGGGGCGACCACGAACAGCACGCACGGCCTCCGGGAACCGGGCCTTCACCTGCTGCGCGCCATTGACCTCGATCTCGAGCATGGCGTCGTGGCCGGGCGGGGTGTCGAGGGTCGGTGTGCCGTACAGGTGACCCGTCCCGGGGAACTCGGTGTACTCGAGGAACCCGCCGTCAGCCACCCGGTCCATGAAGGTGTCGCGGTCCACGAAGGTGTAGGCGTCCTCCGCCTCCCCGGCGCGGCGGGGCCGGGTCGTCCACGACCGGGACAGCCACAGGTCGGGCTCGAGCTGCAGGAGCGGTCGACGATCGTGCCCTTGCCGACCCCCCCGGGCCCCGAGACGACGAAGATCAACGGCTGGGCGGCGGACGGCTCGGCGCTACTGGGCCGAGCTTGTCGAGCAGCTTCCGGCGCTGCTGGTCGCCCAGGCCCTGGACCCGCCGGGTCTCGCTGATCCCGATCTCCTCCATCAGCCGACGGGCCTTGACCTTGCCGAGCCCGGGCAGCGACTCGAGCACGGAGACCACCTTCATCTTGCCCACCACCTCGTCGCCCGCGCCTTGCTCGAGCAGCTCCTTCAGGGTGAGGAGCCCATCTTCAGCTTCTCCTTGAGCTCGGCCCGCAGACGCCTGGCCGCGGCCGCCTTTCCGAGCGCGGCCTGCCGTTGGTCGGGAGACAGGGAGGGGGGCAGCGGCATGGCGGAACCCTAGCGCGCCGCCCCGTCGACGTCGCTCTGGAACCGGCCAGATCGGTCGGCGCCGTAAGGGTCCACGAGACAATGGCGCCGATGAGCTGCGGCGGCGGCGCGCCACCCGGTCCGGCGGCGGCGGTCACCGTGCGCCCGACGACCAGCAGGTCGGCCCCGGCGGCGAAGGCCTCGCCGGGCGTGGCCGGCCGCGCCTGGTCGTGACTCGGCGACCCCGGCGGTCCGGATCCCCGGCACGACCGCGAGCGATGTGCGGGCGCCAGCTGCTTGACCTCGCGCACGTCGCCGGCTGCGCAGACCACCCCGCCGCAGCCGGCGTCGACCGCGGCCGCGACCCGGTTGCCGAGGACGTGGGCGGGGGCGCCGGCGTCGCTCGTCAGGAGCGTGACGGCCAGTGCCACGGCGGTTCCAGCCCGGCCCGCGCGCGCCCTCGGTCGGAGGCCCTGGACGCCGGCGCTCAGCATCGGCACGCCGCCGAACCGCGTGCAGCGTCAGGTAGGACGCGCCGAGGGCGCCGATCACCGCGACCGGCCTTGGCGACCGTCGTCGGGATGTCGATGCAGCTTGAGGTCGAGGAAGACCGCCATACCCTCCTCGAGCGATGGACAGGACGGCATCCGGGCCGGCGGCGCTGAACAGCTCGAGCCCGACCTTGGCCACGCCGAACCACGGCTTCAGCTCGTGGGCCAGGCGCAGCGCCTCGACCAGGTCGTCGACGTCGAGGGCCAGGGCCAGGCGGTCCCGAAGCTCGGCCGGGGCGCCGTCTTCAGCCGATACACCGGCGTCGCCGTCGGGGCCTCGTCGATCTCGGTGCCGCTCTGGTCATGACCGTCCATGGGCTCTTCCTACCAGGTCGGCGAGACGGCTGACGCCGTGGTCCCGGCACCAGCGCTCGAGTTCGGCCAGGATGCGGGCCGGCGCCCGGGGATCGGCGAAGGTGGCGGTGCCGACCTGCACGGCGTCGGCGCCGGCGGCCAGCAGCTCGGCGGCGTCCCGACCGTTGGACACCCCGCCGACGCCGACGATCGCCGCCTGCGGGAAGACGGCCCGGCACTCGAACACGGCCCGCACCGCTACCGGGTGGATCGCCGGCCCGGACAGGCCCCCGCCGCCGGCGCCCAGGCGCGGCGCGCCCGGTCGCCGGGTCGATGGCCAGGCCCATCAAGGTGTTGACCAGGGTCAGGCCTCGGCGCCGGCGTCGAGGGCGGCGCCGGCGATCGCGGTGAGGTCGGTGACGTTGGGGCTGAGCTTGGCCCAGAGGGGCAGCCCGCTGCCCTGCAGCCCGTCGGCCGCGGCGGCCACCGCGGCGGTCGACGCCGGCGCAGGAGTGGGCGAACATGCGCCGGCGGTCCTCCACGTTCGGGCAGCTGAGGTTGGCCTCGACCGCGACGACCGCCCCGGCCCGGCCCGCCCGGCGGCGGCCAGCGCCTCGGCGGCACGGCCGTAGTCGTCGGCGGTGAAGCCCCAGATGCTGGCGACCACCCGGGCGCCGGTCGCCGCCAGCGCCGGGAGCTCGTCGTCGAGCCAGGCCTCGACCCCGGGGTTCTGCAGGCCGACGCTGTTGAGCATGCCGGCCGGCGAGCGGGGTAGACCCTCGGCGGCGGGTTGCCAGCCCACGGCTCCGGGCGACAGCGACTTGACCACGACCGCGCCGAGCGCGCGCCAGGTCGAGGTAGGCGGCCAGCTCGGCGCCGTGGCCGGCGGTGCCCGACGCGGTCATGACCGGGTTGGCCAAGCGGATGGCGCCGATGCGTGGCGGTGAGGTCGAGAAGTGGGGCTCGGTCCGGCGGTTCCTGATCATCGCGACCCGTCCCATGAACTGGCCGGGGCCCGGTCATACCTCGAGCTGCTGCTGGCCGTCGGCTGGTACTCCTGGAGGCTGCGGACGGAGAGCGGTGGTCGGCCCAGTCGGCGATGCCCGCCGCCGCCGCCCTGGCCGCGGCCACCGTCGTGAGGCACGCCACCTGGTGGACGTTGGCGGCCCGGCGGATGTGGGCGCCGTCGGCCGGGGCCCGCCACCCGGGGCGTGTTGACGACCAGCTGGACCTTGCCCGAGCGGATCAGCTCGACGGCGTCGATCACGGCCCGGCCGCCGCCGTCCTCGCCCACCTTGGCCACCACGGTCTCGACCGGCACCCCGTGGGCTTCGAGGTACTCGGCGGTGCCGGACGTGGCGGCGATGGCGAACCCGAGCTCGACGAAGCGCACGCGCCGCCACCAGGCCGCCCGGCTTGTCCCGGTCGGCCAGGGAGAGGAACACCGAGCCCGACTCGGGCAGCTGGTCGCCGGCCGCCGTCTGGCTCTTGGCGAACGCCAGGCCGAAGGTGCGGTCGATGCCCATGACCTCGCCGGTGGAGCGCATCTCGGGTCCGAGCAGGGTGTCGGCGTCGGGGAAGCGGTCGAAGGGCAGCACCGCCTCCTTGACGCTGACGTGGCCGCCCGTCCGGCGGCGGTGGAGCAGGCCCTCGGCCCGCAGCTCGGCCAGGGTGGCGCCGGCCATGACCCGGGCCGCCACCTTGGCGAGCGGCACGCCGGTCGCCTTGGACACGAACGGCACGGTGCGGCTGGCCCGGGGGTTGGCCTCGATCACGAAGACCTGGTGGCTCTGGACCGCGTACTGCACGTTGACCAGGCCCCGGACGTCGAGGGCGTCGGCGATGGCCCGGGTGTGGCCCTCGATGACCTCGATGACCGCGGGGCTGAGCGTCGGGGGCGGGATGACACAGGCGCTGTCGCCGGAGTGGACGCCCGCCTCCTCGACGTGCTCCATGACCGCCGCCGATGACCACCTCGCCGGTGGCGTCGCGGACGGCGTCGACGTCGACCTCGATGGCGTCCTCGAGGAAGCGGTCGATCAGCACCGGCCGCTCGGCCGACAGGCCACCCTCCCGCCCGAGCGAGCCGAAACCGGCCAGCTGCGGCCATGGCCCGGGCGCAGGCCCTCGTCGTCGTAGACGATCTCCATGGCCCGGCCGCCGAGCACGTAGCTCGGCCGGACCAGGGCCGGGTAGCCGATGCGCTCGACGATCGCCAGGGCCTGCTCGAAGCTGACGGCGGTGCCGCCGGCCGGCTGGGGGATGCCCAGCCGGGCGCACAGGGCGTTCCACCGCTCGCGGTCCTCGGCCAGGTCGATCGACTCCGGCGACGTGCCGAGGACCAGCTCGGGGGGCAGCCGGCCGGCCAGCTTGAGCGGCGTCTGGCCGCCGAGGGCGACGATGACCCCGTGGACCGGGCCGCTGCGCTGCTCGACGTCGAGGACGTTGATGACGTCCTCGAAGGTGAGCGGCTCGAAGTACAGCCGGTCGCTGGTGTCGTAGTCGGTGGAGACCGTCTCGGGGTTGCAGTTGATCATCACCGTCTCGAAGCCGGCGTCGCGCAGGGCGAAGCTGGCCTGCACGCAGCAGTAGTCGAACTCGACGCCCTGGCCGATCCGGTTGGGTCCCGAACCCGAGGATGACGACCTTGGGCCGGTCGCCGGCCGGACCTCGTCGGTGTCCTCGTAGGTCGAGTAGTGGTACGGCGTGCGGGCGTCGAACTCGGCGGCGCAGGTGTCGACGGTCTTGAAGGTGGCCCGGCCACGCCGGCGCCAGCCGGGCGGCCCGCACGTCGGCCTCCGGCGCCCCCCACAGCCAGGCCAGCTGGGCGTCGGCGAAGCCGAGCCGCTTGGCCCGCCGCCACTCGGCACGGGTCAGCTGGCCGGGGCCCTGGTGCTCGGCCAGTGCCGGCCCGCTCCTCGACGATCAGGCCGAGCTGGTCGAGGAACCAGGGGTCGACCCGGGTGGCCTCGGGACAGCCGCTCGACCGAGATGCCCCGGCGCAGGGCGGCTTCGAGCTGGAAGGGCCGGTCCGGGGTGGCGATGGCCGCCCGGCGGACCAGCTCGTCGTCGGCGAGCGCGTCGTAGAGCGCTTCGGCCGGGTCGCAGTTGAGCCCGAGGCGGCCGTGCTCGAGCGAGCGCAGGCCCTTCTGCAGCGACTCGGGGAAGGTCCGGCCGATGGCCATGGCCTCGCCGACCGACTGCATCCGGGTGCCGAGCACGTCGGGGATGCCGGGGAACTTCTCGAACGCCCACCGGGGCACCTTGGTGACCACGTAGTCGATGGTCGGCTCGAAGCTGGCCGGCGTCTCGCGGGTGATGTCGTTGCGGATCTCGTCGAGGGTGTAGCCGACGGCCAGCCGGGCCGCGATCTTGGCGATCGGGAAGCCGGTCGCCTTCGACGCCAGGGCGCTCGACCGCGACACCCGCGGGTTCATCTCGATCACGACCATGCGGCCGTCGGCGGGGTCGACGGCGAACTGGATGTTGGAGCCGCCCGTCTCCACGCCGATGCGGCGGATGCAGGCGAAGGCGGCGTCGCGCATGCGCTGGTACTCGACGTCGGACAGCGTCTGGGCCGGGGCAACGGTGATCGAGTCGCCGGTGTGGACGCCCATCGGATCGAAGTTCTCGATCGAGCAGACGACCACGCAGTTGTCGGCCCGGTCCCGCATGACCTCGAGCTCGTACTCCTTCCATCCGGCGATCGACTGCTCGATCAGGATCTCCGAGATGGGGCTGGCCGCCAGGCCGGTGGCCGCGATGCCCCGGAGCTCGTCGGCGTCGTCGGCGATGCCGGTGCCGGCCCCCCCGAGGATGAACGACGGGCCGGACGATGACCGGGTAGCCGATCGTCGTCGCCGACCTCCATGGCCTCGTCGAGGTGGTGGGCGAAGCCCGAGATCGGGCACGGCCAGGCCGATCTCGGTCATGGCCGCCTTGAACCGCTCCCGGTTCTCGGCGGTGCGGATGGCCTCGGCGCTGGCGCCGATCATCTCGACGCCGTAGCGCTCCAGCACGCCACGCTCGTCGAGGGCCATGGCCAGGTTGAGGGCCGTCTGGCCGCCGAGCGTCGGCAGCACGGCGTCGGGGCGCTCCCGCTCGATGATGGCGGTGAGCACCGCCGTGGTGAGCGGCTCGATGTAGGTCCGGTCGGCGAAGTCCGGATCGGTCATGATCGTCGCCGGGTTGGAGTTGGCCAGGATCACCCGGTAGCCCTCCTCCCGCAGGACCCGGCAGGCCTGGGTGCCCGAGTAGTCGAACTCGCAGGCCTGGCCGATCACGATCGGCCCCGAGCCGATGACCAGGATCGATCGCGAGGTCGTCGCGCCTGGGCATCAGCGCCCCACCCACCATGAGGCGGCGGAACTCGGCGAACAGGTAGCGGGCGTCGTGCGGGCCGGGTCCGGCCTCGGGGTGGTACTGCACGCTGAAGGCGGGCACGTCGCGGCACTGCAGCCCCTCGACCACGCCGTCGTTGAGGTTGACGTGGGTGACATCGGCGCCGGGGACTGGTCCCTCCCGCGACCGCGAAGTTGTGGTTCTGGCTGGTGATCTCCACGGCCCGCCGACGCCAGCCGGCGCACCGGGTGGTTGCCGCCGTGGTGGCCGAACTTCAGCTTGTAGGTGCTGGCCGCCGAGGGCGGTGGCCAGCAGCTGGTGGCCGAGGCAGATGCCGAAGATCGGGACCTCGCCGAGCAGGCCGGCGATGGCCTCCGCCGCACCGGCGACCGCCGCCGGGTCGCCCGGGCCGTTGGAGAGGAACACCCCGTCGGGCCGGCGGCCGAGGGCGACGTCGGCCGGGGTCGACGCCGGGACCACCTCGACGGTGGCCATGCGTCCGAGGTGGCGCAGGATGTTGCGCTTGATGCCGAAGTCGTAGGCGACCACCCGTAAGGGTCCGTCGCCGACGGTAGGGCTCGCCGGGTCGTGACCTCGGCCACCAGGTCGACGCCGTCGGTTCCCGGCTCGGCCAGGGCCGCCGCTTGAGGATCCGCCTCGTCGGCGGTCCCGAACGCGGCCGGGCATCGAACCCGCCGTCGCGGATGTGGCGGGTCAGCCGGCGGGTGTCGACGCCGGTGAGGCCCGGAACCCGCTGGCGGACCAGGAAGTCCTCCAGGTCCTCGGCCGACCGCCAGCTGCTCGGCCGGCGGGCCAGGTCCCGCACGATCACGCCCCGGCAGAACGGGCGGCGGCTCTCGTCGTCGTCGGGGGTGACGCCGTAGTTGCCGATGTGGGGGTAGGTGAAGGAGATGATCTGCCCGGCGTAGGAGGGGTCGGTGATGACCTCCTGGTAGCCGGCCAGGACGGTGTTGAACACCACCTCGCCGGTGGCCACACCGTCGGGCGGCTGCCAGCCCATGGCCTCGCCCTCGAAGATGGTGCCGTCGGCGAGAACCAGCAGCGCGTCCCGCCGTGGGCTCATCGGGTCGCCTCGCCGTCGACGACGACCGGTTCGCCCCGGAGGACGGTGTGGCGGACCCGTCCCGTGAGGGTGCGGCCGGCGTAGGGGCGTGTTGCGACTCCGGCTGGCCAGCCGGGCGGGATCGACCACCCACGTCTCGGCCGGGTCGATGACACAGAGGTTGGCGGTCGCCCCCGGTCGATCGGGCCGCCGTGGCCGCGGCCGCCGTCGAGGCCGGCGATGCGGGCCGGCTGCCAGGACAACAGGGCCAGCACCCGCTCGACCGGCAGGTCGAGCTCGGTGAGGGCGAGGCCGAGCGCCGTCTCGAGAGCCGAGCATCCCGGGCGGCGCCTGGTCGAACGGCGCCTCCTTGGCCTCCTGGGCGTGGGGGGCGTGGTCGGTGGCGATGGCGTCGATCGTGCCGTCGGCCAGGCCCGCCTTCACCGCGGCCACGTCGGCGGCCGGCCGCAGCGGCGGGTTGACCTTGAACACCGGGTCGTACGAGGCCACCAGGCGTCGGTCAGGGTGAAGTGGTGGGGGGCGGCCTCGGCGGTGACCGGCAGCCCGGCGGCCTTGGCGGCGCGGACCATGGCCACCGAACCGGCGGTCGACAGGTGGAGGAAGTGGACCGGGGCCCCGGTCAGCCGGCACAGGGCCATGTCGCGCATCACCATCAGCTCCTCGGCCTCGGCCGGCATGCCGGGGATGCCGAGCCGGCTCGACCACTCCCCCTCGTGCATGTGGCCGCCGGCGGCGAGGGACGCGTCCTCGCAGTGCTGGGCCAGCGTGACGCCGAGGACCGACGCGTACTCCAGGGCCCGCCGCATCAGCCGGGCGTCCTGCACGCCGGCGCCGTCGTCGGTGAACAGCCGGACCCCGAGGGCCGCCATCTCGGCCAGCGGCGCCAGCGGGTGCCGGCCCGGCCGACGGTGATGGCGCCGGCCACCCGCACGTCGCACACGGTCCCGGCGCCCAGCTCCAGCACCTGGCGCACCACCGCGGCCGAGTCGATCGCCGGCTCGGTGTTGGGCATGGCCACCACGGCGGTGTAGCCGCCGAGCGCCGCCGCCCGGGCGCCGGTCTCGACGGTCTCGGCCTCCTCGCGGCCGGGCTCGCGGAGGTGGGTGTGCAGGTCGACCAGGCCGGGTGCCACCAGGCAGCCCGAGGCGTCGAGCACCGTGGTGCCGGCCGGGCGGTCGCCAATGTCCGGGGCCACCGCCTGGATGACGCCGTCGGACCACGAGGACGTCGGCGCGGCGGGTCCCGGTCTGCGTCGATGACCATGCCGACCGCGGAGCAGGACGCGGACCGTCACCCGGCGGCAACGTCGACTCCGGAACCCGAGCAGGAGGAACAGCACGGCCATGCGCACGGCCACGCCGTTGGCGACCTGGCGGGTGATGACCGAGTGGGCTGATCGGCGACCTCGGCGGCGATCTCCACGCCCCGGTTGACCGGGCCGGGATGCATGATCAGCGCGTGGTCTTCGAGCAGCCGGGCCCGCTGCCTGGTCAGGCCGTAGGTGGCGGTGTACTCGCGGAGGGACGGGAGCAGTGCCTCCTGCATCCGCTCCCGCTGCAGCCGCAGCAGGTACACCACGTCGCAGCCCGGCAGCACCCCATCGAGGTGATGGGAGACCTCGACCGGCCACCCGGCGAGTGACGGCGGCAGCAGGGTCGGGGGGGCGACGAGGGTCACCTGGGCGCCCAGGGCCGTGAAGGCCAGAACATCGGAACGGGCCACCCGGCTGTGGCGGATGTCGCCGACGATGGCGATCCGCAGCCCGTCCAGGGTGCCCCGCTGCTGGCGGATGGTGTAGCAGTCGAGCAGGGCCTGGGTGGGGTGCTCGTGCCAGCCGTCGCCGGCGTTGATCACCGAGGGTCCCTCCGTCCATCCCGCGACCTGCCAGGGGACACCGGCGCCGGAGTGGCGGACCACCAGGGCGTCGATGCCCATGGCCTCGATCGTCTCGACCGTGTCCCGGAGCGACTCGCCCTTCTTCAGCGACGAGGTGGAGACTGAGAAGGTCATGGTGTCGGCCGACAGGCGCTTGGCCGCCGTCTCGAAGCTCAGCCGGGTCCGGGTCGAGTCCTCGAAGAACAACGACACGACCGTCTTGCCCCGAAGGGCCGGGACCCTCGGGATGGCCCGTTCGCTGACCTCGACGAAGCTGTCGGTCAGCCGCAGGATCTCCTCGATACCGTCGGCGCCCGAGGTCGGCGATGGACAGGAGGTGGCGGGGCTTGGTGGGCCGGGCCGGCGAGAGCCGGGCCGCGGTTGGCGGCGTCGTGGTCGCCGTCATTTCGGCATCACGTCGCCCAGCACGACCCCCTCCTCGCTGACATCGACCATCTCGTCACGCCGGGTGGGCAGGTTCTTGCCCACGTAGTCGGGGCGGATCGGAAGCTCCCGGTGACCACGGTCGACCATCACCGCCAGCTGGATGGCGCGGGCCCGCCCGTAGTCGGACAGGGCGTTGAGCGCGGCCCGCACCGTGCGCCCGGTGAACAGCACGTCGTCGACCAGCACCACCGTTTTGCCGGTCAGGTCGAACGGGATGTCGGTGGCCGCCTCAGGCAGGACGGGCCGCAGCCCGATGTCATCGCGGTAGAAGGCGACGTCGAGGGTCCCGATCGGCACCATCACCCCTACGACCGAGTCGACCGCCTCGGCCAGCCGGCCGGCGATCGAGACGCCGCCGGTCTGCAGACCGATCAGGACGATGCCCGTGGTCCCGTGGTTGCGCTCGATGATCTCGTGGGCCATCCGCCAGATCGCCCGCTGGACGTCGTCGGGAGCCATGACCGTGGTCCGGGGTACGAAAACGCCCCCATATGGGGGCGTCAGGGCACGCTCACGCTCAGCCAACCACTACCTCCTGTCCGTGCCGGCCTCACGGAACCGGCTTCACGGTCAGACGCACAGGCTAGCAGCCGAACCCGGGTACAACTGCCTCATGGATCACCCCGACCTCGATCTGGCCCGGCAGCTCGTCCAGGCCGAACACGGCCTGGCAGTCGTCGCCACCACCCGTGCCGACGGCAGCGTGCACGTCTCGGTGGTCAACGCCGGCGTCCTCCACGATCCGGACACGGGTACGCCGGTGGTTGGTCTGGTGGCCGGCGGCGCCACCCGCAAGCTGGACCACATGCGGCGCAGCGGGCGGGCCGCGGTCGTGTTCCGCAGCGGATGGCAATGGGTCGCAGTCGAGGGTCCGGTGCGCATCATCGGCCCCGAGGCGGGGGGTGACGGGCTGCCGGCGTTGTTGCGTGCCATCTTCACCGCGGCGGGCGGCACGCACGAGAACTGGGCCGAGTTCGACCGGGTCATGGCGGCCGAGGGGCGCCGAGCCGTCCTGGTGTCGCCCGAGCGGGTAACCACGAACTGACCGCCGGAAGGGTCTCCGTCTCTAGATGCCGATGTGGACGTGCAGGACGACGAGAGGCCAGAGGACGACGGCCAGGATGGCCGAGCCCACGGTGGTCACGGTGTCCAGGTGGGCGAGGAAATGGTGGGTGGAGGCGACGATGAGCCCGACCACGATCCACACCACGGCGCCCAGTGAGACCTGACGGCCACGAAGCATGGCGGCAGGGTAGCCAACCGGCTCAGAAGTCCGGGGCATGGTCCTCCGTCGGGGTCGGGAAGGCGGCGATCACCTCCCCGAAGCGCTCGACGGCGTCGGCGTCGAGGTCGGGCAGGTTCACGATGGCCGTCTGCACACCCGCTTCGGCGAACTCCCGGACCCGGCCGGTGTGATCGGCGATCGTGCCGGCGTTGACCCGGGACGCGAAGGCGCCGGACGACATGCTCTTCGGTCTGAGCCGCTCGACGGCCGCATCGACATCGCCGGCGGTCCGGCCGACCAGGGACGAGGAAAGGTGGGTGACCCGGATGGCGGTCCGGGGCCGCCCTTCGGCCGCGCAGTGGCGGTCGAGGACCTCGAGCTTGCGCCGGATGGTGGCCGGACCACCGAACAGGTTGCAGGCGTCGGCGTAGCGGGCCACCAGCCGCAGGGTGCGCTGCTCGCCGGACCCCCCGATCATGATCGGCACCTTCTCCTGGAGGGGCCGGGGGTAGCACATGGCCTCGGGCACACTCGTCGCGCGCCCTTGGAACGGCGGAGCGCCGGGACCCCACATGAGCGGCAGCAGCTCCAGGGCGTCCTGCAGCAGGTCGTAGCGCGCCGAGACCGGTGGGAACTCCCAGCCGTACAGGCGGTGCTCGCGCTCGAACCACGCGGCCCCGAGCCCGCACACGGCCCGGCCGCCGGACAGCACGTCGAGGGTGGCGACGATCTTGGCCAGGTGCGCCAGGTTGCGGTAGGTCACGCCGGTGACGAGCGTGCCCAGCCGCACCGAACTGGTCTGCCCGGCCAGGAACCCCAGTGTGGTGTAGCTCTCGAGCATGTCCCGCCATTCCGGGCCGACCTGCGGGATCTGGACGAAGTGGTCCATCACCCACAGGCTGGAGAACCCAGCCTGCTCGGCGGCGACCGCGATGGCCGAGAGCCGAGGGGCGGCCGCGGCGGGGCCACCCGGCCAGGTGAAGCTGGGGATCTGCAGACCGAAGCGCAACGGTATCGGCACCTCCTTCTGACGGGCGGCGTACAGGGGCGCGGAGGCCATGTGGGCCGGCACCAGCTCCACGGGTTCGTCCGGTTGGGCCCGATGGACGCCGTCGAAGCCCTCGACAGACAGCGCGGGGCGGGCCTGCTCCCACGCCGCCAGCTGGGCGGTCAGCACCTTGGCCGGGACGGGTGGACTGCGCTGCTTGTTGCGGGCCCGGCACACCTGGGCCGGCGTGTCGAAGTAGACGACGTGGGCGGTGATGTGGTGGCCAGCGGCCAACTCCCGGTACTGCGCACGGCGGGCCTGGTCCAGGCCGAGCGTGTCGACCACGGTCAGCAACTTGCGGCGCAGGCGCCGCTCGAGGATCAGGTCCAACACCTCGAACGCATCGGTGCCCGCCCGTTGGTCGTGCCGGCCCTCGCCGACCAGGGCGCGCAGGGCGTCGGACGACACGATCTGATCGGTACGGAAGTTGGCCGCCGCCCATGTGGACTTCCCCGACCCGGACGGGCCGACGAGGATCACCAGGCACGGGAACGGAAGCCGCACCCGGCCAATACTGCCGCACGCTCGATCGGCGGCTCCCACTCATGCCGCGGCGGTGGCTTTGTGGCGGGGGTGGCGGGGGTCATCCGGAGGGACGCAGGCCCGCTTGCCGAGACCTTCGACCAGCGCCCAGCCGGCACAGGACTTGAGCCGGTGGTGATGTCTGCACAGCGCATCGAGCAGGTCGACCATCGTGAAATGGGTGTCGGCCCAGTCGTCGCGGTGGTCGATTTCCAGGTGGACTTGGCAGGGACAGCCCAGCACCGCGCGGGACGGGTAGAGCCACTCGAGCGCGGAGCGCTGATGGGCGGTGGGTTGGCGGCCCAGGTGGGCCACGCCGACGACCGCCTTGCACTTGGTCAAGATGGCGGCGACAAATGGGTCGCCCTGATCGAGCAGTTGTCGGGCCGCGGACATGGCGATGGGTCCGTGGCCGACGAGTTCGATGGTCTCACCCTGGACAGGAAAGCCGCGCAGCCAGGTGTCGTAGTCCATGCGTATGAGCAACTTGACCGGCGCGCCCTGACGTTTTCGTTGTCGGCGCCGGGTGGCACGCTTGGGCCCGGGGGTTGATGGGGGGCCAGCGGCTCCCCAGGTTCGGGACTTGGCGCCGTGCCGGCGACGGCATCGGCCGGGGGTGGCGCGGCGACGGCCGCGGCATCCGCTTCGCTCGTTTCCCCGTCCCCCGTTTCGGTGGCGTGGTCCTCCGTCGGAGATGCCACTCTCCATCGGCGTCGGTCCACGCCCGTAGCCGGCGTCGGGCATGGATCCGGGCGCTGGCATAGGAGACCGCGGTCTGGGCGTCGGCGATCGACAGGACTCGGGCGTCGAAGCCGGCGGCATACCGGCCCATCGCCTCTTTCAACTTTCCCAACCGATCACACATGCTCGCCGTCCCAACCGGGATCACAGCACCGACGGATAGGCCAGGTTCCGACGCCCGGCGAGCACTTCCCCGCTACCCAAGGGAACGTGTGTTCGATGATACCAGCCGTCAGCCGCAAGAGCAACCTTTTCCCCCTATTGATCGACTCGGCGTCCGAGCAGGCAGAACTCGTTGCCCTCCGGGTCAGCCAGCACGATCCAGGGGACCTCGCCCTGTCCGATGTCGACTTCCTGGGCGCCCAGGCCGAGGAGCCGCTCGAGCTCTACGTCCTGGTCGCATCCGGACGGGTTCACGTCGAGGTGGATCCGGTTCTTGATGGCCTTGGCCTCCGGCACGGGGACGAAGACCAGCAGGGGTGGATTCCAGCCACCAGTGGATGACGTCCAAATGAAACCCCGCTCGTCCTCGATCACCGGCCAGTCCAGCACCGCACCCCAGAAGTTGGCCACCCGCCCGGGGTTCTCGCAGTCGATGACAACTTCGGTGAACACGCTCGCCATACCCGACACTCCATCACACCCGGAGGCGAGCGCCACGCACGCGTCACGTGCGGCCGTCGCAGCCACGACCCGCCTACGAACGGGAGAGTTTGCGGGTGGCCAGGGCGCCGAAGACGACGGCGATGACCACCGCCCACGCCAGGGCCCGAACGCTGAACCAGGTCGCGCCGTGGCCGAGGACCGCCTGGGCCCGGCTGCCCAACGCCAGCGCCCGCACCGCGCCGACCATATGAGTGATGGGCTGATTCTGAGCTACGGGCTGCATCCAGCCCGGCAAGGAATGGACGGGAACGTAGGCGCTGGACACGAAGACAAACGGGAACGCCATGAACGACATGCTCTGGGCCGCCTGGACGGAGCCGGAGACCAGGCCCATGTAGATGAATGGCCACGTGAAGGCGGCACCGCAGATCACGCACACGCCCACCGCGGCCAGGGCGTCGATCAGGCTCCCATGGAATCGGAACCCGGTGACGAAGCCAAGCACCACGGTGATCAGCGTTCCCCAGAGGATCAACGCCATGTCGGCAAGGGACCGGCCGAGCAAGGTTGCCGACCGGGGAATGGGCAGTGACCGAAGCCGGTCCCAGGCACCGCCTTCGATGTCCCCCGCCACACCGACGGCGCCGCTGGCGAACAGCCCGGTGCTGACTGCCATGGCCGGGATGAGATAGTCGACGTAGGAGACGCTGCCCGTGTGGATGGCACCGCCGAACACGTAGCGGAAGATCAGGAGAAACATCGCCGACGTCATGGCTCCGACGACGATGAGTTGCGGAGTGCGCCAGAACTGCCGGAGGGTACGGCCGGCGACGGTCAAAGCGGCCGTCCTCCCCCCGGCGTGGCCGACGGGTGGGGTGATGGCGGTGATGGTGGACATGGTCTGTCTCCTTTGGTCAGGCCGCGACAACGGCCGGCGTGCCGGTCAGGGTCAGGAACACTTCGTCGAGCGTCGGCCGCCGCAGTCCGATGTCGTCCACGTCGACGCAACGTTCGGAGAGCACCCGCACCGCCTCGGCCAGGCTGTTGGGACCGTACGCGACGGGAACGGCGACCGTGCGGTTGACCTCGTCGACGCGGGCCGGCTCTACGCCGAGCGCCGAGAGCACCCGGTGCACCGCGCCCACATCAAGCGCCCGCCGGACCCGAACCTCGACCACGTCGCGGCCGGCGAGCCGCTTCAGCTCCTCAGGGCTGCCCGTGGCGATGGCCTGGCCGTGGTCGACAATCGTGATGTAGTCGGCCAGCTGGTCGGCCTCCTCGAGGTACTGGGTGGTCAGGAGCACGTCGGTACCGCTCCGGACGAGCTGGCGGATCGCGTCCCACAACTCCATGCGGCTCCGGGGGTCGAGCCCGGTGGTCGGTTCGTCCAGCAACAGCAATCGGGGGGAGCCGACCAGGCTGGCGCCGACATCGAGCCGCCGGCGCATACCCCCGGAGTAGCCGCGGACCAGGCGGTCGGCGTCCTCCTCCAAACCGAGTTGGTCGAGTACCGCCGTGGCGGCTGCCGCTGCTCCCGCCCGGTTGTGCCCGAACAGCCGGGCGACCATGACCAGGTTCTCCCGCCCGGTCATCGCCGGTTCGACGGCGGCGTGCTGGCCGGCCAGACCGATCACCCGCCGCACCCGCTCCGCCTGGCGGACGGCGTCGATGCCGGCGACCCGCAGGACGCCGCCATCGGGCCGCAGCAGGGTGGCGACGGCCCGGACGAGGGTCGATTTGCCCGCTCCGTTCGGCCCGAGCACCGCGGTCACCTGGCCGGAGGGGGCGATCAGGTCCAGGCCGTCGAGGGCCTGGACGCTCCCGTGCTTGACGCTGAAACGCTTGGTGAGCGCAACCGCCTCGATGATGGGTGTGCTGTTGATGTCCATGCCGACATATTGCGCCCGAGAAGTGGACACCTGTTGTCCAGTTTCTTTGCAATACTGGCGGTACGCGCGCCGACCGCCTCGTGGCCACTCTGCTGTTCCTGCAGTCCCGCGGCCGGGTGACGGCCGAGCAGGTCGCCGATGAGCTCGAAGTCTCGACCCGGACGGCTCGGCGGGACCTCGAGGCGCTGTCGATCGCCGGAATCCCGGTCTACTCGCAGCCGGGCCGGGGCGGCGGGTGGTCGCTGGTCGGCGGGGCGCGTACGGATCTGAGCGGTCTCACGGCGGCCGAGGCCCGGACCCTGTTCCTGGTTGCCGGTCCATCGTCGGCCGTGACTCCGCAGGCCAAGGCGGCGCTGCGAAAACTGGTCCAGGCGCTGCCCGAGACGTTCCGGGCCGAGGCCGAGAAGGCGGCGGCGGCCATCGTGCTGGACCCGGCCCGGTGGGGTGGAACCGCCCCGCCGACACCGCCTCACCTGGAGACGCTCCAGCAGGCCGTGGTCCAGGGCGTCCAGGTCCGGCTGGGCTACAGCGACCGCGAGCAGGCGGTCACCGAGCGGACGGTGCACCCCCTCGGGCTGGTGGCCAAAGGGTCGGTCTGGTACCTCGTCGCCGACACCGATGCCGGGATGCGCACCTTCCGGGTGTGGAGGGTCCGCTCGGTCGACCTTACCGACGACCCGGTAGTGCGCCCGCCTGATTTCGACCTGGCCCGGGCGTGGGAGGCGGTGGTAGCCGAGATCGACTCCCGCCGGGGGTCGTGGCGGGTCTCGCGCGTTGGCCGATCCGGGCATCCTCCGCTGGATGCGGGGGCACTTCGGTACCCGGCTGGTGATCGGCGACATCATTGACGACGGCCGGGTCGCCATCGAGCTGGGTTTCAGCCCCGGCACCAGCAGCGTGGCCATGGAGCTGGCCGGCTACAGCGGCGGCCTCGAGGTTCTCGAACCGGCCGAGGTTCGCCGGGACCTGGCAGCCATCGGCTCGAAACTGATCGAGCGGTACGCCGACGCGGCCGTCGGGTATAGCGAGAGCACCATGGCACTGGAGTGGGAAGAGACGGTCGTCGACGCCACCGACCCGATCGAGCTCGGCCGCTGGTGGGCCAGGGCCCTCGGCTGGGTCGTCGTCAGCGAGGACGACGGCGAATCCGAGATCCGGCCCGGACCCGAGCGTCTCCCGGGGCTCTTGTTCGTCCCGGTAGGCGAATCCAAGACGACCAAGAACCGCCTGCACCTCGACTTCCGGCCCGATGACCAGGCGACAGAGGTCGACCGGCTCCTCGGGCTGGGCGCCCGCCCAGCAGACGTCGGCCAAGGCGAAGAGTCGTGGGTGGTGCTCGCCGACCCTGAAGGCAACGAGTTCTGCGTCCTGTCGGCGAAGCCCGAGTCTGGGTAGGTCTCCACCATGGCACGAGCGATCTGGTCAGGCGCAATCAGCTTCGGACTGGTCAACGTCCCGGTGAAGGCCTACACCGCAGTACGGGACCACCGGGTCCACTTCAACCAGTTGGAGAAAGGCACCGGGGCGCGCATCCGCTACGAGAAGGTGTCGGAGAAGACGGGCGACGAGGTGGCGCCGAAAGACATCGAGCTCGGGTACCAACTGGCCAAGGGCCGGTCGGTCGTCGTGGACCCCGATGAGATCGAAAAGCTCCGGCCCCGGAGCACCCGAACCATCGATATTTCGGACTTCGTGCACCTCGATGACATCGATCCCATCTACTACGACCACACCTACTGGTTGGCACCCGACGGTGAGGCGGCGCAAAGGGCCTACCGCCTGCTGCTCGAGGCCATGACCGAGGCTCGGCGGGTCGGAATCGGCACGGTCGTGATGCGCAACAAGCAGTACCTGGCGGCCATACGCCCTTTGGATAGGGCGCTTGCCATGTCGACCTTGCGCTTCGCCGACGAGATCGTCAGCCAGGCCGATGTCGATCAGCTCTCGCTGACCGCCGACGCCAAACCGGAGCCGAGGGAGCTGAAGCTGGCCAATCAGATCATCGATTCGCTGGCGACCGACTGGGATCCGTCCCGCTACCGCGACACCTACACCGAGGAGCTCAAGGACCTGATCGAACGCCGGTCCGAGGGCGACCCGGTCGCCGTCGGGGAAGCGCCGTCGTCGGAGACCAAGGTCGTCGACCTGATGGAGGCGCTGCAGGCCAGCTTGGAGGCGGCCCGCAAAACGCCCGCCGGGAAGACCGGGCCGACCAAGCCAGCTGCGCCGGCCAAGAAGGCAGCTGCAGAGAAGTCAGCGGCCGCCAGGAAGAAAGCGCCGGACAAGAAAGCGCGAGCCAACAAAGCGCCCACCAAGACGACGGCGTCGAGCCGCAAGGGCGCCTGATTTCACTCCCTGGCCTCTTCATGAAGGGGCCGGACATCGAGAGGGGTGTCACTCGGAGAGCACTGCCGCTCAACCACCATCCAGGACGGCGGAGTGGTCCAATCCCTCAGCGGTGGAGGAGCCGATCGGCCAGCCATCTGGCATCCTGCACGGCGTAGCCGGAATCGTCGTTGTTGAAGTAGGCGTACACGTCGTGGCCCCGGTCGAGCCAGTGGCTGAGACGTTCCGCCATCCAGAACAGGCCGTCCTCGCCGTAGCGCCCCTGGTAGGGGCGTTCGATGGCGTTGGGGCCGTGGAACCTGACATAGGTCCAATCGGTCGTCAGTTCCCAGGGGTGGCCGGCCAGCAGGTCGTGGATGCACAGCGCAGCGCCATGCTTCGAGAGCACCTGGTACACCTCGTCGTGCAACCATGAGGGCTCCCGGAGCTCCACCGCCCAGCGCCGGGTCACGGGCGCCAGCGAAAGGAACTCGTCCAGCCGCTCGGCGTTGCGCTTCCAGCGGGGCGGCAGCTGGACCAGGGTGGGCCCAGCCTTGTCGCCCAGGCGCTCCAGGCGGTCGAGATGATTCGGGAGCCACGACTGGGCGTCCCGCAGCTTCATCCGGTGGGACCCGAATGCCCCGAGCTTCAGGGCATAGACGAAACCGGGCGCCGCCTGAGCGCCCCATGCTTCGACGGTGGTCTCGGGCGGCAACCGGTAGAAGGTGTTGTTGATCTCGACGCTGTCGAACAGGGAGGCGTAGAGCTCGAACCACTGCCGCTGCGGGAGCTTCTCCGGGTACACGGTGCCTCGCCAGTGCTTGTACACCCATCCGGAGCATCCGACGCGAGCCGTGCCGGGCATCAGAGGCGGGAGCTACTGCACGTGCCCGCACCGGACCCCACCTGACGCAGACCATTCACATCGCCGGCTCCATAGTCCCGGGCGTGCGACGACGCCGACATGATCTCCTCCGCCCCCTGGCTGTGGCCCAACCCGAGGGCGTGGCCGAGCTCGTGGCGGAGCACGGTCGGCAGGTGGTCCGCCCGGTCGATGCTCCACACCACCGTGGCGTGGGTGAACCAAGTCGCCCAGCTATTGGTCGTGGCGCCCATGATCTCGGGCGGCAGGTTGCCGCCCGAGATCTGAATATCTGCCGGACCGGCCACCTCGACCAACTTCAGGCCGGTGATGTTCGTCAGTTCAGCGAGGATCGCCCCGGTGAGCGGCGGCCCGCCGGCGACCGTGACTGTCTGGCACGGATTCCAGCGCCGCGGGCCGCCGCCGACACCCATCCCCGGGTAGAGGAATGTGAAGTCGGACGGATCCCCGGGCAGGGCTTGGGGTGCCGCCACCAGGGCGACCCCGCCCGCCCGGACCTGGGGTCGAGCCGTGGTAACGGTCGCCCGAGTTGGCGGTGGCGGCGTCGCCGGAGCGCTTTGGGTGGTGGAAGGCGGCACCCCGGGCACCCCGGCAGGAGCGGTCCCCACGGCGCCGGTGGGCGCAGAAGTCGGGCTGGCCGAGGACGGCGAGACCGGCAGGCTTGTCGCCTCGATTGTCGGAGCCGGTCGCGGTTCGGGGCCGGTGGTGTCGGTCTCGATAGGTGGCGACGCGGTCGTCCGGACCTCCGCCGCGGTGTCCCGCGGTAGGGCCACCCGATCAGCGGCGCGGCCAACGGCCGCGGCAATCAGGGCGATGGCGATCACACCGACCAGGACACCGGCGACACGGCGGCGCCGGCGGGGCGCCGGGACCCGGGCCGCCTCGACAAGCGCTACTTCGACCGGCTCTTCCGGCTTCGTGTGCACCGGCGCCGGGTCCCGGGACCGGGCCCTGGACGCGGCCCAGAGGACGATTGCCGCCGTCGCGGCGACGGCCACTACCGAGCCGGCGCGGTGTCGCGTTTGATGCGGGCGGAAGCTGCGACGACCCGCCAACGGCGTCCTCAGCACTGCGCCGAGACTACTCGGTCTCCGGCGGTGGACGGTTTGAGCCGCCCTGGCTCAGCGGCTTTTCATCTCCCGCCGCACCATGACACCGGTGAGCGCGGCGGCGATCAGACCCGGGATCAGCGCGACCAACGGACCGCCCGGGCGGCCGCCGGCGCCTCCCCGCCCGGCGCCGCCGCGCCCGGCGAACAGGTACGGGTAGACGACCAGGCCGGTGACCAGCCAGCCGAGCCCGCCGGCCAGGGCGATCAGGGCGGTTGACGCCCCGGCGAGCGGCCGGCGCCGGATCGACCCGAAACCCCTGGCCAGCCGGCCGTCGATGTCGACATCGGACCTGGGCGCCGGGTGGCGCACGCGGCGGCCCAGAGCGGGCCCGCCGCGCCACATGAGCCAACCGAGGGCAACCGGCGACACGGCCACGGAGAGGGCCCGGGCGCCCACTGTGACACCGACGGTCAGGGTCAGGGCGGCCAGGACGGCCGCCACGGCCGCGGCCAGCACGCCTCCGGCCATCAGGCCGCCCCCGACCTTCATCCGGGCCACGCCCAAACCGGCGGCCAGGCCGACGCGGCTGAGCCGGCGCCGGAGGCGGGCGCTGCGGCCGACGGCCACCGCCGCGGTCACACAGGCGAGGGGGAACAGCACCAGACCCTGCGGGGCCAGGGACAGCAGAAGCATCACACCGAGGGCGGCGGCGGTCGCCATGGCACCACCGAGTCGGGCCAGGTTGCGTTTGGCCGGCAGGGCCTCGGGATCGAGCCGAGCGGCGGCGGCGTAGGCGACCGCGGCCTGCTTCCAGTGGCCCAGACCGACCAACGCCGTGCCGAGTTGATTGTTCGCCGCGTAGTTGGTGGGATCGACGGACAAGCCATGGCAGGCCGCGTCCCGGGCGGCGGCAAAATCCCGAGCGGCCACCGCCACCTGAGCCAATGCCACATACGGCTCCGGGCGGTCGGGTGCCAACTCGAGGGCCTGCCGGGCCGCGGCGTAGGCAGCCGGCCAGTCGCCCGCGAGCAGTTCGGCCTCGGCCGCCGTGCAGTGGCACTGGGCCTCCTCGGGAGCCAGCCGAACGGCCCGGGCCGCCGCTTGGCGAGCCTGGCGGCCGAGCTGCCGGCGTCCCGGTGGCAACCTGGTCCGGGCCTGGGCCACGAGGGCGGAGGCTTTCAGGTCGTAGGCCCACGGGTCGGTCGGGTCGGCCGAGATGGCCTCACCGGCCGAGCACGAGGCGTCGCGGTAGCGGCCGAGGCGGTACCGGGCGATGGCCCGATGGGAGTGCAAGCGGCTGTCGGTGGGGGCGACAATCAGACCGCGAGCGATCGAAACGAGAGCCAACTCATAGCGGCCCAGAGCGATGAGGGTCTCGGCCTCGGCCGCGGCGTCCTCGGCGAGATCCGGACGCCCAGGGGCGATCTGGCGCAAACTCACGAGCGTGGCCGATGCTGGCGGAGATACGCCTTGACGTCGTCGTACTCCCCGTCCTGGTTGGCGAACATGACGTAATTGCGGGCCGTCTCGAACCACGACCGGGTGCTCGGTCGCGTCTCGGCGATGGCCGCCAGCAGGTCCGGGCGACCGATCGGCCGGTGGCCACCGGTCGCTGTGCTTCCAGCGGTGGCCCGCTCGGACGCCAGGTCGCACACCAGCCGCAGGTCGGCACCCGAGAAACCCTCGGTCCGACGCGCCGCATCACCCAGGTCCACCGCGCCGATCGGCCGGTTCCGCAAGTGGTACCCGAGGATGACCTTCCGGGCCGCTTCATCCGGTGGCAGGACGCAGAATGTCCGGTCGAGCCGGCCCGGGCGGCGCAGCGCCGGGTCCACGTCCCAGAGCTGGTTGGTGGCCGCCAGCACGAAGATCCCTTCGTTGATGGCGCCCAGCCCGTCGAGCTCGGCCAGCAACTGAACGACAACGTTGCGGGCGCCGGTCCGCGTCAGGTTGGACCGCTTGTGACCGAGCGCATCGACCTCGTCGAGGAACATCAGGCAGGGCGCCTGGCGGCGCGCTGCCTGGAACAGGCTGTGCAGGTTCTGCTCGCTCTGACCCAGCCAGATCTCCAGTACGTCGTGCAGCCCGACGGCGAGGAAACGGGCGCCCAGCTCACCGGCGATGGCCTGGCCCAGGAAGGTCTTGCCGCAACCCGGAGGGCCCCACAGCAGCATCCCGCCGCTCATCCGCCGGCCACCGTCACGTCCCTGGCTCCGTCCGGACATGGCGTCGCGAAGCGGCGCGAGGAACGACCTCTCGAGGCGGGACTTCACATCATCCAACCCGGCCACGTCGGCGAGGGTCAGGGCCGGTGGCGACGCCGAAGCGTCCTCCTCGGCCAGCACCTGGGCGAGGATCCGGTCCCAGTCCTCGCCACCACCTTTGACATCCCACCCGTCACCGCTGACGGCTTCGTGGCCGCCGGCCGCGAGTGACGCCAGCTCCGCCGGCCAGCTGAGCGCCACCTCGAGCCGGTGGTAGGCCGCGGCGCGCGGGCCGTCGCCGGCCGCTTCAGCGGCCCGGGCGGCCAGCGCCAGCGCTTCGGGATCATCCGGTTGCAACTGCAACGCCACCGAGCACTGGGCCGCCGCCCCCGTGACATTGCCACCTTCGAGCATCAGACCGGCGAGATGGAGCCGCAGCGGCACATTTTGGGGATCTGCCATCACCGCGGCCTCGAGGGCCGCGACCACACTGGGGTCGATAGTCACCGACTCTACTATCGGCTGTGCCCCGGTTAAGACTTACCCAATTTTCTTATTCTGGACGGGTCTCGACCGCGATCGAAGCCAGGACACCGTTGACGAAACGGCCTGATTCCTCGGTGGAATACTGCTTGGCCAACTCCACCGCCTCGGAGATCACCACGCCGGTCGGCACGTCGGGACGGGCCAGCAGTTCGAAGGTGGCCATCCGCACCAGGGTCAGGTCGATCACGGGCATGCGATCCAGGGCCCAGTCGATGGCGAAGCGGGCGATCAAGCCGTCGATCTCCTCCATACGCTCGCCCACCCCGGACACCAGGGAGGTGACGAACGGTGGCGGCTCCACCGGCACCTCGGCCAGCACTGATGCCGGCGAAACGCCCTTGGCATCGGCCTCGTAGAGCAGCGACAGCGCCCGTTCCCGCGCCTCGCGGCGGGAGCCGAAGGCGGCGGTCTCCTCCCCCACCGGCCGGACGGTCAACCGCCGGCGCGGGTCAGGTACTCGCCGGTTCGGGTATCGACCTTCACCCGTTCGCCGGTCACGACGAACAACGGGACCTGAATCACCAGGCCGGTCTCCAGCGTGGCCGGCTTACGCGCACCTGAGACACGATCTCCCTGCAAGCCGGGCTCGGTGGCGGTGACGGTGAGCTCCACCGCGGCCGGGAGGTCGAAGCCCACGATCTCGCTGCCGTACATCTGCAGGATGACGGAATCGCCTTCCTTGACGTAGTGGGCGGCCTCGCCCAGCCCGGACCTGGGGGTCTGGAGCTGATCGTACGTCTCGTTGTCCATGAACACGTACTGGTCGCCGTCGGTGTAGAGGAACTGCATTTCCCGCTTGTCGATGACTGCCTGCTCGAGCTTCTCGTCCGAGCGGTAGGTGCGTTCGATCACCTGGCCACTGCGCACGTTCTTGAGCTTGGTCCGGACGAATGCACCGCCCTTGCCCGGCTTGACGTGCTGGAACTCCACCACCGAGAGCAGTCCCTCGGGCAGGTCGAGCGTCATGCCGTTCTTCAGATCATTGGTGGAAACCACGGCCATCAGCCGCCAAGCTCAGAGTTCGAGTACACGAATGTCCTTCGGAGTAGTGGTCACGGGGTAACAGCCGTCATCGGTCACGACAACGGTGTCCTCGATCCGAGCGCCGCCGATGCCGGGCAGGTACACGCCGGGCTCGACAGTGACCACGTGGCCGGTCGCCAGTGTATCGGACGAGGTGGGCGCCACCGATGGAGCCTCGTGGATGTCGAGGCCGACACCGTGGCCGGTCCCATGGACGAACCGGTCGGCCCAGCCCGCGGACTCGATGACCGCCCGGCACGCCCGGTCCACGTCGAAGCCGGTGGCACCGGCCCGGACGGCCGCCACGCCCGCCGCCTGGCTGGCGGTCACCGTCTCCACGACGCTCCGCATCTCAGGCGACGGATCGCCGACGCACACCGTCCGGGTCATGTCCGAGCAATACCCGTCGACCACGGCCCCGAAGTCCAGCACCACGAGCTCGCCGGCGGAGACCAGACGGCTTGACGGGCGGTGATGGGGCTTGGCGCCATTGGGCCCCGATGCCACGATGGTCTCGAACGAGTTGCCTGACGCGCCCAGCCGGCGGATCTCGAAGTCCAGGGCCAGGCCGAATTCCACCTCAGTCGGCCGGTCGGCCAGCAGCGGCCGCACCGAGGCCAGCGCCCGATCGGCGATCTCTGCGGCCCGGGCGATGCGGGCCACCTCGCCCGCGTCCTTGACCCGACGCAGTTCCTCGACCAGGCCCACGGTGGGGACCAGCTCGACGGTAGGGAACCACTCGGTGGCCATGGTCCGCTGGCGGGCCCAGCTGACGTGCGCCGCCTCGAGGCCCAGCCGGGCCACCCCGGCGCCGGTCACCAATGCGGCGACAGCGTCCGCCTGCATGGCCGCGGTCACGATCGCCACGCTTATGTCCACGCCGGCGGCGGCCAGCTGCTCGACCGATTGCGTCTGATAGCGCCCATCGGTGAGCAGTACCGTCTCGTCCGGCAGGATCACCAACATGCCGGCCGACGCGGTGAAGCCGGTCAGGTAGCGGACGTTGGTGAGGCTGGTCACGATGAGGGCGTCGCCACCAGCATCGGTCAGACCGCGTCGCAGCCGGGGCAGCCGCCCGGCGACATCCATGGCTGGAAGGGTGCGCATGTCCATCATCCGTCCAACAGTTCGGCGACCGCCTCTACCGCCAGACGGTACCCGAGGCCGCCGAAGCCGACGATCGTGCCGGCGGCCACCGGGCTGACGACCGAGACGTGGCGCCACGGCTCCCGGGCGTTGGGGTTGGAAAGGTGCAGTTCGATCACCGGACCGTCGAACGCGGCCAGGGCGTCATGCAGTGACCAGGCGTAGTGGGTGAGCGCCCCGGGATTGATGATGATGGCGGCCGCCCGGCCCCGGGCGGCGTGAATGGCCTCGACCAGGTCGCCCTCGTGGTTGGAATGCTGGTGCTCGAGGGAAAGCCCGCACCTGGCAGCCGCGGCGGCGGCCACCGCCACGTGATCCTCGAGAGTGGCGGTGCCGTAGACCTCGGGCTGGCGCTGACCGAGCAGATTGAGATTGGCGCCCGAGAGCAGCAGGATCAGCGGGGGCGTCACGTCGACTGCACCTCATCGAGCGCGTCGCGGACGGCCCCTTCGCTCACGCCGGGCACCACCTCGAGACCGCGGGGCCCGTCCAGGACGAAGGTCAGGCCTCCGTCGACCGCCTTCTTGTCCCGCCCCATCACGACCACCACCTCGTCGGTGTCGGTGCCCGGTGGCAGGGTGGTGGGCAGGTCGTAGCCGTTCAGCACCGCGACATGCTCCTTGACCCGCCGGCTGTCGATGCGACCCAGCCGACGAGCCAGCGACGCGGCGAACGCCAACCCGATGGCCACCGCCTCGCCGTGGCGCAGATCGTAGCGCCCGACCGTCTCGAGGGCGTGCGCCAGCGTGTGCCCGTAGTTGAGCAGCGCCCGCCGACCGCCCGGCCCCTCCCGTTCGTCGGCGCCGACCACCCTGGCCTTGCATTCGGCACATGCCGCGACGGCGTCATCCAGCGAGCGGTGGCGAAGCCCTTGGACGCCCAGGAAGGCGTATTTGGCCATCTCACCCAGGCCGCTGCGGTATTCGCGCGGCGGCAACGTGGCCAGCGTCTCGGTGTCGCACAACACGGCCGCCGGCTGCCAGAAGGCGCCGACGAGGTTCTTGCCCTCTGGCAGGTTGACGCCGGTCTTGCCGCCGATGGCCGCATCCACCTGGCCGAGCAGGGTGGTGGGCACGTGCACGACCGAGACTCCCCGGTGGTAGACCGCGGCCGCGAACCCGGCGGTGTCGGTGACCACCCCGCCGCCGACCGCCACGACCACGTCGGCCCGGGTGAGGCCCCAGCGGGCCCAGGCCCGGCACAGTTCCTCGACCGACTCGAGGCATTTGGCGTCCTCAGAATCATCGACGGGAAAAATGGCCTGTTCGATGCCTGCCTCGACGGTCCACGGGATCGTCAGCTGAGTCACGATGGCCGCCCTGGTGGCACCCGTCGGAATGAACTCGAGCAGCCTCTGCCGGGCGCCCGCCCCCACGAGAATCGGGTAGGACCGCTCCCCCAGCCCGACCGTGATCTCATGCATCGGCAGCCGCCGTGACACGGTCGGCAACCTCGGTGAGGGTCAAGTGGTCGACGTCGATCGTGACATCGGCCAGCTCCTCGTACAGCGGCTGGCGTTCGGCATGGAGCCGGGCGAGCGCCCCCACCGGATCGGCTTCGAGCAGAGGCCGCCCGCGGCCGCCGTTGACCCGCTTCGTGAGGGTGGTGACGTCCGCTCGGAGCCACACGACCAGGCCGGCGGCCCGCAGCAGCTTCCGGTTATCGGCTGAAACGACGGCGCCCGCGGCCACCGAGACGACGAGCGGTTCGTCGAGGGCCAGCAGGTCCCGGAGCGCCTCGCTTTCCTCGGCCCGGAAGGCCGCCTCTCCCCGCTCGGCGAATATCTGCTGCACGGTGTTTCCGGTGCGCTGCTGTACACGCTCATCGCTGTCGACACAGGCCCAGTTCAGCCGCGATGCCACCAGCCGTCCGGCGCTGCTTTTTCCCACCCCCATCATGCCGATGAGCAGGAGCCGTTGCTGCGGGCGTTCAACCAAGGTGGGCGACGAAGGCGTCGTGGTTGCGGACGAACTCCGAGACCGAGTCACCCCCGAACTTCCGCAGCGCCTCGCCCGCCAGCACCAGAGCCATCATGGTCTCGGCCACCACACCCATCGCCGGCACCGCGGTGACGTCGGTGCGTTCCTTGAACGACACCGTCTCGGCCTTGGTGACCACGTCCACCGTTTTCAGGACCGGCCGGTTGAGGGTGGCCAGCGGCTTCATGGCCACCCGCGCCACGAGCAGCTCGCCGGTCGAGATCCCACCCTCCACGCCGCCGGCACGCGTCGTCTCCCGCCGGTATCCGGCCCGGGGGTCCCACGTGATGGGGTCGTGGGCCACCGACCCGCGGCACCCGGCGACCTCGAACCCGTCTCCGATCTCGACTCCCTTGACGGCCTGGATGCTCATCAGGGCCTGGCCCAGCAAGCCGTCCAGCTTGCGGTCCCAGTGCACGTGGCTGCCCAGCCCGACCGGCACGCCGTAGCCGAGCACCTCGGCGACACCGCCCAGCGAGTCGCCGTCCCGGGCCGCCGCCTTGATCTCGGCGACCATGGCCTCCTCGGCGTCGGGGTCGAAGCACCGCACCTGGGAGGCGTCGACGGCACCCAGGTCGGCCGGCGTGGGCCGGTTGAGCGACTTAGAGACGACCGGCCCCATCTGGACCACGTGGCTGATGATGGCGACCCCGATGTGCGCCAGCAGCGCCTTGGCGCAGGTGCCGGCGGCCACCCGGGCCGCGGTCTCCCGTGCCGAGGCCCGCTCGAGGACGTTGCGGGCGTCGTCGAAGCCATACTTCTGCATGCCAGCCAGGTCGGCGTGGCCGGGGCGGGGTTGGGTCAATGGCTTCCCGGTCGCGCCGGGAGCGGCCGACATCTCCTGCTCCCATTTCGGCCATTCGGTGTTGCCGATCATGATGGCGACCGGCGATCCCAGGGTGCGACCGTGGCGGATGCCGCCGAGCAGGGTGATCTCGTCGGCCTCGAAGCGCATGCGCGGGCCCCGTCCGTACCCCAGCCGGCGCCGGGCCAGCTCCGCTTGCAGGTCCTCACCCGTCAACTCGAGGCCGGCCGGCAGCCCTTCGATGGTGACGACGAGGGCCCGGCCGTGGGATTCGCCGGCTGTGAGGTAACGCAGCACAACCCGATCCTACCGGGGGGCAGGATGTCTAGCCGGGAGCGTGGTTGCAGGTGGGGCACACACCGCGGAAGATGATGTCGACGTTGAGCAGCCGGAATCCGTGCTGCTCGTCGCCCGGTAGGCCCAGCTCCGTGGTGCCCCTGGGGACCACATCCCACAGCGCGCCGCAGCGCACACACTGCAGGTGCTGGTGGTCAGAGGTGACGTTCGGGTCGTAGCGCTTCGGGCCATCGCCAGACTGGACCTCGCGTAGCTCCCCCATGGCGACCAGTTCGTTGAGCGTGTTGTACACGGTGGCCAGGCTGATCTCGGGCAGGACGGCCCGGGCCTGGGCGTGGACCGTCTCGGCGGTCAGGTGGACATGGTCACCGGTGAACACCTCGGCCACCACCCGGCGCTGAGCGGTCAGCCGCCACTCGCGCCCGCGCAGCCGATCGATGAGGGCAGACTCCATGAAGGCACCAGGATACATATCTTTATCAGGTCTCATCTTTGATACGTTCTAAATTCGACCTCGGTGCACGCCTCGTCAAGGGCTCGGCGTAGCCCGATACGGCCATTTTACGGATCAACGGCTCTGGTCCCGGCCCTTCCCCCCGAGGGCGGGGACCAGCCGGGCCGACGGCCGGCGAGCTTCATCTATTCGCCCAAGTTGCCGATAGTGACACATGTGACGATCGTTGCCGACCGACCACCTCTCGCGCCGGAAGAACGATCGTCCCTTCGGTACCGTCGCTCCCCTCTCGAACTGTTCGCCGCAGTCGTCGCGCTCGTGCTTCCGATCACCTTCGTGTCGGGGCTCGACGCCAACACCTGGTCGCCGCGAGCGGCCATTTTGCTGGTTGTGGCGGCGGTCGGCCTACCGGTGCTGTTGTCCCAAACCCGCCAGCAACAGTCGCTGGCCGCCCGAGCTGCGATGGCCTTCGTGGCGGTCGGCGCCGCGTCGGCCGTGTTTTCTCAAAACCACACCACTGCCGTCTTCGGCCTGTACAACCAGGGCACGGGCCTGCTGTTCATGGCCGCGCTGGCCGGCGCGTGGGCCATCGGCCGGACCCTGCGTCCGGAGGCTCGTCCGCTGCTCGAGCGGGCTCTGCTGATCGGGGTCTTCATCAACATCGCGATGGCGCTGCTGGCATCGGTTGTAGATCTCAACGGTTTCGGCCTGAACCTGGTCGACGCCGGAGGCCGAGCGAGCGGACTGACCGGCAATCCGATACACCTGGCCGCGTTGGCCATACTCGGGGTGGCATTGTCTGTCCCGAGGCTGGCGGCGTCGCCGGTCACTTGGGCGCCTCCAATGGCGGCCGCGGCGATGGCGGCCCAGCTCAGCGGAACTCGGGGCGCGCTGGTGATCATGGCGGGAATCGCGGTGTGGGCAGGACGGCGTCACGGTCTTCGTATCGCCGCCCTCCTCGCCCTCCTGCTGTTTCTCGGACTGGCCGCCGGGACCGCCATCGGGACCTCATCGACTTCCAGCGCCACATCCCGCGCCGGAAATCTCGGGGACTGGAAGACCCGGCCGGTCTCTTGGCTGTCCGCCCGGCACTCGGTGATCCAACACCCGCTCCTGGGTGTCGGCCCCGGGCAGTTCCGGACGGCGACGTCGCCGTATCGACCGGTCTCAGTGGGCCTGGCCGAGGGCCCGGAACGACTCGCGACCGACGCCCACAACATCTTCGTCGAATACGCCACCACGACCGGACTGCTGGGGCTCGGTGCGCTGCTGGTGTGGTTGATCGCGGCCGCGAGGTCGGCCCGGGGCTGGCTGCTGGTCGGTGCCATCGGGGTGTTCGCCATCCATCTGTTCGAGCCGCAGTCGGTCGTGACGACGCCATTGGCGTTTCTGGCCCTTGGGGCGAGCAGTTCATTTGGTGCCATACGTGACCGACCGAGCCGAACGGCAAGACAGCTCGTTCTCCCGCTGTGCTGCATCGGTGTGGCGATGGTCGCAGGATCGGTGCTGCTCTTTGGAGAGCTCGAGATGCACCAGGCGGAACTCGACCTGCGCACCCCCCCGGCCCAACGGGCGAACAGCATCCTGCCGGCGTGGCCGTCGACCGCTTCGATGTTGGCTCGGGTGTGGCTCTTTCATGGCATAACCAACGGGCACAACCCGGCGGACTACCAGGTGAGCAGGTCCTGGCGATTGACCGCCGTCCAGCGGGACAACACCGACCCGGCGCTGTGGAACGACCTGGCTGAGCTCGACGAGAGCATCGGCCGACGCCAGGACGCTCGGGCGGAATACGCATCGGCGTTGCGGTTGAACCCAACCTCGGTCCGAGCCATGAACGGACTGGCGAGATCGGCGCACAGCCGCTGCGATACCACGCAGGAGCAGTACTGGCGCCAGCAGGCCCGCCGGTTCGCCCCGGTCGGACCCGCAAGCTCGCCAAGTCCGGCGACGTGCCCGCCGCCGGCGAGACCATGAGAGATCAGCCGTGCGGCGGTTAGCCCGGGTATTGCTCTATGCCGGCACGGCGGCTCTCGTCCTGGGCCTGAGTGACTTCCACGGGAGGTACATCGGCCATTACCGCGCGGCCGGTTCGTCCAGGCTGTCATGGGCCATCGCCTATATCGTCGTGCTCTGCATCGCGGCGTACGCCGTCGGACTCCCCGACCTGCCCAGGAATGCGTACAACGCACTGTGGCTGGCCCTCGGGGCCAATCTGGTTGCCGCTCTCTGCATCTCCCTCGTCCAACTGGCACTGGGCGTCGCCGTCCTCCCACGTTTCGTCCTCTTCTGGACCGCCGCGCTGCTGGTGCCCGGTTACGCCCTCTGCGCGTTCGTCGCTGCCCAAGGACGGAGGGATCAACGCAGGCGGGACCGGGTGCTGGCCGTCCTGACGCACGACGAGGCGGCGACGCTGCGGTCGGACGTCCTCGAGTCCGAACGCCGGGCCTCGCTGGCCAAGGTCCTCACCCACGCCGAGGCCGCCGTCACCGAGGATGGCCGGGAGCTGCTCATGGAGGCGTTCGCCGAGGTCGATGCGTCGATACTCGTTCTCGACCGAGTGGCCCAGGGCGATGAGTCGATCGTGGCCCAGGCGGCCAAGCTTCACAGCCGCGGTGTCCGGATCCGGACGCTTTCGCTGTTCTACGACGAGTGGCTGGGCAAGCTGCCGCTGTCCGAGCTCGAGCGGGTGGCGTTGATGTTCGACATCGGTGAGCTCCACCGCCTGCGCTATGGGCGTATGAAGCGCCTGGTGGACGGCCTCACCGCCGTGCTCGGGCTGGCGGTGCTCATGCTCGCCCTACCGTTCGTGATGGCGGCGAACCTTTTCGGCAATCGCGGTCCACTGTTCTTCCGTCAGCCGCGGGTGGGCAAGAGCGGGAAGGACTTCAACATCCTCAAGTTCCGCACCATGCGTCCCGACTCGGGCGACAGCCAGTGGACCACGGATCAGGATGTACGCATCACGCCGGTCGGCAAGTGGCTCCGCCAGACCCACCTCGACGAGCTACCCCAGGTGCTCAACATCCTTCGTGGAGAGGTGGCGATCGTCGGACCGCGGCCCGAGCAACCGCAGTACGTCCGGACGTTGACAGACAAGATCCCCTTCTACGATCTCCGCCACCTGATCCGACCGGGCCTGACCGGATGGGCGCAGCTCAACTACCACTACGGCGGCAGCGAGCTCGATGCCCTGGAGAAGCTGCAGTACGAGTTCTATTACCTCCGCCACCAGGGCCTGGCCCTGGATCTGCGAATAATCGTCCGCACCCTCCGTGAGGTCGTGGGTCGAGGTGGCCGGTGAGCACCAGCGCCGTCGTCGTGGCGTTTCACCGTCCCGAGGCGCTCCGGACGCTCCTTGCCGCCCTGGCGGGCTCGGTGGACGAGATCGTCGTCGTGAACGTGGAGGGCGACCCACAGGTCGGTTCGGTCATCGATGAGAGGGGTGGCTTGGAGCTCGCCGTAATGGAGAACATCGGGTTCGGCCGAGCCGTGAACCGTGGCGTCAGCAGGGCGTGCGGGGACGTGGTGGTGGTCTGCAACGACGACGTGGTCCCCGAGGAGCGAGCGGTCGCCCGCTTGGTCGAGGGTGCGGGTGTGGGCTCCGTCGTGTTCCCGGTACTCGTCGGTCCTTCCGGTGTGGCGGACCCAGCGGCCATGGCGTTGCCGACCCCGTGGAAGCTGCTCCTGGAATGGGCGCTTCTGCCTGATCGCCCGGTGCCTCTCCTCGAGCGGTTGATCCAGGTCGAGAAGTGGAGGGCGCCGGCCGGTGTCACACGGGTCGACGCCGCCAGCGCGGCGATGTTCGCGGCGCCGAGGAGCCTGCTCCTGAGTTGCCCGATGCCGGACGGCTACTTCTTGTACTGGGAGGAGATCGACTGGTGCTGGCAGCTTCGTGCGCGTGACGAGAAGCTCTACGTGGATGCCGACGCGAGGGTGAACCACGCCCGAGGTCGCGACGACGTGCGGGCCGACAAGAGCCGGTTGATGGTCCGCAACGCCGTGCGATGCGTTCGTTGCACCCAAGGGCGGGCCGCCGCCGCCTTGGCGGTACCGGTGGTAGTGCTGTGGTCGCTAAGGCTGCTGGCCAGCGACCTCCTCGGCGGAACCGGCTCACAGCGCCGACCGGCGCGGCTGGCGGCCCTCGGCGCGGCACTCATGTCCTGGCGAGAGGTCTGAGGCATGGCCGGCGCGGTGATCGTGGACTGGCTGGGCCGGGGAGGCATCACCCAGACGACCGAGGCGTGGCTCGAAGCACTCAGCGACCGCAGTCCTGTTCTGGTGACCCGCTCAGGCCGCGACCTGTCGACCCGTCCAGGCGTTGTCGAGGCGGGTGGACCTCTACCGGCGTTGGCCGCCCACTGGATGCTCGCCAGGCGTGCCGCGTCACTCATCCGAGCTGAGCGTCCGAGCTTGGTGGTGATCCAGAACTACGTGATCCCACCGATCGAGTCGCAGGTGCACCGGGCCGCTCGAGGGGTCGGGGCCAAGGTCGTCGTCGTCGTCCACGATCATCGGCTGCACGGTCGCCTGGCGGCCGGAACCCGTGCCGGACTCCGTTCTCAGCTGGAGCGCGCTGATGTCGTCATCACTCACAGCCGCTACGTCGCCGACCGCCTCGGGGTGGCCGGGCCCCGGGTCGTCCCCCTGCCGATCCAGGTGGGCATGACGGCATTGGCCGAGAAGGCGGCGGCTGTCGGTACGGAGGTGGCTACGGACCAGATCGGCTGGATGGCGTTGCATTTCGGCGTGATCCGGCGGGACTACAAGGGGACCGACACCGTGCTCCGCCTGGCCGAGCGGGGTCTTTCGGGTTGGAGATTCGTGGTGGCCGGCAAGGGCACGCCGCCGATGGCCCAGGGGGCGGAGGTCGTGGGGGGCTATGTCGACTCAGGGGCCCTGGTCGACCTGCTTCGGGGCGCGACCGCCGTACTCTTGCCGTACCGGTTCGCCACCCAGAGCGGCGCGGTCGCCCTGGCCCAGGCGCTCGGGTGTGTGTGCGTCGTGTCGGCCGTCGGAGGAATCCCCGAGCAGGTCGTCGACGGGATCACCGGGTTGCTGGTGTCGGCCGATGCTCCTGACAGCACGTGGCGGGACGCACTCGTCGGCCTCGAGGACGACGGCTACCGATCGACGATCGCCGAGACCGCCCAACGGGCCCGCCAGGCCGACCATGAACTCTTCCTCGAGGCCGTGCGCGCGCTGTGACTGATCCCGCGGTGACAGTGCTGATACCCACGGTCAATGAAGAAGCGACGGTCGGCGCCTGCATCGCGGCAATCGGCGGCCAGGACATCGGGGTCGACCGAATCGAGATCGTCGTCGTGGACGGGTCAAGCGGTGGGCGGACCAGAGAGCAGGCGGCTGATGCACTGGCGGCCGCCGGAATAGCCCGGTGGCGAATCCTCGAGAACCCGGGCGGGTCCCGCCCGTCGAATCTCAACCTGGGGCTGGCGTCGGCATCGGCCCCGGTGGTGTGCCGGGTCGACGCTCGGAGCCGCATCCCCGCGCACTATCTGTCGACGTGTGCCCGCACTCTTGCCGAGCGTCCGGAGGTGAGCGTGGTCGGTGGCCGGCAGCGCGCCCTTTCAACCGGAGGCGGGTCCTTCGGGCGCGGCGTCGCCCGGGCCCTGAACAACCGATGGGCCATGGGCGGTGCCCGCTATCGGCGTTCCTCGGCCGCGGGTCCCGCTGACACCGTGTACCTCGGTGCGTTCCGGACCGACGAGCTTCAAGCGGCCGGTGGGTGGGCCACGACCTTGCCGGTCAACGAGGACTTCGAGCTGAACCGGCGGATGGCCGTCACGGGTACGGTGTGGTTCGACCCGAGTTTGGAGGTCGGCTATTGCCCACGAGCCTCGTTGAGAGCGCTGGCATCGCAGTATCTGGACTTCGGTCGCTGGAAGGTGCGCTACTGGCGCAGCTCGGGTGACCGCCCCACGCCCCGCCAGTATGTGGCCGCCCTGGGCCTGCCGGCGGCAGCCGCGGTGACCATCGCCACCGTGATGTGGCAGCCGACCCGCAGACCGGTGGTCGCCGCCGTTGTCGCGCTGGCCACGGCCGTCGAAATTCGAGGTCCGCTCGTCGGGCCTGAGGGTGGACCGGGCACTCACGCCGTCTCCGCGGCTGCATCTGTCGTCATGGCCGGCGCGTGGGTGCTCGGCCTCTGGTCCGAGCTGTTGCACCGGTCTCCGTGACTGCCCCCGCCTCCGTGGCACGCGCCGCCCTACTGCGGGTCGCTGGACGGGCCGCCGGGGGCCTGACGTCGCTGGTTGCCCTGCGAGTCGCGACCCGCTACTTCGGACCTGTCACATGGGGCCAGATTGTGACCTCCGTGGCGGTGATCGCGGTGTTCACGGGGGTGGGTGAGCTCGGGACCTCTACCATCACGGCTCGGGAGATGGCCCGCCCCGACGCGGACGTGTCCCGGTTACTCGGTGTGTGCGTCGCCACCCGAACGGCGCTGGCCCTGGCCGCGACGCCAATGATGCTTGCCATCGCGTTTGTGCTCTACCGAGGCAACCACGCGGTGTGGCAATCGGTCCTGATTCTGGCGCCGGCGCTGCTACTAGGGTCCGTCCAGTCGGCCGTCGCGTCGGTGTTCGCCGGAGTGGGCCGACTCGCGTTGGCCGGTGTGGTCGATTTGCTCGGCAGCGCCGCCGGGATGGCTGCGGCGGTCGGCGCGGTCGCCGCCGGCTGGGGGAGGGGCGGGTTCCTCGAGGCGACAGTCGCGGCGGCGGCCCTGAGCCTGGCCGTGTCCGTGGTACTCGCCCACCGAATCGGACCTGTGCGCCCGGTTGTCAGCGTGACGGCGTCGAAGGCGCTGCTCACTGTTTCACTCGCGTTGGGCGCCGTCCAGATCCTCAACGCCGTGTACTTCAGGCTGGACGCCGTGCTCCTGTCCGCCTTCCAGCCGGCGTCACAGGTCGGCTTCTATGGCGTGGCGTACACAGTCGTGGAGTTTGTCATGGCGATGCCGAGCTTCTTCATGCTGGCCATGATGCCCCACGCTGTTCGGGCAACACCGGAAAGGCGTGCCGCGATGGCGCAGAATGGGTTCGATATCCTCGTGTCTGGATCCGCGATCGTCATCACGATCTCCGTCCTCCTGGCACGACCCATCATGATCTTCGTGTCCGGAAAGCGGTTCGCTCCCGCGGCGGGACCGTTTGCCCTCCTGGGCATTGCAGCCGGCATCTCGTTCATGTGCGCTCTGTACGGGAACCTTCTCGTCGTCGTCGATGCTCGCCAGAGCATGCTCCGCCTCGCGGCTATGACGACCGCCGTGAACCTGGTCGCCAACATGGCGCTCATCCCGGTAGCCGGAGCCCGGGGCGCAGCGGGCGCCCTGGCCATCACTGAGTTCCTGGCGTTGATCGCCGTCGCCGTGGTCTACCGTCGCCGGACCGGATTCCTCGCCAACTATCGGCAGGTCCCGCGGGCGGCCGTCGCCTCGGTGGCGACCATCGGTGTCTGGACGGTCATCCGCATCGCCGGCTGGTTCGAATCGTCGCCGATCGCCACGGTAGCTGTCGAGCTTCCATGCCTCATCGCCACCTACGCGGTGGCATTGATCCTGTGTGGAGGTTCTGCCTCGTTCACCGCCAGCAGGGGATGGCTGACAGATGTCAGGGCCACACCGCCGGAGCCGGCATGCGAACGGTGACGGCCATCATCATCGCCAGGGATGAGGCGGGAGTCATCGATGGTTGTCTCAACCGGCTGGGATTTGTAGACGAGTGTCTCGTCGTCGTCGACGGGCGAACCACAGACGACACGGCGGTCAGGGCGGCGGCTCGGGGGGCGAGGGTCGTGGATCACGAAATTCAGGGGTTCGCCGATCTCAGGAATCGCGGCCTCGACGAGGCGACCTCAGACTGGGTGCTCATGGTTGACGCAGATGAGCGAGTGACGGCTGCGCTCGCGGCCGAGATCTCTTCCGTGGTGGGCTCCGAGAGCAGCCGCTCCGGGTACCGCATCCCGATAGCCAACGTCTTCTATGGGCGGATGATGAGACACGGCGGCTGGACCGGAGAACGACCGGTACGCCTTCTACGCAGGGGCACTGGAAGGTACGAGGGAGACATTCACGAAGCGCTCATATTCGATGAGGGTGGCATCCCCGGTACGCTTCAGTCACCTCTCATCCACTTCTCACACCGTTCGATCCTCGACAATCTGGCCAAGACCGCAGCCTGGGCGGACATACAAGCCCGCGAGCTGCTCGACCACGGTCACCCGCCAGTTACGGGTCGCACCTTGGCCAAAGTCGCGACGCGAGAACTGCTGTGGCGCTTGGTGCGTCGGTCGGGGTGGAAAGACGGCACTCCCGGTGTCATCGAGGCGCTCTATCAGCCGTTGTCCCTGGTCGCGGTCCACGCCCGGTTGTGGGAGCTGCAGCAGCGGCCGTCGCTGCCGGACCTGTACCGTCGGATGGACACCGAAATCGAATGACTGACGCCATCGACGTTGGACTCATACCGCTCCGGACGGGGACCATCGTAGACATCGGCGCGGCCGCCGGCCACAACACCAGACGGCTGACCGACGCCGGTTGGTGTTGCGTGGCCGTGGAGTTCGACCCCAGCCTGGCGGCCGAGCTCGGCAACACCGGCACGGTCGGTCTGCGCGGCGACGCCCGCGGGCTCGCCCTCAAAACAGCCAGCGTCGACGGAGCGATCATCATCGAGGTGTTGGAACACATCGACGACACGGCTGCAGTGCTCCGCGAGGCGGCCCGAATCGTCCGCCCCGGTGGACGTTTGGTCATCGCCGTGCCGACCGGTTACACCGAACGGGTCTTGGCGCGACTGCATCCCCGGTACACCTCCAACGCTGGACACCTTCACACTTTCGACCGCCGGGCCTTGGTGGACGCTCTGAATCAGACCGGTTTCGACGTCACCGGAACCGCGACGAAGAACCTGCTGCCGGCCATCAGCTGGATCGCCCACGCCACGCTACGGTCAGACGCCGACCAGACCGGGACGATCCTTCAACATCTCCTCATCGACCGGGTTTTTGCCCACGCTCACCGGGTACTCACGTCAGGGAGAACGGGACTCCGAATGTGGGCCGCCATGGAACGGCACGTGGGCAAGAGTTGGTACTTCTACGCTGAGCGTCGACCTTGACGCTTCGGAAGACCCGCGATCGACCGAGAGCCCTGGTCTTCGACCCGTATCTGGCGACCCTCGGAGGCGGGGAGCGTTTCGCGCTCGCGACGGCCAGACATCTTGAGACCCGCGGGTGGGAGGTCGACGTCGGTTCGCGGTCGACTGTCGCGGACACCGTTCTGGCCAGCCGCGGCATGCCGACCGGTTTCGGGCAACGACGACTGCCGACGTGGGGGTTCACTCCGGCATCCGCCAAGTATGAACTCGCGGTTCTGATGACCAATCACCTGCCGCCCCCAACCCTGGCCACCAGGTCGCTGCTCGTGGTCCAATTTCCGATGCCGCCTGGGCGCCATCACCCGGTCCGCGCCCGCCGCGCCTCATCGATCCTCGCCCGATACCGGATCGTCGTCTACTCGCCCTTTGTCGCCAGATGGGTTGAGTCGCGGTGGGGTCAGCCCACCTCTGTCGTCACACCTCCCGTGCAGCTCGGGCGTGGATATACCGAGGATCGCAAGGAACGCCTTATTCTCGCGGTCGGACGATTCTTCGCCGGGCAGCACACCAAGCGCCACGACGTGCTGATCGACGCGTTCTCCCGCCTGGGACCGTCGGCGGCGGGATGGCGGCTGGTTCTCGTAGGAGGTGTCGCCGACGACGAGCGCTCGCAGGCCCATCTGGCCGGACTCCGTGAACGGGCATCGGGCTTGAGTGTCGAGTTCCTGGTGTCCGCTGATGAGGCGACGGTGGCGTCGACCTATGACCGCGCCACGCTGTTCTGGCACGCCGCGGGCTTCGGTCGGGCCGACGATCAGCCCGAAAGAGCCGAGCATTTCGGGATTGTCGCGGTGGAAGCGATGAGTTGGGGGGCGGTGCCATTGGTGTACGACGATGGCGGCATCGGTGAGATTGTGACGGACGACCTCGGCGTTCGATGGAGCACGCTGCACGAGCTGGTCTCAGGCACAACCGCTCTCATCGAAGACGCGGCCAGACGAAGAACCATCGCCGGCAGGTGCGCCGAACTGGCTCGGGCCCGGTATGGGCCGGACACCTTCGCTGCGTCCCTCGACCGAGTTCTCGGCGCTTGGCAGTAACCGCACGACGGAGACCGACAACGATCAAGTGAGGATTGATACGAGACCTGCGCTGGGCGGTCGTGGACGGCTAGAGTCCGACGTGGCCGCTACGGGGCGGACGTGCTCGGCGGGTTGGCGGGGGTGGAGACGTCGGGGGAGCCCGATTGCTGGTCTGGTTGGCGGCCGGCTCGACTAGCGGCGCCGGCCGTGGCTTTGGCCTGATCGATCGCACCCACGAGCGGGCCCGCCGGGTTGCTCGGCTGGACGCTGACACTGTGGTGGGCGAGAACCTTGGAGGCGCCGAAGGCGATCGCGACAACCGCCAGGAACGCGATCAAGATCACGGCCCGGCGGTTGTCGGCAAATGTACGTCGGGACATCTTTGACCTCAGTGGCCCACAGTGGTCGGTGTGGTTGCCTGAGCGGAAGCCAGCGCCGGCACGTAGAAGACCTGGCTGGTGATCTGAGCACTCGTCTTGGTGGCGCCGCCGACACCGGAGATGCTGAATCCGCTGACCGTCAGGAGCCGGGGCATGGCGTTGAGCCGGTTCACGAAATCCAGGAGCTGTGAGTACGACCCATTGGCCTGCATGGACACCGGGACCGCCTGGGTGACCCCCGGAAGCGCGCTCGCCGCCTGTGCCGCGTTGTAGCTCGCGGGCTTGGTCGGCGCAATGCTCTGCCAGTCAACTCCTGAGCCGAGGGCTGCAGTGTTGATGTTGTCGATCAGGGTGTCCAATGACGGCACTTCCGGCAATGCCTGCTTCAGCTTCACCAGCTCGGCTTGCTTCGCCGGAAGTTCAGTCTGCTCCCGCTTCAACACGGTGATGTCGCCTCGCAGCGTGTTCTGCTGGACTTGGGCGGCTGCCGTCCGAGCGTTGGCCTTCTTCAGGGACTTTGACTGCGGGGACCACAGGGCCACGTACCAGATACCTGTGATGACGACTGCGGCCAGCACGGCAAGGGCGATACGCCGGTTCACTTTGTTGCCTCCGTAATCTGTTTTGCCCGGTTGGAAACCGCGGCAGGGTTCACCTGAGCGTCAGAACTGAAGGTCACGGTGCCGCCGGCTCCGCCCTTGTTCGCTGATCCGACCCAGGAGTACTGGAGCCCGGGGATGGTGGCCAACGAGCGCAACCAGTTGGCCACCGAGTCCTGGCCATTCTTGGCAGTTGCGGATATGGTTATGGTACCCACCGGCGTCTGGGCGCCCGGCGGTGGGGCGGCGACCACCGACGATCCAGTTGACCCTGTGCGCTGACCGGAGAAGGTCGTGATGGTCACGTCTGGCGGCATGGCTGACGTGATCTGATTGAGCAGACGCACCCACTCGACGTCGGGGCCGAGCGCGGTGATATAGAGCTGGTGCTTGGTCTGAATGTCGTTGAATACGGTAGCGACCGGTGCCAGCGCGGCCTTTTGACCCTGAAGAGTGGCGACGGTGGACTCGGCCCCGTGTGCGCGGCTGTGAGCTTGCGTCACCTGGACGACACGCGTCCCCCATCCGACGGTCAGTACGCCAGCCAGGGCGGCGACGGCAGCTCCCGCCATCATGGAGTGTTGCCGCCCGCGGCGGGCCGCCAGCGCCTCCTTGGGCAGGAGCGAGATCGGCCGCTCGGTGCTTCCGCCCCACAACGCCAAACCGATCGGCGTGACCATGTAGGGCGTCGACTGCCGGAGCTGGGCATCAGTGAGCCCGGTGCGCCCGACGGTGACGACGGCCAGCGGATCCGCGATCTCGACAGTTGAGCGGACCGACTGCTGAAGACGTGCCAGGAGCCCTTCGGTCTGTACCGCCCCCCCGGTGAGCAGGACGCGATCGACCCGCTCGGTGTCGGTCTGGGCCAGGAAGAAGTCCAGTGAGCCCCGGATCTCGTCGACCAACGAGGCCGTGCGGAGCGATACCGCGGATTGGGTCTGCGCCGTCACCGCGACCTGCACGCCATTGGCCGACCGGCGCTTGATGTCCTCTGCCGCCTGGGCATTGACAGCCAGTTCTCGGGACAACGCCTCGGTGAGATCCGATCCGCCGAAGTTCAGCACCCGGACGAATCGGGTGCTGTGGCCCTCACGGATCGCGATGGTCGTGAGGTCACCACCAATCGACACCACGGCCTCGGTCGCGCCCGGAGTCGAGGGCACGGCGCGGAGCATGGCGAGCGCCGCTGGATCGACGGCCGTGCCTTCCAGCCCGGCCGCCTTGAGCGTCGCCAGGTGAGCGTTCACCATGTCACGTTGAGCGGCGGCGAGCAGGATTCTCATGTTGGGAGGGGCCGACGGGTCCCCGCCCGGGATGAGAGGGTCTATCACCTGGAAGTCGAGGACCGCCTCGTCCACCGGGATCGGGATGAGCTCTTGCGCCTCAAAGTTGAGCGCCGAGCGAAGTTCGTCTTCGCTCATCGCGGTCACGTCGGCCTGGCGGACAATGACTCGCTGACTCGAGACCCCTAGCACCACCTTCCGGGTCGAGAAGCCGCCCTCTGACCAGAGGCGGCGAAGGGCCGCGCTGACGACCTGCGCATCGATCACCTCGCCGTCGGACACGGCGCCCGGTGGCAGGGTGACTTGGGCGAAACGTTGAAGGGTGGGCCGACCACCGTCGTAGTTGATCTCTGCGGCTCGAACAGCAAACGAGCCGATATCAAGCCCGACGGCAGGGCCCCGCTTAGTGGCGTGGTTGGCACTCATCGCACCAACTATCGTCAGATCCCGGGTCGGCCTTTACCGGTTATCGGTGGGTTTGCGGGTCAGTGTCGCAGGTACAGATCGATGAGCGGCTGTCCCGCAAACACGACCAGGAACGCGCCCGCCGCCAGGAAGACACCGAAGGGGATCGGCGCTTTGCGCCCGATGCGCTTCGTGGCGATCAGGACCAGGCCGACGACACTCCCCAACAGGAAGGCGAGGAAGAAGCCGAGCAGGGCCTGACGAGCGCCGAGCCAACCAAGACCGAGGCCGATCACGCCCGCCAAGCGGACATCACCGAACGCCATCCATTTCGGATTGACGAAGTTCAGCGTGAAGAAGGTGACGAAGGCGGCCAACCCACACGCAACAGCCACACCCAGGCGACTCCAGCTGCCGTCGACGGCCGCGGCCAGCCCGAGGAGGCCACCAGCCAACGCCAGCACCGGGTAGACGATGCGTACCGGCAGCAGGAAATGCTCGAGATCAGTGCAAGCCAAGGCGAGGAGACCGGCGAGCAGGACCAGAAATGCCGGGAGGTCCCAGTGGTAGCCGAAGCGGAACGCGGCGCCGGCGAACAATCCGGCGGTCGTAAGCTCAACGAGGGGATAGCGCGCCGAGATCGGCTTCTTGCAGGTCCGGCACCTGCCGCCGAGCAATAGCCATGAGACGAGCGGGATGTTGTCTCTGTCAGCGATCGGTGTGCCGCACGATGGGCAGGCGGACCGCGGGCGCACCACTGATTCCTTTCGGGGAACCCGGTAGATGACCACGTTGAGAAACGATCCCACCGCCAGGCCGATCAGGGTGCAGGCCGTCATCAGGAATGCAGTCAAGGAATCACCGCCAGCGGAGAGTAGTGCGTGAGGTACCCACCCCGAAGCGCCACGGCCCGCCGACGACAGTGCCGGCGGGCCGTGGTCCGGCGAAGGCGGTGAACGCCGCTCTAGAAGGCCAACGCCCAGGTGCCGGAGCCGTCAGCGTGGGCCAGGGTCGGGACGGTCGTAGGGGCAGTCGGGACAGTGCCGCTGCAGCCTGCGCTGTTCGACGCGTAGAACGTGCCCGCAGGAGTGCCCGGTGCCGAGATGTCGGCGATGAAGAAGCACGTCCCGCTGGCCGACAAGTCCTGCAGCACAACCGTGGTGACCGTGGCACCAACCGCGGCGGCGACGGTGCGGTTGGGCATGGTCGACGAAGCGGCGCTCCAGGTCAGCGACGGCTCGATGTTGCTGAGGGTCGACTGGCCGGTGGCGGTGGAGCTATCCACGAACGTCTGGTTGTCGGTGTACAGGGTCTTCTCAGCCGTCAGCGCGTTACGCAGGTTGGATTGCGCCGAGCGGTCGTTGGCCCGGCCCCTGGCGCCCAGGAAGGTCGGGATGGCGATGGCCAGCAGGATGCCGATGATCAGCACCACGACCATGAGCTCGATGAGGGTGAAGCCCTCTTCGTCGTCACGCTCGGCGGTGCGGTTCCGGAGTGCAGTGAGCATTGAGTGATCCCTTCGTTTGCGTTCGGGTGATGCGAGCCCGCTCCCCTTCTCCGTTCGGGCTCGCCCCCAGATCACTGGAAATCGAGTCCTCCAGGTAGCCCGGCTGGCCTCCCGTCGTCGTTGACGGTGGGTCCCGTGGCTTTGCGTCCCCGCCTTGCCGCGGGTTTGCCATTGTCAAGAGCACTAGATCGCATTCATAAAGACGACACTGCTGGCCGCCACCTTGAGTGGTTTTCGGGCGCCCGACGCCGTCAAGTCGGCAGCCCCAGGACGCGGAACAGCCCACCGGCTGGGTGCCGGTGGGCTGTGTCCGTTGCTCTTCTCATCCGTCATGGACGAGGGTGACCTGCGCTCGGGGTTTAGAAGGCCAAGGCCCAGGCGCCGGAGCCGTCGGCGTGCGCCAACGTCGGAGAAGTCGTGGGAGCACCCGGCACGGTGCCGGTGCAACCAGTCGACTTCGAGGAGTAGAACGTGCCGGCGGGGGTGCCCGGTGCCGAGATGTCGGCGATGAAGAAGCACGTCCCGGTGGCCGACAGGTCCTGCAGCACAACCGTGGTGACCGTGGCACCAACCGAGGCGGCGACGGTGCGGTTGGGCATGGTGGTGGAGGCGGCGCTCCAGGTCAGCGACGGCTCGATGTTGCTGAGGGTCGACTGGCCGGTGGCGGTGGAGCTATCCACGTACGTCTGGTTGTCGGTGTACAGCGTCTTCTCAGCCGTCAGCGCGTTACGCAGGTTGGACTGCGCCGAGCGGTCGTTGGCCCGGCCCCTGGCGCCCAGGAAGGTCGGGATGGCGATGGCCAGCAGGATGCCGATGATCAGCACCACGACCATGAGCTCGATGAGGGTGAAGCCCTCTTCGTCGTCACGCTCGGCGGTGCGGTTGCGGAGTGCAGTGAGCATTGAGTGGTCCCTTCGTTGTGTGGGTGATGCGAGCCCGCTTGCTTCCTCCATTCGGGGCTCGTCCCAGATCAACTGGACCGAGTCCTCCAGGTAGCTCGGCTGGCCTCCCGTCGCCGTTGACGGTGGGTCCCGTGGCTTTGCGTCCCCGCCTTACGGCGGGTATGCCTTTGTCAAGAGTTCTTGCTCGCACCCTTAGTAACGGACCCCCACGCTCCGTGCTTGAGCATGTTCTCTGCTGTCTAGCTACTTTGGGCGATATGCCCAGCGATGCGTTCCTCCTGCCTCCGGCGCCGCTGACCTCGGTAGCGGACTACCGCGACTTCGGCGGCGGATCGGGACTGGCCCGAGCAATTGAGATCGGCCCGGACCAGGCGATCCGTGAGGTGGCCTTGTCGGGGCTGCGTGGCCGCGGGGGCGCCGGATTCCGCACCGGGCGCAAATGGGAGACCATCTTCCGGGCCTCGGGGACGACGAAGTACGTGGTCTGCAACGCGGCCGAGGGGGAGCCGGGCACCTTCAAGGACCGCACACTGATGCGCTACAACCCCTACCAGATCGTTGAGGGTGTCGCCATCGCGGCGCTGGTCATGGGCGCTCGCGAGGCATTTCTCTGTCTGAAGGCGTCGTTCAGGCGTGAGGTCGAGACCATGACCCGTGCGGTCGCCCAGATGGAGGCGGCCGGCCTTACCGGGGATGGCGACCTGGTGATGACCATCGTCGAGGGGCCGGATGAGTACCTCTACGGCGAGGAGAAGGCGATGCTGGAGGTGATCGAGGGCAAGGCGCCGCTACCGCGGCTGTTTCAGCCCTACGAACGCGGGTTGTTCGAAACCGGCGTCCAGATGGGATGGGAAGCGACGCCGTCGGACCCCGAAGCCCGGCTGGATGGCCTCGACCCGGCCAGGCCGGCGGAAGCCCACCCGACCCTTGTGAACAATGCCGAGACCATGGCCAACCTCCCTCGGATCCTTGCCAACGGCGCCGAGTGGCATCGCAGCATGGGCACCGAGGCATCGCCCGGGCACGTCATCTGCACCGTCGTCGGCGACGTGGTCCGCGCTGGAGTGGCCGAGATCGAGCTCGGGATGCCCCTCGAGAACGCCATTCGTCAGATCGGCGGTGGTCCCCGCCCCGGCCACCGGGTGAAGGCGGTCCTTTCCGGCGTTTCCAACGCCGTCGTCACCTCGGACGAACTCGACACGCCTCTGACCTACGAGCGGATGGCCAAGATCGGCTCAGGTCTCGGGTCGGCGGGGCTCATGGTCTACGACGAGAGCGCGTGCATGGTCGACCTGGCGCATGCTCTGTCCCGATTCCTCTACGTCGAATCGTGCGGGCAGTGTCCAGCCTGCAAGTTCGGGACCGGCGAGATCACGGCGTACCTGGAGCGACTGATCGAGCTCCGGGCCGACGACCGGGACATCCAGACCATCGGTGCCCGCCTGCAAACCGTCGCGGATGGCAACCGCTGCGCCATCCCACTCGAGGAGCGGGCCCTGATCTCCAGCTTCCTGCGCTGTTTTCCCGAGGAGTTCGCCGACCATCTCGAGGGCCGCCGGTGCGCAGGGCGCCACGACATGACCGTGCCCAAGATCGTCGACATCATCGACGGTGTGGCGATCTACGACGAGAAGCAGCGTCACAAGCAACCCGACTGGACATATGCCGGGATTCCCGGCAGCGGCGAATAGCCCGCGGCATGGAGATGGATGACGCCTATCCCTCTGGAGGTCCCAAATGCCGGACGAGGACGTGATCCGGATCGGCCAGGAGTACGCCGACCTGTTCAACCGCAGTGAGCCCGCGGACATCGAGCAGATGATCTCCGAGGCTTGCATCGAGACCCACTGGGACGACAGAACAAATCTGCTGTCCCTGCTCGCCAGCTCGCACGAGGAGATGGGCCTGGTGCTGGCCACCGTGCCTGGCGGTGAGGACTATCTCGTCGTCCGCTTCTGTGGCCATTGGGTCGTGGATTTCACGCCGGTCGACTGGGACACGCTCGAGGACGAGTGGCTCGAGCCGATTCCTGCCGAGAGGAGAGCGGAGGTGGAAGGCCGGCAGGAAGGACGCTTTGCGGGCTACGACGGGTCCTGACCACGAGCCAGATCAACGAAGGCCTGTGCGGCCGGCGACAGATTCCCACGCCGGTACACCAATCCAACCGTCCGACGCAGAGGCGGTCGCAGCTCCAGGACCAGGGCGCCCCCCCTGGCGCCCTCCTCGGCGATCGCCCGGGGCAGCAGAGCGGTGCCGGCCCCGGCCAGCACGAACGGCAGGAGGGCTTCGCGCAGTTCGGTCTCGACGGCCACCAGAGGCACCAGGTCGGCCAGTCCCAACGCCCGCTCGACCAATGCCCGTGATGATGTGCCCATGGGCGTGGTGACAAGGGGCACACCGGCCAGCTGATGCACCGGCAGATCGGACGACGAGGGTGGAGAGGTGCCAGGCGGAAAAACGACCAGAACATCCTGAACCAGTAGCGCCTCGCAGCGCAGCGCACCGCTCGATGACACGATGGGAAGCTCGGCCACCCCGATCTCGCTGCGGCCGTCCGCCACCCGTTCGGCCAGTTCGGCGGCGCCCTCCGGCTCGGTCAGGCGCACCCTGACATCGGGGTGGGCGGTCCGAAAGGCGCCCACCAGGCGGGCGACCGGATCAGGGATCAGCGTGGGCTCGGCCACCAGATCGAGGTGGCCGGCCCGCCGTCCCACCACCGCCTCGACCGACGACATCACTGTCTCCAGGTCTCTGAGCACCTGCCGCGCCGGGCCCAACAAGGCCTCCCCGGCCGCGGACAGGACGAGCCGGTGCCCGACCCGGTGAAACAGCTCGACATCCAGCTCTCGCTCGAGGGTGCGAATCGTCTGCGAGAGAGACGGTTGTGCAACCTGCAACTCATCGGCGGCCGCTGTCACGCCGCCATGGTCGACAACCGCGACCACGGCGCGGAGGTGTCGCGCGTCCATAGGCAGTGCCTATCGTACCCCCGCAATCGTCAGGGGCGCGGCAAGGGGTCCGGCGGCCATCGCAGCCCGGCGTCGCGGCCACAAGGTGGCGACCAGGGGGACACAGACCACTGCGAGCAGGGGAACCTCAACCATCCACCAGCCGGTGCCCGAGCCCCGCAGATCCGACCAGGCCACCAGGAAGGTGCCACCCGGCGCGGTGCGCCACAACGGGATCCGGCGCTCGACCGCCAACAGAACGATGAAGGCCAGGCCCGGGGTCAGGTAGTACCCGAACCAAACAGGTTCCAGCAGCGCCCTGACCAGCAGCACCACGGCGACCGACGCCAGGAACGACGCGCGGTCGGTGCGGCGACGAACCAACCACGCCAGTGCCGGAGCGAAAGCCACTGCCGCCGGCCGGAAGATGACGTAACCGAGGCTTCCCACAAGATACGCCACCGAATGGTGTCCGTTCGGATTGAGCAGCGGAACGGACTGGAAGAAGAGAGCTTTGGATGCGTGACTCCAATCCACAGCCAGCGGAACCGCGGCCAGAAGGACCGGTGGCACCAGCGAGATCAGAGCGACCCTCACCCGGCGCCCGCCGGGAGCGTGAAGGACCACGATCGGAACAAGGAGCACGGCCCATTGCTTCATGCCGACGGCCAGAGCAAGGGCCAAAGCCGCGCTGTCCCATTCACCATCAAGGCATTTGCGAACGGCGCGCAGGACGAGTGCCAGGGCGAGGAGGTCCTCGGTGTGGCCCCAATGGATGCAGGGGACGACCACGGTGGCCACCAGCAGCAACTGGACCACCCACAGCCGCCGGCGCAGACCGAGCTCCCACGCCAAGGCCCGACCAGCAGCCAGGAGCGGTATGCCGCACAGCATGGTGGCCGGACCGATCAGCAACCACATCGATGGCTTGGGCAGGAGGATCGGGTAGCCGGGGACCAGCTGCGCGGCCTGGGCGATGGCCGCCACGGCGCCAGCACGACGGGAAAGAGCGGAAGGGCGTAGAAGTAGCTGGTGGCCGAGTACAGGTAGCCGTAGGCGCCGTTGCTGACGAACGTCGCAGCTGCCATGGTGCGCCAGATGTCAGGTCCCATGATCCAGCCATGCCGACCGTGGACCACCGGCATCCACCAGAACGAATAGGCCATCATCGCCGCCAACGCCGACAACCCGATGACGATCGACGATCCAAAGAGTCGCCGGCGGCTCTCCGCGATGTCGCCAGGCGCAGAAGTGTGCGGCACACCTCTATCTCGGAAATGCCGCCGACCAACTTGATGCCCGGGCTGCCGTCGGGTGGTTGACTGCCAGGGTGAAGAAGCTTGCGGACTACGGACTCGACGACCACCCCGCCGATGACCCCGAGCGGGCCAGGCTCTCCTGGACGGTTGCGGTGCTCGACGACTGTGACGAATGTGACGATCTACGGGTCGAGTTGACCCTCGAGGAGATAGGCCGGCCCGGCGCCGGACTGGTCAGTCATCTCTCCCCCGCCTCGGCCCGGCGTCTCCGAGGCGCCCTCGCCACCGCACTCAAGGAGATCGGCGAGAACCCGGGGGTTTGACGCGGGTCGTCCCCAAGGCATGGCCCCGGACGGCGCGCCGGGCGGGTGCGGAGGCGGGCACCCGCCCAGGCGCCAAAGCTACTTGATCAGCTTGATCATTTGAGGGGGGTTCTGTGATCTGCCCGTTTGCCCCAAAACATGCTCTCACACCAGCACTTATGCTCGTCGCCAGTTGTCGGCAATTTGCATCGTTGCTCGACGTGCTGTGTCACGTCTGTGTCACGAGGGTCGTTCGAGTGAGGCTCGCGCAGCGTCGGAGGCCATGTCTACGCTATGCGGGGTACGTCGGACGGAGGCACGTCACGGGGGGCTTGGCCGTCCCTGATACCGCCGCTTTCTGGGGCCACCACGGACCGACGACGTCCTCGATCCCTGCCGACGCCTCCTCGGCAGGGCCCAAGACGAGCGCGGCTGGAGCATTCCGTCGGATGCTGGCCAGCCACCGACGCACACTGGCCAAGTCACGCTACGGCACCGAAGCAGGTTCAGTCTGTACCTCTCCCCGCGGGAGTCGCCGATCAGCGCTGCGGGCGGGAATCACCCAGGCCGGGGGTTCGGAGGCGGTGTGGCAGCGCACTTCGGGGCACATGTTCTGGGACGCTCCGGGGCGGACTATTGCGCGTTGGCGACGATGTCGAGTGTTTCGTTGGCGGCGTCGATATTGACGGTGAACCAGCGGAGGAAACCTTGTTGGCCAAGAAGCTGAAAGCCGAACGGCCATGGTTGGCAGAACGACACGGGTGCCTCCCAACGAATTCGGCGAGTTGGAGCGTTGCCGTCACGGTCCGGGCGCTCGCCGTGGTGCCGCCGATCCCGATCGTCTGTTCTGCTGCGCCGGTGATTCGACACCAGCCAGGTCAGCGACCCAGGTGCCGAACGATTGTGGAGCGAGCCGGTGTCGACCAAGCACAGGCACGTAACGGTGTCCTCCGACCCGAGGATGGCGACCTCGAGGACTGGGCGCGCCACGTCGGCCGACAGGCCGGGAAGATGCTCGAAACGGAATCTCACTCGGTGACGCCGCCCGGGTCCACGCTCGGATCGAGCGGGACCCGGAACACCACTGCACCTGGGACATTGTCGGCACGGAGCCGAGCGACAACCTCTGCAGGGGTGTCAGCCACCGCGACGATCCGACCATCGAGGCGGCCCACGTAACGGCCGCGGTAGGGCCGGAGCAGCTCAGCGGCGTGGTGACCGGCCCGTTCCACTTCGGGTGGCGTTGCCGGCTCGGCCAGGTGGACGACCTGCTGCATGCCATCCAGTGTATGGCCGCTCCAAAGCGCTGGCACGTGGTGTCGCCGGCCGCGGACGGTGCGCAGCCGCGCCGGCGGGAAAGCAAACCCAGCGGAGTAGAGAAGCGGCGAGGCGGAATGCCCTGCGGATCTCAGCGAATCGGCGCCCAACGGGGGCCCAGGTTCCTGGTTACCTCCAACCAGAGTGGCGATCCTACCCGTCGGTCCGGCGCGACCACGGCTCGTCGGTCTGAAACGGCCCCAAAGTCCCGGATCTGTCGTTCGGGCGCCGGGCCCTGGCTTGAGCAAATGCTGCGCCAGGGACAAGTCGAACTCCCGGGCTTTGAAAGAGGAATGGCGTCACATGCATCAGGGCTGCTGAGGCTGATACGCCGCCCTGGGAATGCGAGGTCTCATGGCTTACGGGACGGCGCGCCACTCTCGGCGTAGGTCCCGAAGTCGTCGGCGCTCATACCGGCCAGCCCCATGCGTTCAAGAGTGAGACCAACGCTGCGGTAGTCGATGCTGTTGAGCACGCCGGCCAGCGTGACGAGTGCGTCCATGGCGGGGGTAGCGACTCCTGCGACGGAGGCAAGCTGGACCCACTGCACCAGTCCCCATCCGACGTCTTCGTGGAGGTAGCGGTGATCGAGGGAGGGGGGCGCCTTGACCCGAGCGATCGGCTCGCCTGCCTGCAGCGCCAGATGGACGCCGCCAGTGCGGGCGGCCTCGAAGGTGGTGTAGCCAGCCCGGGCCAGCGCATCAACGAGAGGAATGGTCGGCACGCCGAGGCGTTCGGCCAGGGCCAAGCGCTCGTTGTCGACTGCTTTGATGGTTCGGGCGGTGGCCGGCCCGGTGCCTTCGCGGTAGATGAAGAAGTCGCCACCAGTTGCCTCGATCCAGCTGGCGTTGCACACCATTTGGGCCGGATGCATCACCGCGTTCACGTTCTGGAGATCGAGTTCCAAGACACTGCTGGCGGTGCCGAACTGGCCAGGCAACAGGGCATCAACGCGCCTATGGCACTCGTCGAGGTCCCGGGCGGGAAAGGCGGCCAACTTCGCCGCCGTCAGCGCGAAGACGCCCACGGTCGCGGGACCCGCCATCCGGCAACCGTGGGACGCGGTCGACAGCTGGCAAATGAGCGGCCCCCGGCCGCCGCCACGCTGCCTGACTTCGGCGGCGAAGTAGAGCGCGCCGCCGCTGTGGCCAGGATCGAACCAGACGAGCTGCTCCTCGGTCGTCGCCTCCGTCAGTGCAGCGGAATAGTGAGGCAATGCCGGTGTCGGCACCGTTACCGCAACGACATCAGCGCCTCGCACCGCCTCGGCGATGTCGGTGGTGAGCTCTGCTATCGGTGAGAAGCCTTCGAGTGCGCCGGTCATCGTGATGCCACCAGCGCGGCGGATCTCTTCCAGCCGCGCTTCAGAGCGGTTGCAAATGCACACATCGACTCCTCGCAACGTCAAATGCGCCGCCAGGGCACAACCGACGTTGCCGGCACCGATCACTGTCACCTGCGTCCCATTCATGGCTCTCATCATGCCCGAGGCACTCCATCCCCGGCTCGCACGCAGTCGCACATAACACCTCCTCGACGTTCTTCGAGCCGCGCTCTGCCGGCGAGCTTGGGCCGCACACACTCGGCGATCTGTATCGCGCCAGGACGATGCGGGCCGAGCGCTCCCTTGGCGTGGGCTTTGCTCCTCAAGGCGCGTGCGCAGTGGGCCATGCCCAGCGGCCATAATATCTCTGATTGGCACGCGGGCCCGGGTACGGTGACCGGCGTGACGCTCGGTGACGACGCCGACGGCAGGACCCCTGCCTTGCGGCGTGTCCGGGTGTTAGAGGCCGGGGTACCTGTCGGGCTGTTGAGGCTGAGGGTCGGTCGTGGCGGATCGCTGCGACGCCATTGGACGTCGGCAAGGGCGTCGTCCAGGTCGGGGGTGTTGGCGTCGATCGCCAAGTGTCGGGCCTGGTCGAGGGTCAGGTCGTGCGGGTCGAGTCGGGCCCGGTCGGCGAAAATCACAACGGCGGGGTAGCCGGCGGCGAGACGGCCGGGTGCGATTGCGGTGCCGTGGTTGTCGAGTTCGGCGATCCGGTCGGCGATGTCGTCGAGCATCCACGGTGCCGGGTGGGTGAGCAGTTCGGCGCCGAGGCGGCCGGTGCGGACCTCGATGGCCTGTTCGACGTGGCGGACGCGCTCTATGGGTATCACCTGGCTGATGTGGTGTCGTCGGGCGCTGCTGTCGGCCCGCTCCGCCTGCAGCTGACCGGCGGCTTCGGCATGCACGAGAGCCTGTTGGGTCGCGGCTAATGCCGACTTGCCGGGGCGCCAGGGAACCCGGCACTCGCCTGCCGGCTGCGCTTTCGGCAGCCAAAACGCTGCTCAGCGGCCAGGATTTACTTGATCAGCTTGATGACGTTGAACATCGGCAGGTAAAGGGCGATGACCATGGTGCCGACCGCGCCGCCGAGCACGCAGATCAGCAATGGCTCGAGCAGCGAGGTCAGGGCATCGACGGTCGCCTCGACCTCCTGGTCGTAGAAGTCGGCGATCTTCTCGAGCATGCGATCGAGGGCGCCGCTCTCCTCGCCGACCGCCATCATCTGCACGACCATCGGCGGGAACACGTCATGGTTCAAAAGCGGCTTGGTGATCGGCTCGCCGATTTTGACGCCTGCTTGGACATCATCGAGCGCCCGGGCCACGACCGTGTTCCCGGACGTGTCCTTGGTGATCTCCAGCGCTTCGAGGATCGGTACGCCGGCCCGCAGCAGGACCGAGAAGGTACGGGAGAACCGGGCCAGCGCCGTCTTGTGGACCAGCTTGCCGAAGACCGGAACTTTGAGCTTGATCGTGTCCCACCTCGATCGACCCTTTTCGGTGGCGATCCAGCGCTTGAAGCCATAGGCCGCTCCGACCACGGCCAGCACGACCAGGGGAAAGGCCTTGACGAAGATGTTGGAAATGGTGATGAGCGCGGTGGTCATCGTCGGGAGCTTGCCATTGAGGCTCTTGTAGAACCCCTTGAACAGCGGGACGATGAAGACCAGCATGGCGGTGAGGATCAGCGAGACCAGCGCCAGCACCACCGCTGGATAGGTCATCGCCGAGCGCACTTTCTGGCGGAGCTCGACCTGCTTCTCGATGGTGTTAGCCAACTCGAGCAGGACCTGGTCGAGCATGCCGCCGGTCTCCCCCGAGCGGACCATGGCGACGTACAGCTTGGTGAACACCTTCGGGTGATGGGCGAAGGCCTGCGACAGCGACGAACCGCTCTCGACGTCCTGGCGGACCTGGTCGATGATCTCCCGCAGGACCGGGCTCTCGGTCTGGGCGGCCAGAATCTGGAGGCTTCGGAGCAGCGTCAGGCCCGAGTCGATCATGGTGGCGAACTGCCGGGAGAAGACGGCCAGTTCCTTGATCTTGACCGACCTGCGCCTGAGGAGATGGATCTCGGTCTTGACGCCGGTCGTCTGCTTCTTGTCGATGGCGATGGGCACGTACCCCATCTGCCGTAGTTTGTTGGCAACCAGGGCGGTGCTCTCCGCCTCGATCGAACCTTCGATCATGCGGCCATCGTGGTCTTTGACCTTGTAGGCGTAGGTTTCGGGCATCTGATTCTCCTAGCCCGCCACCAGGCGGCGGAAGTCGTCCTCGTTGGCACAGCGATCGACAGCAGTGCCCATGTCGACCGCGCCGGACCGCACAAGTGCGGCCAGTGACTGGTCCATGGTTGACATACCGAACTTGGCGCCCGCCTGCATGGCGCTGTAGATCTGATGGGTCTTGCCTTCCCGGATCAGGTTTCGCACCGCCGGTGTGGCGACCAGCACCTCGGCTGCCACGCCCCGCCCGACCCGACCGGCCCGGGGCAGCAGCTGCTGGCACACGATGCCCTGCAGCGCCGATGCCAGCTGGACCCGGATCTGCTGCTGCTGGTGGGGCGGGAACACATCGATGACTCGGTCGATCGACTGCGGGGCGTCCTGGGTGTGCAGGGTGGCGAACACCAGGTGGCCGGTCTCGGCCGCGGTGAGCGCGGTGGAGATGGTCTCGAGGTCACGCATTTCGCCGACCAGGATGACATCGGGGTCCTGGCGCAGAACGTGCTTCAGGGCCTGAGCGAAGGACTGGGTGTCCTCACCGACCTCCCGCTGGTTCACCACGCACCGCTTGTGGTGGTGCAGGAACTCGATCGGGTCCTCGACCGTCATGATGTGCAGGGAACGTCGCTCGTTGATGATGTCGACAAGCGAGGCGAGGGTGGTCGACTTGCCCGAGCCGGTGGGCCCGGTGACGAGGACCAGACCTCGTGGCAGGTCGGCGAACTGGGCCACGGCCGGCGGAAGGCCAAGCGAGTCGAAAGGGACGATGGTGTCAGGAATGGCACGCATCACCGAACCGACCGAGTCCCGCTGGAGGAACACGTTGACACGGAAGCGGCCCAGGCCGGGAACCGAGTGGGACGTGTCGAGCTCCAGTTCGCTCTCGAACCGCTCCCGCTGGCGCTGCGTCAGGATGGCGAAGATCATCCGGCGGATCTCGGATCCGTTCAGGGGTTCGTAGCCCTCGAGAGGGAGAAGGCTGCCGTCCACGCGGGCGCAGGGCGGGAGACCCACCGCCAGGTGCAGGTCGGAGCCGCGGACCGCTACGACCTGAGCCAGCAGGGCGTTGACGTGGAGCTCCTCGGCCAGCGGCTCCTCCAGCGGCGCCCGGCTCTTGGCGCTGCGCGACGGGTACATCGTCGCCAGCACCTTTTTGAGGTCGTCGCGCACAGCCAGCACGGGCTCGACGGTCATGTCGGTCACCGCGGTCAGCTCGGCGACTGCACCCTCATCGGTCGGGTCCTCCATGGCGACGACCAGATTGCCTTCGTCAACCATGACGGGCACCGCGGACAGGCGGATGGCGACATCCTCTGGCAGCAGCCGGTCGACGTTGGGGCTGACCCCTTCCTGATCGAAGTCCCAGAAGTCGATCCCGAGTTGGACCGCGACCGCGGCCACCAGGTCGCGCTCGGAGACCATGCCCTCCCCGGCGAGAATCTTGGCCAGCGGGACGCCACTCTCCTCCTCCTGCCGGAGAGCCACTTCCAGCGAATCCCGGGAAAGGACCTTTCGGGCCACCAGGAATTCGCCCACACGACGCGAAGCGCTTTGCATAGTTTTTCCTATCGACGTTGAAAAGGCGGCACTGAAGTAGCAAACAGGACAGGCACCATCGGACTGTCAGGCGATGACGCGGAGCACTTCTTCGATCGAGGTGGTGCCGGCCCGAACGGTCCGCAGCCCGGCCTGGCGAAGGGGGAGCATGCCTTCGGCGATCGCCATCTTCTTCAGATCGTCCGAGTGTCCACGGTCGACGATCAGCCGCTCGATCTCCTCGCTGACCGGCATGACCTCATGGATGGCGAACCGCCCGTAGTAGCCGGTGCGGCTGCACGCGCTGCATCCCACGGCCCGGTAAAGGGTCGGCGGCTCGCCGCGGTCAGCCTCCATGTCCCATTCGACAGCGGCCAGCTCGGCCGGGGTCGGATCGAATCGTTGCTTGCACTTGTCGCACAGCCGGCGGGCCAGCCGTTGGGCCACGATGCAGTCCAGGGCGCTGCCGACGAGAAAGGGCTCGACACCCATCTCGATCAGGCGGCCGGGAGTGCTGGCGGCATCGTTGGTGTGCAGAGTCGAGAGGACGAGGTGGCCGGTGAGCGCGGCCTGCACGGCAATGTTGGCCGTCTCCTTGTCCCGGATCTCGCCGAGGAGCACGATGTCAGGGTCCGAGCGGAGGATGGCGCGCAGGGCGGCGGCGAACGTCAGTCCGGCCTTGACATTGACCTGGACCTGGTTGATTCCCGGCAGCTGGTACTCGACCGGGTCCTCGACGGTGATGACGTTCTTGGATTCCTCGTTCAGGATGTTCAGGGTGGCGTAGAGCGTGGTCGACTTGCCCGAGCCGGTCGGGCCGGTCACCAGGATGGTGCCGTACGGCCGCCGATACGACTCCTCGTAACGCCGCATGCCGTCGGGGAGGAAACCCAGGTCACTGAGCTGGAGCAATGCGGTCGACTTGTCGAGTATCCGCATCACCACCTTCTCGCCATGAACCGTCGGCAGGGTGGCGACCCGGAGGTCGATCGGGCGGCCGGCGATCATGGCGCTCACCCGGCCGTCCTGAGGGACGCGCCGTTCGGCGATGTTGATGTCGGCCATGATCTTCAGCCGGCTGATGATCCCGTTCTGGATGTTCTTCGGGGCCCGCATCACCTCGTGCAGCACGCCGTCGATCCGGCAGCGGATCCTCACGTCCGTGGCCGATGGCTCGATGTGGATGTCAGATGCCCGGTCGGCCACCGCCTGGGTAATCACCACATTGACCAGCTTGACGATCGGCGCGTCCTCGACCACCTCCCGGATGCTCGAGAGATCCTCCTCGGCCTCCATGCTGCTGGCCGCCTCGGCGCTGATGTTCTCGGCGTCGGTATCGAGCCGGTGGTACTTGTCGATCGCGGCCATGATCGACGCCCGGGTCGACACCACGGCCTTGACCTCGTGGCCGGTCAGATGGTGGATGTCATCGATGGCGAACACGTTCGACGGGTCGGCCATGGCGACGATCAGCCGCTGGTCATCCCAACCGATCGGCAGCGCCAGGTATCGGCGGGAGAGGTTGTCCGAGACGAGCCCGACGGCTGCCGGGTCCACCGGATACTCGCTCAGATCCACGAACGGCAGGCCCAGCTGGCTGGCCAGCGCCGAGACCAGGTCTATCTCCTTGACCAGCGAACTGTCGATCAGCAACCGCCCCAGAGTCTGGCCGGTGCGGGCCTGTTCCTGCAGGGCGAAGGAGAGCGCGGCTTCGGTCAGCAGGCCCCGCTGGACCAGGAGGGTCCCGAGCTGGAGTTGCTCGGACTGCTTGGTCTCGACCTTGGGGTCGACTGAGCCGGATGGGACGGAAGAGTTCTTGAGGGAACGCAGAACGCCGGCCATAATCGTCAGGACCGAACCGAAGAAAGGAACTTGAGCAGGAGGCCCCGGTTGATGGGCTCGTCCTCTGGGGTTTCCACCTCCGGTTGCGCTTTGGCGGCACGTTTCTCGGCCACCGGTTCGACAGGCGGCGCTTCGATGTGCGCCACGTCATCGGCGATCGGTTCGGGCGGCGCGGGTCGTGCGCGCGGGGCGAGGACCTCCCGGGTGCCCGAGACCCGGCGGGGCCGACGCGCCCCGTTGGAGTCGGCCGTCGGGGCCGGCGTCATTTCGACCTCCGCCGCCGCCTCTGCAGCAGCCGTGACCGCCTGGTCCAGCGCCAGCGGGGGCGGCCGATTCGGGCGCGGCCGGGCAGGGGTGGTCTGCGCGACCGCGGCGGATGCCGCCTCAGCCGAGGCCGACCGGCCATTGTGCTCCGACCGGCCGTTCTCAACCCCAGCCGCAGGGCGCGCCATCGCACCGTTGTCCTCCACCGGAGCAAACAGCCGCCGGCGAGGCCGGGGCGGCTCGTTGGGGGTGATCGAGGCCACGCGCGCCGGCGTCGAGTCGATCGACACCAGGCCGGCGTCGACGAGCTCCTTGAGGCGTCGGCACCCGTCGAACTCGCCCAGGTTCAGCTTGGCCAGCGTCTCTCGGACGGTTCGCCCGGCCGAGATGGCAACCACCATCCGCCACTGATCGGCCGGCAGGGTCACTTCGGTGCCCGGCAGCTCGCTGCGCAGTCGGGCCAGTACGTCCAGCGACGGGATGGCGGCCTCGATGACCTTCCACTCGGCGAGGCGTTCCTGTGCGTGGCGGATCACGTCATTGACGGCGGAGGCTTCGCCGGGCTCGGGCGGCGATGAACCTTCCTGGAACAGGAAGTCGCCGCGGGGCAGGCGCAGCAGCTGAAAGACGGCCTCCACGTGGTCGTGGGCCGCGCCCACGGCCGATGCGATCAGCTTGCCGTCCGATAGCCACAGTTGGCCGTCACAGCGACCAGTAACCTGCAGCTCCCCGGTCTTGCTGCTCGACGCGAGCAGCGAAAGCACGTCGGGAAGCGCGATTGTCTCAAGCGAGCCTTGTAGGGACACGGTCAACCTCCGGCTCTTACTTCGGCACGTGGGCAGGTCGACTACACCGCGAACTTGCGACGATTGGGCGAAATGCGCTGCTACGGGTGGGTCAGGGCGGCCAGCGCGGCGGCCGACATCACCTCGAGGGGCGGATCCTCCCCGGTCCACAACCGCAGCTGGAGGGCTGCTTGATGCAGCAACATGCCGAGACCGTTGGCCGCCCGCGCCCCGCTGGCCCGGGCCGCGGCCATCAACGCGGTCGTGGCCGGGCGGTATACCACGTCGACGACCAGCTGGCCCGGCCCCAACCGGGACGGGTCGAGGCCGAGTGGTAGTGACGGCGCCACCGCCGACCCGTCCAGCCGCAGCACCTCCCCCATCCCCACCGGTGTGGCGTTGACGATCAGGTCAGCGTCGTCGACGGCTTCGACGGGCCCCTCCGAGCCAGCGGCGCCGGCCAGGGCGGCCGCGGCCGACACCGCCAGGGGACGCCGCCCCACCACGACCACCGACCGGGCTCCGGCGCCGGCGAGGGCCAGAACCACCGCCCGGGCCGCTCCGCCCGCCCCGAGCACGACGCATCGCCGGCCCGCCGGTTCCCATCCCTCGTCCCGGCGCAGGGCAGCCAGGAAACCCTCGCCGTCGGTGCTGTCACCGAACAACTGCTCCCCCCGCCGGGTCACGGTGTTGACGGCACCGAGCCGTTCGGCGGTCGGGCTCAGCCGGTCGACACCGACCGCCGCATCCGCCTTGTGGGGCATAGTGACCGACAGCCCGGCGATTCCGAGGGCCCGGACACCCGCCAATGCCGGAAGGACCCGGCCGGCGGGCACAGGCATCGCCACGTACACCCAGTCGAGCCCGAGGGCGGCGAAGGCGGCGTTGTGGAGCACCGGCGACAACGAGTGGTCCACCGGGTCACCGATGACGGCGGCCACATGGGTTGATGCCGACGGCCAGACGGGGCCTCGGGAACCGGGGATCAGAACAGGCCCTTTGCCTTGCTCTCAGCCGCCAGCTTGGCGAAGTCCTTGGCGTTGCTGGCGAACGCCTGCTTGCCGTTGCGGTCGATGAGCACGTAGTAGATGTACGTGGTGGTCGGCGGATTTGCCGCCGCCTGAAGAGACGGCATCCCAGGTGAGGCGATCGGCGTCGGCGGTACGCCGTGCACGCGGTAGGTGTTGTACGGCGTGTTCGACTTGGTGTCGATCTGCTTGGGATCGGTCAACCCCTGGCCGTAGAGCACGGTGGCGTCGATCTGCAGCATCATGTTCTTCTTGATCCGGTTGTAGATCACGCTGGCGATCGGACCCCGGTCCTCGTCGAGCTTGGCCTCCCGTTCGATGATGGAGGCCACGACGATCACCTGGTAGGGGGTGATGCCGAGTGTGGCCGCGGCCTGGGTGATGCCGGCGTTGGTGGCGTTCTCGTCGAACGTCGAGACCATGCGCCGCAGAATGCTGGCCTCGTCCTCATCCGACCGGACCTGGTAGGTGGCCGGGAACAGCAGGCCCTCGAGGCCCACACCCGACGGCTGGAACTGCGACCGGATCTGGCCGCTGGTGGCTGCCGCCTCGAACCGGGCCGCACTCCGCCCGGGCAGGGCGCCGACCCGCGCCGCGATTTGGGACAGCGTGAATCCCTCGGGAATGGTGAAGCGCTGCAAGACGACCGGCGGCCCCTTGTGCAGGGCGGAGATCACCGCGCTGTAGCTCGAGTTCTTGGCCAGGTGGTAGTCGCCGGGCAGCAGCACTCCGGTCCCCATGATCTTGGTGTAGTACCGGAAGACGCTGGGGCTGTGAATGACACCGGCCTTGCCGAGAATGCTGCCGATGGTGGCGGTCGACGAGTGGGCGGGGATGGAGACCGCCACGGGCGCCCCGGGGTGGCCGGGATTGATCTGGCTCCGGGCCCACAACAGACCGACCACCCCGATCAGCAGGAAGACGGTGACCACTCCGGCCAGCCACAGCAGCCAGCGGGGCCGGCGGCGTCCGGTCGTGAACGTCTCGAACGGCGGCTCCTGGTCCCGGTAGTCGTCGTCCTCCAGGTCGTCGGACCACATGGGCTCGCTCACCTGCCGGGCCGCCGGCTCGAGGACCCTGCCGCCGCCCGTCCAGCCACGATTGCAGGAGCACGGCTGCGGCCACCTGGTCGATGACCTGACGGGACCGGCGGCCTCTGGCCCGACCGGGCCGTCCGCCGGCACCGAGCGCCTGCGCCGCGGTCTTGGTGGTGAACCGCTCGTCCCAGGTCTCGACCTCGGTGGGACCGAGCAGCACGCGGCAATGCCTCGACCTCCTCGAGCGTGGTCCGGGCCGAAGGTCCCAGGCGCCCGTCCAGCGATACCGGGAGGCCCACCACCACCCCCACCGCATCCTCGGTCGCCACCAGCTGGGCCAGCACCCGCCGGTCGGCGTCCCGGTCGCGGCCCCGGACCAGGACGGTCAAGCCGCTGGCCACGGTCTGGGCTCCGTCGGTGATGGCCACACCCACCCTTACCGTGCCCGGGTCGACACCGAGCACCCGGCCGGTCTCAGGAATCAAGACGGCAGCTCCAGCCGGCGGCGCACCACGTCCAGCGCCTCGTCGAGCCTCTCGGGAAAGCGCCCGCCGGCGACCGCCACCTCGGGGGATCTGCCACCCCCACCTCCGACCACCTTGGCCGCCTCGGCGATGAGCTCCGACGCCGCCAGGCCGGAGTCCCTGGTCACCGCGGCCACCAGGGCCGCCTTGCCCGCTCCCGGGCTGCCTCCGAGGACCACGGCGCGGACGCCGGACTGGGACCTGACGGCGAGCGCCAACTCCTGCAGCTGCTTCTGGTCGAGGCCGTCGCGCCGGGCGACGAGCACGCCTCCGTTGGTCCGGGCGGCGTCGGCCCGCGCCTTGGCCTCCTGGTGGAGCGCCGCCTGACGCAACGACTTGAGCTCCTCGTGGGTCGCCCGCCACTCGGCCAATCTTCGTTCGATGGCCGCCGTCAGATCGTCGGGCGTGGCCCTGAGCAGTTGGGCGGCTTCGCCGATCACCGCCTCGTCGTGACGCAACCGCTCGATGGTGGCGGTCCCGGTGGTGGCCTCCAGTCGCCGCAGGTTGGAGCCGATCGACCCCTCCGACACGATCCGGATGGGACCGATCTGGCCGAGGGCGCGGACATGGGTCCCGCCGCACAGCTCGGTGGAATGGTGGCCGGCCCGCACCACTCGCACCACGTCACCGTACTTGTCGCCGAAGAAGGCGATGGCGCCCTCCCGGTCGGCCTCGGCCCGCGGCATCTCGACGATCTCGACCGACTCGTCGGCCAGCACCTGCTCGTTGACCAGATCCTCGACCCGGGCGATCTCCTGGGGGGTCATGGGCTCGTAGTGGCTGAAGTCGAAGCGGAGCCGGTCGGGCGCGACCAGCGAACCGGCCTGCTTGACGTGGGCGCCCAGCACCTCCCGGAGGGCGGCATGCAGGAGGTGGGTCCCGGTGTGGTTGCGCCGTATGGCGTCCCGCCGGTCGACGTCGATGGTGGCGGTCGCCTCCTGTCCCGGCGTGAACGTCCCGTGCAGCATGACGGCCAGGTGGCGGTGCAGGCCGGGAAGGGCGTGGTTGGTGTCGAGCACGTTGGCCCGGCCGCGGGCAGTGGTGATCAACCCGGTATCGCCCACCTGGCCGCCGGCCTCGGCATAGAACGGCGTTCGGTCGAGGAAGATCTCAGCGTGCGGCAGGTGCGGCGATTCGGACTCCTCAGGCGCCTCGATAGGGAGAACAGCCAGCACCCGGCCCGTCGCCTGTTCGGTGGTGTAACCCACGAACTCGGTCGGGCCGAACTGCTCGACGAGCTCGCGGTACGCCTCGAGGTGCTGACCGCTACCTGCCTCCCTTTTCCCACCCTCCTTCGACAGCCGGCGTTGGCGCCCCATGGGCTCGTCGAATCCGGGTTCGTCGACCGTGACCCCCCGCTCGACGGCGATCTCCCGCGTCAGCTCGATCGGGAAGCCGAAGGTGTCGTGCAGCTTGAACGCCACCTGGCCCGACAGCACCCCGGTCCCGCGGCCCAACTCGTCGGTGACCATGGTGAGGCCGGACCTGAGGGTGGCACGGAAGCGCTCCTCCTCTCGGGCCACTACGCCGGCGATGAAGTCCTCGTCACGGTGCAGCTCGGGGTACGAGTCGGCCATGACCTTGACGGTCGCCTGCACCAGGCGGGGGGTGACGGTCTCCTCGATGCCGAGGGTGAAGGCCTGCCGTACTGCCCGGCGGATCAATCGCCGGAGCACGTAGCCGCGGTCTTCATTGCTGGGAAAAACGCCGTCTCCCACGAGGAACGTCATGGAGCGGGCATGATCCGCGAGTATCCGGAGGGCCACGTCGACCTCGGGATCGGCACCGTAGGTGCGGCGGGTGACAGCCTCGGCCTCCCCGATGATGGGCCGGATGGAGTCGGTGTCCCACGCCGAGGGAACGGCCTGGAGGATGGACAGCCATCGCTCGAGTCCGGCGCCGGTGTCGATGTTGGGCTTGGGCAGGTCGACGAGGGAACCGTCGGGCTGCCGGTCGTACTCCTTGAACACCAGGTTCCAGAACTCCAGGTAGCGCTCGTCGCCCCCGTGCGCCGGGCCGCCGGCCGGCCCGAACTCGGGCCCCCGGTCGTAGTAGATCTCCGAGCACGGGCCGCACGGGCCGGTGTCGCCCATCTCCCAGAAGTTGTCCTCCCCCATCCGCTGGATGCGCTCCGCCGGGACGCCGATGGTGTCGCGCCAGATGGCGGCCGCCTCGTCGTCGGTCTCGTACACGGTGACCCAGAGCCGGTCGCCGTCCATCCCGAGGACCTCGGTCATCAGCTCCCAGGCGAAGCCGATGGCCCCTTCCTTGTAGTAGTCGCCGAAGCTGAAGTTGCCCAGCATCTCGAAGAACGTGAAGTGCCGGGTGGTGCGGCCGATGAGCTCGATGTCGTCGTGCTTGCCCCTGATGCGCACGCATTTCTGCACCGACGTCGTCTTGTTGTGCGGGGGCGCTTCCTCGCCCAGCAGGAAAGGGAGGAACTGGTTCATGCCGGCGTTGGTGAACAGCGGCGCCTTGGGGTGGTGGGGGATCAGGCCGGCCGAGGGCACGACGGCATGACCGCGCTCGGCGAAGAACGTGGTGAAGGCGCGTCGAAGTCCATTGGCGTCCATGGCGGCCACGAGCCTACCGCCGTCCTGGCGCCACCCTCAGCCGCCGGAGGGCGACCACCATTTCGAGGGTTCAGCCCGAGCGGAAGGCGCTCGGGTGCAGCATCATCTGGCGCCGGCGGATGCCGTGCAGGGCGCCGTCGTACAGGGCGACATGGGCGTCCAGGACGGCCCGGGCCGCCTCGACCGCCTCGCCGGTGGGCCGGCCCAGGCGATCCAGGGCCGGCCCCTGGTCGGCGGTGCAGCACGGCATCCCCAGCGTGAAGGCGCCCAGGCGGACCTCGTCGGCTCCGTTGGCCAGCAGCTCACCCACGATCCGGGCGAGCGGCTGGGCGGCGACCGGGGCTCCGGACGCGGCGACCGCCGCGAGCGGTGTACAGCCAACCTTGATCTCGTCGAGGAAGCTCTCGAGACACCGTCCGGCACCGGCGCGGCGCAGGGCGCCAATGGTGAGCTCCAGGTGGCGTCCCGGGCCCGCGATGCCGACCGAGGCCGCCAGAGCCGTCGACGCCCACTGGGCGAATCCCTTGTGTACCCGCAACGTGGTGAGGTCGACCGGCTGGCTGGCCCAGCGGCGCACGGGATGCTGGATCACCTCACGGCGCAACCGCCACACATCGCCGCCGACCCTGTCCCGAACCCTGTCCCGAACGACATCCCTGTCCCGAACGACGTCCCTGTCCCGAACGTCGTCCCGGTCCCGAACGTCCCTGTCCCGAACGTCTCTGTCCATCGTCTGCCCCTCCTGCTCCTCGCACCCACCCGGAATTGAGTCCGGGGGGGGCCGGTTGATACAGCCGACCAGCTCAGCGGGCCAGCGGCGGGCGGGGCCGGGCGGCTGCGGCGGCCGCCGGCCGGCAGCGGGCATCCAGCTGGGCCCGCAGCGCCGCCTCGTGCTCGTGCATGGCGATCCGCCCGTCGGCGACCGCAGCCCGGACGTCACCGCCGAGAGATCGGGCCGCGTTGGCCAGGTCGGATGACACCCGGTGGGGGGCGTACCGCTGGACGGTGTGCTTGACGACCCGGCTCACCCAGAACGATGTGCCGAAACCGAACGATGCCCCGATGGTGAGCCAGAACAGCCTCTTGAACACGATGGGCCTCCTACTTCGCTCGACGGAGCCGGCGGGCGGCGCGCCGGGTGCCGGCTCCGAATGCCAGGACCTTGACGACAGGGGTGGCCACCGTGCCATAGGCCAGGCGCGACGCCGAGTCCACGGTGGCCGAGATTGATTCCGCCGTGCCCAATAGCCCATCGACCCGTTCCAACTCCGAGTTGGCCTGACCGACGGCGCCGCGGAGGTCGGCCAGCAGGCCGACGGTCTCGCGGTGCAGCTCGTCGGCCGCCGCTCTGAGCGCCCGAGTCGTTCGGGTCAGGTGCCACTGGACGCCCAGCAGGATGACGATGACGGCACCCGCCACCATGCCCGCCGCCACCGCTTCGATGCCGGCACCGGCGCTGGCGACCATGTCACCTCCCCCCACGCCGGCGAGCCTAATGGCGTGATGGGCCGGGGTTGGGTCCATCCTCGATGGTTACGGTGACGATCTGCGGTGGAGCTGCTCCGCCACCTCGGCTTCGTGGCCGTGCGCCGAGGGCCGGTAGTACTCGGTGCCGGCCAGCTCGTCGGGTAGGTAGTCCTGCTCGACCCAACCCCGCGGGTCGTCATGGGGGTACTGGTAGCCGACGCCGTGGCCGATGCGCTCGGCGCTCCTGTAGTGGGCATCGCGCAGATGGGGTGGCACCGGGCCGGCGGGTCGGGACCGGACGTCCTCGATGGCCTTCCAGATGCCGAGTGAGGTGCGGTTGGACTTCGGGGCGGTGGCCAGATGGACGACCGCCTGGGCCAGGTTGAGTTGGGCCTCGGGCAGTCCCACGTACTCGACCGCGTGGGCGGCCGCAGTCGCCACCAGCAGGCTGGTCGGGTCGGCCATGCCGACATCCTCGCTGGCCAGCACCACCAACCGGCGGGCGATGTAGCGGGGATCCTCCCCGGCCACGATCATGCGGGCCAGCCAGTGCAGGCCGGCATCGGCGTCGCCGCCGCGGATGCTCTTGATGAAGGCGCTGATCACGTCGTAGTGATCGTCGCGGCCCCACGTCATGGCCCGGGTGGTGCGGGCCCGCTCGATCTCGTCCAGCCCGACGTGATGCCCTTCGCCGGCGATGGCGACCGCCACCTCCAGCGTGGTCAGCAGGGCCCGGCCGTCGCCGTCGACCGAGTCGATCAGCCCGTCGGCGGCGTCGTCGTCGATCGTCGCGTCCTCGGTGTCGAGGCCCCGCTCGAGGAGGGTGCGCAGCGCCGGGCCGTCCAGCGGCTCCAGCCGGAACAAGGTCGAGCGGCTGAGCAGCGGGCCGTTCACCTCGAAGAACGGGTTCTCGGTGGTGGCGCCGATCAGGGTGAGGATGCCGTCCTCGACACTGGGCAGCAGGGCGTCCTGCTGGGACTTGTTGAAACGGTGGACCTCGTCAAGGAACAGGACGGTCGACACGCCGTTCTCGGCCAGCCTCCGCTTGGCGGCGGCCGCCGCCTCCCGGACATCCTTGACTCCAGCGCTCACCGCGCTCATGGGTTCGAAGGCGGCCCCTACCGCTTCGGCCAGCAGCCGGGCGATGGTCGTCTTGCCGGTACCGGCCGGCCCCCAGAGGATGACCGATGTCAGCCTGCGGGCGTCGACCAGCGCCCGCAGTGCACGCCCGCGGGCCGAGCAGGTGATCCTGACCGACCACCTCGTCCAGGCGGGTGGGCCGGAGCCGGCTGGCCAACGGCCCGCGCCGACCAGCCGTTCCTCCAGGCCGGCTTCGAACAGGTCCATAGAGGCGAGCCTACGGCGAGGGGGCGGGCGCCGGCGGTGGCCCGATCGCCAGCCGCCGGCGTACCTCGGCCACCACGTCCGCCCGGGGGACCGTCTCCTGCGGCCCCGCGGCCCGCAGGTCCTTGATCGACACCGTGGCCGCCGCCGCCTCGTCCGGGCCCACGATCAGCGCCAGGCGGGTTCCCGAGCGGTCGGCCGACTTGAGCTGCGACTTCGGGGAGCGGCCGTCGAACGCCCGGTCGGCCCGTAGCCCGGCGGCCCGAGCTCGGCAGTGAGGTCCCGGGCCGCGTCGCCGCCCGCGAAGTCCACGACGAAGACATCCAGTCCGGGCGCCACGCTCGACAGTGGGATCGCGCCTTCGGCGTCGCAGGCCAGCAGGATCCGCTCGAGTGCCCAGGCCGAAACCGATGCCCGGTGTGGGCGGCCCGCCCATCTGCCTCGGCCAGCCCGTCGTAGCGGCCGCCGCCGCCGACCGCGTTCTGGGCCGACTCGAGGGCCAGCCCGGCGAACTCGAACGTGGTGCGGGTGTAGTAGTCGAGGCCCCGCACCAGGCGGGTGTCGAGCTCGTAGGGGATTCCGAGCGCCTCGCAAGCCCGTCGTGCACCCGCTCGAAGTGGGCCGCGACAGGCGTCGCACAGGTGGTCGAGCTGGCGCGGTGCGTCGGCGGTGGCCGCCACGCACTCCGGCTTCTTGCAGTCGAGGACCCGCAGCGGGTTGTCCGCCGAACCCGTGGCGGTGCTCGTCGCAAAGCTGATCTCGGCGGCTGCGAGGAAGGCTCGAGCAGCGCCTGGCGGTAGGCCGGGCGGCAGGTGGCGTCGCCCAGGGAGTTGAGGCTGCAGACCCGACGCCGGCGCAGGCCGAGCGCGGCGTAGAACTGCCACGCCAGGGCGATGACCTCGACGTCGAGGTCCGGATCGTCGGCTGCCGAGGGCCTCGAGCCCGAGCTGGTGATGCTGGCGGAACCGGCCGGCTTGCGGCGCGTTCGTAGCGGAAGCTGCGGCGCGGCGTACCAGGCCTTCCACGGAGTCGGCGGCCGGTGCTGCGACGAAGGCCCGGACGACGCGACGCCGTGCCCTCGGGGCGCAGGGCGATGTCGGCGGCCGCCCTTGTCGTCGAAGTCGTACATCTCCTTGCGGACGACGTCGGTCGACTCGCCGACCCGCTGGAACACGCTCGACGTCCTCGAACATCGGTGTGATGACCAGCCCGTACCCGGCCGGCTCCACCACGCCGGCGAAGCGGGCCACCAACGGCCTCCCAGCGGAGGGACTCCGGAGGCAGGACGTCGCGGGTGCCCCGGGGGGCTCTGGCAGACTCGGGCACGGCCGGCCAGGCTACCGGCCGGGCTGCGCTCAGCCTCCCTTGCCGGGCAGGATCCGGTAGGCGTCGTAGACGCTGTCGAGCCGCTTGATGGACGGCGAGCAGGGAGTCGAGGTGGGCCGGGTCGGCCAGCTCGAACTCGAAGCGCATGCGGGTGACCCGGTCGGCTGCCGGTGTGGCTCTCGCTGCGCAGGATGTTGAGGTGGTGGTCGGAGAGCACCTTCCAGCACGTCGACGCCGAGGCGGGTGCGGTCGAGGGCCTTGACCTCGATGGCGGCTACGAAACTGCCGGCCTGCTCGCGGTCCCACTCGACCTCGATCAGCCGGCCGACCTCGCCGGCCGACAGCGATGGCGGCGTTGGCGCAGTCGGTGCGGTGCACGCTCACCCCCCGGCCCCGGGTGACGAAGCCGATGATCTCGTCGCCCGGCACCGGCGTGCAGCACGCGACAGCCGGACCATCACGTCGTCGAGCCCTCGACGTGGACACCGATCGACGCGCCGGCGGCTCGGCCGCGCGGGGCTGGCGGGCGGTGGTCGGGCAGCTGCATCCTCGTGGTCGCCGCCCCGCAGCTCGCGCGCCAGGCGCTGGGCGATCGACTTGGCCGACACGTGGCCCTCGCCGATGGCGGCGTGGAGGGCGTCGAGGTCGGCGTAGTTGATGGTCTCGGCCAGCTTGGTCAGCAGCGACGACGTTGGGCGAGCTTCTGGACCGGCAGGCCCTCCTTGCGGAGCGCCTTGACCAGCTCCTCCCGGCCGGTCTCGATGGCGTCCTCGCGCCGCTCCCGGCTGAACCACTGGCGGATCTTGTTGCGGGCCCGGGGCGTGACGACGATCTGCAGCCAGTCCCGGCTGGGCCCGGCCGACGGCACCTTGGACGGTGAAGATCTCGACGCTGTCGCCCGAGTGGAGCGGCGAGTCGAGCGGCACCAGCCGCCCGTTGACCCGGGCGCCGATGCAGCGGTGGCCGACCTCGGTGTGGATGGCGTAGGCGAAGTCGACCGGGGTGGCGCCGACCGGCAGGGTGATGACGTCGCCCTTGGGCGTGAAGACGAAGACCTCGTCCTGCTCGAGGTCGAGCTTCAGCGTCTCGAGGAACTCGGCCGGGTCGGAGGTCTCCTGCTGCCAGTCGACGATGCGCTGGAGCCAGGCGATGTCGGCCGCCGAGGCCCGCTCCTTGTAGCCCCAGTGGGCGGCGATGCCGTACTCGGCCCGGCGGTGCATCTCCTTGGTGCGGATCTGGACCTCGAGCGGCTTGCCCTGGGGCCCGACGACCGTGGTGTGCAGCGACTGGTACAGGTTGAACTTGGGCGTGGCGATGTAGTCCTTGAACCGCCCTGGCACCGGCGTCCACGCGCGAGTGGATGGCGCCGAGGGCGGCCCAGCAGTCCTTGACCGAGTCGACGAGCACCCGGACGCCGACCAGGTCGTAGATCTCGTCGAACTCCTTGCCCCTGACCACCATCTTCTCGTAGATGGAGTACAGGTGCTTGGGCCGGCCGGTGACCTCGCCGTCGATGCGGGCGGCCGCCAGCCGCTCCTGTGACCTGATCGAGCACCTGGGCCAGGTAGATCTCGCGCTCGGGTGCCCGGGTGGCCACCATCTGCTCGATCTCGGCGTACCGCCGCGGGTGCAGGGTGGCGAACGCCAGGTCCTCCAGCTGCCACTTGATGTCCTGGATGCCGAACCGGTGGGCCAGCGGGGCGTAGATGTCGAGGGTCTCCTGGGCGGTGCGCTGCTGCTTCCAGTCCGGCATGGCGGCGATGGTCCGCATGTTGTGCAGCCGGTCGGCCAGCTTGATGAGCAGGACCCGCCGGTCCTTGGCCATGGCGACGAGCATCTTGCGCATGGTCGCGGCCTGCTGGGCCTCCTTGGAGTCGAACCGGAGCCGCTCGAGCTTGGTGACGCCGTCGACGATGGCGGCCACCACCGGGCCGAAGCTCGGCGCTCGAGGTCGTCGACGGTCACGCCGGTGTCCTCGACCGCGTCGTGCAGCAGGGCGGCGGCGAGGGTGATGTCGTCGAGGCCGAGGTCGGCCAGGATGGTGGCCACCGCCAGCGGGTGGGAGATGTACGGCTCGCCCGACTTCCGGAGCTGGCCTTCGTGGGCCGCCTCGGCCACGGCGTACGCCTGGACGATCATCGTCGAGTCGCCCTTGGGATGCCGCTCGCGGTAGGTGGCCAGCAGGGGGGCCAGGGCATCGGCGGTAGCCGTCTGCCGACGCCAGGGCAGCACACGGGCGCACCGTGGCGACCACGCTGCGCCGGCCCGGGTTGTCGAGCACCGGCCTGGCCCGCTCACGGCTCACTGCGTCCTGCCTCCTCTCACTCGTACCTGATCAATGAAACGGCGTCGGCGCACTGCAAGCTTCCCGCGCCCGCCGAGGAAGGCCAGCTCGATGATGAAGCCGAGCCCCGACGACCGTGGCGCCGAGCCGCTCGACCAGCCGGGCGGCGGCCGCCGCCGTGCCGCCGGTCGCCAGGACATCGTCGACGATGAGCGCCCGCTCACCGGGCTGCAGGGCGTCGCAGTGGATCTCGAGGGCGTCGGTGCCGTACTCGAGGACGTAGTCCTGGCGCTCGACGTTGCCAAGGCAGCTTGCCCGCCTTGCGGACGGGGACGAAGCCGGCGCCGAAGCGGTGGGCGACCGGCGCGGCCACGATGAAGCCCCGGGCCTCGATGCCGAGCACCTTGTCGACCCGGTGACCCGCGAAGTGGTCGGCAATGGCGTCGACGCTGTAACGGAACGCCTTGCCGTCGGCTAGCAGCGGGGTGATGTCCTTGAACACGACACCCGGCCGCGGGAAGTCGGGGATGTCCCTGACATGGTCCTTCAGCCAGTCGGACTCGCTTCCCATCCCTCCAAGCTAACCGGTTGCCAGCACTGCTCGGCCCGGCCCTGGAGCCGCCCCGAGGGACAGCCGGGCTAGCGGCGCCGGCCCTTCTTCCTACCCCGCGGCGGCGGTCGGTTGCCGCTGCGGTTGGCGGGACCAGGACGGGGTTTCACCGGTTGCTTGACCCCCGCCTTGGGCCCGGTGGCATCAGCAACCCCGCCCGTGGTCGTGACTCCCGCCGTCGCCGGAGCGGTATTCGCGCCGTCGTCCAACTCGTCACCGTCACCCGACTCCGATCCCGCCGGGGAGGAGGTGGGCTCGGCCGTCCTCGCCGCCGCCGATCCGGCCCTCGCCGACTTGGCCGGCTTGGCCGTCTTGGTGGTCCGGTTCGACGGCCGCTGCCGGCTCCCGCACTGGCGGCCAGCAGTTCACCGGAGGCGGCGGCGGCGGGTGTCAGCAGGCCGGTCATGGACGCCCGATTGGCCAACCGCAGCGAGATCTGGCGTAGCGGGGCTCACGCTCCTTCAGCATGGCCAGGATCGGGGAGGCGATGAAGATCGAGGAGTAGGCGCCGGTCACCAGGCCGATGAACAGCGCCAGCCCGAAGTCCTGCAGGGCCGAGGCGCCGAGCACGAAGGCGCCGATGACGAGGATCGACAGGATCGGCATGATGGCGACCAGGCTGGTGTTGATGCGAGCGCATCAGCACCTGGTTCATGCGACAGGTTGACCGTGTCGGTGTAGGTCATGCGCCCGGTGGACGGCCAGGCCCTTGGTGTTCTCCTCGATCTTGTCGAACACGACGATCGTGTCGTACAGCGAGTACCCGAGGATGGTGAGGAAGGCGATAACGGTCGCCGGCGTCACCTGGAAACCCGACAGCGAATAGATGCCGGCCGTGATCAGGATGTCGTGCAACAGCGCGATCAGGGCGGCGATGGCCATCTTCCCCTCGAACCGGAAGGTGATGTAGATGAACACCAGCGACGAGGAAGATGACGAGGGCCCGCTCCGCTTTCTGGGTGATGTCGTGACCCCAGGTCGGACCGACATCGTTCAGGGTCACCGACGTTGATGTTGGCGCCGGGTGTCAACTTGGCCAAAGCGGTCGAGACGGCGGTGACCTTGGTCTTGTCCTTGGTCGCCGACGCCTCGGCCGGACACCCGGACCGTCTTGGCTCCACTGAGGCGGTCGGTCAACACCTGGATGTTGGCCTGCCGGAGATCCGGCGAGACCTGGCCGATGACGTCGCGGACATGGGCGACCGACGCGTTGGTCTTGACCTCCCAGACCGTGCCGCCCTTGAAGTCGATACCGAAGTTGAGGCCCGCGAAAGCCCAGGGAGGCCAGTCCGATGAGGATGACCAGTCCCGAGGCGAGCGAACCACTGGTTGCGGTGGCCGACGAAGTCGAAGGCCGTCTCGCCCGTGGTACAGCCGGGTCCAGATGCTGTGCCGCTTGGGCGTGCTGGTCTCGGTCATGCCGCGCCTCCCGCCGGGGTCGCCGCCAGGCCGCGGGCCACACCGAAGAACGGGGCCTCGGTGAAGAACCGGCTCCGTCCGAGCAGCGCCACCATCGGTCGGGTGAAGAAGTATGAGGTGATCAGGTCGAGCAGGGTGGACAGCCCGAGGAAGAAGGCGAAGCCCCGGACCGAACCGACCGTGAAGAGGTACAGGACCGCGGCGGCGATGATCGACACCAGATCGGCGGCCACGATCGTCCGGTAGGCGCGGGCGAACCCTCGCTCGACCGAGGAGCGGACACTCTTCCCGGAGCGAATTTCGTCTTTCAGCCGCTCGAAATACACGATGTAGGAGTCAGTGGTCACGCCGACGGACACAATGATGCCGGTCGCGCCGGCCAGGGACAACGAGAGGCCGCTGGACTGGCTCAACTGCGAGATGATGGCGTACAGCAGCATGCCGGACATGGTCAGACCCAGGACCACCACCAGGCCCAGGGCCCGGTAGTAGAAGATCATGTAGGCCATGACCAGGAACAGGCCAACCGCGCCAGCGAGCAACCCGGCCCGCAGCGAGTCCTTGCCGATGGTGGCGGACACCGTCTGGATGGACTGGGCCTGGAACTGGACCGGCAGTGACCCGTAGCGCAGCTGCAGGGCCAGGTTCTTGGCCGACCCCTGGGTGAAGTTGCTGCCGTTGATGATGGCGGTGCCGTTGTAGGTCTGGGCATTGATGGTCGGTGCCGACTCCACGACCCCGTCCAGCACGATGGCCACGTTCTTCTGGTAGTTGGCCTGGGCCAGCTTGTCGAACTGCGGGCCGCCGGAGCTGGTGAACTTGACCTGCACGTACCAGCTGGCCTGACCCTGGGTCAGGTCGGGCGGCAGCGCGGTGGCGGTAGCCACCACCTTGCCGGTCAGCTGGGCCGGGCCGAGCAGGTAACGGGTCCCGGCGTTGTCCGCATTGCCGTTCTTGTCGGCACCGGGTAGCAGAACCGTCGCGTCCGCGGTGTCCTGGGCCGAGGGGGTGGTGGGCAGCGCGCTGGCGACGTTGGTGGTGGCGAACTGGCAGGTCGTGGCGCTGTACGTCGGCGCCTGACCGGGCACGGTGGTGGCGGTCGTCCCGCCGGTAGTCGTGGGCGTGGTCGTCGACGCGCCCGGGGTTGTGGTGGGCGCCAGGGGCGCCGTCGACGGCGTCTGGTTGGGCAGTCCGGCCGACGGGATGCGCCCCCCGGACACCCCGAGGGCACCGCTGGAGGGCGTGGTAGAGGGCTTGGACGTCGTCGTCGGCCCGGGCGCCGTCGTGGTTGCGCCCGGCGCGGTCGTCGTCGACCCGGTGGTGGGCGGTGTCGGGTTGTACGGCGGGAACAGCTGGGGCCCGCTGGTGCCGGCGCACAGCACCGGCCGGAACAGCAGCTGGGCGGTCTGGCCGACGACCCGCAGGGCGTTGGCCGGGTCCTTGATACCGGGCAGCTCGATCACCACGTTGTTGCCCTGCCGGCTGATGTTCGGCTCGGCCACTCCGAGCGAGTCGACCCGCTTGCGGATGATGGCGATGGCCTGGTTCAACACCCCGTTGTCGACCTTGGCCTGAGGCTGGAGCACGACGGAGGCTCCGCCCTGGAGGTCCAGGCCGAGCAACGGCTTGTTACCCTGCGCCAGGGTGCCGCCGAGCGCGATCACCGCGACCGCGACGATGCCAATCAACGAGTACAGCAACGACCTGCGCATGGGTCAGTGAATGTCCGTGTCCGGGGGCAGATGAGCCGGCTGGTCTGCGGTCGGGGCGGTCTCGTCGCGGTGCAGATGTTCGTCGGGCGCGGCGTCCATCTCGCCCGAATCTGTCTCCAACTCTTCGTGGACCTCCTCGGCGGGCTCCAACCGCCGGCTGACGGCCAGGCGCAGCAGCTCGATCACCACTCCGTCCGCCACCTCCAGTTGCAGGCGGTCGTCGGTCAGGCCCACCACTCGGCCGATGAGGCCGCCGGCGGTGACCACCTCATCGCCAATGTCGATCGAGGTCACCAGCTGCTGCTGCCGGCGGACCCGTTGCTGTTGTGGCCGCAACAGCGCTACGTACATCAGGATGAGGAAAATCGGAATGATGAGGATGCCCATGAGGAGACGCGGTCGTAGCTCGCCATTCTGGCGATCAGACAACCCGGCAGGCTAGCGCGCAGAGGCCAGAACCGGACTGTCACTCCCAGACCGCGGCCAGCCGCCGGCGGAGGCCGAGCAGGGTCCCGGCGGCGATCGCCGCTCGGATCTCGGCCAGCAGGCCGAGCTGCCAGGCCAGGTTGTGCCAGGTCAGCAACCGGGGCCCGGCCGGCTCGCCGACCATGAACAGGTGCCGCACGTAAGCCCGCGAGTGCAGTCGGCAGGTCCGGCACACGCACTCCGGGTCTATCGGGCCGTCGTCCCGGGCGAATGCGGCCCCCCGGATCTGCATCCGCCCGGCGCTGGTGAGGGCACTGCCGTGGCGGCCCAACCGGGTCGGCAGCACGCAGTCGAACATGTCGACGCCGAGCGCCACGGCCTCGACGATCGACACCGCGTCGCCGACACCCATCAGGTACCGGGGCGCGTCCGGCGGTAGCGGCTCGAGGGCGGCGGCCAGCGCGGGGAGCATCTCGTGCCTCGGCTCGCCCACCGACAGGCCCCCGATCCCGTACCCGTCGAAGCCCAATGCCATGGTCCGGGTGGCGCTCTCGTTTCGCAGCTCGGGGTCGGCGCCGCCCTGCACGATCCCGAAGATGGCCTGCCCCTCCCGGCGGTGGGCGTCACGGGCCCGGGCCGCCCACGCCGCCGTGCGCTCGACGGCCGAACGCAGCACCTCGGGTGGGGCGGGCAGAGCGGGGCAGACGTCCAGCGCCATCTGGATGTCAGCCCCGATGGCCTGCTGCGCCGCCACCGCCCCTTCAGGCGTCAGCCGGTGGGTCGACCCGTCGTAGGTCGATCGGAACGTGACGCCGTCGTCGTCGACGTGGGGGCCGAGCGAGAACACCTGGTAGCCGCCCGAGTCGGTCAGCATGTGGCCGGCCCACCCCGTGAAGCTGTGCAACCCCCCCAGCGCAGCGACCGTGTCGCAGCCGGGCCGCAGCATCAGGTGGTAGGTGTTGGCCAGCACCACGTCGGCGCCGAGGGACCTGAGATCCCCGGCGTCCAGGGTGCGGACCGCGCCGCGGGTGCCAACGGGCATGAAACAGGGGGTGGGGAAAATGCCTCTCGCGGTGTGGACCAGTCCGGTCCGGGCCGGACCGTCGGTGGCCACCACCTCGAAACGGAGAGCGGCGGTCACCGGGAATTCCGGTCGACCAGCATGGCGTCGCCGAAAGACAGGAACCGGTACTTCTCGGCCAGCGCCACCTCGTACAGCTCCCGCCAGCGGGGCCCGCAGAACGCCTCGAGCAGCACCAGCAGCGATGATCGGGGCTGATGAAAGTTGGTGAGCAGGACGTCCACGACCTGAAACTCGAAGTTCCCGTAAATGTACAGACCGGTGTCTCCCTCCAGCCGCCCGGTCGCCGCCACCGACTCGAGGGCCCGGAGGGTCGTGGTGCCGATCGCCACCACCCGGCGGGCCTCGGCACAGGCGGCCATGGTCCCGGCCGGGACCTCGTAGTGCTCGCGGTGCATGACGTGGTCCTCGACCCGGTCGGCGGTAACCGGGCGGAACGTGCCCAGTCCGACCGCCAGGTCGACCTCGGCCCACGCCACACCCCGCGACCGGCAGCGGTCCAGCACCTCGGCCGACAGGTGGAGGCCGGCCGTGGGCGCGGCCACCGAGCCGGGACGGTCGGCGTACACCGTCTGATAGCGCCCGGCATCGGCCAGGGGACGGTGGATGTACGGCGGGAGCGGTACCGCGCCGATGTCGTCGAGCAGGTCCCTGACCGGGCCCGGCCCCGTCAGCTCGACCCGGCGGCATCCTTCCCCCAGGTCGTCACGCACGACCACGACCGGCTGTTCGCCGTGGTACAGCACGGTGCCGGAGGGGAGCCGGCGCCCCGGCCGCACCAGGGCGCGCCACTGGCGGGCGTTGATGTCCGGACCTTCGGGCTCGAGGAGCAGTACCTCGGCGGCCCCGCCCGTCGCCTTGGTGAGACGCAACCGGGCGGGTATGACCCGGGTGGTGTTGACAACCAGCAGATCGCCCGGAAGGAGCAGAGCGGGGAGGTCGTGCACGCGGCAGTGACGGGGGGGCGATCCCCCTAGCGACACCAGCAGACGCGACGCGTGCCGGGGTTCGATCGGCTCCTGAGCGACCGCACCGGGCGGCAGGTCGTAGTCCGGCACGTCCACAGACGAACGGTCTAGTGCCTCGGGCCGGCCCACCGGGTGTCGAGAAGGTATCCTGCACGGTAGGGGCCGGTCCAGGTTGGGCAGACTGGGGCAAGCATGGCGATTCGAATCGACGATGTTGACCTGGATCGGGACCGCACGTTGGTTCAGCGCTTCCAGGCGGGCGATGACGCGGCCTTCGACGAGCTGTACGGCAGGTATCGCCGCCGGCTCGAGCGGTTCTGCCTGAAGCGCGTCGGCGATCACCATTCGGCGGAAGAAGTGGCTCAGGAGGCCTTCACCCGGGCGCTGGCGGCCCTCCCCACCTTCGGGGGCGAACGGCGCTTCTATCCCTGGGTCTCGGTGATCGCGTCCCGGTTGTGCGTCGACCATCACCGCAACCAAGCCCGATCCGAGCTGACACCGGACGTTCATTGCCCGCCGGTGCTCGGCGGTCAGGACGACATCGTCGACGCGGTCGACGCCGAGTTGGTGACGTCCGCCATGGCCCGGCTCGGACCTCGCCACCAGGACGTGCTCCGGCTGCGGGAGGTCGAGAGTTGGTCCTACCGTCGGATCGCCGACCACTACGAGGTGCCGATCAGCACCATCGAGACCCTCCTGTTCCGGGCCCGTCGGGCCCTGCGACGTGAGTTCGACATCATCGACGGCGCCGGTCTGGCGGCCGTCCCGTTCCTGGGCTGGATCCTCCACGGTGTCGGGCGGGTCAAGGACCGGCTGGCGCCCCTGGTGTCGAAGAACCCGGCCCAGTCGGGATTGGCTGCGGCCGCCACGGCAACCGTGGCTGCCGTCGCCATCGCAATCGTCCCGGCGGCCCAGACGTCCACCCCGCCGGTCACCCGTAGCCATGTGGCCGGCGCGCCGGCTCCGAGTCGACCGCGCCAGCTCAGGCTGGTCCATTCGACCGTCGCGCCGTCGGCGTCGTCGACAGCCCCGAAACCCGCGGCGGTCATACCGGCCGTGCAGACGCCGACCCCCGTCCTCGGCGCCGTAGGGCAGCTGCCGCCGGCTGCCGGCCCCGCCGTCGTCACCGTCGCCGGCTCGGTCGCCACCACCAGCCCGCCCTCACCAACTCCGATCAGTGTCTCCCCGACGACGAGCCCGCCGATTACGGTGCCGCCGGTGTCGTCGGCGACCCTGGCGCCCCCTGTTCCCCTGCCACCCGCTGTTCCCCTGCCGCCCGTGGCCCTTCCGGTCGCCGGAAGCAGTCGGTTGCCTCTCGACGGGCCGGCCTCCGGAGTGGCCCCCGCCCTCCGGCCGAACGGCATCGTCTCGACGCTTCCTGATGGCGTGGGCACTCTGGCTGGCAACCTGAAGCTCTAACCGCCCTTCAGTCGAAAGGGAGCGGCAGGCTGGCGGTGGGCACCTCGGGCGGTTCGAGCCCGAGATGCTGCCACGCGGCTGGGGTCGCCACCCGGCCCCGCGGCGTCCGCATTATCAGTCCGAGTTGCATCAGGAACGGCTCGTAGACCTCCTCGACGGTGTCGGGCTGCTCGCCGATGCACACTGCGAGCGTCGACAGCCCGACCGGGCCGCCGCCGAAGCGGGCGCACACCACGGTGAGGATGGCCCGATCGACCTTGTCGAGCCCGAGCCCGTCCACGCCGAAGACGGCCAGCCCATCGGACGCCCGGGCACGGGTCACGGTGCCGTCGGCCCGGACCTCGGCATAGTCGCGGACCCGCTTGAGCAGCCGGTTGGCGATACGGGGTGTGCCTCGGGACCGGCCGGCGATCTCGGCGGCCCCACCCGCGTCGATGGTCACCCCCAGGATGCGGGCCGACCGGCGGATGATGAGCTCGAGCTCCACCGGGTCGTAGAAATCGAGCCGGGCGACGAAGCCGAAGCGGTCACGAAGCGGGCCGGTGATCAGGCCCGTCCTGGTGGTCGCCCCGACCAACGTGAACCGCGGCAGATCCAGTCGGACCGACCGGGCAGCCGGGCCCTTGCCCAGGACGATGTCCAGGGCGTAGTCCTCCATGGCCGGGTACATGATCTCCTCGACCGCCCGCCCGAGCCGGTGGATCTCGTCGATGAACAGGACGTCGCCCTCGGACAGGTCGGTGAGGATGGCCGCCAGATCGCCGGCCCGTTCGAGGGCCGGCCCCGACGTGATGCGCAGTCCGACACCCATCTCCGCGGCCACGATGCCGGCCATGGTGGTCTTCCCGAGACCCGGGGGCCCGGCGAAGAGCAGATGGTCCACCGCCTGACCTCGCCGGCGGGCCGCTTCGAGCACGATCTCCAGGTGGTCCTTGAGCTGGGCCTGGCCCACGAACTCGGCCAGCCGCCGGGGCCGCAGGCCGACCTCCTCGGCCGCCTCGATCGGATCAGCGGCACCCCCGGCGACCGTCCGTGCGGGGCCCGGGAGCAGTTCCTCCCTCACCGGGCGCCAGCCAGCTCTCGCAGTGCGGTGCGCAGCAGCACCTCGGTCGACCCTTGGTCGGGCAGGCGGCCGACGACCTCACGCACCTCGTCCAGCCCGTAGCCGAGACCGGCGAGCGCGGCCCGCACCTCGGCGCGGGGACTATGGGCCAGGGCGCCGGCACCGACCAGCGACGTGGTTTCCAGCTCGAGATCGAAGTCCAACCGGGATTTGAGCTCGATCAGCAGCCGGGTGGCGGTCTTGGCCCCGATGCCTGGAACAATCGTGAAAGCCGCCGCGTCACCGGCGGTCACCGCCCGGCGCAGGGCCACCGGCGTGTGCACGGACAACAGCGCCAAGGCGACCGCCGGCCCGACGCCGTGGGCGGCGATCAGGCTCTCGAAACAACGCCGCTCGTCGCGGCTCGGGAAGCCGTACAGGACGATGGCGTCCTCACGGACATGGGTGTGGACATGTACGAAGACGGATGAGCCCAGCTCCCCCATTCTCGCCAGAGACGTAGCAGCCCCCTGGACCCGGTAGCCCACACCGCCGACCTCGATCAGCACCTCGCCGCTGGGGTGGTCGGCCCGTAGCACCCGGTCGAGCAGGACGCCGCGGAGTGAGCCGATCATCGCCTGGGCCCCGTGGCGGCATCCACGGCTGCCCGCAGGCCGGCACCAGTGAGATGGCAGATGGCCAGCGCCAGGGCGTCAGCCACGTCCGGCGGCCGGGGCGGGTTGGCCAGGCCGAGGAGTGATTGCACCATGCGTTGCACCTGTTGCTTGGTGGCCGCCCCGTATCCGGTGACGGCCTGCTTGACCTCGTTGGGGCTGTACTGCACGACGGGGCAACCGGCCTCGGTGGCGGCGACCAGCGCCACGCCGCTGGCCTGGCCGACCGCCATGGCCGTACGGGCGTTGGTCTGGAAGAGCACTCGTTCGACCACGACCTCATCTGGGCCCAACTCTGCGATCAGGCGTCGCAGTTCGCCGAACAGCGAGGTCAGCCGGGCCGCCAGCGGATCGTCCGCCGGTGTCGTGATGACGCCCGCAGCCACCGCTTCGAGCCCCGAGCGGGTCTGGGACACGGCACCGTAACCGCATCGCGACAGCCCGGGATCGATACCGAGTGCGAACACTCGTTCGACCATAGCAGCCACTACCGACGACCCGGTGGATAGGGCCGGGTATGCCGAAGTGGATGCAGAAGGCCTGCCAATAATGGCCACCCTTCTCCATCCACTTCGGTCTGGGGATGTCAGGCGTCGACGAGCTGGAGGATGCTGTCGGGGATGTCGAAGTTGGCGTAGACGTTCTGGACGTCGTCCAGGTCCTCGAGCAGGTCGATGACCCGCAGTACCCGCTTGGCATCGGTCTCGTTGTCGAGCGGGACCGTGTTGCTGGCCAGCATGGTGAGCTCGGCCGAGTCGATGGCGATGCCGGCCTCCTCCAGCGCCGTCCGGACGCCGGCCAGGTCGTGCGGGGCCGTGGTGATCTCCCAGCTGTCGCCGCTGTCCTGCACGTCCTCGGCGCCGGCTTCGAGGGCGGCGAGCATCACATCGTCCTCGGTGACCTCGACACCGGTTCGGGGCTGCTTGGCGACCGAGATGACTCCCTTGCGCTCGAACTGCCATGACACCGCCCCGGGCTCGGCCATCGAGCCACCGTTCTTGGAGAAGAGGGCCCTGATGTCCGATCCGGTCCGGTTGCGGTTGTCGGTCAGCGTCTCGGTGATCACGGCCACCCCGCACGGGGCGTACGCCTCGTAGGTCACCGCCTCGTAGCGCACCCCCTCCAACTCGCCCGATCCCCGCTTCACGGCCCGGTCGATGGTGTCGGTGGGGACCGAGGCGTCGCGGGCCTTCTGGTACATGGTGCGCAAGGTCGGGTTGGTATCGATGTCACTCCCGCCCTCGCGTGCTGCCACCTCGACCTGGCGGATCAGCTTGGCGAACAGCTTGCCCCTCGCCTTGTCCTGAGCGCCCTTCTTGTGCTTGATCGTTGCCCATTTGGAGTGACCGGACATCAGCATGCACCTTTCAGGAACAGTTCGTGGAGGCGAAGGTCGCCGGACAGCTCGGGATGGAACGAAGTGACCAGGATCGGCCCCTGCCGGCACGCCACCGCCTGCGGCGGGGCGCCGTCGCCTGGGGGCAGCCGGGCCAGTACCTCTACGTCGGCACCCGCCCGCTCCACCCGAGGAGCCCGGATGAACACGGCGTGGAGGGGTTCGGGGCCGAGCACTGGGACATCGAGGTCGGTCTCGAACGAATCGATCTGGCGACCGAAGGCGTTGCGGCGCACCGAGATGTCGATCGCCCCGAAGCAGGGCTGCCCGGGACGGCCGTCCAGCACCTCGCCGGCGAGGAGGATCATCCCGGCGCAGGTGCCGAAGGCCGGCATGCCCGCGTCGAGCCGTTCGGCCAGGGCCGCCCGGAGGCCGGCTGCGTCGAGCAGCAGCCCCATGGTCGTCGATTCGCCGCCCGGCATGACGAGGGCGTCGACGCCGGCCAGGTCCTCGGGCCGGCGGATCTCGACCGGGTGGGCACCGAGCTCAACGAGAGCGGCGACATGCTCGGCGACGTCGCCCTGAAGGGCCAGCACACCGATCGTGGCGCCCACCTGGCGGGACCCTTCCCATCGCCTACCAGCCCCTGTCCGAGAGCCGGGTGGCGACGCTGCCGGCCTCCTGGCCGACCATGGCCTGGCCCAGGCCGCGGCTGACTTTGAGCACCATGTCGGCGTCCCGGAAGTTGGTGGTCGCCTCGACGATGGCCCGGGCGAATCGGGGCGGGTCGCCGCTCTTGAAGATCCCGGAGCCCACGAACACCGCTTCCGCTCCCAACTGCATGACCAGGGCCGCGTCGGCCGGACCGGCGATCCCGCCGGCACAGAAGAGCGGCACCGGAAGCCGGCCGGTGTCCGCCACTTCCTGGACCAGCGCAATCGGCGCCTGGAGCGATTTGGCCCAGCCGTAAAGCTCGGCCGAGTCGGCCTGGGTGATCCGACGGATGTCGCCCGTGATCGAGCGCAGGTGGCGCACGGCCTCCTTGACATCGCCGGTGCCCGCCTCGCCTTTCGACCGGATCATGGCCGCACCCTCGGAGATACGCCGCAATGCCTCGCCCAGGTCGTTGGCGCCGCAGACGAAGGGCACAGTGAACCGCCATTTGTCGATGTGGTGGGCCTCATCGGCCGGGGTCAGGACCTCGCTCTCGTCGATGTAGTCGACACCGAGCGCCTCGAGCACCTGGGCCTCGGCGAAGTGGCCGATCCGCGCCTTGGCCATGACCGGGATGGTGACTGCCGCCTTGATGCCCTCGATCAGCGCCGGGTCACTCATGCGGGCCACGCCGCCGTCGCGGCGGATGTCGGCCGGGACCCGTTCCAGCGCCATGACGGCGACGGCGCCGGCATCCTCGGCCACCCTGGCGTCCGCCGCGGTGACCACGTCCATGATGACGCCGCCCTTCAGCATCTCGGCCAGTCCCCGCTTTACGAGGCCCGTCCCGGTGCGCCGGGTCGTCGAGCTGTCAACCATGGCCTCAGTCTAGGAGGACACGCCCTGCTGTCCGGCAGCCTTTCTCTCCCACCATCTTCTGCTCAATGGATGTTGGGCGCCGTGCCGACCGGGGCCAGCTCGACCCAGGTTTGGCCAGGCGTCAGCCGGACCGGCTGGCCGGCCGGGTCCGCCCACTGGGTGATGGAGGTGGGCGCCGATTTCGACCAGGTGGCGTGGATGACCCCGCCGCCGGTCAGGATGAGAGCGGTGCCGTTGCCCACCGACTCGCCCTTGGGGATCGGTGGTGCCGGCGAGATGCCCTCACCCGTCGCGTAGCCGTCGATGCTGTAAGGGAGCAGTTGGATGATGACGTTGGCGGCGCTGATCTGCTGGCCCGACTGGTCGACGTCGGCAGTACCGTTCTGGCCGCGCTTCCAGGTGCCCGACGCCGCGTCCCAGTCCCAGGACGCACCGGTGTCGCCGAAGTTGAGGTCGGCGTGGACGGCGGGCGTGGCACCGGAGGCGGGCTGGCCGGCGCTGCGGTACTGGAAGAACGGCTGGGGCGGCTGCGAGCCGGCGGGCGCCAGAGCGAACAGCGAGCTGGCCTTGGCGTAGAGATTGTGGGGGGCGGCGCCCCGGCCGCGGAAGTACAGGCCGTTGCCGGTGTCGCCGACGTCGGTGATCGGGGCGGCGTGGAGCCTGGCTACGAAACCGGAGTTGCCGCCCGAATAGGCGTACAGCGGGTGGTTGAGCGCCGAGACGATGTCCAGGTCGGTCGTCCGGGTCGAGCGCACGGGACCCACCGGGTCGGCGACGGTCGACTGGAACACGGCGATGAGCCGGGTCAGCCGGCCCTCGACCATCTCCTCGAACACCATGTCGGCCTTGGTCAATCCGGCCTGGGGCCGGGCCTGGTCGACGTTGTCGATCTTCACGACCAGCGCCACCCGCTTGAGGGCGGCGGCATCGGGCTGCGCCAGCCCGGTGAGCGGCGCAATAGGCGGAGGAGGCGCGGTGGTGGTCGTCGCCGGAATGGTCGAGGTGGAGGTAGCTGCCGACGACGTGGTGGAGGCCGCCTTTTTGGCCCCGCCGCCCCCGCAGGCGGCGCCGATCACGACGATGGCAGCCAGACCGGCCACCCACGATCGTCGGAAAGGCGGGACAACTCGCACCGTCGCTACAACTCCCTGAGCGCCTCTATGCGCTCCTTCAGGGGCGGGTGAGTCTCGAACAGGCGGCTCAGCCAGATCAGCCGGCCAGAACTGGGCACGGTAGCCGGTGGGCTCAACCAGAGATGGGCGGTGGCCGGGGAACTGGACCGGACGACGGTGCTGGTCGTCTCCATCTTCTCCAGCGCCGCGACCAGACCGGGCGGGTAGCGGGTGAGCGATACGCCCGACGCGTCGGCCAGCGCTTGGCGATGAGGGTCGATCGCCATGTGCAGTCCCAGACCGGCCAGGGCCGAGAACGGGAGCAGCAGGTAGCCGGCGAACGCGCCGGTCCCCCCGGCGGCCGCGGCCCGGGCCGGTGCGGCCAGGATCCCGAACAGGGCGACCGCCAGGGTGGCGGTGAGGATGTCGTCGCTCTTGATGAGGCTCAGCTCATGGGCCAGCACCCCCTCCAGCTCGATCCGGTTGAGCTGCTCCAGCAGGCCAGCGGTGACGACGAGCGTGGCGTGGCGGCGGCTGCGGCCCATGGTCAGGGCGTTGACACCGGGATCCGGCACCACGTAGAGGTCCGGCTGCGGGACGCCGGCGTTGGCGCAAAGGCCCTCGACCAGGTTGTACAGCCGGGCGTGCGTCGACGGGTCGGCCGGTTGCGCTTTGAGCAGGCGGCGGGCCAATCCTTCGCTGCCCCACCAGGCGGCGGCCGCCACGCCCCCGGCCACGATGAGCAGGACCGCCACCGAGGCCGCCGGTGGGAGCACGAGCAGGCTGATCAGGGCCAGCACCACCCCGATCAGGAGGGCGGTGACGGCAACCAGCAGGACGGCCCGTCGCTTGTTCTCCGCCACGCGACGGGTGAAGCTGGTGTCGGCAACGGTCATACGGGCGCGGGCGGGCGATATCCGACAATCACGAGATCCGTCATGTTACGGCGCCGTGACACCGCGCTGACGAACCGGGGGCACAACGGGCTCAAGATCGTCACCAATGCGACCGAAACAGTCATATGACCGAAGTGGTGCTGGGACCGATGGTCGCCTTGGCCGCCCTGCTGATCTGCATCTCGTCGGGGTTCCGGCCCGCCAAGCGGCCGGTTCCGGTCCGCGTCGAGGTTCGGTCCCGCTCCGGCCGGAGTTAGCCGGCCAGCTGGCTGTACCGCTCGACGTAGCGTTCGGCGAGACGCTCCATCGAGAAGTGGGCGGCCCGGCAGTCGCCGGCCGTCACCATGTCGTCGACGCCCGGACCGCCGGCCAGCACCTGCTCCAGGGCGACGGCCAGCGCGCCGGCATCACCGGGGCCGATCAGAGCCGCTTCGACGCCCGGGCGGGCCACGTTGTGATAGCCGGGCAGATCGCTGGCCACGACCGGCGTCGACGCGGCCATGGCTTCCAGGAGCACCACACCGAACGACTCGCCGTGTAGCGACGGGGCGCACATGACGTCCGCGCCCCGCATGCGGCGGGCCTTCTCCTCCTCGCTCATCCGGCCCAGCCACTGGATCCGGGGATCGGATGAGGTCCGGTCCCGCAATCGCTCCGTCTCGGGGCCGTCACCACCGACCCAGAGGGTGACGCCCGGGCCGAGCCGCGCCATGGCCTCGATCAGCACGGCCAGGCCCTTGCGCGGCTCGTGGCGGCCGACGAAGAAGATGGTCGGACCTTCGGTGGGCCAGGGGTCGGCCTTGGCGAAGAACACCACGTCGATGCCGTTGCTGACCAGCTCATAGTCGCCGCCGAGAGCCTGGCGGGCGGTGGCCAGGGCATCCTCGGACACAGCGCAGCGCAGTGACAGCTTGGCCGCCGCCCAGCGGGCCACGGGCCGCATGGCTCGATACAGGGTGCTCTCGCCGGCGCGGTGGAAGGTACCGATCGTCGGCGCCTCGGTGAAGACCAGGGCGGTCATGGTTGGTCCCGGAACCAGCGGCTCGTGCAGATGAACCACGTCGAAGTTCTCGTCGCGGAGGGCGCGGATGGTGCGCAGCGCGCATGACGGATCCGGTGCGATGGGTGCCATCGAACCATTGGCGGCCAGAGGCACCGACTTCCCGAGCGGGGTCACCGATGCGTCCGGCGGCGGCCCGTCGCAAGGGCCGAGAACCCGGGCGTCGATACCGCCGGCCCGCAGCGCCCGGCCCAGGGCGATGACCTGACCCTGCACCCCACCCGGAAGGTTCAGGCTGTAGGGGCACACCAGGCCGATACGCATCATCAAACCGTACTTCCCTGCGGGTCCGCAGCGGAACGGCCCGTTCGGGGCGTTCTGGTTAGAGCCGTTCTTCGGGCGCGGACTCGGCCGTCTTGGCCAGCTCGGCGCGGAGCTCGGCGATCTCCGCGTCCAACCGGGTCACGTCGTCGTCGCGGTGTTGCACCCGGGCCCGTTCCTGCTGTTCGACCAGCTCCACCAGTTGCAATTCGAGACCCATGGCGTGATCAGCGGGCTCGTACGGCTGAGCACCGTCGGCGGTATCGGCCATGACTTCAGACGTACCGCAAATCCGTGTGCCTTTAACGCTCGCCACGATCGTCAACAAGATTGTCCAAAGGGATCACCGGGCGGTGAGCAAACGGCGGGGGTCATGTGGCGCGAATCCACACCCGAGGCCAGGCACTTGTCACGGTCTGCCACCAGGGCCGAGGCGGTCATGGCCATGACCACGGACATGGCGGGAGCGGTACCCGGCTCAGTGCCGCCAAGTTCGCCCGGAAGCGTGCTGCGGCCGGGTCGAGAGCCGGCTGGATATCTGCGCGGTCGTCGTATTTGACACCGCTGCCTACCAGGATCGCACCGAACACCTCGTGCTTGATGGCGTCCTGGCCCTGGTCGATGTCCTGGTGGTAGCGCGGAGCCGCGTCAAGCCGGTTCGTGAGCTCCATCGCGGCTCCCATTTGCCGAACTCCGACGAGTCCGGCGCCTCCGACGGCCAGGGCGAGGACCGCCCCGGCCACGGCGATCCCGAGGAGCTTGCCCCGGACGGTGAAGCTCATGGGTCGCCCACGGCGGGGGCCGGCCACAAGACGGTGATGCCTCTTCTGGGCCATCCTGTCGGGCGGAGCGTGACCCGCGGCGTGACCGGAGCGGGACGCCATCCGTCGTCAGTCCCGGAGAATTACCCGAATGGCGACAGGGCCACGTGGAGCAGCACTAACGCAAGTATCCCGGGTCGCTGGGCCAGTTGGGCTGCATCAGATGCCACTGGTCCGGCGCCCGCCCGATCAGTCCTTCGAGTTCGACCGCGAGGTCCTGGCTGACCCGTGCCACGTCGCGGCGGAACGATCCGGTGCGCTCTACCGAGACCGCCGGCCGCACCACAGCCAGGTGCCCGTCGCCCGGCCCGTCGAAGTAGACGGCCGACGGCAGCAACCGGGCCCCTGTTCTCAGGGCCAGGACGGCCGGACCGGCTGGGATCTCGGCCCGCTCGCCGAAGAAGTCGACCTCCACCCCCGACGACCCGGCGATGTTGCGGTCGCACAGCAGGCACACCACCCCGCCGGCGCGCAGCGCCCGCATCACGGCGCTCCCCGCCTCCCGCCCGACCGGAACCACCTCCATGCCCAGGCTGCGGCGGAAACCGGCGAACCACTGGAACAGCTCGGGCGGCTCGAGGGCCTCCACCACGACGGTCACCGAGTAGCCCTGCCCGACCAGCCAGAAACCGCCCCACTCCCAGCCGCCCAGGTGGGGCAGGGCGAGGATGGCGCCCCGGCCTTCCTCGACGGCCCGGGCGATCCGCCCGACGCCCTGCCAGGACATGCCGGCGTCGATCCGGGCGGCCGCGGTGCCCGGGAGGCGGAGCGATTCGGCCCAGTACCGGGCGTAGGAGGAGAAGGCGGCGTCGACGAGCGCCTCCAGCTCGGCCCCGGTCGGTTCGGGGCGGCCGGGGGACGAACATTGGCGGTGGACCCGGGTCAGATGGCTGGCCACCAGGGTGCGCCGGTGGGCCATCTTGGGCCCTCGATGGGAGGCAGCCACGCCGGCCGCCGACGCGGCGGCCCGGACGACGGGTGCGGGAAGGTGCCTGGACACAGCCGAGCCGGCGGCATACGCGAGGACAGGAGTGGGACGAATCGGCCGCCCGCGGGTCCGCAGGGGCGACGACGCTGGCTGGTCGGACTGGCTCGGCAGGACGGTCAGGGGCGGCGGGTGCTGGAACGGCGGCTCCGGGGCGGCAGACCCGCGGGCGGCCGTTCCGAGTCCAGCCGCTCCAGGCGAGCCTGACGCCGCTCGGGCCAACGGCCGCTCGCGCCGCGGCGGTTGCCGTGGGCAAAGGGCTCGGGCCGGGCGGCCGCCATCCAGCCGTTGCTCTCCCGCCAGGCTCGCCAGCGCTCGCCCACTGCGACCGACAACTCGGGCGCCTCGTCCGCGCCCGCGACCGGGAGGACCGCTTCAGGGGGCATCGGCTGGTGGGCGGCTGCGGGGGTGCCGGTCGCGGCAGTGGCCTGGCGCCACACCTTGACGAAGCGCTGGACGGCGGTGACCAGGGTCAGGGCGAGCATCACCCACAGCAGCGGGACCAGGATGACCGACGCAAGGCCAGGCCGATGCACAGGACGATGATCCGCTCGGCCCGCTCCATGAGGCCGCCCTTGGCCGTCGAAGCCGAGCGACTCGGCCTTGGCCCGCTCGTAGGAGATCAGCATCGAGGCGGCCAGGATGGCGAACGGCAGCACGGCGGCATGGCCGTGATGCCGGCGTCTGCAGGTACCAGGCCACGCCGCCGAGGATCGAGGGCGTCGGTGACCCGGTCGGCCACCGAGTCGAAGAACGCGCCCCGCACCGACGCCGTGCCCGCTGGCCTTGGCCAGGGCGCCGTCGAGCAGGTCGGGCACGGCCGACGCGATCAGCAGCACCAGGCCGAGCACCAGCCGGCCGGTGCCGATGGCGACGGCGGCCGGGACGGCCAGGACCAGCCCGAGCGCGGTCAGGTGGTCGGGCGACAGCCCGGTCCGCCGCAGGGCCGAGCCCGACCGGGCCGACGCCCTCTGTCGACCGCTTGGCCGGAAACGGCCGTCGAACAAGCGACTCCTGGTGCTCGCGAAAGTTACTCATCACGCTACCACCGGCGGTCGATACGCTGTCGCGACACTGCCCGGAGCTGGCCGACGCCGACCGAAGCGAGGTGCCGCTGATGAAGAGCTTTCCCTCCGGCGAAGATCCGCAACGTCGCCCTGGTCGGGCACGGCGGGGCGGGCAAGACCACCTGGCCGAGGCGCTGCTGTTCTGCGCCGGGGCCATCACCGCGCAGGGCCGGGTCGAGGACGGCACCACGACATGCGACTTCGACCCCGAGGAGGTCAAGCGCCAGCATCTCGGTGTCGGTGGCCCTGGCCCCCTTCGAGTGGCAGGACCACAAGATCAACCTGCTCGACTGCCCCGGGTACGCCGACTTCGCCGGCGACGCCATCGCCGCCCTGCGGGTGGCCGACCTGGCCGTGTTCGTGGTGAGCGCGGTCGAGGGCGTCGAGGTGCAGACCGAGATCGATGTGGAAGGCGGCGGCCGAGCTGGGCCTGCCCCGGATGGTCTTCGTCAACAAGCTCGACCGGGAGCGGGCCAGCTTCGACCGCACCCTCGAGCAGCTGCAGCAGACCTTCGGCGCCGGCATCGCCCCGCTCGAGCTGCCGATCGGCGAGGAAGCCGGCGTTCCGGGGCGTCGCCGACCTGCTGTCGGACACGGCCATCACCTACGAGGGCGGCAAGCCCACGACGGGCGCCATTCCCGACGAGATGGAGGCCCAGGAGCACGCCGGTCCACGACTCCCTGGTCGAGGGCATCGTGGTCGCCGACGACGACCTCATGGAGCGCTACCTCGAGGGCGACACGCCCAGCTTCGAGGAGCTGGAGAAGACCCTGGCCCACGGGGTGGCGTCGGCCACGGTCTTCCCGGTGGTCTGCGGCTCGGCGGCCAAGGACATCGCCATCGACCGGCTGGCCACCTTCATCTGCGAGATCGGCCCGTCGCCGACCGAGCGGCCCGCCGCCCGTCGTCCGGGCCGGCGACACACGCAGCGAGATCAGCCGCCGACCCGAGCGGCCAGCCGCTGGCCTTCGTCTTCAAGACGCTGGCCGACCCCTACGTCGGCAAGATCTCGCATGTTCAAGGTGCTGTCGGGCACGATCCGGCCCGACGCCGTCCTCGACCAACCCCCGCACCCACGCCGACGAGCGGCTGCACGCACCTGTTCACCCTCCGGGGCAAGGAGCAGGTCGCAGGTCGAGCGAGGTCCCGGCCGGCGACATCGCGCGCGGTGGCCAAGCTGGGCGACACCACCACGGGCGACACGCTGGCGCCCAAGGGCACGCCGGTCGTCGGTCGACCGCCGCCGGCCCCCGGCGCCCGGTGCTGTCCGATCGCCATCCGGCCGAAGTCCAAGGGCGACGAGGACAAGCTCATGACCGCCCTCCACCGGCTGCAGGAGGAGGACCCGGCCCTCGCGCGTCCGCCGCGACGACGAGACCCACCAGACCCTGCTCGGCGGGCATGGGCGAGACCCACCTGGCCATCGCGACCGAGCGGCTGCCCCGCAAGTTCGGCGTCGAGGTCGAGACCGAGGAGGTCGATGGTCGCCTACCGCGAGACGATCACCGCCAGCGCCGAGGCCGAGGGCAAGTACAAGAAGCAGACCGGCGGCCACGGCCAGTTCGGCGTGGCGTTCCTGCGGGTCGAGCCGCTCGAGCGGGGCGGCGGGTTCGAGTTCGAGCGACAAGATCGTGGGCGGCGCCATCCCCCGCCAGTTCATCCCCGCCGTCGCAGAAGGGCATCGAGGAGACCATGGCGACCGGCGGCGTCTTCGGCTACCCGGTCGTCGACGTGAAGGTCACCTGCTTCGACGGCAAGTACCACCCGGTCGACTCGCTCGGAGATGAGCTTCAGGATGGCCGGCTCCATCGGGTTCCGGGAGGCCATGGCCAAGGCCGGGCCCGTCCTGCTCGAGCCCATCTCGCTGCTCGAGGTCACCGTGCCCGCCGGCCTACCAGGGCGACGTGATGGGCGACCTCAACTCCCGCCGGGGCCGGGTCCAGGGCACCGAGCAGGGCAAGGACGGCGAGTCGATCGTCACCGCCCTGGTGCCCACCTCGGAGATCCTGCGCTACGCCATCGACCTGCGGTCCATCACCGGCGGCCGGGGCCGCTTCACCGTCCAGCACGACCACTACGACCTGCTGCCCCAGCACCTCGTCGACAAGGTGCGCCGGGACCACCCGACCTCCTGACGGCCGCCCTACTTGTCGAGGGCCGACCAGTCCTCGGGGTTGTCCTCGACAGTGGTCGCCCACCGTGCCCGTCGACACCGTCGACCAGCACCAGGCCCCGCTTGGTCGGCGGGTCGTCGGCCGAGTACAGCAGGATGCGCCAGGTGGGACGTGAGATGCAGACCCCGCCAGCTGAGCTGGGCCGAGGCGTGGCCGACCGGGAAGCCGACGGTCTTGGTGGCGGCGACCAGGGCGTCGGTCTCGTTGATCCGCAGCGTGACGCCAGAGGCGAAGTGGTAGCAGGCCAAAGCGAGCAGGAACAGACCGCCGTAGAGCAGTCCCCGGTTCACCAGCACGCCGCCCGAACCATCGGCGACGTAGACCGCGACACAGCCCAACCCGGTCACCGCGTAGATCAATCCCGAGATGCGCCGGCGGTTGTTGTTGGGGAACGTGTACTGGCCGACGTACCCGCTGGCGTCCAGCTCCTCGGGGAGCTGGTCGCGGTAGTCGTCGGTCGGGTCGTCAGCCATGCGGACGCAGAGCCTACGCCGGCGCCGGCCAGGCCGACCGCAGCTTCCGGTACGACTCCGACAGCGTCTCGGGCAGTACCCGGGCCTCGGCGACCGTCGTCATGAAGTTGGTGTCACCGTCCCAGCGGGGCAGCACGTGAATGTGGAGATGCCCCGGAATGCCGGCGCCGGCCGCCTTCCCCAGGTTGGCGCCCAGGTTCAGGCCCTCCGGGTGGTACGCGGCGTTGACGGCCCGGGTGGCGTCGGTGACGCCCGCCCAGAGGGCCTCGGATTCCGGAGCGTCCAGCGCGTCCAGGTCCGCCAGGTGCCGGGTGGGCATGACCATCAGGTGGCCGCTCGTGTAGGGGTAGGCGTTGAGAATGGCGATCGCCGTCCCGTCCGGGCGACGCCACAGGATGTGGGTCTCATCGTCGGGCCGCCCACTGGCCAGGATGTCGCAGAAGACGCAGCCCGACGGAGGACCGCCGCCATCACCAGAACCCGCGATGTACTCGCCCCGCCACCCCGCCCACAGGCGGTCGAGACTCACGTCACGGAGGACGGTTGCAGGTGGGCGACCACATCGGCGTGCAGAGCGGCGATGAACTCACCCACCGGCACGTCCCGCACGGGCCGCGACGTCTCCCTGGCGTTGACACCGACCGTCCCGCCGGCGACGTCGTCGTCGCCGACGACCAGGATGTAGGGCAGCTTCTCCAGCTTGGCCTTGCGGATCCGGGCCCCGAGCGACTCGTCGGCCGCCACGACGTCGGCCCGGAACCCCTCGGCCCGCAGCCGGTCGGCGATGCGGTCGGCGTAGGCCTGGTGGGCGTCGCCCACGGGCAGCACCTGGACCTGGACCGGTGCCAGCCACGTCGGGAAAGGCGCCCGCGTAGTGCTCGACGAGGATCGCCGAAGAACCGCTCGATCGAGCCGAACAGGGCCCGGTGGATCATGAACGGCCGGTGGCGGGTGTTGTCGGCGCCCGACGTACTCCAGGTCGAAGCGCTGCGGCATCTGGAAGTCGACCTGGATGGTCGACACCTGCCAGCGGCGCCCGATGGCGTCGCGGACGTGCACGTCGATCTTGGGGGCGTAGAAGGCGCCCTCGCCCTCGGCGACCATGTAGTCGACGCCCCGCCGCCTCCAACGCCTGGCGCAGCAGCGTCGGTCGCCTCGTCCCACTCGGCCGGCTCGCCGACGAACTTGTCCGGCCGGGTCGCCAGCTCGGCCTCGAACTCGGTGAACCCGAACGTGCGCAGGATGCGCAGCACGAAGCGCCAGCGAGGTTGATCAGCTCGCCGCGCCAGCTGCTCCCGGGTGCAGAAGATGTGGGAGTCGTCCTGGGTGAAGCCCCGGGCCCGCAGCAGGCCGTTGAGCACACCGGACCGCTCGAAGCGGTAGACCGTGCCGAACTCGAAGAGCCGCATCGGCAGCTCCCGGTAGGAGCGCTGGCGGCTCTTGTAGATCAGGATGTGGATCGGGCAGTTCATGGGCTTGGGGTAGTAGGTCGCGCCCTCCATCTCCATGGGCGGGTACATGCCGTCGGCGTACCAACCGAGGTGGCCCGAGATCTCGAACAGGGTCGACTTGGCCAGGTGCGGGGTGACGACGAACTCGTAGCCGGCCCGTTCGTGCTCGGCCGGGCGTGGTCCTCCATCAGCTTGCGGACCAGTCCACCCTTGGGATGGAAGACGGCCAGCCCGCCGCCGATCTCGGGCGGGAAGTGGAACAGGTCGAGCTCGGCCCCCAGCCGGCGGTGGTCGCGCTTCTCGGCCTCCTCGAGCCGGTGGAGGTGGTCGGCAGGGCCTTCTTCGACTCCCACGCGGTCCCGTAGATCCGCTGCAGCTGGGGGCGGCGCTCGTCGCCCCGCCAGTAGGCGGCGGCCACCTGCATGCAGCGTGAAATGGCCGAGCCGGCCGGTGCGCGGGACGTGGGGGCCGCGGCACAGGTCGACGAAGTGCGTCGTTGTTGCGGTAGGTGCTGACGACCGCCTTCGGCGGCCCCCTCGGTCGGCGTCGACCGCCGTCGATGATCTCGACTTTGTACGGCTGGTCGGCGAAGAGCTCCAGCCCCTCGTCGATACTGTGCTCCTCCCGGACGAACGGCTGGTCCTCGGCCACGATCTCGCGCATCGCGGCCTCGATGCGCGCCAGGTCGTCGTCGCTGAAGTGGGCGCCACCGGGCAGCTCGAAGTCGTAGTAGAAGCCGTCCTCGATGGCCGGCCCGATGGCGTACTTGGCCCCCGGCCACAGATCGGTCACCGCCTGGGCCATCACGTGGGCGGTGGAGTGGCGCAGGATGTACCGACCGTCGGGCGTATCGGCGGTCAGGACGGCCACCGTGGCCCCGTCAGGCAGGGTCCATCCCAGGTCACGAGTGACGCCGTCGACGGTCGCGGCGATCGCCGCCTTGGCCAGCCGGGGACCGATGGCGGCGGCCAGGTCTGCGGCGGTGGCGCCCGCCGGCAACAGCCGCGACGAGCCGTCGGGCAGGGATACCGTGATCGTGTCAGCCATCGCCGCCGAGACTACGGGAGCGGACGAGCCCGACGTCCGGATTCCCGCCGAGGGTCAGTCGACCTCACCCGAGGGTCACGCCGAGCAACGCCGCCGCCTCTGATACGCCCTGCCCGGCGGCTGCCGCCGCATCGATGGCCTCCGTGGCCCGCCGGGTGTCGAGGTCATCGTCCAGAGCGGCCCGGACCTGGTCGAGCGCGCCTCCACCCGGCCCGGCGGCCTGCCACAGCTCCAACCGCGAGGTCGCCACGGGCAGGAGCCACGGCTCCCAGTCCCAGCTCTCGCGGTAGTGGTGGACGATGATCGCCAACCGGATGGCCGCCGGCTCCCAGTCCTTCAACAGGTCGCTGACGAACACCAGGTTGCCCAGCGACTTCGACATCTTGGTGCCGTCCAGCCGCACCATCCCTACATGCATCCAGTGCCGGACGAACGGCTCGCCGGTGGCCGCCTCCGATTGGGCCGCCTCACACTCGTGGTGCGGGAAGATCAGGTCGTCTCCACCGCCGTGGAGGTCGACGGTCGTGCCCAGCTCCCGCATGGCCAGCGCCGAGCATTCGATGTGCCAGCCCGGCCGCCCACGGCCCCACAGTGACTCCCAGGCCGGCTCGCCGGGTGCCGACGGCTGCCACAGTACGAAGTCGAGCGGGTCGCGTTTGTTGGGGTCATCGGGGTGGCCGCCGCGCTCAGCGGCCAGCTTGACCATGGTCGCCCGGTCCAGGTGGCTCAGGGCCCCGAAGCGGGGAAACGAGGCCACGCTGAAATAGACGCCGCCGCCGGCCTGATAGGCGTGGCCCGACTCGAGGACCATGCCGATGAAGCCGAGGATGTCCGGGATGGCCGAGGTGGCGCGCGGCTCGCTGAACGGCTGCAGCAGGCCGAGAGCCTTCATGTCGGCGTCGAAACGGGCCATCTCCTCGGCGGCCAGGTCGAGGAAGTTGACGCCGAGCTCACGGGCCTTGCGCAGTATGTCGTCGTCGACATCGGTGACATTGCGCACGCACTGGGTGACGTGGCCGCGGTCGCGCAACCGGCGCTGCAGGATGTCATACGTCAGGTAGGTGGCGGCATGGCCCAGATGGGCCGAGTCGTAAGGCGTGATACCACACGTGTACAGGGTGACGGTCTGTCCCGGCTCGAAAAGGACCACCGCCCGACGGGACGTCTCGTACAGCCGCATGGCCGGCAACACTGTCACCGGGTCACCCGAGGTCGATGTTGGTCAGGCGTATCGACGCCCGGACCTTGTAGCGGTGGTTGATCTGGAGGAGGACCGGTGTCAGGGCCTCGATGGCCGAGGCGCTCGACAGCCGCCCCGCGTCGAGTGGCCGGAGTCCCGGGATCTTGGCGATCATGTCACTGGTGGCGAGGGTCGCCACACCGTGGTCCGAACACACCAGCACGTCCGCGTCGAGGAGGTGGTCCAACTCCATCAGCGACCGGGCGGGCAGATGGTGCAGGGCGGCGGCGACCAGCGCCTCAGGAACGGCGGCCTGAACCCACGCCGCCACCGACCCCCGGGGTGGGATGAGCGCCACGAACTCGCCGCCGACCCGGGTCAGGGCGTTGGCCATGGAGACGACCACCTTGCCGGCCAGCTCGTCCCGCAACGAAGTGGCGGTAGGAGCCGCCGCCTCCCAGGGAGTGGCCACCACGACTAGGTCGGTCTCAGCCGCGTCCTCGTTGGTCCCCGGTGTGATCGGCAGCTCCCGGTCCGGGTACTGACCTCGCAGCTTCTCGCAGATCTCCTCGGCGCGCTCACGGGAACGGGACCCGACGGTCACCTCGATGCCGACCGACGCCAACCGCAGGGCCAGCCCCTGACCGGCCGGGCCGGTACCACCCAATACGCCTATGTGCACATCCCACCTTTGCACGTGCTGAACGCTATGAGCGACTACGGGGTCGCGGGGTGGTCGCGGAGCACGGCCATGGCCGCATTGCGACCGTTGATTCCGATGACACTGCCACCAGGATGAGTGCTGGCGCCGCACAGGTACAGACCCGGAACCGGCGTTCGCGGCGAGAGCCTCTTTTCCCACATCTGCGACGGAAGGCACGAGCCCTGGAAGATGTGGCCCCCGGTCAGGCCGATGCGCGCTTCGATGTCGGGCGGACCGAGCAGTTCCCAGTGCTCGACGCAGTCAGCGACGTCTGGTGCCCACTGCGAGATCCGGTCCAAGATCTGGCCGGCGATCTCCCGGCGCCGGCTGTCCCAGTCCCCCGATGCCAGCTGGTAAGGGGCGTACTGGGCGAAGACGCTCATGGTGTGTCGCCCGGGCGGAGCGACACTCGCGTCGTAGGCGGTCTGGAAGTACAGCTCGCACCAGTCGGGGGCCGGATCGCCGCGTCGGGCGGCCTCGAACGCGGCCTGGGTGTCGTCGATTCCGGTCGAGAGCACGACCATGGCCCGGTAGACCGATGAGTCGTCGGGACCGGCGGCGGTAAAACCGGGCAGGCGGGAGAGGCCACAGTTGAGCTTGACCACCGGGCTGCGCACGTCCCAGCCGGCGACCTGCTTTCGCCAACTGGCGGGTGCGCCGCCGACCAGGGCCAGGGTGCGGTGGGGATCGGCATTGCTGACGACCACCTGGGCTCGAATCAGCGACCCGTCCTCCAGCCGGACTCCAACGCCGGGCTCGATCCCGCCGACCGGCACCCCGCACGCCAGCACTGCACCGGCGGCCCGGGCGGCGTCGGCCAGTGCGAATGACACCCGGCCCATACCGCCCACGACATAGCCCCAGCCGCCGATCAGGCCCATGTTGTGCATGAGGCGGACGCCGGCCGTACCCGGGTCGCGGGGCCCGGCCCACGTGCCGATCACGCCGGCCCCGTGTAACGCGGCGCGCAGCCGCTCGTCGCCCACGTAGCGCTCGACGAGGTCGGCGACGGACAGCTCGAACACCACATCGATGGCCTCACGGTCGCCGCCGAGCAGCGACTCGATCCGATCTCGGTCAGGGGCGTCGCCGACCCAGGTGTCGTGGGCGGGGTCGGTGGACCGCAACCGCTCGCGGATACGCGTATACACGTCCTGGTAGGCGAAGAACCCGTTGACGTCTCCGGGCGAAAGTCGCCGGACCGAGTCGGCCGTGCGGCGCGGGTCGCTCCAATCGGCAAAGGACGAACCGTCGAGAAACGGAGACCACTGGCTCGGATCGCAGGTCATCACCCGGTAGCCGCGCCGCGCCAAACCCAGTTCATCGATAACCAGCGGGTGGAGCAGTCCGACCAGATAGGCGCACGGGCTGACCAGGAACTCAGGGGTGGAAAAGGGGCGCTCCGTAGTGCAGGCTCCGCCGAGTCGCTCCCGCCGCTCGAGCACCAGGACCCGACGCCCCGCGCCAGCCAGATAGGCAGCGGCGGTGAGACCGTTGTGGCCACCGCCGACGACAACCACATCCCAACGTCGGACGGCCAGTTCAGAAATCGGCTCCGGCAGGCCGACCTGACCCAACAGATCTGCCACCGATGCCATCCGCCGAGACTAATAGAGGCATTCTGAAGCGTGACTCTTGATGAGGCCGAGTGCTGGCGCCGGCTGGCCCGGTCCCGCCACGGAATATTGGCGACCCTCCACCCGCGACGGGGCGTCGACGCCGTACCTGTCGTCTTCGCCCTCACCGACCACCGGATCCTGGTGCCGGTCGACACCGAGAAGCCGAAACGCCACAGCCGGCTCACCCGATTGGCAAATCTGCGGGCAGACCCGAGATGCGTCCTACTGGTCGAGCATTACCGGTCCGACTGGTCCCGGTTGTGGTGGGTTCGCATCCACGCCGACGGATTGGAGTGCCCGGCTGCCGAGGAGTTCGTCGAGGTGCTGGCGCGGCGTTACCCGCAGTACCGTACGGCCGGCGTGGTAGCGGGCGTATTGGTATTGACCCCAACCGAGCTGACCGGTTGGGCGCCCTGACGGGTTATTTCGACGGCCCCGTCCGGGCACGCCGTCAACGGCGGGTTGACAGCGGCGTCAGTGTACGACGGTAATATCCCCCTGAGGTCGAATCGGTCGTTTTGTCGAAGCGGGGCTCGATCGACAGCCGCCTTTTCCAGACCCGCGGTACCGCGCTCGGAAATCTGATGCAACCTATTCTCGGGCGCCATGCCGTAGTATTTGTCGTAGTCATTTTTGCCAGTTCATGAAGGAGTCCAATGGCCCGTCAACAGGTAGTCAGCTACACCCTTACATGCGACGTATGCGGTGAGGAGATCCCAGAGAGCGACACGGACGGCGCGTCCCGCAAAATCAGCTGGGAGGGTACTGAGTACCTCGTCGATCTGTGTACCGCCCATCAGGGCGAGCTGAACGAGGCGCTCGAACACCTGAAGGTTTTCGTCGGCGCCGGTCGGCGCGCGCCCAGCGGTGGGCACCGACGTCGGGCCGCCACCCAGTCGGCGCCGTCGAGGCCGGCCCGCGGCCCACGCGCCGCCAAGTCGTCTGGGGGCGGACGGGCCCGGGCCAGTGCGCTGACCGCCGTCAGGTCATGGGCGGTGGAGAACGGGCACAAAGTCGGCGACAGGGGGCGAATCCCGGCCGCGGTCATGGCCGCCTACCAGGAGGCCACCAACGGATCGACGGCACCCGCGGCGGCGCCGAAGCGCCGCGCCCGCAAGGCCGCGGCGGCGTCCTAGCCGAAAAGAGCATCGCTACCCGGGCGGGAGCGGGTCCCGCCCGGACTGCCGGCCGAGCCGTCCGAGGACGGCCCCGGCCCCCACCACCTGGGCCCCCAGCTCGGTCACCCGGCGCCGTAGCTCCCGATCGGATGTGATCACGGTCAGGGAGCCGGGGTCGTGGTCAGCGCCGACCTGCTCGACGATTCGGTCGTCAGCTCCGTCGCGCCCGGGGCGGTGGGTGTACTGCACGCTGAGCGCTCCGTGTGTTCCAGGATCGAGGCCGGCCACCGGGCGTCCGTCGAAGGTCACCGCAATATCGTCGCCGGCCGATTCAGCCAGTTCCGCCAGCTCGGCGGCCAACCGGCGGACCGCGCCGTCACGGTCACGCCACCAGCCGTCGGGGCGGGAGCCGATCACGTTCATCCCATCGACCAGGTACCTCGCCACCCCCAACACGTTATGCGCCGGTCTGTCTCACCAGATCAGCGCATCGATCCGAAGGGGCGGAAACAAAACGCCCAGCAGGGCCCGGTCCCTCCTCAACGACACATCCGGGTGGTGCTCGAGACCGGTCACGCCGTCCTCGCCGAAAACCAGGGCCGCCGTCAGATCCGGTGGCACGTGAGAAGTGCCGCTCGGATCGGCCGGCGCGCCGCCAGGGCCCGGGGAAACGGATAGCACTGCTCCCCGGTCAAAGCGCAGTTCCACACTCGAGCCGTAGAGCGAGATCACGGTCCGTCCGGATTCCTGCGACAGGCACGACTGCGACAGGCGATGGCTCAACACAGGGCGGAGATGGGCCAGCAGTGCCGCCAGGTCGGGAATACGCAGGTAGAGCCACTTCCTTCGAGGGACGGGCGGGGAGGCGGCGGGCAGTGCCGCGGGGACCACCGAGCCGGGCCGCTCGGCCACGACCAGGGCCGTGCCCGGACATCTTCGTCGGGCTCGGTGGAGCAGGGCGCGAGCAGCGGACACCTCGCCGGCGGCCAGGGCCTGGACGTGCACCGGGGGTCCCTCGGGCGCCAGGATCCGGGCCACCGCCCCAACGGCGTTGTCGCGGACGGCAACCGCCAACTCCTCGGCCGGCGGCAGACCGGCGAGTACCGGCCAGATCTCGTCGGGATAGGGAAGGCTCAGATCGACGCGGGACTGCACGGCCTCCTCCAGGGCGCGCATGGCCGGGATGTCGTCCACCGTCGCCCGACGGGTTTCCCATTCACCCGTGTCGCCGAGGTCGCTCTCTGGAGCCACCAGGCGTTCCCGGGGGCGGACAAGCCCGTACTGGTATCCGAACTGGCGGTAGAAATACGGGATTCCGGCCACGATCTGCACCAGGTCGCCACTCTCGGCCGACCACGTGTGCACCAGGCCCATCAGATCCCGGGCCAGTCCCCGCCGCTGGTAGTCGGGGTCGGTGACCACGAATTCCGGCTGTCCGGCCGGGATCTCGACGCCCGCCAACCGGAGCTTTACCCGCATCAGACCGATGGTGGCGACCGCTCGGGTACCGTCGCAGACCACTGCGAAGTCGCCGGGGACCAGGCCTTTGGTACCGAACGCGCACCGCAGCTGCACCCCGACCGTATCGCCGTGGCCGCCGGCATTCAGCTCGATCAGGCCCTCGACGTCATCCTCGGTCGCTCGACGCATGACGAGCCCGGACTCTTGTCCCACGCAACGCACCCTACCGTCGCCGCGAATATGGTTGAGGGTCCGGCGACCGGGAAAGGGGGAGACAGTGCCCGAGAGCAAGGCCAGCGTGGCCCAGGAGTTCAAGGCATTCATCCTCAGAGGCAGCGTGGTCGATCTCGCCGTGGCGGTGGTGATCGGAGCGGCGTTCGGTGCGGTGGTCACGGCATTGGTCAAGGACCTGATCACGCCGTTGATCGCGGCCGTCTTCGGCAAACCGGACTTCAGCTCGCTGCATTTCACCATCAACTCGAGCCGCTTCCTCTACGGCGAGTTCATCAACGTCACCATTGCGTTTCTCTCCGTCGCAGCCGCGGTGTTCTTCCTGGTGGTCAAGCCGGTCAACCTGCTGATGGCCCGGCGGAAGACGGCGCCGGCGACGGATCCCGTCACCAAGGAATGCCCTGAATGTCTCAGTTCCATCCCGGCGGCGGCCCGCCGGTGCGCGTTCTGCACCGCGTCCCAAACCGCAGCCTGAACTTCACCCGGCGGAAACAGTGCCGTCTACCGGGCGAAATGTCCGTACGCGAAGATGACGCCGATGCACATCGTCAGTTCGATGCTCGGCACGATCCGCCAGCTCGGGACCAGCGGCGCGACCGCCAATGCCGAACGGGCGTGCCGAGGCCGGCGCGAGGCGTCAGCCGCTCTCGAGTCGGCGCTGCTGCGGATCGCGCCCGCACCGTCGCCGGTCTCGCGCTCTCAGGCGTCGTAACTGTCTAGCCGGCCGGACGAGTCGAGAGCGCCGCCGCCTCAGAGGCAACGTCGCCGAGCAGGGCGCCCGGCAGGTCCAGTATGCGGCATTCCCTCAGCCGATCGACCGCCTCCCGGCGATCCTGCGACACCGGCTCGGCGCTCCAGTCCCGCCAGATCGGGTACCGCTCGTGATCGAAGCTCCGTCCGGTCTGATCCTGGTGCTTGGCCGCGAAGCGCAGGAGGCGGCGGCGCTCCTCCTCCCCGTCGGGAAGCGCCAGATAGCCGCCCGTCCACGCGTGCCGGTGACGGCCGCCGATCGACGCGTACCAGGTGTTGACGTCGAAGATGACGGCGTCACCAGGCTGGGTCTCGATCTCGTAGAACGGATAGGCCGCCAGATTGGCCGTGAACCCGTCCTCGTCCGACGTCTCGGCCTGGAAGGCGGAGTACTCGGCCAGTCTGGCTCCCGCCTCGACGCCGGAGGACATCGGCAACAACCGCAGGCCGCCCCGGTCGGCGGTGAGCGGCTCGAGGTACATCGTCACCTTCAACCCGCTGACACCCGATCCATCGTCGCAGTGCCAGTCCGTGTCGCCGAACGAACACACGCCCTCGGCGTGTAGAGGCACGACCAGCCGGCCGAGCAGATCCTCGGCGATGTCCAGCAGCCGAGGATCGTTGACCAACTGCGAGCTGCAGGGGGTGTGCGGCGCCATCATGGGCAGCTGATGGCCATCGATGCTGCCGCCCCGCTCCCATTGATGCCAGTGGGGCCCAAACGCATCGCGATGGGCTTCGACGATCTCGTCGCCGATGTCGATCGCCTCGGAAGGCTCGAGCAGGCACGGGACCACGACAAAACCGAAGGTCCGGTAATACGCGATATCCCTGTCGGCCAGTACCCAACTCCTGCTGCTCGGCCAAACCGCCATGCCGCATTGTACCGGCCCGCGGATTACACGGCTGTGATCTCAGAGCAGGAACGTGAACAGAGGCGAGCCGGGAGGAATGCGTTCCATGTGCAGGGGACTCTCCGCCATCCGGGCCAGTAGTGGCTCGACGTCCTCCTGACTGGCCAGTTCGATGCCAACCAGTGCCGGGCCGATTTCGCGATTCGACTTCTTCACGTACTCGAACAGCGTTATGTCATCACCGGGTCCGAGCACCTCGTCGAGAAAACGGCGCAGGGCGCCGGGCTCCTGGGGGAACTCGACGAGGAAGTAGTGCTTGAGGCCGCGATGGACCAGCGAGCGCTCCAAAACGTCGCTGTACCGGCTCACGTCGTTGTTGCCGCCCGACAGCAGGCACAGCACCGTGGCACCGGGCTCGATCGGAAGACATCCAAGGACCGCTGTCGCCATGGCGCCGGCGGGCTCGGCGATGATCCCGTCCGACTGGTAGAGCTCGAGCATCTCCGTGCACACCGCGCCTTCGTCGACCGTGACCACCGTGTCGACCAGGTCCCGGACCAGTGGAAAGGTGACGTCCCCCACCCGCAGTACGGCGGCGCCATCGACGAAGTTGTCCATCGAATCGAGGGTCACCGGCGCCCCGGTGTCGAGGGCGGCGCGCATGGAGGGCGCGCCGGCCGGCTCGACGCCAATGATCCGGCTGTTCGGGCTGGCCTCGGTGAGCCACACAGCGGTCCCGGAGAGCAGGCCTCCGCCGCCGATCGGGACCACCACAACATCGGGCGCGGTGCCGGCCTGGGCCAGAGCCTCGGCGACGACCGTCCCTTGCCCGGCGATGGTGCGCTCATCGTCGAAAGGCGGGACCAGGACCGCCCCGCTGCGGACCACCTCGGCCTGGGCTTCGCGCCCGGCATCATCGTAGGTGTCACCGACCACGACGATCTCGACGAACGGGCCCCCGAGGGATGCGATCCGGTCCAGTTTCTGGCGAGGCGTGGTCCGGGGCAGGAAGATGCGCCCGTTCACCCCGAGGCGCCGGCAACTGTAGGCCACCCCCTGCGCATGGTTCCCGGCGCTGGCCGCCACAACGCCGTGCGCCCGCTCGTCGGGCTTGAGCCCCACCATGAGGTTGTAGGCGCCCCGGATCTTGTAGGACCGGGTGATCTGCAGATCTTCACGCTTGACCAGCACTCGGAGCCCGGTCCGTTCGGACAGTCGCTCGTTGACGTCGAGCGGCGTCCTCCGGGCCACTCCCTCGAGCCGGAGCGCGGCGTCGGCGACGTCGGCAGCAGTGACCATCCGGACATGGTGCCTCGGCGACGGCCCCGGAGACGAACCGGATATCCGTGGGGAGGGGCCGTTACGCCGCTCTGACGTGCCCGGATGCCGCTTCCCACAGCTCGACGATGTCTACCGCCGGCACAAAGGTGTCGACGCCCGCATTGACCAGCCAGATGCTGGGGGCCCGTTTCCGGCCGACGGAGACCAGCTGGCAGTCGTCCAGTCGGGATCCGTTCCGCAGGGCCACGCTGACCTGGTGGCCCTGCAGGTCTCTCAACCGGCTGAGCCTCGAGGTATCCATAACGCAACCTCCTTCCTCTTCGTTGGATACCGCCCGCACCTTCGAAAAAGCTCAGTATGCGGATGCGTGTCCACACACCCCTCCCCAGCTTCTAGCCTGGGATGGGGAGCAGGGATGCAGTGGCCCAGGTGGAGGGGGCGTGGCATGGCGATGAGGATGGTCCAAGCGCCACAACCGGACGAAGCCGAACGCCTGGCGGCCGTGTATCGGTACGGCATCCTCGACACGCCATCCGACCCGGCGTTCGACCGGATCACGGCACTGGCGGCCCTGCTGTTCGAGGTGCCGATCTCTCTGATCACGGTTGTCGACCGGGATCGGATCTGGTTCAAGTCACGCCACGGTCTGAGGAGTGTCGAACAGACCGACCGGGCGCCGGGGCTGTGCGCGTCCGCCATCAGTCACGACCACCCCTGGGTCGTGACAGACGCCCCGATCGATCCCCGCGCCAAGGCCAACCCGCTGGTGACCGGCGAGCTCGGACTTCGCTTCTATGCCGGGGTGGCGCTCGTCACCCCGGACAACCACCGGCTGGGCACCCTCTGCGTCATCGGCACCCATCCGCGGGAGGTGACAGCCGAGGAGCTGGCCATCCTGGGTGCGCTGGCCGGCGTGGTGATGGACGAGCTCGGGCTACGCCTGGCCGCCCGGGAGACATTGAGCCGGGAGGTCGAGTTGCGCCATCAGGCGGAAGACCTGGCCGAGGCGTTGCAGGCCGGGCTCCTGCCGCCCCGGCCGCCAGTGGTGCCGGGCATGGAGCTGGCCACCCGCTACCAGGCCGGCGAGGTCGGGCTCCGGGTCGGCGGTGACTTCTACGACGTGTTCCGGCTGGGTGCCAACGACTGGGGCTTCGTGGTCGGTGACGTCTGCGGCAAGGGATCGCGGGCCGCCTCGCTGACCGCCCTGGCCCGGTGGACGGTGCGGGCGGCCGCCGTCCACAGCTTCCACCCGTCGGCCGTACTGGAGCATCTCAACGCCGTCCTCGTCGGCGACGCCGGCTCGCAAGACGACGACCACTTCTGCGCCGCGGTGTTCGGCCGGGTGGAGCTCGACACCTGTGGCGCCTGGGTGACCCTGGCCAGCGCCGGCCATCCCCGGCCCATCGTGGTGCGCCGGGCCGGTTGGATCGACGTCCGGGGCCACGTCGGCCTGCCCCTGGGCATGTTCGCCGACCCTTCCCTGGCCGACGACCGGGTCGGGCTCGGTCCTGGCGACTCCCTCGTCACCTGCACCGACGGGATCACTGAGGCCCGGCAGGGCCGCAGCGAGATGTTCGGCGACGAGGCACTGGCGGAGCTGCTCCTCGACAGCTCGGGTGACCCCGCCCAGGTGGTGGCCGAGCGGATCATGGATGCGGCCCGCAGTTTCGCCGGCGGCTACCTGCGCGATGACGTCGCCGTGCTCGTACTGCGCGTCCCCGACGACGCGGCGGACAACCCGGCGGCGAGGGTCAGCGACGCAACGGGTGTGCCGGCGGACGTCCTGCGACTACCCGGCTATCCCCTGAGCGACCTTCAGCCCGACCTGTGGAACCGCCGACCGGCGCCGCCCCGGGAGGCCTGGATGCGACTGGGGCCTGATCGGAGGAGCATCGCGGAGCTCCGTCAACTGCTGCGCCGGCTGCTCGGGAGCTGGCGGATGGAGGAGTTGGCCGGTGGCGACATAGAGCTCCTGGCAACAGAGATCGCGACCAACGGCGTGGTGCACACCGACTCTCCGGTGACGGTCATCGTCCGCTACCTGGGCCCGGTGATCCGGGTCGAGGTCGGTGACGGGTCACGGGAGGCCCCGGTGACCGGCACGCCGTCGGTCGACGATCTGAAGGGTCGGGGCCTGATGCTCGTCGAAGCACTGGCCTCCAGTTGGGGCATCACGCCGACCAGGACCGGAAAGCGGGTGTGGTTCGAGGTATCGGCCGATCCGCCGGAACCCGGTCCACCGGACCGATAGGAGCGCAGCGTGGCGACGGAGGAATGGTATTGGTGCCTCGATCACCAGAAGGCGGAGCCCCTCGAGAGCGGCTGCCCGCCGGGGCGCCGGCTCGGACCGTACCCGTCGAAGGAGGCGGCCGAGCACTGGAAGGAACGGGTCGAGTCGCGCAACGAGGAATGGGACGCGGATGACGCCTGGGAGGACAGGTGAGAGGTGTTCGCGGTCTATGCCGAGCGACCGAGTCCTGACGATCCTCTAGCGGCGCTGGCGGTCGGCGATCGGCCAGAGCCGGACCGCCGGGCCGGGTGGGTCAACGTCCGCGTCACCGCAGCCAGCCTGAACATGCACGATCTGTGGACCCTGCGGGGCGTCGGTATTACGGCCGACCGGTTTCCCATGATCCTCGGCTGCGACGGCGCCGGCACCCTGGACGACGGCACCGAGGTGGCGATCTACCCGGTCGTCACCTCTGGCGACCCCGGTGAGGACGAGACGCTCGACCCGCACCGTTCGATCCTGACGGAGAAGTTTCAGGGCACCTGCGCCGAGTGGGTCGCGGTCCCGGCACGCAACGCGGTCCCCAAGCCGGCGTCGTTGAGCATGGCCGAGGCGGCGTGCCTGGGTACCGCCTGGTTGACGGCCTACCGCATGTTGTTCGTCAAGTCCGGCCTCCGTCCGGGACAGACCATGCTCGTGCAGGGTGCCTCGGGCGGGGTCTCGACGGCGTTGGTCGCCCTCGGTCACGCCGCCGGGATGCGGGTCTGGGTGACGGGACGGACGGAGGAGAAGCGGGCGCTGGCCCGCAAGCTGGGCGCCGACCGGTCATTCGAGCCGGGCGCCCGGCTGCCTGAACGGGTTGACGGAGTATTCGAGACGGTGGGCGGCGCCACCTGGAGCCATTCACTCAAGGTCCTCAAGCCTGGAGGAGTGGTCGTAATCGCCGGTGCGACGAGCGGCGATGCCAAAGCGGCGGAATTGCGGAGGCTGTTCTTCCTTCAATTGCGGGTCATCGGCTCGACCATGGGGACGCGTGATGAGTTCATCGATCTCATGAGTTTCTGTTGTCAGGCGGGTATCAGGCCGTACATCGGCAGGCAGTTGCCGATGGCACGGGCCGAAGATGGTTTGCGAGCCCTGCTCGATGGCGAGGCGCCAGGCAAGATCGTTCTCAATCGCTGAACGCCATGCGGATAATGCCGGGACAGCCGGCAAGAAACTGCTGCCGTTGCCGGTGCAATGTCGTACCGGGTGCCGTACCCTCAAAGGATTACAACTCAGTAACTCGCGATCAAGGAGCCCGATGGTCCGCCGCCAGGTGGTGAGCTACACCGTCACATGTGACGTGTGCGGGGAAGAGATCCCGGCCAGCGGTGCCGGGGAGAGCTCCCGCCGGTTCAGCTGGAACCGAGGCGATTATCAGGTTGACGTCTGCAGTCGCCATCAGGTCGAGCTGAGCGAGATCCTCGATCAGCTGAAGGCATTCGTCGACGCCGGCTCGGCGGCCGCGGCCAGCCGGGCCCGAGGAGGCCGACCGGCGGTGTCGAAGTCGCCGCGGCCACGGCGGTCATCAGGCGCCACGGCAGCCAGCAATGTCGCCGCCATCCGAGCCTGGGCGCTCGACCATGGCCACCCGGTCGGCGACCGGGGGCGTATCCCGTCCCGGCTGATCGCCGCCTACAACCAAGCCCAGGCATCTGAGCCGGCGGCGCCCTCCGCCAGGTCGCGCCGGCCCCGCAAGGCCTCAGTACCGACCGCTGACTGAGTTACAGCCGCTTGCGACAACGGACGACTGTCGCCGTTGCACGGCACCGACGACCGAGGCCCGGTCGCCCGGATGTACCAGAAAGACGCACTGGTGGAACTCGTCGACCCGCCGGCGGCAACCCGTCAATGGCGTCCAAGCCCGCGTCACGCACCACCCCGCCGGTGCGCTCGTCCGGGATCCGGCGGCGCCGGACCGTCGCCCCTGTCGTCAGCCGCCACGCCGGCCAGGCTACGGCGTCACCGCGATTGGCCGTCAGCGACGAGTTCTCCCTCGAGCCGGGCGCGAACCGGCCAAGAGGGCATCGATCTCGTGGAGAATGCTTGGCCGGGCACCCCGCGACCGCTCGTGACGGAACACATCCTCGAGCTCGTCCCGGTCCAGTTCGGAGAGCATGGGCAGGATTTCGCTCACCCAGAGCTCGTCGTAGTCGGCAATAGGGAAAATCCTCGGAGGGCCGCCCACGCCGCGGTCGGCGTCCCACGACGACTTCCAGGCCACCATGAATGACGCCAGCGAACCGACGAGGCAGACCAGGGCCACGGTCACATAGGAGGACCCACCCTCGAGTATCCAGAGCGCGATGGCGAGACCGGCTACCGCCAGCAACAGGTATCCAACCCTGGCGGAATTGGCCTCAGACCTGCTCATGGCCAGAGATGGTAGGAGCCGGGTCCCGGTTGGCCAGGGACCGCCACAGGTTCAAAGGTCGGCGAGGATGAGATCCCACGACGCCAGACCGTGCCGGCACCAGCTGCTCGGCGTCACCAGGCACTCGTCAGGGCACCGGCAGACACCGTCAGCCAGCCAGTCGATCAGCGTGTCCTCGTCAGGGGGGGCCCAGCCGCTGTTGACCTCGAACCAGGCGTGAGCATTGCGTACTGCCTCTTCGGCGTCAGCGGTCACCCTGCGAGTATCCCGCGGTCAGCGGCGGGCAGACTGCAGCTGTGGACCACCACGATGGGCTCCAGTCACGGCTCCGGGAGGCGGTCGACGACGATTCGTGGGCCATCATCGCTTTGATCGGCGCCTGCTGGGCCGAGTACCCGGGCTGCATCATGGACCTGCACGGCGAATGCCGGGAACTGCTGGCGCCGGCCACCCATTTCCGCTCCCTCGACGGGGCGCTGTGGGTCGTTCCGGAGGGAGCATGGACGGCGGCGTGTGTCGGTTGGCGCCCGTTGCCTGCCCAGCCCGGGACCGCCGAGCTGCTGAAGCTCTACGTGGCCCGGCACCGCCGGCGCCAGGGTCTGGGTCAGGCCCTCGGGATGGTGGTCGAGACCCGGGCCCGGGAGGCCGGGGCAACGGCGCTCGAGCTGTGGAGCGACAGCCGGTTCACTACCGCCCACCGGCTGTACCAGCAGCTCGGATTCGAGGCGACGGGCGAGACCCGCGCCCTCGCCGACCTCAGCCACACCGTCGAACATCACTTTCGCAAGGAGCTGTCGGTGGTCGCGCCCTCGGGGACGGATTGACGCCACAGCTCGGGGACGCGCCAGACCAGGACCCCCAGCCCCGCCATGCACGCCAGGCCGCCGGACCACACGGCGAACTGAGGTCCGCCGGCGGCAGCCGCCACGCCCGCCTCGAGATCGCCCAGGCGAGGACCACCGGTCACCACGGCGATGTAGGTCCCGGACAACCGGCCCTGGAGGCGTTCGGGCACCGATGCCTGCAGGATAGCGGCGCGGAACACCGCTGACACCACGTCCGCGGCGCCCGCCAGGGCCAACAAGGCGAGCGCCACCCAGAGCGACGGGACGAATCCGAATGCCCCGATCGCTGCCCCCCAGATCAGTACGGCCACGATGACCGCCCGACCTTGACGGCGGACCCGGCCCACCCAGCCGGTGAGCAGCGCACCGGCGAGTGCCCCGATCCCGGGAGCGGAATACAACAGACCCAGCGTGCCGGGCCCGCCGCCGAACACGGTGAGGGCGAGGGCCGGGAACACGGCCCTCGGCATACCGAAGATCATGGCATCGAGGTCGACCCAGTACGTGGCGGCCAGCATCCGCTGGCCTCGCAGGTAGCGCAAACCCTCGCGAATCGAGGCCAACCCGGCGCTCGAGGTCCGCGACTGCGGCACCAGCGGGGGCAGTCGCGCCACCGCGACCAGCGCCGCACCGAAGCTCACCACATCCAGCCAGAAGACCAGGCTGAGGCCGCCAACCGCGATCAGCACGCCGGCCATGGCCGGGCCGACCACCACCGCCAGCTGGAAGATGATCTGCTGAAGGGCCAGCGCCGACGGAAGGTCCTCGTACGACACCAGCATCGGCAACGCCGCCTTGCGGGTGGGCAGGTCGACGCCCTGGAAACCGGCCGACACGGCAGTGCAGACAAACAAGGGCCACAGACGGGGCCGCCCGAGCGTGGCGTTCACGGCCAGCCCGGCGGTGGCGGCGGCCAGTACGGCCTGAGCGAGCAGGAGGAGACGGCGCCGGTCCATCGAGTCGGCGATCGCGCCACCCCAGAGACAGCCGACCAGGAGCGGGCCGAGCTGCACCAGGCTGACCAGCCCGACCACCAGCGTCGACCCGGTCAGGCGGTAGGCCTGATAGGCGACACCGACGACGGTGAGCTGGGTGCCGAGTTCGGAGATGATCTGGCCGGTCCAGAGCCGCCGGAAGTCCCGGTGGCGTCGCAAGGGGGTCAGGTCGGCCCACAACCTCGTCACCCGGCGATGCTAACGGGATGCCCGCACCACGAAGCCGGCACGCTCGGGCAGCCGGAGGTCGGGCAGCCGGAGGTCCGGCAGCCGGACGTCACGCAGCCAGGGGTGCGTAACTGTCGACGTACTCCTGATCACACAGCCCGGCGATGACGTGCATCAACTGGTCAGTGGTCTCGCGCAGGGCTGCGGGACGGTTGCTGGGCTCCGCTGGCTGCTGCGGTGGGCCGAAGTTGACACTGACCCTACGGAACGGCCGAGGGGCCATCCGCCCCGGAGGCTGCACCTCCGCCGTGCCGACCAGGCCGACCGGGACGATGGGAGTACCGGCGGATCGAGCCAGCCGGGCTACACCGGTGTTGCCGCGGTGGAGGCGCCCGTCACGGGACCGGGTTCCCTCGGGATAGATCCCGACCACACCGTTTCGGTCCAGCACGTGGCGCGCCTCTGTGAGCGCCTGCACGGCTGCTCGGCTGCTGCCGCGCCGCAAGGGGATCTGCCCGGTCGACCGGAACAACCAGGCAGTCGAGCGCTTCTCGAAGTACTCGGCTTTGGCGATGAAGCTGATCGGTTGCGGGACCACGAGGGCCAGGAACACCGAGTCCATGAAGGACCGGTGGTTGGCGGCCAGGACGAACGCACCGTCCACCGGCAAATGGTGCAGACCGGTCACGTCGAGATCCCACAACCGTCGCAGGGGAGGCACAAGCAACGCCTGCGCGGCACGATAGGGCCGAGCACGAGGTTCCAAGGTGGATTCGAACCTACCGGGTCAACATGAACGGAACCGGTCACCGGTGCTACGGCCGTGTGAAAGTCCTCTTGGTGGTTCCTTGGCGGGCCATGATCTGATCCATGCCGTTCCGCACCATTATCGAGCCGTTCCGCATCCATTCCGTCGAGCCATTACGGCTGACCACCGAGGATGAGCGGCGGCGAGCGATGGCCGACGCGGGGTTCAACCTGTTCGGACTGCGCTCCTCCGACGTCCTCATCGACCTGCTCACCGACTCGGGAACGGGCGCCATGTCCCGCGACCAGTGGGCGGGCATCCAGCGGGGCGACGAGAGCTACGCCGGCTCACCATCGTGGTTCCGATTTCTCGAGAGCGTGCAGGAGCTGTTCCCGTTCAAACACGTGATCCCCACCCACCAGGGCCGGGCCGCCGAGAAGATCCTCTTCAGCAGCATTGCCGGACCGGGCACATACGATCCCCAACAACACCCACTTCGACACCACCCGGGCCAACGTGGAGGTCACCGGCGCCGTCGCGGTCGACCTGGTGATCCCCGAGGGTCGAGACCCCGCCGTCATCCACCCGTTCAAAGGCAACATGGACGTCGCCCGTTTGGACGCCCTTCTCTCGGAGCTGGGCTCGGCCGTCCCTTTGGTGATGGTCACCGTGACCAACAATTCCGGTGGCGGCCAGCCGGTATCGCTGACCAACCTGGTCCAGGTACGCCAGGTCTGCGACCGTCACCGGGTCCCGCTGTTCCTCGACGGATGCCGGTTCGCCGAGAACGCATGGTTCATCCGCGAGCGCGAGAGCGGCCAGGGCCAGCGGACGGTCAGCGCCATCGTCCGAGAGATGGCGTCGCTGGCCGACGGGATGACGATGAGCGCCAAGAAGGACGGCTTGGCCAACATCGGCGGCTGGCTGGCCATGAACGACGACCGGCTGGCGGCCAGGTGCCGCGGCCTGTTGATCCTGACCGAAGGTTTCCCCACCTACGGCGGCCTGGCCGGCCGCGACCTGGAAGCCATCGCCCAGGGCCTACGGGAGGTCGTCGACCACGACTATCTCCGGTACCGGATCCGCTCCACGGCCTATCTCGGCGACGCGCTGGCCGGCGCGGGAGTCCCGGTCTTCCAACCCATCGGCGGACACGCCGTCTACATCGACGCCCGCGCCCTGCTGCCCCACATTCCGCCCCTGCACTACCCCGGCCAGTCGCTGGCCGTGGCTCTGTACCTGGTCGGCGGCATCCGCGCCTGTGAGATCGGGACCGTGATGTTCGGTCGAAAACCGGACGGCTCGGAGGAACCGGCGGCCATGGAGCTGGTCCGGCTGGCCATCCCCCGTCGCACGTACACCCAGAGCCATATCGACTACGTCATCGAGGTCTGCGCGTCCGTGGCCGCCGAGGCCGGCAATCTGCCGGGGTACCGCATCGTCGAGGAGCCGCCGGAGCTGCGCCACTTCACGGCGCGCTTCGAACCCCGGTGATCAGGACCGGCTGGCGGTCGGGCCCAGCCGGCCGCGCTCGGCCAACCGGCTGAGAGCGCCACCTGAGAGGCGGTAGACCCTCCATTCGTCGAGCGGCTCGGCGCCCAGGTGGCGATAGAAGTCGATGGCCGGTTGGTTCCAGTCGAGGACCGCCCACTCGACCCTCGTGTAGCCCGCTTCGCCGGCCAATAACGACAGCTCGGAGATGAGGGCGGCACCCACTCCGAGACCGCGGCTCCCGGGGCGCACGTAGAGGTCCTCGAGATGGATCCCGTGCCGCCCGGTCCACGTCGAATAGGTCAGGAACCAGATCGCCATCCCGACGATCTCACCTTCATGCTCGGCGACGTGTGCGAACACCTTGGGGTCAGGGCCGAACAGCGACGTGGTGAGCAGTTCGTCGTCCAGTTCCACCTGATCGGCGGCCCGTTCGTACGCGGCCAGTTCGCCGACCAGCCCGACCAGCGCGCCGATGTCGGCCGGGCGGGCGGGTCGGATCACGATGTGACGATAGCGACCGACCGCCGACGCCCGGCACCGGTCCGGTGCTGTTAACTTCTTCGGCCAACGGGAGAACCCCCGCCCGGTGCCCTCCAGGCCGGCGATGGGGGGAAGGGAGACGTCCGATCGTGGACACCGTGCACGTGGTCATCCGTCGGAGACGGGTACTGACCGTCCTGTTGGGGGCGGCAACGGCTTTCGCCTGGCTCGGCGCCATCATTGGTCAGCGGGGCTTCTGGGCGGTGGCCGGCCTGTTGGCGGTGCTGGCGGCCGGATATCTCGGGCTGGTCGCCCACATCAGCCACCTGCGGGTCCGGCGGGAGCTCAGCATGGTCTTCCGCCACCCCGACCCGTCCGGGGGCTTCGACTGGAACCAGGTCGGGGCGGAGCTCGGACTCTCCGGTGACGCGGGCGGTCCGGACTCGGACGCCGTCCCGGTCACCGTCGGGAATCAGGACATCGGGCGATTCCTGATCTCCTACGCCCTCGGCTGGATCCTCACTCCGGTCGTCATGCTCATACGGCTGGTCCGGGTCGACCACCACGGGGTCACCGATCGGATAGTCCGCCTGCAGCAGTACGGTCGCTCGCAGTCCCTACGACTCCTGACGGTCGGCGCAGCGGCCACCGTCGGTATCACCGCGGTAAGCGGAGCTACGGCAGGCGCAGGCGCCAACCCACCGCTCGCCGTGGCGTCTGCCGCCATACCCGCGGTCGCGGCCGCGACCTCGGGCTCGTACACGGTGCGCGCCGGGGACACCCTGAGCGCCATCGCCGCCCGGAACGGGACCACCGTCGCCGCCCTGGCCGCCGCCAACCACATAGCCAATCCGAACCTGATCTACCCCGGCACCGTCCTCACCCTCGGCCGGGCTCCAACTGCCACCACGGCCGCGGCCACCACCGCCACGGCCACCACCAGCGCGGCGGGACCAACCGGCTCGTACACCGTGAAGCGCGGCGACACCCTGAGCGCCATCGCCGCCCGGAACGGGACCACCGTCGCCGCCCTGGCCGCCGCCAACCACATTGCCAATCCGAACCTGATCTACCCCGGCACCGTCCTCACCCTGGGGCCGGCCCGCGCTACCGTGGCCCCGCTCGCCAGGCCGGCGACGACCCCCGCCCGAGCCCCAGGTCCAGCGCCGGCGCCGGCGGCGGTTGCGACCCCGCCGGCCATGACCACCGCGGCCCGGGCGGCCATGCCACTCCCTCTCCAGTACCTGCGTGGTGGCTCGGTCGACCAGGGCGTCGACTACGGCGCGCCGGGCGGCACGCCCTTGTACGCCATGGGGTCGGGAACCATCATCCGCGAAGGCATGTCCGGTTTCGGCCCCAACACGCCGGTGCTGCAGATCAACAGCGGTCCGCTGGCCGGGAAGTCCGTCTACTACGGTCACGCCGGACCCGACCTGGTACCCGTCGGTGCGCATGTGAGTGAGGGTCAGCAGATCTCGAGCGTCGGGTACGGGATCGTCGGTTTCTCGACCGGACCCCACCTGGAGATCGGTTTCTACCCGCCGGGCGGCCAAGGTGCGGGCCAGGCCATGCTGAACTACATCAACAGCGTGCTGGGCCACCCCACCGCGTAGCTCGTCAACGGTCGGCGGCGCTGGTCGCGACCGACTGCGGGCGGTGAACCAGTTTGCGGGCCGCACCGCCCAGCAGCAACAGACCGAGCGCCGCCTCGATCGGCAGCCCGGGACCCGCCGGAGCTGACGCGGGACGAGTGCCGTGGCTGGCCGCATTCTGAGCGATGAAATCCTGGACCGACGCGGCCGCCGCAGACGCCGTGGCCCATCCCGGGAAGCCCGCCGAACCGGCGCCGGCCGCCCCGGACTTCGCCGTCGTGCTGTTCGCCGTTCCCGTACTCCCGGCGACGGTGGCACGGCCCGCCGCGCCGGTGGTGGCCGAGCCGCTGCGGCCGGTCGCCGCGACGCCGCTCGAAGTGATGGCGGTCCCGGTCGACAATGCCGTCAAAGACCGGCTCAGGGGCTGCGCCCGGCTGCCCCCGCTGGTCGCCGACCCGGTCGCCGCGGTAGCACCTGACCCACCGGATCCGGTCGAGCCCGACGCACCGGAGTCGGTCTGAGACGCCGGTCCGGTGGAGCCTGACGAGCCGCCGTTGCCGCTCCCGGCGGTGTTGTTGGACACCGGGTTGGCCGAGACCGCGCCACTGGTGCCGCCGAACGCCGAGGCCGAGGTCGTCGACCCGCCGGTCGCGCCCGACGCGGCATCCCCGATGGCGCCGGCGCTGGACCCACCGCTCGACCCGCCGTTGGAGGCGCCATTGACCGATGTGGACGCGGCCGGTGTCGGAGCCGAGGGTGCCGGTGGCAGGACAGTCGGCTGACCGCGACCAAGCGCGACCGCCAGGGCGACGGTCGAGAGCAGTCCGGGCATGGTGGCGAAGGTAGGCGACGGTCGACCCTGAAGCAACCCTTGAGGGATATTCGGGCCATACCGCGGGTCAATCGGTCGTGAGGATGCGGACCACCAGGTCGGTGTCGGACAGGTCGGCCAGCAGGACATCGGGATCCAGCGCCTTCAACTCGTCGAAGGACGGACCTCCGGTCGCGACCAGCAGGCACCGGGCTCCACCGGCCCGGGCACACGCCAGGTCGTTGGCCGTATCGCCCACCACCCACGTGTCGCCGGGACCGGTGGTGAAGCCCCGCAGCCGGCGGCCCCGCTCGAGGGCGATCGGCACCAGTTCCCGGCGGTCGGCGTGATCACTGCCGTAGGCGCCGATCTCGAGGTCCAGCCACCGCTCGAGTCCGAACGCCGTCACCTTGACCACCGCGTTGGCCGCCACGTTGCCGGTCAACAGGGTCTGACGGACGCCGTCCATTCCCGCCAACCGGGCCAGCAGCTCCGGGATCCCGGGCAGCGGCTCCCCGAGGTCGGCAAGGGCACTGGCGGCCGCGGCCAGCTCGGCTTCCAACTGCTCGAGCACCGCAGGCAGGTGATGGTCGGTATCGTGAATGGCCATGAGCTCCAGGTACTCGCGGACGATCTGGGGATCGGTTTTGCCGCTGAGGGAGATCCGTCCTTCGGGCATCCGCCCGAGGACCTGCTGGAAGGCCCGGTCGAAGACCTCGGCCCCGATGCCCCGGGTGTGGATCAGGGTACCGTCGACATCCCAGAGCACGAGGCGGGTCACGCCGGCCGACGCTACCGGCCTGGGGAGCACCTCCCGGAAGGACGGCAGGGGACTCAGGTGGGCGGGGGCGGTGACCGGGGCGCTGGCTCTGACGGCGGCCGGCTGTGGGTCGGCCCGGAAAGTGGTGGCGCTGCCCCCGCCCAGCACCGCCACGTCCACCACTCTGCCGGCGCCGACCACGACGCTCGACCCTTGCCCGGCCGTGCCGGTGCCCTCGGCCGCCCCGACCCAACTGGCCACACCGATCACCCCCGGACCGGCGTATGCAGGCGCACCCGGAGGACCGCCCGTGGGCCGTCTACCGGTCCAGACCTGGGGTGGCCCGACCGTACGCCCGGTCGTGTCGATGCGGGGGGGCTGGCTGGAGGTGCGCCTGGACAAGCGGCCAAACGGCTCCACCGGCTGGATCCGCCAGACCGATGTGAACCTGACCCCGACCAGCTACCGGATCGTGGTGTCGGTCTGCCGGCGCAGCCTGACCCTCTTCACCGGTGACACGCCCACCTACAGGTCCCCGGTGGGCGTGGGCCAGCCCCAATGGGCCACCCCCGTCGGACCGACGTTCGTGTCGGCCGAGGTGGCCACCAACCGGCGGCAGTCGTACATCTACGGACCCATGATCCTCGCCCTCGGAGCGCATTCCAACGTGTTCACCGAGTTCGACGGTGGCGACGGGACGGTCGGCATCCACGGCTACCCGTCAGATCCGGCGTCGACCAACGGCGTCGCTTCCTCGCACGGCTGCGTCCGGGCCAACCCACAGACCATCAGCGCCATCGAGCACGTCCCGGTCGGGACGCCGGTAGACATCATCAGCTGACGGGTCAGCGGCTTCGGCGGGCCGAGAGGCGGCAGGACATCTCCAGGGCGCTCGCCGCCGCCGCGCCGAGGAGCAGCGCCTCCAGTGCGACGGCCACCGAGGGGATGCGGAGGTCGTAGAACGTGCGTCCCATCGGCAGGGCGAACGCCAGCAGCCCCAGTCCGGCCATGGCGGCCACCAGCATGACCCGCCAACGCGTCATGGGCCGGGCCTGGATGGCCAGCACCCAGAGCGACGCCATGAAGAACACGATGGTCGCCGCAGTGCGGGCCTGGGTCGGCGGATCGCCGGCGGCCCGAGCCAGGCCGTACGCCACCATGACCGCCACCGCGGCGATGACACCGGAGGGCAGGGCGAAGAACAGAACACGGCGGACGAAGCCGGACTCGAAGCGCTGGGTACTCGGTCCCACGGCCAAGAAGAAGCCCGGGATACCGATGGCCACCGCGCTCACCAGCGTCAGGTGCCGGGGCAGGAACGGAAACGGCCACCCGGCGACCGCCACTGACAATGCCAAAACCATCGAGGAGACGTTCTTGGTGAGGAACAGGTTGGCGACCCGCTCCACGTTGGCGATGACCCGGCGGCCTTCGGCCACCACTCCCGGCAGGACCGAGAACTGGCTATCGAGCAGCACCAGTTGGGCGACGGCCCGGGTGGCGGCCGCACCGGACCCCATCGCCACCCCGATGTCCGCGTCCTTGAGGGCCAGGGCGTCGTTGACGCCATCGCCGGTCATGGCGACCACGTGACCCAGGGAGTGCAGGCCGGCCACCATCGACCGCTTCTGCTGTGGCGTCACCCGACCGAACACCGATGCCCGGGCCAGGACTTCGGCGATTCCGGCGGTCTCCTCCGGTAGGCCGCGGGCGTCGACCGGCTCGCTCCGGTCGGGGAGGTTGACCCGCCGGGCGATGGCATCCACCGTCTGGGCACTGTCACCGGAGATGATCTTCAGCCCCACCCCCTGTTCGGTGAAATACCGAAGGGTGTCGGCGGCGTCAGCCCGAATGCGCTCCTCGAACGTCACCAGGGCCACCGCGGTGAGGCCCTCCGGCAAGGCCGGGGGCCCATCGGCCACCGGTGCCGGCAGCTCGGGTGCGCCCCAGGCCAGCAGGAGCGTCCGCTGGCCGGTGGCGGCCAGGTCGTTGGCCTGGCGCCGGACCGGGTCGCCGGGCCCAGCCGCCGGTCGGACCATCTCGGGCGCACCGATCACCCACGTCCCGTGCCCGGCAAAGGACATGGCGCTCCACTTGCGAGCCGAGGAGAACACCACGTTGGCGGTCGCAGACCACCCAGCGGTTTCCGGGAACGGATCTCGCAGGGCGGCCATGGTGGCGTTGGCCTCGTCGCAGGCCGCCATGGCGGCCAGCGCCTCCGTGGTGCCCGGCACACCGGAGCCCAGGTCCTCCACACCGGAGAAGACGATGCGGCCTTCGGTAAGGGTGCCCGTCTTGTCCAGGCACAGCACGTCGACCCGTGCCAGGCCCTCGACGGCGGGTAGCTCCCGCACCAGCACCCGACGTCTGCCCAGGGTCAGGGCGGCGGCGAAGAAGGTGACGCTGGCCAGCAGGACCAGTCCCTCGGGGACCATGCCCACCAGGCCGGCGACCGCGCCTCGCACGGCATCCTGCCAGGTGGCGGTGGTCGCGCTCTGGCTGATGAACAGGATGGGCCCGACGACGGCGATGGCGATGGCCACGTACTTGAGGATCCGGTTGATCCCGTCGACCAGCTCCGAACGGGTGACGCTGAACTTGCGGGCCTCGTCGGTCAGTCGCTGGGCAAACGCCGATGCCCCAACGGCTGTGGCCTGACACCAGCCCGTCCCGGCGACCACGATGCTGCCCGACAGCACCCGATCCCCGGCCTGCTTGGCGACCGGGTCGGACTCGCCGGTCACCAGCGACTCGTCGACCTCGAGACCGTCGGCTTCGCGCAGTACGCCGTCCGCCGGGACCTGGTCGCCGGAGCGCAGCTCGAGCAGGTCGTCGAGCACCACCTCGGCGACCCCGATCTCGACGGTCGCTCCGTTGCGGACCACCCGGGCCCTGGGGGCGTTGAGCACGGCCAGGCGGTCCAGGGTGCGCTTGGCCCGCAGTTCCTGGACGATGCCGACCAGCGAGTTGGCCACCACGATCAACGCGAACAGGGCATCGCCGATGGCGCCGGTGAGAATGACTATGAGCGCCAGCGCGCCGAGCAGGGCGTTGAACGGCGTGAGGACGTTGGCCCTGACGATGTCCCGGACGCGGCGGCTGGTACCGGCCCCGGTGTCGTTGTCGAGTCCCTGTTCGACCCGTCGAGCCACCTCCAGATCGCTCAGACCGGTCGCCGCTGTCGCCGGGCGCTCGTCGGTCACCACGACACCTGAACCCGCGGGCCGGCGTGCTGCGGGCTCGTCGGGAGCCGCTGCCACAGCCACGCCGATCGACGGTAGTCGGTCGAACGCCTATGACCGGTTCGGGTCGCCCCCGGCGGCCCCGGCCCGGATGACAGAGTCCAGCGTCCCCGACGACAGCCCGGGCACCGTGACGTAGCGGGCACCCATCGTCTCGGCCACCTCGCGGGCCAGGCCCAACCGGGTCGGGCCGTCCTCGGCGTCGACCACCACCGCGCTCACGCCCCGCCGGCGGACCTCGGCGGCCGCGCCATGGGCGGCGGCCACGGGGTCGACGTCCCTGTCGGAGACGGTCGCCCGGCCATCGGTGACGACGACGAGCAGCGGGGGGTGGGGGGCACCCCGCCCCGGCGCGGTGGCCACGGCCAGGCCCGTGCGTATCCCGGCGGCCAGCGGGGTGCGGCCGCCGGTCGGCAGATCCGCCAGGCGGGCCCGGGCCACCTCGACGCTCCCGGTCGGCTGCAGTACCACCTGGGCACCGTCGCCGGCGAAGGTCACCAGCGCCACACGGTCGCGACGTTGGTAGGCGTCGAGCAACAGGCTGAGCACCGCCCCCTTGGCCGCCTCCATCCGCCGCTCCGCTCCCATCGAGCCCGACGCGTCGACCACCAGGATGATCAGGTTGCCGGTCCGCTGCTCCCGCACCGCCTCCCGCAGGTCACCCGCCTCCACGGCCGCGGAACCCCGCGATACGGCGGCCCGCACCGTGGCGCCGACGGCCAGCGGTCCGACCGGACCGACCGGGACCCGGTCGGCGACCAGCCGGCCCCGGGGCCCCTCGACGGTGCTACGCCGGCCGGTGGCCGGTAGGCCGCTGGCCGGTAGGCCCCTAGACGGCGGGTCGGAGGCGGCCAGGCGCAGCACGGCGGTGGGGTGGTCGGGCGCGGCGACGAGGTCAGGTTCGCTCCCGCCCGGCCCGCCGCTCTCCCGGCTCTCCCGGCTGGCCCCGGCGTCATCGAGCGCCCGATCCAGCTCGTCGGAATCCATTCCCGCCGAGTCCAGCGGGCCGCGCCGCCGGCGGTGGGCCAGGGCGAGCGGGGCCACCCGCCGCACATCGGTATCCGTCGCCTGATCCCGGCCCTCCCATCCGGCCAGGGCCCCCGCGGCCCGGCAGATCGTCAGGTCGGCCCGCAGCCCCTCGGCACCGACCGCCACGCACAGCCGGCTGACCTGGTCGATCAGGTCGGCCGGCAACTGGGCCGGGCGGGCGGCGGCCAGCCGGGACGAAACGGCCGCCTCGGACGGCTCCCACCCACGGCAGAACGCCGCCGGGTCGGCGTCGAACGCCAGCCGCCGCCGCACCACCTCGGCCCGCTGGTCGACCGCGGCCGGGGCGTGGACCTCGACCGCCAGTCCGAAACGGTCGAGCAGCTGCGGCCGCAGGTCCCCCTCCTCGGGGTTCATCGACCCGATCAGCACGAACCGGCTGGGATGGGTGTGGGAGACCCCTTCACGCTCCACCCGGTTGATGCCGCTGGCGGCCACGTCGAGCAGCACGTCGACCAGGTGGTCGGGCAGCAGGTTGACCTCGTCGACATACAGGACGCCCCCGTGGGCGCCGGCCAGCAGCCCCGGCTCGAAGCGCCAGTCGCCGGTGCCCAGCGCCGCGGCGAGGTCCAGGGTGCCGACCAGCCGGTCCTCGGTGGCCCCGATCGGCAGCTCGACGAAGGGGGCGCCCCGCTGCCGGTCCAGCAGTGTCGCCAGGGCCCGGGCCAGGGTCGACTTGGCGCTCCCCTTTTCTCCCCGGAGCAGCACCCCGCCGATGGCCGGGTCCACGGCCACCAGCAGCAGGGCCAGCTTGACATCGTCCTGACCGACGACGGCCGAGAAGGGAAACGGCGCCGCCGGCCCGGCTCCGCTCATCTCTACGTCTCGATCCGGCGGCTGCCGGTGACGTTGGAAGGGCGACCCAGCAGATACGCCAACAGCTGGGCCGCGCTCCCCGCCACGTCAATCGGCTCGCCCCGGCCGACGGTGATGGCCGGCAGCTCCCGGTCGGTCGCCACCAGCGTCACGGCCAGGCCGTCGGGGAGGCGGTTGGCCTGGGCGATCAGCAGCTCCAGCTCCTCATCCACGAATTCGGCCGGCCAGTCGTCCGGGGCGTAGCCGAGGGCCAAATCGACGTGGTGGATCTCCAGCTCCTGCCACCGGCCGGCCGGAAGTTCGCCGGCCCGGCGCTCGACGCCCGACGCCTGGCCGGTGGAGCGGTCCCACGCCTCGTCCGCCATCGTGTCGTACACGGCCTGCAGGGCGGCGGCCGACTCCGCCACGTCGGAGATCAGCTCGTCCGCCGGCCGCCCGGCCCCGGCCTCAATCTGCTCTTCCCGGCCCCGCAACCCGCCCTCGTACTGCTCGACCGTCTCGCCCCGGACCGCGGCCTCCAGCCGGCGCCGGTGGCTGTCGGCGTTGCGGGCGATGTGGGTGATCACATGGCCCCTCGTCCACCCGGGCAGCAGGGACTCCTCACCCACGGCGTCGTCGGTGAGCGTCTCCTCGAGGCTGGCCAGGAGCCGCTCGGTCGACGCCGCCACCCGCTCCAGGTACCGCCCCACCTCCGGGTCGGTCACCGCGACTCCTCCCATCCCTCGGCCTCGAGTACCGCGGCCCGAAGGGTGGCCAGGCTCTCGGCCGACGGGTCGGCCCACAGGCCGCGGTCCACGGCTTCGAGCAGCCGCTCGGCGATGGAGCGCAGGGCCCAGGGGTTGGACTCCTCCAGGAACTTCCGCACCGCCGGGTCGGCCACGTAGGCGGCGGTCACCCGCTCGTACATCCAGTCCTCGACCACGTGGGCGGTGGCGTCATAGCCGTAGAGGTAGTCGACGGTGGCGGCCAGCTCGAATGCGCCCTTGTAGCCGTGGCGGGCCATTGCGGCGATCCACTTCGGGTTGACCACCCGGCTGCGCACCACCCGGGCCGCCTCCTCGGCCAGCGACCTCACCCGGGGTCGGGACGGGTCGGCCGAATCGCCGAACCAGGCCTTGGGCTCGGCGGCCGGTCAGGGACCGGATGGTGGCGACCATCCCGCCGTGGTCCTGGAGGTAGTCGTCGGAGTCAAAGATATCGTGCTCCCGATTGTCCTGGTTCTTGACCGCCACCTCGATGGCCGCGAACCGCCGGGCCATGGCCTCGGCCGCCGGCACTCCCATCCCCGAACGGCCGTAGGAGTAACCGCCCCACGCCTGGTAGACGGCGGCCAGGTCGTCGTCGGAGCGCCAGTCCCGACTGTCGAGCAGGGCCAGGATGCCCGAGCCGTAGGCCCCGGGTTTGGTGCCGAAGATGCGGGGATCGCCGTCACGGTCGAAGCCGGCCAGCCGCACCGCGTCGTCGAACAGCCCGATGAGGTGGGGGAAGGCGTCACGGAAGAAGCCCGAGATCCGCAGCACCACGTCGACCCGCGGCCGGCCGAGCTCGTCGGACGGGATTAGGGCCACGCCGGTGACCCGGCCGCTCTCGGGCGCCCACACCGGCCGCACGCCGAGCAGCGCCAGGGCCTCGGCGATGTCGTCACCGCCGGTACGCATGGCCGCTGTGCCCCACACGACCAGCCCGACGGAGGACGGGTAGCCCCCCTCCTCGGCCAGGTGGCGCTCGATGAGGGCATCGGCCAGCCGGCACCCGACCGCCCAGGCCAGTGGGGAGGGGAGGGCCTTGGGGTCGACGGAGTAGAAGTTGCGCCCGGTGGGCAGCACATGGGCCATGCCCCTGGTCGGCGCCCCGCTGGGCCCGGCCGGGACGTAGCGCCCATCGAGGGCGTCCAAAATGGCGCCGATCTCGTCGGGGGCCCGGCGCAGGGTGGGCACCAACGTTGAGCACACCCACTGCAGCGTCGGATCGTCGCCGGCATACGTCCACCCCGCCGCCTGGCAGGCGGCCAGCCGCGACCGGCACGCCGCCTCGACGGCATCGACGTCCACCCGCCGCCCGCCGCCGGACTCGATCCCCGCCGCCACCGTCTCCCGCAACGACGGCACCGGGCCCTGCGGCAACCGGGTCATGGCCAGCACCATGTCCAGCAGCGCCTCGCCCTCCGGCGCCCTCCCGAGCACGTGGAGGCCGCCGCGGATCTGGGCATCTTTCAGCTCGCACAGGTAGCCGTCGACGTGCAGGATCAGCTCGTCGAACGCCTCGTCCTCCGGGGCGGTCGACACGCCGAGGTCGGTGTGCAGCGACGCCTCGACGAGGAGCTCCCACACCTGGCGCCGGATCGCCGGCAGCTTGGCGGGATCGAGCGACGCCACCTGGGCGTAGGTCGTCCAGCAGACCCTCCAACCGGGCCAGGTCGTCATACGTCTCGGCCCGGGTCATGGGCGGCAACAGGTGGTCGACGATGACCGCATGGGCCCGCCGCTTGGCCTGCGTGCCCTCGCCCGGGTCGTTGACCACGAACGGGTAGATGAGCGGCAGGTCGCCGAGCGCGGCGTCGGGGGCGCAGGCCGACGAGAGCCCGACCCCCTTGCCGGGCAGCCATTCGAGGGTCCCGTGCTTGCCGGCGTGGATCACGGCATCGGCTCCCCAGCCCAGGTCGAGCCACCGGTAGAACGCCAGGTAGTGGTGGGTCGGCGGCAGATCGGGCGAGTGGTACACGGCGATGGGGTCCTCGCCGAAGCCGCGCGGCGGCTGCACGGCGATGATGACCCCACCCAGGTCGAGGCCGGCGAACACCAGGTCCCCGGTCGAGTCGTCGCGGTAGACGGTTCCCGGCGCCGGGCCCCACCTTTTCCCCACCTGCTCGGCCAGTGACGTCGATAGCCCCTCGAACCACTGGCAGTAGGCGGCGCCGGGCCACTTCCCGCCGCCCGGTGCAACTGGGCCGCGGTGAGCGTCTCGCGCTCGTAGGAGAAGGCGTCGATCAGCTCGGCCATCAGAGCGTCACCGTCGGCTGGGATGCGGTCGACCCGGTAGCCGGCGGCCCGCAGCCCGCCGAGCAGGTCGATGATGGAGGCGGGGGTGTCGAGGGCGACGGCGTTGCCGATGCGGCTGCGCTTGGTCGGGTAGGCGGAGAGGACGATGGCCACCCGGCGGTCGGCCGGCGGGATGGCGCGCAGCCGGGCCAGCCGCACGGCCACGCCGGCGACCCGCTCGGTGCGGTCGGGGACGGTACGGTAGGCGGTCACCGGCGTGCCCAGCGTGTCGCCGTCGTCGACCATCTCCTTGATGGAGAACGGGACGGTGATGATGCGCCCGTCGAACTCCGGGATGGCGACGCTCATGGCGACGTCGATGGGGGAAAGGCCCCCGTATTCGGCTTCCCAGTCGGCCCGGCGGGGAAGTGGCGCAGTGGCCTGGACGACGGGCACGTCCGAGGGCGGCCAGGGCAGTCGGCATCCCAGTCGGTTGGTCGTCGGCACCGGCTGAGCCGGATGCCAGCACGGTGGTGATGACCGCGTCGGCGCCGGTCTTGGGTGAGGAGGTCGACGGGCCGGGGCCGGCGGCCGGAGCGAGTAGCACCAGACGGCAGGGCGTCTGGCCCCCTTGGCCTCGATGGCGTCGACACAGGTCGTCGACGAAGCCGGTGTTCCCGGCGAGCAGGTGGGCCCGGTAGAAGACGACGCCGACGAGCGGGCGCGGATCCGTTGGAGAGTCGGGCCTACGGGTCCCCGAGTCTCCAACGGATTCCCGTACACGCCCGTGGCGGGCACTGTCGACCGGCGGGTCGAAGCCGCAACCGCCGAGCAGGACGGTGTCGGCGACGAAGCGCAGCAGGTGCTCGGTGTTGGCCAGGCCGCCGTGGACCAGGTACTCGAAGGCCTGGGCGACCGTGGCGCTGGGCACGGTGGACAGGGCGGTGAGCTCGGCGTCGGGCGCGGCCTCGCCGCCGAAGGCCAGCAGCGGGATGCCGGCGGTCCAGGCACGGCGGCGGAGGGCGTCGAAGGGCGCCTGCCACGCCCGCCGGCCCGCCGAGCAGGCGGACCAGGACGCACCTCGACGCCGTCGAGGTCGGGGATGGCCGTTCCGAGGAGGGCGGGGTTGGCCGCCCGGACGGGCGGGAAGCCCTCGGGCAGGCCCTCGACGACCGAGCGCAGGGCCAGGATCTCGGTGTCGGCGTTGGTGAGGACGAGGATCATCATCGACGCCGTCGATCAGGCGCTTCGACGGCGGCCATGTCGAGGTGGGCCTCGAGCATGTCGGCCAGCCGGTCGAACTGGGCTTCGCGGGCGGCGGTGAACGAGACGCCCGTTGGTCGCCACCGTTTCCGCGCCGGCGGGCGACGGCGTCGAGGAAGGCCCCCGGAACCCGTCCTCCTCGAACAGCCCGTGCAGGGTGGTGCCCACGCAGCGCTCCTGCGATGGCGCCGTCGCCCTGCGTGCCGTAGCTGTCGTCGAGCGTGATCCACGGCTCACGAGCCGGTCGTCCGGCCGTGGTGGATCTGGTAGCCGGTGACCCGCTGGCCGAGGGCCCGGCCCCGGCGCTGGCGGGTGACCTTGTCGGGCTCGAAAACGGTGTCGACAGGGAGCCAGCCCAGGCCGTCGACGGGTTCGGCCGGCCCGACTCGACCGCGTCGGTGATGGTCCGGCCCATCATCTGGTAGCCGCCGCAGATGCCGAGCACGGTCGCCTCGCAGTCGAGGCCACCGCGGCGTCGAGGCCCCGTCCCCGCAGCCACTCGAGGTCGGCGACGGTCGCCTTGGTGCCGGGAGGATCGACCAGGTCGGGATCGCCGAGGCCGGCCCGGGTCGGTGACCAGGCGGACGCCCACGCCCGGCTCGATGGCCAGCGCGTCGAGGTCGGTGAAGTTGGCGATGCGGGGGAAGCGGATGGCCGCCACGTCGACGCTGGTCGCCGGCGGCGCCGGCCGATCGGGCCGGGGCCGGCGGCCGTCGAGGGCGAGCGAGTCCTCGGCGTCGAGGGCGACGTCGTGGAGGCACGGGAGCACGCCGAGGGTGGGCACGCCGCGTCCGCCGCTCGAGCTCGGCCGGGCCGTCGGCCAGCAGGGCCGGGTCGCCGCGGAACTTGTTGATGACGAAACCCCGCACCAGCGGGCGCAGGTCGTCGGGCAGCAGGGCGACGGTGCCGTACAGGGCGGCGAACACCCCGCCCCGGTCGATGTCGCCGACCACGATGGCCGGGAAGCCGGCGGCCTTGGCCACCCGCAGGTTGACGATGTCGTGGTCGAGCAGGTTGATCTCGGCCGGGCTGCCGGCGCCCTCGCAGATGACGACGTCGAACCGCGCCGCAGGTCGGCGAGGGCGTCGAGGACCGTCGTCAGCAGGCCGGGCTTGGCCTCGTGGTAGGCGGCGGCGTCCAGGTGGGCCCACGGGCCGGCCGAGCACGACGACCTGGCTGGTGCGCTCGCCCGTCGGCTTGAGCAGGATGGGGTTCATGGCCACTTCGGGCTCGACCCCGGCGGCCAGCGCCTGCACGCCCTGGGCCCGGCCGATCTCGTGGCCGGACGGGGTGACGAAGGAGTTGAGCGCCATGTTCTGGGCCTTGAACGGCGCCACCTTGACCCCCCGGCGGGCCAGCAGCCGGCACAGGCCGGTGACGACGTGCTCTTGCCGGCGTCGCTGCGTCGTGCCGCACACCATCAGGGCGCCCGGCTCACGACGCCTCCAGCGCCGACGGCCAGGCGGGCCAGGCCGGCGTCGTCGGGCACCGCGATGCGGACCGTGCCCGGCAGACCCGAAGCTGGCGCAGTCCCGGACCAGGATGCCCTGGCCGGCCAGCGCGGTCGCGCAGGCCGGCGGCGCCCGGACGAGGACGTAGTTGGCGTCCGACGGCTCGGCGGTCGAAGCCGTGGCTGCCGACAGCAGCTGACCAGCTCGCTCCCGCAGCCGGGCCACCTCCGCGGCCCAGGCGGCAGGTCGACGGTGGCGAGCAGTCGGGCAGGGCGGCGGCGGCCAGGCCGTTGACCGCCCACTGCGGCTGGCGCCGCCCGACGGCGGCGACGAGGTCGGCGTCGGCGCAGGACGAAGCCGATCCGCAGACCCGGGCAGGCCAGCAGCTTGGTCAGCGACCGAGCACGATCGACCCGTTGTCGGCTGTCCCCTCGGTCCACGTCCCGGTGGCCAGCGGGCAGAACGCCTCGTCCCACACGCTGGGCCCGCTCGCCCGGCGGCGGCCAGGCGGCCGGTCGGGTTGTGGGGGTTGGACCGCCACCGGGGCCCGTTGCGGTCGAGCCCGGCAGGTGCCGGCGGTACAGCGAGAAGTCGGGCTCGTCGACCCACCCGGGCCCGAGCTCGGCCGCGACCAGGGCGATGGCCTCGGCGCCGCCGTTGGTGAGCAGCACCCGTGCCGGGGCCGACGCCGATCGCCGCGGCCAGGGCCGCGGTGGCCGGCTCGGGGTCGGGGTAGCGGCCGAGGGCGTCGAGGTGGCGGGCGACGATCGGGGTCGGGTCGGGCGCGACCGGGTTGAGCTGGCCGACAGGTCGAGCACTGGCCGGGGCACGCCGAGGGCGGCGGCCAGCCGGGCGCCGTCGCCGCCGTGTGGCCGGCCGCGATCACCGTTGGCCTCGTCGCGTCCGCCAGCCCGGCCGCGGCGAGGGCCAGGGCCGCGGCGAGGGCCAGCGCGACGTCACGGGAGAGCGCGACGGCCCGGGCGATGTCGGCCGGCCTCGGGCGGGCGCCCGTCGCCGAGCGGCGCCCGGAGCTCGACCCGGCCGCCGTAGCGGTTGGTGCCGCCGAGGCGCAGGCCGAGGGCGGCGGCGAACGCCGCCTCGGCGACGCCGGCGTTGGGCGACGGGTGGGCGGCGGCGTCGCGTCGCACCGCGCGGCCATACATCGGCCGCCGCGGCGGGGCCGCACGGCGGCGACCAGCGCGGCGGTGGCCCGGGCCGGCACCCATCCGGCCACGTCGTCGAGCCGGGCGCTGGCCCAGCCGAACCGGAGGTAGCGCGCCGAGCGGTGGCCGACCATGGCGTCGAGGGTGTTGACGGCCCGGTAGCCGAGGGCACCGGGCGCCCCGGCGACCGCGGCCCAGAGGGCGGGCGCGACCACGGCGTCGACGGTGTTCTCGGCCACCGACTCGACCGACCGCCCGGGCGATCTCCTTCTCGTCCAGCCCGGCCGGGTCGCGGCCGACCAGGGCGGGCAGAGGGTGCGGGCCCGGTCGAGGTCGCCGGCGTCGAGGGCGCCGGCCACGAGTCGGCCGCGGCGTCGCCCGAGGGCCCGCCCGGCGACGGCCAGGTAGGTGGCGACGGCGGTCGACCCGAGCATCCCAGTCCGGCCGCCGAGGCCCGGCCGTGACCCCGATGGTGGCGTACCCGGCGCCGGCGCGGCGGCGGTCGGCGTAGCTCCGGCGCTCGAGGGCGCGCATCCCCGCCCGAACACGGCGACCGGGTGCGGAGTGAGCGGCGGCTCGCCGAGCAGCTGGTCGGCCACGATCCCCGCGGCCACGGCAGCGCGTGCCGGGCCGGGCTCACCATCTTGGCCGCCGCCACGACCAGGCCGACGGTCTCGCCCACCACTGCCTGCCGCGCCGAGCACGTCGCCGGTGAAGCCGCCGAGACGCCGCCAGGCGAACGACGACCACCAGCCCGGCCGGCCGCCGCGCCGCTGACGACCAGGGCGACCGGGCCGGCCAGCGGGTCGCCAGGCGATGGCCAGCGCCACGCGCCAGCGACCCGCCGCCGAGCGGCCACCGGCGCCCGGCGGATAGGACCGTCGCGGAACGCCGTGGCCAGCCCGCCTTCCGGCTCTGGCGTACGGCACGATCTGGACGGTCAAGGCCATCAGGCTACGCGGCCCCGCACCACAGCCCGGCGACCAGCAGGACGGCGGGCTTCAGGATGACGCCGACGCCCAGCGGGCCAGCAGGACAGTACCGCCACGACCCGCCACGCCGAACGCGCCGACGTCGGGCGCGGCCATGACGGTCAGCCGGCGCGGCCGGGCGCAGGTGTGGCAGCAGCCCGTCGGCGCTGTCGAGCAGGCCGTCGAAGTGCAGCATGCCGGTGAGGGCCAGGTCGGCGGCCAGCAGCAGGACGGCGGCCACCGCCGGCGGCCACCCCTGGGCCGCCAGCCACCACCAACCCGCCGAGGGCCAGGCCGATGAGCGCCCCGACGACCGGGAACCACGCCAGCGCCGCCGGGAGGGTCGACGGCGCCGCCGAGCGGGGTCAGGAACGCGACGGCCCGGCGCAGATCGCGAGCGCTCATCGAGGTTGTTCGAGCCGCAGCGTCCGGCCCGCCGACCACGAGCAGCCACGCTCGTCGGCGACGGCGGCCACCGGCCTGGTTGACCTGGCCCAGGGCATCGCGGAACCGGCGGCCGCTCTCGCTGCGACGGGTGGACCCCGAGGCCGACCTCGTCGCTGACACGACCACCGTGTCGCCCGTGGCGCGAGCGCAGCGCCCGGCACAGCCGTCGACGTCGACGTCGAAGTCCGGGCCACGCCGCCACCCAGGTCCCGAGGGCGTCGACCAGGACCGTCGCCCTCGACGTCGATCAGGCTGTCCGCCAGCCGGTCACCCGCCTCGACGGTGCGCCACTCGGCGGCCGCCGGGCCCGGTGGGCGGCCACCCGGGCCGCCATGTCGGCATCGTCGACGGCCGCGCCCGTCGCGACGTAGGTCACCGGCCCGGGAAGTCCGCCGGCCAGCCGCTCGGCGACCGCCGATTTCCCGCTGCCGGGCGCCGCCGAGGACCAGGGTGATCACCGGCCGGGCGCCGGCCAGCACCGCGCCGTGCACCGCACGGGCGAGGCGGGCGCCCCACACCGAGCGGGGGCCTCCGAACGCATGGGCCCGGCCGTCGTCGGGGCAGACGATGCACACCGCGTCGGTCGCGGTGCCGGTTGCCCGGAGCCCGAGATCCCAGAGGGCCTGCGCCTTGGCCTCGGTGGCGGTGGCGACCGCGTTGACCAGCGCCGCGTCGGACAGCCGTTCGGGCAGCACGACCAGCAGGTTGATGGTGCCGACCAGGCTGATGGGTCCCGTCTCGTCGGCGGCGGCGGCCAGGGTCGGATGGCCGAGGCCGACGGTCGCCACCACCTCGACTCCCCCGTCGTCGTTCCGCGGTGCCGGCGGACGTCGGCGGCCGTCAGCATGCCCACGCCCCGGCCCGGCAACCCGAGCGACACGCCGAGCTTCTGCAGATGGTGGTCGGGATCGCGCCGGGCGTAGGAGGGAGGGACCTGGGCGTTGATCACCCAGCGGCGGATCCCGATGCCGCCGCCGTGCGGGGCCGAGGCGATGGCGCGGAGCGGGGCCGGGAACCGCCACACCACCGTTCCGAGATCCCGCCCTTCCTCGCGGCGCGGGCGAATGTGACGGTCGATCAGCAAACTGGCCATGACGTCCGCGCGATACCTCCGAGTCGTCCCGGGCAGGCAGGTCTCCTGGCTCCCGGATCCGCTCCCCCTCCAGGGAGGTTGCTCCCCGGTCACAGTTGCGGGACAGCCCCGGATTCGCACCGGGTTCCCTGCGCTGCAACCGCAACCATAGCGGGCGACCGCGACGGACAGCACCCGGGGATACAGTCCACACCCGTGGCCCGCGCCGATTCGATCGTGCTGATCAACACCGGCCACGGCAAGGGAAAGTCGTCGGCCGCCTTCGGCGTCATGGGCCGGGGCTGGGCGCGGGGCTGGCGGGTCGGCGTGGTCCAGTTCGTCAAGAGCGGCAAATGGAAGACGGGCGAACGCAAGCTGGCCGACCACCTGGGCATCGAGTGGCACACCCTCGGCGACGGGTTCACGTGGGAGTCGACCGACCTGGACGAGACGGCCGCCAAGGGCCGCCATGCGTGGGACGTGGCCCGCCAGAAGCTGGCCTCCGGTGACTTCGACCTGCTGATACTCGACGAGCTGACCTACGCCGTGAAGTACGGCTGGGTGGATGTCGCTGACGTGGTGGCCGGCGTGGTCAACCGGGCGCCCAAGACCAACGTGGTCATCACCGGACGCGACGCGGCACCCGAGCTGATCGAGGTGGCCGACACGGTGACCGAGATGCGCAAGGTCAAGCACGCCTACGACCAGGGCATCGTGGCCAAGAAGGGGATCGAGTACTGACGGAGCTCGGTTCCCGTCTGGTGGTGGCCGGCACGTCGTCGGGCGCCGGCAAGACCACGGTCGCCACCGGGTTGATGAGCGCACTCCGGCTGCGAGGGATGCGGGTGGCGGCGGCCAAGGTCGGCCCGGACTTCATCGATCCCGGGTACCACGCCCTGGCCACCGGCCGCCCCGGCCGCAACCTGGACCCATGGATGTGCGGGGAGGCGGCCGTTCCGTCCCTGGCCGCCCGAGCGGCCGTCGGCGCCGACCTCCTGATCATCGAGGGCGTCATGGGCCTCTTCGATGGCGTCGGGGCGACGGCGGAAGCCAGCACCGCCCACGTCGCCCGGCTGCTCGACGCGCCCGTGGTGCTGGTCGTCGACGCTTCGGCCATGAGCCGCTCCGTCGCCGCCCTGGTGCACGGGTTCGCCACCTTCGACCCGACCATCCGGGTGGCCGCGGTGGTGCTCAACCGGGTCGGCAGCGACTGCACACGAAGCGATGCTGCGCCAGGCGCTGGCGCCGCTCGGGCTGCCAGTGCTCGGAGCCCTCCGCCGCGACCCGGCGGTGACGTGGCGCGACCGTCATCTGGGCCTGATCCCGGTAGTGGAACAACCGGGCGAGATCGGCGTCGCTCTGGGCCGGCTGGCCGCCGCGGTGAGCTCTCAGCTCGATCTGGACGGAGTCGTCAACCTGGCCCGGAGCGCGCCCCGCCGCCAGACTCCGGCCCTACCCACGGCCGCCCCCGGAGGGCACTGCCGGATCGCAGTGGCGGCGGGCCCGCCTTTTTCCTTCTGTTATCCCGACAACCTCGAACTGCTGGCCGAGGCCGGCGCCGAGCTGGTCCCGTTCGACCCCCTCACCGAGCCGGGGCTGCCTGAGGCGATCGGCGGGTTGGTGGCCGGCGGTGGCTTTCCCGAGGTGTTCGCCGGAGCACTGGCGGGCAACCGGCCGCTGCTCCACGACGTTCGCCGCCGGGTCGCGGCCGGGCTGGTCACGTGGGCCGAGTGCGGCGGCCTGTTGTGGCTGGGGCAGGAGCTCGACGGCCACCGGCTGTGCGGGGCGATCGAGGCCCGGGCTGAGATGACCGACCGCCTGACCGTGGGCTACCGCACCGCCACCTTCAGGACCGACACCCCACTGGGCCCGGCCGGGACGGTGGTCCGGGGCCACGAGTTCCACTACTCGTCGATGGATCCCAGCGGAGACGCCATGGACCTCGACAGCCGGTCGGGACCCAGCCGCAGCGGGTGGGCATCGCCGAGCCTGCTGGCGTCATACCTCCACCTCCATCTGGGCGGCTCGCCCGCTCTGGCGTCTCACCTGGTGGGCGCGGCGGCGGCAGTTACGCCCACCTGAAGGCTGTTGACAACCTGAACGGCGGCCCGGGCGTCAGTTGAGTGATGATGACCTCCGTGCCGGCGCCGACCATGCCGAGCCGGGAGGTGTGGAACGCCGGCGGCCTACGGGAGCTCTACCACCAGGAGCGGTGGTCGCTGGTCCGGCTGGCGTCCATCCTGCTGCAGGACCCCGTCGAAGCCGAGGAGGTGGTGCAGGACGCCTTCGTCCGGGCCCTCCTGGCCTGGGGCCGGCTGCGTGAGCCCGACAAGGCGGCGGCCTACCTTCGCAGCGCGGTACTGAACGGAGCACGTGACCGCCTCCGTCACCAGAAGGTGGTGGCCCGCCTCCAGCCTGGGCCCACCGACGCCGGGCGGCCGTCCGACCGCCGCCCGCAGTCGCCGCAGACGCCAGAAGCGGCAGCGGTGGCAGCCGACGACCGCCGCCGCGTGCTGGCCGCCCTCAGAGCGCTGCCCGAACGCCAGCGGGAGTGCCTGATCCTGCGCTACTACCTGGACCTCTCAGAGGCCGAGATCGCTGTCACGCTGGGTATCTCGGCCGGGTCGGTCAAGTCCCATGCCCATCGCGGGCTCGCCGCCCTGGCGTCGAAGCTGGAGGTGTCACGATGACCGTCGAGGACCTCCTCCAACGGGCGCTGCACGACGACACCGCCGATGTCCCTGAGCCGCCTGACCAGTGGGCTGACATCGAGCGACGGGCGGGGATGGAAAGGACCGCCGCCGCCCGGCGCCGGGCCCGCCGGCAGATCGGCGCCCTCGCCACCCTCGGGGTGGCGGCCGCGATGGCCGCTGCCTTGGCCATCCCGGCGTTGCAGGACCGGCCGGGCCACCGGGTGGCGGTCCACCCACCGGCGACCAGCCCTGGAGGGTCAGTGGAGACGACGACGGCGACGACGACGGCGACGGCGACGCCCGCCCCCACCCCGACCACGGCCACGGCTCCGGGGTCCACTGCCCCCGGCCCGGGAGCGGGCTACCAGCTGCTGTGGCCGTTCGCCAGCCTGGCCGACGCCAATGCCTGGGTAACCAGTGCCCTCGCCGGAGGGCACTCGCCCTGGCATCTCGATGCCGCCCAGACGGCCCTCGCCTTCAGTCGCGGCCTTCTCGGCTACACCGACATCAATGCGACGTTCAAGACGACCATGGATGCAAAGGGTGCCCACGTGGCGGTGGGATTCAACAATCCCAACGGCCGGCCGGTAACTGCCGCCGTGGTGCACCTCGTGCGGCTCGGTATCGGGCCGGACGCCCCGTGGGAGGTCGTCGGGACCGACGACACACCCGATTTCACCCTGACGACGCCGGGCTACGGCACCGCCGTCGGCGCATCGGTGGCGGTCGGGGGCGTCATCAGCGGCGTCGATGAGAGCATCAAGGTCCAAGCGTGGCGATCGTCTTCGAGCACACCGGTGGGCGTGGCCTGCTGCCTGGCGGCGGGTGGCACGTCGAGCCCCTGGCACACGACGCTCGCCCTGCCCGCCGGAACGGGAGGCTCCGGAGGGGTCCTGACCATCGCGGCGTCAACCGGCGGCCATCTGGCGGGCGTGGAACGCTTCGCCGTCACGGGAGTGCGGACTCGGGCGGCACCGTGAGCGTCGCGACCAAGGGCAGTGAGAGGGTGACCGAAGGTCGGCCGGGTTGTCACACCAATCCGTCGTCGCCGGGGGCGGCAGCTACCCCAGGAGCCGTTCGATCTCGGTGACGGCGGCCGCCCAGGCCGGCGAGTCCGGATCGATCAGCTCCATGTGGCCCACACCCGGCAGGGCGGCCAGGACCGCCCGGTCCCCCGCCGCGACGGCCCGTTCGACGTAGCCCCGACTCAGCGCGACCGGCACCGCCCCGTCCCGGTCGCCGTGGACCAGAGCCTGGGGCACACCGAGGGGCAGCAGGACAATCGGGTCGGCGACGGCATAGCGCTCGGGTCGCCGCTCGGGCCCCCCGCCGAGCAGGCGCGCCACCGCGCCGCCCCCCAGGCCCAGCGACGCGGCCCGGACCAGATCGGAAACCGCGCCCAGCCCCACGACGCCCCGCAGCCGCACACCGACCGACGCCCCTGGCGCGCCGGGCGGCAACCGGCCCCGCCCGGCGGCCCAGAGTGCCAGGTGACCGCCGGCGGAGTGGCCCACGGCGACCACCCGGTCAAGATCCAGGTGGTGGATGGCGGCCAAGGCACCGAGGTGGTCGATGCCTGCCGCCACGTCGTCGAAGGTCGCCGGCCAGCCGCCCGGAGAAAAGCTACCGACCCGCCGGTACTCGAGGTTCCACGCCGCCCAGCCCCGTTGCGTGACGTCCGACGCCAAAGGGGTCATGAGCCGCTTGGTGTACATGGCCTTCCAGAAACCCCCGTGGAGCAGGACAACGACCGGGACGGTGATCGGGGCATCCGGCGGCCGGTCGGGCATCCACAACTCGCCGTGCTGGCTGTGACGCGAGCCGTAGGCGACGTGGTGGTAGGACACGGGGAAGGCACGGTACCCGTCGGTTCGCCGGATCCCGCCACTCGGGCCGCCCGGCCACTCCGCTCGGTAGGTTGCACGGGTGCTCTCCGCTACCAGTCTCTCGCCGCGGGCCCGCTATCTCGCCGCCGCCGTCATCCACCGGACCTGGGCCTGGGTCGCCACGGTGGGCTGCACCGGTCCTGACGACGCCCTCGGCCGGCGGTTCGCCCGCATGGGATGCCACAGCTGCATCGCCTTCCCGCCGGGCGCGGTGTTCGGCGAGGGATCGATCGAGATCGGGTCCCAAACGCTGATCGGTGCATCCGTCAGCCTCTCCGCCGGTATGCCCGGCCAGGCGCGACCGGCCGCAGCCGGCGGCCGTCCTGTCGTCGTGATCGGCGACCGGTGCAGCATCGGCCGCGGAACGTCGATCGTCGGGCTGCGCAGCATCCGTGATCGGTGACGACGTGGCCATCGGGCCGAACGTGTACATCACGGACCACAACCACAGCTACGGCGACGTCGACACCCCGATCGCAAACCAATGGCCGGCAGAGGGCACGGTCAGCATCGGCGCCGGCAGCTGGCTCGGCACCGGCGTGATCGTGCTGCCCGGCGCGGACATCGGCCGAAACGTGGCGGTCGCCGCCGGCGCCGTCGTCCGGGGCTCGTTCCCCGACCACAGCGTCATCGCCGGCGCTCCGGCGCGGATCGTGCGACGCCATGTCCCCGGAGAAGGATGGGTGCCGCCTCTGCGGGCCCCCACCACCGGCCCTCAGGTCGGATAGCGGCGGCGCCCGGCGCGGTGCCGGTCGAGCCGGGCCGAATCCTAGAGCAGCCCGTATTGCTGGACGGCCAGCTGCTGGACCAGGGCGTCTTCATCAGCGGGCGCCGGCAGGTGGACGGCCACCTCGACCACGTAGGTGTCCCGGGTGAACACCGCGCCCGCCGACGCACCGGACGTGCTGGTGGAGCTCAACCCGACGGCCCCCGGGATGCTCGGGAGCGCGAAGTCGGCGACGGTGCCGTTCAGCGCGGCCGCGTCGGCCCGGTTGCCTTCGATCATGCGCTGCGCGTACGCCTGCGCACCGGCGGCATTCTTGAACTGGTACACGAAAAGGATGGCTTGGCGTTGCGGGGTGTTGTTCCACAGGCGCTGGTAGCCGCGGGCGAACCCGTCGCGGATCAGGGCCTGTTGGGCGTCGGCTTTCCTGTCATATCGGACCGCCTTGGCCAGGCTCGAAAGCCCAGCGTCGCCGACGCTGGGTGGCTGCAGTACGTAGCCCGGCACGGCGGTCAGCAGCCGCTCCGCCAGTGGCACTGTCGTCGTGGTCACCTGAAGCGGTGCCGCGGCACCGGTCGACTTGCTCTTGGGTCCGAGGACGGTGAAGGCGGCCACGCCGACAGCCGCCACGATGGCCAGTCCGCCCAGCACCTTGACCGGCCCCCGGCGATGGGTCCGGCCTGGCCGGCGGGCACTGATGACCGCCGGGATGGGGTCGTCGGGAGGCTGTGGGATGACATCCGGGGCCGGATCGGTGGTCGCGATGCGAGCCGCATCGGGGCGCCGTAGGGCATCGCGCTCCAGCAGGGTGCCCATCTGATCCAGGAGCGACTCGGAGACCATCTTCTTGGGGGGGTTGGGATCCTGCGCCGCGACAACGGGCGGGGACGATTGCCGCCTGGACACCTGGAGCGGCATCGGCGTCGGAGGCGCCGGGCGCCGGCGCGCCTCGGTAACCGGAGGGGCGGGGGACGGCGGGCGCGCCTCGACGACGGGTGCCGCCGGGGGTACCGGCGGCGCCGGCTCAGGCGCCTCCGTCTCGACCGCAGCCCCATCTCGAGCCTCGTCGTAGTGCCCGAGCCGGGCCCAGTCGTCATGCCCGTCGGGATCCGAGTCCTCGCCCTGGTCGACAACGCCCGTGACGAACCCAGCCGCCGGATGGGCGGGCCGCCCGGCAAAACCGGTCAGCAGATAGTCGATGCGATCCAGAATCTCTCCTCGGGCGTCACCCGCGAGCTCCAACTGTTCGACGAGAAGCAACTCGTCGACCCCGAGGTTCGCCAGGTCGGCCAGCACCTCCCCTGCGGTGAGGCGTCGGTAGGTGTCGACGGCGGCGTTCGCCATGTCAGTCTCAGCGGCGGTTGCCTGTCCAGTCTCCATCAAAATCCCTTCCCGGCTCGAGCCACGATCAGGCCAGGCGTTGGGCCTCAATATGGCTATCGACCCCCGATGCGACGACTTGAGTATCGGGGCCGCCCGACCCGGTCGCCCGAGCCACTACCATCTTCTTCGCTGTTCGATCGGGCAACCCGGTGCGAGTCCGGGGCGTGCGTCACTGTGATGGCTGCATCCGGGACCGGGTGGAGCCGCAGCCAGAACCCGAGTGAGTGCCCCCATCGAGACCACCGCAGGGACGACGATGCTCGACGCCGGGACGGTCGCCGCACCGTCCGCTCGACAGGGAACGCTCATCGGTGTCGGCGTGGGGCCCGGTGGTGCCGACCTGGTGACACTGCAGGCCGTCCGGGTCCTGCGTCAGGCCGACCGCGTCATGGCGCCGTCGCTCGCCGCCGACGCCGTCGGGCGGGCGGAATCGATCGTGCGCCAGGTGTCCCCCGAGGTGACGGTCGAGCGTTTGGTCTTCGACATGTCGGGCGCACCCGGCGATCGCCAGGCGTCGCACCGTTCTGCCGCCGCGGCCATCGTTCCGTACCTGGACGCCGGCGAGCAGGTGGCCTTCGTCACCCTCGGCGATCCGAACATCTACAGCACGTTCTCATCGCTGGCGGCGACGGTGTGCGAGCTCCGCCCGGCGACCGAAGTACGCACCGTCGCCGGGATCATGGCCTTCCAGGACCTGGCCGCCCGCACCGGGACCGTGCTCCTGGACGGCACCGAGACCCTCCGCATGGTCACCGCCCTCGACGGGCCGGCCGCCCTCGCAGGCGGCACTCGCCGACGGGCGCCAGGCGGTCATCGTCTACAAGGGCGGCCGCCACCTGCCCGCCATCCTCGAGGCGCTGTCCGCCGCCGGGCGGCTCGACGGGGCGCGTCATCGGCGAGCTGCTGGGACTGCCCGGCCAGCGGATGGCACCCGCCGAGGGTGGCCGGCGCAGCCGGCCGCCTACCTGGCGACGGTCATCGTACCCCCGGCCCGTCCCGGGCCGAAATGATCTCCTTCGTCGGCGCCGGCCCAGGTGCACCCGATCTGCATCACGTTGCGGGGCGCCCAACGCCTGGCCGCCGCCGACATCGTGATCTGGGCGTCGTCGCTCGTTCCCGAAGCGGTCCTCGGCCATGCCCGGGCCGAGCGCCCGGATCCACGACTCCGCCGGCATGACCCTCGAGGACGTGCTCGCCGTCTACCAGGATCACCGCGACCACGCCATCGTCCGCCTGCATTCGGGCGACCCTTCCGTCTACGGCGCCATCCAGGAGCAGATCGACTGGTGCGTCGCCAATCAGCGGGACTTCGAGATCGTGCCCGGCGTCAGCTCCCTGGCCGCCGCCGCGGCCGCCCTGGGCCGGGAGCTGACCGTCCCGGCGGTCGCCCAGAGCGTGGTCCTCACCCGGCTGGCCGGGCGCACGGCGGCATCCATGCCCCCTCGGGAGTCGGTCGCCGCCTTCGCCGCCATCGGAGCCACCACCGCCATCTTCCTGTCGGCGGCCCGACCGGTCGAGCTGCAGGCCGCACTGCTCTCGCCCGACAGCGCCTACACGGCCGAGACCCCGGCCGCCATCGTCGTCCGGGCCAGCTGGCCCGACGAGCAGGTCGTGATCACCACACGTCGGCCGGTCTGGCCGACGACCTGGCGGCGACCGGCGCCACCACCACCGTTCTGGTCCTGGTCGGCCCGGCCCTGGCCGGGCCGGCAAATCGCAGCCACCTCTACTCGCCCGACTTCGCCCACCGCTTCCGACGCCGTTCCGCACCCGGGACGACCGCCGGCCGGCCCGCCTGATGACGGTCACACCGACGAAGGGGCTCCGCACCGGTTGGACGACCGGGACGTGCGCGTCGGCGGCGGCCAAGGCGGCGGCCCAGGCCCTGGTCACCGGCATCGCCCCGGCCGACGTCACGGTCGGGCTACCGGGCGGCCGGCGGGTCACCTTCCCGGTCGAGCCGGCCGGCACCGCGACCTGCGCGGTCGTCAAGGATGCCGGCGACGATCCCGACTGCACCGACGGTGCCCGCCTGACGGCGGCGGTTTCCTGGGGGGAAAATGCCACCCTGCTCGTGGCCGGCCCGGGCGTGGGGACGGTGACCCTTCCCGGTCTGGGCCTGCCGGTCGGGCAGCCGGCCATCAACCGCGTCCCCCGCCGCATGATCCTGGCCGCCCTGGCCGAGGTGGCGGAGGATCCCATGCAGGTGTTGTTCAGTGTCCCCGAGGGCGAAACCATGGCCGCCTCGACCACCAACGCCCGCCTCGGCATCGTCGGGGGCATCTCCATCCTCGGCACCACGGGGATCGTCCGGCCGTTCTCGACCGCCGCCTACCGGGCGTCGGTGGTCCAGCAGGTCGACGTGGCCGCCGCCCAGGGCGAGTCCCACATGGTGCTCGCCACCGGAAGCCGGTCGGAAGCGGCGGCCCGGATGCTGCTGCCCGACGTGGCCGACGTCTGCCTGGTGGAGGTCGGCGACTTCACCGGCGTCTGCCTGCGGCGGGTGGCCGAACGCGGCATGGCCAGTGCGACGTTCGTCGGCATGGCGGGCAAGATCGCCAAGCTGGCGGCGGGCGTGATGATGACCCATTTCCACCGGTCCCGGGTCGACACCGACCTGCTGGCGGCGGTGGCGGTGGAAACCGGCGCCCCACCCGCCATCGTCGCCGCGGCCCGGGAGACCGAGACGGCTCGCCACTTCTTTGAGATGTGCTGGTCGCTCGGCTGTGTCGAGCCGCTCGCCGCCCTGTGCCGCCGGGCAGCCGAGGCCTGCCGCCGCCATGTCAACGACTCGCTGTCAGTCGAGGTGGTCATGGTGGACTTCGAGGGTGAGACGATGGTCGCCCGTGGCTGAACGCATCACCGTCGTCGGCCTCCCGTGTGTCGATCCGCTGCCGGTGGCTGGCCTGGTCGTCGGGGGCCGGCGCCACCTCGAGACCGCGGGCGTCCCCGCCGGCGTGGCCACTCTCATCATCGCCGGCGACCTGCAGCCGGTCCTCGCGGCCATCGAGTCGGAGCCCGGGCCGGTGGTGGTCCTGGCCTCCGGTGACCCCGGCTTCTTCGGCATCGTCCGGGCCCTGGCCGAACGGTTCGGCCCGGCGGCGCTGGACGTGCGGCCCGCCCCCTCCTCGGTCAGCCTGGCGTTCGCCCGGCTCGGGCTGCCCTGGGACGACGCCGTCGTGGTCTCCGCTCATGGCCGCCCGCTCGGCTCCGCCGCGTCGGCTGTCGCCGGCGCCAGCAAGGCAGCGGTACTCGTCTCCCCCGACAGCCCGCCCGAGGCTCTCGGCAAGGAACTACTCTCCCTGGGCGCGACCGCGGCAACGGTGGCCGTCTGCAGCCGGCTGGGCCTCGACGGCGAGAGCGTCGAGCAGACCACCCTCCATGGTCTGGCGTTGGGAACCTGGGACCCGCTCTCCGTCGTCGTGCTGCTCGCGCGGCACCCCGGTGGCGCCGACCGCGGGGTTGACCTGGGGGCGGCCCGAGGCCGTCTTCGAACACCGGGCCGGCATGGTCACCAAGTCCGAGGTCCGGGCCGTCGCCATCGGCCGGCTGGACCTACCGGTGACCGGGGTGTTCTGGGACGTGGGCGCCGGCAGCGGCAGCGTGGCCGTCGAGTGCGCGCTGCTGTCCGGCGGCTTGGAGGTGTACGCCGTCGAACGGCAGGTCGGCGATGCCCGGCGGATCGAGGCCAACGCCGCCTCCGCCGGCGCCCGGGTCACAGTGGTTCCTGGAGAGGCGCCGGCCGCCCTCGCCGGGCTGCCCGATCCTGACCGCGTCTTTGTCGGCGGCGGCGGCCTGGACGTGCTCGACGCCGTCATCGGGCGGCTCCGTCCGGGCGGGCGGGTCGTCGCCACGTACGCGGCGCTCGATCGGGCTGCCGCGGCCGCCGACCGGCTGGGCCGGCTGACCCAGATCTCGGCCAGCCGGGGCGAACGGCTGCCCGACGGTGGCTGGCGGCTGGCCGCCCAGAACCCGGTCTTCGTGGTCTGGGGCCCCGAGTCCGGGGATACAAACCGGCCTCAACGCCCGCGTACCTTCCCCAGTCAGCCGTCAGAACCCGAGGCCCTCCGGTGAGGGTCCTGTCGGTCTCGGTCACCGAGCGGGGCCGGGCTTTGGCCCAGCAGTTGCCGTGGGAGGCCAGCCACGGCGCGGCGGCGGACACGGTCCGGCACCGGTGGGCCGATGTCGACGGCCTGGTGCTCTTCCTCGCCGCCGGCGCCTCGGTCCGGATCGTCGCGCCACTGCTGAGCGACAAGCGGACCGACCCGGCGGTGGTCTGCGTCGACGAAGCCGGCACGTTCGCGGTCGCCTTATGCGGCGGTCACGCCGGCGGGGCCAACGACCTGGCCCGCTCGGTGGCCACCCAGCTCGGCGCCCAGCCCGTCCTCACCACCGCGACCGACGCGGTGGGCATCTCCGGCGTCGACCAGCTGCCGGGCTTCTCCGCCGCCGGCGACGTGGCGGCGGTCACGGGAGCGCTGCTCGACGGCCGTCCCGTCAGCATCAGAAATCCTCGGGGCTGGCCCTGCCCGCTGACGGGTGACGACGAGGCGGCCACAAGCGTGATTGTCACCGACGAATGGCTCGACCCGGTCGCCGGCACCGCGGTGCTCTACCCACCATCGCTCGTGGCCGGGATCGGGACGTCGAGCGGGGCGACCGCGGGGGAGGTCGAGATGCTGCTGGCGGCCACGCTGGCCGACGCCCGCCTGGCCCGGGCGTCGGTCGCCGAGGTGGCCACCATCGACCGGCGGGCCAGCCACCCGGCGGTGGTAGGCCTCGGTCTGCCGGTGCGGTCGTTCAGCGCCGACATACTGGCCTCGATCGCGGTCCCGACGCCGAGCGTGGCGGTACGCGCCGCGGTCGGCACCCCGAGCGTCTGCGAGGCGGCCGCCCTTCGGGCCGCCGGCCCCGGCTCGGTGCTCGTGGTCACCAAGCGGTCGGCGGCCACCGCGACCGTTGCGGTGGCCCGCCGGCGGGCACCCCGCGGCCACCTGGCGATCGTGGGCCTGGGGCCGGGAGACGCGGTCCACCGCACGCCGGCGGCCGAGCGGGCGGTCCGGCGGGCCGAGGTGGTCATCGGCTATCGCGCCTACCTCGACCAGTGTGCCGATCTGGTGGGCCCGGGTCAGAAGCAGGTGGCATCGCCCATCGGCGACGAGGTGGTCCGGGCCAAGCAGGCCCTGGCCGAGGCCGACGCCGGGCGGCGGGTGGCGCTGGTGTGCTCGGGTGACGCCGGCACGTATGGCATGGCGTCCATCGCCCTGGAACTGGCCGGTGACTCGGTGGACATCGAGGTGATTCCCGGGATCACCGCCTCGCTGGCCGTGGCGGCCGTCCTCGGGGCGCCCCTCGGCCACGACCACGCCACGATCAGCCTTTCGGACCTGTTGACCGGCTGGGCCACGATCGAAGCCCGGCTGCGGGCCGCCGGTGAGGCCGACCTGGTGGTGAGCCTGTACAACCCCCGTTCCCGGGGCCGTTCCTGGCAGCTGGACGCGGCGCGGAACATCCTTCTCCAGCATCGGCCGCCGGCCACCCCGGTCGGCATCGTCACCGGAGCCGGACGGCCCGGCCAGACGGCGACGATCACCACCCTGGCCGACCTCGATCCCGAGATCGTCGGGATGACCAGCTGTGTCATCGTCGGGGCCTGCAGCACCCGGATCGTCGCCGGCCGCATGGTCACCCCTCGGGGCTACCCACCGTGAGCACGGTCGTCATCGACGGCCGGTGCACGGCGTGCGGAATGTGCCTGGCGACCTGCCCCACCCGGGCGCTGCGGCCGGCGCCCGGACGTCCTGACGTCATCGACCTCCGGTGCACCGGCTGCTGGGCGTGCATCGAGATCTGCCCGACCGATGCCATCACCGAGGTCCCGGGGTGATCCATCCGATCGAGATCGAGAGCTACCGCATCCTGGCCAACCGGATCGACCTCGGTCACCTGCCGCCCGGGGTCCGGGCCGTCGTCGAGCGGGTCATCCACGCCAGCGCCGACCTCGACTACGCCCGGACCATGGTCGTCGAGGAGGCGGTCGTCCAAGCCGCGGTTGCGGCCATCCGGCACGGTGCGGTGGTGGTCGCCGACGTGGAGATGACCCGCGCCGGCATCAGTGGCGTCCCGGCGACGTGCTACCTGGCCGAAGCGCCCAGCACCGGGCCGGACGGACCTACCCGCAGCGCCTGGGCGATGAGGCTGGCGGCCGAGCGACACCCGAGCGGCGCAGTCGTGGTGGTCGGATGTGCCCCCACCGCGCTCGAAGAGGCCGTCGCCCTCGTCGCCTCCGGGCAGTTCGCCCCGGCGGTCGTGATCGGCATGCCGGTGGGATTCGTGGGCGCCGCGGCGGCCAAGGACGCGGCCCGCCGGAGCGGGGGCCCGGCCATCACCAACGTCGGCGACAAGGGCGGTTCGGCGGTGGCCGCCGCCGCCTGCAACGCCCTGATCCGCCTGGCTCATGGCTGACCCAAACGAACGCCCGGCGCTGCTGCTGGTCGGCCACGGGAGCCGCTCGCCGGCCGGCGTGGCCGCCTACTGGGACTTTGCCGCCGTCCTCCGGGCTGAGGCCCCCGACCTGGCCGTCGGTTGCGGCTTCATCGAGCTGGCCGGTCCCGACCTGGATGAGGCGGTGGCCAATCTCGTCGGGGCCGGGGCGGCCAGCATCGTCGCCGTCCCGCTGGTCCTGCTGGGCGCCGGGCACCTCAAGAACGACGGGCCGGCGGCTCTGGCGCGAGGCCGAGAGCAGCACCCGGACGTGCAGTTCGCCTACGCCCGGGAGCTCGGCATCCACCCCGCTCCGCTGGGGGTGGCAGGCGAGCGGATGGCCGCCGCCGTCGACGGATGGCCGGACGACGGCACGGCGGTGGTGTTGGTCAGCCGGGGCTCGAGCGATCCGGACGCCAACGCCGATCTGTTCAAGGTGGCCCGGCTGCTGTGGGACGGCCGGGGGGTCGCCATGGTAGAGGCGGCGTTCGTCTCGCTGGCCGCACCGTCGGTGCCCGCCGCCCTGGAGCGGTGCCGGCGGCTCGGTGCCGAGCGCATCGCCGTCATCCCCTACTTCCTCTTCACCGGCATCCTGGTCGACCGGATCCGCGCCCAGGCCGACGCCTGGTCCGCCGGGCATCCCGGCATCGAGGTCCGAGTCGGGGCTGAGCTCGGACCTGACGCCCGGCTGGCCCGTCTGGTCCTGGAGCGCTACCGCGAGGCGCTCGGCGGCGGCGTCCGCATGAACTGCGATTGCTGCACCTACCGGATCGCGCTGCCCGGCTACGAGGACCGCGTCGGCGAGCCGCTCGTGGTGCACGGGCACCATCACCGTCCTCCTCGGTAACCACTGTCCGCCGTCCGGCCAGCTACGGTTTCGGGTGTCGCAGGAGGGGTGGAAACCATATGAATCCGAGGCGACTCGGCGCCGGGCCGGGTCGCGTACCACTCATGCTGCTGGCGCTGCCGGTCGGGGCCCTGTGGCTCGCCGCCTGCGGCGGCAGCTCGAAGGGCCCCTCCGCCGTCCCGAGGACGGTGGCGGTGGCCCCCTTCGTCGCGCCCGACGCCGGGTTCAGCGCCGTGTTCCCGACGCCGCCGAAACGTCAGACGCTGCCCGTTGTCCAGGCCGGCGTATCACTGAACGTCCTGCTGTACGAGGCCACCACCAACCACGAGCAGGTGGCGGTGGCGTACACCTCGCTCCCTGGCGTGCCGGCCCAATCGGGCCTCGACGACGCGATCAATGCGGCGGCGGCCAACGTGAAGGGCACCGTGACGACGCGTGCCGACACCACCTATCTCGGCCACCCCGCCGAGGACGCGGTGATCACCGCCCCGGGCGCGGTGGTGCATGTCCGGGTCGTGTATGTCGGCGACAAGCGCTACCTGCTGGAGGGCGTGACCTCGGCCGCCAACACCCCGCACCCGCAATATGACGCGCTCCTCGCCACGTTCAGGACCCGCGGATAGCTGCGCCTACAGCTGGAGTGACTTGACCTCGAGGAATTCCTCCAGCCCGAACCGCCCGAGCTCGCGGCCGTGGCCCGACTGCTTGTAGCCCCCGAAGGGAGCCAGCGGATTGAACGAGCCGCCGTTGATCTCCACTTGACCGGTGCGTAACCGGCGGGCCACCACCTGGGCCCGGCCGGCGTCAGCTGACCACACGCCGCCCGCCAGGCCGTACCGGCTGTTGTTGGCGATCTCGACCGCCTCATCCTCGTTGTCATAGGCGAGGATCGACAGCACCGGTCCGAAGATCTCCTCCTGGGCGATCGTCGAATCGGGATCGACTTCGGAGAAGACGGTAGGACGCACGAAGTAGCCCCGATCGAGGCCTACGGGAGGCGCCATCCCACCGGTCAGCAGCTTGGCCCCTTCGTCGATCCCCTGCTGGATGTAGGTCCGGACCCGAGTCCGCTGGGCGGCGCTGGCGAGGGGCCCGAGCCGGGTGCCCGGCGCGAAAGGATCGCCCGGGACGTAGGTCGCGGCCGCCTCCACGGCGAGCTGCTCCACTTCCGACAACAGGGGGCGCGGCACGATCATCCGCGCCAGTGCCGAGCAGGTCTGGCCGGAGTTGAGAAACGCCTTGGCCACGCCGTCAACCACGGCCCGGCGCAGATCGGCGTCGGCCAGGATGACGTTGGGGCTCTTGCCGCCGAGCTCCAAGGTGACCCGCTTGACCGATCTGGCAGCCAGCTCGCTCACCCGCTGTCCGGCGCCGGTGGATCCGGTGAAGCTCACCAGGTCGACGTCGGGATGGGTGACCAGCGCCTCGCCGACGACCGGGCCCGTGCCGGTCACCAGGTTGAACACGCCGGGCGGGATTCCTGCGGCGTCGATGACCTCGGCCAGGATGAACGCGCTGAGCGGAGCCACCTCTGACGGCTTGACGACGACGGTGCAGCCGGCGGCCAGCGCCGGCGCCACCTTGGCCACCACCTGATGCAGCGGGTAGTTCCAGGGCGTTATGGCCGCCACCACGCCGACCGGCTCCCGCACCACGAGTGAGCTGCCGAGCTGCTCCTCGAACGGGTAGGTCTGGAGCAGCTCGACCATCGACCCCAAGGTCATGATCGGCAGACCGGCCTGGATGATCGTCGACAGCTTGATCGGCATCCCGACCTCGTGGGCGACGACGGTCGCCACGTCCGCCATTCGGCTCTGCAGACCCTCGGTGACCCGCCGCAGATGCTTGGCCCGCTCCTCGCGGTCGGTGGCGGCCCACTGGGGAAGGGCGGCCCGGGCCGCCCGGACAGCCCGATCGGCGTCGGCCGCGGCACCGGCGGGGATCTGCGCCATGACCCGTTCGCTGGCGGCATCGATCACCTCGATGGTGCTGGAACCGCGAGGACGTCCCCATCGGCCGTCGATGTAGAACCTGTCCCTGAGCTGCATCGACGCCACTGTACCGACGGTGTCGAGGCCTGTTCCGCGCTGCTTGTGGGTATAGGGGGGATGTGACCAATCCCTGTCTGGCCGACCACGCCATCGGACTCGAGCTCCGAATCGAGGAGTCAGTGTCCCAGCGGCAGTGGGCGGAACGAGAAGGCTGGACGGCGATGGCCCAGACCCTCGAGGGGGAGATCGCCGACCTGTACGCCGAGCTCGCCGACACCGCCGAGCAGGCGGCGGGGGTTCACTACGCTCAGGTCGTCATCCACCACGCCGAGACGGCGAGTCACCTGGTCGGCCGGCAGCCGAGCTAGCCCACCTCGCCCGCCCGGCCATAATGGGTTCAGGTCGGGCAGGAGGTCTGATGAGCGGCGACGACTCCTTCGAAGAGTTCCGGCAGACACCCGAAGGGTGGACGCTGGAACATGAGCTGGAGATCGCCGCCGAGGTCTACGGCCCGGAGCCCAAGGGTCTCGGCGAGGCCATGTCGCAGCTGAGTGACGAGGAGCTCGTGGAGCACTTCAAGTCGCTTCTGGGCTTCGATATCGAGTGGGAATGAGGCCCGCCGGGCCACGGTTACCCAACTCGGCCCCAACAACCGCCGACAATCCACACAGTCCAGTTCGAGGGGGGCAAACTAGGACTAAGTATCAGGGCCGGGGCAGCCGACTCTAAGAAGTAGGTATCCACCGAAGGAGGGGCGAGATGTCAATGGGGACAGTCACAGCCGGGACTGCGAGCCGGGTCGCGGGGGCAGCGCGACCAGCTCAGGTCGTTCGGCGTCAGAACGGGCGGGTGGTGGTGATCCTGTGGGGACGCGATGCCGCGTACGCCGCCGCGGACTGGGTGGCGCGGGGTTACCGCGTCGAGCCGATCACCAGCGATCTGCTCGGTCTGTAAGACCTAGCGGATCCACGGGCCGCCCATGCGGCCCGACACGGCGGGATTGACGCGCACGGCGCCGACCAGATGGCCGGCGTTCACCTTGATCACGTGCACGACGTCGCCGGTCTGTGGTGCCTCGATCATGTTGCCGTTGCCGAGATAGAGGGCGACGTGATCGATGAAGTTTGGATCGTTCGGGTCAAATGACCAGAACAACAGATCGCCGGCCTGGATCTGGCTCAGGGGTACGCGAGGCCCGGTCAGCGCCTGCACGGCCGCGGTGCGAGGCAGGCTGACGCCGGCCGCCGCGAACGACCACCCGACCAGACCTGAGCAATCGAAGCCATCGGGGCCGGTGCCGCCCCACACGTAGGGTTTGCCCGCCCGGCTCAACGCCGCGGTCAGCACCGTGGACATCTGGGCCGCGCTCAGATAGCTGCCGCCCGGCCCGCCCAGGGCGATGCCGGGGCGCATCAGTACGACCGCGACGCCGGGAAGCAGCTTCTTCAGTGCTCGCTGCAGCTCGAACGGATCGGCCTTCGGGGCACTGAGGACGAGACCTGAGGCCGGTACCAGCTTCAGCGGGGCGCTCAGGCTACGGCTGACCACCAGGTCGATCCCGGGCAGGCCCACCGACATGAACGCCCCCATCCACCGGGCCGTGGCCGGGCCACCTCCGCCGTTGCCGACCACCGGGACATCGACCCCGAGAGACAGCTTCCGGTCCCGTGCCATCTCGAACGAGGATGCCAGCGTGCCGTCGGCGATGTACTGCCACAGCTGGTCGGAGCTGGCGGTCACCTTGGGGGTGTAGTTGCGGAACGTGCCGGGGTCGACGCCGATCGTTGCCGCCGGCCCGCCCTGGACCTGCACGGTGCCGGTGTCGACGACCTCGACCGCCCGCACGTTCAACAGGGCCGAAACGGCCTTCAGCAGCACCGGGGAGACCGACACCGGCAGGGTGACGATGGCGTCAGGCTCCTGCAGGGTGCCCATGGCCGCGACGCCGGCCGGTCGGGCTGGCAGGGTCGTGGTCGCCGCCACCCTCCGGGAGGTGGTCGAGGCGTCGCCGATGCGTGACGCACCCCGCTTGGCGCTGGCTTGCGTGCCGGCCCGGTCCACGAGAGTGCTCCCGGCCGGGCGTGGCCCCCGGGTCGCCGTGGCGGTGACTGCCGCCAGCAGGATCAGGGTCAGAACGACGCGTGCCAGCAGCCGGCCGGCTGCGGCATGGGCGCGCCAGGATGCCAGCTTTGGCCGCCGTCGCCCCTGATCGCCCTTATGCCGCTTCTGTACCAAATCTTGTTGAGATTCGCCGCCGGTCGGGCGAATTCCTTTCTTTGAGGTTTACTGCTCCCGGCACAACCCGACGAAATTGCCGCTCTCAGGCACAAATCGCTTTGGTTCCCGCCCAAACCGGCCGACATGTAGCCAAGGCGGCTTTGCGCGGCGGCCGCCCGGTCTTGGAGGCTATTCAACGATGCGTCAACAGCGATGGGCCCTGCCGGTGGCGGCCCTGATCGTGGCCACCACCGGGTTGGGCCTCGTCGCTGTCGCCGTCCACCAGGACAGCTCCGGCAAGGTCCTCACCGGCTCAGTGTCGACCTCCACCTCCACGTCGACCTCGACGACCGAGCCGAGCACGACCGTGCCGGCCGCCGCCCCGACCACGACGGACACGTCCACGTCGACGACCAACGCCGGCGTGGCGAACACGACCTCCACCACCCCCCCCGGGGCGACCACCGCCACCACCCGTGCCGGCTCGACCGCCACCACCCGCGCCGTCGCCGTCGGATCGGGACCGGCTCCGACCCGACCGGGTACCTACACGTACACCCAGTCCGGCGGCTCGCCGGCCACCCTGAAGGTGACGCTGTTCTCCGGGGGCGTCGAGAGCTGGGTGCGCAGCGACTCCTCGAGCACGCTGACCACCGCCCTGCTGTTCAATGGGTCCGGGGTGTACACCGGAGCGCTTTCCGTGACCGCGCTCGGGACGACCATCAACTGCTCGTTCGCATCGCCGGTGCCCTGGCCGCCGTGGCCGGTGGCGGTCGGACGTGACTTCTCGGGCCAGTCGACCTGCTCAGGTAGCGCCACACTGGCCCTCACGGGTCACGTCAGGGGCACTGAGACGCTGCCCCTCGACGGCGCCACCGTGAACACCTTCCTGGTCGATACGACTGCCACCATCACCGTCGGCACGACCGTCATCACGCTCACCCAGACCGAGTCGTACGCCCCGTCCCTCCGCCTCCCGGTGAAGATCCTCATCGCCACCTCCCTCTCGAGCCAGGCCACCTACGTGCTGGCCACCGCCGCACCGGCACCGGCCTGAGAACCGCCTCGGGCGCGAGTTTCCGTCACGCCCCGCCCGAACTGGCGCGACAAATCGACCGCCGGCGCACTGTTTGTCGCGCCAGTGCACCTGGAGGGTCATAAGAGTCCCGCCTATCGGGCGTGAGATGAGCGCCCCGGCCCTGCATCTGGAGCGGCATCAGCGTCACGATTAGCGGCGCACCGCGGCGCGGAACGCTGCGATCTCGGCGGCCAGCAGGGGAACCGCTTCGTGCCAGTCGGCCACGATGCCGATGTCGGCCGCCCCCAACACCGGGGCGGAAGGATCGGCGTTGATGGCCACGATCTTGCCCGCCCCTCGGACACCGACCAGGTGGTTGAACTTCCCGGACAGGCCGATGGCGACGTACAGCCGGGGCGAGATGCTGCGCCCGGTCAACCCGATCTGGCGTGATCGGGGCAGCCAGCCTCGGTCGGTGGCCTTGCGGGTGGCGCCCAGCTCGGCGCCCAGGACCTCGAGCAGCGGGGCCAGCTCGCCGTAGCTCTGCGGGCTGACCCCGGCGCCGACGCCGACGACCGCGTCCGCGGTCACCAACTGCTCCAGGTCATCGTCGCGGCCGGCGGCCAGCAGCCGGACCCGCTCCCGCCCCGCCCCCGCCAGATGCTCGACCGCCACCGGGCGACCGGCCCGGGGGACCAGGAGCGGCAACATACCGGGCCGCACCGTGACCATCTGCAGCGCCGACGTGGCGGTGATGGCGGCGACCAACCGGCCTCCGAACGCCGGCTTCCAGCCGACCATCCGGCCCTTGTCGATTGCCAGGTCCACGGCGTCACCGGTCAGTCCGGCGCAGAGGCGGGCGGCGAGGCGCGAGGCCAGTTCCCGCCCCCACATGGTGCCGGGCGCCAGCACCGCCCAGGGCGGCCCGAGCTGCCACCGATCCCCGATCACCTGACCCAAGTCCTCGAGCGAGCGGACACCGGCGACCAGCAGTTCGTCGGCACCCCAGCGACCGACATCGGCCACGTCGACGCCGCCTTCAGGCCCGACCGCCACCACCCGGGCACCGATGCCGGCGGCCAGCCGGGCGGCCCCGCCCAGCAGTTCACGGGTGAGTCGCCGGCGATCGGGTTCGACCAGGACGGCGAGCGTTTTCCCACCCCTGATCCAAGCGTCCGGCACCAGGCCGGTCTCCGGCCCCGGGAGAACGTCTCCATCGCTCAGCGCACCGGCGTCGGCGAGGATCGCCACCGCTTGCGCCACCTGTTCGGCCGCCGTCCCCGACAGCACCAGCCGGTCCCTCCCGCCCTCCAGCAGGCGGATCTCCCCGACCCGCGTCGGGCTGCCCGCGGCGCCCCAAGGGCCGGGGCCCAGGTCGGCCGCACGGAGCACCGAAAGCCGGTCGCCGGGCACGGCCGCCCGGCCCTCCGGGTCGACCTTGGCCGGCTCGATCAGCCGCTCGGCGCAGGAGAGCAGGGCCGGAAGGTCGAGCTCGACGTCCGCCCAGCCGTCGTCGTGCTCCAGGTGGGCGGCCAGCGTGGAGCCTCGCAACTCGAGTGAGCGGACCCCGCCCGACGAACGGCAATCCGAGCAATTGCGCCACCTCGGGCCCGACCTGACCAGTGTCGGCGTCGACCGAGTTGCGCCCGGAGAGGATGAGATCGAACGGGCCCCCGTGCTCGATCGCCGCGGCGAGGGCCCGGGCCGTGGCCAGAGTGTCGGACCCGGCGAAGGCGGGGTCGCTGATCAGCACGCCGTCGGTCGGCGCCCCACGCCACGGCCTCGCGGAGAACCTCGGCGGCCGAGGGCGGCCCCAGCGTGAACACCGTGCAGTTGCCACCGGTGAGTCGGGCCAGCTCGACGCCCTGGTTGACCGCCCGCCGGCAGTAGGGGTTCATCTCCAGCTCCAGACCGTCTCGGACCAGTCGGCCGTCGGGCCCGAGGGCCAGTGACTCGAACCGCGGCACCTGCTTGATAAGGACGGCAACGCGCGCCAAGGACTATTGAAGCTAGGTCACCGCGCCGCTTGGTCGGGAAATCGGGCACGAAAAAACGCCCATAACGGGGGCGTCACTTCAAGACATCCCTAATTCTGATTGCCGGTTCTCAACCTGTGAGCGACGGCGGACGACTGCGTTCGCATGGTTCACCCCCGCCGCCTCCACATCGCCCTCGGAGCCTTCGTCTCGACGCTCATGCTCGGCGCCTTCGTGCTGCTCGGCGGCGGGCTGGGCAGCCGCCCCGCCCCCGGGGCGATCCCCATCCTGGCGTCTGCGCCCACCTCCGTCACGACCGCCGTGCCAACCACCGTCACCGAGCCGCCGACGACCAGCACCGCCAGCATGACCAGCGCGACGAGCACGACGGTCACGACCGTCGCCCCCACCACACTCCCGCCGACGACAGCTGCCCCCGCCCCGCGACCGCCGACCACTCCCCCCGCCCCCCGACCCGTGCCCGTCACCGCCAAGCCCCGCCCGGTCGTCACCGCCGCACCTCGGCCCGCGGCGCCTCAGCCGTCGCCCGGAAGTCCGTCTGACTTCACGACCTTCGGCTACCGGTGGAACCCCTGCTCGGCCGTCACCGTGTCGAGCACCGGTCCCGACGTCTCGGGCGTGGTGGCCGAACTGGCGAGCATCACCGGGCTGCACCTGCAGATGGTCGCCAGCGGCGGCCAGATCTCGGTGGGATGGGGTGCCACGCCGGCGGGCGGCGAGGTCGGCCAGACCGACTGGCGCTCGATGGGTACGTGGCTGGATTCCGCTGTCGTCACCGTGAACCCGGCCGGGTCGAGGTACATGGCCACCCTGCTCCGCCACGAGCTCGGCCACGCCGTGGGCCTGGGCCACGCCGCCCAGTCCAACGAGATCATGTACGGGACGGTCTCGGCCGGTTCACCCACCGACTATCAGGCGGGCGATCTGGCCGGCCTGCGCTCCGTCGGCGCCGCCGCCGGGGGCTGCTGAGGGATGCACTGCCAGTAGCGGCTACGCCGCAAGGCGGAGCGTACGGTCAGACCTGAGAGGGATGTTGGCAGGAGGCGGCCCGCCGTAGGCTGGTTTTCGTGCCGACCGACGATGAGTTCCGGCGGGTCGCGGAGGACGTCCGGGCCCTGGCCCGCTCCCTCGTGCGCGATATCCGCGGGGCAGCCGAGCGGGCACACGACGAATCGTGGAACCGCAGCCAGACCTACAGCGCCTTCAACGCCGCCGGCCGGGCCGGACGCGAGGAGCTCCGCCGGGCCAGAAGCGGTGCGCCAGTCGGTAGACCACCCCCGCCACCGTCACCGCCACGAGCATGGTTGCCATCCCCGTGGTCCGTGGTGGCTGGAGCGCCCGTTTGAGCTGATCGGGCCCCGGTGGGACCGTTGGGGCCGGCGGCACGCCCACGACCCAGAGGGCGATCGGCGGCCATCCCCGGTGAAAGCACCCCGCCGGCCGCCCGCCGCGCCGCTGCCCGCGGTGCGCCACCGTCACGATGGTTCCACCTTGGTCGGCCTGCTGGCCCTGGTGTTCGGCCTGGCCTGGCTGGCCGCCGGTCTCCACCTGGTGGACGTGTCGGCGGAGGGTGCCCTGGCCGTGGCCCTACTGGTGCTCGGCGGCGCCATGGTGGTGACGGCCCGCACCGACTGGGCGCTGAGCCGGCGCTCGTGGCCGCTGATGGCCGGCGCGGCGCTGGTGCTGGCGCTGCTGGTGGCCTCCGGTTCGGCCCCGGGGGGCGGGTTCCGCAACCTGCAGGTCGGTTCCAGGACCATGGCACCCGCCTCCTGGGCCGAGTTGCCTCGCCGCCTGCGGGGCAGCATCGGCGGCACCGTCTTCGATCTCACCAAGCTGACCGTTCCGCCGCCCGCCGGCCTACCTCTCATCGTCGACGGGGCGGTGGGCAGCCTGGCCGTCCGGCTGCCGGCCGGCTTGTATGTGCTGGTAGACGGCCGTACCGGACTGGGCACGGTGCGGGTCGACGGCTTCAACGTGGCCAGCGGTTATCGCCAGACATTCACCCAGCGGGTGGGCTCCCCCACCGACCCGCAGCTGACGGTGCATGTCAACGGAGGCATCGGGGCCGTCACCATCACCGAGGCGGCCACCGCGAACCCACCGAACCCACCGAGCCCGTCGCCCCCGACCGCCCGGGCGGCACCATGACGGCGACCTCGGTAGCGGCCGTCGCCGATCAGACCATGCCGGGCCCCGCCGGCTCGGGCACCGTCACCTACCGCTACCGCAGCGGTCGGGTCACCATCGGGACCCTGTATTTCCTGCTCGGCGCGGCGTTCCTGGTCGACAGCCTCGGTCTGCTCCGGGTCGGCAGCGCCATCTTCTGGCCGCTGTTCCTCATCGCCCTCGGTGTCGGGATGCTGCTGCGCCGGGCCCGGCGCCTCCAGGTCGAGGAGGACCGCAGCGCGCAGCTGGCGGTTGCCGAGGAGCGGGTCCGCATCGCGCGGGAGCTGCACGACATCGTGGCCCACGGCGTCAGCCTGATGACGATCCAGATCGCGGCCGCCCGCCGGGTGGCTGACTCCAAGCCGGAGGCCGCCGAGCAGTCGTTGCTGGCCGCCGAGCAGACGGGCCGCCAGACCCTCAGCGAGCTGGACAGCATGCTGGCCGTGCTTCGGGGCGCCGACGCGTCCATCGGCGCCGCGGCGCGGTCGGGCCGGGCGGGGTGGACGCGGCCGGCAGCCGGCGGGCGGCCGGCGACCAGCGCCGGTCCCCGGACCCCATTGCCCCGGCTGGCCGACATCCCCAGCCTGGTCACCAGCCTGACCGACAGCCGGTCGCACGGTCAGCCTCCACGTGCTGGGCGAGCCGCCGCAGGTGCCGGCGAGCGTCGAGCTGGTCATCTACCGGGTGGTGCAGGAGGCGCTGACCAACGCCGTCCGCTACGCCGGCGATGCGTCGATCGAGGTCCAGCTCATCTACACGCCCGAGGCCATCACCGTCTTCGTCGACGACGACGGGCCGGGCGTGGCCGCCGTCGGCCGGCCCGGGGGGCGGACACGGTCTGGTCGGGATGTCGGAGCGGCTGGCGACCGTCGGCGGCACGCTCCAGGCCGGGCCGCGCCGGCCCGGGCCGGGGTGGCGGGTGTACGCCAGCGTGCCCGGTGCTGGCGATTGCCGCGTGAGTCCGTACGTGAGGGCGCCTCCCGGCCGCCCGTGATCCGGCTGCTGCTCGTCGACGACGAGGCCATGGTGCGGACCGGGCTGCGCCTGATCCTCGAGGCCGAGGACGACCTGCAGGTGGTGGGCGAGGCCGTCGACGGCGTCGAGGCCATCGAGCAGGCCACCCGCTTGCGACCCGACGTCATTCTGATGGATGTCCGCATGCCGCGCATGGACGGGGTCGAGGCCTGCCGGCGGCTGGTGCGAGGCCAGCGGCGCCAAGGTGGTGGTCCTGACCACGTTCGACCTCGACGAGCACCTGTTCGCGGCCATCCGGGCCGGAGCCAGCGGTTTCCTGCTCAAGGCGTCGCCGCCCGAGGACCTGGTGGCGGCCATCCACGCCGCCGATGCCGGCAACGCCCTGGTGGAGCCCCGGATGACCAAGCGGCTGCTGGAGGAGTTCGCCCGCCGCCCGGCGCTGGTGCCGTCGCGGCCAGATCCCCGCCCGTTTCGGCGAGCCTGACCGAGCGGGAGCTCGACGTGCTGCGCGAGCTGGCCAGCGGCCTGTCGAACGTCGAGATCGGCGAACGCCTCTACATCGGCGAGGCGACGGTCAAGACCCACGTCACCCACATCCTGACCAAGCTCGACCTGCGGGACCGCATCCAGGCGGTCGTGCTGGCGTACGAGTGCGGCCTGGTGGAACGCACACCTCCACCGTGAGGGGGAGGCCCGAATCGTCGTGGAGGCGGATGGAAATCGCCCCGCCCCGGCGTACCGTCGCCCGTGATGGGAGGATCACGATGATCAATGAGCGAACGCACGGCCTGTTCTCACTGGCTCTGGCCGTGGCCGTCGGGATCGTGGTGGGCGGCCTGGCCCTGTCAGCCGTCTTCCTCGTTCTCGGCGCCATCTTCCACGTGGTGTCATGGCTGTTCCACGCGGCCGTGATGGTGGGCGTGGTGGCCCTGGCGTGGTGGCTGCTGGTAGGCCGGCGTCGGGCCCGCCACGCCCGGGAGCGGGCCGCGTAGCCGGTGCGGTCAGCCGGTGAGGGCCAGGCCCGCCAACTGGGGACAGTTCCGCAACCGCTCCAGGCACCGCTGGCGGGTCGGTCCGATGCTGCCGACCGGCATGTCCAGGGCGGCGGACACCTCTTCGTAGCTGGCGGTGGGCGAGCTGATCAGGATCCGCAGCAGCGCCTGCCAGCGGTCGGGAAGTGTCTCGAACGCCCGCCACAGCGCGCCGTCGCGGTCGGCGGCCAGCAGCCGCTTCTCCACCTCGTCCTCGTGCGACTCCTGGACGACCTGGAGGTCAGCATCGGTCGGCACCTCGCGGTCGGCCCTCCGGAGCATGCCCAGGCATTCGTGGCGGGTGACCGACGCCAGCCAGGCGCCGAGGCGCTCGGGTTGGCGAATGGTGTCCAGGTGCTCGACCAGACGCATCCATACCACCTGGCTGACGTCGGCCGCGTCTGCGGCGCTCAGCCGGTAGCTGCGGCCGATCGACCACACCAGCGGGGAAAAACGCCCGACCAGCGCCTCCCAGGCCGCCACGTCCCCGTCGGCCGCGGCGCGCACCATGGCGGCGACGGGATCAACCGGTTCCGGGCCGCCGCCCAGTCTTCGGGAGGATCGGGAGGTAGTCGTCATCGGTTTGCACCCGTGTTTGTCGAGCTGAGTGTCATCGCTGCCCCTTGTCGATGCCACCTGTGAGCCTGGCATGAGAGGTATCGACGGGGCATCTGCCAAGTGCCCTATTCCGGCCCGACCATCCCCTTATTGGGTCCCGTCCTCCAGTCGCTCGGATGCCCGTCGCCGAGGCCGGTGTGCACGAGGAAACTGGCCTGGACCCGGGTCTTGACGTCCAGCTTGCGGAAGATGTGCGAGAGATGGACGCTCACGGTGCCGCCGCTGATAAACAGCCGCTCGCCGATCTCGCGGTTGCTGAGCCCGGTGGCGAGCAGTGTGAGCACTTCGCATTCCCGGGCCGAGAGCGTCGGGAACACCCGCATGAGCGGGTCCTGGCCCTCCGCGGCGTCCACCGCGACGGGCCGGGCCCCGGCGGTGAGGCTGATCCGCGCCCGCTGGGCCAGCTCCTCGAGGACGCCACGGAACGGCTCGGCCCCCAACCGGACCGCCACCCGGTAGGCGGCCTGCAGGGCCTCGGTGGCGCGTGTGGAACGGGCCCGCTGGGCCAACAGGGCCTCGGCTTCGCGCCACTTGGCGTAGGCGGCGGGGTAGGGCTGGTCCAGCTGGCGCCACAGCTCGGCCCCTTCGGCCCAGGCCGCGGGTGGGCTCTCGCCGGCGCATCTCGACGCCTCGGCATCGCACAGCTGGACGTACGCGGTGACCACCTGGCGGATGGAGGGCGCCGCGGGGTTGGACCGCTCGGCCAACCGGTGGACCTCGGCTACCAGCCGGCCGGCGATGGACTTGGCCTCCTCGATATCGGCAGGCGACCGGCGGGCCCGGGCCCGCTCGGCCAGATCGGCTTCGGCCCGCAGCCCGTGCCACAGCATGGGCGCCAGCAGCCAGACATCGTCGCTGCGGCCTACCGCGGCCAGCCCGTCGCGGATCGCCTGGCGGGCCCGCTCCGGCCGGCCGAGCCACAACTCCACTCCCGCCCGCAGTGTCAACAGGGGCGCCTGGTGGCGGGGACCGATGCCGTCGCCCGAGGTGGCCTCCACGGTTTCGAAGTCACGGAATGCGGCATCGAAGTCGCCGCGGCCTACTGACAGCTTGGCCCGGGCCAGGCACAACTCAATGGCCGAAGTCCCCGTCGGTTTCAACGCCAGGGCGTCGGACAGGAGCCGGTCGGCCTCCGACCAGCGACCCAACCGGAACAGGGTGTTGACCGCAATGGCCTGCAGCGCCACACCGTAGGAACGCTTGAGGCCGAGCTGACGGACCCGCTCGATTCCCTCCTCGGCCGTCGCCGCCGCCTCGGTCAGCTGGTTGAGGGGACCGGAGAGCAGTTCGGCCAGGTTGAGGTAGGCCCGGCCGATGTCCCCGGGGCTGCCGACCCGTTCGGCGATGTTGCGGGCCTCCTCCAAGGCGGCCAGACCGGACGAGGGGTCGCCCAGGAAGGCCAGGTCGAATCCGAGGGTGCCCAGAATCTGGGCCCTTTCCAGCTCGGCGCCGACCGATCGGGCAACGGCCAGAGCCGCCTCCGCCTGCTCCTTGGAGCGGCGGTAACGGCCGGTGAGCATGAGGACCTCGGCGAACGCCCCCTCGACCATGGCCCGCTCGGCGCTGAGCAGCCCGGCGGGGATGCGGGCCACGGCCTCCCGGTAGGCCCTCACCGCGCCCGGGGAGTCGCCTGACGCCCACAGGTAGCGACCGAGCCGCTGTCGGAGCACGGCATGGCGGATCGTCTGTTCCGGCGGTTCACCAGGACCGGCGGTCGCCAGCTCGGCCACTGCCTCCCCGATCAGGGTGCTGGCCCGCCGGTGCTCGCCGGCCAGGTTGGCCACCTCGGCTGCCCGTTCGAACAGGGTCACCCGGTCGAGGCCGAGGAGCCGGCCGGCGTCGGGCACCTGGTCCCACAGGTCGATGGCCCGTTCGTAATGGCGCTGGGCCTCGGCGAAGCCGTAGATCTCGGACGCCGCGGTGGCGGCATCGAGCGCGGCGATCAGCGCCCGCCGCAGGTCGCCGGCCGCCAACCAGTGGTAGGCCAGCTTGGCCGCCGCCACGCTGTCGCGCTTGTTCCTCTGTTGGCTCAAGGCCCGTCCGTAGGCGGCGTGGAACAGCGTCCTCTCCCCCGGCAGCAGCTCCCCGTAGATGACCTCCTGCAGGAGGCTGTGCCGGAACCGGTAGGTCAGGCCATCGGGCGCCACGGCCAGCACGTGGTGGTCGATGCACTCCCGCAGCGAATCGACGAGGAATCCATCGGCCACGCCGGCCACCGCCGACAGGAGTGCGTCGCTCACACCGTCGCCTCCGACCGCCACCAGCCGCAGGACGCGCCGGGCCGACGTCGACAGGACCTCCACCCGGCTGAGCAGGATGTGGCGGAGGGTCGGCGGTGGCTCGGCGCAGTACCCGGCCTCCATGGCCGCCACCAGTTCCTCGACGATGAACGGGTTGCCGTCCGACCGGGCCCAGACCACCTCCACCATCTCGTCGTCGGGGAGGCGGCCCAGGATGTCGGAGAGCTGGGCGACCAGTTCGTTCCGGCTGAACCGGTCCAGGTCGACGAATTCGGCCCGGCGGTTGCGTCGAAACTCGGCCAGGAGCGGTTGGAGCCAGTGGCCGGGGCTGATGGCGTCACTCCGGTAGGTGGCCATGACCATGACCCGGTCCGTGATGAGGTTGGCCAGGAGGAACGCCATCAGGTCGCGGGTGGACCGGTCGGCCCAGTGCAGATCCTCGATGACCAGGATCAATGGCGACTCATCGGCCAGCCTGGTCACCACCCGCAACGCCAGCTCGAACAGCGGGACCCGTCCCACGGCGGTCAGGTCGGTGCCGCCCGGAAGCGGAGGGTCACGAGCGGGAAGCTCCGGGAGCACTGACGCCAGCTGGGCCTGGAACGTGCGCACGACGGCGTCCCCGGGCTGATCATCGGGCCCGGCCAACGCGTGCATGGCCTCGATGAAGGGCCAGTAGGAAGGTCCCTCTTCGCCGAAATCGATACAGCCGCCCAGGAGCACGGTAACGCCCTGCCGGCGGGCCTGGCCGATGAACTCCTGGACCAGGCGGGTCTTTCCCACCCCGCTCTCACCACCGATGACCACCGCCGCGCTGCGACCGGCCCGGGACTGCTCGAACGCCTCGTTCAGGAGCGCCATCTCCCGGGCCCGACCGATGAACTCGCGGCTCGCCGCTGGCACCTCCACCATTGAGCATTATCACACGGTGCCCGGCGGACGACTGGGGCGAGTACGGAATCCGGATGGGCCGGTGCGCCGTAGACCGGCGACAGCTTGTTTTCCGAAGTCCGAAAGGCACCCCCCGTGAAGCGCCTCCTCCTGCCGCTCGCCACTCTCAGCATCACAATCGGGGGTTACGTGCACTTCCGGCTCTGGTACGGGCCATACCATCATGCTCCGATCCGGGAGATGTTCCTCCTCAACGTCTCGATCTCGGCGTTCGTCGCGGTCGCCGTCCTCATTCCCGGCCGGTTGGGCCCGCTCGCCGGCGTAGTCCTGTCCGCCGGGAGCCTGGCCGCCATCGCCGCCAGCCGCACCACCGGGCTGCCCACCCCGCACGGTAGGTGGGCGGAAATGGGCCTCGCCCCCGCCGGCCAGACGCTGTTCGGTGTGCGCGACACGCTGCTGGTCATCGTGGTCGAGACGATCGCGGTGGTGGCGTGCTTGACACTTGCGGTCATCGCCACGCGGGCCGGGTCCCGGGCGACTCGCGCCGACCGGGCTGAACTGCCAGTGGCGGGGTAAGGCGCTGGCCGCGGCCTAGCCGCCGCGGCGCGGACCGGGTCGGATAACCTCGGGGCACGTCTCGTTGAACAAGCAGCCGGAACGAGGGTTGGGGCGTGACTCTCGGACTGCTCTCGTGGCGCCGGAGGTGAGGATGACCGAGTTGCCCGGGCCGCCATGGGACTCCGACGACCGGGCCCGGTTGCTCGAACAGCTGCAGACCGCCCAGCGTTCGCAGGCCTTTCTGCTCCAGGCCGCCAACGCCCTGGCCCGGACATCCGGCTACGCGGAGACCCTGCGGCGCCTGGCCGCGGTCGCGGTTCCGACCCTCGGAGACGTGTGCCTCATCGACGTGGTGGGCGACAGCGGCACCCTGAGCCGCATGGCCGCCCACCACGCCGATCCGGGCCGCCAACCGCTGGTGGACGAGCTCGAACGCCGCTATCCACCCGATCCCGCCGGCGCCCATCCCAGCGCCGACGTGATCCGCACCGGGCGGTCACGATCGGCCACCCACATGTCGGACGAGTTCCTCCGGGCGACCTGCCAGGACCAGCGCCACTTCGAGTTGACCAAGATCCTCGGGTTCACGTCGTACATGACGGTCCCGCTGATCACCGACGAGCAGGTGCTCGGTGCAGTGACGCTCATCTCGGCGGGATCGGGTCGCCGGTTCGGTCCTGCCGAGCTGGCCCTGGCCGAGGATCTGGCCGCCCAGGTGGCGGCGGTCATCGCCAAAGCACGGCGCTACGACCAGGAGCACAACACCGCGCGGCTGCTCCAGGCCCACCTGCTGCCCGACCGTCTGCCCGAGGTGGCAGGCATCGACATCGCGGTGCGCTACCTTCCGGGCAGCACGGCGGCCGAGGTGGGCGGCGACTTCTACGACGTCGTCGTCCTGCCGACCGGACATCTCGGCGTCATGATCGGCGACGTCGCCGGCCACGACGCCGACGCGGCGGCCATCATGGGACAGCTGCGCAGCGCGGCCCGGGCGCTGGCCGCCCACGTCCGCCAGCCCGGCGACCTGGTGCAGGCCCTGCAGAGCAGCTGGGAACTGCTCGGATTCGACCGCATCGCCACTGCCGTCTTCGCCCGGCTGAACCCCGCCAGTGGGCGATTGGTGATGGCGTCGGCCGGGCACCCGCCACCGTTGCTCATCACTCCCGGAGGAGCGGAGTACCTCCCGGTCCCGCCGGCCGGTCCGCTCGGCGGTCCGGCCAGCGACATCGTCGAATGGCGGGGGCAGCTGGAGCCGAGCCGCACCCTCGTCCTGTACACCGATGGTCTGATCGAACAACGGGACCACGGCATCGACGAGGGCATGGCCGAGTTGGCGCGATCAGCGGCGGACGGGCCGGCGGAGGTGGAGCAGCTCTGCGACCGGCTACTGGCCGGTCTGGCCGCCGACCGTGACGACGACGTCGCCATCCTCGCCATCCGCCGGTCGGCTACAGGAACTCCACCCCCTGGGCCAGCGGCAGGTCCGAGCCGTAGTTGACAGTGGCGGTCAACCGCCGCATATACGCCTTGAAGGCATCGGAGCCCGCCTCCCGGCCACCTCCAGTCTCCTTCTCACCACCGAACGCCCCCCCGATCTCGGCCCCCGACGGGCCGATGTTGACGTTGGCGATGCCGCAGTCGGATCCTGCCGGCGAGACGAAGCGCTCCGCCTCCTGCAGGTCCCGGGTGAACACCGACGACGACAGCCCGTGACGAGCGGCGTTGTGCAGTGCGACCGCCTCGTCCCAGTGGTCATAGCTGACGACGTACAGGACCGGAGCGAAGGTCTCGCGTAGGACCAGGGCCGTCTGGCCCGGCATGCGGACCACCGCCGGCCGCACGTAGTAGGCGTCGGCCGCCTGATCCGCCAGTTGCCGCTCGCCCCCGCAGACCACCTCTCCTCCGTCCAGGCGGCCCTGTCGCAGCGCGCCCGTGAACAATTCGTAACCCCTCCCGTCGATGAGGGGCCCGACGAGCGTGTCCTGCACGAGCGGGTTGCCGACTCGAAGGGTGGCGTAGGCGGCCGTCAGCCGGTCGGTCACCTCGTCGACGACCGAGGAATGGACGATGAGACGCCGCAGGGTGGTGCAGCGCTGACCGGCGGTCCCCGCCGCCGCGAACACCACCGCCCGAACGGCCAGCTCGAGATCGGCGGATGGCGTGACGATGGCGGCGTTGTTGCCGCCGAGCTCGAGCAGGCATCGGCCGAACCGGGCGGCCACCCGCGGACCGACCGCCCGCCCCATGACGGTGGAGCCGGTGGCCGACACCAGGGCCACTCCCGGATGGTCGACCAGGCGTTGACCGACCTCGGGGCCGCCGACCACGATCTGGACCAGGCCGTCCGGGGCGCCGGTCTCGGCGGCGGCCCGGCCCACCAGGGCGTGACAGGCCAGGGCGGTGAGCACGGTCTTCTCCGACGGCTTCCACACCACCGGGTCCCCGCACACCAGGGCCAGGGCGGTGTTCCACGCCCACACCGCGACCGGGAAGTTGAACGAGGTGATGACCCCGCACACGCCGAGCGGGTGCCAGACCTCCATCATGCGGTGTTCTGGGCGCTCCGAGGCCATGGTGACGCCGTACAGCTGACGGGAGAGACCGACGGCGAAGTCGCACATGTCGATCATCTCCTGAACCTCTCCGAGCGCTTCGGATTCGATCTTGCCGGCCTCGAGGGTCACCAGCTCGGCCAGCTCGGCCTTGTGCTCCCGGAGCAGCCGGGCCAGCTCCCGCACCACCTCCCCCCGTCTCGGCGCCGGAACGGATCGCCAGACTTCGAAGGCGGCACCGGCTCGGGCCACCGCGGCGTCGACGCCGTCGTGCTCGCACCTCGGGACCACGCCGAGCGAGCCTCCGGTGATCGGTGTACGGGTGGAAAAGTTCCCGCCCGGTTGCTGCTCGACTCCGATGCCGGTCAGGAGGGCGGTGGCGTATTCGGCCAGGGATTCAGTGGTCGGAATGTCGGTCAATGGGAGGATCGTCCCTCGTTTGCTGTCGTTCGCCCCCGAAGGTACCGCCGTACCATTGGAGTCCATGCCCGTCTTCTCCAAGGTTCTGGTGGTCGGGTTGGGCAAAGTCGGCGAGCTGGTCGCCCGGTTGCTGCAGAGCACCGGACTCGAGGTCACCGGCGCCGATGTGGCGGCGGCATCGGGGCCGTTGCCGTTCAACGTGATCAAACTGGACGTCACGGACGACGGTGCGGTGCGGGCCGTACTGGCGGCGCACGACGCGGTGGTTTCGTGCCTGCCGTTCCGATTCAACGGCGCCGTGGTGGAAGCGGCCGCCGCGGTCGGTGTGCACTACTTCGATCTCTCGGAGGACGTGGCGACGACGGCCCGCATGATGGAGCTGTCCGGTCACAGCCGGGCCGCGTCATGCCCCACTGCGGCCTGGCCCCCGGCCTCATCTGCGTGACCGGCGCCTGGCTGGCCCGCGACGTCGACACGCTCCAGTCGATGGAGTTGAAGGTGGGGGCGCTGCCTCGCAGCCCGAGCGGATTGCTGGGGTACGCCTTCAACTGGTCCCCGGAAGGGGTCGTCAACGAGTACCTCAACGACTGCGAGGTCATACGCGACGGCCGGCGACGGCTGATTCCGTCCATGAGCGAACCGGAGGTGGTCTGGATCGGCGGGGCCCAGCTCGAGGCATTCACCACGTCAGGAGGCCTGGGCACCATGTGCGCGACCTACGAGGGCCGGCTGGACCGCCTGGACTACAAGACGCTCCGCTATCCCGGGCACTGCGAGCTGATGCGGTTCTTCTTCGACGAGCTGCACCTCCGGCAGGACCGCGAGCTGGCCGGCCGCATCCTGGTCCGGGCCAAGCCGCCGGTCGACGACGACGTGGTGTATCTGTATGCCGCCGTCGAAGGTGAGCGGGCCGGGCTGCTGGTGCGCGAGCAGGTGGTGCGGATCTACCGGCCCCGGCAACTCGACGGTCGCTGGTGGAGGGCCATCTCCTGGACCACCGCCGCGTCGGTATGTGCGGTCGTCGAACTGGTCGCCACCGGGCGGCTACCCGATCGCGGCTTCCTCCGTCAGGAGGACGTGGAGCTCGATGCCTTCATGGCCACCTCGACGGGCCGGCTGCTGGCCGATGCGGTGTCGGTCGCGGCGTGATGCTCCTCCGTCTGCTCGAGAGCCAGGTCGGCGCCGAACGGGCCTCATGGCTGCTCGACGCGGTCGACGTGCACCCGTCCCTGCCGCGCCGTGAGGTCGTCAGCCAGGCGGTCATCGCGGAGGCGCTCGGCATCCTTCTGCTGGATGATCTCCTGGGCCGCGTGCCGAGCGCGGCCGCGTACGTCGCCGACACGGTGAGCGCCGGCGGCCGGGTGGACCTGGACCACGGCGCGGTACGGCTGGTCGGCGGCGTGGACTGTGGGCAGCTGGCGCCCGGGCCCGGGAGCCTGAACCGGGTGCTGTCGGCGTTGGGGTATCAGCACCGTGGCACGTACGACCTGACCAAGCTCCGGATGACCGGCCGGTCGTGGTGCCATCGGGACCTTCCCGCCGCCATTCCGCAGTACTTCGTCAGTGAGCTGCACGCCGACCGGTTCTCCGACCGGTTCCGGCAGACGGCACAACGGGTCCTGGCGTCCTCCCGGGACCCGGTCGACGTCCCAGCCCGCGATGCGCTGTCCGCGCTGGCATCGGCCGGTTCATTGCCTTTGGACCGGGCGGTGTCGCTCCTCCCCGCGTTGATCGCCTGCTTCGGGCGTCACCACGAGGCCCCCCGGCTGGACGACTATCTGGCGTTGCTGTCCGAGTCCGACGAGATGGCCTGGATCGCCACGGAGGGGACAGTGTGCAACCACATGACCGACCGCGTCGGCGACGTGGTCGCGGTGGCGGCATCGGAGCGGGCCGCGGGCCGGCCGATCAAGGACACCGTCGAAGTGTCGGGATCTGGGCGGATCCTCCAGACCGCCCACCGGGCCGCCATGGTCGAACGGTCGTTCCGGACCGACGGCGGGCTGGAGTCCCGCCGGGTGCCGGGGTCGTTCTTCGAGTTCATCACCCGGCGGTCCCTGCCCGACGGGTCGGGCCTCGACCTGGCCTTCGACGCGGCCAACGCCCAACAGATCTTCGCCATGACCCGTCAGGCGCCCGACCCCGCGGTGTGACGCTCGAAGCGACGCTCATCCACATCGTCGGTGCCGCCAACGTCCTCTCCGACCCCGACGTGATCACCTCGTTCACCGTCGACTGGACCAGGCGATGGCACGGCGACGCCGGCCTGGTGGTCCGGCCGGCGTCAACGGGTGAGGTGGCGGCCGTCGTCGGCGCGTGCCGGGAAGCCGGCGTGGCGATCGTGCCGCAGGGCGGCAACACCGGTCTGGTCGGCGGCTCCGTGCCCCCGAATCGGGAGACCGGCGTGCCGGACCCGGTGGTGCTCAGCCTGCTTCGGCTCCAGCGCCTTGACGATGTCGACGGCGACGCGGCCCAGGTCACGGTAGGCGCCGGGGTCACCCTGAGCGACGTCGGACGCCACGTGGAGCAGTCGGGAACGGGCCTGGCCTTCCCGATCGATATCGGGTCTCGCGACAGCGCCACCATCGGGGGCATGGTGGCGACCAACGCCGGCGGCACCCGCTTCATCCGCTACGGCGGGATGCGGCAGCAGGTGATCGGCCTCGAAGCCGTGCTGCCCGATGGCGGCGTGGTATCCCGCCTGAACGGTCTGCCCAAGGATAACTCCGGCTACGACCTCACCGGCCTGCTCACCGGCAGTGAGGGCACCCTCGGCGTGGTGACCACCGCCCGGCTGCGGCTGGTCCCCGATCCGGTGGTCCGGGTGACCGCGGTGATCGGCGTCGACGCCACGGCGGCCGCCGTGGCCCTGCTGTCGGCCATGCGCCACCAGCTGCCTGGGCTGGAATCGGCCGAGATCTACTACCTCGAGGGCCTCGACCTGGTGGGCCTGCCCAACCCCCTCAGGAAGCGGTGGCCCGCCTATCTCCTGATCGAGTGCGCGGGCGCCGATGACGCGGTCGTGGACCAGTTGGCCGGCTTCATCGCCGGCAACGGCGTCACCGACGCAGCCACGGCCGTGGCGATCGACCCGAGCGGCCGCCGGCAGCTCTGGGCCGTCCGCGAGGGCCACGCCGACGCCGTCGCCCGGCTTGGCGTGCCCCACAAGCTCGACGTAAGCCTGCCGGTCGGCGCGCTCGCCGGGTTCGTCGCCGCCGTCCACCACGGCGTCCACCAGGTGGCGCCGGGTGCCATCGTGGTGATCTGGGGCCATGCCGGTGACGGCAACCTGCACGTCAACGTGGTCGGTCCGGAGCCCGACGACGACCGGGTGGACGACGCCGTGCTCCGATTGGCGGTCGGGATGGGCGGCGGTATCAGCGCCGAGCACGGGATCGGCCGAGCCAAGCTCCGCTGGCTGCACCTGACCCGCTCCGACGCCGACATCGGCGCCATGCGGGCCATCAAGCAGGCCCTCGATCCGGCGGGACTGCTCAACCCGGGGGTGCTGATACCCCGCCGGTAGACATTCGGAGCCGATTCTCAGGAATCGCCCAGCCTGGGCTCATGCCGATCGGACATCATCGCGTCCCATGAAGCGAACGGGGAAGATCGTCGCCGCCGTCGTCGCGGGAGTGCTGATCCTGGTCGTCGGCGGACCTTTCGTCTACATCCACTTCATCGAGGGCAAGGCGCCGGCGCCGCTGAAGCTCTCGACCTCGGCGACAACCGCGCCCGCGTCCGGTCCGGGGTCCGGGTCCTCGACGGCGAGCCCGTCGGGCTCGGCAACGGGCATCGACGGCACGTGGAGGGTGGCGAGCGGCTCCCAGGCCGGGTACCGGATCAAGGAAACCCTCTTCGGCCAGTCGAACACCGCGGTCGGTCGCACCACGGCGGTCACGGGATCGATCGCCATCAGCGGCACGGACGTGACCACCGCCAGCCTGACCGTCGACATGACGCAGGTGGGCAGCGACAGGTCCGGGCGGGACAGCCAGTTCCGGAACCGCATCATGCAAACCTCCACCTATCCGACCGCCCAATTCGTGTTGACCAAGCCCATCGCCCTCGGATCGGTGCCGACCGATGGAGTGCAGGTGACCGAGAACGCCACCGGAGAACTGACCCTGCACGGCACCACGAAATCCGTGACGTTCCCGGTCAGCGCCCAGCGCACGGCGTCCGGCATCCAGATCAGCGGCTCGATCCCCATTGTCTTCTCCGATTGGAAAATCTCGAATCCGAGCGGTGGTCCGGCCACCACCGAGGACCACGGGACGCTCGAATTCCTGGTCAACTTCGCCCACGGTTGATGAACACCACAGCCCAGGTGCTCGTCGTGGACGACGAAGAGCACATCACCGAACTGGTTGCCATGGCGCTCGGTTACAACGGGTTCGAAGTGGTGCGGGTCTCAACCGGCCGGGCCGCCCTCGATGCCGTCGAGCACAACCGTCCGGAGCTGATCGTGCTGGATGTGATGCTGCCCGATCTGGACGGGTTCGAGGTGGCCCGGCGGCTACGCGCCGGCGAGGGCGCGGGCAGCCCGGTGCCCATCATCTTCCTGACGGCGCGCGACACCACCGCCGACAAGGTCCGGGGACTCAGGCTCGGCAGCGACGACTACGTGACCAAGCCCTTCAGCATCGAAGAGCTGATCGAACGGGTGAAGGCCGTCCTGCGCCGGGCCGGCCACACCGGACCCGGTGAGCGGCGGTTGTCCTACGCCGACCTGGAACTGGACGAGGACACCCGCGATGTCTGGCGCTCGGGCCGCCTCATCGAGCTCACGCCCACCGAGTACAAGCTTCTCCATTACCTGCTGGCCAACGCCCGGCGGGTGCTGACCCGGGACCAGATCCTCGAGCACGTGTGGGACTACACCTTCGCAGGCAACGCCAGCGTCCTCGAAACCTATATCAGCTATCTCCGTCACAAGATCGATGACACCGACCCGCCGCTCATTCATACCGTGCGCGGCGTCGGGTACAGCCTGCGGCTGCCACCCGACCAGTAGCGTCACGCCATGGCGGCGAGCCCGGCGTCGAGCTGAGCTCCGATCGATTGCCCGATCGTCTCGAATCCTTCACCGACGGTATAACCGTTTACGAGGGTGGGATCCGAGCCGGCGCCGGGAGCTCTCCGCCAGGTCCTGCACCGTGGCATCGATAGGCAGATCCATGCTGCACCCACCCCTCCCTGCCATCGGACCGGGTCCGGCGTAAGAAAGACGCCAGTGTCTCATGTCGCCGCAGTAGCTTCACTGCCCGGGCTGCGTCCCGATCCGGGGAGGAACACGATGACGAGAGTGGGATTGGTGCTCGGCGCGGGCGGGACCGTCGGGCGCGCCTACCACGCCGGAGTTCTGGCCGCCCTGGAGCACATCCTGAGTTGGGATCCCCGCACCGCCGACATCATCGTCGGCACCTCCGCCGGGTCCATCACCGGCACCATGCTGAGACTCGGCATACCGGCATCCGATCTGGCCGGACCACTTACCGGCGCCCCGCTGTCGGACGAGGGGGCGCAACTGCTGGAGCGGCTCCTCGGGCAGTGGCCGAGGTTGCCGTCGGTGGCGCCGCTGTCCTGGTTGCGGCCGTGGCGGCCCCCGAGCCGGGCTCTGCTCGGGAGGGTCATCCGCCGTCCATGGGCCTTCCGCCCCGACGTGGCGGCCATGACCCTGCTGCCGGCCGGGACCATCGATCCCAGTGCCCGCGCCGCGCCGCTCCACGCCCTGGTCGGCCACGAGTGGCCGGTCGGGTTGTGGGTCTGTGCCACCCGGCGCAGCGACGGGGGGCGGGTGGTCTTCGGCCGGACGGGGTCCCCAACCGCTCCGCTGGCCGCCGCCGTGCTGGCCTCGTGCGCCATTCCCTATTACTTCCGGCCGGTGGAGATCGCCGGCGTCGAGTACTTCGACGGAGGGGTGCACTCGCCGACCAACGCCAGCGTGTTGCGCACCGAACGCATGGACACAGTGGTGGTGGTCTCCCCGATGTCGGCCCGCGGCCGCTACGCCGGCGCCGACGCCCCGTTCCGGTGGTCGGCGCACGTCCGCCTCCAGCGGGAGGTGCTGCGGCTGCAGGCAGGAGGCGCGAGTGTCATACAGCTGGAGCCAGGACCGGCGGCCCAAGCCGCCATGGGCCTGCGACCACTGGCCGAGGACCGGTCAGAGCGGGTGGTCCAGGCCGCCTTGGCCGAAACCGAGGAGATAGTCGGCCGCATCCCGGCCATCAGGCGCCTGGCCTGTTGATGGTAATTTTGGTGAGGCAGCCATGACGGTCGACCGCATGTCCTCGCTGGACGCCACGTTTCTCCATGTCGAGGACGGCGTCAGTCACATGCACATCGCGTCGGTGGCCATATTCGAGGGGCCACAACCGCCATTCGACGACATCGTGGCGGCCGTCGCCGGGAAACTGCCATTGGTACCCCGGACCCGTCAGGTCGTCCACCAGATGCCGCTCGATCTCGGGCGTCCGATTTGGGTCGATGACCCGCACTTCAACATCGAGTACCACGTCCGCAACACCGCCCTGCCGTCTCCCGGCGGGGAGAGCGAGTTGCGCAAACTGGTCGGCCGGGTCATGTCCCAGCAGCTCGATCGATCGAAGCCGCTGTGGGAGATCTGGGTGGTCGACGGGCTCGAGGACGGCCATTGGGCCATTTTGTCCAAGTCCCATCACGCCATGGTCGACGGCATCGCAGGCACCGACCTGATGGCCGTCATCATGGATCTCACGCCCGAACCGTCGCCGCCGGCGGCGGTGGCCTGGGATCCCCAACCGGCCCCGTCACCGGCGGCCATGGCCGCGACGCGGGCCCGCAACCTGCTCCACCTCCCGGTGGACCAGTTCCGATCCCTGCGGCCTTCGCCCACCTCGGCGCGCCGCATGCTGGGACAGTCCCGCGACGTGGTGACCGGACTTGCGGCCATGGCCGGCCTGATGAGGCCGACCCCACCCTCCAGCCTCAACGGACCCATCGGGCCGCACCGGCGCTACGCCTGGGCCTCGACCTCGGTCGAAGACGTCAAGGCGGTGAGGAGGCATCTGGGCGGAACCTTCAACGATGTCATCCTGGCCTTGGTGACCAGCGGCTTCCGGGATCTCCTCTTGGCGCGCCGTGAGCCGGTTGACCGGGTGTTGCGCACCATGGTGCCGGTGTCGGTTCGAGGTCGCGATGCCACCGGACGCCCGGTCGGAGATGGCACCTACGCCAACCGAGTGTCGGCCATGTTCGCCGAACTGCCGATCGGCGTCGCCGATCCGGGCGAGCGGCTCCGAGCCATCACCGCCCAGATGGCGGACCTCAAGGACTCCAAGGAGGCGGTGGCCGCCGAGGCCCTCACCTCGATCTCGGGCTTCGCCCCTCCCATGCTCCTCTCGCTCGGTATGCGCCTCGCCACCCGCATGCCGCAGCGGAACGTGAACACCGTCACCACCAACGTCCCGGGACCCCAACTTCCCCTCTACGTCCAGGGACGCCGCATGCTCAAGGTCTACCCGTACGTGCCTCTGGGCGGCCAGATCCGCATCGCCGTCGCCATCTTCTCCTACGACGGTCAGGTCAATTTCGGGATCACCGCCGACTACGACACCGCGGCCGACGTGGACGTCCTCGCTCGCGGTATCGAGGATGGCATCTGCCAACTCTCCGAGCTGACTTCATCGCCACCACCAGGGTGAGCGGGTCGGGTCCTCGCGGGGTCAGTAGCCGTTCCGGCGTAGCAGCGCTGATATCCGCTGGCGGGAGACGCCGAACCGTGCCGCGATGGCTGCGATGCCGGCCCCCTGGGCTCGCAGGCCGCTGGCCAGGGCCCGCCGCAACTCGCCGCTGACCCGGGTCAATCGGGCGAGGGCCCGTGACGCCAGTTCGAGCGCCCCGGGATTGGGCTCTTCGTCCAGCAGATCCCGCCAGGACCGACCCTTGGCCCGACCGGCCCGCAGCCGCCGTATGCGTCGGGCCAGCAGCCGCTCGTCCCGGACGTTGTCCTCGATGCTGCCGGCCAGGTCGTCCAGGTATTTGAGTGAGATGTCCGAAGCGGTCAGGGCCCCTCCTCCTTGTCATGCATGTCGGAACGGTCCTGAGGTTTGGCCAAGTCCCGGCTTGGATAGTGTTCCCGCAATAGGGGGTTGCACAAACGGATGAATGCCTCATTTCGCGGCAGTCACGTGGGCCGCAAGCTGAGGCCCCGGCACTCCTGATGCGGTGGAGCGCCACCTTCGCGCCCGATGTGGGCAGCGTGGCCCGGGCCCGGGTCGCCCTCGGCGCCGCTCTCGGTGGAGGCGGCGTGGCGGCGGCGACGATCGGCGACGCGGTCCTGGTCACGGGTGAGTTGGCCGGCAACGCGGTGCGCCACGCCCGCACGGAGTTCACGGTCACCGCCACGTTCGACGGCGGCCCCATACGGCTGGAGGTATTCGACCGCGACACCCGCCCCCCGTCACTGCTCGGACTCGACGACGAATCGACCAGCGGGCGGGGCCTCCACCTGGTCTCCGCCATTGCCACCGACTGGGGCTGGCACACGGCCGAGGACGACCAGGGCACGTCGGGAAAAGTGGTATGGGCCGAGATAGGAACCGCCCCCTAGCGGCGCCGGGACGGCCCGATCGGGAAGTGGATCTCGAACCGGGCGCCGGGTCCGCCTTCGGCGATTCTGATTGCCCCACCGTGGGCCTCGATGATCTCCTTGGTGATGGCCAGGCCCAGCCCCGTGCCGCCGTGGTCCCTCGACCGGGCGTCATCCAGCCGTACGAACCGCCCGAAGACCCGGTCCCGCTGCTCGACCGGGATACCCGGACCATCGTCGGCGACCGTCAGGACGGCATCGTCCCCTCGGCGGTCCAAGCTCAGCCAGACGCCGGTACGGGCATGGCGGGCGGCATTGAGGATCAGGTTGGCGACGGCGCGCCGGAGCTCGGGGGCGTTGGCCTGCAACCGGAACGGCATCAAGCGGCCGACGGTGATGGGGACCGGGGACATCACCTGGTTGCGTTCGGCCTCTTGGCGGGCGAGCTGGTCCAGCTCAACGGTTGTCCGGTCGCCGGCCAGCGCCCCTTCGTCGGCTCGGGCCAGTTCGAGCAGATCGACCACCAGGCTCTGCACCCTTTGGAGCTCGACCTCGACTCCATCCGCGGTGACATTCCAGTCGGCCCTCTCGGGATGGGCCCTATCGACCTGCAGCTGGGTCAAGGCCGACGTCACCGGACTACGGAGCTCATGGGAGGCGTTGGCCACGAATCGCCGTTGGCCGGCCTGCGATTCCTCGAGCCGTTCGAGCATGTCGTTCATGGTGCGGGCCAGCCGCGCCACCTCGTCCCGGCCCCCGGGGTCAGGTACCCGCCGGTGCAGGGCCCGGCCCGAGATCTCGTTGACCTGCGACCTGATCGCCTCAACCGACGCCAGCGCTCGACCCGCCAGCAGCCAGGCGGTCAGGGCCACCAGGGCCAGGAGTAACGGGATTCCTGCGGTGAGGGCGGCGCTGAGGGTCGCCACGGTGTGCCTGACCGGTTCCAATGACGTCGCCGCCACCACCGTCCACGTGCCTTGCCGGGTTGGCACGGCCCGGTAGGCGACCCGGGTGGCGCCCTGGTCCCCCACCGGCAGACCTCGAGCGGTAACCAGCTGCACGGTCTGCGTCGCTCCTCCCGTCGCGACCAGGGCATGCTCGTCGGCGACGTTGTCGCTGGATGCCACGACCCGACCGGCGCGGTCAACGACCTGCACGACCACCGTGTCGTCGCCGGGCACGGCGAGCGTCGTCGGGATGCTCCCCCCGGAGACGAGATTGGCGACCGCCTCGACCCGCAATCGTGCCGAGGAGTCGACGCCCGAGGTCAAGGAGGCCGAGAGCACATGCACGAGAACCAGGCCGGCCACGACCAGCGCGAAGCCGACCACCGCGACTGCCGCCAGCGCGGTGCGGGCCCGCACGGACGGCATCCGGCGCCGGCCGACGCCACCGGTCACGGCGTATCGACCAGTCGGTAGCCGGCACCCCGGACGGTTTCGATCGTATGGCGGCAGAAGGGTGCATCGATCTTGCGCCGGAGGTACCCGACGTAAACCTCGACCACATTCGGGTCGCCGTCGTACCCCACATCCCAGACGTGCTCCAGCAGGTCCACCTTGGAGACCGCCTCACCGGGGTGGCGCATCAGGTACTCGAGCACACCGAACTCGCGGGCCGTCAGATGCAACCGCTCATCGCCGCGTTCAACCGACCGCGCCGCAGGGTCCAGCCGGAGGTCGCCGACGCTGAGTACTGCCGGACGCTGGCGGGCGCCCCGGCGCAGCAGCGCCCGGAGGTGCGCCAGCAGCACCACGTAGGAGAATGGCTTGGACAGGAAGTCGTCCGCTCCGGTGTCGAGCGCCTCCGCCTCGTCGTACTCGCCGTCCTTGGCCGTGAGCATGAGGATCGGCGTCCAGTTGCCCTCCCCACGAAGCGTGGAGCACACCTGAAAGCCGTTCATACCGGGCAGCATGATGTCGAGAACCATGGCATCGTACGACTGCTCACGGGCCCGCCAGAGCCCGTCCCGACCGTCGGGAGCCACGTCGACCGCGTAGCCCTCGGCCTCCAGCCCGCGCTTGAGCGCACCGGCCAGCAGTCGCTCGTCCTCCACCACCAGGATCCTCAATCACACCTCCTCCCGACCCATGCTGCCCAACCCCTCCTGTGAGGACCCTGAGAAAAGGCTCAGGCACTCAGCGGCATCTCAGCATCGATGTCGGAGCATGGCGTCGACCACCCAACGAAAGGAAGTAGGTAGATGAGACTCACCACCAAGCTGGCCACGGCCGTCGGGGCCATGGGCCTGGCGGCGACCGGGGCGCTGGCGGCCTTCAGCTCCAGCCCGGCAGCCACCCACATCCCGGCCGTCATCAATCTGACCGCCACCCATCAGGCTGTGCCCAGCCAGGTCGCCCCGACGGCGGCCCCGGCACCGCCTCCGAACAACTCCACCGTCGACACGCCGGGTGCCGAGACGCCCGAGACCGGAGCCGAGGCAACAACCGCCGAGCCGGCGAACGAGGTGCAGCTTCCCGGCGGCGGCCGCGCCGACGCGTCCGGCGCCAATGTGGACAACCAGTTCGAGGGCGTTCAGTAGTCGCACCCGGCGGCCCGGGTCACGAGCCCGGGCCGCCGCCGCTCGCCCGGTTGTTATTCCTGACCTGTTGAGTCAGAATTGAGGTATGTCGGTGACCCGAGACAATCCGGCCCGCCCGCTGCTGTCGTTCCCCGACCCGGTCAACGAGGTCTCGGCCCGGCTGGTGGCCGCAGGTGTGGTGATCATGGGTGTGGTCGCCATCGCCCTCGACTGGCGGTGGCTGACCGTCCCGCTGGCCTACGGCTTCGTCGCCAGGGTCCTCACCGGCCCGACGCTCAGTCCATTGGGCCAGCTCGTCACCCGGGTGGTGACGCCCCGTCTGCATGTCGCGCCGCGGCCGGTCCCCGGGCCGCCCAAGCGGTTCGCTCAGGGCATGGGGGCGGTGTTCTCGCTCACCGCATTGGTGCTCACGTTCGGATTCGACCAGTGGGATCTGGCCGAAGTGGTGTTGGCCCTGCTGGTGGCGGCGGCGTTTCTCGAGTCGGCCTTCGCCATCTGCCTCGGTTGCCGGGTCTTTGCATTGCTGATGCGCATAGGGGTCATCCCCGCTTCGACGTGCGAGCGCTGCGCCGACATCCGGGGGATAGCCGGCGCCTCCCAGAAATAGCGCGCATCAGGCCGGCCGAGGCTCCGCGGCGGCCACCTTGTACAGGTTGACGGTGGTCGAGTCGCAGACCGCGACTGTCCGGCCTGGGCGCCCAGAAGGGCCCGACCGATCCGGGTCGCCGACATCGGTGTGCAGGTCGATCCAGGTCTGCCAGGCCCGTGCCAGGTCGCGGCCCCACTCCTCGTCGATGACCCGTCGCAGCCTGGCGCCGGCGCGCCGCGGGAGGCGGCCCAGGGAGTTCCCGTCGAAGTACACGAGGTCTAGCCCCGGCTGCGCAGCACCTGGTCGATGCGTTGCATCACCGAGTCATCGAGCCCGGCCAGCACGTCCAGGGCGCCCATGTTCTCCTGGACCTGATCGGGTCGGCTGGCGCCGGTGATCACCGTCGAGACGTGGGGATTGGAAGCGCACCAGGCGATGGCCAGCTGCGACATGGTGCATCCCAGCTCGCCGGCGATGTCCGAGAGCTCCTTGACCGCGGCGTTGCGGTCGGGGTCGGTGAGCTGATCCCGCAACCACTCGTAGCCCGGCAGGTCGGCTCGGGAACCGGCCGGTATCCCGTCGAGATACTTTCCCGTGAGCAGCCCGGATGCCAATGGACTCCAGATCGTCAAACCGAGGCCGATCTCCTCGTAGAGCCGGACGTAATCGTGCTCGACCTTGCTGCGCTCGAACATGTTGTACTGGGGCTGCTCCATGACCGGCTTGTGCAGGTGGTGGCGTTCGGCGATCTCCCAGGCGGCGCGGATGTCATCGGCGCTCCACTCCGAGGTGCCCCAGTAGAGGGCCTTGCCCGCCGAGACGATGTCCGACATGGCCCAGACCGTCTCCTCGATGGGGGTGGCGGGATCCGGGCGGTGGCAGAACAGCAGGTCGACGAAGTCCAGCCCGAACCGCGACAACGACCCGTTGACGGCGTGGTGGAGATACTTGCGGTTAAGGGTGTTCTCGCTGTTGACGCCCTCGGTCAAACCCCAGAACAACTTGGTCGACACCACGTAGGTCTCCCGCGCCCAACCGAGATCGGCGATGGCCTGGCCCATGATGCGCTCGGACTCGCCACTCGCGTAGGCCTCAGCGTTGTCGAAGAAGTTGACTCCCGCCTCCCGCGCCGCCACCAGGCAGTCACGGGCCATGGCCACATCCAGCTGGGTTCCGAACGACACCCACGAACCGAACGAGAGCAGGCTGACCTTGAGGCCCGACCGGCCCAGCCTGCGGTATTCCATCTCCATCGCTGCGTCCTTTCGTCGGCGCCGAGCCTACGGGTGGGGTGCTGGCTACAGTCGTGGACATCATTCCCTCGGGGGGAAGGGGCCATGTCTATCTGCTTGAGGCGTCGGTGGATGATCTCGACAGTGGCCGCCATGTGCGCCGTCTCATGGGCGACCCCTGCCCCGGCGTCGGCCGCCGGCATCCACTACCCGGTTCAGTACAGTCTCCCGGCGGCGGCCGCCGCCGAGCTGACCCGACCGGGCTCGTCACCGCCGGGCGCCAACGACTGGACGTGTCGGCCGAGCCCGGCCCATCCCCGCCCGGTCGTGCTCGTCCACGGCCTGGTGGTGAACATGACCGGCGACTGGAACACCATTTCGCCCCTCCTGGCCGACAACGGCTACTGCGTCTTCGCCCTCACCTACGGCGTCACTCCCGGCGCCGGCTTCCCACTCAACCAGCTTGCCGGGCTGGTCGCCATGGAGGACAGCGCGCCACAGGTGGCGGCGTTTGTCAACCGGGTCCTCGCCGCCACCGGCTCGAGTCAGGTCGACCTGGTCGGCCATTCCGAGGGCACGGTCGTGTCCCGGTACTACCTGCAGCGCCTCGGCGGGGCGTCCAAGGTCGGGCATCTGGTCGCCCTGACTCCGATGTACCGGGGCACGGACGTGGACGGCGCCAACCAGGTGCGCAATGTGCTGAATCTGTTCCCGGTGGTGGCGACGCCGATCGAGGCGGTCGTGACCCGGTTGTGCGGTGCATGCCAGGAGCTGCTGCGGGGATCGGCGTTCATGACCTCGCTCAACGCCGACGGATTCTCCGTTCCCGGGGTCACCTACACCAATGTCGTGACCCGGTACGACGAAGAAGTGACGCCGTACACCAGCGGCATCGTCGCTGGGCCGAACGTCACCAACTTCGTCCTCCAGGACCAGTGCGCCCTCGACCTGGGCGAGCACAACACGGTGGCGTTCGACCCCGTAGCCGGCCACGACATCCTGAACGCCCTGGATCCGGCGCACCCGGTGGCGCCCGGCTGCACGCTGGTACTGCCCGGCGGCGGCGCTCCGTTCGCCGCCATCGGATGAGCCGGGGCCGCAACCCCCGCTTCTCGCGCCAGTTCCAACCGCCGCACCAACCGGCCGCCAGCGGCAACGGCTGTCAACCGAGCGACCCTGCGGCACGAAGGCCGCTGAGCCGCACCGCACCGGTTGTCAGACCTTGAGCGCCAAGGCCAAGGCGCTCCAAGTGCTCCACCCACCGACGGCGATCACCGCCCTCAGCCGCAAGGATCAGGTGGCCCTTCGGGACCTGTTGCGCAAGCTGCTGACGGGCTGCGGGAACTGAGCCACTCTCAATCGCCGTCCTCGGCCCGGATGATGTGGATCAGTGCGTTGATCAGCGCCAGGTGGGTGAACGCCTGGGGAAAGTTGCCGTAGTGACGGCCGCTGCGGGCGTCGAGCTCCTCAGCGTAGAGATCGAGCGGGCTGGCCAGTGAGAGCAGCTTCTCGCACAGGGCCCGGGCCCTCGACGTCTCACCGATCATGGCCAGCGCCGACACCAGCCAGAACGAGCAGATGGTGAACGTCCCCTCCTCGCCGGTCAACCCGTCATCAGTGTCCTTGACCCGGTAACGCAAAACGAGGTCGTCGTCGGTGAGCTCGTCGGCGATGGCGAGCACCGTGCCCCGGAGCCGAGGGTCATCGGCCGGGAGGAACCCGAACAGCACGAGCAGCAGTACCGACGCGTCGAGCGCCTCGGTCTCGTAGTGCTGGGTGAACACGCCCCGCTTGTCCACCGCCCTGGCGCAGATGTCGGCATGGATCTCGTCCGCCACCTCCTGCCAGCTCTCCACCAACGCCGCGTCCTCACGTATCCGAGCCAGGCGGGCGCCTCGGTCCAGGGCGACCCAGCACATCACCTTGGACGAGGTGAAGTGCTTCGGGTCGCCGCGCACCTCCCAGATCCCCCGGTCCGGTTCCCGCCAGTGGGCGATGGCGCACTCCACCTGGTGCTTGAGCATGTGCCAGATCCGGTCATCGAGGTGATCGCGGGTGCGGGTGTGGATATACACCGACGACAGCACCGCGCCCCAGACATCGTGTTGGCGCTGGTTGTAGGCCCCGTTGCCGACCCGGACGGGCGAGGCGCCGCGGTACCCGCTCAGATGGTCGAGGACCCGCTCGTCCAGTTCACGTTCACCGCCCACGCCGTACATGACCTGCAGGTCCGGGTCGCGCTCCGCCAGATCGGCGATGAAGTAGAAGAAGTCGTTGGCCTCCCAGTCGAACCCGAGGGAGTAGAGGCCCCAGAGGGCGAAGGTCGAATCGCGGATCCAGCTGTAACGGTAGTCCCAGTTGCGCTCCCCGCCGGGAGTCTCCGGCAACGACGTGGTGGCGGCCGCGACGAGCGCGCCGGTGGGGGCGAAGGTCAGACCCTTGAGCGTCAACGCGCTGCGTTCCAGATAGTGCCGCCAGGGATGATCGGGGAAATTGCCGCGCGCCAACCAGTGCTGCCAGTGGTGGGCGGTCCAGGTGAGGCGGCTGTAGGCATCCTCGAATGAGGCGGGCGGTTCATGCTCGGTCCACGACAATGCGCAGTAGTGGACATCGTCGGCCTTCATGAGGGTCCGGGCGATGGCGCGGCCGCCCTCGAAGCCGATCCGGAAGTCGGTGGTCAATTTGAGGTCGACATCCACACCGTCGGCTCGCCCGATCCCCTGGTGGTAGCCCCGGTCGGTGTACGACCAGGCCGCCGGCCGGCGGCCGTAGTCGAAGCGGGGCTCGCAATCGAGGACCACCTGGACCTCACCGTTCACGCACCTCACGGTGCGGAGCAGGACGTGGTCAGCGTCGTAGTCGGTCGGCGCCCGGCGGTGGGTGTGCGATAGCTGGCCGCCGTGATGGTGCCACGGACCCATCACCAGCAGGTCCCGCACGATGATCCAGCCGGTGGGCGTGCCCCAACTCGTCTCGAGGATCATGGTCCCTGGCAGGTAGCGACGAGCGGCCGGGACCATGCGATCGGCCGGCCCCAATCGGAAGTACCCCGCGTCGCGATCGAGAATGGCCCCGAACACGCTGGGAGAGTCGACGCGCGGGAGGCAGAGCCATTCCACATTGCCGTTGGGGGCTACCAGGGCGTGACTCTCGCAGTCAGAAAGGAAGGCGTAGTCGGCAATCGGCGGAAACGCCGCACCGAACGACGCACCCGGTTGGGCCATCTCCTCAGGTGCGGGCATGGATCAATGGTGCCAAATCTGGCGGCCCGATGCGTCGGCGGGCACTACTACGATGCTCGTATGACACAGTCTGATCCCCTCGGACAGGAGAGTATCGAGCGGTTCGTCGCCGCCTGGTACTACGGGCTCGACATTCACGCGCCGGCGGCCGACCTCCACCCGTTCATGGCCGCTGACGGCCTGGAGATGGCGTTTCCCGAGATGACGATGCGCTCCTACGCCGAGTTCGACGAGTGGCTCGCCGCCATCTACAGGACCTTCTTCGACGAGATCCACAACGTGCAGAGCGTTGTTGTGTCGAACCCGACCGACACCTCGGCCGATCTGGACGTGGTGGTCGGCTGGCAGGCGTCCTGGTTCACTCCGCCCGACGCCAAGTCCAAGCGCACGGCCATGAACGCCATCCAACGGTGGACGGTTCAGACCAGCGACTCCAACCCGTTCGGCCTGGTGATCCTCGAGTACCACGTGGACCGCTTCGAGTATGCGCCAGGATTCGCTCAGCTCTGAGGGTCGATCAGCGAGTCGAGGGTCGCGGCATCGAGGCCGAAATCGGGAAACGCCGCCAACGTGCTGATCGGGAAGTTCCCGATCATCTTGATCCGCTCGTCATCCTGGATCTTCCAGGCGCGGCGCAACGCCACCGACCCGCGGGGGTCGGCGAGCCATTCCTCGATGGTCGACATCGGTCCGAGCGGTCCGGTGATCGGCGCGGCGACGATGTCGATGGTTGTCGAGAGTCGAAGATCCCGGGATGACGCGCCGACTGCGATCTCGAACTGACCGGCTTCGAGCACCCAGGCATGGGCCACCACCGACCAGTAACACAGGGCCCGGCTGTCCAGCGTCATGGTGACCGGCCTGGCCTGCCCCGGTCGGAGACTGACCTTGGTGAAGGCCTTCAGCTCCCGGACCGGCCGGGCGACCGATGCCTCCACGTCTCGGACATAGACCTGGACGACCTCCTGGCCGTGGCGGTCGCCGGTATTCGTGATCCGGCAGGTCACCGAGACCGTCAGGTCGCCGTCGCTGTGGCTGCCGGTCACCTCTACGGCCAGGTCGGCATAGGCGAAGCTGGTGTACGACATGCCGTGCCCGAACGGGTAGCTGACCGGCTGACCGAGCACGTCGTGCCCTCGGTAGCCGACGAAGATCCCCTCGCCGTACCGGACGTGACCGGAATCGCCGGGAAAGTTGAGGAAGGAGGGGGTGTCTTCCAGCCGGATCGGAAGGGTCTCGGCCAGCCGGCCGGACGGGTTGGCGGCACCGAGCAGAAGGTCGGCCACGGCTCCCCCGGCGGCCTGGCCCGACAGCCAGCATTCGAGCAGCCCCTTGGTGTGGTGCTCCCAATCGGCGACCCGTACCGCCGAGCCGTTGGCCAGGACCACGACAATGCGCGGATTGACGGCCGACAGCTCGGCCAGCAGCCCGACCTGATTGGCGGGAAGGTCCATGTGCCGCCGGTCGTACCCCTCGGACTCCGCACCCGCCGGCAGCCCGAGGAAGACCACCACGGTCTCGGCCCGATGGGCCAGGTCGACCGCGGCCCGGAGCAATGCTGGGTCGGGATCGGCCGAGTTGATCGTGAAGCCTGGCGCGAACGGAACGTCCACGCCCGCCGGCACGGCGGCGCGGATCTCATCGAGAGGGATGTCGACCCGCGTCGGGTTGACCTGCGAGCTCCCCGCCCCCTGATACCGAGGGGTCCGGGCGAACTCCCCGACGACCGCGACGGTGCCACCGGCAGTGGGTTGCATCGGCAGGATCTGGTCGGTGTTCTTGAGCAGCACGGCGCAGTCCCGGGCCGCCCGCCGGGCCAGGGCATGGTGCGCGTCAACGTCGAACGAGCGCGGCGGTCCGCCCCCCGGCCGGGCCCGGTCGACCAGGGCCAGCACTCTGGCGACGGCGGCATCGACCGCTGACTCGTCCAGGTCGCCGGCCCGGACGGCAGCCACGATCGCCGCGTCACTGACCCCGAGGTTGGGCGGCATCTCCAGATCGAGCCCGGCGGCCAGCGCCGCCACCCGATCGTGCACCGCGCCCCAGTCCGACATCACCAGCCCTGCGAAGCCCCATTCCTGGCGGAGGATCTCGGTCAGCAGCAGCCTGTGTTCCGAGGCGTAGACGCCGTTGACCTTGTTGTAGGCGCACATGACCGTCCATGGACGGGCCTGCTTGACCACCCGCTCGAACCCGGCGAGGTAGATCTCCCGCAGCGGGCGCTCGTCCACGTCGGCGCTGACTCTCAGCCGGTCGGTCTCCTGGTTGTTGGCCGCGTAGTGCTTGACGCACGCCCCGACACCCTGGCGTTGAATGCCACGAACCATGGCCGCGCCCAGTACCCCGGAGATCACCGGATCCTCCGAGAAGTACTCGAAGTTGCGACCGCAGAGCGGCGAGCGCTTGATGTTGATGCCAGGGCCCAACACCACGCCCACCTGCGCCGCCTGCGCCTCGCGTCCGATGGCCGCGCCGACCCGTTCGAGCAGATCGGCATCCCATGACGACGCCAGCGCGGCCGCGGTCGGGAAGCAGGTGGCCGGGAGACTTCCGGACAGCCCGACGTGGTCGACCTCAGCTGCCTGCTTCCTCAACCCGTGGGGCCCGTCGGAGAGCATGACCGCCGGCACGCCGAGCCGTTCGACGCCGGACGTATGCCAGAAGTCCGAGCCCAGGCAGAGCGACGCCTTCTCCTCGAGCGTGAGCTGGCTGAGCAGGGACGGAACGTCCCGTGAGACGCTCACGCCCAGTCGAACGCCAACGCGTCGGCTGGTGGAACGTCACCAGCTTGGTGCCGGCGGGCCATCGAGACCGGCAGCCGGTCGGCATCGCTCGGGCTCCTCCGCACAGAGTCATTCTTGCCGATCCGCGACGATAGGTTCAGCTGCGTTCGATACGGACCGCGCACTGCTTGTAGTTCGGCTCGCGGGAGACCGGGTCGAACTCGTCGGCGGTCAGCAGGTTGACGCACTGCTCGTCGTAGTGGAACGGAACGAACACCTCGCCTTCCCGGATGGTGGCCGTGACCCGCACCGTCAGACCTTCGATGGCGCCTCGGAGCGAGCACACCCGCACCCGGGTGCCCGACGCCACGTTCAGGTGGGTCGCGTCGGCCGGGTTGACCTCGATCCACGCTTCGGGCGCCATCTCCTCCAGGATCCCAACCCGGCCCGTCTTGGTCCGCGTGTGCCAGTGCTCGACCGTACGGCCGGTGTTCAACAGGAGGGGAAAATGCCCGCCGACTTGCTCGGTGATCGGTTGAGGGGTCACGCACCGCAACTGGGCCCGGCCGGTCGGTGTCGGGAACCGGCCGTCGGAGTAGAGCCGGGGCGTCCCGGTTTCGGCGCCGGTCGGACACGGCCACTGCACACCGCCGGCCGACTCGATCATCGGGTAGGTGATCCCGCTGTAGTCACAGAGCCGTCCGGCCGATATCCGGGCCCATTCGTTGAATGCGTCCTCCGGCTCCGTCCAGCCCGGAAAGAGCTCATGACGCACACCGATCCGGTCGGCGATGGCAAGGAAGATGTCGAAGTCGGCGCGGGCCTCGCCGGGCGGGTCGACGGCGCGCCGTACCAGCGAGACGCGGCGCTCCGAATTGGTGTACGTGCCGGTCTTCTCACCCCAGATGGCGGCCGGTAGGACCAGGTCGGCCAACGCCGTTGACGGGGTCTCGAAACCGTCCTGCACGACGAGCAGGTCCAGTCCGGCCAGGGCCGTCTCCAAGCGCCGGCGGTTGGGGAACGACACCGGCGGGTTGGTGGCGATGATCCACAGCCCGCGGATGGTCCCGTCCGCGATACCGTCGATGATGTCGGGGTAGGCGCGGCCCCGTTGGGCCGGGATCCGATCGATGGGGAGGCGCCACAGGGAGGCCAGTTCGGCGCGGTCGGCAGGATCGTCGAACCGCCGGTAACCGGGCAGCGACGATGTGCCACCGGCCTCGCGGGTGCCCATGGCATTGCACTGCCCGGTGATCGAGAACGGTGCGGCTCCGGCCCGGCCGACGTTGCCGGTGATCAGGCACAGGTCGTTCAGCAACGTCACCGTCTCGGTGCCCTGAACCGAATGGTTGACACCCATGGTCCAAGCGGCGAAGGCCCGTTCGGCGCGGCCGAACAACAGTGCCGCCCGGTGGAGCTGGGCCAGGGCGATGCCGCATTCGGCGGCGGCCGCCTCTACGTCGACCGTGGCCAGATGGGCTGAGAGCTCGGTGAACCCGTCGGTGTGGGCGGCCACGTACTCGGCGTCGACCAGACCCTCGTCGATGATCACCTTCATCATGGCGTTGATGAGCACCACGTCGGTGCGGGGGCGTATCGCCAGGTGATGGTCGGCGATCATGGCGGTCTTGGTCACCCGCGGGTCCACCACGATCACTATCGCCGTCTCGTTCGCCAGCACCCGGGGCACGAGCAACGGGTGGTTGTCGGCGATATTTGCTCCGACCAGCAGGATGCAATCGGCCTCTTCCAGGTCGGCGTAGGCGCCGGGCGGGCCATCGCTGCCGAAGCTGGACTTGTAGCCGGCCACTGCGGACGACATGCACAGGGTGGTGTTCCCGTCGTAGTGGCGCACCCCCATGCCCAGGCGGGCCAGCTTGCCCAGGGCGTAGAACTCCTCGGTCACCAACTGCCCGGTGCTCAGGATGGCCACCGAGTCGGGACCGTGGAGGGCCACGATGTCGGAGAACCCGTCGACCAGGCGATCGAGCGCATCGTCCCAGTTCGCGGCGGCCAGCGGGTCCGACCGGTCGGCGCGCATCAACGGGCGGTCCAACCGGCCCGGGGCGGCGATCGTGTGATGCTCGGAGAGCCCCTTCGGGCAGAGCCGGCCCCGGTTGACCGGGTGATCGGGGTCCCCCTGGACGGCGACGGCGGCACCGTTCCTGACCCCGATCAACATGCCGCATCCCACAGAGCAGTAGCCACAGGTCGTCCGCACCCAACGATCGGCCAGACGGGACTCGGCCCGGACACCGAACTGCTCGTCCGTTCCGTACCCGTAGTCGTCGGCACGGGTGCCGAACCCCAACCAGCTCATGGCGCGCCGGCCGAGAACCGCCGGGCGGCCGTCATCGGCGTCACGCTCACGAAGAACAGGTAGCGGCCGATCAGTTCTCCCACCGCCGCCACGGCCAGGACGACCAGCGCCGCCGGTCCGGCAGCCGCGCCGCGCACCGTCGTGACCGCCACGACGGACATGGCGGCCGACGCCAGCCCGGCGGCGACCCGCAGCGCGAACAGGAGCCGCAACCTCCGGAACAGGAGCCGGGCGGTCAGGGCGAACTCCCGCTCCTTCCGGGCGGCGATGGACGCAACCAGATGTTGGATGGCACCGAGTTGGGCCACGGCTCCAACGCCGGCGATACCGAAGAGCAACCGGGCGCCATCGGTCCCAGGGCGGGCGGCGAGCACGGCCACGAGCGGGCCGGTCGACAGGGCGGTGGCGAAGAACGACACGACCGTGCGTGGCGAGTTCCACACCGGTCGCGCCGGCACCTGGTAGAGCCGTCCGCTGGCGTAGACCCCGGCCGCGCCGAGAACGGTGGCCGCCGCCCCCAGCACCAGGGCCGGCCCATCGGCCCGCTCGGCCAGCAGAGAGGTGCCGGCGTAGACGAAGGTGGCGACGGAGAACGCGCCGAACAGCGCCACCTCCCGGGACAACCACGAGCGGCGGATGTTGCGCATGGCCTTCCACGCCACGGCGGGCCGGCCGAGGTGCAACACCGATACGGCCAGCGCCACCGCCCCGGCGGCGGCCGCGGCCGCCCCGCCACCCAGGGCCTGGTGGGTGGCAACCCCGGGTCTTCGCACGGCGAGGGCGTGCAGGGCCACCGTACCGATCAGCGCACCGAGCGATATCTGGGTCAGGACCGTGACGGCGATGAGCGGCCAGTGCGGATCCGCCGGTTCGACCCGGTCGTGGACGACCGAGCGGGTGCCGGCTGGCATCGAATCAGGCAGGACGATCCGGGTGGTGGACACGGTGATGCCGGCCGGCGGCAGACCAGGCGCGTCAGCCTGATGGTGATTGGCACGCCACGCCGCGATGTTGACCGTCTCCACTTTGATGGCCTGCGTCGGGCAGGCATCGACGCACGCCGGGTTGTCGCCGACGGCCAGCCGGGGACGGCACATGTCGCACTTGGTGACGACCCGGCGCTGCGGGTTGAAGACGGGCACCTCATAGGGGCAATTCCAGATGCAGTACTGACAGCCGATGCAATCCTCGGCGTTGTGGGCCACGATCCCGTTGTCCAGCTTGATGTAGGCGTTGGTCGGGCAGCCGCTCAGGCAGGTCGGCTCGACACAGTGGTTGCAGGCCATCGACAGGTTGAACCGCTGGGTGTCGGGGAACGCGCCGCCCTCGATCTCGCCGACCCGGCGCCAGTTGACCCCGACCGGGTTGCCGTTCTGCTCGGCACAGGCCACCTCGCAGGAGTGGCAGCCGATGCAGGCATCCATTTCGAAGCTGAACCGGTACTGCTCGCCGGCGTCGAGCGGCAGCATCGCCGGTCCGCTCTCGCCGATCGCCGGCCGACGGGGCCGGGTCCCGGTGAAGCTGACCGGTTCGTCGAGGATCGTCATGGACGCGCCACTTGAACCCTGCCGTCCACCGCCCGCGCTGCGAATGTCCGCACCGATACCGCCGGATCGTCGAGGCACTCGCCGGTCCGCAGATCAAAGCTCTGCTTGTAGATGGGAGAGGCCACTTTGAGACGCTCGCCTCGTGAGCCGACGATGCCACGGGACAGCACGAACGCCTGACTGAACGGGTCGAAGTTGGAAAGGGCGAAGAGTTCGCCCTCAACCCGGAAGATGGCGACCTGGACGCCCGCGATGAGCGCGCACGCGCCCCGGTCCGGGATGAGCTGGGCGAGGGCACACACATCGACCCAGGACGGGGCGAGCGGTTCGGCGGTGAGCGTCATCGATTTCCTCCAAGGGCGAGCAGGTCGGGCGCCGGTTTCTCGTCCGAATAGGCCGGCCGCGGTTGGCCCCGCTCGGTCACGAACACGACGTTCGGGTCGGCGTCGTCAGAGTTGACGAACGTCCGGAAGCGGGCCATTCGGGCGGGGTCTTCGATCGTGGCCTTCCATTCGCACTTGTAACTGGCGACGTGGCGGGCCATGTCGGCCTCCAACTCGGCGGCCAGGCCCAGGCAGTCGTCGACGACGACCCGCCGGAGGTAGTCGATACCGCCCTCCAGCTTGTTGAGCCAGGTAGCGGTCCGTTCCAGTCGGTCGGCCGTGCGGATGTAGAACATCAAGAAGCGGTCGAGGTAGCGAACCACCGTCTCGCGGTCGATGTCGACGGCCAGCAGGGCGGCGTGCTGGGGCTTGAGCCCCCCGTTGCCGCACACGTACAGGTTCCATCCACGCTCGGTCGCAATGACTCCGAAGTCCTTGCCCTGCGCCTCGGCGCATTCCCGGCTGCATCCCGACACCGCGGCCTTGACCTTGTGCGGCGATCGCAGGCCCCGGTACCGCAGTTCCAGGTCGATGGCAAGGGCGGTTGAGTCCTGGACCCCGTAACGGCACCAGTTCTTCCCGACACAGGATTTCACCGTTCGCAATGCCTTCCCGTAGGCGTGACCGGATTCCATCCCCACGTCGACCAGTCGTCGCCAGATCTCGGGCAGTTGGTCGACCCGCGCGCCGAACAGGTCGATGCGCTGACCACCGGTGATCTTGGTGTAGAGGTTGAAGTCCTTGGCCACCTGCCCGATGGCGATGAGTTGATCGGGGGTGATCTCTCCGCCAGGTACCCGGGGCACGACCGAGTAGGTGCCGTCCCGTTGGAGGTTGGCCAGGAAGTGGTCGTTGGTGTCCTGGAGCGATGCCAGTTCGCCGTCGAGGATGTAGGCGTCGCCCACGGAGGACAGCATGGAGGCGACGGCCGGCTTGCAGATCTCGCAACCACGACCGGTGCCGTGGTCCGCCAGCAACTCTGAGAACGTGGTGATGCGCCGGGCCCGGACAATGTCGAAAAGCTGCTGCCGGGAGAAGGGGAAATGCTCGCACAAGTCGTTGCGGACTTCGACGCCGGCGGCAACCAGTTGGTCGCGGACCAACTCGGCGACTAGCGGGATGCAGCCGCCGCAGCCGGTACCGGCCCGGGTGCATGCCTTCACCTCGGCGACGTCGGTGCATCCGCCGGCGACGGCAGCACGGATGGACCCCTTGGTCACGTTGTTGCACGAGCAGATGAGCGCGCCGTCCGACAGCGCACCGATCCCGATCGCGCCGGTGGCGTCGCCGCAACCGGCCGTGACGATGAGCGCTTCGAGATGCTCAGGGGTGGGCATGTCCCCGCGGCACATCTGAGCGAGCATGCCGTACATGGAGGCATCGCCCACCAGGATCCCGCCAAGGAGCGGACGGACGCCTCCGGGAGCGACGGCCGGTCCGACGACCAACCGCTTGTACACCTTGGCCACGGGGTCGTCGAACGTGATCGCTTCGGCGCCCGGAGCAGCCCCGAACGCATCGCCGAAGCTGGCGACGTCGACGCCCATCAGCTTGAGCTTGGTGGAAAGGTCGGCGCCCAGGAAGCAGGCCTCGCCGCCCAGGATCCGGTCGGCGACCACCCGCGCCATCTGGTAGCCGGGCGCCACCAGGCCCCACAGCCGACCGACGGCCAGCGCGCACTCGCCGATGGCGAAGATGGCGGGGTCCGAGGTGCGGCATGCCTCATCGACAATGATCCCGCCCCGCTCCCCGACGGAGAGGCCTGCCGCTCGCGCCAGGTCGTCCCTCGGCCGGATGCCGGCGGAGAAGACAACGATGTCGACTGCGAGGTCGCCGAGTGCGACCCCATCGGGCGCGGCCGCCGCGAAGCGCATGCCCGCCACCCGCCCGGTGTGCGTGAGGATCTGGCTGGTGGCGACCCCGGTGTGCACGACGACACCCGACTGCTCGATCCGGGCGAGCAACGCGGCCGCGCCCCCATCGTCGATCTGAGCGGGCATCAGACGGGCGCAGAACTCCACCACGTGGGTTTCGAGTCCGAGGCTCTTGAGGGCGTTGGCGGCCTCCAGACCGAGAAGACCGCCTCCGACCACCGCTCCGACCCGGCAGCCGGACTCGGTCACGTGAGCTCGGATGGCCTCGAGATCGTCGACCGTGCGATACACGAAGCATCCGGTCGAATCCCGGCCCGGAACCGGCGGGACGAACGGCACCGACCCGGTCGCCAGCACCAGGGCGTCGTAGCCGATCCGTATGCCACGCCGCGACTCGATCTCGCAACGGTCCCGGTCGACGGCAACGACGGCGTCGCCGACATGGATCGACAGCCCGACTTGCTCGAAGAAGCCGGCGGGGGCCAACTCGAGGTCGGCGGGCGTGGATCCGGAGAACAGCGAGCTAAGGGCCACCCGATCGTACGCGACTCGCGGCTCTTCGCAGAAGGTCACGATGTCCCACTCGGCCGTCGCGCCGCGTTCGACGAGCACCTCGAGCAGTCGCTGTCCGACCATGCCGTTGCCCGCGACGACCAGCGTCCGGCGTCGGCCTGAGAGCTCCCCCATTCAGACCACCAGCCGTGACGTCTCGGGCCTGTCGAGCGTGAAGCGCCGCTTTTTGATGTAGACCGCCCAGGTGACGGCCGCCAGCGCCAGGTAGGAAAAGAGGAACGCCCACAGCGCCGGAACAGACCACGTGGCATGAGCCGCCGCGACCGCCACCTTGGCGGCGGGCGTCTTGGCCGCCTTCACCAGTGCCGAGACGTGCAAGCTGGCTTGACGGAGCACGACCTGGATGAGCACCCCGCCGAAGGCGCCGATGGCGCCGGCGATGCCGATGACTGCGGCCGCCCGGCGCTTGAACTCCAGTGCCGTCTGGGCGGGATCGACGCCGGCGACGCCGGCGTGCCGGCGACCGAGCAGGGCGAAGATCGACGGGATCATCTTGTAGGTGGATCCGTTGCCGATCCCGCTCAACAGAAAGATCACCATGAACGAGCCGAAGAACAAGGCGAAGGTCCGTTGCTGCACGCCGGCAATGGCACCGCCCGTGAAGACCGCCATGCCGACGAACACCGCCAACGTCACCCGTCCTCCACCGATCCGATCGGACAGCCAACCGCCGACCGGTCGGGCCAACGAACCGATCAGCGCCCCGACGAAGCCCAGCCCGGCGAGGTAGGTGGCGATGAACGGGTGTCCGGCCAGGAACTCCGGGAACGTGTTCTTGATGACCAGCGGGAGGGCGAACGAGAATCCGATGAACGAGCCGAATGTGCCGATGTACAGCAACGACATGATCCAGGTCTGGCCGTTGTGGAGCGACGCCCGATAGGACCTCGTATCGGCCCTGGCCTCGGTCAGGCTGTCCATGAACAACCAGGCACCGACCGAGGCGATGGCGATGAGCGGTAGCCACATGAAGCCGGCGTATGCCATGTGCACGTGGTGCTTCGGCAGCTTGACAGCCTTGGCCGCCACTCCGATGATGATCACCAACGGAACGAAGAGTTGGGCGACGGCGACACCGAGGTTGCCGCCGGCGGCGTTGAGACCCAGCGCGAACCCCTTCTTCCTCTCGGGATAGAAGAACGAGATATTCGCCATCGAGGATGAGAAGTTGCCGCCCCCGAGTCCGGCAGTCGCGGCACACAGAAAGAGGATCCAGTACTGGGTGCCGTGAGCCTGGTGAGCCAGCCAGCCGCTCGGCACCACCAACGCGAGCAGCAACGCCGGTATGAACAGCAGTGCGGCGCTGACTGTCGTCCATGCCCGCCCGCCGAACCTCGGAACGGCGAAGGTGTACGGGACGCGCAGTATCGACCCGATCAGGTTCGGGACCAGCGTCAGCATGAACTGCTCTGACAGCGACATGGTGATGCCGATGTTGGCCAGGTTGATGACGACGATCGTCCAGATGACCCAGACACTGAAACCGATGTGCTCGGCGAAGATCGACAGGGCCAGGTTGCGCCTGGCGATTCTCTTGCCGCCTCCCTCCCAGAACTGGTCGTTGTCCGGATCCCAATGGTCGATCCAATGTCCACGGCCCTTCGGCCGCGACGCCGACGTTGCCGGCATTGTGGGTCTGTCGATCACAGTGCTCATGGGAAACCATGCAACCCGAGCCGTATGTTCGTGCCGTTGCCACCTGATGAACCGTCGTGGTCGAAACGCGCACACGTGCGGCTCCATCCAATGTGAGGTTCCTGTACGCAAGCTGTTGACAGGCCGCCGTCAGATTCCGTTCTTCAGATCGACACCGACCGGGTACCCTCCGTTCACGGAGCCAGCACACGATGGAGTCACCAATGTCGCTGCGTCCGCTCGACGGCTTCGTGGTCGGCATCACGGCCGACCGGCGCTGGGAAGAACAAGCCGAGCTCCTGGCGCGCCGTGGCGCGGCGATCGTGCACGGCCCGACTATCACCACCCTCTACCTGGCGTCCGATGAAAACCTCCGCCAGGCAACGGTCACGCTCATCAAGGAGCCGCCGGACTACCTGGTGGCGACGACCGGCATCGGTATGCGGGCCTGGTTGGACACCGCCACGACCTGGGGCCTGGGCGAGGAATTGGTCGCCGCGCTCGGACAGGCCCGCATCGTCGCCCGCGGTCCCAAAGCGGCGGCGGCGCTGCACATCGGCGGCCTGAACGTCTGGCAGAGGTCCCCCACCGAGCGGATGGAGGCCCTGGTTGACATCCTTCTGGCCGAGTCCCTCCACGGCCGGCGAGTGGCCCTTCAGGAGTACGGCATGGAGAGCCCCGAGCTGGTGGCGGTGCTGAGCGGTGCGGGGGCGACGGTCATCCCGATCCCGGTTTACCGGTGGCGGGTCCCGACCGATGCCGAACCGGCCCGGCGATTGGCCCGAGCGGCGCGCTCCGGCCAGGTCGACGCCATCACCTTCACCAGCGCGCCGGCGGTCCACAACCTGTTCGCCATGGCCGGCACGCCGGAAGAGGCCGATCAACTGCGGGCCGCCCTCAACGGCCCTGTGACCGCGGCCTGCGTCGGACCGGTTTGCGCCGAGGGCGCCCGCGAGGAAGGTGTCGAGGAGCCGCTGACGCCAGCTGTCGGTCGCCTCGGCCTACTCGTCCGGGCCCTGGGGGACCACCTGAGCGCCCGGCGCCAGGCGTACCAGTTGGGTGGCGAGCCGATCGTCGTCCAAGGCGGGGCGATCGAGGTCGGCGGTGCCGTGGACCAGCTGTCGCCCAAAGAACGCGCCGTCTTCGAGATCCTGGTCCGGAAACCGGGCGCGGTGGTGCCCAGGGACGTGTTCCTCACCCGGGTCTGGGGGTGCCGGGACACCGATCCCCACCTGCTCGAGGTCGCCGTCGGCAGGCTGCGGCGGCGGCTCGGGCCGGCCGGAGTGGCACTGCAGGCGATCCCAGGCCGGGGGTACCGACTCGACCCTGAGAAGGATCAGCCGGACTGACAGGCGGTCCGGACCGGAGCGGTGAGCACACCCTCGCGACAGGCGATGCGGTGGGACCAGCAGACGGTGACGACGATCCCGGTGGTGGTGATCAGCAGACCCGACACCTGTTTGGCCGCCACGAACGTGCCCACCGGCAGCCACAGAAGAAGGGTGAACGTCGTCGCCGCGGTCGCCAGGTTGATGCCCGCCCACAGGACGGTCAGTCCCCTGAACAGCGAGATCACCCTCGGGTTGTCCGCCATCTCCGGGGTGATAGGCCAGAAATCGATGGCCAGGCGACCGATCAGGGGACGGCCGGCCACCAGGGACAACAGGAACACACAGGCCGTGGCGATCGTCCCGAGAATCGGCTGCATGAAGTACACGAACGTGCTGCCGCCGGCCATCGCCATGGCGGTGCGGACGGTGATACCGACGACCGCCAGCACGAGGATGGGCGGAACCCGCCGGTGGCGCACCACCCGTCGAGCGAGGGTGCCGTACATCCAGCCGAGGGCGGTGACGTAGGCCAAGGCCAGGCCCCCCCACGTCAGGCAGCAGTAGAAGAGCACGGCAGGCACAAAGGTGGCCTCCAGAAGATGCGGGCCGCCCCTTCTGGCCACCGCCAGGACCACGGCGCGACGCGAGATCTCCGGTGGCCCGGCATTCGGATCTCTGCTTGATCCAACCTCCAACACAGCCACTGCGACTCTGTCCGCCGCCCGATCCTTGGCCGGATGCCAGGCGGTCGAAAGGCGATATCGATGGTATCAGCCCGGTTCGGCGGCCCGGACGCCACGATCCTGGGTGGGCGGCGGAAAGGTCAGTTTCCTCTGAGTCGCCCGCGACTGCGCACGGGAGGCTTTTTCCACCGCCTTCCTCTGCTTTCGTTCGACGACACGAAGGCGGCTCACCGCGGGATCCTCCTCCGGCGTCCCCTCATTGCGGAGCTGCCGCCAACTGGCGAGCCGGACCGGGCTGAGCTCGCCGGCAACCACCGCGGCCGCGACGGCACACCCCGGCTCCGAGGTGTGGGAGCAGTCGGGGAACCCGCACCGGCGCTCCAAATCCTCCACGTCGGAGAAGACCTGCGCCACCCCTTCGACCGCGGTCGTCACAGAAAGCGCCCGCATGCCCGGTGTGTCGATCACCACTCCGCCGCCCGGGATCGAGACCAGCTCCCGGTGGGTCGTGGTGTGCCGGCCCTTACCGTCCCCCCGCACCCGGCCGGTGGCCAGGACGGGTTGGCCGGCCAACAGGTTCACCAGTGTCGACTTGCCGGCGCCGGACAGCCCGAGCAGGGCCACCGTGCGTCCGGGCGCCAGGTAGGGCGCCAGAGGATCAAGTCCCTGGCCGGACTCGGCGCTGATGACATGAACAGCCACCCCGGCGGCCACCTCGTTGACCGTTGTGACATATCGGTCGACGTCGTCGGGCGATGCCAGATCGGATTTGGTAACCACCACAACCGGCACTGCGCCGCTCTGCCAGACCAGGGCTACGTAGCGCTGGAGGTGCCGGACGCTGAGCTGGCCGTCCATGGCGTCGACCAGGAAAACGGTATCGATGTTGGCCGCCACCACCTGCTCCCGGGCCGCGGCGCCGGCGTGGGCCCGGCGGAAGGCGCTGCGGCGAGGGAGTAGGCCGGCCAGGACCCAGCGGCCGGGACGGGCCGGTTCGGTGGCCAGCACGACCCAATCACCGACGGCCACGGGCAGGGCGGTCACCGCCGGGACCCGCACCGCGCCGGCGGGTATCAGGACCGTCGAGAGGCCGCGGTCGATCCGTGACACGCGTCCCGGGGTCAAGGCAGGATGCGAGGAGGCAGCAAGGGCGGCGGCCCATGCGTCGTCCCAACCCAGGTCGACCAGGAACGACATCGGCACATCAGTTGGCACAGGCACTCCCGGTTGCGGCGGCGGCCGCCCCGAGTCTCGGCCAGAGATGGCTGACGCCAGTGTACGGCGATATCGTCGAGGCCGCGTCTCAGTGGGCGGGTGACCAGGTCGCGGAATACGAGGCCTCGGGCGGCCAGCAGGCCAATACGCGGCGCGACACGGGACTGCCCGTCATCGTCGTCACCACCCGGGCCAAGGCCGCCTTAGGCTGGGGCGCATGGTTCCGGACACCAGCCCCATCGACGTGATCGACGAGGGAACACGTCTGCAATTCACCTTCGGGGACATGCTGCGCTACGCCGGACCCGGCAGCCCGGCCGGTGTCGCCATGGCTTACCAGGCGATGCGCCTGGCCTTCCCCATACTCGACTCCCGGCCTGCCATCCAGCGTCGCCAGGTCAGTATCGAGACCGCGTTCCGTGGGCCGGGCGCGCGGGACGGGTTCGAGCTGGTGACCCGCAGCTTGACAGAAGATCGTTACCTCGTCACGGCCGAGCTGGAACGACCGGCGCGGGGCGTCACCCTCGAGCAGTTCGTGTGGCGTTTCCTCTACCGGGACCGGGCGTGCACCTTCGTCGTGAGGGAAGGTTTGGTGACCGATGAGTTCATCAGCCTGGCCCGCCAGGAATCCCGGTCAACCCTTGACGAGCAGCATTTCACGGCCCTCAAAGGGGCTCTGGCCGACCGTCTTTTGGCCAGCCGGTGTGAGGACGTGTTCGACCTCGACCCTGTCACCTTCTAGGAGCTGGGGACTGATCGCACGACGCGCGCCGGATTGCCGACCGCGACAACCTGCGGCGGCAGGTCTTTCGTCACCACCGCCCCCGCGCCGACGACTGTGTCCTCACCGATCTCGACGCCTGGGAGGACTATCGCGCCGCCGCCCAGCCACACGTTGTCGCCGATCGTGATGGGGCGGGCCGCCTCCCACTTGGCTCGGCGGGGTTCCGCCTCGATGGGATGGGTCGGCGTCAACAACTGGACGTTGGGCCCGAACTGAACGTCGTCCCCGATGACAATAGGCGCCACGTCGAGAGCGACCAGACCGAAATTCACGAACGTCCGGGCGCCGATCTGCAGGTTATAGCCGTAATCGCAGTAGAACGGCGGCCGGATCACACTGCCCGGCCCGAAGGCACCCAGCAGCGAGTCGAGGATGGCGCGCCGCTCTGCCTCTCCGTCCTCCGGGCTACGGTTGTACGCGCCCATGAGCTGCCGGGCCCGCCGGCTCTCGGCCATCAGCTGCGGGTCGTCCGCCAAGTACGGCTCACCCGAGAGCATTCTCTCCCGCTGGGACTTTCCGTCGGGGGTCACCACCCGACCCTAGACCGGACATTTCGAGCCGTGGAACAGGAGACGTGCGGGGTCAACTGAGCAGGCGGATCTCGGCGTTGGCGCGTCGGAGCCGGCCCGAGAGTGTCCGCGCCAGATTGCGCAACAGCGCGGTCGCCACCCCAGGGTGTTCCTGCTCGAGGCGGTCGAACTCCGCCTTGTCGAGCACGTGGCAGGTCGAGGCCACCTCGGCCCAGGCGCTGGTCGAGCGGGGCATGCGGTCGAGCACCGCCATCTCACCGAATGCGACGCCCGGGCCCAGGGTTGGCCAGCCGCTGGTAGTGGCCCGCAGCGTGCCGGCCGCCGAGGATGCTGACCACGCCACTGGCCACCAGGTAGATGGCATCGGCCTGATCCCCCTCCTCGAAGATCACGCCCCGGGCCCGAATTGCGTGGTGACGGTCAACGAGGCGATGACCGCCAGCTCGGCCTTCGACAGCCCGCGAGGAGCTCTTCCTCGTCGAATTCAACGAAGGGCGTCACGTCTACTGTGGGCGCGCTCGTCGCGATGAGCAATGTCTCGGCCTCCTCCAGGGCGGTGTCGGCGTCCTCGAAGAACCGGGGCCGTGGACTCACGTCACTGTGAACCAGCGACTCCTCGATGGCGTTGGGCCGGGAGGCGCCGTCCGCCAGCCGGGTGACATACACCATGGCCCCGGATTCGGCCATCACGGCGCACAGCCTGGCCAGCAGGGTGGCCGCCGCGGTGTCGACCACGCCGATCCGGCGACAGTCGAGGACGACGAAACTGGCGTTGCCCGCGTCTTCCAGCACGTCGTGGCTGAGCGATTCGACGGAGCCGAAAAACAGATCGCCCTGCATTTCGAAGACCCGGATCCGATGCCCTCGCGATCCAATAACTCGGTCTCGGTGGCAGAGCGAACCCGCTTCGACCGGACCTCATCACCGGAGTACGACGAGCGGCGGATGGCGGTGCGACCGACGGCTTGAGGCGTGAACAGGTGCAACCCAACTCGGTGGACAGCTCCTCACATACCTCGATTCCTCGGACGGTGTTACCGCGGGCATCAAGGGGCGGCGAGAAGACGGCCAGGCCGAACTGACCGGGCAGGACGGCGAGCAGTCCGCCCGACACGCCACTGTTGGCTGGCATGCCGATCCGGTACATCCATTCGCCCGAGTAGTCGTACATCCCGCAGCTCGACATGACGCTCCGCACATGGCCGACATGTCGCTCTTCGAGCGCCCTTACGCCGGTAAGCGGGTTCAGCCCACGGTTGGCGAGTGTTGCGGCCATCACCGCCAGGTCTCGGCAGGTCACGCTGGCCGAGCACTGGCGAAAGTAAAGCTCGAGGGCCCCGTCGACATCTTCGTCCATCATTCCGAAGCCGCGCATCAGGTGGGCGATGGCCCGGTTGCGATGACCCGTTGCCCGCTCCGATTCGAAGACCCCCTGGTCCAGGGTGATCGGATGCCCGGCGAACCGGCTGAGCCCGTCGAATATGCGGGTCAGCTGCTCATCCCGGTCGGAGCCCCCGACCAGCCCTGACGTGACAATGGCGCCGGCGTTGACCATGGGGTTGAAGGGACGGCCCGATGCTTCGTCAAGCACGATCGAGTTGAAGGCGTCCCCGGTCGGTTCCACACCGACGTTGCGCAGGACCAGGTCGAATCCCCGATCATCCAGCGCCATGCCGAACACGAAGGGCTTGGAAACCGATTGGATGGTGAAACACTGCTCGGAGTCTCCGACCACATAGACGTGCCCGGCGACCGTCACCAGGGCAATGCCGAACCACCGCGGATCGGCATGGGCCAGTTCGGGGATGTAGTCAGCGACGGTGCCCGCGGTCACCGGGGCGACGCGGCGATGGACCTCACGCAGGAACCCGTCGATCGGGAGCACCTGGGCCCCGGACTGATCGTTCAAGGCCACGGTCGAGGTTAATTCGCTCACTCTCCGCCTCCCCGATCGGCTGTCACCATGATGGCCGGGTCCGGCGGAGCTTGCCAGCCGGCCAGGGGATATCGGTATCCAGCTTGGGAAGATCACCTGACGGATATCTGTTGCCGAGTCACGGCACCAGATTCCGGCATCATGTGCGACGACAGATCTGAATCCGAAGGGCGGGTGGAGTGCGTAGATGGCGATGACCTCGGACAGCAGTAGGTTGGAGGCGTTCAGCGACGGGGTCCTGGCCGTCGCCATCACGCTGCTGGCCCTGAACCTCTCGATCGACGGGCCCGGACACGGGTCGCTGGCCCACCAACTCGGCAACCGATGGCCCGTCGTGGCTGCCTATCTGGTGAGCTTCTTCACCATCGGCATCATCTGGGTCAACCACCATGCACTGTTCCGGACCTTGGCGCAGGTCGACCGGACGTTGCTGTTCCTCAACCTGTTACTGCTGATGTTCGTGGTGGTGATTCCATTCGCCACGTCCACCATGGCGACCTACCTGCGGGCAGGTGGGTCCGACGCCCACCTGGCGGCCGCGCTCTACGGACTCATACTCGAAGGCATGAGTCTGAGCTTCGGCGCCATCTTCGTGTGGTCCGTCCGCCGTGGCCATTTCGAGCAGAACCTGAACAAGGTTGACGCCCGCAAGGCCATGTTGCGGTTCGGCTTCGGAAACACCGTCTATCTCATTGCCGCCGGAATCGCCTTTCTCAGCGCCCCGTTGGCGCTCGCCCTGTACGGGGCCATCGCCGGGTATTACATCTTCGAGCAGACGCCCGCTCAACCGGAGCCGGTGGACGAGATTGCGTGAGGCGATGCTCCTGGCGCGCCGATGAGTTTCGGAGCGCCCTGGCGTCCCAATCCACATGGACCGGGAGGACGGACGCAAGGCGGTCGTAGCCGAGGGCCTGTGGAAGAGGTTCGGCCAGACCGAGGCGCTGCGAGGCGTGACCTTCGAGATCGAGCGTGGTCGGGTGCTCGGCCTGCTCGGGCCGAATGGCGCCGGAAAGACCACGGCGGTCCGAGTCCTGTGCACGCTGCTCAAGCCTGATGCCGGTCGCGCCCTCATCGACGGCATCGACGTGCAGACCGAACCTCGCCGGGCCCGGGCCCGGATCGGTCTCACCGGTCAGTTCGCGGCCGTCGACGACCGACTCACCGGTTTCGAGAACCTCCAGCACGTTGGTCGTCTGTTCCATCTCCAGACTCCCGAAGCCCGTCGTCGGGCTCGCGAGCTGCTCGAACGGTTCGACCTGGCGGAGGCCGGCAACCGGGTGGCCAAGACCTATTCGGGCGGTATGCGACGCCGCTTGGACATCGCCATGAGCCTGATCGGCAGACCGTCGGTTCTATTCCTCGACGAGCCGACCACCGGCCTCGACCCCCGAAGCCGCCTCGGCATGTGGGACCTCATCGACGAGCTCGGCCGGGGCGGCACCACCACGCTGCTCACGACCCAGTACCTCGACGAGGCTGACCGCCTGGCCGACGAGATCGTGGTCATCGACCATGGCTCGGTCATTGCCCGGGGCACGGCCGATGAGCTCAAGGGTCGGGTCGGGGGCGATCTGCTGGAGGTGGTCCTGGGCGATCCCCGGGACTCCGAACGCGTCATCGATCTCCTCACGCACCGATCGTGCGGCCCGGGCCAGTCGGCCGCCGGCAGCAACCTGGTCGAGCTGCCGGTGCGCAATCTCGCCGGCATCGTCCCCGCCGTTGTCCGTGAGCTGGACGACGCCGGGATCGAGGTCCTTGACGTGGCGGTACGGCGGTCCACGCTTGATGACGTCTTCTTCGCCCTCACCGGGCACCCGGCCGAGCCGGCTGCGGTCGACGCGGATGACGGACCTGAGGATCCGGCGCCCGGAGCGGGCGCCCACCGAGCGAGAAGTGAGGCGGGATGATGGCCCATTCAATGACCGCAAATGCCGCCGCCGAGCGGGACGAGGCCCCTGCCGGGCCGGTCTGGGCGCTGAGGGACAGCTGGACCGAGGCCAGCCGCCACCTGCGGGCCTTGCCGCGCAACCCCGATGTGCTGGTGTTCTCCACCGTCCAACCGGTGATGTTCGTGCTGCTGTTCGCCTATGTCTTCGGAGGCTCGATCAAGGTCCCCGGCTACCGCGACTACAACCAGTTCCTGATGCCGGGCATTTTTGCCCAGACCGTCCTGTTCGGGTCGAGCTTCGCGGCGGTGGGCCTGGCCGAGGACCTCAGCAAGGGCATCGCCGACCGGCTCCGGTCGCTCCCGATGTATGAGCCCGCAGTACTGGTCGGCCGGACCTTCTCGGATCTGATTCGCAACCTGATCACCTTCGCGGTGATGCTCGCCGTGGCGTTCGCCATCGGATTCCGTTTCGAGGGCTCGCTCGCCGAGGCCGCGGCCGCAACCCTCCTGCTGCTCAGCTTCGCCTACGCCTTCACCTGGATCAACGTGCTGATCGGTGCGTCGATCGGATCGGTCGAAGCGGCCAACTCGGCCAGTTTCATGTGGATCTTCCCGCTCACCTTTGTGTCGTCGGCGTTCGTCGACCCGAGGACCATGCCCTCATGGTTGCAACCATTCGCCCGCAACAATCCCTTCACCATTGCCACCAACGCCAGCCGGGCCCTTTACAACGGGCGCTCTCCCGGTTCGGACCTCTGGCTGGCGGTGGCGTGGGCGGCCGGTATCACCGTGGTCTTTTCTGTGCTGGCGTCCCGCAAGTTCAGCTCGTCCACCGTCTGACCGGCGTCCGCAGCGACGGAAATATCACCTGAATACGATCGTGCGGCAAGGATGGCAATCCTGCGTTTTGCTCGAATAGGTACGATCGGGGGACGCCGATACCGTCGGAAGCTTCGGGCTCGAACGGAACATCAGCTGGCAGGGTGCTGAATACCTCGTCGACCTCTGCGCCCGCCACCAACCCGGGCTCGACCAGGTCCTCGGCGAGTTGCAGGTCTTTGCATCGGCGGGATCGCGGAAGGCGGCGGCTGAGCGCGGGCGACAGGCTGCAGGTTCGATGGCCACGCCCAACGCCGGAGTGGCCCGCCGGGCACGCGCAGCCGCCGGATCGGCACCGGCTCACGGGCGAACGGACATGGCGGCCGTGCGGGCCTGGGCATCGGCCAACGATCGTGAGGTCGGGCGCCGCGGCAGGATACCGGCTCCGGTCCTAGCCGCCTACGACCGGGCCCAGGCGGCGGCGGCACCAATGGCTCACAATCCCCGCCGAACGCGCCAGAAGGCGGCTGTTCCGGCCTGATCAGCACCTGCCTTTAGTGTCCGGCAATGCTGAACCCTTGGTCCACGAGTTGGGTGGCGAGTTGCGGATTGCGAGAGACTGTGGTCCCTGCCGCCCGCGCATTGACTTCGACCCACCATCGGTAGGGGCCGCGGTTGGCGCCTGATACCCGCCGGACCGGGTATCAGCCGCTCGAAGGTTGGTCGTATCGGGAACTATGGGCCGTCTGATCGGCCCCCTCGGATTACCAGTGCCGAGGTCGGCGGCGCCATGCTCCGAGGACCATCAACACCCCGGTCGTCAGCATCGCCAGGGCGATCAGGCATGCGATCCGGACGTTGGCCCCGGTGAAGGAAAGGAATCCGGTCCCCCTGGCCAGCGCCGGGGCGGCGGTCGCAGTCCCGGCTGCGTGGGACGGCGTCGCCGCGCTGCTCGCAGAGATCACCGTGATGGCCATCGTCGCTTTCAGCGACGAGCTCGTTGTCCAGGCGACGAGGTGATGCAGGCCCGGGGCCAGATCCGCCGGGATGGTGACCGACACCTGATAGTTGCCAAGCGAATCGGTGACAGTCGAGCCGACCTGGAGCGGAGTGCTGAACAGGGTGATCTGAATCCGGATGCCAGGTAGGAATCCGCCGCCCTTGACCAGGATGGTCGAACCGAGGGACACGAGTGGTTGGCTCGTCTGCGTCGCGCCGCCGATCGCCACTGTCGGTGCGGCGGCGGGCGTGATGGGTGTCGTAGGCTTCAGGGCGGTCGTGGTCGTCGGACCTACCGTGTTGGCCGTCGGCGCCACCGTCGTGGTCGTGGTGGTCGGAGCCACCGTCGTGGTGGTGGTGGTCGGCGCCACCGTGGTCGTCGTGGTCGGCGCCACCGTGGTCGTCGTGGTCGTCGGCGCCACCGTTGTGGTCGTGGTCGTCGGCGCCACCGTGGTGGTCGTGGTCGTCGGTGCCACCGTCGTGGTCGTCGTCGGCGCCACCGTCGTGGTCGTGGTGGTCGGAGCCACCGTCGTAGTGGTCGGCGGGACCGTCGTCGTCGTCGTCGGCGCCACCGTTGTCGTGGTCGGTGGGACCGTTGTCGTCGTGATGGTCGGTTGAGCGGAGACTACGACCGTGCCGCCCGGGTCGGTGCACGAGGTCGGCGAGGTCGCCTTATTGTTGGCGTCACCGCTGTAAACAGCCACAAAGTGGTAGGTACCAGCCGCGGATGTGACGAACGGACCAGAGCCGGCTACGCCCGAGCTGACCGTCGCCGGCGCCGGCGCGAACACCGGAGTTCCGGCGCAGGTCCCATTGTTGGGCCCGAACAACTTGAACGTGACCGTCCCGGTCGGGTTCACCCCACCCGTGAGCGTGGCTGCATCGGAGATGCTGCCACCCACCGTCACCGGGGCCGAGGCTCTGTTGGCGATCGTCGGGCTGGCTGGACTGACGATCACACTCTCGTTGGCATCGTTGCAGGCACCCGAGACTGCAGCATTCTTGGTGTCACCGCTGTAGGACGCCACGAACCGGTACGTGCCGGCCAACACGGTGGTGAACGGACCGGAGGCATACGTGCCATTGCCGGCGTTGACCGGGGTCGTCGACGTGAACGCCGGCGCCGTCACACACGTGGCGTCGTTGGGCCCGAACATGGTGAACGTGATCGTCCCTGTCGGCGACACACCCGACAGGGTGGCGCTATCAGAGATGATGCCACCAGCAGCCACCGGGGCCGACGCCGCTGTCGTCATCGCCGGCGACGCCTTCGAAACCACGACACTCTCAGCGGGATCGGCACAAGCACCCGACACCGCTGCATTGTTGCCATCGCCGCTGTAGGACGCCACGAACCGGTACGTGCCGGCCGCAGTAGGCGTGAACGGACCCGAAGCCGCGGTGCCGGTGGCACTCACGGCCACCGCCGCCGACGTGAACACCGGTGTCGCCGCGCACGTCGTATCCGTCGGATCGAACGCCTTGAAGGTGACGTTCCCGGTCGGGCTTACACCCGACACCGTCGCCGAATCCGAAATGGCGCCACCCAGGGCCACCGGAGCCGACGCCTTGGTCACAATCGTGGACGCGGACGCGCTGACGACAACACTCTCGGCTGTATCGTTGCAGGCACCGGAGATGGGAGCGTTGTTGGCGTCGCCGCTGTAGGACGCCACGAACCGGTACGTGCCGGGGGAGGTAGGCGTGAACGGACCCGAAGCCGCGGTGCCCGTGGCACTCACGGCCACCGCCGCCGACGTGAACACCGGTGTCGCCGCGCACGTCGTATCCGTCGGATCGAACGCCTTGAAGGTGACGTTCCCGGTCGGGCTTACACCCGACACCGTCGCCGAATCCGAAATGGCGCCACCCAACGCCACCGGAGCCGACGCCTTGGTCACAATCCCCGCCGCTGCCTTGGAGACGATCACACTCTCGTTGGCGTCGTTGCAGGCACCGGAGATGGGAGCGTTGTTGGCGTCGCCGCTGTAGGACGCCACGAACCGGTACGTGCCGGCCGCAGTAGGCGTGAACGGACCCGAAGCCGCGGTGCCGGTGGCACTCACGGCCACCGCCGCCGACGTGAACACCGGTGTCGCCGCGCACGTCGTATCCGTCGGATCGAACGCCTTGAAGGTGACGTTCCCGGTCGGGCTTACACCCGACACCGTCGCCGAATCCGAAATGGCGCCACCCAGGGCCACCGGAGCCGACGCCTTGGTCACAATCGTGGACGCGGACGCGCTCGACGACAACACTCTCGGCTGTATCGTTGCAGGCACCGGAGATGGGAGCGTTGTTGGCGTCGCCGCTGTAGGACGCCACGAACCGGTACGTGCCGGGGGAGGTAGGCGTGAACGGACCCGAAGCCGCGGTGCCCGTGGCACTCACGGCCACCGCCGCCGACGTGAACACCGGTGTCGCCGCGCACGTCGTATCCGTCGGATCGAACGCCTTGAAGGTGACGTTCCCGGTCGGGCTTACACCCGACACCGTCGCCGCATCCGAAATGGCGCCACCCAACGCCACCGGAGCCGACGCCTTGGTCACAATCCCCGCCGCTGCCTTGGAGACGATCACACTCTCGTTGGCGTCGTTGCAGGCACCGGAGATGGGAGCGTTGTTGGCGTCGCCGCTGTAGGACGCCACGAACCGGTACGTGCCGGCCAACACGGTGGTGAACGGACCGGAGGCATACGTGCCATTGCCGGCGTTGACCGGGGTCGTCGACGTGAACGCCGGCGCCGTCACACACGTGGCGTCGTTGGGCCCGAACATGGTGAACGTGATCGTCCCTGTCGGCGACACACCCGACAGGGTGGCGCTATCAGAGATGATGCCACCAGCAGCCACCGGGGCCGACGCCGCTGTCGTCATCGCCGGCGACGCCTTCGAAACCACGACACTCTCAGCGGGATCGGCACAAGCACCCGACACCGCTGCATTGTTGCCATCGCCGCTGTAGGACGCCACGAACCGGTACGTGCCGGCCGCAGTAGGCGTGAACGGACCCGAAGCCGCGGTGCCGGTGGCACTCACGGCCACCGCGGCCGACGTGAACACCGGTGTCGCCGCGCACGTCGTATCCGTCGGATCGAACGCCTTGAAGGTGACGTTCCCGGTCGGGCTTACACCCGACACCGTCGCCGCATCCGAAATGGCGCCACCCACCGCCACCGGAGCCGACGCCTTGGTCACAATCCCCGCCGCTGCCTTGGAGACGATCACACTCTCGTTGGCGTCGTTGCAGGCACCCGTGATCGGAGCGTTGTTGGCATCGCCGCTGTAGGACGCCACGAACCGGTACGTGCCGGCCGCAGTAGCCGTGAACGAACCCGAGGCGTAGGTGCCATTCCCACTGACCGGCACCGCCGACGACGTGAACATCGGAGTGGCGGTGCAGGTGCTATCCGCCGGGCTGAACGCCTTGAACGTTATCGACCCGCTCGGAGTCACACCACCGGTCAGCGTGGCCGAATCAGAGATATTGCCACCGGCGGCCACCGGAGCCGACGCCGCTGTCGTCATCGCCGGCGACGCCTTCGAAACCACGACACTCTCAGCGGGATCGGCACAAACACCCGACACCGCTGCATTGTTGCCATCGCCGCTGTAGGACGCCACGAACCGGTACGTGCCGGCCGCAGTAGGCGTGAACGGACCCGAAGCCGCGGTGCCCGTGGCACTCACGGCCACCGCGGCCGACGTGAACACCGGTGTCGCCGCGCACGTCGTATCCGTCGGATCGAACGCCTTGAAGGTGACGTTCCCGGTCGGGCTTACACCCGACACCGTCGCCGCATCCGAAATGGCGCCACCCACCGCCACCGGAGCCGACGCCTTGGTCACAATCCCCGCCGCTGCCTTGGAGACGATCACACTCTCGTTGGCGTCGTTGCAGGCACCGGAGATGGGAGCGTTGTTGGCGTCGCCGCTGTAGGACGCCACGAACCGGTACGTGCCGGCCAACACGGTGGTGAACGGACCGGAGGCATACGTGCCATTGCCGGCGTTGACCGGGGTCGTCGACGTGAACGCCGGCGCCGTCACACACGTGGCGTCGTTGGGCCCGAACATGGTGAACGTGATCGTCCCTGTCGGCGACACACCCGACAGGGTGGCGCTATCAGAGATGATGCCACCAGCAGCCACCGGAGCCGACGCCGCTGTCGTCATCGCCGGCGACGCCTTCGAAACCACGACACTCTCAGCGGGATCGGCACAAGCACCCGACACCGCTGCATTGTTGCCATCGCCGCTGTAGGACGCCACGAACCGGTACGTGCCGGGGGAGGTAGGCGTGAACGGACCCGAAGCCGCGGTGCCCGTGGCACTCACGGCCACCGCGGCCGACGTGAACACCGGTGTCGCCGCGCACGTCGTATCCGTCGGATCGAACGCCTTGAAGGTGACGTTCCCGGTCGGGCTTACACCCGACACCGTCGCCGCATCCGAAATGGCGCCACCCACCGCCACCGGAGCCGACGCCTTGGTCACAATCCCCGCCGCTGCCTTGGAGACGATCACACTCTCGTTGGCGTCGTTGCAGGCACCCGTGATCGGAGCGTTGTTGGCATCGCCGCTGTAGGACGCCACGAACCGGTACGTGCCGGCCGCAGTAGCCGTGAACGAACCCGAGGCGTAGGTGCCATTCCCACTGACCGGCACCGCCGACGACGTGAACACCGGGGTCCCAGTGCAGGTGCTATCCGCCGGGCTGAACGCCTTGAACGTTATCGACCCGCTCGGAGTCACACCACCGGTCAGCGTGGCCGAATCAGAGATATTGCCACCGGCCGCCACCGGAGCCGACGCCGCTGTCGTCATCGCCGGCGACGCCTTCGAAACCACGACACTCTCAGCGGGATCGGCACAAGCACCCGACACCGCTGCATTGTTGCCATCGCCGCTGTAGGACGCCACGAACCGGTACGTGCCGGCCGCAGTAGGCGTGAACGGACCCGAAGCCGCGGTGCCCGTGGCACTCACGGCCACCGCGGCCGACGTGAACACCGGTGTCGCCGCGCACGTCGTATCCGTCGGATCGAACGCCTTGAAGGTGACGTTCCCGGTCGGGCTTACACCCGACACCGTCGCCGCATCCGAAATGGCGCCACCCACCGCCACCGGAGCCGACGCCTTGGTCACAATCCCCGCCGCTGCCTTGGAGACGATCACACTCTCGTTGGCGTCGTTGCAGGCACCCGTGATCGGAGCGTTGTTGGCATCGCCGCTGTAGGACGCCACGAACCGGTACGTGCCGGCCGCAGTAGCCGTGAACGAACCCGAGGCGTAGGTGCCATTCCCACTGACCGGCACCGCCGACGACGTGAACATCGGAGTGGCGGTGCAGGTGGTATCCGCCGGGCTGAACGCCTTGAACGTTATCGACCCGCTCGGAGTCACACCACCGGTCAGCGTGGCCGAATCAGAGATATTGCCACCGGCGGCCACCGGAGCCGACGCCGCTGTCGTCATCGCCGGCGACGCCTTCGAAACCACGACACTCTCAGCGGGATCGGCACAAACACCCGACACCGCTGCATTGTTGCCATCGCCGCTGTAGGACGCCACGAACCGGTACGTGCCGGCCGCAGTAGGCGTGAACGGACCCGAAGCCGCGGTGCCCGTGGCACTCACGGCCACCGCGGCCGACGTGAACACCGGTGTCGCCGCGCACGTCGTATCCGTCGGATCGAACGCCTTGAAGGTGACGTTCCCGGTCGGGCTTACACCCGACACCGTCGCCGCATCCGAAATGGCGCCACCCACCGCCACCGGAGCCGACGCCTTGGTCACAATCCCCGCCGCTGCCTTGGAGACAACCACACTCTCGCCGGTATCTCCGCACGCCCCCGTGACCGGCGGGTTGTTGGTGTCGCCAGAGTACGAGGCGACGAACCGGTACGTGCCGGCCACGTTAGCGGTGAAGGGACCGGAGCCATAGGTGCCATTCCCATTGACGGGCACCGCCGCGGACGTGAACACCGGGGTCCCAGTGCAGGTGGTATCCGCCGGACTGAACGCCTTGAACGTTATCGACCCGCTCGGAGTCACACCATCGGACAGCGTTGCCGAATCAGAAATACTGCCACCTGCTGCCACCGATGCCGAGGTGGTGGTGACGAGAGTCGGTGTGACAACCCGTTCGATGATCGGCACATTCGGGGCGGCAGGGTTGTCAGAGCCGACCCCGGTGCAGTTGTTCACCCGTGTGCAGGACACGCCGCCCAGACTGCCGGTCACCGGAGACGGGGGTGTTGCCACGATGCTCCACGTCGCCCCATCCCACTGCTCGACCAGCGCTGTATTGCCGTTGGTCACGCCGACCGCTATGCAACTGGCGGTCGTCGGGCAAGAGACAGCGTTGAGGAAGCTGCTGGTCGCTCCGCTGGGAGACACCAGCGTCCACGTCACCCCGTCCCACTTCTCGATCAGGATGCCGCCGGACGCGCCCGAAGTGAAGTCGCCGGCAGCTGTGCAGCTGGTGGCGGACGGGCAGGACACACCGAACAGTTCAGTAACGGTTGAGGCTGCGGGAACGGGGAATGTTGCGATACTCCAGGTCGTGCCGCTCATCTGCTCGATCACCGCCGCAGTCCCGGAGCCTGTCACGAATGACCCAACCGCGGTGCAGCTGCCGACGGAGGTGCAGGACACGCCGTTCAGGCCGCTTGTGGTCGAGGTGGGATTGGGTGAGACCGCAGTGGACCAGGTCGTCCCATTCCACTGCTCCACCAGCGTATTTTGAGGGGCGTTCGAGCCGCTCTGGGTGGCGCCCACCGCGATACAACTGTTGGCTGCCGAGCAGGACACGCCGTTCAGGAACCTGCTGGTTACTCCGGTGGGATTGGGGATGACGAAGGCCGTCCAAGCTGTCCCGTCAGTCGTTTGCTCGACCACCGACAGGGTGGTCGGGACGGGCGGGGAGACGCTGTTATCCAGGGCGTTGATGAAGCCGACCGCGGTGCAGGTGGTCGCCGACGTGCACGAGACGCCCGGTAAGCACCGCGCTGGTAGCGGACGAGGGGGTCGGAGCGCTGACGACGTTCCATGCCGTCCCGTCCCATTTCTCGATCAGCACGGCGGCGCGGTTCGAGTCGCCGACCGCGACGCAGGTCGAGGGGCAGCGCTGGCTGCGACGGGACACGACACGGCCAGCAGTTCATTTGCAGAGGTACCAGTGGCGGCGGGCGGTGGTACCACCACCGTCCACGTCCCCGGCGCCAATGACCACGGCCGACGCGGGCGGAGCGCCGGCGGCGCTCAGCACCAGTGACAACGAGACGGTAAAGACTGCCATGCTGGCCCTTATGATCTGTCGCATACGTGTCCCCTCGAAAAGGGGACGACAAGATCCTTTGCCCAGACCCTCAGCTAGCGATTTGCCCCTGCGTGCTAGTGACGCCGCCCCCGGCCCCGCCCCTTAGAGTAACAGAACACGAATTGTCCAAAAGTATGGACTATGGACCGTGGTGCGCCTTGAGGCATGGCCAGACTACCGGGGGGATGTGGGCACTCGAAGCGCGGTGCTTGGGATGGGAGAGGTTCCATGGCGTCTGACCAGCAGTTCAATCGATTACGCGACGCCTACGGGGAGGCCAGGCTGTCCCGGCGGCAGTTCGTCCAGGGCGCCCTCGCCCTCGGCCTGTCCACATCCGGGGCCGCCGTCCTGCTGACGTCGTGCCACTCCAAGAAGAAGCTGGCCGCGCCCCCGAAGAGGCTGAGCGGCCGGGTCCAGATCTTGGTCGGATTCAACGGGGGCAACTCTGCGGCCGAGCGCCAGGTCGAGCAGGTCTTGGCCCAGACATTCATCCAGGCCCACCCTCAAGTAGGGATCGACATCGTCCGGGCGGCGAGCTCGGCGACGGCAGAGACGCAGCTCACGACCCTGATCGGGCGGGGCTCTCCGCCCGATGTGGTCCTGGGAATCGGCCAGGGGGCCTTGTCCCGCCTGGTAGATCGGAGCACGTGGCTCGACCTGCGGCCGCTGCTTGACCGCGACGGAATAACCCTCGACCGGTTCATGACGGAGACCCGGGCGGCGGCCTCCCTGACCAGCTACTACGGCAGCACGAGCAAGACAGTGGCCGGCATTCCGGTGGGAGTGCACGACCACGCCCTGGCCTACAACGTGGACCTGTTCACCAGGGCGGGTCTGGCCCCGCCTCCGGACTCGTGGTCAGACGCCTCATGGACAGTGGAAGGTACGTTCCTGACCGCCGCTCAGACACTGACCCGCGATGTTGGCGGGAGGCATCCCGGCCAGGCTGGATTCGACGCCAACCGAATCACCCAGTTCGGGATCGCCCGTCTTCGGCCCCAGCAGATCTTCTACGCCCTCGGCGGCCACGCTTACGACGCCCGGACCCGGAGGGCCTTGTTCAGTGCCGCGCCGTCGGTCGCGGGTGCACAGTTGGCGTCGGACCTGGTCAACAGGCATCACGTCCAGCCGTCACCGGCGCAACTGGCGAAGCTCGGACCCACGGCCGAAACCGGCATCGAAGAGCGCACGGCGTGGCGGGCCGGCAAGCTGGCGATGATCGACCTGTGCAGCTGCGAGATCAACACGCCATTTGGCAGCCAGGTCCCTTTTCGCTGGAAGGCGGGTGCTCTGCCGGCGACGCCGACCGGGCGGCTCGGGTCCCGCGAGATCGACCTCGGGGCGATCGTGGCCGCCAGCAAAAGTCACGACCTGGCCTGGGAGTTCCTCAAGTTTCTGGCCGTAGATCCGGTCAACGAGGGGGAGTTCGCATATCAGGGCCTCGGCGCCATCCCTGCGATGAGCACCAACGTGGACGCGTTTGTCCAGGGCGTTGCGCAGACTCCCGGGGTCGACGCCCGACCATGGATCGCCGGGCTGGAGAGCTCCTCGAGCGAGAACGACGCCTGGATCCCTGCCATGGCCGAGGTTCAGACGCTGATGACGGCCGCTTTGGATCAGGTGGTCGGAGGGTCGCCGGCCTCTGAGGTCATGCCCCTGCTCCAGCAGCATGCCCAAGCCAAGATCGATGCCTGGTTCCAGACACACAAGCTACCTCATTGATCCTTCAACTCTGAACCTCACCTTGAGGCTTAGATTGAGAAGGTGTGAACGATCCGTCTCGGTCGCCGCTCACGAGGGGGTCGCTTGAAGCCGACGCGTCGGGGGGAATCAGATTAAAAGGTTTCAAATAGGTCAACCCAGGGCAAGACCGTGTCGATACCCCAGGCAGCACCTCGGTAGTTGGGAGGCCCTGATGGGTCGAGGTGTGTATCTCACATCACCAACTGACAAGGGAATTGGGGACAAATGATAAGCGTCGCCGTGAAGGTTGCCCGTACGACGCCGCAACCCGGTCCGACCCGTCGCGTCCTGATCGTCGCCAACAAGACCCAGTCTGACGACAAGCTGCTGGAACTGCTGGCCGACCTCATGGCCACCCAGCCGTGCCAGTTCTACATCCTGGTTCCAGGCGAACCGGGCGGTGTCCAGCACCACGGGGCTTCGATACCGCCCGAGTCACGGGCCGCAGCCGCCCAACGCATGTTCGACCTCCTCAGGTTTCTGTACGAAATGGACGCGGACGCGGTGGGGCGAGTCAGCCGCCAGCCGCCCATGAGGGCTATCGCGGATCTTCTCTGCGAGGAGTCCTTCGACGAGATCGTTCTGTCGATCCTTCCACCCGACGCTTCGGGGTGGATCGCCGAGGATCTCCCCCAGGACGTCGCCCGCTCGTTCGCCCTCCCGGTCACCCCGGTCGTCAGCACGGCCTGATCGGCCCAGACGCGGCCCGGGGCCGTCGGGTCCTCCTGGGCGCTGCGGCGAACCCACGACCTCAACCGTGTGAAGGCGTTCCAAGGGGTACGTGGGTACACCCGAATGGCCTCTGGCCGCCGCGGGCTACGGGCTGGTGGGCGGGCATCGGCGAGGTCGACGACACCTGGCGGATGACCTACGTCCGTGGGCCCGAGGGGGTCATCGTGGCGCTGGCCCCGTGGATCGACGCCTGAGCCTGCTCATCTTCGAAGGATGGCGCATCGACGCCCCTGTCGTCCCGACGAAACACCTTCCAGGGAGGACCGGCTTGGGCCGGACGGCCGCCGCGGACCGGCCGCATCTGGGGTGACCCCGACCCGGCGTTTGATGACACCCCGGTGGCTTGGCTCCTGGCGCGTTCTGGGACGCTGTTGGTATTCGGCCGCTTCGAGCGGATCGCCGATGTGTCCTGGTTGAACGGCGTGACCGCAGCATGAGCGGTGGGCCTAGTCCTGTCAGGCGCGGGCGTCGACCATGGCGGCGAGCATCGTTTCGAGGGCGGCGTGGTCGGGGCCGACGAAGCGGTCGGCGGCGGGCGTCATGGCCAGCGAGTCGACGAGGAAGCCGATCATGGCGCCGGGGGCGGGCGGGAGGTGGCTGCTGCACACCATGGTCGGCTCGATCGCCCGCACGCGGTCGAGTGCGTGGCCGAAGGCGTCGGGGTCGACGTCGTGCACCCAGGCCGAGTCGATGGTCGCCCAGCGGATCTGTCCTGCCTGTACCTCGGCAGTGTCGAGGTCCGCGGCGTCCTGGGAGACCGCGGAGAGCAGTGCACCGAAGCAGTCGGAGCTGAACAGGATCCCGGTGCGGTCGTCGACGAAGCCGGTGGTGATGGGGTTGTCGTAGACGGGCGGCTTCACTGCGGTCAGGCCGCGATCGCCGACTGTGACCGACTGGCCGGGGTTGATCAGGTGGACGCGGTCCATCGGAAGTGGCGTCGACGACAGGCCCATGATGCCGACACCGAGGAACGACGTGATAACCCGCAGCTCGTGGTTGGCGTCGAGGAGCGTGGCCAGGGAGCCGATGTGGTCGAAGTCGGTGTGGGTGAGCCAAATCCACCGCAGTTCGCTCGAGGCAATGATCGACCTCAGGGCGGACATGAATTCGGCGCCGCCGGCAACGGTGCCGGTGTCGACGAGGACGGGCTCGGAGCCGTGCAGCACGAATGCGTTGGTGGCGAGCAGGCCTAGGGCGGGGATGTCGGCGGTCATCGTGATCACGTCGACGCCGGCGGTGGCCGTGGCCGTGAAGCAGGTGGTCATGACCGGGCCTCTTCCTGGGTCTCGGCGGGAGCCGATGGGCCTCGGCACTGGGCCTCGGCCGCCGCCTTGAGGCGCTCGAGGGTGGTGCGCATGCCCTTGAGCAGTTCCTTGTGACGATTGAGGGGTACGTCGAGAATGCGAGCCCACACCGGGATCCACCGCGCCTCGTAGTCCTCCGTGACCCGGGTGTGGCCGTCGCCCTGGGGCTCGAACCGGTAGCGCCACAAGGTGGACTCCCGGCCGCCCTCGTCGGTGATGAACGCGAACTCGCGGCCCGGATCGGCGACCAGCACCCGGCCGTGGCGCGAGTAGCGGATGCGGCGACCGGGCCCCACCGCGTTGTGCCCCATGAAGGTGGTGTCCACCGCGGGCACGGTGACGTCGCCCTCCCAGTCCACGCCTTCACACTCCGGGCTCCACTCCCCGATGCGGGGCAGGTCTGAGACCATGGCGTACAGAACGTCGGCGCCTGCTTCGACGTCGAGCTCAACGTGGTCCTCGGTCAACCACCAACGCTGGTTCTTCGGGGCCATCGGTCCTTCCTCTCTCGTGTTGATGTGGCTAGGCTAATATCATTAGCCTGTGCTGTCAATAGAATCTTCTGCTATACTACGGAGCATGTCGACGATGACCATGGACACCCCGGCACCGACGGATCGGCGGGCCCGGCGGCGCAGGGAGACCATCGAGGAGATCCTCGCCATCGCAGATGACGTAATGACCGAGGAGGGTGTCAATGGCCTCAGCCTCTCGGAGATCGCCCGCCGCCTGGGCGTGAAGCCGCCGTCGATCTACAAGTACTTCGACTCGCTCATGGGCATCTACAACGCCCTGTTCGAGAGTGGGCAACAAGACCACCTTGAGATCATGCGCGACGCGATGGGGCGAGCCGAGCCCGGTCTGGACGCGCTCGCCGCGGGCCTCGAGGCCAGCTGCCGCTGGGCGCTCGCCCACCCCGCCACGGCGCAGCTGCTGTTCTGGCGCCCGGTTCCGAGCTTCGAACCCACGCCCGAGGCCATGGCGCCCAGCGACGAGATGGTCCGGCTCCAACGCCAAGCCCTGGCCGACGCGGCGGCCGCGGGGCAGCTCGGTCCCGGCGCCGACTCCGACGAGGCGCTCTGCATCACGTCGATCCTCGTCAGCGGCGTCGTCGGCCAGGCGTTGGCCAACGAGCCCGGCCTTCTCTGGGGCGAGGGCCGCTTCAGCCCCCTTCTGCCGAAGCTCCTCGGCACGCTCGCCTCCCTGTACCCCCAGAAGCCCGCCCGTCGCCGGTCGTGAGACATCCGTCGCCCGACGACCCCGGCGTGGATATGCGACGCTTCGACGGCAGTCGTCGGCGGCACCGCCTGCCGCATGCGCACTCTGCTCGCCGTGTCGACTATGACGCCTCGCCGGCCGGCCACCGTCAGCGTCGTACGGGGTAGCGGAGGTGGAGCGCCCGGGTGCCTTGCACGACGAGGGGGTCCTCGAGCAGGACATGGCCCCCGATGAGCTCGCCGAAGTAGCGGATGCCGCTGCCGAACAGCACCGGGACCTGGCTGACGCAAAGCTCGTCGACGAGGCCGAGGTTGAGCGCCTGTTGGATGATGTCGGCGCTGGCGATCGCGACGAACTTGTCGCCCGCCAGCGCTTTCCCCGTCGCGATCGCCTCCTCGACGCTGCTGGTGAAGGTCGTCCGCGGGAACCGCTTCGCGGCGTTCTCGGGCGGCAGGCGGTGGGTCACGACGACCACTGGCGCCCCGGCGGGATGGTTGTCGCCCCAGCCGTCGGTCTGGTCGAACAGCCGACGGCCGGCGATCAGCGCGCCGCAACCGGACGTGAGGTCCTGCAGCATCGGGGCGCTTGCGGCGTCGACCGAGAAGCTCATGCCCTCCTGTGCGCTCGGCACCACGACGTCACCGTTCCAGTACCAGTCGAACAACTCCGCCGGGTTGTCGTCGGGCTGGGCGACGAACCCGTCCAACGACATGCACATATGAGTCAGCACCTTGGCCATACCCCTACGACTCGGCTGGCGTCGCCGATTCATCGGTCGACGACACGCAAACACCGGCGAGTGGGCGCTGACGAGTTTCGCGACGCGTGCGGACTGCCAGGTTGGTCAGGATTTGCAAGCCGCTTCGCCAACACTACCGGCGTGCCCTCCCTGGCCACGCCTCTTTGATCACCACCGTGCGATGATGGCGACGATGGCATCTCGAAACTGCCTCCGTATCTGGCTCAATGTGGTTTCAAAAACCACAATTGTTCCAGGCCAGAGGGCACTTTCCGAGACTCCACTTTCCGCAGATGGCTAACACACCGAACCACTATTCATCGGTGGACTCAGGCTAAGTACTGTTTGGGGATGTGCTTGGTCGTCGCTATGCGGCGGTGAGCTGGGCGCCGATGGAGCCGGGGTCAATCCAGACCAGCTCGCGGCTGATCAATCCGTCGCGGAAGCTGAACACGTGGAGGATGCCGAAGGTGACTCGCCGTCCATTTCCGGGGATGCCGACCATCTCGCCGATGACCGCGCCGGTCATGGTCTGCTCGAGGATCATGTTGTCGCCGTCGAAGAACCTGTTGACCGGCTGCTCTTCTTCGGTGCGGAAGTTGGCGGTCAGGTACCTGTAGAAGTCCCGGGACGCGTCTTTGCCGATCCGGGGCGAGCCGGGCATTCCGACATCATCGTGGACGATGTCGTCGGTGTATACCGCTACCGCGCCTTCCACGTCGCCGGCGCCTTTCGGCCTTTAGGTGCGCTCGACGAGGGCGACCATTTCGTGCTGCTCCATTCCAGGTGCCCTTCCGGCGGATCACCCTGACCGCCCAAGAGCAATGGTTCCGCCAAGCCGACGCACCTGACGGCGAGCGGGTGCCGGTACGTCAAGGCGGGCGCAATGAACAGATTTGCGCCGCCATCGCTCCGCTGCAAGGTCAGCTCCGCAGGAAGGATTTCGACGGCATCGCCCGCGCCCTCGGGCTTATCATCGGCAGCGAGGCCTTCATCTCTCTGACCGACGCCGTGGGGCTCGACATACCCACCGCAAAAACGACATTCCTCGACGCCGGTCGCTGGCTCCTGGCCAGGAGCACCAGCCGAGCTTTCGGAACGTCACACCAGGACGCTTGCGACCAGGTCGATCACCACCCCCGAGTAGATAGCCATGATCGCAACATCTAGGAGAGCGACGACGAAGCCGACCATGTCAACCCTCAACGGCTATTCGTCTTGCCTGGCGTGGCGGCGATGCCGGGGTGAAAACGAATCCGGTGCCGAGAGGTTTGGCGACGAGGCGGGCCCGGCGGTCGGGGTATCTGCGGCTCCACGGGTGCGTACCCCCAAGACCTTGCCGCGCATTTTGGCTCATGCAACAACGCAACGACGCCGCCAAAAAACCAACACGGCCGCCAACAGCCGTTCGACATCAGCCCCAAAGAGTCCGAACTACCTCTGACAGCGATCACCCACGTAACGCCGATTATTCGCGAGGGCTCATGCCGGTTCAGCAAGCAAGTAGTTCGTCGCGATTTCGGGATCCATCGCCCAGTCGCCGACATCTACTCGACGAGCACGAGCCGACACGAGGGATCGACGGGCCGCTCGTCCCTGGCCGATGGTGGCCGTGAGACTCGGGCTGGCTTGCCGTCACCGCCTGATCAGCCCCCGACCCTCGCCGAGTTCACAGAACGCGCATCCGCGATGGTTTCACACGGCGCAGGCGCGAGGGCGGCTTGGGAACTACGAGGGCCAGCGCCTTGTTCTTCGAGCGCAGCGTCGGGATCCAGTTGCGCCTTGAGGCACGCTCGGCCGCCGGGGCGCAGGACCCCGGCGGCTTCGGCCAGCACGACGCGCTTGTCTGCGGCCAGGTTGATGACGCAGTTAGAGATCACGACGTCGATGCTGGCATCGGGTAGCGGAATGTCCTCGAGGTAACCCTCGATGAACTCGACGTTGGTGACGCCGGCCTTTACCGCGTTGCCTCGGGCCAGTTCGAGCATCTCGCTGGTCACGTCGAGGCCGATGGCCCGTCCGCCGGGCATGACCCGGCGAGCCGAGATCAACACGTCCGCCCCGGCGCCCGACCCGAGTCCAAGACGGTTTCGCCCGGGTGGAGGTCGGCGACTGCCGTCGGCACACCGCAGCCGAGCGAGGCGGCCACGGCGGCCGCTGGGGCTCCCTCAACGGTATCGGCATCGTAGAGCTCGGCGCCGAACACGACCCGACCTTCTGTGTCGGTCGGGGACGGCGAAGCCGTGCCGCACCAGGCGACTTCAGTCCTCCCGGCCTGGTCGAAGTCGCCGGCTGCCGAGTACGTCGCAGCGGCAACGTAGCGCCGCCTCACGGTTTCTCTGATGTCGGCCGGCTCGGTCATGGCTGGGCTCCTATGCGTTTTGCCGCCAACGGTGGGGCCATCAAGCGCTGGCGGGGACGAGCTCGCTGAGCAACTCTTGGACGCGGCGGTCGATGTCGTCGACGATAGGTCGGACCTCCTCGACGGGGCGGCCGGCGGGGTCGGTGAGCTCCCAATCGAGGTAACGCTTGCCCGGGAACACCGGGCATGCGTCGCCACAGCCCATGGTCACGATCACATCGGCGGCCCCGGCGATCTCGTCAGTGAGCGGCTTGGGGAACTCCTTGGACGGGTCGAGACCACGCTCGGTGAGGATCTCGGCGACGGCCGGGTTGACCTGGTTGCCTGGCTCGGAGCCAGCCGACAGGACCTCGATGCGACCTTGGGCGTAGTGCTCGAGCAGGACGCGGGCGGCGGCGCTGCGCCCCGAGTTGTGCACGCACAAGAACAGCACGATGGGACGGTCTTTCACGATGACTCCTTGGTTTTGTCCCAAGGCCCGCAGGCGGGCCCGGACGAAGCGGTTGACGAAGATCGGCAGGAAGGTCTGGATGCGAGCCCCGGACAGTTCCTCGACATCGCGGCCTGATGGGCCGGTCATCAGCACCTTGTGGGCGCAGGGGTCGATGCTGTGGACGGTCGTGTCGAGTCGAAGGTGGAGGGCGGCAGCTTCGATGTCAGTGACGCTGCGATGGGCGAGGTTCCGCCAGTCGGCGACGTCGCCGGCGACGTAGTACGGGATGCCGCAGATCGAGAAGTTCGGGTAGGCATCGGCGACCACAACGGTGATCTCGACGTCCGGGTCGAGTTCCCGGGCCCGCAGGGCGCCGCTGGTGCCGGCGTCGCTGCCTCCGAGGGTGACCAGATGCACGGGCGTCATCGCCTACGCGCCAGGCTCGTGTGCGCCGCCATGGCGGTGGCCGTCGACCGTTTCAGGATCATCAGAGCCTCGTAGGTGCGGCACGACGACATCGGCCGCTTCGTCCGGGGTGACACCGGGATAGAGCGCATTGATGACCGCGAACGCTCCCAGCCCGCCGAGGAGCTGGGCCGCGATGAACGCCGGGACCGACGATGGGGCGATCCCGGCGAAAGTGTTCGAGAACATCCGGCCGACGGTGATGGCCGGGTTGGCGAAACTGGTCGAGCTGGTAAAGAAGTAGGCGGCGCCGATATATGCCCCGACCGCGGCCGCTGCGGTGGCCGCCCGGCCGGTGCGGGCCAACGCGAAGATGACCAGCACCAGCCCCACGGTCGCCACCACTTCGGACACGAAATGGGCGCCCGTCGCCCGGTGATGGGTGGAAATAGACACCGCCGACTTCGAGAACATCACGTTGGCCACCACCGCACCGCCTATACAGCCCGCCACCTGGGCAGGCCCATAGGCGACCGCGATCCTCCACGAAAGCCCGCCGAAGGCGGCGTCGACGAAGGACACCACCGGGTTGAAATGCGCCCCCGACACCGGGCCGAACATCAAGATGATGGCGTACAACCCGACCCCGGTCGCGGCCGCGTTCTCCAACAACTCCAAGCCGACGTTGCCCGGCGACAGCTGCTGGGCCGCGATTCCCGAGCCGACCACCACCGCGGCCAGGAAAGCGCTGCCCAGCAACTCGGCGACGAGGCGCCGCCACAACACCACCTCGTTCACCTCGAACCCGAGCCCTATACGTCGGCGGTCAGCAACACGAACTGGAGGCGTCGGTTGGCGCACCCACCGAGACCGGCTCGACGGCGCAGCCCTCGGTGCTGCAACCCAGGCTGGTCTCGGCCGGGGCGTCGGCCAGGACGGTGTAGACCTCCCACGGCGCCCCGTCGGGATCGTTGACCCACGCCTTGTCCTGGACTGCGTAGCAACACGTCGTGGACTCCTGGACCTCGGGGTGCAGGCCGTGTTCGCCAAGTCGTCGGGTGGCCGCCTGGACCTCCTCGGCTGTCTCGACCTCGACGCCCAGATGGTTCAGCGCCCCCGCCACCCCCGCACCGCGGGCCGCCGGGTTCTCGATCAAGACCAGCTTCAGGGGCGGCTCGACGATGGCGAAGTTGGCGTAGCCGGGACGACGCTTGGCCGGCTCCGCCCCGAACAACTTCGAATAGAAGTCCACTGCCGCGTCGATGTCCGCCACGTTCAGGGCCAGTTGCACACGAGACACGATCAACCTCCAGTAACATCAACAAGCGTCGATACGTCGATCATGGTCGATACATTCACGGATGTCAATAGGAGACGTAGAGGATGGCAGCAGACAGCCCGGCGACGGTCGTCGCAGACCCCGAAACGTGCTGCTCGTCGCTGCTCGCCGCTCCCCTCGACGCCGCCGAGGCCGCCCAACTGGCCCACGGGTTCACCGCCCTCGCCGACCCGGTGCGCCTACGGGTGTTGAGCATCCTGGCCGCCGCCCCGACCGGCGAGGTATGCGTGTGCGACTTCGTGGCGCCACTGGGCAAAAGCCAACCCACCGTTTCGCACCACCTCAAGATCCTCAGCGAGGCCGGCCTGGTACACGGCGACCGGCGAGGCAAGTGGGTGTGGTACTCGATCGACCGCCAACGCCTCGCCGCGCTGCGCGCCGCCATCGACGCCTGATCCAACGGTCACGGCCGGATGTGCCCTCAGGAGTTCGAAGTCGAGCCTGGACCAGTCACCGGCGCGACCTTGGGATCTTTCTATAGACAAGATGTTGTCTAGATGCCGCTTGAGGCCGAGAGTCCTGTTGACGGAGTACCTTGAAGTCCGCGTCGAAACCTACAGATCTTGTTGCATGCTTCCTACTAGCAGGTCTATACTGATCTTGCTATCCCGGATGGAAGGAGGAACGTAGGATGTTGATGCGCACTGATCCATTTCGAGAGTTGGACCGCCTGGCCCAGGCCTTGGGAACACCCGCGCGGCCGGCGGCGATGCCATTCGACGCATACCAAAAAGACGACAGCTTTTTGGTGCAGTTCGACCTTCCGGGCGTGAAGGCGGACTCGATCGACCTGACGGTGGAGAAGAACGTTCTGACCGTCCACGCCACCCGGACCCGCCCCGCGGCTGAAGGTGTCGAAATGCTGGTCGCCGAGCGGCCCCAGGGGACGTTTAGCCGCCAACTGTTCTTGGGCGACGCCCTCGACACCGATCACATCGCCGCCGAGTACGCCGACGGCGTACTGACGCTGTGCATACCCGTGGCTGAGAGCGCCAAACCTCGGAAGGTGTCGATCCAGGCCACCGGCAACGGGCGGACCCCCATTGGTGCCACGGCGTGAGCCATGACCGCGCCTCGGTCGCCCCCGAAGGAATCGAGGTCCACCACGCGGGCGTTCGATGATGACCACGCCGCGCTGTACACCGTCGGCCAAGTCGCCGACATGCTCGACGTCCAGCCGGCCTTCCTTCGCCGGCTGGACGCCGAGGCGGTGGTCCAGCCGGCAAGATCAGACAGCGGCCAACGCCGCTACACCCGACTCGACATCCACTTGGTGGAACGGGTCGTCGGCCTCGCCGACGAAGGACTGACCCTGGCCGGAATTCGCCGTCTGCTGATCCTCGAAGACCGCGTCCGCGAGCTGCAACATCAACTTGAACAGCACCGCGCCGCCGTACCCGGCGGCGCTGCCCCCGGCAACGTGTCAGTGGGCACCCAACCCGCTCAGATCGTGGCCGACCACGGTGACCAGGCCAGCAAGGGTAGGTAGCACGCAATGGTTGATCCCGATCAGATGAGTGCGGACCAACTCGCCGCAATCCGGGCTCGGTTAGCCGAGCCGCCCCCGCTGCTGACCCTCGCCGAGCGCAACCGGGGGCTCACGGCCCTGACCGAATACCTGAGGCGTCTCCAGGAAGACCGCGTTGCCCTCGTCGAGGAGGTCGACCGGCTCCGGGCAGAGATGGCCGGACAAGCCAGCGACCGGAGATAGGCAGACGAACCCGGTGCCAGGTCCCATTTGATGGGACGCGGGTCGCCGTGATAGGCGCCGGCAACGTGCGTTGGCCTTGGCCGCACATTTGACCTGGGAGGCGTCGATGGACGTGGCCCGGCGGTTGTGGGATCTTTCAGAACAACTCACCGGTGTGCGCATTCCGATATTTGGCTCGGAGGCTTCCGCGGTGGCCGCTACGGATCGATGCTGCGATCCGTCCGCACCCGGTGACTTTTGCATAATGTCTCGATAGCTGTCGAGGCCGACGAGCCCGACCAAGGTGCGATCCGGGAGCACCGGCAGCGTCAGCCGGTCGGAACATCAGCGACGAAACCCGGCACAACATGACAAGCGGCGCTGACGAGCCACCGTGGGGTCCCGCCAGGTTCCGCCTGCACCTGCGTCCCGTGCGCTCGCCAGAGATCAGAAATGGGAGTGACGAGGTTGGGGGAAGGAGCGGCAGAAGCGGCAGGAGCGTATGGTCGCCGCATGCTGCGGGTCCACCTCCTCGGCGGCCTTGACGTTGAGGGCATCGCCGAGCGCGAGCTCGGGAGCCGCAAGGCCCGGACGCTGCTAAAGGTGCTGGCCCTCGGGCGCGGCGCCGCCGTTTCGGCCGACACGGTCGTCGACGCCCTGTGGCCCGGCGATGACATGCCGGCCAAGCCTGTCGATCAGGTCGTCGTACTCGTCAGCCGCTTGCGGGCAGTCCTCGGCGCGGACCGCTTGGCACGCTCTGACGCCGGCTGGTCTCTGGCGGTCGACTGGCTGGACGTTGCGGAGCTGGATGTCCGCGTCGATGAAGCCACCGCCCGTCTGGCGGCTGGCAACCCGGCCGCGGCAAGGGCGGCGGCGCGGGCGGCGCTAGCACTGGTGCGCGGCGACCTGCTGGCGGACGAACTGGACGCGACGTGGGCCGAAGCGATCCGCGCTGCCACCGCCAGGACGATCGCCCGCGCCCGCTTCATCGGAGCGGAAGCGGCGCTGGCCGCGGGGGACCCGACGGATGCGGCGGCGCTGGCCGAGGCAGCCCTTGATCACGATGGGTACGACGAGGCCGCGCTGCGGGTGGTGATGCGCGCCGACGCTGCGGCCGGTAGGCCGGCCAGCGCCCTCGCCGCCTACGCCCGCGTCCGGAAGCGGCTGGCCGAGGATCTGGGCGTCGACCCGTCACCGGAAACAGAAGAATCTGCACACCGCGATACTGCTCGGCGATGCGGCGGGCCCGATCATCGACAGCCGGGAGTCCGCCTCGGCGCCGGCCGGCCGCGATGGCGAGAAGCGCCTGCTCGACGGGCTCCTCGACCGTTCCCGCGCCGGCGAGCAACTGCTGACCGTGATCGAGGGCGAGCCGGGGATCGGCAAGACCGCCTTGGTCGCGCACTGGGCGGGCCGGCTTCCTCCCGACGTCCTGGTGCTTCGCGGTCGCTGCGATGAACTGGGGCGGGATTTGCCGCTGCAGCCTATCCTCGACGGGCTCGTCGCCCACCTGCACGGCCTCGCCCCCGATGCGGTGGCGCGCTGCCTCGGCGACGCGGAGCCCGTGCTCGGTCCCCTGCTCGGACGGTTCGGCCAGATGAGCCACGCCGGCGCCACCACCGTGGTGGACCCGGCGGCCGGTCGGGCTCTGCTGTTCGCGTCGCTGCTGGCCGTGATCGAACGGGCGGCCGGCTCGGGGCCGACGGTCGTCGTCTGCGAGGACGTCCACCTGGCCGGGGCGAGCACGATCGAATGGCTGCGGTTCGCGGTACGGCGGGGGACGCGGCTGCTGGTGGTCGCCACCGCCCAGCCGGGCGCCACCGGCTTGGGTGGGGCCGAAGTGATCGAGCTCGGACCGCTCGATCTGGAGGCGGTGGCGCAGCTAGTGGGTCAAGATCGGGCGGCGGAGCTGCTCGTGCGGAGCGGCGGCAACCCGCTGTTCCTCCTCGAACTGGCGCATGCAACATCACCTGAGCTGCCCAACAGCGTGCGCGAGGCGGTCGCGGCGCGCGTCGATGCCCTCCGTGCGGCCGCGGGCACGCTGCGCGCTGCGGCGGTGCTCGGCTCGGTCATCGACGTCGACCTGCTGGCCGGCGTCGTCGACCTCCCGGTCGCCGTGCTCCTCGAGCACCTTGACGCAGGCCTGCGCACAATGCTCATCGAGGAGCGCTCGGCCGCCTTCACATTCCGTCACGAGCTGGTCCGCGAGGCGCTCGTGGCCGGCACGGCCGCGGCCCGGCGGGCGTTCATCCACCGCGAGGCGGCTCGGGTGCTTCGCGGCCGCCCGGGCCACGATCCGATGGAGGCCGCCTGGCACGCCCGGGCCGGTGGCGACATCGCGACAGCCGTCTCCGCGTTGGTAGACGCGGCCGGCATCGCCGCCGCCCGATACGACATGCCCCTGGCCGACGACCTCCTCGGGCAGGCCGTCACCCTCGGCGACGGTGTCGAGGCGCGGACGGCGCGGGCCAGGATCCGAATCGCCCGGCGCGACCTAGATGGGGCGGAGGCGGACGCGGCGCGGGCGTTGGAGCTTGGCGGCGGGCCGTCGACGCTGGAGCTGGCCGGGTGGGCGGCCTACTACCGGCGCGACTTCCGCGTGGCGCTGCAGCGGGCCGAGGAAGCCATGGCGCGCAGCGCCGACCCGGCTCTGCGGGCCAGCTGCTTGACCCTGAGCGGCCGTATCCTGCACGCCAGCGGTCGCATCGGCGCCGCCGACGAACGCCTCAGCGAAGCGGTCGCCGCCGCCCCGCCCGCTATGCGCGGCACCGCCCAGGTTTTCCTGGGATCCCTCCGAGTCCACCAGGGCCGGGTGCAGGACGGCGGCGAACTGGTCGAGCGGGCTCTCGTCGACGGCGCCGGGATCGCCCATCCCTTTGCCGTGCACCACGGCCACCTCTTCCGTGTGCTGGCGCTGGGAATGCGAAGCCGGACGGTCGAGGCGTTCCGCGCCGTTGACGCCGGAAGGCGGGCGGCAACCAAGGCGGGCGAGTCCGGGGCGTGGTTCATGCCCATACAGGACAACGTCCGGTCGTGGCTGCTGCGCAACGTGGGCCGCCTCGACGAGGCCGCCGAGTGCACCGAGCAGGTGCTGGAGGTCACCAGCCGCCTTCGCGACACGATGTCGGAGACGTACTTCGCGGCCCGCCTCGACCTGATCGAGAACCACATCCTCGGCGGCGACACGGCCGGCGCGGCCGCCGCCATCGAGGCGACAACCGAGGTCCTGGGGTGGGACGGTGGCCACGCCTGGCATCATCGCCAGCGGTTCCTCACTCTGCGCGCCGCTTGGGAGCTCGCCGGCGGGCGCCATGAGGCGGCGGTGGCGACCGCCGACGCCGTCATCGCCGACGGTGTCGAGCGGGGCACGGCCCGCTACCCGCTACTGGCCCGCGTCGTGGGCGCCCGGGCCCGGCTGGCGTGCGGCGAGCCGGTCGATCGGGGGGCGCTCGAGGGGGTTCTCGTGGAGCTCGAGGGATGCGCCGGACTCGAGGTGTGGCGGGTCACGGCCGAGTTGGCCGCCGCCACGGGCGACGAGCGGTGGTGGCGGGACGCCGAGCGTCGTGCCGCGGCGCTCGTCGTGGGTGCCGGCGACGACGGCGAGCACCTCCGACGGTTCGTGGCCGCCACGTTCGCGGCGCTGGGCCGCCGCTAGGAAGATCACCCGTCTGACGACCGGTTCGGGATCGGGTCCGAGCAGTTCGAGGGCGCGGGCGAAGCACGCCGCCTGCGCTTCGGCGTCAAGGCAGTCGACGAAAGTGGTCGACTGGGCCAGCCCCATCCGCCACGACACCATGTCGGCCGGCCCGAGCTCGGGGAACATGATCTCCCGTTGTTCGACGTTGAGTGGCGTCATCCCGCCTTGCTCGATCACTGCCGTGGCCGCCTCGACGGTGCCCCACGCCGCCATCGACGTCTTCAGGGCGTCGTACCACGCCGGTGGCGTCCATCCGGCCTCGGTGAGGGCGCGCTCGACGGCGCGCACGACGGCTAGCTTGGCGGGGTGATTGTCGTCGGATGCGTAGGTCGAGGCGATAAGCGCATCCCCGACGCGAGCGGCCTCGGTCACACCCGCCGAGGGGTCATCGAGATGGTTGAGGCTGAACGGGGCCAGCACGACGTCGAAAGTGGCCGTCCGGAAGGGCAGCGCGCACGCGTCGCCGACGACGCCGGGCGGTCGGCGGTCGCGATCGTGCAGGAGCATCCCAAGTGCGATGTCGGTGGCGACCACCGACGCGCCGACGTCGCCCGCTGCCCGGGAGCCGTCGCCGGTCCCACTGCCGAGGTCGAGCACCGCCCGGCCACGCAGCCGGACGGGGCTGAAGTCCACGAGCAGCTGAGCCATCCGCTGGTACAGGCGGGCCGGACCGCCCGCCCAGCCGCCGGCGCCGGCCGAGTAGTCAGCCCGGATGGTGCTCAAAGCCGGCGGGCCCCCTCTCGGGCCCGTTCGCACCACCAAGCCAGCTCGGCGTCACCGCCCAGAGCCTTCTCCCATCCAAACATGACCAGCGTGCCGAGCAGGCACAGGCCGACCTGGCGGTCCCACCACCCACCGGTGTCGATCCCGTGGCGGCCGAGAGCGGCTCGCAGCGCGTCGATCGTGTCCTCTTTGGAGTGCGGGAGGCGGGCCGCGTTGAGCGCCAGGTACCAGCCCAGTTCGTAGCCGATCGGCCCCTCCCCGCAGTACGTCCAGTCGAGCAGGACGGAGCGGCCGGTACCGTCGACGCCGAGGTTGCCGAGCTTCCAGTCGCCGTGCAAGAACGTCATCGGGGTGGTCGAGGCGGCCCGGGCCAGCGGCGCGGTGTCGGCCCGCAGGTCGCGCACCACGCCCTGCACGTCGGTTGGCGCACGCTCGAAGAACCGGGCCCATCCTTGGCGCGCGATCTTCGGGACGGGATTGGGCCGACCGGCCCGCTCCTCGTCGGCGATGTCCGCATCGCCGAAGAAGAGCCACCGGTTCTCGAGCGGTGGGAGCCCGACGGTGTCCCGCCAACCCCACATCCGGGCCGACAGCGCGGCCATCCCGTCGAGCAGCTGCAGGTGGGTGTCCATCGACAGGCGGTCGTCGCCGGCGGGCACCAGCACGTCGCTCAGGTCGCGCATCAGCAGGGCGGCACCCAGCCCGTCCCGGCCGAGGCCGCCCGCGGCGCCGACCATGCCGTGCTCGATGCTGTCCGGTGCCACGTCCATCAGCCCGGCTCGCCAGACATCGAGGGGGATGCACGTCGTCAGGTGGAAGAAGCGCATCGTCCAGTCGTCGTCGATGTGGACGTGTTTCAGGACGTACGGCTCGCCGTCGATGATCACCCGTTCGAACCCGACGCCGGACTTCGAGTCCGAGTGGGTGAATGGCCGCCGGCCGGTCGCACCTGCCAGCAGCTCCTCCACCGAGGTGGCAACGGGGCGCGCCGTCAAGGCGGGCACCATGTCAGTCAGCATGGCTGGCGTCGGCCATCTCGGCCAGCAGCGACGCCGGCCAGCGGCCACCGCACCACATGTCGTCGTGGGCGATCCGCCCGTCAGGGGCGAACTCGAGGACGTGCACCTGGCGGGCGGCGTGGGGGACGCCGTCTTCGACCCAGGTGACGGTGAATTGGACGACTTCGCCGCGCTCGGTCGGGTGGCGGCGGAGCTCTTCGAGTGTCCCGGGGTGCCGGTACCAGGCGCGCAGCTGGCGCTCGACCGCGGGGCTACCCCCGACGGCCATACGCCAGTTGGGGACGACCGCGTCGAGCACCGCGTCGTCGGCCCAGACGCCCGCATCCCCATGCTCGCCCCGGATAGCGGACAGGAACCCGTCGATTGTCGCTGTGGTGGTCGTTGTCATACCGATATCGAAGCGGGGGACGCTTGCAGCCGGCTTGCAGCCGACCCGCAAGGTCTCTGCAGGTCGCCAAGCGCACCGTTCGGGCCATCGCAACCGACCAAGGGAGAAACGCGATGGCCCTCAATGAAGACAAGCTCAACGATCTCATCGGCCGTTTCGTCGGCGACTTCGGAGCGGCCATGCACGCCGCCACCGTAGTCATCGGCGACAAGCTGGGCCTGTACGCGGCGCTCGCCGAGCATGGACCGATCACCGGCGCCGACCTGGCCGCCGCCACCGGGTACGACACCCGCCTGGTCGAGGAGTGGCTGGCCGCCCAGTTTGTCAGCGGCTACGCCGAATACGACCCCGCGACCCAGCGCGTTCTGGCTGAGCGAGGAGCAAGCGGCGGTATTGGCCGACCCCTCGACGCCGGCGTACCTCGTCGGCGCCCAGACAATCACCGCTGCGATGTGGAAAGACGAGGAGCGCATCCGCGAGGCGTTCCGGTCCGGGCGGGGCGTCGGCTGGCATGAGCACTGCCACGACTTGTTCCACGGCACCGAGAAGCTGTTCAGGCCCGGCTACCTCGGCAACCTGGTGTCGGCGTGGATCCCGGCGCTCGATGACGTGGACGCCAGGCTCCGCGCCGGGGCCCGGGCGGCCGATATCGGCTGCGGTCACGGCGCCTCGACAATCCTGCTCGCCGGGGCATATCCCAACATCGAGCTCGTCGGGTTCGACTATCACGCCACGTCGATCGAGACCGCCCGCAAGCGGGCGGCCGACGCCGGCCTCGGGGATCGGGTGTCGTTCGAGGTGGCCTCCGCCCAGGACTTCCCGGGAACGGGCTTCGACCTGGTCTGCATTTTCGACGCCCTGCACGACATGGGCGACCCGATCGCTGCGGCCCGGCACATCCGGGCGGCGCTGGCCGACGACGGGACGTGGCTGCTCGTCGAGCCGATGGCCGTCGCCGGCCTCGAGAACAACGTCAACCCGGTCAGCCGATGCTTCTACGCCGGGTCGGTCGGCATCTGCACCCCGGCCGCCGAGGCCCAGACGGGCGGCTACGCGCTCGGCAACCAGGTGTCAGACGAGGACTGGGCGAGCCTGCTCACCGGCGCCGGTTTCGGACGATTCCGGCGGGCGGCGGAGACCCCCTTCAACCGGGTGTTCGAGGTTCGACCCTGAAACATTCGCGCTGTCGCGGTGCCGGTCGCCCCGTCTCGATGACGCCGCCCATCAGCCGGTGAGCGCCCTGCGCAGGCCTCACGCCGCTCAGACACCTACTCATACGGACCCGTCAAGAGCAGCAGTGGGCAAGCCCAGAATGACCTCAGCCATGGCTTCGGCACAGCACGACGGTCGAGGTAGTGCTGGGCCCATCGGGACGGTTCCTGTCGTCAACGGCTGAATACTGACCCCTTATCACCGGTCGAAAACTGACCCTCCCTGCGGTGGGTCACCTTCGGCCACCTCGCTCGCCGCCATCGAGGCGATGCTGCGTCGACGACCGCCCGATTTTCGTTGGCACCATCGACCAGATGGCCCGGGGCCATGAAGGCGGTCGAAGCGATCGGGGCCAGCGAAGGTTTTTTGACGTCCAGTTCTCGCCCGCCGTCACCACCACCGCCGATGTCATCGCGTGGCCCTCGTCACCGCCCCCTCCTTGAGGCTGGCCGGACGAGGTCAAGCACCCGGTCCCTCGGCGGACGTAGGCCGCGAGCGCTTGAACCTGCAGGTCGCCACGGTCAACAGGAACGAGGTCGTTCCCCCCGTCACGGCTGCGAGACCACGAGTTGGGCGACCAGGGCGTCGCGCAGCCAGCGGATGTAGCGATCGGTCGACCAGCCCCGTTCCACGACGAGCAGGTGGTACAGGGCGGGATGGTTGAGACTCCACAGCAAGTCGGCGGCGTCGGGCACCGACAGGCCCGGTTTGAGCGCTCCTTTGTCGGCCAGGTTGGCCACCACCACTGTCTGCAGCTGAAGGAACTCGTCTTGGAACCGCCGCCACAGTTTGGCGATCTCAGGGTCGCAGTCCGAGGCGCGGCGGAGCACCTCCATCATGTCGCCCGCCCGGGATTTGACCCGCCCCGATCCCTGGGCGAAGAGCTCGACCTGGCAAAGCGGGTCAGCTTCGCCGATGAGCTCGGTGAACCATTCCCGTTGCGCCACCGCCACGCCCTCGTCGTCTCCGGCGATGGCCAAATGCCAGGTCTCGATGAGCAGCGACACTTTGGTGCCGAAAACAGCCTGGACAGTCTTGAGGGCCACCCCTGCCGCTTCGGCCACCTGGGCCAGGGAGGTCGCGCTGTAGCCGCCGGCGGCGAACAAACCTCGGGCCGCGTCGAGGATGGCCCGCCGCGTCTGGCGGGCCTGCTCGGCGCGCCGGGGCGACACATAGGACCGCTTGACAGCATCCGTCACGTTCCATATCCTCCACACCTATCCAATCGGTGTACAACCTATCAGATTAGGGAGGCAGAGACATTGACCATCGACGTGATGTTCCGCCCCGGCACGGCTGGTCGACGGTGAGGGTATTTCTGACCGGCGCCACCGGCTACATCGGCGCGGCCGTGGGCGAGACTCTCATGGTCGGCGGCCACCACGTGGTGGGATTGGCCCGCTCCGAGCGGGCCGCAGACATTCTGCGACAAAACGGCGTAGAGCCCCACTTGGGCGACCTGTCCCACCCGGCCGGCCTGGTTGACGCCGCCCAGGGCTGCGACGGCACCGTCCACCTGGCCAGCACCGGACGTGGGCCCGACGCGGCGGCAGCAGAAGCGAATGCCGTCGACGCCATCCTCGGCGCCCTCGAAGGGTCGGAAAAGCCTTCGTCTACACCACCGGGGCGCTCATGTACGGCGACACCGGCAGCGCCGTGGTCGACGAGGACGCCACGCTCAAGCCGCCGCCGGAGCGGGCGTGGCGCCTGCCCATCGAACAGCGGGTCCTGGCTGGTGCGGAGCGGGGCATCCGTCCCGTCGTCATCCGGCCGTGCTTTGTTTACGGCCGAGGCGGCGGCGTCGCCGCCCGAATGGTCGAAGGGGGCCGTCGAGGCGGCTTGGCCCGCTACATCGACGACGGGCAGAACCGGTTCTCGACCATTCACGTCGACGACCTGGCCGATCTGTATCTGTCGGCCTTGCAGAACGATCGGGCCGCGGGCCCCTACAACGCGACCGCAACAGAGGTAACCCAGCGGCAGCTCGCCGAGGCGGTCGGCCGCCTCAGCGGTGTGGGGACCGCCTCGTGGTCGCTGTCGGAAGCCCGAGGCCAGTTGGGCGTACTCGCCGACACCATGGCCATGACCGTCAGAACCTCCGCCGCCCGCGCCCAGCGCCACCTCTCCTGGAAACCGTGGCGGGCTGCGCCGGTCGATGAAATCGAACACGGCTCCTACCACTCCGCCTTCGAGCGGCCGCCTGTCGGCCAATGACCGGATTCATAACCTCCGGCGTAGCGCCAGATCAAGCGACAACCACCAGTGAAACTCGAGAACATCCTTTCGTTCTTGAACGTTCATCATCAAGGCGAGGAACAACTCCTCTTCCCACTGCTGGTCGACCGCTGCTCGGAAAGCGAGAACTCGTCGAACGAGTAGCGGGCCAGCACCATGACGTCGACGACCTCATGGCCGCCTCCGAAGCATCTCTCGCCGCGTGGACAACGGGCCACACCAGCGAAGCCGATCGCTGGGATGACGGCTCACCAGGATGTGGCGGGAACACCTTCTCGAGATCGGTGCGCCTTACCTCCAATCGGGGTGGAATCGAGCTCGGGGCCAACAACATCTCCGGTCCAACTACCCTCACCACCAACGCCGCTGCGCCGCCAGGCCAGGACAACGCCGGGACCGAGATCGAGGCCAACCACATCGACGGGCCGCTGACGTGCTCGGCCAATGCCAGCGTCACCGACGACGGTCGGGCCAACACCGCGGCCGGCGACAGAGCCGGCGACCAGTGCGCCGGCCTCACCCTTACGGCCATCCGGACGCAAAGAAGTGATCGATCCCATAAGGTCAGACATCCCGGTGTGGGTCCTCGACGCCCCGATGCACCCCATTACACCTGCCACCGTCACCAAGCCGAGACGGCCGACGCTGGAATCAGTGCCCCGACGAGACCTACCGGAAGCGGTCGCATCTTCTTTCGACATGAGCCGTCACTGCCCAGTTTGGGTGGCCCGATCTCGGATTTCTACACGATGGCATCGGGTCACGCGGTCGAGTCGTCGAGGCTGTCGCGTAGCAAGGCGGTGGCAGCCCAACGCAGCACGGCCAGGGCTTCGTCGTTGTCGAGTCGGCACACGTCTTTCATAATGACGATCGAGTCGATTCCCACGGTGAGCGCCAAGGCGCACTGGAGGCGTCGACGCTTCTCGGCGCTCAGGTCGGGCGCAGCTTCGAGGACCTGGTCGAGCCATTCCATTCTGCGGCCTTCGCGCACGACCGGCTTCACCACGCCGATGCGGCGGGCCTTGAGCCAGGTGTCTTGATGCACACGCAGACCGACACGCCATTCGGCCTCCTCCTCGATGGCAACACGGTTGAACCCGTCGACCAGCTCCACCAGGCGGGTCTCGATGTCGTCGGTCGACAGCTGGGACATCAGGTCGTCCCCGAAGGCGGTGGAGACGCCCACGTACAACTCGAATAGGAGCGCCTCCTGTGTCGGGAAATAACGATAAGCGGTGGCCCGGGAAATCCCTGCCGCCTCCGCGGCCTGCGGCACGGTCGGCGTAACGCCTTGGCGCGCCAACGCTACCGCCGCCGTGACCAGGGAATCCCGGGTGTTCTTTTTGTGGTTTTTCCAGATTTCCTCTTGACGTGAGACTGCCATCTCACTCATGATACTCCTGTCTCAGGCGGAGACCAACTCGAGCGAAAGGTAGAACATGATGGATGAAGCAGGGATGCGCGGCTCTCGTGGAGCGCCATTTGAAGGCTGAGGGCTCCGGCGACGTCGACGGTGCGGTCGCCGAGTACACCGACGACATCGAGCATGATGTGGTCGGCTGGCCGGGCGGTCCGCTGCACGGCAAGGACGCCGCCCGGCGTTTCTACGAGGACCTGACGGCCAACTTCCGCACTGAGGAGGAACGGCCGTCGCACCGCTACTGCACCGATGACGCCATGATCATCGATCAGGAGATGACCGGCACCGTGCCCGGGACACTCCTCGGTATGCCCGGCAACGGGCGGCGGATCACGTTCCGCATCCTGCATGTGTTTGAGTTCCGTGACGGCCTCATCAGCCGTGAGAACGTCTGGCTCGATGGCGCCGCCATCGCCCAGCAACTCAGCTGAACTCTCTGTCCGGGCGGTCACCACTTGGCGTCCCACGGTGTCGTCATCTCCCGCCAACCCGACCCCTGGTCGCCGCCGTCGACGCCGCGGCGGCGACCACCCGCCACTAATCCTGAGGAGAGAAGGGATCCTCACCCACCGCCGTTTTCATCCGGCCCCCCAACTGGCTGTGGTGATCGCGGCGGTGATCCTGCTCGGCGGTGCGGCCGCTGGTTGCGGGCAGCAGGTCGCCCACGGCGACACCGACCAGCCCCGAGCCGATCGCCGCGCCTTGGGGATCGTGGTCCAAGCCGGGATCAACGACCCGGCCAACCGGACAGTGGCCATCTTGCAGTACATGCCCCACCTGACAGTGGCGGTGGGCGAAACCGTCACCTGCCCGGTTCCGACCGCTCGTGCCGTTCCCGGGATTAGTCGGGTACCAGATCTGCGTGATCCGTGCACTTGAGTGACGCCACCCGCCAGTTGAGCGACCGCGTGGAATCGGCGGTGTGCCGCTCGACGCTCTGTGACCAACCACCCACCCGGGGAGGCCCCTCAATCAATACATGCACGTTTCCAGAGATTCCCCTGGTGGGCGCTGCGGGACTCGAACCCACGACCTCAGCCGTGTGAAGGCTGCGCTCTAACCAGCTGAGCTAAGCGCCCTGCAAACTACGCCGTGACCAGCGCAAAATGCGCGAACGGGGGTCGGAAACTTCCAGGCACACCAGCCCAAGCGCGTGACCTTGCGCTATGGCCACAGACAGAGTCTCGCACTCCTAGGGCGGGGCTGCAACCAACCCCGCCCCCGGCCGGCTACCAGCTCGGACAGCTCGGGCTGTCATTCGATCGCTCGCTGCGAGGCCTGCAACGCCCCCGTACTGACCCGCCACCGGTACCTAATGAGCGTGGGGTGGCGGACCTTTGCCGGCCGCGGCATGCCCGACGAGGCGTCCAAGGTGACCGGCGAGGCCGGAGATCAACATCGGCGCCTCCCGGGCCACCTTCATGTGACCCTTGAGGGCCATCTCAGCGCCTGGCGGGCTCACACCGAGCCGGTCGATGGTGGCAGCCGCCTACCGGCACCTCTGGGTGGTCGCCACGAGGCCCACCGACGACGACTCGGGGGCGCACACACTGACCCGTAGCTGCGCCGCCGCTAAACCTCCAACCCTCCGTCCGTCTGACCGAGCAGCCAGGCGCACCACTCCTCTATCCCCTCGCCGGTCCGCGCACTGGCGTGGATCACCTTGGCGCCGGGGTTGATGGCCTTGAGGTTCTCGAGGAACTTGGGCAGGTCGAAGTCGAGGAAGGGCAGCAGGTCGACCTTGTTGACGACGACAACGTCGACCGCCCGGAACATGACCGGGTACTTGAGGGGCTTCTCCTCGCCCTCGGTGACGGCGTAGACCATGGCCTTGGCGTGCTCGCCGACCCCGAACTCGGCGGGGCACACCAGATTGCCGACGTTCTCGATCAGCAGCAGGTCGAGCTGCGACAGTGGGAGCCGACCCAGGCCGGACCGCACCATGACGGCGTCGAGGTGGCATTCGCCACCGAACCCGGCGCTGGTATTGACGAGCGATACCGCGGCGCCGTAGCCGTCGAGCTGGTCGGCGTCGATGCTCGTGGCGATGTCGCCTTCGAGGATTCCAATCCGGACCCGCTCACCGAGCATGGCCAGCGTGCGCTTGAGGAGGGTCGTCTTGCCGGCACCCGGCGACGACATGAGGTTGATGGTCCGGACCCCTGCCTCCTCGAAGTCGCGCCGGTTGCTCGCCGCCACCCGGTCGTTCTCCGACAGGATGTCCTCGAGCACCGAGACCCGGGCTGTCCCGGTGGCTGTGTAGCCGCTGTGATCGCCGACGTCCCGCGGGCCGTCGTGCTCGTGATCTTCGTCGTGATCGTGGGTGTGCATGGTGCCGTCGGCGTGGGGATGGAATCGGCCCATGTCAGACCTCCGCTATCTCGAGGGAGACAACCATGAGCTCCTCCCCGGTCATCAGCTTCACATTGGTGCTGCCGCACGAGCCGCACGAAAGGATCGGTGCCGACAGTGTCGACTCGGCACCGCACTCACCGCAGTCGACGGTGGCCGGTACCTGCTCGATCTCGAGCCGGCAGCCGTCCAACCCGGTGCCGTCGGTGAGCATCATCCAGGAAAACTCCATGGCGTCGGGGACGACCTGGCGCAGGTGTCCGACGCGGATGACGACGACGGAGACCGGGCGCCCTCCGGCGCGTTGCCGGACCTTGTGGGCGATGGCCTCACACAGTGACAGCTCATGCATGCGACCACATCTCCTCTTCCACTTCCGACCCTACCGGTTTGCCGCCGGCACGACTGCTCAGACAGCCGACCGGCCGTGAGCGTCGCTCACGGCCGGCGGGCACACCACCACTCGGGTTATCCGAAGGCCGCGGTTGCGGCCTGGGGGCTGTCAGCCCCCGCCCAGCGCCTGGGCGTGGCCGACCGCCTCGGTCAAATTGCGGGCCGCGGCGTTCAGGTTGCTGTTGATGGCATCAGCGCCCGCGTGGAGAATGCGGGCATCGTTCTCGATGGAGACAACTCCGCCGGCGATGGCATCGAGGCCGTCGGCGATGCTCTGCAGCTTCTGGGTGATGGCGATCAGGAAGCCGGCGAGCACGATCACCAACAACAGGATGTCGGCAACGGACAAGGCAACACGTAGGGTCATTGCTATCCTCTCAGGGAGCCGAGGACCGCGGCATGGCGGCCCAGCTCGTCGCGAAGGACCCCGGCCAACTCGGCCGTCTGGCCGAGGGCAGGGATGTTGTGGGTATTGCGGGCGATGCCACCCGCGGTGTCGAGGATGTTCTTGACAGACTTGTCGATGTCGTTGACGAATGTCAGGAGAAGCGAGAGCAGCACGATCACGACCAGAACGACCACGAAACCGATCCCGATGGTCACCCACCACATGGTGATGTGCTCTTTGGCCAGCATGAGCATGTTCATCCGAACTTCGCCTCCAGAACGCCGCGAGCGGCAATGCAGCACTCGGCAATGTCCTTGAGGCCGGCATTGACCTTGGGAACATCACCGATGCAATTGGTCGCCGCCCGGCTCAACTCCAGTTGCTCATCGACGGCCAGCGCCTGGATGGCGATCCGGCGGGCAAGCCGCAAGATGGTCGCTAACCAACGCAACCACGATCGCGATGACAAGGGCCGCAATGGCAAATCCTACATACCATCCGGTCAGGACCACAGCCTGCATTGGTACCCCCTCATGAGTGTGCTCTGCAACAATAGGTCACCAACCGTTCGCCGGTCAACGAGCAAGACGGCGAAGCCGAGCATGAGGGCAGGTTTTTTATGGCAGTGGACGATGCTGCAGCCGGCGGCGCGCCTGGCGGGTCGTCGAAATCAGATGACGATGTGAGAGTCCCTGCCGACACCGCGGAGCGCGACGACACAATCCGTCGTGCGGCCGTCCCGAGGACGTTCGTCGGACCGACCGGAAGGAGCAAAAAGAATCGGACCCCGGTGTACCTGGTAGTCGGAGTGATCGTGGTCGCAGTCGGCGTCGCCGGCTTCTTGATCGGCAATGGGGGAAACAGCGGGACCAACTCTAAGGCCAAGCCGGCGCCGACAAATTTCGTTGCCTTTCGCGACGCCAGCACCGGTGTGTCGATCTCGTATCCCTCGTCGTGGACGGCCCTGCCCAAATCCGATCCGACGGTTCGCCTACTGGTCACCGCTGGCGGCGCCGGCAATCTGGACTCGTTCGAGGTGCGCGTGCAGCAGACCTCGGCGGTCGTGGGAACCAGCAGTACCAGCATCGCCGACCTCCGGGCCGTGACCGACGCCATCGTCAGCGGCAGTCCGGTCACCGTCCTGCCGCAATACCCCCGGCCGGTCACCATCAACAGCGTGCCGGGCTACTACTACCTGTACACCTTGACCGACGCACCGAGCGGTCAACAACTGGTCCACGCCCACTACTTCTTGTTCGAGGGTCACGACATGGTCAGCATGGTGTTTCAGACGGTAAGCGCTGACTTCGCGAGACTGGCTGCCACCTTCGATCAGGTGACAGCCAGTCTGCACATCGGTTTGCCGACCACGACCACACCGTCAACCGGCTGAGGCGGCGGGCCGTCAAGCCGGGAGTCCGACCGTCAGCGACGACGGCCGGCGTGAATCGGAGGAGGGGTGCGCTTGGTCGGCGCTTCGCCGGGTGCGAACGCCGCCCGTGACGCCGTGCCGCGAGACGCCGCCGCCGGACCGCGAGCAGGTGCAGCAGCCGGAGCTGCGGCAGGAGCGGCCGGCGCCGCCGGAGCACCTGCGGTAGCCAACGCTATGAGTCCATGCAGCGCGCTCTGAATGGCCCCGACGTCGCGGGCGATGCTGCCCACCACGCCGGGGGCGGGCTTGGTCTGACCAGCGATGCCCTCCGTCGCGCCCAGCACGACGTCGAGCGCTCTACTGACCTTGGCCAGGTTCGATGCAACGATGATGAGATGTACCGCCAGGACCGCCACCAGGACTGCAGTGAGGACCAGCGTGCCAACTGCTGCGGCTGCCATCAGACTTCCCCTCCTTGAACCGATTGATTTGACCCTAACTGTCGCATCACAGCAGTTTGGTGATCGCTTCGCCGTACGCACCCACACCCTGGCGGGCGACGGTCACCAGCCGTTGGGTCTGCAGCAGCTTGGGAACGGCCGTCAGGTTGGTGCTGAGGCCCCCCGCGTGCTGAATGATCTCGCCGGCCGCGCTCTGGATCTTCTTCACCGGCTTGAGCAGGTTCTGCAGCAGGACGAAGACGACCACCGCCACCACCAACAGGACTGCATTCCCAATCCACCACAATGTCACCGGAACCCCCTTGACTGCCGGCCACACGCCGGCATCTGAAGTATATGCGTACCACGTAGAGCGACGTCAGGGCACGGTGGGTGATCCACCGTGCCCTGAGCCCTGCTGCAAGTCAACTAACAGAGGAGGTGCAACAGCACACAGGTCGCCGGCGCATTCGTGATGTGCAGGATGCTGCCGGCTTGCGTGGCGATCACGGGCACGGTTGTGACGACATTGCCCGTATCCGACTTGATGCCGTTGGCCGCGCCGAGGATGACATCCACCCGTCCATTGATGGCGACGATGTTCTGCTGAATGCTTGTGACCACCGGGTTCAAGTTTGTAAACGTACTGCCAATCGAGTTCACCGTGGCATTGATCGCTCCAGCGGTACTCCCGATCGAGTGTACTGAGCCATTGATCGCTGTGGCATTGGCCTGGATCTGCTGGGCCGTGCCGTTGATGCTTGTCGCAGCCTGGATGATCTGATCGGCTTGACCTGACAGCGGTTTGGCCGCCACCAGGATCTGAGCTGCCAGTTCATTGGTCTTGTCGAGCTCGGGCACCGAGTTGAGATGTCGGTTGGCGGAGCTGACGGATCCGGTGATGTCGAGAACCCGGGTATTGATCTGTTGGGCCGCGACGACCGTTCGTGTCAACTCGATCACTGCGATCAGGGCGAAGACGATGACAATCGTCAGCGCGATCCCGACCACACCGTTCTCATCCCGGCGGCGCAGCACCGTCAGCATGCGCCTGGGTGGACGAGAGCGGCCACGCCGACAACCTGGCTGCCGCAGATACCCTTGAGTTGCCCGTTGACACCACCCAACTGCCCATTGATGTTCTGGGTGTCGGCACGAGCCGCAGCCAGGACCGGATTGGCGTTGGTCACTCGTTGCCAGATGTTCTGCACGCCGAGTTGGCTGGCCCCGCAGGGCGTGCCGTTCCCGCATGCGCCGGCGGGCTGATCAGCCGCTTTGAGGGTGCCGCTGATCTGGTTGGCGGTGCCGAGGACTGATGCCAGCACAGACGACGTGTTCTGCAGCGACGAGGACGTCGCCGTCAACGATGCCGAGGTGTCCTTGAGGGAGCCGTCAGTGGCCTGCAGGCTGCCGTTCACCGAGGTCAGCGCACCGACGATCTGATCGGCCTGGCCCGGAATCGCCTTGAGCGCAGTGTCGATCTGGCTCAGACTGCCGTTGATCCCCTGGATCTGAGCGGGCAGGGTCTTGGTGTGGCCCCCGGCGCCTGTCACGGCCCGACTGGCGGTGCCCAAGTTGCCGTTGATGGATGCAAGCGAGTTGGTGATGACGATGAGGTACACCACCACTACCAGCGTCACCACCGACAGGAGCACGATCCAGACCCTCAGCCAGCGGCTGAGGAACCGGGCCTGGTCAAGGTCAACGCTTCGGAGTCGAGAGGTTGAGAGAGTTGCAGTCATTGTTCGGCGCCTCCCCTAGCAGCCCGACCCGGTGGCGTCTCCACCAAGGCGACGATCGATGCAACCGGCTTCCCGCTTTGCGGTAACCGCTTGCCCGACGATATTTCCGGTATCGCCCTTGATCTGGCTGGCGATACCGATCGTGGTGTCGAGATTCGAGTTGATCAGCTGGACGCCCTTGTTGACTGACTGGGCGGTGGCGAGGATGGCGGCGGCCGTGGCGTTGATCCCATTGGCGGTACCGCCAATCGCCCCGGCCGACGTGTTGATCGCCCCGGCCGTGCCATTGATGGCCCCGGCGCTGCCGTTGATCGACTTGGCCAGACCGTCAATTGACTGGGCCAGCCCGACCACGGTGCCCAACTTCCCCTGGAGGGGTTGGGCCGACGCCAGGATGGAGCTGGCGTATTGATTGGTCTTGTCCAACTGCAAAACCGAGTCGGTGGCATCGTTGATGCCGCGGCCGGTCTGCGAGATGGTGGCCGCCTTCTTGTTGATGGCCTCAGCGGTCGATGCGGTCCTTTGCAACAGGATCACCGCAATCACCACAACGACCAGCACCACGACCAACAATAAGGCGCTACTCGCCTGACCCGACTCGTCACGTTCGCGACTTCTCGGCACCAAGCCCCCTTTCGACAGATCAGAAGAACCGGGGACCGATACGCACAGTTGCGCAGACCCCGTTGAACCCTCTACGTCTCATGTTCTTTTCCACCCCTGCACCTGCGCAACAGCGCAGGTCAAGGCCTTGCGTCGGGACACTGTATTCCAGACGGGCATTTGGGGCAAGAGGGACTTATCACCCAGAGTGGCGTACGGAGCCAGACGGCGTTCAGGATGGCTCGACGCCCGAGGGACAGCCATCCTCTCCAGTTCCCTTGCGGAACCGGACCCCTCCACGCTGACAGCGGCATGCCTCGTCTTCGATCTCCCGGGCTCCGACAAGTCCAGGTTCATGCGCATCGAAGCGCACGGAGGACGGTAAGGCTCCGGCCCGGGAGCAGCATCCCCCCTAGGGTGGAGAGCAGGGGGGAGCAACCGAGGAGTGTCGTCAGGACACGAAGGGTTCCTCAGCAGATGCGCGGCAGCGGGTCCCCGACCAGCATGTCGACGATCCGGGTGCCGCCGAACGGCGTCACCAGCACGACCAGCCCCGGAGGATCGGACCGGATATCGCCGATCTTGGCCGCTTCGGCACCGAGCGGCTGGCTTTTGAGCGCGGCGACCGCGGCGTCGGCTTCGTCCGCGGGCACGATGGCGACGAACTTGCCCTCGTTGGCCACGTAGAGCGGGTCGATGCCGAGCATGTCGCAGGCACCGCCCACCGCCAACTTGATCGGCAGTGACGCCTCGTCGAGAACCACGGTGAGGTTGGCGTCGCGAGCCAGCTCGTTGCATACCGTGCCGAGTCCGCCACGTGTCGCGTCTCGCAACCAGCGGGTGTTGGGTGCCGCCTCCAGGAGGGTCTCCATCAATGCGGTCAACGGCGCGGTATCGGATCGGACGTCCGCGTCGAGCGCCAGGTCCCCACGAGCGAGCATGACGGCGGTGCCGTGATCGCCGATCGTGCCTGACACGATCACCGCGTCACCGCTCGTGACCTTGACCGCCGACAGGTCGCGACCGGACGGGACGAGACCGACACCGGACGTGTTGATGTACAGCCCATCCGCTGCGCCGCGGTCGACGACCTTGGTGTCGCCGGTCACCACCGACACCCCGGCCGCCAGCGCAGCCGTCGCCATGTCAGCCACGATCTCTCGAAGCGTTTCGATGGGGAACCCCTCCTCCAGGACGAACGCTGCCGAGAGGGCGAGGGGCCGGGCACCCATCATGGCCAGGTCGTTGACGGTGCCGTGCACCGCCAGGTGGCCGATCGATCCGCCGGGGAACTGCAGCGGCTTCACCACGAACGAGTCGGTCGTGAAGGCCAGCCGCTCACCGGAGGGAAGGGTCATCACCGCGGCATCGGTCTGGAGGGCCGCCTCACCGGACGAGAAGGCAGGCAGGAAGACAGCCTCGAGCAGGGCGGCCGAAGCCTTGCCACCGGCGCCGTGCGCCGAGGTGACCACCTCATCGATGAAGCGCGGCTTGCGGCGTCGGAACGCCTCGATGCGTTCGAAGACTGCTTCCTCGCGGCCCCGCTCGGTCAGCGGCTCCGTTATGGCGTCGGTCATGTTGAACTCCCTTCGCCCAGGTGGCGCTGTATGACGCTCCACAATTCGAATACCAGCGCGTCCTGGGATTCCTGGATGCGATGGACACTGTCGGAGCGCACGATCAGGCAGTGTTCGACATCGGCGCTGCCGGCCATGGCGCCCCCTTCGTAGCCGGAAAGGCCGACGGTGAGCAAGCCTCGCTTCTTGGCCTCGGCGAAAGCGCGCATGACATTGTCGGAGTTGCCGCTCGTCGACAGTCCCATCGCCATGTCTCCGACTCGGGCGTGGGCGATCAGCTGCCGGGAGAACACCAGCTCGAAACCGACATCGTTGGCCAACGCCGTCAACACGGCCCGATCGTCCACCAGTGAGCAGGCCGGCAGCGCCCGGGCGGCCGGGGGATGGCGGAACAGCTGCGCCGTGGCTTCGGCGTCGGTCGCGCTGCCGCCGTTGCCGAACGTGAACAGCCGGCCGCCGGCGGCGAAGCGTTCCGCCATTTGTGTGCCGAGCCGCTCCAGGTCCTCGGCACAGCGGCTCAGGGTGGCCAGCTGCAGGTCGCGGCTCTGGGCCATCTTGCCGCGGGCGGACGCGGCCAGGTCGACCAGCAGTCCGCTCGAGTCACGTTCGGTGGCGTCGATGAACGGATAGAGGAAGTTGGTCGGCTCCGCGGTCACGGCCGAGCCTCGTCGATGACGGTGATGGCGATGCCCGCGTGGACCAGCACCAGGTCGCCGGGTTGACGGGGGCCGACCAGCGTGGTGTCGACCGGCTCGCGCTGTCCCGCCACCAGGGCGACCGCCCCGCCGTCATCGTCGACCGTCGTCACCTCGGCCACCCGGCCCTCATCCGAGCAAGTGATGCACACCTCGTCGGTACACGTCTCGATGGGAGTCTCCAGCAGGCCCGGGTGCTCGAAAACGACATGGGTCAGTTCCCACAGCAGGTGGTACAGCATCACGAAGCCGCTCGACCGCCCGGCCAGACCCGGATCGGCGCTCTCGACCCAGAGCAGATGGTCGACCATGCCCGATGCCGGCCTGGGCCCGGCGCCGATCCACACGCTGGTCAGCCCCCAGGGGTCCGAGCGGCGCAGCAGTTCGTTCAACTCGGGTTCGTCGGCGGTGCCCAGGGCCAGGACCACATCACCGGGCCGGACCAGCAGCCGCATGGTGCCGACCAGGTCGGAGTCATCGACGTACAGCGCGGGCAGGGCCCGCTTGCCCACGATGACCGGGTGGACGAATTCGACCGCCACGTGCCGGCCGTGGGAAGGCCATCGCGGCGAGGCGCACCACATGGTGGCACCGGCGGCGAACCTGCGGGCCACGGCCAGCGCGGCCCCGGCCAGATTGTCCGCCGCCGACTCGAGGGCGGCGAAGTCGACCGCCAACTCTTTCTGTTCGGACATCAGCGGGTTGGACACCATCCTCCTTTCGGCACGGCCAAGGGGTGGCGATGCGACAACGTCACGGTCTGATTCAGCCGTCCTCTGCCACTGTACCCACCTGCGGCTGACCAATGGGGGGGCGGGTGACCTGGGACGCGGCGACCAGAACCTGCCCGAGCGCCAGCCCACCGTCGTTCGGGGGGACGATCCGGTGGGTCAGGACCTCGAAGCCGCGCCTTTCGAGCTCGCGACGGGCCAGCCTGCTCAGCAGCACGTTCTGGAACACTCCGCCGCTCAGCGCCACCCGCCTGACGCCGGCCGGAGGCCCGATCTCGTCGGCCAGCTCACCCATCAGTCCGGCGACCGCGACGTGGAAACCGGCTGCCACCGGACCCGACGGGATCCCGTGGTTCAGGTCGGCCACGATGGCCCGGAGAACGGGACCCGGGTCGATCTGGTCGCCGATCCGGATGAAGCGATACGTCCGGGCGAGGTCCAGATGGGCCAGAGCCTGCGTCTCGAGCTCGATCGCCGCCTGCGCCTCATAGGACACCTCGTGGCGGACGTCGAGCAGTGAGCTGACCGCGTCGAACAGGCGGCCCATGCTCGAGGTGGCAACGCACTGGACGCCCCGTTGCAGCTGGCGCTCGAGGACCGCCAGTTGCTCGGGCCCTGCGGCCCGGACCGGCGCCAGTGCCTCGGACCAGTCGAGACCGGCCGCCCACAGGTGGGCCAGCGCCGCCCGGTAGGGCTTGCGAATGGCGCTGTCACCGCCCGGCAGCGGGACGTAACGCAGGTGGGCCCGCCGGTCGAACTCGTCATAACCGGCGAGCAGCACCTCCCCTCCCCAGATGGCGCCGTCGGGACCGTAGCCGGTGCCGTCGAAGGCGAACCCGAGGATCCGCTCCCCGAACGGAACGCCGTGCTCCGCCATCACCGCGGCGATGTGGGCGTGGTGGTGCTGGACCAGGACCAGTGAACCGGGTCCGAACGCCTCGGCCCACCGCCGGGTCTGATACGCGGGGTGCATGTCGGCCGCGGTGTACTCGGGCTCGATCTGGTACATGGTCCGGAACTGCTCGGTGGAACGCTCGAAGGCGGCCAGCGTCTCCACGCTGCCCATGTCGCCGATGTGCTGGCTCATCCACGCATCGTCCCCGGTGGCCAGACAGAAGGTGTTCTTGAGCTCGCCGCCCACCGCCAGGACCGACGGCACCCGCATGGGCAGCGTCACCGGCAGTGGCGCATAGCCGCGCGACCGCCGCACCGGCAGTTCGTCGCCGTCGACGATCCGGACCACCGAGTCGTCGCACGGCACGTGGATGGGCCGGTCGTGTATGAGCCAGCCGTCGACCAGCCGGGAGAGGCGGCGGCGGGCGTCGCCGTCCTCGTAGCAGATGGGCTCGTCGGTGAGGTTGCCGCTGGTCATCACCAGCACGTCCGGCACCGGCGCCTCCGAGCCGGGCACCCGACTGAACAAGAGGTGATGCAACGGCGTGTACGGCAGCATGACCCCGATCTGGGGGTTCTCGGGAGCGACCAGAGGCGACAGCGGCCCACCGGGCCGGATGTCGAGCAGGAGGATGGGTCGCTGCGGTCCGGTGAGCAGCCGGGCCTCGGAGTCATCAACCTGACCGAGCTCTGCCGCGACCGGCAGGCTCCCGGCCATCACCGCGAACGGCTTGGCCGCCCGACCCTTGCGCCGGCGCAACAACTCCACCGCCGCGTCACTGCGGGCGGCGCAGGCGAGGTGGTAGCCACCGAGCCCCTTGACGGCCACGATCTGACCGCCCCCCAACGCCCGCTGGGCGGCGGCGATGGCCTCATCGGTTGCGTCCACCCGCCCGTCGGGCGCCTCGAACCAGACCCTCGGGCCACACTGTGCGCATGCCAGCGGCTGGGCGTGGAAGCGGCGGTCACCTGGGTCGTGGTACTGCGCGGCACAGGCGTCACAGAGCGGGAACCCGGCCATGGTGGTGTTGGGCCGGTCGTACGGAAGGCGCTTGGTGATCGTGAAGCGGGGTCCGCAGTTGGTGCACGTGATGAACGGGTAGCGGTACCGCCGGTCGGCAGGATCGAACAGCTCCCGTAGGCAGTCGTCGCACACCGCGGCGTCGGGCGCCACGAACGTGCGGACGGCCGAGGAGGCCCGGCTTTCGACGATCCGGAATCCGGTCTGGCCGACCACGTCCATGACCGACGCCTCCACCGCGTCGACACGCGCCAGCGGAGGGGCATCACGGCGCAGCCGCCGCTCGAAGTCCTCGACGGCATCTGCCGGCCCCTCCACCTCGACGAACACTCCATCGGTGTCGTTGCCGACGTGACCGACGAGCGCCAATTCGGTGGCCAGCCGGTGCACGAACGGGCGGAAGCCCACGCCCTGCACCACACCTCGAATTCGAATTCGGTGACGGATGGGGCGGTTGCCGGCGACCATCGCCCCCGCGGTTGGCCCGATTAGACCGATTCCAACGCCCGGTCGTAATGGCCGAGCGCCGCTTCGCCGTTGCACTTGGTCCGCTGCAGCAGCACACTCTGCGCCGCCTCCCGGTTGGCCGGGTCGCCGCCCCAGGTCCGGAGGGCGTCGTCCTGCAGGGCCCGCCCGTAGGAGAAGGTCAGGGCCCACGGGTGCGGTCCCATGCGCACCATGGCGTCCAGGTGCTCGGTCGCCACCTGCGGCGCCTGGCCCCCCGACAGGAAGGCAATGCCGGGAACGCTCGCCGGCACCGCATCGAGCAGGCAACGAACCGTGGCTTCCGCCACCTGCTGGGTTGACGCCGGCGCCCCTGACGTGCCGTTGATCACCATCGACGGCTTGAGTACCATGCCTTGCAGGTCGACGCCGGCGATGCGCAGCTGGTTGAACACCTCGGCGAGCGTCTCATGGGTGACCCGGTCGCACCGGGCAAGGTCGTGGTCCCCTTCCATCAGCACCTCGGGCTCGACGATAGGAGCCAGCCCACCTTCCTGGCAGATGGCCGCATAGCGGGCCAGGGCGTGGGCGTTGGCGAGAATGGCGTTGCGCGACGGCATGTGGGCGCCGATGCGGATGACGGCGCGCCACTTGGCGAAACGGGCACCCATCTCGTAGTACTCGGCCACCCGCTCTCGCAGCCCGTCGAGGCCCTCGGTCACCGTCTCACCCTTGGCGCCGGCGAGGGCCTTGGCTCCGGTGTCCACCTTGATACCCGGCAGAATGCCTCGGGACGCAAGTACATGCGGGAACGGCGTGCCGTCCGACGCCGACTGGCGGATCGTCTCGTCGTAGAGGATGACCCCGCTGACATGATCGTCAATGCCGGGGGCGGTCAGCAGCGATTCGCGGTACTGCCGGCGGGTCTCGAACGTCGAGGGGATCCCCAGGGCCGCAAAACGCTTGGAGATGGTGCCACTGCTCTCGTCGGCGGCCAGGATGCCTTTGCCGGGTTGCACCATGGCGGCGGCCGTGGCGCGCGGAGTGTCGGTCATGGCCGGATGGTATCTCCCCGTGCGGGGGTCCGCACGTCCCACGTGCGGCTGGCCGTAAGGGTGAGAAAATCCTCGCCCTGCGCCAAAGCCCGTCCGGGGGCTCAGGGCGCGACCGGCAGATTGCTCCCCTCGCTGCGGCGGGCCAGCAACAGGTGGTACAGCAAGATGAGCTGGACCACGGCCAACGGCTCGCTGCGAACTCCGGGCTCGATCACCCCCAGCGATTCGGGCATGTGCTGGCCGATGTCGAGCCCGGCCCAGATCGCCTTTTCGACCCGTCTGGTGGTTTCGCGGGAGGCGTAGGCGTGGACGTGCAGTGCGTCGACCGGCTTGCCGTCGTCGTCGCGAGCCAGCTTGAGGTGTATCGCTTCGCGGGTGTCTTCGGTGAGGATCCCGGTCAGGTCCGGGTGGGGGGCGGTGGGCCGCAGCAGGATGGTCGCGCTCAGCAGTCCGGCCTCGACCTCGCCCCGTTCCTGGATCGGTGCGAACTGTACGACCACATCGGCCCAGGCCCGTTGGGGTCGGATGAAGGCCACCGACTCGGGTTCGCGGCGCCGGAGGTCTTCGACGACCTGGTCTTCGGTGTAGCCCCGCTCCCGGGTATCGCGCTTGACCTTCCACGCCCGCCGGGTCTCCTCTGGCGGGTCCAGGTAGACACCGAGGTCGAAGCAGGCGCGGGACAGGCGGCTGTGCAGCGGGAGCAGCCCTTCCACGATGACGTGATCGGTGGGCTCGAAGAGCACCGGGCGTTCCAACCTGCCGGAGTCGTGGTCGTACACCGGCTTCAGGATGGGCTCCCCCATGGCCAGCAGCTGGAGGTGCTGTTCCATGATCTCGACGTAGTTGCACGCCGGATTCAGCGGTGTGAACGGCAGCCCTTTGCGCTCGTCACGGTCGTAGCGGTGGTAGTCGTCGACGCAGATGGAGCTGATGTGCTGGTTGCCGATGGCGTCGAGCAGACCGCGGGTGAGCGTCGTCTTGCCGGCGGCGCTGTCGCCGGCAATGGCCAGCATGACGGGACGGTAGTCGTTCACCGAACCCGCTCGTCTCATCACCACGCGCTTGTGGGTCACACCGGCCGCTCCATCCGGCTGGCGCTCACGGGACGCCAGGCCGTCGGCAGAGCCATGACCGCACGGTAGGGATGCCAGGGAGGGGCGGCATCCCCCGCCGGGGGGAGCGGCCGTGGGAGGACGCACGGGCGCGGTCTCGCCGGCGGACTATCGGCCACCGTAGGCTCTGGGTCGTATGTACGAGCCGCCTCCGGTCGCGCCACGGATAGCCGGGCCGATCCGGCTGCTCCTGGTCGACGACCACCGCATGGTGCTCGACGGCCTGGCGGCCATGCTCCGCCCGCACGCCGACTTGGCGACCGTGGTCGCGGCGACCACCGATCCGGCGGAGGCTCGCCGGCTGGCGGTCGACGTGGCGCCTGATATCGCGCTGCTCGACATCAGGATGAAGGCCACCAGCGGTCTGGACCTCTGCGAGGAGTTGCTGCGAGTGGCGCCGGCGCTGAAGGTCGTGCTGCTCACCGTCTACGACGATGAGCAGTACCTCTTCCAGGGTCTGCGCGCTGGAGCGTCGGGGTATCTGACCAAACAGGTGGTGGCCGAGGAGCTGCTCGGCCATCTCCAACGGGTCCTCGACGGCGAGATCGTGATCGACGCGTCCCTAGCCGGTCGCGTCGCCCTGTCCGCCGCCCGCCTGCACCGGGGCGAGTTCTGGCCCGGCGCCCATCTGGGCCTCAGCCAGCGCGAGAGCGAGGTGTTGGAGTTGATGGTGCACGGCAACTCCAATCGGGCCATCGCCCACCGATTGGTGCTGGGTGAGGAGACGGTCAAGACCCATGTCCGATCCATCTTTCGTAAGCTCGATGTGTCCGACCGGACCCAGGCCGTGGCGTTCGCCCTGCGCGAGGGGGTCTTCCTTTGACCATCGGGGCGGCGGGGCTGGACTCTGACTGGTCTGGCCTGCTGCGCCAGATCATCGAGCTGGGCATGGAGGAGCGCAGCCTCCGCAGCGTGGTGCGTCGCGTCGCGGAGTTCGTGGTGGCCGCCACCCACGCCGATGTGTGTTTTGTCCACGTGGTCAGCCAGGACGCACGCGAGCTGGTCCTGATGGGCGCCACACCAACGCAGTTCGACGAGCTGGCCGGCACCATCCGGCTGCGGATCGGCGAAGGGGTCGCCGGCTGGGTGGCCGAACACGCAGAACCGGCCGTGGTGGGAGACAAATGGAGCGACCCGCGCTATGTCTACATCCCCGCCCTGCGAGGTGAGGAGTTCAACTCCATGATCTCGGTGCCGCTGCTGCGGCCCCGTGGTGTGGTCGTCGGCGTGCTGAACGTCCATTCCCGTCGGGCCCACCATTTCGCAGCCGGCGATGCCGTTCGGCTCGGCGAGGTGGCCAGCCTGCTGGCCGGGATCGTGGAGAACGCCGTGTTGTTGGACCGGCTCGCCAACCGGGAGGCCGAGCTCGAACGGTTTGCCGCCCGGACCATCGAGCTTCAGGAGATCGATCGGAGGCGGATCGCGGCGGATATCCACGACGGGATCAGCCAGCGGCTGGTGAGCGCGTGGTACCACCTTCGCGCCGCCCGGGCCCTGGCCACCGAACCGGCGCTGGTCACCGAGATCGCCACGACCGAAGCGCTGCTGTCGGATGCCCTTGACGAAGCCCGCCACGCCATCGTCGGGCTGAGGCCGGCCGTGCTCGACGATCTCGGTCTTACTGCCGGGATCACCAGCCTGGCCACGTCCCTCGGGACCGATGCCAACATCGAGTTGGACCTGGACCCGTGCTCGCTGCCGTCACATGTCGAAACGGCGTTGTTCCGCATCTCGCAGGAGGCGCTCCAGAACGTGCTCAAGCATGCCGACGCCGGACACGTGACCATCCGGCTCCGGGCCAACGATCACGGCGTGACCCTCACCATCAGCGACGACGGCGTCGGCTTCGACCCGACGCAGTCGGGAGGTTCGTGCTCCTACGGGCTCGACGGGATGCAGGAGCGCGCCGCATTGCTGGGTGCGCACCTCGAGGTGCAGTCCCGGCTGGGCGACGGCACCACCGTTCTCGTGAGCGTTCCGATACGCGACGCCAGAGCGGTCAGGCGAGCAGCACCCGCCGTCCGTCCGCGGTGAGCACGAACCGGTCCGGGGCCGCGGTCATCGACCGGGCCAACAACACGGCGGTCGGGCTCAGCATCCGCGACCCGTGGGCGACGAGGTGCCACGGACGGTCGAGGGGGGTGCCCGGACAGCTCCAGATGGCAATGGTGCCGCCGGCCAGGCTGTCGGCCACCGCGTGGCGGGAGATGAGCGCCACGCCGAGGCCGGCGACCACCGCCTGCTCGACCGCGCCGTTGGAGCCCAGGATCATGGTCGGCGGGTCGATGCCGAGGTCGGCCAGCAGATCGTCGGTTGCGTCCCGGGTCCCCGAACCGGCTTCGCGGAGTAGCCAGGTCTGTCGGGCCAGCGCGTCCACTGGGACCGAGCGACTGGCGCTCCCGCCGCGACTGGCCGGACCGACCAGGACCAGGCGGTTGGGAGCTTTGGCCAGCACCCGAGCCGGGGCGGCGCCGGGCGGCCGGCCGGCGATGATCAGATCGGCCGAGTGTTCGCGCAGTGCCTCCCAGACGGTGGCCCGGTTGCCCACCTGCACCGACACGTTGGCATCGGGATGCTCGCGGCGGAACACGGCCAGCAGCGGAGGCAACAGCCGCTCGGCCGCGGTCGTAACGGTGACCACCTGGACGCTGCCCCGGCCCGGAGCCTCCAGGCTCTGGGCGCTACGCACCGCGTTGTCCAGCAGGCCGAGACTCTGGCGCACCATGGTCGCGAACGCAGCTCCGGCCGCGGTCACCCGCAGCCCGCGGCCCTGACGCGCCACCAGCGCCACACCGAGCTCGCGCTCGAGGCTCGACACGGCGGCCGAGACCGAGGGTTGTGACACCACCAACCGTTCGGCCGCGGCGCGCACCGAGGCCGTGTCGGCGACCGCCAGAAATGTGCGCAACTGTGTCAATGTCACGGCAGGGCAACCTACCGCTACGATTGCGCTGTCTCAGCCCTGGAGCCCGCATGAGTCCTTCCAGCACGACCGGCCGGCGAGCGCCAGCCGGGGACGAACTGCTCGACGCGATCGTGGAAGCCCTCCCGGTCGCGGTCGTGGCCGTCCTTCCCGACGGCCGGATCGCACGGGTGAACGCCGGCGCCGAGCGCGTGTTCGGATACCGGCGTGAGGAGCTGGTCGGAGCGCCCGTCGAGATGCTTCTGCCGGACGACAATTTGCCCACGAGCGCTGACCTGCTGCACGAGTACGTCCACGATGCGTCGACCGAGGGTGACGCCGGCGAGGAGCGGACCTTCTCGCATGTAGTTCAGTGCGTTGGGCGGCGCCGGGATGATGCGCCGCTGATGTTGGAAGTCACCTTGAGCCCGCTCGAGTTCGCCGACGGAGTCGGCGTGCTGGCCGCCGTGCAGGATGCGACCGTGACCCGCCGTGTCGGCGAACGCCTCGCCATCCTGGAGGCGTTCGTCGAAACATCTGAGGACGCGGTGTTCAGTCACGACGCCGACGGATGCGTCACCAGCTGGAACCGCAGCTCCGAGCGCATCTTCGGCTATCTGAAGGATGAGATCATCGGTCAGCACTCGATCATTCTCTTTCCGGATCATTTGCAGGACGAGGCCCAGCTGGTGTTCGACACGGTCACCGCGGGTGACCGCGTCGATCGCTTCGAAACCGAGATCCGGCGAAAGGACGGGATGCCGATACCGATCTCGCTGTCGTTGTGCCCTCTCTTCGAGGGCAGCGGCTCGCTGAGCGCGTCGGTGCTCATCGCCCGTGACCTCACGGAGCAGCGGCTGGCGCAGGCGACGTTGGCCGAGATCGAACGCCGGGTGCGCGAAGCCGAGGCGCTGGCCCATGTGGGCAGCTGGCTGTGGGACGTCCGCACCGGGGCGGTGCAGTGGACCGACGAGTTGCATCGGATCCATGGCATCGAACCGCTGGACTTCGAGGGAACATTCGATGCCCACGTGGCCCCGATCCATCCCGAGGATCAGCAGCGGGTGTGTCGGGCGCTCCTCAACGCGGTCGCATCCGGCCGGGCCATAGAGGACGAGTACCGGGTGGCCCGGCCCGACGGTGGGCTCCGCTGGGTGTACACCCGCGCCGAGCCGACGATCGGATCGGCCGGCGACGTGGTGGGCCTGCGGGGGATCAGCCAGGACGTGACCGAGCGGCGGCGGGAGTCCGGACCCGGCCGGCCCGACGCCAAGCGGGTCCGCTAGCCCGTCAGCTGGGGTCCGACCAACAATTTGACGCGGTCGACCAGATCGGGCGGTGACAATGCGTCCTGCTTCGGGTCGTCGACCGCGTCGGCCACCTCGCGCAGGGCGCGCCCGATGTGCGAGCGGGCCACCATCATGAAGGCACCGACCTCGTGCGAGTCGCGGATGGCGCCGAACGACTGCATGGCACCGTCGAGCTCCCGATCACCACCCTGCTCGCCGAGCACGTAGCCCAGTAGGAAGGCCATCACAACGTCCATCGACACGCACCTCAACCTTCATAGCCGTCCGGGCCGGCGGTGGTGTGACCACCCTACGCCCGCCCGGGCCGCTCACGGTTCGGCTCAATCCTCCAGTTCGGCCTCGACGTGCAAGTTGACGCGGACGTCGGGATAGATCCGGAGCATCAGGACAGTGGGCGATGCGATCTGGAAGTCACGGATGTCGAAGGCCTGCTCGCCGGTGACGACCAGCTTCTGCTCGGAGGGGAGGCTGACCCCGACGGTGCCGCGCAGCGGCCGGGTCACCCCGTGGAAGGTCACTTCCGCGGCGAGCCGGAACCGGTCGGCGTGGCCGGTCGCGATCGCCTCACACAGGTCCAGCGACACCAGCGGGAAGCGTCGAGCCTCGATTCGCCGGAGCAGCTCGGCGTCATACAATCCGTTCCCCGACCGCAGGGCGCCGACCGCTATCTCGAGGTGCCCGGTCGGGCGGACGTTGGTACAGATCTCGCCGTTGCGGAGCGCAAGGTCCACGAATCCGGTGAGGCCGATGGCACCGAATCTGATGGGACCGACGGTCGAGCGGGCCTCGATGAGGACGACCGACCGGTCAGGCACCACTCGGAACCTGCTGAGTTGAACCGCCAGTCCCAGCCTCGGGGGCAGGTCGGATTTGGTGACGACCCCCATGGTCGTCGGGACCGCCCTCGGAACGGGAGCGGCCGCCGCATCACCGGTATCAACCCCATTGGAACCATTGGTGCCCCCATGCCGGAGTGAGGCGCCATCACCGACCGGGCGACGCCGCCCCGTCTGGCAAGTGGAGGACACAGGGGACCAGGCGTGTCCGAGCACCGCCGCCCACCCGCCCTCGACCTCGGCGAGCGCCGCGTCCGCGGTGCCGGTTGCCTGGTACCGGCGCAGCACCCGGTCGAGGCAGTCGCGCTCTTCCTTGACCACCCCCATCCACGCCCGCAGCGCCAGCGCCCCATGGTCGGTGATGCCGTAGACCCGGCGGGCCTGGCCGGCTTTGGGTGCCTCGGACCACGACTCGAGCAGACCGTCGCCCTCCAGTTGCGCCAACGCCCGATACACACTCGGTCGTTCGACCTGACCGAAGCGAAAGTCCTGGAGGTCTTTGACCAGGCTGTAGCCGTAGTCCGGTTTCTCCGATACCAGGAGGAGGATGGCCGGCAGCAAGAAGTGGCGCGGGGGTGCGAACTCGAACCTTGACAACTGGTTTGGAGACCAGTCTGCCGGCACCGCTCTTTGATCCAATCGCCTGCCTTGCCTTCGTGCCCCGCAAAACCGGACACTCCCCCGGACGCTTCCTTCGTACTTGGCGCGCCGGCGTGTGTCAAGGCTCTGGCCGAATTGTTAACCCTTGGGGGACGGCTGGTCTTCCTCGGAGGCGGTCGGGGGTGGCTCCCTCTCGTCCTCGTCCTCGGTGTCATCGAAGACCCTGCTCTGCAGAATGTCGTCGGCCTCGAGTCGCATGAGGTCGGCCCGGCTCAGCTTCCGGTTCGGGTCGGCGACGATGCGGGCGGCCTGCCGCAGCCGGGCCCGTTCGAGGGCATTGCGCACGCTGCGGGCGTTGGCGAACCGTGGTTGACGCATCCGACGGTCCAGGTAGTCGCGGAATGCCTTGTCGGCGTCCGGCGACAACTCGTAGTGCTGCTCCTCGAGCATCAGATCGCCGATCGCCACCAGTTCGTCGAGCGTGTAGTCCGGGAAGTGGATGTGGTGGGCGATGCGGGAGCCCATCCCCGGGTTGCTCTGGAAGAACTGATCCATGCGGTCCTTGTAGCCGGCGAGGATCACCACCAGGTTCTCCCGCTCATTCTCCATCATCTGGAGCAGGATCTCGATGGTCTCCTGGCCGTAGTCCCGCTCGTTCTCCTGGCGGTACAGGTAGTAGGCCTCGTCGATGAACAGCACCCCACCCATGGCCCGCTTGAGGACCTCCTTGGTCTTCGGCGCAGTGTGCCCGATGTACTGGCCGACCAGGTCGTCACGGGTCACGCTCACCAGGTGGCCCTTCTTCAGATAGCCGAGCCGGTGCAGCAGTTCGGCCATGCGTAGGGCGACCGTCGTCTTGCCGGTGCCCGGGCTGCCGGTGAAGGACATGTGGAGGGTGGGACGGGTCGACTCGATCCCGAAGCGGCGCCGCAGGCGGTCGACCAGCAGCAGGTCGCCGATCTCCCGGATGCGCGACTTGACCGGCACCAAACCGACCAGTTCGCGCTCGAGGCGGTCGAGCACCTCCTTGGTGTGGACCGATGCCTCCTCGGACTGGACGTCCACCAGTGCGTCGTCGGCCAGCAAGTCCTCGCCGAAGTCGGTTGTGGCCGTCTCGCCCTCGGCGCCGCCGTTGGTCGCCGGCGCCGGCCCGGAGCGGATGGAGAACTGCCGCCCCGAGTCGGAACCTGCCTCACTCATTTCGTACCGTTGCTCTTGTACCGCTCGCCGTGCGGCTGGTCGACCGCGTAGGGATGGAGCGTGTAGTTGATGTGGCGGTCGTTGGCCTCCTGGCGATCCAGCCTGAAACCGGGCTCCTCGGCCGGCCGGTGGACGATGAAGTCCAGGGCCGTCGTGGCCCGGTGGGGGCTGGAGTCGTAGCAGACCACCTTGATGTAGTGGTTGGGATAGGCCTCGCGGCACTTGTTGATCTCGAACACCGCCGCCGACCCGTCCTCGATGTCGAACATGGGGAGGTCCCACATCTCCCACAAGGTGTTGCGGGGATGGGGGTCGTCGGTGAACTCGATCGCGATCGCCCAGTTGTTGCTGATGGCGTACTCGACCTGTAGCCGGATCTCGTCGTCGGTGAGGTCGGGAAGGAAAGAGAGCGTTCCCTGTGTGATGCGCATGTGTCGTGGCTCCTGGCGTGGTCAGGCGGTCGGGGTGGGGAGGACGTCGGGCGTGTCGGTTGACTCGTAGTTGAAGCTGATGTCGCCCCAGATATCGAGGGCGACCTGCAGGGCCCGGTTCTTCTTGGCCAGGGCCTTGAGTATCTGGTCGCCCTCCTTCATGTAGTCCTTGCCCTCGTTGCGGGCCTTGATCATCCCTTCGAGAGCCACCCGGTTGGCCTCGGCGCCGGCCGCGATGCCCATCGGGTGGCCGATGGTGCCGCCGCCGAATTGCAGGATGCTGTCCTCGCCCAGGTAGTGGAGCAGTTGGTGCATCTGGCCGGCGTGGATGCCGCCGGAGGCCACCGGCATGACGCCGGGCAGCGACGCCCAGTCCTGGTCGAAGTGGATGCCCTTGACCGGATCGGCAGGCACGAAGGGCAGGCGGAGCGTGTCGTAGTAGCCGGCGATCATGTTCGGGTCACCCTCCAGCTTGCCGACCACGGTGCCGGCGTGGACGTGGTCGACGCCCATCATCCGCACCCATTTGGCGATGACCCGGAAGCTGACGCCGTGGTTCTTCTGACGGGTGTAGGTGCCATGGCCGGCCCGGTGGAGGTGAAGCAGCATCCCGTTGGCCCGCGCCCAGTTGGCGATGGAGTGCATAGCGGTGTAGCCGATGATCAGGTCGATCATGATGATCGGGCTGCCGAGCTCCTTGGCGAACTCGGCTCGCTCGTACATCTGCTCCATGCTCGGGGCGGTGACATTGAGATAGTGGCCCTTGACCTCGCCGGTCATCTCGTTGGCCCGGTTGACGGCCTCCATGCAGAACACGTACCGGTCCCGCCAGCGCATGAAGGGCTGGCTGTTGATGTTCTCGTCGTCCTTGGTGAAGTCGAGGCCGCCCTTCAGGCCTTCGTACACCACCCGCCCGTAGTTCCGGGCCGACAGGCCCAGCTTGGGCTTGACAGTGCAGCCGAGCAGTGGGCGGCCGAACTTGTTCAGGTATTCCCGCTCCATCACAATCCCATGGGCTGGGCCCTGGAACGTCTTCAGGTAGGCGTAGGGAATCCGCTGGTCCTCCAGGCGCAAGGCTTTCAGCGCTTTGAACCCGAAGACATTCCCGATGATCGATGCGGTGAGATTGGGGACCGATCCTTCTTCGAACAGGTCTATGTCGTGGGCGATGTAGGCGAACCACTGGTTCTCCTGGCCGGGGACCTGCTCGAGCTTGTAGCATTTGGCCTGGTACCGCTTGTAGTTGGTCAACCGGTCCGTCCACACCACCGTCCATGTCGCGGTGGAGGACTCACCGGCGACGGCGGCCGCCGCCTCCTCCGGCGGGACCCCGGGCTGGGGGGTGATGCGGTGGACCGACAGGATGTCGGTCTCCTTGGGGACGTAGTCCGGTTCCCAGTAGCCCATCTTGGCGTAGGGGATGACGCCGGCACCCCAGCGCTTCTCGCCTTCCAACTGCTGCTGGCCCTGCTTGCTGTTGCCTTCTGCCATGGCGCCTCCCTGAGTCGAATGGCTGTACCGCGCCTTGCTCCATACTAAGCACTCTTGGGCTTAGCCTGTCCAATACCAATTCATGGTCGGGGCATAGCCATCAGCCTAAGTATGAGCCCAAAAGCCGGCACCGAGCGCGACAAAGGGCCGGGTCGCCGCCCTCCGAACGCGCCAACTGCCGCGCCCGGCCGGACGATCCTCCCGGCCCCACATCGCTCCGGCGCCCACTGTTGGGTGAGCGCCGGCGACGGTTCTTCCTAAGTTGTCAGCGCCCTGGTGCCCGTAGCGGACGCAGCCGCGACGGAGTCCTTTGCACAGCAGCCTTCTTGGCCGGTGCCCGCTTCTTGGCCGTCGCCGCAACCGGCGGCTCGGCGAACGTGCTGCGCTTGACGGCCCGGCGAGCCGGAGCCGCCTTGGCGGCGGGTGCCTCCTGGGGAGCCAGCGCGGCCAGCTGCGCTTTCAGATCTGCCAGCGCCGGCCCCATCGCCTCCCCGATCGTGTCCGACAGCAGCTTCCTGCCAGTCGTTTGTATTCCCTCCACCAGGCCCCCGACCATCTTGAGCGCTGGCTCGGCGGCTCCGATGACGACCTCGAAAATGTCGGCCATTCGTTCCTCTCTCGCCTTTCGTCAGTTAACCAGACGAAGCCCGCGGCCCCGCTGGGATGCGACTTGATCAGCAACAAGTTCCCTGCCCCGCTCGAACAGCCCGAGGGCCACCTCCTGCGCGGTGGAGAATCCAACCGACACCAACGATTTCACATCTTCGGAAGCTGCCATCGTGCCGATGGCATCCTTCACTGAGGCGCCTGCACCACCTCCACCCAGAACCCCCCCGAAGAGGCCTTGCGCAGTCGACATCCCTCCAGATACCACCGACTGCACTTCGTCGGATGCAGCAACCGAGCCAAACGCGTCTTTCATGACCGAAACGCCTTTGCCCCCTGAATCCGTTCCAAGTATGTACCCCAGCAAAAAGCCTGCCAGCACTTCCACGTCCCGCTCCTCTCTACATCAGAGGTGTCACGATCGCGACGCCCCAGTCTTGCCCATCCAGCAGCAGATTGCGAATATTGTCGGAAATGCTCTCAGGCCGGACGGCCCAGGGTCACCGCGGCTTCACGGTGCAGTCGTCCGAAGTTGTAATAGGCGGCGCAGGCACCCTCGGAAGACACCATGCAGGTGCCGATCGGAGTCTCGGGGGTGCAGGCGGTACCGAATACCTTGCACTCCCAGGGCTTGATTACTCCCTTGAGGACCTCTCCGCACTGGCAGGCCTTGGGGTCGGCGACCCGGACGCCGGGCAGGTGATAGAGCAGCTCGGCATCGAACGACGCAAACTCCGGTCGGAGCTTCGAGCGCGCTCTGGGAAATGAATCCCAGACCCCGCCACTCGAAGTGGGGCCGCAGTTCGAATACCTCGGCCAGCACCGCCAGCGCCCGAGGGTTGCCTTCCTCGCGCACCACCCGGGTGTACTGGTTCTCGATCTCGCAGCGGCCTTCGCGGATCTGCAGCAGCAACATGGTGATGGCTTGCAGGATGTCCAGCGGCTCGAAGCCGGCCGTGACCAGCGGCTTGCCGTACTGCGCCGGTACGAACCGGTACGGCCGCTGACCGATGACGGTCGACACATGGCCTGGGCCCAGGAAGCCGTCCAGGCGCAGGTCGGGCGATTCCAGGATCGCCTTGACCGGGGGAACGATCGTGACGTGGTTGCAGAACACACTGAAATTGTTGACGCCCTGCTCCTTGGCCTTGAGCAGTGTCAACGCCGTCGATGGCGCGGTCGTCTCGAAGCCCACTGCGAAGAACACCACCCGGCGGTCCGGGTTGTCGCGGGCGATCTTGAGGGCATCGAGCGGCGAGTACACGAAGCGGATGTCCGCGCCGCGGGCCTTGGCCTCAAGTAGGTTGCCGTTACTCCCCGGGACCCGCATCATGTCTCCGAAAGAGGTGAAGATCACCCCCGGGTTCTCCGCCACCGCGATGGCGTCATCGACCCGGCCCATCGGGATCACACAGACGGGGCACCCCGGACCGTGCACCAACTCCACGTTGGACGGCAGCACATGCTCGATTCCGTGGCGGTAGATGGTGTGGGTGTGTCCCCCACACACCTCCATGAACTTGAAATGATCCTGGTCGCCGGCGAGCTCAGTGATGCGCGCCACCAACGCCCGCGCCGCGGCGGGATCGCGATACTCATCGACGAAGCGCATCGCGCCCTATGCCGCCTTGGTAAGACTGCGGGTGTCGATAGCGTCCCGCGTTTCGGCTGGCTCGCCGGCCGGCAATTCGAGCCGGTGAGCCAGTGCGCCACGACTGCGGTGGAGGAACTCGACCATCAGGGCGAAGAAGCCGCCGAGCATGTCCCTGAACCCCTGAGATGTGGTGATGGTCCGCCACGATTGCTGTAGCTCGACGTTGCCTCTGTCTCCCGCCCGGGTGCCCAGCACGTAGCCGATCACCAGACCCACTATCGCTCCCATGCCTATCCTCCTGTGTTGGTTGTGACCGTCGATGACGCCATGGCCGTCATCTCGTCGGTGTACTCCTGTCCCATCATCTGCAGCGAGGACATCGCCATATTGGCCTCTTCCTCGTCGATCTTCGACATGGCGAAGCCGACGTGGATCAGCACCCAGTCGCCCGGTCCGAGCGGCTCGTTCTCTTCTACCAGCAGCCCGATGTTGATGATCCGGCCCACGCCGGCGACGTCGACACGGGCCAGGTGCTCATGGCTGAGCATCTCCATGACCTGACCGGGAATCCCAAGGCACATAGCCGTTCCTCTCCTTCACAACCGAATGGCACCACCGAGTTGGAGGTGCATTGCTGTCCTTCAGTCGGGTGATCACCCCCACCGACATCCCAAGCCAGGTCCCGAGCCGAGGGCCCTCCCCGGCTCAGTTCTCCGACTTGCCCGTCAAAAGTCGTGCGGAACTCCCGCGCCTACATACCCCTGATTCGCCGGTAACGGGCAATACTGGAAGCCGAGACCGCCAGCAGCCCGAGCACAAACAGGACGACTAGGGCCAGGATGACGAGGAAGATGATGCCGAGGATGTTCACCTCACATCTCCCGGATCTTCAGGTACCTCGCCACATCCGGCAGCGACTTCACCACTATCGCCGCCACGAGCGCGAAAAGTAGCGACATCATTAGACGCTTGATCATGTTCTGGTCTCCCTTCCAGCAGGTTGGCACACGCGGGTAAGCAACTCCCCCACCACTTCAGTGAGCAATTCGCTCACCACATCTATAGCTCGGTCGACGGCTTGCGCCACCGGTTCCGAAAGGCCCATCCCTTCTTCTACTGTCACCGGCTGGCACCCCACCACCAGAATCCGGTCAACAGAACCCCCCAGGTTGGCCAGCGCCCCCAAGACGACAAGAGGACTCATGGTATGGCCGTCCATGCCCGGGGGTACCTCGTCGGCATCCCCGGGCGGTGGCGGTGGATCGGGTTCTAGCACCACCACCGTGCCTGGTGGCTCGTCGCCCATGGGCATAGCGTCCACCAGCACCAAGGCGTCGTAGTCGCCATCCAGCAGCTCGTACGCCAGGTGCAACCCACGGATTCCGAAATCTTCGACTCGGACACCCTCGGGCACAGGCAGGCGCGACAACCGGTTGGCGACTTCGACGCCGAAGCCGTCATCACTGCAGAAGATGTTGCCGATCCCGGCCACCAGCACCCGGGGGCTCACGAACTGGCCTCCCGGCCGATGCTGAGGTCGACGTCCCGACCGGCCTGGGCCATGGTCTCGACCTGACCGATGGCATCCGCCTCCTCGTCAGTCAGGGGCTGAAGCTCGTCGGGATGGAAATAGTAGAACCGGCCCTGGAACTCGTACAGCTCGGTGGCGGGATCGCCGTCGACCGTCACCGCGACATGGAAGCCGCCGTCCACATCGTGGAATACACCGGCCACCGTGCCCGTCAGTCCGGACAGGAACATGTCGTGCACGTCGGCCCGATGGGAGGGCACCATCCGAACCCGGGAGCCCTTGCCGATCTCGACGCCCAAGATGACGACGGTGTCGGTCCACGGGTCGAACGAGGCGTCGACCTCGGGGTCCATCCACGGAGGCTGCTCCTCGACCTGTTCCGTCAGGTCGTCCATCCGGCCGTCATAGGAGTCCAGCGTGCGCACGTCTCGCATAATGCCATGAAGGCGGTCCCAGACGTCGGGCTCCATGCTGTCGCAGCGGTCGATGATCGCCCGGGCCCGAGGGTCGGTGGCACGGGCCTCCGCCTTCTCCTCATCGGTCAGCGTCACGACCCGGAGGGCGAGGATCTCGTCGATCTCACAGCCATCGTGGAAGTCGCCCTCACTCTCCGGGGCAATGGCCGGGTAGTCGTAGAGGATGATCGGTGACGCCAGGACCAAGTCAGTCGCGCCGGACCGGCCGACCAGCACGGGGAAGGCGCCTTCGCTCTTGCACCCGGCCACCGCCTCCTCGGCGCCCTCGGCCGGATCCAGCAGCGAGATGAACGCACCGTCCTCGACAACCGCCAGCGTGTGGACCGCGATGAGGGATCGCCGCATGACCTCGTCGCGCGGCGCATCCTCCTCGCACCAATCGGTGGTGTTGAGCACTTCGATGGTGACCTTCAAAAGTGCGCCCGGACCCTCGGCCCATCTGGTCGTCACTCGGACCAGGCCGTCGATCTCCTGGGCGGTACGGACGATGCGTCCGACGACCCCGTCACCTTCGGTGATGATCTCGGTCGTTTCAGTGGCCGCACATTGGAACGGTATGTCCCGGGCCGCGCCGGCCAACGGCAGCAGCGGAAGGACACCGAGGTCGATGTCCTGCTCGACCGCCTCGTCCCAATCCAGCCACATGTCGTCCCCGACGTCGAGCCGGTCAGTCCTGGTATAGCCCCCACCGTCGGCATCGGCCGTTTCGACGGCGCGGTGCTGAAGTTGTAGGCACCGGACGCGAACCGCGATCGTCGGCGCGTCGCCGGGGTCCACCACCAGTTCGATCCGTTGGCGCGAGCGCTCGGACGGGTCGATGGCGACGTAGCGGCTGGGCGCCAGGACGCCCCACTGGAACCGGACGCTGCCCTGGTTCTTGGCTGATGGGGCGCCATAGGGGTAGAGGATGTAGCCCTCGTAAACCACGGCGTCCGCCACGCTGCGGGCGATGGCGAACCGCGCATTGAGGTGCTCGCTGCTCTGCACGCTCATACGTCCTCCCCCGCCTCTTTGAGCAACTGCTCGAACGCCGCTTCCCATGTGGGCATCGCCCGATCCGACTTGTACTTGGTCAGGGCGTCCATGGTGTCCCGCCGGACCCGGATCCATCCACTGTTCGGGAAGTACAGATCCATGGTGTCGTGCCACACCTGGGCCGGCATCTGGAACGCCGCGTCCTTGTTCCAGCCGATCGGCTCGGCCGCGAAACCCGTGTCGCCCTTGGTGAAGATGGTGCCGGCGAACATGAACTGGAGCGGTATCACACCGTCGCGGACGTTGTGCAGGTACTTGGTACCCGACACCTCGAAGTCGTAGGTGACCGGGAAGGGCAGATCGACCTCGGTTGCGCCCTCGAACGCGGTCACCGTGACGCCTGTATGGCCCCACAGACTGGGATGCAAGGTCTCACCCCACCGGCGCGGCTCATCGAACAACTCGTACAGCCGGGCTTCCTCGGCCTTGTCGTAGCTGCGGCGCTGCGGCTCGATCATGATCTGGCAGCGCAACGCAACGGCGTGCACCGCCGCACCCTCGGCTTCGGTGAGCCGCATCTTGAACATGATGGTCGGCACGGCCGCGTACGGCTGGGCCTTGGCGTCGAGGATCTTGACGTCGAGCGATGTCACCGCGCTCGCCGTCGCACTTCCTCGAAGTACTGCTCCACCGCGGCCCGGGCTTCGGCCCCACCGTCGAACCCCCGCCAGAGCTTGCGCAGCTGCCCGACCAGTTCGTAGCACGAGTCGATCGGAACGAGGAAGCACTCCGCGTTGCCACCACTGTTCTTCTCCTGGCGCACCAGGAACGCCTCGACGTCGGGGAGGATGGTATCCAGTTCCGGGTTGGAAGCTGTGACCTCCTGCCAGGTCTCGAGCGACAGCAGCGACTCTGTGGCCCCCGCCGGGCTCGGGTAGAACGCCGCCACTCGACCCAGCTCGGAGTTGATGAAGAAGAACGCCACGCTCACCGGGATCTGGAGGCCGTCCCACTGCGCCGGCGACAGCCGGAAATCTTTGAATGCGATGTAGCGCTCGGGCACGGCGCGGTAGTGGTCCCCTCCCGCCCCTTCGGGTGTAAAGAGGAGGTAGCAGCCGCGGCAGGCGCACATCAGGGCCCGAGCCTTGACATCCACCAGGTGACCGTGCTCATCGGGGATCGGCACCGCGCACAGTTCGCAGACTTCCCCGGCCCGCACCTTGACGACCTCACGGCCCTCCCGGATGCGCGCCAATACCTTCAGCGGATCACTCACCGTCTCACTCACCGGTCAACCAACTCCGCTGGACACTCATCGTATGTTCGCTTAATGCCGAGTGCGATCGGCACACTGCCGTCCGCCTCGATCTCCTCTTCTGGTTGTTCGACATCGATGGTCACAATCTCGGGTGCTGCTTCGACTATGGCAGACTCGACCGCCAGCCGCAGGGTCACGGTCGACGACGCGCAACCATTGCAGCTGCCGAGCAGTCTGAGGAACACCGCGCCAGCCTGCGCGTCGATGTCCAGCAACTCCACGTTACCCCCGTGCCCGGCCAGCATGGGCCGGACACTCTCCAACGCCCCGTTCACTCGCGTGACGAGATCGTCGGTGTGCAGACCGTGGACCAGAAGCAGGCTGCCGACTAGTTCATCCTTGACGAGCCGCTCGAGCACTGCGTGATCGGTCTCACCAACTATTTCGACGATTCGTGCCAAGCCACCGCCGTACAACTCGGTGACCAGGCCCAGCACTTCTTCAGCCTGGCCGTATATGCGCGGATCGGCAGCTGCTCGCATCTCCTCGAGCAGCTGCTCGATCCGGTCACCAACGGCCCGGAGGTTCTGCTTTGTGGCCATGAAGCCCCTCCGGGTTGAGTAGTTCAGCTAGCCAGGGTGCAGTCTTCAGACACCTGGCTTGGAGAGTGCGTCTTCTTGAGGACCTTACCCTTACCAAGATACATGTGGACACCGCACGGCAGGCAAGGATCGAAGCTTCGCACGGCCCGCATGATGTCGATACCCTTGAAGTTCTCGAGGGTGTTCTCCTCGAAGATGGGCGTGTTCATCACGGCGTCTTCGTACGGACCAGGGGTCCCGTAGCTGTCGCGTGGGTTGGCGTTCCACGGGGTCGGCGGGTAGGGGTGGTAGTTGGCAATCTTGCCGCCCCGGATCACCAGGTGGTGGGAGAGCACGCCACGAACCGCTTCGATGAAGCCGCAACCGATGGCTTCGTCGGGCACCGTGAACGGCGTCCACGTCTTGGTGTTGCCGGCCCGCACCTCGGCCAGCGCCTTGTCCATGAAGTGCAGGGCGCAGCACGCGGCATAGGCCTGGAAGTAGGTACGAGCACGGTCCCGCTCGATGGCGTTGGAGTACTTCGGTACCTCCCACACGAAGCTGACCTCGGGCTTGAGGGCCGTCCTCGGCAGGTTGAACTCGATGCTGTGGCCGGTCGCCCGGATGTAGCCGATGTCCACCAGGCCCGAGAGGGCGATGGCAAACAGGCGGGCGAGAGGTCCGCCACCGGTGTCGAGAGCCAGGTGATCCCGGCCGTCGAACCAGCGGGGGGCCATGACCCAGCTGTACTTGCCGTCGAAGTCACGCTTCTGCGGCTGCGGGACGGTGTGCTGGTTCCACGGGTGCCGACGGTCCACTGGGTTGCCCAGCGGGTCACGGCTCACGAACGTCTCCATGCCTTCCCAGTCGTCGTAGAACGAGTGACCGAGGAGGATACGGATGCCGAGGTTGATGTCGACCAGGTCGTTGGTCACGAGCTTGCCGTCGACCACGACGCCGGGGGTGACATACATCGCACGGCCCCACTCCGTCATGTCCCGGTAGTTGAAGTTGCACACCGCCGGATCCTGGAACGATCCCCAGCAACCAGTGAGGATGCGCCGGCGGCCGACCTCTTCGTAGCCGGGCATGGCATCGTAGAAGAAGTTGAAGAGGTCCTCGTGCAGGGGCACGACCCGCTTCATGAACTCCACGTAGCGCATGAGCCGCGCGTAGTAGTCGGTGAACAGCTGGATGGTCGCTGTGGTCCCGACGCCGCCCGGGTACAAGGTGGAGGGGTGCACGTGGCGACCCTCCATCAGGCAGAACATCTCACGGGTCCAGCGGCTGACCGCCAGCGCCTCCCGGTAGAACTCACCGGAGAACGGGTTGAGCGCCCGCATGATGTCGCCGACGTACTTGTAGCCATGCTCAGCGGCGCCCGGGCACTCGGTCCGGTTGGCCATGTCGAGCACGCCCGGGTTGGTCTCGGCGACCATCTTCTCGCAGAAGTCGACCCCGACCAGGTTCTCCTGGAAGATGTTGTGGTCGAACATGTACTCGGCGGCCTCACCGAGGTTCTCAATCCACGTACCGAGCGCCGGCGGTACGCATGCGTACGCCATGTTCTGGGTCCAGCAGGAAACGGCGCAGTGGTTGTCGCCGCAGATCCCGCAGATCCGGCTGGTGATGAAGTGCGCGTCCCGGGGGTCCTTGCCCTTCATGAAAATGCTGTATCCCCGGAAGATGGACGACGTGCTGTGACAGTCGACTACCTTGCCGCGACCGAAATCGATCTTGGTGTAGATCCCGAGGCTCCCGACAATCCGGGTGATCGGGTCCCACGCCATCTCGACGAGGCCACTGGCTTGCTGACTTCTTGTAGGCATCCTCTTACCTCCACTCGCCCTTGTATCCGGTCAGGAGCTTCTTGCCTGGCGTACGCCACTTCGGCTCCTCGTCCACGGTCTTGCCTGTGATGCGTCGCAATCCTCTGATTGCCCCGCCGTAGATCCCGCTGGCAGCGGTCGAAACCCTGGCGCCCGGCGGCTCATCCATGAATGGCATGAACTTGTCGGGGAAGCCCGGCATGGTGCAGCCGATGCAGATACCGCCCACGTTCGGGCAACCGCCCACACCGTTGGTCCAACCCCGCTTGGGGACGTTGCACTTGACCACCGGTCCCCAGCAGCCCAGCTTGACGATGCACTTGGGCGAGCCGTATTCCTCGGCGAAGTCGCCCTGCTCGTAGTAGCCGGCCCGGTCGCAGCCCTCGTGCACGGTGTTCCCGAACAGCCACGCCGGCCGTAGGGCGTCATCGAGGGGGATCATCGGTGCTTGGCCAGTGGCCTGGTACAACAGGTACAGAATCGTCTCCGACAGGTTGTCGGGGTGGATCGGGCAACCGGGCACGTTCACGATCGGCAGGCCGGCCTTGGACTTCCAGCCCCAGCCGAGGTAGTCGGCAACGCCCATGGCGCCGGTCGGGTTGCCCGACATGGCGTGGATGCCGCCGTAGGTGGCGCAGGTGCCCACAGCCAGGATGGCCGTGGCCTTCGGCGCCAGCCGGTCGAGCCACTCACTCGTCGTCATGGGCTGGTCAGTGGCGGGGTTGTTGCCGAATCCGCACCAGTAGCCCTCGCGCTTGATCGCCTCATTCGGGATCGAGCCCTCAACCACCAACACGAACGGCTCCAACTCGCCTCGTTCAGCCATGAAGAACCACTCGATGAAGTCGTCCGCCCCACCCACCGGTCCGCATTCGAAGTCGATCAGCGGCCAGTGGACTGCGATCTTGGGCAGACCGGGCAGCGCACCCAGAGCGATCTCTTCGATGCTCGGCTGGGTAGCTGACGTCAGAGCGACCGAGTCGCCATCACAACTGAGCCCAGCATTGATCCAGAGAATGTGGACAACGGTTTCGTCCAGACTCATACTGCTTCGCCTCCCGCGGTCCTGATAGCCGGCGCAGCGTGCGCCAAGGGGTTGTCTACGACGATCGGGCAGTGAAGTAAATGGGTGTCTTTCACACCCATGTACTCCAGTTGACGCCAGACCCCGGCTACGCGTCCAATGGAGGGGTGCCGACCTTCCTGATCACCGCCGAGGACCGTGAGTGGTTCGCCGCCTGCCGGCGGTCGTGGGATCTGGGGGCCCGGGTCCGCCAGGACCTCGAGGCTGTCGAGGTCAGCGACCCCGACGGCAGGCGGCATCGCTCGGTGCGCGACGGGCTCGGGGTCTACTACTTCCCCGGCATGTGGACCTGGGACCGGGCCATCGTCGACCGGCTGATGTACGCCGCCATCGAGCGGGGCGGTGGCGGCGAGCGCGAGAAGGCGGTGGCCGCCGCCTACACCGACTGGGCGCCCACGATCGACTCTTTCATGCCGCTCCATATCGAGCCCGACATCGAGTGCGACGTGCCGGACCCCGACCAGCCGGGGCGCGACCTGGTGGCGGAGAACGTCGCCATCGTCAAATACCGTGACCGGCCTTCGATGCTGGTGCTCGAGCGCGGTGACTGCGACGAGTACTGGCTCGTCGACCACCGGGTGGTCGACCGCTGGGCCGCCGAGGACGAACTGGCTCTCGACGAGCGGGGCATCCTGGCGTGCTGGGCCTGGGGCCAATTCCACCTGGCCATGCCGATCGCGGGCACCCTCTACAACGAGATCCAGATCGACCCCCCGGCGTTCCGCCGGACCCGGGTGCCCAGGTCGCAGGCGGAAAAGGACGCCGCAGCCGCCCGGCTGGGCCGGGCGGTCAAGATCATGCTGGACCCCCCGGTCAACACCGACCCCACGCCGGAGTGGTCGCACTGCTCGCGCTGCTCGTTCCGGGCCCCGTGCATCGCCATGAACCAGGGGCGCGACGCGACCGAGCTCCTCGCCGGCGCATACCGGCACCGGCCGCCGGACGTCCTCGAGGAAGGCCGCCTCGGGGGGGTGAGCTGGGGCCTCAACCGCGGCGCGCGGCGCGTGCGTACGGGCGCAAGCGGACCTGGTTCTAAGACCTCTCTATATATACAGCGACGCCAGGTCGCCGTCAGCCGCGCACCGTCGACCCGATCCGCATCAGTCCGTGCTCCCGCGTGATCACGATGCTCTGGACCCGGAAACCCTCGGGGACCACCTTGACTCCCGGCAGGGCAGCTGAGCCGGTCACGCCGCTGGCGACGAAGATCCCGTCACCCGATCCGGCCAGGGCGTCGACCGCGTACACCTGACCCAACTCGCCGGCGTCTTGCACCATGCGGCGCTCGTCGTCGCTCTGGGGCGCCATCCGGACCTGCATGTCGCCGCCGAGGAGCCGTACCGCGCACGCCGTGATCACCCCTTCCGGCGCGCCGCCGATCCCCGCCGAGACGTCGATGCCGCCCCCGGGCACCAGCGCCGCCAGCCCGGCCATCACGTCGCCGTCGGGAATCTCCACCACGCCCGCCCCCGCGGCGCGGATGCGGGAGATCAGCTCGGCATGACGCGGTTTGAGGAGCACCGCGACCCGGAGGCGGCCGATGGGAAGGTGGAGGGCACCGGCGACGGCTTCCAGGTTGCGCTCGATCGGCGCGTCTATGTCGATGACGTTGCGAGCACCGGGACCTACGACCAGCTTGTCCATGTAGAAACCGACGAGAGGCGCGAAGGTACCGCGAGGGGCGATGGCAAGCACCGTGATGGCGCCCGGCCATCCCCGGGCGCAGAGGTTGGTCCCCTCCAACGGGTCGACGGCCACGTCGAAGTCCGGTCCCAGCCCGTCGCCGACCTCCTCGCCGGCGTAGAGCATCGGGGCGTCATCCTTCTCACCCTCGCCGATGACGACGACGCCGCGGCCGGGAACTGTCGACATGGCCTCCCGCATCGCCTCGACCGCCGCATGGTCGGCCGCCTCCTTGTCCCCGCGGCCGATCCATGGATGACATCCGGCCGCCGCCTTGGTGGCCGCGTCGAGCAGCGGCAGCGCCAGCAGCGACATCCGGTTGGGCCAGATGGATGGGACCATGACGTCATTGGAGGACTCGGTCAGCACCGGTCCAAGGTACCGACGCCCCCTGGAATCGACCTCCCCCAGGCAGGTGACGGCGGGCGGGAGTGGCCGGGACAGCGTGTCATGGAACCTTCCGAGGCCGTGGTTGAATCGTCAGTATGCGTATAGGTGTCGTCGCCCCGCCGTGGGCGCCCGTACCCCCCAAGCTGTACGGCGGGATCGAGCTGATTGTCGACGAGCTCGCCCGCGGCTTCGTGGCTGCCGGTCACGAGGTGCTCCTCTACACCACCGGGGACTCGACCTCCTCCGTCCCGATGGCGTGGGCGCTCGAGCGGTCCGAGGGCCACCGGATCGGCATGGTCGTGCCTGAGCTCCGCCACGTCATGCACGCGTACGAGGCGGTTGCCGACTGCGACATCGTCCACGACCACACCGTGGCCGGACCGTTCTTCGCCGCCCGCTTCCCCGACCTCAAGGTCGTTACGACCATCCATGGTCCGTTCAACGACGAGTTGACGGACCTGTACCGGCGGATCGCCGACCAGGTCCCGATCATCGCCATCTCCCACTCACAGCGCCGGCTCGCTCCGGACGTGCCGATCGCACGGGTCATCCACCACGGCATCGAAGCCAGCCAGTTCCCGGTCGGATCCGGCGATGGTGGCTACTTCCTCTTTCTCGGCCGCATGGCGCCCGAGAAGGGAGCCCACCGGGCCATGGAGGCGGCCTACAAGGCCGGGGTGCCTCTGCTCATGGCGGCCAAGATGCGCGAGTCCTGGGAGTTCGACTTCTTCGACCGCTGCATCAAGCCCTACCTGAACGACGAGATCCAGTATCTCGGCGAGGTTCCCCATGAGGAGAAGCTGCGCCTGCTGGCCGGCGCCCGGGCCCTGCTGAACCCCATCCGCTGGCCGGAACCGTTCGGACTGGTGATGGTCGAGGCGCTGGCATGCGGCACGCCGGTCCTCACCTTCCCCGAGGGCGCGGCCCCCGAGATCGTCGAGGATGGCAAGACCGGCTTCCTTTGCCACGACGTCGCCGACATGGCCGAGGCGATAGGCCGGGTCGGTAGTCTCGACCGCTCGGCCTGCCGGGCTGCGGTCGAGGGGTACTTCTCCACCACCCGGATGGTCGCGGAGCACATATCCCTCTTCGAGACCCTTCTCGGGCGTTAACGCTTTACGTTTCGGGGAACAACCTCTCCTATGACCAATCCAGACGATCTCAAGGGTAGGGCCAAGGAAGCCGTCGGCGATCTGTCCGGCGACGAGAAGCTCCAGCGTGAAGGCAAGATCGATCAGGCGACCGGCAAGGTCAAGGAGACGGTGGAGAACATCTCCGACAAGGTCAAAGAGCACCTGCCCGGCGACCACTGATCACACGCCGCAGCGGACGGCGGAGCCGCCGCAAACGGTAGCTTGGAGACGTGGACGAGCACGACCCCCGGCTGGTCGAGGTCGATGGCATGGAACTCCACCTCGACCCCGAGCCGGGTGAGGAGGGTGAGGTACACAACGCGCTTCCCCCAGGGTGGAGGCGTGGCGGCGCCGGAGCGCGACCGGCGCCATCCTCACCGGTATCGCCCTCGGCCTGAAGCAGGTCCTCGAGCCGCGGCGGGACGAGCCGGCGATCGTCGCCCAGGTGTCCGGCGAGCCGATCGGCGACCAACCGATCGAGGCCGACGTCAACGACATCGCCCCGGCCCGCAGCGTGGTCAAGATCCGGCCCTGGCTGCTCGGCGAAGGCGAGGATCTGCCCCGGTGAGCAACGCGGGACCCGACGCGGCCGTACCGGTAGGACCGATCAGGCCGACGGCCATGCTCCTCCGGGAGCAGCAGTTCGGGTACGCCCTGGCCGCGCTCGGCGTGGTCGCCGGAGTGGTGTGGGCCGTCACCGGCGCCGCGCTCATCGGCATCCTCGGCGTGGTGTCGGGCGTGCTGCTGGCACTGGCCGTCCGCCGCGGGCAGCGGATCATCGCCTGTTTCGCCGCCCTGCTGGCCGGGTTCCTCGTCGGCAGCGGGTACGTGGCGCTCGAGGTGCTGTTCCTGGCCTACAGCGGCTGGATGATGCTCCGGGTCAGCAAGGCCCAGGGCCAGCTGCGGGCCACCCAGCCTCGCCCGACCCCCCGGCAGCGGCGGGAGGCCAAGCAGGCACGCTCCCGCCCGAGCGGCGACGGCAAGGCGGCCCCCAGCTCCCGGCAGCCGACCGCCAATCGCCGCTACACCCCGCCGAAATCCAAGCCGGGCCAGAAGCGCTGACTGGGGAAACAAACCGGGCCCAGAGACAGGTTCCTTTCCCCAGGCTGACGGCAGGCGGCTATTCGGGCACCAGCGCCGAGCGCAGGAAGGTGAGCAACTCCCGCCGGCGCCGGATCAACGACCGGGCCGTGGGCTCGTAGCCCAGAGCCCGCAGCACTTCCACCTCGGTCGCCACGCCGATCACCGTCGAGTAGGCGGCGAGCAGCAGCAGCCGGGGATCGTGGCGGCGCATGCTCCCGGCATCCATCTCGGACTCGAAGAACACCGTGGCCCGGTCGATCAGGGGCCCGAGCGCCGCTGTCAGCCGGGTGGCCGCAGGGGGCCCGAGACGGCTGACCTCGCGCAACAGTCCCAACAACTCGGGACGGCGGGCGGCCAGACGGAACACCGATCGCACGATCGCCTCGACCCGGTTCCAGCCGTCGCCGGCACTGGCCAGGGCCTCCTCCAGCACGGCCGACAGCTCGCCCGCGGCCCGGTCGATGGCCGCGTCCAGCAGCGCCTCCTTGGACGGGCAGTAGTACAGAATGGTCTGCTTCCTGATCCCCAGCTCGGCGGCCAGGGCGTCCAGGCTGGTGGCGTCGTAGCCGCGGGAACCGAACGCCAGCACCGCCCCGTCCACCACCCGATCCCTCGTGTTGGCACCAGTCATCTACCAAATGGTAGATACTGGGGAATGCTCCGTGAGGCGCTGGCCGGCCAGCGCATCGCCATAACCGGTGCCACCGGGTTCCTCGGCACCGCCCTGGTCGAGCGCCTGGTGCGCCAGGTTCCCGATTGCCGGGTGGTGGTGCTGGTCCGTCCAGGCCGGCGAGGCGCCGCCGACCGGGTGCGGCGGGAGATCCTCCGCAACGACTGCTTCGACCGTCTCCGCGCCGAGCTGGGCCCGGCGTTCGACGAGCAGATGGCGGCCCGGGTCATCCCGGTCGCCGGCGACGTGGGCGCCGACGGGCTGGGGCTCGACGACGAGGGGCGGCGGGCGCTGGCCGGCTGCCAGACGGTCATCCACGCCGCGGCCGCGGTGAGCTTCGACTCGCCGCTCGATGGCGCGGTGGAAGTCAACCTGCTGGGCCCGACCCGGGTGGCCCAGGCCATCCTCGAAGCCCACCGCCATGCGCCCGCCGGCACCGGAATGCCCCACCTGATCGCCGTATCCACCGCGTATGTCGCCGGCAGCCGGCGGGGCGACGCCCCCGAGGCCATCCTACCTGAGACCCCGTTCGCCACCGAGCTCGACTGGAAGCCCGAGGTGGCCGCCGCCCGGCGGGCCCGGGCCGATGCCGACGCCGCCAGCCGGGGCCCGCAGGAGCTGGCCCGGTTCGGCCGGGCCGCCCGCGCCGAGCTGGGGGCCGCCGGCACACCGGTGCTGGCGGCCAAGGCCGAGAAACTCCGGGAGGAGTGGATCAAGGACGGGCTGATCACCGCCGGGAAGGCCCGGGCCCGGGCCCTGGGGTGGCCTGATGCCTACGCCTACACCAAGGCCCTCGGCGAGCGGGCCCTGCTCGAGACCCGCGGCGACCTGCGGCTCACCATCCTGCGCCCGTCGATCATCGAATCGGCGCTGGCCGAGCCCGTCCCGGGATGGATCCGCGGCTTCCGGATGGCCGAACCGGTGATCATCAGCTACGGACGGGGCCTGCTCAAGGAGTTCCCCGGCCTCCCCGAGGGCGTGGTCGACGTCATCCCCGTCGACCTGGTGGTCGCCGCCATCATCGCCGCCGCCGCCCGGCCCCCCGCCGACAACGAACCGCCCCGGGTCTTCCAGGTGGCATCCGGCGACCGCAATCCCCTCCGCTACCGCCAGCTGGTCGATCTGGTGCACGAGTGGTTCGGCGAGCACCCGCTCGCCGACCGCGACGGCCAGCCCATCGTGACGCCCGAGTGGTCCTTCCCGGGCCGGGGTCGGGTCCGCCGGCAGCTGGCCCAGGCCACCCGCCTGCTGTCCGCCGCCGAGACGGCGGTTCAGGCCCTGCCCCTTCGCGGCCGCCAGGCCGAGCTCTCGGCCCGGCTGGAGGAGCGCCGGGGCGAAGCCGAACGGGCGCTCGGCTACGTAGAGCTGTACGGTGCCTACACCGAGAGCGAGGCGGTGTTCCGGGTCGACCGCCTGGTCGAGCTTTGGGAGACGCTGCCGCCCGAGGACCAGACCGCCTTCGCCTTCGATCCGGCGGTCATCGACTGGCCGACCTACGTGCGGGACATCCACCTGCCCTCGATCGTCCTCCACGCCCGGGTCAGGACGGCCGGCGGCGCCGCCCGGAAGCCGGCGGGCGCCACCGGACTGGACCGCCACGAACGAGGCCGCCGGGCCGTCCTGTCGGCCGACCGCCAGCTGGCGGTCTTCGACCTGGAGAACACCCTCATCGCGTCCAACGTGGTGGACAGCTACGCCTGGTTCGCCACCCGCCGGATCGATGATGACGACCGGCTCCGGTTGATCCTTCGCACCATCGCGCGAGGCCCCACGCCTGCTCGCCCTCGATCGCCGGGATCGGGGGGATTTTCTCCGCCATTTCTACCGCCGCTACGAGGGCGCCCCCGTGGCGCAGTTGATGAACGATTCGTGGGAGCTGTGGAGCGAGTTGCTGCTGACCAAGGCGTTCCCGGCCGGCATCCGCCGGGTCCGTGAGCACCGGCGGTTGGGCCACCGCACGCTGCTGATCACCGGCGCCCTGGACGTGGCGATCGAACCGCTGCGCCCGCTGTTCGACGATGTCATGTGCGCATCGCTCAGCGCCCGCAACGGCCGCTACACCGGCGAGCTGCTCGCCGGCCCGCCGACCGGCGAGGCCCGGGCCCTGCTGATGGCCGACTACGCCGAGCGGCGCGGCCTCCAGCTGACCGAGTCGGTGGCCTACGCCGATTCGGCCAGCGACCTGCCCATGCTGGAGGCGGTCGGCCACCCGGTCGCCGTGAACCCCGAGACCAAGCTGGCCGCCATCGCCCGCAAACGGGGGTGGCACGTCGAGCAGTGGCCCCGGTCGCCGGGCGGTCCACGGCCCATCCTTCCGGTCGCCCGCGAAAAGGCCAGGGTGGGAAAATGACGGCCGTCGCCTCCGTGAGCGGGACCATGCCCCGGGCCCCTGCGAGGCGGCCATGAAGGCCCTTCTGTTCGAGCGCTCATTGCCGAAGATGGCCGCCGCCCGGGTGGCATCGGAATGGCGCGGCGGCGGCGGGTCCCGGGTCGGCCCGTTGAGGCTCACCGACATCGACGAGCCCGACCTGCCCGGCGCCGACTGGTGCCGGGTCCGGCCCCGGCTCTCGGGCATCTGCGGCAGCGACCTGACGACGGTCGACGGGCGGGCGTCGCGTTACTTCGAGCCGCTGGTGAGCTTCCCGTTCGTCCCCGGCCATGAGGTGGTGGGCCAGCTCGACGATGACCGCCGGGTGGTGATCGAGCCGGTGCTGCGGTGCGCGGCAAGAGGCATCCAGCCGCCCTGCCCGGGGTGCGCCGAGGGCCGCACCAACCTGTGCCGCAATGTGGCGTTCGGCCACATCGGTGCCGGCCTGCAGACCGGCTATTGCGCCGGCACCGGCGGCGGGTGGGGCGTGGCGCTGGTGGCGCACGAGAGCCAGGTCCACCCGGTACCCGACGGGCTGGCCGACGAGTCGGCAGTGATGATCGAGCCGTCGGCGTGCGCCATCCACGGCGCCCTGGCGGGCGCGGGCATGGGCACCGGACACGCCACGGCGGTCGTGATCGGCGCCGGCACGCTCGGGCTCTGCACCATCGCCGCCCTCGACCACTACCGGGATGACATCGAGACGCTGCTGGCCGTGGCCAAGTATCCCGAGCAGCGCCGGCTGGCGGCCGAGCTGGGCGCCGCCACCGTGGTCGAGCCCGACGAGCTCTCCCGGGCCGTCCGGCGCCAGTCGGGCTCGCTGGTGCTCGACAACGGCCAGCTCACCGGAGGGGCCAGCATCGTCTTCGACTGCGTCGGCTCCGCCCAGTCGCTGACGGCGGCCCTCAACGTGGTCGAGCCCGGCGGGACCATCGTGCTGATCGGTATGCCGGGCGAGGTGCGCCTCGACCTCACCGGCCTGTGGCAACGCGAGGTCTCGATCACCGGCGCCTACGCCTACGGGATCGAGCCGGCGGTGGCCGGCGTGGCCGGGTCGCCGCGGCGCACGTTCGACCTGGCCTTCGAACTGGTCTCCGACGCTGGCCTCGAGCGGCTGGTCTCGGCCCTGTACCCCCTCAGCCGCTACCGGGAGGCGATCGAGCACGCGGCCGGCGCCGGGCGCCGGGGCGCGGTGAAGATCGCGTTCGACCTGCGCCGCTCCAAATTCGCTTCGAAGGAGAACCGCTGATGCCCCGCCCCGGCTTCGTCCTCGACGTCGACCGATCGACACCACCCACCCTGTTCTGGCACGGCGAGGGGTTCCGGCTCGAACGGCTCCCTGCCGGCAGCCGGGTCGTCTACCCACCCGAGCCGGTCGCGCCCCTCGACGACCCCAACGAGGCGATCCGCCACGCCCTGCTCAACCCGAAGGGCGACATGGCGCCGCTTCCGGAACTGCTCAAGGCCGGGATGCGCCTCACCATCGCCTTCGACGACATTTCCCTGCCGCTGCCGCCCATGGAGCAGCCCGACAACCGCCAGCGGGTGATCGAGGCGGTGCTGGACATGGCGGCCGCGGCCGGCGTCGACGACGTGGTACTGATCGCCGCCCTGGCCCTGCACCGCCGCATGACGGCGGCCGAACTGCGCCACGCCCTCGGCGACCGCATCTACGACGCGTTCGCGCCGAACGGGCTGCTGTTGCAACACGATGCCGAGGATCCCGCGGCCCTGGTGCACCTGGGTCTCACCGAGCACGGCGAGGACGTCGAGATCAACCGCCGAGCCGCCGAGTCCGACCTGCTGGTCTACGTGAACATCAACCTGGTCGCCATGGACGGTGGCCACAAGAGTGTCGCGACCGGCCTGGCCTCGTACAGGAGCCTCCGGCACCACCACAACGTGAAGACCATGCAGCACAGCCGCAGCTTCATGGACCAGGACCGCTCCGAGCTGCACTCCTCCAACTGGCGCATGGGCCGGCTGATCGCCGCCAGCGGCCTCAAGGTCTTCCAGATCGAGACCACGTTGAACACTGACACCTTCCCCTCCAGCTTCGGCTTCCTGCAGAAGCGGGAGTGGGAGTGGGGCGCGAGGGACCGGGCCTCGTTCGTCGCGGTCAGCAAGAGCCTGTCGCATACGCCCGTCCGGATGGCGCGAGGCATCTTCCAGTCCATCAAGTCACCGCACCGGATGAGCAGTGTGCAGGCCGGAGAAGTGGAGGCGGTGCACGCCGTCACCACCGCCCACGTCTACCGCCAGCACCTGGTCGACGTGGAGGGCCAGGCCGACGTGGTCACCTTCGGCCTGCCGTACATCTGCCCGTACAACGTCAACTCCATCATGAACCCGATACTCGTCATGTGCCTCGGGCTGGGCTACTTCTTCAACCTGTACCGCGGCAAGCCGCTGGTGCGGCCGGGCGGGGTGGTCATCCTCAGCCATCCGACCCCGTGGGCGTTCAACCCGGTGCACCACCCCTCATACATCGACTTCTTCGAGGAGGTGCTCTCGGACACCACCGACCCGGTCGAGATCGAGAAGACCTACGAGGAGCGCTTCGCCACCGACGAGTGGTACCGCCACCTCTACCGGAACAGCCACGCCTATCACGGCGTGCACCCGTTCTACATGTGGTACTGGGGCGCCCACGCCCTCGATCATGTCGGCGCGGTCATCATCGTGGGCGGCGATCCCCGGGCTGTTCACCGCATGGGATTCAAGCGGGCGTCGACCCTGCGGGACGCGCTGGAGATGGCGACCGACATCGTGGGCCGCGAGCCCTCCATCACCCACTTCCACTGCCCGCCCATGATGATCGCCGATGTTCACTAGAGCTCGAGGCACCTTCCCCTGGGCGGCTCCGCTCTGGCCGGACACTGTCGAGCGGCTGCCCGTCAAGCGCACGCTCGGCGTCGACTACGAGACCGCCTGGGCCCGCCGCTACGGCGCCCGGTTGGGCCGGGTGGTCGTCACCGAGGGCCTGACCCGCCCGCTGGCCTACCTGGTGGCCGCCCCCAAGGTCGACGGCCTGGACCGCCTGGACCGGCTCGACGAGCCGGTGATCTTCGCCGCCAACCACGCCAGCCATATCGACACTCCCCTGCTGCTCAGCGTGCTGCCCGACCGCTGGCGTCACCGGACGGTGGTGGCGGCCGGTGCCGACTACTTCTTCGACCGCCACTGGAAGGCGGCGTTCTTCGCCTTCACCATCAACGCCATCCCGATCGAACGCCGGAAGGTCAACCGCCGCTCGGCCGACCTGGCGGCGTCGGTCCTCGACGAGGGGTGGAGCCTCCTCATCTACCCGGAGGGGGGACGGACGCCGGACGGGTGGGGCCAGACCCACCGCCCGGGTGCCGCCTGGCTGGCGGTGCGCGCCCAGCGCACCGTCGTCCCGGTGTACGTGGAGGGAACCAGGAAGATCCTTCCCCGCCACGGAGGCCGCATGCGGCCCGCCTCCACCCGGGTGACGTTCGGTGAGCCCATCCGGCCGACCCCAGGGATGGACGCCCGGGTGCTGGCAGCACAGATCGAGCGCTCGCTCTCAGTACTGGCCGACGAGCAGGTCACCGATTGGTGGACGGCCCGGCGCCGGGCCGCCGGCGGCCGCACACCTGCCCTTACCGGCCCGGCGGCCGCCGGGTGGCGGCGGGCGTGGGCGCTGGACGAGCGGCGCGAGGAGCCCGCCGAAGCCCGCTGGCCCCGGTTCTAACGGTCCCTCAGCGGCTTCGCCGCACCGGTCGTCAACGCTTGGGGCGCAGACCCCATGCGGCGGCCATGGCCGCCACCAGGACGGCGGCCAGGGCATCGATCAGGTTGCCGACCTTGATGGCGCCGTGCTGGTGCGGAACGGTCAGATCGACGATGCCCCGGAGCAGAGCGGCCACTGCGACGAGTGCGGCCACCACACCGGCGGCTAGCGCCGCGGCCCGGACCTGAGCCGGCCCGCCCGGAGTGTTGGCCGGATCAACCGGGTCCGGAAGGTTGGACCGCTCCAGCCGGTGCCATGCCGCCGAGCGCGACAGCGAGCACCATGATGGCGGCGACCGCCAGGTCGCCGGGCGACAGGAACTGGAGCAACCGGTCCCGGCCGGGCGTCCCGTTCTGCGCCCCCAGGGCGATGAACAGGTTGGCCAGGAACAGCAGACCGACCGCGAGGCTGATCGCCAGCGACGCCGCAACTGCGGGCGCGGCCGTGACCATCGCCGTGCCGGACCGTCGTCGGCGGGGCGGGGCGTAACCGGGGCCGGGCGGGCCTGAGGGCCAGCCGGTCGGGCCCGGCGGATAGCCGGGCATGGGGTATCCGGAGGGCGGCCATCCGCCTGGTGGGTCAGGCGGTTGGCTTCCGGGGGCGGCCGGCGGCGGGGCACCCGGCCATGGGGCGGGGCCGGCCGGCGGGGGCGGCGCCGACTGGGGGGGTGGGGGATTGCCGGGCCACGCAGGCGGAGCTGGCCACCCCGGCGCTTCTGGATGTGGCCGTTCCGGCTGTTCAGGAAGCGGAACGGTGTTCCCAGTGTCGGTCATCGATCCTCCATCACCCTGTTCTTCCCATGCCCACCATTGTCAACCTACCGGTTAGGATTGGCCGCGCCGGGATGGGTGGCAGTGTGGCCTCTCTTCAACGGGGAAGCCCCGGCCGTCCGCAAGTCCACATCGAGCAGGAGCCCGTCCAATGCCTCCCTCTTCCAAGAGCCCGGCGCGACCCGCCCACGAACGCGATGCCTGCGGCATCGGTTTCGTGGCCGACGCCTACGGCCGGGCGTCGCGCCGCATCATCGAGGCGGCCGTCGGTGGACTGGCCTGTGTCATGCACCGTGGTGCGGTCGCGGCCGACGCCAAGAGCGGGGACGGTGCCGGACTGCTGCTGCCCATCCCGGCCGCCATCTTCGGCGCCGGTCACGGCGTCGCCAACCTCTTCGTCCGCGGCGAGACAGATCCAAGGGAGCGCATCGAGAAGCTGGCCGCCGACGAGGGTCTCACCGTCGTGGAGTGGCGCCGCCCGCCCACCGACGAGGCGCAACTGGGCGAAGGCGCCAGGTCGACCCAGCCCGGTTTCCTCCAGGCCATCATGTCGACGGCCGCCCCGAGCGGCCAGGAGCGGGCCGCCTTCCGGCTCCGGCGGCGCATGTCCGCCGATCCCGACCTGGGCGGGATCTACGTCTCCAGCTGCTCGTTCCGGACCATTGTCTACAAGGGGCTGGTGGCCGCCAACGCGCTGGCCGAGTTCTACCCGGACCTGGCCGACGAGGCGGTGATCGGTTCGTTCGCCATCTTCCACCAACGCTTCTCGACCAACACCCTGCCGACGTGGGAGCGGGCCCAACCGTTCCGAGCGCTGTGCCACAACGGCGAGATCAATGCCATCGCCGGAAACCAGGGCCGGATGCGGGCCCGGGCCATCCTGGGCACCCAGGAGGCCGGGCTGGGCGCCGAGGAGCTGTTCCATCCCGTCCTGAACGACTCCGACTCCGACAGCGGCCAGCTGGACAGTGCGGTCGAACTGCTGGTTCGCGGCGGCCGGGACATCCGTCATGCGGTCGCCATGCTCATCCCCGAGGCATGGGAGGGCACCCGCAACCTCGACCCCGAGGTCCGGAACTTCTACCGGTACCACGCCAGCCTGGTGGAGCCCTGGGACGGCCCGGCCGGCATCGTGTTCACCGACGGGATCGGGGTCGGCGCCGCTCTCGATCGCAACGGACTGCGGCCGCTGCGCTTCGCCATCTGCGCCGACGGCATGGTGGCGGCCTGCTCGGAGGCCGGCGCGGTCGACGTGCACGGCCATGGCGAGGTGCGCCGCGGCCGGCTGGGGCCCGGGCAGATGCTGTTCATCGACCCGAGCCGCGGTGTGCTGCTCGACGAGGACTGCAAGGTTCGGATCGCGGCCGCCGCGCCATACGCCCGCTGGGCCGCCGACGGCCTGCTGTTCGTGGACAACGGCGAGCCCATCCAGGAATCACCGGACCCGATCACCATCTCCCGGCGGCAGGCCACCCACGGCTACACCATCGAAGAGCTGCGCATGATGGTCAAGCCCATGGCCAGCGACGCCAAGGAGCCGACATTCTCCATGGGCGATGACGTGCCACTACCGCCGCTGGCCAGCCGGCCCCGCCCCATCCACCACTATCTGCGCCAGCGCTTCGCCCAGGTCACCAACCCGGCCATCGACCATCTGCGGGAGCGCCTGGTCATGAGCCTGCGGACCCTGCTCGGCCCCCGCGCCCCCTCCTCAGTGAGACACCTGCGGCCGCCCGGTTGGTGGAGCTGGACAGCTTCTTCCTGTTCCCTTCGGCGGTGGCCACCCTCACCCACCGCAGTACCGCACCGTTCCCGGCGGCCCGGCTCGATGCCACCTTCCCCGTGTCGGACGGACCCGAAGGTCTCGAGTCCGCCATCCAGCGGCTGCGGGTCGAGGCCGAGCGCGCCGTCGCCGTCGGCGCCAGCCTGCTGCTGATCGACGATTCCGGAGTCTCGGCCACCCGGGCACCGGTGCCGTCGCTGCTGGCGACCGGCGCCGTCCACCACCAGCTCATCGCCTCGGGCCTGCGCACCCAGACCAGCCTCATCGTGCTGGCCGACGACGCACGCGATGTCCATGGCGTGGCCTGTCTCCTCGGCTGCGGGGCCGACGCCGTGTGCCCGCAACTGGCACTGGAGACGGTGGCGGCCGACGCCGACGCATCCGAGGACTCCGACGTGGCGGCCCCCGAGGCCCAGGAGCGCTTTCAGTCGGCGGTCGAGGACGGGGTGCTGAAGATCTTGTCGAAGATGGGCATCGCCACCGTTGATTCGTACCGCGGCGCCCAGATCTTCGAGTCGATCGGTCTCGGCCACCAAGTGGTCGAAGTGTGCTTCAACGGAATGCCCTCGGTGATCGGCGGCATCGGATGGGCGGCGCTGGGCGCGGACGTCCTGGCCTGCCATCAGGCGGCCGGCTGGGAGGCCGACAGCGTCACCACGCTCGACAACCCAGGCTACTACCGGGACCTGAAGCGTGGCGGCGAGTACCACACCCACAACAAGGTGGTCATCGACGGACTGCAATCCCTCAGCATGAAGCCACTGAGTGACGAGGTGGGCAACGGCAACGGGGCCGCCAACACGATCGCCGCCCACCTCCTGCAGCGCGCCATCCGGGCCGGGAACACCACCCTCTACGACTCGTTCTCGAAGCTGGTCGACAGCCGCCCGGCCACCGAGGTCCGTGACCTCCTGGAGTTGGTCCCAGCCGGTCCGCCGGTACCGGTGGAGGAGGTGGAGCCGGCGACGGCCATCACCCAGCGCTTCTCGACCGGCGCCATGAGTCATGGGTCGCTGTCAGCGGAGGCCCACGAGACGCTGGCCGAGGCCATGAACCTGATCGGCGGCCGGTCGAACTGCGGTGAGGGGGGCGAGGCCCCGTACCGCTTCGGGACGCGCGGCCAGCCCACGGGCGACAAGAACAGCAAGATCAAGCAGATCGCATCCGGCCGTTTCGGGGTCACCCCGCAGTACCTGGCATACGGCGACGAGCTGCAGATCAAGGTGGCCCAAGGTTCCAAGCCGGGAGAGGGCGGCCAGCTCCCCGGCCACAAGGTCAGTGAGGAGATCGCCCGGCTGCGCCACACCCAGCCCGGCGTGACCCTCATCTCGCCGCCCCCGCACCATGACATCTACTCCATCGAGGACCTGGCGCAGCTGATCTTCGACCTGAAGCAGATCAACACGTTCGCAGACGTCTCGGTCAAGCTGGTCGCCGAGGACGGGGTCGGCACCATCGCCGCCGGGGTGGTGAAAGCCCTGGCCGAGGTGGTCCAGATCAGCGGCGCCAACGGCGGGACGGGCGCCTCGCCGCTGTCATCGATCAAGCACGCCGGCATGCCCTGGGAGCTCGGTCTGGCCGACACCCAGACGTCGCTGGTCGCCAACGGGCTGCGGTCACGGGTCCGGCTGCGGGTGGATGGCGGCCTCATGACCGGCCGCGACGTGGTCATTGCCGCCCTGCTCGGCGCCGACGAGTTCTCCTTCGGCACCGCGGCCATGATCGCCGAGGGCTGCATCATGCTGCGGGCCTGTCACAAGGACACCTGCACCACCGGCATCGCGACGCAGCGGCCACATCTGCGGGCCAAGTTCGCCGGAACGCCCGAAGGCGTCGCCGCCTACCTGCTGTTCGTGGCCGAGGAGATACGCCACCTGCTGGCGTCGCTCGGGTTCCGTTCTGTGGACGAAGCCATCGGCCGGGTGGAGTGCCTGCGTCAGAAGCAACTGGGCAACGCCCGGGCCGACAGCCTCGACCTGTCGCCCCTGCTCGTCCCGCCCGACGATCCCGAGGCGCCGCGCCGCTATGTGTCGGGCGTGCCGATCCAGCGGGCCCGTTCGGCGCTGGGCGACCGGCTGCTGGCCGATGCCTACCGGCCGGTCTGGGACGGAGAGCGGCTCGAGTTCTCGTACCACATCACCAACCGGGACCGGACGGTGGGCGCCGCCCTCGGCGGCGCCCTGGCCCTCGAGTTCGGGACCACCACTCCCCGGGGCCACGTCCATGTCCATCTCGACGGCGAGGCCGGTCAGAGCTTCGGCGCGTTCATCACCGACGGCATCTGGCTCGACCTGACCGGTGAGGCCAACGACTACGTCGGCAAGGGCATGGGCGGCGGCCGCCTGGTGATCAAGCCGCCGGCCGATGACGCCGGTGATCCGGTGCTGGCCGGCAACACCTGCCTGTACGGGGCGACCGGCGGCACGGTCTGGATCGCCGGCTCCGTCGGCGAACGCTTCGGCGTCCGTAACTCCGGGGCCACGGCCGTCGTCGAGGGCGCCGGTGACCACTGCTGCGAGTACATGACGGGTGGCACGGTCGCGGTGCTGGGACCGGTCGGCTACAACGTCGGGGCAGGTATGACCGGCGGTCAGGTGTTCCTCTGGGATCCTGACGGCCAGGCCCATACCCAGATCAACCCGGCGTTGGTGGAGGCCGTCCGGCTGGACGCCACCGCCCAGGAGGACCTGCGCTGGCTGGTCGAGCGGCACCTGGAGCTGACCGGCTCCCTCCGGGCGGCTGAGCTACTGGTCGACTGGGCGGCGATGGCCGCCGACTTCTGGCATGTGGTCCCGCTCGGTCGGGTCAAGCGGCTCGAGGCCCAGAACGTGGGCCGGGTCGGGGGCGCCTCCGCCTAGACAGCTATCCGGGCGGACGGGCCTGGCGGAGCTCCTCCTCGGTCGGCGCCCGGGCCTTTCGGGCCTCGGCCGGGAGCAATGACGAAATGGCGGCCATGATTCTTCTGGTGTCGACGGTTGGATTCCTTCCGGCCAGCCCGGCCAACGGTGGCCCGACCCGCACCTGCACCGTCGGCGGGTGCAGGACATTGGTCAGGTTGGGCAGCCGGGCGGCGCGGGGCCACACCTTCTCGGTGCCCCACAGTCCGACCGGGATCACCGCCGCACCGGTGGCCGCCGCCAGTCGGGCGGCCCCAGTCTTGCCCACCAGCTTCGGATCGAAGAACGCCGCGCCGCGGGGAATGGTCCCCTGCGGCAGGACGACGACCACCTCGCCCCCACCGAGCGCCTTGATGGCATTGCTCAGCGCCTCGCCGGCGCCCGCGTCGCGGTCGACGAGGATCTGGCCGGTGAGACGGGCCAGCTGCCCGACGACCGGGGCGTCGAACAGCTCCTTCTTGGCCAGCCCCCGTGGAGCCCGCCCGGCCCGCATGACGACCAGGGCCAGGGCCACGGCGTCGAAGTAGCTCCGGTGGTTGGCGACCACGATCGCCGGGCCGTGGCGGGGGATGTTCTCAGTACCGGTGATGTCGAAGCGGGCGTAGCGGAACAGTTCGGGCCGGGCGGCCAGCTTCATCAGGTCGAACGGCTCGAGGCCGAAGAGCTTGGGCACACCCGGAGGCGCGTCCCAGTGCAGCGTGGGCCAGCGGCGCAGGGTGGCAAAGACCGCCAGGCGGGGATCGGGGTTGACGGCAACCGGATGGCCGACCGACGACAGTAGGGGCAGGTCGTACACGCTGTCCGAGTAGGCCCAGCTGTCGCCCAGATCGACATCGTGGTCACTCGCCCACTGGCGGACCGCGGTCAGTTTGCCGGCGGCCCACACGAAGACACCCTCGACGTTGCCGGTATAGCGCTCGACGCCGGCCTCGTCGATCCTCACCTGGTAGCGGGTGGCCACCACGTCATCGAGTCCGAGGCGCCCGGCGAGCGGTTCGATGAGATCGTACGGGGTGGTGGTCGCCAGCACGACCAGGCGGCCCGCCCGGTGATGCTCGTCGATGAGCGCCGGGGCGTACGGGGCCACCAGCCCCATCAGCCCGTCGGTCGCCGCCTCCGCCGCCTCCCGGGCCGACGCCCGCGAACGGCCCCGCATGGCGAGCGCCGCGGCCCGGGCCAGCGCCATGCCCGGAAGGGACTCTCCGAACAGGTCGAAGCTCCGGTACACCAGGCCCTGGCCGGGAAGGGACCGGGCGGGGATCAGCCCGGCGTCCTGGAGCGCCTGGGCCAGGACCGGTCCGCTGGCCCGGAGCAGCAACGTCCGGTCCAAGTCTATGAATGCCGTCGAGAGGCCCATTCCGCGGCCGGCTAGCCGCCGGCCTTCAGCTGACGCAGCACGTAGCGGAGGATGCCTCCGTGGCGGAAGTACGCCTCTTCCTTCGGGGTGTCGATCCGCAGTCGCACCCCGAAGGTCCTGCCGTCGGCGTCGACCTCCAACTCGTGGGGCAATGGCGCACCGTCCGCCACCCCCTCGAGGCCGGTAATGGAGAAGATCTCCTCCCCCGTCAGGCCCAGGCTCTCGGCGCTGTCACCCTGGAACTGGAGCGGGAGGACCCCCATGCCCACCAGGTTGGACCGGTGGATCCGCTCGAAGCTCTCGGCCAGCACGGCCCGGACTCCGAGCAGCAGGGTGCCCTTGGCCGCCCAGTCGCGCGACGAGCCCGAGCCGTACTCTTTGCCGGCGAGGACGAGCAGCGGCACCCCGCCGCGCTGATAGGCGGCCGCGGCGTCGTAGATCGACATGGGCTCGCCGTCGGGCAGGTGGCGGGTCACCCCACCCTCGGTCCCCGGAGCCAGCTGGTTGCGCAGCCGGATGTTGGCGAACGTCCCCCGGATCATCACCTCGTGGTTGCCCCGGCGCGATCCATAGGAGTTGAAGTCCGCCTGGTCCACACCTTGGGCGATCAGCCATTGGCCCGCCGGGCTGGACTTGCGGATGCTGCCGGCCGGCGAGATGTGGTCGGTGGTGACGCTGTCGCCGAGCTTGGCCAGCACCCGGGCGCCGATGATGTCCGAGAGTCCCTCGGGCTGCTCCGTCATGCCCTCGAAGTACGGAGGATTCCGGACATACGTGGACCCGTCGTCCCAGGCAAAGAGCCGGGCGCTCGAGACGTCGAGGCTGCTCCAATTGGCGTCGCCCGTGAACACCTCTCGGTAGGTCTTGCGGAACATGTCCGAGGAGACGGCTTCGGCGATCACCTCGCTGATCTCCTCGCCCGTCGGCCAGATGTCGCGCAGGTAGACCGGCGCCCCGTCACGGTCGGTACCGAGCGGGTCCTGCAGCAGGTCGACATCCATGCTGCCGGCCAGGGCGTAGGCGACGACCAGAGGCGGCGACGCCAGGTAGTTCATCCGGACGTCCTGGTTGATGCGACCCTCGAAGTTACGGTTGCCGGACAGCACCGCGACCACCGACAGGTCCCGTTCGTCGACGGCGTCACTGATCTCGGGCGCCAGTGGTCCGGAGTTACCGATGCAGGTGGTACAGCCGTAGCCGACCAGATTGAAACGCAGCTTCTCCAGGTACGGAAGCAGGCCCGCCCGCTCGTAGTAATCGATCACCACCTTGGAACCGGGTGCCAGGGAGGCCTTGACCCAGGGTTTGGTCATCAGGCCCCGCTCGACCGCCTTCTTGGCCAGCAGACCGGCGGCCATCATCACCGAGGGGTTGGACGTGTTGGTGCAACTGGTGATGGCCGCGATCACGACGCGGCCGTGGTCGAGCTCGAAACTGGTCCCGTCGGCCAGGCGGACAGGGACCACCCGGCTCAACCCGCCGTTGGCCTGGTCCTCATGCGACGGGCGGCCGCCATCCCCGGGTTCGCGGTCATCGCGCCACAAGGCAGCCGGTGCCGGCGGGTCGCTGGCGGGAAACGACTCCATCGACGCCTCATCGGCGTCCGGCAGGCTGGCGGACAGGGCGGCCCGGAACATCGACTTGGCCCGGGACAGCGGCACCCTGTCCTGGGGCCGGGTCGGGCCGGCCAGGCTGGGCTCCACGGTGGAGAGATCCAGCTCGATTCGTTCGGAGTACTCGGGTTGGTGGCGGGGGTCGTGCCACAGCCCCTGCTCCTTGGCATAGGCCTCGACCAGCGTCACACGCTCGGCCGGACGCCCGGTCAGTCGCAGGTACCGCAGTGTCTCGCTGTCGATGGGAAAGATGGCGCACGTGGAACCGTACTCCGGTGACATGTTGCCGATCGTGGCCCGGTTCTCGAGCGGTACCGCGGCCACGCCTTCTCCGTAGAACTCCACGAACTTGCCGACCACTCCGTGGCGGCGCAGCAGCTCGGTGACCGTGAGGACGAGGTCGGTCGCCGTGGAGCCCTCCGGCATGGAGCCGGTCAGTTTGAAGCCGACCACCCGGGGGACGAGCATCGAGACCGGCTGACCGAGCATGGCGGCCTCGGCCTCGATGCCGCCCACTCCCCAGCCGAGCACGCCGAGACCGTTGATCATGGTCGTGTGGGAGTCGGTCCCGACCACCGTGTCCGGATAGGCGGCACCCGCCACCTCATCGACGAAGACGACCTGAGCGAGATACTCCAGGTTGACCTGGTGACAGATACCTGTGTCAGGCGGGACCACCCGGAAGTTGTCGAACGCCCGCTGGCCCCAGCGCAGGAACTGGTACCGCTCCCTGTTGCGATCGAATTCGAGCTCCGCGTTGCGCATGAAGGCATCCGACGTGCCCGACACGTCGGCGACCACCGAGTGGTCGACGACCAGCTCGACCGGGATCAGGGGGTTGACCCGGCCCGGGTCGCCACCGAACGCGGTCATGGCGTCACGCATAGCCGCCAGATCGACCACGGATGGGACCCCCGTGAAGTCCTGCAGCAGGATGCGAGCCGGGGCGAAGGCGATTTCGACATCGGGCTCGGCCCGAGGATCCCATGCCGCCAGCCGTTCGATGTCCTCGGCGGTCACGGTGACGGAGTCCTCGTGGCGCAAAAGGTTTTCCAAGAGGACCTTCAGGGAAAAGGGGAGTCTGTCGACATCTAGGGGGAATGGGAGCGTGTCCAGCCGGTACACGACAAGCGGGCGACCGGCTGGGGTCGTGATTTCGGACCGCGCCCCGAAACTGTTCCCTGCGCTGCCTGGCATCGGCCGCCCCTCCTTCCGGTCCTGCGGGTTTGGTGGCTTACGAGTCTCACAGACTGCGGCCACTACCGTCACATGCCGGGCCCGGCGTACTCTTCGGCCCGTGGACTTGACGGCGACCGAGCAGCGCGTCCTCGGCTGCCTGATCGAAAAGGGAGCCACCACCCCCGAGCAGTACCCGTTGTCCATCAACGCCCTGGTCGCGGCGTGCAACCAGGCCACCAACCGGGACCCCGTCGTCCACTACGGGGAGAGCCTGGTCCTGGAGACGCTGAATACCCTCCGGGAGAAGAAGCTGATCCGGATCGTCTACCCGGCCCACGCCCGGGTGACCAAGTACCGGCAGGTCCTGGACGAGACCGCGGCGTTGTCGGCCCCCGAGATGGCGGTCCTGGCCGTACTGCTGCTCCGCGGTCCCCAGACCGCAAACGAGTTGTCGGCTCGCACCGAGCGCTACACCGATCTCTCCGATATGGGCGGGGTCAAGGGCGTACTCGACCGTCTGGCGGACCGGCCCGACCCACTGGTACGTCATCTGGGCCGGCGCACCGGGCAGCGTGAGGACCGCTACACCCACCTGCTCGGGGACCGCCCCGAGGAGGCGGCGCCGGACATTGCGGACGGGGAGGACCCGGCGCCGATTAGCGGTCCGGGACACGACAATTCCGCTCGGTTCGACGCGCTGGAGGCTGAGACTGCTAACCTCCGCCGGGAGTTTGAACAGCTCCGAGAGCTCGTCAACCGCATGCTGTCACGGGAACCAACACGCGGGCTCGTGGAATGAGTATGGTACGCACGCCGAACCGTTCGCGGTTCGTCCATATCCGCAGGGGAAAAGGAAAGACCGCCATGGCGCATTCTGAGCTTCATCCGAAGAGGCTGTGGAGCCTGTATTCCCCGTTCCTCGATGGAACCCAGATCCTGGAGGCAACTGCCCGATGATTGGACTCCGCAGACGAGGTTTGGCCGTCGCCAGCGCCGCGGCGCTGACTGCAGGCATCTTCGGCATGGGGCCGGTGACGACCGCCGGCGCCGCGACAACAGGCACGAACTTCGCCCAAGCCCAGTTCGCCGCCTACGGCACCGGCAGCGAACTCCATGTCGGCGCATTGTCGACCGGAGGGGTCACGCTCGCCCAGATCGAGCAGGGCTTCTCCTCCAATGTCGTGAACTCGGGCGGGCTCGGCGGTGTCGTGACGTCGCCGATCACCAAAGCAGTCGTCCAGTCCAATCAGACCGGCTTCATCAGCTATGGCCGCGGTTCCGGCGCCGAGGTCGGCGTTGGCGTCAGTCCGGCCCAGGAGAACAGTCTTCAGCTGGCCCTGGCCCAGGCCCACGCACCGCCGTCCTCAGGATTAGTGAGCAAGACCGCCATACCTGTCGACCTGAGCCCGCTGGCCCAGGCGCTGGTGGTCACCGGTAAGGCCGCCGCCGCCTTCAACCCCGGCTTCTGCCCGATCGGCCAGCCACTGGCGTTCGGCGAGGGCGATGCCTCCGGAGCGACAGGTGTTGCCGGAACGCCGGCGTCGACTGCCCTGATCTCCGGGACCGGTGCCTCAGGAACCCAAGCCGCCCAGAGCCGGACCCGGACCGACCTGGTCGCCAATGCGGACGGGACCTTCGGCATCCAGAACACGGTGCAGGAAATCATCGCCCCGGTGACAATCAACCTCGTCCCCGGCACCACGGCGGGACTGGCGCTCGCCATCACCGTCCAGGGTGAAGGCCCCAACTCCCCCTTCACCGTGGCGACAAGTGACAATGGCGAGGGGCGGACTGGGGTGACCTACCTCAACTCGAACCCATTGGTCAGGGTCGACCTCATCGCCACAACCCTCGGAATTCCCGTAGTCACTCCAATCCTCCCCCCCATCCCGGTGAGCACGCTGCATAACGCGATCGCACCCCTCCTGGGGTCCACGTCGCCGCTCAGCACGGCATTGGCTACCGCAGGCGTCAACCTCAGTATCGACGTAGGCGGCGCGACCGACGGATTCATCGCCGGTCCGGCATCAGTCGCCTACGACTTGATCCATGTCAACGCCAGCGTCGGGCCGGCAGCCGCTCCGACCCTGCAGATCGCCGATGTCAGAGTCGGCCATGTCGAGTCCTCGGTGCAACTGCCCGCCGGGCCCATCGCCTGCAACATTCCGGTGGCCAAGAACGCCAACCCCATGACCGTGACGGCCGGCAACAGCTTCGTATCAACCATTTTCATCCCGAGCAGCACGGCGGCGTTCGCCGACTCGACCTGCGACCTGACCCAGCTCAGCGCCACTGACGTGATCAGCGTCAAGTCGGGGACGCCGACCTTCACGGTGGGCGCCATCAGCAACGGTGGTACCTACAACCCGACCACCCACACCGTGACCTGGGCCACCCTGCCGGACTACCACGTGGGTGACCCGCCGGAACAGCTGACCGTGACCGTCAACGTCCCGACCAACTCGGGGGCGGGCGTCCTCCAGGACGTCGCCACGGCCTCTGCCCATCTCGGTAACTGCAAGGGCAACGCCACCGGTCAGGCCAGCCTGGTCGGCAACATCAGCGGTCTCACCATCACCGGGTCGGCCACCCTCATCGGTCCGGCAGTGAACGCCGGCAACACCCTGCCCGCCACGGGTAACGGCCCCATCCTGGCCTGGGCCGGCGCTCTGCTGCTGATCATGGCCGAAGGCACCCGTCGCATCCTGCGCCGGGCCCGCACCCAACCGCTGAGCTGAACCACGCGGTAGGCCACTGAACTGACAGGACCCCTGCTGCGGCGGGGGTCCTGTCGCGTCCGGCCAGTAGCCTCCGGGGACCATGACCGATGCTCTGCCGCTGACCAGCAACAGGTACCGCTCCCTCCGGTGCGGCGAGATCGGCGACGCCCACGTGGGCCAGCCCGTCCGTCTGGCCGGTTGGATGGCGGCCAAGCGGGACCATGGCGGCCTGCTGTTCGTCGACCTGCGGGATGCGGCCGGCGTAGTGCAACTGGTGTCGCACCCCCGCAGCCCGGGCTACGACACGCTCAGCGGGCTGCGGGTGGAGAGCGTGGTGGCGATCGACGGGGATGTGGTCGCCCGCGACCCCAAGGATCACAACCCCAAGCTGGCCACCGGGACCGTCGAGGTGGTCGTCACGGGCCTCGAGGTCCTCTCCAGCGCCGATGTGCTGCCGTTCCAGATCGACCCCAACGCCGAGGTGTCAGACGACACCCGGCTGCGGTACCGCTACCTCGATCTCCGTCGCGGTCCGCTCGTCGACCGGCTGCGGGCCCGGGCCCGCCTGGCCCAACTGGTCCGCACCCACCTCTCCGGCCGGGGCTTCCTGGAGATCACCACGCCCATCCTCACCGCCAGCAGCCCAGAGGGGGCCCGCGACTTTCTGGTGCCCAGCCGGCTCTATCCCGGGGAGTTCTACGCCCTGCCGCAGGCGCCGCAGCAGTTCAAGCAGCTGCTGATGGTCGGGGGCGTCGAGCGCTACTTCCAGATCGCCCCCTGCTTCCGGGACGAGGCGTCGAGGGCCGACCGCAGCCCGGGCGAGTTCTACCAGGTCGACCTGGAGATGGCTTTCGCCACCCAGGAGGACGTGTTCGATGAGGTCGAGCAGCTGATGATGCACGTGACCACCGAGTTGCCGGCCGGGGGCACCGCGCCGGCCAAGCGGGCCCGGTCGCCTTTTCCCCACCTCAGCTTCTCCGACGCCGTGGCCCGATACGGCACCGACAAGCCGGACCTCCGCTTCGACCTGGCCATCGCCGACGTGACGGGATCGCTCGGGGGCGGCACCGACCTGCCCATGTTCGAGCGGGCCCCGGCCGGCGGACATGCCATCCGGGTGCTGCGGGTTCCCGGCGGCGCGCCCCGGACCCGCCGCTGGTTCGACACCTTCGCCGAGGCGGCGACCAAGAGCGGGGTGATCGGCAGCTGGCTGCAGCTCGACGACCCCTTGCGAGGCCCGCTGGCCAAGAAGCTGACCGGCGACGAAGTGGCGGTCCTCGTCGATTCCGTCGGGGCCGAGCCCGGCGATGCCATCCTCACCGCGGTCGGTCCGGCCGTGAAGGCCAGCAGCGTGCTCGGCGCCCAGCGGACCGCAGTCGGCCGGGAGCTCGGGCTGGCCGATCCTGACGAGCTGGCCTTCTGCTGGATCACCGACTTCCCCATGTACGAGTGGAACACCGAGACCGGCGGCTGGGACTTCTCGCACAACCCGTTCTCCATGCCCCAGGGCGGCCTGGAGGCGCTGCGGACCAAGGATCCCGCCGACATCCTCGCCTACCAGTACGACCTGGTCTGCAACGGCCTGGAGCTGTCCTCGGGCGCGGTGAGGAACCATCTGCCCGAGGTCATGGAAGCGGCGTTCGCCATCGCCGGGTACGGGCCGGAGCGCATCCGCCAGTCGTTTCCTGCCCTGTGGCAGGCGTTCCATTACGGTGCGCCGCCCCACGCGGGCATCGCCCCCGGCTTCGACCGCCTCCTGATGATGCTCGAGGACCAGGCCAACCTGCGGGAGGTCATCGCTTTCCCCTTGAATCAATCGGCCCGCGACCTCCTGATGGGCGCGCCGAGCCCGGTCAGCGAGGAGCAGCTGAAGGAGCTGCACCTGCGCGTCGTCCCTCCCGAGGCGTAATCCGCCGGGCGCCCGGCCCCGAATACCAGGCACCCAAACGAAAGAGGAGACGAGTCATGTCCGTTGTTCGATTGCTTCCTGCCTGGTTGCACGCGGTGGCCGACTACGCGGTCGGAGCGTTGCTCGTTGCTGCGGCCCTGATCGTGGGCGGGTCCACCGCCGCCGTCGCCACTGGTGTGGTCGTCGGAGCTGTCGTGCTGGTCCTCAGCATGCTGACCAAGTACCCGCTCGGCGTCCTCAAGGTGGTGCCGTTCACGGTCCACTCGGCCGGCGACTATCTGGCCGCCGCACTTCTGCTGGCCGCGCCTTTCGCCCTGAACTTCTCGGGCTCCGACGGCGGTCTCACCGCGCTGTACGTGGGCGCCGGGATCGCGGTCCTCGCTGTCAGCCTCATCACCAACTACCAGTACGGCCCACAGCGCAGCCAGACCCCGGAGTGGGCCTACGCGGCATAGGTATTGCGAGCCAGCTGGCGGGCCAGGTGGACCACCTCGGCCCGATGCGCCAGCACGGTCGGCAGCACCGCCCGGCGGGCCCTGACCACCGCCGCACCTTCCATCAGCCCGCCCACCGACCGGATCCGCTCGCCGAGCCGCACCGTGGCATACCCACAGAGCGGCGAGGCGGCGAACACCACGGCGGCCACCACCGGACCCTTCCTGCGCCTGGCCACCTCGGCCAGGCCCAGGTAGGTGGTCGTGAAGGACGCGAAGCAGCCCAGCAACTTCACGGTGGCCTGGACACTCTCGTTCCGGGGCCGGGCGGCGACCAGCTTCATCACCCGATACGGCACGGCGTGGATGACCACCCCCGCGGCGGCGGGGATCAGGGCGACGGTGACCTTGACCAGCGACCAGGCGACGGCGGCGTGGTACCGGTGGCCGTAGTCGGCGGTGACCTGACGGTCGGTCAGACCGAGCAGGGCCAGGTCCCGCTCATAGACCCCGAAGGCGTCCTGCACCGCCTGACTGCTGTCGGCGGCGGCCGCCAGGGCCACCACCACCCGCTCCCGGTCGGCCAGCGGGACGTCGCCGTCCAGGGGATCGGGGCCGGTTCCCTTGGGACCCGGCGCGGCGACCAGGTCGGCGATGGCGGCCAGCACCTCGGCTTCTTGCCAGGAGCGGAAGGTGGTGACCACGGCGTGGAGCTGATCGGTCAGCCCGGCGGTGAACTCACGTACCGCGCCGTGGGCGTCGGCCTGGTACCGGGCGATCCACGGGTCGACCGGCTGGGGTGACCCGACCTTCACCAACGCCCGTGAGCGGAACCGGGCTTTCGAGTCGTAGACCAGGCCTACCGGCACCATGACTATCCCGCTCGTTCCGTCGTCGGCCGCCGCGCCCAGTGCGATGCGTGCCGCCCCGGTGCGAAGTGGTTGGAGCGTCGGCTCGTTGTGGCTAATGCCTTCGGGAAAGAGCGCAACGACGCCTCCCGCCCCGAGTAGCGCCCGGCAGGTACGGAAGGTCGCCTGGTTGCGCTCGGTGCCCTCCCCGTCGGCGGCCCGGTAGACCGGCACCACGCCTGCGAGCCTGAGGAAGGGGCGCAGCGGTCCGATCCTGAACAACGTGGCCTTGCCGAGGAACCGGGGGTACCGGCGCAGGGTCGCCATGAGCAGCAGTCCGTCGACCAGCCCGTTGTTGTGATTGGCCACCAGCACCGCCGGTCCCGTCCGGGGCAGACGGTCGCGGCCCTCGACCTCGATGTGGCGGAAGAACACGTGGGTCAGCAGCGAGGCCAGCCTGGTCATCACGACATCGGCCACCGGTCGCATTGGCGGCTGATGCTACGCCGGGCGGCGGGGCGCTACGACAGCTTCCGGTACCGCGACGTCGCCAGTGGCACGAAGACCACCAGGATGCCGACGATCCAGGCCAGGGCGTAGAGCACCGGTCGGGTGGTCGGGCCGCCCAGAGTCAGGGCCCGGAGGGCATTGGCGGCGTTGGTGATCGGGTTGGCCCGGGCGAAGCCCTGCAACCAGCCGGGCATGGTCGTGAGGGGCACGAACACCGACGACGCGAACGTCAGCGGGAACACCCAGACGAAGCCGGCCGTCTGGGCCGACTCGACGTCATGAACAGCCAGGCCGAGGGTGGCCGAGATCCACGAAAAGGCGAAGCCGAACGCCACGACGAGCAACAGGGCGCCCAGCGCGGCCACGACGCCGGCGTGGAAACGGAAGCCGATGAGCGTGCCCACGATGGTCATGAGCACCACGACGAACGCATTGCGGACACTGTCTCCGAGCGTGCGGCCGGCCAGCACCGCCGAGCGGGCCATCGGTAGCGAGCGGAAGCGGTCGATCATGCCCTTGGACAGGTCCTCGGCCAGACCCACTCCCGTCTGGGTCGAGCCGAACACCACCGTCTGCACGAAGATACCGGCCATCAGGAAATCGATGTACTTGACTCCCCGCGGCAGGCCCTTGATGGCGCCGCCGAAGACGTAGGCGAAGAGCAGGACGAACATGATGGGCTGGACGGTGGAAAAGACCAGCAGCGTCGGGATCCGCACATACCGGATCAGGTTGCGCCTGGTCATGGCGAGGGCATCCGAGACGGTGTAGCCGATCGTCGTCATGCCGGTGCCCTCCCGGAGGCCGGCACTGTATCGGGCTCGACCGGCGTCTGCGGACGCTCTTCGGCGGGCCGGCCCGTCAGCGACAGAAACACATCGTCGAGGGTCGGCTTGTGCAATGACAGGTCCCCGAAGGCGATCGACGCCCCGTCGAGCGCCCGGACAATGTCGGCCAGCACCTTGGATCCCCCGTTCACCCGGATCGTGATTCGCCGGAGGCTGCTGTCGACCTGCACCTCGGTCGGGAGCCCGCCGGCCGCCTGCACGATCAGCTGCGCCGCCGGCCGGACCTTGTCGGCCTCATCGATGGTGACCTCGATCACGTCGCCGCCGACGCGGGACTTCAGCTCGTCGGAGGTCCCCTCGGCGATCACCAGTCCGTGGTCGATGACCACGATCCGATCGGCCAGCTCGTCGGCCTCCTCGAGGTACTGGGTCGTCAGCAGGACCGTTGTCCCCTCGGCCACCAGCTCATTGATCACGTGCCACAGCTCGATGCGGGACCGGGGGTCGAGTCCGGTGGTCGGCTCGTCGAGGAACAGCACCGATGGGCTGCCCACCAGGCTGGCGCCCAGGTCGAGGCGCCGGCGCATGCCGCCGGAGTAGGTCTTGACCGTGCGATCGGCGGCGTCGGTCAGGTCAAAACGGCGGAGCAGCTCGATGGCCCGCCGCTTGGTCTCCGATTTCGGCAGGTGGTAGAGCCGCCCGACCAGCTCGATGTTCTCCCGGCCGGTGAGGTTCTCGTCGACCGCCGCGTACTGCCCGGCCAAACCGATGACCTTGCGGATCTCATCGGTCTGGCTCACCACGTCAAAACCGGACACCCGGGCCCGGCCCTGGTCCGGCCGGAGCAGGGTGGTAAGGATCTTGACCATGGTCGTCTTGCCGGCCCCGTTGGGCCCCAGCAGGCCGAGGACGGTGCCGGCCGGCACCTCCAGGCTGACACCGTCGAGCGCCAGGACCGACCCGTATCGCTTCTTGACACCCTCGACGACCACCGTGGACCCACTGTCGACCGCCATACGGGGACCATGCCTACCACGGCTTGGCGTTCCGGTCGGTAGGTTTGTCCGCTGCCGGCCCGCGGACACGAGGAGGGACGGGTGAGGATCTTTCAGGTCGACGCCTTCGCCGGACCGCCGTATCGCGGCTGGTCAGAGCCATGACACCGCCGTTCGGAGACTTCCAGCTGGAGATCTACCTGGCCGGCCTGGCGGGCCAGACGCCGAGGTTCCCCATGACAGTCGATGGACTCGAGGCCGCGGCCCGCTCGGTCATGTCCCCGGAGGCGTACGGGTACGTGGCCGGGGCGGCGGGGGTCGAGGCGACGGTCCGTGCCAACCGCGAGGCCTTCGATCGCCGCCGGATCGTGCCCCGAATGATGCGGCAACTGACCGGGCGCGATCTCAGCACCGAGATCTGCGGTATTCCGCTGGCGGCGCCGATGCTGCTGGCACCGATCGGCGCGGTGGGGATAGTCCATCCCGAGGCCGAGCTGGCTGCCGCCCGGGCCGCCGTCTCCGTCGGTGTGCCCATGGTGCTCTCCACGGTGTCGACCGTCGTCATGGAGGATGTGGCGGCTTCACTACGGGGCACCGGTTGGTTCCAGCTGTACTGGCCACGCGACCGGGCGGTCGCCGCCAGCCTGGTCCGGCGGGCCGAACGGGCGGGTTTCCGCGCCATCGTCGTCACCCTCGACACCTGGCTGCTGGCGTGGCGGCCACGGGATCTCGAGCACGCCTATCTGCCGTTCCTGCGTGGAATCGGCGTCGCCAACTATTTCAGTGACCCGGCATTCCGGGCCGGTCTGGCCCGCCCGCCCGAAGAGGATCCGGCCGCCGCCGTCCTGCACTGGGCCCAGATGTTCGGCGACCCGGCGCTGACCTGGTCGGACCTGGCCTGGCTCCGGGAGCAGACCACCCTGCCTGTCGTCGTCAAGGGAGTGTGTCACCCCGACGACGGACGGGCCGCGGTCGACGCGGGAGCCAGCGCCATCGTCGTGTCCAACCATGGGGGCCGGCAGATCGACGGCGCCCGAGCTGCGTTCGACTGCCTGCCGGGCGTGGTGGCGGCCTGCGGTTCGGTGCCGGTTCTCTTCGACTCCGGCATCCGTACCGGGTCGGACATCATCAAGGCGGTGGCGCTCGGCGCCCGGGCCGTGCTCCTCGGGCGGCCCTGGGTGTACGGCCTGGCGATCGGCGGCGAGGACGGGGTGCGTCACGTGCTGCAGTGCCTGCTCGCCGAACTGGACCTGACGCTCGCCCTGAGCGGTCATGCCCGGCTGGCCGACCTGAGCCCGGAGATCCTGCAGTGTGAGGGCGGGTGAGGGCCGGTGATTCAGCTCTTGGCCGGGTGCTCCACCACCGCCACCACCCGGCTCACCATGAACCGGCCCGATCGAACCGACTGACCGGTGCGTGTCACCTCGGTGACCTCCACCGTCCCCCGGGCGGTGGACACCTCGACCCGACGGCCGGCCCGGGTGGCCACCATCTCGAAGCGCTGAACGCCACCGCCCCCGACGTCAACGAGCACCTCGACGCTGTCGCCCTTCATTGGCCCAGAGTAGGCCCCGGGACCGGCGCTGGCCGGTGCCGATATTGTCCCGGCATGACCGAGACGATCTGGTACACCCGCGACCACACCACGATCCGCTATCTGACGGCGATCGCGGCGCGGCTGGAGCGCATCGGCGCGGCCCTGCTCGACGATGTACGGATCGTCGTGGTCGGCGAAGAGGCAGTAAACCTGCCGGACGGGCGGACCGTGACCGAGCGCACGCTCCCGCCGGAAGGACTCCTGGTCGCCGGCCGCTCCGTCTTCTGAGGAGCCCTAGCCAGGAGGTGGCGGCGCCTGGAATCCGTGGGGCGGGGCCGGGGCCGCGGCCAGGACGGCGCTCTGCTGGCGCAGCCCGACAAGGACGCGCCGGCTCGATCGCCAGCCGGTGACCGAGAACGCGGCGGTGGTGACTCCCCCTTGGCGTACCAGGATCGTCCAAGGTCGGACATGGGCCATCCGCAGGGCGATCCCGACCAGCAGGGCGAGCAGGCCGACGACGAGCTCGACGGCGAGAATGCCGAGCGGTACGGCGACGACAAGGAACACGGCTACCGCGATGACGGCAATGATGACCACCGCCGCCTCGTCAAGGTCATCGAGGAAGCCGCTTCCGCCCCCGCCACCGCCCGAGACCAGTGAGCTGGCCCCATTGGACCCCCCTGAGCCGGAGCCGGCCATAGACAGCAGGGCGTCAGCGGCGTCGGTCATGGCCGCATCGGCGACCTGGCCGGCCACGAAGGCCCCCGGATGGGCGCTGTCCATGGCGTTGAGCGGTGAGCCGCCGACCAGTTGATTCAGGGCGCCCGTCACGAATGAACCGGCCTGGCTGGGGCTGCCCTGGAAGCTGAAGACCGGCGGGCTGGTATCGGTGTCACCCCGGTGGGGCTTCGAGTGCGATCGGAGCTTTCGCCAGATCCAGGGGGTCCGCCACGGCGCCCACTGCCGGCGAACACTGATCTTGGGCGACGCCGGGGCAGCCATAGGTCCTCCGGTACGGATGGTAGCTGGACCGCATTCCGGCCACCGTTAGCATCGCGGCGAGACCGGTGATTCCCGAACGCCTTACCGCCCAGCTCCTCAGCGGCCCGCCGGCCGACAGCGTCGAGGCCGTCGCCCACCGACTGTTGGCGGTCCAAGCCCAGGATCGGCGCGGGACGCGTCTGAGCTTTCGCTGCCGGTCGGTGGGGCTGGGTTCCGTCGATGTCGACCTGGCGCTGTCCGAGCGCCGCTCGGTCGTGATCACATGGCTCAACCGGGGCACGCTGCAGCTCGTCGCCTCGGAGGACTACTGGTGGCTTCACCCCCTGACCACATCGCAGATCGTGACCACCAACCGGCGCCGGTTGGGCGAAGAAGGCGTGTCGCCGGCGCAAGCCGACCGGGGCGTGGGTGTGGTGACCGATGCTGTCGTCGAGCACGGCCCGCAGACCCGGTCCGAACTGCGGGATCGCCTCATCTCTGCTGGCGTCCCGACGGCCGGCCAGGCCCTGGTCCATGTGCTGCTGGCCGCGTCGCTGTCCGGACGGGTGGTGCGGGGACCGATGCGCGGCAAGGAGCAGGCCTACGTCTCGGTACGGCACTGGCTGGGCCGGCCGGCCGACCCGCTGGATCGCCCCGACGCCCTGGCCCGACTGGCCCGCCGCTACCTCGCCGGTCACGGGCCCGCCGATGCCGGCGACCTGGCCAGGTGGGCCGGCATCGCGCTGGGCGAGGCCCGAGCGGGGCTCGATCGGATCGCCGGGGAGCTGGTGCGGGTGCCAGCTGGGGCGGCGGATCTGGTCGATCTGGCCGACCGGGGGCCCGTCGCCGGAGTCCCCCCTCCCCGCCTACTCGGCCCATTCGACCCGCTGTTACTCGGCTGGGCGTCGCGCCAGCCGTTCACCGGGAAGCACACCACAGTGGTGACGACCAACGGCATCTTCCGACCGTTCGCCCTGGTGGACGGTCGCGTCGTCGCCACCTGGGGGTTGAGCGGTGGGACGCTGCGGATCCGCCTACTGGAGCCCGTGGCCGATGCGGCGCTCGATGCTCTGCACCACGAAGCAGCCGCGGTGCTGCGGTACCTCGGCCTGCCTGAACGGACGGCCGTCGAGCTCGTCGCCGCTAGCCTCACGGGATGAGGAAGGCCATCGCACTCGTCGCCATCGTCATGTCCTTTGTGGCCGCCCAACTCGTTCCGTACCGGGTGTCCAATCCGGCGGTCCACGACGAGCCTCAGTGGGACAGCCCGCGTACCCGCGTCTTGGTCGCCACCGCCTGCTTCGACTGTCACAGCAATCAGACTCGGTCGCACTGGTACACCCAGGTGGCGCCGATGTCATGGTTGACGACCAAGGATGTGAGGCGGGGTCGGGCCGCCCTCAACTTCTCGGAATGGTCGACGACGGGCCGCGAGCACGATCCGGCCGGGGCGGTATCCGATGGGAGGATGCCTCCGACTCGGTACTTCTACTTCGGGCTGCACCAGGACGCCAAGCTGTCGGCCACCGATCGGGCCGATCTGATACGCGGCCTACAGGCGACCGTCGCGGCGTCGCCGGGCGGAGGTCATAGCGGCCGAGGCGGTAGCCGAGGCGGCAAGCCCGGGGGTTAGCCCACTGTCACGTACCGGGCGGCTGGTGTTCCCGGAGGATTGTGGACCCCAGGCACGGCGTCGGGGTTGTCGACCAGCACCTCGCCCTCGAGACCGTCGGGATCGGTGAAGAACAGAGACAGGTCTTGACCGAAGTCGGTCACGAACTCGTCGGCCGCCCCCCGCTCGATGAGTCGGCGCCGGATCTCCTCGAAGGCCGCGATGTCCTTGGCCCGTAGTCCTAGGTGGTCGATCCGGCCCCGGCCGAACATCGGCACCTGACGTTGCGCCTCCGAGTTGCCGTCGATCTGGAAGACGTTGAGCATGGTGCCGCCTCCGATGTCGACGAACGAGAGACGAAAACCCGGTCCTTCCGGCGCCTCTTCCAGGTCGGAGACCACATCCGCCTCGAACACGTCCCGGTAGAACGCATGCATCCGGTCGGTGTCACCGGTCAGGGTGGCGACATGGTTGATCCCACTGAGCAGCACGATGAGATCGTATCTTCAGGTGGGCGCGACGAGTGACTGCCGGCGCGCCTCCAGGAATCGCCGTTCGGCGCCATTCTCGACCAGACGGAGGGCCGAGGCGTAGGCGCCGGCAGCTTCGTCGGAGCGTCCAAGGCGGCGCAGCAGATCGGCCCGGGTGGCATGGAAGAGGTGGTAGTCGCCGAGGTTCAGTGACTCGACCTCGGCCAGGGCCGCCGCCGGGCCTTCCACCTCGCCGATGGCCACCGCCCGGTTCAGCGCCACGATGGGGGTGGGCGATACAGCCAGCAACTGATCGTAGAGCAGGACGATCTGTGACCAGTCGGTGTCGGCGGACGAGCGGGCGTCGGTATGCACGGCGTTGATGGCGGCTTGGATCTGATACGGGCCGGGCTGGTTGCGGCGGATGCAAGCGGCCACCAGGGCGTGGCCCTCGGCGATCAGCGCCCGGTCCCAGAGCGATCGATCCTGGTCCGGAAGCAGGACGAGCGACCCGTCCTCCGCCGTCCGGGCCTGGCGCCGGGCGTCGGTCAGGATCAGCAGGGCGAGCAGCCCGTGCACCTCGGGCTCGTCCGGCATCAGCCTGGTCAGCAGACGCGCCAGGCGGATGGCTTCAGCGCTCAGGTCGGCCCGCACCAGGTCGTCGCCCGCCGTGGCCGTGTGTCCCTCGTTGAAGACCAGGTACAGGACGGCCAGCACCGACCCGAGCCGGCCGGGGAGCTCGGCGTCGTCTGGAACGCGGTACGGGATGCCGGCAGCGCGGATCTTCCGTTTGGCCCGCACCAGCCTCTGCGCCATCGTCGGCTCCGTCACGAGGAACGCCCGGGCGATCTCGCCGGTCTCCAGACCGCCCAGGAGCCGGAGGGTGAGCGCCACCTGGGCGCTGGCAGCCAGCGCCGGATGGCAGCAGGTGAAGATCAGGCGAAGCCGGTCGTCGGCCACGGGGCCTACCTCCGGAGGCGTGTCACGGTGGTGGACCAGGGCGGCCTGGGCGTGGCGGTCGTGGCGCGACGCCTCCCGCCGGAGCCGGTCGATCGCCTGGTTCCGGGCCGTCGTGACGATCCAGCCACCCGGGTTCGGCGGCACGCCGGCCGTCGGCCAACGCTGGAGCGCCACCACAAAGGCTTGCTGGACCGCCTCCTCGGCCAGGTCGATGTCACCGAAGAGACGGACCAGGGTGGCGACGGCACGACCGAACTCGACGCGGAATGTGCGCTCGACACTTGCGGTGTCGACAGTGGCCACGTGCCCCTAGCCCTCGGGCTCCTCTTGGAAGGGACGGACCTCGACCGGTCCGGCACAGGCGACTGAGGCTTTGGCGGCCCAGGCCAGCGCGGCGTCCAGGTCGGAGGCCTCGATGACCCAGAACCCGCCGAGCTGCTCCTTGGTCTCGGCGAACGGTCCGTCGGTGGTCAGCACATCGCCGTCGGTGACCCGCACGACGGTGGCGGTGTCCGCCGGGTGCAGCCCACCCGCGAAGACCCAGGCGCCCTTGGCCTGGAGTTCGGCGTTGAACGCTTCGACGTCGGCATACATCTGCTTCATCACCTCGGCCGACGGAGTGGGCTCGTCCTCGACGGAGTGCACAGCCATCATGTACTGCTTCATTTTGAGCTCCCTTCGGATCGGGCCGGCAGGGTACCGAACCCTCACACTGTCCACGAAAGTCGAAGGCCTGGATCGACACCCGTCGGAATATTTTCTTGGGCCAGGATGGCGGGATGCGCATGTTGTTCTGCTTCGTCGGCGGACCGGGCCACTTCGCGCCCATGGTGCCGATCGCCCGGGCCGCCCAGGCCCAGGGTCACACCGTGACGGTGGCGTGCGGGCCGTCACGGGTCCCGACCGTCGAGGCGGCCGGATTCCCGGCGTGTGGGATCGGGCGACCGCCGCCGGAGCCGGCCGGGGAGGGGTGGGCGCCCTGGCTTCGGACTGGGCGCCCGATGTCATGGTGGCGGACGAGTTCGACTTCGGCAGCGTCATTGCCGCCGAAGTGCTCAGCGTCCCGCACGCCACGGTGTTGGTGAACGCGGCCGGCTCTCTGATCCGGCCCGAAGTCGTCGGGCCGACGCTCGACCGTCTCCGGCAGGAACACGGACTGGCGCCTGATCCTGATCTGGGCGCCGCGAGCCGGTACCTCGTGCTCACGCCCTTCCCGCCCGGGTTTCGCGACCCAGCCTTCCCGCTGCCGCCCACCGCCCATGGCTTCCGGATGATCGTCTCGCCCGATGAGCCGGCTCGGGCACCATGGGCGCGGCACCTCGAAGGCGAGGCGACCGTGTATGTCACGCTGGGAACCGAGTTCAACCTCGAGTCAGGTGACCTGTTCGAGCGGGTGATCGCCGGCTTGCGAGAGTTGACGGCGAACGTGCTCGTGACGGTCGGGCGGCAGATTGATCCGGTCGAACTTGGCCCGCAGCCGCCCCACCTCCACGTCGAGCGCTACCTCCCCCAAGCGGACGTCCTCCCCCACTGCGATCTGGTGCTCTTTCACGGCGGGTCGGGCACGTTGACCGGCGTGCTGGCCCACGGCCTGCCGATGGTGTTGCTGGCGATGGGCGCCGATCAGCCCGGCAACGCGGCCCGGTGTCAGTCGCTCGGTGTCGGGATCAGTCTCGATCCCGTCGCCGTCACACCTGGCGACGTCAGCGAGAGCGTCACCGCAGTTCTCGCCGACCCGGCATACCGCCAGGCAGCCGGCCGTCTCCGGGAGGCGATGGCGGCGCTGCCCGATCCGGGGACGGCCGTCGCCCTGCTCCAGCGATTGGCGGCGGAGCGCCTGCCGCTCGTCTCGACCGGGTAGTCAGCCGAGCGATCAGCGCAACCGCACCACGTTGCGGGTGACGGACGGACGGCGTCGGTGCCGAGCCAGGCGATCACTCCGGCGACCTCGGCCGGAACGGCGGTGTGGACGTGGTCATCACTGGACGCGACAAATCGCTGGACGTCCTCGGTGATCCACCCCGTGTCGGTAACGGGTGGGTAGACGACATTCGCCGTGATGCCCCGGTCAGCCAACTCGAAGGCTGCGGCCAGCGTGTAGCTCTCGAGTGCCGCTTTGGCCGCGCCGTGGGAGACCTCCCCCGGGAAGCGTTGGGCACCGGCGGAGGTGATGCTCACGATTCGACCCCAGCTACCGCCGCGGTGGCGGTGCCGGTCGTCGAACTCGGCGATGAGAAGCGCGGCCGCGGGCATCGACGTGGAACTGGGCATCGAAGGTCGCGGCACTCACCATGTCGCGGCGCCGGCCGAGCCGGTCGCCGCATTCCGGAGAGAGAAGGTGTCCTGGCGCCAGCCGCTGGCGTTGCGCCGGTGGAGATGCGATCGACGATACTGCTAGCACTGTGCAATAGACAGCATGCAATTGACGGACCAGGAGATCCGTGTCCCGGCGTATGATGGGCCACAGGGCCGGACAGACGCTTGGCGAGGATCCGCCCGTCCGGCCGTAGTCTCCGGGGTTAGCGTTCCTGGCGTTTGGAGTGACAACGGCGACACAGGCCCATGATGGCGAAGTGCCGGGGGTGGATCTGGAATCCGTAGTCAGCCGCCAGCTTCGAGGCCAGGGGGGCGAAGGTGTCGTCAGGGACCTCTATCACCTTGCCGCAGCGGTCACAGAGTAGATGCTGATGTCCGTTCTCGGTCAGGTGATACGTCGAGGGGCCGTGGCCAAGGTGGACATGTTCGACCACGCCGAGCTCCTCGAGGGTGGTAAGAGTGCGGTAGATGGTCGACTCGGCAACCTCCGGGTGTTGCAGCTTGACCTGGCTCACGATGTCGTCGGCGCTCAGGTGGGACTGGCCAGTGTTGAGCAAGATCCCGATGGTCGCTCGGCGGGCATCGGTGACCCGGCCGCCCCGATCTCGGATCTTGCCCAGGATCGCTTCCGCCGCGTCGGCACTGGCCACACCCCCGAGTCTATTGCCAATCGGTTGCGTGTGTCTCGGATGCCGGTCGGCCGAGATGGTCCGTTCGGAGCCAGGGCTCAGGTTTCCTGACCGTCGCAGGACCGCCAGACACGGGCGCCGAGGCCCCCATCGAGAGCGGGTAGGACAGGACGAGATCCCGTCCGGAGGCGAGGACGAGTCCGAGTGGGCAACCTACTTCGAGCCGGTTGGGCCGATGCCCGTGGCTAGTGGGCCCCGATCCCGATTTCGGCGGTGGGCGTGCCGACCGCCGCCAGCGGTCCGCCGGCTCGGGTGTGATCGTCGAGGCCGGCGATGCGATGTCGTGCCTGGCGGCCGCTAACCGTGAAGACGGTGGCGAACAGGGCGAAACCGACGAGGACGATGGTGGCGCCCGACGATACGTCGAGGTGGTAGCTCAGGTACATGCCGACCAGGCCTTGCAGGCCGCCGATGAGGGTGGACAGCCAGAGCATCTTGGCGAAACTGTTGGTGAGCATGCGGGCGGTGACTGCCGGGACAACGATGGCGGCGGCGATGAGGGTGACACCCAGTACCTTCATGGAGGCGAGGATGGCGAAGCTCAACAGGAGCATCAAGAGGGCATCCACCCGGGCCACGTTGACACCGGAGACTTCGGCCACTTCGGGGTCGAACGTGGTGAACAACAACTTGCGGTAGGCGAGAACGACAACGGCGGCGGTGAAGATCGAGACGGCGATCACGAGATAGACGTCGCCGGTGGTGACGCCCAAGACGCTGCCGAACACGGTGGCTTCGATGCTGCGCTTGACTCGGCTGTAGATGCCAAGCAGGGCGATGCCGAACGCGAAGCTGGCGGTGGTGATGACGCCGATGGCGGCGTCGGAGCCGATGATCCGGCGTTTGGTGACCCGCCCGATGGCCAAGGCCGACGCCAGGCCCCACAGTCCGGCGCCGGCGAAGTAGTTGAGGTTCAACGCCGCGCAGATGGCGGCGCCGCCGAAGATGGCGTGGCTGAGCCCGTGGCCGATGTAGCTCATGCCTCTGAGGGTGACGAAGACGCCGAGCAGTCCGCACAGGGCGCCGGCGAAGGTGCACACGATCAGGGCGTGGCGCAGGAACGCGAAGTGGAATGGTTCGAGCAGGACGTGCATCAGGCCCTCCGGCGCATGTCGATGACCGAGCCTCCTGGGCGGTCGACGACCAGGGGCATGCCGGCGTGTTCGAGGACGTCCATGGGCGCTCCGTAGACGAGTTCGAGGATTTCGGGCGTGAGGACGTCGCGGGGGTCGCCGATGCCGGCCACGGTGACGTTGAGGCACAGCAGCTTGGGGAGGTGGGTGGCGATGCCGTTGAGGTCATGGGTGCTGAGCACGATGGCCAGTCCGTCGGCGTGCAACTCGGCCAGGAGATGGAGGACTTCGTGGCGGGTCTTGACGTCGACGCCGGAGGTGGGCTCGTCGAGGAACAGTACGTCGGGGCGGCCGAGCAGCGCCCGGGCGATGAATACCCGCTGCTGTTGGCCGCCTGACAGCTCGCGGATGTGGCGGTGCCCGAGAGCCCCGATGCCGAGCCGATCGAGCACTTCGGCGACTTCGCGGCGCTCGTCGCGGCTGGGCCACGGCCAGCGCCGGTCGTCGGTGCGGGCCATGAGCACCACCTCGGCGACGGTGACCGGGAACTGCCAGTTGACGGTTTCGACCTGGGGGACGTAGCCGGCCCGCAGTCCGGGCCGGCGCTCGATCGACCCCCGGACGGGTGTGACCGCACCGAGCAGGATGCGCAGCAGCGTGGTCTTTCCCGACCCGGACGGGCCGACGATGCCCAGGACGTCGCTCGCGGCCACCTCGAGGTCGACGTCGAGAAGGACCGGCTGCTCGCCGTAGGTGTGCGACACGCCCTGCAGGCGCAGCAGCGGAGCGGTACTGCCAGTCGTGCTGATCACCGAGCGTTCGATCATTGCGGGTAGTTGGCAGCGTCGTGGACGACATCGGATGAATCGAAGGCAGTGAGCCCGGCTGCGTTGCCGCCGAGATTCGAGACCATGGTCACAAAGTCCGCCTTCATAAGACCGAGATAGGAGTGGGCGGGGTCGCCCGGTCCGCCGGGAAGGTCGTCATCTCGCAAGGTGTCAACATATTTCACGCCCGCCTCGGAGCCGATCTGAGCCAGCACCTTGCTCGGGAAGACCTCGGACCCGAAAATGGCAGGCACCTTCTCGTCCTTGATCTGCTCGATCAGGTCCGCCACCTCCCTCGGGGTGGGATCCTCGAAGCTCGACACCTGGATGGCGCCTATGATCTTCCAGTTGTAGTGGGCGGAGAAGTAGGCATAGGCGTCGTGGTAGGTCAGCAGCTCCCGGTTGTGCGCAGGCATCGCGTCCGACGCCGTCTTGAACCGCTGGTCCAGGTCGTCGACCTTGGCCTCGAACCGCTGTGCGTTGGCCAGGTAGTAGTCGGCGTTGGCCGGGTCGCCCTTGGACAACACACTGGCCGCCACCACCGCATAGCAGCGCGCCATCGGAGGATCGGTCCACAAATGGGGGTTGGGTTTGCCGCCGTCGCGCGGGAAGGAGAAATCGTAGATGTACTCGTCGGGAGTCAGCAGGATCGAACCAAGCTCGACAACCTGACCACCGGAAGGGACGTTCTTCTGGGCCAGCTCCTTGGTCGGCTCCTCCAGATGCAGCCCATTGACGAACACCACATCGGCCTTGGCGAACAGCTCCGCCACGCTGGGTTTGGGCTCGAACGTATGGCTATCGGAGCCCTCGGGAATGACACCGTGAACATCGGCCTTGTCACCGGCGACGTTGGCCACGATCGACGTGATCGGTGCCACCGTCGTATCGACCTGCAACTTGTGACCTGCCGGCAACCGAGACCCGGACTTGCCGGCCTGGGCGGCGGCCGCCGGGCACGTGAAGTTGGCATCCCTGCGGATCGCCGCCGCCGTCGCCCTGTCCCCGCCCGAGCTGGCATCAGCGAAGTCGGCCGGCGCGCCCGTCGAGGCGCCGGTGAGCGTGGTAGACGTGGTCGTCCTGCTGCTGTCACACCCGACGAGCAATCCAGCCACCAGGACACCTACAGCAACCGGCGATCGGTGTCTCATGGCTCGACAACCTAGAGCGACCTTCCACTAGACGCAAGCAGGTAGCAAGACATCGTTCTCCCCAGGTATCGGCCCAGCCGTAGGTACAAACGGCGCCACACCCCGATCATGCCTGTCACGGTGGGGTTGCGCGACTCTCGAGCGACACGGCGCCCCGCGACGGAGCTCGACCCGCATGCGGAGATCACGGTCGCCATTGTTGTAACCAGCTCCTAACAGGTGCCGTGCCCACCACGCGTGCCGCGCCTGGGCGGCGACGGTCGGGTTGTGTCGAGCGGGCCCGACCCGGAACACCCGCCCAACCACCCAGTTGCGTCAAACTCGACGCTGGCGGGCAACGACCGCGAGCACAGGGGACTGAAGGCAGCCTACGGGAACACAGAATGTTGACCAGCGCTCGTGGACACATGGCGGCGTGCGCAGCGCGGGCCGAAAAGTTCGCTTTCGGCGTCAACCTGCCATCCGAGTACTCGTTGAAAGCGCGCCGGTACGGCGCCGCGGTCGCCGAGGCGTAGCCGGCGGCCTGGGCGACGCGGACGGGGGATGGGGGACATCGTTGGCGAACGATGCGGGGCGGTGTCCCAGACCCCGATGTCAATCCGGAGGATTTTCGCCTCGGAAACACGCTCGGGCCCCGCTCTGGCAGCAGTTCACGGGGTGGGGTCAGCAATCCACTACAGGAATCGTCGGGTCGAGGAGGACGCGTCGGAGCGCAGCCGGTGTCAGGACCGGCCGAAGGCCGTCCGCAGGGCTTGGTCTTGACGCCGGTGAGCACCGGCGCATCGTGTCTATTTGCCCCCGGCTCGTGGGGCGCGTGCGGACCGTCTCCAGTTCCCTGCTGGTCAGGGTTCGGCAGTCCCGACTGGGATGCCATCCATCCTTTCGCCACGCCCGAGGGGTGGCATGGAGCGGTGCGGCCGCAGCTCGACGGGCCCAATCACCAGTGCGACCCGGAAATGGGTCATGGACCCTGCCGGGCTCGCGTCGAGCTGCGTCCGGTCGGTTACTCCCGTCCCGGGGCGAGACAGCGGATCTCGCTGGCGTGGGGAAGCGTGTGATATCGCCGATCTCGGCCACGAATACCGCCGCTAAGATCGGCCCGACGCCGGCGATGGCCTGGATCGCCGCGTAGCCTTGATGTCCGTCGAGCGCCTGGGCGATCTTGCGTTCGACCATGGCCATCTCACGGTCGTAGACCTCCAGCAGGTCTCGCAGCGATTCCACCCGGGTGGCGTACGCGTCGGCCAACTCCGCGCTGTCGAGTAGCTCCTGTCCGGCCTTGCCGAACAGATCGGTCATCGGGACGTTCACGCCCTCTTTGGCAAACACCGAGTGGACCTGACAGCGCAGCCCGGTCCGCAACTGGCGCTACTTTGAGCCGGTAACGGGTGAGTTCGCGAAGCTCGCGGATCTCCTTGAGGGCGACCCACGCCTCGGCCAGGCGGCCCAGCCGCAGCAGGTCGGCCAGGTCCTCGGCGTCACGAACGTCGTTCTGCACTCGTTGATGCCCCCAGTCGTTGCCCTTGGGATGAGACAGATGCAGCCTGGCGCCGCAGTCTTCGATCCCATCCGCCGCCCAATACCACCCGCCGGTAGCTTCAACCACCACCTCCGGATGTGGGCCGGCGTCGGCGATCGCCGCGGCCAAGGCCAGCGGATCGTTGTCGATCCGGACCGTTTCCAGCACCTTGGCGTCGTGATCCTGGCGGACGATCACGCTGCGCCGGCGGTGCAGATCGATACCCACATACTCTGGTTGTCGGATCACCGGGGTCTCCTCTCTTCGGTCCCGTTTCGGTGTCGCAACCACGAGTGTGCCCCGGCCACTCGAACGGCGTCGGGGAGAGGAACCCTGGTCCACGATTCGGCCCTCCGCATTCGGCGTCGCCCCAGCCGACCGCCGGGCGCTACGCGGGAACGGCCCCGCACACCTTCATCCCATCACCACGCAGCCTTCGACCACGAGCTCAGGGCAACCCATACTCGGACCACGGTGTGGAAGTCCGGGCGGACTTATTGGCCGAGATCGAGGCCCCACCCTCCAGCATCCCCCAAAATACCTGGCATCCACGGAGGTCGTTCGGCGCCAAGTGAATCTCGGTTTTGGGGGTTCGATGGTCGCGAAAGGATCGATTCGCCGGCGTCGCTGTCGAGGCCTATCAGGTGGCGGCTCTGATCACGTGACCGTCGCACGGCACTCGAAGAGGTTCCCGCGGGCGATGCCTCCGACACCTACAGAGTCCAGGACGCCTTCAAGGACCCCAAAGACCGTGTTCAACCAACCGTAGCGGTCATCCCCGGTCCGGAACCGGACGCTCGTGATGAAAACCCGGGCGTCGTCGTGGGGCCGTAGCGTGGCGATCCCCTCGATCTCGACCCACGCCACTGCGCCATCGTCGGTGGTGAGGACGCCCCGCAGCGTCGGCAGGTTGACATTGTCAGAGCGGCGGGGCGCGAGATTCGTCAAACTCATAGTGCCGCCGAGGCGTTGGCCGGCCAGCGAGCCCTCCATGGTGCCGTAGAGCTGTCCTCCGCTGCCGTAGTCCAATGCATCGAGGGTTGTGTAGGTGAGCACGACGGTTGCCAGCTGCTCCATCTCCATACGTCTCCTTCCTAAGCTCGATCTGTTCAAAGGATATTGATGGCCCCGCCACCCATTCAGGTCCGATCGCTCCACGGTCGAGGCGGCGGCGGCCGATCTGTCCCTCATGCCGTTTGAGACGTCCGGGCGAGGTTCCCACCGTTATGGAGTGGCGAGTGGTCCCGCTTCGGTGGGGCCAGCGGCAAACTGGTGGGCCTGGATGTGGCGGCCCAGATTGCGGCGACCTCGCCTTGGGTCGCGTCAAGACACCCCGGGTGTCCGTCGCCGAACGGTGGGGCGGGCACAACGTGGTGTCCCGACTGCACACAGCCACCGGTGGAGCGTGTCGACGGAAGCCAGAACCGGAGCTGCGGCGAGTTGTTCATCGGTCAGATCACTCGGCAAACGGGAATTGCCGAGTGGGGAGTCTCGGTGGCGGTCATTGCTGCTCATGACGACCAACGTACGCCCAAGCTCCGTCAGCGTCGGCTGGGCTGGAGCGGTCCCCTGGGCTGGAGCGGGTACCTCCGGTCGTTGGCTTCGCGCCGGCGTTCGGGGCGTACGAGCAAGAGCGAGGCGACAGCCCAGACAGCATCCACGCCATTCTCGATGACCCGTCTACGACGAAGCCACAAGCCCTCGTCAGGTAGACGAGGAGCGAGCCCAGCAAGCCGTAGCCGATTCTCCGACGAGGTCAAGCGACGCGACGCCGACTTGGCCGGCCTGCGGACCCGAGCCGCCCGGCTGGACCCGACCGTGACCCTCGAAGCGTGGGACGACACCGCCAACATCACCTACGACCGGGCCGTGGCCGAGCTGGTGTCGATGCGCTTCGTCGACCAAGCCCGCAACACCTTCATCCTGGGCCCGGTCGGCGTCGGCGAAACGTTCCTCGCCACCGCCCTCGGCCACATCGCCTGCCGGCGACGCATCGGCGTGAACTTCGAACGGGCCGACAAGATGCAGACGGTTGAAAGCGGCCCGCCTCGACGCCAGCTACGACGCCGTCGACGACTACGCCCTCCACCCGCTCGGCGCCACCGAGACCGCCGACATCTACGAGATCTGCGTCGAGCGCCACCACCAGGTGGCCACCGTGCTGACCTCCAACCGCGACCCCAGCGAGTGGCTGGCGGTCATGGCCGACCCGCTCCTCGCCCCGTCCGCCGTCGACCGGCTCAAGAGCGCCGACTGGGAGCTTGTAATCGAAGGCGAGTCCTACCGCCAACACGAAACACCCACTCTCACCGACGCCACCGAGCCGCCCACCCCGACCCGCCGCCGACGTCGGACTTGACACGACGACCGAGCTGCCGAGAGATCATCACGCCGGCCGGTCAGCTTGGGCACGACCTGGTCTCAGGCTTCTGGCAACAGGGTGGTCCCTTAAGGCTGGCAAGCGACACACAAGTCGGCCTGCCGGCCGCTGAGCAGCCCGCCAGATGTACTCGTCACCCCCGGTCACCTTCTCTGCGACTCGTACCGCCTTGGCGCTGGGTCGATGATCCACCAGGAGGCATGCTCGGCGAGCTGATGCCATGCTGATTGGCGATAAGGGCGAGGGGTATGAGATAGACGACTTCAAGCCCAATCGAGGTTCAACGTGGCCCGCAACTCCATCGTCGTCGACGCTCCAGCACCCGTGATTTATGGTTGTCTGGCTGATCCTGCCTGCTATGAGATCTGGGTCGTGGGAAATAAGTCGATCCGGGGGTATGACCGGTCCTGGCCCGAGACCGGGAGCGAATTCCACCACAAGGTCGGTTTCGGCCTGCTAGCTGTCAAGGACAAATCGGTGGTGATCGAGGTTGATCCCCCACGCCGCCTTGTCATGATGGTTCGGGCGCTGCCTTTCGTCCAGGCTACGGTCTCATTCACCGTTGAACCAGAAGGTCCGGGAAGCTTGGTAACGATGGAGGAGCATCCCCGGGGTTGGCCCTGGGAAGTGTTGTGGAATCCGGCCCTGGATGCACTTGCCCACCTGCGGAACAGGGAGTCCCTGCGTCGCCTGCGGCGGCTTGCTGAGGTGAGGGCGGGCGTGGTTCACACGTGATCGGCGGAGCCTGACTAAAGAGAAGGTTTTGCAGATTTACCGACGGGTATACGCCTTTCGTCGCGGTTCAGCTGGCGGCTTCGACAGGGCCACGCTCCGGCGCCACTGGCTGGAGCCGGGCAGTCATGGATACCCGTCAGGTTTCGGTGCCGGTGAAGATGCCGGCCCGGATGTGTGGCAACACGGGTGAGCAAACCCATACTTACGTCATTCTCGCCCGCCAATGTAATATTAGCTCAGCGACTGTTACGAGCACAGTTGCAGACAACGGGAGGGGCACTACAGGTGGTTGGTTCTGGCGGTTAACGAACGAGTGATCTCGCGGATTCGAGCCGCCGTGTCTGACCTACCCGAGATTGAGCGGCACGCGATCGAGTTGGCCATCACGCCCGGCGTGACATATCGACAAGTCGCCCAGCTCACCGGCGTCCCCGAAACCGTGGTGCTGGCAAAGATCCGAATCGGCCTTAGGCGACTGAATGCGCGGCTGAACGATACTGATAACGCTGGCCCACTGGACAGCGCCAATCCTCGAGGAGGTTCCTGACGGTAGACCATCGGACGAGAACGATCCTCATCAGGCTACGCCATCCCCGGGGTGTTCCCCCGACAGCGCCTTGCCAGTTCTGTTGGTCCCTTGTGGTCAGCCTGGCATTAGCGTGCACCACAGGTTAACCCGCGCGATGTAGGATGTGTGGGTGGAGGCATCGGTCGAGGAGTTGGGTTCATTCTTCTCGACGGTGATGCCTCATTTGAATGAGTTGCAGCGCCGGCTCGTGGCTGGCGCTATGGCTCAGGCGTTGGGGCGTGGCGGGAAGTCGGCGGTGGCGGCGGCGTCGGGTTTGGGCCGGAATACGGTGATCAAGGCGGTGGACGAGATCGAGGCGGGAATCGTGCCCGCCGGTCGGGTGCGCGGCACCTGGTGGAGGGGATCGTCGGGCGGTGGAGAAGCAGCCCGGTCTGGCTGAGGCCCTCGACGAGTTGGTGCATCCTGATACTCGGGGACTCCGATGTCGGCGTTGCGCTGGACCTTGAAATCGACTTATGAACTGGCCCGGGACTTGCAGGCGGAGGGCTTTTCGGTGTCCGCCGAGTTGGTGCGGCGGCTGTTGCACGAGCTGGGGTATTCACTACAGGCGCCGGCCAAACAGACCGAGGGCAGCGCCCATCTCGACCGGGACGGCCAGTTCAACCACATCAACGACTGGGCCTCGGCTCGCCTGGCAGGCAACGAGCCGGTCATCTCGGTGGACACCAAGAAAAAGGAGCTGAGCGGCAACTACGCCAACGGTGGAACGGAATGGCAGCCCCGAGGGGTGGAAGGGAATGGCAGCCTCGCGGGGGAACCGGAGCGGGTCAACGTGCATGACTTCTCGGACCGGACGCTGGGCGAGTTCGCCAAGGCGATCCCCTATGGGGTGTACGAAGTGGGCAACCACGAAGGCTCGGTGTCGGTGGGAGACGACGCCGCCTCCGCCGAGTTCGCGGTCGAGTCGATCCGCCGCTGGTGGAACACGCTAGGCCGGGTCCGCTTCCCGGGCGCCACCCGGCTGATGATCACCGCCGACGCAGGCGGCTCCAACGGCTACCGGGTCCGAGCCTGGAAATGGCATCTGGCCGCCCTGGCGGCCGAGACCGGTTTGACGATCACGGTGTGCCACTACCCGCCTGGCACGTCGAAATGGAACAACATTGAGCACCGCCTGTTCAGTTTCATCTCGATCAACTGGCGAGGGAAGCCGCAGACCGACATCCGCACCATCGTGGAGCTCATAGCCGCAACGACAACCCAAACCGGGCTCACGGTCCAAGCGGCGCATGACCCCAACTGGTACCCGACCGGGGTACGTATCAGCGACGACGAATACGCCACGACCCCTCTCGTCCCCCACGTCTGGCACGGCGAATGGAACTACGAAATCAATCCGGCCTAAACGCGCAAATTGACCGGCGGCGGGCCCTTGGCGTGCGACTCGATCGTCGGTGGTGGGTCTGGTAGATGAGTCACGCCTTCACCCGGAGGCAAGTCGTCCACGGGCGCTCAACCCTGCTAGCGCCCCCGCGGGGACGCCGGCGTTCGCCGCCGACCCCTGAGGTAGTCTCGGAGGATGGACGTCATCGAGCGGCACAATGTCACCGTCACGGGTCGGTCTGACGGTCAGACCATGCTGTTCGCCCACGGGTTTGGTTGTGACCAGAACATGTGGCGGTACGTTGTGCCACGATTTGAGACTGATTTCCGGGTAATTCTATTCGACCACGTGGGCGCTGGACGCTCGGACCTATCGGCGTATGACGCCACGCGGTATGCCTCGTTGAACGGGTACGCGGATGACGTTTTGGCGATATGCAACGAGTTGGCCCTCACCGATGTCATCTTCGTCGGCCATTCCGTTTCGTCCATGATCGGAGCGTTGGCAGCCTTGGCAGAGCCGGAGCGATTCGCCAAGCTGGTATTCGTCGGACCATCTCCGCGATACATTGATGATGAGCAGTACGTCGGGGGATTCAAAGAGCAAGACATCTTGGAGCTGCTCGACTCGCTCGACAGCAACTATCTGGGATGGTCGACCGCCATGGCGCCTGTAATCATGGGCAACCCCGAGCGACCGGAGTTGGGGCAAGAGCTTACCGCCAGTTTTTGCCGGACCGATCCTGCGATCGCCCGCCAGTTCGCCCGGGTGACCTTCTTGTCGGACAACCGGGCCGATCTTGAGCGCGTTACCACGCCCACCTTGATTCTCCAGTGCCAGAACGATGCCATCGCGCCCGTCGCAGTCGGCGAGTACGTTCGCGAACACATTCCCAACAGTTCAATCACCATCTTGAATGCGACCGGACACTGCCCCAACCTAAGCGCGCCCGATGAAACCGCGGACGCCATCGCCGCATTTGTGCGTGGGTGACCGACCCGGTCCAGGTTGAGTTGAGCAGCGAAAACGCGGTCGAGGCATTCTATAACGCCCTGCTCGATGACGACCCAGAAAAGCTGTACGAGCAGGCACCTTGCGGTTACCTGTCAACAACCCCCGACGGCATTATCATAAAGGTCAACCAAACCTTTCTAACCCTCACTGGCTTCCAACGCGATGACCTCGTCGGTCGACGCACCTTTGCCGAGCTGCTGACGATGGGCGGCCGGATCTATCATGAAACCCATTATGGACCGATGCTGCAAATGCAAGGCAGTGCTCGCGGGATCGCCCTGGAGATCGTCCGAGCTGACCGCGAACGGCTTCCCGTCCTGGTGAACTCGGTCATGGCGCGCGACGCAAATGGACATCCCCTGGTGATCCGCACGGCGATCTTCGACGCCACCGAGCGTCGAGAATACGAGCGCGAGCTGCTTCGGGCCAAGCAACGGGCCGAAGAATCCGAGGTACAGGCACGAGAGCTGGCGCGGACCCTCCAACAGACGCTCATTCCGCCGGCCACACCTCATGTCCCCGGCCTCGACGTGGCCGCCGTGTACCGCCCCGCCGGCAACGGAACGGAGGTGGGAGGCGACTTCTTCGACATCTTCCAGATCGGCGCCGGCGATTGGGTTTTCGTCGTGGGCGACGTGTGCGGCAAAGGGGTCGAAGCAGCAGTGGTGACGGCTCTGGCGCGATATACCCTACGGGCGGCCGCGGTACGGGAGCGGCAGCCGTCGCAGGCGCTTGAGACACTCAACGAGGTCCTGCTCCGAAGTGACACCGAGCGGTTCTGCACGGCGCAGCTCCATCGTGCCCGTCAAGTGAGAGGCTCATGGACCGTCACCACCAGCTCAGGTGGGCATCCACTCCCGTATTTGTTGCGACCCGGTAGCCGCCCAATAACGTTTGGCCGGTGCGGGTCGCTACTCGGCGTTCTCGACAAGCCAACCTTGTATGACACCGAGATCTCTCTCGCTGCGGGCGAGGCCATGATCCTCTATACGGACGGCGTCACTGAGGGCAGGAGCTCCACCGATTTCTATGGCGACGACCGACTAGCAGCGACGATAACTGCGAACGGGGCGTCAGCAACCTCGTTGGTAGGGGGCATTCTTCGGGAGGTGTTGGCTTTTCAGAAGGGCGATCCGCGAGACGATATTGCGGTTGTCGCCATCCGGTTACCGTGAGCGCAACGGCTCGGGATTGTCGTCATGCGTTATTATGAGCGAAATGGCTCGGGTTGTCGCACGCGGTCGGTGAGCGTACTGAAACAGAATCCGGTTTTGTTAGACCGCATCGGGGGGTCGGGTTCGTCGGTTCGTGGGCAAAACTGAGCCATTTCGGGTTTGATGCAGTGCCGATTCCGTGGCCCTGAGGGCTGTGGGAGAGGCGACTGTGATCATGGGAAGATCCAACTCGCTTTCGGATGAGCTGCGCCGGAGGGCGGTCGACGAGGTGCTGGAACGGGGCCGCGAGGTGGCCGAGGTGTCCCAGCAGCTCGGGATCCGTTCCCCTGAGACCCTGCGCCGCTGGGTCCGTTAGTCCGAGGTCGACCGAGGCTTGAGGAAGACGGGCCCTAGGACCGAGGAACTCGCGGAGATCAAAGCACTGCGCAAGGAGGTGGCCGACCAGCAGGCACCATCGATATCCTCAAGGCGGCTACCAGTCTTATGTAGAGGGCGCGGTTATGCCGACCGGCGGGGTGGCGGTGGGCGTTGGCGCTGGTCGCTGGCGATGCAGGCAGTCGACCGGTCGGCATGATCACAGGGCTTCAAGGAAGGCCAGGAGGGTGTCGGGGGGTCCGTATCTGGCCGGTTTGGTTAGGGCGGCGCAGTGCGGGCCGGGGCTTGTTCTTTCAGGTTGAGATCGGCGTGCTGATGGATGTCGGTGGTCCGGATCGATTCGTGGCCGAGCCATAGGGCGATGACGGTGACGTCGACACCATTGCGGAGAAGCTCCATGGCGCAGCTGTGACGAAGGGTGTGGGGCGTGATTGTTTTGCGGTGATGGACGGGCAAGTGGCGCTTGCCTGGCGACGTGGCGGGCGAGTCGGCGGGTGACGGCATCGCGGCTGAGCGGGCTTGCCGGTCGGGCCGGGGAAGACCGGGTCGTCGGGGTTGCCGCCGCGCTCGTGGAGCCAGCCTTTGACAACGGCCACCGTGGCGGCGTGGAGCGGGGTGGCCCGCTGTTTCCGACCATTGCCAGTGCAGGTCAAATAGGCGCCGGTGGATCCTCTTGTCGCCCCAGACCTGTGAGTTCGGAGACTCGCTTCGAGTTCTCCGACCAGCCGAAGAAGCACTCGCGGTTCTGGCTGCACCTCGAGCATCGCAAGGGCGAGGTGTGCGCCACCTGTCCCGGTGAAGAGGACCTGGTCGTCATCGCCGAGGCCGAGCCGTTCGTACGCTGGCACATGGGTCACCTCAGTTGGTCGCAAGCCGTGTCCGATGGCGGTGTGCGTGTTGTCGGCCCTCCGGCCCTGGCCCGAGCGTTCCCACCTGGAACCGGCGGAGCCACTTCGCCAACATTCGCCCGGTAGCGGCCCTTCCCGGCGGCCAAGTAGAGGCCGGGGCGTAGCCAGGTCCCTCGGGCTATAGGGCGCACGCCCAGGTGACCGATAGCAACGTGTCAGGCCCCCACCGCTGCTTGCATCTGCGCCAGCGACCCCGCGACATGGGCGGGTGTCGAGACGGGGTGGGCCTCCCAGGTGGACAGCATGAAGCCGGGCAGCCCGGCGAGGGTGTCGCCCAGCTCTTCGGCCGAGTCGACGTCGACCAGCAACGTGGTGGCCCGCTCGTCGGCATGCGGCCACGCCGCGGTGATGTGTGCCACGTTGCCGCCGGCCAGCATCTCGAAGGTCTCCCGAAAAGCGGCTAGAGCCTGCGGCGCCGATACCGGAAGGGCGTTGATGGCCCGGCCAGTCACGATGAACTGCATGGTTTCCTCCTCTTGAAAATGGGTGAAAAAATCGGTGGATGGGCGTGGCGGCCCGCCGCCGGGGTTGGCCGCATGCGCGAGGCCAGCGGTCAGCGCGTGGCGAGTGGAGCGGGCGCTGCCGAGCAGACCTCGTCGGCGAAGGCGGCCACGGCGCGGGCGAACTCGTCGGGACGTTCGGCGTAGGTGACATGCCCCGAGCCGTCGAGCTCCACGAAGCGGGCGTCGGGCAGGGCGCGGGCCACGGTGGCGGCGATGGCCCGCAGGGCTGGGTGGCTGACGGTCCCGGCCACCACCAGGCAGGGCAGCCCGATGGAGGCGACATCGCTGGTAGTGAGCGGGTAGGGCTGCCCGGTCAGCTCGGCGAGCATCATGTGGCCGTTGGCCCGGTAGCGGTCCTGCGCATGCTCGTCGAGCTTGGTCCACAGGCCGGGGCACAGCCGCGAGAAGAAGGCGTCCACCGCGGCCCGGGGGGCGCCGGCTTCGGCCGCGGGAGCCACGACGGCCGCAATCTCGGTCATGAGCGCCTGGCCAGCGTCGGGGTCGAGCCCGAAGATCGGCGGCTCGGAGAACACCGCCCCGGCGAGCAGCTCGGGGCGGGTCCGGGCGAGCTCGACCGCGATGCGGGCCCCGCCGGACGAGCCCACCACCACCGGGCGGGACAGCCCGAGAGCCTCGATGAGGGCGGCGGCGTCGGCCGCGTGGGTGGCGACGCTCTCCGGTTCGACGCCCAGCAGGCTGCGGCTGTGCCCCCGGCGGTCGTAGGTGACGCAGCAGAACCGGTCGGCCAGCCGTTCGACCTGCCCCTGCCAGACTCGGGCGTCGCCGCACATGCCATGGATGAACACCAAGGTCGGGCCTCTCCCGGCCTGCTCGTAGTACAGCGTCGTGTCCCGCACCCGGACCGTGGCCATCGTCTCCTCCCGTGCTCAAGGATGGTGTCGCAGCCAACGATGGACCCGGCGAGGGCGGCGCGCATCGGGTGAACGCCCCATTGCCGAGAGTTCGATTTAGCGGCCGAGGAGTCGGTGTTCCATGGCGAACACGGCCGCCGCGGCCCGGGAGTTGACGCCGATCTTGGCGTAGACGTTCTCGACGTGGCGGCCGACCGTCTTGGCCGACAGGTGAAGGCTGGCAGCCACCTCCTTGTTGGTGCGACCCCGGGCGACCAGGCACAACACCTCCACCTCCCGGTCGGTCAGCCCCGCCGGCGAGCCATCGCGGCTCGGGGCCGTGACGGGATAACCGGCCGCGGCGAGCACCGCATCGGCGGCTCCCTTGTCCAGCCGCTCCGACGTCACCTCTTCGGCCACCTGATCGGCGATCTGCGCAGCGGTAAGAGCCGGCCGGTGCGGGCGGTCCTCGCCCATGGCGGCCACGACATCAGCGGCCGCCAACAACCGCGCCGCACGATCAACGTCGCCGCTGCCCCGGTGGTAGCCGGAGCCGTCGAGACGCTCGTGGTGGGCGCCGGCCAGGGGGCCGAGGTCGGCCAGCGCCGGGCAGCACGCCAAGGTTCGTTCGGTGAGATAGGAATGCAGCCGCACCCGCTCCCAATCGGCGACGCCGAGCGGCCCGGCCCGGTCCCAAATCCCGGCGGGGACGCCGACCTGGCCGAGATCATGCACCAGCGCCGCGAGTCGCAACCGGTTGACGTCGTCAGGCGCCATGCCCGCGGTGCGGCTCGCGGCGGCGGCGAGGTCCGCCACTCGCGTCGAGTGGCCTCGGGTCCAAACCGACTTGAGATCGGCAAAGTCGCCGACTGCCGCCAGGGCGAGGCCCAGACCGGAACCGCCGATCCGCTCGCTGCCCGGGTCGGCCGCCAGCATCATCTCCCACGGGTCGGACCGGTCGAGTTCGTCCAGGACCCTGCTGCCTGTCACCAGGCAGGCGTCGACGACCGCCGGGTCATAGGCGTGGCCCCGGCGGGCGGCCAGCACGTCGATCATCTCGGCGGCGCCGTGGCGCCACAACACGTCGGCGTCGCGGGCGACGACCGCCACCCGCACCGCGATCGGCACGGCCTCCCCCACCAGGCCTTCGGGGAAGCCGGCCCCGTCCCAGCGCTCATATCCATGCGCCAGCGCCTCGCGGACGGCGGCTCCGGTCCCGAGCCGCTGGGCGAGCATGGCGGCCACCTCGCAATGCGCGGACAATGAACGCTTGGCCCCGCCGGGCTGCGACAGCGCTCGTGCCGTCAGCCTCGCTCGGCGCCCCGCGGGGCTGCCGGCACCGACCGCGCTGACGAGGCCGCGGATCATCTCGGGTTTGGTGCCCATGGTGGCCGACGCCATCGCGGCCATGAACCCGATGTCGTCGCCGCCGGCCAGGCGCGCCGTGTCGGACGCCTCGGAGGTGCAGCCGAGAAACCGGAGCAGCGCCACCCGCTGAATGTCCGTCGTAGCCTCGACGCCGAGACCCAGCTCCCGGCCCAGCGCCACCGCCAGGACTGAGGTCCGCACCCCATGGCCATGCGGCTGACCAGTCCCCAGGTCAGTAGCCAGCGACACGGCACCCAACAGCTCCACCAGACGCACGCCCGCTGTCGAACTCGTCGACGACACCTCGGAAGTATCTCAGCCGCACCGATGCCCGCGGCGGCCTCGACGCCGCGGCTCTGTTCGCCCCGTCTCAACCTGCCCCGACAACGGGGACAACAGCCCCATTCTCGACGCCGACGTGGTGGCGTTTCGCGGCCCGCTCAACTCGGTGAAGCGAGCCGTGGAAACCAACGGGCCAACAGCAGCCGCCGACGCCTTCTTCGGCGCGCTCTGCCCGGGCCTGTGGGCTGCCATTGACGAACCGGCCAAGAACCATTACCGCGCCAACGCCGACATGCTGTTCGCCGCTCTCGGCATGCCCGCCTATCAGATCAGCGAGGCTGACGTCGCTGCCATACAACTACCGGTCCTGGTGGTCGCCGGTGCCCAAAGCCACGGGGCGCTCCATGGAGGGGCTCGAACGCTGGCCAGCTGGCTGCCCGACGCCCGCTTCCTCGAGCTGGAGTGCGGACACGTCACCTACGCGGGGCAACCAGCCGACTTCGCCCGGGACGTGGCCGCCTTCGCCATGTATTGCGCGGCTTGTGCCGATCCTGTCAGACACCGCACCCGGCCGCTCGGCGCCTGCTTGGGAACCGCTCACATCCCTGCTGGAGACTCGGCCGATCGGTGAAACACAACAACAAGAAAGTGAGATCAACCATGACTATCTGAACTACCGAGCACGACGAGATCGTGCGAGTCATCCAGCTGAACATGGACGGAGCCTCACAGGGCGACGTCGGAAAGCTGAAAGAGGCCTTCCACCCGACTCCCGAATGTTCGGCGAGGCCGGGGAACCCGCTACGACATGCCGATCGCCGAGTTCTTCGACATGGCCGCTCAGATGCCCGGCGACACCGGGAACTACCAGGGCCGCGTCATATCGGTGACGCAAGCGGGAGACGCGGCTGTCGCGGTAGTCGCCGGAGACGGATATTGGGGCACGGTGTCGTTCGTCGACTTCTTCTCCCTAGCGAGAATCAGGGGCGTCTGGAAGATCGTAAGCAAGACCATCGCCCACGTCGGCGGGGAACTGTCCGGCTGATCATGCGATTAGGATGGCCGTCCTCAAAGAAAGCTGGCCGATCTGGTGGTAATGGGATTGATCCTCCGCGCCCCGGACCCGGTGCCCGACGGGACGGCTCGGCCAACGGTGAGGATCCGGGCGAGCAGCCCAGCCGCCGTCAATGTGCCCGAACCCGCCACAATGGCCCCATGTCGACTCCGCCGCCATCATGGCGAGACTTCGAACGCGCCGGGTGGGACTCGCACGCCGATCCCTACCACCGGTTCTTCGGTCCGATCTGTACGAGGTTGGCCGACCCCCTCCTTGACGCCGTCGGCGCCGAACCTGGCAGCCGGGTTCTCGACGCCTGCTGTGGGCCCGGGTACCTGGCCGGACGGGCACTGGAGCGCGGGGCCGTGGTTGAAGGCATCGACATCTCCCCGGCCATGGTCAACCTCGCCACCAGGCGTTGCCCAACTGCCCGGTTCCAGGTCGGCGACTGCGAAGACATGCGCTACGCCGACAACGCCTTCGACGCCGTAGTTTGCAACCTCGGCTTGCACCACCTCGCCAGCCCAGCGCGCGGGGTCGCCGAGTTCGCCCGAGTCCTGGGCCCGACGGGGAGGCTTTCGCTGACCGTCTGGGACGAGAATCGCTCCGCGCTGGCCCTCATACCCGAAGCCATCGCCGTCACCGGTGCCGTCCCACCCGACGACCTTCCGACCCCGCCTAACGCGCCGGCTTACGACAGCGCAGACGAACTGGAACCACTCGTGGCAGCGGCAGGGCTTCGGCTGGAGTCGGTCGAACCGGTCTCGTTCGTCCAGCGCTACCTCAACCCACACGTGCTCTGGGAGGGGTGGCTGGCCGCCGCCATCAGGACCGGTCCACTCTTCGCGGCGCAAACCGAACCCGTGAAGGAGGCGGCCCGTCGAGGATTCGACCGGCTGGTCGCCCCCTACCTCGAGGTCGACGGTGCCGTCGCCCTACCGGTCGGGTTCATCATCATCACCGCCGTCAGCTAATGGGATTGAACCGCCCCGGGTTCGGTGACTGCTCCATCTCTTGAGAGGATGGAGTTTATGCAGAGCAGAGGAGGGCGGGGCGTCCGCCGTATCCGCCGGAGGTGCGTGAGCGGGCGGTGCGGATGGTCTTTGAACATCAGGACGAGTACCCGACGCAGTGGAAGGCGATCGAGTCCATCGCCAAGAAGATCCAGGTCAATCACGAGACTCTGCGGCAGTGGGTACGTTAGGCGGAGAACCGACGCCGGGCAGCGGCCCGGGCTTTCGACGGACGAGCGGGCCAAGATGCGCGAGTTGGAGCGTGAGAACAAGGAGCTGCGCCGGGCCAATGAGATTCTCAAGGCGGCGGCGCATTTTATGTAGAGCGCGCGGTTAACCCGACCGGCCGGGCGGCGGTGAGCGTTGGCGCTGGTCACAAGGGGTGTGAGCCAACGGGCTGATCGGCAAAACCGCAGGCGTTGATCGATGCTCCTTCTCCCGTGTTCGGAGAGAAGGAGGGAGCTTGTGTCGAGGCGTTCAAATGGTGTGCCGGGTCCGCTGGCTGCGTATCTGGAAGGGTTCGCCGCGGAGTTGGCGGCGCTGGGCTATTCGAGGTCGGCGGCGGCGAGGAACGTGCAGCTGGCGGTCCGTCTGAGTGGGTGGTTGGACCGCCAAGGGCTTGACGTCGTCGCCGTGGCGTCGGAGCGGGTTGACTCGTTCTTTGCCGACAGGCGCGATGCCGGCTACGCCAACCTGCTGACGACCAAATCGCTCGGGCCGCTGACGGGCTATTTGCGGCGACTGGGGGTGCTCGAGGAGCCAACGCTTGTTACGCCGGCAGATGCGGCCGCCGTGCTGGTGGACCGGTTCGGGTTGTTCCTAGCGTGCGAGCGGGGCCTGGTGGCGGGCACCATCCGCTTCTACGTGCGCGTGGCCGCGTGCAATATCTGTGCATCCGCTACAGCGAGCGGCTCGCCGAGAACGACATCGTGGCCTCGGTTGGAAGCCGCGGTGACATCTACGACAACGCCATGGCCGAGGCGTTCAACAGTCTCCACAAATGGGAGCTCATCCACCCTCACGGACCCTGGACCGGACTCGACGACGTCGAGTTCGCCACCCTCGGCTACATCGATTGGTTCAACGACCGGCGTCCCACGGCGAGATCACAGAGGACAACACCTACACCACCCCGGCCGAACACGAGGCCCTCTAGTACCGTCAAACAGCACCCGCCCTCGAGGCGGTCACCCAATAGCCCGAGCAGTCATAAAACCCGGGGCGGTTCAATACAGTCGGCCCATGGCGACCCACAGAGACGTGGCTACGTTCGTGGCTACGTCGGGATCACCCCTCCATTCCTGTGGCCCAGAGGCTCTGGCCTCGCGGCCGCCACACCCGACAGTGCCGGCGGGCGGCCGCCGAGCCGTCACGTCACCGTGGGAGGAAAAACAATACCAGGATGCTCCAACTGAGATGGGTGAGGATGGGTGCCAGGATCCCGCCGCTCGCACGGCGCTCGAGGGCGAAGACGCTGCCCATTACGACGGCCGCCGCGACTAGCGCCACGTTCAACGTCGCGATGGTCACGATGCCGTAGATGGCCGTGGCCCACAGGGAACGGTAGTGGGCGAAGGCGTCATGCAGCGCGCCCCGGAAGAGGACCTCCTCGCCCACCCCATTGACCAAGGCGACCACGAGCGCCAGCACCCGGGGGCCGGCATCGGCGCGCGCCAGCACGCTGTCGACGCTGTGGGACAAGAGTGGGACCTGGTCCGCCACCAGCTTGGCGGCCGCAAAGCCACCGTAGAGGGCGACGCCGGCCAAGATTGGCAAGGCAACGTCGCTCGGGCTGACGCTGCGGGCGCCTCGAGTCCAGCAAATGGGGCCCGAAAGGAGGCCGCCGGCGGTCCAGACCACGGCCGCCTGGAGCCCCAGCCCGTAGAACCAGCCCGAGCCAGCAGGGGAGGCGAGAGTGGCGCCGAGGGTCGCCGTCCCGACGATGAGCGTGGCTGCCACCACCGTCCGGCGGCGCCCCGGCCCGGCGTTTTCGGCGGGACGTTCGGTCAGAACGCGGCCGGCCTTCGACGACCGTTCCATCTCCTCGGCGGCGGCACAGACATCAGGCTTCCGAACGTGAACCGAGACGGTCTGCCCGGCAGCGCAAGGCCCGTTCCGCGGCCTCCTCGAACGGCATCGCGTGGTGACCCGTGACCTGCTCGATGCGCCGGTCATGAACTACGACCTCATTGGTCATGGAATCGACCAGGGCGCGGGCCGTGCCCAGGTCGACGTCGGTAACCAACCGCAGCCACAGCGACGACAGCCGAGGGGTAAGCAGCGGCACGGGAACGATCGCCTTCAGGACACCGCCCGGCATCCCCGCCACCACCTTCAGCATCTGCCCGTAGGTCAGGGCGTCAGGCCCGCCCACCTCGAACACCTGGTCCCGGGCGTCCTCCTGTCCCAGCACGCCCACCAAGAACGCCACCGCGTCGTCGATCGCGATTGGCTGGGTACGGGTCTGCACCCACCGGGGCGTGACCATCACCGGCAGGCGAGACACCAGCTGACGAAGGATCTCCCAGGAGATCCCCCCGTCGCCGATGACGATCCCAGCGCGCAGCACCGTCGTCGGCACTTGCGAAGCCAGGATCCGCTCGACCTCGCGCCGGCTGGCCAGGTGAGCCGAGAGCCGGTCGTCTTCGTCGCCCAGGCCGCCAAGATAGACCACCTGGCGGAGCCCCGCAGCTGCGGCCGCGGCGCCGAACAACTCGGCGCCCCGGCGGTCTCGGTCGGCGAAATCGGCTGAGTCGAGCGAATGCACCAGGTAATACGCCGCCTCGCAGCCCTCGAGAGCTGCGGCCAAGGAAAAACGGTCCCCAACGTCGCCTGCCACCGCCACGGCGGGCCCCTGGTAGGAGTCGGGGCGGCGGGTCATGGCTCGGACTTCGTGGCCCGCCTCCACCAGAGCCAGGCACAGATGCGAACCGACGAAACCGGTCGCGCCGGTGACCAGGACCTCCACCGAGGTCACTCTACCCGTCCGAGGACCTCGGCCGCGCAGTGAGATCGGCCTGACGTCTCGTCCCTTCCGCTGGGTCGATCTTGCCGTTCTCGCTTCCGTTGGCGATTGTTATCGCCGCAGGTTGAAGGTGTTCGGCAAGCAGCCGGCGAGGTTGGAACAGAGCAGGCGGGCCTACTCATCGACAACCGCGACGCCGCGCCGTGTTGGACCGGCACGGCCGGCCCATAACCAACCGGGGGTCTTTCATCGGTTGGCAGCTGGCAGGGTCCTGCGTTGGAGTGCACCAGGGACCGTTCTTGTACCTGCGCGGTTGTTCCGCTGTCGAAGGTGAAGGACGCTGCGAGGAGTGTTGCGTCTCCGGTCGATTGTCCTGCGTGATTCCAGTTGGGCCACGACTTGGCGGCTCAATGCCCTGAGTGCTTCATGCTGCTCGTCGGTCAGGTTTTCGGTTGTCGATCGATGACAAACACCGTGCCCAGCGAAAGGCCGTCGTGGGTGAGGCCACTCGGCGTAGAACCGGATACCCAAGGTCGGTTATCACCAGCGGGTTTGAGGCGAAACGGGTGTCGGCGGTGGCGTCGGGAATCTCGAACGGATCTGTTCCCATGACAGCGTGGGCGCAGAAGGCCACGTCGCGCGGCGTCTCGGGCTGATCGATCCCGATGCGGACTTTGAACCATTGCCGGTCGCTGTCGACCAGGCTGATGGCGGCGATCGAGGTGCCGCAAACGAAGCGGCCAGGGTGCCAGGTCGTCGAAGGATTCTTCTGTGGCGGTGTCGAGGATGCGCAGCTCATGGAGCGCCGCGATCCCGGCCTGCTCGCGCCACGGAAGCGGGTAGTGGCCTCCGGACGGCATGGCGGGGATCGCGGTGACGATGTCGCCGGCGGTTTCAAATCGCCACCGTCCACGCCGAGCCGGGCAGGGAAACCGGGATGCGGAAGGGCAGCGGCTCGTAGCGAGGGTTGAACAGCCCAGAGACAAGGCTTCGAGGACGACGACGTGCCGGCCCGCCTGGGCCAGGTAACAGGCGGCCACCAGCCCATTGTGACCGGCGCCGACCACGATGGCATCGGCCACGGCTGCATCGGCCACGCTCCGACTATAGAAGGCCAAGAGGTACCATCCGAGGCCCCCCACTTCCGTCGAACCCAGGGACGATGAACCACTACCAGTACCTGATACTCATGGGCCTGTGCTTGGTCTTGACCCTGCCTCTCGAGTTCGTCTTCTCGGCCCGGGTGTGGCGCCGGCCCCGCCGGCTGGCCCGGGCCCTGTGGCCGGTAATTGTGATCTTCGGGGGGTGGGACATCTGGGCGGTGGCGGCCGACCACTGGTCCTTCAGCCGCCGGCTGACGACGGGGGTCGATCTGCCCGGTGGTCTGCCGGTCGAGGAATTGGTTTTCTTCCTCGTCGTCCCAGTGTGCGGGATCCTGACCTTCGAGGCGGTGCGCAACATGACCGAGCGCCGCGGGCGCTGACGTCGACCCATGCACGCCTATCCGGTTTTAGCCGCCGCCTCGTTGGTCGCAGTCGTGCTGGTCGAGTTGTTCTGGCTGCGCACGGGCGTGTTTCGCATGGCTTCGTACTGGATATCGATGGCGATCGTGCTCGGCTTTCAGGTTCCCGTCGACGGTTGGATGGGCAAGCTCTCCGACCCCATCGTGATCTACGACCGCCGCCACATCAGCGGAATCCGCTTTCCGTTCGACATTCCGGTCGAGGAGTTTGTCTACGGCTTCGCGCTGGTCACGTTCGCCATCGTGCTGTGGGAACGGGCCGGACGGGAGCGGCGGGTGAGCGATAAGGTTTCAGTGTGACCGCTGTAGTGACGGTGCTCGCAACAGTGATGGCGATGGAAGCGTTGAGCTACCTGTCCCACCGTTTCGTAATGCACCGCTTCGGGATCGAGCTGCACCGCAGCCACCACCAGATGAACGCCGGCGGCTTCGAGCGCAACGACCTTTACCCGCTGATGTTCTCCGCTGTTGCCGTCATCACCTTCGCTGTCGGGGCGTCGCTCCCGTCGGCCCGGGTTCTCGAGGTGGCGGGCGGGGTCACGCTGTACGGCGCGTTGTATGGGTTCGTGCATGAGGTGTACATCCACCGCCGCATCCCGATCGTCACCGGCCGGTACCGGGTTCTCGAACTGTTGAAGCGCTGTCACCGGGTTCACCACCTCTACGGCGGCGAGCCGTACGGCATGCTCCTCCCCTTCGTGCCCCGGCCGCTCAGGGCCCGGGCGGCCGCCGTTGACCGCGACCCGTTCGCCCGCCTGTGAGGACCCGCTGCAGTCGTATCCGGTTGAAGCGCTGGGCGATGATGCACGGGGCATTGACGCCCACGGCATAGGCGGCCATGCAACCCCCCAGCGACCACCTGTTCCACAAGAAGAACAGGGGAAAGGGGACGCTCGCCAGCCAGTGCCCGAGTTCGGCCCGCCTCGTCTCGCGGCGGTACGCCATCAGGTAGCAGCGGTCCCGGCGGGTGAGACGGCGCTTGTCGAAGCCGCCTTTGAAGATGTCGCCTGCCTCGGGGAGCAGCCGCTTCCAGCGCCGGACCCGGAACACGCGGACGTAGAGGACACCCTCCCGTTCCCAGTCCCGCTCCCGGAACAGCCAACCATCGCGTTCGAGAAAGGATTCGGGCAGGCGGTGCGTCAGGTAGCCGCACGACACTTGTATGGCCGCCCAGGCCCCGGCGTCGACCAATATCGCCGGTCCAGTGGCGAGGGTCACGGAACTGAGCCGCGGCGGCGGGCCGGCAGGCGGATAGCCCTCCCCCTCCATCGCACCTCCCGGCGCACGGTCGTCAGGAATACCGAGCGCCCGAAGACGGCCAGAAAGAAGGCTGTCGTCACGGGGTAGGCCGGCCCGGCCCACCATCCGAAGCGGCCGATCCTGGCCAGCATCCACCATTGCTGGGCCGCGAACGCCAGGTATGCTCCCAGCGCCCACGGCGACGGGCGCAGGAGGCCGGTGGCACTGAGGATTGTGCCGGCAACCCAGGTGACGATCAGGGCCAGGGTAATAGGCCGGGTTGCGGCCGCGCCGCTGGCGAAGTTCTTGGTCCAGCCCTCGACCAACTGGCCTGTGCCATTGGGGTACATCCGGAATGAGATGGTTTGCCGTCCGCCCCGGCAGGTGACCCCGAGCCCGGCAGCGCGGAACCGGGCGGCGAGCGCGACGTCTTCCAAGATCTCGCCACGCACCGCAGGGTGCCCGCCGACGGCCAGGTAGTCGAGGCGGGTCGTGATCAGGCACGGACCGAAGGCGCCGCGTGGCGTCAGCCTTTCGCCCAAAGGAGTGAAGGCGTCTACCCCCATCATCCCGATGATGTTGAACGGGGCCGAAAGCCTCTCGTACGGTCGAACGGTCAGATGATCGGGTTGGACCGAGAGCAGTCCGGGGTGCCGGCGGTGTTCGTTCCGTAGTCGGGCCAGGCCCCCGGGCGCGAGCGTCGTGTCGGCGTCGAGGAACAACAAGGTGGCGCCCCGGGTGCTCTGGACGCCCGTCCAGCAGGCCCAACACTTGCCCGTCCAGCCGCCAGGCAGCGCCGGCGCCGCGAGCACACGAGACCCCGCAGCCACCGCCTTCGCCGTGGTGCCATCGGAGGAATGGTCATCGACCACCACTAGCTCGTCGGCCGGGCCAAGCTGGCCGGCCAGCGAGGCCAGCAACGCCGGCAGGTTGGCCGCCTCGTTCCGAGCCGGAACGATGACGGCCACCCCGCCCGTTCGCGCCCGCCCGCCCCCGGCGTCACCTGACGACGGCGGGCAACGGCGTACCGACCACAGCTGCCAAGCACCGGCCGAGAACCCTATGAGCTCGATCCAGGCCCGGGCATCGAGCCAACTAGCGGACACCGACGAGGAGGCCGTGGGCGGCGGCCAGCTTCTTCCAAGTGGGAACCCGGGCCCGGCCTGAGAATACGTCGTAATGGAGCGTCTCGATCCGGTCGAGGATGCCGGAGTACAGGACCCGGGCGGCGCCGATGCACCGGCCCGAGATGGCCGGCAACATCGAGATCCCCAGGTCGGCTGAGCGGTAGAACTGGCGGGTGCGGGCGATCTCGAAGGCCAGCAGGTCGACCATCTCTGGCGTGACCCGCCGGCCCTCTAGCGCCGGGCGCGCGCCGAAGGTCTCCACATCCTCCTGTGGGAGGTACACCCGGCCCCGGTCGAGATCCTCGTTCACATCACGCAGGAAGTTGGTCAACTGGAAAGCGATCCCCAGGTCGCGAGCCGGCCCGAACGCCTCCGGTGAGGTGGGTTCGAGGATGGGCAGCATCATTTCGCCGATGACGGCCGCCGATCCGTCCATGTAGACGAGCAGGTCGGCGAAGGTCTGGTAACTCGCCGTGGTCAAGTCCATTGCCATCGAGGTGAGAAACCGGTCGGCGCAGCTGGGCGAGATCCCGAAGGTCACGAAGGTGTGAACCACCGCCTTGAGGACGGGATGGTTGCTGTCGCCGGCGACCAGGTCAGAGCGAAGCCGGTCGCTGTAAGCCATCAGGGCCCCGGCCTTGCCGGCCATGCCGGTCTGCACGTTGTCGACGATGTCGTCGGCGTAGCGGCACATGGCATACAGCGCGTGGACATGGCGCCGTTTCGGTCGGGGCAGGATCTGGGCCGACCAGTAGTACGTCGTGCCCTGACGATGGTTGATCTCTCGGCACCGCTGGTAGGACTGTTCGAGGCTGACGGTCACCGCAACGCCTCGACCCGATCCGCGGCCAGCCGTCCCGAGACGAGCACCATCGGCACACCGACACCGGGCACGGTGCCCGAACCGGCGAAGACAAGCCCGGGGACCCGCCGGTCCACGTTCGCGGGCCGGAACGGACCGGTCTGGAGGAACCGGTGGGAGATCGCGAACGGGGTACCTCGCTCCATCCCCTGGGCGTGCCAGTCGAGCGGGTCGAAGAACCGTTCCAGCACCACATCGTCGACCGGATAGCCCCGCCCGGCCAGGCGGGCGAGGAGGTCGTCTCGCAGCCGCGGTCGTTCCGTCTTCCAGTCGATCGTCCCATCGAGGTTGGGAACCGGTTCGAGCACGTACAACACGTGGCAACCCTCCGGGGACAGGCCCGGGTCGCTGAGTGACGGCGCCGACACCAGTATCGACGGGTCGGGCTGGCGGATTCCGTAACGTAGGAGAGCATCGAAGGAGCCGGCCCAGTCGCCACCGAAGTGGATGTTGTGATGCTGCGTCGCCGGGGGCAGGACCCCCCGCACGCCCGCCAGCCACAAAGCGCACGACGGCGAGTAGCGAGCCCCGGCCAAGGCAAGAGGGCGGCGCAGGTCGGGCAACAGCATCCGGTAGGCCACCGGCAGGTCGATGGTGCATACCACTGCGTCCGCTGCCTGCCGGCCCCCTCCGGCCAGCTCGACCCCAACCACCCTGCCGCTGGCGGTGCGCTGCAACGCGGCCACCGGCGAGCGATAACGGAAATCGACTCCCGCCTTGCTGGCCGCCGCCACCAACCCCTCCACCACGGCATGGATCCCGCCGTCGGGGAACCACACTCCGCACACCGTGTCCATGTAGGTGATCACGCAGTAGATGGCCAGCGCCTGATAGGGCGATACCCCGGCGTAGAGGGCCTGGAACGAGAACAGCTTTTGCAGGCGCGGGTCGTCGAAGTAGGAGCTGACCACCCGGTGCAGCCGCCGGAGCCCGCCCAAGCGGGCCAGCTTGATGGCCGGACCCGGTGGGCGGACCATGTCGAGCGGCGAATCGAAGTTGCGGTCGATGAAGTTGGGCTGCTCGACCGCGAACAACTCGGCCAGCCAGTCGCAAAAGCGGCCGAAGGCCGCCGCTTCGGTCGCTCCGCAGTGACCCCGGATCTCCTCGGTCATGGCATCCCGGCCGCGCCGTAAGAGGATCTCGCTACCGTCAGTGAAGGTGGCCCGGTACAGCGGGTCGAGAGCTTGGAGCCGAAGATGGTCGGCCATGTCTGCCCCGGCCGCCGCGAAGACCTCGGCCAAGGAGTCGACCATGGTGAGCACGGTGGGACCGGTGTCGATGCGGAATCCGCCACGGGTGATCACACCAGCCCGGCCGCCCGGTCCGTCATCTCGCTCGAGTACGACCACTTCGTAACCCCGGCCCACCAGATGGCATGCCGCAGCGAGGCCGGCCAGGCCGGCCCCCACGACGACGACTTTCATGAGAACGCCATCAAAAGTCGCGGCTGGCCACGAATCGGGCCAACTCGGCTAGCTGGTTGCTGATCTCCGGCACCAGCGGGATGGTATCGAGCGCGGCCAAGGCATCGGAGGTGAGCTCCTCGATCTCGGCCTCGACCCGTTCGCGGGCCCCGGTGTCGTCGAACACCTGCTGGAGGCGGGCCACGTCGTCTGGGCTCAGGTCCGACCGACGTGGTCGGCATCTTCCCCAACCGGGCCGCGGTCATCCGCCTGGTCGGCGCGGTGCTGGCCGAACAGAACGATGAATGGGCGGTGGCCCGCTGCTACATGGGGCCCGAGAGCCTGGCCAAAGCCCGGCTGCGTCCCATCGCCGGCGACGGCACCGAGACCCCGGCCACGGCCGCGCTCGAGGCATCCAGCGCCGCCTGAGCAAACCGCCGCTATGACGGGCAGCGCCAGGTATTCATCCAGCAGGATCACTGACCAGCCTCAGCCAGCTAGTTCGGGATCTGCCGCACCTAGCTCCGTCAAGACCGACTTCAGGATGCCGTCCGCGAGATCGGGACAAGAAACTAGCACCTTCAGCGGTTGAGGTTTTGCTCGCAGCCAGTCGCGAAACTCGGTGTCCATGGTCACCATTCTGCTGTAAAGCATGTACCGGGTCCGCACAAGCCAACGTAGCCAAACTGGCTACGTTTACATGCTTACAGTCCTGGAGGAGGAAGCTCATCGGGAGCGGACATGGCCCTTGACCAGGTCTTTTACGGTGGGCCGTAGAGGACTCGAACCTCTGACCCCTTGCGCGTCATGCAAGTGCGCTACCAACTGCGCCAACGGCCCGGAAGCGCTGAGACTACCAGAGCGTCCGTTTCGTGGTGCGCTGATGGTCTCTCTCGACGAATCTACAGCGTCTCGGCGAAGCTGACCGTCCCCTCACCTCGCAACGCGTTCTTCAGCAACTTGCCGGTGGCGTTGCGCGGCAGCGGCTGGTCCCGGATCTCGATGTACGCCGGCACCTTGAAGTCGGCCAGCGTCTCCGCGACCCAGGCCCTCAGCTGCCCTACCGCGACGGTCCGGCCGGCGACCACGGTCACGACCGCTTTGACCTCCTCGCCCAGGATGGGGTGGGCAACGCCAATCACCGCGGCGTCGGCGATCGCCGGGTGCTCAAGCAGGCGGTTCTCGATCTCGACGCTGTACACGTTCTCGCCGCCCCGGATGATCATGTCCTTGGCCCGGTCGGTTATGTAGAGGAACCCGTCGTCGAGGTAGCCGATGTCGCCGGTGTGCAACCAGCCGTCGGTGACCGCCCGGGCGGTGTCGTCCGGCTTGCCCCAGTAGCCCGGCGTGATCAACGCCCCCTTCAACCAGATCTCGCCCCGCTCACCCACCCCGAGCTCCTCGCCGGCCGGCCCCACCACGCGGATCTCGATCCCAGGCACCGCCCGCCCGACCGAGTCCGGCCGGTCGAGGTAGTCCTGGCCCGTGTTGACGGTGACGACCGAGGAGGATTCGGTGAGCCCATAGGCGTTGCCGATGGTCCGGACGTTGGGAAAAGTCTCGCGCACCTGCTGCTGCAACCGGATTCCCGGCGACGACCCGCCGTAGGCGATGGTGGTCACCGACGACAGGTCGTAGCGGTGTCGATCGGCAAAGGCGACCGCCCGAGCCACCACGCTCGGCACCGCGGCCCACACACTCACCTTCTCCTGTTCGATGAGCCTCAGCGACTCCTCGGGGTCGAAGCGGCCGGCCGTCATCACCGTCTTCACCCCTGCGGCCATGGCGATCACGATTCCCGAATGGCATCCCGACACGTGGAACAGCGGTGATGTGAGCAGGGACGTGGTCTGCCCGCCCGAGCCACCACCCGGCATGGTCCCTCCCACCATCATCGACACCGTGTGGTTGTAGAAGGTGTTCTGCAGGTTGGCGATCATCGAACGGTGCGTCGAGATGGCGCCCTTGGGCCGGCCGGTAGTACCGCTGGTGTAGAAGATCACGGCCGGGTCGTCCTCGCTGATCGCCGTGTCCGGCATGCCGGCACCGCCCACCGGCTCGAGCAGCTCCTCGAATGGGCGCACCCGCCTCGAGCTCCCGACGGACGAACCCGGCCACGCCCCGATCAGGTACACCGCCTCCACATCGGGCAGGTCGTCGAGCCGGTCCGCGATCCGGGCGAATCGGTCCGGATCGGCGAACAGCACCCTGGCACCTGAATCGGCCAGCCCGTAGAGGATCTCGTCGGCTTTCCACCAGCCGTTCAGGCCGACCAGCACCGCACCAAGGTCGACGGTGCCCCAGAAGGCGTACACCCACTCGGGGTTGTTGGCCGACAGCACAGCCACCCGGTCGCCGGGGCCCACACCGACCGCCTCCAGGTTCGCCGACACCGCGTTCGCCGACTCGACGCACCGGGCGAAGCCGATCCTCCGATCCCCGTAAACCAGGCACGGCTGGTCGTCACCGCGGGCCAGACCGAGCGATGCCGCCGTTCGCAGCGTTGGCATCCGGTGCTTGTACACCTGCATCGGGATGCCACGGACCTCTTCGGTCACCAACTCGAATGCTGCGCCGGGACGGGTCAGCATCTCGTGGACTTCGGCACGGGTAGGCAACGGCGGCATCCTATGGCCGCATGGGGCGAGTACCGGGCCAGCCCGATAGCCTGCGGGGGTGGCCGGACATGCCGGTCCCGGAGCCGGGGATCTGCTCCTGTCGGCAGCCCGGGCAATACACGCCGAACGAGACCGCGACCGCATGGTCGCCTGGGTGGCCAACGCGCTCACCACCGCCACCGGAGCCCAAGTGGCAGGCTTGGCCGTGGGCGTCGAGGACCGGGCGCCGGTCTGGGTGATGGCGGCGACCAGCGCCCGGGACCTCTCAATCCTCGGCGATCCCCGTACCGTTCCGGAGCTGGTTCCGCTGCTGAAGGACGAGGCGGGCACCGTTCACAATGAACGGCTGCACCGGGTCCTCGGTGTCGACTCGCTGGCGCTGGCCGCCATACCCCTCGGCGATGGCGGGGTGCACGGTGTCGCCGTGCTCGGATGGCTCCCCGGCCAGGTCCCGTCGCCCGGGGCGTTCAGCACCATGGTGGCCCTGCTGGCCCACCTCGGCGTGGCCTTGGACAACCTCGACGCCATGGCTGAGCTGGAGGCGGTGCAGCGGGGTGTGGTCCACAAGCTGCAGGAGGCGGTGCGGCCGCCCACTCCGACGGTGCCGCAGAGCGAGCTCGGCGTGTACTACCTGGCAGCCGACCAGCAGTCGTCGACGGGCGGTGACCTCTACGACTGGGTGCTGCTGCCCGACGGTGATCTGCACCTGGCGGTGGTCGATGTGATGGGAAAAGGGGTCGCCGCGACCAAGGACGCGGTCGCGGTGACCCACGCCCTGCGGCTCCTGGTGCTCGACGGGTGCCCGCTCGAGCGGGTCATCAGCCGTGCCGACGCCCTGGTCACCGCCCAGAACCCCGACCTGGTCGCCACCTTGATCGTCGGCCGGTACGACCCGAGGACGGGCGTGCTGCTCCTCGCCGGGGGCGGACACCCCCCGGTCCTCGTGGTTTCCGATCACCAGGTCCGGCAGGTCAGCGTGGGCGGTGTCCCGATCGGGTTCCCGGGCGCGGGCTCCGACGAGGTGGTCACCATCGTGCTGGGCCGGTCGGACACCGTGATCTTCTATACCGACGGTCTGATCGAGGCCACCAAGGACATCATCAAAGGGCTCGAGTCGATCGCCCGCCACGCCCGCGAGATCGCCGGTTACCCCGCCGTGTCGCTGGCCCGAGCCCTGGTCGACCGGACGCTGTCGGGCGCCGTCCGCCGCGACGATTCGTTGGCCCTGGTGCTGCGGCGCCGATCGCCCCCGGTCGACAGCGTGCGCCTCCCGCTCTCGCCGTTCGAATACCGGTTCACGCCGACGACGGCCGCCATCCCGCTGGCCCGGCACTTCCTCGAGGACTGGCTGGTCCGCGTCCCGGTGGCGCGGGACGAGGCCGGTGATCTCATGCTGGTGGCCAGCGAGTTGGCCGCCAACGCCGTGCGCCACGCCAGCGGGCAGCGGGGCAGCGTGTCGCTCCGGGCATGGGTCGACGGACCCGACCTGGTGCTCGAGGTCGAGGACGACGGCGGCAACCAGCCACCGTTGCCCGACAGGTCAGGCGAGACGCCCGATCCCCTGGCCGAACGGGGGCGGGGACTGTTCCTGGTCCGGGCCCTCGTCGACGAGCTGCACAGCGACGTGGTCGAAGGACGGACGATCACCCGGGTGGTGCGACGGGCCATCGTCGCCGACGCGCCGGTCTGATCAATCGACCGATCAGCCCGGCAGCTCGCCGGGAGCGGTGCCCGGTGGCGCCTCGTCGGGAGTCTCCGCGCCCGGCGCGTACTCCTCCTGCTTCGACTCGTCGTTCTCATAGAACTCCGGTCGGTCCTCGTGGGTCATGTCCTCGAGATGGTGGCGGGCCTCCTTGATCTCCTGATCCAGCTCCTCGAGTCTCTCCGTGTCGTCGGCGACGGTGTCGTTCTCGTTCATGCCTGCTTTCTACCCCGATGGCGGGCGTTTACTATTCCGCGCCGTGTTCGCCTACGTCAACGGGGCCGTGGTCGAAGAGGCGGCGGCCGCAGTGACCGTCTTCGACCACGGTTTCATCGTCGGCGACGGGGTGTTCGAGACGATTGCCCTGCGCCACGGGACGGCGTTCGCTGTCTCCCGGCATCTGGCCCGGCTGATGCGCTCCGCCGTCGCCCTCGGCCTGCCGGCGCCCAGTGTCGACGATCTCCACCGGGCGATCGGACTGACCGTGGCGGCCAACCCCGGCATCGAGCGGGGGGCCCTGCGGATCACCTATACCTCCGGCCCGGGCACCATCGGCTCCGGTCGGGGCGGACTGCCGCCGACGACGGTCGTCGTGGCCCGGGAGCTGCCGCCCTGGGCCGGGGCCGCCGAGACGATCACCGTCCCCTGGCCCCGGAACGAGCATGGCGCGCTGGTGGGGATCAAGTCGATCTCGTACGCCGAGAATGCCATGGCCCTGGCCGATGCCCACCGTCAGGGCGCGACAGAGGCCATCTTCGCCAACACCGCCGGCAATCTGTGCGAGGGAAGCGGGACCAACGTGTTCCTGGTGATCAACGGGGACCTGATCACGCCCCCGCTCTCCGCCGGATGCCTGGCCGGCATTACCAGAGGTCTGGTCATCGAGTGCTGTGGCATCGCCGTCGAGGAGCGTGACGTCCCCCTCGAAGCTCTGTACATGTGCGACGAGGCTTTTCTCACCTCTGCCACCCGTGACGTCCAATCGGTCCGCTCCGTGGACGGCCGGGGCGTGACGACCTGTCCGGGACCGGTGGCTGAGCGGGCCGCCGCCTCCTACGCCGCCCTGCTGGCCCACGACCCTGATCCGTGAGCCCGCCGCATACGCTCGTTGACATGCTCGCCTATATCCCGAGTCCCTCCAGCAATGGGATCGGCCTCGGGCCCCTGCACCTCCGGGCCTACGGCCTGCTGATCGCCATCGGGGTGTTCGCCGCGGTGTGGCTGGCTGACCGCCGCTGGCAGGCCCGGGGGGGCGCCGCCGGCACAATGACGTCGATTGCGGTGTGGGGCGTCCCGGGCGGCCTGATCGGCGCCCGGCTCTACCACATCGCCACCGACTATCAGAAGTACACGCACGCCCCGCTGGATGTCTTCAAGATCTGGAAGGGCGGGCTGGGTATCTGGGGCGGCGTCGCCGGCGGGGTGCTCGCCGCGGGCATCTACATCCGCCGTCATCACCTGCCGTTCGGCGCCCTACTCGACTGCGCCGCTCCCGCCCTGCCCCTGGCCCAGGCGGTCGGACGAGTGGGCAACTACTTCAATCAGGAACTCTTCGGGCGGCCCACCAAGTTGCCATGGGGCCTGCGGATCGATATCCAGAACCGTCCTGCAGCGTATGCCAACTTCACCACCTTCCACCCGACCTTTCTCTACGAGGCGTTGTGGGACCTGGCGGTGGTCGGGATGCTGCTCTGGGCCGAGAAACGCTTCCGGCTCCGCACGGGCTACCTGTTCGCGCTGTACGTGGCGCTGTACACGTTCGGGCGGTTCTTCACCGAGTACCTCCGCATCGACGAGGCCCACAAGATCGCCGGTCTACGGCTCAATGACTGGACCAGCATCGTGATCTTCGTGGCCGCGGTCGCCATGCTGGTCCGGCGGGGCCGCCCCCACCCCGAGCCGGAAGCGCCGGCCGACCGGGACCAGACGGTTCCCCCGACCGCGCTCTAGCCGGTTCGCAGGCTGTTCTCGATCTGCGAGAAGGCAGGGGGCACGGCGGCCGCGTCGACGGCCAGAACCAGCTGGACCGTGCGGTTGGGTATCACCACCACGTCCAACTGGTAGGCCACACGGGCCGTCTTGGTCGACACCACGGTGCGGACCTGCACCGTGCCGCCGGCCTCTAGCTGAACAGCGTGGAACTCGACGACCACGCCGTTACTCCGCTTCACGGATGCTGGATAGGTGGCGATGTCATGAGAATCCATGGGCAGCACTCCAGGGGAGGAGAAGCTCCGGATCGACATGAAGGTCATGGGGGCGGTGGTGGTGTAGGCGAAGAGCCGGAGTCCACCTTCATCGGCCGCCGTCTCCTCGGCCCGGAGCAGGGGCACGAGCGCGGGATGACCAGGCTCCAGAGCCCGCAAGGCGATGGCGAGGGTCCTGGAGTCGGTGGAGATGCTCTGCCACCCGTCTGGGACTGCGACCTGAGCCGGATCGACCGGTTCGGTCAGTAACCGGGTGCCGGGCGGAGGCGGTGGGCGCGGTGGCCGCGTGGTCGGGACCTGGGCCTTCGAGACCGCCCCGGCTGCTCGGTGGCGGCCATGCCGGGTGACGACGGCCGAGACCGCGGCGACCAGCACCACGCAGGCGACGACCAGGCTGACGGCAATCGTTGTCGGTGTCCGACGATTCTCCGGTAAGCGCAGTTGACGACCTTCTGTCGGCTCGGCCCGTCCGGCCGGAAAGGAGGTTACTGCGGGCTGGGAGCGGGGTCCGGTGGCTCGTGCGTCAGCAACGCGAGGTCCCGGTGGATCTCCTGGAGCAGGTCGGTGTTGACCTTCACCAGAGTCGTGAGTTGGTAATTCTCGGCGAGCAAGTCCTTGAGATCATCAGTGTTCTTCTCGGTGTGGATCGCGATCTCCGAGGAGATGGCGTCAGCCCGCTTGGCGGCGATCAGCAGGGCGGCTGCCTGGACCCCGGCCAGCATGGAGAGGAACAGGTTGAGCAGGATGTACGGGTAGGGATCGAACCCGTGACGGCCGTGCGCGCCACCGAGATAGAACACCGAGTTGATGATGGCCCAGGCGATCATGATCCCGAAGAAGCCGAAGACGAACGGCCACGAGCCCATGATGGCCCGCATGCGATCGGCGGCCCGCTCGCCGACGGTCAGATCGTCGCCGGATCTGACGCCTGGGTGCTTGTGCCAGTGGCTGACCCAGCCGGGGTTGGTCATGACCAGATGGTCGCACACCGTCTTCGCCTCGCCCGTGCATGCCGGGGCAGGGCAATAATGCAACTATGGCGTCATGTCACTGACCCGTGTGATCCATCACGTGCGGGCGGTCGGGTTCGGGCCGCGCTCGTCCTTCACCGATGGCGAGTTGACCGTTTCAGTCGACGAGGCCCGGACCCTCCTTGCCGATCCGGCCCTGGCCGAGCTGCGCCTGGCGTGGGCCTCGCCAGGTGACTCGGCCCGTATCGTCAAAGTGCTCGACGCCGTCGAACCCCGCTCGAAGGGGCCGGATGGGGGAGGGATCTTCCCCGGGTTCCTCGGCCCGGCCCGGCCGCAGGGCCACGGCCACACCCACGTGCTGCGCGGGGCGGCGGTCGTCGTCGCCGGATTCCTGCCGAGGGCCCAGGAGGCGGTGGTGGACCTCAGCGGGCCGGCCGCCGGTCTGTCGCCGCTCGGGGGGACGCACAATCTGGTGGTCGAGTTCACACCCGCTCCTGGTGCCGGGTGGGACGCCGTCGACGCCGCCCTGCGCCGGGGCGTGCTGGCCCTGGCCGCCCGGCTGGGCTCCACCGCCCTCGACGCGCCGCCCGATGAGGTTGAGGAGTTGCCTTCGCCGAGCGCCGGGCGAGGCTCGAGACCCCGGGTCGGCGCGGTCACCAATCTGCAGACGCAAGGGCTGTTCAAAGACGTCTTCGTCTACGGGCGCAGCTTCGGAGGCTCGCTGCCGACGCTGCTCGACCCGGGCGAGCTCGATGACGGAGCGGTGGTGAGCGGTCAGTACGGCCATCCGGCCTTGAAGAACCCGACCTATATGCACCAGAACCATCCGGTCGTGAACGAGTTGCGCCGCCGGCACGGGCACGACCTGGAATTCGCCGGCGTCGTCATCTGCCCTGAGCCCGTGGATCAGGCCGGCAAGGAGCTGGTCTCGGTCTTCGCCGCCCGGGTGTGCGCAGCGGCCGGCTTCGACGCCGCGGTTGTCACCAAGGAGGGTGGCGGCAACGCCGACGGCGACATGGCCCTCAAGATGGACGCCCTGCACGATGTCGGCGTCGAGGCGGTCGGCCTGTTCGGCGAGATGGCAGGCATAGACGGCACCGGTCCGTCGCTCGTCGTGCCGCCCGAGCGGGCGCCCGGCATGGTCAGCACCGGCAACTACGACCACCGCATCGTCCTTCCGGCGGTCGAGCGGGCCCTGGGTGGGGAGGAGCTCGCCCTGCTCGGCGTGCCCGCCACCGCCCAGCTCGAGATCCCGACCGCGGTCGTCTATTGCGCCCTCAGCCCGCTCGGCTGGGGCCGGCTGACGGCCCGGGCCGGATGAGCGCCAAAGCCCCGGACAAGTGACGCGACATAAGGGGCGCCGGCGACCGATTTGTCGCGCCAGTTGCCGAGCGCGCCGGCCTGCGGATGGGCATTCCGGGCCTCGGCGCACCAGACTGACGGTATGAGCCGGGTCGTCCACTACATCAACCAGTTCTTCGCCGGTATCGGCGGTGAGGACTCGGCGGGCGACGGACCCGCCGTGGTCGAGGGTCCGGTGGGCCCGGGGAGGAAGCTGGACGAGCTGCTGGGCCCCGAACACGAGATCGTCGCCACCGTCTGGTGCGGCGACGACCACGCCCCGGGTGCGGTGCCGGAGATCCTCGCCCTGATCGCCGCGGCCGAGCCCGACCTGGTGGTAGCCGGTCCGGCGTTCACCAGCGGTCGTTATGGCCTGGCCTGCGCCCGGGTGGCGGCCGCCGCGGCCGGCGCCGGCATCGCGGCCCTGGCATCCATGCACGAGGACAACCCCGGACTCGACGAGGCGGCCCCCGCCCCGGTGGTCGCCAGCGGTGAGGTGGCCCGCCGCATGGGCGTCTCGCTCGAGCGCCTGGCCGCCGCCGCCCGCGTCCTGCTCGACGGCGGGGCGCTCACCACCGGGGGCGGGCGGATCGGCAAGCTGGCCCGGCTGAGCGTGATGGCGGATGCGTCGGCCGCCCAGCGGGCTGTCGACCTGGTGCTGGCCCGCCTGGGCGGTGACCATGAGGCCACCGAGATCCCGCTCCCCCGCTTCGATCAGGTGACGCCCGCGGCCCCCGTCGACGACCTGGCAGCCGTCATGGTGGCCCTGGTCACCGAAGGTGGTCTGGTGCCTGGCGACAACCCGGACAGTCTCGAGTCGGCGCGCGCCACCCGGTGGCTGCGCTACCCGCTGGCCGGCACCGACACCCTGGCATCGGGGGAGTACCGATCGGTGCACGGCGGCTTCTCGACGGTGTGGGCCAACGAGGACCCGCACCGCATCCTGCCGCTCGACGTGGGACGCGACCTCGAGCGTGAGGGGGCGATCGGCGGCCTGTTCGGGGAGTACTTCGTCACCGCCGGCAACGGCACCTCGGTCGCCAACGCCCGGCGTTTCGGCATCGAGTGGGCCGCCGACCTGCGTCATTCGGGCGCCCGGGCCGCCATCCTGACGGCCACGTGAGGCACGGGCACGCGTTGCGGGGCAACGCTGGCGAAGGAGTTGGAGCGGGCGGGCATTCCCACCGCGCTGCTGTGCAATCTGACGTCGATCGCCATGCGAGTCGGCGCGCCAAGGATCGTGCCGACCCGCGGCATCCCTTATCCGACGGGCGACCCGTCTCTCAGTCCCGAGGCCGAGAAGGCGTGGCGCCGACGCCTGGTCGAGCGGGCCCTCGAGGCCGTCGCCACCCCGGTGCATCAACCGACCGTTTTCGACGTACCCGAGGAGGCCCGTGCCTGATGTCGTGATCGCGGCCGCCGGCCAGGTGCTGGCCCACGTGCCCGGACTGTCCCGGCACGGGTCCAAGCCCCGCCGTCAACTACCGAAGGACGAGGCGGTGGCCACCGCCTTCACTACTGCCCTGCGCACCTACCAGCAGGCCATGGCGTACCCGGCCAACCAGGCGTACATAGGCGCCGTCCACCCCCGCGACCTGCCCGCCCGGCCCTGGACGACGGCACTCCCCGGCGCCACCCGCTGGGGACCGGGCGGCGAGATCATGCCCGAGGACGAGTTCCTCGGGCTGCTGGCCGCGGTCGACCAGTTCGACCTGCTGACACTGTCCGGCGAGGCCGCCGGGCGGGCGACGACCGCCCTGGCCGCCCACCCGCTGGCCAAGCACTTCGACCTCGACCGGATCGAGCGGGCGGCGGGCGACGTGGCGGCGGTCGGATCCGAGCCGGGCGCGCTCATGGTGATCGACGCCAAGGCGGCCTTCCGGACGGCCCAGGCCGATGACGAGGCGCTGGCGGCCCACGTCCTGCTGGACAACCTGGCGTCCAAGGCCACCGCCACCCTGGCCCTGTTGCACCTGCTGGAGCGCCACGGCATCGACCCCCAGTCGGTCGACTACGTCCTCGGTTGCGGCGAGGAGGCGATCGGGGACCGCTATCAGCGGGGTGGCGGAAACCTGGCCAAGGCAGTAGCCGAGGCCGCCGGGCTCACCGAGGCGTCGGGAGCGGACATCAAGAACTTCTGCGCCGCGCCCGTTCCCGCCCTGGTCATCGCGGCCAGCCTGGTCGCCGCCGGGGTCTTCGGCCGGGTGGCGGTGGTCGCCGGCGGCTCGATGGCCAAGCTGGGCATGAAGTTCGAGGGCCATCTCAAGGCCGGGATGCCGATCCTCGAGGACATCCTCGGAGGGGCGGCGGCGCTGGTCCAGGCCGATGATGGCGTCTCGCCGCGCATCCGCCTCGACGGCGTCGGCCGCCACAAGGTGAGTGCGGGCGGGTCCAATCCGGCGGTCATGGAAGCGCTGGCGGTCGAGCCGCTGGGTCGCCTCGGCATCCCCATGACCGAGGTCGATGACTTCGCCACCGAGCTGCACAATCCCGAGGTCACCGAGCCCCAGGGTTCGGGCAACGTGCCGGAGCGCAATTACCGGACGATTGCCGCCCTGGCCGCTCGCCGGGGCGACATCGCCAAGGACCAGATCGCGGCGTTCGTGAGTGAACACGGGATGCCGGGGTACGCTCCCACCCAAGGTCACCTGGCGTCGTCGCTCTGCTATCTCCCCCACGCCGTCGAGCGGCTCACGACCGGGTCGGCCGGCAGAGTGATGCTGATCGCCAAGGGCAGCCTGTTCCTTGGCCGGATGTGCCAACTCTCCGACGGAATGAGCGTCCTCCTGGAAAGGAACCCCTCCCAATGACCACCACGGCCATATGAGCGACACCATCGTCGAAGCCACCCGGGACACCTTTTCCCACCTGGTTTCTGAAGGGGAGGTGCTGGTCGACGTCTGGGGGCCGGAATGCCAGCCGTGCCTGGCTCTGCTCCCCCACGTCGAGGCGCTGGCCGAACGTTACGGGCCCGACCTGCGGGTGGTGAAGCTCGAGGCGCCCAAGGCCCGGCGGCTGTGCATGTCGCTGGGCCTGATGGGTCTGCCGGTCTTCCTGCTGTACCGCGACGGCAAGGAAGTGGCCCGCCTGGCCGACCCGAGCCTGACCCCCATCAAGTTGACCCGCTGGCTGGAAGAGCACCGTCAGGAGGTGAGTTGAGCATGTTGAAAGACCGGCTGGTCATTGCGCTCGGGGAGCGCGACGGCATCTCGGGCCCGGCGATCGCCGCGTGCGCGGTGGCGGCCGGAGCCAAGGTGGCGTTCATGGCCACCGAGTGCTTCGTCTGAACTGCGTCAGGGGCCATGGACCTGCAGAGCCAGGAGGCCATCCTCCGGCTCGCCCAAGCCAACGATCCCCGCACTCTCGTCGTGCTGATCGGCGCTCCGGACCCGGAGGCGGCCGAAATCTCAGCGGAAACGGTGGTGTCGGGTGACCCGGCATACGCAGGTGCCCTGGCCGGGGCCCAGTTGGGCCTCGACGTGTACCACGTGCTCGACGACGACGTGAAGGCCGACGTGCCGGCCGAGGTCTGGGAGGAACAGATCGGCCTGATGGCCGATGTCCTCGAGGCGGACGCCCTGACCCAGGCGGTCAGGTCGATGCGGGCGTGACCCGGCCACTACCAGACCGTGCGGTGGACCTGTCCGTCAAGGGGCCGCCGGGGCCGTGACGCCGGCAGGACCGCCCGGGGCCGGGTGGCCGACGGCGATGCCTCCGACGGGTTCATAGCCGGCTGGGACATCGAACGCCCGCCGGAAGCCATCGATCCCCTCGATACTGAAGAAGAGAGCGCCGAGGCCCTCCTCCACCACAGCCAGGAGGATGAGCAGGGCGGCGAACGAAGTGTCGACCAACCAGTAAGGGACCGGCCAGCGAGCCTCGTCCTTGTCGGTCCAACCCTTGTCGGCCTCGGCGTAGCGGTCGAGGTACGCCTCCCGGTGGGCCAGGGGGACGATGAGGAGCGGCGCACGCAGCAAGCCGGCCCACTCCGGATCGTCTCGATCATCAGCTGACCGGGTCGCCTCCCAGAACCGACCGGTCTGCCCTGGACCCTCGAGCACGAGAAACTCGAATCCCTGGGTGAAACCGGCCGACGGGCCCCGGCGCCCGCAGTCAAGGATCCGGTCGACGGCAGCGGGGTCAAGCGGGCGGTCGACGAAGCTGCGCACCATGCGGCGCCGCCGCAGGACCTCCTGAAACTCCATCACGCACATTCTGGCGTCCGGTCGCCTCGTCCATCAATGGGCCCGGGCGGTCCCGAAAGCCGCCGGCTCCCGGGGCGTGGCGCCGGCCCGGGACAGCCGCAATCCGGCCCGGACCATCATCCACCCGGCCCGGACCCGCACCGGGGCCGGCCACACGGCCCGCAGCTGGCGGGCCAACCGGTAGTTGGCCGCGGCGTCGGCGAGCTGACGCTGGCGATCGCGTACCAAGGTCTCGCTGATCATGTATTCCATGCCGAAAGGCTGCCATCCAATCAGGACAGATCCGGTCCGCATTATGCGAAATAATGACATGAGTGGAATCTCCCGCTGGCCGGTTGCTCAAGCTGCTCTCGCTGCTCCAATCGCGTCCCCACTGGAACGGTCCGCAGCTGGCCGAGCGACTTGGGGTCACGGAGCGGACGGTGCGGCGCGACGTCAGCCGGCTGCGGGACCTGGGCTATCCTGTCGAGGCGGAGGCGGGCCGGGCCGGCGGCTACCAGCTGGGCGCCGGCGGAGCACTCCCGCCCCTGCTGCTGACCGACGACGAGTCGGTGGCGGTGGCGGTGGGCCTGCGGGCCGCGGCGAGCGGTGGCGTCACCGGCTACGAGGAGGCGGCGGTCGCCGCCCTGGCCAAGCTCGAGCAGGTGCTGCCGGCCCACCTTCGGGAGCGCGTCCTCAGCCTGAATGCCGCCACCGTGCTGGTGCGCTCGGGCCACGGTCCTCTCGTCGACCCTGAGGTCCTGCTCACTCTGGCCCAGGGCTGCCGGCGCCCGGAGCAGGTTCGGTTCGGGTACCGCGACGGCAGCGGCAACATGACGGACCGGCGAGTGGAGCCGTACGGCCTGGTGAATGCCGAGAGGCGGTGGTACCTGGTCGGCCGCGATCTCGACCGGGCCGCCTGGCGGACCTTCCGCCTGGACCGGATGACCGAGCCGGCCCTCACCGGGCACCGCTTCGTGCGCATCGAGGACCCCGACGCGGCGGCCATGGTCCTGGACGGGATCGCCTTCGCTCCCTACGAGTGGCAGGCCGAGGTCCTGCTATCGGCCGAGCCGGCGGCCGCGGCGGCCGAGATCCCCGCCACTATCGGCAGCCTGGAGCCGGTGGAGGGTGGCACGCTCCTGCGCATCGGCGCCAACGAGGTCGAATGGCTGGCCCGTTACGTCGCCGGTCTGCCGTTCGATTCCGAGGTGCGGCACCCGCCGGAACTACGCACCGCGCTGCGCGCCCTGGGCCGCCGTCTGCAACGGGCCCACCGCTGAGGGCGAGGCCGACCTCGTCACGCCGGGCGATCCTGGCAAGATCGCGGGCATGACCCGCCGGGGATGGATGGCGTTGATGACCGTGGTGATGGCAGCGACGGCCTGCGGTGGAGGAGGGGCCAGATCGGCCTCGCCGACCACCGCCTCGACGACCGCGGCCGCCGGCACGACCACCTCGCTCAGTGCACCGAGCAGCACGGGCCCGGCTCCGTCCACCACCCGGGGGACCCTCCGCAGCACGGCAACCACTCGGCTCCCATCGACCACACCGGGTACCGGTCCCGGGGCCGTCGCCCTGGCCCTGTCGGACGGGGACGGCGGGCGGACAGTGACATTGCACCGGGGCGACACGGTGACCGTTGTTCTGCACAGCACCTACTGGTCGTTTCTTGCCCCCTCCAACGCGGCCGTTCTCGAGCCGCAAGGGGCGCCCGTCATCGCGCCTATCCTGCCGCCGGGATGCCTACCCGGCGGCGGGTGCGGCACCGTCACCGCCCGGTACCGGGCCGCGACATCCGGCTCGGCCCAGCTGGCCGCTCACCGGGACAGCTGCGGCGAGGCCCTGCGCTGCGGGGCGTCCCAGCAGGACTGGCGGGTTACGTTCGCGGTCGGGTGATCAGGTCCACGCCGGCGGGCCATCTCCGTGGCTCGACGCCTTCGTCTCCGCGGCCCCTCGGACGGACCAGCGTGCACTGGTCGACCGGCAGGTAGTGGGGCGAGCCTTTGGCCGCACCGTAGTGGGTGACCGTGATCGTCGTGGTGCCGTTGCGGGCGTCGGGGACCACGTCGAAGGTGGCGAAGCCGTACGGCGTCGTCACGTCCCGGTAGGCCGACCACGGGGCGGGCTCGGTGACGGTGATCGGCGCCGCGCTGGACCTGAGGGCTGCCGGGCTTGACGCCGACGATGAGCACCCCGTCGTGCGGCAGGTCGAACGCCGCCCCGGGGGTGAAGCCGGGATGGCCGCCGCCGCCGATGATCATGTGCACCGTCCCTGTGGTGGTGTCGATCACGCGTCGGGTCGTCCCCTGCGGTGCCGGGGTCAGCAGGTCGGGGTTGCCGGGCAACGTGCCGCGGACCGCAAAGGTCCGCTCGAAGTGGTGCTCGTGGCCGGCGACCACCAGGTCGACTCCGTAGTTGTCGAACAGCGGCAGCCACTCCTGGCGGATCCCGAGGTCGGCGCCGTTGAAATGGGCCGAGGACATGGCCACCTGGTGCATGACCACGACGATCCAGTCGACGTCGTCACGACTCCGGGCCCGGCGGAGAGTGTGCTCCAGCCACGCCTTCTGGGCGCCGCCGCTGTAGCCGCGGATGTAGGGGTCGTCACCGTTGGCGGTGTAGTCGGGGATGTGGTCCCGCCGGTACCCGCTGAACGCCCCGTCCTGGAGGCACACGTCGTCGTTGTTGAGCGAGACCACGGCGATGTTGCCGACGACGAAGCTGTACCAGTTGCCCTGCCACTCGGGCGGCTCGCCGTTATCGGGCAGCGTGAAGCGCGGTCTCGTAGGACAGGTAGCCCTGGGGGCCGTTGCCGACCTCGTTCTCGTGGTTGCCGGCCGCGGGCATCCAGGGCCGGTTGGCGGCCGAGCGCATGTTGTTGTTGAAGAAGCTGGCCCAGGTCGCGACCGGGTCATCGCTCAGGTTGGCGTAGCACAGGTCACCGTTCATGAGGTGGAAAAGGGGATCCGTGGCGTCCACGGCATCCACGATGAATCCGGCGTTGGCGCTCCACGGCCCGAGGCCTTGACCGACGGCGCTGGGAACCGACTGATCGCCGAAGCTGGTGAACCGGAAGGCCTTGGTCCTGGCCGCCGGCCCGGTCCGGAATCCACCACCGACTGGAACGTGTCCGGAGTGGAACACCTGGTACCGGTATCGGGAGTCGGGACGCAGGCCGGAGAGCCGGGCGTGGTAGGTGTACACCGTTTGCCCGCTGAGCGCCTCGGTGTAGACCCGCTCCTCGGCGTCGACCGTGTCACCGAAGTCATCCTCCGCCGATCCGAGGCGAAGCCGGGGACGGGACACCCGTCGGGCGGTGGCCCACGACACGGCCGCCTCCGTGGCCGCGTCGGCGCCGAACTGAACGTGTAGCTGCTCGGGCACGGGCGCGCCGGTCACCGCCGGTCGGCGGAGGAGGGTGGGGCCGGCCTGCGCCGAGGCCCGGCCGGAGTCGAGCAGCGGCACCGCACCAACCGCAAGGGAGCCGATGCCGAGCCCTTTCAGGAACATCCTCCGGCTGAACGGAAACGGGTCGGGTGGGCCGAGGGGTGACATGCTCCCAGGCTCACACCGGGGAGTGACACGAAGGTTGCGCCCCGGGAAACGTGATCCGACGGCGGCGTGAAGTTGACCGTGCCGAACGACCAGTCTCTAGTCTCAAGGTCGAGTGACTGCGCCATCCGTCGATTTCTCACCCGGAGACGAGCCGTTGAGCCTTCAGGCCCGCCTCGAGGTGGCCGGGCACCGTTGGGGCGCCGGAGCTGGCGCGACTGAGCCGCCACCAGTCTCCGACCCGGCCGGCTTGCTGGGCCACCTGGAGCTGAGCGGGCGGTTCCATCGGGACACTGGGCTGGGCCGGATGTTCCACCCGGGTTCCGTTTCGTTACGCGAGAACGTGCCGACCGACAGCCTCCACATCGTCGTCCGCCAGGACCACGTGGCCGCTCACATCGACCGGGTGTCGCCGCTGGCCCTGCCGCCGGCCGGGCTACCGCGATATTCGGTGCGCCGGGCCGCGGCCCACAACCTGGCCGGAATGGCGCAGGATCTGGCCCGGCTCGTGCGCGGCCGCCAGGGTGACCATCGGTCCGAGCTCGATTGCCGGTGGGTCTGGGACGGGTCGGAGAACATTCCCGACCCCGACCACCTGCTGAACCCGGCCGTCTCGGCGTGGAGCCTGCAGCTCGAGGCGCGGGTCAGCGGAACCCTCGAAGAGTCGCGGCTGGGCGCGGCACTGGCTGGGATTCTGGGCCACCGGGCGGCCAACCATCAGGTGCTGCGGGTCGTGGACTGCCCCGGCGACGATGACCTCGTCTTGATCCGGGCCGAGCTCCAAGCGGCGCCCGTACCGATATCCGAATGGCCGCCGCTGCGCGCCTGCCTGGCCCACCACCCGGGCGGCGACGTCCTGATGCTCAACGTCAACCATGCGGCCAGCGACGGCTTCGGTGCCCTTCGGGTACTTCGGGCCGTCAGCCAGGCCTATGCCGGCCAAGCCGACCCGGACTCGGCGATCGATTTCCTGGCCGTGAGCGACCTGCCCGTCCGTCCCGCCTCGGCCCCGGTGTCGCGCTGGCGGGCCGGGCAACGGTCTGCCGTGGAGCGCATCCGGGATCTGATCGCCCGCCCGGCCCGCCTGGCACCGGACCAGGGCGATGACGACCCCGGCTACGGCTTTCACCAGATCTCTCTCTCGGCTTCCGACACCCGGCGCATGATCGATCCTGAGCGGCCGGGCACCAGCCGGAACATCCTGTTGAGCGCCCTGCATCTGGCCATTGGCGAGTGGAACCTGCTGCACGGGACACCTGGGCACCGGATAGGTGTGCTGGTCCAGGTCAGCCTGCGGCCACCGCATTGGCGGCAGGCGACGGTCGGGAACTTCTCGGTGACCGCTCGGGTGTCAACCAGCCGGCGGCACCGGCGCCATGGTGCCTCGGCCCTGGCGGCCGTCACCGCCCAGACGACCGCGCAACAAGCGCACCCGCAGCGGCATCGCCCTGCTCGCGGCCCTCGACCGTACCGGTCTGCTGCCATTGTGGGCCAAGCAGTCGCTCGTCGTGCTCCAGCCGCTGACCCGCAACCGGCTGATAGACACGGCCATGCTCACCAACCTGGGCTTCCTCGACGAGCCGCCGTCGTTCGGCGCCGACGCCGGGGTGACCACCGACGTCTGGTGTTCGGCGCCCAGCCGTTCACCCCTGAGCCTCTGCATCGGCGCGGTCACGGTTTCGGGCCGGCTGCATCTGGTGTTCCGCTACCCACATCGCGTCCTCGGCGCGGAAGCCGTCCGCCGGTTCGCGGACGGTTATGTGGCTCAGGTCCTTCGGGTCGCCGAGAGCGGGCCACTACCGTGACCTTGCCGGTCGATGCGTCCGTCGGGGATCGGGTCGGGGATCGGGTCCGGGATCGGGTCGGTCGGCACCTGCCGCTGGCCATCGCCTCAGCCGTGGCCAGTACCGTCTTCATGGCGTGGTGGCTCCACTGGTTCGACCTGGTTGACCTCCAGGTGTACCGGGCCGGCGCCCGGGCGATGGTTCACGGGCGGGATATCTACCAGGCCCGACCACCCGGCTCGGCCTTGCCCTTCACCTATCCGCCGTTCGCGGCGCTGGTCTTCGTGCCCCTCGGACTGCTGCCTGATCTCCTGGCCCGGTTCGCCATGTCGCTGGCATCGGCCGCCGCCCTGCTCGTCGCCGTCACGGTCGCGCTACGCCTGGCGGCTCCGACCTGGTCCCGTCGGTCCAGATGGACCGTCGCCTTGGCCGTGTCCGCGGCCACGCCGTTTCTCGAGCCCTTGCCGCGACACTTTCCGCCTGGCGCAGATCAACCTCATCCTCCTCGCCCTGGTCATGACCGACCTAATGGTCAGCGAACCGGATGAGACAGGCGAGGCAAGGCGTTGGCGGGGCGCCATGATCGGCGTCGCCACCGCCATCAAGCTCACCCCGGCCATCTTCATCCTCTACCTGCTGGCCACTCGGCGCTTCCGCCAGGCCGCCACCGCCGTCTTCACTGCCGCGGTCGCGTCCCTCGTGGCATTCGCGCTCATGCCATCGGGATCGGGCCACTACTGGACCCGCCTCGTACTCGACGACAAACGCATAGGCAGTCCCGGAAACGTGTGGAACCAGTCCGTCCGGGGCGTCCTGGCCCGTCTGACCGGATCCCCCGACCAGGGCCGCCTGGCCTGGCTCGTCATTTCGCTCGCCCTCGTCGTCGCCGGCCTTTCGCTGGCGGCCCGTCTGCACCAAGTCGGTGACGAGTTGCTCGGTGTCGGCGTCGCCGCCCTGACCGGTCTGCTGGCATCGCCGATCTCCTGGAATCACCACTGGGTCTGGGCCCTCCCCGCGGGCGTGGCCCTATGGCAACGGGCGGCCGTGACCCGCCGGGTAGGTCCAGTCTCGGTGGCCACCGGTTGGACGGCGGTGTTCGCGCTGGCGTCGATCTCCTGGTGGACGTTCGACGGGCACGATAATTATCGACTGAGCGGCCTGCAGAACATCGAGGCAGCCTGCTACGTGCTGGCCGCGCTGACGCTGATCATCCTGCTGACCCGACAGTTCTCGCCGTTGCCCGTCAACCGAAAGCGTGTCCCAGACTAGTGTTGACTCACAACGCCGGCCCGGGGGTTTCTTGATGCCATTGAAGTTCGTTGTCACCAAAGACTCGAGCGGCAGGTTCAGCTTTTCGCTGATATCCCGCAACGGCCAGGTGCTGGCACGCAGCGACCCGTACAAGAGCCGGGCCGGAGCCATGGGCGGTATCCGCACTGTCATATCCCAGGCCGGCGACGCCGAAGTTGAGGACCAGAGCACCAAGGCGTGGGCGGCCGCCGAGGCCCTACAGACCGCTGCCGCCGCGACCAAGCCGAAAGCCGCCAAGCGCTCTGGCACCACCAGGAAGGCGGCCTCCGCCAGACCGTCAGCCAAGAAGGCGCCACCCCGCCGGCCCCCGCGCCGAGCCGTCCCTGCTCAGCCCGAACCCGAGCCCGAGACGACCGCGGCAACACCGGAACCGGACCCGGTCGCCGACGAGACGCCGGCCGCGTTCGCCGAGCCGCCCCCCTATGAGGAGGAAGGGCCGGCACGACGGCGGGTGTCAATGCGCAGCCGCTTCAGCGGCGAGCCGCCTGAAGGCTGGACCCGCCGGGTCGTCTCGCTCCGTAACCCGCCGGACTGACGCTTCACTCGCTCGCTGGACATGACGCTGCGGCCGGAACCGGCAGTTGGCGGATACCTGACTCATCCCGACAGAGCCGGCACCGACGAACGCTGAAGAGTCTTGCCCGGGGCGCATCCCGCCGCCACACCTACGGCCGCCGGCTCCCGACAGGCAATATCACTACCGCCGCCAACACGGTTTGCTCCAGCGTACCCGGCTTACTGGCGGGTAACATGGCGCGTGATGCGCCTGGTACGACCCCAACAACGGCGAGATCGGCGACATCTGCAACGCTCAGCAAGGGTGGATCGTCGGCGCTGGCCAACGACGTATACCGTTCGAAAGATGTGGAGTAACAGGGCAAATGCCTGCATTGTCCACAAATAGGTGAACTGATTCTTAAAGCAGATCTCGGTCTGTCATTTTCTGGGTGGCGATCCATCCGGGGATGGCCGGCAGATACGTGGATACGACCTGGTTGGTGAGAACGGCGGCCACGGCGACGTCCTGCGGTACGCCGAACAGGGCCAACGCCCCGGAAAGGCCGACCGAACCTACCGCCGTACTGCCTCCCGGTACTGGGACCAGCGAGGCGATCGTCGTCACGGTGATCTGGACGGCGAGCAGCGACCAGAACGAGACGCCGTGACCGTAGGCGTACACACACGCCAACAGGCTCAGGGTGACCAACAAGGTGGCCATGACGTTTCCGGCCACGAGCAGCGCCAGTCGCGATGGCGACCGGAGAGCAGCCAGCACCGAGTCCATTGCATGCTCGGCGGGAACCAGAAAGTGGCGTCGGAGCAGGGGGACGGTGAGAACCAGTGTCCCGGCGACCAGGAGGATGGCTCCAAGGCCGGCACCCGCGATGCCGATGCCGCGGAGGGGCACATTGACCGCATGAGGCGACAACGGGAGCACGACCGCCAGCATGGCGAGTTGGATGCCGACCCCGGCGACGGTGCTGAGCAGACCGCCGGCGGCGACGGCGGAGGCCAGATCGACACCCTGCTTCTGAAGGAACCGAACCTGCAAACCGGCCCCGCCCAGCGGGACGGCGATGTTGGAGAACGACGTCGCCACCTGCAGCTCGAATTGTCGCACCGAGTGGGAGGCGACGGGTAGACGCCCCCATCAGGGCCAGGGCGTACCCGAAGTTGCTCGCCATCGCCAGGATGAATCCTGCCGCCAACCACCACAAAGACGCGTGAGCCAGCGATCGACCCAATGCCGCCGGGCTGCCGATGGAGGCGAGCAGGGCACCCACGCCGAGCAGGGCGCCGATGGCGAGAAGCAGGCTTTTCAGGTCGACCCGCTGCACCTTGGCCAGCCGAGGTGGAGATGTACCGGCGGCGGCCGCCGCCGCTTCCCGCAACTTGGCGAGAGCATCACGGCCAGGCTCGGAGCCGCCTGCCAGCGCTTCGCGTCCCTCCCTGGTGAGGGTGGCCAGTTGGATCAGCGGCAGGGCGCGAGTGAGGGCGTCAAGTCCGACGCCACCCAGGGCTGCGTCTATCGCCCTCTCAGTTCCGACAACGAGGGACGTGGCGACGAGTAGCTCGGCCACGTCCGCCGAGATCTGGTGCTCGTCCCCTGGATCCAGGGCATGCGAGAAGCCGGTGATGTAAGGCTCCTCCCCTGCGACGATGACGTGGTCGGCGTTGAGCGCGCCGTGGGCGATGCGAGCCGTTCCGAGTCGGTTGACCTGGACCCACAGGTCGGCCAGGGTTTCGCGGTCGACAGCCGTGGGGTCGAGATCTCGGAGGGAACAGCCGCCGACGAGCCGCTCCACCTCGAGCGCGAGAGTGCCACCCATCCCGGCCCGGATCAGCTTGGGCACTCTGACCCCGGCCGCCCCGGCCGCCAGCAGGCAATACGCCTCATGCTCGATCTCATGCGCCCGGGTCAGGTAAAGGCCCTCAACGCGGTCGCGGTAGTACACGAACCGCCACAGCCGGTAGAGCAGTGTGATGCTCGCTTCGTCCCGTCCGATCACTCGAACGCGGACAGGACCATCGGCGTCGGCGGCCACCATCACCGTTTGATTGGGCGGCTGCCTTGGGGCCAGCCGGACGTCCCGCACGGACACGCCGAGTCCACCGAGGGCTTCCTTCACCTGCGCGGGCGTCGGTCGTCCCGCCGGCGAGCCGACGGCCAGGTGAATAGCCGCCGCCACGCCCCAGCCCAGCACCAGCCCGCCAGCGATGTCGTTCGGCGCGGCCACGCCCAGGTAGATGGCCGCCGGGGCCAGGACGGCACAGAACAGCTGACCGAGGCGCCGGGCCGGGCGCTTGAGGTAAGGCCCAGCGACGATCAACAAGGCCTCGATCACTGCCAGCCGCACCAAGGGAAAGGTTGGCGTTGTGGCGGCGCGGAATACATCCGACCATTTGGCGACGCCGCCCCGGTCCGCGATCCCCATCAACCGCGCCAGAACCCAGGCCAGGCCGCCGGCCAGGGACAGGTCCCGGGCCAATCGCCACCGCCGGAACGCCAACGCGGTGACGACCAGCACCGCCACCGCCCATATAGCGCCAAGCCGGTACAGCGCGCCGAAGAATGTATGCAGCCCGGCGGGCAACGTCGTGAAGGCCTGGGTCACGGCCACTTCGGTCCGGGTGGTCTGCCGTACGCCGAGCCAGATCAGCACGACGACGGCGACCGCTACTCGCGCCCAATCGCTCGTCCGGCGACGGTACGGGTCCTCCCGTGGAGGAGTGGCTTCCGGTTCGGTGACCAACCCGAGACGCGAGGCGATGGCATGTCCGAATCGGCGGTTGCCTGCGCCGGCTCGCTGTTCGGCCGGGGCCGGCGACGGCAGCTTCACGGGCAAATTGTCGCAGAACGGCCCGAGCCTCATGAGGAACCCAGCCCGGATCCGCAGCCGACCGGTTCAGCTCACGCCACAGAGAGCCGATAGACAGAGGAGTCTTGCCGATGGAGTCGTCGGTCATAACATCGCCCGGGGGCTTAGCAGCGCCGGGCGGCGAAAGCCGCGATCTGCATCGGATCCGCAACCGAGGAATGATGGTGCCCATCGACGTGGATCTGTGACGGGCGCTTCGGTTGGCGGGGCAGAGCCGCAGGAACAGATGAGGAGATCATGAAAGCTGGAAGGGGCATCCCGAGCGCATATCGGGTTCCGGCCGTCCTAGGGGCCGTTCTCACGATGACCGCCGCGTCTCTGGGCTTCGCATCGACGGCTCTCGCTGCCCCCGCACCACCGGCTCCGTCGACCTCGCCCGCGCCTGCGTCGGCCGGCCATACCTACCGTCACGGCGCGGTGCCGCCGCTCGCCCCGCCCGCTGCAGTGGGCTCTCCTGCGCCGGCCGCGCCGCGTGCCGCCACCTCCGCCGCCAACTTGAGTTACGGAGGAGGCAACGGCGGGGTGGGCGTGACCACCGGGCCGCCGAAGGTCTACCTGGTGTTCTGGGGTTCGCAGTGGGGGTCCCAGGCCAACAACAGGCAGGGTTACCTCACCCTTTCGGGCGACCCCAACGGGATGGCGCCGTACTACCAGGCCTTCGTCAAGGGGCTGGGCACCAACTCGGAGCTGTGGAGCGGCGTCATGACCCAGTACTGCGAAGGTGTGGCGGTCGGATCCCAGTCCTGCCCCGACACGGCAGCGCATGTCGGCTACCCCGCCGGAGGAGCGCTCGCAGGCGTGTGGGCCGACACCTCGGTCGCCGCACCCGCCTCGGCCACCGCCGCTCAGATCGGCTCAGAAGCCGTCAACGCAGCCGGCCACTTCGGAAACACCACGCCGACGGCCAATCGCAACGTGCAGTACGTCGTCGTCTCTCCGACCGGTACCCACCCTGACATGTTCCCGAGCAGCGGATTCTGCGCCTGGCATAGCTCCACCAATTCGCAGTTCGGATCCCTGGCGTTCACCAACATGCCGTACGTCAACGACGCCGGGGCGAGTTGCGGCGCGAACTATGTGAACGCCGGCACAGCCGGCACCCTCGACGGGGTGAGCATCATCGGTGGCCATGAGTACGCCGAGACCATCACCGATCAGTTCCCAGTCGGCGGCTGGACCGACTCCTCTGGTAACGAGAACGGCGACAAGTGCGCATGGATCCGCAGCGGTCAGGGGGCGGCGGGGAACCTGGCCCTCGCCACCGGCGCCTTCGCGGTCCAGTCAACCTGGGCCAACGACTTCGCAGGTGGAGCCGGCGGCTGCGAGGTCTCCCACCCGATCTTCGGCGTGACGGTGACCAACGACTTCTCGGTCTCGGCCAGCCCGACCAGTCTCAGTGTGCTGCAGGGAGCCGGCGCCAACACCACCATCTCCACCGCCACCGTCTCCGGCAACGCCCAGTCGCTCACCCTCAGCGTGAGCGGCCTGCCCGGCGGGGCCAGCGCCGGGTTCAACCCGGCCAACCTCACCTCGGGCAACGCCTCGACCCTGACCCTGACCGCGGGGGCCGCCACCCCCGCCGGCACCTACCCCATCACCGTGACCGCCACCGGCAGCGCCACCCACAGCACCTCGGTGTCCTTCACCGTCACCGCCGCCCCGCCCAGCGGTCAAGCGGTCACCAACGGCGGCTTCGAGACCGGCTTCAACCCCGGCTGGAGCACCGCCGGGGCGTCTGAGACGGTGGTGGCCGGAGGGCACAACAGCAACTTCGCAGCCCGGCTGGGCAACACCACGGCCACCAACGGTGACAGCACCATGTCACAGACCATCACCGTGCCGGCCAACGCCACGTTGAGCTTCTGGTATCAACCGCACTGCCCCGACACCATCAGCTACGACCAACAACAAATGCAGGTCCGCTCCAGCACCGGAGCGATCCTGGCCACCGAGCTCAACATCTGTTCCAACACCGGCGTCTGGACCCAGCTCTCCACCCCCCTCAACCTGGCCGGCCAAACCGTGCAACTGTGGTTCAACAGCCACGACGACAACTTCGCCGGCGACCCCACCTACCTGCTCATAGACGACGTCAGCGTCACCGGCACCGCACCGCTCAACGACTTCTCGGTCTCGGCCAGCCCGACCAGTCTCAGTGTGGTGCAGGGGGCCGGCGCCAACACCACCATCTCCACCGCCACCGTCTCCGGCAACGCCCAGTCGCTCACCCTCAGCGTGAGCGGCCTGCCCGGCGGGGCCAGCGCCGGGTTCAACCCGGCCAACCTCACCTCGGGCAACGCCTCGACCCTGACCCTGACCGCGGGGGCCGCCACCACCGCCGGCACCTACCCCATCACCGTGACCGCCACCGGCAGCGCCACCCACAGCACCTCGGTGTCCTTCACCGTCACCGCCCCCGTCGTCAACGACTTCTCGGTCTCGGCCAGCCCGACCAGTCTCAGTGTGCTGCAGGGAGCCGGCGCCAACACCACCATCTCCACCGCCACCGTCTCCGGCAACGCCCAGTCGCTCACCCTCAGCGTGAGCGGCCTGCCCGGCGGGGCCAGCGCCGGGTTCAACCCGGCCAACCTCACCTCGGGCAACGCCTCGACCCTGACCCTGACCGCGGGGGCCGCCACCACCGCCGGCACCTACCCCATCACCGTGACCGCCACCGGCAGCGCCACCCACAGCACCTCGGTGTCCTTCACCGTCACCGCCCCCGTCGTCAACGACTTCTCGGTCTCGGCCAGCCCGACCAGTCTCAGTGTGCTGCAGGGAGCCGGCGCCAACACCACCATCTCCACCGCCACCGTCTCCGGCAACGCCCAGTCGCTCACCCTCAGCGTGAGCGGCCTGCCCGGCGGGGCCAGCGCCGGGTTCAACCCGGCCAACCTCACCTCGGGCAACGCCTCGACCCTGACCCTGACCGCGGGGGCCGCCACCCCCGCCGGCACCTACCCCATCACCGTGACCGCCACCGGCAGCGCCACCCACAGCACCTCGGTGTCCTTCACCGTCACCGCCGCCCCGCCCAGCGGTCAAGCGGTCACCAACGGCGGCTTCGAGACCGGCTTCAACCCCGGCTGGAGCACCGCCGGGGCGTCTGAGACGGTGGTGGCCGGAGGGCACAACAGCAACTTCGCAGCCCGGCTGGGCAACACCACGGCCACCAACGGTGACAGCACCATGTCACAGACCATCACCGTGCCGGCCAACGCCACGTTGAGCTTCTGGTATCAACCGCACTGCCCCGACACCATCAGCTACGACCAACAACAAATGCAGGTCCGCTCCAGCACCGGAGCGATCCTGGCCACCGAGCTCAACATCTGTTCCAACACCGGCGTCTGGACCCAGTTCTCCACCCCCCTCAACCTGGCCGGCCAAACCGTGCAACTGTGGTTCAACAGCCACGACGACAACTTCGCCGGCGACCCCACCTACCTGCTCATAGACGACGTCAGCGTCACCGGCACCGCACCGCTCAACGACTTCTCGGTCTCGGCCAGCCCGACCAGTCTCAGTGTGGTGCAGGGGGCCGGCGCCAACACCACCATCTCCACCGCCACCGTCTCCGGCAACGCCCAGTCGCTCACCCTCAGCGTGAGCGGCCTGCCCGGCGGGGCCAGCGCCGGGTTCAACCCGGCCAACCTCACCTCGGGCAACGCCTCGACCCTGACCCTGACCGCGGGGGCCGCCACCACCGCCGGCACCTACCCCATCACCGTGACCGCCACCGGCAGCGCCACCCACAGCACCTCGGTGTCCTTCACCGTCACCGCCCCCGTCGTCAACGACTTCTCGGTCTCGGCCAGCCCGACCAGTCTCAGTGTGCTGCAGGGAGCCGGCGCCAACACCACCATCTCCACCGCCACCGTCTCCGGCAACGCCCAGTCGCTCACCCTCAGCGTGAGCGGCCTGCCCGGCGGGGCCAGCGCCGGGTTCAACCCGGCCAACCTCACCTCGGGCAACGCCTCGACCCTGACCCTGACCGCGGGGGCCGCCACCACCGCCGGCACCTACCCCATCACCGTGACCGCCACCGGCAGCGCCACCCACAGCACCTCGGTGTCCTTCACCGTCACCGCCGCCCCGCCCAGCGGTCAAGCGGTCACCAACGGCGGCTTCGAGACCGGCTTCAACCCCGGCTGGAGCACCGCCGGGGCGTCTGAGACGGTGGTGGCCGGAGGGCACAACAGCAACTTCGCGGCCCGGCTGGGCAACACCACGGCCACCAACGGTGACAGCACCATGTCACAGACCATCACCGTGCCGGCCAACGCCACGTTGAGCTTCTGGTATCAACCGCACTGCCCCGACACCATCAGCTACGACCAACAACAAATGCAGGTCCGCTCCAGCACCGGAGCGATCCTGGCCACCGAGCTCAACATCTGTTCCAACACCGGCGTCTGGACCCAGTTCTCCACCCCCCTCAACCTGGCCGGCCAAACCGTGCAACTGTGGTTCAACAGCCACGACGACAACTTCGCCGGCGACCCCACCTACCTGCTCATAGACGACGTCAGCGTCACCGCCACCGTCGCCCCACCAAGGGGACCGGGACCGGCCACATCGCCGAGCCATCAGCCCAGCGGCCACTCTTCTGTCTGGACTGATCCCTTTGTCGGCCGGAATCGAACCATTCGTCGGTGGTTGGTTGCACCTCCCGGCACCTGAGCCGCGATCAGGCCGGGTCGACGCGGGTGACTTACGTCGGCTCTTGTCCTCTTCGTAGCTGGGCGACGGAGATGGCACGGACCACCATGAAATGTACCCATTGACGGTACGTACCAAAAGCGTCACCTTTGATTGCGACGACCCTTTCCGGCTGGCCGCCTTGTGGTCCGAGGTGACGGGCTACCAGGAGGATCCGAACAATGCAACGCTCCAGGTGACCCCGAAGGGCTTCTGTTGTCTCCGGACGGGTCGATGGCGCTGCTGTTCATCATCGTTCCCGAGCCGAAGGCGGTGAAGAACCGGGTGCATTTGGACCTCGTGCCGGTAGACCGACGACGAGATGAGGAGATTGCCCGCCTTGTTGACCTCGGGGCAGCAATGGTGAGCGACCACCGAATGCTTGATGGAACCGGCTGGGCCGTGCTCGCTGATCCTGAGGGCAATGAGTTCTGCGTCGAACGCAGCGACGCTGAACGCATCTCCTAAACAGAGTCGAATCCACCGGCGGGCGATCGGAGCCGTCCCGGAATCCGACTTCAGACGCGTCACCAGCGGTACGCATCGGTCGCGGTGAAACCATCCCTGAACCTGCGGCCTTAGCCGTTCAGGATGGAGGCGGCGACCGGAATCGAACCGGTGTACAGGGCTTTGCAGGCCCTTGCCTAAACCACTCGGCCACGCCGCCCGGCCGCCGGTTGGGGCTGCCGGCCAGACGAGCCACTGTAGCGGCTGGCCGTCTGACACTGACCTGTCAGCGGGCGCGCGAGACTGTGCCTGACACGGGAGCTCGGTCGGACCGGGCTGAGAGGCGACCTACCGGTCGCGACCGTCGAACCTGATCCGGGTAATGCCGGTGGAGGGAGGAACCGAGATGACGCTCAGCAACCTGGCCCGCCGCAAGGTCTACGTGATGGGCAGCCGGCCCGATCTGCAGGTGCCGTTCCAGGCGGTCGACCTGCACGACTCACCGGGCGGCATCGCCAACCCGCCCCTCCGGCTGTACGACACCAGCGGGCCGGGCTCCGATCCCACGGTGGGTCTCCTGGGGCTGCGCCACGAGTGGATCACGTCGCGAAACGACACCGAGATCGTCGACGCCCGTCGCCCGACGCTGCGCGACGACGGCCGGGCCGCGGTGCGCAGCGGCGCCCCGGGCGAGAGCTGGCAGGGCCGGGCCCATCCGGTGCGCCGGGCCTGCCCGGGCCGCACCGTGACCCAGCTCCACTACGCCCGCCGGGGCGAGATCACCCCCGAGATGGAGTTCGTCGCCATCCGGGAGGGCCTGGACGCCGAGTTCGTCCGCGGACGAGGTGGCCCGGCGGCCGGGCCATCATCCCCGCCAACATCAACCACCCCGAGTCCGAGCCGATGGCCATCGGCCGCAACTTCCTGGTGAAGATCAACGCCAACATCGGCAACTCGGCGGTGACCTCCTCGATCGCCGAGGAGGTCGACAAGCTGTCGTGGGCCACCCGCTGGGGCGCCGACACGGTGATGGACCTGTCCACCGGGCCGCGACATCCACACCACCCGGGAGTGGATCATCCGCAACTCGCCGGTGCCGATCGGCACGGTGCCGATCTACCAGGCGCTGGAGAAGGTCGACGGCACAGGCCGAGGAGCTCACCTGGGAGGTGTACCGCGACACCATCGATCGAGCAGGCCGAGCAGGGCGTCGACTACTTCACCGTCCACGCCGGCGTGCTGCCTGCGCTACGTGCCGCTCATGACGGCCAAGCGGGTGACCGGCATCGTCAGCCGGGGCGGCTCGATCCTGGCCGCCTGGTGCCTGGCCCACCACCAGGAGAACTTCCTCTACACCCACTTCGAGGAGCTGTGCGAGATCCTCGCCGCCTACGACGTGGCCTTCTCGCTCGGCGACGGGCTGCGGCCGGGGTCGATCGCCGACGCCAACGACGAGGCCCAGCTGGCCGAGCTGCGCACCCTGGGCGAGCTGACCGAGATCGCCTGGCGCCACGACGTGCAGGTGATGATCGAGGGCCCGGGCCACGTGCCCGATGCACAAGATCAAGGAGAACATGGACCTCCAGCTGGAGCTGTGCCACGAGGCGCCCTTCTACACGCTCGGTCCCGCTGACCACCGACATCGCCCCCGGCTACGACCACATCACCTCGGCCATCGGGGCGGCCATGATCGGCTGGTACGGCACGGCCATGCTCTGCTACGTCACGCCCAAGGAGCATCTCGGGCCTGCCCAACCGCGACGACGTGAAGGACGGCGTGATCGCCTACAAGATCGCCGCCCACGCCGCCGACCTGGCCAAGGGCCACCCCGGCGCCCAGGCGTGGGACGACGCCCTGTCCAAGGCCCGTTTCGAGTTCCGCTGGGAGGACCAGTTCCACCTCTCGCTGGATCCGGAGACCGCTAGCGCCTACCACGACGAGACACTGCCCGCCGAGCCGGCCAAGACCGCCCACTTCTGCTCGATGTGCGGCCCGAAGTTCTGCTCCATGCGGATCAGCCAGGACGTCCGCGACTACGCCAAGGCCCACGGGCGTCACGGGCGAAGAGGCGATCGAGATCGGGATGAAGGAGAAGGCCGAGGAATTCGTCTCGGCCGGCGCCCACGTCTACTTGCCGGTGACGGCAGACTGAGCGCCGCGCTCAATCCGTTCGTCACTTGGGCGCGTCATAGCGCGCCCAACTGACGAACGGATCTGTCGCCGGCCCCCCGCCGCTACCGTTGCGCCCCGTGGGCGCCCTGAGCCGGAGCCAGCGGCTGATCATGGCGACCGCCGTCGCCCTGACCGCCGTCGCCGCCGTCGCCCGGCTCGTCAGCGCCCGCAACGTGGCCACCTTCATCCTGGCCGCGGTCGCCCTCGCCGCCCTGGCTGCCGTGGTCGGCCAGTCGATCGAACAGGTCGGCGAGCACCTGGAGCCGGGCGCCACCGGACTGCTCCAATCGGCGCTCGGCAACCTGCCCGAGTTGTTCGTCGGCATCTTCGCCCTGCGCGCCGGACTGGTGGACGTGGTGCGGGCCGCCGTCATCGGCTCGGTCCTGGCCAACGTACTGCTCGTCCTCGGGCTCGCCATCCTGGCCGGCGGTCTGAAACACGGCCCCCAGCGCTTCGCCACCCAGTCACCCCGCATGATCGGCACGTTGTTGCTCGTGGCCGTCGCCGCGCTGCTAGTGCCGACCCTGGCGGCCCGGCTCCACACCCCTGCCGCCCCGCACGCCTCCCAGCTCTCCAATGCGCTGGCCGTCATCCTCCTGGTCCTGTACGTCGTCAGCATCCCGTTCTGGTTGCGCGGCGGCGCCAGCACCGGCCCCGACCGGGACACCCCTTCAAACCGCTGGCCGCTGCCGACCGCCATCGGCCTGCTGGCGTTCGGCAGTCTCGGCTCCGCGCTGGTGTCCGACTGGTTCGTCGGCGCCCTCGAACCGGCCACCAAGAGCCTCGGATTGTCGCAGACCTTCACCGGGCTGGTGGTCGTCGCCATCGCCAGCAACGCGGTCGAGAACGTAGGCGGCATCACGTTCGCCTTGAAGGGCCGTCCCGACTACGCGCTCATCACCATACTGAACAGCCCGCTCCAGGTGGCGCTGTTCCTGACGCCGCTACTCGTGCTGGCGTCGCGCCTGATCGGGCCGACGCCACTGACGCTCGTTTTTCCCACCCTGGAAGTTGCGGCACTGGCGGTGGCAACGCTCGTGGTCATCGTGGTGATCGCCGACGGTGAGTACGTCTGGCTCGAGGGGGTGGCGCTGATCGGTCTGTACGGGATCGTCGCCGCCGCCTTCTGGTGGGGCTGACGAGACGAGCGTTAGCGTCACGCTCCATGCCTGAGGTATGGCCGGGAGATCCGTACCCACTCGGCGCGGTGTGGGACGGAGTCGGCACCAACGTGTCGGTGTTTTCGAGCGTCGCCACCCAAGTCGACCTGTGCCTGTTCGACGCAGATGGCACGGAGACGCTGGTGGCCCTGCCCGAGATCGACGGGTCGTGCTGGCATGGCTATCTGCCCGGCATGGCACCAGGCACCCGCTACGGGTTCCGGGTCCACGGTCCCTACGACCCGGGGTCCGGGGTGCGCTGCAATCCCAACAAGCTGCTCCTCGACCCGTACGCCAAGGCGGTGGACGGCGAGGTGAAGTGGCACCCGGCCGTGTACCCCTACGACCTCACGAGCGGCGACGAGACCCTCCGCAACGACGAGGACTCGGCGCCGTACATGCCCAAGGCCATCGTGGCCGACGGCCTGTTCGACTGGGGCCGCGACCGGGCGCCGCGCACGCCTTTGCACCAGACCGTCATCTACGAGGCCCATGTCAAGGGTCTCACGATTCGCCACCCGAACATTCGTCCCGAGTTGCGCGGCACCTACGCCGGCCTGGGCCACCCGGTCACCATCGACTACCTGACCAAGCTCGGGGTCACCGCCGTCGAACTGCTGCCGGTGCACCAGTTCATCCACGATCACCGGCTGGTGGACATGGGCCTGCGCAACTACTGGGGCTACAACTCCATCGCCTTCCTCGCCCCTCATAACGGGTACGCGTCCCGGCCCGGCCACGACGTGGTCAACGAGTTCAAGGCCATGGTCCGCAACCTGCACGAGGCCGGGATCGAGGTGATCCTCGACGTCGTCTACAACCACACCGCCGAGGGCAACAACATGGGCCCGATGCTGTCGTTCCGGGGCCTGGACAATGCCGCCTACTACCGGCTGGGCCCCGACAACCTGCGCCACTACTGGGACACCACGGGCACCGGGAACACCCTCAACATGCGCGAGCCTCACGTGCTGCAGCTGATCATGGACTCCCTGCGGTACTGGGCGATCGACATGCATGTCGACGGCTTCCGGTTCGACCTGGCGGCCACCCTGGCCCGCCAGTTCTTCGAGGTCGACCGGCTGTCGGCGTTCTTCGACCTGATCCAGCAGGACCCGGTGATCAGCCGGCTCAAGCTGATCGCCGAGCCGTGGGACCTGGGCGAAGGCGGCTACCACGTGGGCAACTTCCCGCAGCTGTGGTCGGAATGGAACGGCCACTACCGCGACTCGATCCGCGACTACTGGCGGGGCCAGCTCCCCCGACTGGGCGAGCTGGCCGAGCGGCTCACCGGCAGCTCGGACCTGTACGAGGCGACCGGGCGCCGGCCCAGCGCCAGCATCAACTTCGTCACCTGCCACGACGGCTTCACCCTGCGCGACCTGGTCTCGTACAACGACAAGCACAACGAGGCCAACGGCGAGAACAATCGCGACGGCACCGACGACAACCGCGCCTGGAACTGCGGTGTCGAGGGGCCGACGACGATCCCGGTCATCAACGCCCTGCGGGCCCGCCAGCAGCGCAACTTCCTGTGCACCCTGCTGTTGTCGCAGGGGGTGCCGATGGTGCTCGGCGGCGACGAGATCGGCCGGTCGCAGCACGGCAGCAACAATGCCTACTGCCAGGACAACGACATCTCCTGGTACGACTGGGCCCGGGCCGACACCGACCTGTTCGAGTTCACCCAGGCCCTGATCGAGATCCGGCGCACCCACCCGGTGTTCTGCCGCCGCCGGTTCTTCCAGGGCCGCTCGGTGCGGGGCAGGGGGCGGGGCGGTCTCAAGGACATCGCCTGGTTCAAGCCCGACGGCGAGGAGATGGGCGACGCCGACTGGGACACGGGCTACGCCCGCAGCCTCGGGGTCTTCCTCAACGGCCAGGCCATCCCCGACGTGGACCGCCGGGGCCAGCCGGTGCGGGACGAGTCGTTCTACCTGCTCTTCAACGCGTGGGACCAGCCCATCGACTTCACCCTGCCGGCAGACGGCTGGGGGCGTTCGTGGGACCTGGACCTGGACTCGTCCCTCGCCGTACCGCCTGACGAGCCGCCCCGATACGAGATGGGCGCCGTCGTGCCGGTGACAGGGCACCATTTCATCCTGCTGCACGCTCGTTAACGGTGGGAAAGGGGCGCCCCGGTGGTCAATGGCCATTCGGGGCCCTCTGTGGTGGAGCGGCGGCGGGGATGCGGTCGGGGTCGAGGGCGGGTGAACACGCCCTGGGGCCGCTCGGCGACCACCACCTTGGCGCCCTCGGACCTCGACGGGCTGCGCTCTGCTCGGACCATCAGCCCGTCGTTCTCACCGGCCGGCAGCGTGAGCACCGCGTCGCCGCATGCCGGGCGCCGGACAGATCCACTGGAGAAGGGTTCTTGACAACTCTTGACTCAGGTTTTCTAGTCCCAGCGTTCCGATAGCGTTCTCGCCGTGGATGCCAGGACCTTCCTCGGCTTGGAGCCGACGGCCGATCCGCTCCGGTGGCGGCTGCCGGTAACCCCTGGAGTGTCGACGCCGGGGAAGTTCCTGTTCGGCGGGTGCGGGCTGGCCGCCGCGGTGGCGGCCATGGAACAGGCCAGCGACCGCCCGGCCATCTGGGCCGCCGCCCAGTACCTGGCCTACGCCCCGACCGGCAGCATCCTCCAGATCGAGGTCGTCCCGGCCGTGACCGGCCACCAGGTCAGCCAGGCCCGGGCCGTCGGCCGGGTGGACGGCAAGGAGATCCTCACCGTCAACGCCGCCTTCGGCCGCCGGAACCTGGACGTGAGCGGCACTTGGGTGCAGCGCCCCGAGGTGCCGGGCCCTGAGGCCTGCGCCCGACGGGCGGTTCCAGCCGAGTTCAGCGGCACCGTACTGGAACGGGTTGAGATCCGCCTGGCCCGCGGCCGGCAGTACGAGGAACTCGATGGCACGCCGGGGGACGGGCGGCTGGTGCTGTGGGCCCGGCTACAGGGCCAGTTGGAGCCATCCTCAGCATGGTTGTCGGTGCTCGGCGACTACGTGCCAAGCGGCGTGGCCCAGGCGCTGGGTGAACCGGCCATCGGCAACAGCCTGGACAACACGATTCGGGTGGTGCAACTGGTGCCATCGGAGTGGGTGCTGTGCGACGTGCATATCCTGGCCATCGCCAACGGGTTCGGCCACGGCCGGGCCCATCTGTGGGCCGAGGACGGGACGCTGCTCGGAATCGCCAGCCAGTCCGTCATCGTGCGCCTCCGCTCCCCTGACAAGCGGCCACGGCGGAGCTGATCGACCGGTATCCTTCAGTTAGGACGCCGCCGAGAACGCGCGGACCCGATGATGGCGAAAGTGGGCGCATGCAGACCGAGGAGGCCGTGAGCACTGAGGGCATGTCGCCGGACTACGCCCGCAAGGTCGGCGAGCGGCTGCGGGCGATACGCCGCCAGCAGGGCCATTCTCTGCAGTCGGTCGAGGCCACGTCAGAGCGGGAGTTCAAGGCCTCGGTGCTCGGTGCTTACGAGCGGGGCGAGCGGGTCATCTCGGTGCTACGCCTGCAGCGGCTGGCCCGTTTCTACGGCGTCCCGGTCGACCAGTTGCTGCCCCGCGACGCCGGCGCCGCCCCATGCTTCCCGGTTCGAGGGCCGGATCGGCCGACCGCCCGAGCGTGGTGCTCGACCTGGAGACCAGTCCGGTGACCATCGACCTGGTCCGGTTGGAAGCGGTCGAGGCCCCCGAGAAGGACCTGATCAACCGGTACCTGCGGATGATCCAGTTGCAGCGCGGTGACTTCAACGGGCGGGTGCTCACCATCCGGGACGAGGATGTCCGGGCCCTGGCCCGGCTGTTCGAGCGCGACGCCGCCAACATGCGCCACCGTATCGACGAACTGGGTATCCGAGCCTGAGCACTGGACAGCTGTACTTCCGTCAGCTGCTCTCGGGGCGGGACTTTGCGGTGGACGACCCGATCGCCGCCCAGATGGTCAACTTCGTCTACCTGATCGGCGACCGGGAGAGCGGCGAGGCGGTGGCCGTCGATCCGGCCTACAGCGTCGAGGACATCGTGGACGTGGCCGAAGCCGATGGGATGCGACTCACCGGGGTGCTGGCCACCCATCACCACCCCGACCACGTCGGCGGCTCGTTCGGCGGCTATGCCATCGAAGGGGCGCGGGATCTCCTGGCCCGCCGGCCGGTCAAGATCCACGTGCACCGGGCCGAGGCCGAGTGGGTGCGCCGGGGCGCGGGCGTGTCGGCGAGCGACCTGGTAGTGCACGACAGTGGCGACTCGGTCGAGGTGGGCGCGGTGAAGATCGAGCTGCTCCACACTCCCGGGCACACGCCCGGCAGCCAGTGCTTCCTGGTCGACGGGATGCTGGTGTCGGGCGACACGCTGTTCCTCGACGGCTGCGGTCGCACCGACTTGCCGGGCTCCGACCCGGCGGCGATGTACGACAGCCTGCAACGGTTGGCGGCGCTCCCCGACGATGTCACAGTGTTCCCGGGGCACCGGTATTCCGCCGCCCCGTCGGCACCGCTGGCGAGCGTCAAGGAGCTGAACTTCGTGTACAAGCCCAAATCGCGCCATCAGTGGCTCCAGATGTTCGGGTAGAGAGACCCATGAGCGCCGCCTCCCCGCTCCCGTCGGCCTCACCTCTCGACCGGACCTTCCTGACCCACCTCCCCGGTGTCACCACGGTGATCCTGGTCCGCCACGGCCGCCAGCACTTCCCGCAGCGGACCAAGCCGGTGGCGTCCGACTGGGTTGACCCGCCGCTTTCCGAGGCGGGCCGGCGCCAGGCCGAGTTGGTGGGGGCGTCGCTGGCGGGCGAGCACATCGACGCCGTCTACAGCAGTCATCTGACGCGGGCCCATGACACCGCCCGTCAGGTGGCCGACCATCACGGGCTGGAACCGGTCGTGATCGAGGATCTGCGGGAGGTCGAGGTGTTCCGCGACGTCCCGGTCGGATGCGGCCTCGGCGACGTCCTGAGCGGGGACGAGATCCGGGAGATGCAGGAGCGCTTCATCGTCGAGAGAAGCTGGGACGTCTATCCGTTGAGCGAGTCGAGCGCCGAGTGCCGGACCCGGGTGGTGAGCGCCATAGAGGAACTGATCGGCCGTCACCCCGGTCAGCGGGTCGTCGTGGCCTGCCACAGCGGGGTGATCAACGGGTACATCGGGCATGTGCTCGGGTTGTCCGAGGACATGTTCTTCCGGCCCTCACATGCCTCGGTCAGCCGGGTGTTGGCCTACGAGGACCGGCGGGTCCTCCAGACGCTCAACGAAACCCATCACCTGGCGGCGGCCGACCCGGCGCTGGTGACGGTGTAGCGGGCCGCCCGGCCAGCTGGGACAGGATGTCGGCGGTGACCTGGTCCGGAGACTGCTCGCCGTCGACCGCGAGGAGGAGGCCCCGATCCCGGTAGTAGTCGGCCAGCGGTCGCGTCTCGCGGTCGTACACGTCGAGCCGGTGGCGTATGGTCTCCTCCCTGTCGTCGCCGCGGGCCTGGCCGGCCGCCCGCCCGAGCATGCGCCGAAGCGACTCGTCCCGGCCGACATCGAGGTAGATGGCCCCTCCGATGTCGATCCCCCGGTCGTGGGCCAACCGGCGGGCCTCCTCGGCCTGGGCCAGGTTGCGGGGATATCCGTCCAGCAGAAACCCGCCTCTGGCATCGGCGGCCGTGACCCGGTCGATCACCATGTCCCGGATCAGCTCATCGGGCACCAGGTCCCCCCGGTCCAGGTACTCCTGCGCCTGGAGGCCGAGCGGCGTCCCCGACGCCACCTCCTGGCGGAGCAGGTCACCGGTCGAGATGTGCTCGATGCCGAACCGATCCGACAGGCGCTTGGCCTGAGTGCCCTTTCCTGCACCGGGCGGGGCGAGAATCAGCAGGCGCACGGCGCCATCCTGCCCCATGCTGCCCTGTCGTGCCCTAGCCTGTCCCGCTCATGGCCGCTGGAGTACGTACGCGCATCGTCGACGCCACGACCGAGGTCGGTGGCCGGATCCTCCAGGGCCTGGAAGGCTGGGTCCTGCGCTATTCGGAAGTCGAGACCACACCGTTCCTCGCCGTCGAGCAGTTCGACTGGATCGAGCCGCTCGAGGCCGGGTTCCCCCTCATCCGCAAGGAGCTCGACACCGTCCTCGAATACCGGGAGGAGCTCCCCAACTTCCAGGACATCTCCGCCGACCAGCTGTCGATCACCGACGACGATCGGTGGAAGACGTTCTTCTTCTTCGGGTTCGGCTTCAAGTCCGAGTCCAACTGCGCCCGGTGCCCGGAGACGACCCGGCTGCTCGAGGCGGTGCCCGGGCTGACCACCGCCTTCTTCTCCATCCTCTCCCCCGGCAAGCACATCCCACCCCACCGCGGGCCCTGGCGCGGCGTGCTGCGCTACCACCTGGCCCTGAAGATCCCGAGCCGGTCCGAGCAGTGCGGCATCAGCGTCGGCGGCGAGGTGGCCCACTGGCACGAGGGCCGGAGCCTGGTGTTCGACGACGGCTACGAGCACTTCGCGTGGAACGACACCGACGGGGTCCGGGTGGTGCTGTTCGTGGACGTAATCCGCCCGCTGCGCCGGCCGGCGCCCGGCTCAATGCGGCCCTGCATCAAGGCCATCGCCTTCTCGCCGCTTCGTCCGGGACGGAAAGGCCCGCCACCTCGACTGGGAGCGGCGTTTCGAGGCCCTCCAGAACCGATCTTGAGCCCGAGGTGAGACATGACCGTCACAAGAAACGTCGCGCGAGGAGGTGAACGTCCCGTACCCTTCGGTCGTGGCCGAAGCCTGGTCTGACCCCGAAGCTGTCCGTTCGCGCCGACCTGTTCGACAAGTGCGACTCTCCCCGCCTGGTCGAATACCGCATGGCGGAGCAGCTCGGCATGCTGCCCTACTACCGGGAGATGGCCAGCCAGTCCGGGCCGGTCGTCCTGCACGAGGACAAGCCGGTCATCATGCTGGGCTCCAACAACTACCTGGGCCTGACCAGCGACGACCGGGTGAAGCGGGCCGCCATCGACGCCATCGAGAAGTACGGCACGGGCTGCACCGGCAGCCGGCTCATGAACGGCACATTGGCCCTGCACCGCGAGCTCGAGGAGGCGCTTGCCGACTGGCTGCAGTTCGAAGCCTGCCTGGTGTTCACGACCGGCTACTCCGCCAACGTGGGGCTGGTCGCCACCCTGGTCGAGGCCAATGACACGGTGTTCCTGGACTCCGCCAGCCACGCCAGCCTGATCGACGGGGCCCGGATGTCGACCGGCACGCTGCGGTCGTTCCGCCACAACCTGCCGTCCAGCCTGCGCCAGCGGCTGCGCAACTGGCGCGACAAGCACGAGGACGACGGCGGCGCCCTGGTGGCGGTGGACGGGATCTACTCGATGGAGGGCGACGTGGCGCCCGTCGCCGAGATCGCCGAGGTGTGCGACACCTTCGGCGCCCGGTTCCTGGTCGACGAGGCCCATGCGCTCGGCGTCCTCGGTCCCGACGGGCGGGGGACGGCGGCCGCGGCCGGCGTGACGCCCGATCTGCTGATGGGCACCTTCTCCAAGTCCCTGGCCTCGTGCGGCGGCTTCATCGCCGGTCCCCAGGAGGTCATCGACTACCTGCGGGTGGCGTGCCGGCCGCTGCTGTTCACCGCCGCCGGGCGTCCCTGCGGCACTCGGCGCGGCGCTGGCTGCCGCTCGAGATCGCCCGGGCCGAACTCGGCGCCGGCGCGACGCCGTCCTGGTCCGGGCCGCACCAGCTCCACACCGGGCTGGCCGAGCTCGGGTTCGAGGTCGGACCGGAACCCCCGGGGCCCATCGTGCCCATCCACGTCGGCGACGACTGGGACGCGGCCCGGATCTGGCGGGCGCTGCTCGACCACGGCGTCTACACCAACTGCGCCATCGCCCCCGCCGTGCCGCCCGGGCGGGCGCTACTGCGCACCTCGGTGATGGCCACCCACACCGAGGCGCAGATCGACGAGGCCCTGCGCGCCTTCGAGGAGGCCCGATCGACGTTGGGCTGACCGGGGCCACCGGCCACCTGGGCTCCGCCTGCTGCCCCGCCTGCTGGCCGACCCGGCGATCACCGGCGTCCGGTCGGTGGCCCGCCGGCCGCGTCGCGCCGCACCCCAAGCTGGTCCATACCGAAGCCGACCTGCGCAGCGACGCCGCCCGCCGGGCGCTGAGCCGGCGTCGAGGTGCTGTGGCACCTGGGCTTCGCCCTCTGGCGGTCGACCGACACGGCCGACATCAACCTGGACGGCACCGCGCAACGTGCTGGCCGCCTCGCCGGCCCGGATCGTGTTCGCCTCCTCGGCCGCCGTGTACGGGGCATGGGCCGACAACCCGCTGCCGCTCGACGAGGGACGACTGGCCCCGGCCCAACCCGGAGTGCGCCTACGCGGGCCAGAAGCTGGTGGCCGAACGGATCTGCAGCGAAACCGCTCCGACCGTGTCGCTGCGGATCGGGGCGGTGCTCGGGCCCCACGCCGACCCCCGCATCGCCAAGGCCACGTTGGGCTACCGGACGGTGGTGCCGGCGGCCCGGGGGTGCCACGAGGCGCTCCAGTTCCTGGACGAGGAGGACGCGGCCACCGCCCTCCACGCCGCCGGCGGGTCAGCCGTCACGGGGGTCATCAACGTCGCGCCCGCCGACTGGATGACCGCGGCCGACATCGCCCGGGTGGCCCGCAGCCGGGCCGGCGTCGTTCGGCTTCCCCGCCGCCTGCTGCTGGCCGGCGCGGAGGCCGGCTTCCGCCTGCGGGCCTTGCCGTTCGGCGCCGACCGGGCCGTCATGGTGACCGGACCGCTCGCCCTCGACCCGGCCCGCGCCGCCGCCACCCTCGGATGGCGGGCCACCCGGTCGTCGGCCCAGGTCCTGGCCGCCGCTCTCTCGGCGCAGTAGGGCGCCGAGAGCTCCGGGGAGCGAAGGCGGCCCCCACTTGCCGGTTTGTCTCCCCGGACTTCGCCGTATGGCTCCCGACGGCCGGTCGAAGCGTCGTCCTGGCCGGTCTGGGGAGAGAAGGCGGCCCCACCGGCGGGTTAGTCCCCCCAGAGCTCCGCAGTCGCCGCCGGCCAACCGCGGGTTGGCGTTGCGGGCGGCGCCCTCTAGCCTCAGCTGGGTGCTGAACGCCGACGTCGTGGTCGTAGGGGGCGGGCCGGCCGGCGTGGCGGCCGCGATCACGCTGGCCCGGCCCGGGCGCGACGTGGTGCTCTTCGACAAGGCCCGGTTCCCGCGAGACAAGTGCTGTGGCGACGGGCTGACCACGGGCGCGCTCCGGCGGTACGAGCGGTTGGGGCTGCGGCCCGACACCGTGCGGTCGTGGCAACCGGTGGCCGAGGCGTGCATCCGCTCGCCATCGGGCCGATCTGTCGTGTTCCCCCTCCCGGACACCGGCGGCGTCTTCGCCGCGGTCGCCCGGCGGGCCGATCTCGACGCCGCGTTCCTCGACGTGGCCCGATCGGCCGGCGTGAAGGTGCACGACGGCCATGGCGTGGCCTCGGTCACCCGCCTCGAGGGGCTCGTCGAACTGGACGTGGACGGCATCGGCTCGGTGCGCGCCGGCTACGTGGTCGCCGCCGATGGCATGTGGTCGCCGATCCGCAAGGCGCTGGACGCCGGCGACGAAGCGGGGTATCTGGGCGAGTGGCATGCCTTCCGGCAGTACTTCGCGGATGTTGATCAGGCCGCCGCCCGTCAGCTGTGGGTGTGGTTCGAGCCCGACCTCCTACCTGGCTACGCCTGGTCCTTCCCCCTGCCCGGCGGTCGGGCCAACGTCGGCTTCGGCATCCACCGGGCGGCCGGCCGGCCGACCCACGAGATGAAGCAGCAGTGGGCCGACCTGCTCGAGCGGCCGCACATCAGGAGGGTGTTGGGCACCCAGGCCACGCCCGAGGCCCCGCAAAAGGCGTGGCCCATCCCGGCCCGGATCAGCAGCACTCGCCTGACCGCGGCCGGCGGCCGGGTGCTCTTCGTCGGCGACGCGGCCCGCGCCACCGACACCCTGACCGGGGAGGGCATCGGCCAGGCGCTGGAGACGGGCGAGCTGGCGGCCCGGGCCATCCTCGCCGAGGCACCTGAGGGCCCGTCAGCCGTTGGAGCCGGGTACCGGCGCCATGTCCTGGCCGGGATGGGTGCCGACGACCGCGTCGCCGCCCTCCTGTCCCGGGCCATCCGGCACCGCCGCGGCGTCCGGGCTGCGGTCCGCGTCGCCGGGTCCACCGAGTGGAGCCGGCGCAACTTCGTCCGCTGGATGTTCGAGGATTACCCGCGTGCGATCCTCTTGACCCCCCGCCGCTGGCACCGGCGCATGCTGCGCGGCGCCGGCGCCTATCAGGAGCTACCAGGCGGTAACTTTGCAGACCATGGCTGACATCGGTTTTGACGGCAAAGTTGCGATCATCACCGGTGCGGGCGGCGGCCTGGGCCGCGAGCACGCCCTGCTCCTGGCGTCCCGGGGCGCCCAGGTCGTGATCAACGACCTGGGCGGCATCGGTCAGCGGCGAGGGGGGCAGTGAGGGTCCGGCGCAGCGCACGGCCAAGGAGATCAACGATCTCGGGGGTGTGGCGGTCGCCGACACCAACAGCGTGGCCACACCCGAGGGCGGCGAGGCGATCGTCAAGACCGCGATGGAGGCGTTCGGCCGGGTCGACATCGTCATCAACAACGCCGGGATCCTGCGGGACAAGACCTTCCACAACATGACGCCCGAGCTGCTCAACCCGGTTCTCGACGTCCACCTGCAGGGGGCATTCAACGTGACCCGCCCGGCGTGGATCAAGATGCGTGAGCAGAACTACGGCCGGGTGCTCAATACCTCCTCCAACTCCGGCATCCTCGGCAACTTCGGCCAGTCCAACTACGGGGCGGCCAAGATGGGCCTGGTCGGGTTGACCCGGGTACTGGCCGCCGAGGGCGCCAAGTACAACATCAAGGCCAACGCCATCGCCCCCGTGGCCAGGACCCGGATGACCGAGGAGCTGCTCGGGCCGCTGGCTGACAAGCTCGACCCGTCGCTGGTGTCACCGATCGCCGCCTGGCTGGTCCACGAGGACTGCCCGGTGACGGGCGAGATCTATTCGGCCGCCGGCGGCCGGATCGCCCGCTTCTTCATGGGCATGACCCAGGGCTACTACAACCCGGAGCTGACCCTCGAGGACGTACGCGACAACTTCGACCAGATCCGTGACGAGGATGGCTACATCGTGCCCAACGGACTGGCCGACGAGTTCGCCGAGCTGCTCAAGCACTTCTCGGCCAGCTAGCCGAGCGCCAGCCGATCCCGCATCTTCCAGACCTGGCCGTCGCCGACCATGACCCATACCTCCCGGGCCCGGCACCGGATCGGCAGGGCGGGCTTCAACGCGGCGGCCACGCCGGCCAACTCGACACCATCGCTGGCGTGGCCCACCGTGAGGTGGGGCACCACCTCGTCGAATTCGTCGTCGTAGTGGCTGGTCCCGAATGTCCCGCCCAGCATGCCGGTCAGCTTCACGAACGGCTCGGCGGGCTCGGGCGCCAGCCAGAGGACCCGCCGCCCGAACCATCCAACCATGGTCAACTCGTAGTCGAAGGCGGGAACCGACAGAAGCAAGCGCCTCAACTCGGCCACGTCGGCCGCCGTTATCTCCTCGATCGGGAGCCACGGCACCATGAGCGTGATGTGCGCCGGCACCCCGGCGATGGCGACGGGGTCGTACTCCATCCGGTAACGACCGACCACCGGCTCGGCGTCGGGAACCGGCAGGATGACGGCGCTCTGGCGGCGGCCACTGCTGGTCCCGGTGCTCACGATCAGAAGTCTCGCACCGTTAACCTGACTCGACCATGGCGACCATCGTCCGGACCGTGGCGGGCCTGCTCGGCGTCCTGACGGCCGTGTCGTGCGCCGGCTCAGGCACTCCCCGGACGACCGCACCCAACGCCCCGAGCACCGCGGCAACGACAGCCACGACGGCGCTGATCACCACGACCGGGCCCGCGTCGACGATCGGCAAGCCCACGACCACCGTCCGCGGAGCGGTGCTGCCCACCCCCGGCGATCCCGGCAGCTGGACCATCGGCTCCTGGAAGCCGGCGGGCCGGCCGGCGGGCGGCTCCGCCGCGATCGAGACGAATTCCCTCCAACACACGCCCGGGGGGGCCACGATGGCCGTCGCCCGGATGGAGACCCGCCGCCTCCGCTTCGCGTTCTACTCCGGTAACGGGGCCGGCCAGAACGCCGTGCCGGCCAACCTGTGGCCCACCGTGGTCGCCACCTTCAACTCGGGCTTCAAGATGAACCAGGCGAGGGGCGGTTGGTACCAGCGGGGCAGCGCCGGCGTCCCGCTCCGTGACGGCGCCGCCTCGCTCATCATATTCGCCGATGGATCGGCCACCGTCGGCCAATGGGGCCGCGACGCGCAGATGACCCCCGAGGTGGTGGCCGTCCGCCAGAACGCGTCCCTCATGGTCGACGACAGCAAGCCGGTCCCGGGTTTGACCGGCCCGAACAACATCCTGCAGGCCACCTGGGGCTTCACCCTGGGTGGCGGCATCGCCACATGGCGCTCGGCGGTGGCCCTTGACGGCTCGGGCCGGTTGCTCTACGTGGCCGGGCCGTCGCTCGACCCGATCACCCTGGCGTGGGGCCTGGTGGCCGCGGGCGCGGTGCGGGCCATGGAGCTCGACATCAACCCGGCGTGGCCCAGTTTCAGCACCTTCGAGGATGGGCCCACGGGTCCGGTCGGCACCAAGCTTCTTCCCGGCATGAGCGGTTCGCCCAACCACTTCCTCAGCTCGGCGGGCGGCCGGGACTTCTTCGCCGTCTTCGCCAGCTCCTGAGCGCTACAGGGCGAAGATGGACGCCAGCTCCATGGGCACCACGGTCTCGAGCTGGTCGTAGGTGCAGCTGCGGGGGTCCCGGTCGGGCCGCCACCGCCTGAAACGGGCGGTGTGGCGCAGCCGGGGTCCCTGCAGGTGCTCGTACGCCGCCTCCACGACCAGATCAGGGCGCAGCGGCTCAAAGGAGAGGTCCTTCTTGGCGTTCCAGCGGCTCACGGCGCCCGGTAGCCGCTGTCCGGACGCACCGGGTCCGGCGTCGGCCCACGCCGCCCATTCGCCCCATGGGTGGCCCTTGTCTCCCGCCGCCATTCGGTAGGGGGCAAGCTCGTCAACCAGAGCCCGGCGCTGAGCGGCCGGGAACGCCCCGATCACCCCCACGTGGTGCAGTTGACCCTCGACGTCGTAGAGGCCCAACATCAGCGACCCGACGCCCTCGCCGCCCTTGTACCAGCGGAAGCCGGCGACGACGAACTCGGCGGTCCGCTCGTGCTTGACCTTCCACATGACCCGCTTGTCCTCGAGGTACGGCAGGTTCTCGGACTTGGCGACCACGCCGTCGAGCCCGGCGCCCTCGAAGCGGGAGAACCAGTCCTGGGCGACCTCGACGTCGCCGGTCGCGGGCGTGACGTGCACCGAGGCCACTCGGGCCACGTCCGCCCCTGGCACCGGGGCCAGGGCCGCCGGGTCGGCGTCGGCGGCGAACTCGCCGAGCGCCGAGACCAGTTGCCGGCGCCGGGACGCGAAGCCCTCGGCGCGGAGATCCGCCGACCCGAGGGCCAGCAGGTCGAACGCCACGTACGACGCCGGCGTCTGGGCAGCCAGCATCCGGACACGCGAGTCGGCGGGGTGGATCCGCTGTTGCAGAGCGTCGAAGTCCAGCCCGTCGGAGCCGGCGACGACCACCTCACCGTCGACCACGCACCGCTCAGGCAGGGCCGTTTTGATGACCTCGATCACCTCCGGGAAGTACCGGGTGAGGTGCCGTTCGTTGCGACTCCCCAACTCGACCTGGTCACCGTCCCGGAAGACGATGCAGCGGAACCCGTCCCACTTCGGCTCGTACAGGAAGCCGCCGACGGGAAGGTCCCGGCTCAGCTTGGCCAGCATCGGCGCAACAGGGGGCATGACGGGGAGGTCCACGACGCTTACCCTACGGAGCGTGGACGACTGGCTCACCCTCAACCGGCAGATGTGGGACGAACGGGTCCCGCTGCACGTGGCATCGGACTTCTACAACGTCGAGGCCTTCAAGTCGGGCCGCCCCATCCTGCGGGGGTTCGTGCTCGGGGAGCTCGGCCCGCTCGACGGCATGCGGGTTCTCCACTTGCAGTGCCATTTCGGCCTGGAGACTCTCGACCTGGCGCGGCATCCATCCGACCGCGACCGTCACCGGTCTTGACTTCTCAGCTCCCGCCATCGAGACCGCCACCCGGCTGGCGGGCCAGGTGAGGCTGGCCGACCGGGCTCGGTTCGTCGTGGGCGACGTCTATCGCGTGGCGGAGATCCTGGGCGGTGAGCGCTTCGATGTCGTCTATACGGGCTTGGGGGCCCTCAACTGGTTGCCCGACATCGACCGCTGGGCTTCGGTCGTGCATGACCTCCTGGAGCCGGGTGGCTTCCTGTACCTCTGCGAGTTCCACCCGGCGGCCAATGTGCTCGCCGACGACGAACCCGTGCCGAAGTACGACTACTTCGCCACCGGCCCGATGCAGTTCGAGGAACCCGGCAGCTATGCGGACGCCAGCGCGGCGACCAAGCACAACGTGACGGTGGAATGGCAGCACTCCCTCGCCCGGGTGATCACCGCCGTCCTGACCTCCGGTCTGCGGCTGGAGTTGTTCCACGAGTGGGACTTCACGCTCTTCGACCAGTTCCCGTGGCTGGTCACAGGAGACGATGGGGCACGCCGGTGGCCCGGCCCGGGCACGCTGCCGCTCATGTACTCCCTGAAGGCCCTGCTGCCCGACGATTGAGGCCGCGGGAGTTGAGGGCGGACGCGATGGCCTGGGCCCGCGGCTCGGCCTCCAGCGCTTCGATGGGCTCAGGCAGCGCCAACTTCCAGTTGGGCCACTCATCGGTCGTGGCGGGCGTATTCGGGCGCTCCTCCACCAAGAGCGCGTCGTCCAACGTGGCGGTGACGATGGCGCACGGCGCCCGGGCCAAGAGACCGTAGATCCGCTCGACCGCGTCGGCCACCGGCGTGTCGTCGTCCGATCCGATCCACCGGGCCACCTTGGCCCGCAGGGCCTGCTCGCTGTCCTCGTTCGACGGCAGCCCGAGCCGGCGCCGGGCCTCAGCGTCGGCGCCTGTCCACAGCCCGGCACAGGTCGGCAGGTCATGGGTGGTGGCCGCGGCCAGCGCCAGGTGGGGCCAGTCGTCGCCCGGCGGCGTGCGCTCGAACCACAGCAGCCGGTACGACAGCACCCGGCGGGCCGCCAGCTCGGTGCGCATCGAGTACTCCACCGTTCCCAGGTCCTCGCCCACGACATAGGCGCGGTGCCGGTGGCTCTCCAGGGCCAGTATGTCGAGCAGATCGCGGTGCGGGTAGCGGACATAGGCCCCAGCGGTCGGTGGTTGCCCGACCGGGACCCAGAACAGCCGGAACAGCCCCATGACGTGGTCGAAGCGCATCCCTCCGGAATGCCGTAGACCGGCCCTGAGTAGTTCGATGAAGGGCTGGTACCCGGCGCGGCGCAGCCGCCACGGGTCGAAGGGCGGCAGCCCCCAATCCTGACCGGCGATGTTGAACTCGTCGGGGGGGGCCCCCACCCTCACCCCCAGGGCCATGCTGTCCTGCCAACGCCAGGCGTCGGCGCCGCCGGCATCGGAGCCGATGGCCAGGTCCTGGACCAGTCCTAGGTGCTGGGCGGCGGCCAGGAGTTGGCCGTCGAGCAACCACTGGACCCAGGAGTGGTACCGGATCCGATCGGCACCGTTCCTTGTCGCTGCGAACGGCGCGATACCGGGCCCGTCCGGCCGGCGGACCTCGGCGGGCCATTTTTCCCATGGAAACCCGTGACGCTCACCCAGGGCGCAGAAAGTTGCATAGCCCCGCAGTCCGTCGCCCATCTCGCCCACATAGCGGTCGAAGTCCGGGTCGCCACCGAACCCGGCGTACAGCGCCTCCAGGGCCGCCGACTTGATGCGCCACACGGCATCACGGTCGATGATGCGCCCGGCGTTGAGCGCCCGCCCGGCGGTCGCCAGCTGCTCGATGTCCGGCAGGCGGGCGGCGCCGTCGATGTCCTCGATCCGCAAGTAGAGCGGGTTGCGAAAGCAACGGCTGCTGGCGAAGTACGGGCTGGCCTGCTGGGGCTCGGCCGGAAGCGGGGCGTGCAGCGGGTTGATCAGGGCCATGCCTGCACCCTGACCGGCGGACCAGCGGCCCAGTCGGCTCAGATCGGCCAGGTCACCGATCCCCCAGCTGGCCCCCGACCGGGCGGCGTACAGCTGCACCGCCCACCCCCACAGCAGCATCGCGTCGTCCAGCCAGCACCGGCCCGGGCTGACGATCAGCGGGGTAACCCGGCCATCGGCGCCCGTGTGGCGGTGGTAGCCGGGGGGGAGGGCGTCGGCGGCGGTCGCGGACCGATCCGTCCTCCAGCTGAATCTCGCCGGGCGGCAAACGGGCCGGTGGCCGGCCGGGGGCGATGATGACGGCCGGTCCGGGCGGGGGCGGCCCGTCGCCGGCGCCCATGATCTCCAGGAACGCCTCGATGGTCGCGGGTGGCGAATCGTGCCACTCGCCGGCCGCGTCCTCGTAGCCGGAGTCGACGCCCCATTGCCGCGCGTCAGCCACCGCCGGGCCTACGCTCGAACTCGATGCACCCCGGATCAGTCACCGATCGGCGGGATCTGCCTGCTCATCCTGAGGCGGGTCCCACCGGAGACCGTCGGCGACTCGACCTCGACAGTAGTCATCAGCCGGCGCATGACCTCAAGCCCGCGTCCGTGCGGATCGAGCAGCTCACCCGACCGGTACGTCATGGGGTCGAAACCCACGCCTTGGTCGACCACCTCGATCTGGACCTCCCCCGGACGGAGCTCGGCCCGCAGAAGATAGCTCCCGGGCCTGCCAGGTGGAAAAGCGTGTCTCACCACGTTGCTGCAGGCCTCGTCCAGGGCCAGGATGACATCGTCGATGATGTCATCCGGGGCGCCGAACTCCGCCATGTAGACCGACATCGCCCGGCGAGTGGCGCTGAGGAAGCGCGTCTCGGCGGGCAGGTTGAGATCGAAGGCGAGGCGCACCGCGCGGTGAGGTACCCGGCTCCCGGATGACAGAAACGCTCAATCTTGACTTTGGGACCCCGGTCACGACACCGGCTGTCGCCCCTCCGATCCGGATGGGGGGCAGTCTGTTGCGCTACGGCACCTCATCGTGGGCCGATCAGAGCCTGGTCCGGGAGAGCGGCTTCTACCCTCGCAGGACCATGACGGCGACCGAGCGTCTGGCCTTCTACTGCTCACGGCTGCCGCTAGCCGAGCTGGCCACCACCTACCGGTTTCCTCCCACCCCCGACCTGGCCCGCCAGTGGGTGGCCCGCACGCCGGAGGGCTTCTGTTTCGACGTGCGGGCGTGGTCGCTCCTGACCGAGAACCCGACGCTGCCCGACTCGCTCTGGGAGGACCTTTACGACGAGGTGCGGCCCGAGACCCGGCACCGCCGCCGCCTGTACTCGGCCCATCTCAGTGGCGACGCGGTGGAGGAATGCTGGCGCCGGTTCGAGCACGCCCTGCGGCCGTTGCGCGACGCCGGGCGGCTGGGGGTGGTGATCCTGCAGTACCCGTCGTGGTTCACGCCCAAGCCCGAGACCCGGGCGGCGCTGGCCGGCGCCCGCCAGCGGCTGGACGGCTACCGGGTGGCAGTGGAGCTGCGCAGCCCCAAGTGGCTGGTCGGGGCGGCATGTGAGGACACCCTGGAGTGGTTGGAGGGCAGCGATCTGGGCTTCGTGTCGACCGACGGACCGGCAGCCGGGCGGCGGTCGTTGCCACCCGTGATGGCGGCCACCTCGGATGTGGCCATGGTGCGGCTGATCGGCCGACGGGCGGTGGACGACGAACCGTGGACCTGGCCCTACCGCTACGACGATCCGGAGCTGGCCGCCCTCGCCGCCCGGATCCGGGAGCTGGCGGCGTCCACCGAGGAGATCCATGTGGTGTTGGACAACTGCTGGCGGGACGATGCGGTCGAGAACGCGCAGACCCTGGCCGCCCTGATCGCCGGCGGTTAGTCCGGGGGGTCGGGATCGACGTGGTTGCTGACCACCGAGCCGTGATGGCAGACCATGCGCCATTCGCCGTCGAGCGGGCTGCGCACGAACAGGTTCAGGGCGGCCACGGTGGCCCCGGCCTGGGCACCCAACAGGTTCTCGTCGACCGAGACCCAAGCCAGGTCGCCGACCAGGGCGACCCGTTCCTCGGTCAGCACGAATTGCAGCTGTTGCGGTCCCTGGAACAGGGCGAAGAACGACGAGGCGATGGGTCCCCATCCCCGGAGCGTCGCCCACCCCGGATGGGTGCAACTCGACCGGTCGGAACGCTCCCACAAATCGGACATGTCGTCGAGATCGCGCGCCTCGAATGCCTCGTAGAAGCGCCGGTTGACGGCCAGGATGGCGGCGGTACTGGCATCGGTGTCGATGCGAGCAACGCTAGCCGGGGGCCGTTAACCGGCGACCCGGGCTACCTTCGCTGCCATGACGGTCAACGGCCACCGAGTCACGGCGCCCGATGGCGTCGAGATCGCCGCCTACGACCTCGGCGGCGACGGCCCGGCGATGCTCCTCGCCCACGCCACCGGCTTCCACGGCCGGGTCTGGCTGCCGGTGGCCGCCCCCCTGGCCAAGCAGTACCGGTGCGTCGCGTTTGACGCCCGAGGCCACGGCGAGTCGGGGAAGGCACCCGACGGCGACTACGACTGGAATGGCTTCGCCCTCGATGCCCTGGCGGTCGTGGACGGCCTGGGGCTCGACCGGCCGTTCGCGGTCGGTCATTCGGCGGGCGGCGCCCTGCTGCTGCTGGCCGAGGAAGCCCGACCCGGCACATTCCGCTCGCTGTACTGCTACGAGCCGGTCGTCCCCGTCGGTGGGCCGGGGCCGGCGTCGCCGGAAACGGGCGACGGCAACCGCTTGGCGGCCGGCGCCCGGCGGCGGCGCGAGGTGTTCTCCTCGCGACGGGCGGCGCGGGACAATTACGAGGGAAAGCCGCCGTTCAACACCTTTGACCCGGCTGCCCTCGACGCCTACGTGGCGTGGGGCTTCGAAGACCTCGACGACGGCTCTGTCCGGCTCCGGTGCCGGGGCGAGGACGAGGCCCGGACCTACGAGATGGCGTCCTGGCACCGGGCATTCGAACGGCTCGGTCGGGTGGCCTGCCCGGTGACGCTGGCCTGCGGCGGGGGTGGCGCCCATTTCGGTCCCGACATCCTGGACCGCCTGGCGGCGGCCATCCCGGGCGGCGCCACGGTGGAGGTGCACCCGGGCCTCGGTCATTTCGGCCCCATGGAGCGTCCGGCCGATGTGGCGGCGTCGATCACCGGGGCGTTCGGTGCCGGATAACCGTCAGACCAGGTCGGTAGCCTGAGCTCCACATGGTCCTGGCGCTCCCCACGTCGCTCTCACCGTCCAAGGTGTCGTCGTTCAAGGACTGTGCGTTGGCGTTCCGACTATCAGCGCCATCGATCACCTACCGGAGACTCCATCGGCCCAGGCGGCCAAGGGGACGTTGGTCCACCGGGCTCTCGAGCTGTTGATGTGGGAGGAGCCAGCCGGGCGGCGCAGCTCGGACGCGGCGTTGGCCAAGCTGGACCGAGCCGCGCCACGACGTGCTCGACAGCGACGAGTACCGGGACGTGGACCTCGGCGAGGAGACCGAGGAGGCGTTCGTGGCCGACGCCGCCGAACTGGTCGGCAACTACTTCCGGCTGGAGGACCCGGACTCAGTCGTGGTGCTCGGCACCGAGCTGAGGCTGTCGGTGCAGGTCGGATCGCTCACGCTGCGAGGCATCATCGACCGCCTCGAGCTCGACGCCGATGGCGAACTGGTCGTCACCGACTACAAGACGGGCCGGGCGCCGGACCCCAACCACGAGCAGACCCGACTGGTCGGCGTCCACTTCTACGCCTTCCTGTGCGAGCAGGTCCTCGGGTCGGCGGCCGGCGCGGGTGCAGCTGCTGCACCTGCGCGAGCCGATCGCCATCTCGACGGTGCCCTCCGAGCAGTCGATCCGCGGCCTGCGGCAGCAGACGGCCGCCATCTGGACGGCGGTCGAGCTGGCGTGCGAGCAGGAGGATTTCCGCGCCCAATCCGGGCCGGACGTGCGACTACTGCTCCTACCAGGCCTACTGCCCCGCGGTGGCGGCGGCGACTCCCGGCGCCGGCTGCCACCGGCCGCCGCGGCCGATGACCGGTGTATCGGGCAGGTCGAAGCCCCGGCGGCCCCGTTGGCCGCGACGTCTCCTCACCCCGGCGGCGGGCGTCCGGCGCAGGTCCGGCTCCTTCGACCGATGGGTCGACCGCAGGAGTCGAGGCCAGGCTGCGTGGCCATCCGGTTGTCGACCAGATCTTCTACGGTGCCTCGCGCCGTCGGTGACCACGGCATCATCTGGCTGATCCTGTCCGCGGCGCTGGCCCTGCGACGTCCCGACAAGCGGCGGGCCGCCGTCAAGACGGCGGCCGCCATCGGTATCGAGTCGGTCGTGGTAAACGGGCCGGTCAAGTGGGTCTTCCGACGCCAGCGGCCGGCGCGCGGCGTCACTCCCATCTCGCTCCACCTGCGCCGACCGCGCACCAGCAGCTTCCCCAGCGGGCACGCCACATCGGCCTTCTGCGCGGCTGCCCTCCTGAGCGAGAGCGATCCGACGCTCGCCCCCTGTACTACGGCGTGGCCCTGGTCGTCGCCTGGAGCCGGGTCCACGTCCGGATCCACCATGCCTCGGACGTGGTGGGCGGCATCATCATCGGCGTCGGGCTCGGGAAGGTGGCCAACGGCTGTGCCCCGCTCGCCCGGCCCGGAATCCCCGGAGGTACGCCGGCCGGTGGAATATCTTGGTGAGCAACTTGAGCCTTCGCCGTCACCTGGGACTACCGCTGCCCCTACGCCCGCATCGCCCACGAGCACGTGGTACTGGCCCTGGTGGCCGGGGCGCCCTGGGACGTCCGGTTCATCCCTTTCTCCCTCGACCAGAGCCACGTCGCCGACGGCGAACCGCCGGTGTGGGACAACCCTGAGCAGTTTCCCGGGCTGCTGGCGACCGAGGCCGGGATCGTGGTGCGCGACCGGCACCCGGCAAGTTCATGGCCGCCCACCAGGCCCTGTTCTCGGCCCGGCACGATCGCAGCCTGGATCTGCGGCAACGCGACGTACTGGCCTCAGTGCTGGAGAGGCAGGTGTCGATTCCGCCGCCGTCATCTCCGCCATCGACGACGGGTGGCCCCTCGAGACCTTCCGCAAGGAGCACGAGGCGGCTGTTGCCGAGCACCAGGTCTTCGGAGTGCCGACCTTCATCTCGTCCGGCGGCGCAGTCTTCGTGCGGCTCCTCGACCAGCCCGGACGGGACTGTGAGCTGGCCACCCGCACCGTCGAGCGGATCATCGACCTGAACGACCGGGTGGGAGTCTCTCAACGAGTTCAAGAGAACATTGATTCCCCGCTGACGCGGGGAAACCCACTGCACTGACCCGCCTTCGGCGGGTCTGCCGCTCTCTTCCGCCGAGAGAATTGCGGCTTTGCCGCCCCTCTCGTCGGGCCGCCCGCTCGTCGGAGCCGTCAGGTTCTAACCTGAGGCGTCGGTGGCATACACGGTGGTGGGCCTGCTCGGTCGTGGCGGCATGGCGGTCGTCGAGCTGGCGGTGGATGCCGACGGCAACCACGTCGCCCGCAAGCGGATATCGCTCCGCGGCTCGGGTCAACAGATTGCTATGGCCCGGCGCCGGATCCGCCGGGAGGCCGAGATCCTCGCCAGCCTGGACCATCCGGGCATCGTGCCGCTGCTGGCGGTTGAGGACGACGGCACCGACGTCGTCCTGGTCATGCCCCGGATGGTCGGCAGCCTGGCCGATCGAGTGGCGTCAGGTGGGCCCCTCCAGCCGTCGGAAGTCACCGAAATCGGCCGGCTACTGCTCGACGCGCTCGCCACCGCCCACCGCCAGGGCGTCGTCCATCGGGACATCAAGCCTGACAACGTGCTGTTCGACGGTCAGGGTCGGCCGGCGTTGGCCGACTTCGGCGTCGCCGTGACCCGGCAGTTCACGCCCGGGCTGACCAGTGTCGGAACAGTGGTCGGAACTCCCGAGTTCATCGCCCCGGAGCAGGCGGCCGGCGAGCCGGCGACCACGGCCAGTGACGTGTTCTCCCTCGGCGCCACTCTGGCCTTCGCCGCTCACCGCACGCGGCCCGTACGGCGGCGGGGCGCCGCAGGCCGTCCTGACCCGTGCCGCCCGCGGCCAGGTGGCGCCGCTGCCCAAGTCGGTGCCGTCGGACCTGCGAAAGGCGCTGTCCGCCATGCTCGAGCCTCGAGCGGCTCGCCGCCCGAGCGCGGCCGCGGCGCTGGGCGGCCCCCGTGGAACCCAGGTCGACCGCAGCCGTCCGCCCCGGCGGAACTTCACCCTCCCACGCCGTAAGAAACAGATGATCGCGCTGGTGACGACGGGCGTCACCGGGCTGGCCGCGCTGGCCGTGGGCATCGCCCTCCGGCCGAGCCACCCATCATCGGCGACCGCAGTGCCGGCCATTACCCGGCTGACCACGCCGACCACCGCCTGCGTCGGGCTGACCTACCAACCGTGTGGCCAGGCGCCGGCGCCCGGGACCGATGGCACCCATTGCCTGGCCGGGCACGCCGACTTCGATGGCAACCCGCTCAACGGCTGCGAAGCGGTCTCGGACTACAACCCGGCCACGGTGCTCACCGACAGTCAAGCGGTGTCCGCCAATCTTGTGCCCGCCGGCGCCATCGACGTGTTCCAGACCAGGGTCAGTCAGAGCTTCTTCAACCCGTGCCTGACACAGTTCCACGTGACGCTGACCGCGCCGCCAGGGACGACCGAGCGGGTGGAGGTCGTGCGCAACGGCGAGGTGCTGGCATCGGCCGTCAGTTCCGGCCTGCAGCCGGCGACAGCCAGCGCCTCGAAACCATCGTGCTTCAGTACCAACGCCGTCTGGTTGACGGTCCGGGTGTCGACCGTCTCGGGCCAGTCGGCGGAGGACTTCCGGCTGACCCGCAGCGGCTCCTGGTGAACCGCCCCCCGGCTGACCGTCTCTTCCTAAGATGCCCGCATGGATCTCCGCGGCCGATCCGCGATCCGCGCCACCAAGTCCCGGGCGCGTCGGGCGGGCGCCGACGAGGACCTCACCGTCGGACTCACGATCCTCGGGCTGCGGCCCGACGAGCGGGTGCGGTTCCGCCGTGACGAGCGGTCCCGTTGGCAGGAGGCGGTCGTGACCCGCCGCGAGCGCGACGGCAGCGTCGGCCTGACGGACCAGCGGGGAGCGGCGCGGGCCATCCCGGTCGAACAGATCGAGGTGCAGTGCTCCGGGCCGCGGGGAGGCACCAACTGGGAGCCCCTGTCGACCCGGGCGTCGAGAAACGAGCAGCTCCGCCTCCTGTAACTCGACCACGCGTCCGGGTGACGTAAGACGGGTGCCGCCACGTCCTCGGCATGCGGGAGGTGCGGCCCGGGGCTGCCGGCGCTCGGGGCAGCCCAGCGAGTTATGGTCACACCGTCGTGCCAGGCTGATGGCATGGCACGGCAGCTGGTTCTTCTTGACCCGAGCGACATCGACTGGCGATTGGACGACCGCACCAAGGAGGTGGGACGCCGGGGTCTGGCCGACGCCCGTTCGGCCCTCCGGCAGGCCCGGTCGGGCCTGCCGGATCGGCTGGCTGCCGGGTAGCTTGGCCTCCGGTTCGGAGGCGGCGGGGTGGCGAGTGGCCGCGACCCGGGTGCCGCCCACTACCGTTCGGACCCGTGACCTCCCTCGCCGAGGCTCTTCACTTTCCTCCCGGCGCCCAACTGTTGATCGTCGGGTGTGATGACCTCGGGCTCAGTCACGCCTCCAATGTGGGGGTATACGACGCGCTGCGCAGCGGTCTGGCGACGTCGGCGGGGCTCATGGTGCCCGCACCATGGGCCCGAGGGGCGGCGGCCAGCTACCGCGGCGAGGACGTCGGGGTCCACATCACGCTCAACTGTGAGTACGACCTCTACCGCTGGGGGCCGATCACCCAGGCACCCTCCCTACTGGACGGAGACGGCGGCTTTCCCCGCACCGTCGACGACCTGTGGGATCACGCCGACCTCGATGAGGTGCGCCGGGAATGCCGGGCCCAGATCGAGCGGGCCATCCTGTGGGGCTTCGATGTCAGCCACCTGAGCTCCCACCTCGGCGCCCTCGAGTACCGGCCGGAGTTCTTCGACGTCGCCCTGGATCTGGCCCACGAGTTCGAGTTGCCGATGCGACTGTCGGATGCGTCGGCCGAGCGCCGGGTCGGGTTTCCGTTTCGGCAGCTGGCCGCCGAGGAGGGGATCTGCGCGCCCGACCATCTGGTTCGAAGCCGGCCACGAGGAGGTCGAGTGGCGCTCGACCGGTTGCTGGGCGATATCCGGCCCGGAGTCACCGAGATCGTCCTGCGGCCGGCGATCGACACCGGTGAGCTGCGAGCGCTGGCCCCCGATTGGGCGTCACAAGTGGACGACCACGACGTGGTGACGGTCGGACAGTCGCTTCGAGCCCTGGCCGACCGGGCCGGAGTGACATTGATCGGCTACCGCCGGCTGCGCGATCTCCAGCGAGCCACAGCCAGACGGCCCGAGCAGGATCCAGCCCGCTAAAGCACCCTTTTCCCACCCTTTCCGTCAACCCGACCACGAACCAGGAGAGACCACAGTCATATGGAGATCACGGAGCGAAGCTTGCGCCGCATGGTGCGAGAGGTGGACGACCTCCACCGCCACGGGATGCAGACGATCGCCGAGGACGCGGCCGCGCTGCACTCCGAGGCGCGGGGGGCGCCCGGGATCCGTCGAGACGCCGGTTCCTGCAGGCCGGCACCGCCGGCGTGGCCATCGCCATCGGTAGCGCCGTGCTCCCCATGGCCGGCCTGATCGACCTGGCGGGGGCCCAAACGCTCGACGACCATGCCATCGCGGTGTTCGCCGAGAGCGTCGAATTGGCGGCGGTGGCGGCCTACACCGCGGCGGCCAAGAGCGGCAAGGTCACCACCCCGGCGGTGCTGGCGGCGGCCACCACCTTCGCCGGTCACCACCAGCAACACGCCCAGGCGTTCGGCGCCCTCGCCGGGGACGCGGCGCTGGCGACGCCCAATCCCGCGTTGCTCCAGACCGTCGGCGACCAGATCAGGGCGGCGGCCGACGAGAGCGCGGTGCTGACCATCGCATTTCAGCTCGAGAACGGCGCGGCCGCCACCTACCTGTTCGCCATCAGCGCACTGGTGAGCCAGCAGGCGCTGGCGGCCACCGCATCGATCCTGCCGGTCGAGGCCCAGCACGCCGCCGTCCTGGGCCAGGTGCTGGGCAAGGACCTCGCCGACACTGACTTCCTGCCGCCGTTCCAGACCCAGGATCAGGCGCTGCAACCGGCCAAGTTCCCACCCGCGTGATACCCCTTCCCCGACAGGAGCACTAGTGGACAGCAACCAGGATTTGACCCACAGCCTGGACCGCCGCCGGTTCATGATGTTCGGCGGGGGGGGCGTGCTGTCCTCGGCTGTCCTGGCCGCATGCGCCGGCGCGGCCAGCGGGACCAAGGCGACGCCGACCACCGGGCCGACCACCACGACGCCCCAGCCGCCCTCGGCGAAGGATGTCACCATGCTGCGGACCGCCATGTCGATAGAGGCGCTTGCCGTGTCGGCCTACGACAAGATCATCAAGGGCGGGCAGGTCACCACCCCGACCCTGCTCGCCCTGCTGAAGCAATTCCAGAGCCACCACAAGGACCACGGCGAACTGTTCGGTCGCAACGTCCTCAGCGCCGGGGGCACGCCAGTTGTGGACCCCAACCCGGTGCTCCTGCAACAGGTGACGCCCCGGCTGGCCGCCCTGAAGACCGAGAAGGATGTCATCAACCTGGCCTATGACCTCGAGCACCTGGCGGCCGCGACCTACCAGGCGGACATCGGTGGGTTCGACAATGGCAAGTACAACGTGCCGACCGCGAGCGTCGGCGGGACCGAAGCCCGCCACGTGGCGCTGCTCGCCCTGCTCAACGGCACGTCCACGACCGGCACCCCCGACGGGGGCTTCCAGAAGGATCAGGATGCCGTGAACGCCGGGACCGGCGTCTAACCCGGCGGGCGCCTGGTCAAGCGGTCGTCGGGACCAGGCCTGACACGACGGGCGCCTTGGTGCTGGCGATCACGCCACCCTGTTGCTCGACGGTCATGGCCAGCACGGTGACGGACGGCGGGGTGGTGAAGGTCACGTAGTCGGGATTGTCGCCGACCACCCGCAGCGACACCTGTTGGGCCCCGACGATGCCCCAGAGCTGGTAGGTCTCGTTCTTTGGCAACGTGGCCAGATCGCCCTTGCCGAACACTGACGTCCCGTCCGGCAGGACAACCGCCGGCACCTTCCTGGTGCTGTCGGCGGACATGAGGGTGATCCGGCGGGCCGCGGGATTCGCTTCGGCGTACTGGTACACGATGCTCTGGATCGCCGCCGGATTCAGGGTCGGCGACCGGCGGACCTGGAGCCGGCCTATCTCGACTCCGAGGCCGGCGATGATGACCGCGGCCGCCGTGGCAACCGCCACGAGCATCCGGCTCGGGACGGTCTTGCGGCGCCGCTCGATCGGGACGATCGGGGCCAGCACATCGGGCCGCTGGTCCTGACGGTTCCCCAGCGAGACAATCCGCGGCTGGCCGGGCTCATCGGGCTCGCCGGTCGGGGGCGGCGATTGGGTCAGCCGCCCAACCGGCTCGAGCGGGGTCCGAGACAGGCGCAGCGCCGGCGGCGGCTCCTCCAGGCCGGCCACGATGCGATCCCAGACCCCGGCGGGCGCCGGAGCGCCGGCATAGCCCAGCAGGGCGGCCACCTCCCGGTGCTCTGCCAACTCGGCCCGACAGCGCGGGCAGGTGAGCAGGTGGAACTCGATCTCGGCTGCTTCATCCGGGTCGACGGCATCGAGGGCGTAGGCGCCGAGCAGTTCCTGCAGTTCGTGGTGTCCGGTCAGTCGTTCCATGTCGCCCCGATCCCAGCGTCAGCCAGCCCTTCCCTCATGCGCCGCAAACCGGTCCGGATGCGGCTCTTCACGGTGCCCTCCGGCGCACCGAGCACCTCGGCTACCTCGCGATAGGTGTGACCTCGAAAATACGCCAGCTCGATGGCCCGCCGCTCGTCGGTGGACAGAACGGCCATGGCTTCCCTGACCTGATCGGCTACGGCCAGGTCCCAGACCTCGTGCTCGATGTCGTAGCCGCCCTCGGCGGTCTGGCGGGCGTCGCGTTCCTCCCGGCGGCGGCGGGACGTGTCGGAGCGCAGCAGGTCGACGGACCGGCCGTGCGTCTGGGCCAGCAGGAACGAACGGAGAGACCCGCGCTCAGGGTCGAACTTGTCCGGCGAGTTCCAGAGCCGCAGGAAGACCTCCTGGACGACCTCTTCGGCCACCGTGGCGTCGTTGAGGACCCGGCGGGCCAGCCCGAACACCGCGCCAGCGTGCCGGCGGTACGTCTCGGCGAGCGCATCCTCACGCCAGCGACCGATAGCAACCACCAGCGCGCTGTCACTGGCGTCCTGCAGAACCGTCGGCATGTCGACAACTTGTTCGAGGCCGTCGTCGCTGTGGATGAGACACTCCTTGCTGAATGTCGTCGTGTACGGCCCCGGGGGGCAGGGAACCGCTTGAACGCCCCCGATCAGTACTCGGTGATGGCTTGTATCTCCTTCTGGAGCTCTTTGTACTCAGGGGCGTTGGTCAGCGGCATGAGCGACATCAGCTTGGCCATGTTGCCCGCCACCTTGATCCGGCCCTGCATGAACGCGGCGTTCGGGTCGAGATCGCCCTTCTGGATCTTCATGGCGTCGTCGTAGGTCTGGGTCATGGTGATATCCGGTTCCGGGACGTCTCCCAGGTTGCTGTCGAGCAGCTTGCCGTTCTCGAGGACCCAGTAGTAGCGCACCTCGCCATCCGGGCCGCCGCTGATCACATACTGGATGCTCGCCGAGGCCCCTGGACGCTCCGGCTGGCTCTCGGCCATCTTCCGGGTCTCTTCGATCCAGTCCTCCGACAGCCACTTGAACATGCTGGGTCCCCTTGCGAGCGGTATCAGCCAGGCACTCTACCGGCTGATCTCGCCGGCGGCTTGTGCGTGGCCGTCGGCGTGGGGGCCGAGGTCGGCGGGTGCGTGGCCGGCGGGTGCGTGGCCGGCGGCGACCGCGGCCGTCGGTCCGGCCAGGTGGGGGATTCCCGCAAACAGATCGTGCTCGGGAAGCTCGGTCGGCGTCAGGCTGCGGGCGAGGATGTACTCGTCGTACGGGTAGATTGCCTGGGACACCTCGGGCGGCAGACCGAACCAGAACTTCGAGGTCGGGTCGATCTGGGTGGCGTGGGCCAGCAGCGCCTCATCCCTCACCGCCCCGTAACCGTGGATGTCGATCACGGTGCTCGGCGGGTCAGCGTCCAACCCTCGCTCCAACCACCTGGCGTCGAACGGTGACTCGAGACCCAATTCCAGGTACTTCTCGTGCATGGCGATGATCCGCTTGTGGGACCAGGTCGTGTAGTACAGCTTCGATGGGGTCCAGGGCGGTCCGGCGTCAGGGTAGGCATCGGGGTCACCGGCGGCCGTGAACGCCGGAATGGTGATGTCGTGCACCCGTATGTGGTCCGGGTGGGGATAGCCCTTCTGCTCGTCTGAGTAGGTGATGATCACCTGAGGACGCTCGCGCCGTATGACCGCTACCAGTCGTTCGACCGCCTCCTCCAGGGGTGCCTGGGCGAAGCTCCGAGGATCGGCATTCTCCGGCGTTCCGGGCATGCCCGAATCCCGGTAGCCGAGCATCACGACCTGGTCGTAACCGATGATCTCCGTAGCCCGCCTCAACTCCTCCATACGGACCTCGTGCAGTTGCTCCCGGATCTCAGGTCGGTCCATGACCGGGTTGAGGATGTCGCCCGCCTCACCCCCGGTGCAGCAGACCAGCACGGTGTGGACTCCCAGGTCGTGATAGCGGGCCACCGTGCCCGCGCCCTTCGACGCCTCGTCGTCGGGGTGGGCATGAATCGCCAGAAGAGACGCCCGCTCAGACATGTGGACCAACATAAGCCACCTGCGCCGGCAACCGGTCCGGGGGCCCGGCCCGGCCGCCTCGACTCGTGCGCCTGACGCGTCCATGATGCGGGCCATGGGTCTCGGGCGGTTGGCAGGAGAAGGCCGGCGGGTCGATGGCCGCCGGTTGCGGGCAACCGTGCTCGTGTTGGCGTTGGTGACGGCTTCGGGGGCATTCACGGCGGGCTGCGGCTCGTCGAGTGCGAAGCACGACGCCGAGGCGACGGCCCGGATCCGGGCCGCCCAGGCTCGGGCGGTTGCCCGGCAGGCCGGTCTCGATCCGAGCGTCCAGGATTTTCTGGCCCGGGCGGCCGCCGCCAGCAGCGTGACCTCGACGGTGGTGTACGACGACGGCCAAGGTAGGAACACCGTCGTGATGTCCGCTGCTCCCGACCGGCGCATCGACATCAGTGGGGCCGGCTCGGCGGCCAGCGCCGCCCGGTTGGTGGTGCGCGGCACCCAGACGTACGTGTGCCACCTGGCCGGGCCGAAATGGACCTGTGTCGGCGGCGTGGTCTCTGCGCCCAGCGGACCATTCACGCCTGACGCGGTGACCCGGACCATCGCATCGCTGGCGCCGCTCGGCCAGACCTACCAGTTCAGTGTCACCCACCGCTCGATGGTCGGCCTGGTCGCGGACTGCCTCGCCGCCGACCGCAGGTCCGACCAACCGATTGACCCGGCAGTCGGTAGTCACGCGGCGATTTGCATTGCGCCCAGCGGGGTCATCCTCCGGGTGGAGGGCATCGGCAAACCGTTGCAGGCGACCAGCTATCGCGATTCGGTGCCCTCCGGGGCCTTCAAGCTGCCGGGGCCGGTTGTGCCGGCGCCGGCGCCATCGCCGTCGACCTCGCCGACGACCTGAGCCGGCTCCATCGCTACCAGTCCGGACCGGTCGGAGCGTCACGGCCCCGATCGGCTTCCAAGCGGTCGGCCAGGACCTGCAGGTCGAATCCCTCCTGACGGATGCGGGCGTCGAGGTAGATGAGGGTGGCGACGATGGTGATGAGCGGCACGGTCACGAACGCCTCGAGCACGCCGCCGGCGGCGACCAGGATCCAGCCCCACCGCAGACCGATGAACAGGGCGACGATGTTCGGGATCAGGCCGAGGACCTGGTTGAGGAAGTAGGCGAGAACCCCGGACAGAAGGACGATGCCCATGGTGGGCCAGTAGCGGCGGGACGCCAGCCTGATCGATCGCCTGATACCCGCGATGGGTCCGAAGCTCCTCGATTGCGATGGCCGGGGCGGTCATCACGAACAGAGGCATCAAGAACAGCGCCGGGAGAACCAGCGCGACCAGTGCGATTCCCTCGAACAGGTGTACGATCAGGGTGGCGGCGATCAGTGCGGGCGATCGTCGAAGGGCGGCGAGGATGGCGGCCCGGGGTTTCAGTTCGCCGCCCAGATAGGATGTCAGGACGACTCGGCTGGCGCCGCCGCAAACGAGTGGCACGACCACCCAGAAGGCGAAATAGGTCACTCCGACCAGCACCAGGGTCGACGTCGGGTCGGCCTGGGTGGTCCCGGCGGTAGGGTCCCGCATGATCGTGAGGATGCCCCGGCCGCCGCCGATGTTGCGTTGGAGAAAGGCCAGGACGAACTCCAATGGCACCATGAAGGTCGCCACGATGATCAGCATTGTCCGGGCGTTGGCGCGCAGCAGTTTGACGGCGGTGTCGAGGATTTCGCTGACCGACATCGGGTGCAGCGGCAGAGGCCCGGTGCGTGTGCTGCCACCGGTGGGGCGGGGAGGCAGCCAGCTCGGTAGCGATAGACCGGTCTGCCCCCAGCCCCCGTACTGCGCGGCGTATGCCTGCGGCGGTGGGCCGTAGCCGGGCGGCGGTGGGCCGTAGCCGGGCGGCGGTGGGCCGTAGCCGGGCGGCGGTGGGCCGTAGCCGGGCGGCGGTGGGAGCGGCGATGGGGGGCGATCGGTTCCCTCGGCCGGTCCCCCGGCCTCGCTCACCTCACCCGACTTTCCTCACCTCACCAGCATGCCTGTTGGCACAGAACCCGAAGTCATGGGTGAGGCCGGGCGGTCCGGCCAGCTGTGAGCCTTAGCTGTCAGGCCGCGGCGTAGTGATCGACTGACTGCTCGAGCAGATGCAGACCACTGAGTCCCGGAAGGCGGTCGATGTTGCGATCGAGCCGGGCGGTGGCGATTCGTCCGTCCTCGTTGGCGAACAGGTAGCGGGTGAGATGACCGACCTCCGGTTCTGGCATGACGCCCGCGCCGACCGGGCTCCAGAACTTCCGAAGGGCCAGCCGGGTGAGCTTCTGGGCCCGGCTGTTGCCCTCGAGGCGCCGGGAAGCCTCGCTGGCGTAGAAGTCAATATGACGGCCCTCCTGGCGCATGATCCGGTGCAGCAGGTCGGCCAGTACGGGGTGGTGCTCCTTGGCGGCCAGCCGGGCGTAGGCCGCCTGGGTGGTCCACTCGTTGATGGCACCCCACGTCATGTGTATCGCGGTCCATGACTCGCCGGCGACCAGGGACCCGAGTCCGTGAAGCATGGGGGACAGACGATCCTTGACGGTCAAGCGCTGCCGCATCACGGACACCCGAGCGGTGTCGGCTGTCTCTCCGTGGGCGCTGAGAACGCGGGCGATGGCCTCGCCGTGCCAGTACTCCTCGTAGTTCCAAAACGTGAGGAAGGAGGTGATGTCCGGGTCGCGATGCGCTGAGGTCATCAGCAGGTCGCGCAGATAACACACGGTGTGGAACTCGACGTCGTGGATGTAGCGGAGGCAACGGAGGCCCGCCGGCGACACTGGCTGCGGGACGAATGAACCGAAGTCGATGCCGCTCAGGTCAAGGCGTGCGATGCGATCCCTGAGGGTCTGCGCATTCATTTTCACAGCTGTTGTTCGCCGCTGTGACCCGGTGCGGATTACACGATGGCGTCGATCTTGCGGGCCAGATCCAGATCGAGTTGCGACAGGCCCCCGGCGTCGTGGGTCGTCACCCGGAGGGTGACCCGGTTCCATGAGATGGCGATGTCGGGATGATGGTTGGCCTCCTCGGCGAGGGCCGCAACCGCGTTGACAAACCTCATCGCCGCCGTGAAGTCCTTGAGGGTGGCCTTCTTGACGAGCTCATCGCCCTCGCGGGTCCAATCCAGATCGGCCAGGCCGGCCGCAACCGCATCCTCGGAGAGTCGTTCGGGCATGGACGTCAGCTTGGCAGACGCGCGGCGCGAAAATCTCAGACCACACGGAACGCCTGGTCGCCGCGAGGTAGTTCGTCGGCCACCTGCACGCCGGACACCACGGCGTGCGCCGGGCCCCGGCGACACCAGGCGATCATCTCCTCGACCGCGTCCTGCTCGCCTTCGAAGACCGCCTCGACGTCACCGTCGTAGGTGTTGCTGACCCAGCCGCAAAGGCCAAGGCTGCGGGCCTGGCGGCGACAGGTGTCGCGGAAGAACACGCCCTGCACCCGGCCGCTGATGCGCACGACCCGCCGGATCTTCATCCGGACCAGGGTATCTTGGGTCGTCTTCCCCGGTTCAGGCTTATGGCCGTCCGGGAGGTGCAATGAGACCAGCAGATGTCGAACCCGACCTCCGGCTGCTGCGGGCGCGGGTCACCGCCGCCGGCTCGCCGCTGTACCTGGGTGCCGGGACCATGGGCAAAGCATTCGCCCCACCCCAACAAGGTGTCCTGGTGCTGGGTCCGCCCCGCTCAGGCAAGACCACCACGCTGGTCATACCCAACGTCCTCCTGGCGCCCGGAGCGGTGGTGTCCACATCCACCAAGGCCGATGTCATATCCGCCACCTGCGCGTCTCGGTCGGAGGTCGGACGATGCTGGCTCTTCGACCCGAGCGGCACGACCCTGCCGCCGCCCGGAGTCACCCAGCTGCGCTGGTCCCCGGTCCCGGCGTGCCGGGACTGGGAGGCGGCGCTGCTCACCGCACGCGCCATGACCAGCGCCGCCCGACCGATCGGACACCTGGGTGAATCCGCCCACTGGACCGAACGGGCGGAAGCGCTACTGGCGCCCCTGATGCACGCCGCGGCAGTGGGTGAGAGCGGGCTGCAACAGGTCTTTCGGTGGGTCAGCCGCCACGATCTGGACACCGCTCGAGCGACGCTCACGGTAAACGGCAGCGAGCTGGCCGCTGACATCCTCACCGGGCTGGCCGCCACCGACAGCCGCGAGCTGTCAGGGATCTGGTCGACGGCCTCGGGAGTGTTGGCGGCCTACCGGTCGCAGACGTCTCTGGATCAGGCGCGGGACCCCAACTTCGATCCCTCCCAGCTGCCGGGGACCGCCGACACGGTGTACATCTGCTCGCCCAGCCAACAACAGGCCCTGGCGGCACCACTCGTCGTCGGGCTGATCGAACAGATCCGGGCCGGCGCCTATGAGGCATCGGCCACCGCCGCCCGCCAGGGCCGCCCACCGGGGCGGCCCATCACCCTGGTCCTGGACGAGGCCGCCAATATCGCCCCCCTTCCGAATCTGCCTGCGATCGTCGCCGAGGGGGGCAGCCAGGGCCTACTGACTATCGCCTGCTTTCAGGACCTGTCCCAGGCCAGGAGCCGTTGGGGTCCGGCCGCGGACGGGTTCTTGTCCCTATTCGGGGTCAAGGTCGTCCTACCCGGCATCGGCGACGTCCGTACCCTCGAACAGGTCTCCAAGTTGGCCGGCGACCACGATGTGCCCCTTCGTTCGGTGACCCGGCGGCCGTGGCCGGTCGGGCGGCAGGGCAGCAGCGTCACCGTGTCGACCCGGCGCCAACCACGTCTGCCGGTGAACGCGATCGCCCAGTTGACGCCGGGCACGGCGATCGTCATGGAGGGTCCGTGTCCACCCACGTGCCTGCAGCTCACTCCGTGGTATTGCACCCGGCCCTTCAATGAGGTGCTGCGCACCCTGCCACCGCCGTCCGCTACCCGCCAGCGAGGTCTCGGCGAACCCGGGCTCTCGCTCTGACCAGAAGTGGATGGAGAAGGGTGGCCATAAACGGCCCCCTTACTCCATCCACTTTGCTCAGCGGAAGTCGCGGGACTTGATCGGGGTGCCGGCGGTGGCTGTGCTGAGGCGGAGGGGCTCGATGTGCTCGGCGATCAGGTTGACGACCCCGTCGACCTTCTCCACCGTGCCGCGGATGATCAAGGCCGGCTCGGAGCGGGCCACCCGGCGGAACCGGGCCCACGCGCCCCGGGAGACGATGACATTGATCAGGCCGGTCTCGTCCTCCAGGTTGAGGAAGATGGTCCCCTGGGCCGTCGCCGGGCGTTGGCGGTGGGTCACGATCCCGCCGACGGTCACCCGGGCCCGGTCCGCCACGCCGGCCAGCCCGGCGGCGGTCACCGCTCCCCGCTGGTCGAGGGCGGCCCGTACGAACTCGGTGGGATAACTTTCGGGTGACACGCCGGTCGCCCACAGGTCGGCCCGGTTGCGCTCGGCCGGGGTCATCTCGGGCAGCGGCGGGGCCTCGGCACCAGTCGCCAGGCCGCCGAGCCGGCCGCTGCGAGGCCGGTCCCGGCCCGACCCAGTGGCCCGGTTGGTGACGCCCGCGGCCGCAACCGCGCCTCGCCGGCGCCCCCTTGCCCGCCGCCCCGCTGCTCCCGTGGCCCCGGTCGGAGGCTGGCCTCCAGGGCGGCGCCGGCCTGGGCGATGGCCCCCGCCGCCCACAGCGCCTCCCGCCGCCCGCCAGCCCCCGCCGTCAGGCCGTCGAGGGCGCCGGCGGTCGCCAGCGCCTCCAGCTGGGCGGTGCTGACCCCGGTCCGCCGCACCAGGTCCTCCATGTCGGCATAGGGCCGGCCGGCGGCGATCCGTTCGGCCATGTCCCGGCCCACATGGCGGACGTACTCGAGGCCCAGGCGGACCGCCGCCCCGCCCGCGCTCTCCGGGCACGGCTCGAGGACGGCGGCGGCGGCGCTGGCGTTGATGTCGGGCTGCCGCACCACCACCCCGTGGCGGCGGGCGTCGGCCACGAGCGTCTGCGGCGACCAGAAGCCCATGGGCTGGCCGTCGAGCAGGCCGGCGGTGAACGCGGCCGGGTAGTGCAGCTTCATCCACGCCGACGAGTAGACGAGGTAGGCGAAGCTCACCGAGTGGCTCTCGGGGAAGCCGAAGTTGGCGAAGGCGGCCAGCTTGTCGTAGATCTGGTCGGCCACCTCGCCGGTGATGCCGTTGGCGGCCATGCCCTCGTAGAGCCGGCCCTTGAGCTGCTCCATCTTCTCGACGCTGCGCTTGGAGCCCATGGCCTGGCGGAGCTGGTCGGACTCGGCCGGCGGTGAAGCCGGCCACGTCGATCGCCATCTGCATCAGCTGCTCCTGGAACAGCGGCACGCCGAGGGTCTTGGCCAGGCTGCGCTCCAGCAGCGGGTGGAGGTAGGTGACCGGCTCGGTGCCGTTGCGCCGGCGGATGTAGGGATGGACCGAGCCGCCCTGGATGGGGCCGGGCCGGATGAGGGCCACCTCCACCACCAGGTCGTAGAACGTGCGCGGCTTGAGCCGGGGCAGCGTCGCCATCTGGGCCCGGCTCTCGACCTGGAACACCCCGACGGAGTCGGCCTGGGACAGCATCTCGTAGACCTCGTCCTCCTGGCGGATGGTGGCCAGGTCGACATCGCTGCCGTGGAAGGCGCGGATGAGGTCGACGGTGTAGTGCAGGACGCGTCAGCATGCCCAGGCCGAGCAGGTCGAACTTGACCAGGCCGGCGGCCGCGCAGTCGTCCTTGTCCCACTGCAGCACGCTGCGGTCCTCCATGCGCCGCCCACTCCACCGGGCAGACCTCGACCACCGGGCGGTCGCAGAGCACCATGCCGCCCGAGTGGATGCCGAGATGGCGGGGGAAGTGCTGCACCTCGCCGGCCAGGGCGAGGACGGCGGCGGGGATGTCGTGGTCGGGCTGGGCGGTGGTGGCACTGAGCGGTCCCCAGCCGTCGACCTGCTTGGACCAGGCGTCGAGCTGGCCCTGGGCGTGACCCGAGCGCCTTGCCCATGTCGCGCACCGCGGACTTGGGCCGGTAGGTGATGACGTTGGCCACCTGGGCCGCCCGTTCGCGGCCGTAGCGCTCGTAGACGTACTGGATGGCCTCCTCCCGCCGGTCGCTCTCGATGTCGACGTCGATGTCGGGCGGCCCGTCGCGCTCGGGGGACAGGAACCGCTCGAACAGCAGGCCCGAGGCCGACGGCGTCGGCGTTGGTGATGCCGAGGGCGTAACACACCGCCGAGTTGGCCGCCGACCCCCGCCCCTGGCAGAAGATGTCGTTGCGCCGGCAGAACTCGACGATGTCCCACACGATCAGGAAGTAGCCGGCGAAGCCGAGCTGCTCGATCATGTCGAGCTCGTGGTCGATCTGGGTGTACGCCCTGCGGGTGGCTCGGGGCTCGTCGCGGGCCGTAGCGGCGGCGGGCGCCCTCGCTCGGTCAGCTGGCGCAGCCAGGTCATCTCGGTGTGGCCGGGCGGGGCCGGGAAGCGGCGGCAGGCTGGGGGCGACCAGGCGGAGGTCGAAGGCGCACTCGTCTGCCAGGGCCGCGGCCCGTTCGACCACGCCGGGGTAGCGGGCGAAGCGCCGGGCCTGCTCGGCCCCGCTGCGCAGGTGGGCGGCGGCCGCCGCCGGCAGCCAGCCGTCGATCTCGTCGAGGCTGCGGCGGGCCCGGACCGCGGCCAGGGCGGTGGCCAGCCGGCGCCGGCCGGGGACGTGGTAGTGGACGTTGTTGGTGGCGACCAGGTCGGCGCTGGGCCGGATGGCGAGCTCGGCGAGGGCGTCGTTGCGGGCCGAGTCGAGCGGGTCGCCGTGGTCCCACAGCTCGACGGCCACGTTGTCGCGGCCGAACAGGCGCTGGAGCCGGGCGCAGCTCGGCGGCGCCCGGGCCGGCCCGTGCTCGAGCAGGGCTGGGGGACCGTCCCTTGCGGCAGCCGGTGAGGATCAGCCAGTGGTCGGGGGTGGTGGTCGTTGTCGGGGGGGTCGGCGGGGCGAAGATGTCGGGCTGCTCCCCTGCCCCGATGGCGGCCAGCGTCTCCAGGTCGATCTGCGGCTTGCCCTTCTCCCGGCCGGCCATCTGGGCGGTGGAGATGGCCCGGCACAGCCGGGCGTAGCCGGTGGCGTCCCGGGCCAGGACGACCAGATGGGCGCCTTCGGGGTCGGCGCACGCCGTTCTGTGGTCGGGAGAGGCCGAAGCGAGAGCTCGGCCCCGAAGACGGTGGGCAGACCGACGGCCGCCGCCGCCTCGGCGAAAGCGGACCACCCCGTACATGCCGTCGTGGTCGGTGAGGGCCAGGGCGGTGAGCCCGAGCCGGGCCGCCTCCTCGACCAGCTCCTCCGGGTGGGAGGCGCCGTCGAGGAAGCTGAAGTTGGAGTGGCAGTGCAGCTCGGCGTAGGGGACGGCGCGCGGTGGCGGCCCGGAGCATCGGCAGGCGGCTGGTAGGGCTGGCGGTGGTAGGACCAGGCCGGGCTGTCCCCACCGTCGCCCTCAGCCGGGAACGGCCGGACCCGGCCTGACAGCCGGGCCTCCAACTCCTGCCAGGGCACCGGCGGGTTGTCCAGCCCATGACCGCCCAGTCTATCGAACATATGTTCGAGCACAAGCGGCTCAGTCGTAGCTGGCCTCCACCCACCACTCCCCCGATTCCAGCACGACCACGTGGGCGGTGCCGTCCGCCAGGCGCACCTGGAACCGGGCCCGGCGCCGCGCCGAGCCCTTGTCCCACCAGCGCTCCTCGGCCGGCCACGGCCCGGCCCAGGCGACCACCTCGGCCCAGTGCCCGCCGGCGATCTCCAGGGCGGCCGGGGCGGCACTGAGCAGGCACCGGGCGGTCACCGTCACCGGCTCGCCGGCGGCGTCCCGCAACGCCGCCGGCCGGCGTTCGGCGTAGACCAATGAGGGCTCGGGGGTCGGTAGGTGGCCGGGCCAGGGCGGGGCTTCCGGAACGGACCCCGGTCCACGGGCGTCACCCCACGGCACCAGCCGGACCTGGGCGGCGGGGTCCCGCCCGCCGCAGGTGACGGCGGTGACCACCCCCTCGGGGCCGAGCATGCCCTGGATCCGGGCCAGGGCCCGGGCCGCCCGGTCATCGGCGGCCGGCCGAGCCGCCCCAGAAGCCGAGCTGGCGGCCGTGGTCGGGCTTGACCTCGTCGGGTGTCAGCCGGAGCAAGGTCAGCCCGGCGGTGGTGGCACCCGAGCTCAGCCAGCCGTCGAGTTGCCAGCGCACCCGTTCGGCGATGGCCCGGGCGGTCAAGGCCCCGTCGTGGCGCCACAGCCGGACCAGGTGCTCGCCGTGCTCGGTCTCGGCCTCGATGGCGATCCGGGTGCAGGCCAGTCCGAGGGCCGCCAGCCGCTGGTGCAGCTCGTCGGCCAGCGCCTTGGCGACGAACGCGGCCATGTCCACCCGTTCGGCCGGCGGGTCGAGCTCGGCGGTGACGGCCAGATCGGGTGGCGGGGTGCGGGCCGCCAATGGGCGTTCGTCCAGGCCCCGGGCCAGCCGGTGGGCCAGCGCACCGTCGGTCCCGAACCGGGCCAGCACGGTGGCGGCCGGCAGGGCGGCCAGATCCCCGAGGGTGTGCAGGCCCAGCCGGGCCAGCAGGTCGGCCAGCTCGGGCCGGTCGAGGACCGACACCGGGAAGGGGGCGAGGAAACCGGCGCTGGCCCGGGGCGGGACCACCACGGACCACCGCCGCCTGCCGCCCGCCGGCCGCCAGCTCGGCTGCGAACGGCCCGTCGGCCACTCCGATCCGGCAGCCGGGAGCACCCAGCGGCAGCAGGACGGCGTCCACCGCGGCCGCCACCTTGGCCGCCAGGGACCGGTCGCCGCCGAAGTACCGGGACGGCCCCCGGGTGCCGAACGCCAGCCACGCCCGGCCGCACCACCTCCACCTGGGGGGTGAACGCCTCGACCGCGGCCACCACCGGCTCGAAGGCCCGGGCGTCGCCGCCCGGGATCCTGATCGACCACCACCAGTTCCGGGCAGCGGCCCTGGGCCTCCCGCCGGCGCAGACCCGACCGTGACTCCTTCGGCCCGGGCCGCGGCCGAGCAGGCGACCACCCGGTTGGCGAAGACGACCGCGGCCGGCACCCGGCGCCGGGTAGCCGGCGGCCACCACCGGCCAGTCCGGGCACCACACCACCAGCGTCCGCACCCCGCTCATCCGGCCACTGCCGCCCGCACCCCCGCCGCCCGCACCCCCACCGATGGCGCCCCCACCCCCACTGCCCGGTCGTCGACCGCCATCCTCCCGTCCGGCCCGGGCAGCCACAACCGGGCCCGGCGCTCCCGGGACGCCGCCCCCCGACCCAGCGCCGACCACTCGACCGACCGGCCTGCAGGAGCCCATGGCCGTGGCCCAGGCCCCGCCAGGCGGCCTGAGCGACCGTCAAGGCGGAGGTCGGTTCCCTCGGGCCAGCCCTCGCCGCACAGCACCAGGACCACTCCCCGCTCCCGCGCCCTGGCCGGAAGTCGTCGGGCGTCGGCCGGCCTGACCCCCCGGGGCGGCCGGACGAGGATCACGTCCACGGCATCGATCAGCGCGGCCATGACCGCCGCCCACTGCCGGCCCGGCTGCGGCACCTGGGCGAGACGCTCCAACTCCATCCCCAAACCCTCCGCCGCCACCATCCCCATCGAAGGGAGGCCCACGGCCGCGCACCACGATCCGGCGTGCGACGCCGCTACCCCGAGCGCCAGCGCCAGTGAGGTGGCACCGCCGGCCGGGCCGGGACGCACAACGATCGTGCTCCCTCGCCGCAAACCCCGGTCCGGCAGCAGCGACTCCAAAGCCGCGACCACCGGAAGGACCTGCTCGCCGGCCAGGCTGACCGGCCGGGCCCGCCGAGCATTGTCGGCCAGGGTGGCGGGATCACCCGACGAGGAAGCCACCCTCCTCACGTTAGTCGAACACGTGTTCGATCCGCTAGGAGGCAGCCACGAAGATCCAGTCACCCTCCGCCGGACCGCCCCGGTACCGGCTGTCCAGCCGCTTGGCGATCACACCAGGGAGACCCTGCTGGCCGGCCGCCGACAGCAGCGCCGGCCCGTCCTCGATCGGGTGGCTGGCCGGCACCTGCCACGCCGGCCCCCCCAGCCGCAACCCTTCCAGAGGATGCCGGCGCTCGGCACAGCCCATCTCGACGAGCGAATGACCGTCCAGCCACAGCAGGTCGTAGATCATCAAGGTGGCGGGATGCCGAGTGGCCCACCGCCGGGACGTGCTCTCCGATCGTGCGGCGATCCGGTCGGCAAGCAGCGCCGGCGAGGGACGGCCGTCCCCGCCGAGGACGATCAGCTCCCCGTCGAGCACCAACTCGGTCGTCCCGAGCGCCCCGCCCAGCGCCCTGAGCTCAGGGAACTGGGACACCAGCCCGCCCTGCATCTGCACCCGACCGCCGGACACGTAGGTCACGGCCCGCTCGCCGCCCCAGCGCGAACTCGACGCCGAAGGACCCGGACGGCAGCCCGGACATCGGGCACGGCGAGCATGGGTTCGAAGGCGGCCCAGCCGGGCCACACCTGCCGCCCCGGGTCGGCCGGCGGGTCCATCCGGTGGATCATCCACTGTTTGCCCCGGGTCTGGAACAGGACGTGCCGTCCCTGCGCCCGGCGCCCGCGGAGGATCACGATGACCTCCCGGTCGTCCCACTTCTCGGTCTCGTAGGTGCCGGTGTCCCAGACGGTCATCGAGCCGGCGCCGTAGTTGCCCGACGGAATGTCGCCGTGGAACGTCAGGTACTGCATCGGGTGGTCCTCGGTGTGCACCGCCAGGTGGTTCACCCGGGGATCGGGCGGAATCCCCTTGGGCAGCGCCCAGGAGACGAGCACTCCGTCCCGCTCCAGGCGAAGGTCCCAGTGCAGCGACGTGGCGTGGTGTTCCTGGACGACGAAACGGGGCTGGTCGGCCGGCTGGGTGACCGACCCGGCCGGTTCGGGCGTCTCCCGGAAATCGCGCTTGGCCTGGTACTCGGAGAGGGCGTCACTCACTCCCGCCAGGCTAAGGCAGGGGTGGGAAAAGGCCGCGCCAGGTGGCAGCGGTCCTCGCTGACGGGACGAGCGGGGCGCGAGTGGTGTTCGCGCGCGAACTGCGGCCTCGCGGGAACACCATTGGCCGGCGTGGGCCACGCGAAATGGGTCACATGGGATCGGTCGCGGTTCAGGGCGGATCGGCGGAACTCCGGCCCTCCTCGATGGCGGCTTGGCCGCGGGCGCCGTCATCGCTCTCGGGTCACGCTCGCGTCATCGGTGCCCCGCCGGAACCGGCCTGCCCCTGTTGAAATCCCTGGTGACCTGGCAGGCTTCGCTGGTCGCCATCATCGAGACATCGGGGGCGTCCCGGTCGGCATCGCCCTCGGGCGCTGGCTCTGGGTCCTCTTCGCCCGCAGTATCTACCCGGTGCCCCGGGCGACCAATTCGACCATGTCGGTCGCGCTCGTCGCAGCCGGCGCGTTCGTGCTCGCCGACTGGTGGCCGCCGTTCCGGGCCGCATTCGCGGCCCGCACACCGACGGCGCTGCTCCTGCGGACCCGGTGAGAGCGGGCGGTCCCCCTCAGGCGGCGGCCGGCTCGGAGGACGGATCGAGCGCCGGGATCCGGACGCCACTCCTCCAGGCGAGGGACCGCCGCAGCATCACGCTGGCCATGGCGGTAGCGGCCAGGATGGTCGCCACCCCGCCGATCCCCATCCCGTAACGGGGCCCGAAGTGCTGGCTGATCCACCCGATGATGGGGCCGCCGATGGGTGTGCTGCCGAGGAACACCAGGCCGTACAGGGCCATGACCCGCCCCCGCATCTCGGGCGCCGACGACAGCTGGCACGTCGAGTTGGCAGTGGCCATGAAGGTCATGCTCGACACGCCAACCAGCACGCTCAACACCTCCTCACCGAACAGGGTGGGCATCACGGAGGCCACGGTCATGAGCACACCGAAGGTCAGACAGCTGCCGACCAGGAGGCGGGGCGTGGGGCCGAGCTTGGACGCAGTGGCCAGGGCCCCGACGATCGATCCGGCGCCCATGAGTGCGGTCAGCCAGCCGTAGGTGCCGGCGTCTCCGTGGAAGGTGAACTTGGCCAGCAGCGGCAGCACCACGGTGAAGTTGAACGCCAGGGTGCCGACCACGCTCATGACCAGGATGGTCGATCGAAGTTCGGGGGTGTGCCAGACGTAGCGCAGGCCCTCTCGGACCTGGCCCTTGGCCCGGGCGATCGGCCGGCTGGGAAAGAGCTCACCAGGGCGCATGATGACCAGGCCGGCGATGACGGCTACGAACGAGGCGGCGTTGACGGCGAAACACGGCCCGACGTCCACCAGTCTTATCAGCAGCGCGCCAAGACCGGGCCCGATGATACGCGAGGTGTTGAACATGGCGCTGTTGAGGGAGATGGCATTCGGCAGGTCGTCGAGGCCGACCATCTCACTCACGAAGGCCTGGCGCACGGGCATGTCGACGGCCGCGAAGCAGCCGGAGAGGAACGTGAGCAGGTAGATCGACCACAGCTGCTCGACGCCGGCCAGCGTCACCGCCGCCAGGCCGGCCGCCGCCACCGCCATCCCGACCTGGGTGACGATCAGGGTGCGCCGCTTGTTGAGCCGGTCGGCGATGACACCGCCGTAGGTGCCGATCAGCAGCATGGGCAGGAACTGCAGCGCAGTCACCACGCCGACCGCGAACCCGCTGTTGGTCATGCGCAGCACCAACCAGCCCAGCGCGACGGTCTGCATCCACGTGCCACTGGTCGAGATCAGCTGACCCCAGAAGAACAGCCGGTAGTTGCGGCTGCGCAGCGACCGGAAGGTCTCCAGGGTGAGGGCCTTGGCTTTCGTCATACCTTGGGCTCGGTCATCAGCTGCTCGAGGATGGGCAAGGCCCGGGCCAGGATGTCGTGGTCCTCAGCCGACAACGCCTGGAGCCGGGCGGCCAGGTAGGCGTCGCGCCGGGTCCGGGTCAGGGCCAGCAGGTCGCGGCCGGCCTCGGTGACGGCTACCCGGGCCATGCGGTGGTCGATCTCGTCGACGGTGCGGACAACCAGGCCGCGCTCCTCGAGTCCGCCCGCGATCCGGGTCATCGACGGCGGGGCGACCCGCTCGACCTCAGCCAGCTCCTTGAGCGCCAGCGGGCCTTTGCGCTCGACGCTCGCCAGCGCCGACAGCTGGGACAGGGTGATGTCTCCGGCCGTCTGCTGACGCAGGCGACGGGCCAGGCGCATCACGGTCAACCGGACCTGGCTGGCGAGTACCACGGTGCTTTCCACAATTCGTAAAACTCGTTTGCACTGCTAACTATTCCCGCGGGCGGACGGGTATGCCGCCATCGCGCTGTCCGCCGCGCCAGACCTACATGCTGAAAGGTTCGACCCCGGGGAGATAGTGGGTGTAGAGCCCCTCGATCGCCTCTTTGAGGCCCTCGGCCGTCTTCCATGGCTGCAGCTCGATGGTGACCTCATTGCTGTAGATGTGGACGGCCTTCACCGCCTCATGCTCGAACAGTCGGCGGGCCAGCAGGTCAGGGGGACGGCGACCGGCGGCGTCGGAGGTCGAGCGGTAGTCCTCGTGGCCCATGCCGGTGAGCACCCGGTTCAACTCGAATCGGACGATGCCCTCACGGTTGGTCGGCTTCTCGTTGACGGTGATGGGCTGGCCCATGATTCGCGGCAGGCTACTGGTCGCGTAGGTTTCCTTTCATGTCGACGGTGTCCGCTCCCAAGCGCCGGCCGGTCCCGATCCGGACCATGCTCGCCGCGGTCGGCTCGGTGCTGCTGACCGTGGTCGTGATCGAGATCCTGCTCAAGCTGCGCCATGTGGTCGTCTGGGTCGGCATCGCCGCTCTCTTCGCCATCGCCCTGCACCCGCCCGTGAACCTGCTGGTCCAGCGGTTCCATCTGCGGCGCTCGCTGGCCGCGCTGGTCGTCTTCCTGACCGGTGCGATCGCGGTGGCCGGGCTGGGCTACGTGTTCGTGCGCCCCCTGGTCGACCAGGTGAACATCGCTGTCAAGGACTTCCCGGCCTACGTGGCCGACGCCAAGGCCGGGCGGGGCGCGATCGGTCACCTGGTGAAGCGGTACCAACTGGACACCTACGTGGAGCGCAACCAGCCCAGCCTGAAGAACGCTCTCACCGCGGCCGAGAAGCCGGCGGTGAAGGTGGCCAAGGGCTTCCTCAACACCCTGACGGCGGCCGTCACGATCATCGTGGTCACCTTCCTGCTGCTGCTCGAAGGACCCACCATGATGACCGGAGGCCTGGCGGTGCTGTCGCCACCGGCGCGGGAACGGGCGCGCACCGTCATCGAAGACGTGGTGCGGGCCCTCGCCGGGTATTTCGGCGGGGTGCTGGCGGCCAGCATCGTCGCCGGAGTGGTGGCCTACATCACCCTGTGGGCCCTCGGTGTCCCCTTCCGGGGCGTGCTGGCGCTCTGGATCGGGTTCACCGCCCTGATCCCTCTGGTGGGCACGGTGATCGGGGTGATCCCGGCGGCGGCCGTCGCCTTCCTCCACTCCACGCCGGTCGGGATCGCGGTCGTGTTGATCCTCCTCGGCTACCACCTGCTCGAGAACCGCACCCTCCGGAAGGTGGTCAATGCCCGGACCATCGCCCTCAGCCCGCTGGCCGTGGCGGTGAGCGTGCTGGCCGGCCTCACCCTGCTCGGGTGGCTGGGGGCTCTCCTCGCCATCCCGACCGCCGGAGTGATCCACGTCGTCGTCCGGGACGTCTGGCAGTTCCGTCATCCGGTCGAGGTGGCATGATGGCCTCTGAGATCGTCGAGATCGAAGGGCACATCATCGACTCGCTGATCCTGGCCAAAGTGATGGACACCATCCTGGCTGCCGGGGCCGACTACCGGGTCATCGACGTCGGCATCGGCCGGACCAATACCGACACGTCCCGGGCCCGGCTGGAGGTGACCGCCGCCGACCCTGACACCTTGTTCTCGCTGCTGGACGAGCTGCAGATCCATGGCGCCAACCGGCTCGACAACACCGACGCCGAGTTGATGGCGGCCGACCGGGACGGCGTGCTGCCCGCCGGGTTCTATTCGACCACCAATCTGCCCACGGCGGTGCGCGTCGGTGGTCGCTGGGTCGAGGTCGAGATGCCGGAGATGGACTGCGCGCTGGTCTTCGGCGACCGGGGCCGGCTGCGGGCCGTGCCCATGCACCGCGTCCGGGCCGGGGATCTGGTGGTGGTGGGCACCGAGGGGGTCCGGGTGTCACCGCCGGCCCGGCCGAGGGGCCACAGCCCTTTCGAGTTCATGAACTCCGATGTCTCGTCGGAGAAGCCCAAGGGTCTGCTGTTGCAGGAGGTGGCGGCCAGGATCACCCGGGCCAAGGCGGACGGCGCCAAGCTGCTGGCCGTATGCGGCCCGGCGGTCATTCACACCGGCGCCGGGCCGGCCGTGGCGACCCTGGTGCGGGAGGGTTGGATCGACGTCCTGTTCGCCGGCAACGGCTTCGCCACCCACGACCTGGAATCGAACGTCATGGGCACCTCACTCGGGGTCTCGGTCCGGGAGGGGACGGCTGCTGAAGGCGGCCACAGCAACCACCTCCGGGTCATCAATGAGATCCGGAGGTACGGGTCGATCGCCGCCGCGGTGGAGGCCGGCTACATCGACGGCGGCGTGATGTACGAATGCGTGCGGCGGGGCGTGCCGTTCGTGCTGGGCGGCTCGGTCCGCGATGACGGCCCGTTGCCCGACGTCTACGCCAACGTGGTCGAGGCGGCCGACGCCATGCGGTACCTGATCCCCGGGATCGGCGTGGCCCTGATGCTGGCATCGACCCTGCACGCCATCGCCACCGGCAACCTGTTGCCGGCCGGGGTGGAGACCTTCTGCGTCGACATCAACCAGGCGGTGGCCACCAAGCTGGCCGATCGGGGCAGCCACCAGGCGCTCGGGATCGTGACCGACGTCGGGCTGTTCACCTCCCGGCTGGTGGAGTACCTGGTCAGGACGCCGGCTGAAGGGTGACGGCGCTCGGATGGGGCCGCCGGTACCTGATGTGCCCGCCGCGCTACTTCCGGGTGCTGTACGAGATCAACCCGTGGATGATCCGGGAGGTGGTGGCCGACCCGGATCGGGCCCGGCAGGAGTGGGAACAGCTGGTGGCCGCCCTGGAAACCGCCGGCGCGGAGGTCGAGATCCAGCCGCCGGCCGAGGACTGGCCGGACCTGGTGTTCACCGCCAACGCCGGCATCGTGAGCGGCCGCCGGTTCATTCCGGCCCGTTTCCGCCACCCCGAGCGCCAGGGCGAGTCGCCGTTCGACGAAGCCTGGTTCTCGGAGCGGGGTTTCGACGTGACGCCGCTGCCCCTGGGCGTTTGCCAGGAGGGCGCCGGTGATGCGCTGCCGTTCGGGTCGGCACTCGTCGCCGCCTACCGGTTCCGGTCCGACGCCGCTTCCCACGCCTACCTGTCCCACCTGACCGGGGCGGCGGTGCGCTCCGTCGAACTGGTCGACGAGCGGCTGTACCACCTCGACCTCACCTTCTGCCCCCTCGATGACCGGCGGGCCATCGTGGCCCCGCTCGGCTGGGACCGGTACGGGTGCCGGGTGATGGAGGCACTGGTTCCCGAACCGCTGGTCCTCGACGCCGACGAGACCCTGGCGTTCTGCGCCAACTCCGTGGTCGTCGGCTCCAATGTCGTGATGCCCGCCTGCTCGCCCCGGGTCGGCCGCCAGCTCGAGGCGTGGGGCTTCGACGTGGTGGTCTGCCCGGTCGACGAGTTCCTCAAGGCCGGCGGCGGCTGCCGCTGCCTGACCCTGGCCCTGGATGTGGTGCTGGGGCCGGACTGAACCCCGCTGGCCCTACACCTTGCTGGCCAGCAGGTTGCCGAGGGCGGTGGCGCCGGCCGGGCCGACGTGGACGTGGTCGCTCCCGAACCACTCCGGGTGGGCGGCGGCCAGGGCCGCCCAGTCAGCCAGGGCGGCCTTGGGATATCGGGCCACGCCGGCGGTGATGACCGGGTTGTTGCCGACCAGGGGCCCGGTGACGGTCATGAAGACCACCCGCTGGGCGCCGGCGGCGGCCTGCATCATCTGGTCGAACTGTGCCGGTTTGACCACCCCGTTGCTGCCCAGGCCCACAATGACGACGGGCGGCAGCTTCCCGCTGGCCTTGAGCTGGGCCACGATGGTGACGCCGACGTTCCATTGGCGGCCGACCGCGACGTTGAAGCTGATCCCTTTCGACGCCAGAGTGTCCTTGGCGTAGATCTGCACGTCCTCCAGCACCGAGTCGCCGATCGCCACGCCCCCGCCGGTCACCGGACTGGGCCGGGTGGTCGGGGCGATGGTCGGGGCGATGGTGGGGGCGGCGGTCGGCGTGGGCGCCGGCACCGTCCGGGGGGCGGTCTTGGGCGTGGTGGCGGCCGTCGTCGCCGGGCTGGTGGCCGGTGGCGTGGACGTGGTCGTCACAGGCTCGGGGGCCGTCGTGGTGGGCAGGGTCGGCACCATGGTCACCACCGTCCCCGGTCCGTGGGCCTGGGTGACGGTGGACTGGCTGCTACAGGCCGCCGGGGCGACACCAAGCAGCATGGCAACGACCGGTACCCACAGCCGCGGCGGCCTCGAAAACAAGGCTCGAGCGGTCACGTGAGGTCAGTCTATGGGCACAGACCGCCGGGATCGGTCATGCCGACGCGGTGGCCGCCTGCTCGCCCTCGTCACCGAGGGCGAAGGACCGCCACATGGCGGCGTAGCTGCCGTTGCGGGCCAGCAGCTGTTCATGGGTGCCGTCCTCCACAACCTGGCCGCCGTCGAGGACCAGGATGCGGTCGGCCGACCTCGCCGTCTGCAGGCGATGGGCGATCAGGATGGTGGTGCGGCCCCGGGCGACCACCCCCATGGCCCTGGACACCTGGGCCTCGGTGCTCAGATCGAGATTGGAGGTGGCCTCGTCCAGCAGCAGGATGGCCGGGTCCACCAGCTGGGCCCGGGCCAGGGCGATCAGCTGGCGCTGACCGGACGACAGCGACCGGCCCCGCTCGGTGATCACGTGGGTGTAGCCGCCGGCCAGGCCGGCGATGAGCGGGTGGGCGCCCACCGCCCGGGCCGCTCCCTCCACCTCGGCGTCCCCGGCGTCGGGCCGCCCGTAGGCGATGTTGTCGCGGATGGTCCCCGAGAACAGGAACGACTCCTGGGGCACGTACCCGAGGCGGCGCCGGAAAGCGCCCAGGTCGAGGGTCCGCAGGTCCCGGCCGTCGATCAGGACCCGCCCTGAGCTGGGATCGTAGAACCGGGCCACCAGCTTCATGACCGTCGACTTGCCGGCGCCGGTCTCCCCGACCAGGGCGACCGTCTCCCGGGGCCGGATGATCAGGTCGACTCCTCGCAGCGCTTCGGAGCCGGGCGCCACCCCCGGGTAGGCGAAGTGGACGTCCTCGAGCCTTACCTCGCCCCCCACCTCCCCTGGGTCGATCGGCTCGGCCGGCAGCGGGGTAAGGGTGTCGATGTGCATCAACTCGTCGATCTTCTCGGTGGACGCCACCGCCTGCTGGTAGGAATCGAACACCTGCGACAGCTGCTGGATGGGCGAGAACAGCAGGTCGGAGTACAGGGCGAAGGCGATGAGGCCGCCGGCGGTGAGCGAGCCGTTGCGGATGAGCACGAAGCCCACACCGAGCACGACGGCGCTGGCCACCTCGGAGAGGAATTCGACGAACGGGAAGTACAGGGCCACCAACCGCTGGGCCGCCAGCCGGGCGTCGAGGTAGGAGCCCGACAGCGCCCGGAACTGGTGTTCGTTGCGACGTTCGCGCACGAAGGCCTGGGACACCCGCACTCCGGCCAGCGACTCCTGCAGGTTGGCGTTGACAACCGCGATCCGCTCCCGGGCCGATTGGTAGGCGCGGTGGGACAGCCGGCGGAAGACGACGGTGGCGGCGATCAGCGGGATGACCACGCTGAGAAGGGCCAGGGCCAGCTGGGCGTTCATGGCCAGCATGACCACGGCCACGCCGGCGAAGGTGAACAGGTTGACGATGGCGGTAATCAGCCCGTTCTCCAGCAGGTTGGAAAGGGCGTCGATGTCGGTCGTCATCCGGGTCATGATCCGGCCCGCCATCTCCCGGTCGTAGAAGTCGATCGACAACCGCTGGAGGTGTGACCAGATCCGGACTCGGAGCGCGAACAGCATGCGTTCCGACGTCCGGCCGGTGACGAACACCTGAGCGATCGAGTCGCCCAAGTCGGCGGCGGTGACCACCAGGAAGGCTACGGCGGCCAGCATCAGGGCGGACGTGGAGCCCTTGACCACTCCGTGGTCGATGCCCTGGCGGATGAGCGCCGGCCCGGCCAGCGTGGCCAACGCGTCGAGCACCACCAACACCAGTCCGGCAGCCAGGCCCCGCCGGTACGGCCGGATGAACCGGCGCAGGCTGAAGCTCGGATCGTGGCGGGACTCCGCGGCCACGTCGACGTGTGGCTGGTCCCGCACCGGTCGCAGGGCGTCCACCTTGGCCAGCAGTTCCGGTGTCGGCGCCAGCCCGCCCATCCATGCCGCGTGCCCCCCGCCGCCGCCGAGACCGGCGCCGAGGGCCAGACCGGCGCCACTGCTCGAGACGGCGTTGACCCGCTCGTCCTCGGACCCGGCCACGGCCCGCCAGGCCGAGGGCGTGACCCCCCCGTCGTCGGTCCCGAGCGCAGTGCCGGCATTTTCCACCCCCTGCACTGTTTCGACGTCGTCGCCCGGTCCGGCCAGCAGTTGCCGGTACAGCCGGCAGCGGACCAGCAGTTCGTCATGTGTGCCCTCGTCGAGGACCCGGCCGCCGTCGACCACCACGATGCGGTCGGCCAGGCGCAGCGTGGAGCGCCGGTGGGCCACCAGCAGGGTGGTGCGGCCCCGCATGACCCGGCGGAGGGTGCCATGGATCTCCTGCTCCACCCGGGAGTCGACCGACGAGGTGGCGTCGTCGAGGATGAGGATGCGGGGATCAGTGAGCAGCGCCCGGGCCAGGGCGATGCGCTGGCGCTGCCCACCCGACAGGGTCAGGCCGCGCTCGCCGACGATGGTGTCATACCCGTCGGGCAGGGCCTCGATGAACTCATGGGCCTCGGCGGCGCGGGCGGCTGCCTCCACCTCGGCGGGCGTGGCGTCGGGCCGGCCGTAGGCGATATTGGCGCCGACCGTGTCGGAGAACAGGAAGCTCTCCTCGAACACCACGCCGATCTGCCGGCGGAGGGATGACAACGTCACGTCCCGGACGTCCGCGCCGTCGACACGGACCGAGCCTCGTTGCACGTCGTAGAAGCGGGGCAGCAGTAGCGACACCGTCGACTTGCCCGATCCTGAGGCGCCGACCAGGGCCACCGTCTCGCCCGGTGCCACGTGCAGGTCGAAACCGTCGAGCACGGGCTCGGAGCGCAGGTAGCCGAAGCCGACCTGGTCGAAGCTGACCTCACCGCGGATGGGCGGCAGCACCTCGGCGTCGGTCCGGTCCGACACCGTCGGCACTGAGTCGAGCAGGTCCAGGATGCGCTCGGATCCGGCCCGGGCCTGCTGGCCGACGGTGAGCAGTCCGGCCAGCATGCGGGCCGGCGACACCATCAGCAGCAGATAGGTGGAAAACGCCAGGAAGGTGCCGATGCTGATCCGGTGGTGGAGGGCCAGCCACCCGCCGAGGGCCAGGATGGCGACCTGGCCGAATGCCGGCAACGACTGGAGCAGTGGCTGGAAGCGGGCATTGAGGCGCACGGCGCGCACCCGGGAGCCGTACAGCCGCTCGGCGGTGGCGGCCAGCCGCGCCACTTCCCGGTCTTCCTGGCCGAAGCCCTTCACCACCCGGACGCCGGTGACGCCCTCGTCGACCACGCCGGCCACCTCGCCCATCAGCTGCTGGGCGTCCCAGGTGGCCGGGAAGACCTGGTCGCGCATGCGCACCGCGACGAACGCGACCAGGGGCACGACGGCGATCGTGACGAGGGCCAGCAGGGGCGAGTAGATCGTCATGATGACCAGTGAGAGGGCGAGCAGCAGCACGTTGCCGGTCATGAGCGGCAAGAAGGCCAGCAGCCCCTGGATCAGCCCGACGTCGGAGTTGGCGCGCGACACCAGCTGCCCGGTCTGCATCTCGTCGTGGCGGGCGAAGTCCAGCCGCTGGAGCTGGTTGTAGATGGTGTTGCGGATGTCGTACTGGACTGCGAAGCCGACCCGGCCACCGACGAAACGGCGCACATAGGCGGCGCCGAAGCGCACCACCCCGCCCGCGAGGAGCAGGAACAGCCAGGGCGCGAGGGTGGAATGGTGGGCCAGGATGACGTTGTCGACGATCTGCCGCTCGACCACCGGCGTACCGGCGGCGACCGCGCTTCCGAGGGCGGCCGCGCCGAACGCCAGGGCCACGTCGCGGCGGTGGGGCTTGAGGAACGGCAGCATCCGGCGTATCCAGCCCGCCTTGTTGTGCTTCACCGGCCTGCCCATGATCCGCTCCCACTGTAAGACAGCGGGTGAATCTACCTAGCGGAGGACCAGGTTCCCCTTGGCCACGACGGTTCGACGGTTGCGCCGGCGGGCGGTGATGAACCGGCGCCGGACACTTCCGCTCTCTTGCCGGGACGCCACGATCATGCGTTGGATCGAGGCGGCCCGTTCCATATCTGCGGCGTGCTCTGCAACCAGGGCGCGCCGAACGTGCTCGTTCAACATGGTGTGCTCCTCTGATGGTTGCTGTGCTAGTGGTGTGACAGTCGGCGTAAGGGTCCAGAGGCGGGCGCCTCAGGACGTCACCGACGGCGGTGCGCTAGGTCAGGTGTGAGCGGGTGGGCTCAGCGCACGACGAATCCGGCGCCCGTGAGGGGCGGAAAACCGGCACATGCCGTCGCGGTGCAGAGACTCAATTTGTCGCCCTCCTCCCGGTCGTCGGTGGATACGGCAGCAATTCGTACCCCGTCGCGGCCGGCGTGGCGAATGATTTACCTTGTTCGTCTGTGACGTCTTCGTCGTGGGAGGAGCGGCAAAAGGCACTCGAAGACCGGTTGCGTCGGATGGGCCGGGTCGGGGTGGAGACGGGGACGATGGTCGTCGTTCCGTCCCTCACCTTCTCCATGGCCGAACTGGAGAAGATCGCCGCCGTCGTGCACTACGAGGAACGCCTGTTGTTCATGACCATGCTGCTGCGCCGGCCGGACCTGCGCATGGTGTTCGTGACGTCGCTGCCGGTCGATCCGGCGATCATCGACTACTACCTGCGTTTCGTTCACGATCCGGCCGATGCCCGCCGGCGGCTGCAGCTGGTCAGCCTCGACGATCCAAGCGTGCGCCCGCTCACGGCCAAGCTGCTCGACCGGCCCGACGCCGTGGCCCAGATCTCAGCGGTCGCCGACTCGTCCGATGACGCCTATGTCGTGTCATTCAACGTCACGCCCGCCGAGAGGTTGCTGAGCGAGGCGCTGGGGCTGCCGCTGTACGGGCCGCCACCGGACCTGTCGTGGCTGGGTTCCAAGACCGGGTCGCGACGCATCGCCCGCCAGGCCGGGGCCCGGATCCTCGAGGGCAGCGAGGACCATTGGGACCTCACGTCCCTGGCGACGGCGACCGAGCGCATCCGGGCCCATGCCCCTCACGCCCGGGCGGTGGTCATCAAGCTCAACAACGGCTTCGCCGGCCAGGGCAACGCCATCGTCGAACTGGCCGGCCCGGTGCGTCCGCTCACCGAGGCCCACACCATGTTCTGCGCCACCAGCGAGAGCTGGCCGTCTTTCGAGGCCAAGATCAAGGCCGACGGTGCCATCGTGGAGGAACTCGTCCGCAACGAGGGGATGGTGTCGCCGAGCGTGCAACTTCGCATCGTCCCCGGCACCGACGTCGAGGTGCTGTCCACCCACGACCAGATACTGAGCGGCCCCCAGGGCCAGGTGTACTTCGGATGCCGGTTTCCCGCCGATCCCAGTTACCGCCTGGTCATCCAGGACTCGGCCCTCAAGGTGGGCCGGGCGCTGGCGGAGGCCGGCGTGATCGGCTCATTCGGGATCGATTTCCTCGTCGCCCCGGGCCCACGGGGCAACGCTGTCTATGTCAGCGAGATCAACCTCAGGATGGGGGGCACCACCCATCCATTCTGGATGGCCTGTCTGGCGACCGGCGGCACCTACGACGTGGCCTCCGGTGAGCTGCTGGCCCGCACCGGTCCCAAGCGCTACATGGCGACCGACAACCTGACGTCGGCCCGGCTGATCGGCTGCTCGGCGGCCCAGGTGATCGAGGCCATCGACAGGGCCGGGCTGGCATATGACCCGGAGACCCAGACCGGGGCGCTCCTGCACATGCTCGGCGCCATCCCGGATCACGGGAAGATGGGCGTGACGTGCGTGGCCGACACGCTCGAGGAGGCCGACGGCGTCTATGCGGCAGTCGTGACCGCGATTACCGAGTTCGGCCGGTGAGCTCGGGGCCGCGGTCTTTGGTGGTACGCATCACCCTGGCAACCACCCGCCACGCGGCCACCGCCAGCACGACCGAGATCACTGCCAGCGTGTAGTGGACGGTCTTGAACGCTGCGCCATGGCCCCTGGTGTGGTCGTTGTAGATGTTCCAGACCCGGGTGATCCAGACATAGATGGTCCATCCGGCGAAGATGCGCAGCAGCAGGGCCTGGCGACGGGTCATGCAGCGACGCTACTAGCGTCACTCCCGTGACCGCCGTCGCCGAGTCCGGGTCCGATTCCGATCCCGGGGATGAGGCCTTCAGGCGGGAGGCGGCGGCCTTCCTCGCCGAGCACGCGTCGCCCCGGCCCGATGACCGCGCCGGGTGGGGAGAGGGGTCCGACCGGGTCGGACTGTTCGACGAGAAATCGGCCGAGGTGGAGCGGGCCGAGGTGGCGGCGGCCCAGGCCTGGCGCCGGGATGTCTTCGACGCCGGCTTCGGCTGGATCACCGGTCCGGCCCGCTACGGCGGCCGGGCCCTGCCGGCGCACTACGAACGGCTGTGGCAGTCACTCCAGCGCCGTTACCAGGTGCCGCCGGAAGCGCCGCTCGGCATCGGCCTCGGCATGGTCGCCCCGACCATCCTGGCCCACGGCACCGAGCGGGCCAGGGACCGCTACCTGCGGGCTATGCATCGGGGCGACATCATCGCGTGCCAGCTGTTCAGCGAGCCGGGTGCCGGCAGCGACCTGGCCAGCCTGCAGACCCGGGCCGAGCGCGACGGCGACGAGTGGGTCATCAACGGCCAGAAGGTGTGGACGTCCGGCGCCCAGTTCAGCGATATCGGCGAGATCATCTGCCGGACCGATCCCAGCCGGCCCAAGCACCAGGGCCTGACCGGTTTCGTGATCGACATGCACGCCGCAGGTGTGGAGGTCCGGCCGCTGCGCCAGATGACCGGCGGTGCGTCGTTCAACGAGGTGTTCTTCACCGATGTGATCGTTCCCGACGATGATCGCCTGGGGGACGTCAACGCCGGCTGGACGGTCGCCCTCACGACCCTCATGAACGAGCGGGCCGCCATCGGCGGGGGCGGTGGGGGCGCCGGTACGATCGGGATCAGCCGGCTCATCGAGCTGGTCCAGCACCTCGGCAAGCAGGACGACCAGCTGCTGCGCCAGCAGCTGGCTGCCATCTGGATCCACAACCAGGTGGCCCGGCTCACCAACCTCCGGACCATGGAAAAGATCAGCGCCGGCCAGCTCCCGGGGCCGGAGATGTCGATCGCCAAGCTGTCCCTCACCAACAACCTGCAGCGGATCGTGGCCTTCCTCAGCTCGGCCCTCGGGGCGCGGCTGACAGCCGACAGCGGCGAGTGGGGTACCTACGCCTGGGCTGAACTGGTCCTCGGCGTCCCCGGGTTCCGGGTGGCGGGCGGGACCGATGAGGTGCTGCGCAACATCATCGGCGAACGGGTCCTGGGCCTGCCCAAGGAACCGCGGCCCCGGGTCACGTCGCCGGCGTAGCCGGAGCTCAGCCGGTTGGCAGCGTTCCGCCGGGCGGCAGGCTTGTGGTCGACCTGGCGGGCGACGTGGTGGTGATCGTCGCGCTGGGAGCGGGACCCTGGATGACCCCACCATTGTCGCTGGCGGTGCAGGCCACCGCACCGGCGCCCAAGAGGGAAAACGTCAGACCGAGCAGCAGGGCTCGGGAGGAAAGGCTCATTTCAGCGGATGATAGACGCGCTCGTGCGTTCGTCGTCGAAGAGAGTCGGCTGCTCGGGCCGGTACACACGCATCTGCGACCACGGGATGTGATCCATGAACACCCAGGTCCGCCGGTGGATCGAGGTGGGCCCGAACGCCTGCAGCGCCATCTTGTGGCGAGGGCACGGATAGCCCTTGTTGCAGTCGAAGTCGTAGGCAGGGAAGTTGGGGGCCTCGGCCCGCATCAGCCGGTCCCGGGTGACCTTGGCCAAAATCGACGCGGCCGAGATCGACAGACAGGTGGCATCGCCCTTGACAATCCTCGTGGTGCAGCCCAGCCCGACGAAGTCCCAGTTGCCGTCGACCAGCACCCGGTCCGGAGTCAGGCCCATGGCGGTGAGGGCCCGCCGGGCGGCCAGGCGTTGCGCCTCGGCCATGCCGAGCTCGTCGCATTCCGGCTGGCTGGCGCCGCCCACGCCCCAGGCCACGCACCAGCCGGCCACCCGGTCGAACAGCCGTTCCCGCTCGGCCTCGGTCAACATCTTCGAGTCCCGTACCTTGTAAACCCGCCGGTCGCGGGGCAACACGGCGGCGCCCACCATGATCGGTCCGGCCCATGCGCCCCGGCCCACCTCGTCCATCCCGACGACCACTGCGTGGCCGCCGGCCCAGAAACCCCGCTCGACGGCCAGCGTGGGGGCGATGGCCTTCGACAGCCGGATCGCGGGCTTGGCGGGCTTGCGGGCACCGGCCCGCCTGGCGGTGGCGGTCGGCTGGGCGAGGATCTTGGCCGGGGGGGTCCCCACCGCGCCGAGACTAGCGGCGGTGATCAGGGACAGGGCGACACGTGAGCTCGTCCTGGGGACAGCGGCAAGTTCCGTTCGTCACTTGGCCGCGTCATAGCGCGGTCAAGTGACGAACGGATGCGCCGGCGGTCAGGGGCGGAGCGCGACCGACGGTTCGCCGGCGGTCACGTCACCTATGGCGACGAAGCCCTGCCGGCACAGCGTGTCGGCATCTTCAGGCGCAACGGAGGCCAGCAGGCCGCCCGACGTCTGCGGGTCGTAGCCGATGGCCTCCAGGGCGGCTGGGGCGGTGGATGTGACGTGGCCGGCCAGATGGGCCCGGTTGCGGGCGTCGCCCCCGGTGCGGGTACCCGACTCGGCAGCGACCAGGGCACCCTCGTACAGGGGCAGGCGGGACGCATCGAAGTTGAGCGTGACACCCGAGTGGTCCGCCATCTCCCACCCGTGGCCCAGCAGGCCGAAGCCCGTCACGTCCGTCACGGCGTGGGGCCCCTCTCCCGAGAGGGCGGCCAGCGCTTCGGCCGCCTCCCGGTTGAGCCGTCGCATCCGAACGACGGCGGCCGCCTTGGCGTCGTCGCCGCCGCCGGCCAGCACAATGCCGGTCCCGAGTGGCTTGGACAGCACCAGCACGTCGCCCGGTCGGGCTCCCGCCTTGGTCCAGATCCGGTCCGGGTGCACCAGCCCCTGGACCGCCAGCCCGAAGATCGGCTCCTCGGAGCGGATGGTATGCCCGCCGGCGATGACCCCGCCGGCCTCAGCCACGGTCGTGGCCGCCGCCGACAGGACGGCCTCGATGGTCGCATGCGGCATGCGCTCAGGGAAGGCGGCCACGTTCAGGGCCATGGCCACTCGGCCGCCCATGGCGAATACGTCCGAACAGGCGTTGGCCGCGGCTATGGCACCGAAGTCAGACGGGTCGTCGACCAGGGGCGGAAAGAAGTCGGTGGTCGACACGACGGCGACATCGTCGGTGATGCGATAGACCGCGGCGTCGTCGAAAGGCGCCAACCCAACGAGGAGGTCGGCGTTGGGGGCGCCGGCCAACTGGCGCACCAGGGCGCTGAGTGGCGACGCCCCCCATTTGGCGGCGCACCCGCCGCACGACGTCCACTCGGTGAGGCGGATGTCGCCGTCCACCCCGCGGATATTCCGGGGTTCGAGCTTGTCGATCAGTCGTGCCGCCTCGCCGTCGTCAGCCCCGGTGCCGAGGAACGCTTCGAGCATCTCGCCCGCCACGTCGATAGACGTGAGCCGCAGACCCATGGCCAGCACGTTGGCGTCGTTCCACCGACGAGCGCCCCGGGCCGTCTCGGCGTCGGTGCAGAGGGCGGCACGCACGCCGGGCACCTTGTTGGCGGCCATCGACACCCCGGTTCCAGTCCAGCAGCACACCACACCGGCGTCCGCCCGGCCCCTGGCCACCGTCTCACCCACCTGGCGGCCGGCCTCGGGCCAGTCGATGCCGTCGGCGACCACCACCACCTCGTGGCCGAGCGACTTCAGGCGATCCGTAACCGCCTCAGTCAGGGCGGTCCGGTCGTCGGTACCAAAGGCGATGCGCACGGTGCCAAGGTACGTCGGCGATTACCGGTTGGTCTCGTCGGACGTGTCGATCCCGTGCAATTCGGGTTTGATCTGGCGTTGCATGAGTGCCGGGATCACATCGGCCGCGGTCGTCTGACCGTTCACAATCGAGGCCACCTCCTCACAGATCGGGAGGTCGAGGCCCAGCCGTTGGCTGATGCCGACCACGGCGCGAGCGGTCTTGACTCCCTCGGCGACCATCTTCATCTCGGCGATGATGTCGTCGATGTGCCGGCCCTTGCCGAGCTCCTCGCCCACGTAGCGGTTGCGGCTCTGGCGGCTCATGCACGTGGCCACCAGATCGCCCATGCCGGCCAGACCGCTGAAGGTGAGCGGTTGGCCCCCGAGGGCGACGCCCAACCGGGTCAGCTCGGCCAGCCCGCGGGTCATGATCGCCGCCTTGGTGTTGTCACCGAGGCCCATGCCGTCCGACATTCCGGCGGCCAGCGCCATCACGTTCTTGAGCGCCCCACCGACCTCGCAGCCGATCACGTCGGGATTGGTGTACACCCGGAACGCCGGCGTGGTGAACACCTGCTGCAGCTCGTCGCTCACGGCCACGTCGGTCATGGCGATCACGCTGGCCGCCGGCCGGCCGGCCATGATCTCCTTGGCCAGGTTGGGTCCGGTGAGCACACCCGTCGGGTGCCCGGCGAGCAACTCCATGACCACCTCGGTCATGCGCTTGAGGGTTCCCTGCTCCACTCCTTTGCTGAGGCTGACGATGGGCGCCCCGGCCCGGATCGCCGGTGCCGCCTCACTGAGGACCTGCCGGAAGCCGTGCGACGGGACGGCCATCACGATCACGTCGGCCCCGTCGAGTGCCTCCTCGAGCGACGACGTGACACCCAGCCGGTCGTGGAACGCGTACTCGGGCAGGTATCGCCGGTTCACATGGGTCCGGGCCATGTCGGCCGCCAGTTCCTTGTCACGGGCCCACAAGATGGTCGGGACGTTGCGGCTGGCCAGGGATGCGGCCGCCGTTCCCCAGGAGCCGGCGCCGATAACCGCAACGCGTTCGGGCATCGTCGCAACCGTATCCGAGCCGGCGGCACCGCCCGAGGCGGGGCCGCCGGCCGTAAGCTCGGCTGGTGGAGCCTCCTCCGACCGGTTTGCTTCGCATCGGCCCCAGGGCCGTCCTCATTCCCGTCAAGGCGTTCACGGCGGCCAAGCTGCGGCTGGCCCCCGCCCTGGCGCCCGCCCGCCGGGCCGCCCTGGCCCGGGCCATGGCGGAACGGGTGGTGGCCGCCGCTGGGGACCTGCCGGTCTCGGTGGTGTGCGACGACCGCGACGTGGCCAACTGGGCCCGGAACCTCGGGGCGCTGGTGGTGTGGGCGCCGGAGCGGGGTCTCAACCATGCGGTGGAGGAGGGCGTGCGGTACCTGGCCCACATGGGGGTGGTGACAGTGACGGTTGCCCACGGCGACCTGCCCCTCGCCGATGACCTGTCGTGGGTCGGGGACTGGGTCGGCGTCACGCTCGTGCCCGACCGCCAGGATGACGGCACCACCGTCATCGGGCTGCCTGCCGACTCGGGCTTCGTGTTCTCCTACGGGCCTGGATCGTTCGGGCGCCACCGGGCCGAGGCCGAGCGGCTGGGCCTCCCGCTGCGGGTCGTTCGGTCGCCGTCGCTGTCATGGGATGTCGATCTGCCCGCCGACCTGAGCGCGATAGTCCCCGCGCCGTGAGCGAGGACGTCTCGACAAATCTGCCCACCCCGGCGTGCGCGCTGGCGGTCGGTGCTCACCCTGACGATGTCGAGTTCGGCTGTGGCGCCACCTTGGCCAAGTGGGTAGCGGCCGGTTGCCGCATCCACCACCTGATCTGCACTGACGGTTCCAAGGGATCGTGGGATCCGGATGAGGACCCGGCCGCGCTGGTCGCCACCCGTCAGGCGGAGCAGCGTGAGGCGTCGCGCGCTCTTGGCGGCACCGGAGCGGTGACATTCCTGGGATGGCCCGACGGCGAGTTGGAGGCCGGCATCCGCCAGCGGTGGCAAGTGGCCTATTGGATCCGGAAGGTCCGACCGGACGTGCTGTTGGGACACGACCCGTGGCGGCGGTACCGGCTCCACCCCGATCACCGGAATGCCGGGTTTCTTCTGACCGACGGCATCGTGGCGGCCCGGGATCCACTCTTCTTCCCCGAGCAGGAGATCGCCCCCCATCGGCCTGGCGCACTGCTGCTCTGGGAGGCCGAGCAGCCCGACCACGTTGAGGAGGTGGGCGGGTTCGTCGAGCAGAAGCTCGCCGCTCTGCTGGCCCACCGCAGCCAGTTCCGATCGACGATGCGCATCGACGACGCCGAGGCGGACGACGAGATCGTCGGCTTCCGCACCAGGGTGATGGAGCGCCTGGCCGAACACGGGGCACGCGCCAGCTACGAGCAGGGCGAGGCGTTCAAACTGATGAAGGACCTGTAACCGGGCGAACCAGATCGCCCGCCGCCGCTACTTCCTGGTCGGCGGAGGCTTGCTGGCGGGTGCCGACTTGGCGGATACCTTCCGGATGGTAGGTGTTTTGGCGGGGTCCTGCTTGGGGGCCGCGGTCTTCTTCGACGCCGGGGCCGTCTTGGTGGCGGTCGCCGCCTTGGTGGCGGCCGCCGTCTTCTTGGCTGCCGGTGCCTCCTTGGCTGTAGCCGGTGCCTCCTTGGCTGTAGCCGGTGCCTCCTTGGCTGTAGCCGGTGCCTTCTTGGCTGCCGGTGCCTTCTTGGCTGCCGGTGCCTTCTTGGCTGCCGGTGCCTTCTTGGCTGTAGCCGGTGCCTTCTTGGCTGCCGCCGCGGTCTTGTTGGCTGCCGGTGCCCTCTTGCTCGCGGTCGCCGCGGTCTTCTTGGCCGCCGGAGCCGTCTTGCTCGCGGCCGCCGTCTTCTTGGCTGCCGGTGCCTTCTTGGTGGCGGTCGCCTTCTTGGTGGCGGTCGCCTTCTTGGTGGCGGTCGCCTTCCTGACCGCCGGCGCCTTGACCGTCGCCGACTTGCTGACTGCAGCCTTCTTGACCGCGGGCGTGGCCTTCACCGTCGCCGCCTTGGTGGTCCGAGCCTTGGTGGCGGCCACCGCCTTGGTGGCGACCACGGCCTTGGTGGCGACCACGGCCTTGGTGGCGGCTCCCTTGCCGGGTACCGGCCGGGACGGAGCGGCTTTCACCGCCGGCGGGGTCTTCCTGGACGCAACGGGCTTGGCCGCCGGAGCGCGCTTGGGCGCCGCCACGGGCTTGGCTGCCGCCACTTTCGACTTGGCTGCTCTCGGAACCGGCTTGATTGCCGCGGCCCGCACCGCGGGCTTGGACGCGGGCGCCGCCTTGGTCGATGTCTTCTTCATAACGGCCGCCGTCGTCTTGGCTGACTTCTTCGAAGGTGCCATATCGCGACCTCCGCCGCTACTTCTTGGCCGACTTGGACTTGGTGGCCTTGGCAGCTGTTGCCTTCTTGCCGGTGGCCTTGGCCGTCGCGGGCGCAGCCTTGGCGGGGCTGGCTTTCCTGCTCGGGGCCTTGGTCGCGGGCGGGGCAGCCTTGGCCGGTGCGGCCTTCTTCGTTGCGGCGGTCTTCTTGGCCGGCGCCGTGGCCTTGGCCGTGGCCTTCTTGGTGCTGCCTCGGGTGTTGAGGCTCAGCTTGTATGCCGCGGCCGGAGCGAAGCGCACACTCTTGGAGGCCTTGATCTTGACCGGCGCGCCGGTCTGGGGGTTGCGCCCCGTGCGGGCGGCGCGGGCCGTCGGTGTGAATGTGCCGAAGCCGAAGACCGACACCTTCTCACCGGAGCGGGTCTCGGCGACCACTGTGTCGATGACGGCCTTCACTGCCGCCTCGGCCTGGTGCTTGTCGAGCCCGGTCGCGGTTGCGACCTTGTCGACGAGCTCTGTTCTGTTCACTGCTACCTCCTGCGTTTGGGGAAGTTTCTCCTGCAATCAAAGAGGTTTTGAGTGACGAGGTCAAGCATCACCCTTTTCTGACAAGGGGTTTCAGCTGATCGAGGTGCAATTGTCCTTTGTTTACATGGGTTTCCCGCATCCGCCCTGCGAACGTGACAAGACGCGAAAGGGGGGCACCGGCCGTGTGGCCGATGCCCCCCTTTTTCCCACCTTGCTGTCAGGCGACCAGCGCGTGGGCCAGCACTTCGGTGATGTCGGCCGCCAGGTGGAAGGTCATCTGCTCCCTGACCGCCTCGGGCACATCATCCAGATCCGGTCCGTTGCGGGCCGGGAGGATGACCTCGGTGAGCCCCGCCCGGTGGGCGGCCAGCACCTTCTGCTTGACGCCGCCGATGGGCAGCACCTTGCCCTGCAGCGTGACCTCGCCGGTCATGCCGACCTCGGGGCGGACCGCCCGGTCGGTGAGCAGGCTCACCAGCGCGGTGGTCATGCGTGACACCGGCGGACGGGCCGTCCTTGGGGATGGCTCCCGCCGGCACGTGCACGTGGAACCGGCGTTGCTCGAAGGCATCGGGTGCCAGTTGGAGGTCCGCGGCGTGCGAGCGCACATAGGAGAGTGCGATCTGCGCCGACTCCTTCATGACGTCGCCGAGTTGACCGGTGATGGTGAGCCCGGGGTCGCCGGCCATGCCGGTGGCCTCGACGAACAGCACGTCGCCTCCGGCGCCGGTGACGGCCAGACCGGTCGCCACACCCGGCACGGACGTGCGCTCGGCCACTTCGGAGAAGAAGCGGGCCCGGCCCAGCCAGGTCTTGACGTCGGTGCCGGTGACGACGATGGGCGCCGGTGTGTCGCCGGCCGCCAGCTTGGTGGCCGCCTTGCGCAGCAGCTTGCCCAGCTGCCGCTCGAGCGAACGGACACCGGCCTCCCGGGTGTAGTCGGTGACGATCGCCCGCAGGGCGTCGTCGTCAGCACCACCTCGTCGGCGGTCAGGCCGTTGGCCCGGAGCTGGCGAGCCAGGAGGTGATCGCGGGCGATGGCGACCTTCTCGTCCTCGGTGTAGCCGTCGAGGCGGACGACCTCCATCCGGTCCAGCAACGGTCCGGGGATCTGCTCGGCCATGTTGGCGGTGGCGAGGAACAGCACGTTGGACAGGTCGAGGTCGACCTCGAGGTAGTGGTCTCGGAAGGTGTGGTTCTGGGCCGGGTCGAGCACCTCGAGCAGGCCTGAGGACGGATCGCCGCGCCAGTCGCTGCCCAGCTTGTCGACCTCGTCGAGCAGGACGACGGGGTTCATGGTGCCGGCCTCCTTGATGGCCCGCACGATGCGGCCGGGCAGGGCGCCGACGTAGGTCCGGCGGTGGCCACGGATCTCGGCCTCGTCGCGCACGCCGCCGAGGGCGACCCGCACGAAGCGGCGGCCCATGGCCCGGGCGACGGACTCACCGAGCGCGTCTTGCCGACGCCGGGGGGGCCGACCAGGGCCAGGATCATGCCCCCGGTGCCGCGGCGGCTGGCACTCGGTGCGCCACTCCGTCGTCGGCCTGCTCGAAGGCGTCGACCCCGCGCTCGTTGCGCAGCTTGCGCACGGCCAGGTACTCGACGATGCGGTCCTTGACGTCGTCCAGCCCGGTGTGGTCTGCGTCGAGCACGGCCCGGGCGTCTGTGACGTCCAGCCGGTCGTCGGACTGGGTGCCCCACGGCAGCTCGAAGACGGTGTCGAGCCACGTTCGGATCCAGCCGGTCTCGGGGCTCTGCTCGTTGGTCCGCTCCAGCCGGTCGATCTCCTTCTCGACCGCGGCCCGCACCGCCTCGGGCGCAGCCAGGCCTCGAGCTTCTGACGGTAGTCGTCGGCGCCGTCGCCGCCTTCGACGTCGCCCAGCTCCTTGCGGATGGCAGCCAGCTGCTGGCGCAGCAGGAACTCCCGCTGGGTCTTCTCCATGCCGTCGGCCACGTCGGTGCGGATGCGCTCCTTGAGCTCCATCTCACCGAGCAGGTCGCGCACCCAGCGCACCGCCCGCTCGAGCCGCTGCTCGATGTCGAGGGTCTCCAGGAGCTCGACCTTGCGCTCGAGCGACAGCTCGGGCCAGTACCCGGCGGTGTCGGCCACCGAGCCCGGGTCGGTCACGCCGTGCAGCAGCTCGGCGAAGCGCCGGGCGCCCCGCTGCTCGAGGATGCTCTCCACGACCACCCGGTATTCACGGGCTAGTTGACCGGCCCGCTCGGTGTCGCCGTTGGTCTCCTCGGCACGTTCCAGCGAGACCCACAGGGTGTTGGTCGTGCCGGCCACGCCGGCGCCGATGATCGCCCGGTGCAGGCCGCGGACCACGATGGCCCGGACGCCGCCCGGCAGATCACCACTGTTCTCGATGCGGGCCACGGTCCCGACCCGTGCGTAACGGGTGGCCCCGGACGTCTCGCTCCCGGTGTCGGAGTCCGACAGTCGGGGGACGACGACGGCCAGGTTGTCCGCCCCGCGGGCGGCGTCAACTGCGGCGCGCGCCTCCGGGGTCTCCAGGGCGAGGGTGACGATCATGCCCGGCAAGATGACCCCACTGTTGAGGGGGAGCAGCGGCAGAGTTGAAGTGTTAAGGGTAGCCATGACCACCTGACTGTTGTAATGGTGTAAGTAGCGAAAAGGGTAACATCGGATCAGGCGAGGTTGTTCCGCAGGCACTCAAGTTCTCTGAGTGGATCGCCCCAGGGTACGGCGGATTCGGCCGGATCCGGCGTCCTGGGCCGCGGTATCGGATCCGCGTGGGGGTTTGCGGGCTCTCCGGCGCCCGGCGCGGGGCGCTCAGGTGGAGGACAGACGCGGGACCCGGCCGGTCTATCTCACCGTGCGTGGCTCAGAGGCCAACCACTTGGACCAAATGACCACTCAGCGCAGTCGGCACCGGGACCGGCGGTCGACCCTGTTCATTCTCTGACGCGTTATGGCGGAATAGCGACGATAAGTCACCAGGGTTATCGGCATCATCGGAGGTGTTCCCATGCCGCTACTCATCCCGCTGGGAGGACCGCCCACTGTGTGAGTTGCCTCGGCAGAGGGAACGACAGCTCCTGGGTGTCCCGTCACCGAGGGCGAGGAGCCGGCCCGACGGCCGAGCCGGAAGTTGGGACCGCAGCCGGCTCGACGGCCGGGCCGGACGTTGGGACCCCAGCCGGCGCCCGGCGGCCCTCACCCGCTGCGGTCCACGACACCGCCCCGAGCACGCCGAGCCAGGCCCAACCCAGCACCCAGCCCCCCACCACGTCGCTGGCCCAGTGCGCACCGAGGTAGCAACGGGTCAGCCCGACCAGCACCGTCACGACCATCGCCACGGTCCACGCCAGCACGCGATGGCGCCACGATGGTGTCAACATGGCCACGACCAGCGCCAGCGCCCCCCACCAGGCGGCTGCCTGGGTGGCGTGGCCGGACGGAAACGACCAGCCGCCGTAGTACGCCACGGCCATCCGGGCCGGCGGGCGGGGTCGTGCGATCAGATCCTTGATCACCCGCTGGAGGAGGGCGGCACCGGCGTAGGCGCAGCCGAGGAGCAGCAGCGGCCGCCATGTCCGCTCCCGCCGGCGGATAAGCGCACCGACGGCGATGGTGGCCGGGATGAAGAAGGCCGCACCCCCAAGCGTCGTCACCACCCGGACGGCGTCGGTGAAACCCGGTGTCCGGTGACGGACGAAGAAGTCGAGGACCGGCTGGTCCATGACGAACGGCCGGCCATTCGAGAGCAACCGGACGACCACCCATCCGAACGCCGCGCCGGCCAGAGTCAGCGCCACCAAGGCGATGATCACCCCGAGCCCGACGCCGAGCCCGACGCCGAGCCCGACCCCGTGCCCGACCCGGCCACTCGGGCAAAAGCGGCCGGCAATCTCCGCGGCCCGTGCCCGTACTCTGACCACCCGAGGCCGGTCCAGTTGGCGCCGGCCGAACTCCTCGATCCCCTCCCGGTGCCGAATCGCCTTGTTGGTGCCGTAAGCGGCGGCGGCCACCAGCACGACCACCAGCAGCAGGACCAGGCTGGCCTGCTTGGCTACGTGCTCGACCCGCCGGTACCCGTTGCCCGCCGCGTAGCCGGCCAGCACGAACCCGCCGGCCCACAGCGAACCGCCGGCGATGTTGTACCCCACGAACGTCCGGTACGGCATCCCGGACATGCCGGCCAGACCCGGGATGAGCACCCGAAGGGCGGCTGTGAACCGGCCCAGGAAGACAGCCTTGCCGCCCCTCTCGGCCAGGTAGCGCTCGGCCCGCTCCAGGTGATGGTGCTTCACCAGCCGTCCGACCGTGCCGTACAGCAGGGTCCGGCCCCAGCGTTTGCCGACTTCGTAGCCGATCGAGTCACCGGCGATGGCGCCGGCGATGGCCGAGGCCATGGCGGCCGGCAACGAGACCCGGTGCTGGTAGGCGAGGACGCCGCCGAGCAGTACCGCGATCTCGCCGGGGAAGGCAAAGCCGAGGAAGACCGAGGATTCCAGCGCCGGGATGACGAAGATGACGGCGAGAGCGACCCAGCCCGAGAGGTGCAGGATATGGTCGGCGATCTGGCTCACGGGTGACCCGTTCCCGCAATCGGCCCACCTCAGACGCCCAGTCGGACGCCACCGGGCCGACCGTCAGTTGATCCGGCGTTCCCGGCCCTCCCAGTACGGCTGGCGCAGCTTGAACTTCTGGAGCTTGCCGGTAGCCGTGCGCACCAGGTCGTCGCGGAACTCGACGCTCGTCGGGCACTTGAAATGCGCCATGCGCTCACGGGTGAAGTCGATGAGCTCCTGCTCAGTCACCGCAGAACCGGCCCTCACGACCACCAGGGCGGTCACCGTCTCCCCCCACCTGTCGTCCGGAACGCCGATGACCGCCACCTCGGCGACCGCCGGGTGCTGGTAGAGGCAGTCCTCCACCTCGATGGAGGAAACATTCTCCCCCCCGCTGATAATGACGTCCTTCTTTCGGTCCGAGATCGTCAGGTAGCCCTGGTCGTCGACGCCGCCTCCGTCTCCGGTGTGGAACCACCCGCCCTCCAGGGCCCGGGCTGACTCGGCCGGCTGCTCCCAGTAGCCGGCGAACACATGGTTGCTCTGGGCCAGCACCTCGTCGTCGGCATCGACGTCGATCCGCACGCCGACCGCCGGTACCCCGGCCCGGGACAGAAGACGGGCCCGCTCCGCCGGATCGACCTGGTCCCATTCGCTCCGGGCCCGATTGATGGTCAGCAGGGGGGCGGTCTCGGTCAACCCGTAGATCTGGATGAACTCCCATCCCAGCTCGGACTCCACCCGCTCGATGACTTTGGACGGCGGCGGGGCGCCGGCCACGACGATGCGCACCCGGCCGTGGCCCGGGACGACCTCGCCCTGCTCCCGCCACTGCGCCGCCCCGTCGAGGATGGCGGCGACCACCGCCGGCGCCCCGCAGAGCAGGGTCACACCGTGCTCGTCGATACGGCGCAGGATCTCGGGACCGTCGACCTTGCGCACCACGACCTGCGGGCAGCCCATGGCGGTCACCGCGTAGGGCATCCCCCACCCGTTGCAGTGGAACATGGGCAGCGTGTGCATGAACACGTCGCGGTCGGTGATCGCCGTGTGCCATCCGAACACGGTTGCGTTGAGCCAGCAGTTGCGGTGGGTCAACTGGACGCCCTTGGGCCGGGCCGTCGTGCCGCTGGTGTAGTTGATGCTGGCGGTGGCGTCTTCGTCGGGGTCCCAGGGCCGCGGCGACGCCCCGTCCGGCGCCTCGGAGAACAGGGCGGCGTCCTGGTTGCCGTCCAGCACGATGCGCTCCTTGGCCGTCACCCCGCTGAGGCTCTCGTCCACATCCGGGTCGACCAGCAGGACCGACGCCCCCGAATGCTCGACGATGTAGCTGACCTCGTCCCGGTTGAGCCGGAAGTTGACCGGGACCAGGATGCGCCCGAAGCCACTCACGCCGTAGAACGCCACCATGAACCGGGCGGCGTTGGGGCTGACGATCGCCACCCGTGCCCCGTGGCCGACACCCATGTGATCCAGCGTCCGGGCCATGCCCCGGGCCCGGGCGTCGAGCTGACGGTAGGTCAGGACGCCGAGGCTGGCGGCGGCCGACGGCTCGTCGATCACCGCCGTCCGGTCTCCGTACACGAGCGCCGCCCGGTATAGGAAGTCGCGGATGGTGAGTGGCACACGCATGTCGTGGTTCCTCCTTTCAGAAAGGGTGGGAAAATATCGACCGGTCGGTGCCGGACGCCCCTGGTTCGGTCGCCCGGTGCCGGCGCACGCCGAACAGTCGTTTGGCGTAGACCAGGTAGCACAGGATGGCGATGTTGACGACGAAGGCACCTACCCGGACCACGGTGAGCTTCTTGGTCAGCTCGTGGATCTCGAGGGGCAGCAGACCGGCGGTGGCGAGCGCCGTCAGGTACTCGGCCCAGCGCTTCTCCAGCCACAACCCGACCGCCTCGACACCCTCGATCACCGCGTAGACGGCCGCGGTGAGGATCAGCACCTCCAGGGTACGGGTGTTCAGGTGCAGGACTCGGGTGCCCTCACGGGCCAGGATGCTGTGGTTGGTGGCCCGCCCGGTCTGGGCCTCGGTCTTGGTCAGGGTGTCGAGGAACCGGCGGACCCCGCTCTGGATGCCCGCCAGATTGGACCTCACCACCAGTCCCAGGATGGCGATCAGCGCGAAGGCGACGCTGTGCACGCCCCGCTCGATGGAGATGAGCCGCAGGATCACGGCCTGGCGGAGGGGCTCGCCCCGCCGGGGCAGCTCTAGTTGCTCCAGGGGCACCAAACGGTCGTCACCGGCCGGGCGGGGCCCGGCGATCCAGGCGTCGCAGCGCAGGCACCGGGCCAGGCGGACCTGAGGCTCGCAGTCGATGCCGATGCCGGCGTGCTCGGGCCCGAGCTGGGCGGCGGTGGCGGCCGGTGCCACGTGGCCCTTGATCGAGCACACCCACAACTCGGTGCTGTAACGCTCGAACACGGGATCCTTTCGGATAGGAATCCTCCGACATGCATCGCAAAGCGCCAGAAAAACCGATGCCAGCGGAAAGATGAACGCTACCCTCTGCTCCGTGAGTCACCGGATTCTCGTCGTGTCGGCGAGTATGGGGGCCGGGCACGACGGTGCGGCGCGGGAGTTGGTGCGCCGGCTCAAGGCCCAGGGCCATGAGGCCGAGATGCGGGATTTCCTGGACGCCGCCCCTCTGAAGATCGGTGCACTGCTGAAGTCCAGCTACGAGCTGCAGATGCGCCACGCGGCGTGGAGCTACGACCTCACCTACCGCCTGTGGTACCTCCTGCCGGCGCTGTGCCCGCCGCTCGGCCGGTTCATGGCCCGGCTGACCCGCCGGCGGCTGCTCGGTTGGGCCGAGGACTACCGAGCCGATGTGGTGGTGTCGACCTACCCACTGACCTCCGTCGTGCTGGGACAGTTGCGTCGATCCGGGCGCCTGCAGATCCCGGCCATCAACTTCATCACTGACTTCGGCATTCACCCGCTGTGGACCCACTCCGGCCTGGACCTGAACCTCACCGTGCACCCGCGCCCGGCGGCCGACGCCCTGGCCAAGAGCGGCCGGCGCACGATCGCCACCGGGCCCATGGTGTCGCCGAAGTTCTCCGAGGCCAACGACCGGGGCGGCACCCGGGAAAGCCTGGGCCTGGCTCCCGATGACCGGGCCGTGCTGATCGTTTCAGGATCCTGGGGCGTCGGGGATGTGGCCAACACCTTCCGCACCATCGCCGGCAGCGGTCAGTTCGTCCCGATCGTGGTCTGCGGCCGGGACGATCGGCTCCAGGCCAGGCTGAGCCGGATCCCCGGCGGCCGGGCCCTGGGCTGGACCGACCAGATGCCGGCGCTCATGGCCGCCTCCGACGCCCTGGTGGAGAACGCCGGCGGTCTCACCGCCATGGAGGCGCTTTCAATCGGCCTGCCGATCATCTCCTACAAGCCCATCGCCGGGCACGGCAAGCAGAACACCCGGGAGATGTCCGAGGCCGGTGTCAGCCGTCTGGCCCGCGGCCGCACCCAGCTGCTGGCCGACCTGGCCGAGGTGACCGTCCCCGGTGCGGCCCGCCAGTCCCTGGTGGCCGCCGGCCAGGCCATGTTCGTCGCCGACCCGGTCACCTATGTCGAGGAGGCGGCGGTCACCGGCGCCCCAGTTCTCGCCCCGGTCGTGCCCATCAGCGCCGGGCGTCCCCGCCGCCCGTCGCTCGCGGTGGCCCGCATCGCCGCCCTGGTGGCGGCTGTCCCCCTGTTGTGGGCCGGGCTGACCAGCGGGGTCGGCGTGGCCACCGCGTACGGGGCCGGAGTGGCCCATCCCCGAGCCCACGTGGGCAACGTGGCGTATCTCGGTGTCCGGCTCACCCAGACCCAGATCGCCGATCCGATGATCGACCAGGAACTGGCCGGTCTCCACGGCACCGCGGTCATCGATCAGCGCACCGCGCTGGTAGCCCCGGCCGACGTGCAGCACCTGGTCAGCCTCGGGATCGACGTCGCCAACGGTGGCGCCGGCCGGCGCCTCGACCGCCATGGCAAACCGGTCTCCGAGGCTCCGTGGCGCCGGGCCAACGGCGACGTCAAGGCCAGTACTCTCCTGGCCCAGATCGCCGGAGAGCCGGTGAAGGTCTTCGTCCCGGGCCGGCGGCTCAACGCCTTCGACCTGGTGGCCTGCCACAGCGCCCACAGCCGCACCGTGGTGCCCGATCGGACGATCGACCCCGACGACCCCAATCCCAACCTGCACCTGACCGCCCGCCACACCTACGTGGTCAACGGGACCGAGGCGACACCCCAACAGCTGCGAGAAATGCTGTCCCTGATATCGACCCAGATGACCGCCTCCAACCTGGCCGGGGTCCCGTTGTCGGACCTGGCATGACCCGAAGGTCCCTTTCCGGCGGGGTCCTGACCGGCGGGGTCCTGACCGGCGGCGTCCTGCTGGCGACCGGTGCTGTGGCCGGCCACCTGCTGCCGGCGGTGACGACCTGGCGGGGACTGCGCTGCTGGGCCACCCCGGAGCTGGCCGGGATCGGCGAGCCCGGCCACGTGGCCCTGACGTTCGATGACGGTCCCGACCCGGCGTCGACGCCCGTGTTCCTCGACGAGCTCGACCGGCTGGGCTGGCGGGCCACCTTCTTCCTGCTCGGGCCCATGGTGCGCAAGGCGCCCTCCCTGGCCCTCGAGCTGGTCGCCCGCGGCCACGAGATCGGGGTCCACGGCGACGATCACCGCTCCCACCTGTGGCGGTCGCCGGGCGCCCTCCTGAACGACATGGCCCGGGCCCGGGACACCATCTGCGAGGCCACCGGCGTGTGGCCCCGATGGTTCCGGCCCCCGTATGGCGCCCTCTCGGGCGGCAGTCTGAACGCCGCCCGGCATCTGGGCCTGCAGACCGTTCTATGGACCACATGGGGCCGGGACTGGCGGGCCGAAGCCACGCCGGCGACGGTCGTGGCCGACGTCACCGGCGGCCTCAGGCCGGGTGCGACCGTGCTGCTCCATGATTCGGATTGCACGTCGGCCCCGGAGAGCTGGCGGTCAGCGCTGGGTGCCCTGGTCCCCCTGGCCGACACTTTCGCGGCCCGGGGTCTGACAGTCGGCCCCGTCGGTGAGCACGGAGTGGCGGCTGCCTAAGCCCTGCCCTGGCGGGAGGAGAGCGACGATCCGCTGCACCGCGTGGGGCCGCGGGTCCGGAATGACCAGATCCTCGTACGCCAGCACCCGGAGCCGGCCTCGCACCGCGTCGAGCAGCTCCCCCGGCTCGAGCAGGAAGTCCGGCCGGGTGGGCGGCCCGAACTGTTCCTGGCCCCGTGCGAAAGTCTCGTAGATGAGAAGGCCGGCGGGTCCGACGGCCGACACCAGCGCCGGCAGGATGCGCCGGTGCAGGTAATTGGTGACCACCACCCCGCCGAAGTGACGGCCGGCCAAGGCGAACGGGCGGTCCTCCTCGAGATCGACCTCGAGCATCTCGAGACCGGTGTGGCCGGCCAGGTCGGCGATTCCGGCCAGGTCGCGGTCGACGGCAGTGACCCGGAAGCCCCGGTCGAGCAGGTAGCGGGTGTGGCGGCCATGGCCGCACGCCAGGTCGAGAACCGACGCACCGGGCGGGATGAGGTGGGCGTGGCGCTCGACCCATGCAGACGGCAACCGCTTCTGTGCCACGATCGACCGATGATGCCGCACCTGCTCAACATCCGGGCCAATCTGGAGGTGCGGAACGTGACCGCATCCATCGATTTCTACCGGCTGGTGCTCGGCCTGGAGCCGGTGGTGACCATGGGGGAGCCGGCCTACTTCGCCATCCTGGCCGGTGGCGACACATCGATGGGACTGGGTCAGACCGCCGAGCCGGCGGTGGCCGGCATGGTCGCCTGCTATGTAGACACCGATGACGTCGAGGCGGCCTTCGCGCGCTGCTCGGCTGCCGGCGCGGAGGTGACCGCGGGCCTCACCACCCACCCGTGGCAGATGCGGGACTTCGTCCTGCGGGACCCTGACGGCCATCAGATCGCCGTGGGCCAGCGGGTGGGCTGACTACTCCACCAGGGCCCGGCGCAGGACCTTGCCGGTGGCGTTGCGGGGCAGCTCGGCGATGAACGTCACGTCCCGGGGCACCTTGTAGCGGGCCAGCCGGGTCCGCACGTGCTCCTTGATGTCGCCGGCCGTGACGGTACGGCCGTCACGCACCACCACATAGGCCCGCAGCCGCTGGCCCCACTCCTCGTCGGCGACGCCGACCACGCACGCGTCGGCGACCGCCGGATGCTCGAGGATGAGCTCCTCGACTTCGCCCGGGAAGACGTTCTCGCCCCCCGAGACGATCATGTCGTCGTCGCGCCCGTCGACGAACAGCCGGCCGTCGGAGTCGAGATGCCCGACGTCCCCGGTGGCCATCAACCCGTTGACGACCGGCTTGGACCCGCCGCCGGTGTACCCCGAGAAGAGCAGGCCGTTGCCCACGAAGATCCGCCCCGTCTCTCCCGGCGCCACCTCCTGGTCGTCGGGGCCGAACAGCCGGACGGTGGTACCGCGTGGCGGTCGGCCGGCCGTTCCCGGGGCGGCCCGCAGGTCGGCCGGCGAGGCGATCGTGGCCCACGCCACCTCGGTCGAGCCGTACAGGTTGTACATGACGTCGCCGAACGCGTCCATCAACCTGGTGGCCAGCCCGCCCGGCATCGCCGACCCGCTGGCGACGACCACCCGCAGCGACGAGGTGTCGTATCTGGCGCGGGTGCTCTCCGGGAGCTCCATGATGCGCTGGAGCATCACCGGGACCGCAGCCAGTACGGTCACCCGCTCGTGCTGGATGACCTGCAGCGTGGACTCCGGATCGAACCGTCGACGCAGCACCAGGGTGGCCCCCATCGCCCCGCCGATGGCCAGATGGGCCAGTCCCCAGGCGTGGAACATCGGCGCCGCGATGTGCGTCACGTCTCCGGTCCGGAACGGGATGATCGACAGGATGGAGAGCAGGGCGTCGGCGCCCGCGGTCTTTCCCCGTTCCGCCCCCTTGGGGGCACCGGTGGTCCCGGAGGTCAGCAGGATCTGGCGGGCGTGGCGCCAGCGGGTCGGCGGCTGGCGGCGGTCGCCGGCCAGCAGCCCGTCGAGGGTGGGCAGGCCGCCCCCGTCAGAGTCGTGCCAGGCCAGGATCCGGGTGGTGGCCTCCGGCAGGCCGGCGATCAGCGGGAGGAGCTCCTCGTCGACGATCACCGCCGAAGCGGCCTCGCGCTCGAACACCTGGCCCAACTGCGGACCCGAGAACCCGGTGTTCAGGTAGAGGGTGTCGGTACCGAGCTTGGCCAGGGCGACGCTCGCCTCGATGAAGCCCCGGTGGTTGCGGCACAGGACGCCCACCCGATCGGCGTCGGTCACGCCCAGCTCAGCCAGGCCGGCGGCCAGCGTGCTGGTCCGGTCATCTACCTGGCGGTAGCTGAGCGTGCCGCGTTCGTCGACGATGGCGGGCCGGTCGGGATGGCGGGCGGCGCCCGCCGCGTACATGGCGGCGCTGGACAATCCGTACCTCCCAACCGATAGTCCCATCCCCAACAGCCGGTCGGGCAGCAGCGGGGCGACCAGGCCGGCCCGAACCAGCACGCCAGCCGACCACGCCACCCTGCTCAACCCGTCCCACCTTTTCGTCACAGGACCGATGTTGCCTCACCGGCGCTACGTTGTGGCCCTGTGAGGGGTCGCCGGCGGGCCCAAGGGGCAACTGGCGGCCCAATGTGAAACCCGGCGATCGGTTTGGCGCGCCACTTGCGGCCATGTCCGTCCTCGCGGCACTCGCGGTCGGGTGCCGCGGGTCCCGGGCGGCGTCGGCGCCACCGATCACGCCGCGGATCCCGGTCGCGGCCAGCGTGTTCCCGTTGGCTGAGATTGCCCGGCGGGTGGGCCTCAACCGGGTGGTGGTGACCGATCTGAGCCGGCCCGGCACTGGCGCCGTCGAGCGGGCCCGGGTGGTCCTCTTGGTCGGCCGGGGCTTCCAGCCGGACCTGGAACGGGCAGTGCTGCCGGGCCCGGTGGTGAACATGTGGGATGCGCTGGGCGGCGACGATCCCCACTTCTGGCTCGACCCGGTCGCCATGCAGCGGGCGACGGACCTGGTGGCCGGCGCGCTGGCCGGGGTCGACCCCGCCGGCCGGGCCGCTTATCAGGCGGCAGCCCGGTCCTTCGACGCCCAACTCGGCGCCCTCGACATCGACTATCACAGCAGCTTGGCCGGATGCGTGCGACGGGACCTGGTCAGCGCCACCGGCGCGTTCTCCCGCACGGCGGGCCGGTACGGGCTGATCAGTCACGCCGCCACCGACCCGGGGATCCTCTCGCTGGTTCGGGCCCGCGGTGTGCGAACCATCTTCACCGAGCCGCCGTGGCCGCCCGGTCCGGCCGAGAGCCTGGCCCGGGCCGCCGGCGCCAGCATCGTGCCCCTCGAGACCCTGACGTCGCGGACTGCGGTCTCCGAGGCCCGGGGCGCCGCCTACCTGGCCCTCATGACCGACAACCTGGTCAAGCTGCGCACCGCCTTGGCCTGCACGGAGGCGTCGCCCTGATGGGCGCCGAGAAATCCCCCCCGGCGGTCAGCCGATGAGCACGACCGACCGGAGCACCTCGCCCCGTTGCATATGGTCGAAGGCGGCTTCGATGTCGGCCAGCCCGATCGTCTCGGACACGAACCCGTCGAGATCGAGCCGGCCCCGCAGGTACAGGTCGATCAGGACGGGAAAGTCCCGTGACGGCAGGCAGTCGCCGTACCACGACGACTTGAGTGCCCCGCCCCGGCCGAACAGCTCGATCATCGGCAGGTCGATGGTCATCTCGGGCGAGGGCACCCCCACCTGGACCAGCACGCCGGCCAGGTCGCGGGCGAAGAACGCCTGACGGTAGGTCTCGGGCCGGCCGACGGCCTCGATGACGACGTCCGCCCCGTGGCCCTCGGTGAGGGCCCGGATGGCCTCGACAGGATCCGCCGCGGATGCGTCGACAATGTGGGTCGCCCCGAAGCGCGCCGCCCACTCCAGCTTGCGGGAGTCGATGTCGACGGCGATGACCGTCCGGGCGCCGGCCAGGACCGAACCGGCGATGGCCGCGTTGCCGACTCCGCCACAGCCGATGACCGCGACGGTGTCGCCCCGGGACACGCCTCCGGTATTGACCGCGGCGCCGAAGCCGGCCATGACACCGCACCCGATGAGGCCGGCCGCCTCCGGGCGGGCGGCGCGGTCGATCGGCACGCACTGGCCGGCTGCCACCAGCGTCTTGTCGCAGAACGCCCCGATCCCGAGCGCAGGGGACAGCGGGGTCCCGTCGACCAGGGTCATGGGATGGGCGGCGTTCAACGATGCGAAGCAGTACCAGGGCCGGCCCCGCCGGCACGAGCGGCAGGTGCCGCAGGGCGCCCGCCAGGCGATCACGACGTAGTCGCCCGGGGCCAGCCCGGTGACATCGTCGCCCACCGCCTCGACTGTGCCCGCCGCCTCGTGCCCCAGCAGGTAGGGGTAGTCGTCGCCGATCGCCCCGTCCCGGTAGTGCAGATCGGTGTGGCACACACCGCAGGCTTGTATGGCGACCACCGCCTCACCCGGGCCGGGCTCCGGCACCACGATCTCGACCACCGCGGTCGGCTCGCCCTTGGCGGGGGCCACCACGCCGCGAACCGATTGCGCCACCGCCGGCCTCCCTTCCCCCTAATACGCCAGGGTGGCCTCGGCGGCGGCCACGATGTCGTCCACCTGCGGCAGTATCGCCCGCTCCAGCGTCGGCTCGTACGCCACATGGGTGTCGGTGGCGGTGACCCGGCGGATCGGTGCGTCCAGGTCGCCGAAACAGTGCTCGGCCACCCACGCCGACACCTCGGCCCCGAAACCGCAGGTGTAGACGTCCTCGTGCACGACGAGGAGCCGCCTGGTACGAGCCACCGACTCGGCGACCAGCGCATGGTCCCACGGGCACTATTGACCGCAGGTCGATGATCTCGACCGACACGCCCCGCTCGGCCGTCACCTGGGCGGCCGCCTGGCGGGACTTCTCCACGGTCGCCCCGTAGGTGACGATGGTCAGGTCGGTGCCCGGCCTGGACGATCTTGCCCGTGCCGAGCGGGATCTGGAACCCCGGCGAGGGGAAGGGGTCCCGCGGTGTACGGCTGGCGCAGCAGATGCTTGTGCTCCAGGAACAGCACAGGGTCGTCGCAGGTGAATGCGGTCCGCAGCAGCCCGACGGCGTCCCGGGCCCGCGACGGCATGAGCACGATGAGACCGGGGACGTGGGCGAAGATGGATTCCCCACACTGGCTGTGCCAGATGGCGCCGCCCGTCAAGTAGCCGCCGATGGGCACCCGCAGCACCATCGGGCAGGAGAAGGCCCCGTTGGAGCGCCACCGGATGGTGGCCGCCTCGGTCTTGATCTGCTGCATCGCGGTCCAGATGTAGTCGAAGAACTGGATCTCGGGCGCCGGCTTCAGGCCCCGGATGGCCTGGCCCACGGCCCGGCCGACGATGTTGGCCTCGGCCAGGGGCGTGTTGTAACAGCGGGCCAGCCCGAACTCGCGCTGCAGGCCGTACGTGGTGCCGAACACCCCGCCCTTGCCCTCGACGTTGGCCAGCACCGGCTCCCGGGCGTCGGCCACGTCCTCGCCGAACACGCGGATCCGCTCGTCCGCCGGCCATCTGCTCGTGCAGGGTGCGCCTGATCGCCTCCCCGAAGGGGACCACCTCGCCTCGGCCGTCGTCCTTGTCCTCCGCCTCGGCCGGCACGACGGGCAGGGCGTAGACGTGGTCGGTGACCGTCAAGGGATCGGGACGCCGGGCGGCCAGGGCTTCCTTGGCCGCATCCGCCACGACCTGACGGGCCTCTCCGGCGGATCTGCTCGGCGTCGTCAGCGGTGAGCACGCCGGCGTGGATCAGCTCCTCCTGCAGCAGCTTGATCGGATCGTGAGCCGCCTCCTCGGCCAGCTCGTCGGCCGGCCGGTACTTGCTCTGGGTGTCGGCGGCGGAATGGGAGTACGGCCGGGTGACGGTGGCGTGGATGAGCGTGGGGCCGACCGCGGCCCGTACCCGGGGCAGCACCTCGGCCGCCAGCTTGCGGGTGGCGAAGTAGTCCCGGCCGTCCACCTGGTAGATCTCCAGACCGCGGAAGCCCTTGACCAGTTCGCTGATCGGCGCCGGGGCCTGGTCCGACGACGGTACCGAGATGGCGTAGCCGTTGTCGGCGACGATGTAGAGGAGGGGGAGATGGAGGGTGCAGGCGGTGTTGAGCGACTCCCAGAACTCACCTTCCGAAGTGGCACCCTCCCCCAACGACACATAGGTCAGTTCGTCGCCGTGGGCGACACAGCCGGGCAGGTGCCGGCGGCGGGAAAGGTAGCGCGCCGCCTCGGCGCACCCGACCGCCGGTAGGCATTGGCTGCCGGTGGCGCTGGACTGGGTGACGACGTTGAGCCATTTGTACCCCCAATGGCAGGGCATTTGGCGGCCGCCACTCGCCGGGTCCTCAGCCGACCCGACCGCCTCCAGCAGGATCTCGGTGGGGGTGACGCCCAAACCGAGCATCAGCGCCCGGTCACGGTAGTAGGGGAAGAACCAGTCGTAGCCCGGCCGCAGGTAGTGGGACAGGCCGAGCAACAGGGCCTCGTGACCGGCGCCGGAGATCTGGAAGTACACCCGGCTCTGCTTCTGCAGCGCGATCTCCCGGTCGTCCAGGAAGCGCGAGACGTGCGCCAGTCGGAGATCCTCGATCAGCTCATTGACCGGAAAGCCTCGGTGCTTGCTCTTCGGGCGGGTGGCAGGCACGGGCAGCGTCATAGGTCGCGTCGAACATGGTACGACCCGGGGCGCCGGGAAGCTCTATGGATGACGGCTTCCATAGCCATCGGCTACGGCCAGCCATACCGCGGTGTCCGGCGGCACGGCCGATGGATCGGCGCTCGGTCCGCTGGCCAGCAGTACCTCGCCCTCAGGCCGCGGGAGCGGCTCGTCCGAGAGGTTCACGGCACACACGAAGCCCGGATCCCGGGCGAACATCAAGACATCATCAGGGGCGTCGAGCCAGCGCAGCGTACCGTCCCCGAGCGCCGGATGACGGCGCCGGATGCCGAGCGCCTCCCGGTACAACCTGAGGATGGAGTCGGGCTGGCGCTCCAGGGCCTCGACGGTGTGCTCACGCCAGAAGGCGGGCTGGGGCAGCCAGGGCTCGGCGGAACCGTCGGGGCTGAACCCGAACGGAGGTTCATCGTCCGACCACGGGATAGGGACACGCGACCCGTCCCGGCCCCGCTTGGTATGTCCCGAACGCTCCCACGTCGGGTCATCCAGCACCGCTTCGGGAAGGTCCTCGACCTCGGGTAGGCCGAGCTCCTCGCCCTGATAGATGTAGGCGCCGCCCGGCAGGGCCAGCATGAGCAACGCCGCAGCCCGGGCCCGGCGGGTCCCCGATTCCAGATCGGCCGGCTGATCGGTGAGGTCGTCGAGTGAGCGCAGGGTCGCCGCCGTCTGCGGCCGGGCGTAGCGCGAGACGTGGCGGGCCGTGTCGTGGTTGGACAGCACCCACGTCGGGGGCGCTCCGACGGCTGCGTGCTCGGCCAGGGTGATGTCGATGGTGGCTCGTATCGCCGGCGCCCTCCAGGGTGCCACCAGGAAGTCGAAGTTGAACGCGGTGTGCAGCTCATCGGCTCGCACGTAGCGGGCCAGACGGTCCGGGGCGTCCACCCACGCCTCGGCCACGAACACCCGTGGGTCGGGGTAGGTGTCGGCCAGCATTCGCCACTGTCGGTAGATGTCGTGAACCTCGGTGCGGTCCATGAACGGATGCTCGACCCACTCCGGATCGGACATCTCCTCCCGGGTCGGGTAGCCGCGGCCGTCGAGGTCGGGTAGACCGGTCTGCTTGACGAGCGCGTTGGCCACGTCGATGCGGAAACCGTCGACGCCCCTCTCGAACCAGAACCGCAGCGTGGCCTCGAACTCGGCGCTGACATCCGGGTTCTCCCAGTTGAGGTCCGGCTGCTCCGGCGCGAACAGGTGCAGGTACCACTCGCCGGGCCGGCCGTCCGCCTCGGTCACCCGGGTCCAGGCCAGGCCGCCGAACACGCTGAGCCAGTCGTTCGGCGGCTGATCCCCATGATCGCCGCGACCGGGCCGGAAGATGTACCGGTCGCGCTCGGACGATCCCGGTCCCCCCGCCACCGCGGCCTGGAACCACTCGTGCTGGTCCGACGTGTGGTTGGGGACGATGTCCAGCAGCACCCGCAGTCCCAGCTCGTGAGCTTCGCGCACCAGGGCCTCGGCGTCGGCCAGGGTCCCGAAGCGAGGCTCGACGTCCCGGTAGTCGGCCACGTCGTATCCGGCATCGGCCATCGGCGATGGATACCAGGGGTTGACCCAGATGGCGTCGACGCCCAGGCCGGCGATGTAGGAGAGCCTCGAACGGAGGCCGGCGATGTCGCCGAGACCATCGCCATTGCCGTCCGCGAAACTGCGGATGTACACCTGGTAGATGACGGCGCTACGCCACCAGGGAGCCTTGGCGGCCGGTTCGGCGGCCGTCACTCCCCCTCCGAGGTCATGTCGTCGAGTACGTCAGGGGTGAGAACCGGGAACTGGGCCGTCGCCTCCTCGGCCACCGCCATCTGGGCTGCCGACTCCGGCGGTAGCGAGCGGGCGGCCAACGCCTCCAGCGCCACCGTATCGCCGACGTCGTGTCCTGCTTTCTCGCTCAACAGCCAGCGCACCTCGAGCAGGTCGCAGTATGCCTGCACCGGGTCTCCGAGGCCGCCGACCGCCTGGTGGGCGCGGGCCATCCCGGGCTCCAGCACCTCGTCGATCCACCGGCGGGCGGCGACTGAATCCGGGATGCCATTCTGGGATTCCTGCTTTAGTTGGGCCTGATAGGCGTACAGGTCGGCCAGCAGGATTCTCGCCTGCCCCTCCCCTGCATCGATCCCGGTGAGCTGGTGGAGCTGGGTGGCGTGGAACCGGCGGTCGGCGACCGCCACCTTGAGCCGCAGCTTCCCGTCCCCTGTGCCGTCGGTCTGCAACGTCACCTCGTCGACTGCGAAACCGAGGTCGTGCAGCTGCCGGATCTGTCCCTCGACCATGTACCGGTCGTCATAGGAGAACAACGGCTCGGCGTGCAGCAGCTCCCACAGCGCCTCGTAGCGAGACGCCACGCTGGTCGCCTCCTCGAACAGCGCCGGGAACGTGGACTGCGGCTGGCCCAACCGCATGGCCAGGTCCAGCAACCCACCGGCCACGTTCTCGACCAGGATGTCAAGGTCGAGTTGGCGCTGCCCGTCGCTCAGCGTTGGGTGGATCTCGCTGGTCTCGGCGTCGACCAACCACGCCTGCAGGACCTGGCCGTCACGAGAGAACAAGGTGTTGGCCAGCGAGCAGTCGCCCCAGAAGACGCCGTTCCGGTGCAGATCGACGAGCAGGCTGGCCATGGCGTCCAACAACCGCTCCCGGTGCTTGGGCATGTCCGGTGAGATCCTCATGAGCAGCCGCCGGTACTGCCAGGACCGCTCCAGGTAGCGGGTGAGCAGGATGGCCGTATCCTGGTGGGGCTGAATGACCAGGCCGGCCGGCCGGACGGCCGGGAGCGATCGGCTCTCCAGGTCGCGGAGCACCGCGTACTCCTTGGCCGCCAGCCGGGGCGAGAGCTCCTTGAGGGCCCAGAGACGGCCATCGGCCTTGACGAAGCGGACCAGATGGCGGCTCGGCCCGACCGGGATGTCGCGCAGCGGCACCTCGGGCGCCGACCAGGACCCCAGTGGCCGGAGCCATGGGAGGGCCAGCAGACCGGGAGACGCGTCCCGGAGCCGAAGATCGAGACCCACGGCGATGAGCTGGTAGGTTCAGCTGGCGTGCACCGAGCCGTCCGGAGCGGCCGGGCCGGCCGGGCCGGTGGCGGCCGGTGAGGGTGCGGTGGCGTTGGCGGCGGGTGCCTTGGCATCGTTCGGACGGGTCAGGTTCTCGCCGGTACGCGGGTCGAACAGGTGCACCCGGGACGGGTCCAGCCACAGCTGGGCCTTGTCCCCATCACGGATCCGGCTGGCGGGGTCCAGCGACACGATCATCTGGGTCCGGACGTGCTCGCTGTCCAGTTCCTGCTGGAGCTCGGCCAGGTGGCGGGTGATCTCGTCCGGGGCGTCATACGGGATGTACGCATACTGCTGGCTGCCGAGCCACTCCGTGACGTCGATGCGCACCTCGAACCCGATGCCGCGATCCTTGGTGCGGTCGTCGACCAGGCTGGCGTCGGCGAAATGCTCGGGCCGGATGCCGGCGATCAGCAGGTCGTCCTTCTCGCTGAGCCGGGCCGCCACCTCGGGCGGCAGCTCATAGGACAGGAACGGCAACTTCACCTGGTTACCCTCGACCGTCGCCGGCAGCATGTTCATCGGCGGGGAACCGATGAACCCGGCGACGAAGAGGTTCAACGGCTGCTCATACAGCTCGCGGGGGGTGGCCACCTGCTGGATGATGCCCTTGCGCATGACCGCCACCCGGTCACCGAGGGTCATGGCCTCGGTCTGGTCGTGGGTCACGTACACCGTGGTGGTATCCATACGCCGTTGGAGCCGGAGGATCTCGGTGCGCATCTGGCCGCGCAGCTTGGCGTCGAGGTTGGACAGCGGCTCGTCGAACAGGAAGGCCGACACTTGGCGGACGATCGCCCGACCCATGGCGACGCGCTGACGCTGGCCGCCGGAGAGCTGGGCCGGCTTGCGCTGCAGGTGCTCGGTCAGCTCCAAGGTCTTGGCCGCCTCATCGACGCGGCGCGTGACCTCATCGTCGGACACCCCCTTGAGCCGGAGCGGGAACGCGATGTTCTCGAAGACCGTCAGGTGCGGGTACAGGGCGTAGTTCTGGAACACCATCGACAGGTTGCGGTCCCGAGGCGCCTTGTCGTTGACCCGCTCCCCGCCGATCAACATGTCGCCGGACGAGATGTCCTCCAGCCCGACGATCATCCGCAGCAGCGTCGACTTGCCGCACCCCGACGGGCCGACGAGGATCATGAACTCGCCGTCGGCGATGTCGAGACTCACGTCGTTCACGGCGGGGTACCCGTCGCCGTACACCTTGGTGATGTGGTTCATGGTGATCGGAGCCATCGGTGCGGATCCTCCTTGACAGGGTGGGGCGGTCAGCCCTTGACGGCGCCGGATGTGAGCCCGGACACGATTCGGCGCTGGAACACCAGCACCATGATCACGATGGGGACGGTGACGACGACTGCGGCAGCCGCGATGGCGCCGGTCGGCGACTGGAACTGTGAGGCACCGTTGAAGAAGGCCAGGGCCGCCGGCACGGTGCGGGCCTTGTTGGTCGAGCTGAGCGCAACCGCGAAGGGGAATTCGTTCCAGGCGAAGAAGAAGGCCAGGATGGCGGTCGTGAACACGCCGGGGGCGGCGAGTGGAACGATCGCCTTGGTGAACGCCTGCCAGGGTGTGGCGCCGTCGACCTGGGCCGCCTGCTCCATCTCCCAGGGAATCTCACGGAAAAACGCCGACAGCACCCACAGCGCCAGCGGGAGGGTGAACGAGACGTAGGGGATGATCAGACCCGGCCAGGTGTCGAAGAGGTGGATGGCGCGCCACATGTTGAAGAGGGGCCCGACCAGCGAGAGGACCGGGAACATGGCGATCGCCAGCGCGACCGACAGGATCAGCTTCTTGCCGGGAAAATCGAGCCGGGCGATCGCATAGGCGCAGAAGGTGGCGACGACCACGCCGATCACCGTCGAGATGATGGCGATGCCGATCGAGTTCCGCAGGGCGGCCAGGAAGATGTGGGCCTTGAAGACGGTCCGGTAGTTGTCCAGGCTCCAGTGCTTGGGGAGGAACTTCTTGTTGTTGATGTCGCCCCCGGTCTTGAGCGACAGGGAGAGGATCCACACGATCGGCAGGAGGGTGTAGCCGATGATGAGGACGGCCCCGCCGACCGAGATGCTGCGCTGCCGGCCCGACCGGTGTGGCTTGACCGCAGTGGTCATCGGCGCTCCCCTTTCACGGTACCGAGGTCGACCTTGAAGCCCTTGAGGAAGATGACCGCGATGATCAGCACGGTGATGAACAGCAGCACCGAGACGGCCGACCCTATGCCCAGGGCGACCCGCGTGATGCTCTGGCGGTAGGTGAGGAAGGACAGCGTCTCGGTCTTCTGGGCGCCCGAGGTCATGACGAAGATGGTGTCGAAGATCCGCCAGGCGTCCAGGGTGCGGAAGAGAAGGGCCACCATGATGGCGGCCTTCATGTTCGGGATGGTCACCTTGAACAGCCGCTGGATGAATGTCGCCCCGTCGACCTTGGCCGCTTCCTGGAGCACCTCGGGGACCTGGGCCAGGCCGGCCAGCAGCAGGAGCGAGATGAACGGCGTGGTCTTCCAGATCTCGGTCAGGGAAATGGCCACCAGGGCCGACCAGCGGTGGCCGAACCAGTCGAAGGTGGCCGAGCTCAGCCCGAGGTGGCCGAGCCAGCCGTTGACGAATCCGGTGTCGAGGGCGAAGGCGTACTTCCAGGCGAACGCCGATGCCACGGTGATGATGCCGTACGGGAGCAGGATGGCGGTGCGCACCGTGCGCCGGCCGAAGATGATCTTGTTCATCACCATGGCGAAGATGAAACCGATCACCAACTCCACCGCCACCGTGACGACCGTGATGATCAACGTCGTGAGGACGTCCTGCCACCACAGCGAGTCCCTCAGCACCACGCCGTAGTTGCTGAGGCCGACGAACTTCCTGCCACTGGGGTCGGTGAGCCGGTAGCTGAACAGCGAGAGGTAGAGGGCGTTGAGCAGCGGGTAACCGGTCACCGCCAGCATCAGGATCACGGCGGGAGCCGACAGCATCCAGCCGAGTCGGCGCTCCTTGCGGGTCCGGTCCGAGAGCTGGTGCCTCGACGGGGGGGCGGCCGACGGGACGGCCAGCTCCCGTTCTGCGGTAACCGTCACCTGCGCCTCCTCTGCGGGTCGGGGGCCGTCACAAGAGCCGCCGGTCATGCAGCACGTCGTGGATCAGCTCGGACGACTTGGCCGGCGCGCTGCCCGGATTGATGGAGCTCTGCGGATGCCATACCCGCTGGATGGCCGAGGACACGTCGCCGTAGTACGGCGTCACCGGCCGAGAGCCGGCCGCCGCGATCGAGTCCCGCATCAGTGTCGCCATCGGGAACTTCTGCTGGATCTGCGGGTCGTCGTAGACGCTCCCGTTGGAAACCGGGTTGCCGGAGAGCAGCATGTTCTGCTTCTCGACCGCCGGTGAGGTCAGACACTGGATGGCCTTGAACGCTGCGTCGCGGTGATTGGAGAACTTGCTGATGGCCAGGTTGATACCACCGAGCGGGGGCTGGCTCGGGGTGTCGGCCTTGACCCGGGGGTAGCGGGCCCACCCGATGTCCGGCAGGACCGACGCCGGGACCGAGCCGTCCTTGATGTTGCCCTGAATGGCCGCGTAGGTGTACGGCCAGTTCAGGAGGAACCCGCCGCTGGCGCCGTCGAACACGGCCCGGCTGGCTTCCTCATCGTCGTTCGACAGTGCCGGGTCGGCGGCTTTGGAGGTGGCCAGCTTCTTGATGATCTGGGCCGCCAGGCGCCCGGCGTCGGAGTTCAGAGACGGCGTGGCGTCCTTGCCGGCGTCGTTGTTCTGCAGGATGGTGCCTCCGGCCGACAACACCAGGGCGTTGACCCAGACCATGTAGCCCTCGTACTTCTTGCCCTGCTCGGCGACTGTCGTGCCCGTCTTGACCGCGGCGTCGATCATCTGATCCCACGTGAAGTCGGGCGCGGTGGGATCGACGCCGGCCTTGGCGGCGACCGACTTCCGGTACCAGAGCAACTGGGTGTTGGCGAAATACGGGGCGGCGACCAGTTGGCCCTTCCAGATGGCGCTCTTGGTGGGCGACTCGAGGACACCGTTCAGGAGCTGGGCCCGTTCGGAGTCGTTGAAGGTGTAGAGCCAGCCGGCGTTGGCCAGCTCGGCGGTATACGGCGGGTCGACGCTCATCAGGTCGATGGCGCTGTCCTTGGCCGCCAGGCGGCGGACAAGTTGTTCCCGCTGGCCGTCAGCGGTGCTCGGCAGCGGCGCGATCGACAGCCGGTACTGGCCGCCCGACTGCTTGGTACACGTGGCGGCCACGATGTCGGTGGCGCCGCTGCTGTCGGGATTCACGAACCAGTTGAGGGTCGTGACCCCACCCGAGCCGCCCCCGCAAGCGGTCAGAACGCCGGCCAGGACGATCATGGCCAGGGCTACCGCCCCCCGCCGGGGACGACATCGTGACTGGATGCTCAACCTATTCCCCACCATCCCCCCATTCCTGTTGCTAAGCCACCCGACATTCCGGCACAAATTGCGCGCTCATCTGTCCGGTTGAAGCCAAGAAACCGCGTAGGACCAAACCCCCCAGTTCCCGGCCAAACGGCCTCCTCTCCCGGAACGGACGGTGCGGGTCTACCCGCTACCGAAGTGTTTTAGTCCTCTGGCAACGTTTGTGCAAGGACCTTCAGGAATGCCCGTCCGCCGCCAGCAGGCCGGTCATCGGCGCCAGCATCAGCCCGGCATCGGCCAGGGCCCGCAGCAACCGGCGTAGCTCCGGCGTGCTGAGAACATTCCGCGCCGAACGATCCGGGACGGGCACGCCCAGGGCCCGCGCCGCTTCGGTGGCGCAATCGCCGATCGCCGCTTCGATGGCCTGGAGGTGGCGGGCCCGCATCGCCACGTCCGTGGCCCTCTTCAGGCTCTCATGTCGCTGCAGCAGCCGGCGCAGGTCGGCTGCCAGTTGCTCGATCGGCGGACGCCTCACCTCCAGGGCCTCGTCCCCGCGGCGGACGCGCCGCTGGAGGGCGCGAACGGCTCGGGGAGTCAGCAGCCCGGCGCCGACCAGCATCGTCGGGGCGAGCATGACCGCTACGTACTGGCCGGCTTCGGCGATGCCCATGCTGGACCCCAGTCGACTGTCGTTCCTGACTTCCCCGATGCTACCCGCGCCGCCACCATGTTCTGAAAGCCACGACCGCGTAGCCTGGGCGGGCATGAACGACACGTGCGCTCATCTCGACCAGATCCTCGACGTCGCCCCGAGCGGCAACGGTTGCATCGACTGCCTCGCCATAGGGGGCCGGTGGGTCCACCTCCGGCGGTGCACGAGCTGCGGGCATGTCGGCTGCTGCGACAATTCGCCGAACCGCCATGCCACCGCCCATTTCCACACGGTGTCCCATCCAATCATCCAGTCATTCGAGCCCGGTGAGGACTGGTATTGGTGCTTCCCCGACGAGCTGTTTTTCGAGATACCCAGCGACGCACCGAGCCCGTCCCACACCTGACCAGGAGATCCCGTATGGACGACCACGAGATCCGCGAGACCATTGACCGGTTGGTCGCCGAGGAACACAAGCTGCGCGAGCAACATCAGCTCGATCCCCTGGACCCGGCGGGCGCCGACCGGTTGCGCAAGCTGGAGGTGTCGCTCGACCAGTGCTGGGACCTGCTCCGCCAGCGCCGGGCCCGCCGCGAGTTCGGGCTCGACCCTGACGACGTGGCTCCCCGCGACCCCGAGGTCGTCGAGCACTACCGCCAGTAGGCGGGCGTCACCGCGCCGCCTCGCCGTGGCGCAACGGCGGCCCCTCCAGGGGACACGAGGTCTGGGACGGCGCCGCGCCGCCGGCCGACCGCACCTCTTCGTTGCGTATGCCGATGTAGGCGATGACACCGCCCGCCAGCGTGCTGGCGGCGGCGATCATCAACGCACGGTGGAAGCCGGATGAGAACGCGGCCGGGTGGCGGTAGCTCGACCCGGTCAATCCGGCCAGGGCCGGCAGGAGCGCCACCGCGAACAGGGAGGCACAGCGGGCCACCGCGTTGTTGACTCCGGATGCCACGCCGGCGTGCCGTTCGGCGGCCGCGGCCAGCACGGTGGCCGTCAGGGGGGCGACGGTCAGGGCCAGCCCCAGCCCGAAGACGATCACCGCGGGCAGCACGGCGCTGACGTAGTGACCGCCCGGGCCGATGCGCAGCATCATCACCAGGCCGGCCGTGACGATGATCGGGCCGACGGTCATGGGCAGGCGGGGACCGATCCGCTGCGCCAGCGAACCGGCACGCGCCGAGAGCAGCAGCATGACCACCGTCACCGGGAAGAGCGAGGCGCCGGCTGCGACCGGCGAGTAGTGCAGCGCCTGCTGCAGGTCGACCGCCAGGAGGAAGAACGTTCCTCCCAGGGCGGCGTAAACGACGAAGGTGACCAGGTTGGCGGCGGTGAACTGCCGGGACTTGAAGATGTCGACGGGGAGCATCGGATGACCGCCGCGTCGCTCGACCTGCACGAAGCCGATCAGGGCCAACAGGCCGGCGCCGCCCGCCGCCTCGACCACCAGACCCGCGCTCCCCGAGGCGGACGGCGCCTCGATCAGGGCGTAGGTGAGGCCCGCCAGGCCCAGCACCCCGAGCGTGGCACCGAGGGCGTCGACATGGTGGTCGGACAGCGGATCGGTGGACTCGGGCACGTGGCGGGCGGCCAGCAGCACGGCTGCGGCCAGCGGCAGGTTCAGCAGGAAGATCAGCCGCCACGACACCGCCGAGACGAGGTAGCCGCCGACGAACGGACCCACGGCGGCGGCGATCCCTCCGAGTCCCGACCAGGCGCCGATGGCCCGCCCCCGGTCCCCTGGCGCGAAGCTGGACTCGATCAGGGCCAGGCTCCCGGGGGTGAGCAGGGCGCCGCCGATGCCCTGCAGGGCCCGGGCGGCGATCAGCATCGGGAGGTTCACGGCCAGCCCGGACAGGAGGGAGGCCACGCTGAACCAGATGACGCCGATGACGAAGACGCGCCGCCGGCCGAACAGGTCGCCGAGTGAACCGCCGAGCAGTATGAGGGCGGCCAGGGTGATGAGGTACCCGGTCACCACCCACTGGAGCCCGGCCACGCCGGCGCCGAAATCCTTGCCGATCGCCGGCAGCGCCACGTTCACGACCGTGGCATCCAGGGCGGCGATGCCCGACCCCAGAATGGTGGCCACCAGCACCCAGCGCCCGGCGGGCGTCCCGTACCGGACCGGCGCGGTCTCTGATGTCACACCGATTTTCCTAGTCGCCCGGTCCGGTTCCGCCGGCCGCCCATGTCCAGCTGTAGCCGGGGTCCTCGCAGGCGAGGGCGGCGGGACCGAGAGCCAGCGGCCTGAAGGTGTCGATCATCACCGCCCACTCGTCGGTACCGGGGGCGCCGAGCGCCGCCTCGACCGAGCCCGGCTGCGGGCCGTGCACGAAACCGGACGGGTGCAGCGACACCGATCCGATCTCGATGCCGGCGCCCTTGCGGGACATGAAGTCACCGCCGACGTAGAACAGCACCTCGTCGCTGTCGACGTTGGCATGGTGGTAGGGCACCGGCACGGCGGCCGGGTCGAAGTCGAACGGGCGGGGGCAGAACGAGCAGACCACGAAATTCGGCCCCTCGAAGGTCTGGTGCACCGGCGGTGGCAGGTGGACCCGGCCCACCCGGGGCTCGAAGTCGGCGATATTGAACACGTACGGGTAGAGGCAGCCGTCCCATCCCACAACATCGAACGGATGGTGGGCCAGGACGTAACGAGTCCCGGCGCTCCCGTGGCGGACAAGCACTTCGACCTCCGAGCCGGCGGCCTGGACAGCGTCCGACGGTCCGCGGATGTCACGTTCGCAATACGGTGCCTGCTCCAGCAGCTGACCGGCCGCCGATAGGTACCGACCGGGCGGGCCGATGTGACCCGACGCCTCGATGATCAGCACCCGGAGCGGCTCGCGGCTGGTTGGCAGCCACTGGTGCGTGGTCGATGTCGGGATCACCACGTAGTCGCCGGGACCGACCGTGACCGGGCCGAAGATGGTCTCGACCACCGCCCGTCCCGACTCGACATAGCAACACTCGTCCCCCGACGCGTTGCGGTAGAGCGGCGACGGCCGGTCGGCCGCCACGTAGGAGACGCGCACGTCTACGTTGCCCAGCAGCAGCCGGCGCCCGGTCACCACGTCGGCGCCGCCGGCGTCGAGCTTGTGGGTCTTCAGGTGGCGGGGTAGCAGGGGGTGGTTGGCGACCATGCGCTCATCGGGCAGCTCCCAGCTCTCGGCGGCCAGCAGGGCGGTGGGCGAATGCTGGTGGTAGAGCAGTGCTGAGGCACCCGAGAACCCGTTGACGCCCATCAGTTCCTCGAAGTACAGGCCTCCCTCGTCGTTGCGGAACTGCGTGTGGCGCTTGGGCGGCAGCCGGCCGACGGAACGGTAATACGGCATGTCCGTACAGTGTGCCAGTGTCTGGTGCGCAACGGTCGGGGGGGGCGACGTGGGTGCCGGTCGCCGACGGCTCCCGTTTTCCCATCACCAACCTGCCGTACGGCGTGATCTCCATCGACGGCGGCCGGCCGCGGATCGGCGTGGCCATCGGCTCCCACGCGCTCGACCTGGCGGCCCTGGTGGCGGCCGGATTGATCGACGGGCACGGCGGCGCTTTCGACCAGCCCTGCCTCAACGCCTTCATGGCCCGTGGTCGGGCCGCCTGGTCGGCGCTGCGGGCCCGGCTCGTCGATCTCCTCTCCGACCCCAGCCACCGGCCATTGCTGACCCCCGCTCTTCATCCCCTCGAGTCCGTCCAGCTGCATCTCCCGTTCGAGGTCGCCGACTTTGTCGACTTCTACTCGTCGCTCGAGCATGCGTCCAACCTGGGCCGGATCTTCCGGCCGGGAGGAGATCCGCTCGCTCCAGCGTGGCGCCACCTGCCGATCGGTTATCACGCCCGGGCCGGCACCATCGTGGTGTCCGGCACGCCCGTCGTCCGACCCCGCGGTCAGCGCCGGCCGCCCGGCGACGGGCCGCCGGTGTTCGGGGCGTCCGTCCAACTCGACTTCGAGGCCGAGGTCGGATTCGTGGTGGGCGTCCCCAGCCGGCAGGGACGCCCGGTGCCGGCGTCGGGGCTGGCCGATCACGTCTTCGGCGTCGTGCTGGTCAACGACTGGAGCGCCCGGGACATCCAGTCGTGGGAGTCGGCACCGCTCGGCCCGTTCCTCGGCAAGTCGTTCGCCACTTCGATCTCGGCGTGGGTGGTGCCGCTCGAGGCGCTGCGCTCGGCCCGGGTGGCGCCCGCCGTCCAGCAGCCCGCTCCGCTGCCGTACCTGGGCGACGACGACCCCTGGGCGCTCGACCTGTCATTGGAGGTGCGACTGGCTGGCCAGGTGGTGAGCCGGCCGCCCTTCGCCAGCACCTACTGGACGCCGGGCCAGCAGCTGGCCCACATCACGGCCAACGGGGCGTCGTTACGGACCGGTGACCTCTACGCGTCGGGCACCGTGTCCGGCCCGGCTGCGGATCAGCGGGGATCGCTGATCGAGCTGGCATGGAACGGCACGTCGCCTCTGGCGCTCGGCGACGGCTCCACCCGCAGCTGGCTGCATGACGGTGACACCGTTTCGATCTCGGCATGGGCGCCGGGTCCCGACGGTGTCCCGATCGGCCTGGGCGAGGTCAGCGGGACCGTACTGCCGGCCGAGGCGCCCGAGCCGCCGGCGCCCGCGTAAACCGCCACCCCAGCCGCGTCAACCGCCATGTACGGGCTGGCCGGGCGCGCACGCCACCGGATTCCACGGCGCCGGCAGCACGGTCACCGCACCCGGAAGGGTGCTGGTGGTCGTCGCGCCGGCCCGGGCCACCGCCGAGGTCGGGGTGGTGGCCGCCGTCACGGGCGTCCCGGGCCGGGGCGGCACCGACAGTGTCGTGCCGGCATCTACCGCCACCGTGCCCGGCGGCACCGTCGGATCCAGCTGCATCATCACCGAACCGCTGAGCGCCTGGAGGACTGTGAGCGCGCTGTCCATGCCTCCGGCCGGGTATCGCACCATCGTCTCCACCGTCGCCTCGGGGACCGCGGACTGGCCGGCGTCGGTGGCGTTGAAGCCGAGCGCGGTCAGGCCGGCGACGGTGATCGCCGCCTGGCGGGCGACGTTCGAGATGTTGTGCACGACCACAGTGACGGCGGTCGGATCGCCCTTCGCCAGCGGCCGGCCCTGCCAGCGGGCGATCATCTGGTGGTCGGCCGGCTCGACCGGGAAGTCCACCGTCCCGTACCTTCCGCCGGCGTAGCGATAGTCCGTCTCGGTACTGACGGTCACCGGCAATGTCATCTCCGGGATGGCGTTCTCGTCGACGTGGCGAAACCGCTTGACCAACGGGATCAGCTTGGGTTTGAGGCCCGGGTCGATGGCGATCTGGTTGGTGAGGGCGGTGAGGAAATCATTCAGCCTGAACAGATTGGTGGTCAGGCCCTGCGACTTGGCGGCGGCCGCGAAGACCCGCAGGAAGGTCTGGTCCCGCTGGATCCGGGCCAGGTCGGACTGCACCTCCTGGGGCCAGTCCCGGGGTCTCCCGGGGTTGGCCGCCGAGCTCAGGTACTGGAGGTGCCGGGCCCGGACGACGGCCAGGGCGGCGGACCCGTTGAGATGATCGCAGCCGACCTGGGTGATCCGCAGGCCGGAATAGGAGTCGAACAGCGCGGTCGAGAACGACATGTTGATGCCCCCCAACGCATCGACCGTCCGCTGGAAGCCATCGAAATTCAGCTGGACGTAGTGGTTGATCGGGATGCCGAGGTCGTTCTGAATGGTCTGGATCAGGTTGTTGGCTCCATCGCTGTACTGCTGATTGGTGCCGTTGAGGGCGGCGTCGATCTTGCCCCACGGTCCGGCGATGGTCTTCGGCGGCAGCGGCACGAACAGGTCGCGCGGGATGGAGAGAAGTGACGCTGTCCCCCCCACCGGGTCGAGGTGCAGGACCATGGTCACATCGCTGTGCGAACCGCCCGCCTGGAGGGTCGTCCCGAACTGGGCCACCTCGCTCGGGTTCAGTCCCAGACGGCTGTTGTCGCCGACCAGCAGGATGTTCATGACTGTGAGGCCGCCGGCCGACCCGGTGCCGGTCGGCTCCTTGCTCAGCTTCAGCCCGCCGATGGTATGGATCTGGCCCAGCCGGTACTTGGCGTACCCGTAGACGGCGCCGACCGACACCAGGCACACGACGGTGACCACGTTGACGCCCACCAGCACGCGTCGGGGCCATCGCCGTCGGGGGATCACGAGCGTCCCGAACGGCGGCCTGAGCTGCCACTCAAAGCCGTCGGACTCAAGCCGCCGATGGTAGTGAACCGGCGATGGCACGGCGATGCACCCCCGTGGCGGACCTGGCCGGGTCATGGCAGACTGCCGGTTCGTTCCCACCGAACGCGTGCGCCGATGACCCACCCTCCCCCTCACAAGCGCCGGCGCACGCCGGCCGTCGTCGTGGCCCTGGGCCTGGTGTTGCTGGTGACCCCCGCCTGCGGGCGCCTCAGCCGCCACTTCTCCGGTGGTGGGACACCCACCCGGAAGGGCACCCTCACCGCCGCGCCCCCGAGTGGGCCGGTCGGCACGGCCTTCTCGCTCACCGCCGGCGGCTTCAAACCGGGCGAGCCCATGACGTTCGAGATCGACATCCCGGCCCACCCCCGTTTCGTGGGCCCGAGCCATGCGGCGGCGCCCGACGGCACGGTGACGTCCACCTACACGCCCTTGAAGGGCGATCCGCCCGGCGTCTACCAGATCAAGGCGGTCGGCAGCCTCGGGACCCGGGCCCAGACCGCGCTGACGGTGACCGGCTAGCCCGCCGGACCGCGGCCAGCTGCTCGAACGCGACCAGGGCGTCGGGATCGGCCAGCGCGCCCCGGCTGGCCGCCTGGTCGGCCGGCGTGCCGCTGAGGATGCGCTTGACGGGCACCTCCAGCTTCTTGCCGGACAGGGTCCGGGGGATGACCGGCACCTGGTGGATGGCGTCGGGCGCGTGCCGGGGCGAGAGGCCGGCGGCCAACTCGGCCTTCAGCCGGACTCGGAGCCGATCGTCCAGCTCGACACCCGGCGCGAGGACCACGAACAGCAGCAACTCCCCTGTCCCGCCGGCCGCGTCCTCGAGGTGGACCACCAGGCTGTCCGCCACCTCTGGGAGGGCTTCCACCGCGGCGTAGAACTCGGCCGTGCCCAGCCGGACACCACCCCGGTTCAGGGTGGCATCAGAGCGCCCGGTGATGATGCAGGTACCGCGGTCGGTGATGGTGATCCAGTCCCCGTGCCGCCAGACGCCGGGAAACTGGTCGAAGTAGGCGGCCCGGTACCGCGACCCGTCGACATCGCCCCAGAACCCGACCGGCATGGACGGCATGGGCTCGATGATCACCAACTCGCCGAGCCGGCCGGTCACGGCATGACCCTCGGAATCGAACGCCTCGACCTTGGCGCCGAGCATCCGGCACGAGATCTCGCCGGCGTAGACGGGCACCAGCGGGCAGCCGCCGACGAACGCGCTGCACACGTCGGTTCCGCCGCTCACCGAAGCCAGGAGCACGTCGGGTCCGACCGCCTCGTAGACCCACCGGAAACCCTCGGCCGGCAGCGGCGATCCGGTCGACCCGATCCCTCGCAAGGAGCCCAGCTCGAACGCTGCCGACGGCTGCCGTCCGGCCTTCCGGCACGCCATGAGGAACGGGGCGCTGACGCCGAAATAGGTGATCCCGGCCTCCTCGGCCAGCTTCCACAGGGTCGACAGATCGGGGTAGCCGGGATCGCCGTCGAACAGCACGATGGCCGCGTCGACGAGCAGGCCGGAGACGAGGAAGTTCCACATCATCCAGCCGGTCGTGGTGAACCAGAAGAAACGGTCGCCCGGCCCGATATCGGCGTGCAACCCCAATGCCTTCAGGTGCTCGACCAGGATCCCGCCGTGGCTGTGCACGATCGGCTTGGGCAGTCCGGTGGTCCCCGACGAGTACAGCACGTACAGCGGATGGTCGAACGGCACGGGGTCGAAGCTGAGCTCTCCCACCTCCGCCAGCAGCTCCTCCCACGACAGCCAGACCCCGCCGCCGCCGGCCACGGCGACCCCCAGGTACGGCACCACAACGACCGCGGCCAACGTCGGGAGGGCATCTCGAAGGGACGCGATCTCGGCGGTGCGGTCGGCGGTTCGACCGCCGTAGCGGTAGCCATCGACCGCCAGGAGCACCTTGGGCTCGATCTGACTGAAGCGGTCCACCACGCTCCTGGTGCCGAATTCGGGCGCGCACGATGACCAGACGGCACCCAGGCTGACCGCGGCCAGAAAGGCCACCACCGTCTCGGGGATGTTCGGCAGGTAGGCCGCCACCCGGTCTCCCGGCCCGACGCCGAGGCGCTGCAGGCCCCGCCGGGCCCGGGCCACCTGGTCGTGCAGTTCGCTCCGGCTGAGGGTGACCGGCGGCCGCGTCTGGCTGTGGGCGATCATCGCCGGGCCCGCCGGCCCGGGCCGGAGCGCGTGCTCGGCGTAGTTGAGCGTGGCGCCCGGGAACCAGGCCACGCCCGGCATGGAGTGGCCCGTCAGGACCTCGCGGTACGGCGTGGCCGCCCTGACCTCGAAGAAATCCCAGATCGACGACCAGAAGCCCTCCAGGTCATCGACCGACCATTGCCACAGCTGCTGGTAGGACTCGAAGTGCCGGTCCCGGTGGGCCGACAGCCAAGCCAGATACGACCCGATCCGGCTCTGTTCCCGCACGTCGACCGGCGGTCGCCACAGCACCTCCCCGCCCTCACTCATGGCGAAGGGCGGGCACCGATCGGGCCATGGTCACGGCAGCGGGCGTCCACCCGGGCCGGGCTGACCCGCACCGTGAGCCGTCGCCCGCACCGCGGGCAGAAACGGGCGGGGTCGAGGGTCCGGTCGCACCCCGGGCACACGTCGAGCGGCGCCCCGCAACCGGTGCAGTGGTCCGCCGGGCCGGCGGTCACGGCAACCGCGACCGAGCCGCGACCGGCATGTCGAGATCGACCAGCATCTGCATGTCGTCGCCCGGCCGGCGGCCCAGGGTGGTGAGGTAGTTGCCCACGATCAGGGCGTTGATGCCGGCCGTCATGCCCATGGCCTGGAGGTCCCGCAGCGTCACTTCCCGGCCGCCGGCGTAGCGCAGTAGAACCGCCGGCAGAGCCAGGCGCAACAGGGCGATCCACCGGATGGCCTCCATCGGGTCGACCAGCGGCTGGTTGCCCAACGGCGTCCCTGGCCTCGGGTTGAGGAAGTTGACCGGCACCTCGACCGGGTCGACCTGGCGCAGCTGGCCCAGCAGCTCGATCCGCTGCTCGTGGCTCTCCCCCATACCGAGCAGCACGCCACAGCACAGCTCCATGCCGGAGGCCCGGACATGCTCGCACGTCTCGAAGCGCTCTTCCCACGTGTGCGTCGTCACGATCCGGCCGAAGAACGAGCGGGCCGTCTCCAGGTTGTGGTTGTACCGGTGCACGCCGGCGCCGGCCAGCCGCCGGGCCTGGCCGGCGGTGAGGATGCCGGCGCTCACCGCCACATTGAGACCGGTGCGGGCCCGCACCGCGGCCGTGGCGGCCAGCACCTGCGACATGATCCGCTCGTCGGGGCCCCGGACGGCGAGCACGATGCAGAACTCCGACCCACCCAGCCGCTCCGTCTCGGCCGCCGCGGCCACCACTTCCTCGGGGTCAAGGAACGGCGTGGCCTTGACCGGCGACTCGAACCGGGAGGACTGGCTGCAGAAGTGGCAGTCCTCCGGGCACCCGCCGGTCTTGGCCGACAGGATGCCCTCGACGGAGACCTCGGGACCGCACCAGGCCAGGCGTACCTCGTGCGCCAGCGCCGCGAGCGATGGAACTGACGCGGCGGGCAGGGCGGCCAGCGCCGCCAGCTCGTCAAGGGTCAGCAGCCGGCGGTCGTCGATCAGAGCCCCCGCAGCCTCGCTCAGCACAGCACGGACAATCACCCGGGTCACCCTAGTAAGGGTGGGAAAATGCCCGCCGAATCGCCGGTCAGTGCCGGGTGGTGGGATCTGCCATCCCGGCGCTGGGCACGTAACCGCCGCGGCCCATCGCCGCGCTCAACTCCAGGTCGACGTCGGTGTCGACGCCACCGAGCACCTCGGTCACCCACGGCAGGCGGTCCTTCATGATTCGGGTGATTCCCGCCTGGAGGGTCGACGAGCTCACCGCGCACGAGCTGCACGCGCCTTGGAGCATGACCTCGACCACGCCCTCCTCGACGTCCGCGCTGACCAGAGCCAGATCGCCGCCGTCGGCCTGCACGGCCGGGCGGATGACCTCGATCAGGTCATTGACGGCGGAAAGCCGTTCCTGGCGTTCGACATCGGTGAGCACGGGCAAACCTCCTGAGGGCCATGCTGCCACGGTGCGAGGCTTTTCCCAACTGTAACTTGACCCCATGACTATCGATTCTCCGGTGCTCCCGGGCGCGGAGCCGTACTCGGCCCCCGGTGGCCCACACGGTGCACTGGTGCTGCACGGCTTCACCGGGTCCCCCCACTCGATGCGGGGGGTGGCCGAGGCATTGGCGGCCGCCGGGTTCGCGGTCGAGCTGCCCCTGCTCCCGGGCCACGGCACCTCGGTGCAGGACATGGCCACCACCGGGTGGGCCGAGTGGTCGGCCGCGGCCGAGGGCGCCTACCAGGAGCTGGCGACCCGTTGCGACCGGGTGGTGGTCGTGGGGCTTTCCATGGGCGGAACGCTGACCGCCTGGCTGGCCGCCCGTCATCCCGAGATCGCCGGTATCGCGGTGATCAACGGGCAGATTGAGCCGACCCCGCCCAGCGCTGCGGGACATCATCAACCTGATGGTGGCCCAGGGCATCACCGAGGTGACCGGCGTGGGCAGCGACATCGCCGATCCGGCCATGACCGAACTGGCCTACGACAGCGCACCGATCTCGTGCGCCATCTCCCTCGCCGACGCCCTCGAGGATCTGCAGCCCCGGCTGGCCGATATCACGTGTCCCGTTCTGATCCTGAGCAGCCCCAACGACCATGTCGTGCCCCCCTCGTCGAGTGTGGCCCTCGCCGCCGGGGTCACGGGACCGGTCGAGGTGGTCACCTTGCCCCGGAGCTATCACGTGGCCACCTTGGACTACGACCGCCAGATCATCAACGAACGGACGGCCGCCTTCGCCCTCCAGGTCACACAGGTGACCGACGCGGTCTGAAACTGCAGAACGTCAGGCCAGGCCGAGAGCCGCGGCGCACGCCGGCCACTGACCCCAGCCCGACCGGGCTTGGAGCTCGGCGGCCGCCTTGTCCTGCATGGCCGGCGGTGCCTGGTCCGGCCGCCCCGGGTAGCCCAGGCCGGTCCACGTCTCCTGGCTGAACTGGTAGGCGCCGTAATAGCCGTTGCCGGTGTTCTCGGCGTAGTTGTTGCCCGATTCGCACTGGCGCAGTGACAGCCACACCCCCCCCGCGCCGCCGGACGAGGTACTAGGTGGGATGGCCCGCGTCGGAGGCGGAGGCGGCGGCGGCGTGGCATTCACCGGTACAGCGGCCACCGCCCTGACCACCGCCACCAGCCCGTTGTTGACGGGCAGGCCCTGGGCAGCAGGCGCCGGCGCCGCGGCGCCGACCGGCTGGGTGGCTCGGACCAGGATCTGGGCCGAGGCGGCCTGGACCTGGAGACGGTCCAGTTGGGCTTGCTCGTCGGCGGCGACGAGCAGTGCCTGGTCACGCGCATGCTGGGCCTGGGCCACGGCGTCCAGGCTGGCCTGCCTGGCCCCGGCCAACGCGGTCTGGCTGCGCCGCAGGTTGATGGCCAGCACCCGCAGCCGGTCGGTCGTCTCCGTGAGATTGCCGGTCGCTACCTTCAGGTACATGCGGCCGATCGTCAGGTCCACCGAGGCTGCCGCCTGGTACTTGCTCGGGCCGTGCATGTAGGCCGTGACGGCCTGCACGTGCAGAACCGCCTGATCAGCCCGGATGGCGGTCTCGGCCTGGTCATGCTCGCGGGCGGCGGAGTCGAGCTGAGCCGATGTCGATCTGATCTGCATCCGAGCCTGGTCGAGCTGCTCGGTGAGTTGGTGGATGCGGGCCGCGCCGCTGGAGATCTTGGCGGCCAGCGCCGCCCCCTGCCCCTGGTCGCGGCCCAACGGAGCAGCCACCGCCACCGACCCCGGTAGCGCGGCGAGCACACCCGACACCAGAAGGGGGGCAAGAAAGGCGACAGCAATCGGTCGCTTCCCCCGCGTTCCTCTCGCTGAAGGTCGGGCCTTTACCGTCGGGAACTTCTCTCCGGTTAATGCCACAACGAAGCGTCAACCTATCGGCTGACGCCTTCGAGGTGCAATCAGGCGCACCTCTCGCGCCCTGGTCCGGGCCCACTGGGGGCCCGGACCAAGGCTCCCGTGGGCTCAGCTGGCCGGCTGCTGCAGGACGGCTTCGATCTCCAGGGAGATCTGGATCTTGTCGCCCACGACCACCCCGCCGCCCTCGATCGGCATCATCATGTCGACACCGAAGTCCTTGCGGCTGAGCTCTCCGGTCGCCGAGAAGCCGACCCGGTAACCGCCGTAGGGGTCGGTGGAGAACCCGTTGATCTCGAAGTTGAGAGGTACCTGGCGGGTGGTACCGCGAAGAGACAGTTCGCCCTCCAGGCGGAAACCATCGTCCGTCGGGATGATCCCGGTCGACCGGTAGGTCATCTGGGTATGGGTGTCGGTGTCGAAGAAGTCGATCGAGCGCAGATGGGCGTCACGGTTGGGCTCATGGGTGTCGACCGACGACAAGTCGATGGTGACGGCGACCGTGGAGTCGAGCGGCTGCCCGGCCGTGACGATCTGGCCCTCGAACTTGGAGAACCGGCCCTTGACCTTGCTCACCATCATGTGGCGGACGCTGAAACCCACTTCGGAGTGCGCGGCGTCGATGTCCCAGGTGCCGGCCCGGTAGCCCGGGATTACCTCGGTGGTGGTGCCGGAAGAACTCGACATGGTGTAGATCCTTTCAATCATTGAGCTTTCAATCAATAGTAGGCCAACATGGTTGAATAGTCAACTATTCCGTGAACGTCGGCTACACTGGGACCATGGACGGGGTGCGGTGGTTGGACGAGGACGAGCAGCAGATCTGGCGGACTTTCATCGACATGGTGCGGCTGCTGATCACCACCTTCGACCGTGAGCTCCAGCGTGACAGCGGTATCCCCCACGGCTACTACGAGATCCTCGTACTGCTGTCCGAGACGCCGGCGCACATGTTGCGGATGAGCGAACTGGCCGAGATGTCGCTCAGCTCCCGCAGCCGGCTCTCACACGCGGTCGCCAGGCTGGAGGAGGCGGGCTGGATCGAGCGCCGGTCGTGCCCGACCGACAGACGTGGTGCCTTGGCCGTGCTGACCGACAAGGGCTTCGCCGCGCTCCAAGCCGCGGCACCCGGGCATGTCGAGAGCGTGAGACGCCATCTGTTCGACCCTCTGACGCCCGCACAACTCGAGCAGCTGGCTGAGATCAGTACCGCCATTCGCGCCGGGCTGCATGGTGACGGACCGGAAACCTGCCGCGCCGAGCCCGAGTGCCCCGGACTGGAGGACCCGGCGTCTCTTAGCTTCTAACGGCGGACCGGTCCATCCGGTGGTACCTCGCCGTGGTCGGCCCGTACGTCCTCCTCGACCTCGGCGACGGACTGATCATCATCGGCGTCGACACCCTCCTCTTGCTCGGCCCGCCCTTTGGCTTCGACCCGTCGGTCACCGGTGACCAGGCCGGCGACCTCTTTGACTCTGCCGGCTGACCAACTGGTGGCGGTGTCGTCGGACGGCGTCAACCTCCGACTGCCTTCTCTAGTTCGGCCTTGGACATCCTGGAGCGGCCTTCGATGTTCATACGCCTGGCCTCTTCGTACAGCTGGTCGCGAGTCCGGCCACCCGAGCCGGAGTGGGACCGCAGACCGCCCCGGCGGCTCGAGGAGATGTCGTTCACCGAGGTCTGGCTGGCCGTCTTTGCCTCACCGCTTCGGGCCCGCTCCTTGTTCACGGTTCGGGCCGCGATCTCCTCTGCGTTGTCCTCATCCCGGCCCCGCTCCAACAAGCCTTCCTTGATGTGCTCGTACTGACGCTCGCGCTTGGCATTCCATGCTCGCTGAGGCATCGTCATCCTCCTGCTCGTGACGTCAAAGCGTTCGGCATGCTGGATCACTACCCCGCGTCGAGGTCCCCCGAACCCCGACGATCGGTGTAGAACAGTTGTCGTGAGGATCGAACCATGCCACAAGCGGGTCCGCGCCATTCTCGCCGGGGAGGTGGTGGTCGACACGGTCCGCCCGCTTCTCGTGTGGGAAATTCCCTACTTCCCGACGTACTTCTTCCCGGCCGAAGACGTGCGCGCCACACTCCAGCCATCTGGCGGCGACGCGGACACGTATGACATCAAGGTGACACGGGCCACGGCGCCGGGCGCGGCCCGACGCCATCACGCGTCGCCGGTCGAGGCGCTCCGCGACACGGTCCGGATCGACTGGCGGTCCATGGATGAGTGGTTGGAAGAGGACGAGCCCGTCTACACCCACCCCCGCGACCCGCACGCCCGGATCGACATCCTGGCCAGCTCCCGGCGGGTGCGGGTCGTCGTAGCCGAGGTCACTGTCGCCGACTCGATCAGGCCGCACATCCTGTTCGAGACCGGCCTGCCGGCCCGCCACTATCTCCCCCTGTCCGACGTCCGGCTCGACCTGCTCGTGCCCTCGACCACCAGCACCAGTTGCCCATACAAGGGCACGGCGTCGTACTGGTCGCTCGAGGTCGGAGGGCGGCGGTACGAGGACCTGGCGTGGATATATCGCACGCCGCTCCCGGAGAGCCAGAAGATCGCCGGCCTGTCGTGCTTCTACGCCGAAAGGGTGGACCTGTACGTCGACGAGGTGCTCCAGGACCGCCCGGTCAGCCCGTTCAGCTGATGGAGGCGACTCTCGATTACGACGTAGTCGTGGTCGGCAGCGGTTTCGGCGGCAGCGTGGCGGCGCTGCGCCTGACCGAGAAGGGTTACCGGGTGGCGGTCCTCGAAGCCGGCCGCCGCTTCGACGAGTCTTCGTACCCGAAGACATCGTGGCAGGCCCGCTCGTTCTTCTGGGCGCCAAGGCTCGGGTGCTTCGGGCTACAGCGCATCTCGCTGCTGAAGGACGTGATGATCCTCAGCGGCGCCGGCGTCGGGGGCGGCTCGCTGGTGTACGCCAACACGCTCTACGAGCCGATGGCCCCCTTCTTCGACGACCCCCAGTGGAACCACATCACCGACTGGCGCGACGAGTTGGCACCCGCCTACGACCAGGCCAAGCGCATGCTCGGCGTGGTGCCCAACCCGACCATGACGCCTGCCGACGAGATCATGAGAGCGGTCGCCGAGGAGATGGGGGTCGGCGAGACGTTCCACACCGCCCCGGTCGGCGTGTTCTTCGGTACGCCGGGGGTCGAGGTCACCGATCCGTTCTTCGGCGGCGCCGGTCCGTCCCGCCGAGGCTGCATCGAGTGCGGCGAGTGCATGACGGGTTGCCGGCACGGAGCCAAGAACACCCTGCTCAAGAACTACCTGTACCTGGCCGAGCAGGCGGGCGCGGTGGTGCACCCGCTCACGACCGTCTCGTCGATCGTGCCCCGACCGGGCGGTGGGTACCAGGTGGTGGCCGAACGGACCGGGCGGTGGTTGTCCGGGAGCCGTCAGGTCTTCCGTGCCACCGAGGTCGTCCTGGCGGCCGGGACCTTGGGAACCCAGCGACTGCTCCACAGCGGGCGCGACAAGGGTGAGCTGCGGGGCCTGTCTCCTCGTCTCGGTCAGCTGACACGAACCAACTCCGAGGCCATCCTCGGCGCCCGCACCTTCCGCCCCGGGGTCGACTTCACCCAAGGCGTCGCCATCACCTCGTCGTTCCACCCCGACGATCACACCCATGTCGAGCCGGTGCGCTACGGCAGACGCAGCAACGCCATGGGCCTGCTCACGACCGCCCTGGCCGACGGCGATCAGCGCCCCCGGCAACTGGGGTGGTTGCGGGAGATGGCCCGGCAACCGGTCGCCATGGTCCGCAACCTGAGCATGCGGCGCTGGTCGGAGCAGACGATCATCGCCCTGGTCATGCAGACACGCGACAATTCGATTACGTGCTTCACCAAGGCCGGCCTGTTCGGCCGCCGGCGGCTGACATCACGGCAGGGCCACGGTGAGCCCAACCCCACCTGGATACCGGCCGGGCACGACGTGGTGCGGAGGATCGCCGGACGGATCGGAGGGTTTCCCGGCGGTGGCTGGAACGACGTGTTCAACATCCCCATGACCGCCCACTTCCTCGGCGGGGCGGTGATCGGCGACGGCCCCGAGACGGGCGTCATCGACCCCTATCACCGGGTCTACGGCCATGACGGCCTCCACGTAGTGGACGGCGCGGCCGTCTCGGCCAACCTCGGCGTCAACCCGTCGTTGACGATCACGGCCCAGGCGGAACGGGCCATGGCGCTGTGGCCCAACCATGGGGAGCGGGACCGGCGACCGCCCCTCGGCCAGCCGTACCGGCGCATCGAGCCTGTCTCCCCCCGCCGGCCGGTCGTACCGGAGTGGGCGCCCGCGGCCCTCCGGATCGTCAGCCGCACCGGGTAGACTCCCTCGCACGTATGTTCGATCAGCTGCAGTTGGAGCCGGTGCCGGCGCCGACCCTGTGGCCGGCGCTGGCCGGTTTTCATCCCGCGGTGAAGGAGTGGTTCCAGGGTCGGTTCCCTGACGGTCCGACCGAGGCCCAGACCCTCGGTTGGGCCCGGGTGACAGCCGGCGAAGACACCCTGATCGCCGCGCCGACGGGATCGGGCAAGACCCTGGCCGGCTTCCTGGTGTGCATCGACACCCTGTACCGGGCCGCCGAGCGGGGTGAGGCGGTCGAGGGTGCCACCCAGGTGGTGTACGTCTCGCCGCTGAAGGCGCTGGCCGTCGACATCCAGCAGAACCTCGAGACCCCCCTGAAGGAGATCGCCCAGGTGGCCTCTCGTCTCGGGCTGGCGGCGCCCCACCTGCGGGCCGATGTGCGCAACGGTGACACCACGGCCGCCGCCCGGGCGGCCATGATCCGCCGGCCGCCCAACATCCTGGTCACCACGCCCGAGTCGCTCTATCTGATGGTCACCGCCGGCAGGAGCCGGGCCACCTTTTCGTCGGTGCGGACCGTGATCGTCGACGAGATCCATGCCGTGGCCCGGGACAAGCGGGGCTCACATCTGGCCATCACCCTCGAGCGGCTCGAGCGGCTGTGCGACGAGCGTCCCGTGCGGGTCGGCCTGTCGGCGACCCAGCGACCCATCGGGACCATCGCCCGGCTGCTGGTGGGTGCCGGGCCGGAACACTGCGATGCGACCGGTGCGCCGCGATGTGCGGTGGTCGACGTGGGCCACCAGCGGGAACTGGACCTGGCCATCGAGCTGCCGGACGGCGAGCTCGAGGCGGTGGCGTCTCGGGAGCAGTTGGACGAGGTTCTGGATCGGATCGCGGCCCACGTGCAGGCCCACCGCACCACACTCGTCTTCGTCAACACCCGGCGCATGGCCGAGCGCATCGCCCACCTGCTGGGCGAGCGGCTGGGCGACGACGTGGTGGCGGCCCACCACGGCAGCCTGTCCAAGGACCGCCGGCTGCGGGTCGAGACCCGCTTGCGGGCCGGCGAGCTGCGCGCCCTGGTGGCCACCGCGTCGCTGGAGCTCGGGATCGACATCGGCCCGGTCGAGCTGGTGTGCCAGATTGCGTCCCCCCGGAGTCTGGCCACGTTCCTCCAGCGGGTCGGTCGCTCTGGCCACCACCGTGGCGGCGTTCCCAAGGGCCGTCTCTTCCCGATGACCCGGGACGAACTGGTCGAGTGCTGCGCCCTGCTCGCCGGCGTGCGGGCCGGGAGGCTGGACGCCGTCCGGCCCCCGGTGGCCCCGCTCGACATCCTGGCCCAGCAGATCGTCGCCGAATGCGGCGCCGAGCGCTGGAACGAGGACGACCTGTACCGGCTGTTTCGGCGCGCCGCTCCCTACGCCGACCTCCGCCGGGAGGATTTCGATGAGATCGTGGCCCTGGTCTCCGACGGTATCGAGACGGGCCGGGGCCGGCGGGCCGCCTACGTGCACCGCGACGGTGTCAATGGTGAGCTGTCGGGACGGCGGGGCGCCCGCCTGGCCGCCCTGACCTCGGGCGGCGCCATTCCCGAGACGGGGGACTACCGGGTCGTCGCCGACCCCGACGACACCTTCGTCGGGACGGTCAATGAGGACTGGGCCATCGAGTCCATGGCGGGCGACGTATTCCTACTGGGGTCCACGTCGTGGCGCATCCGGCGGGTCGAATCGGGCACCGTCCGGGTGGTCGACGCCGCAGGGGCGCCGCCGTCGATCCCGTTCTGGCTCGGCGAGGCGCCGGCCCGCACCGCCGAACTCTCCGAGGAGGTGTCCACCCTGAGGGCGGGTGTGGACCTTCTCCTGCGTTCGGACGCCGAAGAGGCGATGCGTTGGGTCGAGCAGCGCTGCGGTGTGGACTCCGACGTGGCCGCCATGGTGGTGCGCTACCTGGCCGCCTCGCGCGTTGCCCTGGGGCTGCTGCCGACCCAGGAGCACATTGTCGTCGAGCGGTTCTTCGACGACAGCGGTGGCATGCAGCTCGTGGTTCACGCCCCCTTCGGCGGTCGGATCAACCGGGCGTTCGGCCTGGCCCTCCGCAAGCGGTTCTGCGTGTCCTTCGACTTTGAGTTGCAAGCCGCGGCCAACGACGATGCCGTGTTGCTCTCGCTCGGCCCCCAGCACAGCTTTCCCCTCGAATCGGTGGGCCAGTTCCTGTCCTCCTCGACGGTGGAGCAGGTGCTGCGCCAGGCCGTGCTGCTGTCGCCGATGTTCGCGGTCCGGTGGAGGTGGAACCTCAACCGGGCGCTCGCCGTGCTGCGCTACCGCGGCGGCCGCAAGAACCCGGCGCCCATTCAGCGCATGGAGGCCGACGATCTGATGGTCGCGGTCTTCCCGGCCCTGGCCGGCTGCCAGGAGAACGCCACCGGGCCGATCGAGATCCCCGACCATCCCCTCGTCCGCCAGACCATGTACGACTGCCTCAACGAGGCCATGGATGTGGCCGGGCTGGCCGACCTGGTCGGGGCCATGGAGTCGGGGGCGGTGACGGTCACCTGTCGGGACAGCACCGAGCCCTCCCCGCTGTCGCACGAGATCATCAACGGACGCCCGTACACCTTCCTCGACGACGCGCCGTTGGAAGAACGCCGGAGCCGGGCCATCACCCTGCGACGCGGCCTGCCGGTCGACGCCCGCGACCTGGCGACGTTGGACGCTGCCGCCATCACCCGGGTCCGGGACGAGGCCCGTCCCGACCTGCGGGACGCCGACGAGCTCCACGACCTCCTCCTGTCCCTGCTGGCGACCCGGCCGCTGAGCGGCGAGGACGAAGCCCGATGGTTCGACGAGCTGGTGGCCCGCCGGCGGGCCTACCGAGTGACCACCGCCGGGGGAGACCGCCTGTGGTGCGCGGCCGAGCACCGCCGGGCCATCGCCGGCCTGTTCATCGGTTCGGCCCTGGCGCCCGGCGGCGAGCTCGTGGGCCCGGAGGCTGGTCGGGACCCGGACGCCGACGCCGCGGCCCTGGTTCGGGGCCACCTGGACACCCTCGGCCCGGTGACATCCGGCGAGCTGGCGACCATGACCGCCCTGCCCGAGACCACCGTCGCCGTCGCCCTGGCCCGGTTGGAGCACGAGGGGTTCGCCTTGCGGGGTCACCTGGACCCGGCCAGCGACGCCGAGCAATGGTGTGCCCGGCGGCTGCTGGCTCGCATCCACATCTACACCCAGAAGCGGCTGAGGCGTGAGATCGAGCCGGTCACGGCCCAGGACTTCATGCGTTTCCTGCTCCGCTGGCACCACGTGGCGCCGGGCACCCAGCGCCAGGGCCGCGCCGGCCTGGTCGCGACGATCGAGCAACTCCAGGGTTTCGAGCTGCCGGCCGGGACATGGGAGACCCACATCCTGCCCATCCGGATGGAGGGGTACCGCCCGGACCGGCTCGATCAGCTCTGTCATTCCGGGGAGCTGGCGTGGGGCCGGCTGCGGGTGCGGGACAACGCCCCCGACGCCGGCGACGCCACCGGCTGCGGCGGCCCGACCTCGACGACCACCATCACCTCCCGGGCCACCCCCATCACGCTGGTCCTGCGATCAGACCTGCGGTGGCTGACGCAGGCGGCCCGGGGGGACCGGGTGGCCACCGAGCCGGCGGCGGGCGCCAGCCGCGACATCATCGACGCCCTCGGCAGCCATGGCGCCATGTTCCTGCCGGAGCTGGCGGTGGCCGCCCACCGCCTTCAGGCCGAGGTCGAGATGGCGCTCTGGGACGGGGTCGCCCGGGGCCTGCTGACCGCCGACGGCTTCGCCGCGGTGCGCGCCCTCCTGGCCGGCCGCCAGGTCGCGGCGCACCGGCAATGGCAACCCCGCCGGGGCCTGCGCCGGGGCGCGTCCATTCAGGCCGCCGCCGGAGGCGGGCGCTGGGCGTTGCTCCCGCCGGCCGGCGCAATCGACGATCGCGACGAGCTGGCCGAAGCGGTCGCCGAACAACTCCTGGCCCGCTGGGGAGTGGTGTTCCGGGACATCGTCTGCCGCGAGACGCTCGCCCTGCCGTGGCGCGACGTCCTGTGGGCCCTACGACGGATGGAGGCCCGGGGCACGGCGCGGCGGCGGACGGTTCGTCACCGGTTTCAGCGGCGAGCAGTACGCCCTGCCCGAGGCGGTCGACCAGCTCCGCTCGGCCCGGCGGGCCGAGCGCACCGGCGAGACCGTGCAGATCTCGGCGACCGACCCGCTCAACCTGGTCGGCATCATCACGCCCGGACCTCGCGTGCCTGCGGTCCGCACCAATACCGTGACCTTGGTCGACGGCCTCGCGGTGGGCCCGGCCTAGGGTTCCGGCGGCACGTCCGGGGGGCCCTGCCCGCCGGGTATGGGCCCGTTCTCGGCCTCGTATGCCGACATCTGGGTGGTGATGGCTTGGAGAATGCTGTACAGGATGCCGGGGGCGACCTTGACACGGGCCACCACGTGGGCGACCTGGCGGGCCTGAGCCTCGCCGTCGGTGCCGACGAAGGCCTGGGGCGGTTGGATCGATATGAAATCGAAGGTGAAGTCGTGCTGGGAGCTCCAGATGGCCAGTCCGTTGGCGTACACGCCGGGAACCAGCTCGTCGGCCACGACCACCTCGACTTGGGGCGGCGCGGGGCTCGGTGAGTCGGGATCCGTCATGACCCATCATCCACGCCCCGGCCCACGGGTGTCGAACCGGCCGATGCGCCCGGCATTTGATTGCTGGCATGATGCCCGTCATGCCCCGATCAACCTGGACCCCGTGCGTGGGCGCCATCCATCTGGCCCCCAGCCTGCTGGCCGCCGACTTCGCCCACCTGGCCGACGCGGTGGACGCTCTCGAAGGTGGCGGCGTCGAACGGCTCCATGTCGATGTCATGGACGGCGTGTTCGTCCCCAACTACACATTCGGTACCGACACCGTGCGGGCGCTGAGAAAGGTCACTGACCTGCCTCTGGAGCTGCACCTGATGATCGTGGAGCCCGAACGCCATCTCGAGATGTTCGCCGAGGCCGGTGCCGATGCCATCACCATCCATTACGAGGTCTCGCCGCACCTCCATCGCAGCCTGACCCGCATCCGCCAGCTCGACTGCCGAGCCGGCGCCGCCATCAACCCGAGCACGCCGGCCAGCTGCCTCGACGACGTGCTGGAAGCCTGTGACCTGGCGCTGGTGATGACGATCAACCCCGGATGGGGTGGCCAGAAGCTGATCCCCCGGACCTTGTCGAAAGTGGCACGGGTACGCGGCGAGATCGAACGGCAGGGGCTCGACACCGAGGTCGAGGTCGACGGCGGCGTGGATGCCACCAATGCCGCCGCCTGCGTGGCACACGGCGCCAACGTGCTGGTCGCGGGCTCGGCGGTGTTCAGTCACGCCGGCGGCCCGGCGGCGGGGGCCCGCGCCGTGCTGGAGGCCGGGAAGGCGCAGTCCCAACCCCGCGGCGCCGAGGGTGGCTGATGGGAGGACGGGAGCGCTTCTCCGTGCCGCCGTATGTCGGCCCGAAGGGTTGGATCGGGGCACCGCTCGACCTGAGGTGATCACCCACCTCCCCAGGTGTAGAGCAAGGGACCCGGCTCCCTGGTGATGGCGAGGGTGGCGGCGATCGAGATGCCGCCCTGGTCGCCGGGGGTCGTGTCTCCGGTCGGGTTCACGGCGGCCCCCATGACCAGCGTGCCCACGGTGCCGAAGTTGTCCAGGATCCCATGTCGGTGGCCCCAGCAGCCCGGGCCGCCCTTGGCCGGGCAATCCAGGTTGCCGCTGCCCTTTCCGTCGTCGTACATCCAGCCGTACACGGCATCAAGACCGTTGACCGAACCGCCGGCCCACTCCGTGTCGCTGACGTCGTAGCCCGGCCCGGGGTCCGGGGGATCGTTGGCGGTGTCGGCCCCGTGCATGGCGTTGGCGTTCAGGTCCGCCGTCAGGCCGGCGAACGGCGGCAGGCCCCGGTCGACCCGCTCGAGGTCTACCGCGACCAGCAGTTGCTGCGGGATGCTGAGGGTTCCGAATCCGGCGGGAAGCACCATCGGCTTGACCCCCTCCTTGCCCCGGGCGTTGTTGACGGCCTGCACGATCCTGGCCAGGCAACCTGGGGAACGGTCGATGACCGTGGCACACGTCCGGGTGTAGTCCGGCACCGGCGGCTCGGTCTTACCCGGATCAGCGATGCCAGTGGCCGACACGTCGGCGGGCGGCGCGACCCGCGGCCGGATAGTGCCGGCTTTGACGTCGCTCAATGCGGTCGTCCATCGGTAGCCACCCGGTCCAGGGTCGGCCCCGGCACTGGCGAGGACCGCCGCCAGCGAAGGACCGCCGCGGTCGCTCTCGGTGGTGTCGGCGGTGGGGTTCACGGCTGCGCCCATGACCGGAGTGCCGGGTCCGTAGTTGCCGAGAACGGCGTGGCGGTCCGCCCAGCAGCTCGATCCGCCCGACTTCCCACAGTCACGAACCCCGCTGCCCGGTCCGTCGTCGTACATCCACAGATAGTCCGCGTCCAACCCATTGGCGATGCCGCCGATCCATTCGGTGTTGGCCGACAGGTAGCCGCGGCCCGGATCAGGGGGGTCAGAACCGCTGTCCGCACCCGTGCGGGCGACGATGTTGAGGGGGCGGATGAGCGCCGTGAACGGGGGCAGGCTGCGATCCACCCGCTCCCGGTCGAGCGCCACGAACAGCTGTTGAGGGACCGTCAACCGGGTAAACCCGGCCGGCAGCACCATCGGTCCGAGACCCTCCTTGGCGCGAGCATTGTCAATGGCCTGCAGCGCCACCTCGACACAGGTCTGGGAGCTGTCGAGGCCCGACGGTGCGCACGCCTTGGTGTAGTCGGGGGCGGCGGGGATGGTGTGCGCCGGGTCGCGAATCTTGGTCGCCGGCGCGTTCCGGGAGCGGCCACCTGTCGAGCAGGCAGCCAGGGAACCGGCCAAAACTGCTACTGCGGCCCACCTGGCCACGACGGCGGGCCGGATGGTGGGGTGCACGGCGTCGAGGCTAGTGACGGCCACTGGCCGAACCGACGCGCCGATAGGGGAGGGTTACAGGTTGGTGTCGTCGAATGCCGGCATCGAGGCCGCGGTGATGCCCGTCTCATGGTCCCCGGTCACCGAACTCCTCGCACACCGCGTCGGATAGCGCCGGCCACGCCTCGGTGGCCCAGGGACCGAAGTCGCGACCCGAGAGGGCGACGCACGCCAGATCGATCCGAGTGTCGACCCACAGGAACGAGCCGCTGCCGCCGAAGTGACCGAAGGTGGATGGCGAGTTGCGCTTTCCCGTCCAGTGGGGCGACTTCTCGTCGCGAATCTCGAACCCCAGCCCCCAATCCATGGGCCGTTGCCACCCGAAGCCGGGGAGCACGCCGGCCAGGCCGGGGAAGGCGACGGTCGTGGCCATCTGCAGCGTGCCCGGGGACACCACGGTCGGTCGGAGCAGCTCGGCGGCCAGCCGGAAGAGGTCGTCGAGGGGGCCGACCAGACCGGATGCCGGCGACCCCTCGAGCCGGGTGCCGACCATGCCGAGCGGTTCGAGCACCGCCTCCAGGATGTAGCGCGCGAAGGTCATCCCGGTCCGCTCGGCGACGGCCTCGCCGAGCACTTCGAAACCGCTGTTGGAGTAGATCCGCCGTGCGCCAGGGGCGGCCACGATCCGACACTCGTCAAAGGCCAGGCCCGCGGCGTGGGCCAGGAGGTGTCGGACGGTCGCACCGGGCGGACCAGCCGGCTCATCCAACCCGACACTGCCCTCCTCCACCGCCACGAGGGTGGCCAGGGCGGCGACCAGTTTGGTGACCGAGGCCCACCCGAGGCGGCGGGTCCGGTCGCCTCGCCAGTCGAGCACCCGCCCGCCGGGACCGCCGACCACACCGACCGAGGCCAGCGGTGCGAGCCACCGTTCGACCAGATCGAGGCCGGCCACGATGGGAGCGTAGCGGTCGGGCTGCGGGTACCCCGCCTCGTCAGCGCCGTCCATTAGCATCCGCCAGCGCGGCAGGGAAGCGCCAGGGGTCGACGTGGCACGGACATTGCGATGCTCCCACTCCCCACCGAGCCCCGGTTCGCGGGCCGGCGACCTGGTGTCGACGGTCACCATGGGAGCGGTCGTCGGCGTGACTCAGATCGCCCTGGCCGCGTCGTTCGCGGCGCTGGTCTTCTCGGGCCGCCTAGCTTCGCGCCTGCCGGCCGGGATCGGCCTGAGCCTCTTCGCAGCCACCATCACCACCGTGGTCATCGCCCTGGGCAGCAGCTTTCCCGGCACCGTGGGCCGGGTGCAGGACACGACCACCACCATCGCCGCGCTCATGGCCGCGGCCATCGCCGCCAGACTGGCTTCATCGCCCGGGCAGGCGTTCCTTACCGTCGTGGCGGCCCTCGCCGTGAGCACGATCATCACCGGGATCTTCTTCCTGCTCATCGGATCATTCCGGCTCGGCAACCTGATCAGGTTCATTCCGTACCCGGTCATGGCCGGTTTCCTGGCCGGGACCGGATGGCTGCTCGTGAGAGGGGGGATGGTCGTCCTCACCGGCGCGCCGCTTTCCTTTTCCGCGCTGTCCGGGATGGCCCACGCCCAGAGACTGTTTCGCTGGCTGCCGGCCGTGATGGGGGCAATCGTGGCTCTGGTCGCCGTCCGCCGTTGGGCGCGACCCCTCATCGTGCCGGCGGCCGTGATCGGTGGCGGGTTGTTGTTCTACGCCGCGTTCCTGGTCAACGGGCAGAGCGTGGCGGCGGCCCGTTGGGGCGGCTGGCTGCTCGGACCGTTCCCGTCCGGTCGGCTCTGGCACCCGTGGGTCACCTCGGCACTGTCCAAAACCAACTGGCGGGCCCTCCTGTCCCAGGCCGCCCTCCTGCCGTCGCTCCTCGCGGTCGCCGTCATCCATCTGCTGATGAGTTGCAGCTCGATCGAGTTGGGCGTCTGACGCGACCTCGACCTCAACCGCGAGCTCCGAGTCGCCGGTGTGGCCAACGTCCTGTCCGGCCTCGGCGGTGGGATGGTCGGATACCACTCGAACAGCCTCACTCTGCTGGCCAACCGTGGCGGGGCAATTGGTCGCCTGGTCGCCCTGATCACGGGCGCCACCAGCGCGGTCACGTTGCTGGCGGGTGCCTCGTTCGTGGCGCTCACGCCGAGACCCCTGATCGGTGGAGTCCTCGTCTTTCTCGGACTGAGTCTGCTGGTCGAATGGGTATACGACTCCCGCAGGCGACTCCCGCCCGCCGATTACGGCATCGTCATACTCATCCTGGTCGTCATCGCCGCCTTGGGGTTCCTGCCCGGCGTCGCGGTCGGCACAGTGGCCGCCGTCATCCTCTTCGCGGTCAGCTACAGCCGCAACGACGTGGTGAAGCACGCGCTGTCCGGCCGTGCCTACCAGAGCAAGCTCGACCGTCCGCGCTGCCAGGTGGAGCTGTTGCGCCACCACGGTGACGACATCTTCATCCTCGAACTTCAGGGATACATGTTCTTCGGCACGGCCGACGGGCTCCTACAACGGATCGCCAGCCGGTGCGCCAGTACCGGAGTCAGGTCCCTCCGATTCCTGGTTCTCGACTTCCCCCAGGTATCGGGACTGGACTCCTCGGCGGCCAACAGCTTCCGCCAGGCCCGCCGGATTGCGTCGACCAAGGGCTTCACGGTGGTCTTCACCGGCGTAACGCCGCGTGTCGGCCGCCTGCTCGGGACCAATGGTGTCGCCGAGGCGGAGGAGTTGAAGCGGTTCGCCGACCTTGATCACGGTCTCGAATGGTGCGTGGACCGGGTCATCGAGGGGGCCGGTCTGCCTCTCGATGACGGCGGCGACGATCCGCAATGGGCGATCGAGCTCGAGGCGCTGCTCGGGCATATGCCCCGGGTCGAGGTCCCCGCCGGCCACGTCCTGATGCGGGAAGGCGATCCGCCGGACGACTTGTACATCCTGGCCACCGGCCGGCTCACGGCCGCCGTGGCTGAGGCGAAGGACTCGGAGGAGTCCGGCTGCGCACCATGGGGCCCGGCGCGGTGGTCGGCGAAATCTCCCTGTACCTGGGGACACCCCGCACGGCGACGGTCACCAGCGATACATCGAGCTCGCTGTACCCGCTCTCACGGACTGAGATCGACCGGCTCGAAGCCGACGACCCGGCGACGGCCGCCGCCCTCCACCGCCTCTTCGCCGCCTCTCTCGCCGGCCGCCTGGCCGACACACTCCGCACGATCGACGTGGTGCTCGGTTAGACGGCATCCACCGCCGCCGTATTCTTGCGCCAAACCCGTCGATACCAGGAGAACCGACCATGGCGTCCGATCCCGGCAATCTCACTGACCTCATCACCGCTGAGCACCGCGTCATCGTGGAACTGCTCGACGCCCTGGCCACCGAGCGCCGAGACCGCTTCCCCCTCGCCCACCGACTTATCGACGAGTTGGCCGCCCATACCGCCGCCGAGCAGTTCCTGTTCTATCCGGCGCTGCGTGACATCGTGCCAGGCGGAATCGCCATGGCCGACCAGGCCCAGGTCGAGCACCGCGGCATGCGCCACGCCATGGAGGCGATCGAGCGCAGCCACCCCGGCGACCGCGAGTTCGAAGAGGCGCTGATCACGCTCACCAGCGAGTTCAACGCCCACGCCCGGGTCGAGGAGAATCAACTGCTGCCGTCGCTCGAGGAGACGATCGGAGCCGACAAGATGGCCGAAATGGCGGTCCTGTACACCCAGGTCAAGGAGAGCTTCCCATCCGGGTTGCAGGGATTGGCGCCGGATCTACCGGAGCCGGAGTTCCGGTCGTGGTAACCGGGCCGAGCGTCAGCCGGCTCGTACGATATAGATCCTGACCTCGGCCCGCTGGTTGGCTGCCGTCGAGGCGTAGGTGCAGGTCAGGGTGGCGGCGCCGGTACCGTGGGTCGCCACCACGATGCGGTGGCAGGGCATGGCGCCGGGCTCGAACTGCTCCTCGGTCACGCTCAACAGGTCCCCCACCACGTCGAAGTGCCAGGCAAACCCCTCGCGAGGGGTGGTCGGGAGCCGGAGCTCGAAGGTGGAGCCCGGCGCCACGTTGAGGAACTTCACGGACTGCTCGGCGGCCGCGGTCGACAGGGCCGGAGCCGTCACCGCCGCCGTGCCCGTGGTACGGCGGCCTTCGGGGACCTGCTCCAGCGCCGGATCCCAGGACGCCGGCGGCGGGTTGGGCTGGCCCGACACCCAGACCCAGCCGTCCCGCTCGGCCACCTCATAGCAGGGCAGGTAGCCGGGGCGCAGCTTCCACATGTTCTCTGCCGGGGTGTCACGGGTGGGGATGATGTTGACGCCTGTCGCCGCGTCGTACAGATAGCTGTGGCGGGGGCAGCGAAGCTTGCCGTCCCAGAGAGTGGCGTCGTCCAGGTCGGTCGCCTGATGGGGACACGACGGAGCGAAGGCGACGACCCGCCCATCACCCAGCCGGGCCACCATCACGTGGCCCGAGGTGGTCCGGACCCGCCGGATCTCGGTCTCGATACCCTCGCCGGCGGCGAGGTCCTCGCTCCTGAGCGCACGAAACATGCGAGCAGTCTACGAAGCGTCCCGGTGACCGCTCCGAGATGGGTCGGTGCCTAGGACAGGCCGGCTCGCAGCATGGCCAGAGCCGGCGCCAGATCCGGTGCGGTGTCGGCCATCTCGGCCAGACGGCGGGCGAAGTCGGCGCGCGCCGCGGGTGACGAGACGGCGGCACAACGTCCGATGGCCCGTCCCGCCTCAGCCGCGCCCCTCGTTCCAGAGGGCAGCCACGGCCAGGCTGAAATGGGCCTCACCGTCCTCCGGGAACAGCCCCGACAGCAGCCGCCCACGGGGCACACCACGGTGCCGGTCACGTTGGCCGGCGATGGTCATGGTCAGGACCCGCAGCCGCTCGGGGTCGGCCACCAGGCCGAACGCCCGGTCGGGGCCATCGATCCGGCAGAGTGTCAGCAGGCCCTGATGGGCCAGCAGGTCCGGCTGCGCGGGATTGTCGACGACGAGCACGGCGAGAACGGCCTCGGCCTCCTCGGTCATCAGGTCATCCTCGTGCTGGTCGAAAAAGGCTCGCAGCGTCGTCCCAAGACTGCGTCCCGGCCCAGCTCACCAGCAGCTCGGCCAGGACGCGGAACTGGAGCGACTCGGCCAACGCCTGGTAGGCCTCGTCGATCCCGTCATCCCGGGCCGATTGCAGGATGGCCAGATGCACTGGAAGCACCTGCTCGGTTGGATTGTCGTCGATCAGCTGGCGGAGAGCGGCCTCGGCGGCCTCGGTCAAGAGCGTCTCTGCCCGCTCGGTCAGGAACTGGCGCGACGCGTCCCACGATGGCGTGCTCACCCACTCGGCGAGGTCCCGGCCCAGTCCCGGTGTTCCCCCCCGGGGTCGGCAGTGACAAATGCCATTGGGCCACACCCTAGCGACCGCGCGTTGGCGTGACGTCCCCCTCGTTAAACTGCGACCGCGGCGCGGAGACTCCTGATCGACGACCGCCGGGAGCAGTCTGGCAGCCGCCCACGCCGCCGGACCCTCGGGCGTCATGACGCGTTGTCAGTCGTCGACTGCAGGCCCGGACGTGGTGAAGTCGTCCAGGTGTGCCCCGACATCCGCGGCGATCGAGCCCAACCGGTTGGCGAGATCGCCGAGCGGGGCGAGGCTCGGCTCCTGGCCGAGGGCGGCGCAGGTCTCGGTCAGGACGTCGAGGCGCTCCTTGATGATCTTCCAGGCCGCCTGGCGATGGGGCAGCACGAAGTACGAAGGGCGGACGACCTCGAGGGTCGGGCCGGCGGTGCGTCCCGGATACGACGGCCCAATGGGAAGGGTCGTGAGCACGGAAGCGACGGTACGCAGCACCCAGTTCATCAGGTGCTTCGCCGTACGAGCCAGGGTGTCGAGCTCGGCGGGCGTCTCGCCGTGATGAACGTAGTAGCGGCTCAGGACCTGCAGGATCACCTCGTACAGTCCGTTGCACAGGTCGGCCACCCGCGCCGTGAGTTGGTCCTCGATCACTGTCCCTGACTCCGAGTCGGGTGGCAGCCGGACGTAGGCCGGTTCGACCGGCCATGCCGGGCTGAAGTTCGGGTCGAGGGCCTGGACGGACAGGAATTCCTCGAGGATCCCGACGAACTTGCCGAAATGGCCCTTGACCCAGTCGCCTCGAGCCCCCTCGCCCTGCTCGACGATCAGTTCGATCGCCCGGGTCGCCGTGGCCAGGTCGGTGACTGCGGTCAGCTCCTTCCACTCGAAGATCTCCGTGACGGCCTGCGCCATCGGTGGCCCGATGAAAACCGCTTCCTCCCCATAGCGGTCGGAGAGGTGAGCCAGTCCCGCCTCGATCCCCCGGTAGAGATGACTCACGGTCTGCCATTGCTCGGGCACGGCGACGATCGAGGTGTCGTCGGCAGCGACGGGCACAGGGCGGGGGGTGGGCACGAAGCCCTCGACATCATCCAGGAGCATCCCCTCCGGCCGCTCCAGGTACATGAAATGGCGCAGCGCCCGCTCACCGAAGGGCAGCAATGCCATTTGGACGCCGGATGGGTACCAGCGGGAAAGGATGGGAAAGTTGGGCCGCTCGAAATGCGGCGACGCACCGATGGCGGTCAGGATGTTCGTGCTCAAGGCCAGGTGGAGCATTTCCTGCTTGATGATGTCGATCAACGTGGTCTCCCACGCCCGGATCCGCAGGAGCTGTTCGGGTGTGACCCCTTCATCGGCGGTCCGTTTGAGCGAGAACTGAGCGTAGAGGTACTGGCACATGAGGCCATGCTCCATCTCGCAGGCTTGGCCCACCAGATAGACCAGCTCCTCTCGACTCTCCACTCTCAAAGGCGATTCAGCGGTCATCGGCCCATTTTCGTCGACGCGGACGAGTGAGAGGGCGGCAGCACGCCGCTACTGACCGACGTAGGTCGCGAGGTGCTCGCCGGTGAGGGTGGAACGGGCGGCGACGAGGTCGGCGGGTGTGCCCTCGAAGACAATCCGCCCACCGTCGGGGCCGGCGCCGGGGCCGAGGTCGATGATCCAGTCGGCGTGCGTCATCACGGCTTGGTGGTGCGCGATCACGATAACCGATTTGCCGGAGTCGACGAGCCGGTCGAGCAGGCCGAGCAGCTGCTCGACGTCGGCCAGGTGGAGGCCGGTGGTCGGCTCGTCGAGCACGTAGACGTCGCCCTTCTCCGCCATGTTGGTGGCCAGCTTGAGCCGCTGCCGCTCGCCGCCGGAAAGCGTGGTGAGGGGCTGACCGAGGATGAGGTAGCCGAGCCCGACGTCGACAAGCCGGTCCAGGATGGCGTGCGCGGCCGGCGTGCGTGTCTCGCGGGCGCCGAAGAACCCCTCGGCCTCGGTCACCGACATGGCGAGCACCTCGCTGATGTTGCGGCCGCCGAAGTGGTATTCCGGCACCGACGCCTGGAACCGCTTCCCCTCGCAGTCCTCGCAGGTGATGGTGACGCCAGCCATGATCCCCAGGTCGGTGCAGATGACGCCGGCACCGTTGCAGTTGGGGCAGGCGCCCTCGGAGTTGGCGCTGAACAGCGCCGCCTTTACTCCGTTGGCCTTTGCGGGCGTGATCCCCAACCAAAGGTTGCATATCGGATTTTCAACCTGCTACCGTTGGTTGCACATCGCTGGTAGATGAGGGCGCCAGGCCTGACATCCTACCCGGGTGCCGGAGACGGCTCGGGTAGACAGGGAGAATGCATGCACCGGACCGGGAGGTCGAGATGAGCATGGGCGAATACCGGATCGAGCGGGAGACCGTGATCCACGCCCCCGTCGAGGTGGTGTGGCGCACCATTACCGAGCCCGAACAGATCAGCCAGTGGTTCGCCGACAAGGTGGAGCTGGAGGTCAAGCCCGGGGCCCGTGGCTACCTGGGGTTCGGTGAACAGGGGGGCCCGGTTGTCGTCGAGACCGTCGACCCGCCAACCCGCTTCTCGTTCCGGTGGAACCACCCGACCGGTGAGGAGCCGGCGGCCGGAAACTCCCTCCTGGTCGATTTCACCCTCACAGGCGAGGGTGAGCACACCCGTCTCCGCGTCGTCGAGAGCGGCCTCAACCTGCTCCCATGGCCCGACGTCGACAAGCACCAGTATTCCGAGGAGCACAACGGCGGCTGGGGAGAGTTCCTGGACCGCCTCACCCGGCTGCTCGCCGAGCGCATGTAGGGCTGGGCGATGTGGACCGAGACTGACGACGACCTGTGGGCGGCGATCGCCGACCCTTCCCGTCGCCGGGTGCTCGATCTCCTCGTCCAGCAGGGTGAGGCCAGCGCCAGTTGGCTGGCCCGCCATGTCCCCTTCACCCGCCAGGCCGTCTCCAAACACCTGGTCGTGCTCGAACAGGCCGGGCTGATCGGGCGACGAAAGCAGGGCCGCGAGGTCCTCTACGGGGTACACGCCGACCGCCTCGACCAGGCCACCCGGGCCATGGCCGAAGTCGCCCGGCGCTGGGATCGGCGGCTCGACACCATAAAGCGCCTCGCCGAGGCCGCCCACGCCCAGGCCAACGGCGCGTCCCCGGAACCCCGCGCCTGATCCACGGCTGTGTCAGCGGTCCTGCCGTCATCATCCAGTACAAGACCATCGGTCCCCGAAAGGAGCCAACTATGCAAACGCCCCCGATTGTCTCGCCCGAGGAATGGGAAGCCGCCCGCCTGCGCCTCCTCGTCAAAGAAAAGGAGATGACGAAGGCCCGTGACGCCATGGCCGCCGACCGCCGGCGGATGCCGTGGATGGCGGTGGACAGGGCCTACGAGTTCGAGGGACCGTCGGGGAACGCCAACCTCCTCGATCTCTTCGAGGGGCGCCAGCAGTTGATCGTGTACCGCGCGTTCTTCGAAGCCGGCGTGCACGGCTGGCCCGACCACGCGTGCGTCGGCTGCTCGATGGTCGCCGACCAGGTCGCCCACCTCGCCCATCTGAACGCCCGGGACACCACCCTGGCCTTCGCCTCCCGCGCCCCGCAGGCCGACATCGAGCGAGTCAAGGCCCGGATGGGTTGGACGATGCCGTGGTACACGATGAAGGACGGCTTCGACATAGACTTCGGTGTTGACGAGTGGCACGGGACGAACGCGTTCATCCGCGACGGCGACCAGGTGTTCCGCACCTACTTCGTCAATAACCGCGGCGACGAGGCGCTCGGGAGCACGTGGAGCTACCTCGACATGACCGCCCTCGGCCGTCAGGAGGAGTGGGAGGACTCCCCGGAGGGCTATCCGCGGGAAAGCCCGTATGCGTGGTGGGTGTGGCACGACGAGGCGCCGCAGCCCGACGTCGACCGGCCGGGACTCGTGCAGCTCCGGATCGCGGAGTCGACGAACTCGCGGGAGTCGCCGTGATCGCCCATGTCGGCGGCCTGCCCGTCGAGGAGGTCCTGCAGGCCCTGATGACCGGCGCGGGCGCCTGTTTGGTCTTGCGGCTCACCTCACTGTGGTACCAGAGCTCCCCGGCCAGCGAAAGTATGAAAACGCCAACTCTGCGTGCGCCAGCAGCGACCTACATTGCCGGCGACGCCGAGGATGCCACGTCGATGATCGTCCACTCCGGCGGCCCGGTCAGTGCCCCGGCCTCCATGAGCCTGACGACCTAGGCGACCTCGGGAATCTTCTCCTGGCGCTCATTGCTAGCATTGTTGGCAGCGGCGGTGTTGACAGCGGCGGGTTGACAGCGGCGGTGAGCATCCGAGACTCGGTCGGCCGTGCTGCAGGCGGCGCTCGCGCCGAGCGCAGCTACGCGACCCCGATGGCGTTGGTGCGGTGGCGGGCAGACATTTCAATCGGAACGGGAGGAGGTCGCGGCGGCGTGCAGATCGGCGAAGGTGGATTCGTCGAGCACCCGCTCGGCGATACTCAGTGCCATGTCGACCACCGGCGGGGGTGATTCCGCGACGAGCCCGTCGAAGAGCGCGTGTCGGGTCGGTCGGTCGAGCGCCGGCAGCAGGTAGCGCAGGCTGGTGGTCATCACGTCCGGAGTGGTGTCGGCCATGAAAGCGGCTCGGGTTGCGGCGATCTCGTCGTCGCGGCACAGGTCCCAGATCCGGGCCATGACGAGTGTCTCCTCGTCGTGCAGATGTGGCAGGTAGGCGGCGACGAAGCGGGCCAGGTCGCGGTAGAGGTCGAGTCCGACGGCGGGGTGAGGGTCGGCCAGTGCCGCCTCGAAGCGTTGGGCGAGGTGGTCGAGCAGGTCGTCGAGATCGCGGTGCTGTTCGCGTGTCCGTTCGGTCGTCGCCGGCTCGTAGGGATCGAGCAGCCGGAAGATGTGGTTCTCTTCGTGGCCGGTGTGGGCCTGTAGGAGGGCCAGCAGCGGGCGCCACTGGTCGCCCAGGGCTTCGATCTCGGCGTTGTCGGCCCAGTCGGTCCGTCCGGCCCGAGTTCCCGACAATCAGGGATCGTGTCCCCGTTAGGCCGGGACGATATTTCCCCAACTGAAGGAACGAGACCAGGATGCGCAGCGACGTCTACTACGAGGGAGCGGGATCCCCGACAGACCTTGGGAACGCGTTCCCGACAAGAAGGGCGAAATCTCCCGCCAACACAGGAACTGCGCCTCCTGCCAAAGGGAACTGCAGTGGTCCACGATCACAACGCGGTCCCCAACGTCAACGGAGGTTGTCATGACTCATTCCCCCTTCATCCGCGTCGGACTCGGCCTGCTGGCCGTTTCCGCGGCGCTCGACCTACTGCTCCCACTGACCACCGACGGCAAGCATCCGCCGATGCCGATCGCCGCCTCGCAGCTTCGATCCTGGGTCTAGCGAGCCTCTTCTTGGTGGCCTCGGCTTGGCGTGGTGCCGAGCGCGCTTTGCCTTGGTTGCTAGTCCTGCGCATCCCCACCTTGTCAGCGGTCCCCGGGCTCTTCGGCTCCGGCGACCCCGGCGCAACCAAGGTGTCCGGAGCAATAGCAGTCGTGTTCGCAGCGACCGGCTCCGTGATGGTCCTGCGGGGCCGCCACGCCGAGCAGACCCCGGCGACTTCCCGGTGAGACACGTCAGCGGCCAAGCGTCGCGTGGCCGATCGGATCCTCGGTACGCCCATCGGTGGCATCGCGATGTTGACGGGCTGCCCCGGGGGGCACCAGAGAGGGGTCTTCCCACGGTGCACGGAGGGCCCGTCACAAGCAGCCTCGACATGCTGATCCTCGACAAGCAAGGGAGCCAATCATGAGAAGTGCATGGACCAAGATGTGCGTCGTCGGAGCAGTCGTTGTGGCTGCTGGCGGCCTCACAGTTGCATCGGCCGCGGCCCGCGAGGGTGAAGGCGGCACGAGCTTCACGGTGGCCGTCCATGCCACGGGCATGGCGCCCACCCCACCATTTTCAGCCGGACAGAACTACGCGGTAAGCAACGTCGTCACGTCACCATCCACCCACCAACCCCTCGGTACCGTCGATATCGCCTGTGTCGTCAACCCGAGCGGTCACGCCGACTGTCAGGCCGACTTCGCCTTCAACGATGGCAGCCAGCTTCTGCTCGCTGGACAGGCGGCCTTCCCCCACACGGCGAGCGATGTCTTCAGCCCTGGTGTCGTCGGTGGCACCGGCCATTACCGCCATGCCCGAGGCGACGCCCGGATCCTCACCACGACCTTCGCCGACTCGACCACCACGTTCAACGTCGATTGAGGCTGAGCTGACCTCAGACGGAGAGGATCGCCCATGCCTCGGCATCGGGACTCGCGCCGCGACCGGGCGACCGGCGTCGCCCCGGTCTTCTCGGACGACTGGCATCGGCACGGGATTCGAGGGCTCACGATTCGCCAGAGGCGAAAAGTTGGTCGATCGAGGCGGTCAGCCACCGCTGGTACTTCGACTCGGTCCATCCTCGTTGCCGTACCAGGCGGTTGAAATGGTCGGGTGCCATGAGGAACCAGAGGACGTCGACTGCGCTGGTCACATTGACGCCTTGGCGGAGGGGGCGACCTTTTCGGCGCAGGACGTCGATCCAGAAGCCGGCTCCGGTCAGGCGCTGCTGCTCTTCGGTCTCCCAGAGCTGTCTCAGGTCTTCCTCGCCGCTGCCCGCCGCGGCTCGAAGCACTTCGTAGATGACGGCATACCGGCTGGCCACCGAGGTGAGATGCCGGGCCAGCAGCCGGATCGCTCGATGTTGCTCGGGTTCCTCTCGAATCACGTCGGTGGCCGGCCGCTGAGCGACCGGGACGGGCTCGTCGTCTCCAGCGATGGCGACGTCGCGCACGGCGCTCAGTACCGTCTGCTTGTTACCGACCGCATTGAACACCGTTGGCTTGCTGACACCGGCCAGCTGGGCGATCTGGTCGATCGTGGTGGCGCCGTATCCCTTTTCGACGAACAGGTCCCGGGCCGCGTCTAACACGGCACGACGAGTCGCCGCAGCCTGGCCTCTCCGAAGCGGTGACGAATAGTGACGCCGGGCATTGACTGCGGCCACGGCCTTAGCGTACTCTCTGACTATTGGTTAGATGTGTAGTAACCCAATTGGTAAGGAGTGGTCATGAGAACAACCACCGCCACCAGCCTCTCACCGCATGCCGTCGACCAGATCCTCGAGAAGCACTTTCGCCAAGAAGCCGAGGGCGACGTCGTCGGCACACTCAGCACGTTCACTGACGACGTCATCCACGACGTCGTGGGCGATCCGGCAGGCGAGTTGCACGGCGCCGCCGCCGCCGGCGTCCGCTACGGCCACCTCTTCAGCAATCTGAAGAGTGAGCACGCCGAGGTCAAGCATCGCTTGTACGGCGACAACTTCGTCGTCGACGACAAGATCTGGACCGCTCAGCTCGTTGGCCAGTTCCTGGGTATCCCCGGGCACGGTCGGCGTATCAGCATGCGAGTGCTGCACGTCTTCGAGTTCCGCGACGGGTTGATTTGCCGCGAGAATGTGTGGGTCGACGCCGGTGCGGCGATCGCTCAGCTCACCGCCGACACTGACGCCCACCACGACGCATAACCGTTGGCTGGGCCGAATATCTCCACTTGATCCAGTGCCACGAGATTGTCTCGCTGACCGCGGACTTTGATCGCCGCTGTTCCGAGTCAACCCGCTCTGCCGCCGCTATTCCGTCATGCCATCGAAGTCGGCAAGCGAGCCCGGCCAGCTGTGCCGGCCGGCTGCTGTTGGTCCCGCGCCGCTCGTCGTTCAATTGTGCTCTCAGTGCGACGTACGGCCAGAACTACTGGAACTTCCCGTACCAATCGCCTCACTATTCGGATGTGGATGCCCTTACCGGCGTCGACGAACTGGTCGCGTCCTTGTGCCGGATGCGGACGTCGACACGCGCGTCAACTCGACTGCCAAGCCAACAGTTCGCGCACGCGATGCGGGGGCCAACTTCCTTAGGGTGCCGCGCCGGACGAGCGGATGGGAATCCGGACTCGGATGATCGTCTGACCCGGCCGGGAGTCGATACCGATCACGCCGCCGTGGCGTTCCTCGACAATACGTCGAGCGATGTCGAGACCGAGTCCGGTCCCCTTGCCCACGTCCTTCGTGGTGAAGAACGCTTCGAAAGCCCTGGCCGCGACCTCGGGCGGCATACCGGGGCCCGAGTCGCAGACCTCCACCACCAAGTCGTTCCCGTCGACGCGTGTCGTCAGGCGTATCGTTCCCGTCCCGTCCATGGCGTCGACGGCGTTGTCGATGAGGTTGGTCCAGACCTGGTTCAGCTCGCCGGGGTGGCCCTCAATCTCTGGAATACCGCTTCCGTACGAGCGCACGACCTCGACATCGTGCAGCTTGTTGCCCAGCATCACGATCGTGCTTTCCAAGCCGTCGGTGACGTTGAACCGTTGGATCTCGGCGCGATCCATCTGGGTATAGGACTTGACCGAGGCAACGATGTCGGACACCCGTCTCGTCGACTCTTCGACCTCGGAAAGGAGCGAAAACAGCGACAGCGTGCTCGCGACCCATTCGAGGCCAGGTTCGAGCGCGGCGTCGCCCAGCACGCCTGCCGCCCGTTCACACCAAGCTTGGTCGACACCGGCGACGGCAAGGGTGGGCGCGATGTCCCATTCGTGCCTGACGCCGTGCCGGCTCAGCCACTCCGCCAGGTTCTCCTCGTCTCCCGCCAGTGCCAGGGGGTCGGGAATCGTGGTGCGGGGCTTGAGCTCACGCCTTAGGGAGTCGAGCTCGATGAACTGGCGAGTCGAGATCTCCCCATCGGCGACATGGCGAAGCGAGGAGAGCAGGGTCTCGCACGACTCGCGCAGCGAGTCGACGGCGCGCGTCGCGGCCGCGGCAGGATTATTGAGCTCGTGGGCGAGCCCGGCGGCGAGCGTGCCCAAGGTCACGAGAGCGTCACGCCGCAGCGCCGCCGATTCGACGGCGCGGGCCGTGCCGTACAGGCCGACGAGGATATGGCCAATGAACGGGAACCACACCGTGGACAGCTCGCGCAGCGCCGTCGAGGGCAATCGGAACACGAGGCCGGGTTCGGCGGCAACGCCCGAAGCGAGGTAGACACCCTCTCGATCCCAGGCCCGAAGACCGCCTGCCCACTTGCCGGGGACGTTCATCCTCGCCACCGTCTTGCCGTCGCGATCGATGTCGATGGCGCCGTCGATCAGGACCCACCAATGGTCTGCGTGGTCGCCCATCTGCCAGAGCGCGGCGCCTGGAACAAGAGGCACCACGACCCCGGCCGCGACGAGCTGTGACAGCTGCTCGTCGTTCAGCCCGTCGAACAGCCTGAGGGCGCGAAATTCTTCGATCGTGTTCACGTCGCCAGGTACCGATGCACCAGGTAGACCGCCATCGCCCCCTCCCCGACCGCCGAGGCAACCCGCTTCATGGAGTCGAGACGAACGTCGCCGGCCGCGAACACACCCGGCACGCTTGTCTCCAGGGCGAAGGGCGGGCGAGGAACCTTCCAATGCCCACCGTATGCTGGGAGCAGGAGGTCTTGGCCCGTCACCACATAGCCCTTGTCGTCACGGACAACATCTGTCCCGAGCCAGTCGGTGCGGGGTGCTGCGCCGATGAAGACGAACAGCCAACTCGACGCGACTTCCTCGGTGCTTCCGGTATCCCGGTCGGCCAAGGTCAGATACTCGAGGTGGTCTTCCCCGCGCGCTGCGACCACCTCGGTGCGGCAAAGGACGTCGACGTTCGGCGCGGCCTTGATGCGATCGACGAGATACCGCGACATCGTGGCTTCGAGGCTGGGCCCGCGTACGAGGAGCCGGACGCGCTTGGCGTAGCGGGCCATGCTGAGAACGGCCTGCCCGGCCGAATTGGCGGCACCGACGATGTACACGTCGTCGCCCTGGCACTGACTGGCCTCACTGGCGGTCGCGCCATAAAAGATGCCCCGCCCGGTGAGTGCGTCGACGCCCCCCGCTGGAAGACGGCGGTACGACACGCCGGTGGCGACGATCACGGAGCGGGCCTCGATCTCTCGGCTTCCTTCCATCAGGACCGCTCGAGCTGGCCCACGGGATTCGAATCCGACGACGGGAGCGAAGACCATCTCGGCGCCGAAGCGGTTCACCTGAGCGACTGCACGATGGGTCAGCTCGGAGCCGGTCAGCCCTTTGGGGAAGCCGAGGTAGTTCTCGATCGCCGCACTCTGACCGGCCTGGCCGCCAGGTGCCTCGCGTTCGAGCACAACTGTCGTCAGTCCCTCGGAGGCCGAGTACACCGCGGCCGCGAGGCCTGCGGGGCCGGCGCCCACGATGCAGACGTCATAGAGCGGCTGGGTTGCCTCGGTGCGCAGTCCGAGAGCGGCGGCCAGCTCGAGAGGTGTCGGCGACCGAAGCGTGGCGCCCTCGGGAACGAGCACAAGCGGCATGTCGGCGGGGGTGGCCTGGGCGACATCGCTCAAGCGGACGCCGTCGGGATCGCGCTCGACGTCGTGCCAGCGGTAGGGGACGTGGTTGCGGGCCAGGAAGGTCTTGATCTCATGGCTGCGCTCCGACCAACGATGTCCGACGACTCGAACGTCTGTCGTGTGGTCCGGGTTGGCTTGGGCCCAGTCGCCGAGCAGGTCGTCAACAACGGGGAAGAGGCGTTCCTCCGGCGGATGCCACGGCTTGAGCAGGTAGTAGTCCAAGCCGATGTCGTTGATCGCCTTGATGGCGACATCCGTGTCCGCGTACGCCGTAAGGAGCAGATACTTGGCCCCCCCGACGTGGGGCCGTGCCCGCTCGAGCATCTCGATGCCGGTCATCCCCGGCATGCGTTGGTCCGAGGCGATGAGAGCGACCGGCTCGTCTCGCAACGCCAGGGTGCTGACGATCTCCAAGGCCTGCGAGCCCGACGACGCTCGCACGATCCGGTACTCGGTGCCATACCGTTTTCGCAGATCGCGCACGATCGCAGCCGACACCTGGGGATCGTCGTCAACGGATAGGATGGTGGGCTTTGCCACTACCCTCTGCCTCCCACACGCACCCTAGCCCTACCTTTTTCCCCAACTACGCCGCTGGCCGAAGCCTAGCGGTCCGGGTGCGGGGCGTCCGACCGGCGCCGCCCGAGGAAGGACTTCTAGATGTGGCTGTCTGCAGCCGTTGCCATCCTTTCTGGGTTGCTTTGTCCGCAGCCCCAACGGGATTCGAACCCGTGTCTCCACCTTGAGAGGGTGATGTCCTAGGCCTCTAGACGATGGGGCCAGAAGCTGAGCCGGGAGATGGTATCGCAGACCGGGCCCGTGCCCCCGCCGACGGCACCCGAAGTGCCGCTTACCGCCATACTGCTCCCGTGATCCGCCGAGGCCGTCCCCGCCCGCGGAGCGCCCGGAACGGTCGGCTGGCGACGGATACGCCTTTCCCACCCTCGAGCGCGCCATCGGCTCCGGCGCCTGACATGCGGCATTTTCGCCGGCGTCTCGCCCGGTACACCATCGGTTCGATCGTCGCGGTGATCACCAGCGAGGTGGCCTTCGTGGCGTGCTACGGGTCGGGGCTGCTCGGCACGACCGCGTCCTCGACGGTTGCCTTCGTCGCCGGGGCCGTCCCCAACTACGTGCTCAACCGGTCGTGGGCGTTCGGCCGCCGGGGCCCGGTGCGGGTCGGGCGCGAGGTTGTCCTCTACGCCCTCGTCTCGCTGGCCAGCTTGGGAGCAGCGGCCGTCGTCACCGGATGGGCCGGCCGCGCCGCGCCTCACGTCGCCGGCGCACACTGGCAGCGCACCGCGCTGGTGGCCGCCGCCTATCTGGCCACTTTCGGCGTCCTGTTCCTGCTCAAGTTCGCGGTGTACCAACTGGTGGTCTTCGCCGCTCCCGGACCCACGTGGCCAGGATCACCCAACCGAACCGGACGCCGTACATGAGGTTGCCTCCCTTTTTGGTGGCGCCGGCCCTGCGCTCGTACATGGTGGTGGGGACCTCGACCACCCGGAACTTGTGCATGATGGCGCCGATGAGCAGCTCGGCCGCCTGGTACTGCGGTTGTTCGAGGCTGACGGCTGCGGGGACCTCAACTCGCATGGCGCGCAGACCGTTGGCCGGGTCGGTCACCCGCTGCCCGGTCAGCATCGTGATCATTGCTCCGAACACGACCACGCCGGCGTGCCGGACTCGGTCGGTCGTCTGGGCCGAGCCCAGGCGGCGGGAACCGGTGACGAAGTCAGCGGTCCCGTCGACCAGCGGGGCCACCACCTGGACCAGTTGGGCCGGGTCGTACTGGCCGTCGGCGTCCAGGGTGGCCACCAGCCGGGCGCCGTGCTCGGCGGCCAGCCGGTAGCCCAGCCGCAGTGCCGCCCCCTGTCCCCGGTTGACCGCCGGGTCGCAGACCAGCGCGCCGGCGGCGCGGGCCACCGCGGCGGTCCGGTCGGTCGAGCCGTCGTCCACCACCAGCACGTCGACGTCCAGCCCGCACACCTCCTCCGGGATGCGCTCAAGCACGCCGCCGACGGCGTCCTGCTCGTTGTAGGCGGCGATCACCACGACCAACGGTTTGAGGCGGCGACCGCCGAGTGCCGCCGCGAACTCGTACGCCGCGGCGACGTCGATGGCGCTAACGGGCACCCAGGCCCGCGGGCTCCGGCACAGCCGGCCACCGGTCCCATGCCCGGGTCAGCCCCTCCTCGAGGCTCGCCGCCGGCCGCCATCCGAGCGACCGGGCGTGCGACGCATCCACCACCACCTTTGCCATCTCACCCGCCTTCGCCGGTCCGTGGCGCACGGTCAGGTCGACGCCGGTCGTTTGCCGCACGGCGGCGACCAGTTCCAGCACCGATGTCGACCGCTCCGATCCCACGACCACCGGACCGTGCACCCGGGCGCTGCCCAGCGCCAGCCGGATGGCCGCCACCGCATCATCGACATACAGGTAGTCGCGAATCTGGGAGCCGTCGCCGTACACCTCGAAGGTGGTGCCGCTGACCGTCGCCTTCATGAGCCGGGCGACGATGCTGTCCTTCTGGCTCATGTCCGGGCCGTAGACGTTAGTGAAACGCAGCCAGGTGGCCCGGATCCCGTACGCCGCCTGGTAGGCGGAGAGAAGCATCTCCGCCGCCGCCTTGGTCGCACCGTACGGTGTGAGCGGCGCCAGCCCGGTGGCTTCATTGATGGGAAAATGCCTGGCCCCGCCGACGACGGCATTGGTGGAGGCGAAGACGAAGCTGCCGACGCCGCATTGCCGCGCCCGCTCGAGCAGCGCCGCGGTCACGCTCACGTTGGTGTCGAAGGTCTCGGCCGGCTGGTCGACGGATCGCAGCACCGAGGTGGCGGCGGCCAGGTGGACAACGGCGTCGATTCCTGGCTCGAGGGCACGCTCGACCGAACCGGGCAGGCGCAGGTCCAGGTCGATGGTGGGGACAGCGGTGTCGGGGTGGCGTGTCAGATCGGCCACCATGACGTCCGCACCCGCGCCGTGGAGGGCTCGGACCAGGTGGCGGCCGATGAAACCTGAGCCGCCGGTGACCAGAATCCGGGCCGGCCGCCGGTGGCCTCCGGGGCCGGCCGGGCCTGCGTCCGTCACCGTGGGACCGGGAGCTGCGCCAGCCGTCTCCTCCCATCGGACCTCGGGGATCAGGGCAGCCAGGTTGACCCGGTCCCGGTTGCGATCGATGATGCCGAACAGCGATCCGAGCAGGGTCTCGCTGAGGAGATGGGGCATCAGCCCGAGGTCCAGCAGTCGGGTGTGGGCCGCCCGGTAGTAATGCTCCTCGGACTCGATCCGGGGGTTGTCGATGGTGGTGATCTGGCAGATCCCCGGGTAGGTCCGGGCGACCGTCTCGGCGATGTCCATCACCGACATCTGCTCGGTGAACTGGTTGAAGACCCGGAACTCGCCGCGCTCGGCCGGGTTCTCACAGCTGAGCCGGATGCACTCCACGGTGTCGACGATGTTGATCAGGCCGCGCGTCTGGCCGCCGGTGCCGTAGACCGTGAGCGGATGGCCGAGCACCGCCTGGATCGCCATCCGGTTGAGGACGGTGCCGAACACGGCGTCGTAGTCGAGCCGGGTGCACAGTCGGGCGTCAAGGGTCGTCTCGTCGGTCTCCTGGCCGTAGACGATGCCCTGGTTGAGGTCGGTGGCCCGCAGGCCCCACACGCGGCAGGCGAACTCGATGTTGTGGCTGTCGTGGACCTTGGACAGGTGGTAGAAGGACCCGGGCCGCTTGGGGTACAGCACGGTGTCGGTCCGGCCCTTGTGGGTGATCTCGAGCCAGCCCTCTTCGATGTCGATGTTGGGGGTCCCGTACTCGCCCATGGTGCCCAGCTTGACCAGATGGATGTCGCGGTCCGCCTCGGCGATGGCGTACAGCACGTTGAGGGTGCCGACGACGTTGTTGAACTGGGTGTAGACCGCATGGCGCTGATCGATCATCGAGTACGGGGCCGAACGCTGCTCGGCGAAGTGCACGATCGAGTCGGGCAGGAATTCGCCGACCACCCGGTGGACGAAGGCCGCTTCGGTCAGATCGCCGTGATACATCGGGATCTGCCGGCCGGTCAGCTCATGCCAGACGCGTACCCGCTCGGAGGGCGACTCGATCGGAACCAGGCTGCCGACTCCGAGTTCGAGGTCGTACGACCTCCGCACGAAGTTGTCGACCACGGCCACATCGTGTCCACGAGCCGACAGGTGGAGGGCACTCGGCCAACCGAGGTAGCCATCGCCCCCGAGAACGAGAATGCGCACGCGTGCTCCTAGGTATCCAGGTCAGTGTCCCGACGGTGTCGGGGGCCTCTCTACCCTCAGAACATGAGATTCTCATGAGAATTCTCAACCATCTCAGCCCAGTTCATAGCCTTACATCTAGTTCGAGTCTGCGGTCTCGGGCGCTCCCGGACGGCCCGGGCGGCCGAAGATCAGTCGCCCGAGGACGACGATGCCGATCAGCGCCCCAACGGTATAGACCACCCTTTTCTCGTCCGGCGGCGGGACAGGTGCCGTGTTGGACGAGATCTGATTGGCCTGGACCGACGGTGGCGCCGGGGCCGTCCTGGCCGGGGCGACCGTCGGTGCATCGGCTGCCGGCGGCGCGATGAGGGCCGTCGGGCTACCGGTGGTGGGCTGCGTCGCGGCCGATGCGGCCGGTTTGGCCGGGACCGTGGTGGTACGGGGAACGGTGGTAACCGACCGTGCCGGCGTCGTCGTCACGGTGGGGGCGGAGGTCCTGGGGGCCGGGCTGGCCGGTGGGGCCGGGGTAGGAGCGGGGGAAACGAAGGCCGTGGACTTAACGGGGACCGTTGACGGCGCAGGAGCGGGGTCGGGCGCCGGCACCGGTGGCGCAGGCGTGGAAGTCGCCGACGGATCCGGGGTGGTCGTCTGCGCTGCGGCTCGCGTCAGGGCGGGCCCACTCACGAGAATGAACGCTGCGGCCAGCGAAGCCATGACTCGGCGGCGCCGGGCAGGTCCGAGAGCTTTTTCCTTCACAGCTATCACGTTGGACGCGACGCCTTCGGGAAACCTTTGACGGCAGCGCGAGTCCTACAACGTCGCGTCCTCGCCGGGCCTACGAAGGAGTAGCCCCCAGGCCGGCACAGGTGGCCGCGCCGCCCCGAGCGGGGGTGGCGCGGCACCGGGGACCTAGGTCCCGGCGTCCCATCACTGACTATGAAATGCGCCTCTGTGCGTGCCGAATTCCCCCTGAACTGTGAGGTAATCCCAACGTCTCGGAACTATTCCTTACTCATCACCGATACCGAGACAGAAGGCCGGGAACCAACATGCGCCGTATCCTGATCGTCGCCAACAGGACGGTCTTGGAAACACACGTGCTCCAGCGACTCGCCGACTATGTGGCCGAGGAGCCCTGCTATTTCTATCTCTTGATACCGGGCGGTGCCCCCGCCGTCTCCTACGGCGGCGGCACGACGCGGCGCAGTTCACGAGCCGCCGCAGGCAAGCATATGTGGGAGACCCTGAGCTTCCTCCACGACATGGGTGCTGAGGCCGCCGGCCGGGTCACCGACCTCGCACCGCTCATCGCTATCTCCGAGTTGCTGGCCGACGAGCCCTTCGACGAGATCGTGCTCGCCACCGCCCCTCCCGGCGCGTCGTACGGGTGGCTGGGCGACGACGTACCGCACGATGTCGCCCGCTCGTTCGACGTCCCGGTCACCCAGGTGTCCGGCTGGACCTGATCTTCCCGGAGCTTGAGGCTCCCGGGAAGGCGGACGACCGTCTCCGGCGGCCGTCGGCCGCCCGCCTTCGACCCGGATCGAAGCTTTTTGGAAGGTCCGGGCCTAAGACTGTTCCCAAGAAGTCCTAAGACCGGACCGCACGAGGGGACATCATCACCGTGACTACCAAGACCCGACCGCCTCGGAGCACACGAGCATTGGTCATGGCCACCGCCATGGCGGCCGTCGCCATCCTCGTTGTCGTCTCCGCCGTATCGCTCCGGGGCAAGTCCAGCACCAAAGCGGCCCACGGTCACACGCTGGCCGGCACGTTTTCTCTGTTCGGGCCCAAGAGCCAGAAGGACCCGTGTGCGGTGCGCAGCGCCGACGTGGCCGCTGGCGCTCTTGTGGCCGTCAAGGACGAGCGAGGCGCCGCCATCGGCTCCGGCACCCTGACCTCGGGCTCGGCGGACAGCGCCCGCAAGGCATGCGTATACCGCTTCAACGTCTCCTCCTTGCCTGACACCAACACCTACACGGTGGAGGTCGGCAAGCTCGGAGGCCTGAAGTACCCGGCGGCGGATCTGGCCAAGTCGGGCTGGAAGGTCAGCCTGAACCTGGGCGTGGCGTAAGGGGCAACGCAACGTACCGCCGAGGCTTTACGATGAGCGGGAGGGAAGGGGGCAACCTCCCGCTCATCGTGAGTACGCCGGCGCGGGCCCAGGTGCCCGATCACCGAAAGATGCCCAAGGCTCCGGGGAGCGTTCACTGTTGACCACCGGCAATTGGCGGTTTCTGCTCGTAACGGCCGTGCTGGTCCTGGCCGGTTGCCAGAACAGCGCCGTTCGAGTCAACGGTCCGCCGGTGGCGAACGCACGGGTCGGCTTGGTGGAATGGCAGATCGCGACCTCGGCAGGCGCGTTGACATCGGGCCCGGTGGCTCTCGAGGTCACCAACGCCGGGACAACGGTCCACGATCTGCGGGTCACCGGTGCCCACGTTGACGAGCACACCATCCGGTTGTCGCCCGGTCAGAAGACGGAGCTGAAGCTCGACCTGACCGGCGAAAAGCAGGTCGAGCTGTGGTGCACGCTGCCCGGTCACCGGACCGAAGGTATGCACACCAGCTTGCGTGTCGGCGGCTGACCGCAGCCGGGACGGACGGCATTCCGCGTTGGCGCGGCCAGGCCTTGGCGCCGGCCAGGCGTTGGCGCCGGCCACGCGGCGCAGGTCGAGCCTCACGGGGCCGCACCTTGGTGTGCTCACCCGGTCGGCCGGACCGGAGCCGGGACAATGTCCGGGTCCCGAGACCGGTCCACTCCGACAAAACCAATGGGATCGGGCCGGCCGGGGGCGCGCCGCCGGCCCGGGCCGGGCCGGAGGCGGTCGGCGGGTTCGCCACCGCCATTGTCGGCCCGTGGCCCAACGCCGGCATTGTCAGGGTGACGGCCGGCGCCTTCGCCCAGCAACACAGAATGACCGCAGGTCCTGGAATCGACCAGTCAACCTGATCGTTTCAAGACCTGCGGCCATCCGGAGAACTCGATCCTGACGAAGGATGTGACGAACCCCTACACCGCCTCGGCAGTCATCTCCTCTTGCGACTGCTCCATGCTGACGGCCGTCCGTGCGTCCTGGTGCTCAGCGGCGGGCGCCGAAGCGGAACGCTGGAAGGGGATGACGTCGGCGTCGCTGCTGCTGTGCGTGGTCGGTGCCTCGACCGTGGTGCTCTGGTCCTCGAGGCCCTTGCTGCTGTTCCAGGCCGAGATGGGGAGGTGTTGAGGAACGGTCAGGACCGTGAGGCCGACGCCGGTGAGGGTGGCCAAGGTGATGGAGCCGAGCCACAGCTCAGGGCTCCAGGTGATGTTGTAGGCCAGGCGCAGGGCGGTGAACTCGCACGCCCACAGGGCGGCGGGGACGATGGCTCCGACGGCTCGGGTGGCGGCACGGCGCTGCGGGCTTGGCCGCAACCGGGCGATGGCCAGATCTCCGACCAGACCGCCGGCGACGGCGGCGGCGACGAGTCCGAGTCGGCTGAACTCGGTCATGGATGCGCTGAACCCTGCGACCACACCGAACAACACGGCACAGGTGCCGTACGGCGGTTGCCAGCGGCGCAGGATGAAGATGATCGGCGAAACCAGGATCAGGTTGGTGACCAGGACGGACAGCACCTGGTAGATCTGGGTCGTCTCGAGAAAGGCGGAGCTGTTCGCCAGTTTCAGGACCGATTCCGGCGTCCAGGTCAGCATCGGCGACGCGTATTGGAAGAAGTAGGAGATCAGGGCGGTAGCGACGCTGATGGACAGCAGGGCGGGGAAAAAGGTCTTGAAACGATCGATGGTGGCCGGCGTCTCGGCCTGCCAGGCCGACCTGAACGACGTGGAGACCAACAGGAATCCGGCAAGGAACAAGAAGAGGTGGAACGGTGAGATGACCCGGGTTATCCCGGTCTCCACGCCGAACACGGTGTGCCAGACCGCATCACCCGAGATGGCGACGCCTGCAAAGCCCATGCCTATCAGGGCGGCACCGTATCCTCGGGGAATATTGGCCAGGCTCCATCCATGTCGCTTCTGGTTCCGGGTCAGGACCCACACCGCGGTGGCGGTGAATCCGGTGTAGAGGCCATAGTGCCACGGCGTGAGGAACGGGCCGAGTTTGCCCTCCTGGAGATTGATGTGGTTCCAGCCGTCGAGGAACAAGCCCACGCCGAGGAAGAACGACAACACGCTCGTGACCATGTCATCCCGCCACGAGGCCCGGGCTCGGCCGGTTTCGCCTGTCGCGACCCGCCACGCCCGGAGCAGCAAGCTGCGCAGGGTGACACTCTCGGGTGACTCGGATTCTGGAACTGTTTCCAACGCCTGCCGCATCGACGCGGTCGCCGGCACTCGCACGGGAACCGTCACCTGTATTTGCACTGACAAGCGCCGCTTGGCGGACGCCCCGCTTTCCGACATTTACTACTCCTGTCAGCAAAAGGACCAATAATGACAACTACCAAAGTGCCCGACCGGCCTTAGAGAAACCTTACTGGGTCAATCCATTAAGCCAATACGCGCACAACCTTTAGGCTATTTCAGGCGACGTTCTTTATCCATGGTTCAGATACAGTGTATTCGTCGTCCATTTCATCAATCGGAACGGCGGAACCGTCCGACACAAGAGGCATCTGCAAAGGCATTCCCTGGCGAGCCCCCCACTGTGCCGCCTCACGTCGATTTGTGACACCGATGCGCTGGAAGGCGTGACCCAAATGGACCTTGACCGTCTTTTCGCTCAGACCCAGGTTTTCGGCGATCTGCCTGTTGCTCAACCCGGCGGTGACGAGCTCGACAACGTCCCGCTCTCGAGGGCTCAGCTCGGCGTTGGCGCCCCTTTGGCGCCGGGCGTTGAGCAAGACGGTCGCTGCGGTTGGCGATAGCGGTGCACCTCCGTTGGCGGCCGCCACGATCCCGCGGACCAATTCCTCTGGCTCGGCATCCTTGAGCAGGTAGCCCACGGCGCCAACGTCGATCGCGTCCAGGACCCGCTGGCGATCCGAGAAGGACGTGAGAACCACGACCCGGACTCGGGGATCATTGGCCAGGATCTGGCGCGTCGCCTCGATGCCGTCGAGCACGGGAAGCGACAGGTCCATGACCACCACGTCGGGCGAACAGGCCGCGACACTCGCAACCGCCTCCTCGCCGTCAGCGGCGCTCCCCACCACGTCGAGGCCAGGTACGGCCTCAAGCAGCAGGGTCAGTCCCCCTCGGACCACCGCGTGGTCATCAACCAGAAATATTCGTGTCATGAAACCCTCGCTTCAAGATGTAGGCGGGTGCCCGCCCCTGGCGTCGAGCAGATCACAAGGCTTCCTCCTGCATCGGAGGCCAGTTCCTCCAGCAGTCGAAGGCCCATGTGGCCGTTCGGCTTGGCTTTCAGCACGTTGTCGACGACGAATCCGCGTCCGTCGTCCACCACGTCCAGCGTCGCTCGGCCGTCGCCCTGCGCCACCCGTACCTCGAGTCGGCAGGGCCCTGCATGGGCGACTGTGTTTCGTATGGCTTCCTGGGCGGCGCGGAACATCCGCTCCTCGGTCTCCGCCGGCAAGAGAGACGTGTCCTCCATCTCCAAGGTGGCGTGGACGCCCCGGCTGGCGAGAGGCGACAGCAGGTCACCCAAGGCGGCACGCAAGCCCTGCCGGTGCAGGTTGGGTGGGTAGATCTCGACGAACAGGGCGCGCAGGGCCTTGATACTCTGCCGGGCGCCGACGGAGGCGTCACGGAGGACGGAGGCATCATCCTCGTTGAGAGACGGGCGGAGCCGATCGGTGACCGCGGCGAGCGAGTAGCTGACGCCGGCCAACGTCTGTACCACCCCGTCATGCAGGTCGGCGGCGATCCGCTTGCGCTCGTTGTCCGAGGACTCAAGCGCACGTTGAAGCAGGAGCTCGCGCTGTTGCTGGCCTTCCCGCATGCGCCTGGCCAGCGAAACGGCCAGAGGAAGCTGGAGCAATTCCAACAAAATGAGCGCTCCGACCAACGCTGGGAAGAACGAGCGGAATACCCGTTGGCCGCTGGCCGCCACCGAGCTGAATCTGAGGTATGACTCGAAGACCAGTGGGCGGCCGCTCGGAGTCTGGACCGGCTGGTAAACCTCCAGCAGTTTGTGAAATTTCCGCTCGAAGACGTTCTCGGGCCGGGAAAGTTGACTGATGTCGGAACCGACGGCGCCACCGCTTAAACCGAACTTCGCCTGTTCGGGCTGGTAGGTACGGCCGATCAAGGAGCTGGCATCTGAATACACGATCCTGCCGGTCGGATCCCAGAGTTTGACCCGTACCAGGGATCCACTCAGCACCTGGTCGCGAATGATCCGGTCGAATTGCGCAGTCGCCTTCGGGTCACCGGCGGCCAGCGCGTCGGTGATGTACGGCTGTGCCGAACCCCGGACAACCGAGGTCGCCAGGTTGCGAGCCTCGCGGGTGGCCTCGGCGGTTCCGGCCCGCCGCAGAACGACAGCCGTGCCCACGCCGAGCAGAGCGAGCGCCACGAAGCCCGCGAGCGCGAACCGAGCCACCACCGCGGCCGGGCTCGGCGCAGTCGAGGTGAGGAAATCCTTACGAGTAACCGGCCGAGGCCGGGCCTTTTCAGCCATTGGAATAGTCTTAATACGCCGGGCATCTGAAAAGCCTTGAGCCTCGGCTAGCCGCTGGAAAAATGGTTGACAGGTAATGGGAAGGCCCGGGCGATGCGCAACGGCAGGTCTTGGGCCAGCCAGCCCGAGGTGCCCGGAGGTGTCGTCGCGACCAGGATCTCGTCGAAGGGCTCTGTCGCCAGAACCTTGGCGATGGCTCGCATGGGGACCTCGTTGCTCACCTCACCAGCGGCATCAGCACCCATGTCCCGCAGGAAGCGAAGGGTTTCATACAGGTGCCGGCCGGCCGCAGCTCGGATGGTACGCACTCCGGAGCCGGGGCGGTGGGGTACTCGGGGACCAGTTGGCACCAGGACGTAGAAGCGACACGATTTCTCGGCCGCGTATTCCGCCAGGCGTTGCCGCAGGTTTTCGTCCGCGAGCGTCTTGTTGGCGACGATCAGCACCCGGTGCATCGGCGTCCCCAACCTTTCCTCGTCCTGCTCCCAGTATCCCCGGAAGACCTGCGAAGAAGCTGTGGTGTGTCCGGCTGTCAGGCCCCGGTTATCCAAAACGTCAATTCATCGGAAGGTCTTTGAGAGGTAACAGCCGGAATCGCGCCCGGACAAGTTTTATGACGCCTTCAGTATTAGGTCGCTCGGGTCGACGCGTGTTTGTAGGTTGTGTCGGGTGGTGTGGATATCGGCCGGGTCGGAGACCGCCCGTTTGGCCAGGGCCACGAGCAGAGCCCGACGGCCGGGTGAGAGGTTGTCCTCCAGGATCTGGCGGACCAGGTCGTCGCGGAAGGTGAACTGCTGTCCCTGCTCGCGGAGCAGGCCGTGCTGGCACAGCCGGTCGAGCTCCTCGGCCACCGCCACCGCACCGACACCGAGCACCTGGGCCAGCACGGCGGGGTCGAACGGTTGGCCCATCACCGACGCCGCCGACAAGGTACGCAGTGCCGTGTCGCCGGCATCGCCACACCAGGCCAGCACATAGTCGGCCAGATCGACCGCCGCATCGATCCCCGGACCCTGACCGACATGGGCGGCCACGAACACCGGATGACCGCCGGTGAGGGCATGCAGGTCCGGGACCTGATAGTCGACCAGGTCATCCTCTGTCAGTCGTTCCAAACGGATTCTGGTCGTCCACTCCAACTGCGAGATCGGCGTCCGCAACGCGGCCGGTGTCCGGCAGGTCGCGACCACCGCCACCGGGGTATCAGCCAAACGCCGGGCCAGATACCCCAACGCGCTGACGCTGGCCGGGTCCGCCAGATCGAGCCGATCGATGACCAACACGAACGGGGCGTGACGCTGGATCTGGGCCGCCAAACCGTCCAACAGACTCAACGCCTCAGCCGGACCCGGCTCGCCCAACAGAGACGCATCCGCCGACCCGGTATCCAGACCCCGCAACGCGCTGGCGATGACGAGGAACGCGAACCCGGTCTCGAGTTGCGAGCAACGCCAACGAACCGTGCGCGCCCCGACCAAACCCGACGCCAACTCATCGACCAGACGCGACGAACCGACACCGGCATCGCCCTCCACCAACACCAACGAGAACCGGCCCGCCAACGCCCCCTGGACCCGAGCCTCCAACTCCGCCAATTGCCCGGCCCGGCCCAGCAACCCGCTCTGACCGCCCAACCCCACCGGCGCCGACAACGGGTGGGAGACCAGTTGAGCGGGTGACGGTGAGCTCGAACGGACAGGGGTAGATGGTGCGTTGAAGTCCAAGCGAACGTAGCTGCGACCCAGGGACGACTCATGCGCCTGGATGGCGGCATACAACTCCGCCGTCTCGGCCATCGGCTCGACCCCCAACTCCGACGCCAACGCCTTGCGGCAACGCTCGAACGCCCGCACCGCGTCCTCCTGGCGACCCAGACGATACGACGCCGACATCAACACCCGATACGCCGCCTCGGCCACCGCGTCAACCCGAATAGCCCGCTCCGCCAAACCCACCGCCCGGCCCGCATCACCCAACTCCGACGCCAACTGCGCAGCCCGCACCAACACCTGGGTCACCGTACGCCGATACCGCTCCCGCAACTCCTGGATCCACTCGGCATACGGCTCATCAGCCAACACCTCGCCGCGAACCAGATCCGCCGCCTCACACAACAACTCCAATGCCCGCTCCGGACCCTCCACATCGGCCCGGGCCACCAAAGCATCGAACACATCCAGATCCAACCGCACCAGATCAGTCGACAACCGGTACGCCGCCGGCTCGGTCACCACCACCGACCGCCGCCCACCACGGCCCGGCTCCAACCGAGAACGCAACACCGACACATAACTCTCCACCGTCGCCACATACCGCTGCGGCAACCGCTCCCCCCACAACGAATCCGCCAACCGCTCCTTCGACACCGAAGAACCCCGCTCCACCAACAAAATCTCAAACACCTGCTTCGCCTTCAGACAACCGAATCCGCGCGTCCCTAAGACCCGCTCGCCATCGACCACCTCGATAGAACCGAACATCCGCACATCAAGCATCTGCCCCTCCTTCACGTCCCTAAACTGGCTGCACCTACACACGCCATTGCCCCGGCGTGTCTTCTCGTCGTTGCTTCACCTGCCCGCGCCGTTGCCCCGGCGAGTCCGATCGCCGTCGTTACACCGGAGGCCAGCCGAACTTGGCGAAATACCTCTGAAAGGACAAAAACAGCGACCGCCACGCTCCGCTCACGAACAGGATCCCCACGCAGACAAGGAGAGAGCCCCCGATCATCTCGGCCTGGCGCCCGCGCCTACGCAGCCAGTCCATCGATCCCTTGGCTCGCTGAAAACCTAACGCCAGGGCGATGAACGGAAGCCCCAGGCCGAGCGAATACGAAACGAGGAGGACGGCGCCCCACGCCGCGGTCTGCGTGGCGGCGGCAGCGGCCAGAATGGTCGCCAACACCGGCCCGATGCAGGGCGTCCAGCCGAAGGCGAACGCCATGCCGAACGCAAATGCCGCTCCGGGTCCTTGCGGTATGCGCGCCAGATCGACCCTGCGTTCTCTGGACAGGAACGGGATCCGCACCAGCCCGACCATGGCCAGGCCCATGACGATGATGAGGACGCCCGACGCCCGAATGATGAGAGGCACTTCGCGGAGCAGCGCTGAGCCAACGAACGCGAACGACACACCGAGCAGGGTGAACACCAGCGTAAAGCCGGCGACGAATAGCAGCGACGCCCGCAGAGTGGTCGCTCTTGCCTCTCTATGACCGAGTTGGGAGATGGGCAACGCGGAGATGTAGGAGAGATAGCCCGGGATAAGCGGGAGGCAGCATGGCGAGCTGAACGAGATGATTCCCGCCAGCAGGGCCGTCAATGGAAGCAGGACGGTGGTCATTTGCCTGTGCCCGCGCCGGCGGATTGTGCGCCCGGGGTCTGGAGTTGGTTCAAGGCGTCCATCGTGGCCGCGGAGATATCCGGCGCCGGGTTGTCGGCCAGCGTGGCCCGGAATTCGGCGGCTGCGGTCGCCCGGTCACCCTGCTGGCTCAACAGCAGCCCCCTCAGGTAGTGGGCGACGGGATAGGTGGGATCGGCGGCGATGGCGCGCTCGATGGATGTCAGCCCGACACTGGTCTCACCACTGAGTGCCAGTAGGGCCCCCCGGTAGGCGAGCGCTTCGGGCTGCTTGGGATCGTTGGCCAAGATCGCGTCGTACTGTTTCATGGCGTCAACGTTCTTGCCCTGTTGAGCGAGGCGGCGGGCGTCACCCAGTGGGTCAGACGACAGACGGGTGATTGAACCGGTAGCCGTCTGGCCGCCGGCGCGTGGATGGACGGTTCCGGCGATGAGCACACTCGAGCCCACGACGACGATGGTCCCGACAGCGATCGCCGGGAGCCATCGGCGCCGTTTTGCTGCTTCGGGTTGGATCTGGGGTCGCGCCGGCCCAGCCCGTTCGATCTGATGGAACAGGGCGGCGGCGCGGGCCGTTGTATCGTCGCGCAGGGCGTGGTAGGTGGCCTCGTCGAGGTCGCCCGAGGCGCGCTCCTCCTCGATGCGCGCCAGCGAGGCCAGCAGATAGCTCCGCTGCTCCTCGAGGCCGGAGTGGGAGTCAGACCGCGGGCGCCGAGGTGACCGGCTGGCACATTCACTCACGGCCGCGCTGACCATCACCTGATCGTCGAGCGACGGAGGTGTCGAGCCGGGCCCCGCCCCCCAGCGTCTAACCGCCCGGGTCGCACCGAACGCGGCAAATACGAGAACGAGACCCGGCAGGATCCAGACCAACCCGGTCAGGCCGCCGGTCGGAGGTTTGAGGAGAATCGACTGGCCATACCGGCTGACCAGGAATGATCGGATCTGAGTGTCCGACTCCCCGGCTGCGATGCGCCGGCCGATCTCGGTGCGTATGGCGATGGAGATGGGGGCTTGGGACTCCAGTGCGGACTCTCCGGCGCAGGTTGGGCACCGTACGCCGGCCGCGATGTCTCGGGCCCGCTCGGTCGGGCTGTGATGGCCGCCGTGACCTGGCCCGCAGATGAACGCGCCGGTCACCACCGCAGCCATGAGCAACCAGGGAACCCAGCGCTTCCCTTTCATCGGACGGTCTGTGCCTTGAACTGTCCGAGGAGGGCGTCGAGCCCGTCCGCGCTGACGCCACCGACCAGCCTGGCCACCACCTTGCCATTGGGATTGACCAGGTAGGACTCCGGGACCCCGGTGACTCCGAAGTCCAGCGCGGTGCGGCCATTGGGGTCGATCACGGCCGGCCAGTCGCCGCCGCCCTGGGACATGAACGTCTTGACCTGGCCGGGATCGTCCTGGAAGACGATGCTGACAACGGCCGCGTCAGCGTCGTGGCGGTGCCGGAAGGCGACCAGCTCACTCTGCTCCTGACGGCATGGGACGCACCAGGTGGCGAAGAAGTTGACCAACACCCAACGACCTCGCAGCGTCTCGGGCGCGAACTCCGTTCCGTTGACAGTCTGGCCGGCAACCAATGGCGCCACTTGACCGATGAGCGGGCTGGCGGCCTGGTGTGAACCGGCGGTTGGGCGGGTACCCACCATGATCGCGACCGAGCCGACGATCACTCCGACCACGAGGGCGATCCACAGGACGCCGCGACGCCGTCGAATCGGCGGGTCACCCTCGGCGGGCTCGAGCACCGGTTCTGTTGCAGTGGAAACGGCGGTCATTTTGGCGTCACCCCTGCGAGCGCCGGCGTGGCGTCGGCGTCGGCCGGCGGCCCCCCGACAGCTTTGGTCTGAGCCTTGGCCTCCCTGACCTGATCCCCGGCACCGGCCCCTCGACGGCGAGACACACCTGCGAGGACCGCCCCGATGGCGATCACACCGCCGCCGAACCACAGCCAGAAGATGAGGGGCTGAATGATCACGCCGATCGATGCGACTCCACCGGGATCAGGGGGAGTCGAAACCAGAGTCAGATAGACGTCGTCGAGCAGCCTGGACCGCACTGACGGTGTGCCGATCGCCTGAGAGCTGAACGGGAACTTGGTGAGCTTGGGCGCATAGATCTGTCCGCCATCGACACGAATTCGGACGGTCGTCACGTCCTTGCGGGGCGAGGTTGTGGTGCTCACACCGAGATAGGTCACTCGATGACGAGCGAGAGAGGCCGACTGGCCCGGACGCAGGTGGAACTCGGCGGCCCGCCCGTATGATCCCGATGACACCAGGGCCACGGCCATGACCACGACGCCCAGGTGGACGATCATGCCCCCGTTGGTCCGGCCGACCAAGCCCCCCCAGTGATGGCGTCGCACGGCCGTCGCCAGCTGCCGTAGCGCAGTGCCGGCCGCGAACCCACCCAGACCGAATGCGAGCAGTGGGACCGGGTCACGCCCACCGGCGACAAGCGCCACGACAACGGCCGCAGTCGCCATCCATGCCGGGCCGACCAGTCGGCGCCGCAACACCTCTCCGGTGGCTCGATGCCAGGGCAGCACGGGGCCGACTGCCATCAGGAACAGCAGTCCCAGGCCCAGCGGGATCGCCATGCTGTCAAAGTAGGGCCGGCCCACCGAGATCCGAGAGCCCTTTACCGCCTCGACGAGCTGCGGAAATATCGTGCCGAGCAGGACCATGAACGCAAACGTGGCGAACACAATGTTGTTGGCCAGGAACGACCCTTCCTTCGACACGGGAGAGCCGATGGAGCCAACCGAACGCAGCCGGTCACCCCGCCAGGCCATGAGACCGACCGACACCGCCACGACCACGATGAAGAAGCCCAACAGCAAGGGTCCGATCGCCGACCGGGTGAAGGAGTGCACCGACTCGAGCACTCCGGACCGGGTCAGGAACGTCCCGAAGATCGTGAGGGCAAACGTCGACATCACCAGCGACAGGTTCCAGATCCGCAGCATGCCTCGCCGCTCCTGGACCATCACCGAATGCAGGTAGGCGGTGGCTGTCAGCCACGGCAGGAACGAAGCGTTCTCGACCGGGTCCCACGCCCACACGCCGCCCCATCCCAGCACCTCGTACGACCACCACGAACCGAGGACGATGCCTACGGTCAGGAATCCCCACGCCAGCAGCGTCCACCGGCGGGTCTCAACCAACCACCCCTCACCCAGCCGTCCCGTCACCAGCGCCGCCACAGCGAACGCGAACGGGACCACAAACCCCACGTAGCCCAGATACAGCATGGGCGGATGAATGGCCATCAGTGGATGGTTCTGCAAAAGCGGGTTCGGGCCTGGACCGTCCGTCGGTAGCAAACCGTGGACGGCGCGGAACGGATCAGCCGGTCCGAGCATCAACGCGAAGAAAAACGCCGCGACGACCAGCATGACGAGGGTCGCCCAACCAACCATCGGATCGGACAGCCGTTTCCGGAAATGGCGAAGCACGAGCAACAGGTAGCCGGACAGGACCAGCGACCACAGGATGATCGAACCTTGGAGTGCTCCCCAGAGGGAGGCCACCGTATACAACAGAGGCGTCGACCGACTGCCGTTCGTTGCCACGTACGCCAGGGAGAAGTCGTGAGTGATCAGCGCCCGCTCCATTGCGAACGCCGCCATCACGGCTCCTGCCCCGACGCCCCAGGCGAAAAAACGACCCCGAAGCAAGAGTGCGGCCCGGCCGCTCAACAGGCCCCAGAGCAGTACGCCCACGCCTCCCAGGGCACTCAAGAAGCCCAGGGAGACGCCAGCAGAACCCAACGCCCCGTTCATTGACCCGGCCTTCCTGCCTGCGCTGAGGTCAATCCCGCGGCCGGCGGCTTATAGACCGAGCCGTCCTGGCGTCGATATTCATTGGAATGCTTGACAAGCAGGTAATCGGAGCGGAATACGCGGTCAGGCCCAAATGCGCCCTCGACGACTGCACCCTGCCCCTCCTGGAATACACCGGGTGGCTGGCCGTGGTAGAGCACCGACAAATCGGAAACCCCGTCGGTCAGCACGAACTGGACGCCTGCTCCCACCTGCCTCACCGAACCAGGCTGCACCAGACCGCCGACCCGCAAGCGCTGGCCTGACCGGCTCTGCACCACCTCGGTCGGCGTGCGGTAATAGACGAGGCTTCCGCCGAGACCCGCGACCGCCAGCACACCCAACCCGACGGCCATGGCCACGAAGACCACCGCCAACCGGACCCGGGTCGACTTGGTCATCGTCGGCCTCGCGTCCCGCGCACGATCCACATCACGTAGCCCGACCACACCCCGCCAGTGAGCAGATACCCCGCCCAGACCCAACTCCAACCCGGTGTCACAACGACCTCCCCGATAGCACCTTCATGGCCGGAACGACTTCATTGTCCACACTGACCAACCCGATCACGCCCACCGGGCCCCGCTGCTCGGCAGCCAGAATCCGCAACCGGCATGCATAGATCCAACCTGCGCCCAGCGTGAATGCCACCAAACCCAACATCAACGCCACCAGCATCACCGGATCGATCGCGGCCGGGCCGCCAGGACGCAACACCGTTGGCGGCTGATGCAACGCCCGCCACCAAACCACCGAGAAGTGCACGATCGGCACATTCACAAAGCCGACGACCCCGACCACGGCGGCGCGGCGGGCGTTCAGGTCGAGATCCGAGGACAGACCCCGGACACCCAGATAGCCCACGTAGATGAGAAGAAGGACCGTCGTCGTCACCAGACGCGGATCCCACGTCCACCAGACGCCCCACACCGGCCGGCCCCAGATGCTGCCCAGGGCAATTGTCAACGCGGTCATGCCCACGCCAACCTCGGCGGCCGCCCGAGCCCGCCGATCCCATTTCAGATCCCGTCGCACCAGATAGGCCACGCTGGCCGCCAGCACGACGCCAAATGCGAGGAACGCCGTCCACGCCGCGGGCACGTGCACGTACATCAGCCGCATGGCTTGCCCCTGAACAGCGTCGGCCGGCGCGACCATCAACCCGACCACGAGAGCGGTCGCCCCGGACACCAGAGCCAAACCACCCAATGCACCTTCAACACGCCTTGACATCTCACTCCTCCAAGAGAACGGGGAACACTGCCCAAGCAACAGCCATGCCAACAACGTCGTACGCCAGCAGAAGTGCCAGCCACGGGACGGCGTTGACCCCGGGGGTCGCGGTCTGCGCCGCAGCGAGCAGCACCGGCACGGCGGTCGGACACAACAGGACCGTGAGCAGACCATTGCGTCGGTCGGCGCCCACGACCGCGACGCCGAAGGTGACGATGAGCGCCGCCAGCCCAATGGCACCGAGTAGCCCTGCGGCCACGCCTGCGAGAGGCAACGACGCATCCAACATGATGGCGACCAGGAGAGCGGCTCCGCCCCATGCCACGCTGAGCCAGAGGGCAAGGGCGAGTACCTTGCCGCCGAACAGAGCGCTCGGCGACGCCAGCGCCCGGAGGAGGTCCCAACAACCCTCATCCCGCTCGGCTGCCGCCACACTGCGGGCCAGAGGCACCGCGGCAAAGAGCACGACCAGCCAGGGCAGCGCCGGCGCTACCGACCGCAGTACGTCTGGGCGTGGACCGAATCCGAGTCCGGAAAGAACGACGGCGGCGAGCACAAATGGCGGCACGACCGTCATCAGCTCGCGGCCCGTGGCTTCCAGGACGACCTCCCGGACTGTGATACGGGCGACCATCGACAGCCCGCTCATGACGTCGACTCCAGCCGGCCGCGAGCCAAGCGAATCCGGCGGTCTGGTAAACCGGCGAGAAACGTCTCGTCATGCGTTGCGACGAGGACCGCGGTGGACCGACCGGCAAGCTCGTCGATGACCTTCCTGGCGGCAGAACAACCCTCCCGGTCGAGATGGGCGGTGGGCTCGTCGAAGCAGGCAACACACGGACGGAAGACCAGTGCGATGGCCAGAGTGACGCGTGCGCGCTGGCCCGAGGACAGCTGTCCGACCGGCGTGTCGGCCAGGTCGCCCAGCCCGACAGTCGCCAACGCCCTTTCCACACCCGGGCCGTTGCCCCGAGCCTGGGCGATGAAGTCGACGGCCTGGCGCACGGTCTGGGCGCGTCGGGCGCCATCGCCGGGCCGAAGGTACAGCACCGGTCCGGCCGCCCAGCGACGCCCGGTGGTCGGACGGATGATGCCTGCCGCGACCCGCAGGAGGGTCGACTTTCCTGAGCCGTTGGGCCCGGTGACCTCACATATCGCGCCCGGGCCGAGATGAAGGCCGATCGGAGCCAGCGCGAGTGTCCGTCCGAACGAGCGCGACATCCCCTCGAGGACCAACTGCGCGTCGAAGGCGGCCGGCCTGCTGACGGCCGGTGTGAGTTGACTGGCAAGAGCAGAAAGGGCCATCAGTTGCCTTCCCGCCTAATCAGTCCAGCCATCACGCGACACCCTCTTCACAAAACTGCTCAGCCGACACCGATGACCACCGACGGCCCAGCACTGCGCCCAAAGCGACCGGAGACGAAGCTGCGGACGGCTCTATTCGAAACAGACGGCAGAGCTGCTCCATGGCGGCGGAGTCATTTTCGGCCGCCGCCTTTCGGGCGGCCACGATCGGGGCGTGAAGGAGCTTGCCGGCAATAGCGTTTGCGGCTCGCCGCATCTCCTCGGGACCCAATCCCCCATCGCGCCCCACCCGGACCAGCTCTTCCAGGCAGACCTGCTCGACTCGCTCTCGCAGGGCCACTATCACCGGAGCCGCCCCGCGCTCGCGACGAGCTACGGCGAACGATGCGGACTCCTCGGCGGCGATCATCTCCCCGCACGAGACGGCACCGTTCAACGCCTGACCCTCGTGGTGCTCCTCGATCCCCTCCAGGTCAATCAGCCGCACGCCCGGTATCGATCCGACCGAGCTCTCGACGTTGCGAGGAACGGAAAGATCGATGATGGTCAACGGCCGGCCCCGCCGGAGGGTAACGGTCTCCCGCACATCGGCTGCCCGGACCAGTTGATCAGACGCCGACGTGGCGCAGAACAACACGTCAATGCCGGTCAGCGCCTCATGAAGGGATTCGATCGGATACACCCTCGCGTCATCCCCCACCAGGCGGGCCGCCTTGGTCCGGTTACGGGCGAAGCTCATGGGGCGAACCCCCAACTCGTTCAAGCGCTCGGCAACGACCGTCGCCATACGGCCCGAGCCCATGATTGCCACCGCCGGGCCGACAGCCGCCGCCAAGTCGGCCATGCCGATCTCCGCGGCGCGGCGACCAATCGAACGCCCGCCCCGGCCGAGGATCGTCTCGGAGTGTATTCGCCGGGCGACGACGACCGCCGCGACGAACAGCCGCTGCAGCTGCGGGCCCACGGTGCCGTCCTGCGCCGCCTCGACCCGTGCCCCTCGTACCTGGTCCTGGACGTCGACCTCGCCGACGATGCGCGAATCCAAACCGGCAGCCACCCGGAACAGGTGCCGGACAGCGTGCTCGCCTTCTCGAATCTTGATTGATTCGCCCAGCTCGCCGCGGCTTAAGCCGCTGGTCCGGGCCAGGACATCCACCGCCTCCGCCACCCCGGCCGCCCCGGTGACCACATAGACCTCAGTCCGGCTGCACGTTGACAGCACGACCGCCTCGTCACAGCCCGCGGCCCTCAAGGCCGAAACCAGAGGCGTGCGGTTGTGATCACGCACCGCAAGGCGCTCTAGGACAGCCAAGGAGGCCGTCTTATGCGACGCCCCGATCATGAACAACCTGTGCACTGCCCCTCCTTCACAAAGCCCGTGTCAGATAGTGATGGCCCAACCTCTTAGAAACCTGAGAGGTCTGACGCCTTTTGGCCCGTTCGCCCTAAGACTTCGGACCCTGAGGTCCTGCATCACACGCCGACGACCCCCTCACCCGGATCGGTATCCGGGTCGCAATCCCGTATCTAATCCCAAGGTTGGGTGATCAGAGTGAAGTGCAAGTAGGAGGTCATTTATGCGTCGCATCCTGATTGTGGCAAACCGAACCCTGGGCGGCGAGCACCTGCGCCGCAAGGTGGCTGAGTGCATGGCGGAACAGAGATGTTGGTTCTACGTCCTGGTCCCGGCGACACCCAACACTGACCACCCCCTGGTGTGGACCGAGGGCCAGGCCCGGGCCCAGGCGCAACGTCGCCTCAACGAGGTCCTACACCGCCTGGACCTTCTAGGAGCGCACGCCGAAGGAGAGGTGTGCGGCCAACGGGCCTTGGAGGGTATCGGCGACGTACTGCGGGCTCGACATTTCGACGAGATCGTGATCTCGACCCTGCCGATCAATATCTCACGATGGCTCGGCAAAGACCTTCCGCGACGGGTCGCCCGCCAGTTCGCGCTACCGGTGACCCACATCGTTGCCGGTCCGATCCGGGCCGCCGACCTGGACACGAGGGACCTGGCGCCGGTCATCGCGCTGCACCGTCGAGGCCAGCCCGCGTCCTCCGAAGAGTCCCTTCCTCTCCAGGGGGACACCTTGCTGGATGGATCGGGAGCCATCTGACAGCTACTGAACGAAGGCTGCTGAACGAGGGCCGCCGGCCTGCGCCGGCTGCTCCGATGGAACCTTTTTCGAAGGTCGAGGCTTAAGACTGTTGGTCAGGAGTCCTAAGACCGGACCGCACGAGGGGACATCATCACCGTGACTACCAAGACCAGGCCGCCTCGGAGTACACGAGCATTGGCTATTTCCACCGCGATGGCGGCCGCCGCCATCATCGTCGTCGTCTCCGCCGTATCGCTCGCTGGCAGGTCCAGCGGCGGTGCGACCAGCGGATCGACCAGCAAGGCGACCCACGGCCACGCGCTGGCGGGCACGTTTTCTCTGTTCGGGCCCAAGACCCAGAAAGACCCGTGCTCGGTCCGCAGCGCCGACGTGGCGGCTGGCGCTCCTGTGGCCGTCAAGGACGAGCGAGGCGCCGCCATCGGCTCCGGCGCCCTGACCTCGGGCTCAGCGGACAGTGCCCGCAAAGCTTGCGTATACCGCTTCAACGTGTCCTCCCTGCCGGACTCCAACGCCTACACGGTGGAGGTAGGCAAGCTCGGAGGCCTGAAGTACACGGCTACGGACCTGGCCAAGTCTGGCTGGAAGGTCAGCCTGAACCTCGGCGTCGCATAGGGGCAAAGCGACGCATCGCCGAGGGTTCACGAGAGAAGCGGGCGGGGTGGGGGCCCCCTCCCGCTTCTCATCGCGTCTGGGCTCTCGACGATCCGAGCTCTTGAACTGCTCGCAGGGTCCGCCCCACCTGGCCGGTTTACGGCGTCGACCCGCTGGCCGTGGCCGCCCATGACCCGTCATCGCCGTCGATCCTGCCTACACAACCCACCCCCCTGTCCGAGCAGCGACCCAGTCATCCCGGACCCCGGGGGCCGAGGGCACCCAGACTCCCGGCGACCAGGTGGCCCGAGACGCTCGGGGACGCCCACCGGACAGAACTCACGTCCGCGCTCAGCGGGAGGAAAATCCACCACGCGATGTATGACCGCCGGGATCGGCGCGTCATTGCCGTCAGGCGGCGGGCGAGGCCTCGACCAACAAGGCCACCACAATCGCCACGAATGCGCGGCGCGCGTCGGGCCATCCGGGCAGTCGCCCCCATGCCGCTCCATTCACGGCTCCATTTCGACGGCAGGTCCGACCGGCGCGAAAAAGCCGGATCCCGTCGACAGTGCGACGAGATCCGGTGATGACGACTAGATAGTAACGACTGGATTGTCAGGCGCTGAACAATGGAACGACCTGGTGGCGAGTCCAGGGATTCCGCGGCGCTACCAGCGAGGACCGCCGAGTTCGGCGCCGGGTCGCCGATTCCGACGCAACAACTTCCGAGTCCGAATGAGCCCGGCCTTGCGCCAGCCGAACGGACTTGTCGGCCACGCCGGCGAGGAATCCCTCGTCATCGGTGGCGACAAGGACCGTGCTCCCATGGGCCGCCAGGGTCGTGACGACCCGAGTCGCGGCGGCTCGGCCGACGGCGTCCAGGTGAACGGCGTGCTCGTCGAGACAAACGACGCTCGGGCGGCACACCAGCGCGACCGCCAGGCTGACCTGAGCCCGAGCGCCCGTTGAGAGCTGACCAGCCGGCGTGTCGGCCAACTTCAGCAGACCGGCTGTGCCCAAGGCGTCGTTCACTGTCGACGAGTCGCTCCGCCTCCCGGCGACAAACTCGATTGTCTGGCGAACGGTTTGGGTGTGGCGAGCTCCACCACCTGCATGGAGGTACAGCGCCGGCCCAGCCGCCCATCGCCGTCCGCTCGAGGGCTTCAGGGTGCCAGCGGCAACCCGCAGCAGGGTGGACTTCCCGGAACCGCTGTTCCCCACCACCCGGCAGATGGCGCCTCGCCGGAGCTGCAGATCCACGCCTGACAAAACGACACTTTTCCCGAAGGACCGTGACACCTCATCAAGTACCAGTTGCACATCGAAAGGTGACGGCGGTTCACCGACCGGTGCGATTGAAGTAGCAAGTGCAGATTGCATATATGTCGCCCCTACTTTCTCTGCCCTAAAACAGCCGAATATTTCCTGACTTCACCTCGAGGACTGCCGCTCTCGGGGTTGGTGTTGCTCACCATGAGCCGCTGGGTGACCCGGAGTCCGACGCCCATTTGGGCGCCGGACTCCGCTGGCCGACCAGGCGAGCCGACGCTCGCGGGTCGTCAGTTACTTTGTGGGTTGAGTCCGAGGAATGTGCCGACTGGGGCGATTCCTGCGGCTGAACGGCCTTGGCTGCCCACGGCGGGGACTTCGATCCCACCGCAGCTGGCCAGGCTGCTGACGCAGCTCAGTGTCTTGTCTGCGCCGGGCCCGTTGGGCAGGAACAGTTGCGGGTGATCGAACACTCCGCTTTCGTTGCTGACCCGGGAATCCGTGAGTGATTGCAGGAATGACACCAGCAGGGTGACGTCACCGCCGCCACCGATGTGGACACCGGCGATGCGGGGATCCAGGTTGGCGGCGTTAGCGGCCGAGAAGTCCAAGTTGTGGTAGAACTCCACCGCTTGCTTCAAGGTGGCTTGGCCGCCGTTGTGGAAGTACGGGCCGGTCAGCTCAACGTTGCGCAGACCGGGGATCTTCAACGCTCCCTGCACACCATCCGCCCCGTTCACGGGGCAGACCGGCTGACCCGAGGCGCCACAGGCCGGCAGCGCTGGTGCGAAGGCCAGCCCGGCCAGGGCTTGACGGACGAACGACATGGGCACCGGTTTCGGCTGGCCGGCTGGTGCGATGGTGCCACCCCGACCGGGATCCTCGGCCGTCGGCCGAACTCCGATGTTGGCGAACCCGTTGTCGAAGTAGGCGGTAGCCGAGCCGACTTTGAGCTTGCCATCAGAACCGACCATCGGGCGGATGGAGATCGGACCGGTCTTGTCCATGGTGGTGAACGCCGCGGCGGTGAACTCCGGCCCCGAGTGGCAGGCCACACAGTTGCCCTGGGCGACTCCGCTGACGGCCGGGTCGTTCTGACCGGTGTTCACAAAGGTCAGCAGCCCGAGGAGCTGATCGGAGTTCAGAGCCTTGTTGTCGCCCTCCATGAACTTGTCGAACGGTGACTGGCCCGAGACCAACGTGGCCTCATAGCTCTGTACCGCCAACCCGAAGAACAACGGGAAGTTGGCCACCATCTGAGGCACCGGCCCAATCGCCAATGTCACCGGCTGGGTCGAGTCCCAATAACTGGCCAAGAACGCCTGCTTGATCAGGTCCGAATAGCTCACGTTCAAGCCCCGGGCCCCCGAGACGGTGCCATTGGCGCTCAATGTGGCCTTCGACATCGACCCCAGTACGCTGTCGCTGGGATTGACCAGCTGCAGACCGAGCGGCGTCAGACCCAACATCTTCTGGCCGATCTGGTTCAAGTTGCGACCCGTGAAAGACATGGTCACGTTGTTGGTCGGGACCGCAGCCGCCAAGGATGCCAGGCTCGACTGGGGCAACGACACCTTGACCTTGACTGGGGGAGTCGACGGGCCGTTCTTGTCCACCCACACTCCGGCAGCGGTATCCAGTGAACCGTTCGGGTTGACGCCGTTGAAGCCTGTCTGGCCCTTGCCGTCCCAGAACTGCTGAACGTTGAACACCGAGTTGATCGGCGACGGAGCATTCCGAGGAGCGACGCGGCGGGTGTTGACCCCGGCCACGTTGAACACCGGATCGACAGGGATCGGGGTCTTCGCCACGTCCTGGGCGTTGCCCGAGACACCAGCGAATGTGCCGTTGAACACACCCTGGGACGAGACCACATTGTTGGTGTCCGTCCCGCCCTTGTGGAACGGGAAGTCATCGACCGTCAACTGGGTGGATGGACTGAAGTTGGCATGGCCGTCGCTGCCGGCCACCCCACTCGAGCCGAAGGCCGTGTTCCCACCCAACGTCCCGGGGTTCAACTGTCCCTTCGACCGCGAGTCGGCGCCCCCATTGAAGTGGCACGAGGCGCACGCCTGACCATCGGAGCCGACCTGCATATCCCAGAACAACGACTTGCCCAGAGCGATCAGCACCGACTTCGATCCGACGAACTGCGCCAGATTGGACGGCTCGGGCACCTTCACCCGGGCCAAGCTGTCCAACCCGGCCGACAATGCGGCCTGGCGGACCACAACAGGGTCCGGCCCAGCGGTCGCCGGTGGGGTCGGCGAGGTGCTCACACCGCCACCACCGCCACCTCCACTGCTGCCGCCGCCGCCACCTTTGCCGTACGCGGCAGCCGGGACAATCACCGCGGCCGCCAACACCGCAGCCGCGGCCAACACCCGGCCTGAACGTCCGCCAACCGCCCAGCGGCGACGTCGTCCATCAGGGACATCAATCAACTCAGACATCATGCAACCCCCTCTACACAAAAATGCTCAGCCTGCACCGAGCGCCACCGACGATCCAACACCGTGCCCGAAGGTACCGGTGACGAATCCGCCGACGGCTCGATACGAAACAAACGGCAGAGCTGTTCCTTGGTTATGAACAAACTACGCACCGGTCCTCCTTTGTATTAGTCCAAACCGATTCTGGTCTCAGAACCTCCGAGAAACCTGGGGGATACCCGAAGGGTCGTGAATCCGGCGTGGCGCCACGGCTTTTGGGGGTCGATTCAGACCCCACCAGGCCCAGCCGGTGGACTATTGAGGACGGATCGGTGTCAAGGTCCTGACGGTTGTGGCCGAGGACCGGCTATGGCATTCCCAGGCGGCAGACGCGTCGAAGCCGACCTCTACTGCCCCCGGGATCAGGGGACTTTGATGCGCCCGCCTGGGCCGGTATCGAGCGACCCGACCAGTTGTTATGAGGCCTCGAGCTGAACGATCTGGTCGAGCTCGGTGGGGTCGAGGCGTGCTTGGCGGTTGTAGCGGGTGGTGTGGATCTCGGCCGGGTCGGAGAGTGCCCGTTTGGCCAGGGCCACGAGCAGGGCCCGACGGCCGGGTGAGAGGTTGTCCTCCAGGATCTGGCGGACCAGGTCGTCGCGGAAGGTGAACTGCTGTCCCTGCTCGCGGAGGAGGCCGTGCTGGCACAGCCGGTCGAGGTCCTCGGCCACCGCCACCGCGTCGATACCGAGCACCTGGGCCAGCACGGCGGGGTCGAATGGTTGGCCCATCACCGACGCCGCCGACAAGGTACGCAGTGCCGTGTCGCCGGCATCGCCACACCAGGCCAGCACATAGTCGGCCAGATCGACCGCCGCATCGATCCCCGGACCCTGACCGACATGGGCGGCCACGAACACCGGATGACCGCCGGTGAGGGCATGCAGGTCCGGGACCTGATAGTCGACCAGGTCATCCTCTGTCAGTCGTTCCAAACGGATTCTGGTCGTCCACTCCAACTGCGAGATCGGCGTCCGCAACGCGGCCGGTGTCCGGCAGGTCGCGACCACCGCCACCGGGGTATCAGCCAAACGCCGGGCCAGATACCCCAACGCGCTGACGCTGGCCGGGTCCGCCAGATCGAGCCGATCGATGACCAACACGAACGGGGCGTGACGCTGGATCTGGGCCGCCAAACCGTCCAACAGACTCAACGCCTCAGCCGGACCCGGCTCGCCCAACAGAGACGCATCCGCCGACCCGGTATCCAGACCCCGCAACGCGCTGGCGATGACGAGGAACGCGAACCCGGTCTCGAGTTGCGAGCAACGCCAACGAACCGTGCGCACCCCGACCAAACCCGACGTCAACTCATCGACCAGACGCGACGAACCGACACCGGCATCGCCGTCGACCAACACCAACGAGAACCGGCCCGCCAACGCCGCCTGCACCCGACCATTGAGCTCAGCCAGCTGCGCCGCCCGGCCCAACAACCCGCCCACCCCACGACCCAATCCCACCGGCGTCGCCAACGCAGGCGAAACCGAGGGGATCGATGAGACCGACGGTGAGATCAGTGACACCGGCGGTGTGACTGACGGGGCGTTGGGATCCCGACGGTCATGGCTGCGACCCAACGACGACTCATGCGCCTGGATGGCGGCATACAACTCCGCCGTCTCGGCCATCGGCTCGACCCCCAACTCCGACGCCAACGCCTTGCGGCAACGCTCGAACGCCCGCACCGCGTCCTCCTGGCGACCCAGACGATACGACGCCAACATCAACACCCGATACGCCGCCTCGGCCACCGCGTCAACCCGAATAGCCCGCTCCGCCAAACCCACCGCCCGGCCCGCATCACCCAACTCCGACGCCAACTGCGCAGCCCGCACCAACACCTGGGTCACCGTACGCCGATACCGCTCCCGCAACTCCTGGATCCACTCGGCATACGGCTCATCAGCCAACACCTCGCCGCGAACCAGATCCGCCGCCTCACACAACAACTCCAATGCCCGCTCCGGACCCTCCACATCGGCCCGGGCCACCAAAGCATCGAACACATCCAGATCCAACCGCACCAGATCAGTCGACAACCGGTACGCCGCCGGCTCGGTCACCACCACCGACCGCCGCCCACCACGGCCCGGCTCCAACCGAGAACGCAACACCGACACATAACTCTCCACCGTCGCCACATACCGCTGCGGCAACCGCTCCCCCCACAACGAATCCGCCAACCGCTCCTTCGACACCGAAGAACCCCGCTCCACCAACAAAATCTCAAACACCTGCTTCGCCTTCAGACAACCGAAAGCCCGGGCCCCCATCACCCGGTCACCATCGACCACCTCGATAGAACCGAACATCCGCACGTCAAGCATGGTCTGCCGCCTTGCGGCCACCACCTCTTGGCAGAGGAAATCGGCACGCGGCCGTTCCGACCTCCCACCGATCCCTACGTGCGAAGACCATCGCCGCTAGAGGGTCGTCGACCACTCGCATTCGCCCCATGGATGCCCCTTGCCCCTCGACCCGTCGTTTGAGACAGCTGCCCTGTCTCATCCGACCATTGCCCCGACTGAACTCGAAGCAGTTGCCCCCGCTTCGTATCCCATCTTGTGGCACCCGCCAACGGCTGTCCAGGCCTCTTGTCCAAAAGGGCAGAACTTGAACCCTTCGCACAATTTGGTATCAGACGACCATGGGGAGACGAATCGCGTTGGGGCCGACAGAGGCTCTGACGGGCGTCACGGGCTCTCCACGAGTGCCTCAGGACGTCCTGGACACGATTGCCTCGCCGACGGCTCGACCCTCACGAGAGTCTGGCCGGAGGCGCCATGACCGTCTCGTCCGCCGACCTTCGGAGATTGCCTGAACCAGCCTCCATCCTCCTCGACGAACCGCCCCGGGGGATCCTCTCCCCCGGGGCCGGTCGGTCCGCCTTGTTGCACTGGGTGTGTCAGTTGGCCCGGCCTCGGACGGTGAAGCTGGTGGTGCTGGTTGCCGTGCCGCCGGGGGTGGTGACGTGGAGGGGACCGGCGGTGACTCCGCTGCCGACCGTGAAGTTGATCTGGGTATCGCTCACGATCGTCGTGAGGCCGGCTCGAGCCGGAATGCCGTTGACGTCGATGGCGGTAGCCCCGGTGAAGCCGGTACCGGTGATGGTGACCGCGGTACCGGAGTTGCCGTTATTGGGGGTGAAGCTGGTGATCGACGGTGGCGGGCTGGCGGTGAAGACGGCCGCGCTGGTCGCCGACCCTGCTGGGGTGGTCACGGTGATCGGCCCGGTCGTGGCGCCCGAAGGCACATTGGCCGTGATCTGGTTGGACGAGTTCACCGTGAAGGCGGAGGCAGTCCCGTTGAAGGTCACCGAGGTGGCGCCATTGAGGCCGCTACCAGTGATGGTGACCGGGTTGGGGGATGGTGCCGTGCTCGGTGTGAACCCGGTGATCGTCGGCGTCACCGTGAAAGCCGCGGTGGTCGTGGTCGTCCCGGCCGCAGTGGTCACCGCGATCGACCCCGTGGTGCCCGCGTCGGGCACGGTGGCATTGATCTGCGTGTCGGACACCACCGAGAACACGCCGCCTCCGACACCGTTGAACGTGACCGCCGTGGCGCCGGTGAAGGCGGTACCGGTGAGGGTCACCGTGGTGCCGGTCGGGCCGGTGGTCGGCGCGAAGCTGGTGATGGCCGGCGGTGGGATCACGGTGAACGACCCGGCACTGGTAGCGGTGCCCCCCGCTGCGGTCACGCTGATCGGTCCGCTGGCGGCGCCGTTGGGAACGTTGACGGTGATCTGGGTGGACGAGTTGACGGTGACGGCCGTGGCCGCGGCCCCGGTGAAGTTGACCGTGCTACCGGGGGTGAACGCCGTGCCGGTGATGGTGACGCTCGCCCCCACCGTGCCGCTGGCGGGCGTGAAGGAGGCGATGGTGGGTTGCACCGTCACGGTGAACACGGTGGCGCTGGTGGCAGTACCGCCGGCGGCGGTCACGCTGATGGTGCCGCTGGTGGCGCCCGTGGGCACGGCAGTGGTGATCTGGGTGGCCGACACCACCGTGAAGGCGGCCGCGGTCCCATTGAAGCTGACTGCTGTGACCCCACTGAACGCCGTGCCGTTGATGGTGACCGACGCCCCGGCGTTGCCGCTGGTCGGCGTGAACGAGGTGATGGTCGGTTGCACGGTCACGGTGAAGGTGGCGGTGCTGGTGGCCGTCCCGCCGGCCGCCGTGACGCTGATCGGCCCGGTACCTGGGGCGTTGGGCACGGTGGCGGTGATTTGGGTGGTCGAGTTGACGGTGAATGCCGTCGCCGCAGCCCCGTTGATCGTGACGGCGGTGACGCCCGTGAACTGACTGCCGGTGATCACCACGGAGGTGCCGGCGTTGCCGTTGGTCGGCGTGAAGGACGTGATGGTGGGTTGCACGGTCACGGTGAAGGTGGCGGTGCTGGTCACGGTCCCGCCTGGAGCGGTCACGCTGATGGGCCCGGTGCCAGGAGCGTTGGGCACGGTGGCGCTGATCTGGGTGTTGGACACCACCGTGAACACCGCTGTCGCCCCGTTGATGGTGACCGCCGAGGTGCCGGTGAAGGCGGTGCCGGTGATCGTGACCGTCGAGCCCGCGTTGCCGCTGGCGGGCGTGAAGGAGGTGATGGTCGGCGGCGTGGTCACCGTGAAGTTGTTCGGAGCACTGGAGCCGGTCCCGCCCGGACTGGTGACCGTGATCGGCCCGGCGCCGGTAGCGGCCGAGGCGGGCACGCTGGTGGTGATCTGAGTGTCGGAGACGATGGTGAACGCCGCACTCGTGGGCGAACCCGGGAACGTGACCGCACTGGCGCCGGTGAACCCGGTGCCGGTGATGCTGACGCTGGCACCGGCGTTGCCACTGGCGGGCGTGAAGCTACTGACCACGGGCAACGGCGACGGGTTCTCCGTGAACTGTGTCGGGCTGTTGCCGATGCCACCAGGGGTGGTCACCGAGATCGTCACCGGGGTCGCAGCTGTGGGCGCGGTCGGATCGGTTGCCGTGATCTGGGTGTCGGAGACCAAGGTGAACTTGGCTGCCGTCCCACCGAAGCTGACCGCCGAGGTGCCGGTGAAGCCGGTACCGGTGAGGGTCACGGTGCTGGCGAACACACCGGCAGCTGGGGAGAAGCTGGAGATGACCGGCTGCGGAATGACGGTGTAGCTGGTGGCACTGGTCGCAGTCCCACCTGCGGTGGTCACCGTGATCGGGACGGTGCCGGATGCGCCGGCCGGCACGTTGGCGGTGACCGAGGTCGCGCTTCCACCCGGGTTGGGGGTGGTCGTGGCGCCGCCGATCCCGACCGAGGTGGCGCCGGTAAGCCCGGTACCAGTAATGGTCACGGTCGAGCCGATGGCGCCGGTGGTCGGGGTGAAGCTGGTGATGGTCGGGGTGACCGAGAAACTGGTCGCACTCGTGCCCGTGCCGCCCGGGGTGGTCACCGTGATCGTCCCGCTGGCCGCGTTGGCGGCCACCGTGGCGGTGATGGTGGTGTCATTGGTAGCGGTGAACGCCGCTGCCGGAGCGGTGCCGACGGTCACCGCAGATGCGCCGGTGAACCCGTTGCCGGTGAGAGTGACCGTGGTGCCGACGACGCCGTTGGCCGGGGTGAAGCTGGTGACAGTCGGCACCGGCGACGGGTTGACCGTGAAGCTGGCCGCGCTGGTGGCGCTGCCGCTGGAGTTGGTGACACTGATGGGCCCGCTGCTGGCCGCCGGGGTGGCGGTGGTGGGCACCGTGACGGTCATCTGGGTATCGGACACGGCGGTGAAGTTGGTCGCCGCGGTGGCGTTGAACTTCACCGCGGTGACGAAGCTCAACCCGGACCCGGTCAGGGTGACGGTGGTGCCGATCACCCCGCTGGTCGGGCTGAACGCCGTCAAGGTCGGTACCGGGACCAAGGTCCAGTTGGTGGCGCTGGTGACCGTGCCGCCGGTGGTGACCACGCTGATCGGTCCGGTCGTGGTGCCGGGCTGCACGTTGGCCGTGATCTGGGTCCCGGCCGCGTTGGTCGAGAACAAAGCGCTGGTGCCGTTGAAGGTGACCGCCGAGGCGCCCCCGAACCCGATCCCGTTGATGGTGACCGTGCTACCGACGACGCCGTTGGCCGGGGTGAAGCTGGTGATCGACGGCACGGTGAAGCTGGCGGTCGTCGTAGTGGTTCCGCCCGGAGTGGTCACCGAGACCGGACCCGACGTGGCTCCGGTAGGCACGGTGGCGGTGATCTGGGTGTCGGAGTTCACCGTGGAGGCGGCCGCGGTGCCGTTGAACTTCACGGTCCCGCCGGTCATCCCGCTGCCGGTGATGGTCACCGTCGTGCCGGGAACCCCTGTGGTCGGACTGAACCCGGAGATGGTCGGGGCCCCGATCACGGTGAAGTTGGTAGCGGTCACCGCGGTGCCGCCCGGGTTGGTCACCGCGATCGGCCCGCTGGTGGCGCCGGCCGGGACGGTGGCGGTCACGGTGGTGGCCGTCGAGCTGACGCCGGTGGCCGCGGTGCCGTTGAAGGTGACCGAGGTGGCGCCCGACAGGTTGGTCCCGTTGATGGTGACCTGGGTGGTCACCGGGCCGCTGGTGGGCGTGAAACTGCTGATCGTCGGCGCGGTGCCGGCAGTCACGGCGTAGGTGGCGACACTGGTCGCGGTGCCACCGGGGGTGGTGACCGCGATGGGCCCATTGGTGGCGTTGAGCGGCACGTTGGCGGTGATCTGCAGGTCGGTGTTGACGGTGAAGAGAGTCGCCGGTGTGCCGTTGAAGTTGACTGCGCTGGCCCCGGTGAAGTGGGTGCCGGTGATGGTGACCGTGGTGCCGGTACCCCCGCTGGTCGGCGTGAAACTGCTGATGGTCGGGGTTGGGATCACCGAGTAGCTGGCGCCGGTGGCCGTCCCACCCAAGGTGGTCACCGAGACCGGCCCGGTGGTAGCGCCGGTCGGCACGGTGACGGTTATCTGGCTGGCCGAGACCACCGAGAAGGTGGTGGCCGCGGTGCCGTTGAAATGCACGCTGGTGGCGCCGGTCAGGCCGGTGCCGGTGATGGTCACGGTGGACCCGACCCCGCCGCTGGTGGGGGTGAAACTGGTGATGGTGGGAGTGACGGCGTAGGCGGTCGTGGTCGCCACTGTGCCACCGGGCGTGGTCACGGCGATCGGCCCCGACGACGACGCCGGCGCCACGGTGGCCGTGACCTGGGTGGCCGAGTTGACGGTGACGGCGGACGCCGCGGTCCCGTTGAAGGTCACGGCGCTGGTCCCGGTCAGATTGGTGCCGGTGATGACCACTGACGAGCCGGTCGGTCCCGAGGTCGGGGTGAAACCGGTGATCGTCGGCGCCGGGACCACGGTGTAGTTGCCGGTGGACGTCCCGGTGCCACCCACGGTGGTCACGGCGATAGGCCCGGTGACGGCCGCGGCCGGCACGCTGGCGGTGATGCTGGTGTTCGAGACCACCGAGAACAGGGCGCTGGCCCCACCGATGGTCACGGAGTTGGCCCCGGTCAGGGCGGTGCCGGTGATGGTGACCGAGGTGCCGGCCGGACCCGACGTCGGCGTGAAGCCGGTGACCGTCGGCACCGGGGCGTTGACCGTGAACGACGCGGCCGAGGTCGCGGTACCACCCGGGGTGGTCACACTGATCGGCCCATTGGTTGCCCCCGCCGGCACCGCCACCGTGATCTGGGTGGCGGTGTTGGTAGCGGCAGTGGTGGACACACCACCGGTGGCACTGTTGAACCTGACCGCGCTGGCGCCGGACAGGGCGGTGCCGGTGATGGTCACCGTCGAGCCGACGGTGGCCGCGGTCGGGCTGAAGCTGGTGATGGCCGGAGCTGCGACCACGGTGTAGCTGGTAGCGCTGGTGGCGGTTCCGCCGGGGGTGGTCACGGTGATGGTCCCGGTGGTCGCCGCCGCCGGCACGGTCGCCGTGATCGAGGTGGCCGAACCGGTGCCGAACAGGGCGGACGTCCCGTTGAAGGTGACCGCGGTGGCCCCCGACAGGGCGGTGCCGGTGATGGTCACCGTCGTCCCGGTCGGACCCGATGTGGGCGTGAAGCTGGTGATGGTCGGCGTCGGGATCACGGTGAAGCTCTGCGAGCTGGTGGCCGTGCCACTCGGGGTGGTCACCGCAATGGGCCCACTGGTGGCGCCGGCCGGCACAGTGGCGCTGATCGAGCCGGCCGTGACCGTGAACACGGTGGCCGCGGTGCCGTTGAAGCTGACCGCGGTGGTTCCGGTGAAGTTGGCCCCGGCGATGGTCACCGTGGAACCCGCCGGGCCCGACGACGGGGAGAACCCGCTGATCGTCGGTGCTGGGGCGGTCACGGTGAAGGGGGTGGCCGAGGTCGCGGTGCCGCCCGGGGTGACGACGGTGATCGGCCCGGTGGTGGCACCGGTCGGGACCTCAGTGGTGATCGAGGTATCGGAGAGCACCCGCATCACCGCCGGGGTGCCGTTGAACGCCACCCTGGAGGCCCCGGTGAAGCCGGCCCCGGTCAGGGTGACCGTGGCGCCCACCGGACCGGTGGTCGGCGTGAACGAGGTGAGCGCCGGCTGGACCACCGTGAACGGCGTGGCGGTGGTACCCGTGCCGCCCGGTCCAGTGGCCTTGATGGTGCCGGTGGTCGCTCCGACCGGGACCTGGGTCGCGATCGTCGTGTCGTTGACGACTGAGAACACCGCCGGCGTGGTGTTGAACACCACGCTGGTTGTTCCAGTCAAGCCCGACCCGGTCAGGGTGACCGAGGTGGCGACCGGCCCGCTGGCCGGCGTGAAGGAGGTGATCGTCGGCACCGACACCGTGAAGTTGGTGGCACTGGTCCCAGTACCGCCCAGCGTGGTCACCGAGATCGGCCCAGTGGCGGCGCCGGACGGCACGGATGCAACGATCGAGGTGTCGGACACAACCCGGAACACCGCTGGGACCGGCGCCGGGGCACCGTTGAACGACACGTCACTGGCGCCCAGGAACCCGGACCCGGTCAAGGTGACCGAGGTACCTGCTGGTCCCGTGACGGGAGCGAAGCTGCTGACAACCGGCACCGGGTGCACGGGTGGGGTGACGACAATGGGCTGGGCCGGCGGGTCGGTCGCAAGTGTCAACGGGAGCACCGTGGCGTCACCGTTGAAGTTGCCGCGACTGCCGGCGGGGAAGTTGGGGCTGCTCGGCGGGTTGACGGCGTTCGGGTCTATGAACGAGAAGATCCGGTTGGCGGCATTGCCCAACGACGAGGCGGTGAACACCCGGTCGTTGTACACCCCGACCGGCACGTTGCGGGCCTGGGTGCGCGGATCGATACCCGAGAACGGGAACGGGTTGAGGGCGAAAGCTGAGGTAGAGCCGGCCGCGCCGGCCTCACAGCCGGCCGCTGGGCAGCCGTTGGGGCTGAGCCGGCGGTCCAGGTTCCACGACATGCCCTCGAAGATGTACGGCAACGGGCCGGCCGCCGGGGTCTCGACCGGGATACCCGGGTCGATGCCGCCGAGTCCGATTCCCATCGGGAACACAAATTCACCGTTGTTCGAGTCGGCGCCGGACACATCGACACTGAACAGCGTCGGCCCTCCCGCCCGGTGCTCATCGGCGAACTTCTGCCGGGTCCGGCCGATGGCCTCATGGGGCACCGGGGACGCCACCGCGAACTCCTCGGCGGGCTGTCCGAACTGGGTGGTCGTGTTGAAGTTCGGGCAGGGGTTCTGGGTGGAGAAGTCAGGATCGCCCCGTAGGTAGACGCAGAACGACTCCTTCGGAGTGTTGCCGGCCACGAAGCGCCACCGCTGCTCGAGGTGGAACACATTGGGGAAGGGGTTGCAGAACGCACCCCGGGCATTGACGCAACCCTGCACCGACGACAGAGGCAGCTCGGTCACAGTGTTGTCACTCGGATTGTTGTGCCGGGTCCACAGCATGATGTCGGGGAACCCCGATGCATCGGTGCTCACACCACCGGAGCGGGCCTCAATGCGGTTCCCCGGGAAAAAGGCCGAGGTGATGCTCACCTGGTCAAGGTAGACGTAGTCGGGCTGACCGGCAGCCGCGGCATTCGTGATCGGCACATCAACCTTCATGCTCGACGCCGAAACGAAATGGGCGGTCCGCCCGTCCGACCCCTTGATCGTCTCGAAGTTCCCGGTCGCCGTCACATTGTCGCCGATCTGGAGGGGGGCCATCCGCCGGGAGTCGGCCGCCACATTCGTCGTGGGCCGGTTGGTGTCAGGACACACCTTGTCGCCCGTGCCCGCTGCGGTCGACGCGCTGGTCACCGACGCGCCGGCCGGGCCGAAGATGCCGTGGGTGTCGGTGAACGTCCTCGAGACTGTGCTCGGGATGCAGACCGGGTAGCCGGTCGAGTACCGGACGGTGTAGTTTGCCGGGTCCTGGGTGAAGCGAGGATCAGCCGAGCAGTTCTGCGACCCGGTCAAACAACCCAGTCCCTGCTGGACCGTCTGCACATGTCCCGGATCGTTGATCCGCACCATCACGCCGGTGGCCGGGTCGTTGAGGATCCCGTTCAGCCTGAAGTAGCCGGCAGTGCGATCCATGAATGTCACGATGCCGGTGGTGATCTCCAGACCCTTCTGGAAGAACACGTCGCCGGCGATCTCATTGCCGCCGTTCGTGCGGTTGGCGGCAATCGTGCCGATGCCACCCGAGCCGCTCTTGTTGCACACATCGGCCTTGGCCAACCCGCTCTCATGGGTCAACACGCACGCCGGCGGGGCCTGGGCGAAGATCTGCTGCAACGTCAGCCGGTTGGCCGGCAGGTCGGCCAGCAGGTTCTTGGGAATCACCACGAACTTGCCGCCCACGATCGCCTTGCCTCCCGACCACACGTCGGCCGGGTTGTCGAGCGTCAGGTGCTCGATCTCACCCGAGATCAAAGAGAACGTCGGCGCGGCATGCGCCGCGGTGGCAGTCAAAGCCGCCAACGCCGGGGTCAGCAACAAGACTGACAGCACCGCCGCCAAGCACCGAATGATCCGTCGCATAATTCATTCACTCCCCATGAGATCGCATCGCCGACGACAAGCGCCATCGCGAAGAATTGCCCCACCCAACTTTTAGAGCACCGACCTTGTACAAAGCTCGGAGGTTCACCGGGCCACTCCAAGGTTCAAACCGACGACCCAGCCCGCATGGGCCAGTTCGTCATAGGAATACGTCAAACCGTCTCGCTGGCCGACGCCGATGGTGTAGGAGTCGGCCCTTGGGAGATGGTTGAGGCTGAACTGGAACACGCAGCCGAGACGGAATTGATCGGGTCTTGGCTGCGACAATCGGCTTTCAGCCAGTGTGCGGCCGTTGTTATCCCGGACCACGACTGCCGTGCCGGCGGTCAGGTCTGTACCGGCAGGCGTCGACGTGCATGGGTTCGGTTGCGACTTGGTGCCCCAGAGGGTGAATGTCCCGTGCAGGGTCACCGCAGGATTGATGCTATGAGCCGACGCCTGCCGCTTGCTGCCCCCACTGCAGGCTGACAGGAGGACGACGAGCACGACGAGGGCGCCCACGACGGCCATAACGACGGCCAGGATCGGGCTCAGGATCGGGCTCAGGATCGGGCTCGCCTCCGCGGTCATGTCTCGCCCCTTCACTCTTCTCAACCGACCGTGAGGCTGGCTGTGCTGGTGGCCGTGCCCCCAACGGTGGTGACCTTGACCGGACCGCTGGTGGCGCCGGTCGGCACGACGACCCGAATGGCGGCGTCGGACAGAACCGAGAACGTGGTGACGACACCGTTGACCGCCACATCGAGCGCGGTGTCGAGTCCGGTACCGCTGATGGTGATGCTGGCCCCGATCGGGGCGCTCGAAGGCGAGAGCCCGGCGATGGTGGGCGCCGGAACCACGGTGAACCGGGCGACGGTCGGCACCGGGCCCGATGCGGTGGTCACCCCCACCGGTCCGGTGAGGGCGCCTGCGGGCACGGCGACTGAGACGTGCAGATCGTCGACGTTGTGGATAGTGGCCGGATCAGCCGCGACGCCGCCGAAGGTCACCGCCTTCGCCCCCGCCAGGTTGGTGCCGTCGACGACCACCTGGGCCCCGACCGCCCCCCGAACCGGCGTGACGCCCATGACCTGGTCGTGGTTGATGGCCGCGGGCAACGCCGGCGTCGGCAGGATCGGACGGGCCGCGGGGTCAGCCGGCGGCCAGTTGAGGACCGTGTTGTCACCGTCGAACATTCCGACCTTGGCGTCGACGAAAGACAGGATCCGGTTGGGCGTGCTCCGGAGCACGCTGTGGGTGAACACCGGATCGGTGTACGGACCCGGGGGGACCAACGCCTGGGTGCGGGGATCGAAGCCCTCGAACGGGAATGGGTCGAGCGGTTGCGGGGTCGTGGCCTCGCAGGGATCCTTGACGCAACCGCCCGGGCTCAGGCGACGATCGAGGTTCCAGGGGATGCCCGAGAAACTGACCGGCATGGCGAGGGCGTTGGGATTGAAGTCGATCGGAGCCGGAATGTTGATGCCGCCAAGGCCGATGCCGAACGGGGAGAGGTACTGCCCGTTCGGGGCCACCGCCCCCTTCAGATCGAGGGTCTGCAGTACACCGCCGCCGCCGTTCAGATCGGCGTACTTGCGACCGGTTCGGGTCTGGATCTCGTGCGGTATCGGGCTGAGGACCGAGAAGTTCTCGTTCCCCGTCCCGCCAAAGGGGCAGAGATTGGCGGCCGAGAACCGGGGATCGGCCCGGAGCTGGATGCAGGGCGAATCCACGGGCCGGGTCCCGAGGCGAAAGTCGACGTCGTATTTCACCCGCCAGAGGGTGTTGCCCCCGAGCACCCCGACCTTGTTGCAAAGACCGAACGTCACGGCGTTACCGCAACCGGTCGTGCTGCCCAGCGGGAATTCGTGGGCCGCGTTGTGGACCGGATCGCGGTGCACCGACCAGAGCATGATGTCGGTGTCGAGAGTGGCCAGGCCCTTGAACTCGGCTCGGACCCGCTGCAGCTGAAAGCCCGGGGCGTCGATGAACGATTTGAGCGTCAGGACGTAGTCGGGCTGCCCGGCATCGGCCTTGGTGCGCAGCGCGGTGGACACCAGCGTGTTCCAGGCCGACAGGAATCGAAGCCCACCGATCGTCTCGAAGTTGCCAGTGGCCGTCAGGTGGTCCCCGACCACGATGGGCGCCAGACGCCGGGAGTCCCCTGCGGTGATGGACGCCCGGTTGACGTCGACCGGGCACAGGGTGTCGCCCGTGCCGTCAGGCCGGGCCTGGGCGTCGAGGGTGATGGTCTTCGGGTTGTTGTCGAAGTCGAGAGTGTCGGTGAACGTCCGCTTGACGGTGCTCGGGATACACAGCGGGTAGCCGGTTGCGAAGGTATTGGTGTAGTTGTCCGGATCTTCGGTGAACCGAGGGTCGGCGCTGCAGTTGGGACCGCCCGCGCAGCCCCGGCCCAGCTGGACCGTGTGCCGCCCGGTGGGATCGTTGAGTCGGACCATCACGCCCGTGGTGTCGTCGCCGGTGATGCCGTTCAACCTGAAGTAGCCCTGGTCGAAGTTCATGTAGGTCACGACCCCGCTGACCGCTTCCAGGCCTTTCTGAATGAAGACGTCGCCGGCGATGACGTTGCCGGCCGGGGTGCGGTTGGCGGCGATGGTGGCGATGCCGCCGGCACCGGTCGTGTTGCACCGGTCCACTTTGGCCACTCCGCTCTCGCCGGTCGCCAGGCATGACGGTGGGGCACCCATGAAGAACTGCTGCAACGACATCCGGTTGGCCGGCATGTCCATGAGCAGGTTGCGGGGGATGGTCACGATCTCATGGCCGACGACGATCGTGCCGCCCGACCACACATCGGTAGGGGTGTTCAGTGTGATGCGCTCGATCTCACCGGTGACCAGGGCGGTCGTGGCGGTGGCCCCACCCGCCGTGGCGGCCAGAGCAGGAGCGAAGAGCAGTACTGGCAGCATCATCCCCAGGACGCGCCGAACCAGTCTCATCTGATGACACCCCACCGATGGCCGGGAAGACCCATAGGGAGACCTAAGACCATGGACCTTCGAAAAAGCCCGTACCGGGACGGCACACGACAGCGACTCCCCGGCCATCCGGTCGCCCGAAACGGCGGTTCCGCACCTGGGCGGCCACAGAATCCGATGCCAAACGGGGCGGGGACCTGCGAAGCCTGCTGTCCCTAAGGTAATCCGAAGGTCCTAAGACCACCATCGCCCCCGTGGGTCCAGGCTGGGGAAAACGTGTCGCGAAGCGCCCCAAGAGGGCCAGGCGTCCAGCGGCGGTAGCCGCCGTGGTTCTGGCGGCCGTCGTCGTCCCCACCGGGGTGGCGTTCGGCCTGCTGGGCGGGATCCCCGGTACCTCGACCACCACGCCGACCGATCAGCTGGTGGACCCGAGCCGCCTGGTGCGCATGCTGGCCACACCGTTCTCGGCCGATGGGAACGATCCGAGCGTCGTGGCTCGGCTGGGATCACCCGCCACTCCCGATGACGACCTGGCCGGCGCCCTCGACGCCCTGGCGACCGCGCCAGACGCTCCCTCCGCCACCCGGGCCCGATCGCTGGCCCTGGACATCCTCGAGGGCAACCCGATCAGCGGCAAGACATACAGCGGAATCCCCCTGCTCAACTGGAACGCTCCGGCCAAGGTCAAGCGGGTGCCGGCGGGCGGAAATGTCATTGTCACCGTCGTCCGGTACGGCGACCACACCCTGAGCGACACCTGGCTGCTCGACTTCGCCGACCCGACCAGAACCTTCACCCTCACCTATAGGGTTAGTGATCTGGATGCGGCCGGCGTGCTGGCACCCACCCCCCTGCTGGTTGACAATGGTAAGCCGGCGGGTGGCCTCCATTCCGTGCTCGTCCCCCTGGTCCTGCCGGACATGGCGACCGGGACCCAGGTGACCAACCGGTTCCACCCAAACGGCGGTGACGAGCACACCAGGTCGGGAACCCAGGACCTGACCGTCACCATGCCCCCCCCGGGCAACACCAACGCCATCCTGACTCCGGACCTGCGCCCGGGACATACCTCGCTGGGCTCCCTGGAGCCGGTGACGCCGGAGCGCCTGGCCCGGGTCAATGCGAGTGCCGGCTTCAGCGGCGCCGCCCCGACCGACGCCCAGAAGCTGGCTGCCATCGGCCGCATCGGGGACGCCTCACCGGAGAAGAGGATCTGGAACGACCTCCGGGCCCTCAACCCGAGCCACACCGGCTTCGTGGGAGACGCTCAAGCCGCCGGAAAGCGCGACCGCCACTTCGCCCTGGCGGCGCGGAGCCGCATCCACCCCGTCGACAGCGCCGCTCCGGCCAACCTGCCTGCCTTGAGCGCCATCCTCGTCAACAACGAGATCTACGTCTCGGGGTCCTCCCTTCGGGTCTCCCCTACTGCGCCCATCCTGGTGACCGTTGTGAATGCCGACAACTTCACCCGCCGGGTCGACCTCCTGCAGCTCACCAACCGGCGGGCGGTCTACGGCGCCATCGACTGGGGCAAGTTCGACTGGTCACGTCTGTTCCCTGGAGAGGATGCCCTCACCCTGGCCCCCGGAGAGGCTCGCCGGGTCGTGGTGAACCCGGCGCCCGACGCCTTCCAGATGCTGATCGCCGACCACGATGCCGGTGATCAGGCCTGGGTCCCGGTGGCCCTTGACCGCGGGCCCGATCGTCAGAGCCTTCGGATCCAACCCGACTACGCGGCGCCGAGCCACATCGTCTCCGACACTCGGGGCAATGTCTGGGCCACCCTCGGAGGCGTCGACAAGGTGATCAAGATCGCCCCTGCCGCCAATCTCGGCTCGTCGAAGATCGAGGAATTCGTCCTACCCGGGGCCAACCCGGACTTCGCGTCACAGCTCCCACGGCAGGGTCCCCACGACATCACCATCGATGATCGAGGCTTGATCTGGGTCACGCTGACCGACGGCAACGGCATCGCCCGTCTCGACCCGGCTCGGCTGAAGCCGGGAACGAGCGATGGGATCACCGACTATTTCTTCGACCAGTGCCCGCTGTGCGCTCCTCCTTTCGTGCTGTCGCCCGACACCCCCCCGGCTCCCGTCCCCGACCCGCCGTCCCGTGTGCCAGAGCAGATGGCACTGGCCCGAGATCGTCAGGGCAACACGGTCGTCTGGTTCAGTGAGCTGGCATCCAACGCCATCGGGGTCTTGAGGGTCGCACCCGATGGCACCCGGCTCAGCTACACCGACTTTCCGTGCGCGTGTCGCCAGCCCAAGGGGATCGCGGTCGCCCGGGACGGAGCCATCTGGTTCACCGAGCAGCTCAACAACCGGCTGGGCCGGCTCGTTTTCGACCCGGCCCAGCCGCTCAGCATCGGGGCGGCCCATATCACGCATTTCAACGTCCCGAGCGGGGTCATGGTGAATGATCCTTTGCCGTTCGATATCAACCACATGATCCGTACCTCTGAGCCCCACAGCCTCGCCTTCGACCAAGCGGGTCGGCTCTGGTTCAGCGAGGAGCGCACCGCCATTATCGGGTGGCTCGACCTTTCCCACGCCGTTCCGGACACCAGTGCCGGCATCACCGAGATCGCCATGCCGCCGACCGACTTCAAGGGGGCGGCCGCGCCCGCCGACCTCGCCGTGGACCGGAGGGGGACGGTCTTCTTCACCGATGAATACGGTGACGAGGTAGGCACGGTGACAGTGGCCGGGCCTGGCCCCCGCTGGCGCCCGACGGAGCGCCGCAGTCAGACCGACCGGCCGATGCTCGATCGGGCCGGCAACCTGTGGTTTACCGAGACCGGCGCCAACCTCGTGACACGAATCACCGGCGTGAGCGCCGGTCCGTTCGAAGGGCGGTCATAGGCCATGTGGCTGCTCAGAACCGCGTTCGCCAGGGTCTCCCCTCGGCGATGGATCATGGTCGGGCTGGTCGCCGGCGTCTTCGTGCTCCCCATCGGCTTACGGGCATCCGCCGTCCTGCGGGCCACCAACGCCGCCAGCGCCACCGGGCGCGATCCTCACACCGGCCGGCCGCTCTCGCCCCGCCAGACAGCGGATCTGACGGCAGCCGTCAACGCCCTCAGTGCCAACACCGCACCAGCCGACCTGGTGGCGGCGGGGAAGATGCTGTTCCAGTCCACCACGCTGCCCCGACGGGGCGAGTCGTGCGCCACGTGCCATTCCAACGGCACGGCCAACCCGTCGATCGGCACCATCAACCATCCTCGCGCCGCGGGCGATTTCACCGGCCCACGCGACCCCATCTCACTGATTGGGGTGGGTCTCACCGCGCCCTACCGGTGGCAGGGCGACATTCCGACGCTCGAGGCCATGGTGACCAACACGGTCGTGACCTTCTTCAAGGACGGTCCGACGCAGCCCCAGGCCGTGACCGCCACCCAGGTGGCCTCCCTCATGGCCTACCTCAACACGATCGCGGCACCCCAGACGCCGTTCGACCTCGGGACACTGTCACCCGCCGCGCTCAGAGGCCAGGTGCTCTTCCAGGACAAGGGCCAGTGCATGTCGTGTCACGGGGGGCCGTTGCTGACCGACAACAAACCGCACGTCACAGGGGTACCGAGCGCCCCGGGAGCCACCGATCACGGCAACCCCGGTCTTCCCGGCTCCTTCAACACCACCGCGTTGCGAGACATCAAGAACTCGGCGCCCTATATGCACAACGGCTTCTTCACCAACCTGCGCCAGGTGGTCGAGTTCTACAACAGCACGTCCACGATCGCGCCGCTCCATCTCACGCCGAGCGAGATCGACGACTTGGTGGCCTACCTCAATTCCCTCTGAGGCCCGACTCCTCCACCCGGCTAGAGTGCCCGATTTGGGTGACTAATGCCGAGAGTCGGCGGCGGGAGCGAAAGGCAGGGAACATGACACGAACACGAGGCTTGGCATCGCCGGCCGTCCCGATGGTGCTGGCGTCCATCGTGGCTCTCGGCCTCACAGCCTGCAGCAGCTCGACCAAGACGGCTGCACCCTCTACGACAGCGGTGACCAGTCCGGCGACCACCGCCACCGCGTCGACAGGGGCGACCGGCTCGGCGACCACCGCCCCCTCTTCGCCTGCCGCCGGCACCAAGACAGTCAATATCAAAGGCTTCAAGTTCGCACCGAACCCGGCGAGCGGCAAGGTCGGCGACACGATCACGGTGACCAACGACGACAACACCAATCACACGATGACGGCCGATGACGGGTCCTTCGACACTGGCGTGTTCTCCAGTGGGTCCAAGACGATCACTCTGACCAAAGCCGGGACCTTCGTCTTCCACTGCAAGATCCACAACTTCATGACCGGCAGCTTCCAGGTCACCGCCTGAGCGACGTCGCAGGACCCGGCGGTAAGCGACGCGACCCCCCTGGGGGGCAGGGTGACGCACCGAGGGGCAGCGGGGAGCGTCACCAACAGGGGGGCCACGTCGGACTAGGCAACCGAAAGCGGTCGCGAGACTTCTATCGAATAGTCGATGCTTCCAAGCGCCGAACAACACAGTTTTGCATGACGACGAGTGTGCCCGCCGGACCTCTCAGAATCCTGACAGATGCCGGCCTGCACCCTGAGCGAAGCTCGGGGGGGAGGACTCGAACCCCCAATGGCAGGGCCAGAACCTGCTGTGTTGCCGATTACACCACCCCCGAACGGGCGTCACACCTTAGCGCCTTGACCGCGCCTTGACGGGCTCAGCCGAACAGGCGGTCGCCGAAGTCGACCATGCGCCGGAAGCCGACGATCCGTCCGACCGCCACCTCGCCGGTCTCCTTCAGGTAGTTGGCCACCTTGGCGCCCGGCCCCAGCGGCGAGGTTCGGGTCGGCGACACGTACGGCTTCAGGCCCAGCTCGTCCGCCATAAGGGCGATGCGCTTGTCATGGAACGGATCGGACACCAGTAGCACCCTGACCCGCTGCCGCCGCTTGAGGAAAGCCGCGGCCGACGCCAGCGACTGCCAGGAGTTGCGGCCTCCGACCTCCCGCAGGATGGCGCTCTGGGGGATGCCCCGGCCGGCCAGATAGTCGGCGGACGTAGTGGCCTCGGTGAAACGGTCTCCCTGTTGCTTGCCGCCGGTCACCACGACCACGTCCGACAGGCCCCGCTTCCACAGGTCGAAGGTATGGTCGAGGCGGGCCTTGAGGTCGGGCGACGGGATGCCGTTGTACTGGGCCGATCCCAGAACAACGATGGCCTGTACCGGCCGGGCCTGATCCTGACGGGCCGCCATCCACACCTGGGCGAGGGTCACGGCCAGGTACATCAGCCCGCCGCCGGCGATCGCCAACAGCGCGCGGCGCACCCACTTCCAGATCACCGCTCCCCCGGTGTCACTCCTCGAGGCGGGCCCGGGCGGCTCGCAACCGGGCCAGCGTCCGCTCCCGGCCGAGGACCTCGAGCGACTCCCACAGGGGTGGGCCGACCGAACGGCCGGTCACCGCCAAACGGATCGGTGCCTGGACCTTGCGGAGCTGGGTGATCCCTGACGCCTCGCCCAGTTCGGCGGTAACCAGCCGCAGGGTCTGGGCGTCCCACGCGCAGTCGGAATAGGCCTCGATGGCCCGGACCAGGATGGTCGCGAAGTCGGGCTGCTGCCGTACCGCCTTGTCCCAGTCCTTCTCCGATACGTAGGGCTCGGGCAGGAACAGGAAGTCGGCCATGGCATAGACCTCGGCCAGCGTCCGGACCCTCTCCTCGATGAGCGGGGCGATGGGAACCCAACGATCGGCCAGCCAGTCCTGCGCCCGCCGGACGAATTCCTCGACCGGCAACGCCCGCAGGTAGTCGGCGTTGATGGCGCTGAGCTTCTTCTCGTCGAAGAACGCCGGCGCGCTCTTGACGGCCTCCAGCCGGAAAAGTGTAACCATCTCCTCGAGGGTCAGGATCTCCCGGTCGTCGCCGGGCGACCAGCCGAGCAGGGCCAGGTAGTTGCGTATCGCCTCGGGCAGGTAGCCCTCGTCGCGGTACTGCTCCAGCGCCACCTTGTCCCGGCGCTTGGACAGCTTGTGTCGCTTCTCGTTGACCAGCAGCGGCAGGTGGGCGAACACCGGGTACTCGCCGTAGCCGAGCGCCGACCACAGCAGCTGGTACTTGGCGGTGTTGGTCAGATGATCCTCGCCGCGGATGACGTGGCTGATGCGCATGTCGGCGTCGTCCACCACGTTGGCCAGGATGAACAGCGGCTGGCCGCTCGACTTCCTGATGGCGAAGTCCTCGATGGTCGAGTTGGCGAACTCGGGCCGGCCCCGGATCACGTCGGTGACAATCGTGATCCCGTCGTCAAGGGCACGAAAACGGATCGCCCGCCCCAGCGCCGGCTCCAGGCCCCGGTCACGGCAGGACCGGTCATAGCCCGGCGGCCCACCGCGCGCCTTGGCCCGCGCCGCGATGTCCTCAGGCCGGCAGTCACAGGCATAGGCCATGCCGTCCGCCAGCAGCTTGTCGATGGCGGCCTGATAGAGGTCGAGACGCTGGGATTGGAAAAAGGGGCCCTCGTCCCAGTCCAGCCCGAGCCACCGCAGGGCCGTCTGGATACCCACGATGTGCCGTTCCTCATTGCGGTCAGCATCGGTGTCTTCGATCCTCAGGATGGACACCCCACCCTGCTGGTGCGCGAACAGCCAGTTGAACAGGGCGGTCCGTGCGCTGCCCACATGGAAGTATCCGGTCGGTGACGGCGCGAACCGGACTCGCGGCGGGCTCATGTCAGCGAGGGTACCGCCGCGTCATCTGGCCGCCCGATGTTGGTAGCGGCGCGCCACTTCGAGTTCGGCGCTATTTGCGGTCAGACGACGGGGTCGGAGCGAAGAAGTCCCGCGGCACACGGGGCCGACCCGCAGGGGCCGGGGAGGGGGTGGCAGGCGTCGTGACCCGACAGGGCCGGGCCGCCCTGGGTGCGACCGGCTCGACCTCGGGCCATAACCGCCGCGGCGGCCGAACGCGATCGGGGCTGGCGGCCCGATGCGTCGGTGCGGCCGGGACCAGTTCGGCCTCGACGGGCTCGACGGGCGTGGCGGGCGCCGCCGAGAGAGCGGGGCCTGCGGCCTGGGCCGACTTGGCGGCCTTACGGCGTTTGGCCCAGATGATGCGCAGCACGGCGGTGCACATGGCGGCCAGGGTCATGCCGAGCCCGACCCAGCGCACGGCGTGGTTCCTGACGTCGGTGCCCGTCTGCCAGGCGTGAACGGTTGACGTCACGAACAGCACGAACGACAGCAGGTGGACCTTGCGCCACAGCTTCCTGGGCAGCCGGCGCATGGCCAGCGAGGTGGCCTCCACCGCGATCAAGAGGTACAGGCCGGTGATGCCCCACGCCACCGCGCCCGGCCTCCAGGTCGATGCGAACGGGATGAAGATCTGGCTGAGGCCGAAGTTCACGTACTTGTCGGCGGACAGGCCGACGACGTGGATGATGACGAACGACACCGACAGGCCGCCGAGGAAGCGGTGCACGTCCAGGTTCCACGCCGGCGGAACAACCCGGCGGGTCAACCGCCCGGCATAGATCAGGCCCCAGAGGACCGACGCCGACACGAGGATCCACGCCACCAGCCCGCTCGATCGGGCGATGTACCACCAGACGTTCTTGTTGAGGGCAATTACGCCAAGCACGACGGATCCACGACTCCCTCGAACCCGGGCAGGGGATGCACGAAACCACCGTCGTCCACCAGTAGACCGGTGGCCCGCCCATCGGCGATCAGCGCCGCCCCCTCAGTCGGGCCGGCGACGAACGCCGCCTTCGCCAGCACCTCGGCCCACCAGGCGGCGGCCGCCACGACCGTCACCGACGCCAGATCGGTCCAGGCCGGAGATGCCGTGGCCGGGTCGATCAGGTGATGGACCTGGGCACCGGCCCGCTCCCAGCTGCGGTAGGTGCGGCTGCTGGTGGCCATGCCCTGATCGGTCAACACCACTTCGCCCAGTTGGTGGTCGGTCCGGTAGGGATCTTCCACGCCGATGGTCCAACCGGCCGCGCTCGGAGCCTCGCCCGCCGCCCGGAGATCGCCGCCGAGATTGACGCAGACGCCCGCCGCGCCCGCGGCGCGGAGCTCGGCGACCACCAGATCGGCGGCCAGCCCTTTGCCTATCCCGCCGGGATCGAAGCGGGCGCCGGGGGGAGGCTCACTGTCGATGCATCTCTATCGACGATGAGGTGGGCGCATCCGGGTGCGGGATGCGCCGGGAGAGGGATGTCCTGTGTCGACCTCTCGACCTGCTCGAAGCTGCGGTCGTAGCCCAGGCTTTCGAGGGTGGGCAGCACGGTCGGGTCGAACCGGCCGCCGGTGGCCCGCCAGGCCATGACCGCCCGTTCGACGAGCAGCACGGTCAGGGGCGACACCTCCACCGGCGTTCCGGAGGCGGCGTTGCAGCGCGAGATGTCGCTGTCGGGCCGGAACCGGCTCCAGAGACTCTCGAGCTCTTCGATGCGGGCCTCAGCCTGCTCGGTCAAGCTCCACTGACCGCCTACCACGACGACATGGACGCCGCATCCCATGGCGCGGAAGCGGGAAACGGCGACGGTCGACGAGCTCACGGATGACTGGGACCCGTCTTGGTGACGGAAGGGGCGGTGACGGGCGGTCTGGTGACCGGGGTGGCAGCTACCGGTGGCGCGGCGACCGCGGACCGGGTCACCGGGACGACGGCTACCGGGATGGTGTGGCCAGTGGACGCGGTCGCCGGCGTGGCGGCGGCCGCGCCGGCGAGGCGGGAGGGGGTGCTGCCGCCAGCTTTGGGGCTCGGGGCTGGAGCACCATGGGCGGCAGCACCTCCGGCGCCCGCGCTTGACGGGGGGGCGCCCGTAGCGGTAGGCGGCGCGGCCCCGGCCACCGGGGCCGGGAGATGGCGGAGGATGGTGATGACGGTCGGTGGCGGCGTGGTGGCGACGGGCAGCGGCAGTGTGGCGGCCACCGTGGTCGGTTGGTTCATGCCGAGGGACGCCACGATGGCGAACATGGCGGAGACGCTGACTCCGCCAGCCAGAACCCGAGCCGCGGCCGCCCGATGCGATTTCCGCCGGCGCTTTGGGAGGCCTGTGGCGACCGGTGCCGGTGCGCTGGCCACCGGCCTGGGCGACGGTAGGTGCTGGCGCGGCGCCAACCGCTCGAGGTGGGCGACCAGCTCCTCGTCGGCGATCAGCCGGCCAGCCGCGCCGTCCGGCAAGAGCGGCGCCGGCCCGGGGCGGGCTCGGCCCTGGCGCTCGGCCAGACGGGCCAGACGGGCGGCGCGCTCCTCATCAGTCATGGCCTCCGCCCCCGTCGACGGTGGTAGATGTCGAGGGGCAATGATGGTGGTCTTCGCCGTCGCCGTGATCGTCTCGGTGCACCGTGGTCGTGGACGTGGTCGTGACACAGGGCATCGTGGTCGTCGTCACGCCGGTCGTGGTCGTCTCGGCTGCGTCGTCATCGTGGTCGTCGCCCGAGACGGCGGGCAGTCCGGCGATCGTCGTCGTCGGGTCGTCGTGGATGACCGGCTTTTCGGTCGTGGTTGTTGTTTGGAGCGGCAGCAGGGAGGCGGAGGCTGTCTTCGCCGGCGCCACCGGGGTCGGAGCGTCGAACACGTCCCTGTACTGCACCGTGGCACCGGCGGACGCGCCGTGCGTGGCGAGAACCGCGCGGTTACCCGAGGCGTGGCCTCCGATCACCGTGAGATTGACGGCCAGAGCCATCGACGCGGTCGCCACGATGCTGAATGCGGATATCGCCAGTGCCACTGCCTTGCGTGAGTGCACAGATCCCCTTCGTGCCCGACCCGCCCGCCGAATGGACAGGCCAGCTATTCGTCGGCATCAGAATGACCTCTCCATACCTAAGTCCAGGCAAATTCCTGTCTAACCTTTCGAGTGCGGCAGTGTCGCGTCTTGCGCAGCCGGAGGGTCTACCGTCTCGGCTGTGTCGACAGTCGCGGTGGTGGAGGACGATGCCCTCATCCGGGCCGCCGTCTGCCGCGGCCTGACGGAGCGGGGTCACTCGGTGATCGCCGTGGCCACCGGGCTCGGCGCACTGACCGAGATCGTCGACCACCGGCCCGACGTCGTGGTGCTCGACCTGGGGCTGCCCGACATCGATGGCCTCGAGTTGCTGCGGATGCTCCGGGCGGTGAGCTCGGTGCCGGTCATTGTCGCCACGGCGCGCGACGACGAGGGGGAGATCATCCGCACTCTCGACGCCGGCGCCGACGACTACGTCGTCAAGCCCTATTCGGCCGACCAGCTCGACGCCCGGATCCGGGCCGTGCTCCGTCGCGTCCGGGACGACGACGGCGGCGGACCCATAGAGATCGGCGGCCTGTCCATCCACCCCCTGAGCCGGGTGGTCACGGTAGACGGGCGGACCCTTGATCTGAGCCGCAAGGAGTTCGACCTGCTGTGGCACCTGGCCAACCGCCAGGGCGAGGTGGTTTCCAAACGCGAGTTGCTGGCCGCCGTCTGGCACCAGCCGTACGGCGGACCCGAGAAGACCATCGATGTACATCTGTCGTGGTTGCGCAGCAAGCTGGGCGAGTCCGCCAGTCGGCCTCGATATCTGCGCAGCGTGCGGGGGGTCGGCGTCATGCTGGTCGACCCTGACACCCCGTGAGAGCCTGACCCGCATTGAGAGACAGACTGGCGCTGACCGCCGCCGCGGTCACAGCGATGATTGTTCTGGCATTCTGCGTCCCCCTGGCCCGCCTGATCGCCGTGGTCGCCGCCAACCGGGCCCTCGATGCCGCCAAGCTCGAGTCCCGGTCGGTCGCCGGGGCCCTGAGCGCGGTGCATGACCCCGACACCATCAAGCAGCTGGTGCAGCAGGCCAATGCCGGCAACCCGCGGCCCCTGACGGTCTACCTCCCGGACGGCTCGGTGATCGGGGCGCCGATTCCGATCGACCCTGAGGTCGAGTTGGCCCGCAACGGTCGATCGTTCACCGCCGCCGGCCCCAACGGTGGGCGGGACATCCTGGTCGGGACGCTCGGCCCGAATCAGGCGGCGACCGTGGTCCGCGTCCGGGTGGCGGCATCGCTCATCAACCGTGGCGTGCACCGGGCGTGGGCGATCGTGGCCGCCATCGGGCTGGCGGTGGTGGTGCTGGCCGTGGCGCTGGCCGACCGTCTGGCCCGATCGATCGTCGGTCCCATGGGCGAGCTGCTGTCGGTCACCCGGCAACTCCAAGGGGGTGATCTCGGGGCCCGGGTCACTCCGGCTGGTCCACCCGAGGTGGCCGAAGTCGGTGTCGCGGTGAACGAGCTGGCCGGGCGGATCGGCGAGCTGTTGAAGGCCGAGCGCGAGGGCACCGCCGACCTGTCCCACCAGCTGAGGACACCGTTGACCGTCCTGCGCCTCGACGCCGAGGGACTGCGGTCACCGCGGGACCGCGAGCGCATCGCAAATGACATCGACCGGCTCGAGGAGGTCGTCACCCAGGTCATCGAGGAATCGCGCCAGACGTCCCGCCACGACGGCCGCAGCGAGCTTGGGTCGTGTGACCTCGGTCAGACGGTTCGCCAGCGGGTCGCCTTCTGGGCGATTCTGGCCAACGACCAGGGTCGGTCGTGCACGGTCGACGTGCCGCCCGGCCCCCAAGTCGTCGGTGTCTCGGCGACCCAGATGGACGTGTGCATTGATGCCCTGTTGAACAACATCTTCGCCCACACCCCCCACGGCACCCCGTTCGCGGTCGAGGTGGTGGCGGCGACCGGGCGGGCGTGGACGCTGGTGGTCAGCGACCGAGGCCCCGGGTTGCCCGGCAACGCCTTGCCGGGCCGGGGGACGAGCGGGGGGTCCGGTACCGGCCTGGGCCTGGACATCGTGCGGCGCACCGCCGAGGCCTCCGATGGGCGGATGTCGGCCGGCAGGGGGCCGCTGGGCGGCGCCCGCATATCGGTCACGTTCGGACCGCCGCCCGGTCGTTAGCTGCCCGGCTGGTGTCCCGAGTTGTCGAAGAACGGCTGGCCGAAGGCACAGGCCGCCTTGACCGTCACGTTCTCCTCGCCGATGAAGCTGACCTGCACGAAGTACGGGCCGGCGGTGACGTTGCGATCGACCTGGTAGCCGTCGCTGGGAGTGGCCGAGATCATGCGTATGGTCGAGGGACCGGTGCAGGCCACGGTGACCTCGCCACCTTTGGTCGATTTGGTGGCGGTTGGAGCGGGCGCCTGGGTCGGCGGCGGTGTCACCTGACGCGGGACCGTCGTGTCGTCGTGCCTGGTTCCTGGAGAGGTCGTCGTAGTGACTACCAACGGTAGGACGAGCGCCGGGCGGGTGGTCGGTGGCGCATGCGGCGTGGTGGTCAGCGTCGTCGCCACCTTCGCCGGCCCAGTGCGGGCGGTAGTGGGCGTGGTCGACGTCGGAGCAGGCACGCTCTCCGCCGGGGCCGACCCGTTGGCCAGGGCGATCACCACGTCGCGGTGGGCGACCACCGGTGCCGGGCGATCGGTGACGTCGCTGGCAACGACCGACGTCGCCGTCCACACCAGGCCCGTGGCGGCCACGGTCGTGACCGCCCACAGTCCGGTCGCAAACAATCGACGCAGCTCCACACCCACGAGGATGCCGCCTCCAACCCCGTGGCCGGGCTAATCAACGTATAAATCTGGTTATCCCAGCGTGGCGGTCGAGAGGTTGATGCGGTAGAGCGGTGCGGTGCCGGCGGTGACGGCTGGAACCAGGCCGACCACCTCGGGGAGCAGTTCCTCGCAGTAGAAGGCGGCGGTGGCGATCTTGTCGGCCAGGAATTGCTGCTCACCGAGACCCGAGATCAGCAGCCGGTGGGCGGCCAGCGCCGAACGGGCGAGCAGCCAGCCACCGGCGACCAGGCCGAACACGGTCTGGTACGGCGTCGCCCCGGCCAGCGCATCTTCCGGTGCCGCGCCGAGGATCCAGTCCGTGGCCTGGCGTAAGGTCCCAACCCCGATGACCAGTCCGGCACGGATACCGCCCAGACCCGAGCCGGCGCCGGCCAGTTCCCCATCGAGGGCGTCCATCTGGGCGAGGAGGTCTTTTACCACCCTACCGCCCCGCATCGGCAGCTTGCGGGTCACCAGGTCTATGGCCTGGATGCCGTTGGTTCCTTCGTAGATCGGCGCGATCCGGCTGTCCCGGAAGTGCTGGGCCACGCCTGTCTCCTCGACGTAGCCCATGCCTCCGTGGACCTGTATCGCCAGCGACGTCACCGTCACTCCCAGATCGGTGCACCAAGCCTTGCACACGGGCGTCAGCAGGTCGACCAGCTCCTGCCGGGCGGCCCGGACGTCGGAATCGTCGTGGTGGCGGGCCAGGTCGATGGACACGGCGTTGGTGTACAGCAGGCCGCGCATGGCCTCGATGGACGCCTTCATGGTCAGCAGCATGCGGCGGACGTCGGGGTGCTCGACGATCGGCGAGCTCTCGAGGGCCGCGGCATCGACGTGGCGGCCCTGCCGGCGCTGCTGGGCGTAGCGCAGGGCGTCCTGGTACGCCCGCTCGGAAATGGCCAACCCCTCGAGCCCGACGGAAAGCCGGGCGGTATTCATCATGGTGAACATGTAGCGCATGCCCCGGTTGGCATCACCGATGAGGTAGCCGACGGCCCCCCCGCTGTCGCCGTAGGACATCACGCAGGTCGGGCTGGCGTGGATACCGAGCTTGTGCTCGATCGACACACACCGCACGTCGTTGCGGGCGCCGAGTGAGCCGTCCGGATTGACCAGGTACTTGGGCACGACGAAGCACGAGATGCCCCGGGTGCCCGGCGGCGCGTCGGGAACCCGGGCCAGCACCACGTGGACGATGTTGTCGGCCAGGTCGTGCTCGCCGAAGGTGATGAAGATCTTCTGGCCGGTGATGCGCCACGTGCCGTCCTCATGGGGCACGGCCCGGGTCCGGAGTGCGCCGACGTCGGATCCGGCCTCCGGCTCGGTGAGGTTCATGGTCCCCGTCCACTCGCCGGTGACCATCTTCTCCAGGTACGTCGCGTGCATCTCCGGTGTCCCGAACTGGGTCAGCATGTCGACCGCGCCCTGGGTCAGCAGGGGGCAGAGCGAGAAGCCCATGCTGGCCGAGGTCATCATCTCCTGCACGGCGATGGCGACCAGCCACGGGAACCCACCGCCTCCGAACTCCTGGTCGAACGGCACCGCCCCCCAGCCGGCGTCGACGTACTGGCGGTAAGCGTCGCGGAAACCCGGTGGCGTGGCGACCTGCCCGCCGGCGTCGACCGAGCAACCGACGGTGTCGCCGACCCGGTTGAGGGGCGCGATAACCTCGGCCAGGAAGCGCCCGGCCTCGGAGATGACCCCGAAGACGGTCTCCGGGTCGGCGTGCTGGTAGGCCGCGAGCTTGGACAGGCTGGGGAGGTCGACCACATGTTCGAGCACGAATCGGATGTCACGGAGGGGCGGGACGTAATCGGCCATGCCGCCAGGGTAGGGAAGATGCGGCCCCAGCGGTGTGTTGCACCCAGAGTGAATTGCTCCGGGAGGTGCTGTGTCTGAAGCCCTTGCCGAACCCGCGACAGCCGAGCGGGTCGACTTCTGGTTTGACCCGCTGTGCCCGTGGGCATGGATCGCGTCCCGCTGGCTGCACGAGGTAGCCGGGCTGCGGACGCTGGATCCGCACTGGCATGTGATGAGCCTGACCTACCTCAATGAGGAGAGGGACATCTCCGACGACTACCGCCGCATGTTGTCGACCGCGTGGGAGCCGGTCCGCGTCTGCATGGCGGCCGCCGAGAAGTTCGGCGACGAGGTTCTCGGGCCGCTGTACACGGCGTTGGGCACCCGTTTCCACGTCGAGCGAATGGAGAAGGACCGGGAGACGATCGAGGGGGCGCTTGACGAGGTGGGCCTTCCCGTCGAACTGGCCGACGCCATGGACGATTCCTCCTATGACGAGGCCATCAAGGTCTCCCACCACGAGGGCATGGACCAGGTCGGCTACGACGTGGGCACGCCGGTGATCAGCGTCAAGGGCGTGGCGTTCTTCGGCCCTGTCATCACGCCGATGCCGCGCGGCGAGGCGGCGGCCAAGCTGTGGGACGGCGTGTTGCTGGTCGCCGGCACCGACGGCTTCTTCGAATTGAAGCGGTCGCGGGACCGCAAGCCCGACTTCGCCTGATCAGGCGGATGCGACGGGCGGCAGCGCGGCTTCGACCACTCGGGTCAGATCCTCTATGTCCTGGAACCCGACCAGGCGGAGCCGCTCCTCGCCGCCGACGAACACCACGAAGGTCGGCACCGCCCGGACGTTGAACCGGGCCGCCACCTCTGGCGAAGCGGCCACGTCAGCCTTGAGCACCTCGAGCCGGCCGGCGTAGCGACGGCCGAGATCCTCGAGGATCGGGGCCTCGATCTGGCACGCCGGCGAATCCTTCTCGGCGAACTCGACCAGCACCGGCCGGCCGGCTGCGGCCAGGTGCTCGGCCAGTTCGGCTGGGTCCGATATCGGGATCTTGTGCGAGAACAAACCCACGGCCACCGAAGGTAGCGCCCCTCGGAGGCCAGGGACACCGGCGACACTGGGGATATCCTCACCGAGCCATGTATGCGCTGATTTTCCCCGGACAGGGCTCGCAGCGCCCCGGCATGGGCCGGCCATGGGTGGATACCCCGTCGTGGGCGGTGGTCGAGCAGCTGGGAGGCCAGACCGGGCGCGACATCGCCCATCTGCTGACCGACGCCGGCGGCGACGAGCTCAAGGTGACGAGCAACGCGCAGCTGGCCACGTTCACCCTCAGCCTGGCGATCCTCGAAGCCACCCGCCCGGTGCTGTCCGACGGGGTGACGGCCGTCGCCGGGCACAGCCTCGGTGAGTACACGGCGTTGGTGGCCGCCGGCGCCCTCTCCCCCGCCGACGCCGCCCAGCTGGTCGACGCCCGGGGCCAGGCCATGCTGGCCGCCGCCGAGGCCTGCCCGGGGACCATGGCCGCGGTGCTGGGCCTCGAGCCGGAGGGGGTGGCCGGCGCGTGTGCCGACGTGGAGGGCGCATGGGTCGCCAACGACAACGCCCCCGGTCAGATCGTGATCGCCGGTACCGGGCCGGGCGTCGAGCAGGCCAGCGCCAATGCCCGGGCCCGGGGCGCCAAGCGGGTGGTGCCGCTGGCGGTGGGCGGCGCCTTCCACACCCCGTTGATGGCACCGGCCCAGGACCGCCTCGACGCCGCCCTGGCGGCGGCGGTCTTCGCCCGGCCGGTGGTGACCTGCGTGGCCAATGTCGACGCCGAAACCCACGACGCCGGCTGGAGCGGCCTGCTGTCCCGCCAGCTGTCATCTCAGGTGCGCTGGCGGGAGTCGCTGCTGCGGCTGGCCGGGCTGGGGGTCACCACGTTCGTCGAGCTGGGACCGGGGACCGAGCTGTCGGGCATGGTCAAGCGCACCGTGGCAGACGCCATCCGGGCCCATGTGGCGGTGCCCGATGACCTGTCCGAGTTGGGGGCAGCAATCGAGGCGGGCGACTAGTGGAGGTGGCGGCGTCGTTGGGCGCGTTCGGCGCCACCACCCCGATGCACGCCCTGCCGTGGTACTTCGGCGTCAGCGTCTTCGTGGTCTGGGCGGCTGCCGCCGTGGCCCTGGGCCTACTGGTCCGCCGGCGGATGAGGGCCCGGGTGGACCGGCGCCAGGCGGTGCGGCACGCCCGGGCGGATCGTCGTGTGCGGGACGACCGCTCGCTCGGCTCGGGTGCCGACATCGAGCAGCGAGGTCCGTAGGATTGCGCACCATGAACGGGGACTCTCACCGCGACACCACGGTGTACTTCAACCCATCGTGCTCGAAGTGCCGGACCGCTCAGGCCCTGCTGGCTGACCAGGGGGTGGACGCCACTATCGTCCGCTACCTCGAGACGGCGCCGACGGTCGGCGAGTTGCGCCACCTCATGGATCTGCTCGGCATCGTCGATCCCCGCCACATGATCCGAGCCGGCGAGCCCGTCTATTCCGAGCTGGACCTGGGCCGGGATGGTCTCTCCGCCGAGGAACTGCTGGACACGATTGCCGCCCACCCCGTCCTCTTGGAACGCCCGATTGTCGTGGTCGGCGACCGGGCCGTGATCGCCCGCCCCGCCGAACGGCTGCTCGAGATCCTCTAGCGCTCGCGGCCGGTATCGATCAGCGTCTTCCACTCCCTCAGGCGCTCAGCGACCTGGGCGGGGGTGAGGCTCAGCGTCGCCTCCTTCACCCGGTCGACGATCTGACGCTGCTCTGAATAGTGGTGGGCGGCGCTCTGGAACATCGGCTTGCGGAACGCGACCAGGTCGGCAGGCGCCCCGGGCATGAACCCCCAGAGTATGAAGGCCAGTTCCATGTCGAAGATCACCGGAGCCCGGCCGAACCTCGATGCCCGCTTGGCGCCGACCGCGAAGCAGCCGGCGACGGCATCGTCGACTTCTTCGCCCTCGGTCAGGACCAGCTTGGAGGCGAGTCGCCGGGCCAGGAGCATCCCGTACCCGAGATCCGGCCCGGCGCTCCCGAAGCGGGGCCCGGAGGGCGGCAGCGGGTTGGCCAGGTCGGCTGGGCGGTCCGAGCGCCAGCTCTTCGGTACGGGAAGCCGGTCGATGGGACGCATCCGATCGGCGCGGACGATGGGGACATAGTCCGGCTGGGTCACCGGCGGCCGTCCTGACCGTCGCCGGCCGGGGGCGAACCGGCGGGTCCGGGGAGAGGCGGGCCCGGCAAGGCAGCAGGCGTCGGCGCCCGGGTATCAACCGACATGTTCGACCCAGTCCTTGTGGCGGTCGACCTGGCCCCGGACCGCGGCCTGGAAGATCTCCTGGATCTTGCGGGTCATGGGCCCGGGCTCGCCGTCGCGCCCGACCAGCCGGTCATCGACCGAGCGGATCGGGACCACCTCGGCGGCCGTGCCCGAGAGGAACGCCTCGTCGGCGGTGTAGAGGTCGCGAGCGCAGGATGTGGCCGACCTCGACCTCGTAGCCGAGGTCGCGGGCGATGGCCATCACCGAGCTCTGGGTGATGCCCTCGAGCGCGCCGGCGGACGACGGCGGCGTGACGATGCGGCCCGCCTTGACCACGAAGATGTTCTCGCCGGTGCACTCGCTTACGTAGCCCTGAGGCGACAGGAGGATGGCCTCGTCGTACCCGGCCTTTAGGGCTTCGATCTTGGCCATCGATGAGTTGATGTACATCCCCGTGCCCTTGGCCGCCGGCGGCATGGCGTTGGGGTCGTGACGCTGCCACGAGCTGATTTTGGTGCGCACGCCACGGGCGATGCCCTCGGCGCCCAGGTAGGAGCCCCAGGGCCACACGGCGATCGAGACGTTGACCGGGCACGGCAGCGGGTTTAGGCCCATCTCGCCGTACCCGAGGTAGGCGATGGGTCGGATGTAGCACTCCGGCAGCCCGTTGACCCGAACCGTGTCCTTCACCGCGTCGATCAGCTCGGTGGGGCTGAACGGGATGTCGATCATGAAGATCTTGGCCGAGTTGAACAACCGCATGATGTGGTCGGTGAGGCGGAACACCGCCGGACCCTCGTCGGTCGCATACGCCCGGATGCCCTCGAATACGCCGCATCCGTAATGGAGGGTGTGGGTCAGGATGTGGATCTTGGCGTCGTCCCAGTCGACGAAATTGCCGTCCATCCAGATCTTCTCCGACTTCGTAATCGGCATGCTGCCTACACCCTTTCTGCAATGGCGTCGCCGACCTGAGCGGTCGACGGGCGGGGCTCGCTACCAGTATGAGACGTGTAATCTTCGATGGCCTTGACGACCCGGGCGGCGGCATCGGCCTCTCCGAGGAAGTCAAGCATCATGGCGGCCGAAATGATCGCCGCCACCGGATTGGCCCGGCCGGTGCCCGCGATGTCGGGGGCCGACCCGTGCACCGGCTCGAACAGGGACGGTCCGTCGCCGGACGGGTTCAGATTGGCCGACGCCGCCGAACCGATCCCGCCCCGAAAGCGCGCCTGCCAGGTCGGTCAGGATGTCGCCGAAGAGGTTGTCCGTGACGATGACGTCGTAGCGTTCGGGGGACTCTACGAGGTAGATGCAGGCGGCATCGACGTGGTGGTAGCCGGTCGAGACGTCGGGATACTCCAGCCCCACCTGTTCGAAGGTGCGCCGCCACAGGTCACCGGCGAAGGTCAGGACGTTGGTCTTGTGGACCAGAGTCAGGTGGTGGCGGTCCCGGCTGCGGGCCAGGTCGTAGGCGAAGCGCACGCACCGTTCGACTCCGTAGCGGGTGTTCACCGATCCCTGGGTGGCGACCTCCGCCGGGGTCCCCTTGCGGAGGAAGCCGCCCTCGCCGGCGTAGCTGCCCTCGGTGTTCTCCCGCACGACGGTGAGGTTGATGCGGCGCGACGATCCAGGGGGCGTGACGAAGGGCCGGAGATTGATGTAGAGGTCCAGCTCGAAACGCAGCCTCAGCAGCAGGCCCCGCTCGAGCACGCCTGGAGAGACGTCGGGGCGGCCCACGGCGCCCAGGAGGATGGCCTCGTAGGTCCGGAGCTCATCGAGGACATGGTCGGGGAGAACCTCGCCGGTCGCCAGGTAGCGACGGGCGCCGAGGTCGTATTCGACCGTCTCGAGCTCGACACCCGTGGCGCGGCAGACCTTCAGGGCCTCGGCGATAACTTCCGGGCCGATCCCGTCACCACCGAGTACTGCGATCCGATGACTCGTCACTTACTCACTTCAGTTCGAAACTGCTCCCTGGACACGAAACGACCGCCCACCTAGTGGACGGTCGGAGGCGCACGCCGGGCTGCCGGAGTGCGCTAATCCATACGTACAACGAAGTCGGCGTTACCCATACCGCTGACCAGTGTCGTTGATGCAACCGGTCCCCGTCAACCGGTCAGGGCATTTAGTCTAAGGACGTATGGAGCAGATTCAGCTGTCGAGGGACACTTACGATCGGCTTCAGGCCGAGCTCGAGGACCTTTCGACCCGCGGCCGGGTCGATATCGCCCGGGCCATCGAGGCCGCCCGTGCGCTCGGCGATCTCTCGGAGAACGGTGACTACCATGCGGCCAAGGACGCCCAGGGGAAGATGGAGGCGCGGATCCGCCAGCTGGCCGCCACCCTCGAGGATGCCCAGATCGTCGACAGCACGACGGCGGAGGCGAGCAGTGCGGTCACGACCGGCGCCGTGGTGTCGCTGCGCTACGCCGGCGACGACGAGGTCGAGCGGTTCCTGATCGGGTCCATCGAGGAGCGGCGAGAGGGCGTGGCCGTCATGTCGCCCAACTCCCCACTCGGCCGGGCGCTGATGGGCCATGGCGTGGGTGAGACGGTCGTGTACGACGCCCCGAGCGGTCGCCTCGAGGTCGAGATCGTCGGTATCGGCGGCTGAGCGCCAGCTGGACGTCGGTCGTCCGCAAACTCTGACGCGTTGCACGCGATATACCGCCATAACGCGTCCCAGAAGGCCGATCGACACCCGTTCGGTGAGGGGTGAGGCTGGTGAGGCTGGTGAGGCTGGTGAGATACTGATGGAGTGACGGACTCCCCGATCAGTTGGGCGGATTTCGAGAAGGTTGACATCCGGGTGGGTCGGGTGCTGGAGGTGGAGGACTTCCCGCAGGCCCGGCGGCCGGCGTGGAAGCTGCGGATCGACTTCGGGCCCGAGCTCGGTGTCAAGTCCTCGTCGGCGCAGATCACCAACTACCGCCGCGAACAGCTGCTGGACCGACTGGTGCTGGCGGTGGTCAACTTCCCGCCCCGCCAGATCGGGCCGTTCTGGTCCGAGGTCCTGACCTTGGGCACCTACCGGCACGGGACGGTGCTGCTCGTCACGCCCGAGCCCGAGGCGCACCCCGGCGACCGGCTCGGCTGACGGCTGACGGCAGACGGCTGATACCGTGAAATACCCCGCCCGGCTAGCGGGACCGGCTCCGGAGGGACTCGCCGTGCTCGTGGTCCTGCCAGCGGGCCATGGTCCACAGCAGGTCGGACAGCCGGTTGAGGTACGGGCCGACTGACGAGTCGGGCGCCAGGTCGACGACCAGGGCCCGGCGTTCGGCCCGCCGCACCAGGGTGCGGGCCAGGTCGAGCGCCGCAGATACGCGGCTGCCGCCCGGCAGCACGAACTCGGTGATCGGGGGGAACCGGCCGGTCAGGTCGTCGACGATGGTCTCGAGTCCCGTGACCATGTCCCCCGTGACGAGCGTGCGGCCGGGCGTCAGCTTGGCCCGGTTGACCGGCGCGGTTCCGACTTCGGCCATGAGCACGTACAGGTCGCGCTCGACGCCGATGAGCAGGCCATCGAGCTCCGAGCCGCCCGCTGCGGCTGTCTCGGCTCGGGCCAGGCCCACCGCGGCCTGCGCCTCATCCACCGCACCATTGGCCTCGATGATGGCGGAATCCTTGGCTACCCGGCCGCCGTACAGCAGGCCGGTGGTGCCGTCGTCGCCCGTCCTGGTGTAGATCTTCATGAGGCAGCCGACGCTATCGGCCGCGGGCTCCGCCCACCGCCTCACGCCGGAATCAATGGCGCGGACGAGGATTTGCCCCCCCGGTAGCCTGTCGGCGTGAGCAGCTATCTCGACGCCGTGCGCCGGCGGGTCGTCATCTTCGACGGCGCCATGGGAACCAACCTGCAGCTGTGTCATCTGGGCCCCGACGACTTCGGCGGCGCCGGGTTCGAGGGCTGCAACGAAATGCTGTGCGACACCCGCCCCGAAGTGGTCGCCGGCGTCCACCGGTCGTTCTATGAAGTCGGCGTCGACGTGGTCGAGACGGACAGTTTCGGGACCCTGCCGTGGGTGCTCGCCGAGTACGGGATCGCCGAGCGCACCTACGAGCTGGCGCTGAAGGCGGCCGAGATCGCCAGAAGGGTGGCGGACGAGTTCCGTACCGACGAGCGGGACCGGTGGGTCGCCGGCTCGCTCGGTCCCGGAACCAAGCTGGCATCGCTCGGGCAGATCTCCTTCGTCGACATCCGCGACGGGTACGCCGAGGCGGCCCGGGGCCTGATCGACGGCGGTGTCGACCTGCTGGTAGTCGAGACCTGTCAGGACCTGCTCCAGGCCAAGGCGGCGGTCATCGGGTGCCGGCGGGCCATGGCCGACACCGGGCGCACCGTGCCGATCCAGGCGCAGGTCACCATCGAGCTGACGGGCCGCATGCTGATGGGAACCGAGATCGGGGCCGCCCTCACCACCCTCGACGCCCTGCGGCCCGACGTCCTCGGGATCAACTGCGCCACCGGCCCCCAGGAGATGAACGAGCACCTGCGCTACCTGTCCCAGCACGCCCGCACCGCGCTCGGCCTGCCAGCCCAACGCCGGCCTGCCTTCCGTGGTCGACGGCCAGATGCACTATGACCTGACCCCGGCGCAGCTGGCCGAGCATCAGGCCCGCTTCGTCACCACGTATGGCATCTCGGTCGTCGGCGGATGCTGCGGCACCAGGCCCGAACACCTGGCCGCGGTCGTTGACGCCTGCCGCGACCTGACGCCGAAGGTCCGGGAACTCGAATGGGAGCCCGGCATCGCCTCCATCTACAACCACGTGCCCTTCGACCAGGCGCCGTCGTTCCTGGTCGTCGGCGAGCGCACCAATGCCAACGGGTCCAGGAAGTTCCGGGAGGCCATGCTGGCCGGCGACTGGGACACCACGGTTGCCATGGCCCGCGAGCAGGAGAAGGAGGGCGCCCACGTCCTCGACGTGTGCGTCGACTACACCGGCGAGGACGGGGTGGCCGACATGATTGAGGTGGCGGGCCGGTTCGCCACCCAGGCGACGGTGCCGCTGATGCTGGACTCGACCGAGCCGCCGGTCATCGAGGCCGGCCTCCAGCGCATCGCCGGCAAGCCCATCCTCAACTCGGTCAACCTGGAGGACGGCGACGCCCCGGGGACCCGCCTCGACTCGTTCCTCACCCTGGCCCGCACCTACGGGGCGGCGGTCGTGTGCACGTGCATCGACACCGACGGCCAGGCCCGCACCGCCGAGTGGAAACTGCGGGCCGCCCGGGCCATCTACGACCTGGCCGTCGACCGCTACGGGCTCGACCCGAGCGATCTGCTGTTCGACACCCTGGCGCTGCCCCTGTCGACGGGCATGGAGGAGGGCCGCCGGGACGGCATCGAGACCATCGAGGGCATCCGGCTCATCAAGTCCGAGCTCCCGGGCGCCGGGACGATCCTCGGCCTGTCGAACGTGTCGTTCGGCCTGGTGCCGGCCGCCCGCCACGCCCTGAATTCGGTGTTCCTGCACGAGTGCCAGCAGGCCGGACTCGACGCGGCCATCGTGCACGCGGCCCGGATCATGCCGCTCAACAAGATCGAACCCGCGCGTCGTCGAGGTGTGCCTCGACCTGATCTACGACCGGCGCGATGCGGCGCGGGGCTACGACCCGTTGCAGGCGCTGCTGTCGCTGTTCGAGGGCGTGTCCGCGAGCGCGGTCGAGAAGGAGGACCGGTCCGGCTGGCCGGTCGAACGCCACCTCGAGCGGCGCATCATCGACGGCGACCGCAACGGCCTGGAGGCCGATCTCGACCGGGCCATGGCGGAAGGCATGCCGGCCCTGGGCATCGTCAACGACGTCCTCCTGGGCGGCATGAAAGTGGTCGGCGAGCTGTTCGGTTCCGGCCAGATGCAGCTACCGTTCGTCCTCCAGTCGGCGGAGACCATGAAGACGGCGGTGGCCCATCTCGAGCCGCACATGGAGAAGAGCGACGAGGGCGGCAAGGGCCGGGTGGTACTGGCGACCGTGAAGGGCGACGTGCACGACATCGGCAAGAATCTGGTCGACATCATCTTCACCAACAACGGCTACGAGGTGCACAACCTCGGGATCAAGGTCCCCATCCACGACATCATCGCCCGGGCCGAGGAGGTCAAGGCGGACGCCATCGGGATGAGCGGGCTGCTGGTCAAGAGCACCCTCATCATGCGGGACAACCTGATCGACATGAACGACCGAGGCGTCTCGGACATCCCGGTGTTGCTGGGCGGGGCCGCCCTGACCCGTACCTACGTCGAACGCGACCTACGCCAGGTCTACGACGGACGGCTGTTCTATGGCAAGGACGCGTTCGAGGGACTGCACACCATGGACCGGCTGATGGACCTCAAGCGCCGCGGGGCGCTGACCGACGCCGCCGATTTCGGTCGGGCCCTCGGCGGCCGCAACCTGCCGCCCCGGTCGTCGGCGGCGACCGCCGCCGCCACCACGGCCGAGCGGGCCGAGATCCCGACCCGCTCCCCGGACGTGGAGACCGACAACCGCGTCTTCGTCCCGCCGTTCGTGGGCTCCAGGGTGGACAAGGGACTGCCCCTCGACGACATCGCCCACTACATCAACGAGACCGCGCTGTTCCGCAACCAGTGGGGTTACCGGCCTGAGCAGGGCGAATCGGATCCCGAATTCAAGGATCGGGTCCGGGCCGTCCTGCGCTCGGAGCTGGCGTCGGCCCGGCGCCTCGACGTGCTCCGGCCCGCCGTCGCCTACGGCTACTACCCGGCCAACAGCGACGGTGACGAGTTGATCATCTGGAAGGACGAGACGCGAAGCGGCGAGTGGCTGCGCTTCCGTTTTCCCCGTCAACCGGCCCCTCCCTGGCTGTGCATCGCCGATATGTTCCGCCCGGTCGACAGCGGCGAGATCGACTACGCCGGATTCCATGTGGTGACCATGGGGCCGGCGGTGTCGGAGGCGACGGCCGAGCTGTTCGCCGAGGACCGCTACACCGAATACCTCCACCTGCACGGGCTGGCGGTCGAGATGACCGAGGCGCTGGCCGAGTACTGGCACCATCGGATCCGGGAGGAGTGGGGATTCGCCGACGAGGACGGTCCGACGCTCACCGGGCTGTTCCGCCAGAAGTACAGAGGTGGGCGCTACTCGTGGGGCTACCCCGCCTGTCCGGATCTCGAGGACAACGCCAAGTGCGCCGAGTTGGTCGGCGCCGATCGCATCGGCGTCGAGGTCAACGAGGAATCGTCATGGCAGTTCCACCCCGAGCAGACCACGGCGGCCATCATCGTCCACCATCCGAAGGCCAAATATTTCGTCGCTCGCTCGCAACCGAGCTCACCCGGCGCGGAACTTGGGTGATCGGATGGCAACCGGCCGGGCCGCCGGGATGTCGTCGGACTGTAGGGCCTGAAGGGCCCGGAGGGCCTGGTGGGCGTCGCCGGCCTCGTGGGCCCGACTGTCGATGGTCTCGCCGGCCGCGGTACCGCCCAGGGCCACCCGCTGCCGGACGCGGGGCCCGGCGACGTGCAGCTCGGTGAGCTCGGAAGCGGTGAGTGTCTCGCGCTCGGCCAGGGTGGCGGCGATCAGCCGGAGACTGCGGGTGTTGTCGCCGAGGATGGTCATGGCCGCGTGCTCGGCGCCGGCCAGGAGGGTCCGCACCTCGTTGCCGCCCGCGCTGCCCTCCACATAGGGCATCTTCTTGTCGCTCTGTGTTCCCGCCAACTCGAAGCGGCCGGTCATGGCCCACTGCTCGACCATGCGCCGGGCCAGGGCGGCGGCATGCTTGAGGTCGTCCTCGGCCCGGGTACTGGGTTCGCCGAACGTCTGCATCTCGGCCGCCCGGCCGCCCAGCAGCACGATCAGCTTGGCCATCAGCTCCCGCTTGGTCAGGGTCTCGCGGTCCTCGCCGGCCGACCAGACGGAACGGTCGAAAGCACCCTCGCGGGTCACGATCGAGATCCTCGCCGGGGGCCGCATGCCCCGCATCAGCAGGGTGAGCAGGGCGTGGCCGGCCTCGTGCACGGCGCGCAACTGGCGCTCGTCGTCGCGTATCAACCGGGCCGACCCGCCGGTGCCGGCCGCCACCCGGTGGACCGCTTCCCACACGTCTTCGGGCAGGACCGACGCCTGGCGCCGGCGGGCGGCGAGGAGCGCCGCCTCGTTGACGATGTTGGCCAGCTCCGAACCGCTCAGCCCGGCGGTGTCTCCGGCCACCTCGGTCCAGTTGACGAAAGGCGACACCGGGCGCCTCGAGGCGTGGAGCCGCAGGATCTGCTCGCGACCGTGGCGATCGGGCAGCTCCACCTTGATCCGGCGGTCGAAGCGGCCGGGTCGCAGCAGGGCGGCATCGATCAACTCAGGCCGGTTGGTCGCCCCGATCAGGAGAACGCCGGACGAACCGGCGAAACCGTCCAGCTCGACCAGCAACTGGTTGAGGGTGTGGTCGAACTCCCGGCCGCCGGACGAGCCGTTGTCCCGGCTGCGGCCGATGGCGTCGAGCTCGTCGAGGAAGACGATGGACGGCGCCGCCTTCTTGGCCTCGTCGAACAACTGGCGCACCCGGGCCGCACCCAGGCCGACGAACTGCTCGACGAAGCTGGCCGCCGACACGCTGTAGAACGGCACTCCGGTCTCGCCGGCCAGCGCCCGGGCCAGCAGCGTCTTCCCGCAGCCCGGGGGCCCATGGAGCAGGATGCCGCGCGGCAGGTTGGCGCCGACGGCCGTGAACCGGTCGGGGTCGGACAGGTACTCCCGGACCTCGGTGAGCTCGGTGACGGCATCATCGAGGCCGGCCAGATCGGTGAAACGGGTCGTCTCGTGCTCGGCGGCCAGCGGGACCGGTCCGATCGGCGCCGGCAACAGGGCGTCGGCCCCGGCGCCACCCGGCGCTCGACGCTCGGCCCGCTCCCGCTCGCCTCGGTCCATGCGCTCCAAGCGGTCGGCGCGGGGATCGAAACGCTCACGCGGCGGGCGGTCGGGGTGGCGCTGCTGCCTGGCCTTGGCCCGGCCGGGTGCGGTGAGGAAGATGGCGAGGGCTGTCCCACCGAGGATGGCGACCATGGAGATGATGAGCCCGGGGCTGCTCAGGATGCGCAAACTCATTTGTCGAGGACCCCGGATTCAGCCGATGGCAGGCGTGGACGGCGAAAGACTACAGGATGACACCGACCGCGTTCCATCGGCATAACGGCAGTCCCAGCCGCCCCAGTACTCCCACCGCCCAGTCGGGCGAGTCCGTCGGGGACGGCGGCGCCGGTACCATGCGACGGGGAACGATCAGGGAGAGCAGATTGGCCAGTGACCGGCGCACGACGTCGAAGCGACCACCGCGGCCGGCCGCCAAGAAGGCGCCGCCGCCTCCGCCGACGCGGAAGCCGTCGGCTGCAGCCGCCGCCGCGGCCGCCAAGCGGAAGTCGCCGGTCCCCCGCAGGCGTCACCGTGACACCAAAAAGGTGGTCGCCGCGTGGGTGGCCGTGGCCCTCATCGGCGCCCTCGTCGTGTTCTTCGCCTTCGCCGTGAACGGCAGCACCGGGACACCGACCTCCACCCCGGCCGCGTCGGTCGGACCCGAGAAGATCCCGGTCCCGGCCGGCACGTCGCTGGCCAACATCAACACCGCCGTCTATCCCCAGACGATCGACGGCATCAGCTGCGACGTCAACGAGCAGGTCCAGTACCACGTCCACGCCCACCTGGCCATCTTCGTCGACGGGTCCGCCAAGCAGATCCCGATGGGCATCGGCATCAACCCCCCGCTCAAAACGGGTAGCAATACCGCGGGCAGCTTCGTGTCCGGTGGCAGTTGTTTCTACTGGCTGCACACCCACGCCGCCGACGGCGTCATCCACGTCGAATCGCCGAGCACCGCCCAGTACACGTTGGGCAACTTCTTCGACATATGGGGCCAGCCCCTGGCCACCGGTCAGGTGGGCCCGGCGTTGGGCAAGGTGACGGCCTTCGTGGACGGCCGGCCGTTCGCCGCCGATCCCCGCACCATCCCACTCACGGCCAAAACCTTGATCCAGCTGGATGTCGGAAAGGTCGTGTCACCCGTGGCGATCGACTGGACCAGCAGCGGCCTCTAGGAGAAGGTCCACAACGGGCTAACTGGCCAGGACGGCCCGGGCCACCAGGTCGGCACCGAACGCGGTCAGGATGGCGAGGTACAGAAGTCCGGTGGCCGCCATCACCGCGGCATAGGACTTCTCCTTCAGGGCGGCGCGGGTGACGAAACACAGCACCAGGGTCCCGATGGCACACGCCACCCAGAACCAACCGAGGATCCCCCCGTAGCCGTCGGCGATGGTGCCGTCGAGCACCTGGACCATTCCCCGGGGCCAGAGGAGGGCGGCCACCTCGAACGGCCAGACCACTGCCACCCACCGCACCATCTCGTTGAGCAGGCTCCGCCCGAGGCCGGGCTGCACCAGGTACCAGTGGCCGAGGAGCATGGCGTCGGTCGCCGAGCCGAGGAAGGCGGCACCGACGAGGGTCCGCGCCACCGCCAGCCAATGCGGGCCGCCGTCGGCCAGCGCCGCCGCCACCAGCCCGGCGGTCCCGATCATCGGCGCGGCCAGGTCGAGCCACGGTGTGAACTCCGGCCGGCCCCGATCGACCACCTTGGTCGCCCGGTCGATGCCGGTCATGGCCGCCACCCGGGCGCTGCGGCGTTCCTGCAACTCCCGCTCCCCAGCCACCCCGGCCGCCCGGCGCAGCACCGACACGACCAGTGCCGCAAGAGTGGCGGCCACCACGCCGACGATGAGCAGATCTCGGACGGTGTCGGGGCTGACCGCCCGGCCCGCGGCCAGCGCCCCGGCGGCGATGATCAGGTAGACGCCGCGCAGCAGCCACCCGTAGCCGACGCCCACCAGTCGCCGGCGGGTGGTCACCCACAGGAAGAACAGACCGCCGACCGACCACTGCAGCAGCACGGTCGATGCGTCGAGGCGGATCATGGCCCATCCACCCAACCAAAACCGGCGGAGGAGGGCGAATCAGGATCCGTTCGTCAGTTGAGCGCGCTATGGCGCGGTCAACTGACGAACGGATCCAACCGCGGTCGCCCAGCCCCCTCCGCCACAGCACGGCCCGCTCCAATCGCCCGAACAGCGTCAAGCCCCCGCGCTAGAGGAGGCCCTGCACCGCCCCGCCGTCGACGTTGACGGCAGTGCCGGTCATGAAGCGACAGGGTTCGGAACACAGGAACGCCACGATCTTCCCGAAGTCCTCCGGCTGTCCCATCCGGGCCGGGTCGCCGTGGCCCAACTGGCGGTTGCGCTCGGTGGCGTGCGACCCCGGGGCGGCCAGGTTGAGGGTGATGCCGTCGGGGAACAGGTCGACCGCCGCCGTCTTGGCCCACGCCCACAGCCCGGTGCGGGCCAGGTTGGATAGCGCCAGGTTCGGGTGTGGATGCTTGATCGTGTACGACGTTATTAGGCAGATCCGACCCCAGCCGGCCCGCCGCATGTGGGGTACCGCCTCGCGCACCAGGCGGACGGAGGTCAGCAGGTTGGCATTGACAGCCGAGACGATCTGCTCGTCGGTCAGCTCGAGCGCCCGCCCGGGCGGCGGTCCGCCGGCATTGGCCACCAGCACGTCGAGGGCCCCGAAGCGATCGACGGCGGCCGCCACCAGGTGGGCCGGGACCTCCGGCGAGGTGACGTCGGCCACCATGGCCAGCACGTCGGCGCCCCGGTCGTGCAGCTCGGCTTCGGTCGCGTGAAGCGCGTCGGCCCCCCGGGCGCAGATGACGACCCGGGCCCCTTCGGCGGCCAGCGCCATGGCCGCGGCCCGGCCCAGGCCCTTGGACGCCGCGGTGACCAGCGCCACCTTGCCCTCCAGGCCGAGGTCCACCGCTGCCTGCTAGCCGGCCACGACCGCGAGGCCGTGGTCGACGGCGTTGAGCGATCGCGGCCCGTCCTCCGACGCCACCACGATGTCCTCGATGCGGGCCCCGAAGCGGCCGGGCAGGTAGATGCCCGGCTCCACCGAGAAGGCGTGACCGGGGACCAGCGGCTCGGCGTTGCCGGCCACGATGTACGGGTCTTCGTGCTCCTCCAGGCCGATCCCGTGCCCGGTGCGGTGGATGAAATAGTCGCCGAACCCGGCCTCGGTGATGATGGCGCGGGCCGTGCCGTCGACCTGCTGGCAGGTGGTGCCGACTTCGGCGGCCGCCACCGCCGCCGCCTGGGCCAGCTGCAGGACGGTGTACAGGTCGCGGAACTGCGCCGGCGGCTCTCCGGTGAACACCGTCCGGGTGATGTCCGAGCAGTACCCGTCCATGGTGCCGCCGAAGTCGCAGACCACCGCCTCGCCCGGCCCGATACGGCGGGCGCCGGCATCGTGGTGGGGGCTGGCCGAGTTGGGCCCGCTGCCCACGATGGCGAAGTTGACCCGCTGGTGTCCTTCGGCGACCACGCGTCGGGCGATGTCGTCGGACACCTCGGCCTCCGTGCGCCCGATGAGCGGGATCTGCCCGGAGATGAGCGCCGCCGCCACCCGGTCGGCGGCGGCCGACGCGGCGGCCAGGGCCGCCACCTCGCCGGCGTCCTTGACGGCCCGCAACGGCCCCGTGACCGCCGACGCCTGCCGCCAACTGGCATCGGGCAGGCGATCCTGGAGCTGCAGCACGAACGTGGCCCACGTCCGGTCCGAGATGGCCAGCCGCCGGCGGCCGCCGACCAGGCCGGCCACGATCTGCACCGGGTCCTCCGCCTCGTCCCAGGGGTACAGCGAGAAGGTGGGGTCCTCGGCGACCCGGGGCGCCTCCAGCCTCGGCACCACCAGCGTGGCGTCGCCGTCCGCCAGGAGCACCAGCATGGTCAGCCGCTCGAGCGGCATGGCCGTGTAGCCGGTCAGCCAGGGCAGGTCGGCGCCGAGCGACAGCAGCAGGGCGTCGACCCCGAGCCGCTCCATGGCCCGGCGGACGCGGTCGGCCCTTGGCCCGTGTGCTGAGCTCATGGGGAAAATCCCGCCGCCGGCACCAGGGCGCCGGAGGGGAGAAGCCCGGCGGCCGCCTGGCGGGCGTGGTAGCTGGACCGGGTCAATGGAGAGGACTCGACGTGGGGTATGCCCATGGCCTCGCCGGCGGCTCCCAGCTGGGCGAACTCCTCGGGTGTCCACCACCTGTCTACCGGGAGGTGGTGCGAGGTGGGCCGCAGGTACTGGCCAATGGTGACGATGTCGCAACCGATCCCGTGCAGGTCGGCCAGGGCGCCCAGGACCTCGGTCTCGGTTTCCCCCATGCCCAGGATGAGCCCCGACTTGGTGGTCAGGCCGGCCGCCTTGGCTCGTGACAGCACCCCGAGACTGCGGGCGTAGGACGCCGACGGGCGGACCGCCCGCTGCAATCGGGCCACCGTCTCGATGTTGTGGTTGAGGACCTCGGGCCGGGCGTCGAAGATGACCCGCAGCGCCGAGGCGTCGTCCCGGCAGTCGGGGATGAGGACCTCCACCGCGGTGCCCGGGCACCGACGGTGGATGGCGTCGATGGTGGCGGCGAAGCCGGCGGCGCCCCCGTCGGCCAGGTCGTCCCGGGCGACAGCGGTGACCACGGCGTGGGCCAGGCGCATGCCGGCAACCGCCTCCGCCACCCGTTGGGGCTCGGCGGGATCGGGCGCCTCGGGCTTGCGGGTGTCGACCAGGCAGAACCCGCACGCCCGGGTGCAGCGGTCCCCGTTGATCATGAACGTCGCCGTGCCGTCCGCCCAGCACTCGAAGATGTTGGGGCACCCTGCCTCCTCGCACACCGTCGTCAACTGCAGCGAGCGCATGGTGCGTTTGAGGGCCCGGTACTCCGGACCCATGTCGGCTTTGACCCGCAGCCAGGCCGGCTTGCGCTCGGCGAGTGGGATGGCGCCAGCCGGGTCGACGCCCGCCTCCGCCAGCCGCCCGAGCAGCCGCACCGGCGTACCCGGTCCGCTACCTCGGCTGAACGGGGAAAGGTCCTCTGGTCGAGCCCGCCAGGCCACATCCTGGCGGTCGACGGGTCCCGCGCCCGGGGAGGTTTTTTCCCAACGTTCGGCCACGGCGTCGACGACCTCATGCATCGACACCGTGACTCCCTCGGCGGCCAGTGACGTCACCGCCCTGCCGGCGATGCCGCACGGCACGATGTGGTCGAACCAGCCCAGATCGGGGTCGACGTTCAGGGCGAAGCCGTGCATCGACCGGCCCCGGGAGATGCGGACGCCGACCGCGCAGATCTTGCGGTCGTCGATCCAGACCCCTGGATATCCGGGCAGGCGGCCGGCCGCCAATCCGAAGCCGGCCAGCACGTCGATGACCACTTGCTCTATCCGGGCCACGTGGCGCGGCACCGCGCCCGGGCCCATCGCAACCGACACGATCGGGTAGGCGGTGAGCTGGCCCGGGCCGTGCCAGGTGATGTCGCCGCCCCGGTCGGCGCGGACCAGCTCGGCGCCGATCGACGCCGGGTCGGCCAGCAGGTGCTCGGCCCGGGCCCGCACGCCCATGGTGTAGACGGGTTGGTGTTCGAGCAGCAGCAGCCAGTCGTCACCGCCCGGTGGGGTACGGAACAGCGCGTGCTGCAGCGCCAGGGCGTCCTGGTAGCGGACCCGGCCCAACCAGCGGACCCGCAGCGTCACAGCTCGGCCGACCAGTCCCTTGTCTCGAGGCTGTCCTTGACGGCCCGCATGAACGCCGAGGCGTAGGCGCCGTCGACCGCCCGGTGGTCGAAGGAGAGCACCAGGTTGCCGACCGGATGGATGGCGATGGCATCGCTGCCGTCGGGGAGCTCGACGACGACCGGCCGTTTGCGGACCCCGTCGGTCGCCAGGATGGCGATCTGGGGCTGGTTGATCACGGGCACGGTGAACAGGGTGCCGAACGGGCCGGCGTTGGTGATGGTGAAGGTGCCACCGCTGATGTCGTCCATGGTGAGTCGCTTGGTGCGGGCCCGCTCCGCCAGGTTGGCGATCTCCCGGGCCAGGGCCCGCAACCGCTTGTCGCCGGCATCGTGGATGACCGGCACCAGCAGGCCGTCGAAGTTGAGATCGACGGCGATGCCGAGATTGATGTAGTTGTGCACGATCAGCGTGTCGTCACCGACCGAGCTGTTGATGTGGGGCCACTCGGCGATGGCATCGATGACCGAGCGCGACACGAACGGCAGGTAGGTGAGGCTGAACCCCTCCTGGGCCTTGAACCGCTCCTTCTCGTGGAGGCGGGCCTGGTCGACCCGGTTGAAGTCGACCTCCATGGACACCACGGTGTGGGCCGACGTCTGCTTGGACCGGACCATGTGCTCGGCCGTGCGGCGCCGGATGTTGGTGAACGGCACCAGGGTGTCGCGCTCCCCGGCGGTCACCAGTGGGGCGGCCGCGGCGGCGGTAGGGGCCGGCGGTGCCGGGCTGGTGCTCGGGGCGCCGTTGCCGGCCGGCGTGCCGTGCTGGTCGATCAGCGCCAGCACGTCGTCGCGGGTGATGCGCCCGCCGGCGCCGCTGCCTTCGATCCGGGAGGGGTCGAGGCCGTGTTCGGCGATGAGGCGGCGGACCACGGGGGAGAGGACTTTGTTGGCCCCCCCTCCGCCGCCGGGGGCGGTCGGGGGGCGGTCGTTGGCCGGGCGGGTGCCGCCCCCTCCGGCCGGGCTGCCCGAGACCGGGCCCTGCCCGGTGGGCTGACCGGTGGGTTGCGGGGCCGGCGGGGCTGGGGTCGGCGGAGCCGGGGCCGGGGCCGGGGCTTCGACCGCCCCGGCGGACGGCGCTTCGGGCTCGGGTTCCGGCGCGGGAGTGGCGGAGGGGGACCCGACGCTTATCACGGCCAGCTTGGTGCCGACGTCGACCGTCTCACCCTCGGGCACCAGGATCTCGGCCAGGTAGCCGGTGACCGGCGAGGGCACTTCCGAGTCCACCTTGTCGGTCGAGACCTCGAACAGCACGTCGTCCTCGGCGACTGAGTCGCCGACCTGCTTGAGCCACTTGGTGATCGTCCCCTCGGTCACCGTCTCGCCGAGCTGCGGCATGGTTATGTCAGCCAACGTGCAATCCCCTTCCGGTCAGTGCCAGGACGGTCTCGCCGAAGGTCTCCGACAGGGTGGGGTGGGGCTGGATGAAATGGGCCACCTCGTCCACGGTGGCCTCCCAGTTGACGGAGAGGTAGCCCTGGCCCAGCTGTTCGGTGACCCACGGCCCGACCATGTGCACCCCGAGGAGGCGGCCGGCGGTGCCGTCGGACCGCTTCTCGGCGATCACCTTGACCAGTCCCTCGGGATCGCCGACGATCAGGGCCCGGCCGTTGCCCCCGTACGGGTCCTTCTTGATGACCACCTCGAAGCCGGCCTCGACGGCGGCCGCCTCCGAGTACCCGGCGAACGCCACTTCGGGGTGGGTGTAGATGCACCACGGCACCCTGCGGTAGTCGACCGGGACGACGTCATCGCCCAGGATCTGGTCGATCACCAGCACGCCCTCGGCGAAACCGACGTGGGCGAGGGCCGGCGTGGCCACCACGTCGCCGACCGCGAACACATTGTCCTCGCCGGTGCGCATGTACTCGTCGACCCTGATGTAGCCCCGCTCGTCGACCTCGACCGCCGTGCCCGCCAACCCGAGGTTGTCCGACAGTGGGCGGCGGCCGACGGAGACGACCACCGCCTCGACGGCCAGTTGCTCACCCTCGCCGAAGTGGACCGTCGTCCCGGAATGGTTCGGCTGGTGGCCGTGGACCGCCACCCCGGTGCGCACGTCGATGCCCCGCTTCTTGAACGAGCGGTTGATCACGTCGACCACGTCCTTGTCACAGCCCGGCAGCAGCTTGGGCAGCGCTTCGAGGATGGTGACCTGGCAACCCAGGTCGGAAAGCATGGATGCGAACTCGCAGCCGATGGCGCCGCCCCCGATCACCACCGCGGAGGTTGGCAGGGTCTCCAGGGCCAGCACTTCGTCCGACGTCATGACGATCCGGCCATCGATCTCGAAGCCCGGGATGGTCCTCGGGACCGAGCCCGAGGCCAGGATCACGTGGGTGCCGGTCAGTTGACGGCCATCCACGTCGACGGTCACCGTCCGGTCGGGCCCGAGCGTGCCGGTACCGGGCACCGTGACGATCTTGCGCTTCTTCATCAGTCCCTGCAGGCCGTGCCACAACTGGTCCACGACTTTCTGCTTGCGGGCCTGGGAGTGGGCGAAATCCAGCGTGGGCTGGTCAGTGATGACACCGAACTCCTTGGCGCCGGCGACCGTGCGGTACACGGTGGCGGTCTCCAGGAATTCCTTGGCCGGGATGCAGCCCCGGTGCAGGCAGGTGCCGCCGACCTTCTCCTTCTCGACGACCGCGATCCGCAGCCCGGCCAGGCCGCCGTGGAGCGCGGCGGCATAGCCACCCGGTCCGCCCCCGATGATCACCACGTCGAACTGCTCGGCCAAGCCGGCTCACCTCCAGAGAAGATCAGAGTCGAGCTTAATGAGCGCCCATCGTGATCTGGACGGTGAAGGCCACGAGGATGACCAGTCCGGTCACCAGGGCGGCGATGATCAGTTTGCGGGTGCTCATGGCGGGTCCCTCGGTAGCGGCTTGCGGCCGGCGAACCCCTCCTCGGGCAGGTGCCACCAACTGAGGTCGGGCTCAGGATCGCGCCAGCACAGCAGATATACGACTCCGTCGGTGCCGCGGGCGTGGAAGTCGATGAGACCCGACTCGGGATCACGGAGCACGAGGTCGCCGGCCCGTAGCTCATCCAGCCCGGCGCGCACCTCGTCGACGACCCCGATCGGGCCGTGGCCATTCGTCGGTGCCCGGGCCGCGCCCACCGCAACACCTCGTATGACGGCGAGCAGGTCCCGCAAACGGGGCAGGTAGGCCCGGGCCTCCTCGACCGTCCAGAACCTCATCAGGGCTAAGCTACTGCCGACGCAGGGGAGCTCGGCGAGCCGGGCTGAGAGGCGACCAGGCATGGGTCGCGACCCTCCACCGAGACCGGTCCGGTAACGCGGGCCAGGGAGCGCATCATGAATCTTGTAGGGACCGACCAGCTCTTCATCGGGGTCCGGGAGTTCAACTCCCGCCTGTTCCTGGGGACCGGTAAGTTTCCGTCCACCGCCAGCCTGGCCGCCACCATCGAAACCTGCGGTACCGAGATGGTGACGGTTGCCCTCCGCCGCATCGATCCCACCGCCACCGAGGACATCCTGGACGCCATCCCGGCCGGGGTGCTGCTCCTCACCAACACCAGTGGGGCGGTCGACGCCGGCGAGGCGGTCCGCCTGGCCCGGCTGGCCCGGGCGGCCGGCCTACCCGACTGGATCAAGCTGGAGATCACGCCCGATCCCCGGTACCTGCTGCCTGATCCGATCGACACCCTGCGGGCGGCAGAGATCCTGGTCGCCGAGGGCTTCACGGTGCTCCCCTACTGCCCGGCCGACCCGATGCTCTGCAAGCGGCTGGAGGAGGCGGGCTGCGCCACGGTGATGCCGCTCGGGTCGTGGATCGGCTCCAACCAGGGTCTGCGGACCCAGGCCGCGCTGGAGATCATCATCGAGCAGGCCAGTGTCCCGGTGGTGGTTGACGCCGGCATCGGTGCGCCGAGCCACGCCAGCCTGGCCATGGAGCTCGGGGCCGACGCCGTGCTGGTGAACACGGCGATCGGCACCGCCCGGGATCCGGTCGCCATGGGGCGGGCGTTCCGGTTGGGGGTGGAGGCGGGTCGCGCCGCCCATCTGGCCGGCCTTCCCGGATCGCGGCCACGCGCCTCGGCGTCGTCGCCCCTGACCGGGTTTCTGGCGGGCGGCGGGTGACGGTCACACCGGTCCGGCTGGAGTCCCGTCCGTCGGAAGTCCCGGCCGGCACGGCCGCAGCCGACGTGGTGGCCACCGATGTGGCCGCCCTACGGGCCGCGGTCGACCGGACTGCGGCCGGCCAGGTCGATCGGGCCCTGGCCGGCGGGCGGCCACTGGATCTGGCCGACTTCGCCGCCCTGCTGTCGCCGACCGCCGGTCTCCGGCTGGAGGAGATGGCCCAGGCCGCGCACGCCATCACCCGGCGCCGGTTCGGCCCCACCATGCGGCTATACGCCCCGCTGTACTTGTCGAACGAGTGCGTCTCGGTGTGCACCTATTGCGGTTTCTCGGCAGGCAACGACATCGGGCGCCGCACCCTCTCGGTGCCCGAGGTGATGGCCGAGGCGGCGTCGCTGCGAGCCCAGGGGTTCCGCCATCTGCTGCTGGTGGCGGGCGAGCACGCCCGGGTGGTGAGCAAGGACTATCTCGTGGCTTGTATCGAGGCGCTGGCTCCGGAGATCCCGTCGATCAGTGTCGAGGTCCAGGTGTGGGACACGGCGACCTACCGCCGGCTGGTCGGCGCCGGCTGCGAGGGGCTGACCGTATTCCAGGAGACGTACGACCCGTCGACCTATCGCTCCGTTCATCTGAAGGGCAAGAAGCGCAACTACGCCTGGCGGCTGGCGGCGCCCGACCGGGGCGCCGAGGCCGGGATGCGGCGGCTCGGCATCGGCAGCCTGCTCGGCCTCCACACCGACTGGCGGGCTGATGCCATCGCCCTGGCCGCCCACGCCCGGGCCCTGATCCACCGGTGGTGGCGCTGCGAGGTGACGATCGCTCTTCCTCGGCTGCGGCCCGCCGCGGGCGGGTACGAGCCGGTCGACCCTTTGACGGACCGGGATTTCGTCCAGTTGCTGTGCGCCCTGCGCATCGTGCTCCCCGACGCCGGGATCAACCTGTCGACCCGCGAGCCGGCGGCCCTGCGCGACGCCGTCTTGCCGCTCGGCGTCACCACCATGTCGGCCGGGTCACACACCGAACCCGGCGGCTACGCGTCCCCGAGCGCCGCCGAGCCTCAGTTCGAGGTCGCCGATACCCGCAGCCCGGCCGAGGTGGCGACGGTGCTGCAGGCCGCCGGATACGACCCGGTGTGGAAGGACTGGGAGCGATCGTGAGGGAACGCTACGGGACCAGCACGTGGAGACCGTCCGGCACGCACTCATAGCGCAGCGGGGGCTGCATCACGTCGACCTCGCCGTCGAGCGCCACCTCGACCTGCGTCCGGTTGAGGTGGATGGTGATGGCGCCGGTCCGCCGCCGCACCACAAGGGGCGAGCGGGCCAGCCGGCCGAGCAGGAGGGCGCCGACGATGCGCAGCCGGGAGAGTGGCCGATCGGCGCGGACCACCCGCAGGTCGAGGGTCTTGCCATCGAGCGTCTCACGGTCGGCCAGGTCGAGCAGGCCCTCGCCGTAGGTCCCGTTGCCGACGAAGACCATCCAGGCCCGATGGCGTTCTCCTTCTATCTCGACGTCGAGCCGCCCGCCTTCGCGCAACTGCTGGTAGGCGGCGACGACGCTGGCCACGCCTTTCGGCAGGCGCGTCTCGTAGGCCTCGCGCCGGATCACGGTCTTCGGGTAGACACCGATGCTGGAGTTGTTGACGAAGCACCGGCCGTTGACCCGGCCGGCATCGACGGTGATGACATGCCCGCTGGCGGCGGCCTTCTCGGCTGCGTCAAGGTCGTCCACGCCGACGTCGCGGGCGAAGTGGTTGCGGGTGCCGGCGGGGATGGGCAGCAGCGGTATGTCGTTCCCGATCAGCAGCTCGGCGACACCGCGGATGGTCCCGTCGCCGCCGGCCACGCCGACGAACTCGCTCCCGGCCTCGATGGCATCGCGGACACAGGTGGTCAATCGTGCCGGCTGGCACTCCTCGACCCGGTGGCCCGGGAACCGTTGCTGCAACTCCTCCAACGGTGTGTCATCCGGACCCGAGTTGGGATTCAGGAAGATGGCACCGGGCATCAGCGGGCGGCGCTAACGCCGCATGAGCAGAATGACAATGATGATGATGATGATGAGTAGGGCTCCCCCACCGATATACATGCGACGGCTGTACCCACCAGCCAGACGGCCGAATCCGCCAGAGACAAAGGGGACAGAGACAAAGGGGACAGTCGCATCAGGGCGGTCGAGTCAGCGGCGCTCGCCGTCCTCGTCGAACTCGACGATCTGCGCCTGCTCCAGGGCATCGGCTTCGGGCGCCTCGAGGTCGTCAGGGAGGGGAGTGGACGGCCGCAGAGCATCGGGCTCGGACTCGTCGGTGGGGTCCAGGTCGAGATATTCGGCTTCGGGGGGAAGCGGCATGCCACAATTATTACCCGGACGCCTGGGCCCCTACCCAGTGGCGGTCGTCACTGCGCTCGGGGGCGATCCGGTCCGCGGCCCGCACCGCCAGCAGGCAGAGGCCGAGCAGGGCGACGGCCGCCACGCCATCCAGCCAGAAGTGATTGGCGGTGACCACGATCACCAACGTGGTCAATACCGGATGGAGGACCACCAACCACCGCCAGCGGCTCCCGGACACGGCGATCACGGCGACGGCGATCAACGCGGCCCACGCCACGTGCACCGACGGCATCGCCGACACCTGGTCGGAGATGCCGGTCGCCCCGACCGCGCCGTAGACCGACTGGTGGTATTTGAGGGCGCTGTCCACGAAGCCCAGGCCGGGAAGCAACCGGGGCGGCGCCACGGGGTACAGGTGACTGACCAGACACACCAGGGTCAACATGCCCAGCACGTTCCGGTAGAACGGATACCGGTCGCGGTGGGCCAAGAACAACCACACGAGGAACAGCCCGAGCGCCGATATGTGAACCACGGCGTAGAAGCCGTTGGACGCCTGGACCAGCAGGGGATGGCTCAGAACGGCCCGCTGTATGCTCCGCTCACTGGGCAGGTGGAGCCACTGCTCGACATGCCAGATCCACAGCCCGTGCGCCGAGGCGGCCTGGACCGTCCGCGTCGGCAATGCGCCGATGAGCTGCCAGACCGAGTACAGCCCGGCGACCAGGGACGCCTCCCCGGCGAATGCCGCCACCCAGGCCCAGCCGGCGCCCGAACCGCGCCGAACGGCGAAGGCCACCGCCGCCAGGCCGGCCGCCAGCAGCGCGCCGAGATCCCAGGACAGCCACACCGGTGTACCCCCTCTCGGCGCCGCGGACGTGGTGCAGGCCTCCAGTGTGGCCGATCCCCGCAGCAACCGGCCGGTCCACGACGGGGGGCGCTGGCGCGTACCGTTCAACCATCGGCAACACATCTGAAACACCGGGCTGCTCTGATTCGGACATGGGCGACATCCTCGATCGTTACGCCCTGTCGGCGGCATGGGACGAGATGTTCGACGAGCACCTGGTGGCCAGGGAGCACTACCTGGGGCTGTTCGGCGTGCTCCAGACGCTCTCGCCGACCGACTTCGACCTCCGCTGCCCGGCCCGCGACCAGGCATTCCGGGACCAGGGCATCACGTTCTCGCTCTCGGGGGAGGAGCGGCCGTTCCCGCTCGACCTGGTGCCCCGGATCATTCCCGCCCAGCGAGTGGACCGCTGATCGAGCGCGGCGTCGGCCAGCGGGTTCAGGCGCTCGAGGCGTTCCTCGCCGACGTCTACGGCGCCGGCGAGTCCTCGACGACGGGATCGTCCCCCGTCGCCTGGTCACCAGCTGCGACCCACTTCCACCGGGCGGCGGCCGGCATCGAGCCCGCCAACGGGGTGCGGGTCCACGTGGCCGGCATCGACCTGGTCCGCGGCGCCGACGGCCGCTCCGGCGTGCTCGAGGACAACCTGCGGACGCCGTCGGGCATCTCCTACGTGATCGAGAACCGCCGGACCATGGCCCGGGTCTTCCCCGAGCTGTTCGCCAGCCACCGGGTCCGCCCGGTCGACGGCTACCCGGCCCGGCTGCTCGAGGCGCTGCGGGCCGCGACGCCGCCGGCGTCGTGGCCGAACCCGACGTGGTCGTGCTCACGCCCGGCGTCTACAACTCGGCCTACTTCGAGCACGCCTTCCTCGCCCGCCAGATGGGCGTCGAGCTGGTCGAGGGCCGCGACCTGGTGTGCCGGGACGACGTCGTCTACATGCGCACGCACCGAGGGCGAGCAGCGGGTCGACGTCGTCTACCGCCGGGTCGACGACGACTACCTCGACCCGCTGCAGTTCCGGCCCGACTCGCGTCGTCGGCTGCCCCGGCATCCTCAACGCGGCCCGGGCCGGCAACGTCACCATCGCCAACGCGGTCGGCAACGGCGTCGGCCGACGACAAGGTCGTCTACACCTACGTCCCCGACCATGATCCGCTACTACCTGGGCGAGGAGCCGATCCTCGCCAACGTCGACACCTACCGGCTCGAGGACCCCGACCAGCTGGCGACGGTCCTGGACCGGCTCGACCAGCTGGTGCTGCAAGCCGGTCGACGGCTCGGGCGGCTACGGGCTGGTCATCGGCCCGCAGGCCACGCGACGAGCGAGCTGGCCGCCCTGCGGCTACGAGATCGATGGCCGACCCCCGGGGCTGGATCGCCCAGGAGGTCGTGCAGCTGTCGACCGCGCCCGACCCACGGTCGGCGACGGCCTGGCGCCCCGCCACGTCGACCTGCGGCCGTTCGCCGTCAACGACGGCGACCGGGTGTGGGTGGTGCCCGGCGGCCTGACCCGGGTGGCGCTGCCCGAGGGCAGCCTGGTCGTCAACTCGAGCCAGGGCGGCGGCTCCAAGGACACGTGGGTGCTGGCCGACACCGAGGTCCGCCCGGAGGTCGCCGGCCGGCGACGTCATCGAGGATGACTCGGTGCCGCGGCGCCAGTGCCACCTCCCGAGCCCGGGCCCGGCGCCGGCCCAGCCCGGCAGCAGCAACAGCAGGCAGCAGCAGCCAACAGCAGCACGGGAGCCGGGCCAGAGTCGGCATGCTGAGTCCAGTGCTGAGCCGGATCGCCGAGTCGCTGTACTGGGTCGGCCGCTACGTCGAGCGGGCCGAGGACACCGCCCGGATCCTCGACGTCCACTTCCACCTGCTGCTGGAAGACCCGGCGGTCGACGAGGAGGCGGCCTGCCGGGCCCTGCTCGGCGGTCATGGGCGCTGACGGCGCGCGGGGCGTCGAGCTCGACGCCGCGGACGGCGTGACCGAGCTGCTCGGCCTACGACCGTGCTATGCCGGCTCGATCGTCGGCGCCATCACCGGGCCGCGTGGGACAACGCCCGCGGCGCACGGGAGGCGATCTCGTCGGAGATGTGGGAGTGCCTCAACGCCACCTACAACGCCCTGCCGCAAGCCGGCGAGCTGGCCGACGCCCACGGCCCCCACGCCTTCTTCGGCTACGTCAAGGAGCGGGCCGCCATCCTGGCCGGTCTGGCCGACTCGACCATGAGCCGCGACGACGGCTGGCGCTTCCTCGTCCTCGGTCGCAGCCTCGAGCGGGTCGACATGACCGCCCGGCTGCTGCTCGGCCCGCTCCGGCGAGCGGCTGGGGCACGCCGGGTGGGTCACCACCCTGCGCTGCTGCTCGGCCCACGAGGCGTATCTGCGCACCTACCAGCGGGCGGTGGACGCGTCGCTGGTCGCCGAGTTCCTGCTGCTCGACCGGCTGTTCCCCCGGTCGGCTGTTCCACGCCCTGTGCACGGCCGAGGAGTGCCTGGCCGAGCTCGACCCACGCTCGGGCCGCGCCGGCCTCGACGACGAGGCCCGGCGCATCCTCGGCCTGGCCCGGACCGAGCTCGAGTTCCGGCGGGCGCGACGAGCTGCTCGCCGACCTCCCGGCCCGGCTGGCCGAAATCCAGAACCTGTGCGGCCGGGCCGACCCGGCGCGGTCGCCTCCGCGGTACTTCGGGCAGACCCGGCCGATCGCCTGGCGGCGCCTGATGACATGGCGCATCAAGGTCCAGCACACGACACCCGCTACCGGTACGACCGACGACCGGTGAAGGCGTCGTACAACGAGGCCCGGATGACGCCGCTGAGCATTCCGGCGACAGACTGACCATCGAGTCCGGATCGAGATCCGGCCGTCAGCCGGCCGCTACCGCTACTGGGACTACTGGGGCACCCTGGTCCACGCCTTCGACCTCCACGTCCCCCACGACGAGCTGGTGGTCACCGGCACCTCGGTGGTGGAGACGACCGAGGCGCCGACTGCTGGCCGAGGTCTCATGGGAGCGACCTGCGCGCTGAGGAACAGCTCGATCGGTGGTGCGAGTTCCTCAGCCCCACGCGGTACGTGCCGATCGATGCCGAGCTGGTCGATCAGGCGCCGAGGTCTCCGGTCTCGCCGTGCGGACCGACTCGCCGGCGCCGCGGTGGCCGCCACGGCATGGGTCAACAACACCCTCACGCTACACCCGGGGTCGACCACGGTCGCCACGTCCGCCCCCGAGGCGCTGCGCGCCGGACGGGGCGTGTGCCAGGACTTCGCCCACGTCCTGCTGGCCCTGCTGCGGGCCATGGGCATCCCGGCCCGCTACGTCTCCGGCTACCTCCACCCCGACCGCCGATGCCGGACCGGGCCAGGAGGTCGGCGGGCCAGAGCCACGCCTGGGTCGAGGCGTGGACCGGCGACTGGATCGCCCTGGATCCCACCAACGGCGGACCGGCCGGGGAGCGCCACGTGCTGGTCGCCCGGGGCCGGGACTACGCCGACGTGCCGCCGCTCAAGGGCATCTACACGGGTGAGCCGGCCAAGCACCTCGACGTGTCGGTCGACCTGACCCGCCTGGCGTAGGGGGCGCCGGCGCCCCGGATGGTCGCCGGCCGGAAGTGGATGGACAAAGCCGGCCATTCTTGGCAGGGCTACTGCATCCACTTCGGGCCTGGCCCTTACCTCGGCGGCATGCGCAGGGCGCCGTCCAGCCGGATGACCTCCCCGTTGAGATAGGGGTTCTCGACGATGTGCACCGCCAGCTGGGCGAAATCATCCGGGCGGCCGAGCCGCGTGGGGAAGGGCACTTGAGCCGCCAGCGCCTGCTTGGCGTCATCGGGTAACAGTCCCAGTAGCGGGGTGTCCATCATCCCGGGCGCGATGGCGCACACCCGGATACCCGCGGCCGACAGATCCCGCGCCGCCGGCAGGGTCATCCCGACGATGCCGCCTTTGGAGGCCGAGTACGCCAGTTGCCCGATCTGGCCGTCGAACGCCGCGACCGACGCGGTGTTGACCACGACTCCGCGCTCGCAGTCATCGAGCGGCTCGGTCTTCGACATGGCCGACGCCGCGAAGCGCATGGTGTTGAACGTGCCGACCAGGTTGATGGCGATGATCCGCATGAACCGGTCGAGGTCGTGCGGCGTCCCGTCCCGGGCGATGGTCCGCAGGGCGTCGCCGGTTCCGGCACAGTTCACGTTGATCCGAAGCGGCGCGTCCTCGGACGCGGCGGCGACCGCATCCGCCACCTGGTCGGCATCGGTGACGTCGCACGTCACGAACTTCACGGCTCCGGCGCCCATGCCGTTCAGCTCGCTCGCCAGCGCCCGGCCCAGCCCGGCGTTGACGTCGCAGATGGTCACCGCCGCCCCGGCGGCGGCCAGGCGGCGCACCGTCGCCGCCCCCAGGCCCGACGCCCCGCCGCTGACGATCGCTGCCGATCCCGCTATTTCCATGGCTGCGGACGGTAGCTCGCGGCGACGTCGGCTATGAGGCGATGACCGACGAGGAGGTCTGGGCATTCCTGTCCCGCGCTCCTCCCGGCGAGCTGCTGGTACGCCCCCCGGCCCGATCGGTTGGCGTCGGCCAAGGGCCTGGGCCTCTACCGCCCCGGGGCCCCGGCCTCCATCACGGGCGCGCCGGGCAACGGACCGAACAGGTTGAGCACGCCGTGGTACGGGCCGGGATCGCCCTCCCACTCGTAGGTGGCGATCTGCCCGGCCGACCGGCGGCCCATCAGGGCCCGGAACCACTCCATACAGGAGGCCCGTCCGGTGACCGTCACGTCGCCGGCCCCGCACACCAGCTCGGTCCCGTCCGATACGAGGAGCAGACCCGGCAGGCCGGCGTTGTCGACCCGGCGGCCCACGCTGCGGGCCAGCCGGAATGTGACCTCCTCGACGGCAACCGTGTCGGCGGGGCCCGGGCGGCCCAGCGTGCCGCGCAGGTCATGTTCATGGGCCAGCATGTCGAAGGCCGCGGCGTCGGCCAGGCCGGGCACCGCCAACCGCTCCAGCAGCTTCGGGGTGGCGCAGACCCATTCGTCGAGCACATCTGCCGTCGACTGGTCCCGGCGCTCGGCGACCTGGCGCGCCGTCCAGGGCTCGGTCGCCGCCCCCTCGACCGTGCCTGCGACGATGTCGCAGGCCACGCCGCACAGGTGGCGGACCAGCTCGGACACGGTCCACGCCGGGGTGCCGGCGACGGTGCGCGACTCGGCGCCCTCGGGGAGCGAGCGGAGCAGCACCAGGACGCGGGTCTGGGCGTCGGTATAGATGGTCCGGACGTCCATGGCCCCGCAGGGTAGTCAGGCGGGTTCCGAGACCCCCTCGTCGACCCGGTGGAACCCCCGCCGGTAGGCATTGGGGGTCGTCCGCACGATCCGCTGGAAGTGCTGGCGCAGGTTGGTCGCGGTCCCGAAGCCGCAGCGGGCGGCGACCAGCTCGATCGACAGATCGGTGGTCTCGAGCAGCCGCCGGGCCAGCAGCACCCGCTGGTGCAGCAGCCACTGGTGCGGCGTGGCGCCGTGACTGTCCCGGAACCGGCGGGCGAAGGTCCGCGGGCTCATCGCCGACCGGGAGGCCAGGTCGGCCACCGACAGGGACTGATCCAGATTTGCCTGCACCCACTCCAGCGTCTCGGTGAAGCAGTCAGCCGGCGGCCGGTCGGGAAGCGGGTGGTTGACGAACTGGGCCTGGCCTCCGTCTCGGTGCGGTGAGACGACCATGCGCCGGGCCACGATGTTGGCCGCCTCGGCGCCGTAGTCAAGCCGGACCACGTGCAGGCACAGGTCGATCCCGGCCGCGGTGCCGGCCGAGGTCAGGACGTCGCCGTCATCGACGTAGAGCACGCCGGGATCGACCTTGACCTCCGGGTAGCGACGGGCCAGCTCGGCCGAGTGCATCCAGTGGGTGGTGGCCCGCCGGCCGTCGAGCAGACCGGCTGCGGCCAGCGCGAACGCCCCCGTGCAGACCGACATGATGCGGGCGCCGCGCTCGTGGGCCCGGCGCAGCTCGGCCAGCAGTGGTTGGTTGTACTGCGCCTGGTCGGAGGCCGGGACCACGATGGTGTCGGCCCGCCTCAGCGCTTCCAGGCCGTGCGACGTGCCGATGGTGAAACCGGTCTTGGCCCGGACCGGCGATGGATCGGCGGCGCATACCACGAAGTCGTACCAGGGGGCGCCGATGTCTTCGGACCGGTCGACACCGAAGACCTCGCACGCCACGGCAAACTCGAACGGTGACACGTCATCGGTGACGACCGCCACCACCCGGTGCCGCCGGACCTTGGCAGCTTTCTTTTGCATAGAGTCTATTCTGCCACTTCCGGCGGAGCCTCGGCAACCGGACAATGGTCTCATGTTCACCGTCTATTGCCCATCTCATTGCCGTCGGGTCCTCCTGTTCCCGGACAACATCGAGGCGCTGATCAATCACCCCGACGGCATCGACCTGCACTGGCGCTGCACGTGCGGGCAGACCGGCGTGGAGCACATGGGCCCGGCCTCCGAGGTGGTCAGCGCGGCCCGACGCGCCGGGCCCGCCACACTTCCTCGCACGGCCACCGTCGGGCCCACTCGGCGGTGACGAACGAGGCACGTGTCTCGACGCCGGGGGGCGCCTGTATCTCGATCAGGTCGGTGACCTCGAACCCCTCCCGGCGCAGCAGCCGGATCCCGTCCCCGTGGCCCAGGTGGAACTCGATGGCCGGGTCGTCCGGCCACTCGAAGCGGCACATGCCGAACTGGTCCCGCAGCAGTCGATCCCCGGCCGGCGGCCCCTCCTCGTCGGCCACGCACAGCATGAGCAGCGTGCTGTTGCTGAGGAACACCAGCTCCCCCCCGGGCTGCAACAGGCGGGCGGCCTCGGGAATCCAGCGGTAGGGGTCGGCCCAGATGGCGGCCCCGTACTCGCTGATGACCAGGTCGAACGCGCCGTCGCGCAGCGGGACCTGCTCGCCGGCGGCTCGCACCAGCGGGAAGCGCAGCCCGAACTCGTCCTGGCACTGACGGGCGATGGCGAGCTGCCCTGCGGCCGGGTCGACGGCGACTGGTCGGGCTCCGGCACGGGCCAGCCAGGCCGAGACATACGCCGTGCCACAGCCGAGCTCGACAGCTCGCACACCCTCGATCTGGTCGGGGAACAGGTGGATCTCCGACTCGGCGACGTTGAAGATGCCCCAGCTGGGCTCGGCGGCCGACCACTGCCGACGGGCCAGAACCAGCTGGTCATCGTGCCGGGCGTCCCACGCGGCAACGGTGGCCGCCACGTGCTCAGGCGTCCGGCCGGTCACGCTGGAACGCTACAGGGTGAACATCCACACGCCGCGCCCGGCGGCGAGTGCCAGCGGCTGCCACAGCAGCAGGAACCGGCCACTCTGGCGTGGCACGTCGGCGAAGCACACCGTTCCCGGCGCCGCCGCGCCCGGGGCGATCTGGCCGTTCGCCAGAGTCCCGGTGAGGCCGACGATCTGGACAGTGCCGTGCGGGTCCTGGAGCTTCCATTCGAGCGGCCCCAGGTTCTTGTTCTCCTGCGAGCTGTTGGTCACCGAGATGTCGGCGCATATGGTTGGCCCGAGCAGGCTGGGTCGGCGGGCCAGATGGGCGGCGGCGACCATCTCGCCCACCGCCGTGACGACTCCTGTCGGTCCGGCGACGTGATCCTGGGTCAGCATCCCGGGATAGGTGGCGCCCTGGTAGCCGGGCGGCCGGCCGGGGTGCGGGACCAAGGCGTTCTTCAAGTCGTTCGATGCCCTGCCCACCCCGGCCACGAACACGATCACGACGACCGCGGCGACCAGAACCGCCGCCCCGGCGACGAAGAGGAGCGCCTTGACCCCGCCGCCCCTCCCGGTCCGGATGGGCTGGCCACAGGTGGGACAGCGCGCCTGGGTCACGACCGCGGCCGTCCGTAGCCGCCGCCGCCGGGCGTCAGCAGCTGGACCGCATCGCCTGCCCCCAGCTCGACCGTCACCTTGTCCGGCAACGGCCGCTTGGCCCCCTCGTCGCCGCCGGGCCACAACCAGTTCTCCCCGACCGCCGCCGGCCCACCGCCCTCCAGCCCGGGCGGCCGGCTGGTGCGCCGCTCGGTGATCAGCGAAAGAGTGGCTGGTTCGAGCACCTGGATCACCCGCTCTATCCCCTCGCCGCCGGCGTACCGACCGGCGCCGCCGCTGCCGCGCCGCAGGCGGTACCGCAGCACCCGAACCGGGCACGCCCGCTCCAGCGCCTCGGTCGGCGTGTCGGCGGTGTTGGTCATCGCCGTGTGTACACCGTTCATGCCTGACCGTCCGGGGCGGCCACCCTGGCCACCGCCGACGGTCTCGTAGTACACCCAGCCGGACGCACCGCCGAGGATCAGATTGTTCATGGTGCCCTGGCCGGCGGCTCCAACCCGGCCGGGAACCGCGAACGCCAGGGCGTGCAGGCAGACGTCGGCCACCCGCTGGGAGACCTCGACGTTGCCGGCCCCGACGGCGGCCGGCGGCCGGGCGGCCACGACGGTCCCCGGCGGGGCGGTCAGGCGTACCGGCCGCAAGGCGCCGCCGTTGGCCGGGATGGAGGGATCGGTGGCGCTGCGCACCGCGAACGCGACCGCGCTGTAGGTGACCGCTTCGACGGCGTTGACATTCCCGGGCCGCTGTCGGTCGGTGCCCGTGAAGTCGAAGCAGATGTCCTCGCCGTGCTTGGTCAATGTCAGCCGGATCGTCGTCGGCATCTGCTGCCACGGTCGTGGCCCGGCCGAGTCCAGCACGTCGGAGACCTGCCACGTTCCGTCCGCCACGCCGGCCAGGGCGGCCCGCATGCGCCGCTCGCCGTAGGCCAGCACTTCGGGCAGCGGAGCGCCGGCGGCCACGATGGTGGCCAACCGCTCGACGCCGATGGCATTGGCTCCGGCCTGAGCCGCCAGGTCGCCGCGCCGCTCCTCGGGCGTGCGGGAGTTGGCTTCGATGATGGCGACGAGGTCCGGTCCGAACCGTACCGGCGGGATGCGCAGGCCCTCCTGCTGGATCTCGGTGGCGTCGGGTGGGATCGACCCGGGAGCCATGCCGCCCAGGTCGGCGTGATGGGCCCGGTTGGCGGCCCACCCCGCCAGCCGGCCGGCTACGAAACACGGCGCCACCAGCGTGATGTCGTTGAGATGGGTGCCACCGGCGAACGGGTCGTTGAGCACGATCTGATCGCCCGGGCCTGGGTCGAGCCCGGCCTCGATGGCGGCCGCGACGGATGCCGGCATCGAGCCGAGGTGCACCGGGATGTGCTCGGCCTGGACCAGCAGCTCGCCGCCGGCGGTGAACAGCGCAGCCGAGCAATCGGCCCGCTCTTTGATATTGGGGGAAAAGGAAGCCCGCCGCAGCACGGCTCCCATCTCCTCGGCCACTCCGGTCAGTTGCGATATCAGGACCTGGAGCCCAGCCGCGTCTAGCGGGTCAGCACCCATGAGCCCCCTCCTCCGGCCGACGCCGCCCAACCTTCGGGCACCCAGATGGTGCAGTCGGCCTCGGCGATCACCGCCGGACCCTCGGTGGTGCCGGCCCGACCGCCGGGATCGGGCAGATCGGCCAGCCGCACCGGGCTCGGACGCCTGGCGCTGGCCCGCAACGCCACCACCTCGACCGCCGTGCCCGACCGGCCGAAGCCGTTGCGGCGCCGGTGCTCGGCACCGAAATCCTCGACGGTGGCCACCGACAACTCGTGGCTCTGGCCGGCGTAGCGGCAGTCGAACCAGGTTTCGAGCTCGACCGGCTCGGAGCCGCCGCCGAGATCGTCCGTCGCCTGGCCGGCGAGCCGGCCCAGCGCCTGGCGGGCGCCGTCATGGTCGGCGGGCCTGGCCCAACTCCTGACCAGATCGACCTGGCGCGGGGCGGCCAGCATGCCGGCGGCCGACAGCACGCCGGCCCGGGGCGGCACGATGACGGCCGGCATCCCGAGGGCATCGGCCAGGGCGCAGGCGTGGAGCGGCCCGGCCCCACCGAAGGCGACCAGCGCCAGGCCCTTCGGGTCGACGCCGCGCTCAACCGACACCTGCCGTACGGCCCGCACCATGTTGGCGTCGACCACTGAGATCACGCCGTCGGCGGTAACGGCCGCCTCGGCGAGGGCGCGGGTGGCCGCGGCCACGTCCAGCCGATCGAGGCCCGGAAGCCCGGCGGCGGGAGGGATGCGCCCGGCGACCAGGTCGGCATCGGTCACCGTCGGCGACGTGCCGCCCCGCCCGTAGCAGGCCGGACCCGGATCGGCGCCGGCGCTCACCGGACCCACGACCAACGCCCCACCTGGATCGATCCGGGCGATGGAACCACCGCCGGCGCCGATGGTGTGGACGTCGAGCGACGGCATCCGCACAGGGAGCCCGGCAACCGTGCGCTGGGCCGCCGGCTCGGGGCGTCCCCCCCGGATCAGGCACACGTCGGTGCTCGTGCCGCCCATGTCGAGGGTCACGGCATCGTCGAACCCGGCGGCGACCGTCGCCGCGCAGGCGGCCAGCACTCCGCCCGCCGGCCCGGAGAGAAGGAGTGAGACCGGCCGGGCGGCCGCCTCCTCGATCGGGACCAGTCCGCCGGCGGAGGTCATGACCAGCACCTCGCCGGCGATCCCCGCCAGACGCAGCAGGTACCGACGGCAGGGCGGCCGCAGGTAGGCGTTGGCGACGGTGGTCACCGTGCGCTCGTACTCCCGGAACTCCGGGGACACCTCCGACGAGGTGGTGACATCGACCCCGACCGCCCGAAGCCGCTCGGCCAGCGCCCGCTCATGGGCCGGGTTGCGGTCGGAGTGCAGCAGGACGATGGCGGCGGCGTCGATCCCACCCGGCACCGCGACCGGGCCGAGCGGCACGATCTCCCGGCCATCGCGGTCGAGCCGGCCGGGGACGTCGACCCGGAGGCGGCGGGGGACGAGCGGCTCTGGGCGGTCGACCATCGGGTCGTAGAGCGAGGGGCGGACCTGGCGGGCGATCTCGATGACATCGGTGTGACCCTCCGTGGCGAACAGGGCCACCCGGCCGCCCCGGCGCTCCAGCAGAGTGTTGGTGGCGATGGTGGTGCCGTGCACGACCGTGCCGGCCGAGCCAGCCTGCTGAACGCCATCGACGACGGCCCGGGCCGGGTCGTCAGGGGTCGAGAACAGCTTCACCACCTGGCCGTCGTCGGCGACCAGGTCGGTGAACGTCCCCCCGGTGTCGACGCCAACCCTGTTCAAGGTCGGGACAGCTCCGGTTCGACGATCCAGACCTGTTCCTCGCCCAGATGGTCCTGCACGGAGCGGACGGTGCGACCGACGGCGGGATCCTTGCCATCCCACACCACGATGGCCTCGTCGGCCTGGTGGGCCAGCCAGGCGTCACGGCGGGCCAGGGCCCCGCCGGCCGCCTGCCGGCTCTCGGGGTGCTTGGTCTGCATGGTGACGACGGCCTGGGCCCCGACGACCAGTTGGGCGAAGTGTCGTTGCGACTCCGGGGGCCACAGCTGCTCGCTGCCCGGGAAGGGCAGCACCGCGACGTAGGGGATCCCATGGGCCGCGGCCCCCTCGGCGGCCAGCTGCTCGGCGCCCAATCCGAGACCGGTGAGGACGACAAGGTCGGGATGGAGCTGGCGCTGAGCGGCCAGGATCTCGCCGAGGCGGGAACGGACGGCGGCGGCGGTGGGGTTGTCGCCGTAGCCGCCGAGCGCCGGCGGTCTGAGGCCGGTGACCACGAGCTGGTGGCCTGGGGGCAGGCGCGGATCCCTCGAGCCATCCGACCGGACGGCGTCGGCCGGGCCCAGAACGGGCGGGATGCCGGTGCCGGATTGACCGGTCTGGGTGGTGGCGGCAACGACCGCCAGCCGGTCGACCAGATCGTTCATGGCATCGTTGCTGTGACCCTTGACCCAGCGGAAGCGGATGCGGCTGGGATCGGCGCGGTAGGCCTCGATCAGGGGCCGCCAGAGGTCCTGGTTGGCGACCGGCTTCTTGGCCTTGTTGAGCCAGCCCCGAGCCAGCCAGCCTTCCCACCACCGGTCACGGAAGCAGTTGACGACGTAGGTCGAGTCGCTGACCACATCGAGCGGGCCGTCCAGGGTGGTGACCGCCCCGAGGGCCGCCCTGATCTCCATGCGTTGGTTGGTGGAGCGCGCCTCGGGCCCGCTCTGATATTGGCCATTGGGCACGGCCCAGGCCCAGCCGCCCGGGCCGGGATTGCCCAGGCACGCACCATCGGTGTACACCGTTGTCGGCTGGCGGCTCACCGGGCCCAGCATGCCGCAGCGGAGGGCGGGAGGCATTTTCCCCATGTTGTCGGCAGTGATCTTCGATCTGGACGGCACGCTCGTCGACAGCGAGCAGCAGGGCCACCGGATCGCGTTCAATGATGCCTTCGAGGCATTCGGCATCGCCGACCGCTGGGACCCCGACCGGTACCGGGAGCTGCTGGCGACCACCGGCGGCGAGCGGCGATTGCTGCGCTGGTTCGCCGACCCGGCGTCGGCGCTGTCCGACCGGCCCGAGGCCGAGCGGCGGCAGCTCGCCGGAGACCTGCACCGCTGGAAGACCGAGCGGTTCACCGAGCTGGCGGCCTCGGGTGCGGTTCCGGCGACCGAGGGCGTGGCTCGGTTGCTGGACGACCTGGATGGCGCCGGCATCGTCCTGGCCATCGCCACCACCGGCTCGCGGCAGTGGGTGGACCCGCTGGTCCACCGGGTGTTCGGCCCGCGGTTCTCGGCCGTCGTGACCGGCGACGACGTGGCGCGCCGCAAGCCCGATCCCGAGGCCTACCTGCTGGCCCTGGACCGATTGGGCGTCGGCGCCGCCGGTGCGGTCGCCATCGAGGACTCCGGGCCGGGCTGGCGGTCGGCCCGCGACGCCGGCCTGGCCTGCGTGGTGGTGGCCAACCCCGAGACCGACCTGGCGACGGTTGCGGGCGCCGACCTGATCCTCGACGGTTTCGACGCCCGGGAGCCGGTGATCGACCGCTACGGGGTCATGGCCGGCCGACCGCTGGGTCATGAAGCGTTGATGACATTCCTGGATGCGGTGGGCGGCGCCTGACGGGATTACCCTGCTGACGCGCAATGATGTTGGGGTGATCTTCGACGGCTTCTCGCATCAGCTGCCCGACACCGATCCGGCGGAAACCGCGGAGTGGCTCGACTCGTTCGATGCGGTGCTGGACACCCATGGCAAGGGCCGCGCCCGCTTCTTGTTGATGAAGCTGCTCGAGCGGGCCAGGGCCGGCCAGGTGGGTTTCCCGGCGACCGTTTCCACCCCCTATGTCAACACCATCCCGCCCGACCAGGAGCCGTGGTTCCCGGGCGACGAGTACGTCGAGCGGCGCATCCGGGCCTACATCCGCTGGAACGCGGCGTGCATGGTCGTGCGGGCCAATCACCGGGCCGAGGGCATCGGCGGCCACCTGGCCACCTTCGCCAGCAGCGCGGCGTTGTACGAGGTCGGCTTCAACCACTTCTTCCAGGGCAAGGACAACGGCCAGCCCGGCGACCAGGTGTTCTTCCAGGGCCATGCCGCGCCGGGGATCTACGCCCGGGCCTTCCTCGAGGGGCGATTGAGCGAGGCCCAGCTGGACCATTTCCGCACCGAGGTCACCGGGGCGGCGTCGGGTTGCGGGGGGTTGTCCTCCTACCCGCATCCGCGGCTGATGCCGGAGTTCTGGGAGTTTCCCACCGTGTCCATGGGCCTGGGCCCGTTGAACGCCATCTACCAGGCCCATTTCAACCGCTACCTCCGGAACCGCCGGATTGCTGACACGTCCAAATCCCGGGTGTGGTGCTTCATCGGCGACGGCGAGTGCGACGAGCCCGAGACGCTGGGGGCGCTGAGCCTGGCCGCCCGGGAGGAGTTGGACAACCTCACGTTCGTCATCAATTGCAACCTCCAACGCCTGGACGGGCCGGTGCGGGGCAACGGCAAGATCATCCAGGAGCTGGAGGCGGTGTTCCGGGGCGCGGGCTGGAACGTGATCAAGGTCATCTGGGGCTCCAAGTGGGACGAGCTGCTGGCCCGCGACGTCGACGGCGTACTACTCAACCGCATGAACACCAGCGTCGACGGCGAGTACCAGCAGTACGCCACCCAGGACGGGGCGTACATCCGCGAGCACTTCTTCGGGCCCGACCCCCGGCTGCGCAAGATCGTCGAGCACCTCTCCGACGACGACCTCCGCACCCTGCCCCGGGGCGGCCACGACTATCACAAGCTGTACGCCGCTTACAAGGCGGCGACCGAGACGACCGGGCAACCGACGGTCATCCTGGCCAAGACGGTCAAGGGCTGGACGCTCGGCCCCGAGATCGAGGGCCGCAACGCCACCCACCAGATCAAGAAGATGACCAAGAAGCAGCTGCTGGCGCTGCGCAACACCCTGCATCTGGAGAACGAGATCCCCGAGACGACGCTGGATGACGCCGAGCTGCCGCCGTTCTTCCGGCCCTCGCCGGACAGCGTCGAGTACGAGTACATGATGGAGCGGCGCAAGGCATTGTTCGGCCCGCTGCCGCACCGCATCGCCGACCGGGCCAAGCCGCTCACCCCTCCCGACGACAAGGTCTTCGACGAGTTCAAGGCCGGTTCCGGGACGCAGGCGGTGTCGACCACCATGGCGTTCGGCAAGTTGCTGCGCAACATGCTCCGGGACCGCAGCATCGGCCAACGCATCGTCCCGATCATCCCCGACGAAGCCCGCACCTTCGGGCTCGACGCCCTGTTCAAGGAGATCAAGATCTACGCCCCGCACGGGCAGCTGTACGACCCGGTGGACTCCAAGCTGATGCTGTCGTACACCGAGGCCAAGGACGGCCAGATCCTGGAGGAGGGCATCACCGAGGCCGGATCCATGGCCGACTTCACCGCCGCCGGGACCGCCTACGCCACCCATGGCACGGCGATGATCCCGTTCTTCATGTTCTATTCGATGTTCGGGTTCCAGCGGGTCGGCGACCTGATCTGGGCGTTCGCCGACATCCGTGGCCGCGGTTTCCTGCTGGGCGCCACCGCCGGGCGCACCACGCTCACTGGCGAGGGCCTCCAGCACGACGACGGCCACTCCCTGGTGCTGGCGTCGACGGTGCCCAACCTCCAAGCGTACGACCCGGCGTTCGCCTACGAGACAGCGGCCATTGTGAAGAAGGGCATCAGCCGCATGTTCACCGGTCCGGCGCCGGAGGATGTCTTCTACTACCTGACGCTGTACAACGAGAACTTCGTGATGCCGGCGACCCCCGCGGCCGAGGTGTCCGGCTCGGACCTCGAGGAGAGGATCGTTCGGGGTATCTACCGGTTCTCCCCGGGCCCGGCCGGAGGCCAGCAGCAAGGCCCGCCCGGCCCGGGAGGCCAGCAGCAGGGCCCGGCGGGCGCAGGGGGCGCGGCACTGCATCGAAAGGCGACCATCCTGTTCAGCGGCACCGCCTCGCAGGCGGCCCTGGAGGCCCAAGCGCTGCTGGCCGAGCATCACGACGTGGCGGCCGAGCTGTGGTCGGTCACGTCGTACAAGGCGCTGCGCGAGGAGGCCTTGAGCGTCGAGAGGGGCAACCGGCTGCACCCCAGTCAGCCGGCTGCCACGCCCTACATCACCGAAACGTTGTCCGCCGCCGAAGGTCCGATCGTGGCCGTCACCGACTTCATGAAGTCGGTGCCCGACCAGGTGTCGCGCTGGATCCCCGCCCACTTCACGTCTCTCGGGACCGACGGTTTCGGGCGGTCCGATACCCGGGCCGCGCTGCGCCGCTACTTCGAGACCGATGCCGCACACGTGGTGGTGGCGGTACTCAACGGGCTGCGGGCGACGGGCGAGGGCAAGGCCGAGGAGGTCGACGACGCCATCGCCCGCTACGGCATCAACCGGGACGCGCCGGACCCGAGCCTGGCCTAGGGCTTGGGATCCTCGACCCGGCGGTTGTCACCTAGAGGGACGCCCGCCGCCGGATGGTCACGTTCCTCACGGACCGTGTGAGGCACCTGCAGCAGCCGCAACAGGGTGACCAGGCCGACCCCGCCGACGATGTTGCCGAGCGCGGCCCAGCCCGCCGTCTTGGCCCAGTCGATGTACCCAAAGGGGGCGTGGCCGGTGTGGAGGGCGGCGAACATCAGCAGCGAGTTGACGATGGCGTGGTTGAGTTGGCCGCCCGCCAGCAGGAAGGCGGCGGTCACCGCCGGAACCAGCTTGGCCGCCATGGACTCGCTGCTGTGCTGCATCCACGTCATGAGAGTGATGGCCGCTCCCCCGATGATCGCCAGGCTGAAGGAGCGCAGGCCGAGTCCCAGTTGGACGTAGTGGTGACCCGATTCGATGGCGGTGGCGTTCATCTCGGGATAGCCGCGCATGATCAGCCAGGTGAAGATCCAGCCTCCGACCAGGTTGGCCACCAGTGTCCCCGCCCAGAGCCGGACCAGCATTCGGAACCTGGCCTGGCGGGCGATGACCGTCGTGACGGGGATCAGGAAGTCCTCGGTGAACAGCTCGCTGCGGGCCAGGGCCAGGGCGATGAACCCGATGGAGAACGCCAACCCGCCGAGCAGCTTGCTCTTGGTCGTGTGCTCCACCAGCAGCAGGCCGAGCACACCGGTCCCCACGTCGATGCCGCCGACCAGGCCGGTGGCAAACAGCGGCGCCGCGCCGCGGGACATGCGCCGGCGCCCCTCGTCGACGGTGCGCAGGAAGGTGTCCTCGACCTCCCGTTCGGCTACCCCCTCGTCACGTGCCGGGTCCGAGCCGACGCCGGGCGCCGGGTCCCCAGGCTTTCTCTCACTTCGGCGGGTTCCGGGCTTGTCGGGCATCGGCGCACAAACTAGGCGGGGCGGAACGGAAGGACAACGACCCTGCACCGGGCCCGGCGGTGCAGCGGGTCAGCCGTCCCCTTGCTCATCGGTCTCGCCGACCGGCCGCAGCACGGCGCGCAGGTGGTCGAGGAGGTCGGTGACCGCGTCGGGCTGCACGACCAGCTCCCGGCGGGTGCCGTTATGGCCATTGGCGATCAGGCCGGCGTCGCGCAGCAGCTTGACGTGGTTGCTCACCGTGGGCTGAGCCAGCCCGAACGAGCCTGCAATCTCAGTAACGGTGCGGGGGCCACGCGACACGCTGTCGAGAATGGCCAGCCGGGTGGGATCGGCGATGGTCTTGAGCCGCCGGGCGAGGAGCTCGGTACGGGCTCGGGACTCGGCCGAGAAATCATCGGTTCGGACGCCGATGACGACCGTGCCGGGCAGGTCGACCACCAGGCCGCGATGGGTGAAATAGGCGGGTACCACAACCAGCTGGTCGGACGGCCCGAGATCGTCCGCCAGTCGAGGCAACAGACCCTCGTAGTCGCAGTCGCCCCGAGCCACGTCCCGCCAGGATGCCCCCTTGGCCAGCAGCTCCCGCCGGGTGGCGACGGCGGCCTGTACCGCCCGCCGGCCGTCGCGTTCCCAGACCGCATCGAGCGCCGTCCATACGTCGGTCAGCAGCTGCACCCAGGCCCGTCGCCGAGTCTCTGAGGACCGCAGTTGCTCCAGCCGGGAGAGAATGGCGGCCCGGTCGGACCTGGTCTCGGAGGCCAGCACCAGCTCCTGGGGCGGGGTGAGGCACAGGTCATCCAGTCGTTCCAGCAGCTGGGCGGCATCGGTCGAGAACAGCAAGCCGCCGCGGTGGGCCAGAATCAGCAATTCCATGAAGCCGCGGCAGCTCATGGCCAACTCATCGGCCCAGAACGAGCCGACCCGCGCCGCCAACTCCGGCGTGGTGTCGTATACCTCGGCCAGGGCGGCGTGATCCCTGCGGTAGTCGGGCTGCTCGGCGGACGCCAGGGCCCACTCGAGCTCGACGGCGATGGATGCTTGTACGACGACCGGCGGCCCTTTGGGCGGTGGCGACGTATCGTAGATCAGCGGCATAGTTCAATGACTATATCAAGATATAGTTGGAAATGCAACCTCGCTGGGCTATGATGACGGCATGAACGCGAACCCGTGGTTGACAGAGCAGGTGGTGAAGGGCCAGATGGACGACGTGCGGCGGCGCGCCGCTCGAGCAGAGCTGCTGGCTGCCGCCCGGCCGCGGACGGCATGGAGCCAGCAGGTGGGCCAGGTCCTCATCCGGGCCGGGCGCCGGTTGGCCGGCCCCGAGCCGGCGACGACCGTCCGGGTGGCGCCGGACCCACAAGGTCTGGGCGCCGGCTGCTGAACCGCGACCAGCTGATGGGGCTCGGTAGAGTCAACGACGTGGCTGACCTCCACCTCTCCGGTGACCCCGAGGCCGATGCCCTGCTGAGCCAGGACCCGCTGGCCCTGCTCATCGGGATGGTGCTCGATCAGCAGGTACCCCTCGAGTGGGCGTTCAGCGCCCCCAAGCGCCTGAAGGACCGGCTGGGCGGCCGGCTTGACGCGGCTGAGATGGCGGCCATGGATCCCGAACAGCTGAGCAAGGCATTCACCGAGCGGCCGGCCCTGCACCGGTTTCCGGGGGCCAATGCCAAGCGGGTCCAGGCGATGTGCCAGCTGCTGGTCGATCGCTATGACGGCGAGGCCGCCAACGTCTGGACCACCGCCACGTCGGGTGACGAGCTCTATCGCCAGGTCAAGGCGCTGCCCGGCTTCGGCGAACAGAAGGCCCGGATCTTCATCGCCCTGCTGGCCAAGCAGCTCGGCGTGCGGCCGCCGGGATGGGAAGCGGCGGCCGGCCCGTACGGGCAAACCGGCACCCTCATGTCGGTCGCCGACATCACCAGCCCCGACACCCTCGCCGAAGTGCGGGAGTACAAGCGGGCCCGGAAGGCGGCGGCCAAGTCCGCGGCCGAGGTCCCGGCCGGGACCGAGTGAAGGCGGCTGCTTGCAGGTGACGGCCAATGGGGCGGCGACTGAGCTACCCCCCGGCTCCCACCTGGGCGACCTGCTCGACGCCCTCGGTCTCGGTCAGCAATGGGTGGTGGCCGAGCTCAACGGCGAACCGGTCCCTCGCGCCGCTATGGCGACCACCGCCCTCGCCGACGGGGATCGCATCGAGCTGGTCCGTGCCGTCGCCGGTGGCTGACCTGCCGCTCCGGGCCCGGGGGCCCGGGCTGAATGGACGGCGGCTGTACCTGTGCACGCCCGACCGGCCGGACCTGGCCCGCTTCCTCGGCGCCTGCGTGCGCGGCGGTGTCGATCTGGTACAGCTGCGGGACAAGCAGCTGGACGCGCTCCGGATACTCGAGCGGGCGACGCTCGCCCTCCGGGTGTGCCGGGACCACGGCGTGCCTTTCATCCTCAACGACCGCCCCGATCTGGCCCTGGCCTGCGGAGCCGATGGGGTCCACGTCGGCCAGGACGATGCCCCGCCGTGGCTGGCCCGCCGGATCCTGGGCCCAGATGCGATCGTCGGCCGATCGACCCACGCCCCGGCCGAGCTCCGCGCCAGCGTAGGGGAGCCCGTCGACTACATATCCGTCGGTCCGGTGACGCCGACCCCGACCAAACCGGGCCGGCCCGGCACCGGCCTGGGCTATCTCACGGAGGCGGTCGCCCACGCCACGGTGCCGTGGTTCGTGACCGGCGGGGTGACCCCTGACTCGGTGGGGTCCATGATTGCGGCCGGAGCCGAGCGTTTCGTCGTCGTGCGCTACCTCACCGAGTCCGATGAGCCGGAGGCCGACGCCCGACGGCTGGCGGCCGTCATTGACAGCGGCCGGGAGCAGCGGAAGTCCTGCAAGCATTCGTGACCCCCGACGGCACCCTCTAGCCTGAGGCCCGGCGTGTTCGTCCTCTACGCGGTCATCGTGGCGGTTGTGGTGTTCACCATCGCCGCCGTCGTCATCGGGCGGGAGGCCCGCCGGCTCGACGCGGTGCCGCCGCGACCGGTGTTCGACATGGATGAGGCGGTGGCGTGGGTCGCCGAACATCTCCCCTTCGAGGTCAGCGCGGTCCTCAGCCACAACGACGTGCGCAACATCATCGACTGGAACCTCGAGTACTTCCGGAGCAAGGGAGTGTCCGGCAACGGCTCGACGCCGCACCTCGAGGGCCAGGTCGTCGTCGGGGGGGCCGAGACCGTCGACTGGGTGCTGGCCAAGGCTCAAAAGGTTGGGACGTCCTACACCGCGGCCCAGGTCCACGCCGTGCTCGACGCTCAGATGACGTACCTCGAGGCAATCGGCGCCATCGGTCCTGAAGCACCGCCGGATGCCACGTGACCCGCCTCCCGGAATGATCTGCAACCACCTCGGCGCCTCAGATACCATCTACTGCACCAGAGAAAGGAGGTGGTCCAACTGAGCAGTCAACTTTTTGGGACCCTGGAGGTGGCTGGCCGTTAGGCGGCCGCTGGACCACCTGGTACTACCAGCCAGTTGCCCGAGAGGCTCCGAACCGGAAATTGGTCCCACCCGGTGCAAGCCCGGAACCTCTTGCTTTTCCAGTAGGAGTTTTCGCGGAGGGGTGCCCGAGAGGGCACCCCTCCGTCGTCTCTCGCTACCGTGTCGGACACCATGACCCGGCCGGCGCGTTTTGAGCATTTCCGCTGGCTCGGGGACAAGCGGACCCAGCGGGTGCACGACCTCGACCACATCGGGGCCGGCTGCCAGCTCGACGACCTGCTGCAGTCAGCGCAGTTCGCGACATTCGGGCCCGATCTGCTGGCCGAGGCTCGGAACCGCGGCTACCGGCCGCACCGGGCCTGCGTGAACCCCGGTGGGTGAGCCGCTCGTCATCGCCTCGGGAGCACTGCGCCTGGCCGGGTATCTGGCCCGGCCATCAGCCTCGGCCGCCAAGGGGGCCGGCCGCTACGGGCTGATCGTCTGCCACGGCTTTCCCGTCGATCCCGGTGGGGCGTCGGGCGTGGCCACCACCTACCCACAGTTGGCGGAACGGCTGGCCGACGACGCCGGCTGGGTGGTCCTCACCTTCAACTTCAGGGGCACCGGTGAGTCAGAGGGCGACTTCTCCCTTGGCGGCTGGCTGGCCGACCTGAAGGCCTCCATCGATCATCTGCTGGGCGAGCCGGAAGTGGAGGCGGTGTGGCTCTGCGGCTTCGCGACGGGCGGGGCGCTGAGCATCTGTGCGGCCGGTGAGGACGACCGGGTCCGCGGCGTCGCCACGTTCGCAGCGCCCGCCGACTTCCACGAGTGGGCGTCCGACCCGAGGCGGTTCCTGGTCCAGGCCCGGGCCGCCGGCGTGGTGCAGACCCCCGGCTTCCCGTCCGACCCCGATACCTGGGCTCGGGAGCTGCGCGAGGTCAGGCCGACCAGCCTGATCGGGAAGATCCCGCCCCGGCCGCTGCTCATCGTGCACGGGGCCAACGACGACGCCGTCCCCATGTTGGACGCCCGGGCCCTGGCCGACGCCGCGGATGGCGAGGTCGAACTGCGGATCCTCGCCGCGGCCGGCCACCGGCTCCGCCATGATCCCCGGGCGATTGCCCTGCTGCTCGGCTGGCTCGACCGCCAGCTGCTCTGACGGTCTCGGATGGCGACGCGGCTCAGATACCTATGCGCTGGGCCAACAGCTCACGGTGATAGGCCGGTTCTCCGAGGAACAGCTCCGAGCTCTTGGCCCGCTTGAAGTACAGGTGGGCCGGATGCTCCCAGGTGAAGCCGATCCCGCCGTGGATCTGAATGTTCTCGGCGGCCGCCTGGAAGTAGGCCTCCGAGCAGTAGGCCTTGGCCAGTGACGCCATGACCGGCAGCTCGTCGTTGTCCTCCGCCGCCGCCCAGCCGGCGTAGTAGGCCGCCGATCTGGCCGATTCGACGGCCAGCAGCATGTCGGCGCACTTGTGCTTGATGGCCTGGAAGCTCCCGATCGGGCGTCCGAACTGGATTCGGGTCTTGGCGTACTCGACGCTCATCTCCAGTACCCGCTGCGCCCCGCCTACCTGCTCGGCGGCCAGCGCCACCGCCGCCAGGTCGAGACCCTTGGCGACCACCGACCACGCCGCACCTTCGACCCCGATCAGCCGGGCGGGCGCGGCGGAGAAGTCCAGCCGGGCCTGTTTGCGGGTCTGGTCCATGGTGGTCAGGGCGGTACGGACGAGACCGGACGCGTCGCCGTCGACGGCCAGCAGAGACACCCCGCCTTCGGTGCGGGCCGCCACCAGGATCAGATCCGCCAGATGCCCATCGGGCACGAACATCTTGTGACCGTCGAGTCGGTAGATGCCGCCGGCCCGGGTCGCCCGCAACGTGATCCCGCCCTCATCCCACCGCCCGCTGTCCTCGGTGAGGGCGACGGTGGCGATGGTCTCGCCGGAGGCGATACCGGGCAGCAGCTGTTTCTTGGCCGCGTCGTCGTCGCCGGCCAGAAGGGTGGCGGCCGCCAGGGCCACGGTGGCGAAATAGGGCGAGGGCAGCAGGGCCCGGCCCATCTCCTCGAAGACGATGATCAGCTCGACGTAGGAGAACCCCGAACCCCCGAACTCCTCGGGGATGGCCAGGCCCTGCAGCCCCAACTGCTCTCCCATCTGGGCCCAGACGGCGCGGTCCATTCCGGACTCGGTCGCCATGAGCCGGCGCACCTCCGGCTCGGGTGACTTGTCCTCGAGGAACCGCCGCAGAGACCGGCGCAGCTCCTCCTGCTCGTCACTGAAGGCGAAATTCATCGACGGCGTCCCCCTGTGGCGACGTGTTGCTAAGCGAACAGCGGTGGTAGGACTAGGACAGCGAAGGCTATCGCCCGACGATCGAAGGGAACGGCCGCCCAGATGCCAGCCGAGACGCTGCATTACGATGACACTCAGGCCGAGATCCACCGCGTGGTGGTCGGCCCCATGGACAACAACGTGTACGTGCTGCGCTGCAAGGAGACCGGCGCTGCCGTCCTGCTCGACGCGGCCAACGAACACGACCGGCTCCTCGACCTGTGTCGGGACCTCGGTGTCCGCAAGGTGCTCGAAACCCACGGCCACTGGGATCACATACAGGCCGTCCCGGCGGTGAGGGACGCCGGCTACGACGTGGGAGTGACCGCCGCCGACGCGGGCATGCTGCCGTCCTACGATTTCCTGCTCGAGGACGAGTCGGTGATCGAGGTGGGCCGGCTGCGGCTGCAAACCATCCTCACGCCGGGCCATACCCCGGGGTCGATGTGCTTCCGCCTCGCCGGATCACCGGTGCTGTTCAGCGGGGACACCCTGTTCCCAGGCGGCCCGGGGGCGACCAAGTTCCCGGGCGGCGACTTCCCCGCCATCATCCGGTCGATCGAGGACCGGCTGTTCGCCGCGCTGCCGCCCGAGACGATCGTCATGCCCGGGCACGGCACGGACACGTCGATCGGCAACGAGCGGCCCAACCTGCAGACCTGGATCGACCGGGGCTGGTAGCCCCCGGCGGGCCTACTACGGTTCCCTCGTGGCTCTCCCCTACCACCTGCGACCCGAGGACGGCACACCGGTCCACACCGCTGACCTGCCGCCCACACCGCAGCGGGACCGCTCCATCCCGGCCCGGGCGTGGGTCGAGGCGCCGACGACCCTGCGGCAACTGGGCGACGACATCGGCGGTCCCGAGGCCCAGTACAAGCGGCGGATCGGACCGTGGCTGCTGTGGCGGGCCGGTCCCGCGACGCACGCCGACGCCCGCTACCTGGCGATCGCGGCCGCCGACCTGACGGTCCAGCACGCCTTTCGGTTGTACCCGGACGGCTCGGGTGACGGGGTGGGACCGAGCGGGGAGCGCCACCAACGGTTCCGGACCTGGAAAGAGGACCTGCGGGACCACCCCCCTCTCGCTACGCCCCGGTAGCCGCCCCCATGACGGCCACCAGCAGGCCGATCACCAGTACCGCGGCCGACGCCGCGTAACACGTCGACCACCACCAGGTCCTGGTCGACCGGCCGTCCACGGCCTGCACGGAGCGGACCTCGATCACCGGTCCGGGTGCCCGGTGGTACCAGCCGGTGGCCACCACGTCGGCTCCCATGAACTGGCGGACCTTGGCCAGGCCGAACCAGGCCCGGGCGAACGGCAGCGGGTTGCGCCACAGCAGGGGGACGAACCCCGACTGGTCCTGGACGACCATGTCGGGTGACAGCAGGTAGCCGGGGAAGCCCCGGCCGATGATCCGGCCCCGCACCTCGACCGGGATGCCGGCGACCGGTCCGGCCTCGAGCCGCTCCAACAGAGAGGTGATCTCCGGAACCGGCTGGTGGCCGTGGGTCGGGTAGCGGAGCAGTTGCTTGAGCACCAGGCCGCCCCCGGCGACCGCCAAGGCCAGCCCGATGCTGACGGTCGGAGTGGGCTGAACAGCCCGAAGCCCAACAACAGCGATGCAGCAGGGCCCACGGCCCGACCGCGACCGCCAGCTCCCGGGCCCAGCGGGCCCGCAGCGACAGACGGGTGGCCGGGTCGACGGTCCGCGCTGGCCCGCAGCACGCTCCACGTGCGTCGGCGCACCGGGCAGACCCGACTCCTCCAGGGCCTCGATGCGGTGGGCGACAAGCGGGTGCGACGCCAGCTTCTCGAGGGTGGCGCCCCACGGGTTGACCGTTCCCAGCGCATGGCGGCGACGGCCCGCTCGGGTCGATGCCCTGCCCGAAGGCGACGGCCATGGCGTCGGCCGCCCGGGGTCGAAGATGCCCATGGCCCGCATGGACCGGATGCGGCTGCTTGCCCGCTCGCGGCGGTCGGCCTCGGCCCGGCCCTGCTTGCCCGAGGCCACCAGCGCCGCCGCCTCGGCCTGCTCGGTGGCCTTGACCTGGCCCATGCCGTAGGCGATCTTGACCAGCGCCGAGGCCAGGGCGTCGCCGTCGCCGGTGCACTCGCACGACCAGTGGTCGGCGCCGTACTCACGGGCCCGGCTGAGGCCGAGCAGCATGAAACTGGAGATCACGTAGGCCACGTAGGCGCCGAGCGACACGGCCCTGGGCCCGGCTGTCCCGGGCGAAGCGGCTCATCAGGTACACGAAGTACAGCAGCATCGGGATGACGGCGGCCACGGTCATGACCACGAAGTCCCAGTTCTTGACGTGGCCGACCTCGTGGGTGATCACCGCGTCGAGCTCGCGCTCGTCGAGCCGCTCGAGCAGGCCGCGGGTCACCCACATGCGGGCGTCGGACGGGTTGTGGCCGAAGGTGAAGGCGTTGGGCATGCCGTCGTCGACGATGCCGAGCTTCACCAGGGGCACGCCGGCGTCATGGCAGCGGCGGGCGACCACGTCGCCCAGGGGGTGCTCGGTCAGGTACCGGGTGCCGTCGTGGTGAGATGATCTTCGGCGGGCACCAGCCACTCGACGATCCGCGGGTTGACGGCGTACTGGAGGCCGATCAGCCCGATGGCGAAGACCGCGGGGAACCACAGCGGGAAGCGCCGGCGAAGACCACGAACAGGAAGCCGACGGCCAGCACCAGACCGACCAGACCCGAAGATGACGGAATCGACCGCCGCAGCACGAAGCCCATGATCCGTTGACCTCCTCCGGCGCACCTGGATGAGGTGCCCTGCGCGCCATGGTACGGCCCGCCACCCGTAGTCGATCAGCACCAGGCGGGGTGTTTTCCACCCCTTACCAACTAGGAGCCGGTCAGCGGGTGCCGGGGCGCGTCGACCAGCTCCAGGTCGGCCGGCAGACCCGTCGATCGTCGACCTTGTCGCCCTCGACGTCGACCGACACCCGGGCGCCGGCCAGCGGGATGCGGTCGACCCGGAGCCGGCCGATCTGCTCGGGCAGCGCCGGGTGGAGCCAGACCTTGCCTCGCGGCACCCACGGGTCGAGCCGCAGCAGGGTGCGCAGCATCAGCAGCGGCGACGCCGCCGCCCACGCCTGCGGTGAGCACGACGTCGGGTAGCCGACCACCATCGGCAGCTCGAGCCGGTCCAGGCCGCTGAACAGCTCGGGCAGCCGGCCGCCCTGGGCCACGGCCGCGTCGAGCATGGCCATGATGACCCGCTGGGCCTCCCGCACGAACCCGTAGCGCATCAGCCCGGCCGCGACGATGGCGTTGTCGTGGGGCCACACCGAACCGCAGTGGTAGCTGATCGGGTTGTACCCGGCCATGGAGGTGGCCAGGGTGCGCACGCCCCAACCGGTGAACATGTCGTGGGACAGCAGCCGCTTGGCCACGATCTGCGGCCTTGTCGGCGTCGAGGATGCCGGTCCACAGGCAGTGGCCCATGTTGGAGGTCAGGGCGTCGATCGGCTTCTTGTCCCGGTCGAGGCCCATGGCCAGCCAGCCCCGGTCCTCCAGCCAGAAGTCCCGGTTGAAGGTGGCCTTGAGCTGCGGCCGCCTTGCGCCGCAGGTCGGGTCGACGTCTGCCTGGTCCCCCTGCTCGCCGGCGAAGTAGGCCCGGGCCAGGTAGGCGCCGTAGACGTAGCCCTGCACCTCGCACAGGGCGATCGGCGCCTGGGCCAGGCGGCCGTCGGCGAAGCGGACGCCGTCGCCGGAGTCCTTCCATCCCTGGTTGGCCAGGCCCCGGTCCGAGGTCCGCTGGTACTCGACGTAGCCGTCGCCGTCGCGGTCGCCGAAGTTCTCGATCCACTCGATGGCCCGGTCGGCGTGGGGCAGCAGCTGGTCGACCGCCTCCTGGGCCAGCCCCCAGCGGCGCAGCTCGCCGAGCAGCATCACGAACAGCGGCGTGGCGTCCGCCGTGCCGTAGTAGACCTTGCCGCCGCCGAGCGACAGCGAGGACGCCTCGCCGAAGCGCATCTCGTGGAGGATCCGCCCGGGCTCCTCCTCGTTGCGGGGGTTGACGTCCTTGCCCTGGAACCGGGCCAGGGTCTGCAGGACGCCGAGGGCCAGGTCGGGGTCGACCAGCAGCGCCATCCATGAGGTGATCAGCGAGTCCCGGCCGAACAGGGTCATGAACCACGGCGCCCCGGCCGCGACCACCGCCCGCTCGGGGAAGTCGGGGTCGAAGATGCGCAGGGCGCCGAGGTCCTCGGCGCTGCGGGCCACGACCGTCCGCAGGCCCTCGTGGTCGGTGTCGAGCATCGGCACGCTGCGCCGCCACTGGGCCATCCGCTCGGCCGGCTTGGCCCGCTCGACCGGCTGGCCGCACAGCCAGCGGGGCTCGATCTCGTCGCCGTCGATGCGAGCAGGTGAACTGCTGGCAGACCGACCACTCGCCCCGGGGCGGGATGATGACCTCGAACGTGGCCAGGTTGGCGTCGAGGCTGGCCGGCGCCGAGAGCGCGATGCGCAGGCCCCGGCACGTGCGAGCCGTGGCGGTGCCGGAAGATCGGTCGCCGCCGTCGACGTGCTCGCGGCGTGCTCGCCGTCGGGGGCACGGGACGGCCCGGCCCTCCTTGACCTCGAACAGGTCGGCGAAGTCGGCGTCGTAGGCCAGCTCGATGGCGCAGTACGCCGGCTCGTCGCCGAAGTTGCGGACGACCAGGTCCTCGCGCATGCCCCGCCCGACGTAGCGGTGGCGGATGACCATCAGGGTCGAGTCGGCCCGGCCCGGACGGGGCCGGACCCGGCACACGAAGGTGGCCGAGAACGGCTCGGGCGTGCGCCGTGGCCAGCGCTTCGGGGCCTGGCCGTTGACCCGGAGCTGGAGCCGGGAAAGGAACCGGGTGTCGCGGAAGAAGAAGCCCTCGGCCGACCCGGGCGCCATGTCGCCGTTGGGCGCGGAGATGGCGAAGGCCGACCCCTCGACCAGGGTGACCCGCGTCACCGGGTCCCGGCGCGACCGAGGGGACCGACTCGCCGGCGAACGTCCACGGCGTCGGTCACAGCGTCCGCGAGGCTACTCAGGACGGCGCGAGACGACGCTCGACCTATTTCCCCTACCGCCGTAGTGGTAATAGGATAGTGGGTCGTGAGCGCGCCTCTGTTCGAGGTCGAGGACCTGCACGTCGCGGTCGAGCGGCACCGAGATCCTCAAGGGCGTCGACCTGGTCGTCGGCGCGGGCGAGGTCCACGCCCTGATGGGCCCCAACGGGTCGGGCAAGTCGACCCTGGCCAACACCCTGCTCGGCAACCCGGACTACCAGGTGACCGCAGGGCCGGATCCTGTTCAAGGGCGAGGACATCACCGACCTGGCCGACCGACGTGCGGGCCAAGGCCGGCATCTTCCTCGCCTTCCAGTACCCCGAGGAGATCCCCGGCGTCCCGATGGTCCAGTTCCTCCGCCAGGCCCTCTCGGCCCGCAAGGGCATCGACCTGTCGGTGCTCGAGCTGCGGCTGGCGATCATGGAGTGGATGAAGCGGCTCGACATGGACCCGTCGTTCGGCGACCGCTACCTCAACGAGGGCTTCTCGGGCGGCGAGAAGAAGCGCAACGAGATCCTGCAGATGGCCATCCTCGAGCCCGAGCTGGCCATCCTCGACGAGACCGACTCCGGCCTCGACATCGACGCCCTGCGGGCCGTGGCCCGGGGCGTGCAGCGAGGTGCGCCGGCCCGGCCCGGAGCTCGGCGTCCTGCTCATCACCCACTACCAGCGCATCCTGGACGAGCTGGCGCCCGACGTGGTGCACCTCCTCGTCGACGGCCGGATCGTCGACAGCGGCGGCCCGGAGCTGGCCCGCCGGCTCGAGGAGGAGGGATACGAGGCATGGCGCTAGACGTCGAGCTGGTCAAGAAGGACTTCCCGATCCTCGACCAGCAGGTCCACGGCCACCGGCTCGTCTACCTCGACTCGGCGGCGTCCTCGCAGAAGCCGCTCGCGGTGCTCGACGCCATGCAGCGGCTCTACGAGACGACCTACGCCAACGTCCACCGCGGCGTGTACACCATCGCCGAGGAGGCGACCCGGCTGTACGAGGAGGCGCGCGGCCAAGGTGGTCGCGCTTCATCGGCGGCCGGCTCCGCCCGCGAGGTCGTCTTCACCAAGAACGTGACCGAGGCCATCAACCTGGTCGCCTACTCGTGGGGCCGAGCCAACCTGCGGGCCGGCGACGTGGTCGTGCTCACCGAGATGGAGCACCACGCCAACCTGGTGCCGTGGCTGCAGCTGAAGGCCGAGCGGGGCATCGAGCTGCGCTACCTGCCGGTCGACCGACGACGGGCTGCTCGACCTCGACGACCTCGACCGAGCTGCTCGACGGGGCCAAGCTGGTCGGCGTCACCGCCATGTCCAACGTGCTCGGCACCATCAACCCGGTCCGCCGGATCGCCGACGCGGCCCACGCCGCCGGCGCCCTGGTCCTCGTCGACGGCGCCCAGCACGCCCCGCATCTCGCCGACCGACGTCGGCCGCCCTGGGCTGCGACTTCTTCGGCTTCACCGGCCACAAGATGCTCGGGCCCGACCGGCATCGGCTGCCTGTGGGCCCGGGAGGAGCTGCTCGAGGCGATGCCGCCCTTCCTCGGCGGCGGCGAGATGATCCGCGACGTCCGCCTCGACGGCTTCACCCCCAACGAGCTGCCGTGGAAGTTCGAGGCCGGCACCCCGCCGATCGCCGAGGCGGTCGGGCTGGGCGCCGCCATCGACTACCTGAGCGGCCTCGGCATGGACGCCGTCCGGGCCCACGAGGTGGCGCTGACGGCATACGCCCTGGGCGTCCTGAAGGAGCGGCTACGGCGACGACCTCACCATCTTCGGGCCCGCCGAACCCGCGGCCGCGGGGCGGGGTGCTCTCCTTCGCCTACAAGGACATCCACCCCCACGACCTGTCGCAGGTGCTCGACCAGGCCGGCGTGTGCGTCCGGGCCGGCCACCACTGCGCCAAGCCGCTGATGCGCCGGCTCGGCGTCGGGGCCACCGCCCGGGCGTCGTTCTACCTCTACAACGACGAAGCCGACGTCGACGCCCTGGCCGACGCCTTGGCCGACGCCGACCGGCTCTTCTCCTAAGGTGCCCAACTGACATGCCCGGCCTCGAAGACCTCTACCGCGAGATCATCCTCGACCACTACCGCAACCCCCGGAACCGGGGCGAGCTGCCGACCCCGCCCGCCACGGGTCGAGGGCTTCAACCCGCTGTGCGGCGACGAGATCGTCGTCTACCTCGACGTCGAGGACGGCGTGGTCGCCGACCTGCGCATCGGCGGCCAGGGCTGCTCGATCAGCCAGTCGTCGGCGTCGATGATGTCCGCGGCGGTCAAGGGCAAGACCGTGGCCGAGGCCCGGGCGACCGATCCGGGCCTTCAAGGCCATGATGTCGATCCACGAGCAGCGGCTCGACGGCGCCGATGACGAGGACGGCCGGATGGCACCGGGGTCGCCGCGACGCCGTGCCCTCGAGGTCAAGCTCGGCGACCTCGAGGCGCTCAGGGCGTGGTCAAGTTCCCGGTGCGCATCAAGTGCGCCACGCTGTCCTGGAACACCCTGGCCCAGGGCCTCGACGAGGCCGAGGGAGCGGCGGCCACTCCGGCTTAGCGCTCTGAGCCCGGCCCCTGGGCCCGGACCGTCTCGACCTGATCGAACGCGGCGCGCAGGTCGCCGATCCACTCCGCCTCGTTCGGCCGACCAGCCGGACGCACCAGGCCAGGGCCTCGCTGCGGCTGCGGGCCACTCCGGCGTCGATGAGCGTGTCGAGGACGCCGCGCTCGGGCATGCGCAGCCGGGTCATGACCGGCACGCTGGCGGTGGTGAAGGTCGACGTGGTGCCACCGCACACCGCGCCCCAGGACACCTTGCGCCGGAAGCGGCGCTGGGCATCGTCGGCGATGCGCATGCGCTGCTCACGGGTGTCCTCCCGGAACCGTTCGATCCGGGACGCCTCGGCGTCGGCCTGCTCGTCGGCGGCCACCTCGGGCGCCGCGAGTGGGCCCACGACCAGGATCTCGTCGTTGTCGAAGGTCACGTCGGGGGCGGCCGTGAACCAGCCGTCGGGGACCTGGCCGGCGAACCAGCCGTGCAGCTTGGCTCGCTTCTCGGCGGTGGTGGTGGTTGACTGCGTATTCGATGTTGGCATGCTTACATGATTACACACTGGTGTGGCTATGTCGAGGGGCGGCTCGGTAGTCTGAGGAGGTGCCTGGGAGCCCGCCCAGCCGGCGTGACATCAAAGCCACGATGGTGGCCGGCTCCTTGGCCGCCAATTCCGCCGGCGCCTTCTTCGTCTTCGGCTACCTCGAGTTCGTAGCCCCCTTCCAGCCCAAGTGGGAGCACGCGTCGGTGATCGCCAACGCCGTGCTGACCGTGGTGACCATGGCGGTCGCCGCGTTGTTCCACTACCGGGTGATCACCCGCCAGTTTCGGAAGGCCACGGCCTGGATGGCCGAGGAGCGCCAGCCGACGGACGCCGAACGGGCCGCCACCCTGACCCTTCCGTGGCGGATGACTGCGGTGTCGGTCGTCTCCTGGGTGCTGGCGGCCGTCGGCTTCGGGAGTTGGTCGTGGTTCCGGGAATCGTCATGGCTGTTCGCGGGCGAGGTCGACATCACCATCCTGCTGGGCGGCCTGGTCAGCACCGCCCTGGCCTACTTCATGATCGAGCGGGCCGTTGCGCCGCTGATCCCGGTCACGCTGCAGACGGAGGCCCTGAACCATCCGGCCACCCTGGGCATCCGGCCCCGGCTGGTACTGGGCTGGGCCCTGGGGTCGGCCATCCCGCTGCTCAGCATCACCTTCCTGCCCTTCGACGCCCGCGCCGCCGCCGCCCACGGCGCCACCCCGCCGAGCATCGCGGGCGCGGTCGTTGCCATCTCGCTGGCCGGGGTGGCGGCGGGCCTGATCATCACCGTCGCCGCCGCCCGCTCGGTCGCCGAGCCCCTCGACCACATCCGGGAGGGGCTGCGCCAGGTGGAGAAGGGCCGCCTCGGTACCGTCGTCAACGTGGAGGACGGCGGGGAGATCGGGCTGCTCCAGGCCGGTTTCAACCAGATGGTCGCCGGGCTGCGGGAGCGGGAACGGGTCCAGGACCTCTTCGGCCGGCACGTCGGAGTCGAGGTGGCCCAACGGGCGCTCGAGGCGGGAAGCGGCTTGGGCGGCGAGCAGCGCGACGTGAGCGCCCTGTTCGTGGACCTGGTCGGCTCGACTGCATTGGCCGAGGTTCTGCCGCCCGGTGAGGTGGTCGCCACCCTCAACGCCTTCTTCCACGCCGTGGTCACGGTGGTCAACGAGGAAGGCGGGTGGGTCAACAAGTTCGAGGGTGACGGCGCGCTCTGTGTGTTCGGCGTGCCGGCGTTCCAGCCTGACCACGCCGAGCGGGCGCTGCGCGCCGGCCGCCGGCTCGACCGGGCGCTGCGCAGCCTGGAGGCCGACCATCCCGGTCTGGTCGCCGGCATCGGCGTCTCGTCCGGTCCGGTCGTGGCCGGCAACGTCGGCACCGAGCAGCGTTACGAGTACACGGTCATCGGCCGGGCGGTCAACGAGGCGTCGCGGCTGACCGAGATCGCCAAGGGCCGGCCGGGCCGGGTACTGGCTACCGGGAGCATCATGGCCCGGGTGAGCGCCGAGGAGGCGTCGCACTGGACCGGGCTCGGCACCGTCGCCCTTCGGGGCCGGTCGCAGCCCACCTCCATCTACGAGCCGCTGGCGAGGGTGGCGGCCAACTGACGCCGTCACTCCTCCAGGGGGAGTGGGCGGCGGTGGTCGCCGTACAGCTCGGACGGGATCTTGCCCGACCACGGCTGGTGGTAGGTCCAGTCGGGTTGCTTGTCACGATGCCGCTCGTCCCACACCGCCACGCCGTCGGCGACGCCTTCGAGCTCGGCGATGAGCGCCGGCTCGACCGCCGGCGTGGACCGTGACAGGTGAGCCTTCAGATCGGGCCCGAACCGCTCGATGATGCTGCCGATCACCACCTGGTGCTGGGTGGCCAGCGAGCATCGGGCCCGATCGCCGACGCGGTCGGTCAGCGTCTGGATCCGCTCCCACTCGGACTGGTTCGAGTCCGAACGGCACAGCTTCTCCAGATGCCCGGACAGCTCGAGACCGTCGAGCTTGCACGGGGTGCACTGGCCGCAGGACTCGATGGCCAGGAAGTGGGACACCCCGGCCGCCACCGCGGTCATGTCGCGGGTGTCGTCGAACACGATGAAGCCGCCCGAGCCCAGGCCGGTCCCGGCGGCCTGCATGTCCTCGTAGGTGAGCGGCGTGTCCAGCATGCTCCCGGTGATCACACCGGGCGCCACCCCGCTGAGCACCGCCTTGATCCTGCGACCGTCCCGGGGGCCACCGCTGATGGCGGTGATGGTCTCCCGCAACGTGGTGCCCATGATGACCTCGCCCACACCGGCCCGCTGCACGTCACCGGTCACGGTACAGACGATGGTGCCCGGCGACTTCTCCGATCCCTCGGTACGGAACCACTTGGCGCCCCGGGACAGGATCCGCGGCACGTTGGCCATGGTCTCGACATTGTCGACCAGGGCCGGCGGGGCGCCGGTCTCCCCCATTTCATCGGCCATCTCCACGTGCGCCGACAATCCGCTGCCGGCCGCCGCGTCGGCGTCGGTCTCGACTACGTCGACCTCGCCGCGACGGTACGGTGGCGCCATCCGGGGAAACGGGTAGCGGCCCTCCATGGTCTCGAGCAGGGCGGTTTCCTCGCCATACAGGTACTCATTGGGCCCCTGAAAGATCCGGAGGGTCAAGCCGTCCGCCCAGCCGGCGGCCACGACCTCGTCGATGGCGGCCTGCAGCCGATCCACGACCGGCCCGAACGAGTGCTTCAACCCGAAGATGATCTCGTTGGCGTCGACCACATAGGCGGCGATCAGGGCGCCCTCGATGACCTGGTACGGGCTGGTGTGCAGAATGGTGCGGTCCTTGAAGGTGCCGGGCTCGCCCTCGGCGCCGTTGACGACCACCGTCGTGGCCAGTTCGGGCGACGAGTACTCGCGGACCGTCCGCCATTTGCGCCCGGTCGGGAATCCGGCGCCGCCACGTCCTCGCAGCCCCGACGCCTCCAGCTCGGCCACGACCGCTTCGTGGTCGCGATCTCGGGCCGCCTCGAGTCCCGCCCCGCCTCCACGGGCCAGGTATTCGTCGAGGCTGGCGATGGGTTCGGGGTACAGGACCCGGTGCACGAGTGTCATACCGGGCAGTCTCCCCGTTTGGGCCCCGGATGCGCCACCATGGAGACGTGGCCAGCACGTGCATCCATGGTTTCGAGACCGGCACCTGCCTGATCTGCCAGACCCTCGGAACAACGGGCACGGCCAAGCCGGTGGCGACCGAGCCCGTGTCCCGGGCGCAACGGACCCGTCGAACCGCGCTCGAGCCCACCAGCCCCCGGGTCCTGCCGGCCGAGGGCCGCGGTCCGCGCGCCGGGCTCGGCCTGCGGCTGGTCGTGCTGGTGATCGGCGCGTTCATCCTGATGGCCCTGGCCTGGAGCGTCTTCCACCTGGTCTTCGCCATCCTCCGCATCCTGGAGTTGATCGCGGTTGCCGTCGCGGCCGCCTACGTGGGTTACCAGGCCGGAGTGCACCACGGCCGGCGGACCGCACCGCCTCCCAAGCGCGGTTAGCCCAGCCGAGCCGACCTATGTTGGTACTGCGCCACGTTGCATCGAAAGCATTCTTTCGATGCTAGGTGGGGGAAAATACCTCCCGACGCGCCTGAGGAGCCCGGCGGGGGGCATTTTCCCGCCCATGTTCCGTCGAAAAGCGATATTCGACGTAACACGGGCAAAACCGAGTAGGTCTAGGCGAACGGGTCGGCGAACGGGTCGGCGATGGCGCCGGCGCTGCCTCGTCCCGGCGGGCGGGCCTCGTCGTCGTCATCGGCATACGCCACGTAGCCGGTCTGCTCCAGCTCGGCGGCCAGGTCGGCACCTCCGCTGGCCACTATCCGGCCCTTCGACAGCACGTGGACCCGATCGGGATGCAGCTCGTGCAGCAACCGGTTGTAATGGGTGATGGCCAGCACGCCCAGCCCGGTCTCGGCGGTGGCCTGCTCGATCCGCCGGGCGACGGCCCGCAGCGCATCCACATCCAGGCCCGAATCCAGCTCGTCGAGCACCGCGAAGATCGGGTTGAGCACCCCGAGCTGGAGGGTCTCGTTGCGCTTGCGCTCGCCGCCCGACAGGTCGACGTTGAGCGGCCGGGACAGGAAGCGGCTGTCGAACCCGACCCGCTCGGCCTCGGCCGCCAGCCGCGCCGGCACCGTCTCGGCCGGCCGGCCGGCCGCCGCGAACGCCTCGCTCAGCGCATCGACCAGGCTGACCCCGGGCACCTCGATCGGGTACTGCATGGCCAGGAACAATCCGGCCTGGGCCCGCTTCCACGCCGGCAGGTCCAGCAGCTCGATGCCGTCCAGGCTGACATGGCCGCTTTTGACCTCGTACCCCGGCCGGCCGGCGATGACATGCGACAGGGTGCTCTTGCCAGAGCCGTTGGGGCCCATGACGACGTGGACCTCTCCGCTGCGCACCTCGAGGTCGATGCCCCGCAGGATCTCCCGGCTACCGACGTTGGCCCGCAGTCCCTCGATGAGCAGCACGTGCCCGGTGCGCACCGCGGTGGGGGCGCCCCCGGCGGAGACGGAGCTCATCGGATCACCACCAGCACGTCATCTCCATCTCGTTTGATGTCATAGACGGGCACCGGCCGGGTGGCCGGCAGCGACTGCGGCTTGCCGTCGACGAAGGAGAACGTGCTGCCGTGCTTCCAGCATTCGATCTCCCGCTCGGTGGGGTAGACCTCGCCCTCGGCGAGGGAGAAGTCGGCGTGGCTGCAGCGGTCGCCGATGGCGTAGAAGTCGTCGCCGATGCGGATCAGGCAGATCCGGTGATCGCCGAAGTCGAACCGCCGGGCCGTGCCCGACTCGATCTCGTCGACCGCGCACAGCCGCTCGACGCGGTGCGTCATCGGCTCACCTGGCGGCCTCGGCCCGGGCCAGCTTGTCGGCCAGCGTGGCTCGCAGCCAGGGCAGCAACGACCGCACCGGTACCCGCTCGAGCGCGTCATCGAGGAAACCGAAGACGATCAGCCGGTCGGCAACCTCGGGCGGCACACCTCGGCTCTCGAGGTAGAAGCGCTGCTCCTCGTCGATCGGACCGACGGCCGAGGCGTGGCTGCAGCTGACGTCGTTCTCCTCGATCTCGAGGGTCGGGACGGAGTCGGCGTGGGCGCCCTCGTCGAGGACCAGGTTGCGGTTGGTCTGGAAGGCGTTGGTGCCCGACGCCCCCTTCTGTACTCCGATGATGCCCCGGTACACCGAGTGCGACGAGTTGGCGACCGCCCCCTTGAACAGCAGGTTGGAGGTGGTGTGCTTGCCGGTGTGGATCTGGAAGGTGGCGAAGTCGTGCATCTGGTGACCCTCGCCGAAGTACACCGCCAGCAGGTGACTGGTGGCACCCGGGCCCACCAGCGACGAGTCGGACCGCACCCGGGCGTACTCGCCGCCGAACGCCACGGTATGGGCGAGGAAGTCGGCGTCGCGCCCGACCCGGCTGGCCTGCAGACCGACCTGCCAGGCCCGGGGGCCGAGGTTCTGGAGGGTGACGTAGCGCAGCCGAGCGCCGTCGGCGATGTCGAGCTCGGTGACGGGGACGATGAGCGAGGCGACATCGGCCGAGGCCACGATCTCGACAATGCTGACCTCGGCGCCCGCCTCGACCATGACATGGGTACGGGGGAAAATGGCGACCCCGTCGGCTGCCAGCCAGTGGACCACGACGATCGGATCGGTCGGGGCGGCGCCCTTGGCCACTCGCAGCGTCACCGGGCGGTCGACAAACGCCGCGTTGAGCATCACGAAGGCGTCGGGCTCACCTGCGACATCGCCGAAGTTCGCCCGTTCGTCGAGACCGATGGTGACTCCGGCCGGCACCGGCCCGATCAGGCCGGGGGCGCCGGAGCCGGTGACGACCAAAGCCGAGATTGAGCCGATGGCGTCCAGGATCGGTTGCACGGCGGCGGGGACGGTCGAAGGTCCCTCGCCGTGGGGCGAGGCGGCGTAGGTGTCGAGATCGAGCTGGGCGATGCGGCTGTAGCGCCAGGCCTCTTCGGCCTCGGTTGGCAGCGGCGCCGACGCGAACCGCTCGTAGGCGCCGGCCCGGCTGGCGGCCAGCCAGTCCGGGCCTCCAAGGGCCGCGGCGACATCGGACGTGAAGGTACTCAGGTTGAAACACCTCTTCGGATCATGTGTGGATCAGCGACGCTTGCGCAGGTTGCCGCCGAACCGCTTCCACCACGGCCCCGACCCCTCCTGCTTCTCGCGGCGGGTCTCCTCCTCGGCGACGATGGCCGGCCCGGCGGCATTGACGATCTCCTCGGCGTCATCGAGCAGCTTGGCCGTCGAGGTGTCGAACTCGGGTTCCTCCTCGACCGGCGGCTCGATCAGGCTGCCGTGGGTCCACCCGGCGTCGGCCAGACGCCGCTCGTACTTCGGGCAGTTGTCCGGACACCGCCACGGGGCCTCGGGCGCCAGGTCGAGCACACAGAACCGGGCCACCTCTCCATCGGAGTAGGTCCGACTCTGAAAATGCTTGCACTCCTCCCGCATCGGCATGGACTATCCGATGCTGCCTTCCATCTGCAGCTCGATCAGCCGGCTCCACTCGACCGCGTACTCCATGGGCAGCGTCCGGGTCACGGGCTCGATGAACCCGTTGACGATCATGCTCATGGCCTGCTGCTCGGAGAGGCCTCGGCTCATGAGATAGAAGAGCTGGTCGTCGCCGATCTTGGAGACGGTTGCCTCGTGGCCGACCTGGGCGTCCTTCTCCCCGAACTCGATGTACGGGTAGGTGTCGCTGCGGCTGGTGTCGTCGAGCAACAGGGCGTCGCAGCGCACGAAGCTCTTCGACTTCGTGGCCCCGGGCTCGAAGCGCACCAGGCCCCGGTACGAGGTGCGGCCGGCGTCCTTGGAGATCGACTTGGAGATGATGGTGGAGGTGGTCTCGGGGGCGGCGTGGACCATCTTGGCCCCTGCGTCCTGGTGCTGGCCGCGGCCGGCATAGGCCACGGACAGCACTTCACCGGAGGCCTTGGGGCCCATCAGGTATACGGCCGGGTACTTCATGGTCAGCCGGCTACCGATGTTGCCGTCGATCCACTCCATGTGGGCCTCGGTGTCGCAACGGGCCCGCTTGGTCACCAGGTTGAAGACGTTGTTGGACCAGTTCTGGATGGTGGTGTACGTGACCCGGCTGCTGGCCTTGCAGATGATCTCGACCACGGCCGAGTGGAGCGAGTCGCTGGTGTAAACGGGCGCCGAGCAGCCCTCGATGTAGTGGACCTGGGCGCCCTCGTCGGCGATGATCAAGGTCCGCTCGAACTGGCCCATGTTTTCGGAGTTGATCCGGAAGTAGGCCTGCAGGGGCATGTCGACCTTGACCCCCGGCGGCACGTAGATGAAGCTTCCGCCGGACCAGGCCGCCGAGTTGAGGGCCGCGAACTTGTTGTCGTTGAGCGGGATCACGGTCCCGAAGTACCGCTTGACCAGCTCGGGATGCTCCCGCAGAGCGGTGTCCATGTCGCAGAAGATGACGCCCTGCTGCTCGAGGTCCTCCCGGTTACGGTGGTACACCACTTCCGACTCGTACTGCGCCGTCACGCCGGCCAGGTACTTTCGCTCGGCTTCGGGGATCCCCAGCTTCTCGTAGGTGGCCTTGACCGAGTCCGGCAGCTGGTCCCAGGCGTTCACCTGCTTGTCGATGGGCTTGACGTAGTAGTAGATGTCATCGAAGTAGATCTGGGACATGTCACCACCCCAGTTCGGCATGGGGCGCTTCTCGAAGTGGCGTAGGGCCTTGAGCCGGCGATCCGTCATCCACTGCGGCTCGCCCTTCATCCACGACATCTCTTTGACGACGTCTTCGCTGAGGCCCCGCTTGGGCTTGTAGACGTAGTAATCGTCGGCGTCGCTCCAGCCCAGCTTGTATCGACCCAGGTCCAGTTCGGTCGTTGCCATGTGGCGCTCACACTCCAAGGAGGGACGTGGGGTGAATATCTCCTACGCAGATAGTAACAACTCCGACAGGCGAACTCATCCCCCAGCCGTTGTCGAGCCCCGCTGCCAGCGAGCCGACGCCATCATCACCGCACCCGCCGCCCCGCCGACCAGGATGGTGAGCACGATCATCACCAGGGGCAGCAGTACGCCCTGCTTGACCGCCGGCGCGGTGATCCGGATCGACGCGATCAGCGTCAGCGCCGTGCCGCCCCCCATGGCCGGGCCGCGGGCCTCGATCTGATGGGCGCCGGTTGACACATTCGACGGCACTTCCAGGGTCTGTTGGAACGTCCCGGCGGCGTCGGTGCGGGCGTCGGTCCGGAAGGTGGTGGCCGAGTGGAGGATGATCTCGACCTTGGCATTGGCCGCGAACCCACTGCCCGACAGGGTAAGCAGACCGCCTCGGGCGATGGTGTGGGCGGTGATGGCCAGCGGAGCGCTCCGCGCCTGGTTGAGGGGCGAGGTGGTGGCGACGCCGGGAGCCGACTTCAACGTCCCGATGGTCCTGCCCGTCTCCGGCAGGGTGGTGGGCGAGCCGTGCAGCGTGGTGGGCGGCGCGATCGACGGTGTGGCACCGGTCGGGGGCGGACCGGCGGCCGCCTGGGAGGCGCTGAGGCTCCATGTGTCGCCGAGCGGCTTGTCGGCCAGACCGCCGAACAGCACCAGGCGCTGGGTCCCCGACACCCCGGTACCCGCCAGTGACGCCCCGGAACGGGCGGGCGGACCGAAGACCCCGAGGCCTGAGAGTGACCAGGTCGTCCCGTCCCATAGCCAGGTGTCCCCGAACGGCAGCACGGCGCCGACGCCCCCGAAGAGGATGCGCGCGCTGCGTCACCGGATCGTACGCCATGGTCGCGTCGGCCCGGGGCCAGGGAACGGTGGCCGAGTTGCGCTTGGTCCAGACCGCCCCGTCCCATGTCCAGGTGTCACCCAGGGGCAGCCCGCCGGCGCTGCCTCCGAACAGCACCACCACACCCCGGGCCGCGTCCAGGGTGGCCGCGGCCAGGCCCCGGGCGGGTGGGGAGACCGACGGGGAGGCCGCCTGCCAGGTGGTGCCGGTCCAGATCCAGGTGTCGTTCAGAGCCGCGGTGGGCGCAGTCAGGCCGCCGAAGAGGACGATGGTGCCGGCCGCCCCGGCCTGGGCGACGGATGCGCCGTAGCGGGCCGGCGGCGAGGTGGAGGGATTGAGGGCCGTCCAGCTGGTGCCGTCCCATGACCAGGTCCCGTTGGTGGCCTGGCCATCGCTGCCCTGGCCGCCGAAGAGCAGCAGGCGGCGGCTACCCGGGTCGTAGACGACGGCCGCCGACTCGAGCGGCGGGGGGCTGGTGGCCGACGACCGGGCGGCCCACGCCGTGCCATCCCAGGTCCACGTGTCGGCCAGCACCTGGGTACCGGCGATGCCGCCGAAAAGGACGAACGTGCCGGTGGCCGGGTCGAAGGCCATGGCGGCATGGGTCCGGGCCGGTGGTGCCACCGCCGGAGCTTTCGGGGCCCAGGCGATCGACACCACGGGGTCAGGGCCGTCGGGGCCGGCCGCCACGCCAGGTGTCGACAGAAGCGTCAGTCCCGCCAGGACGGCCAGAGCCGCGGCGGCGGCGACCGCACCCATCCGGCTAGTCGTTCGAGGGATTGCCAACTTGGTTCGCGGCCGCCGGTCTTGACGGGCGTCGGGAAACGCCGCGGCTGAGGGTCATTCACGGTACCCCATCGGAGAGCCGATGTTCTGGCCGCTGTCGGTGATCGACACTGCCTCGTCGACCGAGCGCACAACGACCGGTTGGGTCCCGAATAGCTCAGCGGCCATGATGACCGCCGCGGCCAGGTCCGGATCGCCGACCAGCACCCCCACCCGGCCGACGGCTCGAAGCGACGCCGCCGCCCGCCCCAGCTCATCTCCATCGGTGCCGCACAGCACGACCGAGAAGCCCGCGTCCAGCAGGATCCGGGCCACTGCAGCGTCCCGGCACACCGCAGCTTCTGGCATACCCCGCGAGCATGCCAGGCTTCTCGCATGCACCCGCCACTGGCAGCCCGCCGGCCCCACATCCTCGTCGCCCATGGCGACGAACGGGAGGACGACTGGTACTGGCTGCGCGACGCCACCGACCCCGAGGTGATCGACTATCTCGATGCCGAGAACCGCCACGCGGCGGCATCCCTGGGCCACCTCGAGGGTCTGCAGCAGACCCTGTACCAGCAGATTCGGAGTCGCATCCAGGAAGCCGACGTCACCGCGCCGGCCCGCAACGGCCCGTGGTGGTACTACAGCCGGACGGTCACCGATCAGCAGTACGCCATCCACTGCCGCCGCTCCGACCCGGACCGCCGGTTCACCGCCGCCGAGGTCCTGGCCGCGGCCGAGCGGGGGGAGGCGGGCGAGGTGGTGCTGCTCGACGGTAACCAGGAGGCCGGCAACTCGGACTACTTCGCGCTCGGCGTGTTCGACGTCACGCCCGATCAGACCTGCCTGGCCTACGCCGTCGATCTGACGGGCGGGGAGCGTTACACGCTGCGGTTCCGGGACCTGGCCACGGGAGCCGACCTGGAGGACGAGATCGACAACGTCTCGTACTCGTCGGCGTGGAGTGCCGATGGCGAGGCCTTCTTCTACGTGCGCCCCGACGCCGCCGTCCGGCCGTGGCAGATCTGGCGCCACCGGATGGGACAGCCGGCGGAGACCGACGCCCTGGTCCTGCAGGAAGACGACGAGCGGTTCTTCGTGGGCGTCGGTCTGACCCGAAGCCGGCGGTTCATCGTGCTGGAGTGCGAGAGCAAGGTCACATCCGAGGTCCGGGTGCTCGACGCCGGCGCGCCCGCTGACAACCCGCGCCTGGTCGAGCCCCGCCGCCAGGGCGTCGAATACAGCATCGACCACGCCGTGCTTCCCGGTCAGGGCGACGTTTTTCTCATCCTGACCAACGACGACCAGGCCGAGAACTTCGCACTGCTCACCGCACCCGCGGCCGCCCCTGGCCGAGCCAACTGGCACACACTCATCGCCCATCGTCCGGAGGTCCGCCTGGAGGGCGTCGACTGCTTCGCCGGTCACCTGGTCGTCGCCGAGCGCGAGCGGGGCCTCGAGCGGATCCGGGTGCTGCGCCACACCGACGGTGCCGACATCATCGTCGACCAGCCGGAGCCGGTCTACAGCCTGGGCGGTGGCGCCAACCAGGAGTGGGACGCTGCGACCCTGCGCTTCGGGTACACCTCGTTGGTCACCCCGCCCTCGGCCATCGACTACGACATAGGCACCGGCGGCCGGTTGGTGGTCAAACAGCAGGCGGTGCTGGGCGGTTACGACCCCGACGACTATGTGACCGACCGGGTGTGGGCCGAAGCGTCTGACGGCGTGCTGGTCCCGATCTCACTGGTCCAGCGCCGGGATGTGGCCCGGGACGGCGCGGCGCCGTGCGTGCTGTATGGGTACGGGGCGTACGAGGTCACGATCGATCCGACCTTCTCGTCGCTGCGGCTCAACCTGCTGGAGCGGGGCTTCGTGTTCGCCATCGCCCATGTCCGCGGTGGCGGCGAGCTGGGCCGGCGTTGGTACGAGGACGGCAAGCTCCTGCACAAGAAGAACACCTTCACCGACTTCATCGCCTGCGCCGAGTACCTGATCGGGCACCGGTACACCAGTCCCGGAGGGCTGGTAATCCGCGGCGGCAGCGCCGGCGGGCTGCTCATGGGCGCGGTGGCCAACCTTCGTCCGGAGCTGTGGCGGGCGGTCGTGGCCGAGGTGCCGTTCGTCGACTGCCTGACCACCATGATGGACCCGTCGCTGCCGCTGACGGCCACCGAGTGGGAGGAATGGGGCAACCCGATCGAGGACCCCGAGGTGTACTTCTACATGAAGTCGTATGCGACCTACGACAACGTGGCGGCCGTCGACTATCCCGCCATGTACGTGACCGGGGGTCTCAACGACCCGAGGGTCGGTTTCTGGGAGCCGGCCAAATGGGTGGCCAAGCTGCGGGCGACAAAGACCGACGAGCGTCTGATCGTCCTGAAGACCGAGATGGACGCCGGCCACGGCGGGTCGTCCGGCCGCTATGACGCCTGGAGGGACGAGGCCCGGGTCCAGGCCTTTGTCCTGGATCAGGTGGGTCTGGCGTAGACGCCGGACCCTACCGGAGGTCGATGACCTCGGGCACGGATGCGGCGGCCGGTACGACCGCGGCCACCTGGCGGACGATCGTCTGACGGACAGTGTTGATGACAGCCGTGATCTCGTCGCCGACCAGCTCGTCTCGGGCCAGCAGGGCGTCACGCAGCGCCTCCACAGTGGCCACGTTGGCCTCGAGCAGGCGCCTGACGCTGGCCCGGGCGTCGACCAGGATGCGTTCGACCGCCTCCCGTCCATGGTCGCTGGAGATGACCTTGGTCACCAGGTTGGCGCCGCTCGGACCGCCGGCCGCGTCGAGGGAGACGAGGGAACCGGCCATTCCGAGCGAGCCCACCATCTGGGCCGCGGCGCCGGTCGCGGCCTGCAGGTCGCCCGCCACCCCGCTGCTCGTCTCACCGAAGAAGAGCTCCTCGGCCACCAGGCCGCCCATGGCGATCTGGATGAGGGCCGTTATCTCGGTCTGGGTCTTGGTGAAGCGCTCCTCGGTGTCCGAATGCGACAGCAGGCCGAGCGCCTCCTTACGCTTGATCACCGAGAGGACATCGAGCTTCCGGCCGGCGCCGACCAGGTAGGCGACGGTGGCATGTCCCGACTCGTGGGTGGCGATCATCCGGCGCTCGGCCTCGGTGTAGGCGACCGGCTGAGCCAGACCCACCTCTTCGGTCATCTTGGCCTGCTGGATGTCGTCCCAGCTGAGGTGTTCGGCGCCCCGGCGCAGAGCCCAGACCAGCGCCTCGTCGAAAAGGTGCTCGATCATCACCGGCGAGTAGCCGAGCGTGACCGCGGCGAGCGTGTCGCGCCGCGTCGAGTCGTCCAGATCGGGCTCATGGGCCTTCTTGGCCAGGTAAAAGTCGATCAGCTCCCGGCGGCCGGCCCGTGACGGCAGGTCGAAGTAGATGGAGCGGTCGAAGCGGCCGGGCCGGAGCAGGGCCGGGTCGAGGTCGGCGGCCCGGTTGGTCGCGCCGATCACCAGGATGTTGGCGTGGGAGGCCCGAGGCTTGCGGAGCCGGCGGTGGGGGGGCAGGAACCGGTTGGCCACCTCGTAGAGCCAGCCCAGGAGGCGGTAGCCGGCGGGAGGCTGGTCGAACGACTGGAGTTGGACCAGCAACTCGTTGACCACGCCCGTGACGCCCTCGCGTGCACCGCCGGAGCCCATGCCGCCGCGGGCGCCGCCGATGGCGTCGATCTCCTCGATGAACCCGATGGCACCGCCCTCACGCCGGGCCGCGGCCCGCAGGGCCTTGAAATAGGACCGGATCTTGCGGTTGGTCTGGCCGTAGTACATCGACTGGAACGCCGACGACGACACGAAGAGGAACGGCACGCCGGCCTCCCGGGCCATGGCCTTGGCGATGTAGGTCTTCCCGGTCCCGGGAGGACCCTCGAAGAGGATGGCCCGACGGGGGGTGCCACCCATACGCTCCTTGAAGGTCTTGTAGGCCAGGAACAGGTTGAGGGTCTTGACGACCTCTTCGACGACGACGCCGGCGCCCTTGACATCATCGAGGGAAACGTCGATCTCATCGGCCCGATAGGCGATATGGGGCGAGCGGCCGGCGCCGAGCATCGGCAGCAGGATGACCGCGCTCAGGAACAAGATGAGCACGAAGGCCGGCAGGTAGTTCGACATGCCGGCCGGCAGGGTGGGCATTCCGAAGCCCAGCGGGTGTCCCATCAGGTCTCGGGCGACGACGAAGGTGGCGAACAGGAAGAGGATCACCGCGATCCTCCAGATCCGGTGCTGCCTGGCGTGCTCCCTGGCCACCGCGACGTCGACCGTCGCCGAGCTGAGGACCTGCGCTTGACCGATTGACGAAAGTTCCATTCGCAACCTCTCCGTCGGGGCACGACTACTGTCAGTGGTCGAGTGTACGCAGAGAAGCCGGTATCTAGTCAACGGCCAAGCCCTCTATCCTCAATTATTGAATGTTCTTTCTCCTGCCCCGGGTCACTGTGGTCCTCATTGCCGCCTTTGGCCTCCTCCTGGCCTGGCGCATGTGGCGCCCGCGGCAGGGTCGGAAGGCCAAGGGATCACGCCGGCGCCGGGCCGCCCGTTCGTACCCTCTCGTTCCCGCGGCCCTGCTAAAAGGTGCTGATAGGACATGGGTAATTTTCACCGCACCGGGTGGCGAACCGTGCGACGGAGTGGCCGAACGGCTGCGGGCGGCCGAGCCGGGATCGCAGATCAGCCAGGTCGATGCCCGCCGCGAGCCGCGGCTGGTCGAGGCCTTCGGGCTGAAGCAACTTCCGGCCCTGCTCCTGGCCAACCGCTATGGGCAGGTGGAGGCCCGATTGGTGGGCCTTCCGGCCATTGAGGCCTATCACCTCGATGACCACTGATAGTGGTCACCCGAACTCGCCCCGTCCCTATTTCCTCAGTCCGAAATGGGGCCGCCGGCCTTCGGGAAGGTCGGCGCGGCGGGGGTTGGTGCGGTCCCGGGCCGACAGCGTGGGGGCGGTGACCCCCCAGTCGGCACCGATCGACGGGTCGTCCCACGCCACCCCGAGCTCGTCCTCGGGGTTGTAATAGCTGTCCACCAGGTAGGTGATCATCATGTCGGTGACCGCGGCGAAGCCGTGGGCCACGCCCGGCGGGATGAACACGCCCCGGCAGTCCGCCTCGCCGATCTCGAGCACCTGGGTGTTGCCGTCGGTCGGTGAGCCCTGGCGCAGGTCGTGCAGCACGACCCGCGCCATGCCACGCGGTACGAGCCAGTAGTCCGCTTGGTGCAGGTGGTAGTGCAGCCCGACCACCGCGCCGGCGGACTTGTCGGAGCGGTTGCCCTGGAGCATCTCACGACCCAGCGGGAACCACGACCGGCGGTAGGTCTCGAAGAACCGGCCCCGGTCGTCACCATGGGATTCGGGCTCGACCACGTAGACCCCGGCAATGGCCTCGGACTCGCGGATCGTCGGCACGGCCGGTACCCTAGCCAGTCGCCTGACGTCCGCTCCTCACGCCTCGAAGCGACCGTAGCCGCCCCGGTAGGCGAGCAGCGGCCGGCCACGGTTGGCGGCGTTCAGCTCCAGCACGTGGCCGATGATGATGAGGTGGTCGCCCGCCTCGTGCCGTCCGACGATGCGGCAGTCCACCCACGCCAGCACGTCGCCGAGTATCGGGGACCCGGTCTCACCCGGCCGCCAGGCCACCCCCCGAAATTTGTCGGCGCCGGGGGTCGCGAACACTCGGCTGAGATCCTCCTGGTCCTCGGTGAGGACGTTGACGCTGAATGCGCCTGACTGCTCGATCCGGGGCCAGCTGGTCGACATCCTCGATGGGCTGAAGGCGACCAGCGGCGGATCGAGCGAGAGGCTGACCAAGGACTGGCAGGTCAGCCCCAGCGCCACTCCGTCGGAGACACCCGCCACGATGGTCACGCCGGTACAGAAGTGGCCCATGACGGAACGGAAATGAGCTGTGTCAAAAGTGGGAGCGTCGAGGGCACCTGCGCCACCGGGCGCCAGGTCATCGACACTGTCCGGCAGGTCGGCCACCTTGACGACCATAACGGCCGGATCGTTTAGAGGTCGACCGTCAGGCCCTCTACGGCCGAGATCACGGTCGGTCCCCCGATGACGGCCGAGTGCTGAGCGCTGGCCCCGGCGAGCAGCCCATCGAGGCAGTCGTCGCCGTGGCTGGGATCGTGGTGGAACAGGGCCAGCATCTTGGCTCCCGACCGCTGGGCGACCAGGACCGAGTAGGCGACGGTGCAGTGGCCCCAGTCCATCTTCCGGGCGAACTCCTCGGGTGTGTACTGGGCGTCGTGGATGAGCAGATCGGCGCCATCGCACAGCTCGAGCACCGACTCGGCGACCGTGTCGAGACCAAGCGGAGCCTGGTGGTCACTGATGTAGGCCACCGTGACACCGTCCCACTGCACCCGGTAACCGACGGTCGGACCGCAGTGCGGCACCGGCCGAACCATGACTTTGGCGTTGCCAATGGCGACATCGTCGTCATTGACGTCGTGGAAGGCGATGGCACCGTGGAGCTGGCTGTAGTGCACGGGGAAGAAGGGCGGCCGGATCAATTCGCCGAACGCCGACTCCAGGGAGCTTGGCGGCCCGCCTGCCGACGGGTCGGCGGCCTGGGCCGGGCCGTACACGTCCAGCGTGGCGCCGGCGCGGTGGATGGGCGGGAAGAACGGCAGGCCCTGGACATGGTCCCAGTGGATGTGGGTCACCAGCGCGGTGCCCCGAAATGTCCCGTCGAGGGGCTGGGTGTCACCGAAGCGTCGCAGGCCGGTTCCGAGGTCGAGGATGATCGGAGCGTCGCCCGGCACCTGCAAAACGACACAGGCCGTGTTTCCGCCGTACCGCTGGTTCTCCGGTGCCGGGCTGGGACAGGACCCGCGGACGCCGTAGAAGGTGATGTGCACGTGTGGCTCCCGAGCCGGAACTGCCGATCTCGGTGAGGTTACCCGGCCCTGAACAGGGCGTTACCGGTCTGTGACCAAGGTCTCATCACGGGCGCCGCATAATCTGCCCGAGATGACATGGCGGATCCCGATCCTTGTGGTGGCGGTGGCCGTGGCCTCAGCCGCGTGCCAGAAGTCTTCGCACCCGGCCGCTCCGACCACGGTTCCCGATACGTCGGTGGACGTAGTGCCCCGGGCCGACCAGACGTTCGTCACCGGCAGCCTCACGTCGCTCAGTGCAGACAACGCGGCGGCGCCGGCACTACAGCCTCCGTTCATCATCTCCCTCGGCACCCGGGGTCAGACCCATGCCGACATCACCGGCGTCCTGGTCGCCGGCAAGAACAGCCAGATCTTCTGGTACGGCGGCCAACCCCTGCCGGTGCGCGGTACGGGCACCCTCGACCTGAGCGGCGCGCCCGTGGCCATCGCCGCCGGAGGGATCACGTGGGTCCTCGACGGCCCGCCACGGTCGCTGACGGCCGGCCATTTCGTCCTCGGCGCCCCGGTGGCCGTCGGAACGACCGGTCTGGCCGAGCCCCACGACAACGTCGCCTTCGATGCCGGCGCCAAGAGCACCATCCAGACCGTCGGAAACGCCACCGTCCACCTGCCGCCGGCCCCCATCCACCTGGCCGGACCCGGCAAACTCACACTGGCCGGCGATCTGGGCACCCGCACCGCTAACGCACGCCGGACGGTGAAGTCGATCACCTTCGGGCCCGGCAGCTACTCGATCGACCTGACGCCAAGTGGCGCCGGGTACTCCATCAACGGCACCATCCAGGGTCCGGTGACGTTCGCCTGACTGCCGGGACGACGGCAGTTGCAGGAGCTGTCCGTCGGAGACGGCCAGCCCGTCGGTGACCAGCCCAGCCGCCACCCGGGCCACCCGGCCCTCGTCAGCCGGCCAGCCGGCGGCGTCGGCTAGGCGATCCAGCGGCAGGGGTCCCCGCCGGAGGGCGGCGACCAGCCGGCCCCGGCCCTGCCGGTCGGAGCCGCCGAACGCCGACTGTCGGCCGCCGACGCCGGCCGAGCCGACCGCCGGATCAGGTGCCACGAACCCGGCCGCGGCCCACGCGCAACGTCCGCCGGTCAGGAGCGGGCACCCATGGCACCGGGGCCGGCCGCCGCAGTGGGTGGCGCCGAGATCGAGCATGGCCTGGTTCCATTCCCAGACCCGGCCGGCGGGCACGCTGGCGTCGGCGACCGCCTGCGCCTCGCGGCGCCGCAACGGCCGCCCGACGACTGCCCGGGCCAGCACCCGGGCGGCGTTGGTGTCGACCACCCCGACCGGCTGCTCGAAGGCGAAGGCCAGCACCGCCCGGGCGGTGTACGGCCCTACCCCGGGGAGCGCAGACAGCTCCTTCAGCGTGGCGGGCAGGCGCCCTCCGTTACCGTCGACCACCGCGGTCGAGGTGCGGTGCAAGTAGACGGCTCGCCGGTTGTAGCCCAGACCGGACCAGGCGGCGATCACGTCGCCGGCCGGCGCCGCGGCGCACACCGCAGGGTCAGGAAACTGCGCCAGGAAGGCGTGGTAGCGGGGGACGACCCGGTCCACCTGGGTCTGCTGGAGCATCATCTCGCTGACGAGAACGGCCCACGGCTCGCGGGTGGCGCGCCAGGGCAGTGATCGCTTGGCGCCGGCCCACCAGGCCAGCACCGTGCGCTGCCATTCCTCTATTCCGCCGGCCAGACGTCCTCCCCGTAGGGCCGGCGGCGGGGCGGGGCGTCGTCGCGCTTCCACACCATGACCTTGCGGCGGAAGTAGCACACTTCTTCGCCTCGCTGATTGAACCCCTTGGTCTCGACGGTGACCACGCCCCGATCAGGCTTGGACGCCGACTCCCGCTTGGCCAGGACCCGCGTCTCGGCGTAGATGGTGTCGCCGTGGAACGTCGGCCGCTGGTGGGTCAGCGACTCCACCTCGAGGTTGGCGATCGCCGATCCGCTGACATCGGGCACGCTCATCCCGAGCACCAGGCTGTAGACCAGGTTGCCCACCACCACGTTCTTGTGGTGGACGGTCTCGGTCTCCGCGAACCACTCGTTGATGTGCAGCGGGTGGTGGTTCATGGTGAGCAGGCAGAACAGGTGGTCGTCGTACTCGGTGATGGTCTTGCCCGGCCAGTGGCGATAGACGTCGCCGATCTCGAACTCCTCGAAGCAACGGCCGAAGGGGCGGTCGTAGGCGGTCACCCGGGTTGGGCCTCCCGGCGCACCAGGTCGGCCACCTCGGCCAGTGAGCGCACGTGCTCGTGATGGTCCGGGGGCCACCGGCAGTCCCCGTAGGGGTCGAGATGGAGCGGACGCAGCCCGGCGGCCCGGGCGCCGGCGACATCCGCGAACACGGCGTCGCCGACATGGACGGTCGAGGCGGCGGTGGTGCCGAGGGCCTCGAGGGCCAGGGCGAAGATCCGGGGGTCGGGCTTCTCGATTCCGACGACCGCCGAGTCGATCACGACGACCACCGGGACACCTGCTCCCTCACCGACCTGGCACACCTCGGCGGCCACCATCTGATCGGCAACCGTGCCGTCGGAGTTCGACACCAGGCCGAGGCTGACGCCCGTCTCGGCGAGCAGCCGGAGCCCGTCGACGGCGCCGGGAACCATGCGTCGCCACGCCTTGATCGACTTCCATGCCTGCTCCAACCGCTCGATCGCCTCCGCCACATTCTCCTCCGGCACGCCGGTTGCCCTGGCCACGCCGGCGTCGTACAGCCGCCAATTCAACCGGCCGGCCGACTCGAACCCGGCGTCGAGGGCGGCGATGCCCGCGTAGTGCGAGCGGTCCAGCACCACCGGATCGAGATCCCCCCCGGTCGGCCCAATGGCCGATCGCAGCATGTCGTGGTCAGGGGTGGTGAACACTCCGCCGACGTCGAGCAGCACGCCTTCGATCAATCGTCACCGCCAACGTCGCCTCCGAGGTAGGCGGCCCGCACCGCGTCGTTGCCGAGGAGCTCGGGCGCCCGGCCCGACATCACGATCCGGCCCACCTCGAGCACATAGGCCCGGTGAGCCCGTTGCAGGGCCTGGGCCGCGTTCTGCTCCACCAGCAGCACCGTCGTCCCCTGCTCGTTGATCTGGGTGATGATCGAGAAGATCTGAGCGACGAGGCGCGGCGCCAACCCCATGGAAGGCTCATCGAGCAGCAGGACCTTCGGGCGCGACATGAGCGCCCGACCGATGGCCAGCATCTGCTGCTCGCCGCCCGACAGGGTGCCCGCCATCTGGGTCGCCCGTTCGGCCAGGCGGGGGAACAGCGTGACCACGTTGTGCAGATCCTCGTCGACGCCCACCCGGGCCTTGCCCCGCCGGGCGTAGCTGCCCATGTCGAGGTTCTCCCGCACCGTCATCCCGGGAAAGATCCCGCGTCCCTCCGGTGCCTGGGAGATCCCGAGCTCGACCCGGCGGTGCGGGGCGATGCTCCGGATGTCTTTGCCCTGGAATCGGACGACTCCCTTGGACACCGGCCGCACACCCGAGATGGTCTTGAGGGTGGTGGTCTTGCCGGCGCCGTTGCCGCCGATCAGAGTGACGATCTCTCCCTCGTTGACGGTGAACGAGATGCCCTTCAGGGCCTCCACCTTGCCGTAGTGGACGTGGAGATCCTCGAGCTCGAGCAGCGGGACGTCAGCCATGTTCGCTGGCCTCCGCATCAGCGTCGACCGCCACGCCGAGGTAGGCGTTGATCACCCGTTCGTCGGCCTGGATCTCGGCCGGCCGCCCCTCGGCGATCTTGACCCCGAAGTCGAGCACCATGATCCGGTCACACACCCGCATGACCAGCCCCATGTCGTGCTCGATCAGCAGCACCGTGTACCCGCTGTCGCGCACCTTGCGGATCAGGTCGGACAGGCTGCGCTTCTCGCGGGGGTTGAAACCGGCGGCCGGCTCGTCGAGGAGAACGAGCGCCGGACTGGTGGCCAGGGCCCGGGCGATCTCCACCCGGCGTTGGTCGCCGTAGGGCAGGTTGCGGGCCACCTCGTCGGCCCGGTGGGGAATGCCGACCAGCTCGAGCAGCTCGAGGGCCCGGACCCGGCCGTCGCGCTCCTCGGTCCGGTGCCGGGGCAATCGCAGGATGGCGCCGGGCACTGACGTCCGGTGGTGGGCGTCGGCGCCGACCATCACGTTCTCCAGGGCCGTCATCTCGGGAAACAGCCGGATGTTCTGGAAGGTCCGGGCCACGCCGACGCGTGTCACCTGATAACGCTTCATGCCGACGATCGACCGATCGCGGAAGCGGATCTCGCCGGCGGTCGGCTGGAACACCCCGGTGACCACGTTGAAGATGGTGGTCTTGCCGGCGCCGTTCGGACCGATCAGGCCGGCGATCTCCCCGGGATACACGGCCAGGTCGACCTCGGACAGGGCGGTCACCCCACCGAACTGCATGGTCACGCTCCGCAACTCGAGCAGCGGGCCGGCGGCCGCGGCCGGGCCCGCGGCACCCGACGGGCTACTCGTCATCGCCAGCTCCGTCACCTTCACCACCGCGTGGCGTCAGCTCCAGGCCGGACTCGGCGCCCAGGGCACCCAACCCGCCGTGGGGGTCCGGCTCCTTGAGCTCCTGGGCCCGGCGCCGGTTCGGCAGCAGGCCCTGGGGCCGGAAGATCATCATGATGACCAGCGCGGCGCCGAAGACCATGACCCGGTACTCGCGGAACTGACGGAACCGCTCGGGCAGGTAGGCCACCACGCTGGCGCCGAGGATGACGCCCGGCAGGTTGCCCGAGCCGCCGAGTACCACGGCGGCCAGGAACAGGATCGACAGGTTGAAGAGAAAGTTGTCTGGCGAAATGGAGATGACCTTGGTGGCGTACATCACACCGCCGGCGCCGCCGATGCCCGCGCCGATGGCGAAGGCCCACAGCTTGAACATGAAGGTCGGCACACCCATCAGCTCGGCGGCGTCCTCGTCCTCCCGGATCGCCGTCCATGCCCGTCCGACCCGGCTCTTCTTCAGGTGCACGACGATGATGATGGCCAGGGTGATGATGATCAGCAGCAGGTAGTAGTAGGGCTTGGGATCGAGGATGCCGAACTTCACGTGGACGCCGAACAGGGAGAAACTGGGCGGGTGCGGGATGTCGTTGATCCCCCGTGGCCCTCCGATCGAGTCGGTGTTCCTGGCCACCAGATGGACGATCTCGCCGAAGCCGAGGGTGACGATGGCCAGGTAGTCGCCCCGCAACCGCAGCGTCGGGCCGCCCAGGAGCACGCCGGCGAGCATCGAGACACCGATGGCGGCCGGGAGGATCAGGAGGAACGGGGCATGGGCCTTGGTGCCCAGCAGGGCCATGGTGTAGCCGCCGACGGCGAAGAAGGCGACGTAACCGAGGTCGAGCAGTCCCGCCTCCCCGACCACCACGTTGAGGCCGATCCCCATCAGCACGTAGATACCGACCGGGAAGAAGAGCAGGGTGGCGAAATCGCTGTCGGCGGTGTTGAGGATCGGGATCTTGAGTCTGGGCAGCACCACCAGGAAGGCCAGAAAGGCCAGGATCGCCAGCCACCGCACCATCTTGGGCAGGCGGTACCAGCCCCTCATGACCAGCGCCACCACCTCGATCCGAGGCATCAGGCCCGGGCCTTCATCAGCGCCTCGCCCAGAATGCCCGTCGGGCGGAACATCAGTACGACGACGAGGGCGACGAATGCCACCACGTCCAACCACTGGGAGCCGAAGATGGAGGCGCCGTAGATCTCGATCAGGCCGAGGGCGAATCCCCCGACCAGGGCGCCTCGCAGGTTGCCGATCCCGCCGAGGACGGCCGCCGTGAAGGCCTTGATGCCGAGGATGAAACCGACGTCGTAGCGGGTCTGCTGGATCTTCACCAGGAAGAGGAGACCGGCGGCGCCGGCCATCAGGCCGCCGAGGAGGAAGGTCAGAGACGACACGGTCGATGTTGACGCCCATGAGCGTCGCCGTCTCCGCATCCTGGGCCACCGCCCGGATGCCCCGCCCGAGGCGGCTGGTACTGACGAAGCGGTCGAGGGCGACCATCATGATGACGGCGCCCACGACCACCACGACCTTGTCCACGCTGACGATCGCTCCCTGGGGCAGGGTCAACAGCTTGGTGGGCTTCAACATGTTGTGCAGGAAGTGGTCGTTGCGGCCCAGCATGAACACCCGGTAGTGGCCGATGGCGAACAGCTTGTTCTGGGCGAACAGTTCCTGCAGGAACAGCGACGCGCCAATGGCCGAGATGAGGGCGGCCAGCCGGGTGCCGCCCCGGCGGCGGAGAGGCCGGTAGGCCAAGCGCTCGAGCAGCACCGCGGCACCCCCGCTGAACGCCATGGCGAAGGCCAGCACGCCGAGGACGGTCCCGATCAGGGCCAGGCCGGTCCGGGTCGGATCGGTGGGACCGAGACCGACGACATTTGCGCCCACCAGGGCCCCGACCGTGCCGAGCATGAACACCTCGGAATGGGCGAAGTTGATCAGCCGCAACACGCCGTACACCAAGGTGTATCCAAGCGCCACCAGGGCGTAGATGGCGCCGGTCGTGATGCCGTCGACGGTCGACGGCCAGAACTGTTGGATCAGGTGGGAGAAGTGGATTGCGGCCAGCATCGTTGGCGACCCTCGAGGAGGTGGGGGCGGGAGCGCCGCCGCCCCGCCCCGACTGGAAGCTGCCGTTGGCCCTTAGGCCGGGCCAACGAGGGTGATTTTCCCGCTGACGACCTTGTGCACCAGGATGATCGGCGTGCCCTTGAGCTCACCGTCGGGGCCGTAGTCGTAGGTCTTCAGCAGCCCCTTGTACGGGGTGGTGCTGACGTAGGTGTTGATGGCGGCCCGGGTGTACTTGCCGGCCGCGATGGCAGCCAGGAAGTGGTTGGCGGCGTCGTAGGCCTCGCCGGAGTACAGCGCCGGGTCGGTGTTGAACTTGGCCTTGTAGGCGGTGACGAACGCCGCATCCTCAGGGGCGGTGAGGGCATAGGCCGCGGGGGCGGTGAGTAGCGCACCCTCGGCGGCGGCCGGAGTGGCGCCGTTGACGAACCCGATGTCGAGCGAACCGTCACCCGACATGAACGGAGCGGTGACGCCGGCCGTCTTGAGCTGGAGGGCCAGCGGACCGGCCTCCTGGTAGTAGCCGCCATAGATGATCATGTCCACGCCGGCGGCCTTCACCGCGTTGACGGTCGAGGGGTAGTTGTGGCTCTTGTCGATCGATCCCGGCGACGTCACGGTCACGCCGCCATCAGTGAGCTGCTTGCGCACTGTGTCGGCCAACCCCTTGCCGTAGTCCGAGGCGTCGTCGATGACCGCCACTTTTTTGGCCTTGGCGGTATTCAGGGCGTAGCGGGCCATACCCGGGCCCTGGGCGTCGTCGTTGGCCACCGCCCGGTGGAAGATCGTCCAGTTGTTCTTCTGCAGCGTGGCGTTGGTGGCCGACGCGGTGATGATCGGCAAACCGGCCTGGTTGAAGATGGGGTCAGCCTGCTTCGACTCTCCGGAGAAGGCGGGTCCGACCAGGGCGACCACGTTGGTGTTGGTGATGGCGGTCTGGGCCTGACCGGGCGCCTGGGCCGGATCGCCCTGGGTGTCGAACGCCTTGTACGACACTTTGCAACTGGGATGGGCGGTGTTGAACTGGTCGATAGCCAGCTGCGTCCCGTTGGCCTCGTTGATGCCCAGCTGTGGCGAGTTGTTCCCGGTGAGGGCACCGATGAACCCGATGGTTATGCCCGCTGGGCATCCACCGGCGGCCGGCGTTGATGTCGTCGACTTGGTGCTGCTGCAGCCGGCCGCGATCATCCCCCCGACGACCAGAACCATCAATGGACCGAACAGACGGCTTCGACGCAGCACGCGCCACCTCCCCAATACAGGTCTCCCAGCCGGGTTACCCGGTATCGGGAGCATAAACGAGCGGGGGCTCGCGTGTCGGGGCGGTGACACAATGGCCGTCCGTGATCGAGCTCGAGCTCCGCAACGACGTCTACCGCCGGCCGCTGGCCACCGCCCTCGACCGCCTCGGGCTGCGGGAGGGCTGGCGCTGCGTCGATGTGGGCGCCGGCGGCGGCGACGTGACGGTGGCGCTGGCCCATATCGTCGGCCGTGACGGGCGGGTCTACGCCGTCGACAGCGACCCCAGGCCCGGGACAGGTGGCCGCCGCCGCCGCCGAGGCCGCCCAGGCCCAGGTCATCGCCCTGACCCAGGCGGCCGAGGACCTCACCCTGCCCGAGCCGGTCGACCTGGCGTTCTGCCGCTTCGTGCTGCTCCACGTCCACGACCCGGTGGTGGTTCTCAAGCGGATGGGCGCGGCCGTCCGCCCGGGGGGATGGGTGGTGGCCCAGGAGCCCATCACCTCGGCCGGGCGCATCGACGGCCGGCCGCTCTCCGTACCCGCACGCCCGGCATCCCGACGTCGGCGCGCTGCTGCCGGCGCTGGTTCGCGACGCCGGCCTCGAGCTGGTCGACGCCTGGGCCGAGGCGCCGGCCTGGGTCGGGCCGGGGCCGGTGACGGACTACCTGGCCGCGCTCACCGAGGTCGACCCGGGCGACGACCCGGTCGTGCTGCCCCCCCTGGTGACCGTCGTGGCCCGCCGGCCGCACCTGACCGTAGCCGCCGGTACCATCGCGTCCCTGTGGCAGCCCTCCCGACTCCGCACCCCGATCTGGCCGGCGCCGCCGTCGGCCCTCGGCGTCGCCGAGGGTGCGCTCGACGCGCGCCGCCCGCCACCTGGCCGGCGGGCGGCCCGGACGGCCTCGACGCCAACCAGGTGGTCGCCTACGACCTGGCCCACGCCGCCGCGGCGGTGGCCATCGCCCGGGCGCGGTCGAGCTACGGCGCGCAGGGCGACGTCGAGGCCCGCATGGCCTGCGCCTTCGTGGCCGACGCCTGCTGGGACCTGGCGGCCAAGGCTGCTGGGCCGCGAGCCGCACTGGGGTGCGGAGAGCGGGCTCCTGGACGCGGCCCTGGCCTTCGTCGCCACTTACCGGGACCCGAGTACGCTGGCCGCCCTGGCTTCGGAGGAGGGGCCGACGCCACCTCGACGGCGACTTCGAGATGGTGCGAGACAGCTTCCGGCGCTTCGCCGAGGACCGGATCCGCCCGGGCGCCGAGCAGATCCACCGGCACAACGCCGACATCCCCGAGGAGATCATCGCCGGCCTGGCCGAGATGGGCGGCGTTCGGGCTGTCCGTACCCGAGGAGTACGGCGGCTTCGCCTCGGGCGGCGAGAGCGACTACATGGGCATGGTGGTGGCCACCGAGGAGCTGTCCCGGGTCTCGCTCGGCGCCGGCGGCTCGCTGATCACCCGGCCCGAGATCCTGACCCGGGCCCTGGTCCGGGGCGGCACCGAGGAGCAGAAGCAGCACTGGCTGCCGCGGATCGCATCCGCCGAGTCGATGGTGGCGGTGGCGGTGACCGAGCCCGACTACGGCTCCGACGTGGCCGGCGCTGACCGTGACCGCCACTCCCGCGGCGGACGGCGGCGGCGACTGGGTCATCAACGGCGTCAAGACGTGGTGCACCTTCGCGGCCCGGGCCGACATCCTCATGCTGCTGGCCCGCACCGACCCCGACCGGTCGAAGGCCCACCGGGGCCTGCAGCCTGTTCATCGTGCCCAAGCCACGCGGCGAGGGCCACGGGTTCGTCTTCGACCGGGAGCCCGACGGCCGAGCGCGGCGCCTCGAGGGCCGCCCCATCGACACCATCGGCTACCGGGGCATGCACTCCTACGAGCTGGCCTTCGACAACTGGTGGGTCCCGGGCGACTGCCTGATCGGCGGGACCGCCGGCCTGGGCCAGGGCTTCTACTACCAGATGGAGGGGTTCGAGAACGGCCGGCTGCAGACCGCGGCCCGGGCCGTCGGGCGTCATGCAGGCCGCCTACGAGGCGGCACGCGACTACGCCGCCGACCGGCGGGTGTTCGGCGCGCCCATCGGCGAGTACCAGCTGACCAGGGCCAAGCTCGGCCGCATGGCGGTGATCATCCAGGCCAGCCGCCAGTACATGTACGAGGTGGCCCGCCTGATGGCCAAGGGCGAGGGCGCCCTCGAGGCATCCATGCTCAAGGCCTACGTGTGCCGGGCCGCCGAGTGGGTCAGCCGCGAGGCCATGCAGATCCACGGCGGGATGGGCTACGCCGAGGAGTTCCCCGTCAGCCGCTACTTCGTCGACGCCCGGGTGCTGTCGATCTTCGAGGGGGCCGACGAGACGCTGGCCCTGAAGGTGATCGCCCGCCGGCTGGTCGAGCACCCTCCGGTAGACTGACCGGGCCTCCGAGAAAGGAAGGACCGTGCTCGACCCCCGACACCGAGTACGCATCGAGTTCTGCGTCCCCTGAAACTACATTCCCCGCGCCGTCGGTCTGACGGACGAACTGTTGAGCGGCTGGGCCCCGATCCTCTCGGACGTCGAGTTGATCGCCGTCTTCCAAGGGGCGTTTCGAGGTCACGCTCGATGACGACCTGATCTTCTCCAAGGCGGCGCTCGGCCGCCACGCCACACCCGGTGAGATCGCATCCATGATCCGGGCACGAATCGGCGACGAGGTCGGACCCGGCCACTGAAGCCGGTCAGCGCAGAGCAGGGAATAGGGAGTGCCGGCGGCGCGTTCCCGCGAACTCACGAGGACACCAGTGGGAGGAGGACATGACGACCGACATCACCAATGAGCACCCCAATGTGGTCGTCGAAGCGGACGACGCCGAGTTCGAGTTCGACGACGAAGCCGGCCCCGACGACGAGATCGACCTCGAGGCGGACATCGATGAGGGGGTAGACGTCGATCTCGACGACGAGACCGATCCGGTCGATTCTGTCGACGCCGAGATCGACATCGATGGCGCGGTTCTCGCCATCGTGGATCCCGCCGCGCCTCCCGCCGCCCAGGCGGGGCCCGCTCCGACGGCCGAGTCCGATGTCGATGACGACGTGCTGATCGTCGACGAGGTCGAGGCCAGCCTGGACATCATCCTGGCCGAGCGCATGCGCGCCGGCGACGCCGACACCGACGAGGTGGACGACGAAGACGAGGAGGAGGAGGCCCCGAGCCAGCTGGCGACGGTCATACCCGTCCGCCGCCCCGAGGAGTTCCTGTGCCAGTCCTGTTTCCTGTTGAAGCCACCCGGCCAGCTGGCCGACATCGATCATCAGCTCTGTCGGGATTGCGCCTGACGAGAAGTGGATGGAGAAGGCCTGCCATTTATGGCACCCCTACTCCATCCACTTCGCCGAATGGCGCCCGCTAGCCGGCGCTCGGCTTCAATCCGGCCCGCTGACCCACCGCGACGACCTTGGCCGCCACCTTGCGTGACGCCTCGTCGATCATCTCGTCGCCGAACATGACCGCGCCCCTGCCGTCGCCCTCGGTGGCCTCGTGGCGCTCGGTAGGCGTCGAGGATGGCCCAGGCCCGGTCGAACTGCTCCTGGCGTGGGCCCGAACACCTCGTTCAGGAACGCTGACCTGGTCGGGGTGCAGGGCCCACTTGCCGTCGAAGCCGAGGATCTGGGTGCGCTGGCGAGTAGTCCCGGAACCCGTCGGGGTCGCGGACCTTGACGTACGGGCCGTCGATGACCTGCAGCCCGTTGGCCCGGCCGGCCATGAGGATCTTCATGAACACGTAGTGGAAGTAGTCGCCCGGGTACTCGGGGATCGGCCAGGCCGCCGGCCAGCGACGGCATCTCCATCGACGCCGAGAAGTCGACCGGGCCGAGGATGACGGTCTCCAGCCGAGGCGAGGCGGCGCAGATCTCCTCGACGTTGATCAGGCCCCGGGCCGTCTCGATCTGGGCCTCGATGCCGATGTGGCCGGCGGGCAGGCCGGCCTGCTCCTCGACCTGGGTGAGCAGCAGGTCGAGGGCGACCACCTCGGCCGCCGTCTGCACCTTGGGCAGCATGATCTCGTCGAGGCGCTCGCCGGCGTTGCCGACCACCTCGATGACGTCGCCGTGGTCCACTTGGTGTCCCAGGCGTTGACCCGGACGCAGAGGACCTTGTCGCCCCAGTCCTGGTTCTTGATGGCGTCGACGACCTTGGCCCGGGCCGCCTCCTTCTCCAGCGGCGCGACGGCGTCCTCGAGGTCGAGGAAGACCATGTCGGCCGGCAGGGCGGGGCCTTGGCCAGCAACTTCTCGCTGGAGCCGGGCACGGACAGGCAGGAGCGGCGGGGCAGGTGACGGGTGCGTTCGGACATGGGAAAAATGCTAGAGCGGCTCAGGCCGCCAACCGGAGGTCGGCGGGCAGTAGCTGTTCGGACACAGCTGCTCGAACCGGGCCGGATCACCGTCGACGAACCGCCGGCAGAGCGGGAGGCCCTCGACGTAGCAGAAGATGTAGGCCCGCCAGGTGGGGTCGGTCAGGAACTGGGTGGCTTTTTCCGCCCGGGGTCTCGACAACAGGGCCCATCGGGCCAGGTAGTCGACCACCTCGGAGACCGGCCGTCCCCGGTCGTGCAGCAGGAGGGCGGCGTTGCCCCGGACCCGGCTCAGCACCTCGCCCGCCTCGGCCACCCGGGCGCTCACGTGCGGATCGTACGGAATCCCCAGCGGCCGCAGGTGCTCGGCGACCACCGGCTCGGGGCGGGGACCGGCGACCACCTCGAGGCCCAGGTCGGCCAGGCCCTCGGCCAGCAGGCACTGCGGCGTGCCGACCAGGAAGATGGTCTCCTCCCGGTGGCGGCGCAACCGCACCAGGCCCACCTCCTTGCGGCAGTGCTCGGTGTGGTGGCCCGGGTAGGCCTCGTGGGCGACCAGATGGCCGATCCCTGTGGCCAACACCGGCAGGTCGATGTTGATCGCCACCCGGCTGCGCAGGCCGCCCAGGTAGTAGTTGAATCCCGACCATGGCTGGTTGGTCACCAGCTCGAAGTCGACCCGCTCGCCCTCGGGGAGGCCGAAGAGCACTGACGTGCGCTCCCGCAGGTCCTCGGCCAGCGCCATGACCGCCAGCTCCACCTTGTCGGGCGGCACGACCTGCGCCTCCCGCCAGACGATGTACCGCTCCGCCAGCGGCCCCGAGCCCGGCAGCACCTCAGCCAGCCGCCGGTGGGCGTCAGCCAGCACGTCCTCGGGGACCATCTCGGGCCGCACGCCGTAGCATGCCTGGACCTCGTCGAGGTAGCCGATGGGTTCGCCGGCCAGCTTGGCTGCCGTCGTGCGCAGCCCCTGCACCTGACCGGTCAGGTAGCGGCGCCGGCTCGGGATCAGATCGCCGTCGGCAGCCAGGTCGGCCAGCAGCCGACGGGCGGCGACCACCAGCTCGGCGGGCGGCCGAACCGGCTCGGCGGCCACCTGGGTCGCCAGTTCCGGGGGTCCGTAGTAGGCGTCGACCAGACCGTCGATGTGCCGGCCGAGCGACAGCCCCAACTCCAGGTAGTCGTTGATCAGGTCACGGATGGGAAAGTGCCTCCCCGGTTCAGGTCAGGGTCGACCGCAGGAAGTTGACGGTGCGCGCCCACGATGTCCTGGCGGCGTCGTCGTCATACACCTCGGGCCGGGTGTCATTGAAGAAGGCATGGCTGGTGCCGGGATAGAGGAAAATCTCGACCTCGACACCGTGGCCGCCCAGCTCCCGTTTGAGCTGCGCCACCGCGGGCGGCCCGGCCAGCTCGTCGTGCTCGGCGTAGTGACCCTGCACCCTGGCCGTCACCCTCGACCAGTCGGGGCCGACGGGCGGCACAGGGCCGTAGAACGGAACGGCCGCTTTCACGGCATCGGGTCGCAGCGCGGCGAGCCGCAGGGCCAGGCCACCGCCCATGCAGAACCCGACCACGCCGACTCCGTCGCCGGTCGAACGCTCACGGAGGTAGTCGACCGCCCCGCTCATGTCTTTGGCCGCCCGGTCGATGTCGAGGGCCCGGGCCAGCCGGCCGGCTTCGTCGGGCTCGGTGTTGCTGACCTTGGTGCCATGGTAGAGGTCGGGCACCAGGGACACGAAGCCCTCAGCCGCCAACCGGTCGGCGACATCGCGGATATGGTCGACCAGGCCCCACCACTCCTGGATCACGACCACGCCCGGGCCGCGGCCACCGGTCGGGGTGGCAAGGTAGCCGTGGGCGGTCGACCCGTTGCTCGGAAACTCGACGATGTCCCCCATGGGCGCAACCGTAGCTTCAGGTGGCAGGCCGGAGGAGCTCCGGGGCCACCGGGCAGCCGGCCTCGTCCAACGCCTCGCCGGTGGGGCGGCGCCCCGCCGGTCCCACCACCTCGGTGAGCAGTCCCGCCGGGACGAACTCCACCGGCCGGTCCCACGGCTCGCCACCGGCGGCGTCCACCCGCTGGAGCAGAACGTCCCACAGCCGGCCGGGCAGGACCCGGCCCACCCCGGCCACTGCCCACACCGGGATGCCCCTCTCGGTCGCGACCGCCGCCGCGGCGTGGGAACCGTTCGTGGCCAGGATCCCGCTCGGGCCGGCGGCGGTGGCCTCGAGTACCACCAGGTCCGACACCACGACCGCGGCCGCCACCCCTGAGTCAGGGATCAGAGATGCGATGGCCCCCCCGTCGTTGAGCTGGCGGGCCAGCGCCGTGCCCTCGCCGGCGGCTTCGGCGACCAGCACCTCGAGGTCGCCCCGGCGGCGCAGGGCGCCGGCGACCATTTCCGGCCAGCCGACGATGGTGACGGTCACATCGTCGGGAAGGGCTCCGGCCAGCACCGCGGACGTCGGATCGGCGTCCATCTCGGCGGCCGCCACCCAGGCCGCCGTCTCGGCGTCGCTCGCGGTCAGGGCCCGGGCCGCCAACCACCACACCGGTGCGATGGCCGGGTGCCGGTCGATGAGGCGACGGCAGGCCGGCACCAGGCCGGCCGGCTCGACCCGGATCACCCCGGCCAACGCCACGGCCATCTCGCGGACCAGGAGACTGGGATCAGCTCCCGAAGCCCGCGCCACATACCTCAGGCGCTCGATCGGGTGCACAGGTCAGGCGCCGGGCTTGAACACCATGCTGTAGAGCACGATCAGGAAGATGACGTCGAAAACGGCCCAGCCCAGGTTGATGCGCTGCTCGAGCTGGGTCAGCTGGCTGGCATCCCCGCTCGAAGGAGCGGCCCGGCCACCGTTGACCTGGCCGACCAGCTGGCCGTACTGGCGCTCGGTCTTCTTGATGAAGCCGTGCAGTACCCCCATGTCGACCAGGTACAGGACCACGCTGACCGACAGCCAGGCGTCGCCCATGGAGTAGACGTACTTGCCGGCCACCTTGCTGGTGAGCGAGACAAGAATGCCGAAGACGAAAACTGCGTAGATCACGAACTCGGCGATGCGGTTCACCTCGCCGATGGCCTCCAACGCCGCCGCCTCGCCGGCCCCACGCAGGCGCCGGGCTTTGGCCCGGAACACCCCGTTGTAGGCCACCGCTCCGAAGCCGAGTATTACCGAGGCAATGTGCAGAAGCAGCATCATCTTGAACAGGTTGCCCATGCCGGCTGACCGTAGCCCGTCATTTCGTGGGCGGCAAAGGTGCTGAGCTACGTTCGGACGCCGTGGCTCGCGACCCCTCACCCGATCTGGTCCTCACCCCCATCCGGGGTAAGCCGACCCCCGTCGCCCAGCTACTGACGACATTTCACCTGCTGATCGCCGCCATCGACCCTTTCACCAATCAGAGCGCCTGGATCCTGCCCACGGCAGCGCGGATCCTGCGCGAGTTCGAGCAGGCCGACTGCCGCATCGCCTGGCTGGTGACGTCCACGCCCGAGGAGTGCCGGATGTTCCTCGGGCCGCTGGCCGACGAGATCATGACCTTCGCCGATCCGGACCGGGTGGCGGTCAAGGAGTTCGGGCTGGAGCGGCTGCCGGCACTGGTCAACCTGGGTATGGCCGGCCATGTGGAAGGGGCGGCCGAGGGCTGGCACCCGACCGAATGGAAGGCGGTGACCGACAAGCTGGCCAGGACCCTGAGTTGGCAGGCGCCCAACTTCCCGACCCCGAAGGACCCCGGTCCATTCGAGGGCTCGGCCGCACTGGGCTAGCGGCTATTTGAGGATGCCACCCCGGGCCATGGCGGCCACGTCGAGCGCCCGGTCGACCTCCTCGGCGCTCATCAGGCCCCGTTCGAGCACCACGGCGCGCAGGTCCTTGCCCTCGGCCATCGACTGCTTGACCACCTTGGCCGTCTCCTCGTAGCCGATATAGGGATTGAGGGCGGCGCAGATGGACGGCGACGACAGGGCGTAGGTCCGGCACCGCTCGACGTCGGCCTCGATCCCGGCCACGCACTTGTCGGCGAACAGCCGGCTCACGGAACCGAGCAGCCGGATGGACTCGAGCAGGTTGCGGCCGATGACGGGCAGCATGACGTTGAGCTCGAAGTTCCCGGCCGCGGCGCCGAACGCCACCGCCGCGTCGTTGCCCACCACCTGGGCCACCACCTGGCACACCGCCTCGGCGATCACCGGGTTGACCTTGCCGGGCATGATCGACGAGCCCGGTTGCAGGTCGGGCAGGTGGATCTCGCCCAGACCGCACCGGGGGCCGCTCGCCATCCATCGCACGTCGTTGGCGCACTTGTAGAGCGAGATGGCGATGGTGCGCAGCACGCCGGACGCCTCGACCAGCGCGTCCCGCCCGCCCTGGGCCTCGAAGTGGTCCCGCGCCTCGCTCAGCGGCAGGTCCAGCTCGGTCGCCACCCGCTTGATGACGGCTCGCGCCAATCCCTTGGGCGCATTGATGCCGGTGCCGACGGCCGTGCCCCCGAGCGGCAGCTCTCCCACCCTTGCCAGGACGGCCTCCAGCCGCTCGACGCCGTGCTCCACCGCGGCGGCGTAGCCGCCGAACTCCTGCCCAAGCGTCACGGGCGTGGCGTCCATGAGATGGGTCCGGCCGGACTTGACGACCGTTTGAACTCGCGGCTCTTCTTGCGCAGCGCCTTGGCCAGATGCTCGAGGGCGGGGATGAGGGTGTGGGCGATCTCCTCGGTCGCGGCCAGGTGGATGGCCGACGGGAACATGTCGTTGGACGACTGCGAGGCGTTGACGTGATCGTTGGGATGGACGGGCGTCGACAGCCGGTCGGCCGCCAGCGTGGCCAGCACCTCGTTCATGTTCATGTTGGAGGACGTGCCCGACCCGGTCTGGTACACATCGACGGGGAACTGGTCGTCCCACTGGCCGGCCGCCACCTCGCCCGCCGCCTCGTGGATGGCGGTCGCCATCCGGCGGTCGATGACCTTCAGCCGGGCGTTCTCCAGGGCCACCGCGCCCTTCAGGGTTGCCAACGCCCGCACCAGGGACCGCTCCACGTGCAGGCCCGAGACCGGGAAGTTGTCGACCGCCCGCTGGGTCTGGGCCGCCCACTTGGCACCGGCCGGGACCCGCACATCGCCCATTGAGTCGTGTTCAACACGGAAATCGCTCATTGGTCGGGACGGTACCGCCCCTACACTCCTACTGGTGGCCAAGATCTTCGAGGGCATTGACGAGGCGCTCCGGGCCTGGCTGCTGGCCCAGCCCATGTTCTTCGTCGCCACTGCGCCCTCGGGTTCCGGAGGTCATATCAACCTGTCGCCCAAGGGCCTCGACGGCACCTTCACGGTTGTCGACGACCACCACGTTGCCTTCCTCGACCTGACCGGGAGCGGCATCGAGACCGTCGCCCACCTGCGCGACAACGGGCGGATCGTCCTGATGTTCTGCGCCTTCTCCGGGCCGCCCCGAATCGTGCGCCTGCACGGGCGGGGCCGGCCGGGGGCGCCGGAGGATTGGCCGAATCCGCCGCTTCCCGCCGGTGCCCGAACGGTCATCAACGTGGAGGTGACACGCATCGCCGATTCGTGCGGCTTCGGAGTGCCGCTGATGGATTTCGCCGGCCAGCGCCCCACTCTGCCGCAATGGGCGGCCAGGAAGACCCCCGGTGAGATCGCCGATTACCAGGCCGCGCACAACGCCGAGAGCATCGACGGCCTTCCGGGCCTCGGCGGCCTGTAGTGCGCATCGGCCTCCACGGGCTCCCCCCATCCCCCGGACGGCCGGCGCCAAGGCCATCGACGACCTGATCGGCAGGGCGAGACGGTGGCCCGCCTGGGGGCTGGCCACCCTGTGGTTGCCGCCGCGGGGCCGACGATGCTCAAGCCCGACCTGGGCTCAGCCGGCGCGTAGCCAGGCGACCGGCTGGCCGGTACGCAACCGCTCACCGGATACCGCCAGCATCCCCATCAGCCGCCCGGCGAACGGTGAACGGACTTCCTGGCCGCCGATGCGGCCGATCACGGTTCCGACGCCGATCGAATCGTCGCGGCCCACCTCGATCGCCGGCACGAACACTCCGGCACCGGGGCTGACGACCATCCGTTCGGACACGTGGATGTGCTCCCCGTGATGGCTCATGGGGTGCGGTGCCCCGATTGCCTCGACGACCATCTCGAGGTCTCTGGGACTGGCGACCGCCACTGCTGTCGCACCTGGCAGGACTCGCCGGACCAGGCCGGACAACACGCCACCGGAGCCCGTCTCGATGAACACCCGGTCGTCGCCGCCGAGTTCGGACAGGCGGAGCATGCTCTGGCGCCAGCGGACCGGACTGCACAGCTGGGCCGAGAGCAGCGCCTGCCACTCCTCCGCGGTCTGATGGGCGAGGCCGTCGACGTTGGCCACGACCGGGACCTCGGGCACCCGGAAGGCGGCGGCTCGCAACATCTTGTCCAGACGGTCGTGGGCCGGCGCCATGAAGGGGGTGTGAAATGCCCCGCCAACCGGTACCGCCACCGCTTTGCGGGCTCCCAGCGCCATGGCCTGGCTGACCGCGGCATCGACCGACGGGTAGTCGCCGGCGATCACCACATGGCCCGGGGCGTTGTAGTTGGCCACCCAGACCTCGCCGCCGACCCGGCGACATGCCACCCGCGCCGCCTCGTCGTCCAGGCCCAGGATCATCTTCATGGTCCCTGGCCGGTCGTCGGCGGCGGCCTGCATGGCGTCCCCCCGCTCCGTCACCACCGCCACCCCGTCCTCGAACGACAGGGCGCCGGCTGCGACCAGCGCGCTGTACTCGCCCAGGCTGTGGCCGGCGCACGCGGTGGGCTCGATACCCAGGCGATCCACGGCGTCCAGCACGACCAGGCCCATGGTCAACGTGGCCAACTGGGCGTTACGGGTCTGGATCAACTCGTCCAGTCCGGCGTCGACCAGCAGCCACGCCACATCCCGTCCCGCCACATCCGACGCGTCGGCGACGACATCCCACGACGGATGCGCCATCCACGCCTGCCCCATACCCGGGAGAAGGGACCCCTGACCCGGGAACAGGAGCGCTGGCACCCTGACCATGTCGGCCGCTGCGCCGTGCCGGCTGACTCAAGATCAGGCTAAATGCTCAGACGGGGATGGCCTCCACGAGGCGGGCGACGAAGTCGCGTGCGCCGCCCTCGAGATCGTTCCGCTTGATCGCCATGCCGCCGAGGACGGTGGCGCCCCGTCCCTCCATGATCCCCGTGAGCTTGAGCAGCGTCTTGCCAGGGTCGATGGCATAGGTGCAGTACACCAGGCAACGCTTGCGGTCGAGCACCGGTAGGCGCCGCAGCCGGGCCGCCCGGCCGGGGCGCTGCCCGGCGATGACGACACCGTCGGTCCAGGTCCCGACGATGATCAGATCAGCCGCCTCCAGCGCCTGGTAGTCGAGCTGGGTGATCGGGCAGACGACAACCTTGGCTCCGGCCTTGGTCAGATCGCGGCCGATGAAGTGGGCGGTCTTGCGGGTGTTGCCGGTGAGGCTCTCGTAGATGATGACGGCGCGCACGCTGCCAGATGGTAGGCGGCGGACCTCCCGCCCGGTCGCGATGAGACCTACCATCGCTCGCCGTGCCTCCCGCCGACCGCCTGACGGCCGCCGAAGCGCGGTGTCTCGGTCTGCGGGCCCAGGGCCTGCTGGGTGCGGCGCCACGCGCCGGGGTCCGGCGGCCGTGCTCCGCCATGTGGCCGAGCTCCAGCTCGACACCATCTCGGTGCTGGCCCGATCCCACGAACTGGTCTGTTATGCCCGGCAGGGACCGGTCGGGCGGCCGGCGGTCGAGGCGGCCTGCTGGGGCGTCGACCGGTCCGGTGACCGGGTGGCGTTCGAGTACTGGGCGCACGCCGCGGCTGTCGTCCCCGTCGGGCTGTGGCCGTGGTTCGCGTTCCGCCGGCGCCATTTCCGAGGCCGCTCGAGGTGGGGTCACAACGCCGACCCGGAGGCCATGCGGCTGGTCCTCGACCGGCTGGGCACCGAGGGACCGCTGACCGCGACCGAGCTGGGCGGCGCCAAGCAGGGCGGTCCCTGGTGGGATTGGTCGCCGGTCAAGCACGCCGCCGAGCGGCTGCTCGACCTGGGCGAGGTGGTGTGCGCCACCCGACGAGGCTGGAAACGGGTCTACGACCTGCCCGAACGGGCCTTGCCCGCCGCCGTCCGGGCGGCCGAGGAGCCCGACGACGAGTCGTGCCACCGGCAGCTTGTCGCCCTGGCCGGGCGGTGCCTCGGGGTGGCGACGGTACCGGACCTGGCCGAGTACTTTCGCATGCCCCGGGCGGCGGTGGTCCGGGTGGTGCGGGAGACCGGATTGGTATCGGTCGAGGTCGATGGCTGGGCCGACCCGGCGTGGGTCGACCCAACGGCCCTGGCCGCCCTGCCCGTCCGGGGCCGGCACCGCACCACCCTGCTGTCGCCGTTCGACTCGATGATCTGGGACCGGCCCCGGACCGAGCGGTTGTTCGGATTCACCCACCGGATCGAGGCGTACACCCCCGCCCCGAAGCGGGTGCACGGGTACTACGTCATGCCGCTACTGGCGGGCGGTCGGATCATCGGGCGGGTCGACCCCAAACGACAGGGCCGGACGCTCGTCGCCCGCCAGGTCAGCCTGGCGGAACCGGTCGCCGAAGCCGGGCTGGCCGCCATGGCGACGGCGCTCACCGAGGCGGCAGCCTGGGTGGGATGCGATGCGCTGGCCGTCGAGCGGGCCAACCCTAAGTGGTTGGGACCGGCGGTGACTCGGCTGACCGAGTAGCGGCGGGTCAGGATGCCGTCGCCAGGGCCCGCATCTGGTCGAGGCTGCGTACCAGCAGCCGCTGCACGTGAGCCTGGCTGAGGCTCATGAGCCGGGCGATCTCGGTCTGGGTCAGGCCGTCGATGAAACGCAGCCGCACCATCCGGCGCTCCCGCTCGGGCAGCCGGGCCAGCAGGCCCCGCAGGGCCATTCGCTCCTCGACCGCCGTCATGGCCCGGTCGTCGGCGCGCAGTCCCGACGACAGCGGGCGGTCATCTCCTGGCGATGCCGCGGCGTCGATCGAGGTGGGATGGCGCATGCTGCCCGCCTCGAGGGCCTCGACGACGGCCTCTGAGGAGGCACCGAGCCGTTCGCCGATCTCGGTCATGGTCGGTGGGCGGCCCAGCTCCTGGGTGAGTTCCCCGACCGCCCGGTGACTCCGAAGGTAGAGGTTCTGGACCCGGCGGGGCGGCCGCACCGTCCAGCTGCGGTCCCGGAGGTAATGCTTGAGCTCACCCGCGATGCTCGTGGATGCGAAGGCCGAGAACGGGACTCCGCGGTTCGGGTCGTACCGGTCGATGGCCCGCACCAGACCCAACAGCGCCACCTGGGTGAGATCGTCGACCGACTCGCCCCAACCCGACCGCAACGCGAACCGCCGGGCGATGGACACCGCCAGGCCGTAGTGGCTCTGGAAGTAGTCGGGCCCGGCATCGGTCGTGTCCACACCCTGACTTGACCACGAGAGCCTGAGGAACGGCTGAACGCGGTCTATGAGCCGGCTGAGAGGTCCGTTGCCGCTACGACGGTCTCCTCGACACCGATTTTGACCGCCTCGGAATGGCTGAGCGCGACCACACCGACGGTCAGCAGGATCAGCCCGCCAATTTCCACCGTCGTGGACAACAGGCCGGATTGGATCGTCTCGCCCAGCACCGTGGCGCCGATGATGATGCTGACGATCGGGTCGACGACGGTGAGCACGGGCAACGACGCCTCGAGCGGGCCAGCCTGGAACGCGCTCTGGGCCAGCAGCATGCCGAGCACCCCGGCCCCGACCAGCAGGTACAGCTCCCAGCTCTCGAGCACCTCGACGACGCCGTTGCTCAGCAGGCCGGCCACCGCCTTGGTGAGGGCGGCGGTGACGCCGTAGTTGATGGCTGCCCCGGCGGCCAGCAGACCGGCCCGGACCCGGCTGCTGCGACCCCGCGCCAGCAGGATCAGTGCCGCGATCACCACCGCTGCCACCGACAGCAGCCCGATCCAGTCCGGGTTCGTCACTTCCGAGTGTCCTTTGGCCGGCGACGACACCAGCAGGAACACGCTGAGACCGACCACGATTGCCGCGGCCCCCCACCAATCGCGGTTGGTCATGCGGGCGCCCTCGAACCTGGCTCCGAGCGGCAGGGCAAACAGAAGCCCGCACACCAGCAGGGGCTGCACGACCACCAATGTGCCGTGGCCCAGGGCGAGGAACTGCAGCGCGTAGGCCAGGCCGTCGCAGACGATGCCGGCGAGAAACAACCGGCTCCGGAGCAGGGCGGCGAGCAGGCCGAGACGCATCGAGCTTCCCTGGGGCTGCGCTCGGGCGGCGCGATGCTGCAGCACGGATGCCAGCGCGTACATCAACGAAGAAAGAAGCGCGCAAAGCACCGCGACTATCACCTTTCGACGGTATCACCGGGTCCTGGCGGGGTAAGAGTGGCGTTGTGAGCACCGGCGGTCTACTCCAGAAGGTGGACCGGTGGCAGCAGCGTCACCGCACGACGGCCTTCGGCTACGCGGTGGCGAAGAAGTATGGCGAGGACCGGGGCAGTTCGCTGGCCGCCCTCATCACCTATTACGGCTTCCTCTCACTGTTCCCGCTGCTGCTGGTGTTCTTCACCGTGACGTTCTATCTGCTGGCCAACGACGCACACCTGAGGAAGCAGCTGACCGACTCGCTGCTCGGTCAGTTCCCCGTGATCGGAGATCAGCTGCGACAGACGGACAAGCCCTTGCACGGCAGCCCGCTGGCCCTGATCGTGGGGCTCGCCGGGCTGCTCTGGGGCGCGCTCGGGGTCAGCCAGGCCCTGCAGCAGGCCATGCTCGACATCTGGGGTGTACCCAAGCGCAAGCGGCCCAGCTTCGCCAGGCGGATCGGGCGCGGCGTCCTCCTCTTCGTCGTGCTGGGTGTCGGCGTCGCCGGGACGACGTTCGTGGCCAGCCTGGGGACGGCCCTGGACTGGGGACCGTTCGGCTCGCTGCTCGCCGCCCTGCCGGCCGCGCTGGCCAACGTGGGTCTTTTCTGGGTGGTGTTCCGGTTGCTCACGCCTGGCAACGTCCCGGGCGGCTCGCTGGTTCCGGGCGCCATAGTTGGCGGCATCGGATGGCAGATACTGCAGACGGTCGGTATCAATCTGGTGAGCCACCAACTGCGTCATGCCAGCCAGCTCTACGGCGTATTCGCGTTCACTCTGGCGCTCCTGTCGTTCCTGTCGCTGGCTGCCCAGTTGACCGTCTACGCGGCCCAGATCAACGTGGTGCGGTACCGCCATCTGTGGCCGCGAAGCATGGTCGAGGACGAGGCGGAGGGTGGTGAACGCCGCCCTTATCGCACCGACTGGACACCGGCGACCGGGAGACGGGCGAATGGACCTCAGTCCGACCGGACCGACTGGTCGCAGCCCCGGTCACGCCGGGCGGGAACACCCGTCACCTAGCGTCCAGCCGGTGCGACGCCTGATCCGGCCGCTCACGGTGGTCATCGGCCTCCTGGTCGCCTTGGGCGGCGGCGGTGCGGTGTTGGTGGCAACCGGCGCCGGCAGCCGGCAGCCGGTCGCGGCCCGCGCGCCGGCTGCCGCCGGCACGACTCCCACCGTGGCGGGGCCGGCGACCACGGTGGCCGGGACCTCAACCTCGGCGGCCGGCACCTCGACCACCGTCGTCCCGGGGCCCGCGACCACGTCCCCCACCCCGCTGGCCAAGCTCAGTGCCGGCCTCGATGCGGCCCTCGCCGACACCACGGCGTGCCTGATCGTCGACGATTCCCGGGGCCAGCCGCTCTATCAGCATCTACCCGACACCGCCCTCACGCCCGCCTCGACCCAGAAGCTGCTGGTGGCCGCGGCCGCCCTGAACATCCTCGGCCCCAACTTTCGCTTCACCACCAGCGTGGTGGCGCCCGCGGCGCCGGTCGGCGGCCAGGTCGGCCAGCTGTGGCTGGTCGGAAACGGCGACCCGCTGCTGGCCACCAGCGAGTTCACCGCCACGCTCACCGCTCGGGCCCGGGTCGCGGGTTATCCGTGGACGCCCCTGCCGACCCTGGCCGGCGCCGTGGCGGCGGCGGGCATCACGTCGGTACCCGGGGGCATCCATGGTGACGACAGCCACCTGGACCGGCTGCGCTTCCTGCCCGTGTGGCCGCCGGCCTACCAGACCCAGCAGGAGATCGGCCTGCTGTCGGCGCTCAGCCTCAACGAGGGCATCCAGACGACCGCACCGAAGCTCACGCTGGCCCAGGATCCGCCGGCCTTCGCGGCCGCCGAGCTGGGCCGCCTGTTGACGGCCCGCCACGTGGCGGCCGGCCCGGCGGGCGCCGACCAGCCGGCCCCGGCCGCCGGCGTGGTCATCGCCACCCTGCCCTCGGCCCCACTCAGCCAGATCGTCGAGGTCATGCTGAGGGCCAGCGACAACTGGATCGCCGAGCTGCTCGTCCGGCAACTGGACCGGGCGAGCGGTGGGGGCGGGACCACCGCCGGCGGCCTGACCGTCGTGATGCGGGAGGCGACGGCGCTGGGTCTCCCGCTCACCGGCGTCCAGATGGACGACGGCTCAGGGTTGTCGCACACCGATCGGGCCACGTGCCGGGAATTGCTGGCCGCTCTCGACCTGAGCAACCGGCCCGGGCTTTCGCCGCTCCTGAACGGGCTGCCGGTCGCCGGTGCCACCGGCACCCTGGCCGGGCGCTACCGCACCCCTCCCATCGCCGGCAAGCTACGGGCCAAGACGGGATCGATCGACTACGCCGTCGGAATGGTCGGAACCATCTCGGTGGGCGAGCCGCTGCGTTTCGCATTGCTCGTCAACCAGGTCGAGCCCGAGGCCGGCCTGTACGCCAGGGAGGATGCGGTTGTGGCAGCCTTGGCCGGATATGGGGGGTGACAAGGTGCCGGGGCGCGTGGTGGAACGGCAGACACAGCGGGCTTAAACCCTGCGGCCTACGGGCATGAGGGTTCGACTCCCTCCGCGCCCACCCCTTTTCCGGCGCGAAAGTGCTGGTGAAAGGCTACTTCACCGGCGAGATGTCAGGCTCAGGACGCGTACAGGACGCGCACTGACGACCGGTCATTGGGTGGACCCGTCATCCCTTTCGTCATCTCGACCCGCCCACGCTAACTGCTGCAAGCACTCCGAGCGAAGGTCGGGCGACCTCGACCCTCACCGACAATGAAGAACTTCGTGCTTTTTCATTCGCGCGCCAAGGTTGCCTGATGCGGCACTGACTGGGACGCGCATGAGCGGATGGAGTTGTGGACTGTGGACACCACATTGACGAGTAACCCGGTCCACCCGAACTCGAGCCCGGTCCGTCCAATGGTGCCGGTGCCGTATTCCCGAGGTGCATCACGCGATCCACGTCCCTGATGTCTCGACCGAAGTCGTTGCCGTCATGTCGCCGGCCGCGCTGTCCCAGGCGTCGATGATCCGGCGGAGCAACTCGTCGGGGTGGTGCCCCTTCTCGATGTACCCGTGGGCGCCCGCGGCCATGGCGTCAGCCAGGGCGGTGTCGGTGGGTGACGCGTACAGCATGATGAGCAGCGATCGCGGTGAGCTGCGGGCCAGATGTGGAATGGCTTCCAGACCGTCCATGACCGGCATCGCCATGTCGAGCACGATGAGGTCGGGTTGCTGGCGGGTCGCCTGCTCGATCCCCTGGCGGCCATCGCCGGCTTCGCCGACCACTTCGAAGCGCCCTGAGGCGCTCAGCCAGTACCGCAGCACCAGCCGCAGCGCCGGTTCGTCATCGATGAGCAGGACCCGGACCAACGCGGCGGGCGGAGCTGTCGCGCCTTGCAGTGTCTTACAGCGTCGAGTCACGAGCTCGGCACGCCCGTGAACGTCGTTGTCGGTTTCACCTGACTGTCGCTGGGCGCCGGCCTCGACGACGGCCAACGCCCGTAGACGGGCCGCGGCCCGCTCGGTGCTGGTGCGTTGACGTTCTGCGACCCGGGCCAGCTCAGTGGCGACTTGGGCGAGGGCGTCGAGCAATGCCTTATCGGGCTTTCGGGCGTCGGGAGAAAAGAACTCCACCACCGCTACCGTCTCGCCGTCGAGTCGGACCGGAAAGGCCAGATGGGCCCGCACCCCGATCTCGGGGGTGGCACCGGCCCGCACGGCAGTCGGGTCGAGCGTCATGTCGCTCACCCACAGCGGCGTGGGATCGTCGATCAAGCGGCCGACGAAGCCCTGCCCGGCCCGGAACGACGTCTGCGCGGTCACGGCCTGCAGAGCTTTGAAGCGCGCCGGCTGGTCCAGATGCCACATCCCCGAGGACACCAGCACCATTTCATCGTGACCGCCGGGCAGGTAGACATGGCCGACCGGCCAGCCGGTGTGTGCGCAGATCTCGTCCAGCGCCGACTGCAGGACCTCTGCGATGCTCGACGCCTGGTTGGCCGACGACGCCATCTTCTGCAGCAACCGGTAACGTCCAGTTGCCGCCTGCAGCTCTTCCTCGGCTCGCTTGGCGACCGTGATGTCTTGGGCGGTTCCCCGCATCTTCACGGCAGTACCCGTCTCGTCTCGGACCACCTCGCCCCGGCCGTGGACCCACACCACCTCGCCTTGGCCCCGAATAACGCGGTGCTCGACATCGAAGCCGTCCCCGCTTCCCAGAGTGGCGGCCACCTTGTCGTTCACCACGGAACGGTCATCGGGATGAAGGCAGGACAGATAGGTCTCGAAGGTAGGCGGCACCTCGTCAGGTTCCAACCCGAAAATCCCGTACAGCTCGTGCGACCAGGTGACACAATCGGCCACCACGTCCCACTCCCAGCTGCCGAGTTTGGCGACCCGCTGAGCGTCGGCCAGTTCCCGCAGGATGTTGCGGGCCATGCTGACGTTTGCCAGTCCGCTCGCCGTGGACTCAGACATTGTCATGATCATCTCTTCCGTTCGCGTCAGAGCCGCCGATTGGGACCTCTCTGAAGAGCTGAAGAAGCGGGGTTGCACTGCCGCATTCGAAAATCGGCTGACACCAGCTAAAGGTAACTCGTCTCATGAGACCCACATCTGTAGCCTGCCTCTGCAAAAACTCGGTTACATTCCGACGACGTCGACCTGAACCATATTTTCAATATTGGTATTTACCTCGATCACCATGTCGACACCGATCAGCTGTGATCTCAAGACTCGGTTGTCTCGTTGGGCAGCCTGACAGGTGGGCCATACTGGATCGTTACCGCGGCCGTGACTGTCGCCCGCCAGCGACATGGGACCACCTTGAGCTGGGACCACCTGGAGCCACCCAGAGGCGGCAAGATACACGTCGGGGGGTCCATCCCCGTTCGCCGCGGCGGGTCCCCACTGCCCTCACAAGCCCTTCCAAGCCGAGCTTGGGCGCCCGCCCGGCGTCGGCCAACTTGATCGCGCTCAGTGGCCCGTCCGCTCGGCCCTGAGGACCGCATCATGGATGGTGGTGGTGCACCCCTCCGGAGCGAGGGCGATACGGGGCCGCTCCTCGTCGACGACAATGCGCCACCCGTCAGGATCGAGTGATGCCGCGACATCGCTCGACGTGAAGAACCGGTCGGGCCGCTTCGGTCGCGGGACGGTGGTCTGCAAATCCGAGACGTGGTGGCCGACGATGAGCAGGGTGCCGCCGGGCGCGACCGCCGCCGCCAGCCGGCGATGGAGCAGTTCCCGCTGTTCCGGCGGGAGCTGCATGAACTGCGCCGAGACCAGGTCGTAGGAGTCGAGGGCGGGGACCCACGCCATGATGTCCGCCTGCCGCCAGGTGATGCGCGAGGCCACCTCGGCGCCCACTTCGGCGGCCCGGGCCGCCCCCCGCTCGAGGGCGACGGTGGAGATGTCGACCGCCGTCACCCGCCAGCCGCGCTCCGCCAGCCAGATGGCGTCCGCCCCTTCCCCGCACCCGATGTCGAGAGCCGCGCCAGGGGCCAAGTCGGCCACCTCGGTGACCAGGTGGGAATTTGCGTTTCCGCTCCAGAGAGCAGGGCTGGACCGGTAGCGCTCGTTCCACCAGATCTCATCCATGACCACGTCGGCGTGATCATCATGGTGGAGGTGGTCGTGCGCGTCGCCGCTTGACACGGATGTCACGTTATGCGCGCGCCGGATACCTTCGGGGCATGACGGAACCTCAGCGTTGGGGAGTGATCGGCACTGGCAGCATCGCCGCCGCCTTCACCGCCGACCTGGACCTGACCGACTCAGGCCGGGTGGTGGCGGTCGGGTCGCGGCGCCAGGAGAGTGCGGACCGTTTCGCCGCTCGGTTCAACATCCCGCGAGCCCACGGCTCGTATGACGCGCTGGTCAGCGACCCTTCCGTGGGCGTGGTGTACGTGGCGACCCCTCACCCCATGCACCACGCTGACGCCCACCTGGCCCTCGATGCCGGGAAACCGGTCCTGGTCGAAAAGGCCTTCACCATGAACGCCGCGGAGGCCCGTGACCTGGTGGCGACCGCCCGCACCAAGGGGCTGTTCCTGATGGAGGCCATGTGGACGCGGTTCCTGCCGCACATCACCGAGATCCGGCGCATCCTCGCCGACGGGGCCCTGGGCGACATCGTGACGGTCATGGCGGACCACGGGCAGTGGTTTCCGCCTGATCCCACGTCCCGGCTGTTCGATCCTGGCCTCGGTGGGGGCGCCCTGCTCGACCTGGGTGTCTACCCAGTGTCGTTCGCGTCCATGATCCTCGGCCGGCCTTCACGTATCGCGACCATGATCACCTCGGCATTCACAGGCGTCGATGGCCAGACCTCGATGCTGTTCGGCTATGCCGGCGGAGCGCAGGCCGTCCTGACCTGCACGTCAGCCGCCAAGAGTCCGACCTGCGCCGCCATCGTGGGCACCGAAGGCCGCATCGAGATAGAGGGAGACTTCTACGCTCCGTCCTCGTTTTCGGTCGTCCCGAGGGAAGGGCCAGTGTCGCGGTTCGCAGAACGGCACGACGGTCGGGGGCTTCGGCACGAGGCCGATGAGGTGGCCCGCTGCCTGCGGGAGGGGCGGCTGGAAAGCCCGGTCATGCCCCTTGACGAGAGCGTGGCGATCATGGAGACCATGGACACCGTGCTGGCTCAGGCGACGGCGTCCTGATGGACGATCAGCGCTGCGCTCGGTCGTCGTCGGCGAGGATCTCGTCGTGGAGGTACTGCGCCAATCCGGCCGCCATCTCGGTGCGACGGCGCGAGACAGGATTGGCTGGCGCCCACTACGTCGTCGGCGGTGATGTCGTGGTCGCGGGAGGGTTGGTCGTATCGACGGTGGTCGGCGGGACAGTGGTGGTCGAAGCGACGGTGGTCGCCACGGTGGTCGGTGGTGTCGTCCTGCGTGGTGTGGTCACGGCGATCGTCGTCGAAGGGACAACGACCGCGACGGTGGTCGACGAGCTGGTCGTGGTGGTCCCGGGCGTGGGGGACACCTTGTTGTTCCCGGTGCCGACCAACGCCACGATGATGACCAGCAGCAGGATGAACCCGCCGGCCCACGCCAGGGCCTGGACCCACGGCGGCGTATCACGAAACCGCTGCCAGGGATTCGGCGGCCCGAGGGGCGGGACTGTCGGCGGCACGCCCCGCATGACCTGCGTCGGCGGCTCGCCGGCTGCCGGCTGGGCGACAGTCGGCATGGCGCTCTCCGGCACCGCGCTCTCAGGACTCTCGGGCCGGTACCACCGCCCATCCGACGCCCGCCGCCACCCGGGTCCCGGCCCTCCGGTCTGATCCGACAAGGACCGAAGGCTACAACCGGCTGCGACCCCGGTAGAAGAAGCCTCCGCCACCGAAGAGGAGGAGCAGGACCACGACGATCAGCAGGATGGTAAGCATGGCGTAATCGTGCCCGCGCGCACAGCGTGGCAAACCAGCCCGAGGGCGGCCGGACCGACCCAGTCGGTACCATGGCGGACCGTGGCCGGAAGCAGCTCTGCGAGTGGCGCCAGCCGGACCCGGGCGCTCGTTCCCCTTCGGAGGCCGGGCCCGGAGCCGGATCCGTTGCCCGATCCACGGATCGGCGACGTGGATGAGTGGGGCCGGTCGGAGCACATGCGCAAGCTGGCCCGCCGGTTGTACGACCCGATCTACCGGCACTGGTTCCGGGCCGAATGGGACGGCCTGGACAAACTGCCCCGCACCGGGGGTGCGCTGCTGGTCGCCAACCACGCCGGCGCCATCCCGAGCGATGCGCCGGTCATCATGCACGGCATCGAGACCGAGATCGGCCGGCCCGTGTACGGCTTGGCCGACTACATGTTCCGGTCGATACCGGTGGTCGGGACCCTGTGGTCCCGGACCGGAGGGGTGCCGGCCCACCCCGACAACGCCTACCGGTTGCTGCGCCAGCAGCAGCAGCTGGTGGTCGTCTTCCCGGAGGGCACCAAGGGGACGGGTAAGCTCTACCGCGACCGCTACCAGCTGCGCCGGTTCGGCCGGGGCGGCTTCGTCGAGATCGCCATGCGGGCCGGCGTGCCGATCGTCCCCATCGCGGTGGTCGGCGCCGAGGAGTCCATGCCGATCATGTTCAAGTCCGCTACCGCGGCCCGGGCGCTCGGGCTCCCCTATTTCCCGATAACGGCCAACATGTTGGCGTTCGGCCCGCTGCTGGGACCGCTGCTGTATTTTCCCGCCAAATTCAAACTCAAGGTCCTCGACCCGGTGACCATCGATGTGCCACCCGACCAGGACCGCTACTCGCGGAGCCGGATCATGGACGAGGCCGAGGCCATCCGTGTCCGCCTGCAGGAGACGCTGTACCAGATGCTGAGGGAACGTTCCAGCATCTGGTTCGGTTGAACGGCATGGGACGTCGGGTCCTCGTCACGGGTCTGGCGTCGTTCTGGGGCGGCCGAGTGGCCCAGGCGCTCGAGAACGATCCGTCGGTCGAGGTCATCGTCGGGCTCGACACCAAGGAACCGACGGTCAGGCTGGAGCGGACCGAGTTCGTCCGTGCCGATCAGAGCTACTCGATCCTGTCGCGCATCGTGCGGGCGGCCGACATCGACACCATCCTGCACACCTTCCTGGTGGTCGACTCGACCCGGATGAGCGGGCGGGCGCTGCACGAGGTCAACGTCATCGGCACCATGAACCTGCTGGCCGCCGCCGCCGCTCCGGACAGCCCGGTGCGCCACCTGGTGGTCAAGTCGTCGTCCCTCGTCTACGGCGCATCGCATCGGGACCCCAACTGGTTCCGCGAGGACATGAAGCGGACGTCGTCGGCTCGGACCCGGCTGGAGCGCTCGTTGCTGGAAGCCGAGAGCTACCTGCACGATTTCGCCCAGGACAGCCCGCATGTCACGGTGGCCACACTGCGGTTCGCCAACGTGCTCGGCAGCGACATCGTCACACCGCTCTCCCGGGCGCTGGCGATGCCCGCCGTGCCGAGCATCTTCGGCTTCGACCCGCTGCTGCAGTTCTGCGAAGAGGACGACGTGGTCCGGTCCCTGGAATTCGTGATGCGGGCCGAACTGTCCGGCGTGTACAACGTCGCCGGCGACGGCCGCCTCCCGTGGAGCGAGGTGGCGGCCATGTGCGGCAAACGGCTGTTGCCTCTGCCCCCAGTGATGACCAGTCTGAGCATCGCGCCCCTGACCCGGCTCGGTGCGTTGGAGATGCCTCCGGAGGTGCTCGACCTGCTCCGCTACGGGCGCGGCGTCGACACCAGTCGCCTCAAGCGGGCCGGGTTCGAGTACGGCTACACGTCGGCGGGCGCGGTCGAGAGCTACCTCAAGGCCCACCGGCTCCGGCAATCGCTCGGCGCCAAGAGCCCGGCGTACCGCTACGAGCGGGACGTAGAGAACTTCTTCCGGCACTCCCCGGCCGTGGTGCGCAACCCCCCCTAGCCGGCAGTCACAACGACAGCTACGCCAGCCAGTCCGACACGTACTCGTCGCGCTTGTGCCACCACTCCTCGGCGGTGATGGCGTAGCGGACGTGGTCCTCCCAGACCCCGTTGATCTCGAGGTAGCGGGTGGCGGTGCCCTCCTTGCGCAGCTGGAGCTTTTCGGCCACCCGGTGGCTCGGACGGTTACGGGGGATGATGGCCACCTGCACCCGGTGCAGGGCCAGCTCCTCGAAGGCGAAGCGGAACACCAGCACCGCCGCCTCGGGAACGTAGCTGTGGCCGGCCATGGCCTGATCGATCCAGTACCCGACGTAGGAGTTCTGGAACGGTCCCCGCTGAATCGACGACAGATTGATCTCGCCGGCGAACCGGGACGCCACGAAGATGCCGAACCCGTACCCGGTGCCGAGCTGCCGCTCCCGGTCGCGCGCCCCGCAGCGGGCGGCGAACACCCGCCGGTCCTCGGCGGCGTCCGGCTGGCCGACGATCGGCCTGGGTTCCCATTTGACCAGCCAGTCACGTGACCGGGTCCGGACCTCACGCCACTGCTCGAAGTCGGTGGGCACCAGAGGACGGAGGGAAATGCGTCGCCCGACCAACTCGAGCGAGGACGGGCGGACGGCCCCCCAGCTCACGACGCCACCCGCTCCCGTCCGCTCGCGTTCATCTCCCCAGGATCTCCCCCAGAGCGGCCAACAGCAAGGTCACGTTGGCCAACCGGGCGGTATGGCCCATGCATCCGATACGCCACATGCGGCCGGCGTAGGCGCCGACCCCGCCGCCGATCTCGATGCCATACCGCTCGAGCAGTTGGCGCCGCACCTTGGCCTCGTCCACACCCTCGGGCGTCAGCACCGTCGTGAGCTCCGGGAGCCGGTAACCATCGGCCGCGAACAGCTCGAGGCCCATGGCCTGCAGGCCGTCATGCAGCAGGGCGCCGCACTCGGCGTGGCGGACCAGCGCACTGTCGAGACCCTCGTCGAGCAGGGCGCCCAGCCCGGCGTGCAGGGACATGATCATGGCCACGGGCGCCGTGTGGTGGTACTTGCGGGCACCGGTCGTGGAGGCGTAGTCGCCAATCATGCCCAGATCGAGGTACCAGCTCTGCGAGCGTTCAACCCGGCGATCGCGGGCCCGTTCGTTCATGGTGAACGGCGACAGGCCGGGCGCCACACCGAGGCACTTCTGGGTGCCGCTGTAGGCCACGTCGACGCCCCATCCGTCGATGTCGACGGGGATACCGCCGAGTGACGTGACGCAGTCGGCGAGGAGGAGTGGGCCGGGGCCGGCGTCCTCGTGCCGGGGCATGGCGGCCGCCAGGGCGGCGATGTCGTTGCGGACCCCTGTGCTGGTCTCGGCGTGCACCGCGGCGATCAGCTTCGGGTTGGGGTGGGCGCCCACGACCTGCTCGGGGTCGATGGGCCGGCCCCACGCCGTGTCGACCCGCACGACGTCGGCCCGGCACCGGGCGGCGACGTCGCACATCCGCTCCCCGAACAGCCCGTTGACGGCGATGACAACGGTGTCGCCGGGGCCGGCCAGGTTGACGAACGCCGCCTCCATCCCGGCCGAGCCGGTGCCCGACAGTGGCAGCGTGAGCTGGTTGGCGGTGCTCCACACCTGGCGGAGCCGGTCGCAAGTCTCGTCGAGCAACTCGAGAAAGACCGGATCGAGATGGCCGAGCATGGGCCGGCTGAAGGCTTCCGTCGCCTCGGGATAGGGATTCGATGGGCCGGGACCCATGAGGATCCGCTCGGGGTGCGGCATTGGCACGCATGCTATCGACGCGGCGTCGGCAGCGTCAGCGCCGGCTGAGCGTCAGACGAGCAGGCTCATGGCCACGCCGTCGAGGATGTCGGCCTCGGACACCAGGCACTCCTGGAAACCGAAATGGCGCATGACCGCGACCAGCACGAGGCACCCGGCGACGATCACGTCGGCCCGCGCCTCTTCGAGACCCGGGTTCCCGAGCCGCTGCGCCCGATTCTCGGTCGCCAGGGTGCGGAACACGTCCTCGACCGCGGCCCGCGTCAGCACGAAGTGGTGGACCTTCTCCCCGTCGTAACTGGCCAGGCCAAGCTCCACCGCCGCCACCGTCGTGACCGTGCCGGCCAGGCCCACCAGCTGGATCGCGTCCTCGACGGCCGGTACCTCCCGGCCAACATCGTCGAGGTAGCCGGCGACGACCGACAACGCCTGGGAGAGCTCCTCGGCCGTCGGCGGGTCGTGATGCAGGAACCGCTCGGTGAGCCGGACGCAGCCAACGTCCACCGACAGCACACCGAGGGGCGTGAAACGGCCGGTGCCGACTGCGCCCGGCGCCGGTCCGACCGCGAACTCGGTGGAGCCGCCGCCGATGTCGACGACCAGGAAAGGGCCCGCGGCCGGGTCCAGTGAAGCCGTGGCGCCGACGAACGAGAGCCGGGCCTCCTCGCGGCCGTCCAGCAGCTCCGGGCGCACGCCCACGATGGCTTCCGCGGCCGAGAAGAAGTGCTCGCGATTCGTCGCATCCCGAGCCGCCGAGGTGGCGGTGACGCGGATCCGGAGAGGAGCCACCCCGTAGCCGTCCATCACCCGGCGGAACTCGCGGAGCACGGCGGCCGTCCTTTCGATGGCCGCCGGGTCGAGCGACCGGGTCCGGTCGACGCCCTGGCCCAACCGGGTGATCCTCATCAGCCGTTCGAGGGGCTCCCCGTCGGGACCGGCCACCAGGAGGCGGGTGGAGTTGGTGCCGCAATCGATCGCCGCCACGGGCGTCGCCGTCATGTGCAAGGCGGTCACGGCCGGGCCGGGGCGGCGGCCGCCTGCAGCCGCGCGTGGACCCATCTGCCCACCGGGTCGTCTCCCCCGGCCAGATACCAGGCGTAGTGGGCGTGCAGGCATTTGACGCCCTGCCGGGTGCCGCCGACCCCCCCTGACGGGCGGGGCCCGGTCCAGCCGGCCGGAACGGCGGCGTCGCGCTCGTCGGCGTACGCGGCGTGGGCGGCGGCCAGCCGGTCTGGATCGACCGCCGCCTTGGCCGCCTTGACGCCACCGGCCGCCTCCAGGTGGTCGACGGCCAGGCACTCGTCGCGCCCGATCAGCCAGTACCGCGTGGGCATCGGCGTCCCGTCGTCGAGAAACGGGGCGTTGCGGATGACGACCGGGCCGCCGTCGCGCCCGTGGACGACCACCTCGAACGCTCCCTGGGGAACCCGGCCCAGCAGCGCCGCCACCTGGGCGACCTGGTGGACCGGGTCGTCGTTCACCGGGCGAGGCTATCCGGAGCGGCTAGGTGGTTAGTTGACGAAGGACCCGCCGCTCAGGATTTGTTGGGCGCCGTTGACGTCGGGAAGGGCGCTGTTGACGCGGATCTGGTCGCGGCTGACCCCGAATCGACCCATGTTGTAGGGGGTCATCGAGCCGGAGCCGCCCCGCAGTGTGATCGTTCCGACCGGTCCGAAGTCCAGCGTGACCCACAGCTGCGTGCCGTCGGGGAGGTTCACGTTGTTGACCTGGACCGTGAGGATGCTGAAGCCGCCGCACCCACTGAACTTCGACATGTCCGCGACGGCTTCGCCGTTCGGGGTCTGGCCGTCGAACACGGGACCGCTGAGCGCTTCCGCCGGGGTCCCTCCCGTTTGGCACCCGGGAGGCGTGGGCGACGGCGGCCCGTTGACGGTCAGGGAGAAGGTCCCGGTCGCCGTTGCTCCGGCCGCATCGGTCACCGTCGCCGTGAACGTGGACGTGCCGGTCGTGGTGGGGGCGCCGAGCAGAAGACCGCTGGGTCTCAGCGTCAAGCCGGACGGAGGCTGCCCGGACCACGTGTATGGGGTCGTGCCGCCGCTGGCCAGGAACGTCGTCGTGAAGAAGTTGTCGACGAAATCGTTGCGGTTGGCGCCGATGTCACAGACGCCGCCGTTGCAGGTCATGAACCGTGTGTCGATGGCGAGCGGCGGGTTCGTGCCCGTGCCAGTGCCGGTGATCGGGACCGTCTGGGGGCTGGCTGGGGCGTTGTCGGTGAGTATGAACGTGCCGGACCGCGTGCCGGTCGCGGTGGGCGAAAAGTTGATCGACACGCTGCAGCTGGTCCCCACCGCGAGGGTCAGCCCTGAGCAGCCGTCGCTGACCTCGGTGAAGTCGAGCGGGTTGGCCCCGCGAGTCGCGGCGCTGTTGATGAACAGCGGCGCGTTGCCCGTGTTGGCGACAGTGACCGATTGCGCGGCGGCTGTCGTGCCGATGGGCTGCGCCCCGAAGGTCAACGAGGAGGGCGTGAAGGTGACGGCCGGGCCCGACGCCGGAGGAGGCGGAGGTGGCGGTGGCGGTGGCGTGGTGCCATTTCCCGAGATGGAGACGTTGTGGGGGCTCCCGGCCGAGTTGTCGGTGAATGCCAACGTGGCGGCACGGGTGCCGGTCGAGGTCGGCCTGAAGGCGACCGAGACGCTGCAACCACTGCCCGCCGCGACGGTGACACCGGAACAGCCGTCGGCTGTCTTCAGGTAGTCCGCGGCGTTGGCGCCGCCCAGCACTGAGCTGCTGATGGTGAGCGGCGCGTTGCCCGTGTTGCTGACCGTAACCGTCTGGGTCGCGCTCGTCGTGCCCGTGTTCTGCGCGGCGAACGTCAAGGTCGTCGGGGCGATCGAGACGATGGGAGCAGGTCCAGGCGGCGGAGGCGGTGGTGGTGGTGGCGGAGGCGGTGGTGGTGGTGGCGACTGCGGCGTACATCCCGACAACGTCACGGAGGCCGACGACGCTCCGTCACTCACAGTGACCCGGCACGTCGGCGAGCTGTACGGCGAGGCTTGCACCTTGAAGGCGCCCTTGCTGTCGGTTGTCCCGGTCACCGCGCCGGGATTGATCGAAATGGAGTGGTTCGCCAACGCGCCACTGCCCTCGACGCGCAACTGTGAACCGTTCAACTCTGCCCTGCTGACCGTCACGGCTGCCTCGGCGCGAGCCGCGAGAATACCGAGCGTCACCACTGAGACTGCGAGTACGGACAACCATTTTCGAAACCGCATCTGCACCTCCGGCATGCGGCGCCGCTGTTGCGCTGCGCTCCTTGGCGATACTTCAAGACGCGGTCAGGCAGCCACGAGACGGGCTGGACGGCCGTCTCGTTGAACAACCGGTCTTTAGGTCCACTGTCGGCGCTCGGAGTCGTATCAGCAACTGGACATTGGTGCTAAGACCCCGCGATGCTGACCACGCGGGCGGCGGCCTTGGGGGCGTGCCCCCCGAGCACGATCCGTGCATGAGGCGTACCTACCGTCGCCCGACTCAACCCGCGGCTGGGCCGTGCCGCGTGAGACTGGTTGCGGACACCGCCACCACCTGGGCCCGGGCGATGGCGTTGATACCGTCACGCCGCCCGACATCAAGAGCCACACGGATCGCATTCAGGCCCCGACAGTCGTTCAAGAACTGCTCTCACTGACGCGACGCTTGTCTGGGTCTTTCGGGACGAAGTCGCTAGTGCAGCTGATCGAGGGCCAGGTTCAGGTCCACCACGTTGACGGTCTTCTCGCCCAGGATGCCCCAGGCCCGATTGCGGACGTGGGACTGGACGAACGAGGCCACCCGGGCGGCGTCCAGATGCCGCGCTCGACGCCACCCGCCCGGCCTGGAGCCGGGCGTTGGCCACCGAGATGTCCGGGTCGAGCCCCGACGCCGAGGCGGTGACCGCGTCCACGGGAACCGGGGCGTTGTCTGCCAGATGGTTCAGCTGGCGGTAGGCGATCACCCGCTGGGGCACGGTATTCGGGTCGCACACCTTGGAGCCGTCCGGGTTGGTCTGGTAGACGGGGTTGCCCTTGGCGTCCGCCTGCGGCTTGCCGGCCTGATCCGTCGTCCGAACGGGCAGGCACTGGGCCAGCAGCTGGTCGTTGGAGGGACCGAGGTTGGATGCGCTGCTCGAGGTCGGGTCGTAGCCCTTGCCGGCGAACGACGGTCGGGGCTGGAAGTATTGCGGGAGCGGGTTGCCCTCCTTGTCGGAGAAGTTCTGTCCGATGAGCGCCGACCCCACCACCTCGCCGTTGCTGGTGATGAGCGACCCGTTGGCCTGATGCTTGAACCCGACCTGCGAGATGCCCCAGACAGCGAGCGGATAGACACCCCCGAGGAGCACGGTCAGCACCACGGTGACGAGCAGTCCGGTCAGCAGTTGCCTTCTGATCATGTCAGTGCACCCCCAGTGCGACCATCACGACATCGATGAGCTTGATGCCGGCGAAGGGGGCGACCAGGCCGCCGAGGCCGTAGACACCCAGGTTGCGGCGCAGCACGGCAGCGGCGCTCATGGCACGGAACTTGACGCCCCGCAGCGCCAGCGGGATCAGGATCACGATGATGATGGCATTGAAGATGACAGCCGACAGGATGGCCGAGTGCGGGTTGCCCAGCCTCATGATGTTCAGCGTCTTCAGCGGAGGGAACACCTGTTGGAACATGGCCGGGATGATGGCGAAGTACTTGGCCACGTCGTTGGCGATCGAGAAGGTGGTCAGCGATCCCCTGGTGATCAACAACTGCTTGCCGATCTCGACCACCTCGAGCAGCTTGGTGGGGTTGGAGTCGAGATCGACCATGTTGCCGGCCTCTTTGGCCGCCTGGGTGCCGGTGTTCATGGCCACGCCGACGTCGGCTTGGGCCAGGGCCGGGGCGTCGTTCGTGCCGTCGCCGGTCATGGCGACCAGGTTGCCGCCGGCCTGCTCGGCCTTGATGCGGGCCATCTTGTCCTCGGGCGTGGCCTCGGCCAGGAAGTCGTCGACCCCGGCCTCGGCGGCGATGGCCGCCGCGGTCAGCGGGTTGTCGCCGGTGATCATGATCGTCTTGATGCCCATGACCCGCATCTCGGCGAACCGCTCGGCGATACCGGTCTTGACGGTGTCCTTCAGGTGGATGACGCCGAGGATGCGGGCGCCCGACGCCGTACCGGCCTCGGCCACGACCAGCGGGGTACCCCCGGTCTCCGCGATGCGCGTCACGACGCCCGCCAGGTCGTCGGGAAGAGCCCCACCCTGGTCGGTCACCCAACGCCTCACCGCGTCGGCGGCGCCCTTGCGGATCGAGCGTCCCTGCCATTCAATTCCCGACATCCGGGTCTGGGCGGTGAACGGGACCAACTCGGCGTCGGGCATGTCGACAGCCGCCAGCCCGTACTTCTGGCGGGCCAGGTCCACGATCGAGCGGCCCTCCGGCGTCTCGTCGGCGAGCGAGGACAGCAGCACGACTTCCGCCAGAGTGGTTTCGGCCATCCCGCCGACCGGCAGGAGCTCCGACGCCATGCGGTTGCCGTAGGTGATCGTCCCGGTCTTGTCGAGCAGCAGGGTCGACACGTCGCCGGCCGCCTCCACCGCCCGTCCCGACATGGCCAGCACGTTGCGCTGGACCAGTCGGTCCATTCCCGCGATCCCGATGGCCGACAGCAGCGCCCCGATGGTGGTGGGGATGAGGCAGACCAGCAGGGCCACCAGCACCACCAGGCTCTGGTGCGCACCCGAGTAGATGGCGAACGGCTGCAGCGTGACGACGGCGAGCAGGAAGATGACGGTCAGCCCGGCCAGCAGGATGTTGAGGGCGATCTCGTTGGGCGTCTTCTGCCGGGATGCCCCCTCGACCAGGGCGATCATGCGGTCGATGAAGCTCTCCCCCGGCTGGGTGCTGATCTTGACCACGATGCGGTCCGAAAGCACCCGGGTGCCCCCGGTGACCGCCGATCGGTCGCCACCCGATTCCCGGATAACGGGCGCCGATTCACCGGTGATGGCCGACTCGTCCACCGCCGCGATGCCCTCCACCACGTCGCCATCGCCGGGTATGAGCTGACCGGGCGTCACGACGCAGAGATCGCCGATCTTCAGCTCGGTCGAGGGCGTCTCGACCATCGTGCCGTCCGGCTGCAGGACGCTGGCCGTGGTCTCCTGACGGGACTTGCGCAGCGTGTCGGCCTGGGCCTTGCCCCGGCCCTCGGCGACCGCCTCGGCGAAGTTGGCGAACAGCACCGTGAACCACAGCCACACCGCGACCAGGCCGGCGAACGTGGTGTCAGAGGCGGAGGCGGACCCGGACGCCAGGTCGGCGACCAACATCACGGTCGTGATGACGCTGCACACCAGCACCACGAACATGACCGGGTTGCGCAGCTCCTGGCGGGGGTCGAGCTTCTGGACGGAGTCGAGCACCGCTCGGCGCATGATGGCCCGGTCGAACATCGAGGTGCCGGGGCGGATCCGGACGTTTGGCGGTCGGGTCTCCGGCGGCGGTACCAGGGTGGCGACCGAGGTTTGGGTATCGGACACTGAGATCTCCTACCGGCTTAAAAGTGCCCGACTAGGTGCTCGACCACCGGTCCGAGCGCCACAACGGGGAAATAGGTGAGGCCGACGACGACGATGACGACCCCGAGCAGGAGGCCGCCGAACAGCGGGGTGCCGGTCGGGAAGGTGCCGGCGGTGGCGGGGACGGTCTGCTTGCGCCCCAGCGAGCCGGCGATGGCCAGCACCAGGATCATGGGCAGCAGCCGGCCGACCAGCATGGTGATGCCGATCGTGGTGTTGAACCACTGGGTGTTGGCCGACAGGCCGCCGAAGGCCGAGCCGTTGTTGTTGAAGCCCTGCGTGTAGGCGTAGACGATCTCGGACAGGCCGTGCGGGCCCGGGTTGGCGACCGACGACAGCGCCGTCTTGAGCACGATGGCGGCGCCCGCGAAGCACAGGATGAAAACCGCAGGCAGTATCAGGTAGGCCACCACTAGCTTCATCTCGGCGGCCTGTATCTTCTTGCCCAGGTACTCCGGGGTGCGGCCCACCATGAGGCCGGCCACGAACACGGCCAGCAGGGCGAAGATCAACATGCCGTACAGGCCCGATCCCGTACCGCCCGGGCTGATCTCGCCGTACATCATGTTGACCAGCGCCACCCCACCGCCGAGCGGAGTGAGGCTGTCGTGGGCGCAGATGATCGCCCCGTCCGATGTGCTGGTGGTGGTGGCCGCGTAGTAGCCGCAGGTGGCCGAGCCGAAGCGGGTCTCCTTGCCTTCCATGTTGCCGCCGCCCTGTACCGCCGTCGTCTTCTGGTTGGCGCCGGCGGCGGTCAGGTGCGGGTTGCCGCGGACCTCGAGCGGGGCCACCACCAGCAGCATCCCCAGCCACAGCACGAACATGGCGGCGAACACCACCCAGCCCTGCCGGCGGTTGCGGACCATCTTGCCGAACGTGAAGGTGAACGCGAACGGGATGGCGAGGATCAGCCACAGCTGGAGGAAATTGGTGATTCCGTTGGGGTTCTCGAACGGATGGGCCGAGTTGGTGCCGAAGAAACCGCCGCCGTTCTGGCCCCCGACCTTGATGGCCTCCTGGCTGGCCACCGGACCGCCCGGTATGGTCTGAGTGGCACCGGCCACCGTCGTGACGCTCTGCGAACCACCGAAGTTGTCGATGGCGCCTTGGCTCACCATGACGATCGAGGCGAGGAACGCCAACGGAAGCAGGATCCGGAGGCAGGTACGAATCATGTCGACCCAGAAGGTGCCGAGCGAGCGTGCCCGCCGGCGGGTCAGGCCCCGGATGAGGGCGACGGCCACCGCCGCCCCGGCCGCCGCCGACACGAAGTTGTGGAACGCCAGTCCTGCCATCTGGGTCAGCTGGCTCATGATGCCGTCGCCGTACGCCTGCCAGTTGGTGTTGGTCAAGAAGCTGGTCGCGGTATTGAACGCCAGGCCGGGCGAGACGCCCTTGTGGCGATCGGGGTTCAGAAACAGATGGCCCTGCAGCCGCAGTTGGGCATACAGCACGACCACCGAAACGAAGCTGAACGCCAGCAACGAAAATGCGTGCGTGGTCCACCGCTGCTCGCCCTCAGGATCGATGCCACAGATCCGGAAGATCGGCCGCTCCACCGCTGAGAAGACCCGGTCCCCGAACGGGCGGCCGAGGGAGGGGTCGTAGACCTTCGCCATGTAGCTGCCGATCACCGGCGTGCTGATGGCCAGGGCGACGATCAGGGCTGCCAGCTCGAGCCAGTTGGCGGCGGTCACTGCTGTTTCCCCGTCATCTACAGCTTCTCAGGGAAGAGCAGGGCGTAGATCAGATAGGCCAGCAGGACCGCCGCCACGACCAGGCCGACCGCGTCGGAACCGCTCACGCCGGCAGCTCCGATTTCCCCGGTCTCTCGGCGATCACGGTCGCGGGCGGCGCGGCAGTCGCCTCGTCAGCGCCGACTATGCGGTCGCACGCCAGCACGAACAGCGCGGCCAGGGCGAAGAAGGCGATCAGGATGGCCAGGTACGCGAGATCGTTCACCGTTCATTTCTACGCCGACCGGCCGCATGATCATCACCCTCTTAACGTGATCTTGTCGTTGGCCGGCCGGACGTTGGCGCGTTCTTTACGCCCCAAGCCGGGCCATACTCGGCGGGTGATCCTCGTCGACCTCGAAGCCGTCTCGGCCAGCCGCCCCGGCAAGCCACTCTTCGATGACCTCTCGCTGACGCTATCGACCGGCGACCGGCTCGGAGTCGTCGGGCTGAACGGCTCCGGGAAATCGACGCTGCTACGGGTGCTGGCCGGCGTGACCGAGCCCGAGTCGGGCCGGCGCCGGGTCGGCAAGGGCGTCGGGGTGGCGCTCCTCGAACAGGTCCCGACCCTCGCGCCGGGCACGGTCGCCGAGGCGGTGGGGCCGGGATGGGAGGCCCAGGCGGTCCTCGACCGCCTGGGGATGTCACCACTGCTCGGCGCCGACGTGGCCACCCTGTCCGGCGGCCAGATCAAACGGGTGGCCCTGGCCCGGGCGCTGCTACAGAATGCCGATCTGCTCGTGCTGGACGAGCCCACCAACCACCTGGACATCGAGACGGTCGCCTGGCTGGAGGACCATCTGGCCGGCTTCGGAGGCGGGCTGGTGATGGTGACCCATGACCGCCACGTGCTGGACCGGGTTACCACCCGGATAGTGGAGGTCGACCGCGGGGCGTCGTACGTCTTCGGCGGCGGCTACACCGGCTACCTGCAGGGCCGGGCCGACCGGGAGGAGCGGGCCGCCCGGACTGAATCTGTGCGGCAGAATCTGGCCGAAGCCGAGCTGGCCTGGCTGCGCCGAGGCGCGCCGGCCCGCACCCGCAAGCCGAAGGCCCGCATCACCACGGCCACGGCGATCGTCGAGGGCCGGCCGCAGGCCCCGGCCCGCGAGACCGACCTCGACCTGGGTTTCGGTGCCACCCGCCTGGGCGACAAGGTGGTGGAACTGCGGCAGGCCGGGTTCCATCATCCAGGAGGCCCGATGCTGTTCGAGCACCTCGACCTGACGCTGGACCGTGGCAGCCGGCTCGGCGTGGTGGGACCGAACGGGGTGGGAAAATCCACCCTCCTCGATCTGCTCGCCGGTCGCAGGGAACCGACATCCGGCCAGGTCGAGCGGGGCGTCACCGTCCGGGTCGGGTACCACGATCAGCTCGGTGTCGAGCTCGATCCCGACCAACGGGTCCGTGATGCGGTGGCCGGGCCGACACGCGTGGCCGGCTGGCAGGAGGACCGCCTGCTGGAGCGCTTCTGGTTCGGGGCCGACGCCCGCCACGCACCCATCGGGCTGCTGTCGGGCGGTGAACGGCGCCGGCTGCAGCTGCTACTGATCCTGGCCGAGCGGCCCAACGTGCTGCTGCTCGATGAGCCGACCAACGACCTGGACCTCGACACGTTGCGCACGCTCGAGGACTTTCTCGAGGACTGGGCCGGCGCACTGGTGGTCGTCAGCCATGACCGGGCCTTCCTCGAGCGGACCGTGGATGAGATCGTGGCTTTTGACGGCCAGGGCGGGGTGGGAGTGGTGCCGGGAGGGTTCGCGGCGTGGGAGGCCGGTCGCGTCGGGCGCCGCCCTGAGTCGACGCTCGGGCGCGGCGAGGGGCCGGGGCAGGGCGGGCCAGGGCGGCCGACTGCGTCGCCGACGCCCGGCACTCAGCCAACCGGCCCGTCGGCCAGCACCCGGCGGGAACGGCTCAAGCGGACCGAGCGGGAACTGGCCTCCCTCCAACGCCGGCGGGCCACGCTGGAGGCGTCTTTGACGGGCGCCGGGACCGACCACCGGGCGCTGGCCAGCATCGGGACCGAGCTGGCAGACGTCCAGGCCGACATCGACCGGGTCGAGGACCACTGGCTCGAGCTCTCGATTGACAGCTGATTGCCAGGTTGGTTCACGTGCCGTTCATGGCACTGAAACGGCGCAGTGACGACGGGCCGGGAGACTCGGCGCAGAATCACGACAGAAGGGGACACACCTGTGAGCTATCAGGCCGAGTACATCTGGATCGACGGGACCAAGCCGAGCCCGTTGATGAGGAACAAGACCAGGATCATGGCGGACGGCAAGGAACCCGGGATCTGGGGCTTCGACGGCAGCAGCACCAACCAGGCGCCCGGGAAGAACTCGGACTGCGTGCTGCAGCCGGTGTTCTCGTGCCCGGACCCCATCCGCGGCGGCGACAACATCCTGGTGCTGTGCGAGGTGCAGCTCACCGACTTCTCACCCCACCCCACGAACACCAGGGCGGCGTGCGCGGCCGCGGCCGAGAAGTACGCCGACCAGGAGCCGATGTTCGGGATCGAGCAGGAATACACGTTCATTCAGCACGAACGACCCATGGGCTGGCCGGCCACCGGGTTCCCGGCGCCGCAGGGCCCGTACTACTGCGGCGTGGGCGGCGAGAAGATGGTCGGCCGGGACATCGTCGAGGCCCACACCATGGCCTGCATGAAGGCCGGACTCGGGATTGAGGGGACCAACGCTGAAGTGCTGATGGGCCAGTGGGAGTTCCAGATCGGCGTGCTGCCGACCCCGATGGTCGCCGATCACCTGTGGATGGCGCGGTGGCTCCTGGCCCGGGTGGCCGAGGACTTCAACGTGGTGGTGTCGCTCGATGCCAAGCCGGTCGCCGGCGACTGGAACGGCACCGGGGCCCACACCAACTTCTCCACCCGGGCCATGCGCGAGGGCTACGAGGCCATCATCACCGGCTGCGAGGCGCTGGGCAAAAACACGATCGAGCACATCGAGAACTACGGCCCCGGCATCAAGGAGCGACTGACCGGCGCTCACGAGACGGCCCGATGGGACGAGTTCAGCTATGGCGCGTCGGACCGCGGCGCCTCGGTCCGGATCCCCTGGGCGGTCGAGAAGGCCAGGAAGGGGTGGCTGGAGGACCGCCGGCCCAACGCCAACATGGACCCCTACACCGTCACCAGGCTCATCGTCGAGACCTGCTGCACCGCCCTCGCCGTGCCCGTGTAGCGGGCGCTCATGGCCGCGGGAGCCCCGCGTAGTCTGGACCGGTGCGGTGGCTGGTCTGCGACTACGGCGGCGTGCTCAGCGACGACCAGCCCGCCGCCGACCGGGCCGGCCTGGTGGCGCTCAGCGGTCTCGGGGACGCGGCCTTCTGGACCGCATACTGGCGCCACCGTCCCGCCTACGACCGGGCCGCCCTGAGCGTCGGGGACTACTGGGCGGCCGTGCTCGGCTCGCCGCCTGCCCCGAGCGCGCCTCGGTGCCCTCGTCACCGTCGATGTCGCCAGCTGGCGCCATCCGAACCTTGAGACGGTGGCGGCGGCCGACCGTGCCGCGGCGCGGGGGTTCCGCTTGGCGTTGCTCTCTAACGCACCGGTGGAGGTGGCCCGGGCCATCGACCGGCAGCCCTGGCTGGCCGCCTTCACGCCACGGGTCTACAGCTGCGACCTGGGAGCCATCAAGCCCGATCCCGCCGTCTACCGCTCGCTGCTCGACGTGCTCGGCGCAGACGCCGGCGACGTGGTGTTCCTCGACGATCGGGAGGACAACGTGGCCGCGGCCGGCGAGCTCGGGATCGAGGCCCACCTGTTCAAGGCACCTGTCCAGCTCGACGCCCTCGAGCCCTAGCGCCGGTCAGTGGGTCAGTCGGGAACCGGGAAGTTGTCGATCGGGGCTCGCTGGCCGATGACCTCGACGTCGTACATGGCGGCGTGGCCGGCGAGAGCCACGCGCGTCAGGTCCTCGGCCTGCCGGGTGTGGCGCTCGAGCGACGTGTCGTCCTCGTACTCGTAGACGACCTTGAAGATGAGTTCGGCCAGCAAGACATGCCTCCAGTGACGATCCGGGCTGTCACGCTACGCCAGCTTCACCGCCAGAACTGGGCGTCGCGCCAGAACCGGCTGAGCAATCCGCGCTTGGCGGCCGGCTTGGCCGTACCGGGGGAGGTGGGGGCATGGGACGGCAGGATGGCGAAGGCCTGCTCGCCCGGCTTCACCAGCCCGTACTGCTGGCGGGCCAGCCGTTCGATCTCGGCATCTGACTGGAGCCGCTGGGCCGACTCGGTCAGGCGGGCGTTCTCGGTCGACAGCACCTTGAGCCGGGTCTCGGCCGCCACCAGGCTGCGCTGCTGGGCCAGGTAGGTCCGGCCCGGCAGGACGAACAGGAACATCACCGCCGCCACCGCGACCAGGCCCAGGAGCAGGCCGAAGACGCGGGGCGCCTTCACTGGCTCCTCTGACCGGCCAGTGCCGCCCCGCCCAAAAAGGCGGCGCTGTCGCCCAGCTCGGCCTCGATGCGCAGCAGTTGGTTGTACTTGGCCACCCGGTCGGACCGGGCGGGTGCGCCCGTCTTGATCTGCCCGCAGTTGGTCGCCACCGCCAGGTCGGCGATGGTGGTGTCCTCGGTCTCACCCGAGCGGTGGGACATGACCGACGTGTAGGCCGAGCGCAGGGCCAGGTTCACCGTGTCGAGGGTTTCGCTCAGGCTGCCGATCTGGTTGACCTTGACCAGGATCGAGTTGGCCACACCGGCGACGATGCCCCGGGACAGGCGGTCGACGTTGGTCACGAACAGGTCGTCCCCGACCAGCTGCATCCGCCCACCCACGGCGTCGGTGAGGGCCTTCCACCCGTCCCAGTCCTCCTCGGACATGCCGTCCTCGATGGAGACGATCGGGTACCGGTCGGCCAGATCGGCCAGGTACCTGGCGAACTCCTGCGAGGGGAGCGTCCGGCCCTCGCCCGCCAGGTGGTAGGCGCCGGCGGAGTAGAACTCGGTGGACGCGGCGTCGAGGGCGATGGCGATGTCTGTCCCCGGCTCGCGTCCCGCCCGTTCGATGGCCTCGAGCAGGATCTTCACCGCTTCTTCGTTGGACGGCAGGTTGGGGGCGAAGCCGCCCTCGTCGCCGATCGCCGTCGACAGGCCGCGCTGGTGCAGCACGTCCTTCAGGCAGTGGTAGGTCTCGGTGCCCCACCGGAGAGCTTCGCTGAACGAGGCGGCCCCGACCGGGACGATCATGAACTCCTGGACGTCGATGTTGTTGTCGGCGTGGACGCCACCGTTGAGCACGTTCATCATCGGCAGCGGCAGCACCCGGGCTCCGGCGCCGCCGACATAGCGGTACAACGGAAGGCCCACCTCAGCCGCCGCAGCCCGGGCCACGGCCAGAGAGACCCCCAGGATGGCGTTGGCGCCGAGCCGGCTCTTGTTGTCGGTCCCGTCGAGATCGATGACCGCCTGGTCGAGACGGCGCTGATCGAGCCCGTCGAGACCCCTCACGGCGTCGGCGATCACCCCGTTGACGTGGCCGACGGCCTCCAATACGCCCTTGCCCATATACCGGTCGCCGCCGTCGCGCCGCTCGGTGGCCTCGAACTTGCCGGTGGACGCGCCCGAGGGCACCGCGGCCCGGCCGATGGCACCGGACTCGAGCCGGGCGTCGACCTCAACTGTCGGGTTGCCCCGCGAGTCCAGGATCTCCCGGCCCAGGATGGCTCTGATGGCGCTCATGGTTCTGGTGTGACTCCTGTGACTGGTGTTGAACGACGGTAGCCGAATGGGGCGGCGGCGTGGCTCACCGCCGACGAAGTGGATGCAGAAGGGCGGCCACAGATAGCACCCCTTCTGCATCCACTTCTCTCAACCCTGGGTCTTGACCTCTTCCCACAGCGCATCGAGGCCGGCCAGGTCGAGGGCCCGCAGGTCCTCGCCCCGCCCGGCAGCCAGCCGCTCGACGGCCATGAACCGGTTGCTGAACTTCCGGGTCGCCGACCGCAGGGCCGCCTCGGGGTCGATGTCCAGGTGTCGGGCTACGTTGACGACCGCGAAGAGGAGGTCCCCGAGCTCCTCGGCCACCTGGTCGTTCGGCGGTGCCTTCATGGCGTCAGCCAGCTCGGCCAGCTCCTCGGCGATCTTGGGCCAGGCGCCGTGCACGTCGTCCCAGTCGAAGCCAACGGTGGCCGCCTTGCGCTGCACCTTCTGGGCGTAGAGCAGCGACGGCAGGTGCCCGGGAATCCCGTCCATGATGCTGGCTCGGCCCTTCTCCGCCTGCTTGATCTGCTCCCAGTTGCGCAGCACCTGACCAGCGCTGCGGGCCTCGACGTCACCGAACACGTGCGGGTGGCGGTGCACCAGCTTGTTGTGGATGCCCTGAGCAATATCGGCCAGGGTGAACAAACCCTCCTCGCCGGCCAGGGTGGCGTGGAAGACGACCTGGAACAGCAGGTCGCCGAGCTCCTCCTGCAGGGAATCCGACCCCTCGAAGTCGGGTCCCAGGCCGTCGATGGCCTCGAGGACCTCGTAGGTCTCCTCGAGCAGGTGCCGGGTCAGCGACTGGTGGGTCTGTTCGCGGTCCCATGGGCAGCGCTCCCGCAGGGTGTGGACCAACTCGTCGAAGCGCACCAGCTCGGCGGCGACCGGCGAGGCCAGGGCGGGAATCCACAGTGACGTGAGGTGGTCGGGCGTCACCCGGCGGTCCAGCTCGTCCCAGGGCACCGGAAAGACGGCTTCATCGGGAAGCCCCAGCCGCTGGATCACGGTCACCGCCGGGGAGGGATCCCCGACGGCCAGCTTGATGGCGGACAGCACGACCTGGCTGTCGCACTGGGCCACGAGCAGCGGGCCGGCCTGGCCGGCGGCCTCGGTCGCGAACCGGTGTCCGTCGACGAGGCGCACCCCGGCCGCCACTGGGTCGATCCCGAGCCGGGCCCAGGCCAGATCGAGGAACGACAGTGCCGAGCAGATCTCGACCTCGACCCTGGCATCCTCGCGGAGCAGCTCAACCGTCCGTTCGCCCACCAGTGGCGATCCGGGGACGGCGTACAGGATCTCGCCGTGCTCGTCGGCCGCCTCGACCAGTGCGTCGACGATCGCCGGGTACACCTGATCGATCATCGTGGCGTCGTCGTACACCCAGTCGAACGATCGGGCGCCCGTGACCATGGACGCTGTCGGGTGCCGGGTGGTTCGGAGGAACCGGACCCGGACCCGCTCGATGGCGGCCAGCGCCTCGGCCGTCAATTGGCCCGGCCCGCCCGGGCCGAGCCCCACGACCACGACTCTGCCGGGCAGCCTCAGCCCCCAGCCGCGGCGGTGCTCGGCGTGGCGGTGGTCGGTGTGCTGCCGGCGACGGAGGGCACGGGCGGCGGCACCACCCCGGTGACCTGTCCAGTGGCGGTCGCCTTGGGATTGAACGTCCCGAACTCGGGGTTGACCTTCACGCGGGCCGACTTGATCAGTGTGTTGAGCCGGGCGAGAGCCAGCCGTTGCTGGATGTCAGCCTTCACCGTGGCGTCGAGGGGCTCGATGGACCTCGCCGTGACCTCGATCAGGTGGTAGCCGAACTGTGTCCTGACCGGGTCGCTCACCTTGTGGACCGGCAGGCTGACCACCGCCTGAGCGAACGGAGCGATCAGCTGCTGCAGGTCCTGGTTGGTGAAGCAGCCGTCGGTTGCCGAACCGGTCAGCGACCCCCCTTGCGCCGCGCTGCCCCCGCCAGTGCCCTGGTTGTCCTGCGAGACCGACTTGGCCAGGGCGGCGAAATCGGCCCCGCCCGCCAACTGGGCGGCCACCTGGTTGGCGTGGGTCAGGCTGGCCGAGAAGTCGATCTGGCCGTTGGTGCCCTTGTCGGCGATCAGGATGTGACGGACGCAGGCCTCGGTCTGGTAATCGGCGAGATGCGATTGGTAGTACTGATTGAGCGCGGCATCGCTGACGTCAGTGCTCGGGACGGTCTTGATGAAGTTGTCTGCCTCGGCCTGCTGGCCGACGAGCAGGTTCTGGTACCGGGCCGGGAAGGCGTCGAAGATCGTCTGGGTGAACTGTGACACGACTTGGGACCGGGCGTCGCTGATCTGGGCCGGTGTCGGCAGCGACTTGTCGGCGACCAGCCGCTGGTGGATGACCTGGAACTTGATCTGCTGGTTCAACAGGATGGCGACAAACGCCTTGTTGTAGCTGCCCTTGGTGGCCCCTTCGAACGGGCCCGGGGCGCCCGGGGCGTCGATCTGGGCGACGTAGCCCTTGTTGCGGGAAATGTCGGCCAGTTCCTGATCGACGGTCGTGCGGCTGATGACGCTGCCATTGACCGTGGCCGCGTAGTCGATGGCCGAACCGCAGCCCGAGAGCCCCATCGAGACCACGCCGGCGGCAGTCATGAGGCTGAGGACCGAGAGACTCTTCACGATGGGGAGGATGCTATCGACGCCGCCCCCGCCCGTACCACCACCGCCGGGGACGGCTCGGGGGCCAGCGCTTCGATCAGTTCGGTCACGAACAGGGCGGCTTCGGCGCCCCGGGGCACCGGCGCCACGATCTGGCCGATCTCGGCCTTGTAGATGGCGTTGGGCCAGCGCCGCTTCAGCCGGATCTGGCCGCTGGTCTTGAGCTCGATCGGAGCCAGCCGGGCTGTGACGGTGCCCATTCCCACCCCGCCCCGGACCACTGTGACCTCCCGGACACCGGTGCGGGCACATTCGGCCCGGAGATGGCCGATGCGCAGGAGGGCCTCGGCGGGCGCCGGCAGCGGGCCGAACCGATCCACCCACTCTGACGCGATGTCATCGACCTCGGCGTGGGTGGTTACCATCGCCAGCCGGCGGTAGGCCTCCAACCTCAGATCCTCCCGGGTCACATAGTCACTCGGCAGGTGGGCATCGACCGGCAGGTCGAGCTTGATCTCGGCCGGTTCCCGCAACGGCTCGCCCTTCATTTCGGCCACCGCCTCGCTGACCATCTGTACATACAGGTCGTAGCCGACCGCAGCGATGTGGCCGGACTGGTTGCTACCGAGCAGGTTGCCGGCGCCGCGGATTTCCAGGTCCCGCATGGCGATCTTGAACCCCGACCCGAGCTCGGTGTGCTCGCCGATGGTGCGCAGCCGCTCGTACGCCTCCTCTGACAACGCCACGTCGGGGGGGAACATCAGATACGCGTAGGCCCGTTGCCCGGCCCGACCGACCCGGCCCCGCAGCTGGTGCAACTGGCCCAGGCCGAGCCGGTCGGCGCGGTCGACGATCATGGTGTTGACGGTCGGCATGTCGATGCCGGACTCGATGATGGTCGTGCACACCAGCACGTCGGAGCGGCCCTCCCAGAACTCGAAGACCACCTTCTCGAGGCTGCCCTCGTCCATCTGGCCGTGGGCCACCACCACCCGGGCCTCGGGCACCAGGCCCCGGATCTCGGCCGCCACCTTCTCGATGTCCATGACCCGGTTGTGCACGTAGAAGACCTGACCCTCGCGCAGCAGCTCGCGGCGGATGGCCTCGGCGACCGCCCGCTCGTCGTACTCACCGACGTAGGTGAGGATGGGCTGACGCTCGGCCGGCGGGGTGTTGAGCAGGGTCAGGTCCCGGATCCCGGTCAGGCTCATCTCGAGGGTGCGGGGGATCGGTGTGGCGGTGAGGGTGAGCACGTCGACGTCGGACCGGAGCTGCTTGATGGCCTCCTTGTGACCGACCCCGAAGCGCTGCTCCTCGTCGACGACGAGGAGCCCGAGATCCCTGAACTTGACGTCGTTCGAGAGCAGCTTGTGGGTGGCGATGACCACGTCGACGGTGCCGTCCGCCAAGCCACTGATCACCTTGGCCGATTGCCCGGGGGTGAGGAACCGGGACAGCATCTCGACCCGGATCGGGTAGCCGGCGAACCGGTCGGAGAACGTCTGCAGGTGCTGCGACGCCAGCAGGGTGGTCGGAACCAGCACCGCCACCTGTTTGCCATCCTGCACCGACTTGAAGGCGGCCCGGATGGCCACCTCGGTCTTGCCGAAGCCGACGTCGCCACACACCAGCCGGTCCATCGGGACGGCCTCCTCCATGTCAGCCTTGACATCAGCCGCCGCCTTCAGCTGGTCGGCGGTCTCCGTGTATTGGAAGCCGGCCTCCATCTCGATCTGCCACGGCGTGTCCGGCGAGAAGGCAAAGCCGGGGGCGTGAACGCGCCTCTGGTACAGGACGACCAGCTCCTGTGCGATCTGGCGGGCCGCGGCCCGGACCCGGGACTTGGCCTTGTTCCAGTCGGCACCTCCGAGCCGGTTGACCGGCGGTGTCTCGCCGCCGGTATAGGGCCGCAGCAGATCGATCTGGTCGGAAGGGACGTAGAGCTTGTCGCCGCCCCGGTACTCGAGCAGCAGGTAGTCGCGCTCTGTCCCGCCGATCGAACGTTTGACCATGCCGCCGAAGCGGCCCACGCCGTGCTGATAGTGGACGACGAAATCGCCGGCCTTCATGTCGTCGAAGAAGGTCTCGACCGAGCGGGCCCGCGGCCGGGCCGGGCGGTGGGCCCGCCGGCGGCCGGTGACGTCGCTTTCGGCGAGAACCGCCAGGCGCAGCGCTGGGTACACGAAGCCCCGCTCGAGTGGCTGCACAACGACCCGGAGCCCGGGCCGCTCGACGCGCTCGCCAGGCCCGGTCACGGGTGCGACCAGGCCGCCATCGCGGAACGCCTGCGCGATCCGAGCCGCGCTGCCGGCCCCCTCGGCGCACACCACGACCGCATAGCCGGTCCCGGTCAGCTCGGCCACTTGCCTGATCAGACGGTCGGAGTCGCCCATGAACGGCTCCCAGCCAGTAGCCGCGACCGTGGTCGTCCCTGGTCCTTCGGCCGCCGCGGCCACCGTGGCCACCTGCGCGTCCGTATGGGCCAACAGCCGATCGAACGGCAGGTGGAGCCTCGGGAACGCGGCTCCGGCCGCCCCCCACGTGGACGCCAGGGTGCTGGCCAGGGCCGCCTCCTCATCGAGCAGCTCGGCCGCCCGGTCCCGCATGCGGCGGGCTTCGACCAACAGGATCTGGGCCCCCGGCGGTACGAGGTCGAGGAGGACGTGCTCGCCGTCTGTCAGCCAGGGCAGCCACGACTCCATGCCGTCGAAGGTCAGACCCTCGGCCAACCGCTCCCACTGCTGCCGGCCCCAGGGCTGTTCACCCACCAGCCGGGCGGCGCGCGCCCGCACGGCGTCGGATGGCAGCAGCTCCCGGCAACCGAAGATCTCGGCGGTCGCCAGATCGCCGACGGAGCGCTGATCGGCGACCGAGAACTCGGTCAGCCGTTCGACGTCGTCGCCCCACAGATCGATCCGAACCGGCGTGTCGACGGTCGAGGGGAACACGTCGACGATCGATCCCCGGACCGCGAACTCACCTCGATGCTCGACCTGGTACTCCCGCCGGTAGCCGGCGCCGGCCAACCGGGCGATGAGGTCGGCCTGGTCGAGCCGGTCGCCGAGGGCGACGACCACCGGCTCGATGCCGTCCACGTCGGGCCCCAGCCGCTGCATCAGGGCCCGTATCGGGGCGACCAGGACCCGCGGCATCCGGGACGGGTCCCGCAGCCGCCAGATGGTCCGCAACCGGCGGCCCATGGTCTCGACGCTCGGACTGACCCGTTCGAACGGCAGCGTCTCCCAGGCCGTGAACAGCTCCACATCGCGGTGGCCGATGAACGCCCGCAGGTCATGGGCCAGGCGCTCGGCGTCGGACTGGGTCGGGACCACTACCACGATGGGCCGGCGCTCCGAGCCCTCGGCCAGGGCGGCGATGGTGAACGCTCGGGCCGGTTCGGGTACCGCGATGACGGACGCAGCCGACCAGGCCAGGTCGGCGAGCGTCTCGTCGCGCTTGACCAGGGGCAGGAGGTCGGACAGGGACGTCTCAGCCAACGGAGCCACTTCAGCCATTGAACCGGTTCTGGGCAGGGACGACACCCTCGCCGAGGATCAGCTCGACGGCGTCCGCCGCCTCCTCGATGGCCACGTCCAGCTCGCCGCGATCGGCTTTGCCGGGCGGCCGCAGCACGTGTTCGATCCCCTGCTGGCGGCCTGGTGGCTTGCCGATGCCGATCCGGATGCGGGTGAAGGCGTCGTCATGAAGGTGGGCTTTGATGGACTTCAGCCCGTTGTGGCCGGCCAGGCCGCCGCCGGCCTTGACCTGGAGACGGCCGACCGGGAGATCGAGCTCATCGTGGACGACCACCAGGTCGGCCAGGTCGTCGATCCCGAACCGGCGGACCAGCGGGGCGACGGCCAGGCCGGAGTCATTCATGAACGTCTGTGGGAAGGCCAGGGCCAAACGCCGCCCGTTGACGGTCGCCTCGGCCACGAGGGAGCGCTCCCGCTTGAGGGCACGAAGCTTCTCGCGGTGGCGGGTGGCCAGCCTCATGATCACCTCGGCCCCCACGTTGTGCCGGGTACCCGCGTACTCGGCGCCCGGATTGCCGAGACCGACGGCCAAGAGGTCGGCGGCCGTGCCGGTTCGAGGCTTGAGCAGGTGCTACCCCCCGGAGGAGGAGCCCGCCCCCTCGGCGGTGGCGCCCTCGGCCGCAGCCGCTGCTTCGACCTCGGCGGCGGGTGCCGCCTCCTCGGCCTCGGCCTCGGTGGACGAGCCCTGGGCGATGACCAGCGCCTCCTCGGGGTCCACGTCGGTGGTCACGCCGGCGGGCAGCGAGATGTCGCCCACCCGCACCTGATCACCGATCGCCAGGGCGCTGATGTCGATCTCGATGTGGCTGGGAATGGCGCCCGGGAGGGCGTTGACGGTGAGGCTGGTCAACGGCTGCTCGATGACGCCGTTGGCCTGGGCGACCAGCCGGGCCTCGCCGAGCAGGACGACCGGCACCTCGGCCGAGACCACCTCGTCACGGCGCACGATCAGGAAGTCGACGTGGGTGACGGTGCTGCGCACCGGGTGGCGCTGGATCTCCCGGGCGAGGGTCAGGTGGGTCTCGTCACCGACCTTGAGGGCCAGCAGGGCGTTGAGCCCGGAGTCGGTCGTGAGGGCGGCCCGCAGGTCGCGGCCGTCGACCGACACCGGCAGCGGATCCGTGCCGTGGCCGTAGATGACCCCCGGGATGCGGCCCGCAGCACGTAGACGACCGGCCGGCCTCGACCCGACGGGTCGACCGGGTTCTGCAACGAGGGTGATCTCGGCCATTGAGCGCGCTCCTACCACACAAGCTTCTTCGGGACCCGTCGATGCTACCGGACCTCCCGGGCCGGCGCGGACTCAGGTCTGGTTTTCCCCCCCGAAGATCTGGGAGACGGAGCCGTCCTCGAACACCGCATCGATGGCGTCGGCGATGTGCTTGGCGACCGAGCACACCTCGATCTTGTCGATCTGCTTCTCCGGCGGCAACGGCAGGGTGTCAGTGACGACGACCCGGGCGATGCGGGAGTTCTTGAGACGGTCGATCGCCGGATCGGACAGCAGGGCATGGGTGGCCATGGCCCACACCTCCGTGGCCCCCTTGGCCAGCAGCACGTTGGCCGCCGCGCAGATGGTACCGGCGGTGTCGATCATGTCGTCGATGAGCACGCACATGCGGCCGCTGACCTCACCCATGACGTCCAGGGCCTGGACCTGGTTGATGCTGTCCTTGGGCCGGCGCTTGTAGACGCTGGCCACGTCGACGCCGGCCGCCAGATGGCGGGCCGCCTGCTCGGCCACCTTGGTCCGCCCCGTGTCAGGCGCCACCATGACGAAGTCGTCGGATGCGTACCGGCGCAGGTAGTCCACCAGCACCGGCACCGCCGTCAGGTGGTCGACCGGGCCGTCGAAGAACCCCTGGATCTGACCCGAGTGCAGGTCGACGGACATGATGCGGTCGGCGCCCGCGGTGGCGAAGACGTCAGACACCATCCGAGCGCTGATCGGCTCCCGACCCTTGGACTTGCGGTCCTGGCGGGAGTACCCGTAGTAGGGGCAGACGGCGGTGATGCGCTTGGCCGACGCCCGCTTGGCGGCGTCGATCATCAACCACTGCTCCATGAGCGAGTCGTTGACCGAACGACCCGGTGTCCGGCAATGGGACTGGAGGATGAACACGTCGGCGCCCCTGACCGACTCCTCGAAGCGCGGGCGTATCTCGCCGTTGGCGAAATCAACCAGGTTGGGCGCGGACAGCTCGACACCGATGTTGGCGGCGATCTCGGTGGCCAGCGCCAGGTGCGAGCGCCCGGACATCACGTGCAGCTTGCGCTTCGGAACAAGTTCCACTGACACTCACCCAATCTCGTCATCGGGGCGACCGATGAAGCATGGACCCGTCACCGTACCTGGCGCCACCCGGGCCCCGGGCAGGATGGTGGCGTAGGGCCCCACCGTGGCGTCGGCACCCACATGGGCGGAGCGGACGACCGAGTTGGTCACCGTCGCCCGGGCCTCGACCACCGAGTCGACCAGATGGCTGTTGGGGCCGATCTCGGCGCCCGTCGCCACGGTCGTGCGGCCCTGGAGAAGCGTTCCTGGGAAAAGGGTGACGTCGGGTGCCAGGACCACAGACGTGTCCACGTAGGTCCGCTCCGGGTCGAGCATGGTGACGCCGCGGCGCATCCAACGCTCGTTGATGCGATCGCGGAACTCGGCTTCGGCCACGGCCAGCTGGGCCCGGTCGTTGACCCCGGCCACCTCCATGGACTCGGCCACCCGCATGGTCGTCACCGGGTAGCCGGCGTTGTGCAGCACGTGGACGATGTCGGTCAGGTAGTACTCGCCCTGGACGTTGTCGGGGCTGAGCCGGCGCAGGGCGGGAGCCAGCACGCTGCGCCGAAACGCGTAGATGCCAGTGTTGACCTCGGTGATGGCCCGTTCCGCGTCGTTGGCGTCGGCGTGCTCGACGATGCGGGCCACCCGATCGTCCTTCCCCCGCACGATGCGGCCGTACCCGGCCGGTTCGACCAGGTCGGCGGTGAGGACGGTGGCCGCGGCATCGGCCCGCCGGTGCTCGCGAACCAGACCGGCCAGGGTCGGGGGTCGGAGCAGCGGAGTGTCGCCGGGCAGGACCACCACGTCGCCGCCGTCGCCCTCATCGTCGTCGGGGAAGGCGGTCAGGGCGACGGCCACCGCGTCACCCGTGCCCCGCTGCACGTGCTGCTCCACAAAATCGATGGTCAGACCAGGCGACAGCTGCTCCTGCAGGGTCTTGGTGACCCGCTCGGCGCCGTGGCCCACCACGACCACCGCCCGCTGGAGATCGAGCTCGACCAGGGCGTCGAGAACGTGCAGCACCATGGGCCGCCCGCACAGCCGGTGCAGCGGCTTGGGCCTGGCCGAGCGCATCCGTGTCCCCTCCCCGGCAGCCAGCACGATGGCGGACACGGGCCGCTCGTTCATCGATGGGTCACCCCACCTTTCTAGCAAGCCGGTCCGACCGGCTCGGACCACCTCGCCGGTGGATCACCGCCAGATCAACTCGCGGACAACAAAAGGCCAGAAGGGGGGTTTGCGCACATACAAGGGCACGGAATGATCTACCGTATCGAACAGCAGATGGGGTTTGAGGAGCGTTGGCAGCCGTTCCCGACTCGGCAACCAGGCAAGGGGTGTCAATGAGTGAGGCGCAACATCTGGTACTCGACGCGGACCGCGCCGGTCCCCGCCGCCGCCGGCCCGGGCCCACCGCCGATCACCCGGGCGGAATAGGCCTGCGCTCTGGTGTTGTCCGGGATGCGTCGAGGTTGTCGGTCTATCTCTACGCCCGGGACGCTATCCTCCGCGAGGGCGTGGCCAGACAGTTGCGCCAGGATCCCTCCGTCGACCTGCTCGAGAGTGGCGCTGTGGATCCCTCCGGCGTGGCGGTCATCGTCGCCGATGACCTGCACGGTGAGGTCCTGAGCGCCATCGGCGGGATCCGCCGGGCGTGCACCGCGAGGATCGTGGTGCTCGCCACCCGGGTCACACCGCTCACGTCGTCGGCGGCCATCGACGCCGGGGCGTGGTACATCCTCCGCCGGTCCGAATGCCGGGCCGATCGGCTGGTGGCGGTCATCGGGCGGGCGGCCCAGGCTTCCAGCCCGCCGCCGGGGCCCACCGAAACGCTGGGGGATCTGGTCGACCGGCTGGACGAGGACGCTCCGATGCGGCCCGTCCGCCCGGTCGGGCTCAGCACACGTGATATCGAGGTCCTCCGGCTACTGGCCGACGGGCAGGGCACGGCCGCCATCGCTCGAGGCCTGGCGTACTCGGAGAGCACCATCAAGAACACGGTGCACGCCATCATCCGGTTGCTGGGGGCCCGCAACCGGGCTCACGCAGTCGCCATGGCCATCCGCTCCGGGCTGATCTAGATCCAAACTGCCGGCCCTCAGGTGCGGATGGCGACGTACTTGACCTCGAGATACTCGTCGATGCCCTCGTGGCCGCCCTCCCGGCCGTAGCCCGAGTGCTTGATGCCGCCGAAGGGGGCGGCGGCGTTGGAGACCATGCCCTGATTGACGCCGACCATCCCGGTCTGGAGCGCCTCGGCCACGCCGAGGGCCCGGTTCAGGTGCGTGGTGTACATATACGCCACTAGCCCGTACTCCGTGTCGTTGGCGGCCGCGATCGCCTCGTCGTCGGTCCGGAACGACGTCACCGGAGCCACCGGTCCGAAGATCTCCTCCCGCCACAACCTGGCATCTGCCGGTACGTCGGTCAGCACGGTGGGCAGGTAGAAGTAGCCGGCACCGTCGCCCGCCGCGGCCGCCGACCAGGCACGTGGCACCCCGGCCGACGGCGTCGTCGACCAGTTCGGAGACCTTCCTCAACTGGGAGGCATCGACGAGTGGGCCCATCTCCACCCCCGGTTCGGTGCCTCGGCCGACCTTCATGGCTCCCATCCGGGCGGCCAGCCGCTGGGCGAACTCGGACGCCAACGACTCATGGACCAGGAACCGGTTGGCGGCGGTACAGGCTTCACCGCCGTTGCGCATCTTGGCGACCACCGCCCCCTGCACCGCGGCGTCGAGGTCAGCGTCACCGAACACCAGGAACGGGGCGTTGCCGCCCAGTTCCATCGACACCCGGAGCAGCTGGTCCGACGCCTTGGCGGCCAAACTGCGACCCACCGCGGTCGAACCGGTGAACGACAGCTTGCGCAACCGGGCGTCGGACAGAAGCGGCTCGACGGTGTCGCCGGCGTTCGACGTCGTCACCACATTGAGCACGCCGTCGGGCAGGCCGGCCTCTATCAGCAATTCGGCCAACGCCAGTGACGACAGCGGGGTGAGATTGGCCGGCTTGAGGACCATGGTGCAGCCAGCCGCCACCGCGGGCGCGATCTTGCGGGTCCCCATCGCCATCGGGAAGTTCCATGGGGTTATCAGCAGGCAGGGGCCCACCGGCTGGCGGGTCACCATGACCCGCCCGTTTCCCGTCGGGTTGACACTGAAGCGACCGTCGATGCGGACCGCCTCCTCGGAGTACCAGCGGAGGAAATCGGCGGCATACGTGACCTCGGCCGCGGACTCGGCGATCGGCTTGCCCATCTCCAGCGTCATGACCAGGGCCAGATCGGCGGTCCGGTCGGTCAGCAACTGGTAGGCGCGGCGGAGGATCTCTCCCCGTTCCCGGGGTGGGGTGGCGGCCCAGCCGGCCTGGGCGGCCACCGCGGCGCCGAGCGCAGCTCGGGCGTCGTCGGCGTGGCCGTCCGCCACCTCGACCAACACCTCGCCGGTGGCCGGGTCCTCAACGGGGAAGGTGCGGCCGGTAGCGGCCGGGCGCCACTGCCCACCGATCAGCAGTTGGCGCGGGAGGGCGGAGATCTGCTTCTCCTCCGCGGCGCGGTCAGTCATCGTCACCACCCTGTATCGAATGGCGGCGACTAGCCTCGCCGGTCTGAGCGTCATAGACCGATCGCCGCCTGAGCAGACGGACTTCAACGCTAGCCAAGACGCGCCCGCGCCGCCGGATGGTCCGGGAAGGATCGGCGACAAGACGGCCAGGGAGCCGGGTTGGCGTGCCGACCACATCGCCCTGGTGGCCGCCGGGTTGGCCGGAGGGCTGGCCCTGTTCACGTGGGGCGTCGGGTGGCACGGGGCCGACCTGCCGGCCGCCCTGCATCGGATCGACCTGTTCCGGGCGGCCGGATTCACCCCTTGGGATGCCCAGTGGTTCGGTGGCCATTACACGCTCGGCTACAGCGTGCTGTTCGCGCCGCTGGCATCGGTGCTCGGGATCGGCGCCCTCGCCGCGGCGTGCGCCGGCATCTCGGCATGGGCGTTCGCCCGGCTGATCCGCGCCCATTTCGGCCGTCCCAACTGGCTGGGCGCCATGTGGTTCGCGGTGGGTATGGCGGCGCCGGTCGCCATCGGCCAGCTGGCATTCCTTCTGGGAGCCACCATCGCGCTCGTCGCCCTGCTGGCGTTCGCCGGCCGGCGGCGGGTGGTGGCGGGCATCCTGGCCGTGGCCTGCCCACTGGCCAGCCCGGTCGCGGCGGCCCTGCTGCTCCTGGTCCTGGCGGCCTGGGCCCTCGCCGGCCCGGCTGACGACCTCCGGGGCCGGTCGGACCCGGCTCCCGACCTCCGGGGCCCGCCAGGCCCGGCTGACGACAGCCATGGAAGCCGGCGGAGCGCGGGCATCGACCGCCGGGCGGTGATCACCCTCGCCGCCCTGACGGCGGCGCCGATCGGCGTGCTGGAGTTGCTGTTCCCCCAGGGCGGGCGGATGCCCTTCGCCGCCACGACCCTCCTCGGCGTACTGATCGTGAGCGGGCTGGGGCTGTGGCTCCTCCCCCGGCGCGAACGGGGTCTGCGCATCGGCGCCGCCCTCTATGGCCTGGCCGGTCTGGCCCTGTTCGTCGTGCCCCAGCCCATGGGGGCCAACCTGGGCCGGCTGGGCACCGCCGTGGGTGGCCCGCTGGCCGCCGCCGTGTTGTGGCCCCGCCGGCGGCTGCTGCTGGCTGCGGTCGCCATTCCCCTCTTGCTGTGGCAATGGATCCCGGCCGTCGGTAGCGTCATCAAGGACCATCCCGACCCCTCCAAGAACCAGAGATTCTTCCAGCCGCTGGTCAGCTATCTCCGGACGCAGGGGCCGGAGCCGGCCCGGGTGGAGATTCCCCCCACCCAGGACCACTGGGAGACCCTGTGGGCGGCCGCCGACGTGCCGCTGGCCCGGGGCTGGGAGCGTCAGGTCGACATCGCCGAGAACGGGCTCTTCTATCCACCCGATGCGCCGACCGCCGCCAGTTATCAGGCGTGGCTGCTCGACCATGGTGTGACGTGGGTGGCGCTGCCCACCCTGACCCTCGACTACTCGGGTCAGGCCGAAGCCAAGCTGGTGCGGCAAGGCCTGCCGTACCTCCTGCCGGCATGGCGAGACGCCAACTGGCAGGTCTGGCGGGTGATGGGATCGCCTGGACTGGTCTCCGGCTCCGGCCACCTGATCTCGTTCGGACCCAACAGCTTCGACCTTCAGGTCGATCAGCCCGGTCACCTGACGATCAAGGTCCGGTTCACCAACTTCTGGACGACCACCGTTGGCCACGCGTGTATTGCCCCGGCCCCCAACAACTGGACCGACGTGCTGGCATCTGGTCCGGGCCGGGTCCAGGTGGTCTCGAAGCTGATCGGACACGCCAACCACGAGTGCTGAGTCGGCTCCGGGGGGAGGATTCGAACCTCCAAGCATCCGGCTCCAAAGGCCGGCGTTCTGCCAATTGAACTACCCCGGACCGGGCGCCATTGATCTTGACCAGCGTCGCACAGTTCGCACCGGTCGGCGGCCGGCCACTAGCGTCTCCAGCCGCCATGGGTTCGTTGATCAAGAAGCGCCGCAAGCGCATGCGTAAGAAGAAGCACAAGAAGATGTTGAAAGCAACCCGCTGGCAACGTCGCGCCGGTAAGTAGCCGACGGTCGCGGTCTGGTCTACCTGCGCCGGCCCTCGATGGCCCGCAGCCCGAGCAGCAGGATGGTGGATCCGAGGGCGGCCAGCAGAATCGAGCGGAGTCCGAACTTGGTGATGCCGCTGTACCCGGCGGCCCGGGCCAGCGCCCCACCGATGAGAGCGCCGGTCACGCCAACCGCGATCTTCATCAGACATCCTTCCTGGCGTTGGCCCGACACCATTCCCGCGATCCATGCGGCCAGAAGGCCGACGACGATCCAACTCAGGAGGCCCACGGTGGGTGAGCCTAGGGCCGGCGGGCCGACATCGCCGTTGATGCTTTGCCGCGAGGTCCTGGATCAGATGATCGCTGGGCCGGGCATGGCCTCGTTGGGGGCGACCAGCCTGAAAATGGCACCGGTCGGGTCGGCGGCGGTCGCCAGCCGGCCATACGGCGTGTCCTCGGCCGGTGCAACGATCGACCCACCGAGCTCGACGATCCGGGTCAGCGCGGCGTCGGCATCGTCGACACCGAAGTACACCGACCACTGGGCAGGGACACCTTCAGGCAGATAGCCGGTGCCGTCCATGACGCCGGCCAGTTGGGCGTCGCCGTGCTGCAGGGTCGTATACCGGAACTCCGGGGTATCGCTGACCGCCTGGACGTCCCAGCGGAACACGTTGCGGTAGAACCCGATCGCGGCGTGGTAATCGCGGGTGTGCAACTCGAACCAGCTGGGGGCGTTCGGCTCGGCGAGGACCCCGAAACCGGGGTGCGTGCCCGGCTGCCACACACCGATCGCCGCCCCGCCGGGATCGCTGACGACGGCCATGGTGCCGAAGTCCCCGACTTCCATGAGAGGGACAACGACCCGGCCGCCATTGTCGACTGCGGCGTCGACGGTTTTGCTGGCGTCATCAGTGGCCAGATAGACAGACCACACGTCCGGCACCTGGGCGCCGGCCGCCTGGCTGGACATGCAGCCGGCGACGCGGGAACCGTCCTTGGTGAAGTTGAAGTAGCCGCCGAACTCCTCGTTGGGCTCTTCGGCGCCCCAGCCGAACAGCTGGGTGTAGAACTCCCGGCTGTGTTGCGGGTCGGACGTCATCAGGTCGATCCAGCAGGGCGATCCGATCGGGGCGGTGTCTCGGGTAGGCATGACGGCTCCTTCAAGGTCTGTCGAACGGTGTCACCCATTCGACGCCGAGGGCGCCCTCAACTCATCGGCCGTCCGGAGGGGGCGCCAAGGACTCGATCACCATCCAGCCCCGGCGGTGCAGCTCGGCCGCCAGCTGCTCGGCGGGCACGTCCCGCAACGCCAGCTCGTCAGCCGGTGCGCGGCCGTCGGATCCGGCGTCCTGCAGGCGTTCGATGAACGCCGCCGCCTCGTCCCGGGTGAACCTCCCGGCGCCCTGCCGCTGGGTGAAGCCCATCGGCCCTCGAGCGTCGCGGAAATCGGTGTGACCGGCTTCCTGGAGCAGGGCGAGCAGTTCCAGCACCTGCTTCGACGAAGCTGGCGGGCCTGGCTGCTGTCCGAACGGCACGGCCCGCAGTCTGGCCGATCAGTCGACCAACCGTCCGAACGCACGATGGCGTGGCGCCCACTCGTGGGTGCGGAACACCCCCACCGGCTTGCCCGACACCAGCAGGGTCTGGTCATCCGCGAGGTCGCGCGGCACCCCGATGATGGAGTCGAAAGGCGGCCCAACTACGCACCGCCCGCCCGGTCCCGCCGTAGACCACCAGATCGTCGGGTCGTTCGGCCACCGCCGGCGCCACCTGCTCGATCAGGGCGGCAGCCTCGTCGAGCGGCAGCTCATTGTCGGCGGCGACGTGAAACGGCTGGCTGGGCCGCGATCCGTCGAGCAACTCAATCCCCTCCCGATGGAGTATCCATGGGGCGCCGGCGTACCGCCGACCGCGACCATCACGGCCCATCCAGAGTGCTATCGCCGGACCACGGCGGCGGCCTCCGATTCCACGGCCGAACGGTACCCGGACGCGTGACAGGATCTCGTTACTGTGGCCGGCCTGCGACCCCTCGACCGCTACACGTTCGACGTGCGCGGGTACATCCTCTTCGAACAGGTACTGGACCGGCGCACCATCTCGAAGCTGCGCTCGGCCATCGACGAGCAACGTCTGCCACCGGCCGACGAGACGATCGAGCGGCAGCGATTCGGTAGTGGCGGAAGTCTCTTCACCTGGCACCGAACCTTCTGCGACCTGATCGATCATCCGCTGGTACTGGCCGTGCTGTCGGAGCTGATCGGGCCCTTCGTCCGTCTCGATCACGCGTACGGGATCACGATGCGGCCGGGCACTGCGGGCCTCGGTCTGCACGGGCCGGCCGAGCCGTTCGACTCATCGCAGTACTACGTGCACCGGATGGGCGTCATGCGCAGCGGGTTGCTGAGCCTTTCCTGGTCGTTGACCGACTCCGTCCCGGGCCAGGGTGGTTTCGGCTGCATCCCGGGCAGTCACAAGGCGGCGGTCCCGGTGCCGGCGGGCGCCGAGTCGCTGGTCGTGGAAGTGCACCAGCCGGCGGGATCCCTGCTGGTGTTCACCGAGGCCCTGATGCACCAGACGGTGCCGTGGCGGGGTTCCGACACACGATGGGCGGTGCTGTACAAGTACTCGCCCGGCAGCACGGCGTGGGGTGACACGCCGGCCGCGCCTCCCGAGGTGGTGGCCACCATGTCGGACCGCCAGCAGCGCTTCTTCCAGCCGCCCTCGGTGGGCGGCCGGGTACCGGCCATTCCCTAGGGCCCGAAATCTCTCGGCAACTACATAAATATCGAACGCTTTACGGCGCCGGCGCCTCGGGTTCGAGCTATCCAAGCCGGCCTGGCTGGCCCGTCACGAGGGAGACGACCTCCGGTACGAGGGCTTCGAGCTCGGCGAGCTGAACGTCCGGAGCCACGGCCCAATCGCCATCGCCACCGCCCGCCAGCCGACCGTCGGGACCTTCCAGCGGCATGGAGGCTGGCCGGCATCCACATGAGTTTCATCGCCGGTACGGCCGGCACTGCGCCGGTCCCGGGGACCGCCGAACCGACAGTCGTGACGGTGCGATGATGGCCCCGCGATGAGCGAGATCTGTGTTCACGGCTATCACGCCCCGAGAGAACGAGCGTCTGCAGGATCAGGCCGCCATGCCATATTAGGGCGAATCCTTCGATCAGGTCTTCGTCTGTTTCGTGCTCGAGCACCCGTCGGTCCCGCGGCCGCGGCCGCCATCAGCGCCATGATCGAGGGCGTCCGGGAAACCGCCATCGCCGCGGCCTCGTCGCCGCCGACGCCTTCGACGCTGGCGTGCGGGATCCCCACCGGACGACCGCCGGCGATGGTGTCTTCTGCTACAACGTTCTTCAAGGCGGTGGCCCGACGAGCGCCGGCCTGACCACGACCCGCCGGTCGCCCGGATAGGCACCCTCGACCCACCAGGTCGACCCGCTCCCGGCGAGCACCGGGACCTGGCCGGTGGCATCCCCCAGCCGGTCGCGCCAGGCGGCCAGCCGGGGCTCCACCACGAGCGCGGCCGGCTCGAGATCGTTGACCCCATCCCCGCGGGGACCGCCGAGGGCGTCCCACTGCTCGTACACCGCACGGGTGGCCACCCCGAACGGAGGGGTGAGGAGCGTGAACGACCGGAACTCGACGTCGGCGAACGGCAGCGGTTCCACCATCTCACCCACGCCCGTGACCCGGCCCCGGCCGCCCATCAGACAGAACGCCACGTCGGCACCCAGCCCGGCCGCGATGCCCACATCAGCGCAGCCGGCCCAGCGCAGAACGGCCGCCGCGTCGGCCGACCCGCCGCCCAGGCCGCCGCCGGCGGGAATACGTTTGATCAGGGCCACCCGGGCCCGCCGCCCGACCGCGGCCAGGGCCCGGTTGACCAGGTTGTCCGGGCCGCTCGGCAGGGTCTGGCCCTCACCGATACCCCTGATGCCACCGATGGACAGCCCGTCACCGGGTGCGAACACCAGCGTGTCGGCCAGATCGATGGTGATCATCTCGGCGTCCAGCAGGTGATAACCGTCGGCCCGCACACCGACGACCCGCAACGACAGGGTGAGCTTGGCCGGCGCCTCTAAGCGGGCCCTGGCGGTCACGTCGTCCGGCATGCCGCCAGCCTGCCCCATGCCACCACGTCAAGCTCCTCGGCCCGGGCCGTGGGCGCCACCGCCGCGCAGACGAACACCGACGGGTCCACCAACCCGGCGAGTGACCGCCGCAGCATCTTGCGGCGCTGGCCGAACCCGGCCGCCACCAGCTCGAACAGCGCGGGAGCCGCCACCACGGCCGGATCGACCGCCGGGGCACCGCGGCGCACGATCTGCACCAGCGCCGATTCCACGTTCGGCTCAGGCACGAACACGCTGGGCGACACTTTGCCGACCAACCGGGCGGTGGCCCAGTACGCCACTTTCACCGACACCGCCCCGTACGCCTTCGACCCGGGGTGGGCTGCCAGTCGCTCCCCCACCTCACGCTGCACCATCACCAGCATGCGGCCCATCTGGGGGACGGTGTCGAGCAGGTCGGCGATCAGAGGGGTGGCGATGTTGTAGGGCAGGTTGGCGACCAACACCCATGGCTCCGGCCGGTCACCGGCCAGAGCGGCCCAGTCGAGCCGCATGGCGTCGCCTTCGATCACCTCGACACCGGCCGACTCGACCTCGGCGCGCAGCAACGGCACCAGATGCCGATCCAGCTCGACGGCCGTGACCGAGGCGCCCGTCTCGGCCAGGGCCAGGGTCAGCGAGCCCAACCCGGCGCCGATCTCGACTACCCGGTCGCCCGGGCCCACGGCCGCCAGCCGGGCGACGCGCCGGACCGTGTTCGGGTCGGCGACAAAGTTCTGACCCAGGGCGCGGCTGGGCTTGATGCCGTGCTCAGCCAGACGATCAAGGATCTGGCGGCGGGTCAGGGTCATGCCGGGAGGCGAGCATGCCATCTCGACGGCCCGCGCACGCCATCTCGGCGCCCCGCGCACGCCATCTCGGCGCGGTCGGCGCCCCGGAGCTACCAGCTGACCGCCACATTGACCACCCCTTGCGAGGTGGCGGCGAGCGACCGGAACGTCGACCTGGCCACGTCCACGATCCGCCCGGCGGCGAACGGGCCCCGGGAGACGACCCGGCAGGTGATCGAGGTGCCCGCCATGTTGGTCACCGTGAGCAGCGCCCCCATCGGGGCGTCATTGTTGGCACAGGTGCCGGTCGGAATGGTGTCGAGCCAGGTCGCCTGGCCGGCCTGGGCCGACGCGGATGGTGCCCGCACCGTCTGCGGCGCCGGCCCGACAACGGCGGGTGTCGGTGTGATCGCCGGCCGGCTCACCGCCGGGAGCCCGGGGGGCGCCGGCGACGCCGACTTGGAAACTGTCCCAGCAGGCCCGGCCAGGGCCAGCGTGGCCGCCTCAGCCAGCAGAACTGCCGTCCGGCTCGCCGGATCGGTTACCGGCCTGGAGGCGTCGGCCAGCTTGGCGCCACTGACCCCGGCCCCTCCGTCGCGGCCCGGACTGCCGCCGGTGTGGCCGACCAGGGTGAACGCAGGCACCACGGCGAAGCTGCCGCAGAGGCCCATGATCACCAAACTGTGCCGCTTCCTCGACCTGGTGCAGGGGGAAGGCAGTGGTCTCGCCCTTTCGTCGGTGGCAGGGCGAGGCGTCACCAAAGCTGGTCCCCCCGGCCCGACGAAAGACGCTATTCAGGTTCGATGTGATGGCGCAAACCGGACGAAACCCCCCATTGCGTCTACCGGGCGGCTGCGCCGTCAGCCGTGCAGCTGGAAAAGGCGCTCGGCGTTGTCCCACGTCGCTTGCTCGACCTCCTCCACCGGGCAGTCCCGGGCGGCGGCGACCGCCGCCCCGACCAGCGGCACCAGGGCCGGCGAGTTGGGTTTGCCCCGGTGGGGCACGGGGGCCAGGAACGGGGAATCGGTCTCCACCAGCAGCCGGTCGAGCGGGCACAGGGCGGCGGCCTCCCGAACATCGCCGGCGCTGGGAAAGGTCACGATCCCGCTGAACGACAGGGCACCGCCGAGCTCGAGGGCCCGACCGGCCTCCTCCGGCCCGCCGGTGAAGCAGTGGTAGATGGTGCGGGACGGCACCCCTTCCGACCGGAGCACGGCCCAGGTGTCGTCCCACGCCTCGCGGGTGTGAATCACCAGGGCCAGCCCGTATTCGTGGGCCATGGCGATCTGGGCCGCGAAGGCGTCGCGCTGTAGGGGCCGGGGCGAGTGGTCGTAGTGATAGTCCAGGCCGCATTCGCCCACCGCGACGACTTCCGCACCGCGCGACTCAAGCAGCGCCCTGATGGTCTCCGCCCCTTTGCTGGCGTCGTGGGGGTGCAACCCGACGGTGGCCCACACCCCGACGTGCTGGCGGGCCACCTCGATGGCGGCTTCGGACCAGGAGGCGTCGGTGCCCACCACGACGAGCCGGGCCACGCCGGCCTCACGGGCCGGGTCCACGGCGTCGGCGCCGATATGGCAATGACTGTCAGTCCACACGGGTGATCCGGGGGAACAGCGGCTTCCCCTTTTCCACCGGCAGTCCGCCCGGGTAGCCACCCCACGCCGCGGCATCCGGCAGCCGCTGACCGGCGATCGGGCCGACCGCGGCGGTGAGCCCGAGCCGCCGCCAGACCTCCTCGGCGGCTGCCGGCATAGCCGGCGACGCCAGCACGGCGACGATCCGCAACGCCTCCAGGGCATCACCCAGCACGGCGTCGACATCCGGCCCGGGCTCCGATTTCCAGGGTTGGGCGGCCTCCAGGGCGGCGTTAGTGTCGCGGACGAGCCGCCAGGTCGCCTCGAGCGCCTCGCTCGGCGCCACCCGGTCCCAGCACGCGGCGGCGGTGGCGTACACCGACGCCGCCACCTCGGCCAATGCGCTGTCCGGCGACGGGGCCGGGCCGACACCACCGCACTGTTTGGCCACCACCGTGGCCACCCGCGACAGCAGGTTGCCCAGGTTGTTGGCCAGATCGGCGTTATGACGGGCCACCATGCCCTCATAGGAGAACTCGCCATCGGGCCCGAACGCCTGATCCCGCAGGAAGTGGTAGCGGACTCCGTCGACACCGAACTCCGGCACCAGGTCGGCGGGGGCGATCTGATTGAAGGCCGTCTTGGACATCTTCTCGCCGCCGACCAGGAGAAAACCGTGCACGCGGCACGCGGTGCGGCGGCGCTTCGCCCGCCGCCATCAGCATCGCCGGCCAGTACACGCAGTGGAACCGGAGGATGTCCTTGCCGATCAGGTGGTGCACGGCCGGCCACCAGGTTTCGAAGCGCTCCCGATCCGATCCATAGCCGATGGCCGTGGCGTAGTTGATCAGCGCGTCGTACCAGACGTAGAAGACGTGCGCCGGGTCCCACGGCACCGGAACGCCCCAGTTGATGGAGGTGCGCGATATCGAGATGTCCTGCAATCCCTGGCGGATCAGGCCGATCGCCTCGTTGCGCTTGGACTCCGGGGCAACCGCTTCAGGCTGACTGGCATACCAGTCGAGCAGCGGCTGTTCGAAGGCGGAAAGCTTGAAGAAGTAGTTGTCCTCCTTGAACAGCTCGACGGGCCGGTGATGGATCGGGCAGAGGTTGCCCTCCACCAGCTCGTCAGGGTTGTAGTAGGCCTCGCAGGACACGCAATACAGGCCCTCGTACGTCCCGAGCTCGATGAAACCATTGTCGTACACGGTTTTCAGCAGCTGCTGGGTGGCGACGTAGTGGCGGGACTCGGTGGTGCGGATGAAATCGTCGTAGGAGATGTTGAGCAGCTGCCAGCACTCCTTGAACCGCTCGCTGGTCCTGTCGGCCTGCTCGATCGGAGACAGCCCGTTGGCCTCGGCCGCCCGTTGGACCTTCAGACCGTGCTCGTCGGTGCCGGTGAGGAAGAACACCTCGTCTCCGGACATGCGGTGCCACCGGGCCAGGGCGTCGGCCGTAATCGTCGTATAGGCGTGCCCGATGTGTGGCACGTCGTTGACGTAGTAGATGGGTGTGGTGACGTAGAAGCGGGCCACGGTGCGGTGAAGCCTACTTTTGCGGCATTCCGATCCGGACCGAGACGCCCGAGGAGTAGTGCACCAGCGGCTCGTCGATGGGCCCGGGGAGCCCGGCGGCCGCCACCAGGTCGTCGCGCCACACCGTCGCCGTCGCCCGCTGCAGCGGCCCTGGTTGGCGATAGGCGGCCGCCAACCGCCCGCGCTGTCCGGCCACGTTGAACAGCACCCTCCGGGCGGTCAGGAAATGGTCCAGCGGTCGCAAGTTCGTCCAGCCGATACGGCGCGCCGATCTCGATCGACGCCAGACTGGCGACGCCCCGGGGCCCGGGCCACCGCCGCCGGCACTTGTAGCGTGCGGTCGAACCGCGGAGATCCAGGCGCATGCGGGACCAGAAGTACGGCAGCCGGTAGGTGCTGCGGGCGACGACCACGGCGCCCAGGCGGGCCGCGTCGAGGGAGAAGAACCATATACCGGACCGGTCGTTGTCATCGCTGACCTAGGTCCGCACGTTGGTCTCGCACGAGCGCGAGACCCACGGTACCGATTCGACCGGACCGACCCCGATCCGCATGAAGAACGGGACCAGACCCACCCACACCGAACCGTCACGCACCTCGGCGGTGGGCCCGGCGGCAGCAGGCGCTGCACCGCGTCCGGTTCGAAGCGCCAGTGCAGGAAGGTCAGCGCCAGCCATTTCTGGGTCATCACCGCCCGGTTCGGCCGGTACGGCGAGGCGGCGGCCGGCTCAGCCACCGGCGCCGCCGGCCGGCCGCTTCAGGGCCACCGCTACGTCGTACACCCGCCGCTTCGGCACGCCGAGGGCGCCGGCCACGGCCACCACCGCCGCCTTCCGGTCGTCGCCCGCGGCCAGGCGGGCCGCGACCGACAGGGCGATCCGCTCGTCGTCGATTGCGACCGATACCGCCGGCGGTGGCGGTCCCAGGATGACCACGTACTCGCCTCGGGGCTCGACCGACGCCAGCCAGTCTGCCGCGCCGGCCAGGTCGCCCCGCCACACCTCCTCGTGCAGCTTGGTCAGCTCGCGCGCCACGGCCACCTCTCGCCAGCCGCCACACGCGGTGACCAGATGGCCGATGGTGGCCCGCAGCCGGTGCGGCGATTCGAACAACACCACGGTCCTCGGCTCAGCGGCGATAGCCGCCAACCGGGCGCCCCTTTCCCCACCTTTTCTGGGCAGGAAACCCTCGAAACAGAACCTCTCGGTCGGCATCCCGGAGACGACCAGGCCGGCCAGCGACGCCGACGGGCCCGGCACCACCTCGACGACCAGGCCGGCGGCCGCCGCCGCCGCGACCAGGCGGCGGCCCGGGTCGGAGATACCGGGCATGCCGGCGTCGCTGACCAACGCCACCGTGGCCCCGCCCAGGGCCAGTTCGACCAGCGATTGGGCGGCGGCCGCCTCGTTGTGCTCGTGGACGGCCACGATCCGGCGGGTCTTGATACCGGCGTGGGTCAGCAGCTTGCGGGTCACCCGGGTGTCCTCACAGGCCACCACATCGGCGGCGCCGAGGACCAGGGCGGCCCGCGGGGAAAGATCGCCCAGGTTGCCGATCGGGGTGCCCACCAGCACCACCCGCCCCGGCCGTCCTGGCGCCCGGTCGTCCGTCAAGTCCCGGCGACCTCGAGCTCGTCACCCGGCGCCAGGCGCCACCGTTCGAAGGCCCCGTCGCGGGCGACGATGATGCTCTTGGCGCCGTGGCGGGGCCGGGCCACCCGGAACGGCCGCAGCCGCACCGTCGCCATCACCTTCAGATCGGCGTCGCAGAACGCCACGTCCACCGTGTACGGGACGCCGATCGTGTGCAGGAGCACCGGCGGCCGCAGCACCAGGGCGCCCTCGGGCGGCGGGCGGCGCAGCAGGCCGCGGACGCGGTCGACGGCCGACGTGGCTTCCTCAGCGGTCGCCAGCACGTCACCGCCCCGCACCAACCAGCTCATGCGATCAGACGTTGAAGCGGATCTCGAGCACGTCGCCATCGGAGACTTCGTAGTCCTTGCCCTCGACCCGGAGCTTGCCGACCTCCTTGGCGGCGTGCCATGACCCGAGCTTCAGCAGCTCGTCCCAGCGGATGACCTCGGCCCGGATGAAACCCCGTTGCAGATCGGAGTGGATCACGCCGGCGCATTCGGGCGCCTTGGCGCCGGCCCGGAACGTCCACGCCCGGCTCTCCTTGTCCCCGGTGGTGAGGAAGGTGCGCCGGCCCAGCAGGTGGTAGGCGGCCCGGGCCACCCGGGGCAGGGCGCCCTCCCCGAGACCCAGACCTTCGAGCAGCTCGGTCCGCTCCCCCGGGTCGAGCTGGGCCGCCTCGGCCTCCAGCTTGACGCTGACCCCCAGCACGTCGCCGGCGCCGCCGAGCTCGTCGACGACCGGTTTGATGACCCCGTCGTCACCGACCAGGTCGTCGCCCAGGTTGACGACCGCCAGCAACGCCTTGTTGGTGAGCAGGAAGAACGGCCGCAGCAGGGCCCGCTGATCGGCGTCGAGGGTGCTGCGGTAGAGGGGCGTTCCGGTCTGCAGCTCCACGAGCGCGGCTTCGAGCGCCGCCACCTCCCCGGCGAGTGACTTGTCGGTCTTGGCCGCCCGGCGCCGCTTGTCGACCTGGCTCTCGACGGTGGTCACATCGGCCAGGACCAGCTCCAGCTCGAGGATCTGGAGGTCCTCGAGGGGATCGGACCCGCCGGGGACGTTGTCGTCGGCGAAGGCCCGCAGCACCAGGCAGATGGCGTCGACCTCACGGATACCGGCCAGGAACCGGTTGCCCAGCCCCTCGCCGCTCGCCGACCCGGCGACCAGGCCGGCGATGTCGACGAACTCCACGCTGGTGTGCACCGTCTTCTTGCTCCTGCTCATCTCGGCCAGGGCCAGCAGCCGGTGATCGGGGACCTGGGCCACGCCGACGTTGGTCTCGGTGGTGGAGAACGGGTGGGCCGCGACCATGGCGTTACCGCCGGTCAGGGCGTTGAACAGGCTCGACTTGCCGGCGTTGGGGAGACCGACGAGACCGAGGCGTTCCATCGGTGCGAGGGTAGCGGGACTTTTCGACGCACTAGGGTCCCGACGATGTCCAAGAAGACCAAGAAGGCCAAGACCCACGCCCACCGCAAGAAGGCCAACCACGGCCGCAAGCCCAACCGGGGTCGCTAACTGCTGCTCCAGGCCGCTCCCTGATCGTGGAGGACACCGCTCAGGGCGCTCGGCCGGTCGGTCATGATTCCGTCGACACCGAGGTCCACCAGCCGGGCCATCTCCGCCTCGTCGTCGATCGTCCAGACGTGCACCGCGGTGCCGTGACGGTGGGCCGCCTCTACGAACCACGCGTCCACCACTGTGATCTCCCCGAAGGCCGGAGGGACCTGAAGTGCCACGTGGCGTGACGGCCCCGGATCGGTCCCGGCCTGCACCGCCTGCCAGAACTCGGTGGTGGCGAGCGTGCCGTACGACGTCGGAATCTCGGGCGCCATCGCCGAGAAGGCATCCAGGGCGCCATCGAGGAAAGACGCCACGATAACATCGTCTCGGCGGCTGTACTCTCGTAACAGCCCGGCCAGCAGCGCCTCGTAGGGCTCGACGGCCGGTGACGTCTGTTTGATGTCCAGGTTGAGAAAAAGCCCGCCGAACTCCTCGAGGACCCCGCGGAGGGTGGCCACCCCGAGTGATTCCTCGAGCGGGGCCCGGCCCCGGTAGACGTACTCAATGTCGGCACGTCCCGGTGCCACCACCTCACCCGGCACCCACCAGTAGGCGTTGTCCAGGTCCTCCAGTTGCGCCAGGGTCAGGTCGGCGATGGCCCCGGTCCCGTTGGTCGTGCGGTCGACGGTTGGGTCGTGACACACCACCAGCTGGCGGTCGGCGGTGGCGTGGACGTCGAGCTCCAACCCGTCGGCGCCGGCCGCCACCGCCTGGCGGAGGGCCAGCATGGTGCTCGAGGGGCCCTCGCGGGCGCCTCCCTGATGGGCGTAGTTGAGCACCCGGCGGGCCAGCCAGGGGTTGCTCATCTTTCAGCCGAGCAGGCCCGCCTCGGCCGCCATCTTGGTCAGCGAAGCCTGGGGCCGGGCCCCGAAGTGGCTGATGACCTCGGCGGCGGCCAGGCTGCCCAGCCGGGCGCAGTCGACCGGGTCGCGGTCGTGGGCCAGGCCGTACAGGAAGCCGGCGACGTAGAGGTCGCCCGCGCCGGTGGTGTCGACCACGACCGGAGCCGGATGCGCCGGCACCGGTGTGGAGATCCCGTTCTGGGTCACGATGGAGCCCTGGGGCCCCCGGGTGACGGCCAGGATGTCGACACGGAAGGCCAGGTCCTTGATGGCGGCGTCGAGATCCTGTTCACCGCTGAGGGCCTTGGCCTCCCCCTCGTCGCAGAACAGCACGTCGACGTCGTCCATGAGCGCGCCGAAGGCCGCCGCGTTCTCCTCCACCCAGTACACATCCGAAAGGGAGAGAGCGAAGCGGACTCCGGTGATGTGGGCGGCGGCCGCCGCCTTGCTGATCGTCCACTCGCTCTCCCGCAGGCCGACCATGTAGCCCTCCACGTAGACGATGCCGGCGTGGTTGAGGGGCTCGTGGTCGACGTCGTCGGGCAGGAGGACCTCGCCGGCCCCGAGATAGGTGCCCATGGTGCGTTGGGCGTCGGGCGTGACCATGACCAGGCATCGCCCGGTTCCCGGACCGCTGGTGGCCGGAGGGGTGCTGTACTCGACGCTGGCGGCCCGGATGTCGTGGGTGAACACCCCGCCCAGGATGTCGTCGCGTACCTTGCCGAGGAACAGCGCGGTGCCGCCCAGGGCGGTGACCCCGGCGGCGGTGTTGGCCGCCGATCCGCCCGACGACTCGATCGACGGTCCCATGTCGTTGTAGAGGGCCTCGGCCTGGGCCTCGTCGATCAGGGTCATGGTGCCCTTTTCCATTCCGTGGGCGGCGGGCAGGTCATCGGCCGCCGAAGCCAGCACGTCGACGATCGGGTGGCCGATGCAGACCACGTCATAGGAACGATCCATACCTCGGGACGGTAGTCGCTGGCCCGGTGGGTAGGGTTCTCAGGCAAAGACGAATGACCGGAGGAGCTGCTGTGGCCGAAGCGGCGTCGTACCGGCTCCCGCGCACCGTGGTGCCGGAGCGTTATGACCTGACCCTTACCCCTGACCTCGAGCACGCCAAGTTCGCGGGCGAGGCCCGCATCAAGGTGACGGTCATCGAGCCGGTGACCGAGGTGGTGCTCAACGCCATCGAGCTGGAGATCCTGACCGCCGAGCTGGTGAGCGAGGAGGGGGTGAGACTGGCGGGACCGGTGACGTACGACGCCGCCGAGGAGAGGGCGATCATCGACCTGGGCGGCGGGGTGGCCCACCCCGGCGCCTGGCAGCTCGACCTGACGTTCACCGGTGTGCTCAACGACAAGTTGCACGGCTTCTACCGCAGCACCTTCAAGGACCGCGACGGCAATGAGCAGGCGATCGCCACCACCCAGTTCGAGGCAACCGACGCCCGGCGGGCCTTCCCGTCCTGGGACGAGCCGGACTTCAAGGCCCGTTTCGCGGTGACCCTCATCGTGGACAGCGAGCTGGCGGCCATCTCGAACGGCGCGGTCATCAGCGACAAGGACTTGGGCAACGGCAAGAGACAGGTCGGCTTCGCCGAGACCATGCCGATGTCGACCTACCTGGTGGCGTTCGTGGTCGGCCCGTTCGAGCTGAGCGACCCGGTGGATGTCAGCGGCGTGCCGCTGCGCATCGCCACGACACGCGGCAAGCAGCACCTGGCGCCGTTCGCAGCCCAGGCTGCGGAGTCGGCGCTACGTTTCCTGGCCGGCTACTTCGGGATCCCCTACCCGCACGACAAGCTGGATCACATCGGCATTCCTGACTTCGCGTTCGGCGCCATGGAGAACCTGGGTGCGGTCACCTACCGCGAGACCGCGCTGTTGGTCGATCCGGCGGCGGCGTCACGCCTCGAGCTCATGCGGGTGGCCGAGGTGGTCGCCCACGAGACGGCCCACATGTGGTTCGGCGACCTGGTCACCATGCGTTGGTGGAACGGGATCTGGCTCAACGAGGCCTTCGCCACCTTCATGGAACTGCTGTCGGTTGACAACTTCCGGCCCGACTGGGAGGTATGGGTCACCTTCGGCGCCGGTCGCAGCGCGGCCCTGACCACCGACGGGTTGCGCAGCACCCGGCCGGTGGAGGTGGCGGTGGGCCGTCCCGAGGAGGCGGAAGCCATGTTCGACGTCCTCACCTACCAGAAGGGCGCGGCGGTGCTGCGGATGCTCGAGCAGTACCTGGGGCCGGAACCGTTCCGCCGCGGCATCTCGCAGTACCTGGAGCAACACAAGCACTCCAACACCGAGACGTCCGATCTCTGGGATGCCATCGAAGCGGCATCGGGCGAGCCGGCCCGGGCGGTCATGGACTCGTGGATATACCAGGGCGGGTATCCGCTTATATCGGTGGCGGTCAGCGACGATGGCGCCCATCTCACGCTCAGCCAGTGGCGGTTTCTCTATTCGGGAGATGACGAGGGGGAGCGCTGGCAGGTGCCGATAAACCTGCGCATGTCGGTTGGGGGCTCGGTGATGCATACGCGCGTCCTGCTGAAGGACGCGTCCATGACGATCGAGCTGCCGGGGGCGGTGGACTGGGTGGTGGTCAACTCCGGGGCGTGGGGCTTCTACCGGGTGCGCTACAGCGAGCCGTTGCTGAAGCTGCTGCGGGCCATCATGCACGAGGAGCTGGGCCCGCTCGAGCGTATGGGCCTGCTGAGCGACACCTGGGCCGCGGTACTGGCCGGGCGTGCCCCGCTCGTCGACTTCCTCAGCCTGGTCGAGCAGCTTCCGGCCGAGATCGACCCCGACGTCTGGGGCGCGGCTCTCGGGCCGCTCGGTCTGGTGGACAACATCGTCTCCGATGCCGACCGCCCGGTTCTGCAGGCCTTCGTGCGCCGGGTGCTGGGTCCGGCCCTGTCCCGGCTGGGCTGGGACCCGGCGCCCGGCGAAGCCGAACGGACCGGCACCCTCCGGGGCCGGCTGCTGTCGGCCATGGGTACCATCGGCGCCGACACCGAGGTCAGGACCTGGGCCGGGTCGAAGCTGGCGTCGTACCTGAGCGACCCCGGCTCGCTGGCGCCCGACCTGGTGACGTCGGTGGTCAACGTCGTGGCCTACTCGGGCGGCGAGGGCGAGTACACCACCATGCTCCATCAACTGCGCCATGCGGCCACGCCCCAGGACGAGATCCGGTTCCTGTATGCGCTCGCCGCCTCCGAGGTGACCAGCCTGCTCCACCGCACCCTCGACCTCAGCCTCAGCGGAGAGGTGCGGACCCAGGATGCTCCCTACCTTATTGGCTCCATTCTCCGGTCCCGGGCGGGCAGCCGGTTGGCGTGGGAGTTCCTGGAGAAGCACTGGGACACCGTGACCGCACGGTTCCCCGACAACAGCATTCCCAAGATGCTCGACGGCATTTCGACGATCGCCGACCCTGACCTGGCGGCGGGCATCCACGCATTCCTCGAAGCCCACCCGGTGCCTCAGGAGAAGCCGGTCGCCCAGGCGCTGGAGCGGCTCGACATCACCGTCGCCTTCGGCCGGCGGGTGGCCGGCTCGCTGGCCGTTTCGCTGGGCGGCGCCCTCTCTCTCGGTGCCTCCGAGGTCCACGGCTGAAATCGAACGCGGTCACGGCGCCGTTGGGCCGGCCCCTGATCTCGGTGTTCGCAGTCGAGGACACCGCGGTCCAGGTGGTGTGGCGAGGACTGCCCGGTTCCTCGTCGGGATCCGATGTCGTGGTCGAGGTCGGCGCCCGGTCGGTAACGGTTGACCGCTCGCCTCCGGCCGCGCTCTGCCGGCGCGGGAGGGCCCGCCGGGGCCCGGTCGCCCTCCGGCCACCAGGTGGCGGAGCGGGGGGACCGGGAGCGGTGACCATCGACGGCCTCCGGCCGGGCACCACCTACGACGTGAGGGTGGGGGGTCGGGTCGTCTCGCGTGTTACCACCCTGGTGCCGCCGCCGGGGCGGCTGCTGTGCAAGTTCGCCACCGTGAACGACATCCATCTGGCGGAGAGCGGCTTCGGTGTCTCCCAGGACATCGAGGAGCCCTGGCCCGTACCGGCCGGCGGTGAGCCATATACCTGGCGCTGTCTCCGGGCCGCCATCGCCGAGGCCATGGCATGGGGCGCCGAGGCGCTGGTCGTCAAGGGCGACCTGACGGCCGACGGCTCCCCGGCCGAGTTCGCGGCCGCGGGTGAGGTGCTGGCCACTCTGGCCGTCCCGGTGTTCACCACTTTCGGGAACCACGAGTTCCACGACCCGGTAACCGACGGCCGGCCCATCCTGGCCGGGTACGGGGTCGACATACCCCGCCGGCCCTGGGCCCACGACCTACCCGGGATACGCCTGGTGCTCGGCCAGACCGGCCGCGCCCACCACCGATCGGGGCGGGTCGACTCCACTCAGCGGGCGGCGATCGCCGCACTCGCGTCCGAGGCACGGGGCGCGGCATTCATCGCCCTGCACCACCAGCCGCAGCGGTGGCGGGTGCCCAACCAGTACCCGCCAGGCATCCCGGGCCCCGAGGCCGGCCGACTGCTCGATGCCATCGTGGCCGCCAACCCGGCCAGCTTCGTGGCCACCGGCCACACCCACCGTCACCGCCGGCACCAGCACGGCCCGATCCCGGTGGTCGAGATCGGGTCGACCAAGGACTATCCCGGGGCGTGGGCCGGCTATGCCGTGCATGAAGGAGGAATCCGCCAGGTGGTCCGGCGCATCGCCGCGCCCGATGTGATCAGCTGGACCGAAGGCACGGCCCAGGCGCTCGGCGGGGCATGGGGTCGGTGGTCACCCGGTGCGCTGCAGGAGCGGTGCTTCACCCACCCGTGGCCGGCTCGTTCCCGGTGAGGGGCGCGACGCCGCCGGGCGAGGCTGCGGGCGCGCCACCGGCCAGGGATTCGATGCGGGCCTGGACCCGGGCCAGGCGGGCGGCGGCCAGGCCGTGCAGGAGCTCGGCCTGCTCGTAGAGGTCGGCGGCCTCCTCGATGCCGACGTCGCTCGATGCCAGCCGGTCGGTGATCTCCTCGAGCCGGCTCAGCAGCTGCTCGAAGCTCTCGTCGTCGTATCGCGGCCGGTCAGGCATCGATCACCTCCTCCACCCTGGTGGCCAGTCGGCCGGCGGACAGTTGCACCGCCACCTGCTGGCCGGCGGCCACCTGACCGGCCCGCCGGATGACACGGCCGTAGGGGTCGCGGACCACGGCGTAGCCGCGTTCGAGGACTCTGGTGGGCGACAGGGCGTGGAGATGCCGGCCGTCGGCCGAGAGCCGGGCGGCGGCTCTCGCCATGCTGTCGTCGACCCGACGGCGCCACTCGATGGCAGCCAGACCGGCGGCGCCGACGGCGACCGCGCGAGCGGCCGGCCCCCGGCGGTCGATGGCGTCCAGCCGGCGGCCCGCCTCCAGCAACTGGCGCCGGGGGTGCAGCAGTTGCAAGCGCCCGGCGATGCCCTCCAGCCGCGCCGCGGCGCCGGCCGCGCCGGCCCGGGCCGCCTGGCGGGTGTCGATGGCCGCCAGCCGTCGCTGCGCCGACTCGACGCGTTGCTGGAGGGCCAGTGCTCCCACCGCCTGTAACGCCGCCAGTTCGGCCAGCAGCGCAGCTCGATCGGGAACTGTGGCCGCGGCGGCCAGTGACGGGGTCCCGAAGCGGTGGTCGGCCACGTCGTCGCACAGCGGCCGGTCACCGTCGTGGCCGATGGCCGACACGACCGGTACCGGGCAGCGGCAGATGGCCCGGCACAGCTCCTCGTCGCTGAACGGCAGCAGCTGGGTGGCATCGCCGCCGCCGCGCGCCAGGATGATGACGTCCACGGCGGGGTGGGCGGCCAGCGCGGCCAGGGCATCGATGATCGAGATCGCCGCTCCCGGTCCGGAGACCTGAGTCTCGACCACCTGCATGGGGTAGCCCGGGAAACGGACGGCCACCACCGACTCGATGTCCTGGCGCACCGCGGCCTCGCTGCCGCAGACCACCCCGATCGCGCCGGGCAGCCGGGGCAGGGGCCGGCGGGGCCGGTCGAGCAGCCCATCGGCCGCCAACCGCCGGCGGGCGTCGGCGATCATGGCGGCTACCGCCCCGTCGCCGACGGGCATGACCTCCTCGGCGACCAGCTGCAGCTGGCCCCGCTCGTTGATCCACATCAGCGCGCCGACGACACACACCCGTTCGCCGGCGACCGCGCGACAACGCGACGCCTTGCTCTGCGGGCACATCACCGAGAGCTGGGCCGCCCGGTCGCGCAGCGTGAAATACACCCGGCCACCGCCCACCCGCCGGGGCTGATAGACCTCGCCCTCCACGGCCAGCCGGCCGACCGTGGCCAGGGCCCGGGCGATCTCGCCCGCCAACCTGATGAGGCTGACCCTGCGGGGCGGCGCAGGCGCGGTGGGGAACAGCGGCAGCGTCATGCCCGGGCGAGGCTACCGTGCCGCCGAGCCGACCGGCCGCCCATGGCTGCCCAGTGAAAACGGCATCAGGGGCCCGAACCACCCTCATTCGTGCACCGCTCGGTCGAGCAGCGGGGAATGGAAGGCGGTGCTCCTGACTACTGGGCGCCGGCGCCCGCTTCGGCCAGCTGCTGCTCGCGCTCGCGTCGGTTGGCGACCCGGCGGCCGACCCGCTCCAGGCGCTGCATGTGGGCGATTGTGCGTTCGCGGGACTGTTCGGCCTCGGGCGAGAGGCCGGTGATCGACTCGAGCTTCCAATGGCGCAGGATGACCGGGGCGAGGATCTGCTCGTAGTGGATCGCGAAGTCGTAGATCCCGGCGGCGGCGATGATGCCGGCATGGCGGTCGAAGTCGGGGATCCCGGTGCCGGGCATCTGGAACGACTTGACCTGGGTCTCCATGGCCATCACCATCCGGGACGGGTCGACATCCAGCATGGCGGTGGCCAGGTCCCGGTAGAACAGGAAGTGGAAGTTCTCGTCGACTGCCACCTTGGCCATGATGTCGAACCCGGGGCCGTCGCCGAGCAGCCGCCCGGTGTTGCGATGCGAGATGCGGGTGGCCAACTCCTGCAGCGTCACGTAGATGACGCCCTCGCAGGTGTTGTCGAGGCTGGACTCAGGGTGTAGCCGGTCGACACCTGGGCCATCCGGCCCCGCTCGAGCGCGACGGGGTCGAGGGCACGGGTCACGGTCATCCAGTCGCGGATGACGATCGAGTGGCGGTGCTCCTCGGCCGTCCAGCGCCGGTTCCACTCGCCCCAGACCTCGTCCTCGGAGAACAGCCAGCTGATCGAATGGAAGTAGTACGGCAGGTTGTCCTCGGTGAGCAGGTTGAGGTACAGCGCGCTGCGGACCGCCTCCGGCAAGGGAAATTCCTCCGGGTCCCACTGCTCGCCGGGCACGAAGTCGCGGCCCATACTCCAGGGCACAAGCTCGTGGGGGAACCACTCCTTGGTCTTGGCCAGGTGCCGCTCGTACAACGCGGCGGCGGTCGGCGCGGTGGCATCCAAAAGGGCGCGATCTGCTTTGCGGTCCATGGGGGGACAGCCTACCTACCTGTAGGTAGATAGGCGAACGGGGGCCGGACAGGATGGCACTGTGGTACCCTGAGGTGCGGCGGCGTGCCATGGCGGGCCAGGTATTGCCATTCGCTGTTCACAGGAGATCCTTGAAGCCTTCGTTCGATGCCCTGGGCGTCTCGCCGGAACTGGTCCGTGCCCTCGCCCCTATCACAGACCCGTTCCCGATCCAGGCCTTGACCATTCCCGACGCGCTGGCCGGTCGGGACATCTGTGGCAAGGCCAAGACCGGGTCCGGTAAGACACTGGCCTTCGGCGTGCCGATGATCCAGCGGCTGGCCGCGGACACCCCGACTGACAACGGCCGGGTCGCCGGGCGACCACGAGGCCTGGTGCTGGTGCCCACGCGAGAGCTGGCCCGCCAGGTGGCCGACGTGCTGCGGCCGCTCGGCGCACGGGTCGGGCTCACCCTGGCCACCATCTACGGCGGGACCGGGATGGACGCCCAGATCCAGTCCGTCCGGGGGCCGGTCGCCATGGTCGTCGCTACGCCCGGGCGCCTCATCGACCTGCAGCAGCGGGGCGAGCTGCACCTGGACTCGATAGAGATCCTCATCCTCGATGAAGCGGACCGCATGGCCGACATGGGATTCCTGCCGCCGGTCGAGTGGGTGCTGCGCCGGGTGCCGACCCCGCATCAGACCATGCTGTTCTCGGCCACCCTTGACGGTGACATCGACTACCTGGTGCGACACTACCTGGACGATCCTGTCCGCCACGAGGTGGCGGAGACCATCGCCACCGTGTCGGACATGCAGCACCGTTTCCTCGCTGTCCACCAACTCGACAAGGTCAAGGTGGCGGCGGCGATAGCCAAGTCCAACCCCCGCACCCTGCTGTTCACCCGGACCAAACGGGGGGCGGACACCCTGACCCGAGGCCTGCAACGGGAGGGCGTGAAGGCCGCAGCCATCCACGGTGACCTCCGTCAGCAGCTCCGGGAGCGGGCGCTGGCCGACTTCGCCAGTGGCAAGCTGCCGGTGCTGGTCGCCACCGACGTGGCAGCCCGCGGCATCCACGTCGACGGGATCGACGTGGTGATCCACTACGACCCGCCCGAGGACTCCAAGGCCTACCTCCACCGCTCCGGCCGCACCGCCCGGGCCGGCGAAGAAGGCATGGTCGTCACCCTCGTGCTCTGGGACCAGCAGCTCGAGGTGGAGCGCATCCAGCGCCGGCTCGGGATCGCCGCGTCGGTCATCGAGGTGTACTCGAACGACCCGAGGCTGAAGGACCTGCGAGGTCTGCAGCCGGCACCTGCTTCCGTCGCCTAGCACGCCGCCGTCGTGCGCGGGGCCAGGGACGCATTCCTCATCGTCTTCGGCTCCTGGCTGATCCTCGAGAGCCTGCTCTCCGCCGTCCGGGCAACAGTCCTCCCCCGAGGCGTCCGGCAGCGACTCTCCCGGTGGGTCTTCCTGTCGCTGCGGGTGGTGTTCCGACTGGCCGCCGGGCGATCACCGAGCTACGAACGGCGGGACCGGATCATGGCCATGTACGGGCCGGTGGCCCTGCTGGCCCTGCTGGCCGCCTGGTACGTCCTGCTGATCGGCGGTTACACCGCCGTCTACTTCGGCGTGGGGGTCCATGGCTGGGGACAGGCGTTCAGGTTGTCGGGCGCGGCCGTGACCACCCTGGGGACCACATCGACCGCCAAGTTGCTGCCCAGCATCCTGACCTACACCGAGGCCGGCCTGGGCCTGCTGCTGCTGACGCTGCTCATCACCTACCTGCCGACCATCTACGCCGCCTACTCACAGCGGGAAGCGGCGGTCACCGCCCTCGAGGTCCGGGCCGGCAACCCGCCGCACGCCGCCACCCTGCTGATCCGCTTCCATCGGGTCGGGATGGCCGAACGACTGAGCGAGTTCTGGCAGCAGTGGGAGACGTGGTTCAACACCCTCGAGGAGACCCACACCGCCTTCTCGGTGCTGGCCTTCTTTCGGTCCCCGCAACCGGACAAATCATGGGTGACCGCGGCCGGGACGGTGCTGGACGCCGCCGCGCTGTGGGCCTCCTCCATCGAGCATCCCAATGACCCCGACGTGCAGCTGTGCATACGGGCCGGGTTCGTGGCCCTGCGCCGGCTGGCCGACTTCTTCCGGCTGCCCTACGACCCCGACCCCGCGGCCGGCGATGCCATCACCATCGGCCGCGACGAGTTCGAGGTCGCCTGCCGGAAGATGGCCGACGCCGGCGTCCCGCTGGCGGCTGACGGCGATGCGGCATGGGTCGCCTTCGCCGGCTGGCGGGTCAACTACGACGCCGTGCTGCTCAACCTGGCCCGCATGGTCGAGGCGCCGATGGCCCCGTGGACCAGCGACCGGTCCCCGGTTGCCGCCTGGACCCTCAGAGGAGCCATCATCCGGCGGTCAACCAGGCCCCGTCGACGGTTGCGGCGTCGAGCACGTCGACCCTGAGCCGGGCGCCGGTGCCCGGGGCGTCGGGCACGGCGATGGTGCCGTCGGCTTCGAGCACCACCGGGTCGGTGATGTCCTCCCGGTAGAACCGGTCGGAGGCCGAGAGGTCACCGGGAAGGGAGAAATTCGGCAGCGCAGCCAGGGCCAGATTCGCTGCCCGCCCCACCCCGGTCTCGAGCATCCCGCCGCACCACACCGGCACACCCTGTGACGCGCACAGGTCGTGGATGCGCACCGCCTCCAGGTAGCCGCCCACCCGACCCGGCTTGATATTGACCACCCGGCAGGCGCCGAGGGCCAGGGCGGTGGCCGCCGCCCCGGCTGAAGTGATGGACTCGTCCAGGCACACCGGGGTTGTCATTTTCCCCCCCAGTTCGGCGTGGCCCACCAGGTCATCGACACCGAGCGGCTGCTCCAGGCAGAGCAGTCCGGCCGGGTCCAGCCGGCGCAGATGATCGGCGTCGGTCAGGCGGTACCCGGCGTTGGCGTCGACCTGCAGGGCGAGGGCAGGAAAGCGGTCCCGCACCGCCATGACCGGCTCGATGTCCCACCCCGGCTGGATCTTGAGCTTGACCCGGCGGTAGCCCTCCGACACCCGCCGCGCCACCTCATCGAGCAGCTCGGGCCGCGGACCGGTCAGCCCGACGGCGACCCCGGCCGCCACGTGGCGGCGGGTGCCGCCCAACCGGCGGGCCAGCGACACGCCGGCGGCGCGCAGCTCGGCGTCCAGCACCGCCAGCTCGATCCCCGCCTTGGCCATGTGGTGGCCGTGCGCCCGCGAGAGGGCGGCAGCGACAGAGGCGCCGTCCAGGGGCTGTCCGAGGACCATCGGGACGAGGTGATGGCGCAGGACGTCCCAGGCGCCATCGGTCCATTCGGGGCTGTAGGCCGGTGAGGGGAAGGTGCTGCATTCGCCCCATCCTTCGGAGTCCGGGCCAACCGCCCGGATCAGGATCACGTCGCGCTCGGTGAGGACGCCTCCCGGCCAGCGCCACGGCTCGATCAGTGGCAGCCGGACCCGGCGCAACTCCACCGCTTCGAGCGCGGCGACGATCACCCGCCCTCGGCGCACTCTTCGTGCTCGATGCCGGCGATCTGGTCGAGGCGCTTCACATGGCGGCCGCCTTCGAAACCGGTGGCCAGCCACTCGTCGACTATGGCCAGCGCCAGCTCGGTCCCGAGCACCCGGGCCCCGAGGGCCAGCACGTTGGCGTCGTTGTGCTGGCGGGACAACCGGGCCGTGAACTCGTCGTGGCACAGAGCGGCTCGGGCGCCGTGCACCTTGTTGGCCGCGATCTGCTCACCCTGCCCGCTGCCGCCGATGACGATGCCGGCGTCGGCGCCGCCCCGAACCACGGCCCGGGCGGCGGCGGCGCAGAACGGCGGGTAGTCGACCGACGCGGTGGAGTTGGTGCCGAGATCGTCGACAGTGTGGCCTCCGGCCTCCAGATGGTCGATGACGAGGCCCTTCAGGGGGTAGCCGGCGTGGTCGGAGGCGATGGCGATCCTCATGGCAGGGTCCTAACGTTTCCAGGCGAGGGTGACCCCGTCGCGGATGGGCAGCATCGCGACCTCGACCCGGTCGTCGGCGATGACCATGTCATTGAAACCTCGCATGGCCACGACATTCTGGTCGATCGCGCCGGGGTCGGTGACACTGGCACTCTGAGCGACACTGGCACTCTGAGCGACACTGGCACTCTGAGCGACACTGGCACTCTGAGCGACACCACCACCCTGGAAGACCCTTCCTCCTTGAAAGACGTTGTCGACGAGGATCACGCCACCGGGCCTGATCCTCGGGACGATCTCGGCCCAGTATCCGCCGTACCCCTGTTTGTCGGCGTCGATGAAGGCCAGATCCCAGACCGGTTCGGACGGGAACGACCGCAGCGTCTCGATCGCCGGGGCGATGCGTAGGTCGATCTTGCTCGCCACCCCGGCCTCCGCCCAGTACCGGCGGGCGACGGACGTCCACTCCTCGCTGACGTCGCAGCACAGCAGCGTGCCGTCGTCGGGGAGGGCCCGGGCGATGCACAGGGCCGAGTAGCCGGTGAACGTGCCGACCTCGACCGCCCGCCTGGCGCCGACCATGTGGGCGGCGATGCGGAGGAAGGCCCCCTCGTCGGTCGATATCTGCATCCGGGCCACGTCGCCGAGGCGGCCGGTCTCGTCGATCAGGCGTTGCGCCACGTCATCGGGCGGTGCGCTGTGGGCCACCAGGTATTCCATCTGGAGATCTGACATGACCCGTTTCTAGCGTGCCAGGCTGAAGGGATGCCCACCGCCGCCACCGCGCTCGCCCCGCTCGTCCATGCCGTCTTCGGCGATGACCTGCCCGTCCAGGTGCGATTCTGGGACGGCAGCCACGTGGGACCGGCCGACGGTCCGGCAACCATCGTGCTGCACTCGCCGCGGGCCCTGCGGCGCATCCTGTGGTCGCCGAACGAGGTGGGCTTCGCCCGCGCCTTCGTAACCGGTGAGGCCGACATCACCGGCGACGCCCTCCGGGCCATCCGGGTGGTGTTCGAGTCGGCGCCCGAGGAGCTCCAGATCGGGACCCGCACCCTCGCCAAGACGCTCGCCGGCGCGGCCCGGCTGGGCGTCCTCGGGCCGCCGTTGCCTCACCCGGCCGAGGAGGCGCGGCTCCGGGGAGGCCGCCACTCCAAGGCGCGTGACGCGGCGGCCATCGCCCATCACTACGACGTGGGCAACGACTTCTACCGGCTGGTGCTGGGCGAGTCGATGACCTACTCCTGCGCCCGGTTCACCCGGCCCGACGCCACCCTCTCCGAGGCGCAGGCCGCCAAGTACGACCTCATCTGCCGCAAGCTGGGCCTGTCCGAGGGCATGCGGCTGCTCGACGTGGGCTGCGGATGGGGCGGCATGGTCATGTACGCCGCCACCCACTACCACGTGGCCGCGGTCGGCATCACCCTCTCCGAGCAGCAGTACGAGCTGGCCCGCAAGCGGGTCGCCGAGGCCGGCCAATCCGAGTGGGTCGACATCCGCCTCATGGACTACCGCGACGTCGGCTCCGAGGGCCAGTTCGACGCCATCAGCTCGATCGGCATGTTCGAGCACGTCGGGGCGGCGCAGATGGCGGACTATTTCCGGGTACTGGCCGGGGCGCTGGCCCCCGGGGGCCGGCTGTTGAACCACGCCATCTCAACACCGAACGGCGCCCAGTTCGATCGGCGCAGCTTCAACGCCCGCTACGTCTTTCCGGATGGCGAGCTGCAGGATGTGGCGGCCGTTGTTTCCGCCATGGAAGCCGTCGATCTCGAGGTCCGGGACGTGGAGTCGCTGCGTGAGCACTACGCCCTGACGCTGCGGCATTGGGTCGACAACCTGGCCGCCAACTGGGACGAAGCGGTCGAGCTGGTCGGCCTGGTCCGGGCGCGGGTGTGGCGGCTGTACATGCTGGCCGCGGTGGTCGGCTTCGAGATGAACGAGACGGCCATCCACCAGGTGCTCGGGGTCAGGACAGAAGCGGACGGCAGCAGCCGGATGCCCCTGACTCGGGCGGCCGCGGTCTAGGAGTGACCGAGACCGAGGAGATATTCCTGCTCGCCGCCCTGGCCGGCCGCTTCCACGACAAGGCGATCGAGCGGGATGAGCCGGCGGTGATCGGATGGGACATTGCCGCGCCCGACGGGGTCCGGCGATACCAGATGACGCTGGTCGGAGGCGAGTGCCGCGTCGCACCTGCGCTCGGCGACCGACCCCAGGTGCTGTTCGGGATCGACCTGGCCGATCTGGCCGAGCTGGCGCCGGGTGACGCCGACTGGATGGCAATGTTCATGGCGGGACGGCTGCGGATCTCAGGAGACATGGCGTTCGCCCGGGCGTTGGCGGCCGCGTTCGTGACCGATGGCCATGCTACGGAGGGCGTCGACCACTCAGAGCGGTCGTAGCCCGCCGCACCCAGGTTCTTGGACGCGTTGTACGGAATAACGCCCGTAACGCGCCAAAGTTCGCGAGATCGCGGGGCTAAGCGGGCTCCCCGGGCTCCCCGGCCTCCATCGGTGACTCGACCAGCTGGCGCAGGGCCCGCACGGCGAGGGCGGCGATCGACTGGGCGCCGGCGGCCGCGCCGACCCCCACCTCCGGCTGGCCGAGCTGGTCGGCGAGGCGCTGGAAGTGGGTCTGGTGGTGGTCGCGGGCGGCCAGCCAGGCCTTCATGGTGGTGGCCGGGTCGCCCGCCACGCCGGCGCCCGCCGTCGGGCGCAGTGCGGCGGCCACCGCATCCCGCCGCAGCCCGGCGATGTCGTCGAGCAGCCGCCGGACCTGCCAGCGCTCCCAACGGCTTCCCGTCGGGAGATCGGCGATCCTGGCCGTGAGGGCGGGCAGCCGGAGCGCCTCGTCGAAGGCCTGCCAGGCGGCCACGACATCGGCGACCGCGGCCGGCACCGTCCGGAACAGGCTGCCGACGTCGGCGGTCGCCGCCATCGGGGCCAGGCGGGCGAAGCTGGCGGCCAGGCTGCGGTCGACGCCGGTGTCGACCAGCGAAGAGAGGTCGCCGAGCTCGGTGACCAGGCCGTCGAGAGCCGCCGCCACCGGGCGGTCGTCGTGCACCCGTGCCTCGAGGTCGGCCGGGCCGGCCGCCAGATAGCGCCGGCCGAGGGTTGCCACCGCGTCGACGACCGCGAGATGGAGTGCCGCTTCAGCGTCCGCCGTGACCGCCGGCGCCAACGCCTCGACCTGGCGCCAGCGGTGGTCGGCGTCGAGCACCTGGCGAGCCGCCCAGAAAGCCTCAGCGACCGAAGCCAGGTCGACGCCGAACTCATCAGCCGTCTCGTGGGCCCAGACGATCCCCATGCGGTCGACCATCTCGCTGGCGACCCGGGTGGCCGCCAGCTGCCGGTACAGCCGGTGTTGGCCCGTCAGGTCCCCGAACCGCTCGACCACGGCCGGCGGGAAGTAGCTCTCAACCGCCGGCACTGCCTCTGTGGCGCTCACGACCGGTGCCGCCTGCAGGGCATGGGCCAGATCCGATTTGGCCGTGGCCAGCAGTACGGCGGCCTCGGGCCGGGTCAGGCCGGCGCCCGCGGTGCGCCGCACTGCCATCTCCTCGGCCGACGGCAGGCCCTCGACTACCCGGTCGAGGTGACCGGCCGCCTCGAGGGCGGACATAAGGGCGTCGAACGCCTCGAGGTCGGCGGCGCTGGCCGGCACGGCCCGGGTCACGGCGCGGGCAGAGAGTCCGACGTCCCGGAGCACGGAGGCCGCCACGTCGGCCTGCACCTCGGCGAGCAGCCGGTCGCGCCCGGCCCGGTCCAGCCGGCCCTGTTCGATGCCCAGCTCGAGGAGGATCTTCAGGTTGACCTCGTAGTCGGACGTGGCCACCCCGGCGGCGTTGTCGATGAAGTCGGTATTGATCTTGCCGCCCCGGCGTGAGTAGGCGATGCGGGCCCGTTGTGTGAAGCCGAGGTTGCCCCCCTCGGCGACCACCCGGGCCCGAACCCGGTCGGCGTCCACCCGGACGGCGTTGTTGGCCGGGTCTCCGGCATCGGCATTGGACTCGCCGGGCGCCTTGACGAAGGTGCCGACGCCACCCAGCCACAGCAGATCGGCCGACGCAGTCAGGATGGCGGAGACCAGTTCGGGCGGGCTGATCACCGAACGAGCCAAACCCAAGGCGTCTCGGGCCTGGGGGGACAGTTCGATCTGCTTTGCCGTCCGCGACCACACGCCGCCACCCGCCGACATCGCCGTGCGGTCGTAGTCCTGCCAGCTCGAGCGCGGCATGGCGAACAGCCGAGCCCGGGCATGCCACGCCCGGGCCGGGTCGGGAGAGGGATCGATGAAGATGTCGCGGTGGTCGAAGGCGGCGATCAGCTTGATGGTCCGGCTCCGCAGCATGCCGTTGCCGAAGACATCGCCCGACATGTCACCGACGCCCACCACCCGGATCTCCTCGGACTGCACGTCGATCCCGAGCTGGCGGAAATGCTGCTGGACGACGACCCAGGCGCCCCGGGCCGTGATGCCCATGGCCTTGTGGTCGTAGCCGTGACTGCCGCCGGAGGCGAAGGCGTCGCCGAGCCAGAACCGGTGATCGGCGCTGATCTCGTTGGCCAGGTCGGACAGCACCGCGGTGCCTCGGTCGGCGGCGACGACCAGGTAGCTGTCCTCGCCGTCGGCGGGACGCACGCTGTCGGGCGTTACGACCTGGCCGGCCACCACGTTGTCGGTGATGTCGAGCAGCCCGCTCACGAACAAGCGGTAGCACTCCTTGACCTCGACCACCACGTCGACCGCCACCGGGTCGGCGCTGTCCCGGCGGATGATGGGCTCGAGACGGTGGCACACGAACCCACCCTTGGCCCCGGTCGGCACGATCCCGGCGTTCTTGAGCACCTGGGCCCGGACCAGGCCGAGCACCTCGGTGCGCAGGTCGTCGTGGCGGTCGCTCCACCTGATCCCGCCCCGGGCGATCAGGCCGCCCCGCAGGTGAAGTCCCTCCAGACGGGGCGAGTAGACGAACGTCTCGACCAACGGGCGGGGTGGCGGCAGCTCGGGCACCTGAGCACTCGCCAGCTTGAGGGTGACGGTAGGAAGACGTTGATGGGCGACGGTGCGGCAGTAGTGGCTGGTGCGGAGGGTGGCGTCGACCAGGCTGAGATAGCCCCGGAGCACCTGGTCCTGGTCGAGCCGCTCGACCGTCCCCAAGCTCTCGATCACCGCCTGGCGGGCCGCCTCCGCCCGGTCCGCGCCGAAGTCGACCGCAGGATCGAAACGGGCCCCGAAATATGCCAACAGCGCGGTCGTGACACCCGGAAAGGCGACCAGCGGGTCATCGAGTTGCCGGTCGCTCCACACGGCGCCGGCCTGACGGCGGTACCTCCGGTACGCCCGCAGCAGGCCCACGTCCTGCCAGTCCAGGGCGGCGACCACCACCAGCCGGTTGAGCGAATCCATCTCCGCGTCGCCCCCCCACACCGCCTCGACCGCGGCGACCAGCCGGGACCCGTCGAGGGCAGGATCGAAGGACCAGCGTCCCTGGGCCCGTAGCCCGAAGTCGTCCAGGTGCAACGGAGGCCCGCCGCTCAGGCTGCGGATGTGGTGAGGGACGGCCTCGACCACGCTCAGGCCGAAGCTCTCGAGGACGGGCAGGAAGCTCGACAGCTCGACCGCCCGACGCCCGTAGAGACGGAAGCGGAACATGCCCGCCCCGGGATCAGGATCAGGCTGCACGGCCATCCGCAACGGGGGCCGGCCGGCCCCGGCCGTGGGCTGGCCTGCCTCCCCGCCCACCCCCCGCGGCCACTCTTCCAGCGCCTCGCACTGGACCATATCGGCGGCGGCGGCCGCCGGTTCGGTCCGCTCGAAGTAGCTCCCCGGCAGCCGGGCGGCGAACTCCTCCGCCGCGGCCCGGCATTCGTCCTCGTCTCCGCAGAAGCCTGAGGCCTCGAGTGCGGCCCGCAATCCCTCGATCCAGCCGCGGGGTATATCGGTCACCGGCCACCCAGCTTCGCGCCGCAGCCCAACTGGTCGTAATCCGTCACCACGGCCGGCTTCGCAGGCACTTCGTAAGCGTTTCTCAAGCGTATTGCGAATCGATGGGCGGGAATACTGATCCGGATTATCGGAATTCCTGCGAAGGAGGAAGCCTGACGTACTCGTTCGGCCTCCTCCTCTGGCTGGTCCCGGTCGCATCTGACCGGGGTCGCGGGACAGTTCGGATACCGCTCAGCGATGCCATCCGACACGCAACGGCTGGGGTTGTCTCAAGCGTGCACTGATCGCCACCTGGGGTTTCGGCGCCAACGCCGCCCCAGCCGACTGCAGTATCGGTGTCGAGTTGAAAGCTTCCCGACGGGCCGATGACCGCCCGGGAGTGGATCGAGCGGGGCCATCCGAAGGGCTGGCCCGGCGAGGACGATCGGCAACTTCGACCCGGCCGGCCGAGCGGCGTTCCTGGGCCCGCTGGCGGCCGCCCTGGCACCAGGGGACGGGCCGCTGCTCGGGACCGATCTGGTGAAGGAACCCCGCCGGCTGGTGCTGGCAAACGACGATCCGGCCGGGGTGACCGCGGCGTTCAACCACACCCTGCCGGCGGTGATCAACCGCCGGCTCAGCGCCGACTTCGATTCCGACGGCTTCGGGTACGTGGTCGCCCGGACGTCGCAACGAGTGGATCGAGGTGCGGCTGCGGGCCGAAGGGGAGCAGACGGTCACGGTGTCGGATCTGGCCATCAGGATCGGATTCACCGACGGCGAGGAGATGCGCACCGAGATCAGCGCCAAGTTCGGGCCCGAGGGCGTGCGAGGCGTGCTGGCGGCCGCCGGATTCGAGTTGGAGGAGTGGTGGACCGATCCCGACGGCGACTTCGGGGTGTCGCTCAGCGCGGCGGACAGGAGCCCGCGGGCGGGTGTCGCTCAGCCTGCGGACATGAGCCCGTCGCCACCGGCGGCCCCCACGCCCACGCTGGCCACGCCGCCCACGCCCATGTCGGCGACGTTCTGCAGGTCCCACACCAGCATGGCCCGGTAGCGCCCGTCCGCCTTGACCAAGCCCAGAATCCGCCGCAGCAACGCCGCCTCCGGGCTGTTGAGGGCGTCGGCGGACGCCACCCGGGCGCACAGGTCGTAGCGGTAGGCGGACACTGCGTGCAGGTGCCGGTCGATCCGGTGCTCGGTCAGTTCGACCCGGGCCCCGTCGACGGTTGCCACCCACCGACCCGTACCCGGGTCCTGGGTCAGCCGGAGGCCGGTGACCGCGCCCAACTCGGCGGCCAGCCTGGCCAAACTGGGAGCCACCTCACCCGTCACCTCACCGGCCCCCCAGGGGTCCGCATCACCGCCCACACAGCCGGCCGGCGTGGCCGGCACCCCACCATCTGACTCGGCGGCGTCGATGAATAGGTCGATGCAACGTGCCATTGGCTCCTCCGAAGGACAGGACCGGGTCGTCCCGGGCCGGTTGGACGGAGGACAGCGCCGTGTCCCCAACGGTCGAAAAAGCCGACCCTGTGTGGGTCTCTCGGTGCCTTTCACGTTGTTTCTATGCCGCGAACCGGACAATTCCCATGGGCCACGGCGACGAAGCTTGCGCGCGGAGCGATTTCCGGCCAGGATACGGCTGCCACCACAAAGGGTGTGGGCGGCAGTTTTAGTGAGCCGAGTCGGGAAGGACTGGGGGATCACGTGCGAACAATCGGACGGATGGCAACGAGGCTGACCATGGGTCTCGGGTTTCTCGTTTGCCTGACGCTGGGGATGACTCTGGCGAGCGCCGGTAGCGCAGGCGCGCAGACCAGTCCGTACTGCCAATATCCTGGTGCGGCCGCCAACTACCCGCAGTATTCGTGTATCGGGGCGACGACCACCTCGTCGGTGCTGGCGGGGTCGGGGACGACCACCGGACCCACCAACAACCTGGCTGCCACGGGCGAGACTGCCGCCATCCCGCTGGCCGCGGCTGCCGGCCTCATGATCATCGTGCTCGGCGCCCGTCAGCTGCGGCAGCGAGCCAACAACTAAGTCGATCAGCAGTACCTGACCACAACTGAGGGGTGGCAACGGTAACGTTGCCACCCTTTGTTGTATACAGACGACCCGGTCGCACCTCCCCTTTTGGCACCCGAACCTGACCGCCCGACATCGGCCCGGGTCCCGCCGCCTCCCTCAACCGCCCACCGGGGCCTGCGGATCGGCCTGCTGGCCGTCGCGGTCCTGCTGCTGTTCTCCGGCCTGCTCATACGCGACGTGGTGCGGATCCGCACCGATGTGAAAGCCGGTCAGGCCCGACTCCGCCACCTGCAGCTGACCCAGCTCGAGTCGCACCAGACGGTCGAGGCGTCCTTCGGCACGGCCGATCGGCGACTGCGCGAGGCGGCTTCAGTGGCCCGTGACAGCCCGTGGCTGAAGCTGCTCACGCCGCTGCCCAAGGTCGGCCGTCAGATCGGCGCCGTCCGCGATCTGACCGCCGCCGCGGCCCAAGTGGCCGACATCGGATACCACGCCGCGACCACCGCCCGGGCCCAGCTTGACGCGCCCCGGTCCGGCCCGGCCGACCGGCTACGGCTGATCGACAGCCTGCGCCGGGAGATGTCCGTCGCCGCCGGGCGCCTGGCCCAGGTCAACGTCGGTGCCACCGGACGTCTGACCGGCTCACTGGCCGCCGGTCGGGCCGAGCTGGTCGCCAAGCTGGCCCAGGCCCGGACCCAGCTGGCCGACGGTCTCCAGCTCACCGGCACCCTGCGATCGATGCTCGCCGGCCCTCGCACCTACCTGGTCCTGGCCGGCAACAACGCCGAGATGCGCTCCAGCGGCATCACCACCGCCGCCGGGCTGGTCAAGTTCAACGGCGGGGACCTGGTGACCGGGAAGTTCATCCCCACGTTCGAGCTGTACCTCCCCAAAGGGGTGGCGGTACCTCCGGACCTGGCGCTCCTCTACGGGGCGCAGGGGCTCGGCCAGGAGTGGCGCGAGACCAACACGTCGCCCAACTGGCCGGCGGTGGCCGGGATCTACGCCCAGATGTCGGCCAAGTCGGTACTGGGCCACGTCGACGGCGTACTGTTCGTCGACGTGGTGACGCTGCGGTCGCTGCTCCAGGTGGTCGGGCCGGTCACTGTCGAGGGCACCATCTACACCGCCGACAACGTCGAACAGAAGCTGCTGTACGAGAACTACGTCCTCTACCCCACGCTCGACCAGAACAACGCCCGCCGCGACGTCCAGAGCCAGGTGGCCAACGCCGCCTTCGCGGCACTGCGCAGCGGCTCGTTCTCGTTGCCGCGACTAGCCAAGGCGCTCGGCGAGGACATCAAGGGGCGCCACCTGCTGGCCTGGTCCTCCGACCCGGGCGAGCAGGCCATGTGGACCAAGCTGGCCGCCGACGGGACCGTCGGGCCCAACGATCTCATGGTCACGGCGCAGAATCTGAGTGCCAGCAAGCTCGATTACTTCATCGACCCTGCGGTCGACATCAAGGTCTCTCCGCAATCGGATCATCAACAGATCGACATGACGATCACCATCACCAACCCACGACGGGGGGCCAGCAGCCCGTACATCGAAGGAGGCGTCCGAGGACAGGTGGTGCCCGGTGACCACCGGATCTACCTGTTGCTGTACCTGCCCGGGTCGGCATACACCATCATCAACCACGACCCGCAGTTCGTCACCGGCGGTGTCGACGGGGGCATGCAGGTGGCCGGTCTGATCTACACCGTCGCCTACGGCCAGACCCGCGACGTGCACATCACGTTCTCGGTGCCGCTCACCCAGACCTATGTCCGCCTGGTGCCCTCCGGCCGGCTGCATCCGGTCGGGTTCACCCTCAACGGCAACTATCACGTGAATGACGGCAAGGTCACGCTGTTGCCGTTCTGATGGGCCTCGTGGCCCAGGAGCCACCGCTTCACGTCGAGACCCCAGCGGAAGCCGCCCAGGTCGCCGCCGCGGCGCAGCACCCGGTGGCAGGGAACGAACAGCGCCACCGGGTTGCGCCCACAGGCGTTGCCGACGGCCCGGATGGCCGCTGGACGGCCGCTGCGGGCCGCCAACTCGGTGTACGACACCGGTGCGCCGGCCGGGACGGTCCGCAACACCCGCCACACATGCTCGACGAACGGCCCCGAATGCTGGCCGACCGCCACCCCGTCGATAGCGTTCAGGTCGCCGCCGAGGTACTCCAGCACCGCCGTGGTGAGCGGGCCCAGGTCATGGCGGCGGCGCCACCGATCGGGCCGCAGCACCGGTGCGATGGAGTCCACCAGCGCCTCGGTGTCTTCGGTCCAGCCGCTGGCCAGGACGGTGTCGTCCCGGGCGACGACGGTAAACGGTCCGCAGGGTGTCACGACGGTTGCCATCTCCGCGGTGGCGTTGGATGTGACGATCATCATGCGCTCCTTGTCAGTTCGGGCTCGCCGATGCTGGCCCACAGATATTGAACGGCGTAAGCCCGCCACGGACGCCACCGCTCAGCCAGCCGGACGGCGTGGGCGGGATCGCCGGGGACGCCGAACCGCTCGAGGGCCCGGCGGACCCCCAGGTCGGTCGCCAGGAAGGCGTCAGGGTCGCCGAGGGCCCTCAGCGCCACGTACGAGGCCGTCCAGCGCCCGATGCCGGGTAGAGCCAGCAGCTGACGCTCGACAGCGCCCCGTTCCGCCCCGGCGTCGACCACCAGATCGCCGGCGGCCAGGGCCGCCGCCAGGCCGACCAGCGCCCGGCCCCTCGCGGCCGGCATGCCCAGTTCGGCGGGGTCGGCCTGGCAGATGACTTCAGGGGTGGGAAAAATCCTGCTCAGGGCGGCTTCCGGTCCGGTTGCCGGCAGGCCGGCCGGTGCGGTGTCGGGAAGGCGGGCACCGAAGCGAGCCGTCAACCGGCCGGCCGTGGTGCGGGCGCCGGCGACCGACACCTGCTGGCCGAGAACGGCCCGCATGGCGATCTCCGCGCCGTCGACGCAGCCCGGGACCCGCCGGCCGGGCACCGCCGCCATACCCGGCCCGATGAGGGGGTCCTGACCCAGCTGCTCGGTGATGGCCGCCGGGTCGGCGTCCAGGTCGAGCAGGCGGCGGGTGCGTTCGACCGCCGCGCCCAGGTCCCGCAGGTCGGCCAGCCACAACCGGCAGGCGATCTGCCCGTCCGCCGGCGCCAGCGACATCACCCCGGCGCCGTGCGGCAACGAGAGCGTCCGGCGGTACCGCCGCCCGTCCCAGTGCTCGACACCGGCGACGGCCCGGGCCCCGAGGAAATCGAGCAAGGCGGTGGCCGGGTACGGGGCGCGGTACGGCAGCCGCAGCTGGATTTGGCCCGATGGCCGGCCGGTCACCGGATACCCGACGCGCCCGTGCCGGACGGTGGGGTGGCGGTGGCGGCCGGTCCGGCGAAGTTCGGTCGGCGTGGTGCCGAACACGGCGCGGACGGTGTCGTTGAACTGCCGGATACTGCTGAAGCCGGCGGCGAAGGCGATGTCGCCGGCCGGCAGATCCGATGTCTCGAGCAGCAACCGGGCGGTGTTGGCCCGCTGGCAGCGGGCCAGGGCGATGGGCCCGGCGCCGACGGTGGCCGCCAACTGGCGGTGGAGCTGGCGCGGGCTGTAGCCGAGGCGACGGGCCAGGCCGCTGACACCCTCACGATCGACGACGCCGTCGGCGATGAGCCGCATGGCCCGGCCCACCACGTCGGCCCGGCTGTTCCACTCCGGCGACCCGGGGGTGGCATCGGGGCGACACCTTCGGCAGGCCCGGAAACCGGCCGACTGAGCCGCCGCCGCGGTGCGATAAAAACGCACGTTCGCCCGTTTCGGCGTTACCGCGGGACAACTCGGCCGGCAATAAATTCCGGTGCTCGTAACCGCGGTGTAGAACCATCCGTCGAAACGTGTATCGCGACTTTGTACTGCCCGATAGCAACTTTCGAAATCTTCGACCACCAGGTCATCATTCCATGATCGACCGTCGATTACTGGCGGAAATCGGTCATGCGGTTCGGGAAATCCGATGGAATCCCGGCTCCCGTCGACGCATCCGTCACATCCGGACGGCCGGCGAGGGGTCGCCATACTTGACTGACATCGGCACGCGCCATAGGCTCTCGGCCCATTGTGAACACGTGCACGAGGGGTTTCTACCTGCACGCGTGTCGGTTGGTCGCGCCGCTCGTTGTCGCCGGCATTATCGCGGGGTCCGGTATGCCGACGGCGTCGGCTCAGACGATCAGCACGAAACAAGCGCAAGCCAGGGCGCTGGCGGACCAGATCGATGCCCTCGGCCGCAAGGAAGCGGCGCTGGCCGAGCATTACAACGCCGCCGTCCTGCAGACCCAGGCGACGGCCGCCAAGGTACGCCAGCAACAGTCGGCCATGGCTGCTGCGCTGGACGCATCCGGCAAGGCCCGTGGCGCCCTGCTCGTCAATGCCGTCGATGCCTACGTGCACGGCGGCACTCTCATTTCCCGGGCCAGCCGCAACGGCGGAACCGCGCAGGCCGACGGCGGCCTGCTGGCCGGCGAGTACGTCAACACCCTCGCCGCCACCCAGTCCGAGGCGCTCGACAACTTCCGCAGTGCGGCCGTGACGGCCAAGGAGGCGGCGGCCAAGCTCTCGGTGGCCGAGCATCAGCAGGCCCAGGCAGCCAGCGTCACCAACGCCGCCCGCAACGCCACCATTGCCTCGCAGCACCAGCTGGACGGCGCCCTGTCCAAGGTGAAGGGCGAGATCGTCACCCTGGTGGCGGAGGCGCAGGCGGCCAAGCAGGCCGCAGCTGCCGCCGCCGCCCAAGCCCTCCTCGCCCAGGCGCGGGCCCTGACCTCGGGATCCGGTGGCGGTGGGTCGGTCCTGTCGTCGTCGTTCTCCAACAACGTTCCCGTGGGCGCTGGCGCCGGCGCGGCGGTGGCCGCCGCCATGAGCCGCATGGGTGCTCCCTACGTGTGGGGCGCGACGGGCCCGGGTGAGTTCGACTGCTCGGGGCTCACGATGTGGGCGTGGGCCCACGCCGGCGTGAATCTGCCCCATTTCAGCGGTGCCCAGTACGCGTCCACCGCCCACATCTCGATGGCACAGCTGCAGCCGGGCGACCTGGTCTTTCCGTCCAACCCCGGCGATCACGTGGCCATGTACGTCGGTGGCGGCAACATCGTCGAGGCTCCCCACAGCGGGGCGGTGGTGCACGTCAGGCCGATGGACTCCTGGTTCGTGCTCGCCAGCCGGCCGTAATCCTCACCGGACTCGCACCAGGCGTAGGACATCGGTCGCGGGCTGGAAGTCGTCGGGGAACCCGACCAGCACCACCACGATGTCGCCGGACCGGCAGGCGCCGGCCTCCACCGCCGCCTTGACCGAGAACCACACAATGTCGTCGATCGACGTGCGCTCCTCGTCGACGACCGCATGGATGCCCCAGGCGACGGAAAGCTGGCGGGCGGTCCGGGGCGACGGGGTCACGGCCACGACCGGCACCGGTGGCCGGAAGCGGGAAACCGAGCGGGCAGTGGTGCCGCTGCGGGTGGCGCAGATGATGGCGGACGCCTCAGCGTCGTAGGCGGCCCGCCAGGCGGCGGCCGTGATGGCCGAGACGATGCGCAGCGGAACCGGCGCCTCGGCATTGACCTCGCTCTGCTGGCGGCCCAGGCCCCGCCCCCAGGTGTAGAAGTCGAATTCCTGCTCCGCCGCCAAGGCGATCCTCGCCATCCAGGCCACCGCGGCGACCGGGTCATGGCCGACGGCCGTCTCGGCCGAGAGCATGAGGGCGCTGCTGCCGTCGAGCACGGCGTTGGCGACGTCGGAGACCTCGGCGCGGGTCGGTGTCGGGGCCTGGATCATGGACTCCAGCATCTGGGTGGCGGTGATGACCGGCCGGGCCCACGACACCCCGGTACGGATGATTCGCTTCTGGATATGGGGAACACGCTCGAGCGGGAGGCGGACGCCCAGGTCGCCGCGGGCCACCATGACCCCGTCGGATGCCTGGATGATGGCGTCCAGGTCGTCCACGGCCGCCGGCGTCTCGATCTTGGCGACCAGCATCGGCCCGTGCGGGCCGACCGCCTCGCGCACCGCCAGCACGTCCGCCGCAGTGCGCACGAAGGAGATGGCCACCGCATCGACACCGGCGGCCACCACCGCCTGCAGCAGCCTCAGATCCTCCGGTGTCGGTGTCGGGATGGAGAACTTCTCCGGCGGGAGATTGACGCCCGGCCGCCCTCGCAACACTCCGCCGCTGCGGACCCGCGCCACCGCTCCGCTCGGCCCGACCGTTTCGACCATGAGCGTCACGCCCCCGTCGCCGAGGGCAATGAGGTCGCCGGGCTCTATGTCTTCCAGTAGCAGGGGATAGTCGATACCGATCATCGACGCCCCGCTGCTGCCCGCCTCCGGGACCAGACCGACCTCGGCCCCTTCGGCCATGGCGGCGCCGTCGGTGGGGAACTTGCCGGCCCGGACCTTCGGGCCCGGCAGGTCGGCCAGCACTCCGATGTGGCGGCCACAGTCCTCGGCCACCGCCCGGATGCGCTGCATCTTGACGATGCTCGCCTCGACCGGCTCATGGGCCAGGCCCAGGCGGGCCATATTCATGCCGGCATCCATCAGCTGACGCAACGTGGCGGGATCTTCAGAGGCCGGACCGATGGTCGCCACGATCTTGGTACGCCGGCTGGACCCGGTGCTGGACTCCATGATGGCGACCCTACGCGGCCGCGGCGGGGTCCCACGTAGGCTGCGCCAGTGATGGAAAGGGCGATCCTGGGTGAACTGCTGCGGCGGGTCAACACCATGCCCCCCGATCTGCTCATCGCCGAGATCGCCGCGTCGCTCACCGACGCCAACGGCGAGCACCTGGCCCTGTACGTCGTCGACTACGAGCAGGAGCACCTGTGCCCGGTCGTGCTGGCCGCCGAGCTCTGGGCCGACCCCCCCGAGGGGATCAACGTGGCCGGCACCATGGCCGGGCGTTGCTTCCAGCTGCAGGAGGTGTTGAGCGCCGAGACCGACGGCGCCTGGATGGTGTGGACCCCGGTTCGCGAACGGAGCGAACGGATCGGTGTGCTGGAGTTGAGGTTCACCGCTATTGACGAGCGGACCATGGCCTGGTGCGAGAACCTGGGCCGGCTGGTCGGCCACCTGATCGGCACCACCGCCCGTTACACCGACGTGCTCGAGATGTGTCGACGCCGGCGAACCATGAGCATGGCCGCCGAGTTCCAGTGGGACATGCTCCTGCCGCCGCTGGCATTCGAGTCCCCCGGCGTGGCCATCGCCGGAATACTCGAACCGGCCTACAACGTGGCCGGCGACGGCTTCGACTACTGCCTCAACGGCGATGTGCTGACCTTCGCCATGCTCGACGCCATGGGCCATGGGCTGCGCTCGACACTGTGCAGCACCCTGGCCATGGCCGGCCTCAAATACGGACGGCGCCGGGGTATGGACCTGGCGGCCATCGCCCACCATCTGGACGCCATGATCATCAGCCAGTTCGACGGCGAATGCTTCGTGACCGGCCACCTGGCCCAGCTCGACACGGCTACCGGCCAGCTGCGATGGGTCAATGCCGGGCACCCGGACCCGCTGCTGCTGAGAGGCGCAACAATAGTGGCCGAACCGCACTCCCCGCCCTGCCTGCCGTTGGGACTCGGTATCGAGGAACCCGAGATAGGGAAACTGAGGCTCGAACCGGGCGACCGGCTGCTGTTCTACTCCGACGGCGTGACCGAGGCCCGATCCGACGGCGGCGACCAGTTCGGCGTCGAACGGCTCAAGTCCCGCGTCGAGCGCCACCTCTCCGACCACCTCAGCCCGGCCGAGATCATCCGGCGCATCGTCGGCGAGATCCTCACCCATCGGGGATCGACGCTGGCCGACGACGCCACCTTGATGATGATCGAGTTCCTCCCCGACGCCCGCCACTGAAATGCCGGGGCCGTGGGTACGGGTCAGGCGTGAACCCAATCGAACGGGTGGTCCGGCACATCGACGCCTGGCAGCAGCGCACGCCCGGGGTCAACTTCGTGTTCGGGCTGTTCAAGAAGTTCGGCGACGACCGGGGCTCGTCACTGGCCGTGATGTTGGCCTACTACGGGTTCATGGCCCTGTTCCCGCTTCTGCTGGTGCTGACCACCATTCTCGGGTTCGTCGGCAACCGGCGGCTCGAGAACAGCGTGGTCGGCACCACCCTCAGTCAGTTTCCCGTCTACGGCCAGCAGATCGGCCATAACGTCACCCACCCACTGACCGGAAGCATCATCGGCCTGACGCTCGGCCTGGTCGGGCTGCTGTACGGGTCTCTCGGCGCCGCCCAGGCCGGCCAGCACGCCATGGCCCAGATCTGGAACGTACGCGGTGCCGTTCGGCCCGGCTTCTTCCAGCGCCTGGGCCGCAGCCTGCTGTTCTTCCTGGCCGTAGGCGGGGCGATGGTGGCCGGCGCGGCGCTGAGCGGTGCGGTGACCGCCAGTGGACACGGTGCGGGCTGGCGGCTGGCGGCCGTCGTCACCGAGGCGGTGCTCAATATCGGCCTGTATCTGGTCGTGTTCCGGCTGCTGACGCCACGACATATACCGGTGCAAGACCTGTGTATCGGTGCGATCGTCGGCGGTGTCGGCTACAGCATCCTGCTCACCCTCGGCACCGGGCTGGTGCAGCATCAACTCCGCCACGCCCAGGCGGTCTACGGGCAGTACGCCTTCGTGCTGGGCCTGATGAGCTGGCTGTACCTGGTGGCCACCCTCACGCTGTATGCGGCCGAAGCCAACGTGGTCCTGGTCCGCCATCTGTGGCCCCGCAGCATCGTCCAGCCACCGTTGACGAACGCTGACCAGCGGGTGCTGGCCGATCTGGCCCGGCAGGAGGAACGGCGTCCCGAGGAGCGCATTCAGGTCAATTTCGAGGTGCCGACAACTCCGTAGGAATCGCGGCATTTGGCAAGCGGCGCGAAGTATGTACTAATGTTTTCGTCCACTTGGGGATTCCCCTTTTTGAGTGGCCGGGGGTCGCTCGACATGGGGGAGGGGGACGACGATTGTGGGCGCGCGCCCGTCATTACGAGTTGCCAGCGGTCGATTCATCCGGGGCCACCGCGGCTTGACCGTTGTGTCGACCGCCGTCTGCCTGTTGTGTGTCGGGCCGGGTCTCGGCGCCGCCCAGGTGGGGGGCGCGGACGCCACGCTCATCTCGGCGGACATCATCGCGTCCTCGGCTCGGGCCGTCGCCACGCCGTCCGGGCCGACGGTCGCCGCGCTGGTGGCGACCACCCGGATCACCCCCCCCGCCTCCGCGAAGCCATCGGTCATACCGCCGACGGCCAACCTGCCGCTTCCGGCCCAATACATCCGGGGCGGCAGCGTCGACCAGGGCGTCGACTACCTCGCCCCGGGCGGTACCCCTCTGTACGCCATGGGCCCCGGCGTCATCATCAAAGAGGGCATCTCGGGATTCGGCCCGAACACCCCGGTGCTGCAGATCACCGGAGGGCCACTCGCCGGCAAGATCGTGTACTACGGGCACGCCGGACCGGACCTGGTGCCGGTCGGGGCCCACGTCGTCGGGGGCCAGCAGATCTCGATCGTCGGACGTGGCATCGTCGGCTACTCCACCGCCCCCCACCTCGAGGTCGGCTTCTACCCGACCTTCCCGGGCAAGTCGGGCCGCCCGATGCTCGAGTACATCAACTCGGTGGTCGGACACTCGACCGGCCGGTAACCGGTCGCGATAACCTCCAGCGCAAGCGGGAGGGATGCCTTCGGGCGCCTTCGGGCGAAGCAGCGCAGGACGGCACGATTGCTGATGATCGATCCCTGGAGGCGGATGTCCTGCGTACCTTCGAGTGCGGCTACAGCCGCTTCAAAGCGACTTCCCTCCCGCTCACCTCTCGATGACCTGGACAGTGACGGGCCCTGGCTGGCGGCGCTGGATGCGTTCCGCACCCGCCACCCCCGCCGGGCCGACCGGATCGCGGCCTACGAGGCCCTGATCGGGGCTGGTACCCATCTGCGGGTGGCGGACGAGGTGCTGGCCGGACGCCACCGGCCGGCGCCACCGGCGGAGGGATGGCTGAACAAGGCGGACGGCCGCAAGAAGAGGGTGTTCCAGTACCCACCGCTCGACGAGCTGCTGTTCCGGGTGGTGAACCGGCTGCTGCAACCGGCCGCCGCTGAGGCCGGCTCGCCGTGGTGCCGCTCCTTCCTGCCCGGGGGCGGGGCCCGGGCCGCGTTCCGCGGCGTGCTGGCCGATCCGGCCATCGACGGCGCCGCCGCCGTCCGCCTGGACGTGCGGGACTACTTCAACTCGATCGACCCGGTCGACCTGCTGGCGTCGCTGCCGGTGACCTTCGCCGAAGGGCCGCTCGGTGCCCTCCTGACCGCGGCCCTGCTCGACCGCCGCGTCGAACGGGGGGCGTCATCGTCGACGGGGGACAGAAGGGCATCATGGCCGGCACGCCATTTGCTCCCCTGCTGGCCACCCTCTACCTGCGGGACCTCGACCATGAGATCGCCGAGCGGGGGGCCACGTATGCCCGCTACAGCGATGACATCCTGGTGCTGGCCCCGGCCGCCGAACTACCCGCCTTTGAAGACCTGATCCGGAGCCGGCTGGCCGCTCGGGGTCTGGAGGTCAATGAGGACAAGTCGTCGCGCTCGGCGCCGGGCGAACCGTGGGACTTCCTCGGCTTCCGGTACCAGCGGGGCGCCATCGGCCTGGCGCCCATGACGGAACGCAAGCTGAAGGCCAGGAGCACCCGGTTGGCGCGGGGCCTGCTGCGCTGGCGGGAACGCAACCGCCTCGGCCCTGAGCGCACCGTGGCGGCCTTCTGGCGCCGCACCAATCGCCGGCTGTACGGCGTGCCGGCGGAGCGGGCCGAGTTCTCCTGGGCCACCTGGTTCCTGCCCCTCCTGGCCCGGCCCGACGGGCTCGAGGTTCTCGACGAGCACCTCCGGCGGGAGGCCCGATACGCCGCGACCGGGAGGCGGACCGCGGCGGCCCGCCGGTCGTTGCCGTACTCCGCGCTGGTCGATGCCGGTCACCTGCCGCTGGTCGCCGCCTACTGGGCCGTGCACGACGATGTCGCCGGGTACCACTCGCTGCTGGCCCGGCGCACCGGACTGGGCTGAGGATCGACCGGCACCCTCAGGAGGACAGCTGAGTCGCCACGACCCGCGCCAGGCCGGCCCGCGCCCCCTCCGGAAGGCCGTTGACCTCGAGCACCACCGCTCGGGCGTTGGCGGCCAGGAACACCAGGGTGCGCCCGTCAGGAAGGGTGGCGGCCGACGCACCGCTGACCTCGGCGAACGCCGTCTTGCCGCCCGGCGGCTCCCAGGCGTAGTGCTCGGGATACAGCTGGTAGAAGAGGCCCGCCGAGCCGGTGGTCGCCGCCCACCTCCGGCCCATGCCGTACGGCTCCTCGACGATCTTGCTCTTGGTGGAATGGGGCACGCCCGCCTGATCCCTATCCTTTATCGGCAGCACGGCCGCTGGGTCGGGCAGCCCCCGCTCCCGCCAGCCGGGGCGACCCAGCATTCCCGCCACATACGGCGTCCCGAACTGCGCATCGCCCGCCCCTGCTGGTCGGGACGCAGCCGGGCGGCCGGGTGCCGTCCCGGTCGGCGCCGGCGGTGACCCGCCCGACCCCGACCCCGTTGCCTGGCCCCGGACGTCGTCCAGGGTCTGCTGGGCCAGGTCCCGGGCCTGGTTGGCCAGGTCCTTGGCCTGCCCCGCTTTGTCCTTGGCCTGTTCGGCCAGCTTCTTGGCCTTGTCGAGAAAACCCACGCCGAAAACGCTATCTCGATTCCGGCGCCTCTCGCGCTCGGCAGACGACGGTGCGCAGCTACCGGAAACTGGGTCGGGCCGGCGACGCCGAAGAGAGCACCCCGTCGGAGTAACGGGCGCCAGAACGACAATAGAGGTGTGAGCCAGCAGCCCGCCCACGCCGCCAGTGCTCCGGGGTCGCTGCTGGACCTCTACGACCAGGCGCTGCCCCTGGTGTACGGGTACCTGATCTCGCGTTGCGGTGGCACGGCACTGGCCGAGGACCTGACCGCCCAGACGTTCCTGGCCGCCGTCGACGCGGCAAGGCGGGACGATCCTCCCGCGGTGTCCACCGCCTGGCTGATCGGTGTGGCCCGGCACAAGCTGGTCGACCACTGGCGCCGGCAGGCCCGGGAGGAGCGGGGCCTGCGGGCCATCACCGACGACCAGCCCGAGCCCGAGGACCGTTGGGACGTCCACCTGGACGGGCTGGTGGCCCGAGCCACCCTCGACCGGCTCGGACCCCACCATCGCGCCGCCCTGACCCTGCGCTATCTCGACGATCTCCCGGTCCCGGAAGTGGCCACCATGCTGCAGCGGACCGTCCACGCCACCGAGGGCCTGCTGGTGCGGGCCCGCAGGGCGTTCCGGGCGGCCTACCTGGCGGAAGGGAACCGCGATGTCTGACCCGTTCCTGGCTCTCCGCTCACCTGTTGTCCCGGTCGACCCCGAGCCGACCTTCGCCGCCCGGTTGCGGACGCGCGTGGCCCGCGCCGTGGCCCTACCGAAAGGAATCACCGTGTCCGACCTGTTGGAACTAGAACGTGAAGCGGCCGCCACCCCAGCCCCCCGACTCGCCCCCACCGGGGTGATCCCCTACCTGGCCGTCGCCGACGCCCGCGCCGCCCTCGAGTGGTACGTCGAGACGCTCGGCGCCCGGCGCCGGGACGAGCCGATCCTCATGCCCGACGGGAGGATCGGCCACGCCGAGCTCGAACTGAGTGGCGGGGTGCTGTACCTGGCTGACGAGTCTCCGGAAAACAATCACCGGGCGCCCCGCCCGGGTGACGGCGCCACGGTGAGCCTCACCGCCGCGGTCGACGATGTCGACGGCACCGTCATCCGGGCCGTCGGTGCCGGAGCGACATTGGAGCGACCCCCGGCCGACAATCCCTACGGGCGCAACGCCGTCATCCGCGATCCTTACGGGCACCGCTGGATCCTGTCCGCCCAATCGGCAGCCATCGAGAGCATCCGGCAGGGCGACATCGGATACGTATCGCTGTGGGTGCCCGACGTGGACCGGGCGGCGACGTTCTTCGCCTCCGTGCTGGGCTGGACATACCGTCCCGGCGTTACCGCCGGGGCCCGCCAGGTCGACAACCCGCGATTCAGCCACGGTCTGCACGGCGGCCACGACCGCAGCAATCTCTTCCTCTGCTTCGCGGTGGACGACATCGATGCCGCCATCGAACGGGTGCGCGCCGCCGGAGGGACGGCGGACGAACCGACCAGCGAGGCGTACGGAAGCATCGCCAACTGCATCGACGACCAGGGCTCTCCGTTCGCCGTCTACCAGCCGCCGGCCGGTGCCGCCGAACCCCGCCCGGCCGAGAACGGCGCCCGTGAAGGCGACCTCGGCTACGTCACCCTCGAGGTCCGAGATTCCTCCAGGTTCCGGGAGTTCTACAGGACGGTACTGGGCTGGCGTTTCAGCCCCGGTCGGGTGGATGACGGTTGGACGCCCGAAGGGGTGGCCCCCATGAGCGGAATGCACGGCGGCCACGACCGGGCGACGACTGTACCGATGTACCGGGTCGACGACATCGGCGCCGCCATCGACCGGGTACGCGCCGCCGGGGGTGCCGCACCGGAGCCGGACCGCCAGCCATACGGGCTGTCGGCCGAATGCACCGACGACCAGGGCACCCGCTTCTACCTCTGGCAGCCATAGGCCGGCCCCGGCCGAGCCGGGGGCGTGGCGGCGCGGCGGTCACAGACCGCCGCGCCGCCCTTTTCCCACCTACCGCCGTTCCAACCCGGCGTACTGGTCGGCGAGCTGCAACAACGCCTCGGACCTCATGGTGAGCGACCGCGCCATGCGGTGGGAGATCGGCCGGTGGCCGAACTCGGCCCCGTCGAGCGCTCCCTTTATCTCGGTGGCCAGCGCGTCTCGCTTGGTCGCCAGATCTGACAGCCGGCTGACCATCGCCAGGTAGGAGGCGTCGTTGACAGCGGAGGTCTCGATGCCCTGGGTGGCGGCGATCAACGTCGACGTCCCGAACCGGCCGACGCTGGCATTGAGCTGCTTGTAGCTCTGCCCCAACTCGGTGACGGCGTCGCTCCCCAGGTTGTCACTCACCTTCGTCAGATCCTCGGTGAGCACCCGGCCATCGGAGATGTAGTCGTCGTGCAGCCCGACGAGATAGAGCATGGTCGGGCGGATGTCAGTGTGGTCGGCCCACGTCCCGTCGGTACGGCTGCCCGGGATGGTGCCCTGACCGCTGTTCGGCCCGGCCGAGTTGGGCCCTTCACTCGGCTCCGGGCCGTCGACACCGTTGTTGTCGACGCCGGGGCCGACCATTCCCAACCAGGTGGTGTTGATCTCGGGTGCGTAGGCCCCGTGGTTGTAGGCAAAGCCGTTGTTGATCGACACGCACGGGGAGCTGCAGTTCGCCGCCCCGGTGGACAGGAAGTAGTCGGGCCTGGAGAAGGAGCTGAAGGTCGGTGTGCGGGCCGGGTCGGCGTTCACGATGTGCAGGATGCGCTCCTCCAACGGATCGGCCAGGTAATTGGTGATCTTCTCGCTGGTGTTCCCCGAATAGGGGTTGCTGGCCGTGAGACCGGCCACGTCGCGTTCGAGCTGGCGGACGACCGGCGCGGTGGGGCCGGGGTTTCCCGTCACGTAGAACTGCGGCGCCGCGTCGGCGTGGATCTTGAACGACGTGGTGTTGTTCTTCTGGGTGGCCAGCAGCCCGGTGACGTTGGCGCTGAGCTCGCCGAAGGTGCCGGCCAAATAGCTGCAGGGGGTGGTGACGCCGTCGCAGTTGGCCGGCGTGGGCTGGATGGCCCGGCCCACGTTGGCGCCGGCCACGTGGTCGCCCTCGTCGGCCGTGAAGGTGAACAGGGTGTTTTCGGCGGTGATGCCGTCGGCGGCAAGGCGGGAGAAGAAGGTGTTGAAGGAGGCGTCATAGGCCTTCGCCTGGGCGATGTAGCAGGGGTCGCCGGGCCCGAGGGCGTCGGGAGCGGCGTCGCAGACCGTCATTCCCGGAAAGTGGTGGTTGCCGTGCAGGTCGGAGATGTACCCGAACGTGACCGGCACGCCGGTCTCCTGCATGTCGCTCATGTACGCCAGCGTCTGGTCGGCGCTGATGTCACCGAAGCCCGGGAATCCCGGGTGGGTGGCCGTGCCGTTGATCTGGTTGCCGGCCAGGTCGACCAGATTGCCGGCGGCGTTGGTGACGGAGTAGCCGTTGTGGCTGACGTTCGGCACCCCGGCGCCGAGCTGGGGCGCTAGGTATCGGTGCCCGAACAGCGCCGAGAACTTGCCGTACCCGCCCGGTTCGGTCGGCAGCAGATCGGGGGTGGCGGCGGATGACGGCGAGGTCCGGCCGAACTTGGTCGCCTGGGCGTTGGCGCAGAACGAGTCGCCCTGTGCGCAGTGGGTGGCCACCCCGACGTAGTCCCCGAAGGCAAAACCCTTGGTCGCGGGATCATGCAGTTGGGCACTCTCCGGGGACGCCGGACCGAACACGGTCGGGATGTCGATGCCGGTGTTCTCCAGAACCATGTTGGCGGTCGACACGTCGCCGACGTTGCAGCCGGCCCGGGTGTAGGGCACCCACGGCGCCGGCGCGATGGTGTTCGGAGGGGTGGAGGTGGCCGGCACGGTGGGCGAGTAGACCATCGACGGGGTGGCGTCGGGGCCGGCGGCCGGGGAGGTCGCGGGGTCGAACACCGGGGCGGTCCAGTACGCGAACGAGACACCCGGATCGGTGGTGCCGTTGGGGTTGAAGGTCCGGAAGCTGTTGGAGACCGGCATGCCGTGGCGGTCACCGTACAACCCGGTGTAATTGGTCAGGCTGTCTGTCGCGGTGTGGGCGATGAGCGGCGTGTGGTTGTTCGAGAGCACCGTGCCCTGGCTCTCCATGAAGTTGAGCAGGTGGGGCATCAACTCCAGATCGGACGGGACGTTGGGGTTGTCCCGGAAGAAGTGCACATTGTCGAACGTGATCTGCACCACGTGCGAGACACCCTTGCCCAACTGGCATCCGCCCGGTGCCGCGCCTGCCGTCGGGGCGGCCGCCCCCCCGGTGAACGCCACCGTCGAGGCCGCGAGCACCAGCACGCCCGTCAGCCGCCCGATCCTCTGCCATGTCCGCATCTTTCGCCTCCCTATCGCCGGGACCCGACGTTAGTGATATGGAGGTTCGCCGATGGGGCGCCTCGGTCAACGCCAGCTTAAGTCGCGGCGAACATCTCATTCCGCCTGGCGTGCAACCGAGTGGCACCGGTCAGCGTCTGAACAGCGTGCACAGTGTGATCGTGGCTGCCAATGGTGCCGGAACCCTGGCCGAGCTCCACCGGCAGCAGTATCTCCCGATGGTCCGGTTGGCGACCTTGGTGGTGGGGTCGGTAGCCATTGCCGAGGAGGTGGTGCAGGACTGCTTCGTGCGCCTGCATCCCAAGTTCGACCAGATCGTGTCACCCGAGGCGTATCTGCGCCGGGCGGTGATCAACGGCTGCCGGTCGGTCCTGCGCCGCCGGCAGCGGGAAAGACTGCGGCTGCGCCAGGAGCCGGTCGAGTTCGCTCAACCCGGCGGGAACGAACTCTTCGACGCCCTCGACCGGTTGCCGTACCGGAATCGGGCCGCCCTGGTGCTGCGGTTCTACGAGGACCTGCCGGTGGCCGAGGTGGCGGCGATCCTCGAGTGCCGGCCGGGCACCGTCAAGTCCCTCGTGCACCGTGGGCTGGCGGCACTACGGAAGGAGCTGGACGAATGAGCATCGAGGACCGTCTCCGGCGCGAGCTGCGGCAGCGGGCTGCTTTGGTGGAGCCGAGCGAGCCGCAGTGGGAGCGGATCGCGTCACGCCTCGAGCCCGACGGCGCCACCGAGGCGCCCAGGCCCCGCCCCGTGGCCCTGCTGGTGTCCGCCGCCGCCATCTTCGCGGTCGCCTTGGTCCTCACCGGGCTGGCGATCACCCGGCGCCCCGGCCACCGGGTCCAGGTGGTGGCCGGCACGAGCGTCACGTCATCCCCGGGCCGGCCGGGTGCGAACACCGCGTCGACGGCACGGCCGAACCCGGCTCAGGCGCCGAGTGAAAGCCCGGTCACCGGTGCCGGCGGCCGGCCGGTGGGTCCGGCCGGCGGACCGGTACCCAAGGGATTCGATCCAGTTTCGGTCACCTGGATCAGCACCGCCCAGGGCTGGGTGCTGGGCACCGCCCCGTGCGGGCATCCACCCTGCACGTCGATCCTGCGCACCCGCGACGGCGGCCGGACCTGGCGGGGCGTACCGGCTCCCAAGGTCGAGCTGGCGGGGGTCGGAGCCGGTGCCGCCCACATCCGCTTCGCCGACGCCGCCAATGGCTGGTTGTTCGGGCCCTCCCTGTGGGCGACGCACGATGGTGGGGTCAGCTGGCGGGAGGTGACCGGGCTGGGCGGCCCGATCATGGATCTGGAGGCGGCCAGCCATGAGGCGTTCGCCCTGGCGCTCTCGGGCGTCGGCGGTGGAGCCGCTCATCTGTTCGCCAGCGCCACCAACCATGACAGCTGGATGTCGGTCGGCCCGCAGGCCATCGAACCATCCGCCGCCCTGACGCTGCTGGGCACGACCGGTTACACGGTCGGGACCGGCGGGACAGTGCTGGCCTTCACGTCAGCCGGACTCGACCCGCGGGGCCGGCCATGCGCCGGCGTGACGGGAGCGCAGTTGGGAAGCGTCAGCGCCGGCGATGGAAGCGGGCTGGCGGCCCTCTGTGTCAGCGGGCCGGCGCTCGGCTCGTCCACCAAGAATCTGGTCGTGTCCGGCGATGGTGGTCGCACGTGGTCGGTCGCGGGCACCGCACCCCGCGGCGGTCAACCGACCGGTTTGGCGCAGGCGCTGACGGGTGCCTACGTGATCGCCGCCAACAGCGGGGCGTCCGAGCTGTACCGCTCGGCGGACGGCGGTCGCACCTGGTCGACCGCGTACCAGGACATCAGCGTCGGCGGCGCCCCGTTCCACGACCTGGGGTTCACGACACCCAGCCGGGGGACGGTCGTCCTCGCCGTCGGCAGCGGCCAGAGCCGGCTGCTCATGACGACCGACGGCGGGGTCACGTGGCAAGCCGACCGGCTCGGCTCCTGAGGCTCGGCTGGCCGGCGGCTCAGGCCTCGGCGGTGTCGAGATCGAGCTCGAGGGTCTGCCCAACGAGATCGTGGCCGTAGCTGTGGTGCGGCTGCTCGTCGATGAGCCGGAAACCGGCGGCCTCGTAGATCCGTCCGGCCGACACCAGGACGTCATTGGGCCACAACCGCAGCCGGCGGTATCCGGCCCGCCTGGCGAAGCGGATGCACTCATCGACCAGCCGGGCACCTACGCCGAGACCACGGGCCTTGGGGTCCACCAGGAGAATGCGCAGCTGAGCGGTCGCGTCGTCCTGGCGCACGCAGAACACACAGCCGGCGGCCTCACCGTCGAGCTCGGCGATCCAGGCGTTCTCCCGGCCCGCGATGTAGCCGTCGACGAAGTCGGCGACGATGCGTGCCACCAGGGCCTCGAGGGTCGCATCCCAGCCGTACTCGTCGGCGTACACCACGCCGTGACGCTGAACGACCCACCCCAGATCGCCCGGGCGGAGGGGGCGGATCACGTAAGGCCGCGATCCGGTCCCGCCGGTGAAGACCTGGCTGATGGTCGCCATGGCGGCCACGACACGGCGACGGTCCTCGGTGCTCAGCGACTCGAGCAGGGCGCCGATCTGCGCCGCCGAGCGTCTGTTGAGGTCGTCGAACACCTGGCGGCCCCTGGCGGACAGCTGCACGACCTGCCGGCGTGCATCGTCCGCGGACAGCCGCACCGCCACCAGGCCGTCGGCTCGGAACCGGCCCATGATCCGGCTCAGGTAACCGGAGTCGATATCCAGGATCCGGCGCAGATCCACCAGGTCCTGTTGTTCGTGCTGGGCCAACTCGAAGATCACTCGTGCCTCGGTCAGCGAGTACGGGGTGTCCAGCACCCCGGCGTCGAGCAGGCCGATCCTGCTGGTCCAGAACCGGTTGAAGGCGCGTACGGTGCCCACCTCCCCGGTGTCCGTTGTCGGCATGGGCCGCCTCCCGTGATTGCTGACTCAGTCAACGATATATCAGATCGAGTCAGCAGTTCGGTGGGAGCTCGAGGCGGAAGGCGATCAGGGTGAGCACCGGGTCGGGCACCCAGTCCCGTTCCGGAACCCGGACGAACCCATTTCGCATGTACAGGTGATGCGCCGCCCTCATCACCGGAGTGGAATGGAGGAAGACCGCTTCGCAGTGCAGGGCGCGACCGCGCGCCGAGCGCGGCGTCGAGCAGCGCCTGGCCGACGCCGCGGCGCTGATGGCCGGGGGCGACCGCCATCATGCGGACCTGGCACTCACCGGGCTGCACCTGCTCGGCCAGCGGCGATCGCCCGTCCGGCACGAACGTGACGCAGCCCACCACCTCCCCGTCGTCGACGGCTACCAGCACCTCGGTCACCTCGGCCCGGCCCGCCACATCGGCCAGGTCGGCGGCGTAGCCGCCGTTCATGTGGCCGCCCGGCACGGCCTCGAATGCCGCCACCACGATCGCCCCGGCGGCTCCGGCTTCCTCGGGTCGGACCGGCCGCACGATCATCGCCGGGCGACCGTCGTCTCGAGGTACACGAACACCGGCTGCAGCTTTACACCAACGGTCGCCGTTCCGACCAGGCCTGGAGGCCTTCGTCGGTCAATACCGCCGAGAAGGCGGTTTCGGCCGCGCCGACGAGCGGAGCATCGTCACCGAAGCGGGCCGGCGTCAGAAGAGGCGGTGGCGACGTCCGGAACCGCATGAGCCCCTCCCGGTAGGCCTCGGCCGCCTGCTCGCCCGCCACGACCAGCAGATCGCGGCCGACCCCGCCGATCGTCACCACGTCGGGATCCAGGGCGTTGACCAGACCGGCGGCGCCCCGACCGAAGCACCGGGCCACCCCCTGAACCGCCAGCAGCTCGTCCGGTTGCCCGTCCCGAGCGGCCCCGATGATCCGCCGGGTGTAGCTGACCTCATCGGCGGGGACCGCTTGATGGAGGGCCCGGGCCAGGGCGACACCGTCGAGACTGGTGTTCCAGCAGCCGGTGGCGCCACACCGACACCGTCGAGTCACCTCGCCGAAGGGCATGTGGCCGAATTCGCCCGCCATCCCGGTCGCCCCCAGTACTGGCCGGCCGCCCTCTCCGATGGCGCCACCGACACCGGCGTCCATGAACAGGTGCAGGGCGGTCCCGGCCCCGACCGCGGCGCCGCGACGCCATTCGGCCACCCCGGCGAAGGTGGCATCGTTGCCGGGCACGAACGGGAAGCCTGCGTGGCGTTCGGACCAGAGCACCGAGAGGTCGACCTGGTGCCACCCGAGGTTGGCCGCCTGGGCCAGAAGGGTGCCACTGACCGTTCCCGGTACGGAGACCGCCACCGCCCGGATCCGGTCGCGGTAGCGACGGCTGACCGCCTCCAGTTGGGCGGCCACCGCCATGAGCACCGCCGTCCGGTCCCGATGGTGAGCGCGTGTGACGGATTCGATACGGGAGCCGCCCATTTGCACGGCCGCCACCTGCCACGTCTCGTGGGCGATGGCCGCCACGGCAACCAGTGGGCCGTGGGGATGAGGGTGCAGCGACGTCGTCGGCCGGCCACGCGCCCCGGTCGGCGGCACCGGGCGCTCGGTCAGCAACTCCAACGCGGTGAGCCGGGCGATGACCTCGGCGACGAACCCGCTCGGCAACCCAAGATCCCGGGCCAACTCCACCCGGGTGAGGCCCTCATGGTCGTGCATGGCGCGCGCCAGCGCCACCTGACCCGAAACCTTCGGTATCTCCCGGACCACGCCGGACATCATGCTCCCGCCTTATTTTACTCGTGCAACGAGTATATACTTGACGTGTGGATCCCGGGACTGGAGCGGACGGGCAGAGAGCCACGCTCGGCCTGGCGGCACTGGCCGCCGCGGCGTTCGTGTACGTCACGGCCGAGACCCTGCCCATCGGCCTCATGCCGCAGCTGGTGGCCGGACTCCACGTCCGCACCAGCGCCATCGGATTGCTGGTCACCATCTATGCGGCCGTCGCCGGGTTGACGGCGATCCCGATGACGGCCTGGACCAACAACCGGCCACGACGGCAGGTGATCGTCGCGGCGGTCGGACTGCTGGCCTTCTCGCAGATGGCGATCGCGCTGGCGACCAGCTACAGCGTGGTCCTGGGCGCCCGGGTCGTCTGCGCCCTCGCCCACGGGGTCTTCTGGTCGGTCCTGGCTCCGGTTGCCGCCAGGCTGGTGTCGCCGGGGAAGGCCGGTCGTGCGACCGCGGTGGTCTTTACCGGCAACTCCCTTGCCCTTGTTCTTGGCACCCCAGCCGCGACCGCCCTCGGCCAGCTCGTCGGATGGCGCGCCGGTGCCGCCGTCGTCAGTGCCGTGGCCGCGGTGACCGCCGCGGTGTTGCTCGTGGTCCTCCGCCCGCTCCCCAGCGACTCGTCCGGCGGGGGCGTGCGATCCCGGCTGGCGATGATACCGGCCGCGTTGCGCAGCCGAACGCTGTTCGCGGTATGCGCGGTGACGGTGCTGGTGGTGGTCGGGCACTTCACCGCCTACACCTACATCGCGTCGCTGATCAGGCGCGACGCCGGATTGGGCGGCCTGGCCCTGTCGGCGGTCCTGCTGGCCTACGGCATGGCCGGGATGGCCGGCATCGGAATCATCGGCAGGACCACCGACCGGCGGCCCCGGCTGGCCGCCGCCGCCTGTACCCTGACGTTGACCCTGGCGCTCGCCATCCTCTATACCCTCGGCCCCGGATCGGCCGCGTCGACCGTTACCGCAGTCGTCGCCTGGGGTGCGGCTTTCACCGCTGTCCCGGTGTGCCTCCAGGCGGCGGTGATCCGCGTCGCCCCCCGGTCGGTCGACACGGCGTCGGCGCTGTATGTGGTGGCGTTCCAGATCGGGATCGGCGGCGGCGCACTGGCCGGCTCGATGGTCGTCGATGCCGGCGGGTTGGCTCATCTCCCCCTCGTCGGCATGGCCGCGGCGGCTGCGGGGTCGGTCGTCCTGCTCGTCGCACGAAGCGCCTTCCCCCCGGTGGCCGCGCCCCCGGCTGCCGACCCTCTCTCGCCCCCGGAGATCGTCCTACAAGGAGTCAAGCGATGATCCAGCTCACCCGGGCGCTCCATGTCCAGGCCCTGTTGGTCGACATCGACGGGACGCTCGTCGACAGCACTGAGACCGTCGAGGCCCACTGGAGGACGTTCGCCTCGCTGTATCACCTCGATCAGGCCCAGTTGCTCCAGGGAGTCCACGGTCGCCGCAGCGCCGACGTCATCGCGTCGTACGCCTCCCAGCTTCCGGTGCCGGTGCAGGAGGCGGCGGCCCGGATGGAACAGCTCGACGCCGCGGACGCCATTGGCGTGCATGCCCTTCCCGGGGCGCTCGAACTGCTGGTTGGCGTCCCCGCCGATCGCCTGGCTCTGGTCACCAGCGGCACACGTGCTCAGGTCGGCCCGCGCCTGGAAGCAGCCGGCCTGCCCCGACTTCTCAATATCGTCACGGCCGACGACGTCGTGAACGGAAAGCCGGCTGCCGACCCCTATCGCGCCGCGGCCCAGCTCCTTGGGTGGCGGCCGTCGGATTGTCTCGCCATCGAGGATGCGCCGGCCGGCCTGACCTCGGCGCGCCGGGCCGGTTGCGTCACGGTGGCACTGCTCACCACCCATACGGCCGCCGATGTAGCCGCGGCGACGTTCACCGTGCCCGACCTCAGGGCGATCACGGTCGAGGCCACCGACGACTGGCTCACCGTCACCATCTCGGTGGCCGGCGGCGCCAACTAGGTGAAGTCGACGATCGGGGCGACCTCCATACCTTCTCCGGCGATGCGAGAGACCCGGCCGCGGCTTCACCCGGCCGGGTCGATGGGCCAGTCGTGCTTCGGGTATCGACCGGCCAGCTCCTTGCGGACCGCGGCGTAGCTGCCGGCCCAGAAGCCCGGCAAATCCGAGGTGATCTGAACCGGCCGGCCGGCCGGCGACAGCAGGTTCAGCACGATCGGCACCCGGCCGGCGACGACCATCGGATGGCGGCGCACACCGAACAACTCCTGGATCCGGACCGACGCGCGGGGCTGCTCGTGGCGGTAGTCGAGGCGCAGCTTGCGACGCGGACTGACGGCGACCGTGGTGGGGGCCAGGGTGTCCAACTCAGCGAGGCGCCCATGTCCAAGCTGGATGCGGAGGGCCTGGGTCACGTCAACGGCCTCGAGGTCGGCCCGGTCGGCGGCCGAGACCAGCCGTGGCGCCAGCCAGTCGTCAAGCGTGGCCAGCAGCGCGGCGTCCGACAGGTCGGGCCAGCCGGTCCCCACCGCCCGGCGGAGGAACATCACCCGGTGCTGCAACGACCGCGCCGCGTCGGTCCATCGCAGCGCGCCGAGGCGGGTGGCTCGCACCTGCCGCAGCAGCGCGGCGGCCACATCGGGCCCGGGCGCCGCCTTTCGCTCGGTCGTGCCGAGGACCAGCCCGTCAAGACGGCGGGTGACCGTCTCCCGCAGATCGTCGCGTCCGGCATCCCAAGTGATGGCGCTGACCGTCATGATGGCGGCGCCGGCGGCGGCCTCCAGGTCGGCCGAGTCAAGGGCGCAGGCGAGACGGATTCGACTGTCGCGTTGATCGCCATCGAGCTCGGCCACGACGAGGAAGGCCTGGCCGGCGAGCGCATCGGTCTCGAGCATCCACGCCCCGGCACCTGTACGGAGCCGGAAACGGCCGCGGCCGACGGCTTGGGCGATACGGTCGGGATAGGCCAGGGCCAGGACCAGTCCGCAGCTGTCGACGTCGAGCGGGGCACGCTCGACACCAGGGTCGACACCGACGCGACGGGCGAGGCGGGCCGCCCTCCGGCGCGCTGACGACACGGCGGTCAGGTCGGCTGACGGGTGACGGCGACCCGGTTCGGTGATGAGGCGCACCCGCTCGGCGATGTCGACACCGACATCGTCCCGGCGGCCGCGCAGGACGTCTCTGTCCTCGAGCAACGTAGCCACCGCGCAGGACAGGTGGCCGAGCCCGAGCGGTATGGCGCCGGTGACCATGCGCGCCAGCCGGGGGTGCAGGGGCAGATCGGCCATGTGCCGGCCCTCGGGCGTGGGCCGGCCGCCGGCATCGAGCGCACCGAGCTTCACCAGCAGGGCGCGGCCGTCATCCAGCGCCGCCTGAGGGGGTGGGTCCTGGAACGCCAGATCGCGGGGCTCGGTGCCCCACACCGCCAGCTCGAGCACCAGGGCGGCCAGGTCGACCGTCTCGATCTCCGCTTGGGGCAACGGCCGGCGACGGCCGTGCTGGTCGGGGGACCACAGGCGGTAGGCGACGCCGGCGCCCTGGCGTCCCGCCCGGCCGGCCCGCTGATCAGCCGATGAACGCGACGCCGGGCCGGTGTGCAGCCGGGTCAGGCCGGTGCCCGGGTCATAGCGGGGGAGCGGGCCAGCCCACCGTCGATGACGACCCGCACACCGTCGACGGTGAGGCTGGTCTCGGCGATGTCCGTGGCCAGCACGACCCGCCGCCGACCGGGCGGGGACGCGGCAGAGCGCGTCATCCTGCTCGGCCGCCGGCAGGGCACCGAACAGGGGGACGACGTCGACGCCGGCGGGGAGGCGACCGGCGAGCGTGGCTTGCACCCACCGGATCTCCCGGGCACCGGGCAGGAAGGCCAGGATGTCGCCGTGGTGGCCTGCGGCCGCGGCGGCAATGGCGGCCGCCATAGCGTCATCGTCGCGTCTTCCTGGAGCCGGCGGTATCCAACGGACCTCGACCGGATGTTGACGTCCGGGGCTGATCACCACGGGCGCCGGTCCTTTCGGCCGGCCGAGCATCTCGGCCACCCGGCGCGTGTCCAACGTGGCGGACATGGCCAGCAGTCGCAGCTCGGGCCGCAGGACGGCTCGAGCATCGAGAGTGAGGGCCAGGGCCAGATCGGTTTGGAGGTGGCGTTCATGAACCTCGTCAAAAACGACCAGGCCGATGCCGGGCAATGCCGGGTCATGCTGTAAGCGTCGGGTCAGGATGCCATCGGTGACCACCTCGACCCGGGCGCGAGGGCCGACCTGCCGCTCGTCCCGCATGGAGTAGCCGACCGTCACCCCCACCCGCTCGCCCAGCAACGACGCCATCCGGTTGGCGGCCGCCCGGGTCGCCAATCGCCGTGGTTCGAGGACGAGGATGCGCTGAGCGTCCAGCCACGGCTCGTCGATGAGCCGCAGAGGGACCAGCGTGGTCTTGCCCGCGCCGGGAGGGGCTTGCAATACGGCGTGGGCCTCCCCCGCCAACGCCAAACGGATCTGGTCGACGCAGGTCTCGACGGGGAGATCGGTGAGGGCCGGCCCGGTCACCCCCCCGGGCGGGACGGCTTGGTCGGGCACCAGCCGTCGGCCGCAACGCCGGCACACGGGTCGAGCAGGCCGGCACCCGTGGGTGCCGGAGCCATGGTCACGCGGGTCACGGTCGGGTAGTTGGTGATCGCGGTCGGCGGGCCGCGTTTGCTCACGAGCATGTCCGGTTGGTCACGCCCATGTCCGGTTGGTCACCGGCACGACGTTAACCGTGGGCTCAGTGCCCGGCCGCCCCGCCCGACCCGGACCGGGGATCGGCGGCGGTCCCGGTCGACCGCGCACATGGCGATGGTGCCGCCACCGCCGAACGCACCGCTGAGCCGGGCGGCCCTGCCGGGGTCGATGGCCGCCCGCCGGCTGGCCAGCCGGGCTGGGTCGATCAGATCACCGCCGACCCGCGGTCATGGAGCACGTCGGGGCGATCGCAGGCCGCCTGCCTTGACGCCTCGATGAGCAGGTGGGCCCACCGGCCGTCGTCGGGATGGTCGGGAAGCGGCAGGGCGCCGGCAATCCAGGCACTGGCCAGGGTCAGGTACCCCTGGCTGTTCGGGGGAGCCGTCCAGATCTGCCGGCCCCACGCCTCGACGCTGAGGGCGGGAACCCATGTCGCGCCCGGCGTCTGCAGGTCGGCGGGCGCGTACTCACCATGGCCCATGCGCACCAGGCCCTCGCCGAACTCGCCGCCGTAGAAACCGTTGCGGCCGTCGGCGGCAATGGCCGCGAGCGTCCGCGCCGCGCCCGGCCGCCGGATCAGGTCCCCCGGGTGCAGGGGGCCGGCGGCGGTGTAGTCGGCCGCCTCGGGCAGGCCCGCGACGTCCTTCACGCTCTCGACGAGCGTCGCTGATGCCGGAAAGCCCTGGTCGGCGTAGCGCCGCGCCGGGCCCAGCACCTCCGCCAAGGGCAGGCGCCCGTACCGGTCGTGCAAAGCCAACCAACCGTCGACACAGCCAGGAACGGGCACCGACCGGATGTCGGCGCGAAACGGCATGGTCGTGTGGCCTTCCAGTCGCAGCCGGTCGGGATCGGCGCCCGACCCGGCTCGTCCGGAGGCGTTGATGGCGACCGGCTCGGCGCCGGGTGGGGCGACGAGCGCCATGAGGTCGCCGCCCATACCACACATGTGCTGACAGGTCACGGCGAGCACCACGCTGGCGCCAACAGCGGCGTCGGCCGCCGAACCGCCCGCCCCCAGAAGCGTGACGCCGGCGTGGGCGGCCAGGTGGTCGACGGCACTGACCATCCCGGCCGGCGCCAGGTTGGTAGCCGCCGGTTGGACCTCCACTGCCTAGGCAGGCTCCTCAGGGCGTCAGCGTCCCGGCCGGCCTGCATAACGGCTCATCGATCTCGTGACCGAACCGGGCGGGCCGACGGCCCGTTAACCGCTCACCGACCCCCCAGCCCGGCGGCCAGTCCTTCGCAGGTACGCACCACCACTTCCGCGGCTTCGACCGCGGCCCGGGGCGACACCGGGTTCTCGGCCCGGCGCTGCCAGCGGGCGATCGCCCCGGAAAGCGCGGTGGCCACGTCCCCTTCCTGAGTGTCGTCACCCAAGCCGAGCCGGCTGCGCAGGTCGGCCCCGGCGGCACCGAGCAACCGCTCGGCCTCGGCGGCGTCGGCCTCGGTGAGCGGCACGGCGCCAGCCCGTAGGGCATTGAGGAGGCGGACCTCAGCCAGCTCGTGGGCCCCGGCTCGAACCCGTTCCAGGTCTCTGTCGAGGACATCACTGCCGGGCACCGGCGACTGGCGGACCAGCGCCTGCAGGGCCAGCAGCGCGGCCCGCCCCTTGAGCAGGTCGCGTCGGCCTGCGAACTCCGCGTCGAGCAGCGCTCGGAGCTCGAGCAGCCCGCTCTCCCGCAGCATCGCCTGCGACAGCTTGGAGGCATCGGGGGCACCCCCGGATGCGATGAACCGGAGGCCGACCCGTATGCCGAAGATCCCGAAACGGTCGAGCAGCGCAGCCCGCTCGGCGGGTGCGATGCTGCACGGCCGCAACGAGAAGCGGTCGACCGACAGCAGCAACTCGTCCAGCTCGTGATGGGGCAGGGCGCTGAGACGGAGCAGCAGGCGGTAGTCGCTCTCGCGGAGGGTCACGGCCGCCTGGGCCAGCAGGCCGGCGACGGGGACGACCGCCTGGCACACCCGTTTGAGCTTCCGGTCCCGGCGATAACGGTCGGCGATGCGGGCCGCGGCGTCCATGGCGTCGACCCGGCCCACTCCGAGCTCGTCGGCCCGCGACAGCACCGCGAGCGTGTTGATCGGGGTGGCCTGGACATGCTCGTCGTCCTGGAACGCCTCGAGGAAGCGCACATCGGCGGAATGGACGTGGCGCATCAAATAGATGACGGCATCGGCCGGGGTCGTGCGTTCATTGTCGGGGTCGAAGAACGCCTCGGCCGTGTCGGCGGTGGCACGCGTCGCCGAGGCGATGCCTGGTGTATCGATGAGCGTCATGGCCTGCAGCGCCCGGCTCGGCCACTCCACCTCCATCCGGTCGATGTCGGCTTCCGCCACTCCGTCGAGATCCACCTCCAGGGCACCGGCGTGGCGGTTGAATCTGAGGGCCCGAGCCGGGCCGGAGCGGGGATGGAGGGTGGTCCGGTAGGTGAGCCCGTCCCGGAACCACCAGATCAATCGGGTGCACTCCCCGGCATCGGTGGGCGCCAACTCCTCGCCCACCAGGGCGTTCAGGAGGGTCGATTTCCCGGCCTTGACCTTGCCGGCGATGGCGACCCGCAGGGGCTCGTCGAGCCTGCGGCCGATCTCGGACACCGCCGCCTGACCGGGGGTGCCGGCGTAGATCTGACGGGCTGTGCGCAGCAACGCCCGGACCTGGCCGGCGAACCCGGTACCGGGTGTCACGGGCGAGCGGCGGCCAGGGCGGCCACCAGTTGCTCGGCCCGAACGTCCAGAGTCTGGAGGCCGGTGAGCAACTCGTCGAGTGCCGCCTCCGGCGCGGCATGGCCGGCACGGTCGGTGGCGAGCGTCCGTTGGGCGGCGGCCAGGGACTCGCGCGCCGAGCGGTACAGGATGTCGGCTCGATCCTGGTATGCGCTCCGAAGCTGGCGGCGGATGCTGCGCAGTGAAGAACGCCACTCACGGTCGGTCGCCCTGGAGGCGTCGTCGAGGTACCGGTCGACGGCCTCGAGGGCCTGCTGCCGCCGGCGTTGCAGCTCCCGGTGGCGGGCCTGATGGAGAGACTTGCCGCCCACGAAGACCCCGACCGCCAGCGCGAACGGGTTGAACAGGCTGATGGTGGTGAAGGTGAGGATGCTTCCGATGGCAGCCAGACCCTCGAGGCCGCTCCAGCCCGCCTCCATCAGCACACCGCGCCATTGCGTCCGGCCGGAGCCCGTCGCCAGGATGGCCTCGGCGCTGAGGCTGGGATTGGACGTCCGAAAGGCCGGGGCGATCGCCGCTTCGTGGTCGGCGAAATGCTCGGCGATCCGGTCGGCCACCTCGTGCGCCCCCTCGAGGAGGATCGCCGAGATGGCGGTCATCTGGGTGCTCACCTGGCGGGCCAACTCGGCTTCGAACTCGTCCCATTTGTTGGCCGGATCGACCTTGGCGAGCGTTGCCTCCGCGTCGTTTCTCACTTGGCGCAGGCGAGCTTCGACCTCCACCTCGATCCTGTCTTCGATGTCGCTCAGGCCGTCCTCGAGCAGCAGCAGCCATTGAGCGGTATCCGAGGCCAACCGTCGAGCCCGTTGCTCGGCAAGCTCCAGATCGGAGATGACGGTCGACGGGTCGTTCAACGCGTTTCGCTCGGCGTTCACAGGTGCCGCCAGCTGACCGATCACGGCGTGGATCTCGTTCGCCGCATCGAAGGCCACCCGACGGCGTCCGGTTCGCACGACCTGGCCCAGCCGATCGGCCAGCGCGGCCAGACCGGATTCCTGTTCGAGGTCACGGCGGCGCCGGACGCGGCCCTGCCGGGACAGGGAGGTCGATGCGGGGACCACGATGGCGGTCAAGCCGACACGGTCAAGCCACCGCTGGTCGAGCTCGAGGATCTTCTCCCACGCCGGGGCGATGTCGATCTTGGTCAGCACCGGGATGACTTCGGGACAAGCCCGGCGGGCGGTGTCGAGGAACTCCAACTCGGGGGCGGTGTACTCCTGAATGGCATCGGATACGAAGATGGCGGCGTGGGCCATGGCCAGCGCCGACACCGTGGCCGCGACGTGCTGGGACATCAGACCGCCGACGCCGGGGGTGTCGACCAGTACCAGTCCGTCGCGTAGTAGCGGTGCCGGTACGCCTACCTCGAGGTTGCGGACGCGCTCCTTGTTCTCCGGATTGGCGGTCTCCGACGCAAACGACGCCAGATCCTCGACTGCCACCAGCTCCGGGTGCGGGTCTTCGGGGGGTGGGGCATCCGGAATCTCCTCCGGCGCTCGCCGTACCCACGCCCGGGTCTCGGGCGCATACCGGACGATCGTCGGCACGGCGGTCGCCACGTCCTCGTCGACGGGGCACAGATCGGCGCCGATGAGAGCATTCACCAGCGAACTTTTTCCCACCTTGTACTCACCGGCGACAACGACGGGCACGACAGGATCGGACACCTGGGCCCCCCAGCCGGCCACCTGCTGGGCCAGGTCGTCACGACCGGCGGCGGTGCAGGCGTCGCCCAGGTCAGACAGGAGCTGGAGAAGATCGGCGACCGCGTCCGGGCCTTCGGCCGCCATCTCGCCTCCCTGTACTGGTGCCACGGGTACCATCTTGGCGCGTGGGGTACTGGGTGGGGCTGGACGTGGGCACGACCTTTTCGGCGGCCGCTGTCGCGTCCGGCGACCGGATCGAGGTCGTCGGGCTGGGGCGCCACGCGGCGGCGGTCCCGTCGGTTCTGTTCCTGCGTGAGGACGGGACGTTCCTTGTGGGCGACGCCGCGGTTCGCCGGGGCCTGTCGGACCCCGGGCGGGTGGCCCGGCACTTCAAGCGGCGATTCGGCGACTCGACGCCCCTGCTGCTCGGTGGTTCACCATTCTCGGCCGACGCCCTGGTGGCGCAGATGGTGCGGTTCCTGGTCGGCGAGGTGACGGTACAGGAGGGAAGCCCCCCGGACGGGGTGGCGGTGACCCATCCGGCCAACTGGGGCCCATTCAAGACCGACCTCCTGGCTCAGGCCATCCGCTCGGCGGGGATCGAGCACGCCATGCTGCTGAGCGAGCCGGAGGCGGCGGCGCTGCAGTACGCGTGGCGGGAACGGGTCGAGGTAGGCGAGGTGGTGGGGATCTACGACCTCGGCGGAGGCACGTTCGACGCTGCGGTGCTGGCCAAGTCGGAGTCGGGATTCGCCCTCCTGGGCCAGCCGGAGGGCATCGAGCGTTTGGGCGGCATCGACTTCGACGAGGCGGTCCTGGCCCACGTGCAGGGATTCCTCGGCCCGGTGTGGGACGGGCTGGACGTCGCCGATCCGGCCACCCTGGCCGCCCTGGCCCGCCTCCGGGCCGACGCCGTGGAAGCCAAGGAGGCCCTGTCGGCGGATACCGACGTCTCGATCCCGGTGATGCTTCCCCAGGTCCAGACCGAGATCCGCCTGACCCGGGCCGAGTTCGAAGCCATGATCCGCCCGACCCTGGCCGAGACAACCGCCGCCCTGGGTCGGGCGTTCCGGTCGGCCGGCGTGGGGGCGGACCAGGTCAAGGCCGTGTTGCTGGTCGGCGGCTCGTCGCGGATCCCTCTCGTCGGCCAGTTGGTGGCGGGGGAAATTGGTCGGCCGGTCGCGATTGACGTCCACCCCAAACATGCGGTGGCGCTCGGCGCGGCACTGGCCGCGGCCGGTTGGACCGGGAAGCCTGGGTCGGGCGACGTGGCCGCCGGCCCGGCCGCGGACCCGGCGTCGGCAGCAGCCGCCGGTCCCACCCCCACCCCCGTCCCCGCAGAGCCGGCCGAGCCGGAGCCGGCGATCATGGCGGGCGTTCCGGAGGGACCGGTCCAGGTTGTAGCCGAGGCGGGCAACACCGCACCGGCCGGGGCGCCGCCTCGCCCAGCGGTACCGACCGTGCGGCCGGGGAAGTCGGGCCGCGCTCCCGGCCGCCGGCGTCGCAACTTGATCATCCTGCTGGTCGGTCTGGCCGTCGTGGCCGGCGGGTTGGTCGCGGTCCTCCTGACCGGGAGTTCGGGAAAGTCCACGCCGGCCGCCGAGGTCCCGACGGCCCCGACCGTGGCGGCCACCACGACGACATCGGTCGTCACCACGGGCTCGATTCAGGTCGCTGGCACCAAGGCCTGGACCGATACCAATATCGATCTCGATTTCGGCCAGCACGTGACGATCGTGGCCACCGGTTCGATATCGCACAATACGACCGATCCCGCCGGGACCGTGGGGCCCGATGGCGATACGAGGCTGGATCTCAGGCAGTTCAACGTGACGGTCAACGGCGCACCGATGGCCGTCAATCACGCCGCGTTGATCGCCAAGATCGGTGATGGCGACCCGTTCCTCATCGGTGCCGCCCACGACTTCGACGTCCAGGCGCGGGGCCGTTTGTTCCTCGGCCCCAACGACCGCGGGGTGGACAACAACGCGGGGGCCTTCAAGGTGATCATCACGGTGACAACGGCCTGACACGCCGACATCTGAACATGACTCCCCGCGTCAATGACATCCGGAATGACGACGGGTGCGAATACACGAGGAACAAAAACATTCGTGTATTACGTCGAAAGGTCCTATTTTGTCCAGCGCCCGAAATCGTCTCGCTGCCGTCGCATTGATCGCTGGGGTCGGTCTCAGCGCCGCCGCGTGCAGCAGCTCCAAGCCGGCAACATCCGCCGCCAACGCCTCCCAGTCGCAGCCTGGGATCACCGACACCATCACTGCCATTCCCAGTCTGACCGGCGTGGGTACGTCGGTCGCCCTCGACTCAGGTACGGCGGCCGCCCTGAAGTCGCTCGGTGTCGCCATCGCACCGGCGGGTACGGCAACCTTCGACGCCACCACGTCGACGGTCACCTTTCCCATCACCTCGGGCTACGCCGAGATCCACAGCGACCACAACGCCAAGCCCGGGTACATCCTGGGTTCGATCGAGCATGACGGCTCCGGTCTGACCCTGAGCGCCGGGTCGACCAAGGTCACGCTGAGCAACTTCGTGGTTGATCCGGGCAACTCGATCCTCTACGGCACGGTTGGCGGCCAGGTCAAGGTTCCCCTGCTCGACCTGGACGGGACCAACGTCAAGGTCAGCATGGACAACGGCAACGTGGTCCTGGACGGCACCGTGGCCAAGCTGACGGAGACGGCGGCGACCGCCCTGGACGGAGCCTTCAAGACGACCGCCGTCAAGGCCGGTCTTCCGTTGGGCACCGTCCATCTCGTCGCCAAGGGCACGGCCACCACGTCCTCCGACAAGGTCACCGAAGTGTCCCGCCTGACGGGGCAGTCGACCGCGGTCGCCCTCGACGCGGCGACCGCCAAGGCCCTGACCGGCCTCGGCGTGGCTGTGGCCCCCAACGGGTCCGCAACCTTTGACAGCGCCAGCTCAACGGTGGCATTCCCGATCACCGGTGGCGCCGCCGTCATCCACAGTGACGGCAACTACAAGCCGGGCTACATCGCCGGCGTCGTCATTCATCAAGGCAGCGGGCTGACATTCACCAAAGGCTCCGTCAAGGTGACCCTCACCGACTTCGTCGTCGACCCGGCCAACTCGGTTCTGACCGGCACGGTCGGCGGTCAGATCGGCGTCCCGCTGCTCGAGCTGGACGGCACCAACGTCAAGGTGAGCACCCCCAACAGCACCGTGACCCTCGACGGCACGGTCGCCAAGCTGACACCCACGGCAGCCGGCGCCCTCAACAAGGCGTTCGGGACCACGGCCTTCACCCCCGGCCTGGCTCTCGGTATCGTCCATCTGGTCGCCACCGCCGGCTAAGCGCCACAACCATTCATCGGCAGGTCCCGGCACACTGTGGTGCCGGGACCTGCCGTGTCAGGGGCGAGTCAGGTCGCTGGTTCGAAAAGGGTCTGGTCCAGGTCGGCCGGAAAAGGATCTCGAATCGGAGGGCCATTGGCATGCGCCCCGGCGGAGTAAGGTCGGCCTGGATCCTTTCAACGAATCGCTGTCTTCGTCAGGAACGATTGGACGGGCGTAGCGGAGGCTCGCGTCAACCCGTTTTCCGAGCGTCGCCATGGCTGGCGCGACGGACCCGGAGGGCCCACCAGATCAGAGGTACCTGCAGCGGGAGGCGGGCCCAGGCCAGGGCGGCCTTGACCGCGCCCTGATGGTTCCAGTCCACCGCCATCTTGACGTTGGCCGGGAAGACGGCGACGAAGAGAATCGCCGCCGCGCTCGCTCCAAGGGGTCGAATACGCCTGTGGGCGATGGTGGCGGCGCAGACCAGCTCTGCGACGCCGCTGGCCAGCACCCACTCCCGGGTCGCTCCGGGCAGAGAGTGGGGGATCAGAGGGTCGTAAAGCGCGGGAACGAGGAAGTGGGCGACGCCGGTGATGCTGAGCAACCCAGCCAGAGCTCCTGCCTCGACCCGGTCGCGGTCGTCTGGCATCCCGCCACCATCCCACAACTGGTGGACTGCGGGGTTCCAGGGTCATCAGGCCAAGGTGTCGAGCGCGGCATTGCTTGGCGCTGGCGCCCGGACAGCTCCCCTCTCATCAAGAACGACATCACGCTCGCTTTGCGGTTCATTCTCAGAAGCGCCAGAGTCGGCGATTATGGCCCCGGCGCCATGACTACCCACCTTGACCGAGCGCCTGTCCGAGTGGAGGTGACCGGACTTGAACCGGCGACTTCTACGTTGCGAACGTAGCGCTCTACCGAACTGAGCTACACCCCCGCGGACCGTCGAGGTTACCTCAGTGGTCCGGCTGCTCCTCGCTGAGCCGGCGATCCAGGGCGGACTGGAGCCGGGTCTGCAGGATGGTGGTGGTCAGGTCGCTCCTGGTCCGCTCCAGCACGGCCCGCAGGGCGTCGGCGCTGCGCCGCAGTCCGGCGGTGACCGCGTCGGGGTAGTCGATGGTGACGACCAGGTCGTACACGTCCTCCATGGCCCCCAGCAGCCGTTCCGCCACCTCCAGCTCCCCGGCCCGCAGGCGGTCGAGCAGGTGGCGTCGCAGCTCCGATGCCGCCTCGGTCAACCCGTTGAGCCAGGCGGGCAGTCCCACACTGACCTCGGTCGGGCCGGGCAGCGGTGCGCCGGCCACCAGCGCGGTGGTCAGGACGGCTTCGGCGTACTCCTTCTCCGGCGTCGTGGAGGAATCCGGCGAACGCCACCGCCGGATGTGGTCGGACGGCCTGCTGAGCCTGGCGCAGCGCCGTTTCGGCCTCGGCGACCAGTAGTTCGGCCCGTTCCGGCTCCAGGCGGTGTATGGCCCTGATGGCGCTTCCGCACGCCCGGATGGTGCGCCGGCAGGCGGCCAGGCCCGCCTCGCGGGCGGCGTTGACAGCGTCCAGCCGGGTCCTGATCGGACCTACCAGATCCTGCAGCTCGTGGCGGCGACCGCTACCGGCGGCCAGCCAGTCGTCGGCGGCCACCGGGCCGGCAGTCAGACGGCCGACTAGTTGGCTCGGCGGGCCAGGTCAGCCAGTCCGACCGCGACCGTGTGCCCTCGGCCGTAGGGCGACGGGTTGTACCGGGCAGCGAGCGGCGCCGGCGTGGGCAGGAAGGTGAGCTTCATCTCCCGCTCAGCAGCCAGGTTGCGCATCCGGACCAGCAAGGCCACGTAGCCGACAAAGAGCAGGTCGACCACGATGTTGACCGTCCACATGATCGACAAGCCCGGGATCATGGCCAGCAGAGCCGAGAAGGCCACCCCGACCACCAGCGCCACGAAGACATCACGCCGGCGCTTCTGGGCCAGCCGGCGCTGAGTGGTGGATTGGCGCGGCGACGTCGGTCGGGCATTGGAGGACACCGGACCCCGGTACGGCGGAATGCTCGTCGTCACGTTGGTCATTCGCAACCGGTTGGCCGGCGCCACCCGCCTCGGGGCGGCACGCTCCAGCACCGATAGGTGCCGCCGGAAACTCCCGATCGAGTCACCCAGGCCGCCCTCGGTCCGGGCCCGAACCAGTGGAACAACGATAACGGCCGCCCAAATAGCGGCTAGGACAAGCAAAACCACTGTGGTCAACGCTCCTCGCGCCTACCCTTCCGTATCAGGGACCGTAGCTCGGCGGGCATGTTGAACGGTGGATACCATGGCGCCCACTAAGCCGGTCCGGTCTCACCGAAGCCCAGCTGTCGTCTCCCCGGTTGAGGGGAAAACCTAGTCGGTGGCGCCTGTGGCGGCAACCCCCAACCCCGGTGCTCAGCCCCCCAGCGGACCTTCCTCGAGCACTGCGTCGATCGCGGCCAGCTCGGCCTGGGCATCGCCGAGACCCCCGTCGATCGGCGTATTGACCAGACTCCCGCCGAACTCGCCATCGGTCCGGCGCCAGTGCCCGGACTTGCCGCCCGTCTTCTCCCACAGCGCCAGCTCGCCGATCACCATCGAACGGTCGCTGGACTTGCACATGTCGTAGATGGTGAGAGCGGCGACGGCACAGGCGGTGAGGGCCTCCATCTCGACGCCCGTGCGGTCGATGGTCTCCACCTTGGACTCCACCTCGACGAAGTCGTCGCCGATCATGAAGTTGAGGTTGACCGACCCGACCAGGAGCGGGTGGCACAGCGGAATGAGGTCGGGTGTCCGCTTGGCCGCCTGGATCCCGGCGATTCGCGCCGCCCCCAGCACGTCGCCCTTGGCCATGGCGTTGCTGGCCACCTTGGAGGTGGTTTCGGGCTGCATGAAGACCTTGCAGCGGGCGATGGCCCGCCGGTGGGTCGCTTCCTTGGGCGTGACATCGACCATGCGGGCCCGGCCCAGCGGGTCGAGGTGCGTCAGACCACGATCAGACATGGTCGGAGTCTAGGCAAGGGTGGGAAATGGCGCCGCCGCGTCCGGTGAGCGTCAGGCGCAGCGAGCGGCCCAGCCGAGACGCACCCCGACCCTGGGAAGTTCATCATCGGTCAGCTCGCCGCACAGCGTCAGTGACTCCTCAGCGAGGGACGCGCCGCGGATGGTGAACTTCTCGACCGTCCCGGTTGCGCTGTGCCGGAAGGCGTCGCGGAGCTCGGCGTGGCCGGAGGCGACCCTCGCCAGCGCGAGGTCGGTGACCGGGGCGCACAGCCAGGTGGTCGGAGTGGTGTGGGCGACGATGTAGCGGGCGCCGCGCTGATCGTGCGCCGCGAATACCGAGTCCGGCTCCAGGACCTCGTCGATGTCGAATGCCTGCGCCCAATCGGTGAACACCATGTATCTATTGACGGCAGCCGGTTCTTCCGGCTTTACCGATTCCAGCCAAGCCGATTCCGGCGAATCAGCCGCCGATCTGGCTCATGGATCGGGCCGGACGGATGAAGTGCACCTGGCCGATGGAGTGACCGGCCCACTTGCTGCCGACACTCGGCCGCGATGGCCGCCGCCAGGTCGTCGTCGGTGCCCCCGCTGCGCAGGATGGCCCGCAGGTCGGTCTCGTCGACCGCGAACAGGCAGTTGCGGAACTGGCCCTCGGCGGTGAGCCGGACCCGGTCGCAGGACGCGCAGAACGACTGGGTCACGCTGGCGATCACGCCGATCTCGCCGCCGCCGTCGCGGTAGCGGAACGCTGGACGCCGGCTCGCTGCCGCGCCCGCCCAGCGGCTCGAGCGGGTAGACGGCGGCGATGGCCGCGACGACCTCCGCCGCCGGCACGACGCTCGCTTCGGCCCAGTCGCCGCGACGCGTCGAGGGGCATGAACTCGATGAAGCGGACCACGACGCCCCGCTCGCGGCCGAAGGTGGCGAAGTCGACGATCTCGTCGTCGTTGACGCCCCGCATCAGGACGCAGTTGACCTTGACCGGGTCGAACCCGGCCTCGAGGGCGGCGTCGATCCCGTCCAGCACCGCGGCCAGGGCATCCCGGCGGGTGATGGCCAAGAACCGCTCCGGGCGCAGCGAGTCGCAGCTGATGTTGATCCGGTGCAGCCCGGCGGCCGCGCAGGTCGGCGGCCAGCAGGCGGAAGCGTGGCGCCGTTGGTCGTCATGCGCCAGGTCAACCGGCCAGGCCGGCCAGCCTGCGCGACCAGCGACGGGCAGGTGGGCCCGGACGGTCGGCTCGCCGCCGGTGAGGCGGATGCCGTCGAAGCCGAAGCGCTCGACGCAGACCCGGGCGACCCGCTCGATCTCCTCGTAGGTGAGCAGCTCGCTCGCGGCAGCCAGACCATGCCCTCTTCGGGCATGCAGTAGATGCAGCGGAAGTTGCAGCGGTCGGTGACCGAGATCCGCAGGTCCCGCACCGTGCGCCCGAAGCTGTCCGACCAGTGCCTGCGGCACCATCAACCCACGCTACGCCCAGCAGGACAGCACGTCGACCTCCCCGCCGGCCTCCACGCCGTCGCCGTCGGGCACGAGGGCCAGGGCGTTGGCCAGCGCCATGGCCCGCAGCAGGTTGGACGCCTGGCCGCCGGACGACGCGGACGTGGAGCGGCCGTCGTCACCCGACTGGGCGACCACCCGGGCCAGGTGGAGCTTGCCGTCGGGCCGGCGGCGGAGCGGCTCGTCGGCCACGGCGCGGATCCGCGGCCGGTCCAGGCCGGCCGGCGGGTGGCCCATCATCTGGCGCAGCCCGGGCCGGGCGAACAACTCGAAGCTGACCATCGACGACACCGGGTTGCCGGGCAGGCCGAAGACCGGCTTGCCCGCGACCACCCCGAACGCCAGCGGCTTGGCCGGCCGGATGGCGACCTGCATCCAGCTCATGGCCCCCAGCTCGTCGAGGACCTTCTTGACGTAGTCGAAGTCGCCCATGCTGACGCCGCCGCTGGTGAGCAGGGCGTCGCAGTCGGCCAGCCCCCGGGCGATGGCGGATCGGATCCGGTCCTCGTCGTCGGGCGCGGCGCCCAGGTCGACGGCCTCGAAGCCGGACTGCCGGCACAGGGCGAGCAGGGTCGGCCGGTTGGAGTCACGGATCTGTCCCGGCTCGAGCGGCGCCGGGCCGTCGACCAGCTCGTCACCGGTCGACAGCACCCCGACGCGGGGTCGACCGTACACGGCCACCTTTTCCCACCCGATGCTGGCCAGGACGCCGAGATGTCCCGGGCCGAGCACCGTGCCGGCGCCGAAGACCTGCCTGGCCGGCGGCGATGTCCTCGCCCGGATGGCGGATGTGGTGGCCCGCGACGGCTGGGGCGACGACCAACACCTCGTCACCATGGGCGGAGGTCACCTCGACGATGGCGATGGCGTCGGCTCCCGCCGGAAAGGGGGCCCCGGTCATGATCCGCACCGCCTCGCCCGGTCCGACCGGCGTTCGGGGTGCCGCTCCGGCGGCGACCGTGCCCACCACCCGGAGCCGAGCCGGACTTTCGGCCCTGGCCCCGACCGTGTCGGCGGCCCGCACCGCGTAGCCGTCCATGGCCGTGTTGGCGAAGGGGGGGACGTCCGCCGCGGATACGACCGGCTCCGATGTGACGCACCCGAGCGCATCGTCCAGCCCGACCGAGCGGGGCTCCAAGGGCCGGCACCCGGCCAGGACCGTGTCCCGCGCTTCGGCCAGCGGGATCAAATCAGGCCCTCGCGGAGCCCCACTTCGGCCAGAAAAGCCCGGAACTCGGGGCCGAGATCCTCCCGCTCGAGGGCCAGCTCGACGGTGGCCCGCAGGTAGTCCAGCTTGTTGCCGATGTCGAATCGGCCCGCCTTGAAGGTCCAGCCGTACACCGTCTGATCGTTGAGCAGCAGCTTGATCCCGTCGGTCAGCTGGATCTCGCCGTGATACCCGGGTTGCACCCGCTCCAGGGCGTCGAAGATCTCGGGCGTGAAGACGTAGCGGCCCATGACCGCCAGGTTGGAGGGGGCCACCGCGGCGGCCGGCTTCTCGACGATGTCCAGGACCCGGATCAGATTCTCGTCGACCCGTTCGGCGGTGGCGCACCCGTACGAGGAGATGTCACTTGGGGGCACCTCCTTGAAGGCCACCACCGAGCCGCCGAAACGGTCGAACACGCCAAGCATGCTGTCGAGCACACCGGACCGTTCGTGCATGATGTCGTCTCCGAGCATGACCACGAACGGCTGGTTTCCGACATGCTTGCGGGCCACGGCGACCGCGTGGCCCAGGCCCTTGGGCTCGCCCTGGCGCAGGTAGTGGATGTCGGCCATCTCGGCGATGGCCTGCATCTCCTTCAGCTGGTCGAACTTGCCGGCCGCCTCGAGGTAGTACTCGAGCTCGAAGGACCGGTCGAAGTGGTCCTCGAGCGTGCGTTTGCCCCGCCCGGTGATGATGAGCATGTCGGTGATACCGGAGCGCACCGCTTCCTCGACCACGTACTGGATGGCCGGTTTGTCGACCAGGGGCAGCATCTCCTTGGGCTGGGCCTTGGTGGCCGGCAGGAAGCGGGTGCCGAGTCCTGCCGCCGGGATGACTGCCTTGCGAACGATGGAAGGCACACGAGCAGTTTTACCAGGCCGGGGGCCGGATCGGCGCGGGCGGGGTGATCGATCGCTCCTCGCCGCGCAGCAACCGGACGATGTTGCCGGCGTGGCGGACCACGATGATCACGGACGCGACAGCGAAGCCGGCCCGGACGGGGCGGGGCGGGCGCCGGACGGTGGCCATCACCGGCAGGGCGGACGCCATGGCGATCGACGCCAGACTCGGCCGGTGGGTGAACTTGGCGAGTCCGGCCCATCCCAGCGTGGCCGCCACCGCCAGCGCCGGATCGAGGACCAGGACCATGCCGGCGGTGGTTGCCACCCCCTTGCCGCCGGATCGCCAGGGCGGGAAGCAGTGGCCGGCCACGGCGGCCACGCCGCATGCCGCCCCCAACGCCGGCCCACCCGACCGGCGGCCCGCGGCAGTCGTGATCGCGCCCTTGGCGATATCCACGCCGGCGACCACGACCGCGGCCCCCCGGCCGGCCACCCGGTAGGTATTGGTCGCCCCCGGGTTGCCCGACCCTTCATGACGGACGTCCCGTCCACAGGCCCGACCCACCAGCTCGGCGGTCGGGAAGGCGCCTACCAGGTAGGACCCGGCCAGCGACGCGGCCGCCACGAGCCCGCTCACGGGGCAATGGTACGACCGGCGGTAGACTCAGCACTCATTAACCTTGAGTGCCAGCCGGCTGCCGGAGGATCGATCGGGCGATGCCCACGTATGAATACGCTTGTAAGGCCTGCGGGGAGCATCTCGAAGCCGTCCAGTCGTTCACCGATGACCCCTTGACCACCTGCCCCAAATGCGGCGGGCCGCTGCGCAAGGTCTACGGCAACATCGCCATCGCGTTCAAGGGCAGCGGCTTCTACAAGACGGACAACCGGTCCATGGGCAATCGCGGCACCGAGCGGCCCGGGGCGGCCGAGACCAAGTCGGACTCCGACTCGAAGTCCGATGCCGGCAAGGAGTCGACGCCGGCGGCCGCATCCGCCGACCCGCCCACGAGCAACGGAAGCGGGTCGACCCCGTCCAAGACGGAGAAGGCGGACAAGCCGGCCAAGGCCGACAAGAGCCCGGCCACCACCTAGGGGGCCCCGGCGTGAACGACGCCCTCGTCGAGATCGCGGTCATCGGCGGTTCGGGCTTCTACGCCTTCGGTGACGGACGCCGTCAGATCCAGGTGAACACCCCGTACGGGGCTCCGTCGGCGCCCGTCACGGTCGGCGAGGTCGGGGGTCGCCGGGTGGCGTTCCTCCCCCGCCACGGTCTGGCTCACGAGTATCCGCCCCACCGCGTCAACTACCGGGCCAACCTGTGGGCGCTGTGGTCGCTCGGCGCCCGCCGGGTCATCGGCCCCTGCGCTGCGGGTTCTCTGCGGCCCGAGATCAGGCCGGGCGACTTCGTGGTCCTCGACCAGTTGGTCGACCGCACCCGGGGCCGCCCGGACACGTTCCTGGACGGGCCACAGGTCGGACACGTCAGCTTCGCCGACCCGTACTGCCCCGAATTGCGCCGGGTGCTGACCACCACCGCCAGCACTGTTGCCGATGCGCCGGTACACGACCATGGAACCGTGGTCGTGATCGGCGGACCGCGCTTCTCCACCCGGGCCGAGTCCAACTGGTTCCGGGCCGCCGGCTGGCAGGTGGTCAACATGACCCAGTATCCCGAGGCCTACCTGGCCCGGGAGCTCGGCCTGTGCTACTCCGGGCTGGCCCTGATCACCGACTACGACACCGGTCTGGAAGGGGTGGACGGCATCGAGCCGGTCACCATGGACGACGTGTTCGCCATGCTGGCCGCCAATGTGGCCCGCACCCGCCAGCTGCTCGTCGACGCCATCCCCACCATCCCCGAGGCCGCAACCTGCCGGTGCCATGAGGCGCTGGGGGGAAGCCCGCTGGCCGCGTGGCGCCGCCCCGATCAGGCGTAGATCAGTGAGTGGATGATCATGAGCGGGCCGGCCACCAGGCAGTAGATCCCGAACGGGGTGAGGGTCCTGGTCTTGAAGTAGCGGGTCAGGAAGCGGACCGAAGCGTAGGAAGCCAGGCCGGCGACGATGCTGCCGGCCAACACCTGGCCGCCGATACCCTTGCCGTTGGGGCCGAGCAGGTCGGGGATCTTGTACACCCCGGCGGCGAAGATGATGGGGGTGGCCAGCAGAAAGCTGAACTTCACCGCGTCCTCGTGGTCGAGGCCGCGAAGCAAACCGGCGACCATGGTGACGCCGGACCGGCTGATGCCCGCCAGCAGCGCCAGGCTCTGGCCGAGGCCGATGACCCCCGCTTCCTTGTACTCCATGGTGTCGAGCCGGCGGAAGCCGTCCTCCTCGAGTCCTTCCCGGGCGGCCAGGGCCCGCACTTCGGACCTGGACCGCACCCGTTCACCGGCCAGCAGGATGCCCCCGTTGACGGTGAGGAAGACGGCGGCCGCCAGCGGCTTGGTGAACAGCACCCGCAGCTTGTGCTCGAACGCCAGGCCGATGATGCCCGTGGGCACGGTGGCGATCACGATCAGCCAGGCCAGCCGCTCTTCCGACGTCTCGACCTTCCGGGTCTTCAGCGTCCGGAAGAACGCACCGATGATACGCACCCAGTCCCGGCGGAAGAACCAGAGCAGGGCCAGCGCCGATGCGCAGTGCAGCCCGACGATGAACGCCAGGTAGAAGGACTCGGACGCCACCTGGCTCTTGACCAGGTCGTGCCAGCCGAGCAGGGACGGGACCAGTACCGAGTGGCCCAGACTGGAGATCGGGAACAGCTCGGTCACTCCCTGGATCAGGCCGATGATGACGGCCCGGAAGAAGGACAGTGGGTGGGCGGCAGCCAACATGGGCTCTGTGGCCTTCCCTCGAGGGCCCCGGGCCCGGGTGGATCAGGCGAACTTAGTCGGCAGACGCCACACCGATAGGGCAGCTCACGCCGGTGCCGCCGAGGCCGCAGTAACCGTTGGGGTTCTTGGCCAGGTACTGCTGGTGGTAGTCCTCGCCGTAATAGAAGGGCCCGGCGGGGGCGATCTCAGTGGTGATCTCCCCTCGCCCGGCGGCGCTCAGGGCCGGTTGGAATGACTTCCGCGACGCCTCGGCGGCGTCGTGCTGGGCCTCGGAGGACCAGTAGATCGCCGACCGGTACTGGGTGCCGGCGTCGTTGCCCTGGCGCATGCCCTGGGTCGGGTCGTGGTTCTCCCAGAACAGCTTGAGCATGGCCTGGTAGCTGGTCACGGCGGGGTCGAAGACGATCAGCACCACCTCGGCGTGGCCGGTCTGGCCGCTGCACACCTCCTGGTACGTCGGGTTGGGCGTGTACCCGCCGGCGTAGCCCGCCGCGGTCGAGTAGACGCCGGGCGCCTCCCAGAACTTGCGCTCGGCGCCCCAGAAGCAGCCCATCCCGAACACCGCCCGCTCCATGCCCGCCGGAAAGGGTGGAGCCAGCGGGTGACCGTTGACGAAGTGGGCGGCGGGCACCGCTACCGGCTGCGACCGGCCCGGCAGCGCCCGCTCCTCGCTCACCATCTCGGACTTGTGGCCGAACTGACTGAAAAACCCCATGAGGACAGGGTAGGACTAATGGCCGCTCATGCTGATGTCGCCGATGGCCAGGGTCAGGCCGGCGGCCGACGACGGCAGGCGTTCGAGGTCGCCGCCGATGGCGACCACGTCGAGCAGCATGCGCTGGATCGGTCGAGGCGATGGTGATCTCCCGGACCGGCTCGGCCAGCGTCCCGTCCCGGAACATCATGCCCTCGGCGCCGACCGAGAAGTCGCCGCTGACCGGGTTGACGCCCGAGTGGACCCCCGAGATGGACTGGACGAGCAGGCCGTCGCCGACCCTCGCCAGGATCTCCTCGGGTGAGAGCAGGCCGGGTTGGAGCACGAGGGCCCGGGCGCCGATGCCCGGCCCGCTCTTGAAGCCGGCCCGAACCGCCGATCCGGTCGACGCGGTGCCGGCCCGGCGGCCGGCATAGGTGTTGTACAGGAAACCCTGCAGGACGCCCTCGGCGATGAGCACGTTGCGCCGGCAGGCCAGCCCCTCGGCGTCGTACCGCGGCGGCTCCGTAGGCCTCCGGATCGGTCGGGTCGTCGACCAGGGTGAACGCCGGGACCGAGACCGCCTCGCCGACCCGGTCGGCGAACAGCGACCGGCCCTTGAGCACCGCCTCACCGTCGAGGGTGCCGGCCAGGATGCCGAGGAGGGTGGCGGTGATCCGAGGCTCGAGGACAACGGTCAGGTGCGCCGAGCGGGGCTTGCGGGCGCCGAGCAGGCGGGTGGCCCGCAGCACGGCGTCGGCGGCCGCCTCGTCGAGCGACAGGTCGTCGGGCGCCCGGCCGACCGAGTAGCCGCCACCGGTCTGGGTGTCGGTCCCCTCGCCGGCGATGGCGTAGGCCGAGACGTGGCAGCTGGTCCGGCGGGAGCCGCCGAGGATCCCGGTGCTGGTGGCCACGGCCGATTCACCCGCCGAGTCGCCCCAGTACGACGACTCGACCTGGCGGATGCGCGGATCGCCGGCCCGTACCAGGCGCTCGAGCTCGAGGGCGGCGTCGACTTGCGCTCGGTGGGAAATGGCGCCAGCTCGTCGCGCCACAGGTCGAGCTCGGCGGCGGCCACACCGTCGGGTACGGCCAGGCCGAGGTGCTCGTCCGGGGTACCGAAGCCGGCGTTGTCCCGGGCCTCGGCCAGGGTGTCGGCCACCACGTCGTCGTCGAGCGATCCGGCGTAGGCGAAACCCTGCCGGGATCCGGAGATGACCCGGATGCCGACGCCGGCCGAGTCGGCCGAGGACAGCGACTCGATCAGCCCTCGAAGACCTTGACCTCGGTCGCGCGCCCCCGGGCCACGTAGGCCTCGACCTGCTCGCCGTCGCGGGCCCAGCCGGCGACCCGCATGGCGATCTCGGCCAGCTCGCTGTCGGTGACGACGATGCTCACGATGCCGTCCCGCCGACCGTCAGGGCTGACACCCGCAGCGTCGGCTGGCCGTCGCCGACCGGAACGCCCTGGCCGTCCTTGCCGCAGGTGCCGGGCGGGCCCATGGCGAAGTCGTTGCCGACGACGTCGATGTTGCGGAGCACCTCGGGGCCGTTGCCGATCAGGTTGGCGTCCCGCAGCGGCTCGGTGATGTGGCCGTTCTCGATCAGGTAGGCCTCGGTCATGCCGAACACGAAGTCGCCGGTCGCGGTGTTGACCTGGCCCCCGCCCAGCTGGGCCACGTAGACGCCGTACGGGGTCTGGCGCACGATCTCGTCGGGGTCCTCGGTGCCGGTCAGCACGTAGGTGTTGGTCATGCGGACCATCGGCAGGTGCTGGTAGCTCTGCCGGCGGCCGTTGCCGGAGCTGTCCCGGCCCTCCTTGCGGGCCCGCAGCCAGTCCCACATGTAGTCGGTGAGGACGCCGTCCTCGATGAGCACGTTGCGCTGGGCCGGGTGGCCCTCGTCGTCGATGGCGATGGCGCCCCACTCGGGGCCCATGGTGCCGTCGTCGACCAGCGTGACGAGCGGGCTGGCCACCTGCTCGCCCTGCCGGCCCCGGAAGACCGAGGCGTCCCGGCCGACGAGGTCGGCCTCCAGCCCGTGGCCGCACGCCTCGTGGAACAGCACGCCGCCGCCGCCGCTCTTGATCACGACCGGCACGGCGCCGCTCGGCGCCGGCCGGGCCGACAGCTTGCGCAGCGCCCGCTCGGCGGCCAGGCGGGCCAGCTCCTCGACGTCGAACCGGTCGAAGAGCTCCCAGCCGACGGTGGCGCCCACCGACTCCCGCCCGGTCTGCATGCCGGTGTCGCCGATGGCCACGCAGCTGACCGCGAAGCGGGTCTTGACCTGGTCGTCCGCGCCAGCACGCCCTCGCTGTTGGCGACGAGGATGCGCCGGCGGCTGTCGGCGTACACCGCGCTGACCTGCCTGATGGCGCCGCCGGCGGAACGGGCCGCCTCGTCGGCCCGGCGCAAGCAGCTCGACCTTGTCCGCCTTGGCCACCGTCTCGGGCAGGATGGCCACGCCATGGCCCGACAGCGCCATCCGCGAGAGCGCAGTCTGGTGCACCCCGCCTCCCCCGCTTCGGGCCGCGGCGGCGGCGGCGTCGGCGGCCGCCAGCAGGCCTGGCTCCGACAGGTCGGCGGTGTGGGCGAAGCCGGTCGTCTCGCCGACCACCACCCGGATGCCGGCGCCCCGTTCGCGCCCCGACGTCAGCTCCTCGACCCGGCCGTCGTCGAGGCGGGCCAGGGCGTTGCGCCGGTCCTCGGCGAAAACCTCGGCGAAGTCGCCACCGGTGCGGAGGGCCTGGCCCAGCACGCGTTGCATCACGGCTTCGTCGATCACAGGAACCCCTTCGCGACCTGGCGCCCCGGCGGGGTGCCCGTCGCGGCAGATTACCCGCCGGCGGGGGGAAACATACCGGCGAGGAACCCTGACACCGCGGCCCACCACTCGTCAGGCGTCTCGAACTGAGGGGAGTGGCCGGCGCCGTAGATGACGGTGAAGTCGCAGTTCGGGATGGCCCCGGCCAGGTTGCCGCACGGCTGCAGGAAGGCGTCGTCGAACGAACCGACCAGGACGAGTGTCGGCACGACCAGCTTCTCCAACGCCTCGAGCCGGTCGGGCTGGCTGAGCATCTCGCCCGCCATCGCGATCCACATCTCGGGCGAGCAGACGAGTGTCTTGCGGTCGCAGAACTCCAGGTACTCAGGGCGCCGGGCGACCAGATTCCGGTGGGCCACCGTCTCGAGCGGGGCGATACCGAAGTCCTTCTGCGCCTGCAACAGGGCAGGCGTCCCTCCGTCACCCACGATCTCCTGACCCAGCGCGACCATCTCCGCCTGAATGCCGTCGGGTGGCCCGTGGCTGGTGCCCATGAGGATCAGCCCCTGCAGCCGATCGGGGTGGTGCAATGCGAACAACTGGGCGACCATGCCCCCCATCGAGTGACCGAGCAGGACAAACCGGTCCCAACCCAGGCTGTCCGCCACGACCGCCAGGTCGTCTTCCAGGATCTGGAGGGAAAATGCCTCCTCTCCCGAGGGATGACCGCTTTCTCCGTGCCCACGCTGGTCGTAGGCCACGGCATGCCATCCCTCGGCGGCCAGTCGGTCAAGCCACTCGGTGAAGTCCTCTTTGGCCCCGGCAAACCCGTGCAGCACCACGATCCGCTTTGGTTGGTCGGTTCCGGCTTCAGCCAGCGAGAGATCCACCCCATCCACGGTGAGATGGCGGGTCTGCATGGGTCAACCTCCTGTCTGCGGCAGCGGGGGAAGCGGCGCGATGACCGGCCCGACCGGGACACCGAACGCCACGAAGTCCACGTCGGCGGCGATGGGCAGGCGGTCGACCCGGGTGGCCGGGGTGGTGAGCCGGAGATCGGTCGGCACCTCGATGCGCCGGAAGCGCAGTTGGCCGTCGATCCACACCCGGATCTGGAACATGGCCGTGCGGCCCTGAAGCACGGCCCGCACCTGGGGCTGGCGGTCCGGGGGCGTGGTGTCGATGGCCTGTTGGGGGTCGATGTTGAGGGTGTACCCGATGGTGGACGCTCCCTCAACCTCGTTGCCACCATCGGATCGGATATGGACCGCTCCGTTGATCAGGTCGAGGCCGGCCCACGGGTCCCCGCCCCGGAGGACCTCGGGGAGAGCGGCGTCCAGCCGGGTGACAGTGCCCGGGGCCTGCGTGACCAGATAGCCGGTACCGGCCACGACGACCAGGTCGGCCGGCGCCGCGACCCGCGCCGCGGTGACCGTGAGCCGCCCGGATCGAGCTTTCAAGTCGACGACCCCGTTGGCCGCCGCGGTGGGGGCGTTGATGGTGATCCGCGCCGTCCCGGCGGCGCGGGTGGCGGCCGGAGCCTGGTTGACAACGTCGGTCGGGGTGCCTCTCGGGCCACCCGATTTGTCCCCTCCGCAGTTGGTGATGGTGACCGCGGCCACAGCGATGACGGCGGTCACCATGCGCCGCCGTGATATTCGCCCTGCTGTAGCGGCCATCGGGCCACTAACCTAAGCGTATCGGTCGAAGGAGGCTGATGCGGGTGCGCAGCCGCGCGTTATCCATCGTCCGGGTTGTCGCCACGATCGTGATGTTCGCGGTCCTCGTCAGCCGTGTCGATATCAACACGATCGTCCCCGACTGGGACATGGGCCACCTGGAGTGGCTGGTGGCCGCCCTGTTGGTGACGCTCATCGGGATCGTGCTGGCCGCCTTGCGGTGGCAGCGGGTGCTGACGGCGCTGGGGCTCAAGGTCCGCATGCCCCGTTTGTTCACCACCTATCTGGCCGGACTGTTCATCAGCAACTTCCTGCCCAGCACCATCGCCGGGGACGCCCTACGGGTCAGCCGCATCGCCCGCGACAACGGCGAGGCGCCCCGGACCTTCGCGTCGGTGGTGCTCGAACGGCTCACCGGTTGGGCCGTGCTGCCCATGCTGACGCTGGTGGCTCTGGCCATCAACCCGACGCTCCTGCACCTGCCTGGCGGCGACCGTTCCATCCGGGTGGCGCTCATCGTGTCGATCGCCACCCTCGGGCTGCTGCTGGTGGTCCTGGCCGCGGCCGGCCATCCCCGCCTGGGCGGCCGGCTGGCCAGCCACACCGGATGGAAGCGCTTCACCGGTGCCATCCACCTGGGAGTAGGCCGGTTCCGGCACCGGCCGGGCGTGGCGGCCGAAGTGTTCGCCGCCGGTGTCGCCTACCAACTGGCGGTGGTGGCCGCGGCCTTCGCGGCCAGCCACGTGCTCGGGCTGTCGGTGGGCTGGACGGCCTTCATGGCCTTCATGCCGGTGGTGGCGATCGTGCAGGTCCTGCCCTTCCCCACCATCGGGGGCCTGGGGCTGCGTGAGGGGGCGTTGGTGCTGTTCCTCGCCCCCTTGGGTGTCAGCCAGAGCCACGCCATCGCCCTCGGGCTGCTGGTGTACGGGATCAATCTGACGGTGAGCCTGCTGGGGGCTCCCGCCTTCGCCGTGGGCCGCCGCCGTGCCCATGGGGCTGCCGCCGCGTCAGCGTGACGGCGGGGACTCTCGAGCCGGCGCCGGCATCGACCTCGGCCGAACGGCGCCCGAGGTCGCGGCTGCGGTGGTGGCGGAGGTGCTGCTCATCGCCGTCTACTACGGCGTCTACAGCGTCATCCGCAACGTCCACGGCTCGACCGCCGGTGTCCAGGCGTCAGCGCCTCGCCAACGCCGACCGGGTGATCCGCGCTCGAGCGGTTCTTCGGTCTGTTCCAGGAGCGGCGGGTCCAGACGTGGTTCCTGCACTCTGAGCGTGTTCATGGCGTTCCTGGACGACTTCTACGGCACCGCCCATTTCGTCGTCACCGTCGTCGCCCTCTGTTGCTGTTCCGCTGGCCCCGGCGCCGGTACCCGCTGTGGCGCAACACCCTGGCGATCACCACCGGCCCTGGCCCTCATCGGCTTCGCCTTCTTCCCCCTCATGCCGCCGCGGCTGCTGCCGTCCAGCTACCACTTCGTCGACACCCTGGAGACCATCGGCGGGCTGTGGTCGTTCGAGTCAGGTCCGATGGCCCAGGTCTCCAACCAGTACGCGGCCATGCCCAGCCTGCATTTCGCCTGGTCGTCGTGGTGCGCGCTGGTCCATGGCGCCCGGTCGTCGAGCCGCCGGTGGGCCAAGGTCGCTGATCTTCTCCTATCCCGCCCTGACTCTGTTCTGCATCGTGGCCACCGCTAACCATTTCATCGTCGACGCCGTCGGCGGCGCCTTCATCCTGGCCGTCGGCTATGCCCTGGCCCGGCTGCTCACCCGGATCTGGCGGCCGGAGGGTCGTGCAGGCGGGGGCGTCCACCGCCCAGCGGTTGCCTTACGCTCGGGGCAACGAAGTCGCTGCGCGTCCCCCGCGGCATCCCCGTCCTTCGTCGCCGAGATCGCCGGCCGGGTGGAGGCCCGCATCGCCGCCCTCCTCGACGCCGAGCGCGGCCCGATGGCTGGTGGTCGACCCCGACCTGGCCGAGCCGCTGGCGGCGCTGCGGGGCCTGCTGCTGGCCGGGGGCAAACGGCTCCGCCCCGTCTTCTGCCACTGGGCCTTCGTCGGCGTCGGCGGCGACCCCGACGACCAGCGCATCGTCGACGCCGGCGCCGCCCTCGAGCTGCTCCACACCATGGCCGTCATCCACGACGACATCATGGACGGTTCGGTGCGCCGCCACGGTACCGACACCCTGCACCACGACTTCGCCCGCCGTCACCGCCGGGGCGGCTGGCGGGGCGAGGACCGCCGGTTCGGCGAGGGGGTGGCGATCCTGATGGGCGACCTGGCGTTCGTCTACAGCGACCAGCTGATGGCCGACGCCCCGAAAGAGGCGTGGGAGGTGTTCAACCGAGCTGCGCCTCGAGGTCAACGTCGGCCAGTACCTCGACCTGCTGGGCACGGCCCGCCGCGACGCCAGTCCCGAGCCCTGGCCCGGCGCATCTGCCGGTTCAAGTCGGGCAAATACACCGTCGAGCGGCCCCTGCACCTGGGCGCGGCGCTCGGTGCTCCCGGCCGGTTGGCCGCAGCTGGCCGACCCGCTGTCGGGGTACGGGCTGCCGCTCGGCGAGGCGTTCCAGCTCACGGGACGACGTGCTGGGCACGTTCGGCGACCCCGCGTGTCACCGGCAACGCAAGCTCGGCACCAAGTTTGCATTGGCGTGGTTGGCCGTACCAAGCAGCGCGTTTGTTGGCACTCACGGAAAGATCACATTTGCTGTGTGGTAGGTTTGAAGTAGAAATTAACCGGCGGCACGAACATCTCTTGCAGCAGGCGGGAGTGCGCTGGCCTGGTGCAAGAGAGCAGCCGTGTTGTGACACTGCACCCAGTTGATTTCTTTTCAAAAAGCAAGCCATCACAGACAATCTCAACAGCCTCAGTCAACACTCCCAGAGAGTCATGCAAGGGCTGCCTCTCTGCCATGCACCGAGTGCCTTCATACATGCAAGCCACGTCTCTCCGGCGTTGCCTGCATACGCCAGTCTGGACGTATAGCTATTCTAAATGACCTGCACTTCGCCCTCTCAGCAATCCAACCTCAGTCGGCGTTGGCCGCGCGCTCCAGGGTTTGATTAGAGTGCAGCTGGCGCCCGCCACACCGGCCATGTCCCCCAGGGCTGGGCTGGGGAGCTAGTTATCGTCTGCGACGTGCGCCACCTTTTCTAGGCCGTAGAAACCCGCCGCAGGCGCACGGCCGCCTGGCGCGAGCGCAGGTCGCCGCTGGGCAGCACGAAGACCGCGGAGCAGGGCCGCAGCGCCTCGGCGGCCTCCGCGTCCAGCTGCGCCAGAGGGATGCGCCTCGCCTCCGCCGGCAGCCTGGGTGCTGGCGCGTGTACTGTTGCCACGCAGGAAACGGTCCATGGAAACATCCAAAGCATCGTCCCGATGAAGCCCAAGTAGTCATGGAGCATGTCATGAAACTTTCATGATAAAAGTCAGCGGGGCATTTCACTCTCAAACGTGGTCTCTTGAAGGATGCGACAAGTCACTCTTTACCAACAAAAAAAAGCTATTCAACAAGGGCTTCTTGGCGGCGGCAGTCATATGCCTGCCGGAGCCAGGCATGGCGACCGCAAGCACAATATTTGCGTAAGAGAAGACTGCAGGAGCGCTTACGATGCAAGCGCTCTCATCCAGGCCTCATGCTGCCTCCAAGTCACTGCTCGACCATGGCGCACAGCAGATGACACCGGGGCAGACCGCATGAAAGCCCTAGCAGAACAGGACTTTCCCTCAGTGAACTGGGGCCAACCACGACCCCTTCCGTACCCTACCCAGCCCATCCTGCCAGCTACACCACACTACACCCTGTAACCAGCGAGGGGGGCGGCGTCTCGCCCCCTTTGCGCCCTCCTCTCGCACGTCCAGCTCTGCTACCTTCCAACCTACCCATCACACCCCTTACCGGCCTACACCACCCTACGTCGTCCCGTAACCAGCGGGGGGTGGGCGTCGCACCCGTCCGCGCCCTCCTCGCGCACGTCCAGCAGCGCCGCGCCCTCGTCCCGCGCAGCGGCGGCCAGCGCGGCCGCCAGCGGCACCTCGTCGAAGCCCTGGCCGGCGCCGCGCCGTGCTGGCAGGGTTAGGGTCCGGGCTGGGGCCCGCGCCAGCCCGCGCGTCACACTTGCGGGGCTGCTGCCAACCCTGGCTGGGCGTGCAGGTGTGGCTGCGGCGGGGCCAGTGCAGGGCAGCAGGCACGGCAACAAATGAACACAGGGGCGCGTGCCAAGCTAGGAGGAGGCGGAGGTGGGCTGTGCCCGTACGTGCTCTGCTGCGTAGGCGCTGGGTATGTAGGGGAGGGGCGGACAGCTCCGCCTCCGCCGCTCCTGCTCCTGTCGGTGCTTGCAGCGCCAGTCAGTGCACCCCTCCCCCATCCACCCCATCCCTTCCCATGCTAACAGTCAACAACACACCGCGGTCAACTCCGCCTGCCTTACAAACAGCCTTGCAGCAACCACAGGCGTGTCTAACTTGCCGGCGGCACACGACGCACTCTTTGGACACTACTACATCCAAGTACCGCATGTCTGCTCGTTACAGCCAGGGGCCTGCCAGTCGCCATGGGCTGCATGGGAATAAACAGAGGCTCACCAGGCTCGGCATCTGCAAGCCCCAGCGCCTCCTCGTAAGTTTCCTCGTCATCGCCGTCCGCGGGAGCAGCACCTGTCGGCTCGACGTACTGGACGCCCTCGAGCCTGCACTGTGCGCCGCAGCCAAGTGCTCACCCGCCTATGGTGGCTTGTACCTGCAGAATGACTGCTGCGGGGTGCAATGCAGCCTGGTGTGCTGGCAGGAAGAAGGACGCACGCACAGCAGCCTTGAAGGCCTCAATAGCTGACTCCTCGTCAGTGCCTCAGGTGCGCATTTGCCAGCAGACAGCAGCAACCTGCGTGCATCTGTGGCGAGCGTGCCGGCGGGGAGTCGAAGTGTGTTCTCTTGAACGCCATATCAGGCGCAAACAGTTTGCTGGGCACTGGTCGTGTGACTAGAAGCGAGCATGGCATCTATTTATTAACAACGCTGTACTTTCAGGCTTGGTCCCTTTTCAAGGCAAGCACAGCAGGTGCACAGATGTTCTGCCAACAGTGATGCAAGCTTTATTTTGTAAGGATCGCACAGAAACCAACATGTCATGCTGTTGTCTGTCTAGATACATACATTACATCAAGCTAACCTACAGGTGTTCAAGGACGGGTTGCCTCTTGGGCTACTGGGCTCAGCTAACGGTAAAGAGCTGGCAACGCTGCGGACAAGCACACCGACCTGCAGGCACAGCCCGCACGGCCAGCCCCGCACTTCATGCGAAACCATCCAATGCGAAACCCTCCAACTCCTGAGCAGTGCTGACACATCCGTTTGGGCGCAGCACAAGCCTGCCAGCCCTCAAGCAAACACCGGGTGCGAGAGCTGCAGCTGGTAGGACTGGCGCGTGCGGCGCAGCCGCTGCATCGCGCGCTGCCCGCGGCGCCCGCGGCGGGGCGTCCGCTGCGCCCGCCAGGCGCCCGCGCCAGTGGTGCAGCTGCTGCGAGGAGCGGTCGCGCACGCGCGCCCGCAGCGCCTGCAGCCGTTCGCGCGCGGCGGCCTGCAGCCGCCCGGCGGCCGACGGCGCCGCCAGCGGCGCGGCCGCGAAGCAGGGCGGCGCCGCGGGCGCGACCGGCGGGAGGCTCCGGGCTGCGACCGGCGAGCCGGTGCTCCAGCGCTGCAGGGCGCGCTGCGGCGCCCTGTACGCGCGCCTGAAGCACCCCGCCCACCACGCCCGCGCGGCCGGCTCCGCACCGCGAACCTGGGCCGCGCAGCGCGTGTGAGCAGAGACGCTTGTCTGGGAATATCTTGCCCCCCGCAAGCAAAGGCTGGTACTGAGGAGTGTGTTAGCGCCCTGTAAGTGCAGGGCGCACGCCTCCTCACTGTGTGGCCTCTCCGATAGAGGCGCCCCGAATGCGCCGACTTGGCAATCGCTATCACAGCGACCTTCTTCCCCAGCCACAGCGCGGCGAGCTTTGCTGCAAGTGGCAGTGGCACTTCCGCAGCCTCAAATGTGCAAGACGCAGACCTCGCTGATCAACTTAGTGTCATCACTGCCTTGGTGGAGTGGGACGTCCGCAGCACGCCTGTCCGGTCTGTTCCTATTCGCCCACCTTCCTGCTGTGTGGTGCGCTGCTTCGGGCTCTGACGCAACAAGTGTGATGATGTCAACACTTGTACCCAAGGTCTTAGCTAGGTCTGCTGGGGTCGAGTGCTCGGGCATCACCTTGCGCCTCAGGCCTGGCACTGGACACGCGTGGGTATTCGTGAGGAAGGTTCCTGTGTTCGAAGCTTGTAAACATTCTCGTTCAGTAAGCTGGGCTTCTGCCTTCGGACACACACCTACCTGCGCAAATGCGATGGGGGCGCGCGCACAGCGCTAACCTAGCTGAAACGATTGAGCACACCTGGGAAGGCATGGCATGCGGGCACTTTGCGGCACAGAGTTCCGCGCTGGCCCTTGCTTTGTGTCATGGTTTGTGATGTTGCGATCAGCTAACTTGTTTTTTGTCTGCGTATATATATGCAAACTAAGCCACTCTGGACATGGCCTGAAAAGGCATACTGGGGATGTAACTCAGGGGTAGAGTGTTCGCTTCGCATGCGAAAAGTCAAGGGTTCAAATCCCTTCATCTCCAGACATAAACTCTTATTTCGCCTTTTTTGCTAGGCGGACGTTTTCGCGCGTTTGAGGCAACTGTGTCTTGTTTGAATGAGGTTGCTCGATTGGATATTCAGGAAGAAGAACTCTCACAACACGAGTTCCAGTCTAAAACAATAAATCATCCCATTCGCATGAGATGCTTTCCGTCAAAGAGGAGATGCAAATAGAACCTTAAAATCGACATTTTCTCTCATAACATGCCTTTTGTAAATTCCAAGATCCCACGGTCGTAGCAAGCTCCGCTTCTGATACTGCAGAGCAGTGACTGCACTATGCGCGAGGAGTGCCTGCTGTGTCTTGGTGCCAGCGTGTAGACATACATGTATAGCTGTACTCAGCAGACTACCAATGCTATGTTTCTACAATGTTTTGGTCTGCGTAGACACCTTCGGGCAGCATAGGCAGCATTGGGCAGTCGTGCCCATGGCACTTTAGGTTGCATTAGGGCAAGGACGCCCTACCTCGACGGATGCCTTCAGCAACGGTGCCCCACTCACTCACTCACTGTCTCCAATCGTTTTATAGAGTGAACAACATTGATCGGTTAACGTGGTCACCTGGAATTTTCACCATCAGCGACTCAGGGGCGCAGCGGTTGCTTGGAGTCCGCTGAAGAAATTTATACCAACCGTCGTGCCTCAAAGCTGCAGGTTGCCCTAGAATTGCTCAGTATTGTGTTCCACACTGTGCCTTGTTGCCTTGGTCTGCTGACTTTGAACTTCACCTGCATGCAAGAAGCGCCAGTGCTGGCTGGTGCGCGGACGTCATGGCTGGGTACCTTTTGTTATAAAAGGCACCCAGCCGTTGTAGGCACTGTGCAGGTTGCGGCTCACGTCTTGCGTGTGGGTGGTGGTGCAACCTGAACAAGCAGGTCCAAGCCCATTTGCTGCTTCCCCAGCATGCCTCCTCAAGCGGTTGAGCGGGCGTGCAGGGCACCTGGGCGACCTTGCGCCAGAAGGGAGGGCCAGCGCCCACTCGGCAGTCCTTAACAGGGCCAGGCAGCGCAGTCCCGGGCGCCGGGGCTGGCCGGCATGGCCGCCGCCAACTCGCGCCTGATGGCCTTCTGGAACCACCCGGCCGGGCCAAAGACGATCCACTTCTGGGCGCCCACTTTCAAGTGGGGCATCACGCTGGCCAACATCGCTGACTTCTGGCGCCCCGCCGACCGCATATCGTACCCCCAGCAGTGCGCTGTTACGGCCACTGGTGTGATCTGGTCGCGCTTCAGCACGCAAATTACGCCGGTGCGGCCCCCTCTCACTGTGCTGCTGGAAGCCGTACCCTTAACCTGGC
>CAWBWS010000002.1:0-1695043 GCA_963792645.1 uncultured Actinomycetota bacterium
ATGGGCCCTACGACCTATCCGGAAGGTTTCTGCAACCCCGGGCAGGTCAAATCGCCTCAGCCGGGACTTCAACCACGCGGGTACGGCTTCCCCCTCTAGACCCTCTCAGAGGGTCACTGAAAGGAGGATGCCCATCGACGCCCAAACCAGGATCTCGGCGGCGGGGGAACAGCGGGACCAGACACCCGCTCCCCCGCCTCCGAAGGCTTCCTACGCCAGCACCCGCTTGCGGAACCCGGCGATCCCCTGCCACAGCAGCAGGGCGGTGATGACCAGCAGCACCGGATAGATCACATACAGGTGCATGTGGCTGGACTTGGTCAGTGCGGCCCGGAAACCCTCGGTGACGTAGAGCAACGGGTTGACCAGGACCAGTGTCTGCAGCCACGGGAACCCGGCCGCCTTCACGTGCTCGAGGGCGGTCCAGGTGTAGTAGGTGCCGCCGAGGAACGTCATCGGCAGCACGATGAAACCGAACATGGCGCCGATGTTGCGGGGCTCGACCCGGGTGCCCAGCACCAGTCCCAGGCTGGCGCACATCACGCAGGCGATGGGCAGCAGGGTGAGCAGGATGGGCCAGTGGATGGCCAGATGGGCGTGGACCCCCTTGGCGTGGACCACCGACGCGATAGGGAACACGATGGCGGCCGCGATCAGGCCCTGGACCGCCCCGGCCATGACCTTGCCCACCGCCACCAGCCACACGGGCATCGGGGCCAGCACCCGGTCCTCGATCTCCTTGGTGTACCCGAACTCGGTGGCCATGGGCAGCGCCACGGCCATGATCCCCTGGAACATGATCGAGATGCCGACCACGCCGGCGATGAGCACGCTGGCGAACGCCGACTCGCCGGCCGTGCCGCCGCCGCTGCCGATGCCCTGGCCGATCTGGGGGAAGACGTACAGGAACACGAACACCAGCAGGAACGGCTGGATCACGGTGCGGCCGATGAACTCGCCCATGTTCTTCCTGAGCACGGTGAGGTCGCGTTGCAAGAGGGCGACGAACGCCTCTCGACTGGCCTGGGTGGCCGAGCGCCCCCGCTTGGCCCCTTCGTACGTAGGTGTGGGCGCCTCTGCGGTGGTTTCGGTGGCTATCGCCATCAGTCCCGCAACTCCTTTCCGGTCAGGTTGATGAACACCGTCTCGAGCGTGGGCTCGAAGACGGACAGGTCCTGTACGACGAAGCCGTTGCGCTCGGCCGACATGACGATCGGCGGCAGCACACTGGACGCGCCCTTGACGTGGACGAGGATGGAGCCGTCGACGCGGGTGCTCGAGGCGACGCCGTCCACCTCGCGTTGCAGCACACCGGCCAGCACGTCGAGATCGCCGGTGGCGTGGACAGTCACGATGCTGTCCGCGCCGACCGAGGCCTTGAGTCCGGCCGGTGTGTCGAGGGCCAGGATCTTGCCGTGGTCCATGATGGCCAGCCGGTTGCAGAGCGAGTCGGCCTCTTCCATGTAGTGGGTGCTGAGCAGGATGGTCTGGCCCGCGGCGTGCAGCTCACCGAGGATCTCCCACAGGGCGATCCGGCTCTGCGGGTCGAGCCCGGCGGTCGGCTCGTCGAGGAACAGGATGTCGGGCCGGTGCATGATCGACCGGGCCACCATCAGCCGTTGCGCCATGCCGCCCGACAGGGCGAACACCGACGCCTTGGCCCAGTTGGCCAGGTGGAATTGCTCGAGCAGCTGGTTGGCGCCGGCGCGGGCCACCTTGGGTGGGATCCCGAACAGCCGGCCGTGGTAGTAGAGGTTCTCCCAGACGGTGAGCGCCCGGTCCAGGGTGTTCTGCTGGGTCACCACGCCGATCACCTGCTTGGCCAGCGCCGGGTGGGCCACCACGTCGATCCCGCCCACGATGGCCTGGCCCGAGGTCGGCAGCACCCGGGTGGTCAGCATGCCGGCGGTCGTGGTCTTGCCGGCGCCGTTGGGCCCCAACAGGCCGAAGATCTCGCCCCGGCGGACCGACAGGTTGAGGCTGTCGACCGCCTTGAAGTCGGCGCCCGGATACACCTTGGTCAGGTCAACCGTGCGGATGACCTCGTCCTCGTCGGTCGCCGCCGCCGGGGCGGCGGCGGCGGTCCTGCTGTCAGTTCGTGTGGTCATGCGGCTCCTCGCTGAAATGGTCCCGGATACGGGTCAGCAACTTGTAGAGAATGGCGATCTCCTCGCTGGTGAACAGGGCTCGGAACGACTCGTCCATCTCAGCGGCATAGGACTCGACCCGTTCCAGGTGGGCCTTGCCGTCGACCGTGAGCTCCACCTGGTAGGCCCGCCGGTCGCCCGGATCGCGCACCCGCAGGATGAAGCCGTCGGCAGCCAGCCGGTCGAGGTGGTGGGTTACGGTCGGCCCCTCGATGCCGAGGGCGGTGGCCAGCTGACGCTGGCTCATGCCCGGGTGGTATTGGATGGTGCGCAGGATGACGTAGGTGTTGAGGGACGAGTCGACGGAGGCCAGGGACTCGTTGAAGCGCTCCCTGACGACCTTGCCCGTGATGGCGACCAGCCGGCCGAGCCGCTCTTCCATAGCTAGCTAATGATTAGTCTACGAATCATTAGCTGTCAATGGGAATATGCCTCCCGTCGCCGGGTCCCGCTCTCAGCGGCGAGTCGGCAGGGTGCGAATGTCGACACGCGCTCCCGCCGCCGGATCGGGAACCCAGATCCCGCCCACCGGGGTCCATGTCTTGCCCGCGAATGACACCGAGGCGATCCGGTACTGGGCGGCATGGCTGACCAGCCAGCCGGCGACCGTCCAGCCGCGTGCGGTGGGGAGCGCGACGCCGAGGGCCGGGGCGCCCAGTTCGGCCGTCACGGCAGCCGACAGTTGAGCCGGAGTGCCGGTGCCGCCCGTGGAGGACGGATCCCACTGACACGTCAGGCCGCTGGCCACCTCGCCCGTAAGGGCGGTCGCCAGCACCCGGGCCTCGGGCTCCCACTGTGCGTAGGCGTCGCCCGAAGCACTGTGCTGCACCGACTGGGCGGCCTGGGCCACGGCCAGGGTGTCCCAGCCCTTGACCTTGGTCAGGTGCTGGAAGAAGGTGACCGTCGAATACAGCGGGTCCATGACCTGGGTCTGGGTACCCCAACCCTGCGACGGCCGCTGCTGGAACAGCCCGAGCGAGTCAAGGTCGCCGTGGGCCACGTTGCGCAGCTTGGATTCCTGCAACGCGGTGGCCAGGGCCACGGTGACGGCGTGGTCAGGCATCCCGATCCGCTTGCCGATGGCGCTGATGGTGGCGGCGTTGGCCATCTGCTCCAGGTCGAGGGCGTAGATCGGACCGGCCGGGTCGACGCCGGGGCCGGCCACGCAGTGCGGCACGATGGCCACCTTGGCGCCCTTGTGGATGTTGCCGACCACGGCGACCGCGGCCAGCGCCACGGCCAGGACGGCCACCGCGGCCAGCAGCAGGCGCCGGGACCGTCTGCTGAGTTGGCCGGGCATCGGCCGACCTGTCTACCGGACGCCCGCCCGGATGTGGCGGCAACGCCGAAGGGGAGTGGCGGTGTGACGGCAGAACGGCTGCCGTCTGACACCGTTCGCCAAAGTGGATGGAGAAAGGGGGTCGTTTCTGGCCACCCTTCTGCATCCACTTCCCCGGAGCTGCGTCAGCTCCTCGTCGTTCGGCCGTAGAACAGGCGCTCGACCACGTGGCGGGATCGCCGGGTCAGCCGGCGGTACTCGTCGCGCAACCCCGACGGCGTGGTGCCCAGGCTGCGGGCCAGGTGGGTGAGGACCGAGCCGGTCGCCGGCAGCGAGTCGCCCGGCCGGCCCCGGACCAGGTACAGCCGGTTCCTCGTCTCCTCGCAGAAGCGGTAGGCGGCGCTGAGCACCGCCGCGTCCTCTGCGCTGACCACGCCGGCCGACATCAGCGCCGCCAGGGCCGCCATGGTTCCTTCGCCCCGGATGTGGTGGCGCATCTGCAGCAGCTGGACCGTCCATTCGATGTCGGAGAGCGACCCCCGGCCCAGCTTGAGGTGGAACTGGGGATCCTCACCGGCGGGGATCCGCTCCCGCTCGATGCGGGCCTTCATCCGGCGGATCTCCCGGACGTCCTCGTCGGTCAGCGATCGGTCCCACACGAACGGCGCCACGACCGCCTCGAACCGTTGGCCGAGCTCCCGGTCGCCGGCCACGATCCGGCCCCGCAGCAGGGCCTGGCGTTCCCACAGCTGGGCCCACCGCTCGTAGTAGCGCTCGTAGGCGCCCACGCTGCGGGCCAGCGGACCCTGGCGGCCCTCAGGCCGGAGCGCGGTGTCCATGGTCCAGATCCGGGCCGCCGGGGTGGTGCCGTGCATGTACCGCAGCAACGCCTCGGCTGCCGCCATGCCGGCGCCGGCGATGCCGGTGGCGGGCAGCGTGTCGTCGAAGATCAGCAACACGTCGAGGTCGCTGGCGTAGGACAGCTCGCCACCGCCGAAGCGGCCCATGGCGGCCACCGCGAACGGCACCCCGGGATTGACCTCCTGGAGTGCGGTCTCGAGCACCACCTCGGCCAGGGTGGCCAGTCCGCGCTCGGTGGCGGTGACCTCGCGCCGGCCGAGCACGTCGGCGGTCGCCAGCCGGACCCATTCGGCCTGCATCCAGCGCATCAGGCCCTGCCGGCGTTCCTCCGGGCGGGTGCGCCAGCCCATCGTCGTGGCCGCTTCCACCCGCAGCTCGTCGCGGGTCCGTATCCCTTCGGCCTCGGCCGGGGCCCGTCCCCCGGGGCCCGGCGGTGTCCGGAGTGCCGGCCCCCCGTTGGCCAGGTCGGCCAGCAGATCGGGCTGGCGCTCGAAGGCCCGGCTGAACAACGGGCTGGTACCGAGCAGCAGCGTGAGGCGGCGGGCCGCCTCGGAGGAGTCGCGGAAGACGGTGATCATCTGGTCCCGCCGGTGCTGGCCGCTGGCCAGCGACCGGAGCCCGAGCAGCCCGAGATCGGGATCGGGGGCCTCGGACAGCCATTCGAAGAGGAGCGGCAACAGTTGTTGCATCAGGCGCGACGACCGGGAGAAACCCCGCGTCAGTTCCTGCACCGCGATCCGGGTGCGGTCGGCGTCGCTGAAGCCGAACGCGGCCAGCCGCTCGGCGATGGCTGTCTCGCTGAGGCCGGCGGGCGCGGCGGGGGCGCGGGCGAAGGCCTCGAGCAGCGGCCGGAAGTAGAGCCGCTCGTGGATGGACCGGACGGTTGCCTGATGGCGGCGGAGCTCTGCCTCGAACCGGGCCTCGGCGGTGGCGCTGGCCTCATCGCGGAATCCCATGACCCGGGCCAGCCGGGTCCGCCCGGCCGGGTCGGTGGGCAGGGCGTGCACCTGCTGGTCCTCGACCAGCTGCAGCCGGTGCTCGGCCGCCCGCAGGAACCGGTACGCGGCCTCCAGGGCGGTGGCGTCGTCGGCGGCCACGTAGCCGGCGCCGGCCAGCTCCTTCAGGGCGTCGAGGGTGGTGGGGGACCGCAGTGCGGGGTCGGCCCGGCCATGGACCAGCTGCAGTAGCTGTACCGCGAACTCGATGTCGCGGATCCCGCCCGGGCCCCGTTTCAGCTCCCGTTCGGTGAGGCCGCGGCGGGCCACCTCGCCCTCGGTTCTGGCCTTCATGGCCCGCACCGCCCGCAGGTCGTCGGCGCCGAACGGACGGTTCCACACCCGGCGAGCCGCCTCCTGGGCGAACGCCGCCCCCAGCTCAGGGTTGCCGGCCACGGGTCGGGCCTTGATCAGGGCCTGGAACTCCCAGGTCTCGGCCCACCGGTCCCAGTACGCCTGGTACGACTCCAGGGATCGGGTGAGAGGACCGTTGCGGCCCTCCGGGCGGAGGTCGACGTCGACCCGCCAGGCCATCCGGGCATTGGCCAGCACCGGGCGGGCGTCGGCCTCGCCGACCAGCAGGATGTCGATGTCGCTGGCGTAGTTCAGCTCCCGGCCGCCGAGCTTGCCCATGCCGACCACGGCCAGCTCGTTCCCCTCCAGCTCGGCCAGCCGGATCGAGTCTTCGAGCACCTCGTCGGCCAGGCCGGCCAGCGCGCTGCCGACCGCCTCCAGGGCATCCATGCCGAGCAGGTCCCGGGCTGCGATGCGCAGCAGCTCCAGCCGCTTCCAGCGGGCTACCGCGGTCGCGGTGTCGCGCTCGATGACCGGCCGGGTGTCCAGATCGGCCAGCATCTCGATGGCGTCGGGGTCGGTCAGGCACAGGCGGGCCAGGTGGGGGCTGGCCGCCGTCACCGCGACCAGCCCGCGGAGCAGGGTGCCGTTGCCGGACAGGCGTTCGGCCAGTTCGGGCCGCGTCTCGATCGACCGGCTGACCGCCAGCCCGGCCGCCATCGGGTCGGCCGAGTGCTCGATGGCGTCGGCCACCTCGGGCAACAGCAGACTCAGCACACAGGCGATGGTAAGGGGTCCACGGTCCGTCGCTTCGCTTTTGCGCCGCGAGGAGTCCACAATGTCCGGACGCAGGACCATGTCCATTCGCGGCTCTCAGGCATGTCCTCGAGGTGTTACCGGAACGTAGTTGTGGTGGCGGCTGAGCATGCTCCGGCCGTGATCCTCGAGGCGGCGGCGCCCTGCCCGATAACCGCAGCTCCAGCCTCAAGGCATCGCTCGCAGTGAGGGGAGCTCATGCGGATCGTCGGCGCCGGCCCCGGTGCCGGTGCTCGAGGCGGCGACGAAGTCCCCGGATGGCGGTCACGGCATCGACCGGGGTCAGGTTCCCCGGTCGCCGGCCGCAGCCGCGGCAGACCGTCGCATGGCGCCAGGCCGCCCCTAGTTGCAGTGCCGCGGAAGCTCCGGCGCTCACCGTCGTCGGCCTGAGTTCGCGGTTGTCCCGGATCATGGCGGGCGACGTTTTGCGGTCAACAGAAGTTCCGGGCGACAAAAGACGCACCTCTCCTGTTGGGAGGCGTCCAGCCCGTACGGGGCGACAACCATGCGGTCGTCCTGCCCGAGGTTCCCGGAGACTGCCCAGGTTCAGGGCAGAATCCTGGACACGGACGGAGGGTCGATCGGGTCAACGTTGAGGCTCCACCCGATGCCGGCAGCCTCCCGCGCCTCGGCGGTGTCCGACATGGCGCAACTGAGTACCGAGAGAGGCCTTACGCTGAGCGGTCGATGAGCAGTCTCCGCGTGGCGCTGTGTCAGCTCAATACGGTGGTCGGCGATCTGAACGGCAATGCCGAGGCCATCATCACCGCGCTCGGCACGGCCGAGCAGGCGGGCGCCGACATCGCCGTCTTCCCGGAGCTGGCCATCACCGGCTACCCGCCCGAGGACCTGCTGCTCAAGCCCGGTTTCGTGGCCGACAACCGGGCCGCGCTGGCCAAGGTGGCCGCGGCCAGCCAGCGATGCGCGGCGGTGGTGGGCTTCGTCGACATGGGCATCGACCTGTACAACGCCGCCGCGGTTTGCGCGCTGGGCCAGGTCCAGGGCGTCTACCACAAGCAGATCCTCCCCAACTACGGCGTGTTCGACGAGAAGCGCTATTTCACCGCCTCTTCCGGGGCCACCGAGCTGTATCAGATCGGCGGCGTCCGGGTCGGGGTCTCGGTGTGTGAGGACGGGTGGAGCCCGACCGGCCCGATCGCCGTCCAGGGGGCGGCCGGGGCCGAGCTGGTCGTCAACATCAACGCCTCTCCCTACTATCGTGGCCGGCTGGGGGAGCGGGAGCGGATGCTGGCCACCCGGGCCGCCGACGCCTCGTGCGCCCTGGTCTACGTGAACCTGGTCGGCGGCCAGGACGAGCTGGTCTTCGACGGCTCGTCGTTCGTGCTGGCGCCCAACGGCGACCCGATCGCCTCGCTGCCACAGTTCCAGGAGTCGGTGACCGTGGTCGACCTGGTTATCCGCCCGGTGTTCCGCAAGCGGCTGCTCGACCCGAGGGGGCGGGTGTCCTCGCCGGCCCTGCCGGTCAAGGTGGTGACCGAGGAGCGCCGCCGCCCGGCCGCCACCCCGCCCGCCCCGATCACTCCCACGACCGCCCCCCTCCCCCTCGAGCAGGAGATCTACCAGGCCCTGGTCCTCGGCACCCGCGACTACGTGATCAAGAACGGATTCCGCGACGTGGTCATCGGCCTCTCGGGCGGCATCGACTCCTCGCTGGTGGCCACCATCGCCGCCGACGCGTTGGGACCCGAGCACGTGCACGGCGTGGCCATGCCGTCGAGGTTCTCGAGCGGGCATTCCGAGGGCGACGCCGCGGCGCTGGCCGAGCGGCTCGGCATCGGGCTGCGCACCATACCGATCGAGCCGGCCCACGCCGCCTTCCTGGAGATGCTGCGGCCCGCCTTCCACGACGCCGCCGAGGATCTGACCGAGGAGAACCTGCAGAGCCGCATCCGGGGCGTGACCCTGATGGCCCTTTCCAACAAGTTCGGCTGGATGGTCCTCACGACCGGCAACAAGAGCGAGCTGGCCGTCGGCTACTCGACGCTCTACGGCGATACCGCCGGCGGCTATGCGGTCATCAAGGATGTGCCGAAAACCATGGTCTACCGGCTGTGCCGATGGCGCAACGCCAGCGCGGCCGGCGCCGGCGCGGCCGGCGTCACGGCACCGATACCAGACGACGTCCTGACCAAGCCACCGTCAGCCGAATTGCGGCCCGACCAGCGCGACGACCAGAGCCTGCCGCCCTACGAGATCCTCGACCCGATTCTCGAGGGCTACGTCGAGAACGACCTGTCGGTGACGGAACTGATCGAGCTCGGATTCGACGAGGAATTGGTGCGCCGGGTGGTTCGCCTGGTCGACCTGGCCGAGTACAAGCGGCGCCAGTCGCCGCCCGGTGTCCGGGTCACGCCCAAGGCATTCGGACGGGACCGCCGGATGCCGATTACCAATCAGTACACGTGAATTTGGGTGGCATCCCGGCTCCGGAAGGAGTAACAATGGAAGGGACAAGCGCAACACGGGAGGTCTGAGACGATGACTCACCCGCACGAGGAGGACGGTCCGCCCCGCTATTGACGAAGGACCGGGCGTGAGCGTCCGGTCCGTCTAGTTGGCCATCGCAGCAGCCGCGCTCCCGCAGCTGACCCGGCCATTCGCCGATCTGTCCGTGGGCGGACACGGCGCCAATGGTGGGCCCCAAATTTCCGGGTAGCCCGGTACAGCGGTGGTGGGACAACCGAATGAAGCGCTCGCAGGGCGGCCGAACGGCCGCCCTGCTCGCGCCTACGGAGTGCTCAGCCGCGGTCGGGCGGTTCGCTGCCGGCCGCGTTGAGGTCGCCGGATTCCTTGAAGCCGCTGTCGGGCTTCTCGTCCCGGAAGCCGGTCCCGGGGTTCTTTCCCTGGACATCGGCGTCGCCACCGGGCCGAGCCTTCAGGAGGTCGCCGCGGGGATCCTGCTGCTGCTCCAGATCGGACTGGCCCTCTACGTGCTCGTCTGCCATGTGCCTCTCCCTTCGTTGGTTCCGCCATACCTACCCAGATTGGACTGGACAACCCACAAGATCACCGTTAAGGTAACGACGATAACTTATCGCTGATCACCAGCAGGTTCCGGGAGGAGCGTCGCATGTTGACCCGCCTGGCCGCCACCGTTGTCCGTCGTCGCAGGATCGTGCTGATGCTCACCCTGGCTTTCATCATCGCCGCCGGGGCGGTGGGCGGCGGGGTGGTCAAGCACCTGTCCGCCGGCGGGTTCCAGGATCCCGGCGCTCCGTCCAGCCAGACCCGCAACATCCTGACCAGTCAGTTCCACGCCGGCGACCCCACCATGGTGCTCCTGGTGACCGCCAAGGGCAGCGCCACCGCCAAGGGAACCCCCGCCGTCGGCACCCCCGCCGTCGACACCCCCGCCCTCCGCCAGGCCGCCCAGCAGCTCACCGAACGCCTGGCGCATGAGCCGGCCGTCGCCCAGGTCACCTCCTACTGGTCGCTCGGCGGTCCGCCTCCCCTGCGCAGCACCGACGGCACCAAGGCCCTGGTCCTCGTCCGGCTGGCCGGCAACGACGACGCGGTCACCAAGGAGATCAAGGTCCTGGCGCCCCGCTACACCATCACCACCCCGGCGACCACCGTCCGGGTCGGCGGTCAGGCCGAGGTGTACCACCAGGTCGGCACCCAGGTGCAGAAGGACCTGGAGCACGCCGAGCTCTACTCCCTCGTCCCGACCCTGATCCTGCTGCTGCTCATCTTCGGCAGCGCCATGGCGTCACTGCTGCCCGTCGCCATCGGCGCCCTGTCGGTGGTCGGCACGCTGCTCGTATTGCGCATCATCACGGTGTTCACCCACGTGAGCATCTTCTCGCTCAACCTGACCACCGCCATGGGACTCGGGCTGGCCATCGACTACAGCCTGTTCATCGTCTCGAGGTACCGCGAGGAGCTCCACCGCGGCCGGGCGCCGAATGACGCCGTCATCCGGACCGTCCAGACCGCCGGCCGTACCGTCATCTTCAGCGCCACCACCGTGGCGGTGTCGCTGGCCGCCCTGCTGGTCTTCCCGATGTACTTCCTCAAGTCGTTCGCCTACGCCGGCATCGCGGTGACGATCATGGCGGCGGTCGGCGCGGTCGTCGTCCTCCCGGCCCTGCTGGCCGCCCTCGGCACCCGGGTCGACTCGGGCACCCTGTCGCACCACAAGCCGGCGGCCGACGGCCACGGCTTCTGGCACCGGCTGGCCACTACCGTGATGCGCCGCCCGGTCCTCACCGGCGGGGCGGTCATCGCTCTGCTGCTGGCCCTCGGCACCCCGTTCCTCAAGATCAGCTTCGGCCTGCCCGACGACCGGGTCCTGCCGGCCAGCGCCACCAGCCGCCAGGTGCAGGACACCATCCGCGCCCAGTTCAGCTCCAACGAGGTCAGCGCGGTCGAGATCGTGGCGCCCGCCGCTCCCAACCCGAGCGCGCCGGGTGCGGCCACCGCCATCGCCGGCTACGCCTCCCGGCTCTCGACGGTCCCCGGCGTGGGCCGGGTCGACGCGGCCACCGGCTCCTACGTCGCCGGCCACCAAGTGGCTCCGCCCAATGCGGCCAGCGCTCGGTTCACCGCCACCGACCGGGGTCCCGGTACGTGGCTCTCCGCGGTGCCGACCGTCGAGCCGCAATCCGCCGAGGGCGAAGCGCTCGTGAGCGCTGTTCGCCGCATCCCTGCGCCTTTTCCCACCCTTACTGGCGGACAGTCGGCCACGTTGAAGGATTCCAAAGCGTCCCTGTTCGCCAAGCTGGGCCTGGCCGGCGGGATCATCGCCCTGGTCACCTTCACCGTGCTGTTCCTGATGACCGGCAGCATCCTGGTCCCGATCAAGGCGCTGGTCCTCAATCTGCTCAGCCTGACCGCTACGTTTGGCGCCATGGTGTGGGTGTTCCAGCAGGGCCATCTGGCGGGCGCCCTGCACTTCACGCCGACGGGGACGATCGACACGACCACGCCCATTCTGATGTTCTGCATCGCCTTCGGGCTGTCGATGGACTACGAGGTGTTCCTCCTGTCCCGCATCAAGGAGGAGCACGACCGCTCCGGCGACAACATCTCCTCCGTCGCCCTCGGCCTGGAGCGCACCGGGCGCATCGTGACCGCCGCCGCCCTGCTGCTGGCCGTCATCTTCACCGCCTTCGCCACGTCGGAGGTCACGTTCATCAAGCTGTTCGGGCTCGGACTGACCATGGCCGTGCTGGTCGACGCCACCCTGGTGCGGGGCGTGCTGGTGCCGGCGTTCATGCGCCTGGCGGGGGACGCCAACTGGTGGGCGCCGCGGCCGCTCAAGCGCATCTACGAACGGATCGGATTGTCCGAATCAGAGGGGGAAAATGACGACCCGTCGACCGACTGGAGCCGTCCCCGGGAATTCGAGAAGGTGAGCTAGATAGCCAGAGCCGCGGCCGGCATCGGGCGCTCAACGCCACGGGCCCGCGCCCGGCGGGGCGACGGGCCGCGGCTGCGGGCCGAGATCCTCTCGGCCGCCGAGCAGTTGTTGATCGAGACCGGCGACCAGTCGGCAGTGTCGATCCGGGCGGTCGCCGATGCGGTCGGGGTGTCGCCGCCGTCCATCTACCTCCACTTCGCCGACCGCAACGAGCTGATCTTCGCGGTGTGCGAGGAACAGTTCCGCCATCTCGACGAATCCATGCAACAGGCGGTCCATGGCGTCGACGACCCTCACGACCGGATAGGGGCCCGGGGCCGGGCGTACATCCAGTTCGGCCTCGACAACCCCGAGCACTACCGGGTCCTGATGATGGGCCGGCCGGACACCACGCCCGACCGGTTCATCGACGAGCGGCTGGTGCTCACCCTGGCGTTCGAGCACGTGGTCGGCGACGTGCAGGCGGCCATCGACGCCGGGGCCATGCGGCCCGGCGACCCCATCCTGATCGCCAGCGGGCTGTGGATGATGGTGCACGGGATCACCAGGCTGCTGATCGCCAAACCTGACTTCCCGTGGCCCGAGCGCGACGAACTGCTGCGCCACGTGCTCGACACCTACCGGGCCGGTCTCACCCCGCCACCTGGCGTATCGTAAGGCCGTGATGCGCCGTCGAATCGGATGCCTGGCGGTCATCGTCGGCCTGCTGGGCTCGGCGGGCGCGGTCGCCGCGGTGCAGGTCGGCGGGCGGCGGTCGAATGGACCGGCCGCCACCTTGGTCGCGGCCCGGGCGACGGTGGGCCCGGCCAATCCGGTCGGGGGACTGGTGCGGACCGCGCTGGGGGTCCTGGTGTGTGGGCCGGTGCCGCTGGGCCAGGCCCGGTGCGCCAGCCAGGTCGTGACCAACGCGAGGGTGCTGGCGGCGGAGCCTCATGCCGGCGGGACCGGCGGCCCGGTCGGCTATGGCCCCGCCGACCTGCAGAGCGCCTACGGCCTGGCGTCCGCCTCGGCGTCGCTGGGCGCCGGGCGGACGGTCGCGGTGGTCAACGCCTTCGACGACCCGGCGGCCGAGGCCGACCTGAACCTCTACCGGTCGACCTTCGGTCTGCCGGCGTGCACCACGGCCAACGGCTGCTTCCAGAAGGTCGACCAGAACGGCGGCGCCGGTCACCCCGCCGCCGACGTGGGGTGGGCGACGGAGATCTCTCTCGACACCCAGATGGTCTCCGCCGCCTGCCCGCGTTGCCACATCCTGCTGGTCGAGGCCAACTCGGCGTCTGGCACTGACCTGGGCGCGGCGGTGAACACCGCGGCCCGGCTGGGCGCGGCGGCCATCTCCAACAGCTACGGCGGGGCCGAGGCGGCGACGCAGCTGGCCGACGACGCCCGTTACTTCAACCACCCGGGGATCGCGGTGACCGCCAGCACCGGTGACAGCGGGCGCGGTGCGCAGTACCCGGCGTCGTCGCCGTTCGTCACCGCCGTCGGCGGCACCACCTTGGTGCGAGGCGGCGCGGGGCGGGGCTGGACCGAATCGGCCTGGGTGGGATCGGGCAGCGGGTGCTCGGCATATGAGGCCCGGCCCGCGTGGCAGGCCGGGATCGGGGTGTGCGCCACCCGAAGCGTGGCCGACGTCTCGGCGGTCGGCGACCCGGGGACGGGCGTGGCGGTGTACGACAGTTTCGGCGCCTCGGCCGGCGACGCCCTGCTCTGCGGGCTGCTGCGAGTCGCCTGCCCGACCGGCGGGTGGGAGGTCATGGGCGGCACGAGCGTGGGCTCTCCGATCATCGCCAGCCTGTACGCCATGGCCGGGGGGTCGGTGTCGTCTCCCTACGGCCACACCGGATTCCTCAATGACGTGACGTCCGGGACCAACGATCCCGCCCACCCGGGGCTGCTGGGCTTGTTCGGGACGGCGAATTGCGGCGACGCCGAGTGCAATGCCGGGCCCGGCTACGACGGCCCCACCGGTCTGGGTACCCCCGGCGGGGTGGGCGCCTTCTGAATAGGTATGGTGGCCGCGACATGGCGCAGCTCGAGGAGGGAGAGGGGGGCCGGTCGGCAGCCGAGTTCCGCAGTGTCCTGGCCGACCTGTCCGGCGGCATGCGATCCTCGCTGGCCGACGCGGACGACTGGGTGGAGTTCGCCGAGCGGCTGGGCGCCCTCATCTCGGAACTGCCGCCCCGCCGCCGTCAGGCCCTGGTGATGCTCATGTTCGCCTTGTCGCAGCGCATCGTCACGCCGGATCAGGCCGATGCATGGATCAGCGCCCACGACGTCGACGGCGACGACGGTGTCGAGGCGCTGATCGGCTGGCTGCGGCAGTTCCGGCCGACGAAGGCCTAGCGCCGGTCGTCAGGCCTCGGCCGCGCCCCGGTCCTCGGAGCGGCGGGCGGCGACCGGGACCTCGAACCACACCACCTTGCCGGTGTCATCGACCGGGAGGACGCCCCACCGGCGGGCCAGGCGGTCCACCAGGAACATGCCGCGACCGCTGTCGGCGTCGGTGCTGGCAGTTCGGACGACCGGCTCACCGGGAGTGTCGTCACGGGTCTGCACCATGAGCACCGAGTCCGGTTCGAGCTCCACGGCCACGCACACGGTGTCGGCGGCGTGGCGCACCGCGTTGGTGACCACCTCGCTGGTCAGCAGGGCGGCCACCTGCATCGGGTCGTCGCACCCCCACAATCTGACCATGTCGCTCACGAAGCTCCGGGCCTGGGCCACGCTCGCCGGCCCGGCCCCCAACTCCAGGCGAGCTCGACGTGGCTTGGAGCCCTCACCGGAACCGATCATTACGGCAGTCGTACCCGTTTAGGGTGGGGGACTACCGCGACAAGGAGCGTTATGTCCGAATCCCTCGCCGATGCCGCGGCGCGCCTGGGCCACTACGCCTGGGTCGAGACGCGACTGTTCGAGATCCTCGGCCGGTGGGTACAGGACGTCCCCGAGCTGGAGGCCAAGCTGCTGATCGCCTCCCAGAGCCACCACCACGCCTGGCACGCCGAGCTCTGGGGCGACCGCCTCCCGGTACTGGCCGGCATCGACAGGGACGAGCTGACGGTCGCGGCCAACGACCATCTGATGGCCTTCATGCACACCCTGGCCGAGCCGGCCACGACCGGCGAGAAGCTGGCCGGCGTGTACCGGGTCCTGCTGCCCCACCTGGTGGCGATCTACGGGGCCCACCTGGAGCGGGCTTCGACGGTGTCCGAGGCCCCGACCATCCGGGCCCTCAAACTGGTCCTGGCCGACGAGACCGAGGACTGGCGGCAGGGCCAAGCCATGGTCCCGGTCCTCCTCCAGACCCCCGCTGACGTCAGCCGGGCGACCGCCCACCACCGGCGGTTGGAGGAGCTGCTGACGGTGGCGGGCGGCATTGCCGGACCGGCGGCCGGGTAGGGCCGGTCAAGGATCCAGCGGCGGGGTTGACGCCATGGTTATGGTGATGGCAGCGCCGGAGGTCTGGCTGGCCAGGGGGGTTCGTCCGATTGCCCGCGCAGGCGGTCCAAGCGACGGAGGCTGACTCTTGATGAAGGACCGAGTCGAGCGTGAGGAAGAGGACCTGGTGCGCCTCTACCTCTCGGATATCGGGCAGTACCCGTTGCTCACCAAGGACGACGAGGTCCGTCTGGCGCAGATCATCGAATCCGCCGCCGCCGCCCGGTGCGAGCTTGCCGGCGCACGGGGCCTGACGGGGAGCAACCGGCGCGAGCTGCGCCGGTTGGTGCGCGATGGCGATGCGGCCCAACAGATGTTCGTGAAGTCCAACCTGCGCCTGGTGGTGTCAATCGCCAAGAAGTACCAGGCGTCGGGGCTGCCGCTGCTCGACCTGATCCAGGAGGGGAATCTCGGCCTGATGCACGCCGTCGAGAAGTTCGACTGGCGCAAGGGCTTCAAGTTCTCGACCTATGCCACCTGGTGGATCCGCCAGGCCATCACCCGGGGCATCGCCAACACCGGTCGCACCGTCCGGCTCCCGGTGCACGCCGGCGACACCCTGACCCGTTTGCAGAAGGCTCGCGCCCGGCTGGAGGGGCGGCTGGGCCGGCCGCCCACCCGCGCCGAGCTGTGCATCGAGGTGGAGCTGCCCGAGGACCGCGTCAACGAGGCGTTGCGCTTCGGGATGGAGCCCGTGTCGCTGTCGGAGCCGCTCCGTGAGGACGGGGACGCCGAGTTGGGCGACGTGGTCGAGGACCGCTCAGCCTCCTCCCCATTCGAGATGGCGGCCCGGGCCCTGCTGGCCGACGAGATCGTCCGGTTGCTGCTCCCGCTCGACGACCGCGAGCGTGAGGTCCTCCGGCTGCGTTTCGGCCTCGACCGGGGCGAGCCCCGGACGCTCGAGGAGGTGGGGGAGTACTTCCACCTGACCCGGGAGCGGATCCGCCAGATCGAGGCCCGGGCCATGTCGAAGCTGCGGCACCCGAGCAGCGACACCGGGGCGCGGGATCTGTTGACCGTCTAGGTCTGGGCCGAGCGGGCCGGGGTCAGGTCCGGTACGGTAATCGCCATGAAGAAGCTCCTTCTCCTGGCTGTCGTGCTCGGTCTTTCGGTCCTCGCGGTCCGGAAGCTGCGGGTCGGCTGACCCGCCTCAACTGCTCCCACCGCGTCGGCGGGGGCGGCGGGGGGATCCGGCTGCGGAGCCGCGCCCTCCAGATGGCCAACCCCACCGCCGCCAGCGCGACCGACGCCCCGGCCGCGGCGGTCGCCCGGGCGGGCGGTGCTGGGACGCGATCGCGCAGGCGGACCGGCCGCACGAACTGGCGGACCTCCCAGTCCCGCTCCCGCGCCACCTTGGCCAGCACCCGGTCGGGGTTGACGACGATGGGATGGCCGACGGCGTCGAGCATCGGGAGATCGGTGTACGAGTCGGAGTAGGCGTACGACGCAGCCAGGTCGATGTCGTCGCGGAGCGCCACCCGCTTGATGAGCTCGGCCTTGAAGGGACCGTAGGCGTACACATCCATCTCCCCGGTGTAGCGACCGTCGTCGTCGATGCGGGCCCGGCTGGCGATCACCTTGTCCACGCCGAGGAACCAGCCCAGCGGCTCGACGATCTCGGCCGGCGACGCCGAGATGATGTACACCTCCCGGCCCGCCGCCCGGTGCAGCCCTATGAGATCGAGGGCCTCGGCGTAGATGATGGGCTCGACCACATCGGCCAGCGTCTCGGCCACGATCTGGCGCACGTCGGCCTGCTGCCAGCCCCGGGTGAGAGCGAGTGTCGACTCACGGATGCGGGTCAGTTTCTCCTCGCTGGCACCGAGGTGCATGTAGATCAGTTGGGCCCAGAGCCCCTTCAGGAGGGAGCGGCGGGTGATCAGACCCTTGCGGTAGAAGTGCCCGCCGAACGCCATCATCGACGCCTTGGCGATGACCGTCTTGTCCAGGTCGAAGAAGGCGGCCTCCATCCGTGGCAGTGTACGAGCGGTTCTGGCGCCGTCCCGCGGGGCGCGCCCCCACCTGATTCCCGGTTTATGCCAGGGTGTACGCCGGGATCCGGCCCCGGGGCCGATTGTCGTGGGACGACTCAAAGGTGGTGGGGTAGTGGACAGTCTGATCGCGTTCCTGCGGCAAAGGCGGTGGGCCCGGCGCACGCTGACGGGTGCCTCCGGTCTGCTGCTGGTCGTGGCCATCGGCCTGCTCGCCTACCCGGCGTACACCAACTACCTCCACAACCGCCTGCAGGGCCACCTCCGCAAGGAGCTGGCCAGCTCCTCGCTCAAGGACGACTACCTGCACCATCGGGTCAAGGAGGGTGACAGCCTCACCCGCATCATGATCCCCAAGCTCGGCGTCGACGTGGTGGTGGTCCAGGGCGTCACCGAGAGCGCGCTGCGGGCCGGCGCCGGCCACTACCCGACGACCCCGCTGCCCTGCGAGGTCGGCAACGTGGCCATCGCCGGGCACCGCACCACCTACGGCAAGCCGTTCGCCAACGTCGATCAGCTGGTCGAGGGCGACCAGATCACCCTGGTGACGCCGGTCGGCACCTGCACCTACGGCATGACCAAGGCCCCGTTCGTCGTGTTGCCCAACGACATCTCGGTCGTCGCCGATGCGCCGGGCGAGCACCTGCTCACCCTCACGTCCTGTACGCCCAAGGGTTCGGCCAGCCATCGCATCGTCATCCGCGCCGCCCTGCTCCGGTCGACACCCGCCTGAGGATCGTGCGTCGTAGCCCGCGGTGGCCGAGCGCGATCCTGGCCCTACTGCTCGTCGCCGGCTCCGGCGCGCTCGGCCTGACGGCGGTGCTCGCGACCGCGCTCCCGGCGGGGGCGGCGACTCCGCCGGCGTGCGGCCTGCTTGCCGCCTGCCCGGCGCCGGCGGGCACGGTCGTGGTACGTCCATCGACCAACGGCGAGCCGGGCCCCATCGCGATCATGTGGACCGGTGTTGCCTCCGACGGCCATATCGACCAGGTCAAGGCGACGGTCACCTGGGCCACGACCGGAACGCCGGTCAACGCGCCGGTTCCCGCCGCCACCTCGGCCACGATCCCGTCCGCAACGTGCAGCACCGCAGCGCCTACCGCCGGTTCGCAGGAATGTGATGTGGCGTGGCCGGCAGGGGTGGAGGCCAACAACGTCGTGCTGAACGGTCAGTACTCGTTCATGGTCCAGGGGGATACCTGCCCGAACTCCGGTCTGGCCGTGTTCTGCTCGAGCACCACCACCCTCATGCCCACGATCACGGTGAGCAACCCTCCGGTGGCGCCGGCCAACGTCACCGCCACGCTGGCCAAGGCCCCGGCGTCGGGTGTGGTCGTGACCTGGGACCCCAACCCGGAGCCCGACGTGTTCGGATATTCCGTCTACCGGGTGAGCGGTTCGCAGAAGGTGATCGCCTACGGGTGCGCCATGTCCTTCGCCCCCGCGGAGGTCCGGCCCTTGGCCCGCTGCGACGCCAAGCCGTCGTGGACCGACACCTCCTCCGGCGGCGGCCAGTTCACCTACCAGGTCTTCGCCAACCGATTTGGGGCGAGCTATCTCCTGAAGGACCAGGTACCCAGCGCCCCCGGGCAGTCCAAGGCGGTCACGGTCCCAGGACCGCCGGCCGCCAGCGCCCTCGTCCCGGCCAAGTCCAGCGGACTGAGCGGTCTCAGCAACGTCTTCGCCTCGTTGAAGCCGAGAACCGGCACCGGCTTCTCGGCGCCCATCCTCGGCCCTCGCGTCAACCCTGTCCCGACGACGACCGACAACGGGTTCAACCCGGCCCTGCCCTACGGCCAGCAGCCCGCCCCCACCGACCCGCCGGCGATCGTGTCGGCGCCCCCGCCGGCGCCCAAGTCGCATTCGTCGGTCGGGTCGATCGCCCTCGTCGGTGCCGGCGTGCTGGTCATCGTCGTGGCCCTCCACGGCTTGTGGCTGCGCAGCGAGGTCAGGCGGTCCGGCGCGCTGGAGGCCCTCGAACCCGAGATGTAGGCATGGCCCCGCCAGGGCGGGGTACCGTCTGGGCATGGCTGACGAATTGGCGGTCCGACAGGTCCCGACCGAGTTGCGCCCGCGTTACCGCCGTCATCTCGAGGAGATCGACCACAAAGTGGTCCAGATGTTCGGGCTGGTGAGCGAGGGCATCGCCGCGGCCACCGACGCCCTGCTGTCGGGCGACGTGGAGGGCGGGCGGGCGGTCGTAGCCCGCGACGGCGTCATCGATTCGGTCTACCTGGACCTCGAGCGGCTGGTCAACCAGGAACTGGCCCTGCAGGCGCCGGTCGCCGCCGATCTGCGGTTCATGCTGTCGGTGCTGCGCATCGTGCCCGAACTGGAGCGCAGCCACGACCTGGTCACCCACATCGCGCAGAGGACGATGCCGGGCCTGGCCGCCGATCTGACCCCCCGCACCCGCGGCCTGATCGCCCAGATGGGAAGTCTCGGTGTCGAGATGTGGCGGACCGCGGGCGACGCCTGGTTCGAGCATGACGGTGACAGCTACAACTCCCTCAAGATCCGCGACGACGAGATGGACGACCGTCACGCCCACCTGATCGCCGAGCTGGCGTCGGGCGGCACCAGCCTGCCGGTGGCCATGGACATGGCACTGGTGGCCCGCTTCTACGAGCGCCTGGGCGACCACGCCGTCAATGTGGCCCGGCGCATCCGCTACCTGGCGGACGGGGAATAACAGTGGGCGCCGCCCGGCGTAGCCTACGACCCGGCTCTGGGCGCTAGCTTGGACGCCGAACGACGGTCGAGGAGGATCCGCCGATGGAGCTTGGTCTCGAGGTAGACGACAGCCACCCGCCCTACACGGTGCTGGCTGTCAAGGGCGAGGTAGACGTCTACACCGCCCCGCGCCTGCGCGAGAAGCTGGTCGAGTTGGTGAGTCAGGGCAAGCATCAGATCATCGTCGACCTCGAAGGCGTCGACTTCCTCGACTCGACCGGGCTCGGCGTGCTGGTCGGCGGCCTCAAGCGGCTGCGCAGCCACGACGGCGACCTGGGCCTGGTTTGCACCCAGCAGCGGATCCTCAAGGTGTTCGAGATCACCGGCCTGACCAAGGTGTTCGCCATTCACGACTCGGTGGAAGCGGCCGTCGCCAGCTAGCGGCGCCCGCCATGGAACTGATCCTCTCCCTGGAGATACCGGCCAGTCCGGAGTACATCGCTATTGCCCGGCTGGTGGTGTCGTCACTGGCTTCGGCCCGGCGCAACCTAGGTGACCAGCGCATCGACGACCTCAAGCTGGCCGTCTCGGAGGCGTGCACCAACGCCATCGAGGCCTACGGGAAGGCCGACTCCGAGGAACGGGTGCGGATCCTCGTGCGCGACGACGACGCCAGGCTGGAGGTGGCGGTCGAGGACAACGGGCCCGGTTTCGACCCCGACGCCCTCCCGTCGCACCCACCGGTGACCGACCCCGAGCGCCTCAACTTCGAGCGCGGACTCGGGATCCCGCTCATCCGCAGCCTGGTCGACGAGGTGGTCTTCGAGTCGTCGACGGCCGGGACATCGGTGCGCATGACGGTCTTCGGCGAGCCGCTCGAGATGCGCCCGCCCGAGGAACTGATCTCCGAGGAACTGGAGTAGCCGGGTCGGACAGTGCGGTACAGCCGCCATGACGTACCCGCGATAGGGCGCGGCTCGGCGGCTGCCCCAGCCCCACTCCCTTGACATTTTGATGACGTAAAACTTATAGTTCCAGCGCCCGAAGCCATGGATATCACTCTTACGAAATCCGAGCGCGAGACGCTGAAGGCGATCTACCGGCTGACGTCCGACCCCGACGGCGGCAGCCCCGCCCACACCGGGGACCTGGCCGAAGGCCTGCGGGTGGCACCCGGCACCATGACCGCCACCGTGAAGCGCCTGGCCGACCGGGGTTTGGCCGACCACACGCCTTACCACGGAGTCGAGCTGACCGAGAGTGGCCGGCAGGCGGCCGTCTCGGTCATCCGCCGGCACCGCATCGTCGAGCGGTTCCTGTCCGACATGCTCGGCTACGCCTGGAACGAGGCCGACCGGCTGGCCCCCAGCTTCGAGCACGAACTTCCCCAAGAGGTCGAGGACCGCTTGTTCGTCGCCCTGCATCGCCCCTCGACCTGCCCGCACGGCTTCCCGATCCCGGCCCCCGAGGTGATCGACATCCCCAGGATGCCGTACCTGTACGAGCTGGAGCCGGGCGATGTGGCGGTGGTGGCCATGTCCGGCTCGACCGACGCCGACATGATCGCCTTCCTGGACACCCTCGGGCTGCGGCCGGGTGTCGAAGTCGAGGTTACCGAGAAGCACCCCTTCGACGGGCCGCTCGTCGTCCGGGTGGCCGGACACGACCGCACCCTCGGCGAGCGGCTCGCCAATCAGATCTACGTACGAAAGACCGAACCCAGGAGGCAATCGCTATGACTCACGTGCTCGCCGCGGAAGGGGGATATCAGTCCTTCCACCTCGGGGGTGGCGAATGGTTCTGGCTCGTCTTCTCCGCCGCCTCGGCTGTGCTCGCCATCGGCGTCGGCTTCTTCCTCATGACCGGGGTGCTGGCCGCCGATGCCGGCACGCCGAAGATGAAGGAGATCGCGGCCGCCATCCAGGAGGGGGCGCTGGCCTACCTACGCCGTCAGTTCAAGACCATCGGGATCATCCTGGTGCCGCTGGCCGTGCTGGTCTTCCTGACCGCCACCAAGGTCGCCAGGCCCGACGGCTCGGCCGCCCTGTCGTTCGTCCAGTCGGGCATCTTCCGTACCGTGGCCTTCATCGGAGGCTGCATCATGTCCGGCCTGACCGGGTTCATCGGCATGAGCCTGGCGGTGCGTGGCAATGTCCGCACGGCCGCCGCGGCCAAGCGGGGCTCCCTTCCCGACGCCCTCAAGGTGGCGTTCCGGACCGGCGGAGTGGCCGGGATGTTCACCGTCGGGCTGGGCCTGGCCGGGGCGACGCTCATCATCATGATCTTCCAGAACACCTCGTCGGCGATCCTGATCGGGTTCGGGTTCGGCGGCTCGCTGCTGGCCCTGTTCCTCCGGGTGGGCGGCGGCATCTTCACCAAGGCGGCTGACGTCGGGGCCGACCTGGTCGGCAAGGTGGAGGCGGGCATCCCTGAGGACGACCCGCGCAACGCGGCCACCATCGCCGACAACGTGGGTGACAATGTCGGCGACTGCGCCGGCATGGCCGCCGACCTGTTCGAGTCCTACGAGGTCACGCTGGTGGCCTCGATCATCCTCGGCGTGGCCGCGTTCCACTCCATCGGTGCCAACCCGGCGCTGGGTCTCATCTTCCCGGTCATCGCCCGGGCCCTGGGCGTCCTGTCGTCGATTGTCGGCGTGTTCGCGGTGAAGGCCACCGACAAGGACAAATCGGCCATGGCGCCCATCAACCGGGGCTTCCTGACGGCCGGCGTGCTGACCGTCATCACCACCTTCATCGTCGCCATGACCTACGTCGGCAACAAGCACGGCAACGAGGGCTGGAAGGTCTTCGGCGCCGTCACCGGCGGCCTGGTGCTGGCCCAGGCCCTCTCGCGGCTGACCGAGTACTTCACCTCGACCGAGAAGACACCGGTGCGCGACATCGCCGAGGCGGCCCGCACCGGGCCGGCGACCACGGTCCTGTCGGGGATCGCGTCCGGCCTGGAGTCGACCGTCTACGCCGTCATCATGATCGCCATCACCATCGGGTTCGCCATCTGGATCTCGGGCGGCAACATCCAGTTCGCCTTCTATCTGGTGGCCCTGACCGGCATGGGCATGCTGGCCACCACCGGCGTCATCGTCTCCGAGGACACCTTCGGTCCGGTGTCGGACAACGCGGCGGGCATCGCCGAGATGTCCGGCGAGTTCGAGGGCGAGCCGGAGCGGATCATGGTGAGCCTGGACGCTGTGGGCAACACCACCAAGGCGGTCACCAAGGGCTTCGCCATCGGCTCGGCGGTCATCGCCTCGGTTGCCCTGTTCGCCTCGTTCATCGAGACCATCGGCGCCCAGCTCGGATTGCCACAGACCGGCTCGGCCCTGTTCCAGAACGTGTTCCCGACCCAGATCAACGTGGCCGACCCGAAGACGTTCATCGGTCTGCTCATCGGCGGGTCGATCGCCTTCTTCTTCAGCGCCCTGGCCATCCGGGCGGTGGGTCGCACCGCCGGCATCGTGGTCCAGGAGGTGCGCCGCCAGTTCCGGGAGCACCCCGGCATCATGGACTACACCGAGAAGCCCGAGTACGGGCGGGTGATCGACATCTGCACCACCGCCGCCCTCCGGGAGCTGGTCACGCCGGCGCTGCTCGCCGTGCTCAGCCCGGTCATCATCGGGTTCGGGATCAACTACCTGGCGCTCGGAGCGTTCCTGGCCGCGGTCATCCTGACCGGCCAGCTGATGGCCAACTTCCTCTCCAACTCGGGTGGGGCGTGGGACAACGCCAAGAAGTACATCGAGGACGGCCACGAGGGCGGCAAGGGCTCCGACGCCCACAAGGCGGCGGTCATAGGCGACACCGTCGGCGATCCGTTCAAGGACACCGCCGGGCCGGCCCTCAACCCGCTGATCAAGGTCATGAACCTGGTCAGCCTGCTGATCCTGCCTGCCGTGATCAGCCTGCGGCACAACAACGGCGCCCGGTACAGCATCGCCCTCTCGGCCCTGGTCGTGCTGATCGTGGCGGTGGCGTTCTCCAAGCGCAAGGTCGACGCCATGGACTCCGGCGAGGCCGGGCTGGGACCCGCCGTACCGGTCGGGGCCGTCGGACCCATGGTCGGCACTGGTGTCCCGCTGGTGGGCGACGGCAGCGACGGCCCCGACGTGGCCCTGGTCGAGGCCATCGACGTCTGGATGGTTCAAGCCGGCGGGACGGTCGAGATCGAAGTCCGGGAACGCCTGCTCGAGGTCAAACGCCGCCTGGAGTAACGCCGGGACGCGTCGGTATCACACGCCCGATTCGCTAACGTCGCTCACAACGCCATGCACGCCATCGACCCGACCCACCTGATCAACACCTACGGCATCTGGGGTATCTACGCCATCATCTTCGCCGAGTCCGGTCTGTTCTTCGGCTTCTTCCTGCCCGGCGACTCGCTGCTGGTCACCGCCGGAATCCTGGCCTCGACGACCAGGCCGGGCAGTGTCCACCTGAACCTGGCCGCCCTGCTGCTCGGCTGCTCGGTCGCCGCGGTGGTCGGCGACCAGGTGGGCTACGCGTTCGGCGACCGGGTCGGCCAGCCGCTGTTCAGCCGTCCCGAGTCCCGGCTGTTCAAACCCCACTATCTGAACCGGGCCAACGAGTACCTCGAGAAGCGCGGCGCCAAGATGATCGTCCTGGCCCGCTTCGTCCCGGCGGTGCGCACCTTCACTCCCATCGTGGCCGGTGCGTCGCGCATGAGGTACCGCCTGTTCCTTACGTTCAACGTCATCGGCGGTGTGCTGTGGGCGTGCGGGATGGTCCTGGCCGGCTATGCGCTCGGCAGCTCGGTCAAGCACATCGACAAGTACCTGGTGCCGGTCATCGCCGTGGTGATCATCGTCTCGCTGGTCCCCGTCGTACTCGAAGTGCGCCGGGCCCGGACCGACCGCATCGGCGCATCGGGCCCATACGGGCGTCCGTAGTGCTGACGCGCCCCTGACCCCCGGGTTGACACGGGCCCCGGGGACGGCTCACTCTCTTGCCAGTCATGCCTAGACCGCTCGTCATCGTCGAATCGCCCGCCAAGGCCAAGACCATCGCCGGATTCCTCGGGCGGGACTATGTCGTGGAGGCGTCGGTCGGCCATATCCGGGACCTGCCCAGCGGCGCGGCCGAGATCCCGGCCGCCTACAAGGCCGAGAAATGGGCCCGCCTGGGCGTCGACGTCGACAACGACTTCAAGCCCCTCTACGTCGTCCCCCGTCAGAAGAAGGAGCAGGTCAGGAAGCTCAAGGCCGCCCTCAAGGACGCCAGCGAGGTCTATCTGGCCACTGACGAGGACCGCGAGGGGGAGTCGATCGCCTGGCACCTGATGGAGGTGCTGGCCCCCCGGGTCCCGGTCCGGCGCATGGTCTTCCACGAGATCACCAGCGCCGCCATCCGCGAGGCCGTCGACAACTGGCGGGACCTCGACCGCCGGCTGGTCGACGCCCAGGAGGCCCGCCGCATCCTCGACCGGCTCTACGGCTACGAGGTGTCACCCGTGCTGTGGAAGAAGGTGATGAACAACCTCTCCGCCGGCCGGGTCCAATCCGTCGCCACCCGACTCCTGGTGGAGCGGGAGCGGGCCCGGATGCGCTTCACCAGCGCGTCCTATTGGGACATCGACGGCACTTTCCAGGGGGAAAAGGGCGACCCGTTCGGCGCCACCCTGGTCTCCCTCGACGGCCGCCGGGTGGCGACCGGCAAGGATTTCGGCGAGACGGGAGCACTCAATGCCGGTTCCGGCGTGGTGGTGCTCGACGAGGACGCGGCCCGGGGGCTGGCGTCTCGGTTGGCTTCGTCCTCGTTTCGGGTGCGGTCGGTCGAGGAGAAGCCGTACCGGCGCTCGCCGTACCCGCCGTTCATGACCTCCACGCTGCAGCAGGAGGCGGGGCGCAAGCTGCGCTTCGGCTCCACCCGCACCATGAAGGTGGCTCAGGACCTGTACGAGCAGGGCTACATCACCTACATGAGGACCGACTCGACCAACTTGTCCGATCAGGCGCTGGTCGCGGCCCGGGCCCAGGCGGCCAGCCTGTACGGGCCGGCCTACGTGCCGGAGCAGCCACGCCGGTACGTCAAGAAGGTCAAGAACGCTCAGGAGGCCCACGAGGCCATCCGCCCCGCCGGCGAGTCGTTCCGCACGCCCGAGCAGACGGGATTGTCCGGCGACATGTTCCGGCTGTACGACCTGGTCTGGAAGCGCACCATCGCGTCGCAGATGGCCGACGCCCGGGGCCGGAGCCTGCAGGTTCGCCTCGGTGGCGTCTCGTCGGCCGGCGAGGATGCCGAGTTCGCGACCAGTGGCAAGACCATCGAGTTCCCCGGCTTCCTGCGGGCTTACGTCGAGGGGTCCGACGATCCCGACGCCGCTTTGGAGGACCAGGAGATCCGCCTGCCGGTGCTGGCCGCCGGCGATCCTCTCGCCGCGTTGGTGCTCGAGGCCAAGGGGCATTCGACCCAGCCGCCCGCCCGGTACACCGAGGCCTCCTTGGTGAAGGCGCTCGAGGAGCTCGGCGTGGGCCGGCCCTCCACCTACGCGTCGATCATCGAGACCATTCAGGCCCGGGGCTACGTCTGGAAGAAGGGGACCGCCCTCATCCCATCCTGGACCGCGTTCGCGGTGGTCAGCCTGCTGGAGCAGTACTTCACGCAGCTGGTCGACTACTCGTTCACGGCCCAGATGGAGGAGGAGCTGGACGAGATCGCCAACGGGGCGGAGGAGGCGATCCCGTGGCTGCACCGCTTCTACTTCGGGGCGCCGTCCCAGGCCGGGCTCAAGAAGATGGTGCAGGACCAGCTCGGCGACATCGACGCCCGGGAGATCAACTCCATTCCCATCGGCGACGGCATCGTGGCTCGCGTCGGCCGGTACGGGCCGTACATCCAGAAGGGTGACGAGCGGGCCCAGCTCCCCGAAGACCTCCCACCAGACGAGCTCACCGTCGACGCGGCGGAGATCCTCCTGCACGCCGGCTCCCACGACCGGGTGGTCGGCACGGACCCGGAGTCCGGGTTGCCGGTCCTGGCCCGGGCCGGCCGGTTCGGCCCCTACGTGCAGCTGGGCGACGCTGATGATGCGGCCGGCAAGCCCCGGACTTCATCCCTGTTCCCGACCATGGACCCGGCGACCGTCAGCCTCGAAGAGGCGCTGCGATTGCTGTCTCTTCCCCGGGCGCTCGGTGTCGATCCCGCCGACGGGGGCGAGATCAGCGCCCTCAACGGCCGGTATGGTCCGTACCTGAAGAAGGGCGACGACTCGCGGTCGCTGGCCAGCGAGGGCCAGCTGTTCACGGTGACGCTGGACGAGGCGCTGGCGCTGTTCGCCCAGCCGAAGCCCCGACGGGGGCAGCGGTCGGCCGAGCCGCTCCGGGAGCTGGGCGCCGACCCGGCCAGCGGTCAGCCGGTGTCGGTGCGCGACGGCCGGTTCGGGCCGTACGTCACCGACGGCGTGACCAACGCCTCGCTCCGCAAGGGCGACACCGTCGACGGCGTCACCATTGGACGGGCCGCCGAGCTGCTCGCCGACCGCCGGGCCGCCGGACCGTCGACCAAGCGGGCGCCCAAGAAGGCGGCAGCAGTGAAGAAGGCCGGTGCGGCGAAGAAGGCGGGTGCGGCCAAGAAGAAGGCGGGTGGGGCCAAGAAGAAGGCCGCCGGCTGATTCTGCCGGGCCCTCCAACAACTCGGACGCGTTGTCACTGCTATTCGGTACAACGCGTCCGAGAATGGCGGCGACCGCCGGCTCGCCCGGCAAAAGCGGCCCGCTCCCGGTACTCTGACTCGCCGTGGCGGATCCTGCCGTCGTCGGGGCTGCCGGCACCCGGTTCGGAAGCAGGCGCGCCGCCAACCTGACCAGGGTGTTCGGGTCGACGGCCTACTTCCGCCTGTGGTGCGCCCAGGTCGTTTCCTCGCTCGGGGACTGGATCGGCCTGATCGCGGTGACGGCCATCGCCGCCCGGGTCGGGGGTGGCAACGCCGGCGCCGCGGTCGGCCTGGTGCTCTCGGCCCGCGTGGTCCCGGGGCTGTTCCTCGGGTCGTTCATGGGCGTGATGGCCGACCGGTGGAACCGCAAGTGGACCATGGTCGGCTGCGACGGCGTCCGGGGCCTGGTGCTGCTCAGCCTGCCGTTCGTCCGGGACATCCCAGGCCTGGTCCTCGCCTCGCTCGTCCTGGAGCTCTGCACCCTGCTGTGGGCGTCGGCCAAGGAGGCGACGGTCCCCAACCTGGTCGAGCGATCGCTTCTGCCGAAGGCCAACTCGCTGTCGCTCGCCGCGTCGTACGGCACCTTTCCCATCTCGTCGGCCGTGTTCGCCGGCCTGGTGCGGCTGGCCCAGCCGTTTCACTCCCTCAGCCCCGAGAGCCTGGCGCTGTGGTTCGACGTCGTCACCTTCTGGGCCTCGGCGTCAATCATCGCCAGCTTGGCCATCCCCCGCCGGCAGGGGGTGAGCGGGGAGGGGCAGGGGTTGGACGTGGGACGGGTGGTCCGGGACCTCAAGGAGGGATTTCGGTTCATTGGTTCCAACGGTGTCGTGCGCGGCGTCATGATCGGCCTGGCGTGCGGTCTGGCCGGCGGCGGGACCATCGTGCCCCTGGGCCCGGTATTTTCCACCGTGGTTCTGCATGCCGGTCCCTCCGGCTTCGGTGTCCTACTGACGGCGTTCGGCGTCGGCGTGGCCACGGGCGTGCTCGGTGTCTCCATAATGCAGAACCGGCTGCCGCACCTCCTCGTGTTCCAGGTGTCGGTGTTCGCCGGCGGGGTGACGCTGATGCTATCGGCGTCGATGTGGCGGCTGCCGCTGGCGGCCCTGGCCACCGCCGGGTTCGGTGTGTGTGCCGGGTCGGTCTACGTGCTGGGCTTCAGCCTGCTCGGCGCCGAGGTCAGTGACGACCTGCGGGGGCGGATCTTCGCCGCGTTGTACACCAGCACCAGGCTGTGCCTGTTCCTGGCCCTGGTCGTCGCACCGTTCGTGAGCGCCCTGGTGGATGACGTCTCGCGGGCGCTCTTCGACCGGCGGATTCACCTGTGGAGTCTGACCGTGTATCTGCCCGGGGTCCGGGTGGCCTTGTGGCTGGGGGGAGCGGTCATCCTGGCGGCGGGCCTGCTGACGCGCCGGGCGGTGCGGTCGGCGCCCGTTGTGGCGGAGTCGTGAGGGGTCGGTTCATTGCCTTCGAGGGTGGTGAAGCCTCGGGTAAGTCGACGCAGGCGGCGCATCTGGCCGAGACGCTGGGCGCGCTGCTGACGAGGGAGCCAGGTGGGACCAACCTCGGCCGCCAGATCCGGGAGCTGGTGCTCGACCCGACGGTGGGCGAGCCGGTCGACGTGCGGGCCGAGGCGCTGCTGCTGGCGGCGGACAGAGCCCAGCACGTTGCGACCGTGATCCGGCCGGCGCTGGAGTCCGGCCGTGACGTGGTGACCGACCGGTACTCGGGATCGTCGCTGGCGTACCAGGGCTACGGGCGGGGCCTCGACGTGGCCGAGGTGCGGGACCTCTGCGACTGGGCCGGGGACGGCCTCTGGCCCGACCTCGTCATCCTGCTCGACGTGCCCGCAGATGTCGCCCAGCACCGGCTGGACGTCGCCGGCCATGGGCCCGACCGCATGGAGGCGGCGGGGGCCGAGTTCCACCGGCGGGTCGCCGAGGGGTTCCGGGCGCTGGCCGCCGCCGAACCGCATACCTGGCGGATTGTCGAGGCCGGCGGACCGGTGAAGCAGGTGACGGCAAGGGTCACCCAGGTGGTCGAGGAGTTCTTCGCGGCATAGAAACGCCGTGATGGATGGGCGTACAATTTCGGTCGTGCGGGTGGTTCGGTGGATGTCCGCCGTGGCCGTGGCCGTGGCTCTCGCTGGCATGGCCGCGTGTGCCGGCGGTAGCGCTCACCCCAAGGCGGCACCCAGCCCGGCCCCTCCGACGACGGTGACGACAGTGGCGAATACCTCCACGACGGTAGACGCCACCAAAGCCGCCATCCTCGCCGCCTACCGGGCCCACTGGGACGACGTGATCGCCGTCGCAGCAGACTTTCCAGTTAACCCGCTGGATCCGCAGACTCGCAACCCACGCAATCGGGAAAGCAACTGACCTCGGAGCAGCAGGCCCTCACCCGATCTAAGTCTTCTGGGTCATTACAACCGGGGCACAGACCGAGTTGGCACCGATCGTCACGGTCGATCAATGGCCCCACGGCGACGGTTATTGATTGCATATTTGATCATTCCGTCGAAATCGATTCTCACACGAAACTCCGATCGAACAGCCAGACGTCGGTCACACGTCGGACTCGATTCACGATGACGATGATCAACGGTGCCTGGTACGTGTCCGATTCGACGATCCTAGGCCTCCGGGAAGACGAGAGACGCATGCGTGCCTACTCCAAATTGATTCGCATCTTGCTAGTTTGTATCTGCTACCTGCTTCGTTACCCCGTGTCAAGCGATGGGCTGACCAGAACCCGATTGGAGGAAATGCGTCCCCGTCTCCTACTGGAAACGGCGTAGATATTGGAGCGGTGAGCGGCACCGGCACGCCGGCGAAGAGCGGCGGCGTTGGGGGTGCCAAGTCCGATGTCACCTGCACCAGCACGCCGCTCGCCACCTTGAATGATCCATCGATTCCCAACCCTGGAATGTTGGGCGGCACGACCGATTATGGCCAGGTGATCCCGCCGAACACTCCGGGGACGTGGGTCTTCCTGGAGTGCTTCCATGCCAATGGGACGACAGCGGGTCGGTCCGGGGTCACCTTCTACCCTCAGAACAAGCCGGTCGATCCGGTGCAGTTGATGCAGACCGCCAAGAACCACTTGCCGCTGCCGGCGCCAATGGTCCAGTTGAGTCCGGCCGCCGATCTCTGGCAGTACGTGCAGATGCCGACGTGGGCGTGGGTGCCTCGCTCCAGTTGGACTGCGCTGACCGCGTCGGCGAGCGCCGGTCCGGTGGCCGTAACGGTGACGGCTACGCCGGTGCGTCTCGTCTTCACCTACCAGACCAGCGGCGGCGGCTCATCCGCCACCGCGACATGCGGCGGACCAGGGACGCCGTACAGCGATCGACTGGCCAGCACGGAGAATCCTCAACACCCGGTCCTAGCCGCCTCGCCCGACTGTGGCTGGACCTGGCACCAGTCGAGCGCCGACACACCCGACCAGCGGTACTCGGTCACAGCCCACGTCATGTACCACGTGGTCTGGACGGTGCGCGGCGGTCCGGGCGGCGGCGACTTGGGCGAGCTCAACGGTCGGGATGCCAACCTTCGGGTTTCGGTCGGCGAGATCCAAGCGGTCAATACGCCGCCCAGGTAGGCGGCTCTCTGGACCGAAGCGGTCACGGTAGCGGGAGGATCGGGCCACGGACCGCCTGCTCTTTCCCCATAATGGTGGCATGACGTTGTACTCGGAGGTGGTCGGCCAGGAAAGCGCGGTCGGCGCTCTGCGGGCGGCGGTCACCCGTCCGGTCCACGCCTACCTACTGGTCGGCCCGCCTGGGACCGGTAAGTCGGCCGCGGCGACCAGTTTCGCCGCCAGCTTGTTGTGTCAGGACGGCGGGGACGGAACGTGTGAGATCTGCCGCCGGGTGCTGAGCGGGGTGCACCCCGACCTGGTGGTGTTCGAGCGCGAAGGACCGTTCATCACCATGGACATGGCGAGGGAGATGGCGCGGGTGGCACTTCGCAGTCCGACTGAGGGCGATCGCAAAGTGATCGTGCTCAACGACTTCCACCTGGTCCGGGAGGCCGGGCCGGCGCTGCTGAAGACGATCGAGGAGCCTCCTCCGAGCACCATCTTTGTCGTGCTCGCCGAGTATGTGCCCGCCGAACTTGTCACCATTGCCAGCCGCTGCGTGAGGATCGACTTCCGTCCCCTCCCGCTCGAGGTCGTCGCTCAGATGCTCGTCTCGAACGGCGTCGACCCGGTCCTCGCGCCGGAGTTGGCGGCGGCGGCCGATGGACGTCTGGATCGGGCCCGGCTGCTGGCTGGGGATCCGGAGTTCGTGACCCGGCGCGAGCGCTGGCGGGAGGTGCCTGAGCGATTGGACGGGACGGGCGCCACTGCAGCCGCATTGGCCGGCGAGCTCATCGGGCTGCTCGAGCGGAGTGTCGCCCCCCTGCGGGGGCGGCAGGCGTCCGAGGCGGCCGAGCTCGAAGCCCGCCTGGCCCGAGCCAACGAGGTCACCGGCCGGGTGGCCGGGAGACGAGGCGGCAAGGCCGGTGTCAAGGACCTGGAGGAACGGCACAAGCGCGAGGTCCGGCGGCAGCGGACGGACGAGCTCAAAGCGGGCTTGGCCGCCTTGGCGGGCGTCTATCGGGACCGCCTGGTGAGCAGCGGTGTACGGTCAAGCGCCGTGGATGCCTCCGATGGCGTGCGGCTTATTCAGAGCCTGTATGCGGACCTGCAGTACAACCCGAACGAGCAGCTGCAGCTGCAAGCCCTGTTCGTGAGGCTGGGGAAGCTGCCGGCGAAAGTGGGGTAGCGGGCCGAACTGTCGGCCAGCGGCGAATCGACCGTCGGGTACGATCTCACGTCACGCCCGAGTAGCTCAGCCGGTAGAGCAGCGCACTCGTAATGCGCAGGTCAGCGGTTCGATTCCGCTCTCGGGCTCCACATAAGTGCAGGTCGGAGGCGATGTGTGACGTTTTCAACTACCGTTGGTAGGCTGAGTCCAACAAGTTAGCCCAATGACTTGGAGGGCGAGATGGCCGGAAGCATCAGGAAGCAGCCCGGCCAATAATTGGTCCCACGGGAGGACCCGCGGGCGGCCGGAAGCAACTTCCGTCGCGGAGTCCCAGTCAGGGATTCCCCGACGGCGTGCCGTCGGAAGAAGCCAAAAGGATGCTCGGTGTGAGGATCGGCGTTTGCTCCGATGTGCACGGTCGGCATGACCGGCTCCTGACTGTGCTCGGCGCCATGACGGCGGCCGGGGTCGACGAGCGCTGGTGTCTCGGTGACCTGGTCGGTAGCGAGCCGGTCACGCCTGAGCTGGTGGGCGCGGCTCGCCAACTCGACCTGCTCATCGCCGGGAACCACGACGCCTGGGCGCTCGGGCCAGACCGGGTCTCCGCCACCGGGCGCGACGTGTTCAGGTTGGCAAGCCGCGCGATCGCCAGCCGTCACGGCATCGACTGCTGGCACGGCTCGCCACGCCACCCCCTGCTCGGGTTCCTCACCGAGGCGTCTGCCGCGCGGGTCCTGCCCGACCGCCCACCGGGCTCCCTCGGCCTCGTCGGCCATACCCATGAACCGGCGCTTTTCGCCTACGACGGCGCAACGACGCGCGCACTACGCCCCGTCCCGGGCGAGTCCTACGACTGGCTCGGGACCGGCGCCTGCATGGCCAACCCGGGGGCGGTCTGCGGCAACCCGCGCGACGCTGCGGGCTGGTGGCTCATCGTCGACATTGACGCCCGCGTGCTGCGATGGCAGCGCGAGACCTCTAGCTCGAAGAGCAGCCGCTGACGGCTTGCCGTCGTCTTCGCCGAAGGCCTCGGTGGGATCCTGGAGCTGGCCGTGACCGCGCCCGGCGAGTCTTGTCTTTCGTCAGGCAGCGACAGGTGCCTCAGCGAGTTAGCCCCTAATCACGAGCGCCGCCGGTCAACAGGAAACGCCCTGATCGCCCGGTGTGAGCGCCGCTTGACAGCGACTTCCACGTGACCGTCGTTCGTCGTCGTGCGATGAGATTGGCTGCGCGCGTCCGTCCAACTGATCGTGAGTGTCCGCTCGGGGCGCCGGGGCAGCAGGAGGAGTGCACCATGAACTCGATGGCACGCCGGATGTTCGAGCTCGTCGAGCCGATCGGTGTCATCCCCTACTCAGCCGACGAACCCAACGAAGCGATGTTCGCCCTCGGGTTCACCAACTACTGGGACACCTACTTCGCCGGACGGGCGGCGCCCCTGGGCCTCGCCCCAGCGGAGGTGGTGGACGCGCTGTTCTACAACTTCGCTCCCGGTGAGGTGGCCCGACACATTCCGAAGGTGTGGCGCACCACCACACCCGAAGCGGCGATCGCCGCTCGCCAGGCGGGCTGCGTGAAGGCGTTGCGGCGGATCCTCGGCGATCACGTCGACTCTGCCGGCTTCGCCCGCGCCGCGGAACTGTTGACCAAGGCCGCGACCAGCGCACCGTTCGAGGGCCGGCCGATGTACGCCGCGCTGCGCGCCATCCCGATCCCCAATGACGTGGTGGGCCGCCTCTTCCATGCCGCTTCCTTGCTGCGCGAGCACCGTGGCGACGGACACATCGCAGCCCTGATGATCGAGGGTGTCGGCGGTCTCGAGTCTCACGTCCTGTTCGCCCTCGACATGGGCATGCCGGCCGAGAAGTTCGGACGCATCCACCACCTCCCGGCAGCGCAGCTCGCCGCCGTAATCGACGGGTTGCGCGATCGCGGTCTGATCGGCGATGACGGTTGGCTCAGCGAACAGGGTCGCGCTGTCAAGCAGCGGGTCGAGGCGCTCACCGACGACCTGGCGGCGAAGCCCTACGAATACCTCGAACCGGGCGAGCTCGACGAGCTCATGGCCACGCTCGAGCCGCTCGCCGCGCTGCTACTCGCGGCCCAGGACTGGTAGACGCAGCAGCGACAGTTCTCTTCACGACATTGTCCGGAAGGGCCCGCCACGATGTCCAAAGGCAGGGGACGCCGCGAAACTCACCAACGACGACCGCTTAGCGGAAGGCGGGTCGCGGCGGCATCGCAGAACGCGGCGTCGACGGCACGCCAGTCGTGCCGTTCGGTGTGCTTCGAGGCGGACGGATGGCTGTTCGGTCGCGGCGTTCGGTGCCGGCGGTGGTGCGCCGAGCTACGATTGGGGCGCGGCGGCGGTAGCCCTGGTTAGTCCTCGACGAGCACCTCGCGGAGCTTCGCGGCGAACGCGGCCGGGTCGTTGCCGGGCGACCACTCGTTGGCAGCGAAGCCTCCGTGGTCGCCTGGGAAGACCACGGGCTCGACGCCGAGCAGCCGTGCCACCGCCTCACCACCGCGCCGAGCCAATCCGCCCCTGCCCAGGGCGCCGATGGCGGGCACTATGCGCACGGATGACGCGCGCAGCGAGTCCACGTCGGGCTCGAACGGCGGCATGGCCAGGTTGCCGCTCAGCAGCAGGTCATTGCGGGAGCCGTCGTCCTCAGTGGGGAGACCGAACTGCGCGGGGTTTGGCGCAGGGCCGGTCCAGGTAGTCGTCGGGCAACAGGCCCTGATGCATGACAAGCTGCATGAACTTCGCCATGGCTGGGCCGAAGCCGTCTCGCTGATACGTGTCGACGATCTCAGCGTTCGCCTTGATCGCCATTTGACAGTCCTCGAGCAGCGTGATCACCGGCGGCTCATGCGAGACGAAGGTGTGCACGTCTTCGGGGTGGGCGACCACCCAGTGCAGGCCGCACATGCCGCCACCGCTCGACCCGAACGCGTCCACCTGCCCGATCCCGACGTCCTCGACGACGCGGTGGTAGTCATCGGCGTGGATCTCCACCGTGACGATGCTGTCGGGCTCACGGGTGCTCCGCTCCATGCCACGGGGGTCGTAAGTGATGACCGTGCGGTCCGTGAAGTGACCGACAAGCTGGTCGAAGCCCGAGGCGCCCATCGGCGAGCCGAAGATGAAGAGCGGGCGCTTGCTGGTCGGGGCCTCGGGTTCATGGACGTCGTAAGTCAACATGGCGCCCGGTACTTCGACGGTGTGGGTGGCCGGCTTGGTCATGCGTCCTCCTCCGTGGAGATCCTGCCCATATTGACGGGTGCTCAGCTCGGAACTCATCGGCCAGCCGGCTCACACGATCAGCCACCCTTGATAGGTACGCGACACCGACACCGAGGCGATGGTGGCAAGCTGCTCCGAGCGGGCGGTCTCCCCGCCGCCTTCGGCGAAGACATCTTGCCCCATGCGATCAGACGGACCTGGCAGCGATCCGGCGAGCACAGGGACGGGCGTGGCAATGGTCGGGCACGACGGCCGAACAGACCGGACGAACGACGGTTGCCAGCCACCCCGACGCCAAGCTCCGTCAGGCGTCTCAGAAATTTGCGCGCCGAGAGATCGGCCCGCGGTGCCACCAAACGCCGGGACGAGGACACGTTCGTGCGGAACGAGGTCCGCGAGCCGCGAGCGGTCCTGAACGTTACCGAGCGCTCGGAAGGTGCCGTTCCCGCACGTTGGCGACCGACCCACACCGTGACTGCGCCTGATCGCCGGGAGGTCCCGGGGGCCGCGCATTATTATGGAACGCGCGTTCTGTTCGGATCGCGATGTTGGCGGGTAGCACGGAGGGGCAATTGTGGCCGGGCCGTCATCTTCGCTTGGACGGGACGAAGGTGCTCGCGGAACCGGCGGTTCGCCTCTTTGAGCGTGCCGGGTGCAGCTGCAGCGGCGAGCCACCAGGACGCATGTCGGTTAGGTTGGGTCCCCTGACTTCCGGCATCTTTGTTGGGGCGCCTGGGTAGTTGACCAGCTCGGCCCTCCCCCGTCTTGACGGCCCCGAGGGGCAGTACCGGCGGAAGACAGTCCGAGGCCGCCCTTTTCGCAGCCCCAGCGAGCAGAATCGCAGCGTGTCGTCGCTGGTGGGCCGGGGGACTGTGCTCAAAGTCTTGCGCGCCGCATCGCCCGGACCGAGACCGGGGAGGGAGGCGTCGTGCTGCTGGTCGGCGAACCCGGAGTCGGCAAATCCCGCCTGGCCCAAGCGGCGGCCGAGTTGGCCGGCCAGCGCGGCTTCGATGTGGTGAAAGGCCACGCCTCCCCACCGCCGAGTTCCGCTTGGCTACCCTAGCCAGAGCGATGAGACTTGGCCTGCGAGGCTCGACCGTCGACCGAGAGGGGATGCCGATGACGGCTGTGGAGCAGGCGATGACCGAGTTGTTCGACGCTTTGGTAGATGCCTACACGGCGAAGGACCTGGAGAAGGCGATCGAGGTGTTCGCCGGCGACGCAACATTGGTCGGAACCGGCGGGGACGAGGTCCGGTTCGGCCGGGACGAGGTGCGGGCACGATTGGAGCGCGACATGTCGCAAGCCGATTCGCTGAGCATGAGCTATGACGGGCTGCGGATTGGGGGGACAGGCGACGTGGGCTGGTGCTACGCCGACTTGACGGCCCACGTCACGATCGGCCACGAGCAATCAGCGATGATCATGCGCTTCACTGCGACAGCCCAACGAGGTGACGAGGGATGGCGATTCGTGCAGGCGCACGTGTCGGTGCCTTTTGGCGACCAACTCGAGGGCGAATCCTTTGTACGGCCATCCTAGTTGGTGAACTTGTAGCCCGAAGTCGACAACTTTCGTCCAGATCCTTGCGGTTATCGTCCGCGAGGAATGCGCCGAACTAGGGACGGTTTGGGATCCGGACAGGGAACTCGGCAAGTCCCCGGCCGACTGGGTCATGGGTGCTGAAGGGCATTTCGGCTCAGGAGGCTTAGGTGGTGCCCAGTTGCGAAGATTTCGATAGGAACGGGTCTGCTGGTCAGCCTCGCCGGTCGGGTCGCGCCCCGTGTTGGGCGCGAATGCCCTCGACGATGGTGGCCAGCCCGGCTTTGAAGTATTCGGTTGGGTCGCGCCTGACTAGTTCCCCGGCACGCTCCGCGATGAGGGGGGAGGCTTCGTCGCCGGCGGCCACTGCGATCAGGCGTTGGCGGATGGTGCTGGTTCGGGGGATCTCCCACAGGACGGAGCCGAACGTGAACATGAGCAGTGTGTCGAAGGCGTGGACCGCCTCAATGCCGGTCAGGCCTCCGTCGGAGAGCGCCGCCAGCACCCGGTTGTAGAAGCGGGCCACGCCGACGACCGGCGTCGGGCGGAGCACGGACAGCACGGCTACTCCGGGATGCTCGAGGTTGGCTCTGCGGGCCGCCGTGAACAATTCGATGAGCTGTTGATCCCAGCTGCCGTTGGCGTCGAGGGCCTCGAGAGCGGGGGTGACGACAGCGTCGACGATCCGGTCGAGGAGATCGTCCTTGTCGCGTACGTGTCGGTAGACGCCCATTGGGCTCAGTCCGCAGGCGTCGGCCACAGCCCGGATGGTCAGCGAGTCGACACCTCGCCGGTCGATGATGTCGATGGCGGCGGCCACTACCTCGTCCGAGGTCACCCGCCTCCGGCCGGCATGCGATTCGCCCTTGACCGAGGCCATGTGTACAGAATAGCGTACTTAGTACACGAACATAGGGAGGGTAATCATGGACGTCCGTCGGATCGTGACCGGCAGCACCGCCGGCGGCGCCGCTGTCGTCATCGACGAGCGTGTGGCGCCGATCACCGTCGGGCTCATCCCCGGCGGCGAGTTCCACGCCATCTGGGGCAGCGACACCGCAGTGGCGTTGCCTACCGATGGTCAACGACCAGACACTAGGGCATGGTTCCCGCCGTCGACCGGGTTCCGCTTCGCGATGGTCACCGTGGGACCCGAGCGCCCGGGACTGCCCGGAGATTTCGACTTGGCGGCCGGCATCGCCGAGCTTGAGCAGAACCTGCCGGGCATGGTGGAGGTCCTCGAACCCGACCACCCCGGGATGCACACCACCAACACCGTCGACTATGTCGTGATTGTCTCCGGCGAGGTCTGGCTCGAGCTCGACAACGGCCAACAACACCTTCTACAAGGCGGCGATACCCTGGTCCAAAACGGTACCCGCCACGCCTGGCACAACAGGTCCGATCGACCCTGCATCATGGCTGTCGCACTCATCGGCGCCAGCCACCCGTGACTCAAAGCACCAGCCCCTGCCGACAACCCGCCAAACCGGTCCCACGAGTTCAAGCGAACGCTCGAATCACGACCTGAACGTTTGCAGGCGTCGCTGGGGACGTCGAGTGGTACAGGAACTATGCGAAGGCAGGAAGTGGACCGTGGAAAAGGATGACGCGGCGGATGCGCCCGTCCTCAGCGTGCTCGGCGATATCGAATCCCACGAGAACCGGATCGTTGGTTGAGTCGACGATCGCCCAATCGTAACGGGCGATTCCGTGGTGCTCGTCGACTCCGCTGGCTCGTACGACCCGATCGCCCGGCATTCGCTGGTGGAACGCCTGGATTAGGGCGTGGACTTCGTCGATGCCGGTCAGCCGCCCCCCAGTTGGATGGACGACCTCGACGTTCGGAGTCAGGCATCGGGTTAGCAGGGCCCGGGAGGAATCGGGATCAGACTCATTCCAGGCGTCGAAGTAGGTCTCAAGATGATCCATCAAAGTCGCCATCCGATACGGTCGCGGTATTCGAGGGCGAGGCTAATCCCAACTCGGCAGGTCATCGACTTCGCCTAGCGACCTTGGCAAAGCCGCTGGCGGCGCACGTTACCGGGCGGGACGGACGTGCCGTTACGGCTCGCTGCCGGTCGGAGTGGACCGGCCTTCCCGGCCAACTTTGTAAACCGCACAACCTGTTCTGCACAACCGCGCCCAAACCGTCGATCGAATGCGATCGGTGGATCGCCCTGATCTGACGGCAATCGACCAGATGGCGTGTTCTGTTTCCACTGGGAGAAGGGGCCTGGATACTGGCGTCCTTCGCGGCGTCGGAATGCGCGGCGTGCGGGCCGAGACCGACAATTTTGCGGGCGCAAGCACGCCCCGTGTTCGCGGTCATTGACCCATCGACAGGCGGTTCAAGGCGGCATCGGCACATCCCTGTGGGCGGTTGCCTCGGGTCAGAGGTCTAAGGGGGGCCGAGGCTCCGCACGCCATACTTGTCTGCGATTGCGCTGATCCTGTCCGGGTCGGGTGGGCCCTGTAAACCAGCGAAGTACTCGGCGATCATGAGCTCCTCGAACGCGTCAGCGCCCCGGTCTTGTTGGATGCTTTCGACGGCCAGTTCGTAATGTCCTCGGCGGATGTTCTGGACAAGTGCGTGACCGGCGGACACGGTTATCGCCGATCGGGGTCGAATCAGTCCTCGCATCGCTCTGAGCCGGGCCTTCACGCGGGCGTGGTCGGACTCCACCCTGTTGTTCGTTTGCAGGCGTCTGGGCCGCCAATCCGGACGGGTTTTTCGATGAGGTGGGTCGCGGGCTCGGCGCCGTATGGGGCGAACCAGGACGCGTTCGGCGGGGCGTCGGGACACAGCCGCCACTTTTTACCGACCTTGTCGACGGCTATCGGGTAGACGGTGAGATCACCGTCGTCCCCGATGTGCAAGCGAAGGAAATGCTTCCGGTGCTGGTAGTGCAATGGCGCGTACCCCTCGTTGGCGTGAAAGCCGAGGCAGTTGGTGCCCCACAGGTAGGCCGACATCCCCACTGTCCCCCCGATGCCTCCAAGCAGCGCCACCAGGCCGAGGAACGCGACCAGGGCCCACGCGCCCCGAAGCCCGTCGGTGGCCGACAGTCTCGAGGCGGCGATCAGGACCGCGGCCACGCTCAGGAGTTGCAGCACCGAATGGACCAGCCCCAGTAGGAAACGTCTCACACCTCGGGCGTCATGGGCGAAGCGCACCATGGCCGCGAGGAACAGGATCATGAGAATGATGAGGAGGAAAGCGCTGGGACTCTCCCACACAAATCGCGGCAGATCGCGAAGCTGGAGTCTGACGTAGCGGTTTTTCAGCTGCAGCCCCATCATGAACACCAGCAGGACCTGGACGGCCCCGAGCACCGCGGCGAGTGGAAGGTTGTAGGGAGGAAGCAGCCACATGTACTTCCGTAGCTGTTTCGATATTTTCGAGGACGGATAGGTGGCTGCGCGGCGGTAGGTGACTGACCCGTCGGCTCCGGGTAGGACCATGGCGTCGGGGAGATCGTGGGTGGGGTGCAAGAAGGCGCCACCGCCGCCCGAGGAGATGTGCTGGCGGGAACCATCTTCCGCCTCATAGCGGGCGTAGTGGTGCTTGCCGCTCTTCAGTTGCAACACCACCTGTGCGCCCCTCGGTCGGACGATCTCACGCTCGAGGTACTCGACGTCCCGGTCGGAGACAATGTCGGCCGCCTTCCGGCCGCTTTCGACCTCCTTGGCCGTGCAGAGGATTATGCGGTCCCCGGGCGCCACGCGATCGGCGGCGACCTTGGTGAAGTACCGAAGCTGGGCCTGGTCGATGTACGCCCCGAACTGGATGTCGATGCCCCAAAGCCACCAACTCTGGGGCAGCTTGATGGCGAAGTAGCTTCGGTGCTGGCTGGTCCGCCAGCCGCCGATCCAACGGTCTCGGCAGAAGATGCTGGTGAAGTTGACCAGGCCGTCGTACCAGTCGTGGCTCCCCGGGATGGCGAACAGTTTCGGCGCGTCGACCGAGGAGCACGGCAACGCCGCCCGGTAGGGACCGAGCATGCGGTTTTCGTACTCCGACGCCTTTGGCACCGGATACACGGCGTCGCCACCCATGACGAGAATCCGTCCTCGCTCGGTTCGCAAGGGCTTGCCATCCCAGTCGACCTTGAGTTCGTCGGTGGCAAGCAGTCGGGCGATGGTGTAGGTCGGGTTCCAGCCGTCGCCGAGGTCGGCGACGTAATCGACCCACAGATCGGGACCCTCCGACCAGTCCGGGACCTCAGCCGGCTCCAGGGCTTGCATCTCGCGGCTGTCGGCGTAGGAACTGAAGACGCCCGAGATCGTGACCCGCGCCGCGGTATCGAGAAGCTGGTGAGGGTCGAGCCAGCGCACCATGTGCTTGCGCTTGAAGCCAAGGTCGGATTCGACGCCCGGGCGCGACGGGCAGGGCGGGGGCAGGTCGTTGGAACCCGGGGATCTGTCAGCCATCGTCGACATTCTTGCAGCCGAGGTTGTGGAGGCGGCCGGAGAAAAGAGGAGGTGTCCCCGAGACGGGGCTGTTGGCACTGAGAGCAGGTGTTGTCGCGGTCGTACCGAGCCGGCTTCGCCCGCCCCGACGGCCTGCGCGCCAGCGCCGCCGGTCACAGTGGCCGATTCCGATCCGACGAATCCCCGGGCGCCGCGCGGACCGACGCGGCTGAGCTGCGGGAATGGGCCGAGGAGGCCCGGGACTCGGCCGCCGGGTCGCGGTTCCACGGTGAGGGGGCGATGCCGGACCGACACTGGTCATGTGCGTGGAGCCGCCCGCCGCCGAGGCGGCGGCGGAGCTGGTGGTATTTACCGCCGACGCAGCCACGCGGTGACGGTTGTGGCGGCCGGCGGCGTCGCCGCCGGTGGTCACAGGTGACGGGTCGAGGTGGACGGCTACAGCCGGGTCTAAGGTGAGCCCGCTGGGCCGGGTGGTCGACGCCGAGATGGTGCCGTTGGACCTCACGAAAGCCAGCCCATGGATTGAGACAGCGAGCTGGTGACGGCCTGGACTATCGCGGCCCTGCGGGGTGGGAGATCAGCCGCGGCGCGGTGCTCATTGGCGCCGCCATGCGTCAGGAAGGTCGTCCCTGCCTGGCCGAGATGGACTATCGGAGCCATGTCGTCGACCCGAGTGTGCCGAACGCCCACGCAGGACACCTCCGCTCATAATCCGGCCACGCTAGGCGTCCGGGAACGCTGCCTGAAACGGGTCTGGCGGCCGCTCGGGAACCGGCGCTCCGTGGCGTCCCGGCTGCACTACTTCCCCCCGGCCTCGGGCGGAGCGTTACTCAGCGGGCCGGACGTGCCGTTCCCGGACGGTCGTCGGTCGACCTCTCCGCCGACGAGAACCGCGAAAACCGGTACACGTTGGGGGATATGGTGACTTCACGAGCCGTACCGTCCGCGTCCTCAGGTGGCGGCGGCTCCGCTGCGATTTGCGCGTCGCGCTGCTCCGGTCATCTTGAGGGCGGCCAAGGATGGCTGTGCCAGAGTGATCCCGTCACCGAGTCCGCTCGCAGCATCAGGTCAACGGGACGAACGGTAGCGATGTTCGGGCCGGCCGGTCGAGCCGTACCGCAGCTGGAGTTCGACGACTCCGTCTTGAACCAGCTGAGCCAGGTAGCGCTGGGCGGTTGGCCGACTGATGCCCACCTGATCGGCGACTTCGGCGGCGGAGAGGTCATCCGCTGCCTCGGTCATGACCTGGCGGACCAGAGCCATGGTGGGCGCCGACTGCCCTTTGGGGAGCGTCCTGGTGGGTGCGGACCGCAGCATGCCGAACAGCGCGTCGACCTCCATCTGATCGGCTTCGGCCATACGCGTGGTCCGCTCGCACAGGGCCCGGTAGGCGGCCAGCCGTTCCGCTAGGGCCGCAAATCCGAACGGCTTCACCAGGTAGCTCACCGCGCCCAGCTGCATGGCGGCCCGCACGTTGGCCATGTCCCGGGCCGCGGTGATGACAATGGCGTCGGGCCGGTAGTCCGGGTGGTCGCCCGAACCGTCCCGAAGCCGGCGCAAGATCGACAATCCGTGCTCGTCGGGAAGGTAGAGGTCGAGGAGGAGCAGATGAGGTCGCAGGTCGGTCACGGCTTGCCGGGCCGCGGCCGCGGTGCAGGACAGTCCGACCACCTCGAAGCCGGGCGCCCTGGCCACGTAGGCGGCATGGATGTCGGCCACCCGGAAGTCGTCGTCCACGATCAGGGTGCGGATCACGGCGCCGCCAATGTTGCCGGCACCGGGGACCGGCGGGGCAGGGTCACAGTGAACGTCGTGGCCGCGGTGTCCCGCACGCTGATGGAACCGCCGAGCTGCCTGATCAGCTGGTAGGTCAGCGCCAGCCCCAGGCCCCGCCGGCCGCCAGGGCCCTTCCCCTTGGTCGTGTACCCGTCGACGAAGATAGCCTGTTTGTCGGCCACCTGGATGCCGGGCCCGCTGTCGGTGATCTCGATGACGGTCTGGTCCCGGTCCTGGAGGAAGTGAACGGTGACCGTGGCGGGCGGTGAGCCGTCGATGGCGGCGTCGATGGCGTTGTCGATCAAGTTGCCGAGGATCGACACCAAGGCGAGCACCGGTTCGGCGGTCACCTCGAGGCGGGACCCATCCGCCACCACCAAGGTCACGCCCCGTTCCAGGGCGACTGTCGTCTTGGCCGCCAACAACGCCACGACCACCGGGCTGCTGATCCGGGCGTGCAACCACTCGGCCAGGCCCACCGTGGCCCCACTGACCTCACTCAGGTAGGCCATGGCCTCGTCGTAATGACCCAGTTCGAGCAGGCCGGCCAGGGTGTGCATCCGGTTGGAAAACTCGTGCTGCTGGGCCCGCAGGGCATCAGTGAGGCCCCGCACGTCGTCGAGTTCCCGCAGCGCCTGCTCCACCTCGGTGCGGTCCCGGAGAGTGACCACCGACCCCAGGTCGTTGGTGTGGTGCACGACCGGCATGGTGTTGACGATCAGGCAGCGGTCGTCGACCAGGACGACCTGGTCAGCGCCCTGGGCCGCGCCGCGGAGCAGCTCGCCGAGCCGGCCCCCCTCGGGGAACAGGTCGGCGATCCTCTTGCCCACCGCGGCCGGCGTGGTGTGGAGCAACTGGTGGGCCTGGTCGTTGATCAGGGTGATCCGACCCGACGGGTCGACTGCGACCACGCCTTCACGGATGCCGTGCAGAGTGGCCTCGCGCTCCTGCACCAGGGCCGCGATCTCGTCCAATTCGAGGCCGAAGGTGGTGCGCTTGAGGCGCCGGGCCAGGCCCCACGCCATGACCGCGCCCACGCCGAGCCCGACGGCCGCATAGGCGAGCAGGCCCAACACCTGGGACCCGACCGCGCTGGACACCTCCCTGTCCGGTACCCCGACCGATACCTCGCCGATGATGCGGCCGTCCGGCCCGCCGAGAGGCGCGATCCCGTTGGCCGAAACGCCGGTGCTCCCCCGGTCGATCCGGACGTGGCTCCGCCCATCCAGCGCCATGACCGGCTCTTCCACCCGCTGGCCGATGAGGGCCGGGATGGGATGCGAGTGGCGCACCCCCTGTCGGTCGATGACGACGACGTAGGAGGCATCGGTCTGCCGCCGCACCTGGTCAGCCAGCGCCGGGATGACCGTCGCCGGATCCCCCGCCGCCAGGGCCTGCTGGAGCGTGGGCATGACCGCGGTCGCCTGGGCGATCGCTAACGCCTGCTGCTCGTACTGGCGGTCCAACCGGTGGCGCAGCGACCGGGTGTAGAACCCGAACCCCACCGCCACCGTCATCACCAGCACGATCAGCTGGCTCAGCAGGATCTCGGTGGCGAGGGTCCTCTTGCGCTGGAACACCACTCTCATTCTGCCGCGGCGCCCCCCGAGCTGTCGGCGATCTTTATGAGCAGAACGCGAATCAAGGCTCACTAGGCATACCCGGTTGACGTGATTCTTTACGGTCTCTGGCAACGAGGAGACAGCAAGGGGGAAAAATGGAGCCAGCGCCACGAACGCCTTCGGTCAGGGGTCGGCCGCCCACTGCCGTAGCCCCGGCCATCGAGCTGCGCACCGTCAGCAAACGATTTCGGACCCCGAAGGGCGGGACCTACACCGCCCTGCGGAGCCTGGACCTGACGGTCGAGCCGGGTCAGTTCTGTGCCGTGGTGGGACCGACCGGGTGCGGCAAGTCGACCACGCTCACCCTCATATCCGGCCTCGAGCGGCCCTCCGCGGGCGAGGTGCTGGTACACGGCGAGCGGGTGGCCCGCATCGGGCGGGGCACGGGGTTCGTGTTCCAGAACGACGCCGTCTTCCCGTGGAAGTCGGTGCTCGACAACGTGTGCGCCGGCCCCCGATTTCGCGGTGCGTCCCGCCGGGCGGCCCAGATCCTGGCTCGCGACTGGCTGCGCCGGGTCGGCCTGGCCGATTTCGAGGACCGCTATCCCCACCAGCTCTCCGGCGGGATGCGCAAACGGGTTGCCCTGGCCCAGAGCCTGATCAACGAACCCGAGATCCTGCTCATGGACGAGCCCTTCAGTGCCCTCGATGTGCAGACCCGCCTGATCATGGCCGACGAGCTGCTCTCGCTGTGGGAACTGACCCGCCCGGCGGTGGTGTTCGTCACCCATGACCTGGAGGAGGCCATCGCCCTGGCCGACAAGGTGGTGGTCCTCACCGCGGGACCGGCCCGGGTCAAGGCCAGCTTCACGGTGGATCTGCCCCGCCCCCGGGTGGCGCAGGAAATCCGGTTCGACTCCCGCTTCGTCGAGCTGTACCAGCAGATCTGGGAAGCCCTCCGCACCGAGGTCGAGGTGGCCTACGCCCGGGCTACGACCCTGCCCCCCACCACCGTGAGCAGGATGGCGTCATGAAGTCCCTGACCGCGGAGCCGCCGACCGTGCCGGCATCGATCTCCAAGGATCAGGCCGTGCCCGACCCTGAGACGTCCGACGGCTTCGAGCGCCGGGCTCGTCAACAGGCTCGGCGCCACAAGGCGATCGTGTACCTGGCTCGTGTGGCCCTGGTGGGGGTGGTGATCGGCGGGTGGGAGTACTCGGTCCGGCACCAGACCCTCGACCCGTTCTTCTACGGCCAGCCCAGCAAGGTCCTGACCCAGATCCAGACCTGGATCCACCACGGCACGGCCCAGGGTTCGCTTTGGGTGCAGATCAACGTCACCCTGGAGGAGGCGGTGCTCGGGTTCGTCATCGGCGTCGTCGCCGGCGTCGTCTCCGGAATCGCCCTGGGCCGGATCCGGTTTCTGGCCGAGGTGCTAGGGCCGTTCATCAAGATCATGAACTCCATGCCCCGCATCGTGCTCGGGTCGATCTTCATCGTCGCCTTCGGGTTGGGGATGACCTCCAAGGTCCTCCTGGCCATCGTGCTGGTGTTCTTCGGGGTGTTCTTCAACGCCTTCCAGGGGACGCGGGAGGTCGACCGCAACCTGATCGACAACGCCCGCATCCTGGGGGCGTCCCGGTGGCGGGTCACAACCCAGGTGGTGCTGCCATCCGCCTTCACCTGGATCCTGGCCAGCCTGCATGTCAGCTTCGGCTTCGCTCTGATCGGCGCCATCGTGGGCGAGTTCCTGGGCGCCCAAAAGGGACTGGGTCTGCTGATCCGCACCGCCCAGGGCACCTTCAACGTCAACGGCGTGCTGGCCGCGATGGTGATCATCGCCGTCGTCGCGCTGGTCGCCGAGGGATTGATCACCCTGCTGGAGAACCGGCTGCTCCGCTGGCGCCCCCCGCAACTGGCCGGGCCGGAGCTCTAGCCAACCACCGCCACCCTTTCCCACCCTTATGCAAAGGAGAATCATGAAACGCGCCCTGTTGAAGTCCGCCGCGGTCGCGACCACGGCCGCCCTTGTCCTGGCCGCCTGCGGCTCGAGCACCAAGCCGTCGACGACGGGAACCACGGCCGCCGGGGCCACCGCGGCGCCCGCCGCCACGCCGACCGTCAAGATCATGGTCGGCGGCCTGTACAAGCAGATCTACCTGCCCTTCATGCTGGCCAAGCAGCTGGGCATGTACACCAAGTACGGCGTCAACGTCTCGCTGTTCGACGAGCCGGCCGGTGTCGACGCCACCACCGCCATGCTTGCCGGCCAGGTCGACGGCACCGGCGGCTTCTACGACCACACCATCGACATCCAGGCCAAAGGCAAGGACACCGAATCGGTCGTGTCCATGCTTCAAGTGCCGGGCGAGGTCGAGCTGTGCCGGACCGATCTGAAAGGCAAGATCAACTCGCCGGCCGACTGGAAGGGACGCAACCTGGGCATCACCGACCCCGGCTCGTCCACCGACTTCCTGACCCAGTACCTGGGGGTGAAGAACGGAGTGCAGCCGTCGGAGACCACCCGGATCGGCGTCCAGGCCGGGCCGACCTTCATCGCCGCCATGCAGCACAAGCAGATCGACTGCGGCATGACCACCGAGCCCACCGTGTCGGCCCTCGTAGGGCCGGGCCAGGCCTACATCCTCTCGGACATGCGCACCGCGGAGGGGGCTAAGGCGGCCCTCGGCGGCACCTATCCGGCCACGTCGCTGTACATGCCTACCGCCTACGTCCAGGCCCACCAGGCCACGGTGCAGCGACTGGTCAGCGCGTACGTGGCCACCCTCAAGTGGATCCAGAGCCACAGCGCGGCGGAGATCGCCGATCAGGTGCCGCCCGACTACTACGCCGGGGTGGGAAAGCCGGCCTACATCGCGGCCCTCGACAGCGAGAAGGGAATCTACAACCCGACGGGCGTCATGCCCGCTGACGGCCCCCCCACCTGCCTGACCATCCTCAGCTCCTTCAATGCCGACGTCAAGGGCAAGACGATCGACCTGACCAAGACCTTCACCAACCAGTTCGTCAACGCCGCTACCTGATCCGGTCCCCCGTGCCTGATGTGAGGGGCAGGACCGTTGCGGTCCCGCCCCTCACGTCGGCTCAGTAGGTTGGATTGAGGGCTGGCGTGAGCAGCAAGGCCCAGGCGGTGGACTTCTCGGTCGGTGACCGGACGGTTCGGATCTCGAACCCGGAGCAGGTGTACTTCCAGCCGGGGTGCGCGACCGGGTGGCGATTGCGGCGCATTTATCAGCAGAACTTGGATCAATGCTCGCAAGGGTTTCTCGGCTGGCGTATTTCATTACCGTCCTTCTATGCCGGATGACCGCCAGAACGCCGCCCCGTTGGCCGGAATCCGTGTACTGGACCTGGGGACGGTGTACGCCGCCCCTATCGCCGCCATGCTCCTGGGTGACTTCGGCGCCGACGTCATAAAGGTCGAACATCCCCAGGGCGATCCGGCTCGAACCCATGGCCACAATAAGGACGGGCACGGTCTGTGGTGGAAGGTGATTTCCCGGAACAAGCGGACCGTCACGCTCAACCTGGGCAAGCGTGAGGGCCAGGAGATCCTTCGGCGCCTGGCCGGCACCGCCGATGTGGTCATCGAGAACTTCCGGCCCGGAGTGATGGAACGCTGGGGTCTGGGACCGGACGAGCTGCTGAAGGCCAACCCCGCTCTGGTGATGTTGCGGGTGACGGGCTTCGGCCAGTTCGGTCCCTACGCACATCGGCGTGCGTTCGGGACACTGGCCGAGGCCATGAGCGGCTTCGCCCACCAGTGCGGCTTCGAAGACGGTCCGCCCACGCTGCCCCCCTTCGGGCTGGCTGACGGCGTAGCCGGGATCAGCGGGGCGTTTGCCGTCATGCTGGCGTTGTATTCGCGGCATGCAGGGCCCGGAACGGGGCAGGTCATCGACCTCTCGCTGCTCGAGCCGTTGCTGGCCATTCTCGGCCCGGGCCCGAGCCTGTACGACCAGCTCGGGATCATCTCCGGACGACACGGAAACCGGTCGCGGAACAACGCACCCCGTAACGCCTACCTGACCCGGGACGGCCGCTGGGTGGCCATCTCGGCCAGCGCGACCTCGGTCGCGGAACGGGTGATGCGACTGGTCGGGCGCCCAGATATCGCCGAACAACCCTGGTTCGCCTCGGCTGGTGAGCGGGTCCGCAGGGGGGAGCTGATAGACGGGGTGGTGTCGACGTGGATCCGGGCACGCGACCGCGACGAGGTGAGTCGCGCCTTCGAGGCGGCCGGGGCCGCCCTGGCGCCGATCTACGACGTCGAGGAGCTCATGTCGGACCCGCAGGTGGCCGCCCTCGATGCCATCACGACGATCGACGACGAGGATCTGGGTCCGCTGCGCATGCAGAACATCATGTTCCGGCTGCTCGGGACTCCAGGTGGAATCCGTTTCGGGGGTCGCCGCCTCGGACAGGACACCGAGGACGTCTACTCAGAGTTGCTCGGGCTGGACGGCGACAAGCTGGCTCGCCTTCGTACCGCCGGCGTGATCTGATGCACCGCAGCTTCCTCTTCGCTCCCGGCCACAACCCCAAGCTGCTGCAGAAGGTCTTCTCGGCGGGCGCCGATGCTGTGGTCCTCGACCTCGAAGACGCGGTCCCGCCGCAAGCCAAGATCACGGCCCGGCTCATGGTGGCTGAGGCGCTGGCCACGCACGTGGCATGGGTTCGGGTCAACGCCGCCGGCGGCGCCGAATGTGCCTCCGACCTCGATGCCATAGCCGGTCTGGCGGCCGGGATCAGGATACCGAAGGTCGAGTCGGCCCGAGATGTCGAATGGGTGGCACTGCGCTGCCCGGGGACGCCGCTCATCTGCGCCATCGAGACCGCCCGCGGTGTCCTGGCCGCCAGCGAGATCGCATCGGCCCCCGGCGTCTGCCAGCTGTCGATGGGCGGGGTGGATCTACAGCGCGATCTGAACGCCGGCAACGGCAACCTGGACACCTTGTACGTGCGGTCGCACATCGTCACCTGTTCCCGGGCCGCCGGACTCGACCCGCCCCTCGACAGCGTGTACCCCCACATCGACGACGACGCTGGATTGCGAGACCAGGCCGTGTTCGCCCGCTCCCTGGGATTCTTCGGAAAGTCGGCCATTCATCCTCGGCAGATTCCCATCCTGCACGACGTCTTCACTCCCTCCAGCCAGGAGGTGGCCTGGGCCCATGAGGTCATTGCCGCCTTCGAGGCCGCCGACGGCGCGGGCCTCAGGCTGCCCAACGGGGAGTTCGTCGACCTACCCGTCGCTCAACGGGCCCGCCGTCTGCTCGAAATCGTCCCGTCAGACGGGCAAGAGGGACGGTCCGATGCAGGGAATCATGTGGCGCAGCCATTCCCCCCACCGCCGGATGATGGCGAACAGGGCGTTCAGGAAGTTTCCGGTCCGCCGGGGCGAAGATGTGGACGGGATGCAACCCCAACAGGTGGTGGTATTCCCGAGCCATCGCATCGCCAACAGGTGTTGGCGCCCCGCCGCCCGTCGCCAAATCGAAAGTCGCGGTCATAGCGCTGGTCGTGTCTGGCTGGCCCCCGAGCACCGATGAAGGTTGCACCGGTCACCAGCAAGCCCACGAGTACGACAATCCCGATGACGACGGCGGTAGCAAGCATGTCGTGAGTGTCGTTCGGGTCAAGCCCTGAAAGGTGGAAGTGCCGTTTCAAGGGCCCCGCTCTGAACGCCGCCTGAGGGCGGGTTGGTCGCCGACTGACACAGCGCAAGCGCTCTTCGCCTTGAACACCGGACGGGCCGGTCACGTGAGTTGCCGAAGGGACCCCGCTCCGCCCCCGTTTCTACTCTTGGGTGATTCGTCTGGCGAGAGCCTGTCGACCGTTCCCCTCGACGAATCGGAAAGCGGCGACCGGGTGTCGTTATCTGTTGTCGAGCCACGGAGTCGTGCCAAAGCGGGATGGCTCCAGTGAGGACCAGGACTCGACCCCTGCCAAAGGCAAATCTCGACCCGGCCCCCATTGCAGGGCCCCAATACTGTGACAATGCGCATCGACGGCTGGAACAACATTCCACGGGGCTATGGGCTCCAATGGGACCTAGGGCGCGCGCCGAGATGGCTGCGAATCTGGTTCGCCGCACCCGTACTCGATCGCTTCGCGTTTCCGTACTGATCCGTCGACACGTCGCATGGCTCGTTCCCCACCCCGGCTGGAGCGACGAGGAACGTGATCGGGTGCCCCCCGGCTGGCAATGTTCAGGCCGCATGGCGGCCGCCGCGCCACCTATCGCCGGGAAAGCAGCACCCCGATGGAGTGGTCTCAGCCTGTATGCTGATTTGCATGCAGACGACGAGCGTGCGGATTGACGGCCATACCCACGAGGAGCTGAAGCGCCTAGCACAGGAGCTGGGAACAACAGTCGGTCGAACCGTCAGCCTCGCTGTTCGCGCTCTGCGCCAGGACCGAGCCGGCGAGCAGCTCGCTCAGCCGTTGCGCGCTGACGAGACGGCGTGGCTCGATGCTGAACTCGGGTGACGTCGTTGATCTCGACCTCGGGCTGCCTGAGGGACGCGAGGCCGGCTTTCGTCACCCAGCGGTGGTCGCCTCTGCCCAACGCATCCTCGATGCCGAGCCCTCCGTGGTATTCGTCGTTCCGCTGACTTCGACTCTGCGGGACTTCCACTCGGAAATCTCCATCGAACCAGATGACCGCAACGCTCTGGCCGCACTGTCAGCAGCCCAATGTCAGCACCTACGGGCGGTATCGACGGGGCGAATCGCCTCGACTCGCGGCAACGTGGGAGTCGCCGTGCTTGCCCAGATCCGCGAAACGATCGCAGTCCTGCTCGACATCACGATCTGATCCCTCAAACGTCCCCTACGCTCACGAGAACGATCTCGGTATCGCGAGCAGACGCACGTCCCAGGACGCCGGGCGGGCGTTGCTCGCAGGTCAGCGGATTCTTCGCGCCCTCGGGGCACTCACGACGACGCCGGGGGCATAACGACTGGGTCCGGCGCATCGGGCTGTGCGGCAGCGGGGTCCTTCAGCGGAATCGGCCGCGAGTCCTGACTCGACCGCTACGGCGCACCGGCAAGGCCGTCCCCGGCGGCGTCTATCGCCCGGCGCCAGCCAGCGCACCGCGAGCGGCCCGCGGTTGAACTGGGGGTTGCGGCGGGAGGCCGAGAATCGCCGGACGTCGACAACCACCTCGATGTCGGCACCGGACAGAAGCGCCACCAACTCCTTGGCCTGCCTGTTCCCGTGGCCCGCCGTCCAAAGCGTCACAGCCCGATCCTGTCAGGCCCCGGCCATCACCTTGAGATCCGCGACGAACGCGGCATACGCCTCCTCCCGGGCCTCGGCGTCCACGGATCGCAGGATCGAGGAGGGATGCACCGTTGCCACCACCGGCCCGGACCAGCCACCAATGGTGGCCGTGAGCGCCTGGCCTCGCGAGCGGGTGACCCTGAAGCTGGCCCCGAGCACGGCTTTCGCCGCCACTGCGCCCAAAATGCCTACCAGGGCCGGGGTGACGACCTCCATTTCATGCTCCAGCCAGGGCCGACACGCCTGGATCTCGGTCTGGTTGGGGCTTTGGTGAAGGCGCCTTTTGCCGCGCGGCGTCCACTTGAAGTGCTTGACGGCATTGGTCACATACACCTGGCTACGGTCGATGCCGGCCGCCTCCAGGGCTCGGCCCAGCAGTTCCCCTGAGGGGCCCACGAAGGGATGTCCCCTCAGATCCTCCTGGTCGCCCGGCTGCTCTCCGACCAAGGCGAGGGTCGCGGGTACCGGACCCTCACCGAACACCGTCTGTGTTGCCCGCTGGTAGAGGTCGCAGCGGGTGCACGCCGCGGCCTCCTCCCGGAGGCGTTCGAGCCCGGGAGGGTCAGTCACGCTCCCACGGCGCCGTCTCGCCCATCTTCTTGTAGTACCGAGCCAGATGGGACTTGACCCGGGGGATGTCCTTCTGGGGCAGGTCGACGCCCCCCCGGCCGCCCTGCATCACCGCGCCCGCGGCCATGACGGCTCGAGGAACCACCTGGAGGCGGTCGTCGATCACGTCGGCGATCGGCAGCTTGTAGGCGCCGAACTCGTCCTTGGTGGCCGAGTCGTACCAAATATGGGCGTCACGGTACTTGGCATTGGGCTTGTCTTCGGCGCCTGTCCACCGGCGAAGCCGCTTCTCGGCCGCGCTCCCGTCCCATGAATGGTCTCGGTCGGCCAGTGGCAGGTCCTGGAATCGGGTAACAGTCATCGTGGTCCACATACCCGCGATCCGCCCGCTTGTATCAAGGGGCCTGTCTCGGCTGGGGTCGGCGCACCCGTGTTGTGGTGCTCGGCGACCAAGTCTTGGCGCGAGGAGCGAGTTGTGCCACCGCCATCGTCACACGCGCCTGCTCGGCAGCAGCGAGGAGCGGTCGGACCTGCATGAGTACCAGTTCGTCGCTCTTCCGCCCATCTGCACCGTGACGAGGGGCAAGCGAACCAAACGGCGTCGACCACGTTCGCCGGCTTCTTCTCCGTGCATGTTCGCCTCCCCAGTGAAGCATGCGATCTGGTTCATCGACACCACGACCGTTCTGGCGTCCTCTTCATCGCGCGGCTTCGGGCGAGAGTGCGTCAAGGTGGTCCGGGCGGTCTATCCCCGGACTGCGGAAGATGGTGTGGACCGGATGATTCGACACTGGTCAGACCATGATTTTTCCGCCCGCGATGTCGAGCGTGATCCCCGTGATCCAAGACGCCTCCGATGAGGCGAGGAACACGGCGGCAGCTGCCACGTCGTGGGGTTGGCCAATGCGTCCGAGCGGGAAAGTGGCGCCGAGGGCGGCTCGGACTTCAGGCGTTGTCCAGGCGCGGAGCTTGTCGTTCTCGACTGACGAGGGTGCTATGCAGTTGACCCGGATCCCCTCGCCGGCGAGTTCGTTGGCCAGGTGGCGGCTGAATGCCACGACGCCGGCCTTCGCCGCCGCATACGCGGCCGATGATTTGGCCGGTTGGCGGGCCGCAGAGGACGACATGGTGATGATCGCCCCGCTGCGCCGTTCGATCATCGAGGGCAGGAAAGCCGACACCGTGAGGAAGGTGGACGTGAGGTCGCTTTCGATCACCTCTCGCCAGTGGGTGACCGTCTCAGCGGCGGTGGGCACCGGCATGCCGTTACCTCCCGCAAATGCGGCGACAATGTCGACCGGACCGAGCTCATCGGTGACGACCTGGCGCATGGCGTCGACGTCGGCCTCGACCGCACAGTCGGCGGCCACGCCGATGGCTCGACCGCCCGCATCGGTGATGGTGTGGACAGCGGCGCTGATCGCGGCGCGGTCGCGACCCACGACGGCGACCGCAACACCGTTGGCGGCCAGCTCGGCGGCGGTGGCCGCGCCGATGCCCCGCGACCCACCGGTCACGACGGCGACTTTGCCGCTGAGGCTGGGATAGGCGGCCCGCATGCGGCTCGTCACGGGTCGGACCGGATCGCAGGTCATCGACGGCCGGCGGCCGGGGTGAGGAGGCCGGCGTTGCCTGTCGTGTCGACGGCTGCCCGCCGTGGGCGACTGCGGGGCAGGAGCGCGGCGGCCGCGATGAGCCACACGTAGCCCGTGAACCTGGCGATGGGCAGCAGGATCCCGACTCCCTCGATGGCGATGCTCAGCGTCGATATCTCGGCCATGAGGGCGATGGCAACGCCGGTCATGACCAGCGGACGGGGAAGGATGACGCTGAAGGCGGCGACCACCGCGATGCCGGCGATCAGCAACCCGAGCGGGACGACATGTCCGGGGCCACCGGTCAGGAAGGCCAGGTCCTGGAAGGCCCGCGCCACGCCAGGGTTGTCCCGGATCCCGGGCTGGGCCAGCACCCACTGGCAGCTCGCGGACAGCATCAACATCGCCGAGGCCAACACCCCGCCCACCAGGGCGATGGTGGCTCCCGGGGCGCGTATCCCTAGATGGTGCATCCGGGCGGACGTGGCGGCCGCGAAGATGGCCAGTGGGATAGCGGCTGCGAACTGAAGCAGCGCGGCAATGGCGAGCGCGCCATGGTGGGCGTTCAGGTATGCCGACAGGGCGGTCACTGGGTCGTAGGGGGAGGGGAAGTGGGCGCCGCCGGTGGCGGCACCGACACCGACGACGCTGCCCAGGAACAGCCCGGTGAAGATCACGGCGAGCACGACCAGGGGTGGTCCTTGGGCGCTTCCCGAGCCGTTGCCGTTGCGGTGGCGCGGCTCGGTTGTGGCTTGGTTGGTCCAGTCAGTCATGGCAACTCGTACCTTCCTCGCAGTCAGTCCAGGGATGGAAATGATACTAATCCAAAATGATTCATCTTGCAAATCATTATTCCTAGGATAAGTTTTGTCTCATGGCCCAGTCCGACGCGCCCGTTCCACCTTGGACCTCGGTGGCGTTCCTTCTGACCCAGTTGGGGACGCACGGCGCCACCCGGTTCGCCGAGCGCGTCGGCGAGCTCTCAATCACCCCGCCGCTCGCCGGGCTTGTGCGCCTGTTGGTCCTCTTTCCGGGCAGCAACCAACAGCAGCTGGCCAGCCGGATGGGTCTGCTGCCCAGCCGGGTCGTGGCCTTCGTCGACGATCTCGAGGAGCGGGGATTGGTACGTCGGGTGCGCAGCACCACCGACCGCCGCCAGTACGAGTTGCAACTCACCGGGCCTGGGAAGTCACTCTTCCAGCAGCTCCAGACGGTCTCGCAACTTCACGACGCGGAGATGACCAAAGCGCTGAGCGTTGAGGAGCGCCGAACCCTGGCCGCGCTCCTGCTCCGCATCGCCGACGACCAGGGACTCGTCCCCGGCGTGCACCCCGGGTACCGCCACCTCCCTGATCAACCGGGGGCCCAGACCCAGCGCTGACCAGAGGGATCGGGCTCCCATCGTCCGATGATGGAACTTCTCAGCGCGTCGTTCGAGGCCGCGTGCCGAGGTGCCGCTCTTCTGCTCGACTGGGGGAGCGGCGTAGTACGAAGACTGAGAGGGATCGAGGGCCATGCCACGACTTGACACCCAGACCATCCGCCAGGAACTCCCTGTCACCAGCGCGAGCGTCTACCTCAACACCGGCAGTTGGGGACCGCTGCCCCGACGAAGCGTGGCGGTCATCGAGGCGGCGGCGGCCCAGGAGCTCCAGGCGGGCCGGATCGGGGGCATGCAGGCGTTCCTCGCCTACTTCGCCGAGCTGTCCGCGCTCCGGCGCATGCTGGGTGTCCTGGTCGGGGCCAACGAGAAGGAGATCGCCCTCACCCGATCCACCACCGAAGGCGTGAACCTGGGAATATGGGGTCGATCCTGGGCCCCCGGCGACGAGGTCGTCACCACCTCCCAGGAGCACATGGGCGTGTTGATACCGCTCGCCATGCTGCGCCGGCGCTATGGAGTCAAGGTCTCCTTCGCCGACGTCGGCCACGGCCAAGCCGGGCAGGTGCTCGATGCATTCCAGCACGCCATCCACCCCGGCGTCACAATGGTCGTTCTGTCGCACGTGCTGTACACCACAGGTGCGATTCTCCCGCTGAAGGAGATCGCGGAGATGGCGCACGCCGCAGGCGCGATCATGCACGTTGACGGCGCGCAGTCCGTCGGCGCCATCCCGGTCGACATGCACGACCTCGGAATCGACCAGTACGCGTTCTCCGGCCAGAAGTGGCTGTGCGGCCCCGACGCCTCGGGTGGTTTCTTCGTCCGCGAGGACCGAATCGATACGCTCAGCCCGGCGTTCATGGGCTTCTCGTCGATCGACTTTCGCCAGTTCGAGGCCACCGATCCGTCGACGTTTATCTTCAGCCCAGGTTGCAGCCGCTTCGAGACGGGCACGTTCTACCGGCCGGCGCTGAAGGGCTTTGCCAGCTCGGTGGCGTGGTTGCGAGATGTGGTCCACCTCGACGATGCCATGGCCGACATTGCGTGGTTGTCGGCCTACTGCCACGATCGGGCCAGCGAGCTTCCGGGTGTCACCGTACTGACCCCGCCCCGACAGCACGCCGGGCTGGTCTCGTTCCAGATCGGCGACGCAGACGTCGACCAGGCGGTCCAGTACCTGGCCGCCGCGGGGATCTCGATACGCAGCATCCACGAGAACCACGCCTTGCGCATCTCCACCGGCTTCTACAACGAGCCTCAGGAGGTCGACCTGGCGCTGGACAAGGTCCGGGAGTTCATGACGTCATAGGCCACCCGGGCCGCCAAGCCGCGCCACTGCGCTATTGCCGGTAGCGCTCGACGGTTTCCGGGTCGCGCACGGCGACTTCGTCGGGATCCAACCCGAACTCCCGGCGAGCACGTCGCTGCCGGAGCAGGTCCCAGCACTGGTCCAGTGACTCGCTCAGCTCGCGAAGGCGTCGGGCGTCGGCCTCTTCGAGCGGCCCGCGCTGGAGGCGGTGCCGAGTGCGCTGTTCATGTTCCTCGGCGACCATACGGTCGATGTCCGCTCTGATCTGGTGGTCGTCCATCCGTCGTCCGGGACTCGGCGTCATGTGCAGTCCACGTCGTCGCTCCCAACCGGCAACAGCGCGCCGGAAGGGTGGCACCGGCGGGCCTGGCGGCGGATGAGTTGGGCGTCCAACCGCGGGGGGCGGCGATCGACGTGACCCATACGGATGAGCCCGGTGAGGCCCTCCACCTGCAGCGCCTGGCACACCCGCTCGGACGGGTCGTTGAGTGTCAACGCCGCGCCGCGCTGCGCCGCCCGCCTCGTCGTCGCCGCCAGACCCGAGATGCCGGCCACATCGGCACCACGGACGTCGTGGAGATCGATCATCATCGTCCGCACGTATCGGTCTTCGAGGACGCCATCGCAGACATCTTGCAGACTGGCGGCGGATGCGAGGTCGATGGATCCATGGACACCAACCACGACCGAGCCCGGGGTGGGGCCGCTGGCTAGGCTCAAATGGGCGGATGTGATCATGGCCATGGCGAAACCTCTCTGTCAGCACCAGAAGAGGCGTCGGGCCCACGAAGCGGGCGACCAACGAATCGGTCGTCCTACCTAGAACAAGGCGTCCCTACATCGGCCACGTTACTGCATGTCGTCTGGAATTGAACCTCGAGGTCGGCGGCGGGACGCGGCGCTAGCGTCTCGCAGCCGACCCGGGCCCGATGGGCCCGGGGTATCGAGAGCCAGGAATGGGAGGAGCCATGGACGACGCCGAAGCCCGACAGCTGCTCGGTGCGGAACGAGCTCGGGTGGAGCAGCTCCTCGCCGACATCTCCGGCGGCGGAGCCGACGACCGCTCGGCCGCCAACGAACCTGGAGACATGACTGACTCGGCCGAGCCGCTCACCGCCGAGGCGGCGGACGATGCCATCGCAACCAGCCTCCGTGAACGGCTGGTCGCCATCGAAAGGGCTGCGCAGCGCCTGGACGCCGGCAGCTTCGGTCGGTCGGTTCGCAGCGGTCAGCCGATCCCCGACGAGCGGCTCCGGGCCGACCCGGCGGCCGAGCTCACTGTCGAGGAGGCTCGGTAGACGTCCGGTGGCGGCTCATCGAGCCCGGTTCAAGGAATGGTGGGAACTTGGCCGGCGTTTTCCTGGGCTTCGCGGGCCGCGCTCTCGGTGGCTTCATGGGCGGTTGTCTCGTTGGGCGTGAACGTCCCGCTGGGCGTGACGGCGTCCGCCGCGGTCGTCGGAGTAGTGGTGCCGTCGTTCGCCGGAACCCCCGTGAAGAGGGCGGCGCCGAGCGCTCCGCCGCCCCGTCGAGCCCACCATGGTGAGGGCGATGACGGATTTGCGGATGGCGTCAGGGCACCCTTGGACACGGCTGCGAATCCGCGCCGGGTTGGATGGTGAGCATGCGAAAGACGGCCCGGGTGGTCGCGGCCCTGGCGCTGGCGGGCGTGGCAGGCGGCGCCTGCTCCTCGGCGTCCGGGCCGACGACGGGCGCGAGCTCGACCGCCACGACCGCCGCCGGCCCGGCATCGTCGGTGCCGGCCGTCACCGGCACAGCCGGCTGGACGACGTACTTCCACGACTCTGGCCGCCGCGGCGTAGCCCCGGATGGGCCGCCGTCACCCGCGGCCGTTCATCGACAATGGCTGTCGCCGGCACTTGACGGCGACGTCTATGCCGAGCCTCTCGTCGTCGGCGACGAAGTGATCGTGGTCACCGAGAACGACACCGTGTACGCCCTCAGCACCACCACCGGCGCCGTCGGGTGGCGCCGGCACCTCGGTACACCGGTGCCGTCGAGTTCACTGCCGTGCGGCAACGTGGACCCGGTCGGGATCACGTCGACTCCGGTGGCCGATGCCGGGTCGGGCCGGCTCTATGTGGTGGGTCTGGTGCAGCCGGCCAGGCACATGCTGTTCGCACTCGACCTGGCGACCGGCGCAGTCGTGGCGTCGACCGGGATCGACGCGCCGGGCGCCGACCCGAGCACCCACAACCAGCGCGGCGCCCTGACCCTCGACGGCGGCCGCATCCTCGTGCCGTTCGGCGGCCGCTACGGGGACTGCGGCACGTACCACGGCCGGCTGGCGTCAGTCCCGGTGTCCGCGTCCGGTCTGGGCGCACCCGCGTGGTACACGCTGCCGTCGGGACGGGAAGGCGGCTTCTGGGAACCGGCGGGGCCGGTGGTCGCGCCCGACGGAACCATCTATCTGACCAGCGGCAACACCGCCGGCGCCGCGAGCTACGACTATGGCAACAGCGTGCTGCATCTCAGTGCCGCCCTGAAGCTCATGGACTCGTTCGCACCAACGGACTGGGCGGCACTGAACTCGACCGACTCCGACCTCGGATCGACCAACCCGGTGCTGGTCGGCGACAACCGGGTGTTCCAGATCGGCAAGGCGGGGATCGGGTATCTGCTCGACGCCGGCCACCTCGGAGGCATGGGAGGCCAGCTGGCGACGGCCACCGTGTGCCCAGGTCCAGCCTTGGGCGCGGTCAGCCACATGGGGAGCGACCTGTTTGTGCCGTGCCGAGACGGTGTCGCCGATGTGGATGTCTCAGGTGATCTCGTCAACGTGAAGTGGCGTTCGCGTACCGCGACCCCGGGCCCGGCGATCGTGACATCGGCTGCGGTGTGGACCGTCGCGACGGGATCCGGCCAACTGGTCGCCCTTGATCCCACCAACGGCCGCACTGTGTCGTCGCAGGCGATCGGTGACGTCCCCTCTCAGTTCACGACGCCCAGCGCCGGCTCAGGCCGGATCGTGGTCGCCGCCGGTCGGAAGGTCAGCGCCCTGGCCGACTGACTCCTCCGTGCTGTCGGTCGGTCGCCCCGACCCGCATGTCTGCCAGCCCGAGCGCGTAGGCATCCAATCCGGCGGCCCGCGCACGTCCGATCGGTCCTCGGGCCGGGCCCGCCGGCCAGCCGGGCTCGAGGGCGACCAGCTCGGTGTCTGGGAACCGCCGCCGCAGTCCGGCGACCGTCTGAGGCGAACAGGGACGCACGAGCACGAGATCGGGATGGTCGCAGTCACGGCCATCGACAACGTCCCACTCGGCTCCCAGGTGCTGCGCCAGCAGTCGGGCCTCGTTATCGCTCATGGTGTAGGCGACCGCAGCCAGTCGGACGTGGGTTTCAGCGGCGCCGACATCGCATGGTGGCGCGCTCGGTTGTCGATCGGGCTTGAGGCAGGTGGCCATACATCGATGGTGGCCTGCGTTCCTGGGGCCTCCCGTAGGCTGGGCTGAGAGGCTGCTCCGAATACTGAGGATTCAGCGCATATTCGGCGGGATTTCTGAGCTTCTCCACAGCTGGCCGCCAAGTGGCGGTGGTGGAGTAGCCATGCGGACCATCCCGGGCCGTATCGAGGTGAACATATGACGCAAACGCGACTGGCTCTGGCCGTTGGTGCGGTAGCCGGAGCCTTTGGTCTGAGCCTGGTCGCCGCCGGCATCGCCGGCGCCCAGACCACGCCGTCGACGACCCCAGCCCCGTCGACCACCGCACCAGCCCCATCGTCCCCCCACATGCACGGCAACTGCCCCAACATGCGGGGCGGCGCCAGTACCAGCACCGCCCCGACCAGCGGCGTCTGAACTCCCCAGCGCCCTGGATTGAACGTACGCTCTGCGAACTCACGTCACTTTGTGAGGGGGCGATGTTGACAACCAGGGTGGAAAAGTCCCCCCAGTTGAGCGGCGGCCGATGCGCCGGCTCTGGCCGGGGGCGGCTGAGGAGAGCCCGCGTGGCTGACGACGTGATCACCGACCTCGGCGTCCTCCAACCGGACCGGGCAGCATCCCATCGGACTAGCCAAGGCCATGGCCCCGCTTCCACGCACTGCCGGGCGGTGGCGGCACCGGCAACCCACTGCGGGATCGAGATGATCCCCGGCGTTGGGAAAGCCCGCCCGACAGTTGGATGCGATCGCCGCCCGCGTGACGGCCGAAACCACCGGGATCCCGGTTCCCGTCATGGCTGACGCCATTCGGGGTCTGCTGCGTGCCGCCTACGCGGGGGATCGGCCATGACCGCGGCGTCGTACATCGTCGATGCAGTGCGCACCCCAGTCGGACGCCACGGCGGCGCCCTGGCCGCCATCCGTCCCGACGATCTGGCGGCCCACGTGATTAGCAGCCTGGTGTGTCGCCACCGTGACCTGGATGTGCGGACCGTCGACGACGTGTTCTTCGGTGACGCCAACCAGGCGGGGGAGGACAATCGCGATGTGGCCCGGATGGCGGCGCTGCTGGCCGGGCTTCCCACCAGGGTGCCCGGCGCCACCGTGAACCGGCTGTGCGCCTCAGGGCTGGAGGCCGTCATCCAGGCATCGAGAACGCTCGCCGTCGGCGACGCCGACGTGGTCATCGCCGGCGGGGTCGAATCGATGAGCCGGGCCCCGTGGGTCATCATGAAGCCCGCGCGGCCGTACTCGCCCGGCCCCAGCGAGATGTGGTCCACCACGCTGGGCTGGCGCATGGTGAACCCGCAGATGCCGCCGGCTTGGACGGTGTCGCTGGGTGAAGGTGCCGAGATCCTCGCTGACCGGTACGGGATCGGACGCGACGACCAGGACGCGTTCGCGCTCGGCTCCCATCGCAAGGCCGCTGCGGCGTGGGAGAACGGTGCCTTCGCGGCCGAATCTGCACCGTACCCGGGGTCGGACCTCCGGCGCGACGAGAGCATCCGGCCGGACACGTCGCTCGAGCAACTGGCCCGCCTGAGGCCGGCGTTCCGGGAAGGCGGCACGGTGACAGCGGGGAACTCCTCGCCTCTCAGCGACGGGGCGGCTGCCGTCCTGATGGCGAGCGCCGCCGGCCTGGCGCGGCTGGAAGCCGCTCCGATGGCGCGGGTCGTGTCACGGGCGACCGTCGGGGTAGATCCTCACCTCTACGGGATCGGACCGGTCGAGGCGGCGCATATCGCCCTCGGTCGGGCCGGGATCAGCTGGCGGGACCTGGACACCGTCGAGCTCAATGAGGCATTCGCGGCCCAGTCGCTGGCGTGCCTGGCCGAGTGGCCCGACCTCGACCCGGCCATCGTCAACCCGCAGGGCGGGGCCATCGCCATCGGCCATCCCATCGGGTGCTCAGGCGCCCGGCTGGTGGCCACCATGGTCCATCGCCTGGCCAGGACGGGCGGCCGTTACGGCCTGGCCGCCCTCTGCGTCGGCGTCGGCCAGGGGGTTGCGCTGGTCATCGAGAACGCGGCCTCATGACAGAGCCCGAGTCAATCGAGAGGTGCACGAATGCGGGTGATCCGGTCGCCTGAGGCCGAAATTCACCCTCATTGGTGCACCACTCGATTCCCGCCGCGCCCACCCCCGAGCTCTGGTCAGGCGCCGAGCAGGCCGCGGACGTAGGCCGCCTGGCCCACGTGCTGCAGGTCGTCGTCGGCCACGCTGATCAGGCGCACACCGAGGGTGACGGGCGGATCCCACCGCCGGTCGACGACGCGGTCCAAGTCGGGCGGGGTCAGCTTCCCGAGCATCGGGCGGGTGCGCTGGTACACGGCGTCCAGGTACTCGAGCAGCACCTCCGGCCGCTCGGGGCGAACGGCCAGCACCTGCTCGGGCGTGTGGCCGAACCCGGTGTTGGACGGATCGGGCTCCAGACCGAAGCGCCGGGCCCAGTCACCCTCAACCCAGATCTGGTGGGTGTCCAGGATGTCGGCCAAGTGGTGGTCCTGGGTGCGGGCCAGATGCCAGACCAGCCAGGCCATGGTGTTGGCACCCGGGGCCGGAGGTTCGGTCAGGCGGTCGATTGCCACACCGGCCACCGCCCGGCGGGCCAGCGGGGGGATTCGGTCGTAGAGCTCGACCAACAACGAAGCGACGTCCATTTCCCCATTATTGACGGGCGCGGCCAGCTCCGAATCACGGCTGGTCCACGGGGCGGGCCCAGGTTTCTCAGAAGCCGGCCTGGTGTACTCATTAGTACATGACGACGTTGACCCGGCACCTGGTGAGTCTGGCGGTCAGTACCGCCGTCATCGGCGCCTGTGGGTCGGCCCCGGTGGCGATGACCGCCGCCCCGGTCCTCGGTGTGCGCTCCGGGCTGGGAGCGACACCCCTTCCCGCCGGTATGCCGGCGCTGGACCGGCGGGTGTTCGTGGAGGGTGACTCGCTCACGGTCGGGATGTCACCGATGCTGACCACGCTGCTCTCCGATGCCGGCTGGGAAGCGACGTTGGACGCTCAGGTAGGACGGGCGACGCCCATCGGGATCGGCAACCTCGTCGATCGGGTATCGGAGATCGGTGGAACCGTCGTGGTGGCGCTGGGCACCAACGACCCGCCGGACCCGGCCGCTTTCTCGTCCCGGATCGACGAGGTCATGGCCGTCGCGGCCGGGCGAAGGGTGATCTGGGTCACCATCGCCCGGGCCGGGTATGACGGGATGGACGACGCCCTGGTCGCCGCCGAGCCCCGTTGGGCCAAGCTCCGGGTGATCGACTGGCGGCCGGTAATCGCCGCCCACCCCGAGATGCAGGCCGGAGACGGGATCCACCTGACGCCGGAGGGGTACCAGTTGCGGGCCCAGTTCGTGGCGACGGCCATCGAGACCGCGGCATGACGGCCATGATTCACCCGTCGCCCGCCGAAGCCCAGTTGACCGTCGCCTGTGAGGCCGGCCGGTGGACCATCTACCTCGCCGGCGATCTCTACCTGGAGGGCCGGGCCCACGTCCTGGACGTGGCGGGACTGCTGGCCGAGCGTCGGGTGGCCCAGGTCACGATCGACCTCGGCCACGTGGCGTCGGTTGACAGCACGGGATACGAATCGATCGACCGGGCGGCCTCCGTCATAGAGTCGCGGGGCGGCACGGTGAAGGTGGTCAACGTCCCGTGACCGTCAGGCCCAGGTGAGCTAGGTCGTCGGTGGCTGGCCGGCTGTCCTCACGTGCTCGGACAGGGCGCGGACCGCGTCGGCGACCTGATGGCGGATGGCGGGCGAGATGACAATGCCGTCGGCTCCCACCGCGTCCCGCGGGACGGTGATGTGGCGGCACGCCGGTTCGATGATCACCGCGCCGACGTAGCCCAGGACCGTCGCCAGCGACGCCTCGACATTGAGGCCGCGGCCCTTGCCGGACACGTTCATCCAGGCGACCGGCTTGCCGTAGATCTCCATGCCTCCGACCAGCCAGTCGAGCAGGTTCTTGAAGCTCCCGGGCAGACCGCCGGCGTACTCGGGAGCGCAGAACAGTACGCCGTCGGATGATTCGATCTGGGCCCGCAGATCGGCCACCGCCGGCGGCAGAGGGTCGCGGTCGTCGTCGGGGTTGAAATGGGGCAGGTCGGCGATCCCCTCGTACAGAACGGCAGTGACATCCTCGGAGGCCACGGCCTGTGCGGTCCGCAGCGCGGCCGTATTGGTCGACCCGCTCCGGGTGCTGCCGGAGACGAGCAGGATCTGGGTCCCCACGCTCAGTCGTCGAGGACGTAGCGCGGGCCCGGACCGCGCTCGCCGGCCCGGTCGCCGGGGTTGAGGAGGAGGAGCGTGCGTTTCCGCCGCGACAGGCGACGCTTCGACAGCCTCTCCCAGTCCCGTTCGTTCGGCGTGCGGTTCTCGGGAAGGGACGCCAGAGCGGACCGGATGAACGACACCCGGCGCCGCGTGTCCCGGGCGAACCGGCGCTGTCCGGCCGATGAGCGTGTGGTGTGGATCAGTCCCTCGCTCTCGTAGAACCGCAGGGCGGACGTGGCCACCCCGGCCCGTTCACCGAGGACGCCGATGGTGAGCTCCGGCGCCACGACCATGACACTATCCGTCCAACCCCTTGGCTCATCCATGTCCGACCACCCGCTACGTGTCGCGATCATCACGGCCGAGGTGGCCTCGCCGGCCGGCGCCGGCGTGGCGCTGATGATGGCGGTCACGTCGTATTCCTGCTGCCGCAGACAACGAGGACGGGCGGGCCCGCCCGACCTGCCGCGGATCAGTCGGAGGGCGCCGGGTCGGCCGGTTCGAGCCCGGGCCCGGGCCCGATGGACACAGTCGGAGCGACCAGCTCCACTTCGAATCCATCGCCATCCTCGAGGTAGGCCACTTCGGCGCCGCCGGCGATGGGATGGTGATCGATCGGCAGGGTCGACCAGCCGTAGTCTCCGCTGCGGGCGACCAGCTCGTTCAGCGAATCCGGTGAGGCGACGGTGAACGCCAGATGGTTGAGGCCGGGCCGCAGCCGGCTGTAGAGCATGCCCGGCACCATGTCGGAGGATTGCTCGAGGGCGATGGAGAATCCGCTGGTGTGGCGAAACAAGGCCACGGTGCCAAGCGAGCGGTCCGACGCGTAGCCGAGCTCGCCGAGTAGCCACCCCCACGATCGCTCGGCCCGAGCCAGATCGGGGACCCAGAACGTGAGGTGATGGAGCACCGGCCGAGCCTAAGCCAAGCCAGCCAAAGCGCTGTGACGCGGAGTTCTAAAATCCGTCTCGATGGGATTTGTGATCCGGTCGGTGCCGCCACGGGCGACCCGCCAACTGCGCCAGCGGATCCTGCGCCCGCACCAGTCCATCGACGAGGTCGTCCTGCCCGGCGACGACGATCCGGACACCGGACACATCGCAGCCGTGGAAGAAGACACCGTCATCGGTACGGCCTCGGTGCGGCGGGAGGTGGCTCCCTGGGCGCCAGACATGTGCCCGGCTTGGCGCCTCCGAGGTATGGCGACGGCCGAGGACCGCCGGCACCAGGGTGTCGGAACGGCGATCCTCGAGGCCGTGGTCGAACATGTCCGCGGTCACGGCGGAGGTCTGTTGTGGTGCAACGCCCGGACCCCGGCCGTGCCGTTCTATGAGCGGTCCGGCTTTGTCACCGTTGGCGACGTCTGGGAGGAACCGGTCATCGGGCCTCATATCGCCATGCGGCTGATGGTCGAGGCTCAGCTCAACACCAGTTGATCGACCGGTGCCCGGTACACCAAGACCTTCCGGACACCATCAGGTAGCAACGCCTCGTGGGACCAACTGAAACCCAGCTTCACCATCACCCGCCCGGACGCCAAGTTCTCCGGGTAACGGATGCTCACGAGCGTTTGGCCCTCCTCGGTGAGATCGAGCTGCGGGAGCAGCGACGCGATGGCGGCCCGGGCCGCCTCGGTCGCGATCCCGCGTCCCCACGCCGAGCGCCGCAAGCGCCATCCCGCCTCGACCGCCGGCATGACCGAGGGTAGGAAGTTCGGACGAGTCAGACCGGCCCATCCCAGGAACTCCCCCGTGGACCTGTCCTCGATGGCCAGTAGCCCGAGCCCGGGACGCGGCGGTGGCCGCAGGTGTCGCTGCAACGTCTCCTCGACCTGGCTCCGAGTGTGCGGCGAGCCGTCCCCGATGTACCGCATCACCTCCGGGTCGGTGTCCAGATCCACGAGCCCCATCAGGTCATCCACCCGCCACGGTCGCACGATGAGGCGCTCGGTAGTGGTGGTCGCCGGGACTCCGCTCACCGCGCCGACCCTATCTAGTCACGCGGGAGTCAGGACCAAGGCCTTCCTGTCCAGCGTTCTCCAGGTCCGCTGCCGTGTCGATGTCGATCGGGTCACCCTCGCAGTCGACCTCCATCAGCAGGTCCGGTCGTTCTCGCATCAGGGTGCGGGCTCCCTCGTCCCCGGTGGCGGGCAGCAGGGTCCAGCAGTCCCGATCGATCCGGACCGGGTTGCGCCGCCGTCCGGTGTAGGAGGCGGCGGCGATGGGTTTCCCGGTCGACAGGGCGACCGACCGCCACGCCGCCGGGGGGATCGACGGTTGGTCGCCCAGTCCGAACACCAGCGAGCTGATTTCTGGGACGGCGGCTGCCGCCTCGACAGCCAGCTGCAGCGATGTGGCCTGACCCTCGGCCCATCGGGGGTTGACCAGCACCTCGACGCCGGGCGGCACCACCCCGGCGGCCATTAGATCGACGGCGCCGGTCACCACCCACGTCCGGTGCAGACAGGCGGCCCGGGCGTGCTCAAGGGCCCAGGTCACGAGCGGTCGGCCCCGCCAAGGCGCCAGCAGCTTGTGCTCGGGGCCGGCGAACCGGCTGCCGCCGCCGGCGGCCAGTACCACGGCGACGATTCCGGTCATCCACCAACGATGCCGCGCCGCTAGCCCCGGTTTCCAACCGCCATGAGCGAGGGGCGATTAGTAAAGGCCGCGGTCGCGGTCGATGATGTCGCGCTCGTACACCCGGGTGCCACGGCGGGGACCCACGCCACCGAAGCCGCCCCACGAGCTCCAGAAGAACATCGAGACGACGACGCCGATAACGCCGACGATCATCAGGATGTCGCCGACAGTGTGCAAGTTGATGCCCTGGGTGGAATTGACGGTGACCGCGTAGCGGAGAATCGCGCCAACTGCGATCAGAAAAATGCCGGTGCCGATACCCACTTGCGTGCCTCCATGTCTGGGCGCTTCGTGCCCAGAGTTCTACCCGTGGTTTCGGGTGTGGAAACTCGGCCCACAGGGTCGGCGCGTCGTCCGGTTGTTTATCCGCGACCCGAGCGGGAATGCTGGAGGGTCTGATGTCCGAATCTCTGCGCGTGTGGCCGGGCCAGCCGTACCCCCTGGGTGCCTCCTTCACCGGGATGGGCACCAACTTCTCCCTGTTCTCGGAGCTGGCCGAGCGGGTCGAGCTGTGCCTGTTCGACGAGCTCGACAACGAGACCCGGCTGGAGCTGACCGAGGTCACCGCCCTGTGCTGGCACGGGTACGTGGCCGACGTGCTACCAGGCCAGCGCTACGGGTACCGGGTGCACGGCCCGTACCACCCTGATGAGGGATTGCGGTGCCGGCCCTCCAAACTGCTGCTCGACCCGTACGCCAAGGCGGTCGACGGTCAGGTGGACTGGGACGAGTCCCTGTTCGAGTACCGCTTCGGTGATCCCGATGATCTGTGCAACGACGACGACAGCGGGCCCCACATGCCCAAGGCGGTGGTCACCAATCCCTACTTCGAATGGGACAACGACCGCCACCCCCGGACGCCCTGGCACGAGACGGTGCTGTACGAGGTGCACGTCAAGGGCTTCACCGCCCTCCACCAGGGCGTCCCTGAGGAGGTGCGGGGCACCTACGCCGGCCTGGCCCACCAGGCATCGGTCGACTACCTGCGCTCGCTCGGGGTCACGGCGGTCGAGCTGCTGCCGGTCCACCAGTTCGTCCAGGACTCGCACCTGGTGGAGAGGGGCCTGCACAACTACTGGGGTTACAACTCCATCGCCTTCCTTGCCCCACACAACGGATACGCCTCCAGCCGCCGGGTCGGCCAGCAGGTCCAGGAGTTCAAGGAGATGGTCAAGACCCTCCACGCCTCGGGGATCGAGGTGATCCTCGACGTCGTCTACAACCACACGGCCGAGGGCAACCACCTGGGCCCGATGCTCTCCATGAAGGGCATCGACAACCCGTCCTACTACCGCCTGGTCGAGGACAACAAGCGCTTCTACTACGACACGACCGGTACCGGAAACAGCTTGAACATGCGCCAGCCGCACGTGCTGCAGCTGATCATGGACTCGCTGCGGTACTGGGTGCTCGACATGCATGTGGATGGGTTCCGTTTCGACCTGGCCGCCACGCTGGCCCGCCAGTTCCACGAGGTGGACCGGCTGTCGGCGTTCTTCGACCTGATCCAGCAGGACCCGGCGATCAGCCAGGTGAAGCTGATCGCCGAGCCCTGGGACATCGGCGAGGGCGGGTACCAGGTCGGCAACTTCCCGCCCCTGTGGTCCGAATGGAACGGCAAGTACCGCGACACAGTTCGGGACTACTGGCGCGGTGAGGACCAGACGCTGGCCGAGCTGGCTTACCGCTTCACCGGCAGCTCGGACCTGTACGAGAGGACCGGGAGGAGGCCGTCGGCCAGCATCAACTTCCTGACTGCCCATGACGGTTTCACCCTCGCCGACCTGACGTCGTACAACGACAAGCACAACGAGGACAACGGAGAGGGCAACGCCGACGGCGAGAGCCACAACCGGTCGTGGAACTGCGGCGTCGAGGGCCCGACCGACGATCCCGAGGTGTTGGAGTTGCGGAACCGACAGCGTCGCAACTTCCTGGCGACCCTCTTCCTGTCCCAGGGCATCCCGATGCTGCTCGGGGGCGACGAGATGGGCCGCACGCAGCGCGGCAACAACAACGCCTACTGCCAGGACAACGAGACGTCGTGGTTCGACTGGGAGCACACCGATGGCGAACTTGTCGCCTTCACCCACCGGCTGATCGAACTGCGGCGCCGTCATCCGGTGTTCCGCCGGCGGGAGTACTTCCAGGGCCGGGCGCTGCACGGCACCGACGCCGAGGACGTGGCCTGGTTCGGCACCGACGGCACCGAGATGAGCGATGAGGACTGGGGGGAGGGCTATGCCAAGTCGATGGCGGTCTTCCTCAACGGCAACGCCATTTCCAGCCCGGACGACCGGGGCAACCCGGTCGTCGACGACAGCTTCCTGGTGCTGTTCCACGCCCACCACGAGCCACAGACCTTCACCATGCCGCCCGAACGCTTCGGGCCCCGGTGGATCCGGACGCTGGACACCGGCGACGTGCTGGCCGAGGGAGAACAGGTGGATGCCGGCGGGAAGGCCATGGTGCAGGACCGCTCACTGGTCCTGTTCCGTCGCATCGGGTGAGTCCGCAGTATCGGGTGAGTCCGCAGTATCGGGTGAGTCATCGATCTTGTAGGGCACCGACACGACCGCTACACCCGCGTTGAGCATCAACCGCTCCCGCAGCAGCACCAGGCTGGGATTGTGCAGCAGGTCGTCCAGGTAACCGTTGCCGACGTACTGGCTGGCGACCATCGAGACGGTGGTCTCGGGCCACCGTCGGCCCACCTCGTCGAGATACTCCTCGATGGCATGGCCCATGTGGCGGAACGGCGCAACCACGAACTCGAGCGGTACATCAACGCCGAGTTCCTCCCAGCGCCGGGCCAGATCCTCGCGGTCGTCCTCCTCGAGCAGGACGTGCAGGGCCAGCATATGCTCGGGGCGCAGGCCGCGGGCGTAGTTCAGGGCGTTCAGGATACCCAGATGCGGCCGGTTGACGAGGACCACGAACGTATGGCGCGTGGGTTTGGGTACGATCGCGGCCGGCGGAATTTCGAGCGCCAGTTCGAGGTGGTCGTGGTAATGGCGGACCCGGACGAAGGCGGCCACGACGATCGGGACGACCAGGATCGGCACCCACGCGCCGCTGGCGAACTTGCTGACCGCGATGACGATGAGCACGACGAAGGTGGCCGCGGCGCCCACCGCGTTGACGACCTGCCGCCATTGCCACCCGGATTCCCGCAGCCGGCGGTGATGCACGACCATCCCGGCCTGGCTGAGGGTGAAGGCGGTGAACACGCCGACGGCATAGAGCGGGACGAGGGACGAGACCTGTCCGCCGAAGGCGACGATGAGCACCACTGCGGCGCCGGCCAGGGCCAGGATGCCGTTGGAGAACACCAGCCGGTCACCTCGCCGGCCGAGGTGGCGGGGCACGAACCCGTCGTGGGCGAGAATGGACGCCAGGCGGGGGAAGTCGGCGTAGGCGGTGTTGGCAGCCAGCGTCAGGATGGCCGCGGTGGCCACCTGCAGCAACACGTACACCGGTCCGTTGCCGAGCACGGCCCGCCCCATCTCGGACAGCACCGTCTCGTGGTGACTGGGATAGGGCTGCAGGTGCCGGGCCAGCAGCGACACGCCGACGAACAGCCCACCGAGGATGGTCGCCATCCACACCAGGGTGGTGGCGGCATTCCTCGACTCAGGTGGCCGGAATGCCGGCACACCGTTGGAGATGGCCTCCACGCCGGTGAGGGCGATGGCTCCCGACGAGAACCCCTTCAGCAACAGGAACACGCCAAGCGTCCCGCCCGCCTTTTGGGCGCCGGCGAAGGCGTGGGGGTCGAACGGGATCGGGTTGAGATGCCCGAACCAGCTGCGGCCCAATCCCAGCCCGATGAGCAGCACCATGGTGGCGATATAGGTGTAGAAGGGCAAGGCGAAGACCGCCCCCGACTCCTTCAGGCCCCGCAGGTTGGCCAGGGTGATGAGCGCCACGGCGGCCAGGCACAGCAGCACCCGGTTGGAAGCCAGGCCTCGCATCGCGGGCAGTGACACGATGGCCGCGATGCCCGCCGACACCGACACCGCCACCGTGAGCACGTAGTCGATCAGGAGCGATGCGGCCGCCACCAAGGAGGGATAGCGGCCCAGGTTCTCCCGGCTCACGATGTACGAACCGCCACCGCTGGGGTAGGCGAAGATGGTCTGGCGGTACGAGCTGACGACCACCAGCAGCAGGACGACCACCACCAGGGAGAGGGGCACCAGCTTGGCCAGACCCAGGGCCAGGCTCGATGTGCCGCCGGCGACCACCAAGAGGATCTCCTCGGTGGCGTAGGCCGTCGAGGAGATGGCGTCGGAGGAGAACGTCGGCAGGGCGGTCACCTTGGGCAGGCGCTGCTCGCTCTGCTCCTCGGTCGCCAATGGACGCCCGACCAGGACCCGCTTGAGGACCGACGTCACGGGCCAGATCGTTTCACAAGGTGGCCGGCGTCAGCGGCTCTCCAGGGCCACCGACAACAAGGCGGCTGGAAGCCGGTCGACCGGCACGGGGGCATCGGGCTGTCCGTCCCTCTCATCGGCCACCGGGCGCGACCACCACCCGACGTCGTGCCAGGCGCCCAGCTTCCAACCCACCCGGCGGTAGGTACCCACGGGGGCGAAGCCGAATCCCTCGTGGAGGGCCATGCTCCCCGGGTTGGGAAGGGTGATCCCGGCGAACGCCTGGCGGTACCCCTGGAGGGCGAGCACGCCGAAGAGGGCCCGGTACAGGGAGCGGCCGACCCCCCGACGGCGGGCGCCGCCGGCCACATAGACGCTGGTCTCGACCGACCACCGATAGGCGGCCCGGACCGCGAAAGGGTGGGCGTAGGCGTACCCGAGGGTCCCTGTGCCCTCGGAGGCGATCAACCAGGGGTGGGCGGGCAGGGTGTCGGCGATGCGGGCTCCCATCTCCTCGATGCTGGGCACTTCAATCTCGAACGAGATGGACGTAGTGGTGATGGCCGGGGCGTAGATGTCCCGAACGGCGACGGCATCTTCGGGGCGGGCCAGACGAATCAGCACCGTCCCATGGTGGGCGGAAGCCGGCTGCCAACGCCACCGAATTCCGCGCCGGTTGGTACCGTCGGATGCGCATGCGCCGTCATGTCCTCGTTGCCATCGCCCTTTCCCTCCCCGCGATCCTCCCGGCCGCCTGCGGCAGCCCGGTCCGGGCGTCGGTCGGCCGCGGCCCGGCCAGCACATCGTCGGGGACCACGCCGCCCACCGCCACGTCAACGACCGGGCCGGCCACGGCCGCCACCACGGCCCCGGCCTCGCCGTCGCCTCCGACCACCCGGCCCAAGTCGTTCGCCAGCATCGCGACCACGAAGATGACGGTCGTCATGACCCCGCCGATCATGAACATTGCCCTCACGGCCGCCGACGACCGGCAGACGTTCCCGGTCACGGTCGGTTCCACCGTCACGCTCACCCTCGACGGGGCGCAGACCCAGTGGGGACCGATCGCGGTGACCCCCGACGGCCTGCTCGCCGCCCGGACACCGCCCACCCCGCCGGCGCACGGGGCTGCCGGCGCGTGGAGCGCGGCCCATCCTGGGACCGTCCAGCTGAAGGCGACCGGCACGGCCTATTGCCCGCCGAACGCCCAGTCTCAGCCGGTGGCCTGCCCGCTGTACGCCCAGGCGTACGCGGCCACGCTCGTCATCTACTGACGAGTAACTGGTAACCGCACGGCCGACCGTCGAGATCAACCACATCCACAAGCGATCTTCCCGGCCTGGTGGCCGGGCGGGCGTGTTGGCGTTCCCGTCCGTCAAGGAGGGATTCGGCATGGCCGCCCCTCGAGGCGTCTGCCGCCGGAGCGCCGCTCGTGGTGCGGGAACTTCAGGTTCCGCGGGAGGCCTTCGGCGGAGCCGCCGGGTTCGGGCACGATCCAAGGTCGCCGGCGGCGGCCCTGGCCTCGTCGCTCGCCGAGATGGACCCGATCGCCGCGGGACGGGAATTGGCTTCCGGCCTGTCGTGGACGCCGGCCGCCGCCGCCACCACCGCCCCTCGATTGTGCGCTCCTTCAGGCCTGAGGCCACCCGGCTGCGCCTTTTCCACCCTCCTTTTGGTGACGTTGGTCACGGCTGGGCTTAATGCTGAAACTCGATGTCTCACCCCCACGGTAAGGTTCGCATATGGCTGACCAAGCGACCTTTGCTGACCTGGCCATGCAACACATGAACTCGCTGTACACGGCCGCGCTCCGGATGACCCGCAATCCCGCCGATGCCGAGGACCTGGTCCAGGAGACGTACCTCAAGGCGTACCGGGCGTTCGGGACCTTCCAGGAGGGGACCAACCTGAAGGCTTGGTTGTACAAGATCCTGACCAACACCTTCATCAACTCGTACCGGTCCAAGAAGCGGCGCCCCGAGCAGACCGAGCTCGACGACGTCGAGGACCTCTACCTGTACCGCCGGATGGGGGGTTTGGAGGCGGTGGCGTCGGGTCGCAGCGCCGAGGACGAGGTCCTCGAGCACTTCACCGAGGCGGACGTGAAGAACGCTGTCGAGTCCCTTCCGGAGCAGTTCCGGATGGCCGTCCTGCTGGCCGACGTGGAAGGTTTTTCGTACAAGGAAATCGCCGAAATCCTGGATGTTCCGATCGGAACGGTCATGAGCCGATTGCATCGTGGAAGAAAGGCACTCCAGAAGGCGTTGTTCGACTTCGGTATGCAACGCGGGCTGGTCGCCCCGATTCCGGAGAGTCAAGGTTCTTAGCGCATGGACAAGGAGCACGAGAGCGAGCTTGGGACCGGATGCGGCCCCGACAGTGCATCCTGGTACGCCAAGCACGATTGTCAGGACGCCATCCACACTCTGTACACGTACCTGGACGGTGAGTTGACCTTCGAGCGGCGCCAGGCCATCGCCGTTCATCTCGAGGAGTGTTCGCCGTGCCTCGACGCCTTCGATTTCGAGGCCGAGCTCAAGCAGGTGATCGCCAAGAAGTGCCGTGACCAGGTTCCCGACGCCCTTCGCATGCGGGTATACCAGGCGCTGATGGAGGCATCCGGCGGCGGCCCGGCCCCGAATACCCTTCGGGAATGACCCAGATTTAGCGAGCGTTGGGGATGACATGAGTGATCGATCTCTCGGGGGGCACACCCTCAGCGGCAACGAGCGGGCCTCGAGGTCTTTCGGCAAGAACCGGGTCTGCCGGGAGCCCAACTGCAAGACCCGGCTCTCCATGTACAACAACGGCAAATACTGCTACCAGCACGAGCCCATGGCGGTGCCGCGTACCCGCGGCCGCAAGATCGCCTGAGCACCCGGTTTCCGGCTGGCCGGAACGGGTACGCGTTTGGCTACCATCAAAGGCATGGCCCTCTTCGCAGCCGCAAAGGTGTGGACCTTTTGGATCTCCTTCTTCATCATCGTGCCGACCGTGCTGCTGGTGCTCGGGATCGGAGTGGCGTACCTCAAGAAGGTCGTGAGCCTCAAGTACCCGAAGCAGTAGCCAGGTGACCGAACCGGTCGCTTGGGATCTCGCGGAGCGCGTCGCCGTCCAGGTCGCCGGCCACGACCCGCTCGAGGACTCTTACCTGTATTCCACGCTGGAGCCCGACTTCGACGAGTTGACCGCCGAGGCCGAGGAGCTGGTCGAGGAGGAGACCGGCCTGCGGTCGTCCGCCGGCCCCGCCCGGGCCCGGGTCACCGACCGTGCCGGTTGGGTCCACGCCAACATGGACTCGTTCCAGCGCCTGCTGCGCCCGATCACCGACAAGCTGACCGAGGCCATGGACCGGCCGGGCTCGCTGGGACCGGTCCCCGTCCCCATGGCCCGGGTGGGCCGCAACCTGGCCGGCACCCAGGTCGGGCTGCTCCTCGGCTGGATGTCCACCCGGGTGCTGGGCCAGTACGACCAACTGCTCATCGAGGACGAGCATCCCGACGATCAGGACATCGTCTACTACGTCGGGCCCAACATCCTCGCCCTTGAGAAGAGATTCGCTTTCCCCCCCGCGAATTCCGGCTCTGGCTGGCGCTGCACGAGGTCACCCACCGCATGCAGTTCACCGGGATGCCGTGGATGCGGGAGTACTTCCTCTCCCTGATCGAGTCGACGCTGGACGGGGTCGATCCCGACCCCCGCCGGTTCCTCGAGGCGTTGCGCCGGGCCGCCGGCGCCGTCCGTGCCGGGCAGAACCCGCTCGACGAGGGCGGCCTGCTCACGCTGCTGGCCGGCCCCGAGCAGTACGAGGCCATCCAACAGGTCAGCGGGCTGATGAGCCTGCTCGAGGGCCACGGCGACGTCACCATGGACCGCGCCGGCGCCGACCGAATCCCGAGCGCCGAGCGTTTCAGCCGGGTGCTCCGCCAGCGGCGTGAGCAGCGGGGACCCATGAAGGTCATCACCACCCTCATCGGCCTGGACGCCAAGATGCAGCAGTACGAGCAGGGCGAGCGGTTCATCGAGACGGTCGAGGCCACTGCCGGCCCCGAGGTACTGGCGCAGGCCTGGCAGGGCCCGGAGTGGCTGCCCGACCTCGGGGAGATCCGTGATCCCGAGCGCTGGATCGCTCGGGTCCGTTCGGGCGATCCAGCCCGGCCGTCGACCAACCGGGCCCGGGCGTAGACCGCACTCGATAGCCCTGACGACGGCCCCCGGCCCGGTCGAAGCCCCTCCCGGCGGGGCCGTGAAAGGCCCGGCGACCGGTTTCCGGCGGCCCAGTCCGTGCCGTTGCCGCCTGGACCGGCTCCCGATGACGCCGAATGGGTGGTCGCGCGGCCCGTACCGAAGGCGACTCTGATGAGCGGCCGACCGGCGCACGCACGAACCGTGCCATCTGCCGCGACATCGCCATGTGCGTGCACTCCGACGTGGGTGAGAGTCAGGCGGCGGTTCACCAAGTGGCGCGACTAATCGGTCGCCGGCACCCTGTTTGTCGCGCCGGTTCGAACCGGTGAGGGAATCTGTCACCGGGCGGCATGGTGCCGAACTACCGTGAGAACGTCGCTACCGCCGCAGCCAGCGAGCTCCCCGCCTCCGAGCTGACAGCCTCCCAGCTGACGGCCCAGCTGTTGGCCCGGTGCCGGTTCCCGCCGGCCGGGACGGCGGTCTCCTGCGCGGTGTCGGGAGGGGCCGACTCGCTGGCGCTGCTCATCCTGGCGGTGGCCGCGGGCCTGGAGTGCACCGCCATCCATGTCGACCACGGCCTCCGCACCTGCTCGGCGGGCGAGGCTGCCCTGGCGGCGACCGCCGTGGGCTGCCTCGGTGCGTCGTTCGAGGGCCACCGGGTGACGGTCGCAGCGGGCCCCAGCGTCGAGGCCCAGGCCCGTCAGGCCCGGTACCAGGTCCTGCCCGACGGCGTGCTCACCGGCCACACCGCCGACGACCTGGCCGAGACCATCCTCCTCAACCTGCTGCGGGGCGCCGGCCTCGACGGCCTGGCGCCGATGCGCGACGAGGGCCGGGTGAGGCGGCCCCTGCTCGGCCTGCGCCGCAGCGAGACCAGGGCGCTGTGCCAGGCCGTCGGCCTGGTCCCCTTCGAGGATCCGAGCAACGACGATCCCCGATTCACCCGCAACCGGGTCCGCCACGAGCTGCTGCCGCTGCTCAGCGCGGTCTCCGGCCGGGACCCGGTGCCGGTGCTGGTCCGCCAGGCCGGACTGCTCGGCCGACGAGGCCGCCCTGCTCGACCAGCTGGCGGCGGCCATCGACCCGACCGACGCCAGGGCGCTGGCCGGCGTTCCCGACGTGCTGGTGCGCCGGGCGGTGCGCCGGTGGCTGCGGGTCTCGGCCGGCGCCGAGCAGCACCCGCCGTCGTCGGCCGAGGTCGACCGGGTGATGGAGGTGGCCAGGGGCCGGGCGGTCGCCTGCGAGCTGGCCGGCGGCCGGCGGGTCCGGCGGTCGGGGGGCCGGTTGACCGTCAGCTGAGGGCGGACCCGGCGCCCTGCGGATCCGGCTGAGGCCACCGACGGCGGCTGAGGGCGACCCTGCGCCCGGCGGATGCGGTTGAGGCCACTGACGGCGGCTACCGTTCCCGGCGGCATGGACAGCCCGGAGATCGGCACCGACTTCGACGCGCCCGCCGGCGGCCGCGACCCCAATCTCGGCCGGGTGGTCGTCGACGAGTCGACTCTCCAGGGCCGGATCGCCGAGCTGGGCCGCCAGATCACCGTGGACTACGCCGGGCAGGCGCCGCTGCTGGTCGGGGTGCTCAAGGGCGCGTTCGTGTTCATGAGCGACCTGGCCCGCAGCCATCGACCTCCCGGTGGAGTTCGACTTCATGGCCGTCGCCTCCTACGGCAGCGCGACCAGGACCAGCGGGGTCGTGCGCATCGTCAAGGACCTCGACCTCGACCTGACCGGACGCCACGTGCTGGTCGTCGAGGACATCGTCGACTCCGGGCTGACGCTGTCGTACCTGCGCCGCAACCTCATGGCCCGCAACCCCGCCAGCCTCGAGGTGTGCGCGCTGCTGGTCAAGGACGGTATGCAGAGGGCGACCCGGACCTGGCATACACCGGCTTCCACATCCCGGCCGACTTCGTGGTCGGCTACGGGCTCGACGCCGCCGAGCGCTACCGCAACCTTCCGTACATCTGCGTGTACGAAGGCCCGTCCGGCGCCTGAGGGGTCGCCGACCACGATCCGAGGTGGTCAGCCATCCCCTGTAGCCTGGCCACCAGATGAGGAAGGCCCTCAAGAGCCCGGTTCTGTACGTGCTGCTCGGCGGCATCGTGCTGCTGATCGCCGTCAACGTCCTGCGATCGCGGCCCGATATCGACCAGCTGTCCCTCAACGCCTTCCAGGACAAGGTCACGAGCGGCCAGGTGGCCTCGGCCACCCTCCACGACGGGTCCGACAAGGTCACCGGGAAGCTCAAGGGTCCCGACGGCTTCCAGTACTCGGCCACCTATCCCGACCGGTACACCCCGCAACTGACGCAGTTGCTCATCGACAAGGCCGTGCCGAACGTCACGGCCAAGCACACCAAGAGCTCGCTCTGGGTCAGCCTGCTGCTCAACTTCCTGCCGATCCTGCTGCTGTTCGGCGGCTTCATGTTCATCCTGAACACCATGCAGGGCGGCGGGGCCGGGTGATGCAGTTCGGCAAGGCCAAGGCCCGGACCGTCTCCAAGGACCAGCCCAAGGTCACCTTCGCCGACGTGGCCGGGGCCGACGAGGCGGTGGCCGAGCTGCAGGAGATCAAGGACTTCCTCGAGGCGCCCGCCAAGTTCGAGGCCATCGGGGCCAAGATCCCCAAGGGTGTGCTGCTGTTCGGGCCGCCCGGAACCGGCAAGACGCTCCTGGCCCGAGCCGTGGCCGGGGAGGCGGGGGTGCCGTTCTTCTCCATCTCCGGCTCGGACTTCGTCGAGATGTTCGTCGGGGTCGGCGCCAGCCGGGTGCGGGACCTGTTCGAGCAGGCCAAGGCCAGCGCCCCGGCCATCATCTTCATGGACGAGATCGACGCCGTCGGCCGCCACCGCGGGGCCGGGCTGGGCGGCGGCCACGACGAGCGGGAGCAGACCCTCAACCAGCTGCTGGTCGAGATGGACGGCTTCGACGTCAAGGGCGGCATCATCCTGATCGCGGCCACCAACCGGCCCGACATCCTCGACCCGGCCCTGCTGCGGCCCGGCCGCTTCGACCGCCAGATCGTGGTCGACCGCCCCGACTGAGCGGGCCGCGCAGGCCATCCTCGACGTCCACGCCAAGGGCAAGCCGCTGCTGCCGGCGGTCAGCCTCGACGTGCTGGCCAAGCGCACCCCCGGCTTCACCGGCGCCGACCTGGCCAACCTGCTCAACGAGGCGGCCCTGCTCACCGCCCGCCACAACCTGAACCAGATCGGCATGCGCGAGCTGGAGAGGCCATCGACCGGGTGATCGCCGGCCCCGAGCGCAAGACCCTCGTCATGAGCGAGAAGGAGAAGCTGGTCACCGCCTACCACGAGGCCGGCCATGTGATCGTCGGCCACGTGCTGCCCCACGCCGATCCCATCCACAAGGTCTCGATCGTGGCCAGGAGCCGGTCGCTGGGCCTGACCTTCACCCTGCCCGAGGACAAGTACAACCACTCCCGCAGCGAGCTCCGCGACACCATGGCCATGTGCCTCGGGGGCCGCACCGCCGAGGAGCTGATCTTCGAGGAGCCGACGACCGGCGCCGAGAACGACATCGAGAAGGCCACCCACATCGCCCGGGCCATGGTCACCGAGTACGGGATGAGCGACCTGTTGGGACCCCAGCAGCTGGGACGCAAGAGCGGCGAGGTGTTCCTCGGCCGCGACATCGGCCATGAGCCCAACTACTCCGAGCAGGTGGCGGCCAGCATCGACGCCGAGGTCCGCCGGCTGATCGACGAGGCCCACGAGCGGGCCCGGACCATCCTCACCCTGCACCGCGAGACGCTCGACGCGCTGGCCGCCGCCCTGGTCGAGGAGGAGACGCTCGACAACCCGGAACTGATGGAGATCATCGGTTCGCTGCAGCCGTGGTCCCCCGATTCAGGGCCGGCCACCAACGGCGCCAACGGTGCCTACGGCGGGACGGCCGGCAACGGTGGTCGGGGATTCCGGCCCGCGACGACTCCGGCCGTCACGACGGCCGCCCTTCCCGCCGCCCCGGCACCCCCGGCGGCCGGCGAGTGACGACCACGCGGGGCGGTACCCGCCGCGACGGGATCACCCAGCTGCCGAGCCCGCCGGCGGGCTCGGGCGTCGATGAGGCCCGCGTCGAGCGGGCCGTCCGGGAGATCCTCGAGGCGATCGGCGAGGACCCCGACCGCGACGGCCTGATCGACACGCCGGGGCGGGTGGCCCGCATGTACGACCGAGATCTTCGCCGGCCTGCACGAGGACCCCGAACGGCACCTCAGCGTGACCTTCGAGGCCGGCCACGACGAGATGGTGATGGTCAAGGACATCCCGCTGTACAGCGTGTGCGAGCACCATCTCATCCCGTGGATTGGCCACGCCCACGTGGCCTACATCCCCAGTGCTGACGGCCGGATCACCGGGCTGTCCAAGCTGGCCCGGCTGGTCGACGGCTTCTCCCGGCGGCCTCAGGTCCAGGAGCGGCTGACCACCCAGATCGCCGACGCCATCGAAGGTGTGCTCCAGCCCCGCGGGGTGCTGGTGGTCGTCGAGGCCGAGCACCTCTGCATGTCGATGCGCGGGGTGCGCAAGCCCGGGACGACCACGGTGACCTCGGCGGTACGGGGACTGTTCCGCGACAACGAGGCCACGCGGGCCGAGGCCATGAGCCTCATTCACGCTCCCCGGCACCGCTAGGCCCCCTCGGCACCCCGCGGCCCCGGCTACCCTGCAGGTCCGGTGACTCTGGTGATGGGCGTCCTCAACGTGACGCCCGACTCGTTCTCCGACGGCGGCCAGTGGTTCGATCACGAGGCGGCCATCGCCCACGGCGTGGAGATGATCGCCGAGGGGGCCGACATGGTCGACGTCGGTGGAGAGTCGACCCGGCCGGGCGCCGGACCGGTCGACGAGGAGGAGGAACAGCGCCGGGTGCTGCCCGTGATCGAGGCCCTGGTGGCCGCCGCCTCCGGGAACGTCCGGGTCTCGATCGACACCCGCAAGGCCCGAGGTGGCCGAGGCCGCGGTCGCCGCCGGGGCCACCATCATCAACGACGTGTCCGCGTCTCTGTGGCCGGTGGCGGCCGGCAGCCGGCGCCGGCTGGGTGGCCATGCACATGCTCGGCGAACCCCGGACCATGCAGGCCGCACGCCGGCTACGACGACGTGGTCGCCGAGGTCCGCGGACTTCCTGCGTCGGCGGGCCGACCAGGCCGAGGCCGCCGGGGTGGGCGAGGTGTGGATCGACCCCGGGATCGGGTTCGGCAAGACGGTGCCGCACAACCTGCTCCTGCTGCGCCACCTCGACAGCTGGTGGCGACGGGTCGGCCGGTGGTCATCGGGACCAGCCGCAAGACGTTTCTCGGCCGCCTGGCGCCGGCCGCGGGCGGCACGGCGCCCGCCCCGGTCGAGACCGGCTCGAGGGCGTCGGTGGCGACCGCGGTGTGGGCCATCACCCAAGGTGCGGCCATGGTGCGGGTCCACGACGTGGCATCGACCGACGGTCGCAGGCCGTCGCCGGAGTCGCCGCATGAGACGGCATGAAGGGAAGTGGGCCAAGGGGATCCCGCCCCGGTTCTTCGCCTGGATCATCAAGGACAAGCTGGCGGTCAGCGAGCGGCCCGGCGGCTACGCCCGCAACCACCGCGGGTGCGCCGCCAGGAGGAGATCCTGTGGCTGCGGGGCGAGGGGTTCACCCGGGTGGTGTCGCTGCTGCCCTCGCCCCACAACCTGCACGCCTACGACGAGCTGGGGGTCACCTGGGCCCACATCCCGTTCGGGCCCCACGACGACCCCCGCATGGTGCTGCCCGACCTCTACCGCCAGCTGCGGGACTGGCTCGGCGCCGGTGAGCGCATCCTGATCCACCAGGAGGAGCTCAGGGGACCGGCTGATGGGCGTCGTCGCCGGCTACCTGCGCTGGTCGGGGCTGGTGCCCGACGGACCCCGCAGGCCATCACGGTCGTCGAGCAGATCCTGCACCGCCAGATGGGTCCTGCCGGCCGGGAGCTGGTCGCCATCGCGCCGGACCTGGCGGCGGGTCAGAACCAGACCAGCTGAGCGGGGCAGCGATCCGTCGTGGCCGACCACACCGACCGCATCGAGCTGCGCGGCCTGCAGGCTGTCGGCACCCACGGGGTGCTGCCCGAGGAGCGACAGCGGGCCGCAGCCGTTCGAGGTCGACCTCGACATCGACGCCGACCTGCGGGCCGCCGGCCGGAGCGACGACCTGGCCGACACCATCGACTACGGCGCGGTGGCCGAAGCGGTGGTCGCCGTGGTCGAGGGCGCCCACGCCGATCTGCTCGAGCACCTGGCCGAGCGGATCGCCGAGCGCGGTGCTGGCCTTGGCCGGCGGCGCGGGCCACGTCGGTGACGGTGACCGTCCGCAAGCTGCGCCCGCCGGTGCCCGGTCGACCTGGCGTCGGTGGCGGTGCGCATCGCCCGACCCTGACGGCCGGCCCGCCCGAGTCCCTTGGCCGAAGCCCGACGGCGGGATGTACGGTCGCCGTCGGCGCCGCGAGGGACGATATGACCGCACGGGCATTCCTGGGCCTCGGGTCCAACCTGGGCGACCGCCGGGCGTACCTCCGCGACGCGGTGGCCGGTCTGCCCGACGTGGTCGCGGTCTCCCCGGTGTACGAGACCGAGCCCGTGGGCGGCCCCCCCGGCCAGGGCCCCTACCTCAACCTGGTCGTCGAGCTGTCCACCGAGCGCACGCCCCGCCAGCTGCTCGCAGACCGCCCAGGCGGCCGAGGCGGCGGCGGGCGGGTGCGAGCGGAGCGCTGGGGCCCCCGCACCCTCGACGTCGACGTGCTCCTCGTCGGGGACCGACACGTCGACGACCCCGATCTGATGGTCCCGCATCCCCGCATGTGGGAGCGGGGCTTCGTGCTGGTCCCCTTGGCCGACCTGGCGCCCGAGCTGGTGGGGGACCGCCGGCCCGACCCGGTCGCCTCCAACGTCCGCGAGGTCGGTAGCCTGTAGCGGTACGAACGGTACCCAGCCTTGGGACCGGAACGTAAGTGAGGCTGATCGCATGTCCCTGAGGGTCGCTCGACCGCCCGACGCATTCCGCAAGGCCCTCAACGCCGAGCGCCGCGCTGGCCGCAGCGATCGGCCTGGTGCCGACCATGGGCTCCCTCCACGCCGGTCACCTGGCGCTGATCCGCCGGGCGGCCGCCGACTGCGACCTCGTCGTGGCGACCGTCTTCGTCAACCCGCTGCAGTTCGCTCCGACCGAGGACCTGGCCGGCTACCCGCGGGATCTCGACGGTGACCAGCGCTCGCGGCCGAGGCCGGTGTCAACTACCTCTTCGCCCCACCGAGCGCCGAGATGTTCCCCGAGCCACCTGCTCACGTCGGTGAATGTCGGCGGGATCTCCGAGCGCGCTCGACGGCGCCTTCCGGCCCACCCACTTCGACCGGGGTGGCGACCATCGTGGCCAAGCTGCTCGCCCTGGCCGGACCGTGCTGGGCCTACTTCGGGGAGAAGGACTTCCAGCAGCTGGCCGTCATCCGCCGCCTGACGGCCGACCTGTCCCTGCCGGTGGAGATCATCGGCTGCCCGACCGTGCGCGACGCCGACGGCCTGGCCCTGTCCAGCCGCAACGCCTACCTGACCGCCGGCGGAGCGGGCCGTGGCGCCGGCCCTGTACTGGGCCCTCCTGGCCGGCACGGGCCGCTGTCGAGGAGCAAGCGATCAGCCGAGCCCGACACCGTGTCGGCGGTCATGGCCGAGACGGTGGCAACGCCATCCGGAGCTTCACCCTGGACTACGCCGAGGTGGCCGACCCGACCGACCTGTCACCGGTCACCGATCGCCGGCGAGGTGCGGCTGCTCGTCGCCGCCCGGCTTGGCCGGGCCCGCCTCATCGACAACATCGGGGTGACATGGCCGGCATGAGCCGCACGCCCGCCGGAAGTGGATGCAGTAACCCTGCTGTTTGTGGCCACCGTTCTCCATCGACTTCGCCGCCGCCGCTCGCCGCACAGCAGCTCGACCTGCTGATCTGCGGCAGCGGGGTGGCCGGGCTCTCCGCCGCCATCCGGGCCGCGGCCGGCCCGGCCGGCCCGGCGGGCCGAACATGCGGGTCGGCGTCCTCTCCAAGGCCGAGCTGGCCCAGTCGGCCACCCGCTGGGCCCAGGGTGGGGTGGCGGCGGTGCTGTCTGAGGACGAGGACTCGACCGACCTGCACCTGGCCGACACGCTGATGGCCGGCGCCGGGCTCTGTGCGACGCGCGATGCGGTCCGGATCCTGGTCGACGAGGGCCCCAGCCGGGTCAACGAGCTGATCGCCCTGGGCGCCGTCTTCGACCGTGACGAGCGCGGCACGCCTGCTGCTGGCCCGCGAGGGCGGCCACTCCATGGCGCGGGTCGTCCACGCCGGCGGGGCGGCGACCGGTGTCGAGATCGAACGGGCCCTGGTCGAGGCCGTCCGGCGCACCGCGGCCGCCGTCCTCGAGGGCTGGTTCGCCCTGGACCTGATCGTCGAGGGCGGCCGGTGCCGGGGCGTCACCGCCCTCGCGCCCGGACGGCGCGGTCACCGAGGTGCGGGCCACCCACACCCTGCTGGCGACCGGCGGCGCCGGCCAGCTCTTCGCGGTCACGACCAACCCCAGCCAGTCGACCGGCGACGGCCTGGCCATGGCGCTGCGGGCCGGCGTGCCGGTCGCCGACGTCGAGTTCATGCAGTTCCACCCGACCGCCCTGCACCACCCGGGCATGCCCCGGCCCCTGCTCTCGGAGGCCCTCCGGGGCCACGGCGCCCTGCTCCGCGACTCGAGGGGCGAACGCTTCGTCGACGAGCTGCCGCCCCGCGACGTGGTCAGCAAGGCCATGACCGCCCGCATGCTCGACCAGGGCGTCGACCACCTGTGGCTCGACGCCACCGGCCTCGAGGCGCTTCGACGAGCGCTTCCCGACCATCGCCGCCTCCGTGCGGGCCGCCGGCCTCGACCCCCGGCCGACTGGCTGCCGATCGCGCCCGGCCGCCCACTACCTGTCGGGCGGCGTCGTCACCGACCTGGACGGGGCCACCACCCTGCCCGGCCTGTGGGCCTGCGGCGAGGTGGCCTGCACCGGCGTCCACGGCGCCAACCGCCTGGCCTCGAACTCCCTGCTGGAGGGCATGGTTGGGCGCCCCGGGTGGTCGAGGCCATCGAGCGGGGAAAGGACGGCCCCGACCCGACCGGCGCCATGCGCCCGCTCCTGCTCGGTGAGCGCAGCCCGGCGTCATCTGGGCGAGCGCCCTCAAGGTCGTGCGCCGCGGCTCGTGGACCACGATCCCGTGGCAGCCGGCGGCGGCCCTGTCTGGGCGGGCCGACCACGACGGCGGCGCTGACCTGGAGCGGCCGGCCGAGCGTGGCCGACGCCCGGACGGCGACGCCACCAAGGTGCGCGACCTCCTGCAGCGGGCCATGACCTCGGGCGCCGGGGTGCTGCGCAGCGCCGCAGTCGCTGGCCGAGACCGACGCCACCGTCGTCGAACGCGCCGAGCGCCGCCGGCGCCGGCGCCGACCCCGAGCTGGCCAATCTCCTGGTGACTGTCGCCGCGGCCCTGCTCGACGGCGGCCACCGCCCGGGAGGAGAGCCGGGGCGCGCACGGCCGGACCGACTTTCCCGAGACCAGCGCCCGACATGTTCCCACCGTTTCGTCCTGGTCAGCACGTGAGCTGGCTCGACCCGCCCATCACCGCGGTGCGCGAGGTCGTGGCCCGGGCGCTGGCCGAGGACCTCGGCGTGCTCGGCGACCTGACCGCCGGCCTGGTTCCCGGCGACGCCACGGTCAGCGGCCGCCTTCGTGGCCCGGGCCGACGGCGTGCTGGCCGGCCGGCTGCTGCGCGATCGAGACGTTCGCAGCCGTCGACCCGTGCGGTGGCCGTCGAGTGGATCGTTCGCCGACGGCGTCGAGGTCAGGCCCGGGCGAGGTCATCGCCTCGGTCACAGGGCCCGCTGGCGTCGGTCCTGACCGCGGAGCGGACCGCCCTCAACCTGCTCGGCCACCTGTCGGGCATCGCCACCCTGACCCGCCGCTACGTGCGAGGCCGCCAGGGCACGCGCCCGGATCCGGGACACCCGCAAGACCACGCCCGGGCTGCGGGCCCTGGAGAAGGCGGCGGTGCGGGCCGGCGGCGGCGTCAACCACCGGGGCTCGCTGTCCGAGGGCATCCTGGTCAAGGACAACCACCTGGCCGGCCTGTCCATCGCCGAGGCCGTGCGCCGGGCCCGGCACCGCTGGCCCGGGCCAGGCCGTGCGAGGTCGAGTGCGACACCCTCGACCAGGTCAAGGAGGCGGTGGCGGCCGGCGCCGACATGGTGCTGCTCGACAACATGACGCCCGCCGAGGTGGCCGAGTGCCGTCGGAGCTCGTCGGCCGGCCGGTGCCCGGTCGAGGTGTCCGGCGGGGTGACCCTCGACACGTCGGCCGCCTACGCCGCCGCCGGCGCCGACCTGATCTCGGTCGGCGCCCTGACCCACTCGGCCCCGGTGCTCGACATCGGCCTCGACCTGCGAGGAGCGCCTAGCGTGCTGTCGCCATCGACGTCGGCAACACCCAGACCGTGATCGGGCATGTTCGACCCCGAGCGCCGAGCGCCGGACCCGGCGCCAGCGAGCTGCTGCACCACTGGCGGGTCTCCACCGTCGCCGAGCGCACCGCCGACGAGATGGCCCTGCTCATCGACCAGCTCCTCGACCTGCAGGGCCTCGACATCGACGGGACCGTCACCGGCATCGCGGTGGCCTCGGTCGTGCCCCGCCTGCGCGCCGCCATGCGGGAGATGACCGAGAAGTGGTTCAAGGTCACGACCGTCATCGTCGAGCCCGGCATCCGCACCGGCATGCCGATCCTCTACGACAACCCCAAGGAGGTCGGCGCCGACCGCATCGCCGACGCGGTGGCCGCCTTCGAGCTCTACGGCGGCCCGACCATCGTGGTCGACTTCGGGACGGCCACCACCTTCGAGGTCGTCTCGGCCAAGGGCGAGTACCTGGGCGGCGTCATCATGCCCGGCATCGAGATCTCCCTCGACGCCCTGTTCGCCCGGGCCGCCGCTGCTGCGCCGGGTCGAGCTGGTCGAGCCCCGCAGCGTGATCGGCCAAGAACACCGTCGAGTCGATCCAGTCCGGCGCCATCTACGGCTTCGCCGCCCAGGTCGACGGGCTCTGCGCCCGCTTCGAGGCGAGATCGGCGCCGTGCACCGTGGTGGCCACCGGCGGGCCTGGCCGGCCTGATCGCCCCGGTCGTCGGAGGCATCGACCACCACGAGCCGTGGCTCACCCTCCACGGCCTGCGGCATCATCTACGACCGCAACCGACCTGACGTCGAGCGTGCCGCCTGGGACGCCGGCCGGCGCGTCGACGCTCCAGGCGCTGCCGGCCCATCGAGCCCGACGTCCCCTACCGCTTCGAGCGCCGACCGCCACCGCCGCCGGTGCTGCGCCGACCGCCGTACGGTTCGACCGCTCGACCGCCGGCGAGCCGAGACCGGGCGTCGGACGGCCGTCGCCGTCGCCGGCCGGCTGATGCTGCGCCGGGAGCAGGGCAAGCTGGCCTTCGGCCAGCTCCGCGACTCGTCCGGCGTCGATCCAGCTGTTCGCCGGGCGCCAAGTGGACCGAGGACTTCGACGAGCTTCAACGAAGCTGTCGCTCGGCGACTGGATCGGCGGCGACCGGCGAGGTGGTCGCGCACCCGGACCGGCGAGCTGTCGGTCAAGGTCGGCGTCGTGGGTGCTGCTGGCCGAGGCCCGCGCGCAGCTTCGGCGACAAGTGGCGGGGCATCACCGACGTCGACCTGCGCTACCGCCAGCGCTACGTCGACCTGTGGGCCAACGAGGGGTCCCGCGCGACCCTGCTCGCTGCGCAGCCGGATGGTCTCCCTGATCCGGCGCTGGCTGGAGGACCGCGGCTTCGTCGAGGTGGAGACCCCGGTCTTCCACCCGATCCCGGGCGGGGCCGCGGCCCGGCCGTTCGTCACCCACCACAACGCCCTCGACATCGACCTGTACCTGCGCATCGCCCCCGAGCTGTACCTCAAGCGGCTGGTCGTCGGCGGCTTCGAGAAGGTCTTCGAGATCGGCCGGGTGTTCCGCAACGAGGGGCTGTCGCCGCGGCACAACCCCGAGTTCACCATGCTGGAGCTGTACCAGGCCTACGCCGACTACCACGACATCATGGCGCTGACCGAGGAGCTGGTGGCCCACCTGGCCACGCGCCCTGCTGCGGCACCACGTCGCTGGTCTACGGCGGCCGGCCGCTCGACCTGGCCCCGCCGTGGCGGCGGGCCACCATGGCCGAGCTGGTCGCGGAGCACGACGGGCGTGGACGGTCGACGTCGACCACGCCGGTCGAGCGAGCTGCGCGCCGATCGCCGCCGAGCACGGCGTGCCCGTCGAGCGACGGCGTGGGGCCCGGGCAAGCTGATCCTCGAGATCTACGAGAAGACCACCGAGGCCGACGCTGTGGGGCCCGGTGTTCGTCGCTCGACTACCCCAAGGAGGTCTCGCCCCTGGCCCGCGACCACCGCAGCCGGCCCGGCCTGGTCGAGCGGTTCGAGGCCATCGTCGCCGGCCGGGAGCTGTGCAACGCCTTCTCCGAGCTCATCGACCCCGACGAGCAGCGGGCCCGCTTCGAGGACCAGGCCCGGGCCCGGGCGGCCGGCGACGAGGAGGCCATGGCGGTCGACGAGGACTACCTCCGGGCCCTCGAGTACGGCCTGCCCCCGACCGGCGGGCTCGGGATCGGCATCGACCGGCTGGTGATGCTGCTGACCGGGGCCGAGGCCATCCGCGACGTCATCGCCTTCCCGACGCTGCGCCCCGAGCAGCCCGAGTCGGCGACGGCGGCACTGCGACCGTTCGTCAGTCGACTGCGCCAGCGCGGCAGGTGCGACGGACTACAGGTCGAGGTCGTCGAGCAGGCGGTGGCCGAGGCCGGCCAGTGAGCCGCGACCACCGGCGCCGTCGCCGCAGCGGCGGCGAGGGCGGCGCGCGGCCCGGTCGGCGTAGCGGCGGGCCTCCGCGACCGAGCCGCCGACGGCGTCGGTGCCGACGGATCAGGTCCCTGGCCTTGTCCCGGGTCGGGCCGTCGAGCGGGCCGCCGAGCAGGACCCGCAGCTCGTCGCCGACCTCGGGATCGGCCAGGGCCCGGATGACCGGCAGGGTGTAGGTGCCCTCGACCAGGTCGTGGCCGGCGGGCTTGCCCAGCTGGCCTCTCGGTGCCGACCAGGTCCAGGATGTCGTCCCAGATCTGGAAGGCCATGCCGAAGGCGTCGCCGAACGCGGTCAGGGCATCGACCGTCGGCCGGTCGGCGCCGGCGACGATGGCCCCGATCCGGCACGACGTGGCCATGCAGCGACGCCGTCTTGCCGGCGATGGCGCGCAGGTAGGCCGCCTCGGTGCGGGCCGGGTCGAACGCCGTGCTCGCAGCTCGGCCACCTCGCCCTCGCACAGCCGGCCGATGGTGCGCGGCCAGCAGGCCGGCCACCTCGGTGCCGAGCGACGGCGGCGATCTCCGACGCCCGGGCCAGCAGGAAGTCGCCGGCCAGGATGGCGACCAGGTTGCCCCAGCGGGCGTTGACGCTCGTCCACCCCCCGGCGGGTGCTGCGGCCTCGTCGATGACGTCGTCGTGGTAGAGCGATCCCAGGTGGACCAGCTCGACCGACACCGCGCCCTGGACCACGTCGTCGGTCGATCGGCGCCGCCGGCCGCCGCGGCCGACGGCCAGCGCCAGGCCGGGCGCATGCGCTTGCCGCCGGCGGCGATCAGGTGGCCGGCCACCTCGGCCAGGAAGGGGTCCTCGGATGGTCACCGACTCGCGCAGCGCCGCCTCGACCCGGCGCCAGATGCTCGTCGAGGCGGGGAAGACTCGAGCTGCTCGAGGAGGTTCACTGCGACGATCAGGAACGTTACGACACCGACCGTCGCTAGCCGAAGCTGAGACGAGACCCGCGGGCCTCGGCGATCCGGCCACTTGAACGGGGGCGCGGGTATGCTGCAAACGCGAGGGTCCCTGGGTAGACTGACCGACACGTCGACAGACCGCTTAGGAGGCGGTCCACTTGTTCGAACGCTTCACCGACCGAGCCCGACGAGTCCTGGTCCTGGCCCAGGAGGAAGCGCGGCTGCTCAACCACAACTTCATCGGCACCGAGCACATCCTGCTCGGCCTCATCCACGAGGGCGAGGGCGTCGCCGCCAAGGCGCTCGAGTCGCTCGGCATCAGCCTCGAGGCGGTCCGGGAGAAGGTCGAGGAGACCATCGGCCCCGCCGGGTCGTCGACCACCGGGTCGCCGCCCTTCACCCCCCGGGCCAAGAAGGTGCTCGAGCTGTCGCTCCGCGAGGCCCTGCAGCTCGGCCACAACTACATCGGCACCGAGCACATGCTCCTCGGCCTGGTCCGCGAGGGCGAGGGCGTGGCCGCCCAGGTGCTGGTCAACCTGGGCGCCGACCTGTCCCGGGTCCGCCAGCAGGTCATCCAGCTCCTCTCCGGCTACCAGTCCCAGGGCAAGGAAGGGCGCCACCTCCGGCAGCGGCACCGGCACCAGCGGCCAGGAGGCCCCGACCGGCTCGCCGGTCCTCGACCAGTTCGGCCGCAACCTGACCCAGCTGGCCCGCGAGCGCAAGCTCGACCCGGTCATCGGGCGCGAGCGCGAGATCGAGCGGGTCATGCAGGTCCTGTCCCGCCGGACCAAGAACAACCCGGTCCTGATCGGCGAGCCCGGCGTCGGCAAGACCGCCATCGTCGAGGGCCTGGCCCAGAAGATCGTGGCCAACGACGTGCCCGAGACCCTCAAGGGCAAGCAGCTCTACACCCTCGACCTCGGCGCCCTGGTCGCCGGCTCCCGCTACCGCGGTGACTTCGAGGAGCGCCTCAAGAAGGTGCTCAAGGAGATCCGCACCCGGGGCGACATCATCCTGTTCATCGACGAGCTCCACACCCTGGTCGGTGCGGGCGCCGCCGAGGGCGCCATCGACGCCGCCTCCATCCTCAAGCCCATGCTGGCCCGGGGCGAGCTGCAGACCATCGGCGCCACCACCCTCGACGAGTACCGCAAGCACCTCGAGAAGGACGCCGCCCTCGAGCGCCGCTTCCAGCCCATCAAGGTGGAGGAGCCGTCGCTGGCCCACACCATCGAGATCCTCAAGGGCCTGCGCGACCGCTACGAGGCCCACCACGGCGTGACCATCACCGACCAGGCCGTCGTGGCCGCCGCCAACCTGGCCGACCGCTACATCGCCGACCGGTACCTGCCGGACAAGGCCATCGACCTCATCGACGAGGCCGGCAGCCGGCTGCGCATCCGCCGGATGGCGACCCCGCCCGACTACAAGGCCATCGAGGACGAGATCGCCGGGTCCGCAAGGACAAGGAGCTGGCCATCGAGAAGCAGAACTTCGAGCAGGCCAAGCGCCTGCGCGAGCAGGAGGAGGAGCTGCTGCCAGCGCAAGGCGGCCAAGGAGCAGGAGTGGCGGGCCGAGGGCGTCGACCTGTTCGACGTCGTCGACGAGGAGGTCATCGCCGAGGTCCTGGCCAACTGGACCGGCATCCCGGTCTACAAGCTGACCGAGGAGGAGACGGCCAAGCTGCTGCGCATGGAGGAGGAGCTGCACAAGCGGGTCATCGGCCAGGAGGACGCCATCAAGGCGGTGTCCCAGGCCATCCGGCGCACCCGGGCCGGCCTCAAGGACCCCAAGCGGCCGAGCGGCTCGTTCATCTTCCTCGGGCCCTTCGGGCGTGGGCAAGACCGAGACGGCCAAGACGCTGGCCGAGTTCCTCTTCGGCGACGAGAGCTCGCCTGATCCAGCTCGACATGTCCGAGTACATGGAGAAGCACACCGTCAGCCGCCTGGTCGGGTCGCCTCCCGGCTACGTCGGCTACGAGGAGGGCGGCCAGCTCACCGAGGCCGTGCGGCGCAAGCCGTTCTCCGTGGTGCTGTTCGACGAGATCGAGAAGGCCCACCCGGACGTGTTCAACACCCTGCTGCAGATCCTGGAGGACGGCCGCCTGACCGACTCGCCAGGGCCGCACGGTGGACTTCAAGAACACCGTGATCATCATGACCTCCAACCTCGGCACCGCCGACCTGCGCAAGGCGTCGGTCGGCTTCGCCAAGACCAGCGAGGCCGTCACCTACGAGAAGATGAAGGAGAAGGTCAACGACGCCCTCAAGGCCCACTTCCGGCCCGAGTTCCTCAACCGGATCGACGAGGTCATCGTCTTCCACGAGCTGACCCGGGACGAGGTCACCGAGATCGTCGACCTGATGATCAAGCGGGTCCGCGAGCCAGCTGGAGAGCCAGGGCCTGGGCCTCGAGCTGACCCAGGACGGCCAAGTACCTGCTGGTCGACAAGGGCTACGACCCGGCGCTGGGTGCCCGGCCGCTGCGCCGGGCCATCCAGCGCATGGTCGAGGACCCCCTCTCGGAGAAGATCCTCTGGAAGGAGTTCCGGGCCGGCGAGACCATCATCGTCGACGTCGAGGACGGCGAGATCGTCTTCCGGGCCATCGAGGGCTTCGAGCCACCGCCGGTCGAGTTGGCCGGCGCCGGCTCAGGCGAGTAGGTCGGCGGGGTATCGGTAACGATAGGGGCGCCTCTTGACGGGGCGCCCCTTTGGCGTTTTCACTCAGCCGCTATCGTGGCGGCCGTGTACGACACGATCCTGGTGGGGACCGACGGATCCAAGACGGCGGCGCTGGCCGTCGACCGGGCCGTCGAGGTGGCCAAGGTGCTCGGATCCACGCTCATCGTCTTCAGCGTCGGCCATTCCGACCGGGCCGGGAAGGTCGTCAAGGCGGAAGCGGACCGTCACGCCGGCAGTGGCGTCGACATCCGTACCGAGACAGCCGCTGGTGACCCGGCCACCGGGTTGGTCGAGCGGGGCGAGAAGGGTGACATCGATCTGCTGGTGCTCGGCAACAAGGGGATGACAGGCGCCAGCCGGTTCCTGCTCGGCTCGGTGCCCAACAAGGTGAGCCATCACGCCCCCGTTGCCCTTCTCATCGTCCGCACGGTGTAGGCGCCGCCCCTGGTGGGGCGTCGTCGGGGCGGTGTTTCTGGTGGCGCTGTCGGCCTGCCAGGCGACGGTGCGCGTCGGCATCGACACCCGGTCCGATGGCGGGGGCACGGTGACGGTCATGGCCCAACTGGACCGTGAGGCGGCGGCCGCGGTGCCCGACCTGGCGCAACAGTTGCGGACCTCGCGACCTGGGCAAGGCCGGCTGGACGGTCGTCGGGCCGCGCCCGGCGCCGGGTGGGGCGGGTGGGGTCGTGGTCAGCGCTTCGAAGCCGTTCCGGCGGCCCGCGAGGCTACGGCTGTCTCGCCGAGGTCTCAGGCCCCACCGGCCCGTTCCACGACATGAAGATCACCCAGAAGCGGTCCCTGTTCCAGACCCGGACCGCCTTCGGTGGCACGGTCGACCTGACCTGCGGGCTGCACTGCTTCGCCGACCCCCAGCTGCAACAGGAGCTGGGGGGCACCCCCGACCTCGGGCTCGACCCGGCCAAGTTGCAGGCCGGTAGCCGGCGTCATCCTCGACCGGCTGTTCAAGTTCGAGGTGGCGGTTCGCCTGCCCGGCTCGGTTCGGTCGTCGAATGCACCGGTCCAGGCCGGCAACGGCGCCCAGTGGCAACCCAGGCTCGGCGACAAGGCCACCCTGAACGCCACCGCCCGGGCCTGGAACGCCGGCCACATCGCCCTGGCCACCGGGGCGGCGCTGGTCCTGCTGGCAGCGCTCGTCGTGCTCGGAGCCCGCCAGGCCTGGGCGGCGGCGTCGGCGGCTGCGGCATCCGCGGCACGGGTGGCGCGGACGGGCGGGGCGAGCGGGGCCGGCCGGACGGTCCGGTGACGGTCTCACCCTCTCTCTAGGGTCGGTGGCATGACCCGACAGCCGATCACCGTCCACCGCTGCTCCGGACTGCGGCGCCACGTCGCCCCGTTGGACCGGCCGTTGCCCGACCTGCGGCGAGTGGAACGTCGTGGTCGAGGAGGTCGAGGAGCGGCCCGCCGGGCCCCGGCGTCGGGGACGGCCGCCCCTGGGCGTCAGCGGCCTCCCTGTCGCCCTCGGCCGACGTCGATGGCGAGCCGCCCGGCCCGTCGCCACCGGCATCGACGAGCTCGACCGGGTGCTCGGCGGCGGGCTGGTGCCCGGCTCGGTGACCCTGGTCGGCGGCGAGCCGGGCATCGGCAAGTCGACGCTGCTGCTCCAGGCGCTGGCGGCCATGGCCGCCGGCGGGCGCCGTTGCCTGCTGGTGTCCGCCGAGGAGTCGCCCCAGCAGGTCAAGCGGCGGGCGCCGCGCCTGGGCCCCTTGCCGCCCGGCCTGTGGCTGGTCGACGCCGAGACCACCCTGCGGGGTCTGTTCGAGGCGGTCGAGACGTCGGCGCCCGACGTGCTGGTGGTCGACTCCATCCAGACCGTCTCGGACCCCGACGTCGAGTTCGGCGCCGGCTCGGTGACCCAGGTGCGGGGCTGTGCCCACGCCCTGACCGCAGCTGGCCAAGAGCGCGGCGCCTGGCGACGGTCCTGGTCGGCCACGTCACCAAGGAGGGGCCCTGGCCGGGCCCCGGGTGCTCGAGCACGTGGTCGACACCGTGCTCACCTTCGAGGGCGAGCGCCACCACGCCCTGCGCCTGCTGCGGGCGGTCAAGCACCGCTTCGGCCCCACCGGCGAGCTCGGGCTGTTCGAGATGACCGACGCCGGCCTGGTGGGCGTGCCCGACCCGAGCGGGCTGTTCCTCGGCGACCGCCGGCGCGGCGCCGCCGGGATCGGTGGTGTTCCCGGCCATGGAGGGCCACCGGCCGCTGCTCGTCGAGCTGCAGGCCCTGGTCGCCGACGTCGGCACTGGCCGATCCCCCGGCGGTCGGCCTCGGGCCTCGACACCGGCCGGCTGGCGCTGCTGCTCGCCGTGCTCGAGCAGCGGGCCGGGGTGGCGCTCTCGGGCCACGACGTCTACGTGTCGGCCGTCGGCGGCGTCCGGGTCATCGAGCCGGGCGCCGACCTGGCTCTGTCTGGCCCTGGCCTCGCGCGGCCGCGTAACGCGCCCCTGCCGCCCGATCTGGTGGTCTGTGGCGAGGTCGGTCTGGCCGGCGAGATCCGCCAGGTCGGCCACACGCCCCGCCGGCTGGCCGAGGCGGCCCGGCTTGGGCTTCCGCCGGGCGGTGGTCCCGGTGTCCGCCGAGGTTCCCCGGGCTGCACCTTGCAGCTGACGAGAGTTGCCGACCCTGGTCGGAGCGCCCTGGCGCGGACCGGGCTGTTCCGTTCCGGCCGCTGGCGCCTCGGCCCGCCGCGCGCCCTGGCCGGCGCCGAGGACTTGACAGTTTGTCCGCAAGTACAATCCTGTTGTGCCCAACCCGCCGAGCGCCGCGATGATCGAGGCCCTGGCCGCGGTGGCGCCCGGCCGGCCGCTGCGCGAGGGACTGGATCGGATCCTCCAGGCCAGCATGGGCGCCCTGATCGTCGTCGGCGACGGTCCCGACGTGCTCAACATCTGCTCGGGCGGCTTCCTGCTCGACGCCGAGTTCAGCCCCCAGCGGCTGTCCGAGCTGGCCAAGATGGACGGCGCCATCATCCTGGCGCCGAACGCCAGCCGGATCGCCCGGGCCAACGTGCACCTGGTGCCCAACCCGAACGTGCCGACCAGTGAGACCGGCACCCGGCACCGCACGGCCGAGCGGGTGGCCCGGTCCATCGACGTGCCGGTCATCTCGGTGTCCGAGGACATGTCGGTCATCGCCGTCTACCGCAACGACGAGAGACACCCGCTCGAGTCGGTGCCCCGCCTGCTCGCCCGGGCCAACCAGGCGCTGCAGACCCTCGAGCGCTACAAGAAGCGGCTCGACGCGGTGACGACCAGGCTGTCGGCCCTCGAGGTGGAGGACCTGGTCACCGTCCGCGACGTGGTCACCGTGCTGCAGCGGGCCGAGATGGTCCGGCGCATCGCCGAGGAGATCGAGGGCTACATCGTCGAGCTCGGCGTCGACGGCCGGCTGATCCTGCTGCAGCTCGAGGAGCTGATGGGCGGCGTCGAGGACGACCGCCGGTACGTCATCTGCGACTACGCCCGGGCCGCCAACACCCGCAAGGCCGACACCGCCATCACCCGGCTGGCGAGCTTTCGACCGAGCGGCTCCTCGACCTCAACGAGGTGGCCGCCATCGTCGATCTGGCCGACCCTGCCAGTGGCCTGGATGCCAGGGTTCAACCCGCGGCTACCGCCTGCTGTCCAAGATCCCGCGCCTCCCCGACACCGTGCTCACCAACATCATCGAGCGCTTCGGGACCCTGCACAAGGTCATGCGGGCCACCGTGGAGGACCTCGACGAGGTCGAGGGGGTCGGCGAGACCCGGGCCCGGGCCATCAAGGAAGGGCTGTCCCGTCTGGCCGAGAGCAGCATCCTCGACAGGTACGCCTGACACCTGACGTGCGCGTCATCCTTCCGTCCGGGACACCGGCCGAGCTGGCCCTCCCGCCGGGTCCCCCGACCAGAGGCGTCGCCCTGGTGCCGGACATCATGGGCCTGCGACCGCTCTTCGATGATCTGTGCGCCCGTCTGGCCGCTGAGCACGGGTGGGCAGTGTGCGCCATTGAGCCCTTCCCCGGTCTGGAGGACCTGAGCCTCGACGAGCGGTCGGGAGCGGTCCCAGCCGCCTCGGACCAGGCTCGGCTGACCGACCTGAGCGAGGCCGCCGACGTGCTCGAGGAGCGGGCCGGCGTCGAGCGGGTGGCGGTCATGGGCTTCTGCATGGGCGGTATGTACGCCCTCAAGGCGGCGGGAACCGGACGCTACGACCGGGCGGTGTCGTTCTACGGGATGATCCGCCTGCCCGAAGGGTGGTCGGGTCCCAACCAGCGCCAGCCGCTCGAGTGGCTGGCCCTGCCGTCGCCGACGCCGGTCCTGGAGATCGTCGGCGGCCGGGACCACTTCATCCCGCCGGAGGACTTGGAGGCGCTACGGGCCCTTGGCGACCGGGCCGAGGTGGTCGTCTACCCCGAGGCCGAGCACGGTTTCATCCACGACGCCAACCGGCCGACCCACCGCCCCGACGACGCGGCGGACGCCTGGGCCCGGGTCGTCGAGTTTCTCGCCTAGCGGGCCCGCCGGGCCAGCTGGGCCCGGTCGGTGATGCGGTAGCGGCGGTCCACCTGCTCGATCCAGCCGAGGCGGACGAACGCCGCGATGGCCTTGTTGACCCGTTCCCGCGACGCGCCGACCAGGCCGGCCAGCTCCTCCTGGGTGATCGGGAGCACGAACTCGTCGGCGTCGCCGGCCAGCTCCAGCAGCCGCTTGGCCGTGCGCCCGGTCACGTCCAGGAACACCGAGTCGGCCAGGGCGGAGTCGGTCGATCGCAGCCGGCGGGACAGCAGGGCGACGACGTCCCACAGCAGCTCGGGGCGCTCGCTCAGGACCGCCCTGATCGGCGGGTAGGGGACGCACAGCAGCTCGGAGGGCTCCAGGGCCCGCGCCTGGGCCGAGCGGGGCTCCCCGTCGAACAGGGGCATGTCGCCGAACAGGTCGCCCGCCTCCATCAGGGCCAGCAGCGACTCCCGCCCGTCGGCCGACTGCATGCCGATGGCGATGCGCCCCGAGCGGACCACGAACAGCTCGTCGGCATCGTCGCCCTCGCTGAAGATGACCTGGTTGCGGCGGCAACGGACCGGGCGGGCGCCGGCCAGGATCCGGCTCGAACGACTCGGCGTCGAAGGCCGAGAACAGGTCGGAGCTGGGCGAGCAGCGCCACGTCGTCCATGCCGGCCGCAGGTTAGTGGCTGTGGAAATCCTGACCCTTCCGGTATCGGCGCCCACGGCTACCACCCGGCTGGGCGAAGCACAGATTCGGCCGATCCGCAAGTGAACACCGGTTGGCCAGCGACCCTGTTTCCCCGTACCCTAGGAGTACCCCCGCCTGTACCGTCCCTGGGAGCACTATGTCGTTCGACGTCGGAGACAAGGTCGTCTACCCCCATCACGGCGCTGCCGTGGTCGAGCGGCGGGAGCTCAAGGAGGTCTTCGGCGAGACCCGCGAATACCTGGTCCTGCGCCTCGCCTACGGCGACCTGACCCTGATGGTGCCCGCCGACAACACCGACGAGGTGGGTCTGCGCGAGGTGATCAACGACGAGGAGGTCGAGGAGGTGTTCGCCGTCCTTCGCAAGAAGGAAGCGCGGATGCCGACCAACTGGTCCCGCCGCTACAAGAACCACGTCGAGAAGCTGAAGTCGGGCGACATCTACCAGGTGGCCGAGGTGGTGCGGAACCTCTCCATCCGGGACAAGGACAAGGGCCTGTCGGCGGGCGAGAAGCGCATGCTCAACCGGGCCCGCCAGATCCTGGTGTCCGAGCTGACCTTCGCCATCGGCGTCAGCGAGGAAGAGGCCGAGAAGAAGCTCAACGAGGCGCTGCCCGTAGCCGCCCGGCAGGTCGACGGCGTGGAGGTCTGGGCGATCGTCGTCGCCGCGGGCAGCGGCGACCCGCTTCGGCGCGGCCCAAGCAGTACGCCGAGCTGGCCGGGTCGCCGCGTGCTCGACTGGTCGCTCGCGGGCGCCGCGCCGACGTGCCGACGGCGTGGTCGCTCGTCGTCCCCGCCGCCGACGTCGGCGACGCGGCGCCGGTGGTCGGCGCCGACGCGTCGTGGCCGGCGGCGCCGACCCGGTCCGCCTCGGTGCGGGCCGGGCTGGCCGCCGTCCCGGCCGTCGGCCGAGGTCATCGTCGTCCACGACGCCGCCCGGCCGCTGCGCCCGGCCGGCGCTGTGGTCGGCCGTCGCTCGCCGCGGTCGCGGCCGGCGCCGACGCCGCCATCCCCGCCGTGCCGGTGACCGACACCATCAAGCGGGTGGCCGACGGCGCGGTGGTCGAGACCGTCGACCGGTCCGGGCTGGTCGCGGTCCAGACGCCGCAGGCCTTTCGGGCCGCGGTCCTGCGCCGGGCCCACGCCGGCGCCGGCAGACGCCACCGACGACGCCGCCCTGGTCGAGGCGGCCGGCGGCCGGGTCGTGCTGGTGGCCGGCGACCCGCACAACATGAAGATCACCGACCCGGAGACCTGGAGGTGGCCGGCCGCGGTGGCGGCCCGGCGCCAGGCCGCCGAGGCCCGGACGTGAGCTGGCCGGGTCGGCCTGGGCTTCGACATCCACCCGTTCAGCGACGACCCCGGCCGCCGGCTGGTCCTCGGCGGCGTGGCCCTCGACGGCCCGGGCCTGGCCGGCCACAGCGACGCCGACGTGGTCGCCCACGCCGTGGCCGACGCCCTGCTCGGCGCCGCCGGGCTGGGCGACCTCGGCGGCCTGTTCCCCGACACCGACCCGGCCTGGCGCGGCGCCGACAGCATGGAGCTGCTGGCCGCGTGGTGGCAGGTGACGGTCATGGTGGCCGCCGGACGGCTGGTCGGACGGTCGGCAACGTCGATTGCGCGGTCGTCCTCGAGGCCCCCCGGCTCGCCCCGCACCGCGAGGCCATGGAGACAGCGGCTGGGCGCGGTGGTCGGCGCCCCCGTGAGCGTCAAACCCAAGCGGGCCGAGGGCCTCGGCGCCCTCGGCCGCGGCGAGGGCATCGCCTGCTGGGCCGTCGCCCTGCTCGAGACCGCGGATGCCGGCCGCGCCCGAGGCCGGCGGCCGGCGCAGGCGGCGCCGGCGGTGCGGGCGGGCACGCGGAGGCGCGGCGGCGGCCGCGGCCGGGACGCGGCGGCGCGGCCGGCGCGCGGGGCCGGGCGCCGCGGCGGCGCGGGCACCGGTGGCGGGGCGCTCGGCCGGAGCCCCGGCCGACGGTCCCAGCCGTCGGTCCGGGGCACGGCCTCGGCGGCGAGCAGGTCGAGGGCCGCCAGGCGGTGCGCGAGCTGCTGGCCGCCGGCCGGCGCCCGGTCCGCGAGGTGTGGTGGCCGAAGGGCTCGACGCGGCGCCCATCCTGACCGAGATCGAGCGCCTGGCCGCAGCCGCCGGCGTCCCGGTGCGGGTGACCACGCGGCCGGCTCGCCGACCTGGCCCGCACCGAGGCCCCCCAGGGCGTGCTCGCCCTCGCCGCCCCGCTGGCCGAGGCCGAGCTCGACGAGCTGGCCCGGATCGGTGACGACGGGTGCCGTTCCTCCTGGTCCTCGACGGGGTCACCGACCCCCACAACCTGGGCGCCCTCCTGCGCACCGCCGAGTCCGCCGGTGCGACCGGCGCCGTTCTGCCCCGCCACCGGGCCGCCCATGTGACGCCACCGTCACCAAGGCGGCGGCCGGCGCGGTCGAATACCTGCCGATCGCGTTGGTCTCCGGCATTCCCGCCGCCCTGGCCCAGCTGGCCGCCGCGGGGGTGTGGACGGTCGGTCTCGACGACGGCGCCGAACAGGCCCTGTGGGATCTCCCGGTGGCGACCGAACCGGTGGCGATCGTGCTCGGCGCCGAGGGACAGGGCCTGTCCCGACTAGTCAGAGCCCGGTGCGAGCTCCTGGTCGCCATTCCGCAAATGGGAGCTATCGACTCGCTGAATGTCTCGGCCGCCGGCGCCCTGGCCTGCTTTGAGGTGGCTCGCGGCCGGGCGGCGGAAAAGATGCCGGACTTGAACTGAATGCCCTAAGTGACAATTGACACCGGTGAATGACCTGAGTACAAGTAACTAGTCATCATTCACCGCCCATCCTTCGCACTCCACGTCACCCCAGAGCAGAGGTTTCCATGTCATCTCGTATGATCAGTCTGGCCACCGCTCTCAGTGACGAGGACCTGGTTGCCCGCTACCAGGAAGGTGACCCGGATGCCCTCAATGTGCTGCTCGAGCGCTACCGGCGCTTCGCCCGGGCCAAGGCCCGCAGCTACTTCCTGGTCGGAGCCGACTCTGACGACATCGAGCAGGAAGGGCTGATCGGCCTGTTCAAGGCGGCACGGGACTTCCGGACCAACCGGCAGGCGTCCTTTCGGGCGTTCGCCGAGCTGTGCGTGACCCGGCAGGTGATCACCGCCATCAAGGCCGCCACCCGCCGCAAGCATCAGCCGCTCAACCAGTACGTGTCCATCTCCGGGGTCTGGAATGGCGACGATCCCAGCGAGCGCACCGTCGAGGACATGCTGGACGACCACCGGGGGACCGATCCGGCCGAGGAGATCGTGTCCCGGGAGCGCATGGACGGCATGCGCCAGTCGGTGGCCGACATGCTCTCGGGGCTCGAGGTCGACGTGCTGCGGCTGTACGTGGAGGGCAAGTCGTACCAGGAGATCGGCGAACATCTCGGCCGCCAGGTCAAGTCGATCGACAACGCCCTGCAGCGCATCAAGCGCAAGCTCGACCACCACCTGACCGACGAGCAGTCGACCGACGCGTGCCTGCTCGCGGCGGCCGTGTTGGTCGCCTGACCCACGGGCGGCCCGGAAGCGACGACCGGTGAGTGAGACCACACCCGACGTCCATCTCCCGGATGCCGGCGGTGGTGACCCGTCGGACATGGCTCACTACGCTCGCAATGACGAGTTGGCGGCCGCCCGGCGGGCCAATCGGGCGGTCAAGGCTCTCTGCGGCACGTCGTTCTATCCCCATGCCGACCCCAGCCGCCTCCCGGTGTGCGTCGTCTGCCAGGACCTGGCTGCCGGCTGGCGGTAGTCCCGCCGGCCCCGAGGTGCGGTGTGTCGACAACCGTGTACAGCGGTTCGACCAGCACCGTCGCCGGCGCCGGCAGCCCGAGCGGCAGGACACGCCGGTCCATGTCGTCGAGGCGACGGGCGATCGCACCGTGCATCCACTGATCGTTGAGGGGCCGTCGAGGCGGTCCGACCGGATGACGGTCGCGTGGACGACCTCAGGTCAACTCACTCGGGTTCGTCATCGTGATGGCGATGATCGCCGTGGTCGTGGTCGTGATCGCCGGTTTCAGTGCCGCCCTCACGGGGCGGCGAGGCACCCATTCAACAGCCGGGCTGGCCGTGGTTGCCGCAGCAGCCCTGCCGGGTGCGAATCTTCTTGAAGGTGTTGGAGGCCGCCATCCGGAGCTTGGTGGCGAAGGGCGCGTCGTAGGTCTTCCAGTTGGAGATCGACGCGCTGATCGACGGTTTCTCGTGGTGATGGTCGTCGGGCACCCCCCGAGCCTATGCCGCAGGGACAGCCGTGAGGTGAGGGCGTGGGGCCTCCGCACTAGAGTTCAGGCTTTAAGGGACGAGAGGCCAAATGACAAAGCTGGTCAAATTCGATGAGGACGCGCGCCGCGCCCTTGAGCGGGGGATGAATCAACTCGCCGACGCGGTGCGTGTCACCCTCGGGCCCAAGGGCCGCAACGTGATGATCGATCGAGAGTTCGGCGGGCCGTTCATCACCAACGACGGCGTTTCCATCGCCCTGGATATCCAGCTCGAGGACCCGTACGAGCGGATGGGCGCCAACCTGGTCAAGGAGATCGCCAAGAAGACCGACGTGGTCGCCGGTGACGGCACGACCACGGCCACCGTGCTCGGCTGGGCCATGGTCCATGAGGGCTTACGCAACGTCGCGGCGGGCGCCAACCCCATGCAGCTCAAGGTTGGCATCCAGGATGCGCTGGCCGTGGTACTGGCCAGCCTGAAGGACCTGGCCATAGACACCGAGACCCAGGAGCAGATGGCTCAGGTGGCGTCCATCTCGGCGGCCGACGAGGAGATCGGTGCCATGATCGCCGAGGCCATCGGAAAGGTCGGCAAGGACGGGGTCATCACGGTCGACGATTCGCAGACCTTCGGCATGGAGCTCGAGCTGGTCGAGGGCATCCAGTTCCGCAGCGGCTATATCTCGCCGCAGTTCGTCACCGAGACCGATCGGATGGAAGCGGTGCTCGAGGAGCCCTTCATCCTGGTCGCCGACGCCAAGATCGGCAGTATCCGCGAGCTGCTCCCGGCTCTCGAGATCGTGCAGCGCACCGGTCGCCCCCTCGTGATCGTGGCGAACGATATCCAGGACGAGGCGCTGGCCGTGCTCACCGTCAACAATGCCCGCGGCACGTTCAAGAGCGTCGCCGTCAAGGCCCCGGGGATGGGCGAGCGGCGCCGGGGCATGCTCTCCGACATCGCGGTCCTGGTCGGGGCCCAGGTCATTTCCGACGAGGTCGGTCTCACTCTCAACAACGTCACCCTCGATCTGCTGGGCCGGGCTCGCAAGGTGGTGGTCACGAAGGACGACACCACGATCATCGACGGCAAGGGTTACGAGGACTACGTCAGCAAGTACATCTCACAGCTGAAGAGCGAGATGGACCTGGCCGAGACGGACTACGACCGTGAGGCATTCCAGGAGCGACTGGCCCGCCTGTCGGGTGGAGTGGCCGTGATCAAGGTCGGTGCCGCGACCGAAGCCGAGCAGAAGGAGAAGAAGCACCGCGTCGCCGACGCCGTGTCCACCACCAAAGCGGCGGTCGCCGAAGGGGTGGTGCCTGGCGGCGGGGTGGCCCTGATCCGGGCCCAGCAGTCGGTGCGCGAATGGCTGGGCCAGCCGGTAACCCCGCGGCAAGCCGGCGCGGCAATGCCCCCCTCACCCCAACCGGCATCCGACGTGGCGACCGGCGCCGCCATCGTGATCCGGGCCCTCGAGGAGCCGTTGCGCCAGATCGCCGTCAACGCCGGAATGGAAGGCGGTGTGGTGATCGAGAAGGTCCGGGGGATGACGGGCGCCATGGGCCTCAACGCCGCGACCGGTGAATACGAGGACCTGTTCAAAGCCGGCGTGATCGACGCCGCCAGGGTGACCCGCTCGGCGGTGCAGAATGCCGCGTCGATCGCCGCCCTGTTCCTGACGACCGAGGTAGCGGTCGCCGACAAGCCCGAAGAGATGGAGGCGTCACCGGCCGGGCGTAGTGGTGACATGGGAGCCATGGAGGACTACTGATCGGCCCCTGGCCTCTCACCGAGCGGGGAGGACACCCGACATGACCGTACAGACCGACCGGCCGGTAATGCTGGCCATTGCGGGCGACAGCGGGACCGGCAAGACGACCTTGACCGGGGGCTTGGTGAACGCCCTGGGCCGGGACCGGATCACCTCGATCGGGGCCGACGATTATCACCGCTACGACCGTGAGGAACGCAAGTCGCTCCCGTTCACGCCGCTCAACCCCAAGTGCAACTACATCGACATCATGGAGCAGCACCTCCGGCACCTGATGCTCAACGAGCCGATCCTGAAGCCCGTCTACGACCACAGCACCGGGACCTTCGGTCGTCCGGAGTACGTCGAACCCCGTGAGTTCGTGATCGTCGAGGGTCTGCTGCCGCTGCACACCGCGGCGTCTCGAGCGTGTTTCGACATCTCGGTGTATCTCGATCCTCCGGAGGAGATCCGCATCGCCTGGAAGCTTCGGCGGGACATGAAGAGGCGGGGATACTCCGAAGAGCAGGTACGCGAGGAACTGGGCCGTCGAGAGCCCGAGTCGGCCGAGTTCATCCGCCCCCAGCGGTCGTTCGCCGACATCGTCGTGCGGTTCTCCCACATCGAGGAGCGGGGAGAGACGCCGGACGACCCGCTGAGCGCCACGGTGCTCCTGCGTCCGACGATCGACCACCCGGATGTATCGAAGATCCTCGGGGAGGACACCCGCCAGGCCATGCACCTGAAGCTCATGCGGGATTCCGACGCCAAGCCGGTGGACGCCGTCCACATTCACTCGTACGCCGAAACGGGGATCACCAAGAAGGTGGAGCAGGCCATCTGGGACGAGCTTGGTACCGAGGAGGCGCTGCCGGACTCCCTCGGGATGATCGACGATTCCCGCGACGAGCCGTTGGCCCTGACACAGCTGATCCTGCTCTATCACCTCATCCAGGCCAAGGAGGCCTGACCGTTAGCCCCTCGACCGCCGCAGTTGGCGCTCGCCCAAGCCGGCGACGTCGACTTCGTCGAGCGACATGACGACCAGATCGGCGTCCGCGGCCACCAGGGCCGCCTCGTCGTCCGCCCGGGCCACGCCCAGCGCCGCCATGCCACCGGCCTTGGCCGCCTCGATACCGCTGACCGCGTCCTCCACGACGAAGCAGTCAGTCGGGTTGACGCCGAGTTCGGCCGCGCCGGTCAGGAAGATCTCGGGATGGGGCTTGCCCTGGGCGAAGTCCCGTCCGGAGATGTCGACATCGAAGAACTCGAGCAGGGTCAGGCCGGGCCGGAGGAAGTCGTATTCGAGGCGTTGCTCGGACGCGAAGGTGTCGAGCCGGATCTGGCGGAGGAACAGCCCGGCGTTCTTGGATGACGAGGCCACCGCCAGCGGGATGCCGGCATGGCGCACGGCGAGCACGAGTCGCAGCGCATCGGGATACGCCTCGAACTCGCCGGCCTCGATCAGCTTGATGACCATGCGCTGCTTGTGGGCGGCGTAGGCGTCCACCCGTTCGGCGGCGTCGGGGACCTGGAAATACTCCAGGGCCGCCCGCGCGCCGCTCATCCGAGGCTTCCCGGAGATCACCTGTTGGTACACCTGCGGCGTGAACCGCTCGTCGGTCCAAGAGGTCTGGTCCGCGATCCCCGCCCAGTCGCTCTCCATCAGCTCCCGCAGTGAGTCCTTCCACGCCCGTTCGTGGGGGGAGTCCACGAGCACGCCGTCGACATCGAAGATGGCGCCTTCAAAGCCTGGTGTCGGCACGCTCGGTCCTTTCGGAGGCGGCCGGCGGCTCCTCGCGGCGACCATGCAGCGGCGCAGTCCACTCGTCGCCGGCGCCCAGCTCCCGGACCTCGCCATGGATGCCGATCCGGACCGGCCGGCTGAAGCCCTCGACGAGGGTTCGCACGGTCAGCTCACCGCCGGAGATGCTGACGCGGATCGACGTGCCGCGGAACTGCATCGGGAAGGAGAGCCCGTCGAGTCTGTCCGTGAGCTTCGGGTCGAAGTGGAGGACCCCGTCGCGCACGCTGGCACCGACATAGCTCCGCTGCAGGAGGTCCAGCGTCCCGGACATGACACCCATGTGGATCCCTTCCTTGGTGGTGCCGCCCTGCACGTCGCCCACGTCGCTCTCGAGGGCGTTGAGGAAGAGCTGCCATGAGCTCTCCGGGTCCATGCTGCCGAGCACCGCGGCGTGGGTCACCAGGCTCAGGGTCGATCCGTGCGACGTGCGCTGGTCGTAGTAGTCGACCGTCCGCCGCGCCAGGTCAGGGTCGTAGTCGTACCCGAGCCGTTCGAACAGCTCCCGCAGCTCGTCGTCGGAGAACAGGAAGAACAGCATCACGGCGTCGGCCTGCTTGGCCAGCTGGTACCGGTTGGGGTCGTCGCCCTCGGCCTTGAGGATGCGGTCCAGGCGCTGGATGTTGCCGTGCTCGGCGCGGTAGCGCTCCCAATCCAGCTCCTCCAGATCGGCATAGCCCTCGAACTGGCTGACGATACCGCCGGCATGGAACGGAACGAACATCTTCCTGCTCATCTCGTCCCACGTATGCAGGTCGTCGTCGGTCAGGCCGAGGCGGTCGCGCAGCACGGCCCGGCGGCTGGCGGGCAGCAGGGCCAATACCCGAGGCGCGGTGCTGACGATCCAGGCCACCATGACGTTGGTGTAGGCGTTGTTGCGCAGCCCGCCGTCGTCGGCGCCCGGGTAGCCTTCGTGGAACTCGTCCGGGCCCATCACGCCGTGTACCTCGTAGCGGTCGCGTTCGGGGTTGTAGTGGGCGATGGAGGCCCAGAAGCGGGCGATCTCGAGCATCAGCTCGGCGCCGTAGTCACGGAGGAACGCCAGGTCGTCGGTCGCCTGGTAGTACTGCCAGACGTTGTAGAAGATGGCGGCGTTGACGTGGCGCTGGGCCCGGCTGTGGTCGGGGTCCCATTGCCCGGACAGCGGGTTCAGGTGGACCCGCTGGGTCTCCTCGGTCCCGTCGCTCCCGCTCTGCCACGGGAACATGGCGCCGCGGAAGCCCGCCGCCTTCGCTGCCGCCCGGGCCGCGGCCAGGCGCCGGTAGCGGTACAGCAGGAGGCCTCGGGTGATCTCCGGCAGCCGGAAGTTGAGGTACGGATAGACGTAGAGCTCGTCCCAGAACACGTGCCCGCGGTACGCCTCGCCGTTGAGCCCGCGGGCCGGGACACCAGCGTCATGTCGTGCCGTGTGCCGCGAGCACACCTGCAGCACGTGCGAGATGTGGAAGCGCAGCAGTAGTTGCGCACGCGGCTGACGCGGTAACTGGATGTCACCGATGTCCCACAGCTCGGTCCAGGCCGACTCGTGCTCGTTGAGAGCGGCCGCGAAGTTCGGGTAGCGGGCCACGTCCGTGCCCGCCGCGACCAGGGTCTCGGTGATGGCGTTGTCATGGGAAGTGAACAGCGAGATGAGCTTCTCGACCCGTACCGGCCTTCCCTGCTCGACGTCGAACGCCAGGACCTGCTGGATGTAGTCCTCCATCTGGTAGAGGCTGCGCTCCGCGGCCAGCGGACCGCCATCGGTGCCGCCGTGGAAGACGCGGGTGCGTGCCGCTTCGGCGATATAGATGTTGGACTGCCGGGTCTGCACCTTGAGGGCGATGATCTCCGGGCCGAACGTGCGCGGCGACACGGGATTCAGGTGGCGCCCCTCGAGCTCGCGGTAGCGGGCGACCATGTTGTTGGTCACCCGACCATCGAGCCCGGAGATGACCTCCACCCGACCCGACCAGTTCTCCGACGTCACCGTCCACTCGATCCCCGCCAGGTGGCTGTACGCCATGCTGGCGAAGCGCCGGCTGCGCAGCGCCGTCTCGCGCCCGGCGCGGTCGCGGAAGAGGAGCCGGCGCTCGACCAGCGCGTTGCGGATGTCGTAGGAGTGGTGATAGGAGAGGACCTCGACGTTGTCGAGCCGCACCGCTTCCTCGCCCTCGATCCGCAGCTTGAGCAGCAGCCAGTTCGGCAGGTTGACCAGGTCCTCGTTGAGGACTGGCCGTCCGCCGAGGATCGTGGTCTCCCGGTTGAAGCAGCCGTGCGCGTAGGTGCCGGGATAGTGGACGGAATTGGCGTCCTCCCACTCGGCCGCCCCCCGGGTCGCGAAATAGCCGTTCCCGGTCGAGGTGAGCGCCTCTCTCAGACCTTCCTGTGAGGGATCGAAATGATCGTAGGTGAGCGTGAATTCCGCCACGCGTGCTCAGCCGGGACCGCTGCCGGCCCGGCCAGGTAGCCGCGGTCGGGCCCGGTCTATATCCGGGTCTGCCTGGATGTCGGATGGGTCTCCCAGGATGTCGGTCACTGTCGACCTCCCTCCGGAGCTCCCGAGTCTTCTGCACTCTAGTGAGAGCCCGAGGTCGGATTCGAACCGACGACCTGACGCTTACAAGGCGCCTGCTCTGCCGAACTGAGCTACTCGGGCGAAGAAAGGCCGCTGACCAGGGAGTTTATCGGGTCGCGCACCAGCCTTGGATTTGCATAGCGCTCCAACAGAAGATAACCTTAGTTCCCGCAGAACCGGCTGGGACCCTGCTGGAGGTGGCCTCAACGGCCACAGACTGGACGCGAACGTGACCGTCGATGCCACGGCCGCCAATGTAGTAGGCGACCTTTCCACGCTCGTGGGCGACTTCGAGCGCAGCCTGCGGGCGTCGAACAAGTCCGACCGGACCGTCGAGATCTACGCCGGGGCTGCCGGACGCCTGATCGGCTTCCTACGGGATAAGGGCATGCCGACCGCGGCCGAGAAGGTTGGCCGGGAACACCTTGAGGCGTTCACCGCCGACCAGCTGGCCCGGTTCAAGCCGGCCACCGCGTCGCAGCGGTACCGGGCCCTGGCCCAGTTCTTCAAGTGGCTCGCTGAGGAAGGCGAGATCCGGGAGAACCCCTTCGCCCGCATGAAGCCCCCCCGGGTGCCCGAGTCACCGGCGCCGGTCATCTCAGACGAGCATCTGACCAAGCTCATCAAGGCGTGCGAGCCCGGCAAGCGGGCTGAGGGCACCCCTGATGACGTGTGGCGCCGGCATCAGCTGGTCTGCCATCGAGACGAGGCCCTCGTCCGGATGCTGATCGACTGCGGTGTCCGATGCGCCGAGCTGACCAACCTGACCGTCGGCGATGTCGACCGCGACGCCCAGGTGATCTTTGTCGTCGGCAAGGGCCGCCGGCTCCGGGCGGTGCCGTACGGCAACCGGACCTCCCAGGCGGTCGACCGCTACGTCCGATCCCGGACCCGCCATCCCGAGGCCGACAGCAACTGGCTGTGGCTCGGAACCAAGGGCCGTCTCACCGACTCCGGACTTCGCCAGATGCTCGAGCGCCGTGGCGACAAGGCCGGGATCGGCCATGTGTACCCCCACCAGTTCCGCCACACCGCCGCTCACAAGTGGATGGCTGAGGGCGGCGCCGAGGGTGACCTGATGCAATTACTCGGCTGGCGGTCCCGTCAGATGCTGAACCGGTACGGCGCCGGCGCGGCGGCTGAGCGGGCCCGTGACGCTCACCGTCGCCTGGGGATCGGGGACCGGCTGTGAGGGACAGACTTAGTGTGTACTCGCCGGTGTCGCTCAGGGTCATGGGCGGGATGGCGTAGCGCGGCGCGACGCGTTGGTCCAAGGCGGCGAATGCGCCCAGTCGCAACCGCCGCCGAGGCGGTTGACGATGACCGTGTACAGGCCGAGGACGCCGGCTGGCGGGGTTGCCCAGGTAGGTAACGGTGTGCCCGGACTGTCGAGTTCGCCCATAGCGCGACTAATGGGCGCGGCCCAGGGCACCCGCTGGTGTAGCCGGCGAAGTAGAGGAGCTGCGTTCCGAAGGCACAACTGGTTCTTCGCCTGGAGCGGATGTGGAAGCCGACAGAGGAGCCCTTGACCCTGTCCAAGCTGGCGATGGTGCGACGGACCTGTTGGGTGTGCCTGGCTTTTTGGCCGGCGTGCAGGATGTGGTGGATGGCGATTGGGTGATCTGGGTTCCGAAGCCCAGGTCAATTTCGGAATGTCCGCTTCAATCTCAACGGGCCCTCGACGAGGGCTGGATGTTCGTGATGCGTCTGTCAGCGTCGGGCCGCGGGTTTCATCGGTGTGTTTGCACCAGGCCCAGCAAGTGTTCTTGACGTCCATGTCCGGGCGTTCGGGCATTTCGGTGGTGCCCCGCCGGAGCGATCCGCTACGACCGTCTGAAACCCGGTGACCCGGGTCCTGAATGGTCGACCAGTGTGAATCCAAGGACATCACTCGGTGACTACAAATCTGCCGGGCCCCAGTATCAGCGACCGTGAGTGCTGCGACTCAGATCGGCGGAATTCCGTTGCTCGCCGAACCAGTCGGAAATGCCGTTCAGGATGGTTCTCGGCGGCTGGTTTGTCCGGAGAATAGGCGATAGTAGTGCCTGCATCACTGCTGAGAGTGAGGTGGACGCCCTTGCGCAAGCCGACCACCGCTCAGACAATGAACCAAGGGCCGCATCCCGTTTCAGCAGCACCCAGAGACTCCACCGGCAGTACCTTGCAGAGACTTATCCCATCGGATGAATCTGCTCTCAACCTCGTGCGGGCGGTTCATCCTAGGCATAGCACGGCTGATCCAGGGCAGTAGGGATCGGTGCCGGGAGCAGTTGCCGATAGCACGCTCTCCGTAAGGAGGCAGGCCGTGCCGATCAACAAGGAGGAGAAGGAGATGACTGTGCAACGCAGACCCCGAGGGATCACCGTGCGACACATTTTCCCTGATGTGCGCGCTCTCCTTTCTCACCGAGTGCGGGTCTTTGGCGCTGTGCTTGCAACCGCATCGCTGTTAGGGCTGACTTTGGCGCCAACAGGTGCGAGCGGCGCCGGCACAACGGCGACTTCGATCGTTGGCTTCAGTCCGACCTCGGGGGCGGCGGGCACACTGGTCACGGTGACCGGCACAGGCTTCACCGGCGCCAGCACAGTGTCGTTCAACGGGACGCCGGCAATTTTCCAGATTGATAACAACAGTCAGCTGGTCGCCACCGTTCCGCTTGTCGCCTCGAGCGGCACGGTCACCGTAGGCACGCCCGGCGGGACGGCAACCAGTTCCATTAGCTTCACGGTGGCCGGCGCGACATGCGTGGGCTGGACCATCCTGCGCCCGCGCGGCTGTGTCAACAGCGCCGACCTGGCCGGCGGGGCAGTGACAACGCCGCAGTTGGCCGACCTGTCAGTCGCGGTCGGCAAGATCGTCGACCTGGCCGTGACGACCCAGAAGCTCGCGCTGGGTGCGGTGAACACCGACCAGTTGCACGATCTGGCGGTCACAGCGCAGAAGCTGGCTCAGGGTGCGGTCGACACGCTCCAGCTCCACGATCTGGCCGTGACGACCCTGAAGCTGGCATTGGGTGCGGTCAATACCGACCAGTTGCACGATCTGGCGGTAACAGTTGGCAAACTGGCACTGGGGGCTGTCAACACCGATCAGCTGCACGATCTGGCCGTGACGGCCCAAAAGCTGGCCCAGGGTGCAGTCGACAACCCGCAGCTGCATGACCTGGCCGTGACCACTCAAAAGCTGGCCCTCGGAGCGGTCGGTCCGGATCAGCTGCAGGCGTTCGCCGTCACGGCACAGAAGCTGGCGCTCGGAGCGGTCGGTCCGGATCAGCTGCAGAAGTTCGCCGTCACGGCCGAAAAGTTGGCTGACAACTCCATCGGTGCCGGAAAACTGGACCCTGCCTTCCTTGCTTCGCTGGTGTATCAGGGCCAGTTCTCAGCCTTCCTGGCGGCCCTGAGGTCACCGCCCCCGACTCCTGAACCTGGAGGCGGCCTGGTGGACTTCGCCCAGATCAATCACGTCCCGGTCTTCGCCCGGAGCGGCCAGGCCTGTCCCGCCGGCCAGTTTCAGAAGGGCGTAGACATCAGCGGCGCCCCGTCCTGTGCGCCGTCGCCGCCAGCCCAGGCCATCATCGCCAAGGAGGCCGCGAGCCCACAGGCCCCGCCAGCCTCGACGACACTCCTCGCGGTGACCCTGCCAGCCGGCACTTACCAGGTGGGAGCCTCGTTGACACTGCACGGTTCGAGCTGTCAGGCGGAGTCGCATGCCGACCCCTTTACCTATCCCGACGGGACTACCAGCAATACAGTCAGTCTCGATCGCCACATGGTCTTCTCGGCCGACGGGTTGCTTCCGACTGTTGTGCTGACATACCCGGCTGGTGGCCAGATCGCGGTGTTCTGCAACTGGGGATCGACCTGGCCCCTCGATGGAGTGCTGACCGCCCTGCCTGTAGGCCCTTGAGCTTCCTTGTTCAGAGTTTTGGCGGACACACGCACCGTTTCCACCTCAGCGCCACGACGCTGTGGTGTACGCCGTGGACCCTGGTCCCGGTCCTGCTAGCGCTCACGCGTCCCAGAAGCCGAGTCGGTGGCCAAAACCGGTCACGCCCCCAACCGATCGTCTGCTACGACCCGTTCCGTGTGGTGGCACTGGCCACCGAGGCGCTTCACACCGCGCGCCACCAGGTGTGGAACGATTTTGCGCCGCCTGACCGGCCAGCACGCGGCCCGAAAGTTCCGAGGCGAGCGGTGGGCGCTGTTGAAGAACCCGGCCGATTTCAACGACGACCAGGCCACACCCTGCGCAATCCCGCCGCCGAGGCGTGACCTATCCGGCTTCGGCGCCAGTCCCCACGACCTCCCCAGGGGTCCACAATCGTCCCTGAGAGTCCCCACGATCGTCCCTGAGAGCCCTCCCGCCGCTCTTCGAATCCCCACCCCTACACGGGTGCCGCCGCCAGTTTTTCGCCGGCCGGCTCCATCCTGTCCGTCTCACCCGGAACTTACTCGTGATTGGCTGCCGGTCACCCCGTTAGGACGATCCTTGGCCACACACGAGGTGGTTCGCATGACTCCCGCCGAAAGGAGCCTCCGGGCACGAATGGCCGCCTACCGGCTCCACGCACTGACCGATCCAAGAGAGACGACCTCAGCGGCCCGTGCCGCCTTCATGAGCCGATTCGCGCGCCAAGTCGACCCGCATGGGACGCTTCCGTCAGCCGAGCGGCGCCGGCGGTCCGAGGCCGCCCGCGAGGCCTACTTCACGAACCTGGCCCTCCGATCGGCGATAGCCCGCCGGAAGTCCGCCAGAACGCACCGGCGTGAATCAGGACGGACGTCGGCCCAGTCGGACAACACTCGTGCCGGTCCTCAGGGAACAGTTGGTCGAGAACCTCGCTAGCCTCCTCGGTCGGGCCGGAGCCGCGCACGATACCGGGCCTCACTGGCCTGATCCGCATCGCCTCGACGCCCACCTGCCGGGCGATCGCCGACCGGCTGCTGTCGGCAAACTCCAAGGCGAGGTTCCGCCGCGTCGGCAGGCTGCCGCTGGTCGTCATAGTCGCCGCCAGACGACCCGTACTCCGCATGAGATCTCGCGTCACCCTCGAGCGGCCCACCCTGGATCTCCTGTCACGACTGGCTCCGAGTACTTCGCCTGGGTCCCCGCGGAACTGCGTTCCGCCGCGCCGTCGGGCTGGCTCATTCGGTGCGCAAGAGCCACGCTGGATGGGTGCGGGCCGCGATACGCGCCGGCGCGGCGGCGACGAGATTGGCCAGTACCAGGGCGGCTCCGACGACCAGGAGCAAGGGGAAGATAGGCACCTCTGGTTGCGGGACGACGTAGATCTGGCGGGCGAACAGGATCCACAGCCAACGCCCGAAAGCGGCGCCGAAGGGAACTCCGACCACGACACCAACGATGGCGACGACCGACGCCTGCCAGGCCACGGTCGCCGCCAGCTGCCGGGCCGTGAAACCCAGGGTTCGCAAGACGGCCAGGTCCCGCCTTCGCCGGCGAACCGAGGCAGTCAGCGTGAGGCCCAGGCCGAGCACCGCACCTGCGGCCAGGCCCATGTCCAGCAGCGCCGGGGTGGTGCCCAGAGAGCGATAGTTGACGATCTCGGCCGGATGCTGCACCGGTTGCACGGCCACTGCGTTGCCCCCACCGCCGCCGTTGGCCACCGCGGCGAATGCTCTATCCGCGGCGTCGGCGATGCGTTGCATGTCCGCCTGGCCGGCAGCGTGGTCGACTCCGTCGCGGAGACGCACCAACGCCACGCCTGGCCCGCTCAGGGTGGGGTCAGGGCCCTGTAGCGCTTGCTGGAGCGGGGGCGGAAAGAATGAGAACGGCAGCAGGGCACCGGTGCCCATGGAGGTGTGGTCCTGGTTGGCGATCGGTTGTCCGAGCGCCGGCAGGGTGGCCGTTCCCACAATGACCAGTCGGGCGGGAGGTACACCAAGGGACCCGTCCTGAGGGGATCCGAGCGATGCCACCACGGTGTCGCCGATGCGCTTGTGAAGATGGCCCAGCGTGGCGGGGCCCAGCACAATCTGGTTGGCGGTCTCGATGCCGTGGCCGGCAAGAATTGGGGGCGCGATTGGGGCCCGGACGTCGCCCAACAGCACCGGGGTGTTGTGGCCGTCGATCTGGACGTTGGCGGTGTGCAGCCCCGTCCACGCCGCCACCTTGGGGTCGTGGTCGAGGAGCGCCTGCGCCTGCGGCGGTACCCATGGGTTCCCGTTGAGCACGTAAGTCCAGTTCCAGCCGTACAGGGCGGGATGGGTCACCAGGCGTTTCAGGCTCCCGCCGAATGTCAGGGTGGCCACGACCATGACCACCGTGACCGCCGCCCCGAAGAGGGCCGAGCGCACCGGCACCGCCGTCCGGCCCCGTCCCGGCTCGAGTGCGAAACGCACGCCCACCTGGGCCGGCGGCGCGAGCGGTGAGCGGGACACCAGGCGCGTCAAGGTCGTGCCGCTTGTCGTCGCCCCCGGGCGGTTGTTCGGTCGATGGGGTGCCCGACGATAGGCCAGGGTCAGCGCCACCAGTCCCAGTCCGGCGCCCAACAGCAGCGGGCCGAACCCCAGGACTGTCCAGTCGGCCGCGATCCCGGAGCCGGGAGCGACGGTTCGGGCCGGTCCGAGAGGGAAGAGCGGCGACAGGGCCAAAGCGACTCCGGCTGCGACCAGCGCCCCCAGAATGACGCTGGCCAGCAGGCCGATCAGATCATCGCCGGCTGTCGTGGCCGGCCCGGCCCCGAGGGCCCGGAGCACCTGGAGATCCTCATCACCGGCGTGCAGTTGACGCGAGATGGCCTGGGCGGCCAGCAGCAGGGCGGCCAGCGCGGCGATGGCTCCGAAGACCGCCAGCGCGATCGCCTCGGGTTTGACGGCCCGTTCGGCTTTAGCTTCGACCGCTGAGGTCACGTGAAAGTTGACCCCCGCCTGGCCGCTCGGAATCTGTTGGATCTGCTGTTGCACGGCGGCGACGTCGCGGCTCCCGTGCGTCAGTTGCACGCCGTAGTAGGTGAAGTTGGCGCCGCCCAAGGGCCAATCGCGTGGCAGCGATCGGGTCAGGGCGGGGGTGAACACCACCGCCGTCGGAAACCGGTCCACGTCGTCTTGGACGACGTCCTGGTTGCGGACCACGAGACCGACCAGCTTGACGTCCAGCCGGCGAGCCAGCGCCGCCGGTTGGGCCGACCCGCCGCCGTTCAACTGGGCGTTGGTTGCGAAGCCCCAGGGCACGGTGTCACCCAGGCGGAGTCCCAGGATCCGGGCCGCCTCGGCGGTCATCACTACTTCGTCGGCCCTGGTCGGGTCGGCCATCCGACCACGAGCCACCGTCAGGCGGTCCTGAGAAAAATACGGGCCGTCAACGCTGCCGTAGCGGTCGACTTGTGCCAGCCCCACAAGCCGCGGTGTGCCGTCGGGGGCCATCGGGGCGGCATTGATGGCGACGAAGCGCTCGACATGTCGGACACCGGCCAGGTGGCCGATCTGGGTGGCCAGCGAGGCCGAGAAGGCGAGGCTCTCGGTAGTAGCCGATTGGTCGCTCAGGGCCACGATCAGATCCGAAGGGTTGGTGCTCGCCAAAAAGGCGGGAAACGCCGACTGGGTTCGGCGGGCACCCGCCACCGCCGCGATGGCGATGCCGCCCACCAGACCGATCAGCAGCACCAAGGCCAGGTAGCCCCGCCACTGTCGACGGAAGGATGTCCGGAACCGGTACCACCCGACCGGTAGCACTTCCCGGTTCGCCACAAGAGAGCTCATTTCATCGCGCGTTGTCGATCGGCGGCGCCAAGGGGATGGACACGCGTCTCGGCCCGAAGCGGGACCAGGACCGCCACCCGGTTGGTCGGCGAAGCTTCCGGGATCGTTGCGACTCTTCGGCGTACTCCCGTCTTTCCCATACTGCCATTGTCGTTGGGAGGGACAACGGTGCACAGGAAGCAGACCGGCCTCACCGTGGTCGTGCCAGTACCCCTGTATTTCGCCCCCTGGGTCCACCGGAGACATTCATGGCTCGTCGTGCCCGCTTGCCGCCTGCCCGCCGCCGGCTACGAGCGGAGTGGGCGGCGCGTACCGGCAGGAGATAACTGAGCGATCTTCGCGCCCGCCCGACATGCATCGTCCCAGGTCGGCACAACGCTCACCCCGGCACGCTTACAAGGCGCCTGCTCTGCCGAACTGAGCTACCCGGGCGGTGCGGCGCACAGAGTAGGGCTTAAGCTGTCATCGCCCGGCCAGAAAACGCCAGGGGAAGGGGGATGCTTGATCCGGCTGCCGCACGGTGGCAGGGTGGCTCCGATGGGATTCACGGAGCGTGATCGCGCCATCCTTGATTTCGAGCGGACCTGGTGGACCGAGCCCGGTTCCAAGCAGGCCGCGATCCGGAACCGGTTCCAACTCTCGGCGGCCCGTTACTACCAGGTGCTCGGCAAACTGATCGACTCACCGGACGCCGACGCTTACGACCCGCTCGTGGTCCGGCGTTTGCGCCGGCTCCGTGACCGCCGGCGCCGGGTCCGCTTTGAAGGCCACTCTGCCGGAGGGCCTCCCGTCCGGTGAGGCCCGGCTCGCACGCCGCGGGCGACGGATCTTTCGGGCGCTCCGCCGGGATCCAGGCCGGCCGGGCGACCGGCCTCCTGGTGATCGCCGTCCTCATCGGGTTGGTCCTGCTCCACCGCAGCCCGGGTGGCGGCGGCCTGGTCGCCTCGGGCGGTGCGACCACCACCAACAGCGGCGACGCACTGGCGACCGACACCACGGTCAGGCCGACGACGAACACGACGGCCCGCTCCGGCTCGACCAACAACAGCACGACGACCCAGCCGCTGCGGGCCAAGGCCGACATCAAGGTGCTGGTCGCCAACGGCACCAGCACCGCCGGCCTGGCCGGCACGGTCAGCACGACGCTGCGCGGCAAGGGCTACAACACCCTCGCCAGCACCAACGCCAATCTGAAGGTGGCGTCGACCAGCGCCTACTTCCAGTCCGGCTATGAGGGCGATGCCGCCGTGCTGGCGGGCGTACTGGGCCTGCCACCCACCGCGGTCCAGCCCATGCCCGCCACGCTGCCAGTGGCGAGCGTCACCGGCGTCAACATCCTGGTCGTCGTCGGCCCCGACCTGTCGTCCGGTTCCAAGTCCACCACCTCGTCCACTGTCAAATGACCGGCTGGAGCCGTGGATGCTCTCGCCCGATCGGGCGGGGGTGCTGACCGACTTCGACGGGACGTTGTCGGCGATCGTCGACGACCCTGAGGCCGCCGCGCCCCTGGCCGGTGCGACCGACGTCCTGTCCGAACTGGCCCGGCGTTACCGGATGGTGGCCGTCGTTTCCGGCCGGCCGGTGGCCTACCTGGTCGACCGGCTGGCAAGCGCGCCCGGCGTCCTGCTGTGCGGTTTGTATGGGTTGGAAAAGGCTTCCCAGGGCGTGGTGGAGGCGCTCCCGGAGGCGGACCGTTGGCGATCGGTCATCGAGGACGTGGCATCGGCCGCGGAAACGGACGCGCCCGCCGGGGTCTACGTGGAACGCAAAGGCCTGTCCCTCGTACTGCACGTCCGCACCGCCCCCGAGCACGCCGGCTGGGTGGAGGAGTGGACCCGGCTCCAGGCGGCCCGCACCGGGCTGGTGGCCCACCCGGCCAAGATGGCGGTCGAGCTGCGGCCGCCGATACGGGCGGACAAGGGCACGGTCGTCACGACGCTGGCCGAGGGTCTCGACGCGGTGTGCTTCGTCGGCGACGATCGTGGCGATGTGCCCGCCTTCGACGCCCTGGCCCGGCTGGCGCAAAACGGCGTACACACGCTGGCCGTGGCGGTGCGCAGCGCCGAGACGCCCTTGCAGCTGCTGGAACGGGCCGATCTCATCGTCGACGGCCCCGAGGGCGCCCTCGCGCTGCTCTCTCAACTCGCCGCCGGCTGACCTTCGGATCGCCGACCGGTCGCATCCGTCGCTATGACCCCGGGATGCGGGCGGCGGCCAGCTGGTCGGCAAACCAGTCGTGCGGAGTGCGCGCCGATGCCGCCTTCGCCAGCGCCCGCGCCCGGGCCGCCCGCTCGTCGGAGGCCATGGTGAGCCCGCTGAGCAGGGCGGTCGGCCGTGCCGGCGACGTCGAACGGATGGACCTCGAGGGCGTGGCTCGCCCAGCTCGTCCCAGGCGCCGGCGTACGGCGACAGGGCCAGGACTCCGTCGCGCTCGTTGACGATCGGGCCCTCCTTGGCGACCAGGTTCAGGCCGTCGCGCACCGGGTTGACGAGCAGCACGTCGTAGCGCCGGAGGGCGGCGACCGAGCGGGCGTAGTTGTCGGCGGTGTCGAGCAGGATCGGCGTCCACTCGGGCGTCGCCCACCTGGCGTTGATGGACTTGACCACCGCCTCGGCCTCCAGGCGGTAGCCGGGGTAGTCGGCCAGGCTTTCGCGGGAGGGGTAGACGAAGGCGCCGAAGACCACCTGGCCCCGCATGGACGGGGCGACCGTCGAGCAGCTCGTCGAAGGCGTAGAAACCCCGCAGCAGGTTCTTCGACAGCTCGATCCGGTCGACCCGGGCGATCAGCTGGCGGTCGCCTATCCGTTCGTCGAGCCGTTCCAGTTGCCGTTGGCATTCCGGGGAGGCAACGGTGCGTTCGACATCATTGGTGTCGGCGGCGGCGGCGGAGACGAACGTCGGCGGCACCCGGTGGCGGCGTTCCCGGCAGCAGGCCTCGAAGGCGTCGGCCCACCGCGGGCTGTGAAATCCGCACGCCCCGGCACCGGCCATGCCGTCGAGCAGTGCGTCGGCGACGCGGTCGGGCAGGACCTGCAGCTCGCTCGGCTGGCAGAACGGCGTGTGCAGAAAGACGATGCTGCGCAGGTCGGGGCGCAGCAACCGCAGCTCCGAGCCGACCAGGGACAGTTGGTAGTCCTGGATCAGCACCGTCGCGCCCGGGGCCACGTCGTCGGCCACCGCCTCGGCGAACTGCCGGTTGACCTCGGTGTAGGCCGCCCATGCCTCCCACCAGTGCCGGTCGAAGCGCGGCCGGCGGGGCAGGTCCCACAGTCCGTGGTGCAGGAACCACAGGGTCTCGTTGGCGATCACGTCGTAGAATTGCCGGAACTTGGCGGGGTCGATGGCCAGCGACCGCAGCCGGAACCCCTCGGCCTCGACCACGCCACCGGCACTGGCGTCGCGGTCGTCGTCGCTCATGGCCGCCGCCAGCCACAGGGCGTGGTGCTCGAGCACGCCGGGCCGAGGGTCGCGACCAGCCCACCGGCCGCCCGGTTGGCCACCAGTCCCCGCCGTCCGCCCGGGCGAATGACACTGGCCCGCGGTTGGAGAGCACGGCCAACTCGGCGGTGCCGGAGCGCGTCATGTGCCGCAGACCCTACCCAGTGCAGCCGTGCGAAAACGAGGGCACGATGGAGTCGATGCCCCATCTGGTCGCCGCGCCCGACAAGTTCCGGGGCACCGCCACCGCCGGCCAGGTGGCGGCCGCCATCGCCCGGCGGCCCGGGCCGCGGGCTGGACCTGCGACGAGGCCCCGATCGCCGACGGCGGCGAGGGCATCCTCGACGCTGCTCGGCGGCCAGCTGCGCCGGGCCGCCGTGCACGGCCCGCTGGGCCGGACTGGTCACCGCCGAGTGGCGAATGGACGGGTCCACGGCGGTGATCGAGATGGCCCGGGCGTCGGGGCTGCCGCTGGCGGGTGGCGCGGCCGGCAACGACCCGGTGCGGGCCACGACCGCGGGCACCGGCGAGCTGATCGCCGCTGCGGTCAAGGCCGGCGCCAAGCGGGTGCTGGTCGGTGCCGGGGGGTCGGCCACCACCGACGGCGGTCTGGCGGCGTTGACGGCTCTCGAGCCGCACAGCCGGCTGCATGGGATCGAACTGGTGGTGGCCTGCGACGTGGCGACGCGGTTCCTGGACGCGGCTGCCGTTTTTTCCCCCCAAAAAGGAGCGACACCGGCCCAAGTGGCACTGCTCGGCCGGCGGCTGGAGCGCCTGGCCCAGGTGTACCTGGAGGACCACGGCGTCGACGTCCGTCCGCTGGCGGGGGGTGGCGCGGCGGGCGGCCTGGCCGGCGGGTTGGCGGCCATCGGGGCCCCGCTGGTGCCCGGGTTCGAGGTGGTGGCCGAGGCCGTCGACCTGGCCGAGCGGTTGGAGGGCGCCGATCTGGTCGTGACCGGTGAGGGCTTCCTCGACGAGCAGTCGTTCCACGGCAAGGCGGTCGGCGGCGTGGTGAGCCTGGCCGCCGAAGTCGGCGTGCCGGTGCTGGTGGTGGTGGGCGAGGGCATGGGCGAGCATCCGGTCCCGTACGTCTCGCTGGTCGAGCGGTTCGGGCGGGAGCGGGCCATGGCGGACACCGTGGCCTGTATCGAGCAGGTGGTGGCCGGCTGTCTGGCCGGGCGCTAGGCCGACTTGCGGTAGGCCGGGACGTCGGCCAGGGGCGGGCGCTCCGAGCACGGTCCGGCGTCGGGCATCAGGCCTGCCCGGTTCAGGGCCAGCTGCACGATGGCCGAGGCCTGGGGCGCCAGCTCGGCCAGGGGGCGGTTGCGGTGCACCCGCTGACCGAGGTCGCACTGGGCGATGACCCCCACACCCCAGAGCTCGGACACGTCGATCAGCAGGCCCAGGTCGACGCCGTAGCCGTCGACGAACGGCACCCCCTCGAGCACGTCCCGGCGGGCCGCGCACTCGCCGGCCAGCGGCTGGAACAGCCCGGCCAGGTGGGGGAAGAGCAGGGAGATGAGGGGCCGGGCCACCAGTTCGGTCACCCGGCCCCCCTCACCGGCCCGACCGTCGAGCGGCCGGTCGTAGAAGCCTTTGACAAAGGCCACGTCGTCACTCAGCAGCAGGGGGCCGAGCAGGCCGGTCACGAAGTGGGGCGGGAAGTTCCGCACGTCGGCGTCGCAGAACACGACCAGGTCGCCGCCGGTGACGTGCACCGCCTTCCACATGGCCTGCCCCTTGCCGGCCGGACCGCTGGCCGCCGGGTAGTCGGGGTGAGCCAGGATGTCGCGGGCGGAGAGCACGTCAGCGCCGGCGGCCCGGGCCACCTCGGCGGTGCCGTCGGACGATCCGTCGTCGATGACGACCAGCTCGTCGACCAGCGGGTACTGCAGCATGAGCGAGGTTCGGATGGTCCGACCACCTGGCCGACGGTCGCCGCCTCGTCGTGGGCGGGCAGGCACACCGAGACCCGCCGGCCCCGCTTGGCGTCGACGAGCCGTCCGGCAGGGAAGTCGCCATGGTGGAACGACCGCAGCATGTCCTTCGCAGCATGCCACGCCGGTTCGGATAACATGGCGCTGCCATCATCCAGAGCGGTCGAGGGACGGGCCCGACGACGCCGCGGCAACCAGCACGCCGGCAGGGAGCCGGCGGCCAGGTGCCAATGCCCGGTTCGATGAGGAGGAAGGCCGTTGTCAGCCGTTCGTTGAAGGACTCCGCTGTCGGGAATGCGCGCGCCGCTACCCGGCCGAGGCGCTGCACGTCTGCGAGTGGTGCTTCGGCCCGCTCGAGGTCGTCTACGACTACGAGGCGATCGCCGCGTCGATCATCGCGGGAAGCGGTCGCCGCCGGGCCGCACACCATCTGGCGCTACGCCGACCTGCTGCCGGCGTCGCCGGATGGCGCGGTCGACCTGGGCGCCGGCTTCACCCCCCTGGTGCGGGCCGACCGGCTGGCCGCCGAGCTCGGCCTCGGCGAGCTGTGGGTCAAGAACGACACCCTCAACCCCACCGGTTCGTTCAAGGACCGGGTCGTCTCGGTGGCGCTCACCAAGGCCCGGGAGCTCGGCTTCAAGGTCGCCTCGTGCGCCTCGACCGGCAACCTGGCCAACTCGGTGGCCGCCCACGCCGCCCGGGCCGGGATGCAGTCGGTGGTGTTCATCCCCGTCCGACCTCGAGCCGGCCAAGGTGGTCACCACGGCCGTGTTCGGCGGCCAGCTGGTCGCTGTCGACGGCAACTACGACGACGTCAACCGGCTGTGCGCCGAGCTGGCCGGCGAGCACGCCGACTGGGCGTTCGTCAACGTCAACGTCCGGACCTACTACGCCGAGGGCTCCAAGACCCTGGCCTTCGAGGTGGCCGAGCAGCTGGGCTGGCAGGCCCCCGACCACGTGGTGGTGCCGGTCGCCTCGGGCAGCCAGCTGTGCAAGATCGCCAAGGGCTTCGAGGAGCTGCACAAGGTCGGGCTGCTCGACGCCCGGCGCCCGGTGCGGATCTCGGGCGCCCAGGCCGACGGCTGCTCACCGGTGGCCACCGCCTTCGCCGAGGGGGCCGATTTCGTGCGGCCGGTCAAGCCGTCGACCATCGCCAAGTCGCTCGCCATCGGCAACCCGGCCGACGGGGTCTACGCCCTCGACGTCGTGCGGGCGTCGGGCGGCGCCATCGCATCGGTCACCGACGCCGAGATCGTCGACGCCATCCGGCTGCTGGCCCGCACCGAGGGGATCTTCGCCGAGACCGCCGGCGGGGTCACCATCGCCACGCTGGCCAAGCTGGCCGCCTCGGGCGTGGTCCGCCCGGACGAGCGGGTGGTGGCCTACGTCACCGGCAACGGGCTCAAGACCCTCGACGCCGTCGCCACCCGGTGCGGGCCCACGGCGACCATCGCCCCGACCCTCGAGGCGTTCAACGCCGCGGTCGACCCGAAAGAGGTGCTGAGCCATGACCGTCAAGGTCCGGATCCCCACCCAGCTGCGCACCTTGTCAGCCGGGGCCAGCGAGGTCGCCGTCGACGGGGCGACGGTCGCCGAGGTGCTCAAGGCCCTCGACGCCGCCCACCCCGGCTTCCACGACCGGCTCTTCGACGACGCCGGCAACCTGCGGCGCTTCGTCAACGTGTTCGTCGCCGACGAGGACGTCCGGTTCCTGCAGGGCCTCGAGACCCCGGTCAGCGACGGCACGACGCTGTCGATCGTCCCGGCCGTGGCCGGCGGTTGAGCGGGCCCGGCTCGGGCGGTTGCGTTCCGCCGCTGGAGGCGGTTAACTGTTAGCACTCAGACGTCGAGAGTGCTAACCGGTCGCCAACGGAGGGAACAAAGAGCCGATGCCCAAGATGATTGCTTTCGACGAGAAGGCCCGCCGCGCCCTCGAGAGCGGGATGAACCAGCTCGCCGACGCCGTCCGCGTCACGCTCGGCCCCAAGGGCCGCAACGTCGTCCTGGAGAAGAAGTGGGGCGCCCCCACCATCACCAACGACGGCGTCTCCATCGCCAAGGAGATCGAGCTCGAGGACCCCTACGAGAAGATCGGCGCCGAGCTGGTCAAGGAGGTCGCCAAGAAGACCGACGACGTCGCCGGTGACGGCACCACCACCGCCACCGTGCTGGCCTGGGCCATGGTCCACGAGGGCCTGCGCAACGTGGCCGCCGGCGCCAACCCGATGTCCCTCAAGCGGGGCATCGAGGCCGCCGTCGAGGCCGCCGTCGCCAGCCTGAAGGACGATCTCCAAGGAGACCGAGTCCAAGGAGCAGATCGCCCAGGTGGCGTCCATCTCGGCCGCCGACACCGAGATCGGCGGGATGATCTCCGAGGCCATCGACAAGGTCGGCAAGGACGGCGTCATCACCGTCGAGGAGTCGCAGACCTTCGGCATGGAGATGGAGCTGGTCGAGGGCATGCGCTTCGACAAGGGCTACATCTCCCCGTACTTCGTGACCGACCCCGAGCGGATGGAGGCGGTCCTCGAGGACCCGTACATCCTGCTCGTCGGCTCGAAGATCTCCGCCGTCCGCGACCTGCTCCCGCTGCTCGAGAAGGTCATGCAGGCGGGCAAGCCGCTGGTGATCATCGCCGAGGACGTCGAGGGCGAGGCCCTGGCCACCCTGGTCGTCAACAAGATCCGCGGCACGTTCAAGAGCGTGGCCGTCAAGGCCCCCGGCTTCGGCGAGCGCCGCAAGGCCATGCTGCAGGACATCGCCATCCTCACCGGCGGCCAGGTCATCACCGAGGAGGTCGGTCTCAAGCTGGAGAACGTCACCCTCGACCTGCTCGGCCGGGCCCGCAAGGTCGTCGTCACCAAGGACGAGACGACCATCGTCGAGGGCGCCGGCGCCGACGAGCCGACATCAAGGGCCGCATCAACCAGATCAAGGCCGAGATCGAGAACACCGACTCGGACTACGACCGGGAGAAGCTCCAGGAGCGCCTGGCCAAGCTGTCCGGCGGCGTGGCCGTCATCAAGGTCGGCGCCGCCACCGAGGTCGAGCTCAAGGAGAAGAAGCACCGCATCGAGGACGCCGTGTCCACCACCAAGGCGGCGGTCGAGGAGGGCGTGGTGCCCGGCGGCGGCGTCGCCCTGCTCCGCGCCCAGGCCGCGCATCCTGGACGCGGCCGAGAAGCTCGAGGGCGACGAGGCGACCGGTGCCCGCATCGTGGCCCGGGCCGTCGAGGAGCCGCTCAAGCAGATCGCCGTCAACGCCGGCCTCGAGGGTGGCGTCGTCGTCGAGAAGGTGCGCAACCTGCAAGAAGGCGCCGAGGGCCTCAACGCCGCCACCGGCGAGTACGAGGACCTGTTCAAGGCCGGCGTCATCGACGCCGCCAAGGTGACCCGCTCGGCGCTGCAGAACGCAGCGTCGATCGCGGCCCTGTTCCTCACCACCGAGGCGGTCATCGTCGACAAGCCCGAGGAGGACGCGGCCCGGCATGCCCGGCGGGGGCATGGACGACTTCTAGGCCGTCACCGGGCGAGCATTTCTGAAGGGGCGCCCGGCCTGGGCGCCCCTTCTCTGCGGCGGCCGAGTCCCGTAGACTCGACCCTGTGACCGAGCCATTGACCGCCTGCCGCCGGCTGGGGAGTCCTCCACCTGTTCTGCCAGGTCGGCCCCGGCGCCGACGCCGAAGCCATCGTCGGCGGCCGTCAAGGCGGCGCAGGCCGACGACCACCAGGTGGTGACCTTCTCCGTGCTCGGCCACAAGGCCGACCTCGGCGTTCATGGCCCTGGGCCCGGATTTGGTCCGCCTGCGCCGCCTCCAGGCCGGCGATCGCCGCCGCCGGCTTCGGGTGGCCGACTCCTACGTGTCGCTGACCGAGGTCTCGGAGTACGCCAAGGGGATGCCCGACGAGCACCTCAAGGCCCGGCTGTACCCGAAGCTGCCGCCCGAGGGCAAGCGGGCGTTCTGCTTCTACCCGATGTCCAAGCGGCGCGGCGAGAAGGACAACTGGTACGCGCTGCCCTTCGAGCGAGCGCAAGGAGCTGATGCTGGGCCACGGCAAGGTCGGGCCGACCTTCGCCGGCCGGGTCCTGCAGGTGATCACCGGCTCGACCGGGCTCGACGACTACGAGTGGGGCGTCACCCTGTTCGGGGTGCATCCCGACGACCTGAAGGACGTGGTCTACACCATGCGCTTCGACGAGGCGTCGGCCCTCTACGCCGAGTTCGGCGCCTTCTACACCGGCATCGTCGGCGACGTCGCCGACGTGCTGGCCAGGTCGGCCTGGCCGGCGCCGTGACGGCTGATCTCGAGGACGTTGCGGCGGCAGCTGACCGGCTACCAGCGGGTGGTGGTGGCCTTCAGCGGCGGCGCCGACTCGGCCTTCCTGGCCTGGGTGGCCAACGACACACTCGGCGCCGACCGCGTCCTGGCCGCCACCGCCGTGTCCCCGTCGCTGGCGCCGACCGAGCTGGCCGACTGCCGGGCTCTGGCCGGCGAGTGGGGCCTGCGCTGGTCGCCGGTCTCCACCGACGAGCTCGACCGGGCCGAGTACGTGGCCAACGGCGCCGACCGCTGCTACCACTGCAAGGCCGAGCTGATGGACGCGCTCGGCGCCGATCGCCGCCGAGCCGGCGCCGTGGTGGTCCTCGGCGTCAACCTCGACGACCTCGGCGACCACCGGCCCGGCCAGCGGGCGCGGCCGAGCGGGGCGCCCGTTTCCCCCTGGTCGACGCCGGGTTCACCAAGGCCGACGTCCGCGCCACGTCCCGGCGCGCTCGGCCTGCGCACCTGGGACAAGCCGGCGGCCGCCTGCCTGGCGTCTCGGCTCCCGTACGGCACGCCGGTGACGCGTCGGGCCGGCTGCGGTCGGTGGCCGCCGCCGAGGAGGCGGCCTGCGGAGGCTGGGCTTCGGCCAGCTGCGGGTACGCCACTACGGCGACCTGGCCCGCATCGAGTTGCCGACCGGCGACCTGGCCGCCGCCGTGGCCCGCCGGGACGAGGTGGTCGCACGCCGTGCAGGCCGCCGGCTACCGCTACGTCACCCTCGACCTCGAGGGCTTCCGCTCCGGCAACCTCAACCAGGCCCTCGAGCCGCCGGCGGTGCATCGTGACCGTCAAGCAGGTCCGGGTCAAGCTGACCTTCCCCGAAGCACCTGGTCCGCCAGCCGATCATCGGCCGGATGGTGAAGGAGTTCGACGTCATGCCCAACATCCGCCGGGCGAGTGTCGAGGAGCACGTGGGCTGGATGATCTGCGAGGTCGATGGCGACGACGGCCGCGATCGATCGGGCCGTGGAGTGGCTGACCGAGCTCGGGATCCAGGTCGATCGGCTGAGCGACGTCGTGGAGAGCTGAGCGGGTCAATCCCGGATGGGGAAACTGCTCGGCCGCGTGGTCATCCTGGTGCTGCTGCTGGTCGTCGGCGACGTGGCCGCTCGGGTGTACACCGAGCACCAGCTGGCCCAGCGCATCGACAGGTCGGTCGCCGGCGCCCAGGCCAAGGTCAAGATCTCCGGATTTCCGTTTCTCGGCCGCGCTCATCGGCCAGGGCCGGGTGGACCGGATCACCGCCCGTCTGGCCCACGCCGGCCAGGGCGCATTCGTCCTCGACCGGGTCGACATCGCGGTGACCGGGGCGACGATCAACCGGCAGGAGGTCCTCCAGCACCGCCGGCTGGTGATCGACCGCATCGACACCGGGACGGTCACGGGCGAGATGAGCCAGGCCGACTTCGACCGGCTGGTCGGTCTGCCGATCACGTTGGACGAGGGGGCGGCCCACGTCAAGGTCGGTGGGGTCACGGTGACGGCCCGGGTGTCGATCAGCAACAACCGCCTGGTGGTGGCGTCCATCGTTGCGCCATTGTCGATCCCGGTACCGTCGCTTCCGGTGCTTCCGTGCTCGGCCGATGTGCGGATCGCGGCCGGCCGCCTCATCGCCACCTGCATCTTCCATCAGATCCCGCCGGCGTTCCAGATGGCTGACCCCGTGATGTCGGTTGTCCATCACGCCACCGCCCTGGCCGACGGGATCGAGGCCGCGCTGCCGGCGTGGGTCGAGCGATCGGTGCAGCGGGTCAGGGGCGCCTTCGTGGCGGCCGGCGGGGTGTGCTCGCTCCCGGACGGGGCAGTGGCCGCGGCCGGCCGCCAAGCCGCTGAGGCGGTGGGGCCACCGATCCGACGGCTGCTGGCGGCGGACATCGACGAGCAGCGCACCACGCCGCTGGCGATCGTCCGGGCCCTGGCGGTGCCCTACCCCACCGCGGTGCTGCGCGCCGCCGGCATTCCGCCGGTCGAGCGCGACTCCTTCTCCGAGGCGGCATTCCCTGACGACATCTACGACCTGGCGCCGGCGTCCTTCGCCGATCTCGACCCCGGCCTGGCCGACGCCGGCATCGCCTGGGGGGCGGCCAAGGCGTTCGAGCACCGACGACGCCACGGGGTCCCCCCGGGGGGCGACTCGTGACCCGGGTCGTCGCCTATGTCCCGGATCTGATGGACCGCTCCCGGCTGGCCGGCCTGCCGGGGGTGACGTTCGTCCCGAGGACCGCCGATCTGCCGGCCGCCGCGACCGCGGCATCGGCCGACCTGGTCGTCGTCGACCTGGGCCGCCCGGGTGTGCTCGACATCCTGGCCGAGATCACCGTCCCGACCATTGGGTTCGCCAGCCACGTCGACCGGGACCTGCTGGCGGCGGCCAAGGCCGCCGGCTGCGACCGGGTGCTGGCCCGGTCGGCATTTTTCACCCGGGCCGCCGAGCTACTGGCGTGAGACCCTGGTCTGTCGGATCGGGCTAGCGGCCCTTCTTCTTGCCCCGCCGGCCCTTCTTCGGTACCTCGGGGAGATCGATCAGGCCGTGCCCGGTGTTGCTCATGGGCTCAGTCGGCGCCTGGGTCCAACCCGCTGACGAGACATTGCGCGGCTCGAAGAACATGCAGCCCTCCGGGCAGGCGAAGGGGTTGTTCTCGTTGGCGTTGAGCCGGCAGCGCTCGACCGCCTCACCCGTTGGGGTGCTGCGCCTGATGTAGTGGCGGCAGTCATCGCGAACGGCCATGGCTCCATCATCGCATGTCCCTGCATGGGTGGCGACGGCTGAGCACCTAGGCTTCCTGCATGTCGCATCGCCTGGTCGTCATCGGCGGTGATGCCGGGCGGCATGGCCGCCGCCTCCGTCGCCCGCCGGCGCAGCCACGATCTCGAGATCGTGGCCCTCGAAAAGGGGCGCTGGACCAGCTACTCGGCGTGCGGCATCCCCTACGTGCTCGGCGGCGACGTGTGGTCGCTCGACGAACTGGTGGCCCGGACGCCCCAGCAGTTCCGGGACCAGTTCCGCATCGACGTGCGTACCGGGCACGAGGCCATGGCGATCGATCTCGACAAGCCGCACCGTCGAGGTCCGCAACCTGGCCCAGGACCGGACGTACCAGCTGGGTTTCGATCTGCTGCACATCGCCACCGGCGCCCGACCCCGCCGGCCTCCGATCCCCGGGATCGACGGCGGCCAGGTGTACGGGGTGCAGACCCTCGAGGACGCGGCCGTGCTGCTCGAGCAGGCCAAGACCGGGCGCTGCCGCGCAGGTGGTCGTGGTCGGCGGCGGATACATCGGGCTGGAGCTGGCCGAGGCGTTCATCAAACGCGAGGCCGAGGTCACCGTCGTCGAGCGGAGCGCCGGAGGTGATGGGCCGCGCTCGACCCGGACATGGGGGCCCTGGTCAGCGCGGCCATGCGGAAGCAAGGCATCACCGTCCTCAGCGGCGAGGCGGTCATAGGCATCGAGCCCGGAACGGTCACGACGGACCAGCGCACCATTCCCGCCGACCTCGTCGTCCTCGGTCTCGGGGTGGAGCCCAACTCGGGGCTGGCCGACCGATGCCGGCATCACCACCGGCGTTCAGGGCGCCATCGCCGTGGACCGCCGCCAGCGGACATCGGCCGAGGGGGTCTGGGCCGCCGGCGACTGCTGCCAGTCCAGATTCATCGTCACCGGCGAGCCCGTCTACGTGGCGCTGGGCACGGTCGCCAACAAGCAGGGACGCATCGCCGGGATCAACATGGCCGGCGGATACGCCACCTTCCCCGGCGTGGTCGGCACCGCCATCACCAAGCTGTGCGCCCTCGAGATCGGTCGGACCGGCGTTACCGAGAAGGAGGCCCGGCAGGCGGGTTTCGACTTCGTGGTGGCCACCATCGAGACCACCACTCGCGCCGGCTACTTCCCCGGGGCCGGCACCATCACGGTGAAACTGCTGGTTGAACGGGGCTCGGGCCGAGTGCTCGGCGGCCAGGTCGTCGGCACCGAGGGCACTGCCAAGCGGATCGACGTGCTGGCGACCGCCATCACCGCCGGGATGACCGTGGACGACGTGGTGGACCTCGACCTGTCCTACGCGCCGCCCTTCTCGCCGGTGTGGGACCCGGTCCAAGAGGCGGCCCGGCGGGCCAGCGGGCTGCTCGCCACGCGGGGCTGAGTCCGGTCGGCCCCGCCGGGGCCACGGCGGCGGCTTTCCATGTCCCGATCGCGGGATAGCCTCCGTCGGACATGGCGAGCAAGCCGGCCAACGCTCATGACCTGCTGCGCTGGAGTGAGGCTCTGGCCGGAATCGCCCGCACCGGGCTCGGTTTCACCGAGAGCCTCTACGAGCGCGAGCGGTTCGAGGAGGTCCTCAAGGTGGCCGCCGACATCCGGGTGGCGGCCGGCCACGAACACGAGTCCGAGGTCGTCGTCGAGGAATGGCTGCGATCGGTCGGCCACGGCGTCGCCGGCTACGTCACCCCCAAGGTGGCGGTGGGAGCGGTTGTCGGCAACGACGACGGCGAGATCCTCCTGATCCAGCGGGTCGGACTCCGGCGTGTGGCTGTACCCGACCGGCTGGGCCGACGTCGGCTACTCGGCGTCCGAGGTGGCGGCCAAGGAGGTGGACGAGGAGACAGGCATCGAGGTCGAGCCGCTCCGCATCATCGCCGTGCTCGACGGCCTACGGCTCGGCTTCACCAGCACGCCCCTGTACTCGCTGGTGTTCCACTGCCGGGCGATCGGAGGCCATCTCGAGCGTCATCCCCTCGAGACCCGTGACGTGGGCTGGTTCGCCGAGGACGCCCTTCCCTCGCCGCTGGCCGGTGCCGACCGGTGGCGCCCGGTGGCCTTCGCCGCCATCCGGGGTGATCCCGTCGACGTGTTCTTCGATCGGCCCCGGCAGCCGCCTTGGCGAGAGGAGCCGCCAGCCGCCGGCACCGCCCTGCCGCCCGGCTGAGGGCTACGAGCCCGTCGGGGCCCCGGGCCCTCCTCCCGGGCCGGCTGGACCGGCGCCACCACTCAGCTGGCGAAAGAGAGCCTCCACGATCGATGTCCCACCGGTCGTCCGCTCCCACTCGTCTCCGATCGGCCGGTGATCGACCAGCCCGACGGCGTCGGGCCGTATCCCGAGCGCCTCGGTGACGGCGGCGGCCAGCGGGGCCGGCTCGACCTCCTCCCCGTAGGCCGGGAACGCCTCGAGGCCGTCCCAGAGCCGGTCCAGCGAAGCTGGGGGCTCCTCATCGTGGGCCAGGGCCAGGGCGACGGTCGCGAACAGCTCGTCGGTCGCGATGTCCGGGGGCCGTTGGTATCCGGCGACGGGGTGGAGGCGCCACTCGATGGCGATCCCGCCTGGACCGTCGTCTCGGAGCCATACCTGCGATCCGTTGACGTAGGCGTCGAGCGGCTCGCCGAAACGGTCGTCGAGGGCGGTGAGCACGGGCGGTGTGGCCCGCCACACCGCGGCGGGAGTCAGGCCGCCACCGGCCACGCCCGAGCCGCTACTCGCGATCGTGATCCCGTAGGAAACGCTCGACCTCGTCGGCCAGGGCATCCCCGGTCGGCAGCACCGTCGTGGCCGCCTGGAGCGCCTGCTCCGCCTGCTCCCGGTCGGCCGCTTCCTCCAGCTGGGCGACGTAGGCCGCCGCGTCCTCATCGTCGGCGACCCGTTCGTTCACATTGTGCATATAGGCCTCGGCTCCGGCGCGCAGCTCGACGGCGTCGATGGGGGTTCCGAGAATGATCGCCGCCCGCTCGACCAGGGCCAGGGCGGCCATGGGCGAGGACACCTGGTGCACGTAGTGGGGCACCGACGCCAGCAGCCCGGCCGACGGCACCCCGGCCCGGGCGCAGACGTCGTGCAGGACACCGACGATGCCGGTCGGGCCCTCGTACCGGGGTGGGTCCAGGCCGAACCGGGTGACCATCTCGTCGTGGTAGCCGGTGGCCGTCACCCGTACCGGGCGGGTGTGGGGCACGTCGGCGAGCAGGGCCGAGAGGGTAAGGACCATCTCCACGCCGAGGGCCTGCACCACGCCCAGCAGGCCGGCGCAGAAGGTCCGCCAGCGCAACTGCGGCTCGACCCCCCTGAGGATGACCAGGTCCCGCCCCGAGCCGGGGATCGGTCCGGCCAGCAGCAGCGTTTCCGGCCAGTCGATCACCCGGTTGCGACCTTCGGTGATGCGCACGTCAGGCCGGGTCACCGTGAAGTCGAAGAAGTCCTCGGGGTCGATGGTGGCGAACCGCCGGGCCGCCCAGGTCTCAGCCAGGTACCGTGCGGCCAGGCTGGCGGCGTCGCCGGCATCGCTCCAACCCTCGAACGCCACGACCAGCACCGGTTGTCTCAGCTTGGGGCGGTGCTCCCAGCGCACGACATCCGTGGCATCGGCGCCCATGGCAAGCCACGCTACCGGCTGGCGGCAGAAAGGTGGGAGGGGGCCGGTGGACAGGGGGGGAGTCAACCGGCCACTCGCCTCCCACTACGCTTACTCTAGCAAGCGGCGGATATTATGGACCCAGATTTTTTGTGACTGGCCCGTGAATATTCGCCGGTACCATCGCCGCCATGCCCGGCGTGCCTCCGTTGATCACCGTCGATCGGGCCACCGACGTCACCGACGAACTGGTCGCCGCCGTGGCCCGCCTGGTCGGCCAGCTCTCGTCCTCGGCGTCGCCTCCCACCCGGCAGGAGCTCGACGCCATCGTGGCCTCACCGGCGACCACCCTGCTGCTGGCCAGGGCCGGCGAGCCGGACGGCGAGATCGTCGGCATGCTGACGGTGGCCACCTTCCGCATCCCCACCGGGGTGCGGGCGTGGGTCGAGGATGTCGTCGTGGACGCCGCGGCCCGGGGGCGGGGGGTTGGCGAGGCCCTCTCCCGGCGGGCCATCGAGGTGGCGGAAGCCGAGGGGGCCAAGACGGTGGACCTGACCTCTCGCCCGTCCCGGGAGGCGGCGAACCGCCTCTATCAGCGCATCGGGTTCCAGCCGCGGGAGACCAACGTGTACCGGTACGAGCGCCCGCCCGCCGACCCGGGCCCGAACCGGCGGTAGCATCGAACCGCAGGCATGTTGTTGCGCTCCCGGCCCCATCCGGCAAGTCGATCGCCTAGTCAATCGAGGTCACCATGCCCGATTCAATCACCGTCACCGACAATCGTACGGGGAACTCCGTCGAGATCCCCATCGTCGACGGGGGCGTCTCGTCCGATCCGTGGCGCAAGCTGCTGCCCGGCGTCTGGTTCTCCGACCCGGCGTTCATGACCACCGCCGTGGCGTCCAGCGCCATCACCTACCTGGACGGCGAGGTCGGGATCCTGCGGTACCGGGGTTATCCCATCGAGCAGCTGGCCCAGCACTCGACGTATCTGGAGGTGGCCTACCTCCTGATCCACGGCGAGCTGCCCAACAAGACCCAGTACGAGCAGTGGCTGCACGACATCACGTACCACACGTTCATCCACGAAAACGTACGCAAGCGCTTCCTCGAAGGTTTCCACTACGACGCCCACCCGATGGGGATGATGGTGTCGGCGGTCGGCGCCCTGTCGACGTTCTACCTGGAGGCCAAGGGGGTCTACGACCCCGAGATCCGCGACAAGCAGATCATCCGCCTCATAGCCAAAATGCCGACGTTGGCCGCCGCCTGCCACCGCTTCGGCGTCGGCATGCCCTTCGTGTACCCGGACAACTCGTTGTCGTTCGCCGAGAATTTCCTGTCCATGATGTGGAAGGTGGCCGAGCCGCACTACCGGGCCGATCCCATCCTGGCCCGGGCCCTGGACGTGCTGTTCATCCTGCACGCCGACCACGAGCAGAACTGCGGCACCCTGGCCCTGCGCACCGTGGCTTCGGCGCATGCCGATCCCTACGTGGCCTGCGCCGCCGCGTGCGCCGCCCTGTACGGACCACGGCACGGTGGGGCCAATGAGGCCGTGATCCGGATGCTGCACGACGTCGGGTCGATGGACAACGTGGCGGACTTCATCGCCGCCGTCAAGGGCGGCAAGGGCCGGCTGCAGGGCTTCGGGCATCGCGTCTACAAGAAGTACGACCCGCGTGCGCGGATCATCAAGAACATCGCCGACCAGGTGTTCGGGGTCACCGGCAAGAACCCGCTGCTGGACATCGCCCTGAAGCTGGAGGAGGTGGCGCTGAAGGACGACTACTTCATCTCCCGGCAGCTGTACCCGAATGTCGACTTCTATTCGGGTCTGATCTACCAGGCCATGGGCTTTCCCATCGAGATGTTCACCGTGCTGTTCGCCATCCCACGCACGGCCGGCTGGCTGGCCCACTACCAGGAATTGCTCACCCAGGACCAGAAGATCTACCGGCCCCGCCAGCTCTGGGTCGGCGCCGACGAGCGGGACTACACCCCGCTGCACGCCCGGGGCTGACGACCGACTCCGCGCCTTCGCCGGCCCCGAATCCGAAGCCCGGCATGAGGCGAGGCGTGGCACGCCGCCGTCTACCCTGAGTCCGTGCCCAGCCCCGCCGACCTGATCGCCCTGACACGAACCGACGGCGGTCGCAAGCTGATGAAGTACTCGGCGGTCTCGGCGATCTCCGTCGTCGTGAGCACCACCGTCCTGACGGTACTGGTCGGGCCGCTGCACTGGACGGCGTTCTCGGCGGCCGTGACAGCCACCGCGGTGGCGACGGTGCCCTCCTACGAGCTCAACCGCCGGTGGGCATGGGGTAAGTCCGGCAAGAGCCACTTCTGGAAGGAGGTGGCTCCGTTCTGGACGCTGTCGTTCATCGGGCTGGCGTTTTCCACCTGGACGTCGGTCATCGCCGAGCACTACTCCAAGAGCCACCACCTGTCGCACGCGGTGCACACCGTCGTCATCAACGGGGCGTTCATCGGTGCCTTCGGTGTCCTGTGGGTCGGCAAGTTCATTCTGTTCAACAAGGTGCTGTTCGTCCACCACCCCCAGGACCTACCGCCCTCCCTCGACGGCCGGACCGGCCTGCCCGGCTGATGACCGGAGGCTCCAGCTCGCCGTTCCTGACCGCCCAGGCGGCGGTCGTACCTGTGAGCGCGGCCGCCGCCCTCGAGGCCCAGGAGCTCCAGGACCGCCTGACCAAGCCACGCGGCGCCCTCGGCCGGCTCGAAGCCCTCGGCGCCCAGTTGGCGGCCATCTCCGGGATCTGCCCGCCGCCCGTTCCCGCCCCGGTGGCCGTCGCCGTCTTCGCCGCCGATCACGGCGTGGTTGTCGAGGGGGTGACGCCGTGGCCGTCCGAGGTCACCGCCCAGATGGTCGCCAACTTCTGCGCCGGCGGAGCGGCGATCAACGTGCTGGCCCGGCAACTCGCGGCCCGGGTCCTCGTCGTCGACGTGGGCGTGGCCACCCCGTTGCCCGACGGTCTGGCTCCCGAAGCCCTACTGCCGGCGAGGGTCCGCCCCGGCACCGGCAACATCGCGGTCACCGACGCCATGACCCACGACCAGGTGATGGCCGCCCTGGACGTCGGTGCGGACGTGGCCAACGCGTTGGTCGGCAGTGGGGCCCGGTGCCTGGTCACCGGTGAGATGGGGATCGGCAACACCACTGCCTCGGCAGCCGTCGTCGCCGCCCTCTGCCGCCGACCAGCCGTCGAGGTGACCGGACGCGGGACCGGGATCGACGACACCATGCTCGACCGCAAGGTCAGGGTGGTCGAGCGGGCCCTGGCCCGCCTGCCGGCGCCCACCACCGATGCCCCCGACCCCCTCACCGTCCTCGCCGTCGTCGGCGGTCTGGAGATCGCCGCCCTGGCCGGGTTCATCGTCGCCGGCGCGGCCGCCGGGGTTCCCATCGTGGTGGACGGGCTGATCGCCGGGGCGGCGGCCCTGGCCGCTGACCGGCTGGCCCCGGGCGCGAGGGGTTACCTGGTCGCCGGTCACCGCTCCACGGAGCCCGGAGCCACGGCAGTGCTGGACCACCTCGGCCTGACTCCCGTCCTCGACCTCGAGCTGCGGCTCGGGGAAGGGACGGGGGCGTGCCTGGCGGTGCCGGTCGTCCAGGCCGCCGCCCACATCCTGCGGGAGATGGCCACCTTCGACTCGGCCGGGGTGACCGAGAAGGACCAGTGACCGGGCCGCTCCCCTGGCTGGCCGTCGCCCGGTCGGCCCGGGGCTTCATGCCCGACGACGAGGGCCTGGCCCTTCACCGGGCCGCCCTGAGCGCGCCCGCCGGCGGCCCCCTCGTCGCCGGCCGGCCCCTCCTTGAAATCGGTACCTACTGCGGCCGGTCGGCGGTCTACCTGGGCGCCGCCGCCCAGCGGGCCGGAACCGTTCTCTTCTCGGTCGACCATCATCACGGCTCGGAGGAGAATCAGCCCGGCTGGGAGCACCACGACCCGTCGGTCGTCGATCCCCGGACGGGCCGGATGGACACCCTGCCGTGGGCCCGGGCGACCGTCGCCCGGGCCGGTCTCGAAGACTCCGTGGTGCTGGTGGTCGGGACTTCGGCAACGGTCGCGGCCCACTGGGCCACCCCACTGGCCCTGTTGTTCATCGACGGCGGCCACGGCGGCGAGGTGGCGTGGGAGGACTACCGGGGCTGGTCGCCCCACGTGGCGCCCGGCGGGCTGCTGGCCATCCACGACGTGTTCCCGGACCCAGCCGACGGGGGCCGGCCGCCCTACGAGCTGTACTGCGATGCGCTGGGATCGGGACGCTTCGAGGAACGTCCCGACCTGAGCTGCGGGAGCCTGCGCGTCCTGCGGCGCGTGCCGTCGCCCGCCACCGAGGCATAGAGCGCGGCGTGGCGGGCGCCCATCGCCCGGACATCGAAGTCCGACCGAAGCCGGGCCGCCGCGGCGGCCACCATGGCCGTTCTCAGCGGGCTGTCCTCCAGCAGGCTGACGATCGCCCCAGCTGCCGCCTCCGCGTCGCCGAACGGCACCAGGAAGCCACTGACGCCATGCGCGACGGTGTCGCAGTTGCCGACCACGTCGGACAGCACGACCGGCACTCCGGCTCTCATGGCCTCGAGGGCGGTAAAGGGGCCGCCCTCGTACCACGAGAGCAGGGCGAACACATCGAACTGGTCCATCACCCAGGCTGCGTCAGGCAGGTGCGGGATCTGGTGGAAACGGTCGCCCAGGCCGCCGGCCGCCACCTCTTCGTCCACCCGGCCCTGCAACGGGCCGAGACCGATCAGCAGGAAATGGACGTCCGGCCGCCGGCGGGCCACCGCCGCGCACGCCCGTACGAACTGCTCGGGCGCCTTCTGCGGCACCACCCGGGCCACGGTAGCCACCAACGGCGTGCCGCCGGCCAGCCCCAGCCGGCCCCGGATGTCGACCACCGCCCCCCCACCCGCCGGCCCGGCCGAGCCGCTCAGGTCGATCCCGTTGGCGATCGTCACCACCCGTTCCTCGGGCACCAGGCCGAGGGCCACGATCCGGGACGCCTCGCTGGCCGACACCGCGACCAGGCGGTCGGTCATGCGACCCAGCTGCCGCTCACCGGCGAGCACCACCGGCGAGGTCATGAGCCCATTGGGGGTGTAGACACACGCCACCGGCTGGCCCCACGCCGACAGCCGGGCTACCGCCCCGCCGACCGTACTGTGCCCGTGAACGACAGCAGGGACGGTCCCGGCGATCAGCCGGCGCACGTGGGCCACCGCCACGGCATTCGCGGGATGCAACGGGTTACGACGCATGTCGACCCGGTGCAGCGCGGCGCCGGCGCCGCTCAGCTGCTCCCATGCGTCGACCGCGACCAGCGCGCCCGACCGGCCGGCCACCCCCTCCCGCTGCGGCAGGGCCACGTGGTGAGTGGTGTCGGGCGTCGAGCGCACCACGTCGATGAGGTAACGGACCGTCCCGCTGCGGACGGCCTCCAGGACGTGCAGAACCCTCGTCAGTGCCGGGACGGGCCTACCGGAGCGCCGGCGGCCACCGCGGGACGGGACCGGTGGGTGAGCAGCCGGGCCGCGCTGGGCGCCGGCGGGCGAACGACCGATGGCAGCGTCTGCAGGAGGATCCTCAGGTCGAAGGTGAAGTTCCAGCGGTCGATGTAGTCGTTGTCGAACGCGGTGCGCATGTCGAGCGGGGTCTGGCCCCGCAGCCCGTTGATCTGCGCCCAACCGGTCAGGCCGGGCCGCACCCGGTGGCGGTCGGCGTAGCCGTCGATGGCGGACGAGAACAGTTCGACATAATTGACCCGCTCGGGCCGGGGCCCGACGAGCGACATGTGACCTCGGAGCACGTTGAAGAGCTGCGGCAGCTCATCGAGGTCCCATCGTCGCAGCACCCGCCCCAGCCGCGTCTGGCGGTCCAGGGGAGGGCGGGCGGGGCCGACCGGGGCGCCGATGACGGTGGTGGCCCACGCGGCGTCGTTCTCGCCGTACTGCTCGGGAGAGCCGAACATGGTGCGGAACTTGAGGAGGGAAAATATTTCCCCGTGTTTGCCCACCCGTTCCTGCCGGAAGAGGACCCAGGTGCGGTCCTTGACCAGGATGGTCGCGGCGACAGCCGTCATCAACGGGAGCGTCAGGATGATCAGCGACAACGAGCCGACGATGTCCAGCCCCCGCTTGGCGATCAGCCCGCTGCGGCTGAGGCCGACGGGCAACGGCACGACCGGGTACCGGCCGACGTGGTACCGGCTGCCCGGCCGCACGATGTCGGCCAGCGGCAGCACGAGGGTGTAACCCCGCCGATCGTCGGCCCAGTTGACGAACTCCTGGAAGACCGACTCGTCGATGCCGTCGTTGACCAGCAGGACGTGGTCGATCTCGTTGCGCTCGAGCAGGCTGAAGGCCTGGGCGTGGCCGTCGAGGACCGCCTCGGTGTCCGCCAGCGTCGGTGTGTAGCCGGCCGCGAAGCGCAAACCGGCCGACTTCGACTTGGCCAGCTCGACTGCCAGCTCGTTGACCCTGGCGTGGGTACCGATCACCAGCGTCGGCCGGAGGCCCAGATTGCGCCGATGGGCGGCGGCGACGATGAACCAGGCCAGGGTCCGGAGCACGACCAGGTAGATGGCGGCCGAGGTGAGGGCGGCCGCCGTCAATTGTGGTCGCGGGCCCAGCGGCCGGATCCCGGCGATGAAGATCATCACGAACCAGGTCACGGCCAGCGGCCGGAGATACCAGCGGATCCCCTGGGTCTGCACACTGGTGCGGTTGCCGGCGAGACCGGTGATGAGGCTCACCAGCACGAAGGTGGCGCCGCCGCCCAGGGCGGTCAGTCGGGTCGTCGTGCCGACATGGCGGAACGTGAACGCCACCAGCAGGCCGTCGAACGCCAGGACCGCCGGGTGGGTCGTGGCCGAACGCCACGATTCCAGCATTCTCAGCCATATGGGCGCAGGCCGGCCCACCACCGTGGTCGGGAGGATCCCGATCGACTCGGTCTCCTCGTCACCCATAAGTTCGGCCGCCAGGACGAACGCCTGGCGCGCCGACCGGTTCTGTGCCCTCACGCCGCCGCTTTCATGATTCCCTCAGCATGTGCGACCCATGTCTGCCGGCAACCCCCACAAGACCCGAGAGGCTAGGTACGGTGCCCACCGGGCACAACTCTTCGGGCACAGAACCCGCATATCCTGCCGGGCGGCGGGCAGCACGTCAAGTAATCTCCGGGTGTTGGGTAGCAACTCAGCGGGGGCCGCGTCGGCGTTGCTCGCCTGACACCGGGCCGCCGCGTGACAGCGCCGGTCTCGATGGCGGCCCCAGCTCCGGGGGTTCGGTCGCCCCGAGCCGGGCGATGACCGCGTCGGCGATGGCGGCGATGGCCTCACTGTCAAGTTCCTGAGCCGCCGGCCGGGCCCGCAGCGCGATGCGGCGGCGCAGCGCCTCGATCTGGTCACCGAGCCGTTGGCCCACCTGCTCGATCCGTTCCAGCAGCTCGCGGCGATCGTCGGCCGGCGCCGGGTCGCCCAGCCGGGCCCGCGGTACGGGAGCGTTCTGGAGCGCCGGCATCAGACGTTCGAGGCGCTCCACGATGCCGGTCAGCTTCGGGTCGACGCCGATCGAACGGCGGGCCAGGGCCTGGCCCAGCTCGTCCAGGTGGACGTGGAGGTCCTGGAGATCCGGCGGCTGGTACTGAGACAGGGTCTCGGCCATCTCGTCCAGCCGGGCGTACAGCTCGGACAGGTCGGGGGCGGCCGGCGACACCCGGCTCAGACGGGCCTCCAGCGGTTGGCGCTCGGCGCGGGACTCGGCGATCATGCCGGCCACACCGTCCAGTTGGGCGGAGAGCTGGGTCAGGCCCCTGGCCGTTTCGCGGTCGCGGCCGGAGACCACCTCGGTGGAGAGCTCCTTCAATCGGGCATCCAACCGGGTGAGGATGGCGGCCAGGTCCTCGCCGGCCAACCCCTCGAGGGCGCCGGCTATCTGGTCCATCCGGGCGTCGATGCGCGACGCCAGCTTGGACAGACCGCGGTCGTGGGTCGTCGTGACGGCGCCGATCGCCTGTTCGAGGCGGCCGATGTTGTCCCCGCTCCGGGCCCGGTCGTCGGCCAGGGCCACCAGGCTGTCCTGGAGCTGGGCCGAGACCGCCAGTTGCCGCTCGCGTTCCTTGGTCAGTGCGGCGATCATGGCGTCGAGGCGATCGACCGACTGGCCCGACCCTCCGGCGGCCAGTTCGGCGACGGCGTCCTCGAGCCGGGCCATGGATGCCGCGGTCTCCTCCAGCCCCTGCTCGAGGCCGGTCTGGACCTGGAGCCCGACCCGGTCGAGGCTCCGCAGCAGCGTGTCCGACACGTGGTCGCGCTCGCTCAGCAGGTGATCGACCGCATCACCGTTCTCCCGGACCGCGGCGACCAGTCCGACCGTCTTGAGCTCGAGGTCCCCGACCATCCGGCTGAGCTTGCGGAGGTTGTCCTCGGCGTCGCCCACGCTGCGGCGTATCTGCTCCAGTGACCGTTCGTGCAGGTGGCGGTAGTCGTCGAGGTCGCTGGCGGCGCCGGCCGCCAGCCGGCCGACCTGCTCGGCGTAGTCGGTGAGCCGGTCGCTGACCAGGTTGCGGAACGTCGACGTGGTGCTGGTGAGGGCGTCGATCCGCAGGGCGATCGAGGCCAGGGCGGCCTGCAGCGAGTCGCTGCGCCCGGCCAGGATCAGCTGTTGGGTGGTGACCGCCTGCCGTACGCTTCCGGGTTCGGCGTCGGCGGTCGGGTAGTCGACTTCGGCGTCGCTGACCTCAGAGGATTCAACGGTGGGGTAGTCCCGCTCGACCGGCTCCGGGCGTGGCTCTTCGACCGGCGGCCCATCGTCGTGAGCGGGCTCTTCGGCTCCGGGCTCGGGCGCCCGGCGGATGGGGCCGAAGTCGTCGTGGCGTCCTATGTCGTCGGTCGATGTGTCGGGCATCCCCGGCCACTTGAGCCGTACCCGCAGGTCGTCGGGAGGCTCTTCAGATGCGTCCATTCCAGCCGAAGGGTATCGAATGTTGCCGCGCCCTCCGTTGCATGGTCCCCTGGGATCAGGCGGCTGCCAGCTCGCCGTCGATGTCCGGTGTGGTGTCGGCCATCAACCGCGGCAGCCGGAACGGGGCCCGGACCGCGGAGCGGAGCCGGCCGGGAAACGACAGGCGCACGATCTTGCGGGCGACGGTCCCGAACTGCCGCGCCAGGCCACCCGTGTTGTAGGGCAGTCCGTACCGCCGGCACACCTCCCGCACCTCTCCGGCCACCTGCTGGTAGCGCCGGGCCGGTATGTCAGGGAACAGGTGATGCTCGATCTGGAAGCTCAGGTTGCCCGACAGGATGTGGAACAGCGGGCCGCCGTCGATGTTGGCCGACCCGAGCACCTGGCGGAAGTACCAGTGCCCCCGGGTCTCGCTCTCGCACTCCTCGGGTGTGAACTCGTGCACGCCATCGGGGAAATGGCCGCAGAAAATGATCATGAACGCCCACAGGCTGCGCATGGTGTTGGCCGTGAGGTCGGCGGCGGCCGTGGACAGGAACAGCGGTCCGGTCAGCAGCGGCCAGATGATGTAGTCCCGGGCGGCCAGCCGGCCGGTCTTGCGCAGTCCGGCCCGCAGTACGGGCGCCGCCTCGGCCCAGGTCCGCGCCCCGGTCAGGATCCGGTCGATCTCGACGTCGTGCAGCATGACCATGTGGTCGAAGTTGAACGCCAGGAGGGTGGCGATCAGGGGGTTGGCCAGGGCCGCAGGCGTCCACCGTTGGGCGTCGCTCATCCGCAGCACCCCGTAGCCGATGTCCCGGTCCTCGCCCCTGATGTTGGTCTTGATGTGGTGGCGGTAGTTGTGCGAGTGGCGCCACTGGTCGCCCGGGCAGGAGCTGTCCCATTCGAATCCGGTGGCCGAGAGCGCCGGGTCGTGGGTCCAGTCGTACTGGCCGTGCATGACGTTGTGACCGATCTCCATGTTGTCCAGGATTTTGGAAAATCCCAGTGCCGCGGTGCCGGCCAGCCAGAAGGGGGGAAGCCAGCCGAGGAACAGTGAACCCCGACCCGCCACCTCGAGGGCGCGTTGTATCCGGATGATCCGCTTGATGTAGTCGACATCGGCCTGGCCCAGGTCGTCGACCAGGCGTTGCCGGATGGCGTCGAGCTCCTCGCCCAGCTGGGCGAGTCGGTCGGGGGTGAGGCCGTAGGCCTCGGCGTTGGTACTCATGGACGCTCCTTTACAGGTCGACGCCGGCGTCGCCGGCGGGCGCATGGATGCAGATCTGGATCGGTACCGGGCGACTGTCGTCGCCGACCCGGGTGACGTCGCCGTTGGTGAGGTTGCGCACCGCTCCCGAGGTGAGGTGGGCGGTGCAGGTGTGGCAGAGGCCCATGCCGCAGCCGGAGGTGGGTGACAGTCCTGCGGACCTGGCTTGGAGCAGCAGGCTCCGGCCGTCGTCGGCCACGCTCCGGCCGGAGGCGGCGAACATGACGGTCCCGTCTGTCGGCTGTCCCTCGGCGGGGACGAAGGCCTCATCGTGATAGCGGTCGACCCAGCCGGTCGCCGTCAGGTGGGCTCGCACCGCCGCCCTCAACCCGGCTGGGCCGCAGACGAACACCTCCGTGTCGGCGTCGAGCAGCGGCAGATGGGCGGGGTTGAAATGGCCGTCCTCCGACGTGTGGACTTCGAGCAGCCGGACATTGGCCGGCGCCGCCGCCATCTCGGCTCGGTACGGGTTGTCGGCGGGGGTCCGTTCGTAGTGCAGGAACGTGACCGCTCCTTCGTGACCCTCGTCGATGAGGGTCCTGAGCATGGACATCACCGGTGTGATGCCGCTACCGCCGCTGATGAGCACCAGCTTGGGTGGCCGTGGTGCGGGGAGCACGAACTCACCCTGAGCCGGGCTCAGCCCGACAACCAGTCCCACGGCTGCGTGGTCGACCAGGTAGCGGCTGACCGTGCCGCCCCGATGGGCCTTGACGGTCAGCTCCAGCAGACCGTCGTCTCCGTGGGCCGAACTGGCGATGGAGTAGCAGCGGCTGTGGCGGACGCCGTCGATCTCGACGGTCACGACGGTGTGCTGCCCAGCCCGGAAACCGGCCCAGTTGAGATTGGGCCGCAGGGTCAGTGTCGCCGTGCTCGGCGTCCGCCGGCTGGCGTGGACGACCTTGGCCCGGATGTCGCGGCTGGACCACGTGGGCGCCACCAGTTCCAGGTAGCGGTCGATCCCGTGCGGGACGGCGGCGGCGTCCAGCAGCCGCACGGCGCGTCGCATAAGGGTTTGAGTGGACATATGTGCACCGTAATGCGCCCAGTGTACGTATGTCAACCGAAGTTCGGCGTGAAATACGTCACATCGGTATGGCCTGGGGATTAGACTGTGCACAATCGTGTACCAGGACCACCGTCCACATTCACGGCGGGAGAGCAAGGAGCTCACCCGCCAGGCGCTGCTGCGAGCTGCCCTCAAGCTGCTGTCGCGCAACTCCTTCGACAGCATCAGCCTCCGTGAGGTAACCCGGGAGGCGGGCATCACCCCGACCGCCTTCTACCGCCATTTCGACGACATGGAGGAGCTTGGGCTGGTGCTGGTCGAGGATTCCTTCGGATCCCTGCGCCAGATGGTGCGATCGGCCCGGGCCGATCCGACGCTCTACAGCGACGTGATCCGGAAGTCGGTCGAGGCGGTGATGATCCACGTCCGGGACCACGAGGGCCACATGCGGTTCATCGCCCGGGAACGCTTCGGCGGCATCCGCCGGCTCCGGCGCGCCATCCGTAGGGAGCTGCAGCTGTTCGCCGACGAGCTGGCGGTCGACCTGGTCGTCTTCCCCATCATCTCAACGTGGACCATGGACGACCGCCGCATGTTCGCCGCCCTGCTGGTCGAGACGGTGGTGGCCATGATCGGCGAGCTCCTCGACGCCAACCTGGAAGAGCGCGAGGCGCTGATCGCCCGGACCGAGCAGCAGATGCGCCTCATCGCGGTCGGCGTCCCGAACTGGTCCTCAGGGTACGAAGTCGTGGAGTGATGCGGCGTGGAGGACTGCCGACCGGGTGGTCAAGCTCGTGGCGAGAGGTTGCCCCATAGTTCGGCGAGAGTGCCGAGGTATGTCGATCGCATGTCCCACGGGTCCATCCCGAGCTCGAGGAACTGCTCGTGCATTCGGCGCAGGTGGCAACCGGGGACTTTCGGGAACCGGTGGTGCTCGTTGTGGTCGTTGAAATTCCCGCCGCAGATGAGGACGCGCTCGAGAGGTGACGCGACGATCGTACGGTTCGTCGGGTTGAGCCCGATCGTGTAATCCGACTTGGAGTAGTCGGCCGAGCCGTGCTCGGAGAACATCCGCAGCCGGTTGTTGACCTCGGACCTTTCCGGCCAAAGTGCGCCGGAGGTGGCCCGCCAGGACCCACACTGGTGGGGTGACGTCACCTCCGCGTCTGCTTCCGATGCTCGCCGGTGGCAAGGGGATCCCGGTCAACCCGGACGCATACCAACTGGAGCCCAAGCTCGACGGTCAGAGAATTCTCGTGACGGTCGAGCCGGCCGGCGTGACCGTGACGAACCGGCGGGGCGGTGAGATGAGCAGTTATCCCGAGCTGGCCGGCCTGGCCGGCGCATTGGGACCTCACGCCGCTGTCCTCGACGGTGAAGTCGTGACCTTCAACGAGAGGGGCCAGACCAGTTTCCAGCGCCTACAACGCCGAATGCACGTCGCCCAGCCGACCGCCGAGCTCCTGGCCGAAGTGCCGGCGGTGTTTGTGGCGTTCGACATCCTGTGGCTCGACGACGAGTGGCTCATCGGTTGCCCCCAGCACGAGCGGACCCGGATCCTCGGCACCCTCGGCCTGAAGGGCCCGGCGTGGCAGACGGCGCCGATCCTCGATGCCACACCGGCCGAGCTGGTCGAGGCGTGCCGCCAACTCGGCCTCGAGGGCTTCATGGCCAAGAGGCTCGACGCCCCCTACGAGCCGGGCAGGCGCTCACCCGCCTGGTCCAAGATCAAATGCGGCCGCCGCCGGGAGTTCGTCGTCGGCGGCTGGTCCACCGGCCAGGGATCCCGCCAGACGAGTATCGGATCCCTGGCCTTGGGCTGCTATGACCTGACTCCCGACGAGGCCGGGTGCGAGGGCCGCCCGCCCCGGCTGTTGTACGTGGGCCAGGCCGGGTCGGGCCTCAACGAGGAGATGATCCGCCAGCTCACCCGGCTCTTCGCCCAGATCGCCGTCCCGTCGTCGCCGTTCGCCAACCCGCCCCGGCTGGCCCTCAACTGGGTCCAGCCCCTGCTGGTCGTCGAGGTGGCCTACACCGAGGTGACGGAGGCGGGGACACTCCGCCAGCCTTCCGTCAAGGGTCTCCGCACCGATGTCATCGCCGCCGAAGTGACCTGGGACTCCGAGATCGCCCCTTGCTTCGCCGGGGTTCGGTAGGCCGCCCGGCGATCGCCTCCTCCCAGAGGGCGACACGAAGCCTGGCCAGGCCGGCGAAGGCGCGGGGGATCCGGCGGATAATCGGCGTGCGGGGGGGGCGGGTGTCCCGGACGGTGACCGGAAGCTCGGCGACGGTGAGCCCGGCCCGCTCGGCCCGGAGAATCAGCTCGGTGTCGAACAGGTCGGCGCCGAACTTGCAGGTCGCCACGATCGGCGCCAGCTCGGCCCGCATCAGGACCTTCATCCCGTGGGTGTCGGTGACCCCGAGCCCGAAGCCGAACCGCAGCACCTGCGAGAACGCCAGCGTGACCAGTCGCCGCCCGGCCGCCCGGGTGTCATCGGAACCGGCGCCGCGCTTGCTGGCCACGACCGCGGCCGGCCCCTCTGGCGCGGCCATCAGGGCCAGGGCGTCGTCCAGGAATTGCAGGTCGATGTAGTCGACGTCGAAGTTGGCGACCACGTCGCCGGTGGCCCGCTCGAAGCCGTCGCGCAGGGCCCGGCCGTAATCGGGCTGGCCCGACGACAGCCACGACACCTCGGGGTAGTCGCCGGCCAGCTTCTCGGCCATGGCCCGGGTGCTGTCCGTCGACCCGTTCTCGCAGATGATGAGCTCGAACGGCCGGTCCAACGTGCGGAGACCCGACACCAGGTCGTAGACCGCCGCCTCCAGGTAGCTCTCCTCGTTGTGGGCCGGCAAAACCACCGAGAGCCGCCCCGCCTGCATGGTTGGTCACGGTAGCGGTCAGGCGACGTGATTGGTCCCTCGGTCGGTGAGCCGTCAACATGGCGGACCATCACCGCCCTCCCCGCCGGTATCGGAGCGTTGTCGGGCCTGCTGATCGCACTGTCCCTGCCGCCGTTCGGATTCTGGCCGCTCGGTGTTCTAGGGCTGGCGGTCCTGGCCGCCGGCCTGGACGGCCGGCCGGTCCGGACCCGGGCCGCGCTGGGCGCGGGCGCCGGGCTCGGGCAGTACCTCGTCGGGCTGTGGTGGGTCAGGGACTTCAATGTCGCCGGATTCGTCGCCCTGGTCGGCGTCTACGTGGTGCTGACGGCGGTGATCGCCGCCGCCGTCCCGGCCCGCCGGCGTCTCGGTGTGCTGGTCGGGCTGCCGGCCCTGGTCGTGCTGAGCGAGTGGCTGCGGGGCCACTTCCCGTTCGGCGGCCTGCCCATCGGAGGGTTGGCCCTGGGTCAGGCCGCCGGCCCGCTGGCCCCGGCCGCCCGCCTCGGCGGCACCCTGCTGGTCGCCGGCGTCACCGCCCTGGCTGGCGCGGCGTTGGGCACGTGGCTGACGCAAATGCGCGCCGCCTCGGAACTGGCGCGCCAAAGTGACGGCCCGCTCGCACATTGGCGCGCCGGCACCATGAGGCGGCTGCTGCCGGGCCTGGCTGCCGCGGCGGCACTCGCGCTGGTGGTCGCGCTGGTGACCGCCGGCCGGTTGGGCCCCGATGGTGCCGGTCCCGGCCCGCACCGGACGCTCCGGGTGGCGGCCATCCAGGGGGGAGGGCCCCGGGGCCTCCATGCCGTGGAGACCGACCAGGCGGTGCCGTTCCAACGCCAGCTGGAGGCGTCGGCCACCGTCCAGACGCCCGTGGACCTGGTCGTGTGGCCGGAGGACACGGTGCAGGTGGCCCGGCCCATCGCCCAGACCCCCGAGGGTGACGCCCTGAGCCGGCTGGCCACTCGCCTGGCCACCACCCTGGTCGCCGGAGTGGTCGAGGACGTCGGCACCGGCCGGTTCCGCAACGCGGCGGTGGCGTGGGGGCCGTCGGGAGCGATCGTGGCCCGCTACGACAAGGTCCACCGGGTGCCGTTCGGCGAGTACATCCCCGGACGGGACCTCGTCCGGCACCTGGCCAGCGTGTCGCTGGTGCCCCGCGACGCCATCGCCGGTCACGGCCCCGGCATCCTCGACACACCGGCCGGCCCGCTCGGCACCGTCATCTCCTACGAGGTGTTCTTCGAGGAGCGGGCCCGGGACGCCATCCGGGCTGGCGGCCAGGTGCTGATCGTGCCGACCAACGCCTCGTCCTACCGGACGAGCCAGGTGCCGACCCAGCAGGTCGCGTCGGCCCGGTTGCGGGCCTGGGAGACCGGGCGGGACGTGGTGCAGGCCGCCCCGACCGGCTACAGCGCCGTCATCGGCCATGACGGAAGGGTCCGGGCCCGCAGCACCCTCGGCCGCCGGCAGGTCGTCGCCGGCACCGTGACCCTCCGCGGCGGCCGGACGGTGTTCGTGCGCTTTGGCGACCTCCCGGTCCTCCTCCTGGCCATCGCCGGGTTGATCGGGGCCGTCGGGGGCCGGCGGCCACCCGGGTAGCGTCATTTCCCATCCTCGACCTTCTGATCGTCTGCACCGCCAACCAATGCCGTTCACCGATGGGCGAGGCGCTGCTCCGCCGCCGGCTCGACGTGCGGCGGGTGCCGGCCCAAGTCGGGTCGGCCGGGTTCCTGGAGTCGGGCGCGCCGGCCATGGCCCCGGCGGTCGAGGCCATGGCCCAGGAGGGCCTGGACCTCTCCGGGCACGTCAGCCGCCAGATCACCGCCGAGATGGTCGACCGGGCCGACCTGATCGTGACCATGACCCGCCAGCACGTCATCGAGCTGGCGGTGATGGTGCCCGAGGCCTGGTCCAAGGTGTTCCAGCTGACCGACCTGGTCCGGCGGGCTGAGGCCGTCGGGCCCCGCCGGCCGGAGCAGCCGTTCGCCGACTGGCTGGCGCTCGTCGGCGCCGGCCGGACCCGGTCCGAGCTGCTGGCCGCCCCCTTGTCGGACGACATCGCCGACCCGGTGGGGCGTCCCCGTTCGGCGTATGAGCGGACCAGGGGCGTGCTGGAGGACCAGCTCAGCCGGCTGGCCCGGCTCCTGTGAGACCCGCCCCCCGCTACGCTGCCCACCTCAATGGTCGCTGACCAAGCGCGTCTCCGCGTCGCCCTGCTGGTGTATCGCGGCAATCCTCATTCCGGCGGCCAGGGCGTCTACACCCGGTACCTGTCGCGGGAACTGGTCGGGCTGGGCCACCAGGTGACGGTGTTCGCCGGGCAGCCGTGGCCGATCCTGGACGACGGCGTCGACTTCGTGCCCATGCCGAGCCTCGACCTGTACCGGGAGCCCGACCCGTTCCGGGTCCCCAAGCTGGGGGAGTTCGGGTCGTGGATGGACGTGCTGGAGTTCGGGCTGATGTGCACGGCCGGTTTCCCGGAACCTCTGACGTTCAGCCTGCGGGTCCGCCGGGAGCTGGCGGCCCGGCGGGGCATGTTCGACGTGGTCCACGACAATCAGTGCTTCGGTCGGGGTCTGCTCGGGGTCATGGACGACGGGTGGCCGCATGATGGCGACCTTGCACCACCCGATCACCGTTGACCGGGCCCTGGAGCTGAGCCACGCCCCGACCTGGCGCCGGCAGATGTCGCTGCGGCGGTGGTACGGGTTCCTGCGGATGCAGATCCGGGTGGCACAGCAGGTTCCCCGCATCGTGACCGTGTCCGAGTCGTCCAAGCGCGACATCGTGGCCCAGATGGCGGTGCGGCCGTCCCAGTTGGCGGTGGTCCCGGTCGGCGTGGACCACACCCTGTTCCGGCCGTTGACCGAGGTGGGCCGCCGGCCCGGCCGGATCATGACCACGGCCAGTGCCGACGTCCCGCTCAAGGGCCTGGTACCGCTGCTCGAGGCGCTGGCCAAGTTGCGGACCGAGCACGACGACGCGGAGCTGGTGGTGGTCGGCAAGCCCCGGCGGGAGAGCCGGGTGGGAGAGACGATCGAGCGGCTGGGCCTGGAGGGCTCGGTGACGTTCGTCTCGGGGATCAGCGACCAGCGGCTGGTCGAGCTGTACGCCGAGGCCGCGGTGGCGGTCGTACCGTCGCTGTACGAGGGTTTCTCGTTGCCGGCGATCGAGGCCATGGCGTGTGGTGTGCCGCTGGTGGCCACCACCGGCGGGGCGCTCCCCGAGGTGGTCGGGACCGATGGGGATACCGGGTTGCTGGTCCCTCCGGGTGACCCGGGGGCGTTGGCAGCCGCCCTGGCCCGGGTGCTCGGCGACCCGCTGCTGGCGGCCCGGCTGTCGCTGGCCGGCCGGCACCGGGTGCTCGAACGCTTCACCTGGCGGGCGTGCGCCGAGGGCACGGTCGAGCACTACCGCTGGGTGCTGGAGCACGCGGGGCCCCCGGGCACTCGAGTGCTGACCGTCGACTACGAACGCCTCCGGCTCCGCTCCGGCGAGCGGCTGCTGGACCTGGGCGCCGGCGGTGGCCGCCACGCCTTCGAGGCGCTGCGGCGGGGCGCGTCGGTCGTAGCCGTCGACTCCGACAGTGCCGAGGTCAAGGACTGCGCGGCGGTCATGGCCGCCATGTTGGATACCCGGGAGACGGCGGGCGACGGGGCGGCCACGGTGGGCGACGCCAATGAACTGCCCTTTCCCGATGGCGCCTTCGACCGGGTGATCGCAGCCGAGGTCCTCGAGCACATCCCGACCGACCGCCGGGCCATGGTCGAGCTGGCCCGGGTGCTGCGGCCGGGGGGCACCATGGCGGTGACCGTTCCCCGCTGGCTGCCGGAGCTGGTGTGCTGGGCCCTGTCCGACGACTACCACAGCGTGCCGGGCGGCCACATCCGCATCTATCGCCAGGGCACGCTGGTGACCAGGTTGGAGGAGGCGGGTCTCCGGCCCTACGCCAGCCACCACGCCCACGCCCTGCACACCCCGTACTGGTGGCTCAAGTGCCTGGTGGGGGTCGGTCACGACGACCACCCGCTGGTCCAGGCCTACCACCGGCTGCTGGTGTGGGACATCACGACCGCCAGCCCGCTGACCCGGGTGCCCGACCGGCTGCTGAACCCGGTGGTCGGCAAGTCGCTGGTCGTCTACCTCGAGAAGCCCGCCACCCGATGATCCTCAGCCGGGCCGAGATCGGCCGCACCGCCGACTGGATCGAGTCGGTGCAGCTGGCCAACGGGATGATCCCGTGGTTCCGCGGAGGGCACGCCGACCCGTGGAACCACGTCGAGGCCACCATGGCCCTGGCCGCGGCCGGCCGCCGCGAGTCCGCCGACCGGGGTCTGCGCTGGCTGGCGTCGGCCCAGCAGCCCGACGGCTCCTGGTGCATGTACTACCGGGCCGAAGGCATCGAGGACGCCCGGCGGGACGCCAATGTCTGCGCCTACGTGGCGACCGGGACGTGGTGGAACTATCTGGTTACCGGCGATTCAGCCCTGCTGGAGCGGATGTGGCCGGTCGTCGACGCCGCCATAACCTTCGTCCTGCGCCTTCAGCAACCCGGCGGCGAGGTGCTGTGGTCGATCGAGCCTGACGGCTCACCCGGGCGTTTCGCCCTCCTGACCGGGTCGTCGTCGATCCATCACAGCCTCCGTTGCGCGCTGGCCGCGGCGGACGCGCTGGGTCACGACCGTCCGGAGTGGGAACTGGCGGCCGGCCGACTGGCCCACGCCGTGGTCCACCGGGCCGGCGCGTTCGAGCCCAAGGACCGCTGGGCCATGGACTGGTACTACCCGGTGCTCTGCGGCGCCCTGTCGGGGGTCGATGCCCAGGATCGGCTGCTGGAGCGCTGGCCGGTCTTCGTGTTGGAGGGTGTCGGAGTGCGCTGCGTGTCGGACCAGCCCTGGGTGACGGCGGCCGAGACGTCCGAGTGCGTCATGGCCCTCGACGCCTGCGGGCTGGCCGACGAGGCCCGGATGCTGCTCGAGTGGACGCGGCACTTCCGCGACCCCGACGGCAGCTATTGGACGGGCTGCGTCCACCCCCGCTGCATCCGCTTCCCGGGCGGCGAGCGCAGCACCTACACGGCGGCGGCTGTGCTGCTGGCGGACCACGCGCTCAACGCCGGCGGGCCGGCCGCGGGCTTGTTCCGGGGGGAAACGCTTCCCGCCGTGCTGCTCCTGCCCGAGGTGGAGGAACCGGTCGGTGAGGGTGGATGAGGTCCCCGCAGTAACGGTCGTCGTACCGACCCGCAACCGTCTCGGCTACCTGCAGGAGGCGCTGGCCAGCGTGGCGGCCCAGACGCCGGCCCGTGGCCGGCGTGATCGTGGTGGACGACGGTTCGACCGACGGCACCGCGGAGTGGCTGGTGGGCGCTCCGTATCGGGTGCTGCGCCAGGAGCCGGCCCGAGGCGGCTCGGCGGCCCGCAACGCTGGCCTGGCCCTCTGCGACACGCCCTTCGTGCTGTTCCTGGACGACGACGACGTGTTGCGCCCGGGTGCCGTCGACGTGCTGGCCACCGCGCTCGCCGCCGCCCGGCCGGACGTGGCCGGGGCGGCGGGTGCGTTCCGCCGTTTCGGGGCCTCGCGGCAGGGGACGGGGCGCGATCTGCATCCCCGGATCCGGCTCACCGTGCCGGTGTGGCGGGAGGAGCTGTTCGGTTGGAACATGCCGCCCGCCGCCGTCCTGTGGCGGACGGAGGTGGTGCGGGGCATCGGCGGCTGGGATGCATCGCTGCCCCGCGGCGAGGACCGCGATCTCAACCTGCGGGCTTACCCCCGGCCCTTCGTGCTGGTCCCCGACGACGTCATGGACTACCGGGTGCACGCCGGACAACCGCCGGGGTCGGCCCAACTCGACGTCGACCGCCTAGTCCTGGACCGTTTCGTCCGGTCGCTGCCGCCCGCCGATCGCCCCACCGGCGAGTCGATCGTCGCCGCCCGGCGCCAATTCGACGAGGCGCTGGCCCGCTACCAGGCCCGGGACTTCCGTGCCGCGCTGCCGCAATTGCTGGCCGTGCTGCGACGTGCGCCGGCCTTGTGTTCGTCGCCGGTGCTCGGGCCCTGGCTGCTCGGACTGGTCGCCAAGGCGGCGTTCGGCATCGGCACCCCCCGCCGGTGGCGCCGGTCGCCCGCGCCGACGCCGTCTCTATAGTGGCAATCGTGTCGCCGCCCCCGTCGATCCACGCCGTGTTCTCGGTGCTCAACGACAGCGAGTTCTTCGGCGCCTCGCTGCGCTCGGTGTATGACCACGTCTCGGGCGTGACCGTGGTGACCCGGTACGACCGCGACCGGTACGGCCGGGCCCGGGTGCCCGACGACCTGGTCGGCATGGTGCTCTCCCGCCGGTTCGACCCCGACCGCAAGGTCAACCTGATCGTGACCAGCGAGGGCAGCGAGCCCCGGGCCCGCAACCGCACCATGGCGTTCGCCGCCACCTCATCCCGGGTGGTCTCGATCCCCGAGGAGCCGCCCGGTATTTCGCCTCCGGATCTGTTCTGGCACATCGACGCCGACGAGGTGTACGACGACGCGGACATCGCCAGGTTGCTGGACTGGGTGGGCGAGCACCGGGCCCAGGCCTATCTCCTCGAGTTGCGCACCTACTTCCGCAGCTGGAACTGGCGGGTCGCAGAACGTGGCAGCTTCGTCGCTCTCACCCGCCCGGGGTTCCGTTTCGGCGCCATCCGCAACTGGTACCCCACGCCGTGGGCGCGCGGGTGGGCCAAGCTGGCCCGGGAGGGCCACATATCGGAGTCGCTGGCCCTGCGCCCCCTCCGGGCCCGGCTGGTGCCGCCCTCGGTCGCGGTGTGCCACCACGGCAGTTACGTCGGACCGAGATCCCGGATCGAGCAGAAGCTGGCGTCGTCGTCCCACCGGGACCAGATGGTCGACGGCTGGCTCGACCGGGTGTGGGACACGTGGACTCCTGAGAGTTGCAACTTTCATCCCACCCATCCCGACCGGTTCCCCGTCGCCGAGCACGTCGAGACGGCGCAGCTGCCCCGTGCCATCCGCGAGCAGGAGTGGCCGGATGGCTGGATCGAGCGCCCGACCTCAACCGATGCGGGACCGCTACCAGTAGACAACGTGGTGGCGGACCGCACCGCGTAGCCGCCCGACCAGGTAGGACACCTCCCGGATCCAGCAGCCTCTCGTCTCCGGCCGGCGCAGCATCCTCGGGGCCTGCTGGAAGGTGCGGACCCAGAGCTTGACGATCGTGAGCGGCGGCGTCCGCTGCGCGCCATAGCTGCGGAACTTCCGGTAGAGCAGGGCGGCCGAGATGCCGTACGCCGTCATCTGGCGCACCGTCGAGCGCAGATCCGACCGCAACCGGTAGTGGACCACGGCGTCCGGTGCGAACGCGATGCGGCCCCCGGCGAGCTGCACCCGCCAGGACAGGTCGACATCGTCGCCACCGCCTCCGCCGCCGAAATCCTCGTCGCATCCGCCGACGGCTTGGTACACCCGGCGCCAGATGGCGCAGTTGGAACCGGCCACGTACGGCAGGAATTCCAAGCCACTCGGTAGGCCGTCGACGGTCGGGGACGGCCGCCACGCCTGGACCTGGGGCGTGTTCAGCAGCTCCACATCGAGGTGACCACCGACCAGCTCGGCCTCCCGGGCGCCACGGGCGAGGGCATCGAGCCACAGCGGTGTCACCACATCGTCTGAGTCGCAGATGGCGATGAGCATGCCGGCGGCTTCATCGACCGCCTGGTTGCGGGCATAGTTGGCGCCTGGCCGGGCCCGGGCATCGATGACCCGCAACTCCGGCAGGCGCGACCTCCACTCGTCGATGGTGTCGAGGGTGCTGGTGGCGCAACCGTTGTCGGCGACGAGGAGCTCCCAGCGGCCGGCGTAGCGCTGGAGCGAGAGCGCTTCGAGTTGCTCACCGATGTCCGGCTGTACTCCGTGGGCCGGCATGACCACGCTGACGAACGGGAGCTCCGGCCAGTGCTCGGGCCATGCCGGTGGACGGGACGGCGTCACACCACGGGCTTCTCGGGCTTCTCCAGCAGGACCAGGTAGTCACGCTCGTAGTAGAAGTTGCCCGGCTCACCCGACAGCTCTTCGATCACCCGTAGGCCGGCATGGTGCGCCAGTGTCCTGACCGCCTCGGGCACCGTGAAATAGAAGCCCTCCACCCGGTAGTGGTCCTGGTTGACGAATCGTTCCCACCCGGCGTCCGCCGTCAGGTTGGCGGTATGGATGAACGCCTTGCCGCCCGGCCGGAGAACGCGTTCGAACTCACACAGGTACTGCCACTGGACGTGCAGATCGAGATGGACGAACACGTCGAAGGAGTAGATGAAGTCGAATCGTCCTTCCAGGTGATCAGCGAGTTTCGGGCGCTCCAGCACGTGAAAATGCGCTCCGGCAACCGTACGCAGCTCGGCGCGGGCCCGCTCGAGCATCCGGGGCGCCACGTCGAATGCATGGAATTCCTTGACGCTCGGAGCCACCATCCGAGCCACCCGAGCGCCTCCGGTCCCGATCTCACCGGCCACGGAATCGGTGTCGACGTGCGGGAGGATCCATTTGTCGACGACCTGGTGCACGTCGTCGAGACGGCCCCATTCCTCACCCAGCCGGTCGACCGATGACGGATCCTCGTCCGTGCGCCCCTCGTTAGCCAGCTGGCGCCGGCGGAATTCGAGGTCGGACCATTTGTCGGCGTACCAGTTCCACAGCGATCGGTTGTAGTCGACGTTGTCGAGTTGGGAGACGTCATCGGGAGCGAGGAATTGCTTCTCCGCGTGGGAGGTCCGAACCGCCGTCACCCGGCGTTCCACCCGCTCCGGGAGCCGGTCCACGACGGGCTGGGGCAGGAGGACGGCGACTCGTCGGGCCGTATCACGGACCGTGGCGGGCAGCTGGCGCACGACATGCAAAGTTATACTGTGCACCGACATGCCGCGGTACCCCACCACCACTGCGGAACTTGACGAGGCCGAGCGCCGGTGGTGGTCCGAGAACGGCGACATCGAGGAGTCGTTCTGCTGGGTCCAGACCCCTGCCGTCCAGCGGGTGTTGCGGGCCCGTTATCTCCGTGCCGTCACCGATCTGGTGGGCCCCCGGACGTCGGTCCTCGAGCTCGGTTGCGGCACCGGTTGGTTCAGCTTGCTACTGGCCGGTATGGGCGTTTCCGAGGTTGTCGGACTGGACTTCTCCCCAGAGCAGATCGAGCGGGCCCGCCGTGCGGCGGGCCACGCCGGACTCGAGGGTCGGGTGCACTTCGAGGTTTCTGGAGACCCGTCGGGCCGCATCAGTTACGACCGGCGCTTCGATGTGGTCGTCATGCACGCCTTCCTGCACCACCTGGCCACTGACGAGGTGCGGGCGTCCATCGACGAGGCGGCCCGCCGCCTGGTGGAGGGCGGCACCCTGGTGCTGGTCGAGCCCGTCCATCATGTCGCCGGACCGCTCGCCGAACCGCTGACATTGAAGCTTCTGCGCCGGCTCGAGCAGGTGCCGAGATCGCTTCACCGAAGAAGAGTCCGGCGCATGGGTGCCGAGGAGATCGAGGTCCGCGGCCGCATGGCGGTGCGTCACGTCGCCGGGCCCCCTTTCGGGCCGTCGCCCAAGGAGATCGCCGTTCACCGCCGGGGAGCTCGACGAGCTGCTCGCGGCCGGCGTTCGTGATCGACGCGCGCCGCGAGCCGTGTCTGTGCATGAGCCCACCTGGTCGCCCAGGAGCTGCTGGTCGCCGCGCTGTCGCAACCGCGGCTGTGGAACGCCGCTCGTACCCCCATCCTCGGTCTGGCCCGGGCCCTGGACGGACGGTTCCTGCGCCGGGCCGAGCTGCCGTCGACGGTGTGGGTCTTTCAGCTCTACGTCTGCACAAAGCGCCCGGGGTGACCCAGGCCGACTACATCGTCGTCGGCTCCGGGCTCACCGGTGCGGTGATCGCTCGGACCCTCGCCGATGCCGGGCGTGACGTTCTCGTGCTCGAGCGGCGGTCACACGTCGGGGGCAATGTGCACGACTTCGTGCACGCCAGCGGGATCCGCGTCCACACCTACGGTCCCCACTACTTCCGGACCAACAGCGCCAGAGTCTGGGAGTTCGTCACCCGGTACAGCGATTTCTATCGTTACGAGGCGGTGCTGGCGTCGTGGGTCGACGGGCGGTACGAGCACTGGCCGGTCAATGAGGAGTACATACGGCGGACCATCGGGCGCCGATTGGGGCCGGCAGCCGACGGGCCCGGGGTCGACTTCGAGCAGGCGTCGCTGGCCATGATGCCCGAGGCGGTGTACCGCAAGTTCGTCAAGGGGTACACCGAGAAGCAGTGGGGGGTGCCGGCGCAGCACGCTGTCGGCCGAGCCTGGCCGGCCGATTCGACGTCCGCCATGGCGAGGATCACCGGCTCAAGCGCCACCGGCATCAGGGCATCCCGACTGAGGGGTACGCCGGCCTCATGAGAAGCATCCTCGACGGGATCCCGGTGGCCGCTGACTGCGACTACCTGCAGCAACGGGAACGGTTCGAGGCCCGGCGGGGCCTGGTCTTCACCGGTCCGATCGACGAGTACTTCGGTTTCGATCTGGGCCGCTTGGCGTACCGGGGCCAGTTGCGGGAGCACGACTACCTCCCGGATACCGATCTGGCCCAGCCCTTCGGCCAGGTCAACAATCCCGACCCGGGCAACGGTCCGCACGTCAGGACCCTCGAGTGGAAACACATGCTGAGCGCCGGCGGAACGGAAGGATGCGGTCGGCACCGTCCTGACCACGGGAGGTCCCCATTTGCGCCGACGGATCCCGACGCCTACGAGTACCCGTTCCCCGACGCGCGCCAACAAGGCGCTCTACCGCCGCTACAGCCGAGCGGGCCGGGCGATCCGCCGCGCCTGTTGGTCTGCGGGCGGCTGGGCGAGTACCGCTACTACGACATGGACCAGGCCATCGCCCGGGCCATGCTGCTGGCCAAGCGCCGGATGCTGAGCGCGATGACCGCGGCGCGGATTCCTGTCATCCGGCGCCACGCTCCGCCGGAGGTGATGCGGCCCGGCGTGGTCGGTGATGATCCCGACCTACAACTGCGCCGACTTCCTGGAGGCGACGCTCGAAGTGTGCTGGCCCAGGATCCGGGCCCGGAGGTGATGCAGATCGAGGTGGTCGACGACTGCTCGACCGACCGACCACCCCGAGGATGTGGTGGCCGACGGTCGGCGGCGGCCGGGTCGGCTTCCACCGCCAGCCCGGCAACGTCGGGATCTCCGCGGAACTTCACCGCCTGCCTGCAACGGTCCCGCGGCCAGCTGGTGCACGTCCTGCACGGCGACGACCTCGTCTATCCGGGCTTCTACGCCACGGTCGGCTCGATCCTCGCCGACCATCCCGAGGTCGGCGGGGTCGTCATCGGCGCCGAGGACATCGACGAGACGGGCGATGGTCATGGGACCAACGAGATCCTCTGCGACCCAGCGGGGCGTGCTGGAGCGACTTCCACCCGCAGATCTTCGAGTGGAACCCGGTCCGGGCGCCGGCCGTCGTGGCCCGGCGCAGGTGTACGAGCAGGTCGGGGGTTTCACGACGGCCTGCGCTTCTGCGCCGACTGGGACATGTGGAAGCGCCTGGCCACCCGCTACCACCCTGGTGTACGAACCGCAGTCCTGGTCGGCTACCGGGTCCACGGCCGGTCGGACACGGCCAAGCTGGGCGATTCGATCGCCCAGCTCCGGGAGATGATCGACGGCCGTCCAGATCGGCCACCGCTACCTGCCCGGGGCGACCCGGGCGTGGACGCGCAAGTTCTACGGGACCACCCGCCGCTGGGCGTGGGACCATGCTCCGCGACGGCCGGGCGGACGGCTGTCCCGCGGGACGGGCCGGGTACGCCGAGCATCGCTCGTCGAGAGCGTCCTGCGCCAGCAGACCGACCGCGTCCGGTGAGCACGGCCCGATGGCACCGAGCGTGAGCCGGCACCGACCGTGAGCGACCCACGGGTGCTGGTCGTCAACCACGCCGAACCGGCGAGGGGCGGCGTCATCGCCGGGTACCGGCTGCACGAGGCCCTCCTACAGGCCGGGGTGGCCTCGTCCATGCTGGTCGGGGCCAAGGGGACCACATGACGAGACGGTGGCCCAGCTCCGGGCCTGGAACACGGTGCGCCGGCCGCTCCGAGCGGTGACCGAGCGCCTGGGGCTCAACGAGCTGGACGGCATCGGCGCCTATTCGGTCGCCCGGCGTGACGACTTCCAGGCTGCTGATGTCGTCGCACTATCACGCCATCCACGGCAGCTGGTTCAGCTATCCCGGCGATGCCGCGGGCCGACGAGGGCCAAGCCCAGCGTCCTGACCCTCCACGACATGTGGCCGCTGACCGGCCACTGCAGCTTCAGCTTCGAGTGCGAGCGCTGGCGTCACGGTTGCGGCCAGTGTCCGCATCCTGAGGCCTTTCCCGCCATCCACCGCGACGCCACGGCGATCGAGTGGCGGTTCAAGGACCGGCTGTGGGACGCCAGCTCACTGACCGTCGTGTCCCCCAGTGCCTGGCTGGCCGGGCATCGCACGGCGAGAGCATCCTCGGGCGTTTCGACGTCGAGGTGATCCCCCACGGGCATCGACACCGAGGTGTTCGCTCCCGGTCGACGCCACGGCCCGCGGACCGCCCTGCGGTTGCCGGCCGACGGGCCGGTCGTCATGTTCGCCGCCTCATCGGTCGCCGACCGGCGCAAGGGTTCCGATCTGGTACCTCGGTACTCGGCCACTCGCCGCCCGGCTCCGCCGGTGCGCAAGGCCGTGATCGTCATGCTCATGGGCGGCAACGGGAGGCCAGCTGAGCGACAGCCTGCTGGGCGGCGCCGGATGCCAGGTGGTGGACTTCGGGTTCGTCCCCAGCGACCACTTCAAGGCGGCGCTGTATTCAGCGCGGCCGACGTGTTCGTGTTCCCGACCCGGGCCGACAACTCCCCGCTGGTCGTCCTCGAGAGCCTGGCGTGCGCCACCCCGGTCGTCTCGTTCGACGTCGGCGGCGTCGCTGAGCTGGTCCGCCACGAGCGGACGGGACTGCTCGCCCCGGCCGGGAGCGTCGCCGGACTCGCAGCCTGCCTTTCGGCCGTGATCGACGACGACGGTCTGCGGGCCCGACTGGGCGACAGCGCCCGGCAGATGGTCCTCGCCGAGTACACCTACAAGCTGGCCGCCGACCGGCACCGCCGGCTGTACGAGCGGGTCATCGAGCGTCACGGGGGCGAGGCGTGAGCCGGCGGTCTCGTGCGCTGGTGGTCATCCCGGTGTACGGCCATCATCAGATGACCCACGCCCTGCTCGCCGATCTCGAGCGGGAGAGCGATCGAGCCGACGTGGTCATCGTCGACAATCGTGGCGATTATCCGGCGCGTGGCGGCGAGGAGATCCTGCGTCCCGGTGAAAACCTGGGATGGGCCGGGGGCACCAACTACGGCACCGAGGCACGGCGACAGGATCATCACGCCGCGCTCATCTGGCTCAACAACGACACCCGCCTGGCGGCCGGTTTCGTGGCCGGCCTGTTCCGGAGCTGGCGGGCGACCCGGGCCGGGCTCGTCGGGCCGTTCTACGACTGCCACTGGCTGCACCAGCGTGACCCCATGCTTCCGTCCGTCGGCGACTACCGGCCCCGTCCCGAGCACTTCCGGGCACCGTTCATCGACGGGACGTGCATGCTCGTACCCGCGGCGACCATCGACCGGATCGGTCTGCTGGACACCGAGACCTTCGCTCCGCTCGGCTGGGGCGCCGAGATCGACTACTGCCTGCGCGCCCGGGCCGAGGGTATGGACATCGTCGTGACCCGCCTGGCGTACCTCCACCACGAGCGAGCGGTGACCGCCCGGACCGTCTTCGAAGGCGGCTACGAGGAATACTTCGGCCAGGCCTACCCAGTCGCCCTCGAGGGGCTGCGCAGCAAATGGGGCGACAGCTGGCAGCGTGACAACGGCGTCGACCCCGAGACGTCCCAGACAGCCGCCCTGACCCGACGCGACCGGGTCCCGAGCCTGCGCCGGCGGTTGACGAGACCGTGGCCTGCTTCCGGCCATGCCGCCACGCCGACCCTCTGAGCAGCCCCGCCTTCTCGTCATAACGAACGTCCTGCCGAGCCAGCGGGCGTCCGCCGGCGAGCAGCGCCTGATCCGGCTGTGCCAGCTCCTCCGGGAGCGGTGTCACGTCAGGATCGTGGGACTGACGGCGCTGACCCGGGAGGAGAGCCGCCTTCGCACCGAGACTCTCGAGCGGCTGGGCGTCGGCGTCGTCGCTCAGAGAGTCGGGTCCGGCTCGGGACTGCGCGAGGTCCTCATCAGGCACCGCTTCGATGGCGTCCTCTTCGAATTCTGGCACGTCGCCTCCGACACGATTGCGGCGGTGCGCCGCTGGCAGCCAAGGGCCCGGATCGTCGTCGACACGGTGGACCTCGAGTTCGTGCGCGACGAACGGGGATCGGAGTTCGCGTACGGGCGCCCATCCGATGCGGTGGCGATCCGAAAAGAACGCGAGTTGGCCACGTACGGAATGGCTGATGCCCTCGTTTTCGTGTCGACCGAGGAGCAGCGCCTCTATCGGTCCCTCCGGAGCCTGCCCACCCGAAGCTGGGTGGTGCCGATCATCGTCTCTCTCCGGTCCCGCCTACCGGGGCCGCGGCCGCCCGTGGTGCTCTTCGTCGGCAATTTCTGGCACGCGCCGAACGTCGACGGCATCGTCTGGTTCGCTCGGGAGGTGTGGCCCCATGTTCGGGCGACGATCCCTGAGGCGACCCTGAAGGTGGTGGGTTCGAATGTATGGGACGAGATCACCCGGCTGTCCGATCTCGACGGCGTGCACGTCGTGGGGTTCGTCGAGAACCTCGATGCCGCCTACGACGAGGCTGCCGTGGTCGTGGCGCCCCTGCGTTGGGGCGCCGGGATGAAGGGCAAGGTGTGCGAGGCCATGGCGTGTGCCGTCCCGCTCGTCACGACCAGGCTGGGCCTCGAGGGGTTGGACGTGCGACCCGGCGTCGACCTGGAGGTTGCCGACGAACCCCACGAGATGGCCCGCAGCGTGATCGCCATGCTCTCGGATCAGGACGCCGCCGAGCGTATCGGGGCGTCAGGGCAGGCGGCCATCGCCGCTCATTGCCAGCCGGAGGTCATCGAACCGGTGATCGCCGATGTGATCGCATTTGTTGCAGGAGGACGCGACCGGTCAGCGCCACGATCGTGGTGGCTCAGTGCGGTCGCGGACGAGTCGTCGTCCACCGCCCGCCACCTCCTCAGGCTGCTATGGACCGGTTCGCGCATCAGACGTCGTTAGTGGACGGCGGGCCCGGCCCTCGTTCCCGACGCCGACGGCTCGTGCCAGCGCCATCCCGGCGACGAGGATCAGTGCGACATATGCGAAGTCGAGCAGAATGCCCGGTACCGGCGGGCGCCAGACCCCCGGCGGCTGGGCCAGTGGCGACAAGGATCCACTGTCGCCGACCAGGTAGCGATGCAGACACCAGAAGAACGCCAGTATCTGGAGGCAGCCGACGATCACGATGGTCAGTCGTATGGCGAGTCGTTCCCCTTCGTCGCACCCGCGGGTGTGATGGCCCCGGCGAAAATCGGTAGGCCGACGTAGAGCGGCAGGAAGTAACGCCCGAAGCCGATGAAACCATGAGTCCTGGCGATCGCGGCGACTTCCAGGCTTGGAACCAGCGCGACCGCGAGCGCGACGAGTATCAGGCTCCTCCGGCCCGGCCGGTCGGAGCGGGCGTACGCCGCCATCACCAGGCTGCCGAGCAGAGCGAGCCAGACGAAGACGACCAGCTCAGGCGCCCGGGCGTCGAGCCCGAAGACGCCGATAGCCTGTTGCACGTAGTCGGTGGTGTTGCCTGCGGCGCCACGTAGGACTGCGGTGATGCCGCCGTGGGCCGGCGTAGTGGTGAAGGTCCTCGTTGCATGCTCGACGATGGTCCATCCGACGCCGGAGATCACGCCCGCGCCAACCACAACGACGGCGGCCAGCGTCGCCCGGGACAGGAGCAGTTCACGCCAGCGGCGGTTGTCGACGAGCACGAAGACCAGACAGGCAACGGGCACGATGATCCAAGCCGGTGAGCTGGGCCGCGCCGTCGCCAAGAGGGCGCCAGAGGCGGCCAGCCACCGCGGCAGATAGGGCGGCGGTGGGTGGGATCGGCTCAAGGTCATCGTCACCAGGACCGTCCAGAAACAGATGGCGCTGGCCGTCTCGAGTGCGCTCGGGTTGACGACCGCGCTCAGGTAAATGACGGTCGGCGACATGGCGACGATCAGACCCACCGCCATCCACCTGCTCCGGAAGAAGGCTAGGGCGATCGCAAAAGCGAATGCCAGAAGGAGGTCGCAGATGATCGAGTTCAGGAACCGTACGGCGTACGAACCGACCCGACTGCCAAACACCAGGGTCGGGGTACCTACCAGGAGGTAATAGACGGGTGGGTAACGAGCGACATACGTGCTGAACGGCACCGAGCGATTGCCCGAGGAGAAGCCAGGCTCGCAACCGGCGGGATGGTTGACATCGAGGGCAAAGCAGAACGGCGCCAGGAAGGTGGAGGCATAGCTCTCAGGGACGTCGATGTAGAGGTACAGGTCCTTGCTCATCGGCCGGATCTGGTTCGACGGCACAACGCTCGGACCGTGCCCGGTCAGCTCGCCGCGCACGACAGCTGCGGCGCGGATCAGATGGGAGTTTTCGTCGACGGCCGACACCGGGGGAATGGCGAGGTTCCATAGTGTGCTCAATCCGAGCAAGAGCAGGAAGGCCACCACGAAAGTCGTCCTGATGCTGGTAGCCGGCACGGTGCTCGACGACATCGGTCGCGGGGTCCCCGATCTGCTGCGAGACTTGAGAGTCTGTTGACTCTAGCGGCGATGGATACCGCCGGACGGCGGATGGCAGACTGCGGCGATGCTCTCTACGAGAAGCCCGAGCCAGCGATGACGCTCGCCGATCGGGCGCGTCGCGGTCTGGCCAAGGGCAGGGGGCGCCTGGTGCATGAGGCCGAGCGCCTCACTGACCGTTCCATAGACCCGTATGAGCGCTTGAGCCGATTGACGCCGATCGCCGCCAGCTCCGTCGAGCCCCGCTACCTGTTCTCGACCAGTGATCGCGAGATGGGTCCGCACATCTGGCGTACCGCCGGATACGAGGGCGACATGCTCGCCTGGACTCTCGAGTATCTGGGTCACCCCCAGCGAGGCCGGACGGTACTCGACGTCGGCGCCAACGTCGGAACGACCACCATTCCCCTTCTTACCCGCTTCGGAACGGACACCGTCGAGGCTTTCGAGCCCTCGCCTGACAACGCCAAGCTTCTGCGCTGCAACCTGATTCTCAATGAGTTGGAGGATCGGGTCGTGGTGCATCAGCTCGCCGTTTCCGATGTCGAGCGCCAGGTAGAGCTGGAGCTGTGCACCTGGAATCACGGCGATCACCGCATCCGGGCCGTTTCCTCGGAGTGGGAGGTGCTCGACGAGTCCCGGCGCCCGGTCGTGCCCGTGTCCGCCCAACCCCTCGATCAGTGCCTGATGGGCGACCCTGAGTCTGTCGCCCTGGTGTGGGTGGACACACAGGGCCACGAGGGTCACGTACTGGACGGAGCGTCGCGCCTGCTCGATGGCGGCATCCCGTGGGTCATCGAGTACTGGCCATACGCACTCACCCGCGCAGGGGGCCTCGACCGCCTCCATGCCGCCATCCCCAAACACTTTGCTCGAGCGATCGACATACGGCGCTCGCAGGAAGCGGGGCGGTCGGTCGTCGTCGAGATGGACGATCTAGCCGGCTTTGGGGGGTCGCTGGACATCTGGTACACCGATCTGCTGCTGATGCCCGGATGAGAGGTCCTGGTCGGGTCCTCGCGTGGCTGCTGACCAGCGCGGTGAACAGGTTGCCGCCTGAAGCCGTAAACGTCCTGCAGGGCCGGGTGCTCGACCAACATGCCCGGCAGACGCTGCTCCCTCATGCCGTCGCCCGGCCACCCCTCGGCATGCTCCGCATGGATCCGAGCTCCTACCACGAGCCTCGACTCCTCGAATTCTCCGGGGACACCGCTACAGTCGAGATCGGCAAGTACTGCTCAATAAGCGACGAGGCGGAGATCTTCCTGGGGGCCGGCCACGACTTCCGGCGGATATCGACGGCCCCTTTGCGGTGGCGGCTGGGTCTCGAACAGATGCCGCAGGCCGACCACGATCCGAGTCGGGGAAATATCTCGATCGGCAACGACGTATACATCGGCTGGAAGGCGACCATCCTCGCTGGCGTGACGATCGGCGACGGCGCCTTCATTGCCGCCCGGGCGGTCGTGACCCGCGACGTCGAGCCGTATGCCATCGTGGGTGGAAACCCGGCCCGGCTCATTCGCTACCGGTTCGACGAGCCGACCCGGGAGGCGCTACTCAGGATCCGGTGGTGGGAATGGCCACCGGACCGGATTCGGTCGGAGGTGGAAACCCTGCTGAGCCACGACGTCGATCAGTTCGTGGCGGCACACGATCCGCTGAGATTGGGTCCCTGAGTACCAAGCGGGTCCCGGAAGGTCGCGCCGTGAAAGCCGCGTGTAGTCTGCGGTGATGCAAATCGTACGGGTCGCGAAGGACCGTCTTCTCGACCGATTGACGGCGGCGGTCGTCCATCGTGGTGTCCCTCAGATAGCGGCGGCGCTCCTCGACCAACCGCGAATCTTCGGACCCCCGGAGCGACTCCACCTGGCCAAGACGGCGATTGTGAACAACGCGTTCTTCAACACCCACTCGGGCGAGATAACGATCGGCGAGTGGGGAATGATCTCTCACGGTGCCTGCCTGTTGACGGGATATCACGACGTCACAAAACTTCGCTACGAGCGGGCCGTTACGGCGCCGTTCTACGGATGCGACATCACTCTCGGCGAGGGGGCATGGTTGGCAACCAACGTGATCGTGCTCGGTCCGTGTACCATCGGCGAGCATGCGGTCGTGGCCGCCGGGACTCTGGTCCGTCATGACGTGGCCCCGTACAGCATTGTGGCCGGTGCCCAGGCGAGAGTGATCGGAGAGGTGCCTCACTGACCGCTGTGCCTCGACAAACTAGGCTCAAGATGGTGGAAGAAGGGTCGCCGGGACCGGCACAATTGCCTGCGGCCGAGCCTTTGTCTCGGTCGGCGTCGATTCCAGCGCAGCTCTGGAGATTCAGGTGGCTGTTCTTCCAGTGGGTGCAGCGGGACTTCATAGTGCGCTATCGACAGAGCGCGTTGGGCCTGGCGTGGGCACTGATCCAGCCGGCGCTGCTGTTGCTAGTCTACGGCCTGGTCTTCACCAAGGTCCTCCATGTCCAATCGCCGAGCGGGAGCTACCTCGTTTTTGCATACTGCGGGCTGGCGCCCTGGACCTTTGTATCGAATGCCGTCACCTGGGGGATACAGTCGCTTGTCACCAACACGTCGGTGATACGGCAGGTGTACTTTCCCCGGTCGGTCATCCCCCTGGCGGCGGGAGGCGTAATCGTACTCGACCTCATGATTGGCACTGCAGTACTGCTCGGCTTACAACTAGCCACCGCGGGAACGATTCATCTGGCGACCCTGTCCTTGATCCCGATCTACGTTGGCCTATTTCTGCTGGTTGAGGGTTTCGTGGTCTTCGCCGGAATGCTTGGCGCGTTCGTGCGTGACATTCGCTTCGTCATGCCGCTGGTGCTTCAGGTCTGCTTCATCGCCTCACCGATCATGTATCCCCAGACCCAGGTGAAGGGCCACATCGGCCGCCTGGTGTTCACTCTTAACCCGTTGGCGCAGGTGATCGGGGCCATCCGCCGAGCCGTCATCTACGGCAGTTGGCCCTCACTCGGCCTGCTGGCCGGCCTCATCGGCACGGGACTGCTGGTGGCCGCACTCTCGGTGGTGTACGCCAACTCCATCGAGGACAGGCTGCCGGATCTGCTGTGACCGCGATCGTCGCCTTCAAGGGCGTCAGCAAGCAGTACCGGCGAGGTCGGGAACGGGTCAACCTTCGGTCGGTCATCCCGGGGCGATTCGGCGAATTGCGGCGCGGCGACTTCCATTGGGCCCTGCAGGACGTCAGTTTCGAGTTGGAGTACGGCAAGAGCCTGGGGTTCATAGGCCCGAACGGCGCCGGCAAGTCGACGGCCCTGAAGCTGGTTGCCGGGGTGACCGCACCCACGAGCGGTGAGGTGTTCGTCGGCGGCCGGTCGGCTTCCCTGATCGAGCTGGGCGCCGGCTTCCATCCCGACATGACCGGACGCGAGAACGTGTATTTCGAGCGCGTCCGTCCTTGGCATGGGTCCCAGTGACATCAAGCAGCGGTTCGACCAGATCGTTGAATTCGCGGGCATCGACAGCTACCTCGATACACCGGTGAAGCGGTACAGCTCCGGCATGCTGGCCCGGCTCGGATTCGCGATCGCGTCCCACCTCGAGGTCGAGATAGTCGTCCTCGACGAGGTGCTCGCCGTCGGCGACGCCGACTTCCAGCGCAAGTGCCATGACCGCATCGCGTTCCTCCGCGGGCAGGGTGCGGCCCTGCTATACGTCACGCACGCCCTGTGGACGCTGCCCAAACTGTGTGATGAGGCGGTCCTGCTGATCAACGGCAAGGTTGAGGACCGCGGCAAACCAGCCGACGTGATACGCGCCTACGAGCGCTACAACCCCGACTCAGAAGCCGCACAAGCGGGCCCAACTGTGTTCAGGTCGGTTACCAGCTCCGCTTCAGTGATCGATCCCGGAGGCTCGGTGCGGATCCATATCGAGATCGACGTGAAGGAGCCATATCCGTTTGGCCAGATCCTGGTCGGGGTCAGTGGAGCCAATGACGCCAACATCGGCGTTGTGGGGTCGACCAGTAAGGATGTCAGCTTCGATCGGCCGGGAGCGGTCAGTGTCGAATGCGAGCTGTGCTCCTTGTCCCTCTATCCTGGTCCGTACAAGATCCTCGTGGGTTTCTGTGCCGACACCCGGCTGCCGGTGGTTGACGATATGCGCACACTGGGCATCGACATACGAGGCGAGGAGTTGAACCAGGGATTCGGGTTCACCAGCTTCCCAGCCCGATGGCATCAGCTGTCGGAGATTCCCGATACCCGCGCAGAAGGCGCGTCGCGCCAGTTGGAGCCCTGATCCCATGCATCGTCGAAGAGAGACAAAGGCTGTTGGTTGACGACGAAGGATTCGATCCGGCCCAACGCCCCCACCGCCGTTCAGGGCTACTGGTCTGGTTCGCGTTCTGGATCGGCCTGTTCGCCTTCAGCGCTCTGTGGTGCCTCGCCACGCCTTTGGGAAGTGGGCCGGATGAGGCGGACCACCTGGTTCGGGCCTCGGCTCTCATGCACGGTCAACTCGTCGGTGAGCCTGTGAACGGGGTGACAGCATACACGCGGGTTCGGGTGACCGGCGCCTATGCCAGCACCATCGCGCTTCCGGCGTGCTACGCCTTCCGCCCGAACGTGCCGGCCGGTTGCTCGCCAGCGATCTCGAGCTCAAACCGGCTCGAGCCTACGATCATCTACGTCGGGCGATTCCCGCCGTTCTATTACGCAATGGTGGGATGGCCGACGAGATTCGTAAGCGACCCGACAGTTGCCTTGTATGTGGTGCGCCTGCTGAACGCGATCGTCAACTGCGGATTCCTCGCACTCGCGCTGTGCCTGGCGGTTCGCGCCAGGAGCCCGAAGTTTCTCGTCGTCGGCGTGGTGACGGCGACAACTCCGATGGTTCTCTACCTCACTGGCGTCATCAACCCCAACTCGGTGGAGATTTCTGCCGCCGTGTGCCTGTGGACGGCGGCGATCCTGCTGACAGCGGAGATGAAGGCCGGCGAGCTGTCGAGGTCTGTGCTGCGCATTGTCGTCGTGGCGTCAGCCGTCCTGACGCTCGTCCGGACAGATTCGTTGCTGTGGGTCCTGGTGATCGCAGCCGCCCTGTCGCCCCTCCTCGTTCGATCGGGCGTGCCTTGGCGCCGGCTGGCGCACCGGCGCGATGTCCGCGTCGGTATCGGGGCCGTCAGTGCGGCTGGCGTCGTGCTGTTGCTCTGGACTTTGACCCAGCACACCAGGTTGGGTGGCAACCCTCCGCCCCCGAACTCGGCCAGTTTCCTGAATCTGGCGAGGGGGGCGGTGGGCCAGGCCTCGGGATGGATCGTACAGGCAATCGGATACTTCGGTTGGTTCGACGCTCGGGCCCCCCTGCTGACGGTCGTTGTCTGGATCGCAGCCACCGGCTGCCTGGTCCTTTGTGGTGTCTCCTACGCCCGATGGCGGGAGCGGGCGGCGCTGATGCTGACTCTCGCGGCGGCGGTCGTGGTGCCCCTCGTGCTTGTACTGGCGGTGGCTCGTCAGTACGGTTACATCGGTCTCGGCCGGTACTTCCTGCCACTTTTCGTCGGAATTCCGATCGTCGCCTCGGTATCAATGGGACCCGCCATCGAAGCGTTGGACGGCGCCCGTCGCCTCGCCGGCACATTGCTGATGGTTCTCGGCGCCGGTCAGGTGCTCGCCTTCTGGTGGGCATTGCACCGGTATCTCGTCGGCCAGGAAGGACCGTTCGCCCCGACCGCGACCGTGGCCGGCGGATGGGCGCCGCCTCTGCCGGCTGCGCTCCTCGACATCATCTACGCGGCGCTCGTCCTCCTGGCGACCGTGGCGCTGGGGCGATTTCTGGGCCGTGGCACAATGGATCGCGACACCACGGGTGAGCCCGACTCGACGCCGCTACCGAGCGGCTCGGGTCGCGCTGACGGACTGGGCGCTCTCACATCGACGACCGCTGATCAGCGCCCGGTGGCGGTCGCACCTCCAACAAGGCGGCCCCGACCAATCCGATGCCGGCAAGTGCCACCATGATCAGGGACGGGATCCAACCTCCCGGCGGACTCCACTGCGCATGCCGGAAGAAGACCCACGAGCGACCGGCGCCAACCGCATAACGGCGGGCGTTGACATACACCGCGCCGGTGTTGAGGACCGCGAAGAGGATCACCCACGCGGTGGCCGTCCGTCGGGCCCACGAGCCGTACCTGCGCCTCTCGGCCGCGCCGCTCAGCGAATCGCCGACTACCACGGCGACGAGCGCCCAGACGGGCAGGACGTACCGGGCCTGCACGTCGAACCCGGTCGTCGTCGTCGCCAGGATCAGGAGGAGGACGGTCCCGACGAAGCACGCAGCTCCAAGGAGGAGGGCGATGCGGTCATTGACCCGCCCGAATACCAGGGCGCCCGCGAGGGCCGTGATCAGGAGCACGTATCCGGCGACATAGCCGATCTGGGGCAGGCCGACGTCCAGCCACCCGAAGACCCCGATCAGCTCCTTGCTCAAGCGGGAGGCGTAGCTTGGTAGTTGGTGGAGGACGTTCGACACCGATGTGCGACTTGTTCCCGAGCCGAAGCCGGTTTCCAGGTCCCACCAGACCGAGCCGGCGGTGAGCGCGCCCAGAGCCACCCCCGCCAGGCGCATGCCACGCTCTTTCGACAGGTCAGCCACGCGCCGCCGGCCGGCCATGGAGCCGCCCAGTAGCAGAGCCCCCGCGACCCAGACGGGGCCAAGCGGCCTGCTCCAAGCCGCAAGGGTGCCGGCAATCACCGCCAGGACGAGCAGTGCCGTGCTCGGCCGCGGGCTTCTCAGCAGCCGAACGCACGCGCTCATGAAGAGCATGGCGCCGACGATCTCAAAGCTGTTCGCGGTCATCGTGCCGGCGAGAGAAATCGTCATCGGGGTGAGCGCCAGCAGGACGCCGACCGCCGGCGGTCCGGCGCCCCCCGGATCTAGCAGGGCCAGGGCGACGGCCACCATGGCGAGAACTTCGATGGATCCCACCAATCGTCCGGCGCGGAGACCTCCAACCGCGGACCCGGCCAGGTGGGCGGCCAGACCCGGCAGCACGTAATACAATGGTTGGTACGCCCCCACGTACGAGATCGTCTGCACCGGTCCCGTCGACGGACGGTCGCCGCAGGCGGCGCTGACCGATGACTGGAGCGCGAAACACGGCACGGTCGGTATCCGCGGCGTGAGTGGGGCCGAGACGGGATAGCTGCGGCTAGTGACACCCATATATGTCTGGGCCGGCGGCGGCAGGAACACCTCCGGTTCTCGCCATATCGCGGCATGGCCGACTGGATCAGTGGAGACGGTTCCGAGCGCTTTTATGTAATGAGCGGCTTCGTCGGGTCCGGCCCAAGGAGGCGTCGTCAGGTTCCAGGCGCACACGAGCAGACTGATGGGAATGAGGTACCACTGCGGCCGGAAACGACGAGCGTGACCTGAATTGTTCACCGACATCCGCACCTCGGGCCCACGCGAGGCTGAGCCTCAGATGAGCTCGAGGTGATCACTGCGTAAAGATCATTTCCCAGCACCAGCCGGAACGGCCACATGCCCGCCACGCGAGCGACCATCCGGATCATCGGGGACTGGGCCAACTGCTTGGTCCATTCGCTGGCGCCCGAGCGCAGGACGTCCCGGTCCACCCATGTCCTCGCCGATACCCGAGCCTCTCGCATCAGGCGGCGCAGCGTCAGCGGGCTGAGCTCGTTGGGATGCATGGCAAAGCGAAGCCGTTCGTACTCGCGAAAGCGCCAGAGCACCTCGTCGCGCCGGAGGAGTCTGAGCGGCAGCCGCAAGGGACGCATGACCATGGCGATGAACCACGTGTTGGGGCTGGTGTGAATCAGTGCCGACCCTTCCGGCGTGAGCAGCCGGTCGATCTCGTGGAGCGTCTGGACGGCATGAGTCCACGGGATGTGTTCGATCACGTCGGCAAAGAGGAGACGGTCAAAGCTACCGCTGGCAAATGGGAGGCAGGTGACGTCGGCACGAACGACAACCGATCGGTGACCCAGATGCTCGTGTGTCAGCTTCACGGCGCTCGCGGAATAGTCGACGGCGATGGCCACCCCACCCCGGCGGACGATCTCGGCCGCGGATTCGCCCCTTCCGCAACCAAGGTCAAGCACCCGGTCACCCGGGCGCACATCGAGGAACTCGAACTCCCGCTGCTTGACGGCCGAGATCCGTCCCGTCAGGTATTCGTCGAGGCCCTCGCACGCCCCGGACAAGAAATACTCCTCGGTGTAAACGGTGGGGGAGGGCAGATCAATCCGCCGCCTCATGTGTCGGGACGTGCACAGGGACGCATCACTGCCCACTGCGAGACCCCTGCTCGAATCCGTCGTTCGACGACATCAAAATTGGCGAGTTTCCGGAGATCGGTCAGGTTCGAGTGAGCGCTCGTGCGCCGCTGCAGTAGCCGCATCCCTTCGAGGACGCGACACGCCGGGTCCATGCGGGGGATTGGCGTGGTCGCGAAAAGAAGCCCATCAGGCTTCAGGAGATCCCACATGACTCGAGAGAAGTCACCGTGCTCGATGATCTCGAATGCCACGATGGCGTCGAAGGAGTGGGGTTCGAGTCCGAGGGCGCTCCAATCGAAGACGTCGCCGATGATATCCGCCGGAGGATGGAGATCAATGCCGACGACATTGGTCCACCCGCGTCTGTTCGCGGCCCTCTTGAACCAGTTGTCCGAGCATCCCAGATCAAGAATCCTGGCTTGGTGCCCGATCTGTGGGAGGAAGTACTTCAACTTCCCTTTGCGCGCCAAGCCGCTTAGTGGCCCCTTGCTCGCCGCGGGGATGTAGGTCGTCTTTGCAATCATCGATGCTCGCCGTTACATCCGACGATCGATGCCGCATCGCGTCCGTCGGAGAAAGTACGGGACGGCAGATCCGGTTGATCGGGCAACACACGGCTCCCTGACGGTGGAAAAGTCGTGCCGGACACTAGCACCGGGGTCTCATGCTGTTCCATCCTGCAGGCCCGCCCGGGCTGCGGTCGCGGGGACCGTTTGGGCCAGCTTGGTCCGCTCGAAAGCCCGCTTCCTGCGCAGAAATGGCAACTCGACGAAGCGGTAGGACAGACCGGCAATGCCGATGGGCACGACGATCTGGAGCGCCCGCCATTCATTGATGCCGATCCCGCGGTGACTGATTCCCGTGCTGAAGAAGAAGATCGTGTTCTGCCAGAGATAGATGCCGTACGTGCGCTTGCCGATCCAGACCACGGGACGTGACTCCAGCACCCATGCCAGCAATGGCAGGGGCCGAGTCACCAGGTTGAGGACGATGACGCCGGTGCAGAGGACGGCGGCCGAGATGCCGAACCAGACGGCGGAGGCGACAACGTAACTCTCCCGCATAACCAGCAGGATCAGGGCCACCACGCTGAACAGGGTGGCGATGGAAACGGTGCGATGGAAGCGTTCGGTGAACGGCGGCCTGCCTCGTTGGGCGGCGATGAAGAAGGCCAGCGCGCAACCGAGGATGAGGCCATCCGAGTGCGTGTCTGTTCCGAAGAAGATGCGATCCCTGGCCACCCAGTGGAAGGAGACGATTGCCACGTACCGGTAGAGCATCTCGCCTACGGCGACGGTAAGCAGCGCCACGGCGATCCGCATCCGGTTGGCGAAGCGTCGGAGGACGAGCAGCAGGATGAGCGGCCACAGAATGTAGAACTGCTCCTCGACGGCGAGGGACCAGGTGTGCCCGAGGGCGCCGAGGGGAGTAGCCCCGCCGTTGAGTACGACGTTCCAGTTGCCGGCGTAGAGAATGACCCAGGGAAGCCCGTCCAGCGTCGGTCTGCTCCACGGCTGGCTGGTCCAGAACGCGGCCACGATCCCGGCGACGAGGAGCAGTATCGCCAGGGCCGGGAACAGGCGAAAGGCGCGGCGGGCGTAGAAGTTCCGAAGACTCACCGATCCGCGGCGGTCAGCTTCTCCCAGCAAGAGGCTGGTTATGAGGAAGCCGGACAGAACATAGAAAATGTCGAGAGTCAGGAAGCCACCGCTGGGACGCCACGGCGCCCAGCTAATGGTCGGCTGGGCGTACAGGTGAAACAGGATCACGGTGAGCACCGCGAAAGCCCGTAGTCCGTCGAGAGCCAGGAGGCGTCCTCCTCGCGAGGCGGGTGCGCGGGTGTTGATCGTCACGCCGTCCTGGCCCGGCACTGGGGGCATCCTACCGACGTCGATCCCGGTGGCCCCGCTCGTACATACCCGCTCCCACCGCGGTGGCGGCCAGCTTGGCGACGGCTCGGGCGCCGATCAGTGCCGCCAGCACGGGCCGCCAGTAGACCGGGCGGCGTTTGGCGAAATAGCGGTACATGCCCCGATGGGAGGTCGCCACCCAGCGGAAGGGGACCTGGCGGATACTGGCGCCGCCCAGATGCACGACCCGGGCCGCCGGGCACAGCCAGAGCTCCCAGCCGGCGTCGCGGAACCGGGCCGCCCAGTCGATGCCCTCCCAGTCGAGCCGAAAGCCCTCGTCCTGCAGGCCGACCTCGGCGATGGCCGATCGTCTGACCAGGTACGCCGCCTCGTGGCCCCGGCCGATCGGCCGCTCCTCGGTGTGGGGCCAGCCATCCCACCAGAATCCCTCGGGCCGGCCGGCGCCGGCCCGGTGGCGTTGCGCCTGGCGACCCCTGAGGGCGTCGAGGAGTGTCGGCAGGTCTCCGGCGCTGGTCTGGAGGTCACCGTCGGGATACTGGAGGCGGGGGATCACCATGCCGGCACACGGTCGCCGCTCGAGCAGGTCGACCATGGCGGCGATGGCGCCAGCAAGGAACACCACGTCGGGGTTGCAGATCAGGACGGCATCCCCGCCTGAGGCGGCGATGCCCTGGTTGTTGGCCGCCGGGAGACCACGGTTGCTGCTGTTGGCTAAGAGCCGGACCTCGGGATGCGCGGCCCTGAGCCACTCGGCGCTTCCGTCGCTGGATCCGTTGTCAACGACGGTCACGTCCCACTCGCCCGGTGGGGGGTGGGACACCAGCGACGTCAGGCAGCCGGCGAGGACCTGGCGCGCGTTCCAGTTGACGATCACCACCGAGACGCTGGTCATGGCGCTACTCGTTGATAGGTGTCGAGCAGGACCCGGGCCGCGTCGGTCCATGTCGGGGCGGCGGCCACCCGGGCCAGTCCCGCCTGGCGCCGCCGTTCCTGCCGGGCCGGGTCGGCCAGCAGCCGTTCGAGCCCGGCCGCGATCTCGACCACGGTCGTCGCGTCGCACCACTCCGGTGCGTCTCCGAGCACGTCGGGCAGCGGCCCGACCCGGGCACATACCACCGGCACGCCGCTGGCCGCCGCCTCCAGCGCCGGCAGCCCGAACCCCTCATAGCGGGTGGGGTAGCACAGGGCGGTGGCCCCGGCCAGCAGATCGGCCCACTGCTCGTCGGGAACCCGGCCGGCATGGATGAGGCCAGGACGCGGAGCGACCGTCTCGGTGCCGACCACCACCATATCCTCCCTCGCCCCATCTCGCCGGGCGCGGGCCCACGCTTCGACCGCGACGGCGAGACCCCGGCGGCGGGCTCCGCCGACGGCCACGATGTAGTCGCCGCTGACGCCGAGCGAGGCGGCCCGCGCCCGGCCCGACGACCGGCGGTTGGGGCTGAAGACCGGGTCGACGGCCGGGGCCGCCACCACTACGTGGGCCGGATCGACGGAGTAGGCGGCGACGACGGCCCGGCGAATGTACTCAGAGTCCGTCTGGATGGCCCCGGCCTGGTTGGCCGCCTGCCGGAACTGGGCGTTCCAGACCATCCGCTTCACCGGCTGGCCCGAGAAGTCCTCGGGGTGGTCGCGGGTGGCGAGATCGTGGAACGTGACGACGGACGGCCCCCGCCAGGCCGCCGGAAGCTGATTAAACGTGCCATGGAAGACGCCGCCGAAGCGGCGCAGCCATCGGGCCACGCTCAACTGGATCCACACCACCTCCGGAGCACGTCGCGGTAGCCACAGCGGCACCTCGGTCAGCCGGCCGCCGGCGGGCAACGTGAACGCCGCCGGGGCGCGCCCGGCGTCGGTCAGCAGCACGATGTCGGCCTGAGCGGCCAGGTGCGGGAGCAGGTTGGCCAGCCACCGTCCCACACCCGCGAGCGGGCGTTCCTGCAGCCGGCGGCCGTCGATGGCCAGCGGAACCGTGAGCGGCATGGATCAGGATGAGGGGGCGGTCGGGGGAGTCGTGATGTGGGGCAACGGCGCCCGATCGTAGGTGAGGCGCACCCGATGGCTCCGGTGCGACTCGGATGGCGGTCACTACCCTGTGGCTGATGATGGCCGACCCCGACCTGGTGGCGGCGGTGTCGGCGAGGGTCGTATGGAGCGAGATGGCCCGCCGGATCCCGGACTGGGATGGCCGTCCGGTCACGGTGCCGCCCGGGCTGCCGCCGCTGACCACCCTGGCCGATCGGGCCTACCCCAGGGCGGTGCTCGAACGGCGGCTGCGGTTCCTGCGGCTCATGGAGTGGTATCCCGGCGAGGCGACGCTGCCCCCCGAGGCCGGCATCGAGGACCGGCTGGCGATCATCTGGGCATCGGCCGCGCCGCCTGATCCCGATGCCGATCCGGGCGCCACCTCGCTCATCTGGGCGCTGCGGGCCCCCGGCACCGTCCGGCCAGGTGGTCGTGAGGGCATGGCCGCGCTGGCCGCGTTCTTCGACGGCCAGGCCGACACAATCGATCCCGGCTGGCGCGACCGGTGGCCCCGCCATCCGCTGGCGGCCAGCGCCTGGGCCCGGGCCGAGGCCGCCGCCTTGCCCGCCGACCGGTTCTTCGGCCGCATGCGGGCGGGCGCCGGCTGGGACGCCCTGTCCGATCTGGTCTGGCGTCTGGCCGAGCTCAAGCGGCGGCGCTGGGGGTGAGCCGGCTCCGCCTCTCGACCGGGACGGACCCCGAGGTCTCTCTGATCGTCGTGGTGTACGGCGGCTACCAACTGGCCCGCCGGACACTCGCCGCCATCGCCGCCGCCGCGGACGTCGACCACGAGGTGATCGTGGTCGACAACGCCTCGCCCGACAGCGCAGGGCACCGGCTCAGGGACGAAACCGATGGTGCCCGCTTCATCCTCAACGCCCGCAACCTGGGCTTCGGCGCGGCCGTGAACCTCGGCGTGCTGCACGCCCGTGGCCGATTCGTCGGGTTGCTCAATGCCGATATCGAGCCCGAGCCCGGTTTCCTGGCTCCGATGGTCGCAGCCCTGGCCGGCGACCCGCTGGCCGCGGCCGTCACACCGTTGTATCTCGCGGCCACCGGCCGGGTGGTCGAGGCGGGCGGCCTGGTGGGCGCCGATGGCCGGGTCTACGGCCACGGTGTCGGGCTGCCGGCCGACCATCCTGCGGTCGCCTTCCGCCGGGAGGTCGACTACGGCTCGGGAGCGGCGCTGGTGGTGCGCCGGGACCGGTTCGACCAGGTCGGAGGTCTCGACCCGGTGTACGGGGTCGGCTACTACGAGGACGCCGACCTGTGCTTCGCGCTGCGCGACGCCGGATTCGTCACGCTCTACGAGCCCGGCTCCCGGGTCCGCCATCTCGAGCATGGCGCGTTCGACCGGCGCACCCGCCTCGCACAGGCGGAACGCAACCGGCCGGTGTTCACGGCGCGTTACCCGACCCAGTTGCGGGGCCGCCCGCTGCTGCGCCGGCCGCCGTTCGATCCGCACGCCGATCTGGTGGTGCGGGACTGGTGGGCGGCGCAGCGGCTGCTCGTGGTCGATCCCGAAGGCCGGCTCGACCGGTTCGCGTCGGCGGTGCAGCGGCTCTGGCCCCGTGCCCGGGTCACGGTGGTGGGCGGGGCGCCGGGCCACGGCGATCCCCGGATCGAGCACGGATCGGGCCGACGTGACGGCCGGTGGTTCGAACAGCGCCGATTCCACTATGGCGCGGTCATCGCGGCTGCGGACGGAGCCGACCGCTACGGGCCGATGGTGGCCCGCACCCAGCCCCAGGCGCTCGCCGGCGTCCTCGGTGCGCCGCGTCCGGGGTGGCTGGCGGTGCCGGACGACCCGCGGGCAGCCATGGCCGCCCTCGGTTTTCCGGCGCCGCCAGGCTGACAGGTCACCGGCCGGCCGCCTCCGTGCGGCGGATCAGCACCGCCGCTCGCCGCCCCGAGGCCACGCACGCCGGGACACCCGAGCCCCGGAAGCTGGCTCCGGCGAGCGCGACCGAGGGAAGGCCGTCCTGGAGCGCCTGCTCGATCCGCGCCACCCGGTCGAGGTGGCTGACTTCATATTGGGGGAAAGCCTCCGGCCAACGGCTGACACGCCAGCTGAGGGGTGCGACCTCGGTGCCCAGGGCCCGGGCCAGCTCCGACTGCAGCCGCTCAACGACGGTCTCGTCGGACATGTCGATGGCCCGCCGGTCGCCGGAGCGACCGGATGACACCCGTAGCACCATCGAATCGCGGTCCGACCAGTGGGGCCACTTGGCCGAACCGAACGAGCACGCCGTCATGAGATGCCCCTCGGCGCGCGGGACCAGCCAACCGCTCGTACCGGGCGGTACCCGGATCGACTCCGCCGGGTAGGCGAAGGTGACCATCACAACCGACGCATCGCGGATGGCACCGAGCAGCCGTGCCGCGTCGGGCGCGCCCTGCTCGACCAGCCGGGCCGTCACCGACGCCGGCGTGGCGAGGACCGCGGCGTCGAAGGAGCCGGCTGGGTCGACGACCACCTGGCCGGCGGCGGGCTGACGGACCGCGGTCACCGCAACCGTCTCGAAGGTCACCCCGTCCGCGATGAGCGCCTCCACCAGCCGATCGACCAGCCGGCCCATGCCACCCTTCGGGGCGAGGAAGACCGGTCCGGGCGGGGCGGCGGGCTGCCTCCGCAGCCCGAGCAGCAGGCTGCGGTGGCGGCGAGCCGCTTCGGCCAGTTGCGGAGCGGCGGCGGTCACGGACAGCTCGTCGGTACGTCCGGCATGGATGCCGCCGACCAGTGGGTCGACCAGTCGCTCGGCCACCTGCCGGCCGAAGCGCCGCCCGATCACGGTGGCTACCGACACGTCCGTGCCGGCGGGCCACTCGCTGGTCGGCAGTATCAGGTCCAGCCCGGCCCGGGCTACGCCGGCGGGTGACAGGATCCGGGACGACAGCAACGGCCAGAGCCTGGCCGGGGCACCGAGCACCAACCCGGGGGGCAGGGGCCGCAGTCGCCCGCCCAGCCACAGCAGGGCTCCGCCGGCCGCCGGGGCGACCAGCTCCGATTCCATGCCAAGCTCGGTCGCCAACCGGATGGCGTCCGGCACCCGGCAGAGGAAGGCGTCGGCGCCGGTGTCGACCGGATGGCCGCGAAAGGGCACGGTTTTGATCCGACCTCCCAGATGGGCGGGCTCGAGCACCGTGACCTCGGCGCCCTGCGCCACCAGTTCCCAGGCCGCGGCCAGGCCGGCGATCCCGCCACCGACCACCGCCACCCTCACGCCGGCCCTGCCTCCCGAGTGACGGCCTCCCCGCCGGCGTCTCCATGTACGAGATCGACCAGCCGGGCGAGGATGTCCGGGTCGGTGGCCGGCAACACGCCATGACCGAGGTTGAAGATGTGGCCGGGCTCGTCCCCGGCGCCGGCCAGGACTTCTCTGGCGGCGTCCGCCACCACCGGCCACGGTGCCAGGCAGATCGCCGGGTCAAGGTTGCCCTGGACGGCCCGGCCAGGGCCGATACGAGCCCGGGCCCGGTCGAGGGGGACCCGCCAGTCGGCGCCGACCACGTCCGCCCCGGCCGACGCCATGAGGCCGAGCAGTTCCCCGGTGCCGACACCGAAGTGAATCCTCGGCACGTCCAGGTCCGCCACACCGGCGAGCACCTTGGTGCTCGACGGCCACGCGTAGCGCTGGTAGTCGGCCGGGGTCAGGGTTCCGGCCCAGCTGTCGAACAGCTGGATGGCGCTCACGCCGGCCGCCACCTGGGCCCGCAACGACGCCAGGGCCAGGTCGGCGAGCCGGTCAACCAGCGCGGCCCACAGCGCCGGCTCGGAATGCATCATGGCCTTGGTCTTGGCGTAGTCACGGGAGGGGCGGCCCTCGATGAGGTAACTGGCCACCGTGAACGGCGCGCCGGCAAACCCGATCAGCGGCACCTCCGCCTCCTTCACGACCATCCGGATGGTCTCTTGCACCCACGGCGTGTCCTGGTCCGGCTCCAGCGGGCGCAGCCGGTTGAGATCAGCCGCGGCACGGAACGGGTGCTCGATGACTGGACCGACCCCGGGCAGGACATCGACTCCGAAACCGACGGCCGCAACTGGTACGACGATGTCGGAGTAGAGGATGGCGGCATCGACGCCGTAGCGACGGACCGGCTGGAGCGTCAGCTCGGCGGCCAGCTCGGGGTTCCGAAGCGCGTCGAGGATGCTGCCCGAGCCACGCCGCGCCCGATACTCGGGAAGCGAACGCCCGGCCTGGCGCATGAACCACACGGGACGGTGGGTGCCCCGGCGGCACCGGCAGGCGGCGAGGAACGGATCGGCGGCTTCAGGGGCGTCGAGCACAACGCCACGGTACCCGGCGACCTGACCGCATCACGCCCCTCGGCTTCGGGCGACGGTTGCCAGCACGGGCATATCCAACCGATCCGAGATGTCGCGGGCTTCCCGGATAGTGAGATCGAGATACCCCATGAGGACCGCCAACCACAGTCCGGCCACCAGCCCGAGCGCCGCGGCATCCACTGCCCGCCGTCGGGAGGGATCGACCGGGGGGACGGGAGCCACGACGGTGGGCCCGGTGACCGAGACCGACAGATCGGCGGTGCTCCCGATCGCCAGACCGTTCGGGTCCTGTAGCGAAGGGGCAACGGCTATCAGTGCGCCGGCGACGCTGTCGGCCAGGGCGCGGGCGGCCGCCGGGTCAGGGTCGGTGACCGTGATCTGCAACAGCTGGGTGCCGGGGGGGAGTACGACCCGGGTCTCGGCCGCCACCGTGGCCGGCGACCGAGCGACCCCGGCACGGGCCAGGACATTCGAGATGAGCGGCGGGCCGCGCAGCGCCACCGAGTAGTTCCGCCGCTGCCGATCGATTCCCGCCGTCAGATCCTGGTAGGGGTCAGTTGGACCGTGGGGGATCAGGAACTGTGGGAGACCGATGACCAGCGTGGTATCGGCACGGAACTGCGGTGGAGTTGGCACCGTCTGATGGGTGGCGACGACCACGACGGCCACCGTCGCCAGCACCAGTGGCCAGCGGCGGGCCGCGGCCGACACGAAGCGGCGAGTCGCCGGCGCCGCGCCCGCGCCGGCCGGCGAATCGGTCTGGCGGACACCCACGCCGAGGCAGACGCCCACGCCGGCCCAGACCGTCCATGACACGGCCAGGTCGAGCCATACCTGCAGGAGCACGGCGGCCACCGAGAGACCGAGGAACGCCCCCCGCCAACTGGTGGCCAGGACGTCGCTGCGCCCTCGGACCAGACGTCGCAGTCGGCGGTTGAGGACAACCACCAGCGCCATGAAGACGACCATTGAGACGGCACCTGTCTCGTTGCCCACCTGGAGGTAGTAATTCTCGCTGGTCAGCGTGGTCGCCACCTGAAAGCGGGTGCCATTCGTCGCCCCGGTCCCCAGTCCCCGTCCGAGCGGAGCGGCGATCAGGGCGCGCGCACCAGCCGTCGTGCGGTCGATGTGCAGGTGCGTCGATGACTCGCCGGCGACGGTCGCCGAAGTGCGGGCGGCCAGCCCAGTGGCGACGGTGAGCGGGGCGACCGCCAACATGGCGGCCACGACGAGCAAGGTGTAGCGGGCCCGGACCGGTCCCCGACGTTCGATGGACGGTCGCAGAGTGCACGCGATGACGATGATCGCCCCGATGATCGCGGCTCGGGTCTGGGTCAGCAGAATGGCAACGAAGAGGACAGCCGCCGACAGGTGGATGACCAGGCGCCGATCGCCTCGAGCGACCCGCTCGAGGCTGATGGCCAGGGCGATGGTGAGGTAGAAACCGCAGGTCAGCTGGTTGAGGAACACCGATCCGATGCGGAGCACCAGGCGACCCCCGACGACCGAGTAGACGCGGATGTCGTCGGGGTTGCGGCTGGGGACGTGGAGCACGGTGAGCAGGTAGTGGGGCACCTGGAGCGTCGACACGATCAGGTGGTTCCAGGCATTCGAGAACAGGAGCTCGAATATTCCGACCGCCGCCACGGCGGTCCCGACCGCGAGCAGGATGCTGACGAACCGGCGGCGGAACGGGGCGTCCACTGGGAGGCGTCGCGCCGCGAACAGCAGGATGACGAAAACCGTGTCGTTGCGCAGCGCGGTGTTCAGGGTGGTCGTGTCGGTCGGTGGTCCGATACCTGAGGGCCCGGCGTGTACGAAGAGCGGCGGGAAGAGGTAGTAGAGACCGACGATGCCCAGGTAGACGAGCACGAGCGCATCCACAGCGTCGAGAGGTCGCCGCTCCTTCCGGAGGCCGCGAAGGGCGGCGAGCACGCAGCCGGCCACGACCGCCTCCTTCCAGAACCCGAGGTCCCGCACGACGGTGGCCGGCACTCCGAATCGCAGGGCCGAGGCCAGGATCAGCTGCTGGAACGGCAGCAGAGCCACGAGCGCCAGCAGGGCGGTCTGAGGCCGGTGGACGACGAGGGCGACCAGGCCGAGTGCGGCCAGTGCCCCGATGCCAGGGCGTATTGCCGCGGGCTGGTACCGAGCCGCGGCCGCCACGACAACCGGTAGCAGCCACATCCAGGTGGCGCCCGGCGAGAAGCGCCGCAACGCTGACGTCACGAGCTATGCCGGGATCTCGGGTGGGGCCGCCTGCCAGGTGGGGCCTTCCCACCAACCCCGGTCCCGGCGGTCGAACCGGTTGAGGGCCACCCCGAGCACCCGGGTCTGGTTGCGCACCAGGACGTCGCGGGCCCGAGCCAGCTCAGGAGTGGTCGTTCGGTGGGCCTGGGCGATCAGCAGGGCGCCGGAGACCATCCGGCCGATGAGGAGGGCGTCGGCGAACGAAAGGACCGACGGAGTGTCGATCAGCATCATGTCGGTCTGCTCGCCGATCAGATCCAACACGTTGACCATCTGTTCGAGTCCGAGCACCTTGGCGGGATTCCCCGTGACGGGACCGGTTCCGAGGAAGTAGATGCCGCCTGAGACCTTCTCACCCTCGGGTAGATCGAGGTGCTGCAGGCACTGCTCCGGCGGTCGGCGCTCCAGCAGCAGGTCGGTCAGGCCGACGTCGTTGTGGGCCCCCAGCAGCCGGTGGGCGTCAGGATGCCGCAGGTCGAGGTCGAGCACCACCACCCGCTGGCCGGCCCGGGCGAACGCGAGGGCGAGATTGACGCACGTGATGGTCCTGCCCTCGCTGCCGCTGGGGCTGGTCACCATGACCCGCGGCTGCTTGACGTCGGACAGGGCGGCCACCAGGTTGGCTCGCAATACCTGGTAGGCGTCCTCGAATGCCGCGACATCGCCCAGGCCGCCGCGGCGCAGGAGATTCCTCATCCGGCCGGGCTCGGAACAGCCGAGCCCGGGCCCGGGTCCCGGGGCAGTATCGGAATGGTTCCAAGGACCGCGAGACCGGTTTCCCGTTCGACGCTCTCTATCGATCTGACGCTGACGTCGAGGTAGTTCAGCAATGCGATCAGCGCCACCCCAGCGGCCAGGCCGGAGAGGCCCCCGAGCACGAGGTTCTTCTTGATCGGCTTCGGCAACGGGGCGGACGGCCGGGTCGCCTCCTGGAAGACCGAGGTCACGGCAGCGTTTCCGGTGCCGGCGATCGTCGGTTCGAGGGTCTGCACCTGGGCCACGAAGCTGTGGACCACACCGTTGGCCAACGCCTGGGCCACGTCGGGGTCGGTGTCGGTGACGAATACGCCGATGTAGTTGGTGTTGGCGACCGCGGACGAGTCGGTGGCGGCCGCCACCTGGCTGGGTGTCCTCGCCACGTGGGCGAGCTGGATGGCTTCCGCGGCGATCGTGTCGCTGTGCATCATGGCGGCAAAGGTCTGGTCGACCCGGTCCATGATGGCGCTGGCGTTCGGCGAGTCGGCGATCACCGCGAACTGGCGGGATCCGACATAGACCGTGGCCGCGGCCCGGTAGGTGGGGGTCCGGTCGGAGACCAGGAAACCGACGGCCAGTCCCACCACCAGTGCGACAGCCAGCACCATCAGGCGCCGCCGGAGCAGATGTGCGTAGCGTCGCAGTTCCAAGGCGGCAGGATGCTACTGGGTCGAGTTCTGCCTTTGGCGCGTCGCCACCGCCCGGGTGACGTCAAGGGCGACCCGGCGCGAGCGTACCGCGATGGCCACTCCGACCGCAGCCGCCGACACCGCCATCCGTAGTCCGGCCCGGGCCGGTGCCGGCAGGTACCACGGCTGCTCGGCATGGCCGCTGAGGGCGGTCGCCAGGCCGGAGCAGTCGCAGTCTCCGACCACCACGAACGTGTCCCGAGCCGTCCCCGCCACCGACGTGGCCCGGTAGGCCTCGATCCGGCACCCCTGCGCCTCGAACCAGGTCGTGGTGGCCCACAGCAACCCGAGCTGGTCGGGCGCCTCGAGGCTCACCAGCTGCCGGCCGAGGTCCTCGGGTTGGGCTTCTACGACAACCGGCGGACGCGGCGAGAACGGAGGGTGGATGCCCTGCTGGCGGCCGAGCACCGCTCGCAACCGTTCGCCTACCACCTCCCAATCGGCTTCGTCGGTGGGCATCCCCTCGGCATGGGCGGCAGTCACCCGTTGCAGGAACAGCTGACCGCCGGCCAGCACCGTGGCACTGGCATCGCTGATCGACAGCCGCTGATCGGCCAGCACGCCCGCCAGACCGGTCGTGAGGCCCGGCCGGTCGTGGGCGGCAACGGTGATCCGCCAGGAGCCGGGAACTGTTGTCGGCTTGGCCACCGCCCGGACCTCCCCGGCGGCCAGGGCCGGATGGCACAACACCAGGTCACCGGCCACGACGGCCGCCGTTTCCCCCATCAACCAGACCGCGGATACCTCGCGCAGCAGATCGTCCACCAGTCCGGAGGGCAGGCTGGTCGGCTCGAGCAGGCGGCGGACATCGTCAGTCGTCGTGATGCCCCGATGGTACGTGGTCGGCGGGTGGGGCTTGCGTTGGGGCGCCGCGGTGGCGCATAGTCGATGTTCCTCTGTATGTCCCACCCGGATCTGGCGGCTGAGCAGGCCCACGTCGACCACGCCTACGAGCAGCTGGAGGCGATGCGGGCCAACGCTTTGGAGATGCTCCGCGCCGCCTTCGGCGAACGGGGCGGGACGTTCCAGGCCCTGACCGAGCGCGACATTCGGGTCCGGACCAGCCTGAACCGGCTCGAGCAGCTGCAACTTGGCCGTGAGTCGCTCGTGTTCGGCCGGATCGACCGGTTGGCGCCCTCGCCGGGCCATGGCACCACCGCGATCGCCGAGGCGTTCCATATCGGCCGCCTCGCCGTCGCCGACGAGGAGCAGGAGCCGCTGGTGGTCGACTGGCGGGCCCCTGTGGCCGAGCCGTTCTACCGGGCCACCGGCGCCCAGCCCATGGGATTGACCCGGCGCCGGCACTTCCTCACCGCGGGCCGCAACATCCTCGACCTGGAGGACGAGCTCTTCGGCCATTCTGATGCCGACTACGACGACCAGGATGACACCGGCGGGAGCGGTGCCAACCGGGCCATGAGCGCCGGTGGCCTCGGTGCCGGCCTGTCCGGATCGGCCGCCCTGCTGGCCGCTCTGGAACGGTCCCGGACCGGGCGCATGCGTGACATCGTGGCCACCGTCCAGCGGGAGCAGGACGAGATCATCCGCAGCCCGCTCAGCGGCATCCTCGTGGTCCAGGGCGGCCCCGGCACCGGGAAGACCGCCGTGGCCCTGCACCGGGCGGCCTACCTGCTCTACACCTATCGCTTCCCCCTGGAGAGCCAGGGCGTGCTGGTGGTCGGGCCAAATCCGCTGTTCCTGCGCTACATCGAGCACGTCCTACCGTCGTTGGGCGAGACCGGGGTCGAGATGTCGACCGTGGGCGGCCTGTTCGGCTCGATCGCCGCCACCGGCGTCGACGACCGTGACGCGGCCCGCCTGAAGGGTGATCCCCGCATGGCTCGGTTCCTGGCCCGGGCGGTGGCCGACCGGGAGCGGCCGCTGCGCCGCCCCGTCGCCATCCCATTCGGCTCCCTGGTGCTGACGTTGACCCCCCAGGCGACGGTGGACATCGCCAACACGGCCAGGCGCCGCTCCGGCACCCACAACGCCCGCCGGCGGTTGGTCGAGGCCATGTTGTGGCGCCACCTGCACACCCGGTACGCGGAGGCCAAGGGCCGGGGCCGGATACCGGTGGAGGAGGCGGAGCTGGCCGCCTGGTCCGAGGATGCTCCACTGCCGGACCCGGCCGACGCCGACATCACGCCCGTCGAATTGGGCAATGAGCTGCGCCGGCTGCCGGTCGTCGCCCAGGCCCTGGACAGGATGTGGCCGCTGTTGACGCCCCAGGAATTTCTGCACGACCTGTTCGGTGCGCCGCCGCTGATCGAGCTGGCCGGACGGAGGATCCTGACCGCCGGCGAGAAGCGGATCCTCGTGCGTCCCCGATCGGCCACGCCCGAGTCGGTGGCCTGGACCGAGGCCGACCTGGCGCTGCTGGACGAGGCCCGGGCCCTGCTCGGGTCACCGCGGCGGCGTCGTTCCGCAGCTGGTCGCAACGGCGACTCCGGTGAGGACGACGACGCGCCGCGGGCCTACGGCCACATCGTCGTCGATGAAGCCCAGGACCTGTCGCCGATGCAGCTGCGCATGCTCGGCCGTCGCAGCCTGGCGGCATCGATGACGATCGTCGGCGACATCGCCCAGGCCACGGGGGAGTGGGCGCCCGCGTCGTGGGCCGAGGTGCTGTCCCACCTCCCGGTCGGGCGGGGCTCCCGGGTTGTCGAGCTCACCGTGAACTACCGCACCCCGAGCGAGATCATGGACCTGGCCAGCCAGGTCCTCGAGGCGGCGGCGCCGGGCATGGCGGCGCCGGAATCGGTGCGCACGACGGGGGTCCACCCGCGGGTGGAACGGGCCGGCGCCGCCGGCGTGCTGGCGACCCGGGTGGCGGAGGTGGCCGGTGAAGAGGTCGCCGTGGTGTCGGGCGAGTCCATATCGGGCGGCACGGTCGGCGTGATCTGCCCGCCGTCACTGGTCGAAGAACTGGGGGCCGCGCTTCAAGGGGCCAAGGTGAGCTTCGGCACCCTCGAGTCGGGCGCCCTCGACGACACCGTGACCCTGGTGCCGGTTCAGGCGGTCAAGGGTCTGGAGTTCGATGCCGTCGTGGTGGTGGAGCCGGCCCGGATGGTGGCCGAGTCCCCGCAGGGACTGCGGGCGCTGTACGTGGCGCTGACCCGGGCCACCCGCCGGTTGTCGATCGTCCACGCCGAGGCGTTGCCGCCGGCGTTGCGCTCCTGAGCTCGATGGCACTGCCGGACGCGAGCCGACGGGAGCTGGCCACCCTGGTCCGGCAGTGGGGGTACGAACGCCGGGCCGAACCGTTTCGACTCACGTCGGGTGGCCTCAGCCACGACTACATCGACGGCAAGCACGCTGTCGCCCGGGGCGAATCCCTGCGCTGCGTGTGCCAGGCCGTCATCGAGGTGGTGGACGACACCTTCGACGCGGTCGGCGGGCCGACCATGGGCGCCGACGCCATGGCCCACGGTGTCTCCCTGCTGTCCGGCGCCGGGTGGTTCTCGGTCCGTAAGGAGCCCAAAGGCCACGGCCGCCACTCATGGGTCGAGGGGTGGCGGCTGGCCGAGGGCGACCGGGTGGTCTTCGTCGAGGACGTGGTCTCGACCGGGGCGTCGCTGCTGCGGGCCGTGGACCGGGTACTCGACCTCGGTGTGGTCGTGGTGGCGGCCGTCACCCTGCTCGACCGGAGCACGGCAGCCGGCCCCCGCTTTGCCGAGCGCGGGATCCGTTACCTGCCGCTGTTGACCTCGGCCGACATCGGCATCCAACCGTTGCCTGCCGCGCCGGCGGCCGCATCGGGCTGATCCCCCTCGATGCCGGTGAGATCGACGATCCGGCACGGGATGCCGGCGTCCTCGTCCACGTGGTAGCTGGCGCAGATCCGGTGGTACCCGTCGGCCACCGTGACCGGCGTTCGTCCCAACTCGCCGCGCACCAGCAGGACCGGTGACAGCTTCTGGCCCTTGCGGATCTTCTTCAGATCCTTGGCCACCTCGGGATCGTTCTCGGGGAGCAGGCCCAGCCCGCTGGCCCGCAGCAGGTCGTTGGCCCGGTGGGTGACGAGCGGCGTGGCGGTCAGGCGTCGGGCCACCTTTTCGACCCGGGCCGGGTCCAGCAGGAGGCTGAGGTAGGTGGCGGCTGCCTGGTAGTCCGATCCTGCCAGGTCCGCCGCCCAGCGGATTCGCTTGTCGGCCATGGTGCTCCTCGTCGTCGGTGCCAGATCCGTACCCGGGCGGCGGTCGGGCCACACGGCGGCGGCCGGTGCTCTACAGCATCCGGCGCAGGATCCGGTCCTTGAGCCGGCTGTACGGCGGGTAGGCAATCGAGGGATCGGGCCGCGTCGCCCGGTCGAGCACCGCCTTCATGTGGCTGAAGGTCTCGAAGCCCCGCTCGCCGTGATAGGCCCCTATGCCGCTCGCCCCCACGCCGCCGAAGGGCAGGGCGGGGACCAGGAACTGGTAGATCGATCCGTTGACGCACACCCCGCCCGAAGAGGTACGGGCGATCACCCGGTCGGCCGCTCCGGGCCGGGACGTGAACACGTAGAGGGCCAGCGCTTTGGGGCGGGCGTTCACCGCGTCGACCGCCGCGTCGAGGTCCGGTACCGAAAGCACCGGCAGGATGGGTCCGAAGATCTCGTCGGCCATGAGCGGATCGTCCCATGTCACATCGCGGACGATGGTCGGGGCGATGTAGCGCGCCGCGGCGTCCACCTGTCCGCCGGTCACGATGCGCCCGGGCCCGGTGCGCTCGGTTTCGGCGAGGAGGGCCCCCAGGCGGCCGATGTGGCGGTCGTCGACGATGCGGGCGTAGTCCGGGCTCTGCCGGGGATCGGGGCCGTAGAAGGCATCGATCGCCGCCGACAGCTTGGTCAGCAACTCCTCCTCGACTTCGCGGTGCACCAGCACGTAGTCGGGAGCCGTGCAGGTTTGGCCGGCGTTGACGAACCTCCCCCACGCGATGCGCCGGGCCGCCACGTCGAGGTCCGCCTCGGAATCGACGATCGCCGGGCTCTTGCCGCCCAGCTCGAGGGTCACGGGTGTCAGGTGCTTGGCCGCCGCCTCCATGACGATGCGGCCCACCCGGCCGTTACCCGTGTAGAAGATGTGATCCCAACGTTCGGCCAGCAGCGCGGTCGCCACGTCGGGACCGCCTTCGACCATGGCGACCGCCCGCTCGTCGAGATACTGCGGCACCAAGCGGGCCAGGGCCGCCGATGTGGCCGGAACCAGTTCCGAGGGCTTGCCCATCGCGGAGTTGCCCGCCGCCAGCGCCGCGGCCAGGGGCAGGAGCAGAAGTTGGATGGGGTAGTTCCAGGGCGCCAGGACCAGGACCACCCCCAGCGGCTCGGGCACGATCGCGGCCCGGCCCAGTCCCAGCTTGAGCGGCACGTGCACCTTGCGCGGCGCGCTCCAGTCGTTGAGGTGGCGCAGCATCTGGTCGATCTCGGCATTGACCGTGCCGATCTCGGTCGCCCATCCCTCGGTCGGCGACTTGCCGAGGTCAGCGCGCAGGACGCCGAGCCACTCAGTCTCCCTCTCCGCCAGCATCCGCTTCAGCTGCTTGAGCTGGCTGCGGCGCCATGACAGCGGCCGGGTCAGGCCGCTCTCGAAGCCACGGCGGAGATGGGTCAGTGCTGCGGGGATCGTCGACTCGGGCACTCGGCTCACGATAGGCAGCGAAGGCCGCGCTCGGGCACCATGTCGGCCGTGACCGCTGACCGTACGCTCGATGTGGCCGACCTCGAATCCGACCCGATCGTGCAGTTCCGGCACTGGTTCGACGACGCGGTGACCGCCGGGGTACCTGAACCGGAGGCCATGTCGGTGTCGACGGTGTCGGACGAGGGTCTCCCGTCCGCCCGGATGGTGCTGCTGAAGGGGGTCGACCCGCGGGGATTCGTCTTCTACACCAACTACGAAAGCGACAAGGGGCGGGAGCTGGCCGCCCACCCGGTGGCCGCACTGGTCTGGCGCTGGTATCAACTCGAACGGCAGGTGCGGGCCGGCGGGCCGGCCGAGCGCACGACAGAGGAGGAGTCGGACCGTTACTTCGCCACCCGGCCCCGGGGGGCGCAGCTGGGTGCGTGGGCGTCGCCGCAGAGCCGGGTACTGGCCGGCCGGACCGACCTGGAGGCGGCGCTGGCCGACGTCGAACTGCGCTTCTCGGACCGGCCCGTCCCGAGACCGCCATGGTGGGGTGGCATCAGGATCGTGCCCCGGAAGGTGGAGTTCTGGCAGGGGCGGCCCAGCCGGCTGCACGACCGGCTCCGCTATACCCGGGTCCCGGATGGCGAGGTCGCCGGCTGGCGCATTGAGCGGCTGGCGCCGTAATACTGGGTCATGGCCGATCTTGAAGTCGATCTCGACACCTTCGCTGCGGCCCATGAGGCCGGCGCGGTGGTGCTCGACGTCCGCAACCCAGACGAGTACTCCGGGGGACACATCAGCGGCGCGGTGCTCATCCCGCTCGATGAGCTCGGGTCGCGCCAGGACGAGATCCCCGACGGCGATCCTCTGTATGTGGTGTGTGCCATGGGCGGCCGCAGCCTCAACGCCACCAAGGCCCTCGTCCAGGCCGGATACCCGGCGATCTCGGTGGCCGGCGGCACCAAGGGATGGATCGAGCAGGGCCGGCCCGTCGTGACCGGCTCCGACCCGACCTAGCGGCTGCCGGCCGGGGCGCGACGGTCCTCGTCGAGGGCCTCGGCGATCAGGTCCAGGACTCGGGCCAGCGCCCTCAGATCGGGGCGGTCGAGGCGGTCGGTGAGGTAGCGCCGCACGCCTGCCACGTGGGTAGGAGCGGCGTCTTCGAGCCGGGACCGGCCGGCCGGGCTGATCACGGCCAAGGTGCCCCGCCGGTCGGACGGGCACGGCCGCCGGACCACCATCCCGTCCCGGACCAGTCCGTCCAACCGCCGGGTGAGCCCGCTGGGCGAGACCGTCAGCCGGTCGGCCAACTCGGCCATCCGCAACCCGGAGTCGGGTGCCTCGGACAGCAGTACCAGCACTTCGTAGTCGGCCAGGGAGATGCCGTGGGCGGCCTGCAGCTCGGCGTCGAGCCGGCCGATCAGCCGGGCGTGGACGCCGATCAGCTGCCGCCAGATCCGCTGCTCCTCCGCGTCCAGCCACTTGGCCTCGTCCATATCCTCGAGGATACTTGCGGCCGCAAGGGTTCGGCTACGGGATGTGCTCTCCCTCCTCCGATCGGCCCTCGTCCATCAACTCCTCCTCAAGAGCCTCCCGGGAGGTGATGGGATCGTCGGGCTCGTGCGCCGCCTCTTCCTCGATCTCACGCTCGGTTTCGGCTTCCTTCTGCTCGTGGTCGGCCATGGGTTCACTCCTATCATGAACCTGGCTGCCAGGTGCCGGCGGGTCACGCCGGCCGACATGTTCGTGCTGGTCAGCGCCACGTCGTGCGAGACAGTTGGGTGAACTTCAGGTACACTCTGAGTTCCGGAGCCTGCTCGGCGCGCCTACAGCGCTGAGCGGACAGCAAGGACCCGGCGACGCCGCGTGTCGGCGCATGGGAAGGACTTACTGCGAGAGTGCCCACCAATCACGCGGCTCAACCAGAGGAAGATCTGGTTCGCCTGTACCTCAACGACATTGGTAAGCACGCGCTGCTGACCAAGGACGACGAGGCCCGCCTGGCTCAGGCCATTGAGGCCGGGCGCGAAGCTCGAGCCGAGATGGCCTCAGGCAAGGGTCTGACAGCGGCTCGCAAGCGGGAGCTGAAGAGGGTCATTCGCAACGGCGACGAGGCGGCCGAGACGTTCGTCAAGGCCAACCTGCGCCTGGTGGTCTCCATCGCCAAGAAGTACCAGGCGGCCGAGCTGCCACTGCTGGACCTGGTGCAGGAGGGCAACCTCGGGCTGATGCACGCAGTCGAGAAGTTCGACTGGCGCAAGGGCTTCAAGTTCTCCACCTACGCCACCTGGTGGATCCGCCAGGCCATCACCCGCGGCATCGCCAACACGGGCCGGACGGTCCGCCTCCCGGTGCATGCCGGCGACCTGCTGACCCGGGTCACCAAGGCCCGCGGTCGCTTGGAAGGCCAGCTGGGTCGGCGGCCGACGGTCGGCGAGCTGGCGGCCGACCTGGAGTTGGAAGAGGAGAAGGTCACCGAGATCCTCCGTCATGCGGCCGAGCCGCTGTCGCTCTCCGAGCCGCTCCGCGAGGACGGCGACGCGGAGCTGGGCGACGTGGTCGAGGATCGCTCTGCGGTCTCCCCGTTCGACGCCGCGGCCGCATCGCTGCTGTCCGGCGAGGTGGCCAAGATGCTGGTCGCCCTCGACGAGCGTGAGCGGGAGATTCTCCGGTTGCGGTTCGGTCTGGACCGGGGCGAGCCGCGCACCCTGGACGAGGTCGGCGAGCATTTCAGCCTGACCCGGGAGCGCATCCGGCAGATCGAGGCCCGGGCCATGTCCAAGCTGCGTCACCCCTCGACCGACCGGGGGGCGCGGGAGCTGCTCACCGGCTGAGGGTCTGAAACAAGGACGACGGGGGCGGCGTAGCCAGAATGAGGCGCCATCTGTGCGCACGGTAGAAGTCGCGGTCGACACCAGCCGCCGGCAGGTGGCCGACCTCACGGACCACGTCGCCGCCTTCTGTCACCAACTCGGCGACGGGCTCGTCTCGGTGTTCGCGCCGCACGCCACCGCCGGCGTCGCCCTCATGGAGCTCGGATCGGGGTCGGAACCCGACCTGCAGGAGCTGCTGGGCCGCCTCCTACCCCGCGACGACCGGTACCGGCACCGCCACGGGGCGACGGGCCATGGCGCCGATCACCTGCTGCCCGTCCTGATCAGCCCGTCGCTGGTCATCCCGGTCATCGGCGGCCGCCCGCAGCTCGGCACGTGGCAGTCCGTGGTGCTGGTCGACCTCAATGCCGACAACCCCAGCCGCAAGGTCCGGCTGAGCTTCGTCGCCGGGTAGCCGCCCAGCCCACCCAACGCGTCCGGTGAGCGACATCAACGCCAGAACCGCCGGCGGGGCTCGGGTCGTGCGCCGATCTCGTCCCGCAGGCGGTCGCTGACGGCGATGGCGGCGGCCAGATCGCCGATCGAGAGAGCCGCCGCCAGCGCGTCGAGCATCTCCGCAATCGGGCCGGGGCCGACCTCGTCGGCCAGCAGCCGGGCGTCGTCGACCACGTCACCGAGAGTGTCGCCGGGCCGCAGCCCGTCGGTGGCGTCAAGTAGCGCCTCCAGCCGCTCCCGGTAGCGCTCGGGGAGAATCTCGACCTGCGCCGGCGGCCGCGGTATGGCGAGAGGCTTGCCGGTCGCCGCCAGGGCCCGGCGTCCGGCCCGGTACGGCTGGGCCTGTCCAGGCACCGGGGCCGGCGCCTGGTAGCCAGGTGCCGGCTGGGGTGGGCCGACCCACGGTGATTGACGCAGTGGCGCCGCCGCCCAACCGGCGGGGCGCTCCACCGGTTGCACGATGCGGTGCAGGTCGCCGCTGACCGCCACCCCCGCCTCGTCCACGGCGACAAAGGCCGTGAATCGGCACAACACCCGGTGGCGCAGGGACGTGGCGACGATCTGGGCCGCCAGCTCCTCGCCCCCGTTCCCGGCCACGTAGCGATCCTCAAGGTCGCGTAGGTGGCCCCGGGCCCAGACCGCGGCGGCCGCCGGGTTGACGCCCAGTGTGACGCCGACCGCCGAAAACTCCCGACGGGCGCCCGCCGAGACGACGACCACGACGACCCGTCCCTCCGGCCGGCCCCGGAACCGGCCGGTGACGACCAGCGGGACGCCGGCCAACACGTCTACCGGGCCCGGCGGCGTCACCGAATCCGGCACCACGTCGAGCCCGTCGAACGCCAGCCTCACGTCGGTGAACGCCGGATTCCCGATGCTGCGCCGTAGCCCGGTCATCACCTGGTCGAGGCGATCCTCCGATTCGACCAGCTCACAATGCCCGCCGTTCAGCGCGGCCAGCCGGTGCAACAGCCCGGCGTTGACGGCCTGGTCGATCCCTACGGTGAACAGGCGGAGGCCCTGGGCGGCGGCGACCAGTTGGTCCTCGTTGCCGACCTGCCCGTCAGTGATGAGGATGCAGCAGGCGTAGCGGTCACTCGAACCGGCGCCCACCGTCTGCCGGGCGAGGGCCAGGGGCGGCAGCATCTCAGTGCCGCCCCGCGCCTCCAGCCGGGCCAGCCACTCGACCGCCCGGTACCGGTTGCGGTCGGTGGCCGGCGCCAGCCCGACCAGACCGTCGGGCGCCGGCGGCTGCTCGACCACGTTGTCGAACGCCATCACCGCGAACCGGTCGGCGCTGGTCAGGGCGTCGATGATGCGGGCCGCGGCCCGGCGGGCGGCGACCATCTTCCATCCCGTCATGCTTCCCGACCGGTCGAGCAGCAGTACCACGTCCCGCGGCGCCGGCGTTGCGGTCGTGGCCGGCGGTGTCACGGTCACCACGAACGTCCCCTCCGACCCCTCGCCATCGGGCACCGCGACCGCGCCCACCCCGACGACCGACGACCCGACCCGGTACCGCAGGACGAAATCCCGATCGAGGCGGTTACCCGGCCGCAGCTCGACGGTCACCGGGCCGGGCAGCTCGCCGGCCACCGTCACCGCGTGCAGGCTCGACTGCAGACCGCTCATCTCGAGTCCACCGGGATCGACGGCCACGCTGACCGAAAGCCGCACCGGGTTGGCCCATCCGGGAAGCAGGACCGGCGGGGTGATCCGGGACGCGTCAGGTACGGCGTCGGTGTCGAGCGCCACGCCGTCGCCCACGCTCGCTCCTTCGAGCGGCGCCCCGCTGATGTAGCGCGGCGCCACCACCAGGGGGACCCGGAAGGTGGCTGTCCCGAGCTCGCACGGGACGCTTCCGGCCAGCGCGAGCTCGATCGTGGCCTCCTCGCCCGGGGCCAGGTTGCCGATGCGGGTGGTGAAGGTGTCCGGGCGTTCTTCCTCCAAGATGGTCGCCCGCTGCCCGGCCTCGATGGCCGCGTCGTAGGCATCCCGGGCGGCCTGGCGCTCCTGCAGCTCGCCGATGATCCGCCGGTCACCGATGGTCACGGTGAGGCCGGTGACCGCGGCCCGGCTGGGCAACGGGAAGATGTAGGTCGCCTCGATCGGCGTCCGGTGGGGGTTCCGAAACGTCTGGCGCACCGTCATCCCGGCCACCAGCCCGGCCAGCCGGGCGTCGACATCCATGGCCGTGAGCGGCAGGTTGCCCTGGGCGCAGGTGAGGATTCCCGCGCCGGTTTCGACGTCGGGCAGCGAAGGGTCGGTGAGGAGAGGTAGTGCCGTCATGAGCAGTCCTTGGGGTCGGCGCCGGTGAGGCCGGCGGCAGCGAGGTGATCGAGGAGGGGGCCGGCGGCGAGCCGGATGGCCGCCAGCTCGTCAGGGGTGAGGATCCGGCCGGCCGGGATGAGCACCGAGATATCGGAAGCCAGCGGGATGGCCAGCATCGTCTGGGCCGAGCCAGGGGAGCCGGGAGGGGATGTCGGCGACGGGATGGGCCCGACCGGGGCGAACTCTGACGCGTTAGTGGCGATATTCCCCGTTAACGCGTCCGACATCGCCGGCGAGGCAGTCGCCGGCGAGGCAGTCCGCGCCGCCGCCCGCGCCGCCCAGAATCGGGGCGATCGGTCCCGGCCCTCGGCGATGGCCGCCACGTCGGCCGCCGGGAGCCCGGACAGCCGGGCCTGGATGTCGGCCAGGGCCAGGCCGTCGGCCTGCAGCCGTTTCACGGCCAGGGCCTGCAACAGGTGCCGTTCCCCATACAACGCCTGCCGGTCCCGAACCGCCAGCGGCCGGTCCAGCAGACCGATGGTCGTGTAGTAGCGCAAGGTCCGGCGGTCGGGGAACGGGCTCACCTGGCCGTTGGCCTGGGCCAGCCCGGCGGCCGTTATCCGCTCGCCGACCGCGGCAACCAGCTGGTCCAGGGTGAGCTCCATACCATGACAGTGACAGGGATTACTGTTACTGTCAAGATGTACTTGTCAGAGCGTGGCCGCCACTGACGGGACCAGCCGCCGCAGCCAGGATCGCTCACCCGCGCAGACCAGATATTCGAGATTGCGCACATGCGACACCCGGCCCACCTTTTCCCCCCTCGGGTTGTGGATGCCGATCTGGGCGCCGATGTAGCGCCGCGAGTCGAAGGCCAGGACCTCGACCTGGCCCCGCACCCCGGCCATGTCCACCAGGTCGTCCAGGCCGACCCAGCCCTCGTCGCTGCCCGAGATGATCACGCCCGCCGCCTGCACGTCGGCGATCACCCGGGCCAGCGCGTCGGGCGCCCGCCGGCGGTCGTTGAACACGCTCCTGGTCGACGGGTCCCGGGCGTCGAGCCGCTTGCACGCCACGCCGTAGTGGGCCGGGGCGTCCCAGGCGACCAGCGTCTCCCATATGTGGTAGTTGGTGAAGTACCGGTGCTGGTTGTACGGGGGGTCGAGGTAGGCCAGGTCGACCTCGGGCAGCCCCGGCGCCAGGACGGTGGCGTCGCCGGCGATGGCATGGCCGGTGCCGGGGAGCAGGGCGGGCCGGCGCAGGGTGAGCGGCTGGTACGACCGGGGCGCCCACTGCTTGAGGTAGGCCATCTGCAACCCGGTCGTCGAGTCGACCCGGTCGGCCGCCTCCAGCAGGGCGGTGAGCAGGATGGGCTCCAACGGGTCGCCGCCCCAGCACCGCCGAATCTCATCCCGGATGGCGTCGATGCGGCGGGCGTTGTGGGGCTGGAAGAAACGGGAGGCGTGGCTGAACGTGGCCGTGACATACCCGTCGGAACCGGGGAGCAGTTGAAGGTGGGAAAGTGCCTCCTCCAGCGCGGTTTCATCGACGCTGCAGGCATCCACGCCGATGTAGCACCGGGCCAGCACCGCCGCGTAACGGGCTAGGTCAACGGCGTGGACCTCGGCGCCGAGGCGTTTCCACTCCTGGGCCACCCGGGTGGTGCCGGTGAACAGGTCGAGGGCGGTGCGGGCGCCGCTGCGGGTCAGCAGATCGCCGAGGACCGGGACCAGCCGGCGCTTGGAGCCCAGATATTTGATCATGCCCCGACAGTCTGCCGGTTGGGTGTGACGGTTTCGTTCAGACGCCGGCGGCGGTCAGGATCAGGTCGGTGGCGAACCCGGCGAAGAGCCCGGCGAGCAGGCCCCACATGAGCAGTTCCTTCTGCTTCAGCTTCTGGGCCACGTTGAGCAGTTGGACGACGACGTACAGGATGGAGCCGGCGGCCAGCGCCAGGAAGGCGATGAACACCGCGTTGTTGACGAAGGACTGGCCGAGCAGGGTGCCGAAAAAGGTCGGACCGCCACCGATGATCCCCATCAGGGCCAGGAACCCCCAGGTCGGACGCATCGATTGGCCGGACAGCGGGGCCACGATCCCGAAGCCCTCGGTGGCGTTGTGCAGGCCGAAGCCGATGATGAGCATCAGGGCCAGGCTGACCTCGCCCTTGGCGGCCGACTGGCCGATGGCCAGGCCTTCGGAGAAGTTGTGCAGGCCGATGCCGAGGGCGATAAAGAAGGCCAGTCGTTCCGTGGGCGACAGTTCGCCTGTCCGGATCCTGGTCAGGGCGGTCGAGCGGGGACGGGTCAGCTCCTCGGCGGCGGCGGCGCCCGGTCCGCCGAGCCCGGCCGGCGGGGCGTGGGTCGAGCGGCGGGCCGCGGCGGACATGAAGCGGTCGTAATACACCAGGCCGACCAGCCCCAGCGCCAGGCCACCGGCGAACACCGCGGCCAGCCCGCTGAAGTGGAGCCACGTCTGGTTACCCTTCTGGGCCGCCAGCAATGCGCTCTGGACGGGCTCCCAGCCTTTGGTCAGCACATCCCAGAGGAGGAACAGCAGCACGCCGATCGACACGGCATTGAGGAAGGCCTGGAGGCGGGGCGCCGGCTGACGCAGGCGGCCGATCGGGAGACCGAGAAAGATGGTCAGTCCGGCGATGGCGCCCAGCAGCAGGATGTTCTCGGAGGACACAGCGGTATTGTTAGGTCAACCTAACAGTGCGTGTCAACCCCTCCGAACATTAAATCTGGCCGACGACCTCAGTGCAGATGGGCGAATCGGGTCGGAAGCTTGTCGGTCACGAAGGCGACGACGACCCCTGGGTGCTTGCTGGTCACCGCGATGACGGCGTAGTGGCCAGGCTTGGTGTTGCTGGCCCCGTCGACCTGGCCGGGCGGGTAGCTGCCGCGGAACGCGAAGACGCACAACTCCTGGTTGGGCACGGCCTGGACCTTGGGATCGTCCTTCAGCCGGCCCTTGAGCGCCGAGGTGTTGACCCGCCGAACACCGACCAGGCGCCCCTGATCGTGCGCTGCCGCCTGGGCGAGAGGCAGGGCCCGGAAACATGGGCTGGCGCTGGTCCCGAGGGTGTTACGGGCCCCGGCGCAGGCGACGGAGCCGATGACGAGTGCGAACGCCAATATCACGGCGGAAAAATGTCGTCGGCTCATGCCATGCCTTCTGCCTGCTGTCGCTTGAGTGGAACGAGGGCCGGGCCCGCCTTCCGGCGTCGCAGTTCCCAGCTGACCAGGCCCCAACTGAGGTACCCCACAGGTAGGAGAGCCCAGAAGCTGATCAGCCGATACAGGAGAACCGCGGCCACCGTCGCCGACTCGCCGCCCCCGTAGGCCACCAGCCCGATGGTCAGGCTGCCTTCGACCACCCCAAGCCCGCCGGGGGTTATCGGCAGGTTGGCCGCCAGCTGGGCCGCGCCGTAGCTGAGGAGCAGCGGCCGCCAGGGAACCTCGGCCCCGACCGCCATGAAGGCCGCGGCCAGGCAGCAGATGTCGAGGCCCCAGTTGGCGACGGCGTAGCCGAGGGAGATGGCCCAGTCCGTCCGGGAGGGATTGATGGCCTGCATCCGCATGATGGCGTGGTCGAGCAGCTCCTTCGGGTCACCTTGTGGACGATGGAACAGCCGCTGCACCAGCCGCAGCGGCCGGACCATCCGGCGCAGGATGCCGAGCCGCCGGGCCCAGGCCACCACCATCACCACGGCGAAGACGACCAGCACCAGGATCACCCACACCAGGTCGAACCCGCTGCCCGTACCTTCGGCCGCGGCCAGGCCGACGAGCGCCAGGATGATGAGGGCGATCTGGGAGAGGGCCCCGGTGGCCACGAGCACCCACCCGGACAGCACGTCATCGGCGCCGCGCTTGCGGAACTGCCGGAAACCGAAAACCCCACTGAACACCGGGCCGCCCGGCAGCGAGTTCTGGATGGCGTTGCCGGCGAAGGCGATGGCGGTCAGAGGCACCATGCCGATCGAGACCTGGCCCGCCGCCAGCAGCCGGCGTTCCATGGCCGCATACGCCACGATGGAGACCACCTCGGCCGCCGCGGCCACTGCCAACCAGTACCAGCGAAGGTCGTCCAGGTAGGCGCTGGCACCCGCCAGCTCATCCCGCTTGCCCAATACGATCGAGATGGCCACCCCGGCCAGAACCAGGCTGAGCAGGTACCGCAGGACCCGCCCGGTCGTCCAGTAGCTCCTGATCCCCTCAGGGGGGGCGTCGTGGGATACGGACGGGCTGGACGTGAAGGCATGATGCCGCAGATCCGTCACCGGGTGAGGGCGTGATCCCGATCGCGGCTCTGCTCGAGCCTCCGGCAGCCGGTGATGACGCCGAGGGCGTCGGCCAGCTGCCGACCCGACCGGTCAGGGCTTCGGGCTACCGAGGCCAGGTCCACGCGCTGGTCGGGGATCGACCAGCGGTCCCGGTACGCCTCGATGGCCCGGGCCGCCCGGCGCCACGCCTGCCGCTCGGCCGGGCTCGATGGACGTGGGCCGAGCGCTTCGACCACGGCGCACGAGGGCAGGACCTCAGCCGCCACCCCCAGGGCCCGCTGGCGCCAGTCGATGGCCGCATCGAGCTCGGCTCGGCGTTCGCCTGGGGCGTCGTCGCGCTCGGGGCACAGCTTGGCCAACGGCTCGGCCGCCAGACCGATCTCGACGGGAGAGAGAGGCGCCACGACCTGGACCACGACGTCAGGCGTCAGGGCCGAGCCCACCGAGCGAGGGTCACCCAGGCACCACGCCGGGCCGGCTGTCGTGCCCCGGAGGTAGGCGGGCGTGGTGGCGTAGGCGTGCGTCAGCGGGGCGCCGGCGAGCTGCTTGGCCGTGAGCGTGACTTCGGCGTCGGGCCGCCACTTCACAACCAGTCGCTGCTGGCTCTCGTCGACGGACTTCACGACGCCGACCGTGCCGCCCGGCACCGACCCGAGCCGGCTGTCCCGGCGCAATGCCCTCAGCTCGTCGCCGGTCTGGTACTGGCGGCCTCCCGCCTCGATGGCCGGGCCGGTGAGACGGCCGTCCGCCCGCAGCCGGGCTCGGGCCGCGGTGTTGAGGAACACCGCCTCCTCGGGGCCGAGAGCCACCATCGTCGGGGCGCTCGGCTGAGCCCGCGCTTCGGCCCAGTCGGCGACCAGGCGGGACATGGCCGCCGCTCCGTCGGGGACCACGGCGACCGCCCCGTCCCGACCGGCTCGCACCACCGGACCGGCGACCGGCAACCGGGCGGGGTCGGGCGCGGGCCAGCCGCGGTCGATCACCGGTAGGCCCCGGCGCAGCGTTTCCACGACCGGGCTGAGCGGCCGGCGTCGGGCCGGGCTGGTGCCGCCGTCGACCAGCACGACTTTGGCGTTACGGGCCTCGCCGTCGGCCAGCACGTTGTACAGGCTGCCGGTCGGCCAGCGATCGACGCCATCGACGACCACGACCGTAGGACGGGCCGGCGCGGGCGGTGGGCGACCGATGCCGGTCAGAGCCTCCCATCGGGCCACGCCGCGGTCGGTCGGGCTGAGCACCGCGACCCGGTGGCCGCTCGCCTCCCAGCCCGCCCGGGCCGCATCGAGCACCCACGATTGACTCACCAGGTTTCCAGCCGCCAGCAGCTCGACCGGGGCGCCGCCGGTCGTGAGCCGGCGTACCGTGACTCTGTCCGCGTCGGTCAGATGGTCGCGTTGGGCCAGTAACGCCTCAACCGTGGATGACCGGGCCACGCCGGCTTTCGGCGAGCCGGTGCGAGTCGCCATGGCAACGGTCCGTTCCTCGATCCGGCGCAGGCCGGGTGTGGTCCACGTCCGGCGGTCCACGGCCACGGCGGCGGTCAGGAAGTCGTCGGCCCACCGCTCGATCTGCGGGCCCGAACCGCCGGTGACGGTCAGCCGGGCGACGGCGTGAACGACGTCCTGGCGTTCGAATCGGGAGTGGCGCCCCGCGAGCAGCGCCTCAATCGTGGTGCGGGCCGGCGGGCCGGCCGATATCGGACGCTGCGGCCGGCCCGAGACGGCGACGAGGGCGGCCGCGCTCGTCCGGTCGAACCCGGTCCGGGTCGCCTCGACATCCCACGCCGCTTCGGAACGCGCCCCGCCGCCTCGGGTGCGTCCGCCGGCGGTGGCCCGGCCCCGGCGCCCCGCCGTTCCCGACTCGACTTCATCGATCACCTGGCGCTGCCGGCGAGAACAGGCCTCGATGGTCGTCCGGGCCACGCCGGCGATGTCCGCCAGACCGCTCGGCCGCACGTCCCACTCGAAGCGCAGCCCGCGATCGGCCAGCCCGTGGCGCAGTGATGCCTGGTAGATGGCGCCGGCCGCCCGAGCATGCCGGTACAGGGCGCGGCTGTCAATGGTCGACCACACTCCGTCGTCTCCTCGGACCAGGTTGGCCACCACCAGGTGGGTGTGGAGGTGCGGGTCGTGCGCCGCGCTCCACCGATGGGTGAACGAGGCGGCGGTCAGGCCGTCCGTGGCGATCTGCTCGCCGCGGCGGCGGGTCCACGTGGCGCGGCGTTCCAGGTAGGCGAGGGCGGAGTGCACGGCCCGGTCGTGGGCCGACTCGATCCGGTGGCGAGGATCGGCTTCCGCCATGGCGGCGAGCAGGGAGACCGACTTGGGGGCGGCGAGGATGGCGTCGAAACCGCAGCGCCGCCTGGTGCCCATCTGCCGCACCAGTGGGGTCCCCTCGGGATGCCGGCCGGCCAGCACGGCGGCCAGCGCCGGCCCACTCACGTTCCGGTCCAGTCCGAGCCGCGGGCATCCGGTCCCCAGCCAGCGGCCCGGTTCGGGGCCGGGCAGGTAGTAGCCGATCTGCCCCACGCCGACCGTTCGCAACACAAGCATGAGAAATCACTAGCACACAATGAAAAGATATGAAAGACTAGTGATGCTGATGGCAGGGTGATCCAAAGGAGGTTGCGATGTTGTTCGACCTACTGGCGCAGGTCACGATGGACCCCAACGGCGGGAAGCTGCCCGGGACCAACGTTCTCCAGGACCTGACGAACGGCATCGGCGCCTGGGCCCTTATCGCCGCCCTCATCGGGATGGTGGTCGGCGCGGTGGCGTGGGCCTTCGGCCAGCACTCGCAGAACTACCACCAGGCGTACAGCGGCCGGAAGGGCGTGATCATCTCCGGCGCGGCTGCCCTGCTGATCGGCGCCGCCCCGCCGGTGATCAACTTCTTCTACGCCGCCGGGCAGAGCGCGCACAAGTGATGCGCCGGCTGCTCATCGGGGCCGTGTTCGTGGTCGCCGTGTTTGCGGTCACGCCACCCGCCGGGGCCGAGAGCGGTACCTCGGCGGCGCCGGCGCCCCCCTCCGTCGGTGGGCTGCCGTGCCTGCCGGGCATCTTCTGCGACCCGGGGGGTCTGGCCGGCGGGGCGGCGGATGCCGTCGGGAAGGCGGTCTTCGATGGCTTCACGTCCTGGGTGGCAGATGGCGCGACGAGCGTGCTCGGTCACATGGGCGGTGAGATCAACAACACCACCGAGGTGAACCTGGACCAGCAGTGGTTCACCGACCACGTCGGCCCGATGAAGGACCTGGCGGCGGCCATCCTGTTGCCGCTGGTTCTGGTAGGCCTCATCGGCGCAGTGATCCACCGGGACTTCGGAAGGTTGGCCCGGGCGGCCGGTGTCTACGTGCCGGTCGCACTCGTCGGCGGGGCACTGGCGGTGGAGCTGACGAACATCGCCCTCCGCGTGACAGACGAACTGACGCATGCGGCAGTTCCCAGCATGACGGCGAGCACGGACGGTGCGGTGCACGCCCTGCTGGGGGCCGCCGGCTCCTTGACCACACCCCTCACGGCGGGTGCCGGCGGCTTGCTGACCGTGGTCGTGCTGCTGTTGTTGCTCGCCGGCGCGGTGTTCATCTGGATCGAGCTGCTGATCCGGTCGGCCGCCATCTACGTCGTGGTCCTCTTCCTGCCGATCGGCCTGAGCGGCCTGGTCTGGCCGGCCACCGCCCGCTGGACACGGCGCCTGGTCGAATCGCTGGTGGCGCTGATCCTGAGCAAGTTCGTCATCGTGGTGGTGATCAGCCTCGGCGCCTCGATGATCGCCGATGCAGCGAAGCGCAGCGCCGCCGACCAGCTCAACCCGCTGATGGTGGGAGCCACGTTGCTGCTGCTGGCCGCGTTCGCTCCCTTTGCCCTGCTGCGCCTGATCCCGATCGCGGAGGCCGGCCTCATCGGTCACTTCGAAGGTATGGAGCGGCGACCGGTAGCGGCCGCGGCTCGGGCCACGACGACCGCCGCCCGGATGGTGATGATGGCCGCCGGCGCCGCCGGCGGCGGAGCGGTCGACCCCGGCGCCGGTGGCGAGGCGCCAATGGGGCCCCCGACACCGCCGACGACCGGTGGCCAGCTCAACGGGGTCCGGGCACCCGAGGAGGTCTCAGGCGACGGAACGGCGCCTCAGGCGTCAACGGCTGTCCTGATTCACCACGACGGGGGCGGCGCCGCCGCCCACCCGGACGCGACCAGCCCGACACAGTCATCGGACGCGATCGATGGGGGATGAGGCGCGCCGGTACCGGTTTCCACCGCTGGAGCGGAGGGGACTGGTGGCCGGGCTGGGCGGGGCGCAGTTGGGCGTGGTGGCCGCGGGTTGCATCGCAGCCGTTCTGGTTCTCCGAGGCCTGCCGACGGTGGTCGGAGTGGTGCTGGCGGGAGCTGTTCTGGCCGGATCGGGAGCGGGTGCGTGCTGGACGGTGGCGGGCCGCTCGCCCAGCGGGTGGGCGCCGGTGGTCGGATCCTGGGCATGGCGCCGGCTCGTTCGCGCCGCGCCCACCGACGCCCCTCGGGTGGGTACCACCGGGGCCGGACCACCGCGTCCGGCCCTGCCGAGGGCGCTGGCGGGCGTCAGCATCTCGGCCGCTCCGCCGTTTCCGGGGTCGCCGCCGATGGGCGTCGTCCGCGACATCAAGGCCGGCACCCTGGTCGGGATATCGGCCGTACACGGCAGGTCCTTTTCCCTCCTTGACCCATCGGAGAAGGAGCGCCGATTGGCGGCGTGGGGCGCGGCGCTGGCCGCCCTGTGCCGTGACGGGAGCGCGGTGCACCGGATCCAGTGGGTCGAGCGGGCAGTGCCCGGGAACAGCGAGGGGCTGCGGCGGTATTTCGATGAGGCGGCGGTCGGGAGCGGCCGGTGCCGGGAGAGCTACGGCGACCTCATCGCCGGCGCCGGTGCGGTTGGGCAGGTGCATCAGACCCTGGTCGTGGTCGCCATCCATCCGCGGCGGTCGGGGCGGGCGGTGCGGCCCTTCGGCCGGGGCCACGCCGGGGCGTGCGGACTGCTGCGCCGGGAACTGAGATTGCTTCAGGGCCAGTTGGGTGCCGCCGAGCTGGTCGCCGGCCGGGTGCTGACGGACGCCGAGGTGGCCGCCAGCCTGCGTTGCGCCATCGATCCGGGTTACCGGCGGCCGGCGTGCCGGGCCGAGTCCGCGTGGCCGATGGCGACCGATGACGGTTGGTCGGCCTGTCGCATCGATGGGCAGTGGCACGCCACGTACTGGATCTCGGAATGGCCGCGGATCGACGTCGGCGCCGACTTCCTGAGCCCGTTGCTACTGGGTGCGACGTCGGACCGGGTGGTTGCGGTCGTGATGGCGCCGGTCGGGCCGGCTCAGGCCGCCCGGGAGGTGGAGGCGGCGCGGACCGCCGACCTGGCTGACGAGCGACTGCGAGAGCGGGCCGGCTTTCTGAGCACAGCCAGACGCCAGCGGGAGGCCGAGGGCGTGATCCGCCGCGAGTCCGAGTTGGCCGATGGACATGCCGACTACCGGTTCTCCGGCTACGTGACCGTCAGCGCGGCCGATCCGCCGGCCCTCGGCATGGCGTGCGCCGAGACGGAGCAGACGGCCCGCCAGTCGGGACTGGAGCTGCGCCGGCTGTACGGCCAGCAGCTCGATGCCTTCACGTGGACCATGCCACTGGCCCGCGGTCTGCGATGAGGGAGCCGCCCGCCCATCGGGCGACGACGGCCCATCTGCAGGCCGTGTACCCGTTCGTCGCCGAGGCCGGTCTCGGCGAGCGCGGGGTGTACATCGGCCGGGATCTGTTCGGTGGCACCTTCACCTACGACGCGTGGGAGCTCTACCGATCCGGGGTGCTCACCAATCCCAACATGGTGGTGCTCGGACAGATCGGCCGGGGCAAGTCCAGCTTCGTCAAGGCGCTGGTGTGGCGCCAGCAGGTGTTCGGCCGCCAGGCGTGGGTCGTGGACCCGAAGGGTGAGTACGGGCCGTTGGCCGCCGGCTGCGGCGCGGTGCCGCTGCGGGTGGCGCCGGGGGGTGGGGTCCGCCTCAACCCGTTGCAGCCCGTCGGGCGGCCGGCGGCTGAGAGCGGCGAGGAGCTGCTCAGGCGGCAGGCCGAGCTGCTGTGCTCGCTGGCGGCGGGGTCGCTGGGCCGTTCCCTGCTGCCGGCGGAACGGACGGCCGTTGAGCTGGCGGTGGGGACGGTGGCCGGGCGGTCCCGGGAGCCGACCCTTCCGGATGTGGTGGAGGCCCTGCTCTCGCCTTCCGCTGACGCGGCGCATTCGGTGCGGACCGACGTTGGAGGGCTGGCGGCGGACGGCCGGGACGTGGGGCTCGAGCTGCGGCGGCTGGTGCGTGGCGATCTGGCCGGCATGTTCGACGGCCCGACCAGCGAAGGGATCGACCTGGGCGGGCCGCTGGTGGTGATCGACCTGTCGGCCCTGTACGCATCGCCGGCCCTCGGCCTCCTGATGACGTGCGCCACCGCCTGGCTCCAAACCGTCCTCCAGGGCGCTGACTGCGTCCGGCGCATCGTGGTGGTCGATGAGGCGTGGGCCATACTGAACAACCTCGCCATCGCCCGCTGGCTGCAGGCCGGGTTCAAGCTTTCGAGGGCGTTCGGGGTGGCGAACGTGGCGGTTGTCCACCGCCTGTCCGACCTCAGAGCGGTCGGGGCTGACGGCTCGCAGCAGCAACGGCTGGCCGAGGGCCTGCTCGCCGACTCCGAAACCCGCGTCATCTTCGGTCAGCCGCCATCGGAGGTCCAGGCGGCGACCGAACTGCTCGGACTGACGAGCACTGAGGCCGACCTGCTGCCCCGCCTGCCCCGCGGCGTCGCCTTGTGGAAGGTGGGCCAGCGGGCGTTCCTGGTCGAGCATCGTCTCGGTCCGGAGGAACGTGCGCTGGTGGACACCGATGCCCGCATGTCGGCTGACGGTGGGAGTCAGCTGGCGGACGTGCGATGACCCGGCAGGCCGCCGGGCGAGATACTCGCTTCGACCGGCTCGACTCAGTGCTGGTTGCCGTGATGGCCATGCTGGCCGGTGCCGGCGGACTGGTGTGGCTGACCGGCCAGGCCGCCGGGAGGATCTGGCACGGCCGGTGGGTGCCTGTTCGAGCCACGGATGTGGCGGCGACGGTTGCCCGCTGGCCGGGCTCGGCTGGTGATCCGCGCCGGGCCTGGCCCCCGGCGGTGCGCCCCGACCTGCCGGCTGGAGCCTGGTTGTACGCGGTGGCGGGCGCGATCGTCATAGTCGCGGCCGCGGTCGCGGCGGCCGGGTGGCGATTGTTGGGCGGGAGTGGAGGTGGCGCCCAAGGGGGCCGTGGGATCCGGGGCGGGGCCGGCGCCGGCGCCGGCAGACCGGGCGGGGCCGGCGGGCCGGGCGGCGGGCCGGCGGGCGTCGCATTCCGCAGACCTGCCCCGGGCGCCCGTTGGGCTGGTCGAAGCGACCTTCGGTCGCTACGGGTGCGGCGAGCCGGAGACGGCCGGCTGGTGCTCGGTCGAGTGGGCCGCAGCCTGGTCGCGACGGAGCAGCGCCACTCCGTCCTGGTCCTCGGACCGAGCCAGTCGGGGAAGACCAGCGGCCTCGCCATCCCGGCCCTTCTCGAGTGGGACGGGCCGGTGGTCGCCACGTCGGTCAAGGGCGACCTGGTCGCCCACACCGGCCGGTACCGGGGAACGCTCGGCCGGACATGGGTGTTCGACCCGACCGCCTCGGCCGGCACCGGGCCGAGCGCCCGCTGGTCACCGCTGGCCGAAGCGGTCACCTGGAGCGGGGCCCAGCGGGTCGCCAGTTCCCTGGTCGAGGCCACGCCCGCTCAGCTGGGGCTGAACGACGGCGCCTTCTGGTTCGCGGCGTCGGCCAAGCTGCTGGCGCCGTTGCTACTCGCCGCCCGGGTCGGTGATCGGAGCATGCGTGACGTCGTTCGCTGGACCAACCTCCGGGAGACAGAAGAGGTGGCGCAACTGCTCGGCGACGCCGGGGAGGCCGACGCGGTGGTCGCCCTGTTCGCCGGCGCCGGTCGCGACGAACGGATCCGGAGCTCGATCTACACGACCCTCGAAACCGTGCTGGCACCGTACGAGGACCCGGTCGTCGCGGCCGCCGCGGCGCAGCCCGACATCGACCCGGCCGCCCTGCTCGAGGGTCGCCACACCCTCTATCTGTGCGGCCCGGCGCACGAGCAGGCGAGGGTCCAGGCGGTCTTCAGCGCCCTGGTGGGGTCCATCGTCCATGCCGCGGTCGATCGAGCCCACCACCTGGGTGGGCCCCTTGATCCCCCGCTGCTCGTCGTGCTCGACGAGGTGGCCAACATCGCCCCCCTCAAGGAGTTGGACGTACTGGCCTCCACGGGCGCCGGTATGGGCGTCCAACTGGTGACCGTCTGCCAGGACCTGGCCCAGTTGTCCGCCCGCTACGGGTCCGAGCGGGCCCGGACCATCGCCAACAACCATCGGGCCAAGGTGGTGCTCTCCGGCATCGCCGACGTCGGAACGCTCGACACCCTCTCCGGGCTGGCCGGTGAGCAGGCGGTTCGCGAGGAGGTGGTCACATCTGACCTGCGCGACGGTCGCCGCACCCGGTCCTCGTCGATCGTCTACCGGCGACTGGCCCCGGCCGACGAACTGCGGCGCATCCGGCCGGGCGAAGGAGTGATGATCTACGGCCACCTGCCACCGTCCCGGCTGCGGTTGCGGCCGTGGTTTGCCGATGCCGGGCTGCGTCGTCGTGCCCGGCTCCCGGCGCCTCGGCCACCGTCGCTGCCGGCGCGCCCCGGCAGCCCGTGGGCCGCACGTCCGGTCAGGGGTGGCGGCCCCAGCACAGGATCCGCTTGACGGGATAGAAGTAGGGCCGTTGATCGCCGAGCCGCTCGAGGAGGAGGCGCTGGTAGGTCGCCACGAACTCGTCGAACTCGGCCGCGCTGAGCTGCTCCCGGTAGGGCGTCAGCAAGGTGCCCTTGACCCACTCGACCACCTCAGCGGTGCAGGACAGGTGGTGGCGGTAAACCTGGAGCCGAACGTGCTGCTCGGTGTACCCGAGGCGGTCCAGGATGCCGGCGTAATGCTCCGGGTCGAGCACGGCACCGGCGCCGACGGCGACTCTCGAAGGGTGCGGGCAGCCTGCATCTTTATGTGCAGCGGGCCCGTCAACTCGCCGGTGCCGCATCCGAGGTCGATGACTCGGCCTCCCGGGACGGGATGCAGCAGCCCGAGCAGATCCCGGAACGGCTGGGGTCGTTCGGCGGCGAACCGGTCGTACTGGGACGGGTCCCAGCCGTCGGTGTCGGTCATCCCGTCAGGCCGCGGTGTTCTCGTCGGCCCCGATCGTCGGCGTCGCCTTGGGCTGGCCGCGGCGCTCGTCCCAGACGTCCCGCACGATCACATGCATGGCGCCCGCCGCGGGGATGGCCAGCAGCGCTCCGACGATCCCGGCCAACTGGGCACCGGCCAGGACTGAGAGGATCACCCACAAGGGGTTGAGCCGGACGGTGCGGCTCATGATGACCGGGTTGAGGATGTGGTTCTCGACCTGCTGGTACACCAGGAAGACGATGAGCATCACGATCCCGGCAGCTGGGGAGTGCAGTGCCGCGAACGCCACCGTCGGGACCCCCGCCAGCAACCCCCCGACCAGCGGCAGGAAATCGACCAGCGCCACCCATACGCCGAACACCACGGCGAACGGCACCCTGAGGACGAAGAGGGAGACGCCGCAGATCAGGCCGGCGATGATGGAGGTGGCGATATTGCCCACCATGTAACCGGTGACCGATTTGGCCACATCGTCGAGGATGCGTCGGACGCGGCGGGACTGCCGGGGCCGCAGGACACCGAGCGCCGATCTCACCATCGACGGTCCCTGCAACAGCATCAGGAAGGTGACGACCAGCACGGTGATCAGCCCGCCCAGACCGGAGAGCACCGTGCGGGCCACCTTGAGCGCGGGACCGCCGAGGTGGCTGAAATAGCTGCGAATCTTCGGGACCTGTTGGGCCGCGGTCTTCTGCAGGTGGTACCGGGCGATCAACTCGCCGAGCCGGCCCTTTCCGGCTTGGACGCGCGCCAGGAGGTTCGGCAGGTCGTCGGCGAAGCGCACCGCTTCGCGGTAGATCGGGTGGATGAACAGGTAGCCCAAGCCGCCGAAGGTCAGCATTCCGAAGAAGAAGACGATGCTGGTCGCCAGGCCTCGCCGGATTTTCAGCCGGACCAACCCGCTCACGGCCGGGCTCAGCACGACCGCGAGGAACCCCGAGATCACGATCAGCTCGAGGACCTGCTTCAGGGCGAGGACCAGCTCGATCAGGGCGCCGGCCGCCAGCACGACGCCGATGGCTGACCATATGATCCGCCACGGCACTTCCTCGTGGTAGCTGTCAACCGGGCTCTCCGGGGCCGGGTCGGTGCCGGCCACCGGGACGCTCAGGGCGTCGGGCGCCAGCGCGCTTCCGGGTGCCGGCGGGTCGCAGAGCGGCGGCTCGGGCTCGAGCGCGGGTGCCGGCTGGGTGTCCGGCGAGGCGGCGCTCCCGTCGCCATTCGGGGCCGCCAGCCGCGCCCGGTATCGCGTTCCGGGTCAGCGCTCACCGCGAACCTCCCGGCATCGCACGGCTGGCCAGCCAGATCGCCGACGGTGAATACCTCGTTGCCAGACGCCACACTCCCGGTGGCCCGATTCCCGACCCAGGCTGGGCCACGCGGCCGTGGGGTAGTCTGCCGGGGTCCACCGACGAAAGCCAGCGCCTTTGCCGCTCCCATTCCGCACTCGTCTGGCGACGACGGTCGGAGGTGTCATTGGCGCCACGTCAAGGCGGATGGGCCAGGGCAGCGGATCGGTGATCGGGGGGCGCGCCATGCTGGTGCTCGACCCGACGGCGCTGGAACGACTGGCTGCCGGCCGGCGTATCGCCCTGGTCAGCGGCACCAACGGCAAGACCACCACGACCAGCCTGCTCAGCGCGGCACTCGGGACCCTGGGCCCGGTCGTGACCAACGCCCTCGGCGCCAACCTTCCTCCGGGCCTGACCGCGGCGCTGGGCACCGCGCCGCCGGGCACCCGGCACGCGGTGCTCGAGGTCGACGAGGCGTGGCTGGGCCGGGTGGCGACCGCGACCGACCCGGACGTGGTGGTCCTGCTCAACCTCAGCCGGGACCAGCTCGATCGCAACAATGAGGTCCGGCGCCTGTCGGCCGTCTGGCGAAGCACCATCGCCGAGCGGACCGCGGCCTCGTCGGCCATGCACGTGGTGGCCAACGCCGACGATCCTCTCGTCGCCTGGGCGGCCCTGGCGTCACCGTCAGTGACGTGGGTCGGTGCCGGCCAGCGGTGGACGGCCGACGCCGCCGGATGCCCGAACTGCGGCGGCCGGATCCGCTTCGAAGGCGCACCGGGTGACCCGGGCCGTGGTTGGTCGTGCTCGAATTGCGAGCTGCGGCGCCCGGACCTCGATGTCTGGCTCGATGGCGATGACGTGGTCACGAGGGCGGGCGACCGGTTGGCGCTGCACCTCCAGCTACCCGGACGGGTCAACCGGGCCAATGCTGCCATGGCCATGTCAGCTGCACAACAGCTCGGTGTGCGCCCGGCGGACGCGCTGGGAGCCATGTCGACGGTGGCCGAGGTCGCCGGGAGGTACCGCACCATCACGGTCGGAACCACGTCGGCCCGCCTGCTGCTGGCCAAGAACCCGGCCGGCTGGCTCGAGGTCTTCGATCTTCTGGCCCCCCCGCCGCGGCCGGTTGTGGTCGCCATCAACGCCCGTATCGCCGACGGGAAGGACCCGTCGTGGCTGTGGGACGTCCCGTTCGAGCGGTTGCGGGGCCGGCTGGTGGTCGCGACCGGGGAGCGCAGCCACGACCTGGCGGTGCGGCTGCACTACGCCGAGGTCGACCACCGGGACCAGCCCGACCCCCGTATGGCACTGGAGGCGGCCGGGGCGACAATGGTCGACGTGGTGGCCAACTACACGTCATTCCAGACCATCTCGGGCCGGCTGGGCCGTGCCGGCTGAGCCCGGCGGGGGAGCGGGGGCGCCGCCACGTGGCGGGCTCTCGACGATCCGGTTGGCCCTGGTCTACCCCGATCTGCTCGGCACCTATGGCGACTCGGGGAATGCCGTCATCCTGGCCCAGCGGCTGCGCTGGCGAGGCCATGCGGCCGAGATCGTGCAGATCGATGCCGGCGACCAGGTGCCCGACTCCTGCGACCTGTATGTGATCGGGGGCGGCGAGGACCTCCCCCAGGCGCTGGCGGCCAAGGACCTCAACGACCAGCAGTCATTGCACCGAGCCGTCGACCGGGGCGCGGTCGTCCTCGCCATCTGCGCCGGTCTGCAGATCCTCGGCCGGTCCTTCGTGGGGCCCGACGGCATCGATCGGGAGGGCCTGGGCCTGCTCGACTGCACCACGATCAGAGGACTCGGGCCACGAGCGGTCGGGGAACTGGTCGTCGAGCCCACCGCGGAGCCCACCCTCCCGCTGCTCACCGGCTACGAGAACCACGGCGGAGTGACCACCGTCGGGCCCGCGGCCCAGCCCTTGGGGCGGGTCCGGATCGGTATCGGCAACGGCGACCCGGCCCACACCGACGGGGTCGTCTCGGGCCGGATCTGGGGCACCTATCTGCACGGGCCGGTGCTGGCCCGCAACCCGGCGCTCGCCGACCGGCTCCTGTCGTTCGTGGTCGGGGCGCTCCAACCACTCGACGACCGGGAGAGCGAAACGCTGCGCCGGCAACGACTGGCGGCCGCGCCCGCCGGCGCCTCCAAGGGCCGTAGTGGCTCTGAAACGGGCTGGCGCCGCGCCTTCCGGCGGGCCCGGCACGGGGTCGGCTGAGATCGGGTGGACATGACGCCACCATCGACTCCATCGACCGCCCTCTGCACCGACCGTTACGAGCTGACCATGGCCGACGCCGCCCTCCGGGACGGAATGGCGGATTGCCGGGCCACATTCCAGGTGTTCACCCGACGGCTCCCCGCTGAGGGCGGCTACGGCGTGTCGTGCGGTCTCGACCGCGTCGTCGACGCCGTCGAGCGCTTCCGTTTCGGCACCGCTGAGTTGGAGTGGTTGGCCGATCACCGCGTGGTATCGGGACAGACCTTGGACTGGCTGGCCGGCTACCGCTTCGGCGGTGACATCGACGCGTACCGGGAAGGGGATCTGTATGTCGCCGGCTCGCCGGTACTCACCGTCGACGCGGGTTTCGCCGAGGCGGTGGTCCTCGAGACAGTGGTGCTGTCGATCCTCAACCACGATTCGTCGGTGGCGACCGCGGCGGCACGCGGATCGTGGAGGCGGCCGCCGCCCGGCCGCTCATCGAGATGGGAAGCCGGCAGGTCGAACCGGAGGCGGCGGTCGCGTCCGCCCGAGCCGCCTGGATCGCCGGCTTTGCGACGACATCCAACCTGGAGGCGGGCCGTCGGTACGGGATCCCGACCGCCGGTACAGCTGCTCACGCCTTCGTGCTCCTGTATCCGGACGAACGGGGCGCGTTCCGCAGCCAGGTGGCCGCCCTGGGCGTGGGCACCACTCTGCTCGTCGACACCTATGACCTCGAGCAGGGCATCCGCCGTGCGGTGACCGCCGCCGGACCGTCGCTCGGCGCCATCCGCATCGACTCCGGCGACCTGGTTGCCGAGACCCGGCGGGCCCGGGCCCTACTCGACTCACTGGGCGCCACGTCGACCCGAATCGTCCTCACGGGCGACCTCGACGCGTCCACCATCCGGACTCTGGCCTCGGCGCCGGCCGACGGGTATGGCGTGGGGACCAGCGTGGTGACGGGTGCCGGCCATCCGACGGCCGGTTTCGTCTACAAACTGGTGGCGGTGGCCGGCAGCGCCGACCCGGAGGCCGGCCAGCGGCCGGTGGCCAAACGATCACCGGGCAAGGCGACCACTCCAGGTCGGAGATGGGCCTGGCGGCTCTTCGACGACGACGGGTGGGCGGCGGTCGAAGAGCTCGCTGCCGATCCGGCACCGCCGGAGGGTCCGGCCCGACCCCTCCAGGTGCCCGTCATCCGGGGTGGGGAGGTCGTCCACCGCCCGGCGCTCCAGGAGATCAGGGCCCACCATCAGGCCGCGATGGCCGAGCGGCCGCCGGCGGGGACCTGGCCGGTGAGCCTCCGCGACTGAGGGCCGCGCCGCCCAGCTTCCGAGCGCACTTGCCCGGCTGGAGGTGGCATCCGTGCTCTCAACGCTGGGCCGCCCGCCGCCGCCGCCGCCCGCTGCCGCCACCCTCCATTCGCCTCCCGCCTTGCGCCTCCCGCTTTTCGCCACCAACCGTTCACAGCCCCTTCTTAACTCCGTCGTCGTACGCTGACGCTCATGGCAACCTCTCCTCGCGCTCGCACGCTGCGGTGGTTCGCACCGCTGGCCATGATCGCGGTCATCGCACTCATCGCGGCCGTCCCCAATCTCTCCGCCGCCGACACTCCGACGCTGGCACCGGTCACCGCCCAGCAGCTGATCGCCAAGGTCCAGCAGGTCGACGTGAAGGCTCTGTCAGGCACCATCCAACTGGCCACCAACCTGGGCATACCCAACCTCGGCGCCCTCAGCGACGCGGCCGGCGGCGGCGGCCCGCACGGCGGCGGCGGCGGGTTCAACCCGACCAGCCTGCTGTCCGGCACCCATCAGGCGCTGGTCTGGCTCGACGGTCAGGACAAGAGCCGGATGGCCCTCCTCCAGTCGATGGCCGAGGTCGACGTGGTGCACAACGGCCACGACGTGTGGATGTGGGACAGCACCACCAAGAAGGTGACCCACGTCATCCTGCCGGCCGAGGCGACCTCGACACCCACGGGCAAGACGCCGGTGGACGCCGCACCTGACCCGATCCAGACCCCGGCCCAGATGGCCCAGAATCTGCTCGACCAGATCGGCCCTTCGACCGCCACGTCCATCACGTCGACCGACTACGTGGCCAACCAGCCCGTCTACCAGCTGGTCCTGACGCCGAAGCTGGCCGCGTCGACCATTGCCCAGGTGACCATCGCCATAGACGCCAACACCGGCCTACCGCTCGAGGTGCAGGTGTTCGCCAAGGGCCAGAAGTCCGCCGCCCTGCAACTCGGGTTCACCTCCATCGACTACTCGGTCCCCGGCGCATCCAACTTCAACTTCACCCCGCCCCCCGGCTCGACGGTGACCACCAAGCAGCCCACCGCCCACGCGACCAAGCCCGCCACCCCCGATCCGGCCACACCCGAGCCGGCCACACCCGCCACACCGGCGACCGCCGATAATCCCAAGGTCGTGGGCCAGGACTGGGGCACGGTCGGGATCTTCAGCAACGTGAAGCTGCCGGCGCAGGCCGGCGAGTTCCTCAAGGCGGCGACACCGGTCACCGGGGCGTTCGGCAGCGGCAAGCTCATCGAGTCGGCCCTGGTCAACGTGCTGGTGCTCGACGACGGTCGGATCGCGGTGGGGGCGGTCAACACCGCGGCGCTCGAAGCCGCGGTGGCCAGCGCCCATTGAGCGTGGTGCCGGACGGCCCGGCCCAAGGCCCGCTCGCCATCGAGACGAACGGCCTGAGCAAGCTCTTCGGAAAGGTGCCCGCGGTCGACGGCATCGACCTGCGGGTGCCCACCGGATCGGTCTACGGGTTCCTCGGCCCTAACGGGTCGGGAAAGACCACGACCATTCGGGTGCTCCTGGGCCTGATCAGCCCGTCCGCCGGCACGTGGCGGCTGTTCGGCCAGGACATGCCGAAGGCGTCGTCGAAGGTCCTCCCCCAGGTCGGCGCCCTGGTCGAGGGTCCGGCGTTCTACCCCTGGCTCACCGGCGCCCAGAACCTGGCCCGGTACGACGCCGCCGGGCCGGACGGTCAGCGCTCCACCCGCCGCCGGCGGGTCGACGAGGCGCTGGCCAGGGTCGGCCTGAGCGCAGCCGCCGGCAAGAAGTACAAGGCCTACTCACTCGGGATGCGCCAACGCCTGGGCCTGGCAGCGGCGCTGCTGCGGCCCCGCCACCTCCTGGTCCTCGACGAGCCCACCAACGGCATGGACCCCCAGGGCACCCGGGAGATCCGCCACCTGATACGCGAGCTGGCCGCCGATGGCAGCACGGTGTTCCTCTCGAGCCATCTCTTGTCCGAGGTCGAGCAGGTGTGCACCCACGTGGCAGTCATGTCGTTGGGCAAAATCCTCGCTCAGAGCACCATCACCGAGCTCCAGGCGACCGGGTCACGGCGGCTGTCGGTCGAGACCGAGCAGGTGAGCATCGCCGCCGAAGAGATGAAGCGCCTCGGCCTGGAGGACATCGTCGTGGACGGCCTGACGGTCTCGGCCCGTCTCGACGGCCAGCGACCCGAGGACTGCTGCGAAGCCCTGGTGGCGGCCGGCGTCGGGGTCCGCAGCCTCAACACGGTGCGGCCCAGCCTCGAAGACACGTTCGTGGCATTGACGGGGGAGGGTTTCGATGTGGCACGCTGAGATGGCGACGCAGTTCCGGCGCCGGCGGGTCAAGGCCCTGCTGCTGGTGTTGGCCGCCATCCCCAGTCTGCTGGCCGTGCTGGTCTACCTGTCCGGCGGCCCGTCGACGGGCAACGGTCCCACGTTCCTGGACCAGGTGACGCGCAACGGGATCTTCGCCGCCCTGGCCGGCCTGACCGTCACCATCCCCTTCTTCCTGCCGCTGACCGTGGCCGTGGTATCGGGTGACTCGATCGCCGGCGAGGCCAGCCTGGGCACGCTGCGGTACCTGCTGGCCCGGCCCGCCGGGCGCTCGAGGTTGCTGTTGGTCAAAGCCGGTACGGCGGCCGCCTACTGTCTGGCCGCCGGGCTGGCGGTGGCGGTGGGCGGCCTGGTCGCAGGGGCCATCCTTTTCCCCCTTGGCCGGGTCACAACACTGTCGGGCACCACACTCTCGCTGGCGGGAGGCACGCTGCGGACCGTGGTCGCGGCGCTGATCGTCGGCGCCTCGCTGTTCGGGGTGGCCGCCATCGGGATGTTCATCTCCACCCTGACCGACGTCCCGGTCGGCGCCATGGCCGCCACCGTCGGCTTCGTCATCCTGAGCCTGGTGCTCGACGGCATCCCCCAGGTCCACGCCATCCATCCGTGGCTGTTCACCCACAACTGGTTCTCGTTCTCGGACCTGTTGCGCAGCCCGGTCAGATGGACCGGCATCTGGCAGGACCTGACGCTGCAGGCCGCCTATGTGGCGGTGTTCGGGGCCGCGGCGTGGGCCCGGTTCACGACCAAGGACGTGCTGGCGTAGGACCGACGATCAGGCCCGGTGGCCCTGGTCCCACAGCTTGATCCCACCCAGGATGCCGGCGGTGTTGTCGATCGTGGTGACGTCGGGTGGCAGGTCGCCCTTGACCTTGGTGGCGTTGCCGCCGCCGATGTACAGATGGTCGAAGAACACCAGGGCCCGGATGCTGTCGATCATCTTGCGGACCCGGTTGTTCCACCGGTCGGGGCCGACCTTCTTGCGGGCCGCTTCGCCCAGCTGCTCGTCGTAGGTCTCGTTGCCCCGGAAGCGGTGATGGCCGATCTCCAGATGGGGGCAGAGCTGGCCCTGGTAGAACTCGGCGGTCCCGAAGCCCGTGCCCAGCGTGACGACGAATTCGAGTCCGGTGCCGGCGACGACGGCCAGGCCCTGCAGGTCGGCGTCGTTGGCCACTTTCGCCGGCTTGCCGAATGCGGTCGAGAGGGCGCCGGCCAGGTCGAAGCCGGTCCAGGCGGCCAGCAGCTTGGGGTTGGTCTTGGCGTCGGGCCCGTCGACCCCGAGGAAATGCGGGGCGGTCAGTATCTTTCCCTCGCGCACCATGCCCGGGAAGCCGACCGAGGTGCGGTCGAAAGGCGGCAACGAGCGGACGATCTCGTCGATGGTCTCGATCAGCCTTTGCGGTGACAGCGGATACGGGGTGGGTATGCGGACGCGCTCGTGCTCGAAGTGGCCGGTGATGTCGAGGACCGAGCCCTTGATCCCCGTCCCGCCGACGTCGATGGCCAGCGTCTGGGGGGGCGGTGGCACCTTGGGCGCCGCCGGCCGGCGGGCTCTCGTGCGGGCCGGGGGCCGGGCGATGGCCGCTCCCGCGGTGGCGCCGTCGCTGTTGGCCGAGACGGGCGGCGAGGGCTTGGCCGGGGTGACTTTGGTGGGGCCTTTCGTCGGCACACCACGACGATAGACCCATCGGGATCAGCTTGGCGCCCCGCGGCCACCCCGCCGCCGGCGCCGAGGTCGCCCCGTCCAGGATCAGGTTGGCGCACCGAGGTCGGCCCGTCCGGACGCCCCGCTGAGCCGGTAGCACACCGACATCAGGGCCTCGGCCCGCGCCACCTCCGACGCTGTGAACCGCAACGAGGCCGACCGGGCCACGAACCCCACCCGGCTCGGGTTGTAGGGGTCGTCGGGAACCGCCATCACCCAGGCCGGGGGAGCCAGGCTCTCGGCCATGGCCGGCGGCAACTCGGTCTCCCGCGTCACCACCGCGCTACCCAGCGCCAGCGCCTGCCGCCCGGCCAGCAGTTTCTCGGCCTCGGCCGGCGTGGCGATCCAGGCGATCGAGGTGGTGCACGCCTCGGCCAGCGACTTGGCCAGCGCCAGGTCGCAGTCCTGCGGGTCGGCCTCGAGGGCGAAGCCGACCCAGCGCAGCGCCCGGACGATCGGGTCGAAGGCGGCCGAATCGGCGTGCATTGACAGCACCCCTCCAGCATCGGCGTCGGCCAGCAGCGAGGTCAGACGGGACGGTTCGCACCCGTCGGGCAGGTCTACCAGGATCTCGTCGATCGAGCGGGCTCCGTCGATCTCATGGATGTCAACCGAGAGGACGTTGCCACCGGCGGACGCGATCGCGGCAGCCGCTTTGGCCAGCGCACCGGGTCGGTCGGGCAACTCGATGCGCACTCGGTAACGCGAGCTCATCCGGCGACTGTATCTCGCCCGTGTTTCCATGCGATTACCACTCGGTGAACCACCAGTGGGGGAAACCGAGCGGCAGAGGGCAGCCTGGGATCAGGGGACCCCGCCTATCGATGGCGTTCCAAGAAATTCCCAAGTTCAAGGTGCCAACTTCGATTATGCCTCTCCTCGAGATCGCCCAGTCGTTCGGATTGTTCATGCTCGTCTGTCTCGCCATGGGCGGCGCCCTGTGCCTGTTGGTCATCGTCCTGAGCCGCCTGGAGCTGGCGACCGTGGCTGAGGACCACCCGGTCCGCCGCCGTACCCGCCCCTGACGCAGACGTGACGGTGGCCGCGACCACGGCCGCGCCCCCCGCCATATCCTCTCCCGCATGATCTCTGAGTTGTTCGAGGCCGAAGCCTGGCGCCCGGTCGACGGTTTCGACGTCACTGATCTCACCGACATCACCTACCACCGGGCGCGTCGAGCACGGGACGGTCCGCATCGCCTTCAACCGGCCCGAGGTGCGCAACGCCTTCCGGCCCCGCACCGTCGACGAGCTCTACCGGGCCCTCGACCACGCCCGGATGTCGCCAGACGTGGGCTGCGTGCTGCTGACCGGCAACGGGCCCTCACCAACCGACGGCGGCTGGGCGTTCTGCTCGGGCGGCGACCAGCGCATCCGCGGCCGCGACGGCTACCGCTACGCCGAGGGCGACACCGCCGAGACCATCGACCCGGGGCGCACCGGAAGGCTGCACATCCTCGAGGTGCAACGGCTGATCCGGTTCATGCCCAAGGTCGTGATTGCGGTCGTGCCCGGCTGGGCGGTGGGCGGCGGTCACAGCCTCCACGTGGTGTGCGACCTCACCCTGGCCAGCGCCGAGCACGCCCGGTTCAAGCAGACCGACGCCGACGTGGCCAGCTTCGACGGCGGTTTCGGGTCGGCCTACCTGGCCCGCATGGTCGGGCAGAAGCGGGCCCGGGAGATCTTCTTCCTCGGTCTCGAGTACCGCGCCGACGAGGCCAAGATGATGGGCATGGTCAACGCCGTGGTGCCCCACGCCGACCTGGAGCCCGTCGCCCTCGACTGGGCCCGGCGCATCAACGCCAAGAGCCCGACGTCGCAGCGCATGGTCAAGTTCGCCTTCAACCTGATCGACGACGGCCTGATCGGCCAGCAGGTGTTCGCCGGCGAGGCCACCCGGCTCGCCTACATGACCGACGAGGCGGCCGAGGGCCGGGACTCGTTCCTGGAGAAGCGGGCGCCCGACTGGTCCCCGTATCCATGGCACTACTGAGGCCGCCGATGCCCAGAGCGACCGCGGCCCTGCGGCGCCTCGTCCTCGGACCGGTCCGATCGGCCTTCGGGGCCGACCGCTTCCCGGAGGAGCAGTACACCGATCCCCCCGGTGATCCCGGCCTGTTCGGACCCGACAGTGTGACGTGGCGGGTCCACGCCGACGCATCCATGCTGATCGGCGGGATCAGCGCCATCATGCTGCAGACCCTCCACCCGCTGGCCATGGCCGGCGTCGCCGACCATTCCGACTACCGCCAGCGGCCGTTCCAGCGGCTGTCGCGGACGTCGTCGTTCGTGACCGCCACCACCTATGCCTCGACGCCCGTGGCCGAGGCCATCATCGACACCGTCCGGGCCGTGCACACCCGCGTCGTCGGCACCGCACCCGACGGGCGCCCGTACCGGGCGGATGACCCGGAGTTGCTGCGCTGGATCCACGTGGCCGAGGTGTCGAGCTTCCTGCGGGCCCACCGCCGCTACCACCTGCTGCCGGTCGTCGCCGCCGACCAGGACCGCTACTTGGACGAGACGGCGGTGGTGGCCGAGCGCCTCGGGGCGACCGGCCTGCCCCGCAGCCGGGCCGAGGTGGCCACCTACTTCGAAGCCGTCCGTCCCGATCTCCAGGCGGGGGACCAGGCGCTCGAATCCATCCGCTACATCCAGGCGTCGCCCTTCACCAACCCGGTGCTGCGCACCGCCTACCGGGTCGTCATCCGGGCCGGCACCGGCCTGCTGCCCGGTTGGGCCCGGGACATGCTCCGGCTGCCTCCGCAACCGCTGGTCGAGGCGTCCGTGGTCCGCCCGGCCGCGGCCACCCTGTTGATGGTCCTGCGGCTGGCGGGGGGCACCCCGCCGCCGGTGACCCAGGCCCGCGCTCGGGCGCTAGCCCTGGCGTTGGAAGGTGAGGGTGTCGACCCATAGCGATCGCACGCCGCCGTTGGGGTAGCCGGCGACGGGCATCCAGGCGTGGTAGGCGATCCGGGTCCCGCCGTCGTTACCGGTGAAGAAGGTGGGCCCGCTGGGACCGAGTGCCTGGCCGTGCGAGGCCATCCACGGCCCGCTGGTTGAGGCGTTCCGGCACGGCCCGAGCGGCGTGGCGCAGGTGGCGTAGCCCATAGCGGCCCGGGCGCTGTCCCACGGGGCGGCGCCGTAGAACAGGTAGTACGTGCCCCCCGAGGCGATCATGGCCGGCCCTTCGATCGCCGGTGACTGCCACGCCGCGCTTTGGCTGAGCAGCATCGTCGGGGTGCCCGTGAGCGAGCGGCCGTCGGCACTCAGCCGCTGGCCCCAAAGCCGGGTCGTCCGGCCCACCGCGTTGTCCTCGCTCTTCCAGATCAGGTACAGCGCCCCGGTCGAATCGACGAACGGCACGGGGTCGATGGACCCGAAATGGTCGAGCTGGCAGATGAACGGCCCGGTCGAGGTGTCGTGGAACGGGCCGCCCGGCGTCGTCGACGTCGCCACCGAGATGCACTGGCGGCCGGCCGCCGCGTTGCGGACGCTGTAGTACATGACGTACCCGCCGCTCCGCGCCACGACACCCGGCGCCCACGTGAGCCCCGGGCCGGCCCAGGCCGGGAGAACGGGCAGCGGATCGCTCACCGGGCTCCAACTGGCCAGGTCGGACGAGTGCATGACCTGGAGGTTGAGGCCGGCGCTGCCGGTGGCGTAGGCCCAGTAGGTGCCGGCGGCGTTCAGGATAAAAGGGTCGGGAAAATCCCCCCCATACGCGGGTGACGCCGAGTGGCCGGCGACCGGCACCATGGCACCGAACAGTACCGCCACCACTGCGACCAACAGTTGGGTCACGACCACCGGGCCCACCTCCCCGCTCCCTACACGCTCCTGCATGGTACGGGGCTAGGGTCCGGGGATGGACGTCAAGACCGTGCACGAGCTTCTTCGCCAGGCCGAAGCCGGGCTCCGACTGCTCGACCACCCGTTCTACCGCCGGTGGCAGCGGGGTGAGGTGGCGACCGGCGAGCTGGCGGCCTACGCCACCGAGTACCGCCACTTCGAGCGGCTGGTCCCGGTGCTCCTGTCGTCCGCGATCGACGGCGTGGAGGACGGCCGGGCGGTCGAGCTGATCGGCCGCAACCTGGCGGACGAGGCCGGCGGTGATCCCACCCACCTCCAACTGTTCGACCGGTTTGCGGCCGCGGTCGGCGGAGTGCAGTCATCCCCGGACGCGGCGACTTCCAGCCTGGTCGGGACCTACCGGGAGCTGGCCGGGCTCAGCCCGGCCCTGGGATTGACCGCACTCGCCGCCTACGAGCACCAGGCGGCCGACGTGGCGGCGACCAAGGCGTCGGGCCTCCGTGTCCACTATGGCTTCGATGGCGACGCGGTGACGTTCTGGGACGTGCACGCCGAGCTGGACGCCGATCATGCCCGGTGGGCGGCCGAGGCCATCTCCCGACTAGCCGTCGGGGCTGAGTCGTTGTTCAGCGCCGCCCGGCGGGCCAACGAGGCGTGGTGGTCGTTCCTCGACCAGCGGGAGGCGTCCGCCGCCGAAGGGTGACTGCCGGAAGTGGATGCAGAAGGGGTGCCAAGAATGGCCCCTCTTTTGCATCCACTTCCCGACCGGGCGGCGAAGCGGGCGGGAACCAGGCAAACTCGATCGCATGGAGGAGAGCGCCCCCATCCTCCGGGTCCGGGGGCTGTACAAGCGGTTCGGCCGGCTCGAGGTGCTCCGGGGCATCGACCTCGACGTCCGGCCCGGCGAGATCCTGGCGCTGGTGGGTGAGAACGGGGCCGGCAAGTCCACCGTCGTGAGGTGCCTGGCCCGTACCGACTCGATGGACCGGGGCAGCATCGAGCTGGTCGGGTGCCCGCTGGCCCCGGACCCCATGGGCGCCCGCGACCAGGGCCTCGGAGTGGTGTGGCAGGACCTGGCGCTGTGCGACAACCTCAGCGTGGTGGCCAACCTGTTCCTCGGCGACGAGCGCATGGACGGCTTCCTGCTCAGCGATCTCACCATGCTGGAACGGGCCGGGGCGCTGTTCCGGCGGCTGAACCTGCCGGCCATCGACATGCAGAAGCCGGTCGGCCTTCTTTCCGGCGGACAGCGGCAGCTGGTGGCCATCGCCGGCGCCGTGCGTCGCAACCCGTCGGTGCTGGCCCTGGACGAGCCGACCGCGTCACTCGGCGTCAGCGAGACGGCGGTGGTGGACCGCCTGCTGGCCGAGCTCCGGGACTCCGGCACGGCCATCCTGCTGGTCTCGCACCGGCTGGAACAGGTGTTCGCGTTGGCCGACCGCATCGCCATCCTCCGGGAGGGCGCCATCCAGGCGGTGGTGTCGCCGTCGGAGGTCCATCCCGACGATGTGGTCGCCCTGATCTCGGGTATCACGACCGAGTCGACCGCCCGTCGTCAGTTGCAACGGCTGCGCAGCCTGGTGGAGCAGCTGGCGGATGTGGCTCCGGCGGCCAGCCTGCCGCTCATCGTGTCGGCGATGGTCGAAGCCCTCGGTGTGGAGCAGCTCTGCGTGCACCTGCTCGATCAGCGCGCCCGGCCGGCGCTGGAGGCTATGAAGGGAGCCCGGCCGGCGCTGGAGGCGAACGGTGGGACGGTCCGCCAAGACAGCCTGGGGACCGCCCGGCTGCGCCGCTCAGCGGCGGTCGGCCTGTCGGACTTCCTGACCCACGCCGTCGAGTCGCTGCCGGTCACCGCCGACGGGGGTGCCATCGGGTTGGCCGCGGCCACCGGCCATGCCATGGTGGTCGAGGACATACGGCGCGACCCGCTCGGCGCCCGGTTCCGGTCGGGAGACCCGAGTGGCCCGCGCAGCCTGTGGTCGGTCCCGATCGTCGGCGTCGACGGCCTCCTCGGGACGATCACCGTGTTCGCCGACACCGTCGGACGGCCCCAGCCCGACCAATTGGAGCTGGTCGGCCTCTACGCCAGCCACGCCGCTGCCGCCATCGAACGTGAGCGACTGCTCGCCGACGCCACCCGCCGCAACCGGGTGCTCGAGACCCTCCGCGGGGTGCTGGACATGCTGGCCGGACCGCAGCCCACCGAGGGTGGCCTGGCGCTGGCCCTGCTGGCTCTGTGCCGGGGACTCGGGAGCGACGCCATCGCTCTCCACCACGCCGACGGGGAGGCGTCCTACCTGACACCGTCGCCGCTCGACGAGGAGCGGACCTCGCGGTCGGCCATTCAGCAAAGGGCGGCAGCCACGCTCGTGTTCCAATCGACCAGCCGGCTCCATCGGGCCCGCCCGGTGGGCGCCGACGTGATCGCCGTGCCCATCGCGGCACCGGACGGTCAGTCGGTGGTGACCGCGTGGTGGGCCGACAACAACCGGCTGTCCGACGACGCTCTCGACCTGCTCGACGATGCCGGCCGCTCGCTGCGGCTGGCCCTCGAGAGGGAAGCGCTCGAGCGGGCCAACGCGGAGGCGGCGTCCCTGCGCCGGTCGCAGCAGATTCAACGAGACTTCCTGTCGCGGCTGAACCATGAGCTGCGAACGCCCCTGACCGCCATCCAGGGCTACGCCTCGACCCTCCGCCAGCAGGACGTCAGCTGGGATGTCACCTCCCAGGAACGGTTCCTTGACTCCATCGCATCGGAGTCGGCTCGGATGGGGCGCCTGGTCGGCGACCTGCTGGACTTCAGCGCCATCGACTCCGGGACACTGCGCCTGGTCCCGGACTGGTGCGACCTGGGCCTGGTGCTGGAGGCGGCGTGTCGCTGCGTGGTCGACGGGCCCGGCTCACCCATCGAGCTGGCCAGCCATTTGGACCTGCCCCCCGTCTGGGCCGACCACGACCGGCTGGAGCAGGTGTTCGTCAACCTGGTGGACAACGCCCTGCGCCACGCCACCGGCCTCACCAGGGTGGCGGTCAGCGCCGAGGTCGACACCTCACGGGACGTGGTAACGGTGCGGGTCAGCGACGACGGCCGGGGTATCCCCGCCGACCTGGCCGACCGGGTGTTCCTGCCCCATGAGCGGGGGGTGACGTCGGCACCGGGCGCCGGCCTCGGCCTGGCGATCGCCCGGGGCATCGTCGATGCCCACGGCGGCACCATCGCCCTGGAGGCGACGGGCCGGGGGACGACGGTCGCTGTCGCCCTGCCCATCGAGCCCATCGCCCAGTACGCCGAGGTGGACGCCGGCCGGACGGAAGCCGCCTCCCCGGCGCTGGGTTAGTGCCCGACGACTCGACCCTCGTGCTGGTGGTGGAGGACGACCGCAACATCATCGACCTGGTCCAGTCCAACCTCCTGGTCCGGGGTTTCAACGTCATCGTCTCCCGGACCGGTGAGGACGTGCCCGCTCTGGTCCGTCACCGCCACCCCGATGTTGTTCTGCTCGACCTCATGCTGCCGGGAGTCGACGGTTTCGACCTGTGCCGTGACATCCGGGCTGAGTCGTCCGTCGGGATCATCGTGGTGTCGGCCCGGCGGGGCGAACAGGACAAGGTGCGGGCCCTCAACCTGGGGGCGGACGACTACCTGACCAAGCCGTTCGGCGTCGACGAGCTACTGGCCCGGATCACCGCCCTGCTGCGGCGCAGCCGAGCTGGCCGGGCACCGGTGGCGGCGACGGACGACGGCCCGCGCCGTTTCGGTAACGTCACCATCGATCTCGACGCCCAACTGGTCACCAAGGACGGCGAGCCGGTGCATCTGACGCCGACCGAGTTCGCCCTCCTCCGCGAACTGGCCCTGGCGCCCGGCAAGCTGCTGACCCACGCCGTGCTGCTGCGCAACGTCTGGGGTCCCGGCTACGAGACGGAGACCGAATACACCCGAGTCTATGTCCGGCGGCTGCGGGCCAAGCTGGAGGATGCGGGCGGGCCCCCGTTGATCATCACCGAACCTCGGGCCGGTTACCGGATGCCGCCGACGACCGATTGACGTCGGCGCCGTTCACATTTCGTTAACGTTACTTCTACGCCTTGTTGACAGGTGTTTCCTTAGTGTTTCCCCTGACTTACGCCTACCGACCAGGGGGAACGACCTCATGCCACATTCGCTCAAACGGACGGTCCTGGTGGCCACCGCGGCCACCGCAGCCCTCGGGCTGGCCGCCTGCACCAGCAGCAGCACCTCCACGACCTCCACCACCGCGGGCGCCACTGCGACCACCGCGGCGGCGGGCGTCACGGCGACATCCTTCACCAGTGACTTCTCGGCTATGGCCCAGCTGAAGTCGGTGGCCGCCGCGGGCAAGGGCCTGATCGGCGTGCTCCTGCCCGACACCACGACCTCGGCCCGCTATGAGTCCTTCGACCGCCCGTATCTGCAGAAGGCGCTGAGCGCCGCCGGGCTGTCATCCAGCGACATCAAGATCGACAACGCCCAGGGCAGCGCCAGCACCATGCAGACCCAGGCCGAAGCCGACATCACCCAGGGGGCCACCGTGCTCCTCATCGATCCGCTCGACTCGGGCAGCGGGGCCGCCATCGAGGCCAACGCCACCAACAAGGGCGTCAAGGTGGTCGACTATGACCGCCTGGTCAAGGGCGGCGCATCGGGCCGGACGTATGTCAGCTTCGACAATGTCAAGGTCGGCCAGCTGATCGGTCAGGGAGAGATCGACTGCGTCGCCAGTTGGAACGTGGCCAAGCCCAACGTGCTGGTCATGGACGGCGACCCCACCGACAACAACGCCCTCCTCTTCGCCCAGGGTTACAACGGGGTCCTCGCGCCCAAGTTCGCCGACAACAGCTACGTCAAGGTCGGCGAGCCGACCGGTACCTGGACGCCGTCGGTCGCCCAGACCACCTTCGAGCAGCAGTTCTCGGCCCATCCCAACATCAACGCCGTCGTGACCCCGAACGATGACAACGCAAACGCCGTCATCGCCTCCCTGCAGAAGAACAGCATCCCGCCGAAGAAGTTCCCGACCACCGGTCAGGACGCCTCGCTGTCGGGCCTGCAGAACATCCTGAAGGGTTATCAATGCGGCACGGTCTACAAGCCGATCTACCTCGAAGCCCAAGGCGCGGCCGCCGTCGCTCTGTACCTGCGGGCCGGCAAGACTCCGCCTAGCGGCCTCGCCAATGGCACCACCAAGGACGGAAGCACGGACATCTCCTCCGTGCTGCTGACACCTCAGTGGGTGACCGCCCAGAACCTCCAGTCCACGGTTATCAAGGACGGTGCGGTCAAGGCCGCGGACCTCTGTGTGGCTGCGGTCGCCAGCGCCTGCACCGCCAACGGCATCAGCTAGCACACCCCGACGTCAGCTGGGCCAACGCCCGATGTGGAGCGCTGGCCCAGCTGCCATTGATGACGCAGAATGAGATGCCGCCCGTGGGAAGGGGAGGATCATGACCATCGACGTTGCACCGGTGAAGCCCGAGCCGGGTAAGCGCCCCGGCGGCGGACCGCCGGCAGGCGCCGGCGAGCCCCTGCTGAGCCTCCGGGGCATCAACAAGCATTTCGGCGCCGTACAGGCCCTGACCGATGTGGACCTGGAAATACCGGCGGGTGCGGTGACCGCGCTGGCGGGTGACAACGGGGCCGGCAAGTCGGTGCTCATCAAGTGCATCGCCGGCATCCACAGCCCGACCAGTGGCGAGATTCTCTGGGCCGGACAGCAGGTCCACATCCGGACCCCACGCGACGCCTCGGCGCTCGGGATCGAGACCGTCCACCAGGACCTGGCCCTGTGCGACAACCTCGACATCGTGCAGAACATGTTCCTCGGACGCGAGACGATGAGGAACCTGCTGCTGGACGAGGAGGACATGGAGACTTCGGCCGGGGGCCACGCTCAAGAGCCTGGCCGTCACCACCGTCCGTTCCATCCGTCAGCCGGTGGCCTCCCTGTCGGGTGGTCAGCGGCAATCGGTGGCCATCGCCAAAGCGGTGCTCTGGAACTCCAAGCTGGTCATCATGGACGAGCCGACCGCCGCCCTCGGGGTGGCCCAGACCACCATGGTCCTCGACCTGGTCCGGCGGCTGGCCGACCGCGGCCTGGCCGTGCTCCTCGTCTCGCACAACATGAACGACGTGTTCCAGGTGGCCGACCGCATCGCGGTGCTGCGCCTGGGTCGGATGGTCGCGGTCCGGCCCACCGCCGAGATGGACCGTCAGATCGTCGTCGACCTCATGACCACCGGAGCCTCCAGCCGGACGGCCCAAGGACAGCGACAGGGAGCGGGTGAGGCCTGAGATGACCGACATCAAAGAGCCCGAGGTGACGCCCGAGGCGGCCAGCGACGCGGAGTTGGCGATGGCACCCGAGCTGGTCGCCACCTCCCTCGCCGACTACCTCCGCGGCACGCTGGCCAGGGTCAAGGGCGGCGACAGCGGCGTGCTGCCGGTCGTCGGCGGCCTGCTTCTGATCTCCATTCTCTTCCAGACGCTGAACTCCAAGTTCCTGACCGCCGGCAACCTGGTCAACCTGCTCAGCCAGGGGGCGGTGTACATGCTGCTGGCCATGGGCGTGGTCTTCGCTCTTCTGTTGGGCGAGATCGACCTGTCGATCGGCTACGTCAGCGGCATCGGCGGGGTGGTCATGGCCAAGCTGATCAAGCAGTCCGTGGGCTGGCCGTGGTGGGTGGCGATTCTGGCCGGCCTAGCCACTTGCGCCCTCATCGGTGCGTTCCAGGGCACCCTGATCACCCGGCTCGGCCTGCCCTCGTTCGTCGTGACCCTCGCCGGGTTGCTGGGTTTCCAGGGCGTGATGCTGCTGATGCTCGGCAAGGGCGGCTCGTTGCCGATCAACAACAACGTGATCAATGACCTGGCCAGCGGCAACTTGACGGCGACCGCCAGCTGGATCGTGATGCTGGCCATTGTGGCCGCCTTCGGGCTGCGCACCTGGCTGCGCGAGTCCAGACGGCGGGCCAGTGGACTGGTATCCCCGCCGGCCAGTCTGACCCTGCTCAAGATCGGCGGCGCCCTGCTGGCCGGGGTCATCCTGGTGCTCATCTGCAACACCAACCGGGGCCGAGGCTTTGTGGCCATCCGGGGGTTGCCGTGGGTCGTGCTCATCGTGCTCGCCGTGCTGGCCATGTGGACGCTGCTGCTGGGGCGCACCAAGTTCGGTCGGTACATGTACGCCATCGGCGGCAACGCCGAGGCGGCCCGCCGGGCCGGCGTCAACCTGACCCTGATCCGGACACTGGCGTTCACGCTGGCCTCGTTCACGGCTGGTATCGCGGGCATCATCTACGCTTCCCGCCTGCGTTCGGTGTCGACCGCCCTCGACGGGGGGCGCCTGGTGCTCTATGCGGTGGCGGCGGCGGTCATCGGCGGGACCAGCCTGTTCGGCGGCCGCGGCAAAGCCATCCACGCCGTGCTCGGAGGCCTGGTCATCGCCGCCATCGACAACGGCATGGGCCTGCAGGGCTACAGCGCGGCCGCCCAGTACGTGGTCACCGCCCTCGTGCTGCTGGCCGCGGTGACCATCGACTCGCTGGCCCGCCGGGGCCGCGTCGGGCGCTGACCCGGCTCAGACCAAGGTGGCGACGGTAACATCATCGGCCTGATACAGGCACCATAGGAGGTCGATGCGGACGAGCCGGCGCCGGTTCCTGGTCGGCGCCGGCGCCCTGGCCGGGGCGGCGGCGGTGAAACCGGTGATCGACGCGCTCGGCACCGCACATCCGACCCGGACCGCGCCACCGGCCACGTCCCGGCCGGTGGCGCCGGCCACCTTCGACCACGTCGTGGTGGTCTGCATGGAGAACCGGTCGTTCGATCACTTCCTCGGCTGGCTGCCCGGCGCCGACGGCCGCCAGGAGGGGCTGAGCTACCCCGACCGCCGGGGCGTGCCGCGATCCACGTTCCGGCTCTCCACCTTCCAGGGATGCGGCCACCCCGATCCCGACCACTCCTACGAGGGCGCCCGGACCGAGTACCACGGTGGGGCCTGCGACGGCTGGCTGCAGGTCAACGACGCCTATTCCATCGGGTACTACACCGAGGCCGACCTGCCGTTCACCGGCCGGGCCGCCCGGGCCTGGACGGTGTGCGACAACTACTTCGCGGCGACGCTCGGCCCGACTTTTCCCAACCGGCTGTACCTGCACGCGGCTCAGACCGACCGGACCGACGATGCCGCCACGCCCACGTCGGTGCCCACCATCTGGGACCGGTTAGCCGACGCCGGTGTGCCGGCCGGCTACTACACGACCGGGCTGCCGTTCCTGTTGCTGTGGGGCCTGAAATACCTGCCGATAAGCCACACCATGGACGACTTCCGGGCGGCCGCCGTCAGCGGCAACCTCCCGGCGGTCTCCTATGTCGACCCGCCCATCCTGAGCGACCCTCCCGATGGCAGGTCGGTCGATGACCATCCACACGGTGACATCCGAGACGGGGAGGCTTTTCTCACCTCGATTTATCAAATGGTGACCCGTAGTCCGGCCTGGCCGCGCGCGGTGCTGATCATCACCTTCGACGAATGGGGCGGGTTCTTCGACCACGTGGCGCCGGGCACCGCCTCCGACACCAACCCGGCACTGACCGGCCGCCGGGGCTTCCGGGTGCCGTGCCTGGTCATCTCGCCGTGGGCCCGGCGGGGCGTGGTGGCCCATGGGCTGTACGACCACACCTCGATCCTCAAGATGATCGAGACCCGCTGGGGCCTGTCGCCGCTGACGCCCCGGACGCGGCCGCCAACAACCTGGCCGACGTGCTCGACCTCAGCCACTCGCCCGACACCCGTGCGCCGCAGTGGCAGGTCGACGGCCCGCTGGCCGCCCCCTGCCCGGCCGGCCTCATCCAACCGCTCGGGAACGGGGCCTGAAGTTCATCCGGCGGCCACCCCCGGCCGCCCGGCATCGGGCAATACTTGCGCCATGCTGACGACCCGACGGCAGTTCATCGCCGGTGCCGGCGCCCTGGCCGGCGCCGCGGCCCTGGCGCCGGTCACCGCCGCCCTGGCCAAGAGCCCTGCGGGCCGGGCCCTGCCGGCGCCCGGCCAGGCCGGCTTCGACCATGTGGTGGTGCTGTGCATGGAGAACCGGTCGTTCGATCATTTCGTGGGCTGGCTGCCCGGAGCCAACGGCCTCCAGGCCGGCCTGTCCTACCCGGATTCCGCCGGCGTGCGGCACCCGACCTACCGGCTGTCCACCTTCCAGGGTTGCGGCCACCCGGACCCCGATCACTCCTATGCCGGCGCACGTGTCGAGTACGACAACGGCGCGTGCGACGGCTGGCTCAAGGTCAACGACCCCTTCTCGATCGGCTACTACACCCAGGCCGACCTGGCGTTCACCGGTCGGGCGGCGCCGGCGTGGACGGTCTGCGACAACTACTTCGCCGCCACCCTGGGCCCGACGTTCCCCAACCGGATGTACATGCATTCGGCCCAGACCGACCGCACCGCCAACACCGCGGCGTTGACCACGCTGCCGACCATCTGGGACCGCCTGGCCGCGGCCGGCGTCCCGGCCGGGTACTACTTCAGCGACCTGCCATTCCTCGCCCTGTGGGGCGTCAAGTACCTGCCCATCAGCCACACCCTCCTCGACTTCCGCCTGGCGGCCGCCGCCGGCGCCCTCCCCGCCGTCTCGTACGTCGACCCGTCCCTGGGCCTGGAGCTGGTCGACGGCATCTCGAGCGACGACCATCCGCACGGCGACATCCGCAACGGTGAGGCGTTCCTCAACTCCGTCTACCAGGCGGTGACGACCGGGCCGGCCTGGTCCCGCACGGTCCTGATCATCACCTTCGACGAGTGGGGCGGCTTCTTCGACCACGTCGCGCCCACGACCGCCCCGGACACCAATCCGGCGCTGACCGGCCTGCGGGGCTTCCGGGTCCCGAGCCTGGTCATCTCGCCCCTGGCCCGGCGGGGCGCCGTGGCCCACGGCGTGTACGACCACACCTCGATCCTCAAGCTCATCGAGTGGCGGTGGGGCCTGGCGCCGCTGTCGCCCCGGGACTCGGCGGCCAACAACCTGGCCGAGGTGCTGGACTTCTCCGGCCCGCCGAGCCTGGCGGCCCCGCAGTGGCGGGTGGACCCGGTGCCGGCGTTGCCGTGCCTGCCCGCCTTTCTCGGCACCCCGCAGCCGCTGGCGGCCTCCGGGGCGCTGGCCCAGGGGGCGGCTCGGGACGGCTGGCCGGTGACCCTGCCCCATTAGCGGTCAACCGCTGGGCACCGACTGGTCCGGGCAGATGCGCTGCCACGCCCCCAGGCCGGCCAGGTGGGAGCGCCATTCGGCCCGGGTGAGGTTGCGTCCGACGACCGCGGACGCGGCCGCGGCCATCGTGTCGGCGGCGAGATCCCAGACGACGATCCCGTTGTCGTCCGCGTACGCCAGTTGGTGGCCGTCCGGGCGTAGCACGGCGAGGGCGTCTCCCGTCCCTCTCATCGGGATGGGCTCACCGACCATCTGGCGTGTCCGCATGTCCATGACCCGGATGGTTCGATCGCGGGCCGCGACCATCAGTACCTGGCCGTCGTCGCTCATGGCCAGACTGTTGGTGAGTCCGATCACCGGCGGGAGGTCCGGACCGGCGGGTTTGAAGGTCGTCGCATCGAGCACCCGCAAATGGCCGTCGAGGCTCGATGTGACCAGGTCGCGTCGACTGCTGGCGGCGTCGACGGCTTCGATGAGCGGACCGCTCCTGGTTCCATCGGCGCGCCTGGCGTAGAAGCCGATGACGGGGCCGCCTTCACCGGTCAACACCTGGCGGCCCGTGGGGTCGGTGACGATCTGGGTGATCGGCACGCCCTGATCGACCACCGGCCCGACGAGGGCGCCCGTCCGCAGGTCGATGCCCTGCATACGACCGGCGGTCGACACGAGCAATGTGCTGCCGTGTCGTGCCGTCTGCTGGGGTACGAAGCCCAGGTTGATAGGGCGGGCGGGTACGCGACGATGAGCGGCCACATCGTAGAAGCCGGCGGTTCCGTCAGTGAAGAACGCGACGAGGCGGTCGGCGTCGCCGGTGAGAATCGCAACCGCCACGCCCGCCAATGGGTCGATGATCGCACCGGTCCGGGCGTCGACGAGCTCGGGCTGCACCGGGTCGCCGCTGGCCGCGTCGGTGTGGGCGACAAGCAGGCGCCCCGCGGCATCGAAGCCCTGGGGGATCAGCCCGGTGCCACTCAGGACCCGGCGGGCCAGGGGTCCTGTCCCGTCGAGGCGCCACAAGGCCAGAGCCGCCCCGCCGACCTCGATCAGAAGGTTGCCGCCGTCCACGATGTTGATGTCCGAAACGACCCCCAATTGGTAGTCGAATCGCGTCGGCAGAACGGTGCCGGTCGTCAGGTCGAATGCCTGCACCCGGCTGTCGGGCTGCGCACAGAGCACGGCGCCGATGACGACAGCGGTCACGGCCTTGTTGCAACGGCCGGGGGCGGGTCGGGACCAGTTGACCTTGCCGGTGGCCAGGTCCCATGCGTCGGTGCCCTGGTATCCCTCGCCGATGAGGGTCAGGCCGTCCGGTGTCGTGGTCAGCGTGCTCTCGGATGTCTCGGGTGGACCGTCAAGCCGTCGGACCTCGTGGCCCGTGCGCGGATCGACCAGTCTCACGACACCGGACTGCGATCCGATGGCGAGAAGACCGGTTCGGAGGAATCGCACCGCGGCGGTGTAGATGCGGAGGTGCGCCCCCGGGGGCCGTGGTATCGGCGGGACCTCGACGACGAGCGTGCCGTCCGACGCCGAGCGCACCTCGACTCGGGCGAGCGGGCCCCCGCTCACCGCAACCATGGCCCCGTCGGGACTGAAGCTGACCGCACCGAAGGAATGGTCGAGCGCCACGTCCGGGAATCGGCGGCTGCGGGTCTGGAGGTCCCAGACGGTCAGCAGATCCCGATTGTCAGGACCGTCCGATGCCACCGCGAGATACCGGCCATCGGGCGAGAGGTCGATGAGTGCGTCACCCTGCGTCGTGCGGGGTCCCGGTAGCACCCCGATGTCCTGGCGGGTGAAGATGTCGAACAGGTGCACGCTGCCCCTGTTGTCCACCGCGGCGTAGGTCCGACCATCGGGCAGGAGGGTGCCGACAATCGAGTTCCCGCCCGGGACGGGGACGGTCCGTTCGTAGCCGAGCGAGCCCGTGAATGTCCCCAAGAGTCCTCCCACCGTGTCCGGGCGAACCGCGGTGCGGTAGGCCGCGACGGCGAGAAGCGTGGCCAGATCACGCTTGGTGCCGCGCTGGCCGGCCGAGTCCTCGATCAGGGCCCGCAGAGCGGACTCCTTGGCACTGGCTCGGGCGCGGGCGCTCTGCGTCGCCGCCACCGCGCCGGCGAACAGGGCGACCGCCAAGGCCAGACTGGTCGCGCCGAGCAGGCGACGGAGGCGTCGATTGGCACGTGCCCGGGCCGACGAGACTGCCTCGAGGTCCGCTTCCTCCAGGCGCTGGCTGGCCACGGAGGCGTCGAGGAATTCTCGCTCGGTCGGCGTCAACGACGCCGACCCGGACGCCCACTCCTCAGCGGACCGCAAGCGGGTACCGCGGTACAACTCGGCCGGGTCGTGGCCCATCGCCTCCCACCCCGCCGCCGAAGTCGACAGGTGCAGACGCTGTCCGCTCGCCCTCGCGATCCTCATCGAACCAGGCCTGGAGCCGGGGCCAGGCACGGGCCAGCGATTCGTGGGCCACCTCGACGGTGCCTTCGTCCAGCGTGACCAGCCGGGCGCCCGCCATGGCATCCAGCACCTGAGCGGTCAGGGGATCGGCACGCACATCATCGAGGCGCAACCGCTGCCGCGCCGCGTGGCCATCGTCGCTGAACACGACCAGGCGCAGGAACAGCTCACGTGCCACGCGCCGGCCCTCGGGGGGAAGCGCTTCGACCATGCGGTCGGCCGACTGGGCAACCGCCGCCTGCACCCCGCCGCCCGCCTGATAGCCGGCGATAGTCAGGGTGCGGCCCTCCCGCCTGGTCCAGGCCTCGGCCAGCGCGTAGGACAGCATCGGCAGCGCCCCGGGCTGGCCACGTACGTCTCCCAGCACGACGTCGACGAACCCGGACTCGAGGCGCAGGCCCGCACGGGCCGCCGGCCCCTCGACCACCGCCCGTAGATGGTCTTCGTCCATGGGACCAAGCAGGAACATCCCGGCTTCCACCACGGCCGCGAGAGCAGGCAGCTCGGCAACCGACGCCAGGTGGTCGGCGCGGATCGTGGCGATCAGCGGACCGGCTCCCATGCGCGTCGCCAGCTCAGCTGCGAACCGCTCACGCTCGGCAGGGTCGTCGCACAGCGTGAAGACCTCTTCGAGCTGGTCGACGACGAGCGCGCCGCCGATTGGGACCGTGGCCAACACGTCGGCCGGGTGAGGCCCGGGCGTGATGACCGTCACCGATCGTCCTCGGATCCGCAGGCGTTGCGCGACGCCCGCTCGGGCCAGGGAGGATTTACCTGACCCCGACGCACCGACAATGACGACCGTGCCGGCCTGTGCCACGCGGGTGACGCAACCCTGCACGGCGGCCTCACGCCCGAAGAAGTCGTCGGCGTCCTGCTCGCCGTATGAGGCGAGACCCTTGTACGGGCACGATTCTCTGGCCCTCACTGCGAGTGGCGTCGGTGTGGACTGGTTGAGGCTCTCCTCCTGGGACAGGATCGAGCGCTCCAGCTCGACCAGCGCCCGGCCTGGTTCCAACCCCAACTCGGCGACCAGGATCCGTCTGGCGCGGGTGATCGAGCGGAGAGCGTCGCCCTGCCGTCCCGTGCGGTACTGGGCGAGCGCCAGTGCCGCCCACCGCTGTTCCCTGAGCGGCTGCTGCTCGACCAGCTCGGAGGCGAGGATCGCGGCCCGAGCGTCGAGGCCCATGACCAGTAAACCCTGCACCCGCTGCTCCTCCGCCAACAGCCGGCCCTGGGTCAGGCGTGCGGCCTCGGCCCGAGCCGGCTCCCACGAGTCGAGATCGGGAAATGCGTCACCCGCGAACAGACCGAGGGCCTCGTCGAGGAGAAACCCGGCTCGTTCGTGCTCGCCGGCGGCGCCGAGGTCGGCGGCGGTCGCGACCAGCTGCTCGAAGCGGCGAACGTCGACGTCGTCATCGCCGACCGCCAGCCGGTAGCCGTCCGCCGTCGTCTCGATAGCCAACGGACCGAGGGCACGCCGAAGCCGGACGACCGAGCCCTGAACGACCTTCCGCCACGTCGGCGGGGGCAGCTCCACGTAGAGCGCGTCGGCCAGGCGTTCGGCGGTACAGAACCGCGGCCGGAGAGCACCAGGGCAGCCAGTACCCGCCGGTCCCGCCCCGCCAGCTCAGCTCCTCCATCGACCGCCGTCGTCCCCAGCACACGAATCCGCACCGACCGATCATGGAGTAACGGCGCCTGTCGGTCAAAGTCGCCGTTACCGAGCCGTTACCGCCAGGAGGGTCACGCCGTTACCGCCGAGGTCCATGGTGGGCTCCATACACAGCACTTCCGGTGGCGGGACAGGAGCACGACATGAAACAGGCCCCAAAGAAGAAGAAGGCGCTCGTAGCGCTTGGCTTGAGCCTCATGGTATTGCCGGTCGAGGTGGCGCCGGCGTGGGCGGGCCCGGCGGCAACGGCCATACGCTGCGGTCAGACCGTCACCGCCAGCGTGAGGCTCACCGCCGACCTGGTCAACTGCCCGGGCGGCGGGTTGGTCATTGGGGTCTCCGGCATCACCCTCGATCTCAACGGTCACACCATCGGCGGGACGAATGCCGCCGGTAGCGAGGGTATCGCCGACGACGGTCATGGGGGTGTGGCGATCATCAATGGCACCATTCGCGACTTCTTCGTCACCGGGTTGGCCCTCCGTCACGCCCCTTCCAGCCGGGTCCGAAACCTCACCGTCCGCCAGATCGGGGCTGGTGGTGGCCCAGGCGACACGTCGAGGGGCATCGCCCTCACTGACTCTGCCGGCGCCCGAGTCGAGGACAGCACGGTGACGAACAACGTGCAGTCGTTTGAGTCCGACGGCATCTTCGTAAAACGATCACCGGGCATGCTCCTGGAAGGCAACCGGTTCAACCAGAACTCGTGGACCGGTCTCATCGTCGGCGATTCACCGAACAGCCGAATCCTCCATAACATCGCCAACGGAAACCCGAACAACGGCATACACGTCACTCGCTCCGACTCGACGGTGGTCATCGGCAACCAGGCCGACACAAACGGAAACCTCGGCATTGTCGTCGGAGACATGCACCTGGCGCGGGTCATCGGCAATTCCGCCGCCGGCAATGGTCTCAGTGGCCCTGACGGCTGGGGCCTGTTCTTCTTCGACCTCCATGAGGGGGTCATCGCCGGCAATCTGGCCAACCGAAATATGGCCGGCTTCCTTCTTACCGGCGGCCAGTTCGGATCGGATCACAACCGGGTCATCGACAACACGGCCAGCGAAAACTCCATCGTGGGCCTCGTCATCGACACCGGCGCGGACACCAACCTCGCCGTGGGCAACGTGGCCGATGGCAACCAGGGTGCCATCAACATCGGCGGTGGTATCGCCGTCGCCGGGACCGGCAACCGGCTCGTCGCCAATGTGGCCAACGGGAACGTCGCCAACGGCATCGACGTGGTCGCGCCCGGAAATTCCCTGACCGCGAACAACGCGAACACCAATGCCGGCCGCGGCATGGACGCGGGCACCGGCACGCTCGACGGCGGCGGCAATCGGGCCCGAGGCAACGTCCTGCAGCCCCAGTGTGTCGGAATCCACTGTTCGTGAAAGTCGCGACCGGCGCCCGCGTGGCCGGCGATTCGCCTCGCCGACGGGTCGCTTACCACGGTTAGTCTGAGTCAGCCGTCGTAGGACATGGCAAACCCTGCGGCAACTGCGTGTGCTGGACCTGACGGCATGGACGGGCGCCGATGTGGCCGGGTCGGTCAGATGGGCGGCGGCGGCCCTGTCATTTGGCGACGAACAGAAGGCCCTTCGGGCTTCCGAAGCCCGAATTGACGTGGGTGACCACGCCGGTGGTCATGTCGACGACGCTGAGGGCCGGCGTATTCGCCTTGTCGCCGGCTGCGGGATTGGGTTGAGAGGCGAAGAACGTGCCGCTCTGGGCGGCAGTGATGTCGATGGCGAAGACATTGCCCGTCGACTGGTCGACCACGTAGAGGGTCCCGGCGCCTTTGACCCCGGTGACATCGTCCAACTGCGGGGTGACCGCAGTGGCACCTTTGGCATTGGTCAGGTTGAGCTGGCGCAGCTTCGGTTCCGTCTTGCTGTAGAAGACCAGCTTGCTGTCGGCTTGGGCGTCCTGGATCAGCGTGCCGCCGAACAGGTCGTCGACCCAGCGGTTGGAGTCCGGATCCGTCAACGCCAGCGCCGCGGTCGCCGGACTTCCTGACGCCGGGTTGATGACCGTCGCGCTGTCGTTGACACCGAACACCGGCTTGAGGTTGGCCGTCGTGCCGCTGAGGGTGAGCGTGAAGACGGCCGCCGTGTTGTTCGGGGCCGGAAGATTGACGTCGGGGTTGGAGTGGGCGATGTAGACGGTGCCGTCGGGGGCTACGGAGATGGCGTCGGTCCCGCCGTTGCTGCCGTCCGAGCCCGTCTCGGAGGGGCCGGGGTTGTAGGTGTAGTGGGTGGCGGTCGGGGTGCCGGGGGTGATCACGAACAGGCTCGAGTTGCTGTCCTCGTTGACACTGGCGAAGACCCGGTGATTGCCCGGGTCGGCGGTCAGTCCGTCGCACCGGCCGAGCACGCTGTAGGTCGCCGACACCTTCCCGGTCGCCGGATCGATGGCCACGATGGTGCTCTTGCTGCCCTCCGGGGTTCCATCCTTGCCGGCATTGTTCTGGTAGGTCACATACAGCGTCCCGTCCAGAGTGGTGATGTCGTCCGGGTTGGTGGCGCCCGGGGGAGCGAACGTGAGCAGTCTCGGCTGCACCGTCGGGATCTGGGGGCCGGCTGTCGTCGGGGTGGTCGTGGTCGCAGTCGTCGACGACTTGGAGCTGCTGCACGCCGTCAGCACAAGGGGTGCCAGCACCACGGCTGACAGCACAGAGCGGACGAGGTGGGCGGATCGGGGCAGACGCACGGTCCGAGCCTGATCTCAGATTTGCCGGCGGACAAGCTCCGTCGCCGGCTGTACACCCGCTGTTCGTGCCGGATTCAGACGGATGACACCCGGCGTTTGCACGGGGGCCGCGCCCGGTGAGTGCTTTTGTCTCGACCTCAGACGGCGAGCAGTTCGTTCAGGCGACGACTAATCGGCCAAGCGGCTTGAGTCGTGTTCGAGAGAACCGTGTGCGTGAATCCGCCGCTCGCATCGTGGACAGTCCGGAAGGAGGCGCCGGCATCGAATCCATGCAGCATGACCGCGTCCTGCGATTCGTGGAGCCAGAACCCGAGGCCGTAGCGCATCGGCAGGACGTCGGAGGGCACGTGACTGCGGGGGCGGACCATTTCCTGGAACCAGTCCCGCGACACGATGCGCCCGGCGTCCAATGCCGCCCACATGGCGTGGATGTCGTCTGCGGTGGAGTAGACGCCACCGTCGCCGCTTCCTCGGACCGGCAAATGGAACACATTGGTCCTCAACCCGTCAACGGCGAGGTAGCCGACCGCGGCGCGGCCCGGAAGTTCGTCGGATCGAAGGAACCCGGTGTCGGGCATGCCGGCGGGCTGCAACACACACTGTTTCACCAGTTCCCGGAACGGAATTCCCGTCGTGCGCTCGGCGATCAACGCCAGTACCACGTATCCGCCGTTGCAGTACGAGAACCGCTCGTCGGGTGCCGACTTGGACTTGTGTCCGTCGAGCACCGGCAGGTACTGCTCGGTCTCTGCCAGCTGGTGGACCGGAACCGTCATGACATAGTCGTTGATGTCGCTGACTTCGTCTTCGTCGAGGTAGTCGCCGATACCGGAGCGGTGGGCGAGAAGCTGCTCGACGGTCACGTCGTCACCGATCAAGGCAAGGTCGCCGCCGAGGATCGATCGGGCGGTCGTGGTCAGCTTGAAGCGGCCCTGCTCGATGAGCCTGATGATGGTCAGGGCGGTCAGCCCCTTACCCCCGGAGGCGATCCCGAATTGGCCGTCGAACGTATTCGCGACCGCATACGCGCGATTTGCCCACCCGTACGCCTTGGCGAGCACCACACGATCCTCACGATCGATCCGGACCACGCCTGAGAACCCGGTTTCGGCCGCCAGTTGATCGACCGCTTCCATCAGACCCGTCACCGGGACCAAGGATACGCGACGTCGTCGATGGGCACTCCAAGAGCGTCCTGTGAGCAGGGGTGTGGTGGCCGCGAGAAGCCAATTTCCACCAGTGCCCCCGGCAAGAATCGAACTTGCGCACATGGTTTAGGAAACCAATGCTCTATCCACTGAGCTACGAGGGCCGAACGCGACCGGCAACGCTACTCAGATGGTGGCGATGACGAACAGCATGCTGGCCTGGCACGCCACCTGGCCGTTGACCCGGGCCGTGCCCGAGCTCTTGCCGGCTGCCGCCCCCAGCTGGTCGATCATGACCTCCATCTCGAGGGTGTCGCCCGGGACGACCTGGCGCCGGAATCGGGCCTTGTCGATGCCCCCGAACAGCGGCAGCTTGCCCCGGTAACGCTCGTCGGCCAGCAGGCAGATGCCTCCCAGCTGCGCCATCGACTCCACCATCAGTACGCCCGGGAGGGTGGGACGGGTGGGAAAATGGCCGGCGAAGAACGGCTCATCGCCCGTCAGATGCCACCGGCCTTTGGCTGATTGGGCCGGCACCAACTCGATGACCTCGTCAACGAAGAGGAACGGCGGGCGGTGGGGGAGAAGATCGATGGGTCGCGGCAGCTCAGCCGGGCGATCCGGTGTTGCCATCAGTGACCCATGCCGAGACCGCCGTCCACCGGGATGACGGCGCCCGTGACATAGCCGGCCCCGTCCGACGCCACCCAGGTGACCACCCCGGCCACCTCGGCCGCCGTCGCCATCCGTTTCAACGGGATCTGGGTGATGATCTCGTCATGACGGGCCGAGGGCAGGGCGGCGGTCATGTCAGTCTCGACGAAGCCCGGTGCCACCACGTTGACCGTCACCTTGCGGCTGCCGATCTCCCGGGCCAGCGAGCGGGCCAGACCGATGAGGCCGGCCTTGGAGGCGGCGTAGTTGGTCTGACCGCCGGAGCCGGCCAGGGCGACCACTGACGAGATGAGGATGATCCGTCCCGAGCGGGCCCGGATCATCTTCGGCGTGGCCCGCTTGGCGATCCGGTAGGCACCGACCAGGTTGGTGTCGATCACATCGGCGAAGGCGTCCTCGCTCATCTGGATGAGCAGGCCGTCGCGGGTGATGCCGGCGTTGGCGACCACCACCTCGACGGGGCCCAGCCTGTCCTCCACCTCGGTGAACGCCGCGTCCACGTCCGAGGCCGAGGTGACATCGCACCGGACGGAGAGGAAGCCCTCGACCGGGTCCTTGCGATGGGTGACCGCCACCCGGTCACCCTGGGCCGCGAAGGCCTGGGCGATGGCCAGTCCGATGCCGCGGTTGCCTCCGGTGACCAGCACTACGCGGCCCGCCACCTCACACACCCATTGCGTGATAGCCGCCGTCGACGTGGATGATCTCGCCGGTCGTCATGGGGAACCAGTCCGACAGCAGGACGGCGCAGGCCTTGGCTACCGACGACGAGTCGCTGATGTCCCAACCCAGCGGCGCCCGCTGGACCCAGGCCTCCTCGAACGCCGAGAAGCCGGGAATCGACTTGGCGGCCAGGGTCCGCATGGGGCCAGCGGCGACCAGGTTCACCCGGACCTGTTCCCGCCCCACCTCCTTGGCCAGGTAACGGGCGGTCGACTCCAGTCCGGCCTTGGCGACCCCCATCCAGTCGTACGCCGGCCAGGCGCGGGTGGCATCGAAGTCCAGGCCGACGACCGATCCGCCGCCGGCGGCCTTCAGCAGCGGCAGCGCGGCGGCGGTCAACGCCTGGAGTGAGTAGGTGGAGATGTGCAGCGCCACGCTGACGTCGGACCACGGAGCGTCGAGAAATCCGCCCCCCAGGCAGCTGGCCGGGGCGAAGCCGATGGCGTGCAGGACACCATCCAGGGAGCCCCACCGTTGCTGCAGGTCGTCGGCCACGGCCGACAGCTGCTCGGGAACGGTGACGTCCAGCTCGAGGACGTCGGGAGGGGTGGGCAGCTTTTTGGCCACCCGGCGGGTCAGGCTCAGGCCCCGTCCGGCGCCGGTCAGGACGATCTCGGCGCCCTCGTTCTGGGCCAGCTCGGCCACGCCGTATGCGAGGGAGTCTTCAGTGAGGACACCGGTGATCAGCAGCCGTTTGCCGGCCAGAATTCCAGGCATGTGGGCAGCTTACGGGCCGCCGTGGGACGCTCCGTCCGCCTTGAGGGCGATGGACGCGGCGATCTGGGGCCCGATCTGGCCACGCTGGCCGTCGCGCCCGACCAGCTCGTAGACCTCGCTGCCGTCGATCGTCTCCTTCTCCAGCAGGACCGCCACCAACCGGTCCAGCGTTGACCGGTTGGCCTCGAGCAGGTCGAGCGCCCGCTGCTCGGCCTCGTGCAGCAGCCGGGAGACCTCCTCGTCGATCACTCGCTGGGTGGCCTCGGCGTAGGGCCGGTTGGCCGGGTTGCCGCCCAGGTAGGCGGGGTTGTCGGGGCTGAAGCCGATCGGGCCCAGCTTGGGGCTGAGTCCCCACTCCCGGACCATTCTCGTCGCCAGCTCGGTGGCGTTGGCCAGGTCGTTGGCCGCCCCGGTTGAGGCCTGACCGATGACCACCAGCTCCCCGGCCCGGCCGCCGAGGCGTACCGCCAATGAGGCGTAGAGGTAGTTCTCCGGGTACAGGTGGCGTTCCGCCTCGGGCAGCTGCTCGGTGACGCCGAGCGCCCGGCCGGCGGGGAGGATGGTCACCTTGGCGACCGGATCGGCGTGTTCCGAGAGGGCGGCGACCAGGGCGTGGCCCCCCTCGTGGACCGCCACCGCGTACTTCTCCTCGGGGAGCAGGGCGTTGGTGGCATCCCGCCGGCCCAACAGGATCCGGTCGCGGGCGGCGAGGAAATCGGCCGCGCTGAGGATCTCGCGATTCTCCCGGACGGCGAAGATGGCCGCCTCATTGACCAGGTTGGCCAGATCGGCCCCCGAAAAGCCGGGTGTCAGACGGGCCACTACGTTGAGGTCGACGTCGGGGCCGAGATGCTTGTCCTTGCAGTGCACACGCAGGACGGCCTCCCGCTCGGCCTGGTTGGGCAGGGGCACCTCAACCTGGCGGTCGAACCGGCCCGGGCGCAGGAGGGCGGGATCGAGGACTTCAGGCCGGTTGGTGGCGGCCAGCACGACGATGCCGCTCTGCTTGTCGAAGCCGTCCATCTCGGCCAGCAGCTGGTTGAGGGTCTGCTCGCGCTCATCGTTGGCGCTGTAGATCCCGACGCCCCGGCGGGCACCGATGGCGTCGATCTCGTCGATGAAGATGATCGATGGGGCCCGCTTCCGGGCGTCGGCGAACAGATCGCGCACTCGGGCCGCGCCGACGCCGACGAACATCTCCACGAAGCTCGAACCGGTCAGGGCGAAGAACGGCACGTCGGCCTCGCCGGCCACCGCCCGGGCGATCAGGGTCTTGCCGGTCCCCGGCGGACCGACCATCAGCACGCCCCTGGGACCCACCGCACCTGCCCTGCTGTACCGGTCGGGGTTTTTCAGGAACTCGACGACCTCCTGCACTTCCTGCTTGACGCCCTCGTAGCCGGCCACGTCGCTGAAACGGGTGGCCGGCTGGTCGTCGACGTCGTACACCTTGGCCTTGGACCCGCCGAGGCTCAGGATGCCCCCGGCCAGCTGCTTGCCGGCTCGGCGGCCCATCCAGACCCAGAACCCGAGCAGCAGGATGAACGGCAGCAGGCTGGCCAGCAGGCCCAGCAGCGAGAATCCGCTGGCCGTGACCGCCTTGACCTGGACGTTGAACCGCTTCAGGAGCGGTAGCAGGGTGTCGTCCCGGAGGGCGATGGGGACGGCGCTGGTGTACTTGGCGCCGCTCGTCAACTGGCCGGAGACCTTGCCGTTCTGGTCGATGGTCGCCGTCTTGACCTTGCCGGACTCGACCTGGTTGACGAAGTCGGTGTAGGTCAGCTTCTGGGCGCTCGTCGCGCCGGGCGACGGGCCGAACAGGAGCAGCAGGGTGAGCAGTGCGCCGACGACCAGCAACCAGGGCCGCCATTTCGGTGGCGGCGGCGGTGCCGGTGGTCGCGTTGGCTCACGTGATGGTCCCGGCTTGGCCGGGCTCGACCGGTGCTGATGCCAGGTGCTCATTCCCCGCAACGCTACGCTGATTCCTCCCCGCTACGCTCTGGCGGGTGAGTCAGCGCATCCACCGCATCGGGGTCGTCGGCTGCGGGCTCATGGGCTCGGGGATTGCTGAGGTGTCGGCCCGAGCGCAGCTCGACGTGGTCGTGGTCGAGGTGTCCGAGGCGGCTTTGGCCAGCGGCCGCAAGCGGATCGAGTCGTCTCTGTCCCGGGCCGTCCGGGCCGGGAAGTTGTCGACCGAGCAGCAGGAAGCGGCACTCGGCCGGATCACCTTCACCACCGACTATGAGGCGCTGGCCGACCGCAACCTGGTGGTGGAGGCGGTCATCGAGGCCGAGTCGGCCAAGCTGGCGGTGTTCGAGCGTGTGGACCAGGTGGTCGCCGATCCGGCGGCCATCCTGGCGTCCAACACGTCGTCGATCCCGATCATGAAGCTGGCCATGGCGACCAGCCGTCCCGAGTCCGTGATCGGGATCCATTTCTTCAACCCGGTGCCGGTGCTGCAACTGGTCGAGATCGTGACGTCGCTGCTGACCAGCCCCGAGGCGGCGGCGGCGGCCGAGGCATTCGCGACCGACCAACTGGGCAAGAAGGTGATCCGGTCGACCGACCGGGCCGGATTCATCGTCAACGCCCTGCTCATCCCGTACCTGCTGTCCGCCATCCGGATGTTGGAGTCGGGCTTTGCCACCGCCGAGGACATCGACGTGGGGATGGTCGACGGGTGCGCCCACCCGATGGGACCGCTGGCCCTGACCGACCTGATCGGCCTGGACACCACCATGGCAGTGGCCGCGTCGCTCTACGACGAATTCAAGGAACCGCTGTACGCCCCGCCACCGCTGCTGTCGCGGATGGTGTCGGCCGGGCTGCTGGGCAGGAAGACCGGTCGAGGGTTCTACCGGTACGGGTCCTAGCTGGGGGGCCTCACCCGACCGAGCGGTCGTGGCCCTCCCAGAACGGGGCCCTAAGCTCGCGTTTGAGAACCTTGAGGGCCCCTGAGAGTGGCAGCGGCTCCTTTCGGAACGTGAACGACTTGGGGACCTTGTAGGAGGCGATGCGCTCTCGGCACCAGGTCTTGAGCCCCTCTTCGTCGATGGGCTCCCCCCCGGTGGTGACGACCACGGCGTGCACGGCCTCGCCCCACTGGGCGGACGGGATGCCGATCACCGCCACCTCAGAGACGCCGGGAAAGCTGGCCACCGCGTTCTCGACTTCGGCTGAGTACACGTTCTCACCACCGGTGACGATCATGTCCTTGACCCGGTCGACCAGGTAGAGATAGCCCTGCTCGTCCAGGTATCCGGCGTCGCCCGTGTGGTACCAACCGCCGGCGAACGCCGCATCGGTCTGGTCGGGCAGCTTCCAGTACTCCCGCATGAAGTTGCCTGCCCGGGCGCAAACCTCTCCACTCTCCCGGGGCGGGAGGAGCTTTCCGTCGGCGTCCTGGATGGACACAACCGACCCGACCACCGGGCGGCCGGCGGAACGCAACAGTTCGCCACCGACCCGGTGCTCCCTGTTCCCCAGGGCGGTCAGCAGGCCGCAGCACTCCGTCATGCCGTACGCCTGGATGATCGTCAGATCGGGAGCCAGTGCCAATAGCCGGTCCAGGAGCGGGGCAGGCATCGGCGACGCCCCGTAGACCAGGGTGTGCAGCGGCGCGAACCGCTCGGGCTTGAAGGTCGGATGGTCCAGGACCATCTGCAGCATGGTCGGAACCATCAGGGTCAATGTCACCTGGTCCCGCTCGATGATGTCGAGGACGGGGCCCGGATCGAACAGCCCGATGATGGTCGAGACGCCACCGACCGCCGGGATGCCGAAGATCCCGGCGAACGACGCGGCGTGGAACATCGGCGTCTGGTGCAGGTACACATCCGAATCGTCCGGGTGGACCAACCCCAGCACCTTGTACATGTCGAGCATGGCCGCCCGGTTGTCGATCACGACCCCCTTGGGCAGGCCGGTCGTGCCGCCGGTGTACATCAGGATGACAGCGTCGTCCTCCTCCGGCTCGGACGGGATGCCGGGATCGCCCGCGGCGATGAGCTCGTCGACCGTGGCGTCGTGGGCCACGTCTCCCGATCCCATCAGGACCACCTTGTCCACGCCTGCCGCCTCCCGCACCCGTTCGACCATATGGGCGAACGGAGCGTCGACGAACACCACTTTGGTCCCGGAGTTCGCCAGGATGTACTCGAGCTCCTTGGGCGCCAGTCGCAGGTTGAGGGGATTGATCATCCCGACGCCGAGAAACCCGGCATGGTAGAGCTCGACGTATTCGTGGCTGTTCAGGGCCAGCACGGCGAACCGGTCGTCCCGGCCGATGTGCAGTTCCCGGCCCATCCCACTGGCGAGGCGGAGCACCCGGTCGGCGTGTTGGGCGAACGTGGCCGTGTAGTCCCCGTCGATGATCGCCGGCCGATCAGCGAAGCGGTTCACGGCGGGGAGAAACGACCGGTGATAGACGAGATCCTTCATGGTGATGGCCTCCGGCCCTGTCCTGAAGCTGACGTACGGCGGCAGCCTAGAAGGCATCGTCGCCGCAGCGGCGGCCTGGCCAGTGGCCACGTAGTTCTGGCCGGGTCCTATCGTCGGGATATGTCTGATCGACCTCACATTGCGGTCCTGCCCGAGGGTCAACGGTCGTGGGCCAGGGCGGCCGTCGACGAGGCCGGTGGTGTCGTCGTCGATCCAGGGGAGGCAGACGCCCTGCTGTGGATGGCGAATGGCCATGAGGCCGGCAGCCGGCCGTCGGACCTGTCCGCTGTCCTCCGTGACCATCCGGCCATCGGTTGGGTACAGCTGCCATGGGCGGGCGTCGAGCCGTTCTCCCAGGCCGGCGTGTTCGATCACGAGCACATCTGGACCTGCGCCAAGGGGATCTATGCCGAACCGGTGGCCGAACACGCACTGGCCCTGATGCTGGCCGGGCTGAGGAGTTTCAAGGTGTTCGGCCAGGCCCGTCACTGGACGACGGGGTCGGCCAGGACGCTGTTCGACGGCCGGGTGACGATCTTCGGAGCCGGCGGCATCACCTCATCACTTGTCGGCTTGCTCGCCCCTTTCCGCTGCCATATCACGGTCGTGCGCCGGCATCCGGCCGACATCGCCGGCGTCGAACGGATCGTCGGATGGGACCAGCGCCACACGGCACTGGCGGGCGCCGCCGTGGTGGTAGTGGCGCTGGCCCTGACGCCCGAGACCGCGGGCTTCATGGGCCGGCGGCAGTTCGACGAGATGGAGCGCCACGCCGTGCTGGTGAACGTGGCGCGCGGGGGGCATGTGGTGACCGACGACCTCGTCGCCGCCCTCGACCTTGGCGTCATCGGCGGGGCAGGGTTGGACGTCACCGACCCCGAGCCCCTCCCCGAGGGCCACCCGTTGTGGTCGCGGCCCAACTGCCTGATCACACCGCACACCGCCAACACCGAGGAGATGGCGATGCCTCTGCTGCGCAGTCGTATCATCGACAACATCGGGCGGTTCGCGGCCGGTGAGCCGCTGGCCGGCCGGGTCGATCCCGACCTCGGCTACTGAACTCCGGCGGAGGTGCCATGGCGGGAGACAGCCCATTCGACGAGCGCATGACCGACACCGATGCCCTCATGTGGAGCATCGAAAAGGACCCGACGCTGCGCTCGACGATCGCATCGGTGCTGGTGCTCGACCGCGTCCCGGACCGGGCCCGGCTGGTCGAAAAGGTGGAACGGGCGGCCCGGCTGGTGCCCCGACTGCGCCAGCGGGTGATGGCCAACACCTTCTCCATCGCCCCGCCGCGGTGGGAGGTCGATCCCAACTTCGATCTCGACTACCACCTGCGGTTCATCGGCGCGCCGGGGGCACCCGGAGACGGCACACTCGACGACCTGTTGAGCATCGCCGAGCCCTTCGCCATGTCCGGCTTCGACGTGGCCCGCCCGTTATGGGAGATGGTCGTGGTGGAGGGCATGGCCGGCGGGCGGGCGGCGGTCATCATCAAGCTGCACCACACCATCACCGACGGAGTTGGCGCGGTGCAGTTGGCCATGCACCTGTTCGACCTCGAGGAGTCGCCGGCCGAACCCGGTCCCATGCCCGCGCCGCCGGGCGTCCACGTCATGGGGCAGTGGGAACGGATGCTCGACGCCTTCGAGCACGAGCGACGGCGGGGGCTCGGGATCGTCACCCGGGCGGTGCCCACCCTGGCCGGCGGACTGGCCCGCTTGGCCGGGTCGCCCGTCCCGACGGTGGCCCGCGTCGGGGAGGTGGCCGGTTCCGTGGGCCGGGCTCTCAGTCCCTCCACTCGTCCCTTGAGCCCGATCATGTCCGGCCGCTCGCTGTCGGTACGCCTCGACACTTTCTCGGTGCCGCTGGCCGGGGCCAAGGCGGCGGCCGCCACGGCCGGCGCCCGGATCAACGATTTCTTCCTGGCCGGCGTGCTGAGCGGTCTGCGGCGTTACCACGGCCTCCACGGTGTGTCGCCCGAGGGTCTGCGCCTCGGTATGCCCATCAATGTCCGCAATGCCTCGTCCCCGGAGGCCTCCGGCAACCACTTCGTCCCGACCCGTTTCGTCGTCCCGCTCCAGATCGAGGACCCGGCGGACATGATGCGGGCGGTGCGGGCCCTGGTCGCAGAACAGCGGGCCGAGCCGGCACTCGACCTGGTCGACGGCCTGTCCGCAGTGGCCCGCCGGCTGCCTCAGCGGGCCCAGCTCGGCCTACTCGGGGGGATGTTGCGGTCGGTCGACGTCATCGCCAGCAACGTTCCCGGCGTGCCGATCCCCCTCTACCTGGCGGGGGCCAAGATGGAGGCCCAGTACGCCTTCGGTCCGCGCAGCGGTGCGGCAGTGAACATCACCCTGCTCAGCTATCTCGACCAGTTGCACATCGGTGTCAACACCGATCCGGCTGCCGTTCCCGACGGCGACAAGTTGGTGGGCTGCCTGCGGGACGCCTTCGACGAACTGCTCAAACTGGCCCCATCGACGGCTGGCTGATGGTCGGGGGCTCATGCATCCGACCACGGGCGACGGCTCCCGTGCTCCTGGCGCCACGCCGCGTCGGCCCGGCCCAGCTCGGTTGACGGGCCGGCTCCGACCCACGGCCAGATCTCCTCGGCGATTCGCCGCCAGTTGGCGGTGGCCCGCAGCCCTGCGAGCACCGCGTAGAGGCCGAGGTTGATGCGCTGCAGCACCACGAACGCCGGCGGCACGTTGGCCCTCCTCACCACCGCATCCCCGGCATCGAAGAACCGTCGCACCGTCTCGGTCGCGTACTCCGGGGTGCAGGTGACCGGACCCGACTCCAGGATGAGCTCATAGAAGTGGCGCAGGTGGGTGGCCACCTCCTCATCGGTGAGCGACTCGTCGGGCTTCAAGAACCCCGCCGCCTCCACCGCCATGCGGAAGTCGTGCGTATCCCGGCGAATGGCGATGGCATCGACCATCCGGGCCAGCAGTTGGACCTCCTCGGGAGAGAACCACTTGACCAGCCCGAAATCGAGGAAGGTGACCCGTCCGGCCCCATGGAACAGATAATTGCCGGGGTGGGGATCGCCGTTGAAGGCCTTCAGGCGATAGAGGCAGCCGAACACGAAGCGGAAGATGGTCTCGGCGGCCAGGTCGCGTTCCTCCTCCGACCAGCCCACCACCTCGTCGTAGCGGGAGCCGGTCACCAGTTGGCTGGTGAGCACCCGCCTAGACGACAGGTCGGCGCGTACCGTCGGGACGGCGATGAACGGATGGCCGGCAAAGGCGTCGGCGAAGCGCTGCTGGTTGGCCGCCTCGAGCCGGTAGTCGAGTTCCTCGGTCAGTCGGGCTCGCAGCTCCTCGACGAGCGGTTCGGCGTCGAGTCCGGCGAACATCGTGTGCATGATCGGAACCAGGACCGCCGAGTTGTCCAGGTCGGAACGGATGGCTTCGTCAACACCGGGGTACTGCACCTTGACCGCCACCGCCATACCGTCATGGGTCATGGCCCGGTGCACCTGGCCGATCGACGCCGCGGCGATCGGCTCCGGGTCCCATTCCGCGAAGATCACGTCTGGCGGCCGGCCCAGCTCCTCCTCGACGACGCCAGCCGCCAGCTCCGCCGACATGGGCGGCGCGTCCTGCAGCAGCCCGGCCAGTGCCGCCCGCATCGGCTCCGGCAGGCCGGTGTCGAGGTAGCTGGCCATCTGGCCCAGCTTCATGAGCGCACCCTTCATGGAGCCGAGCGCCCCGACCACCTCGGCTGCCGTCTTGAGTTGTTGCTCAGTCTTGAGCTGCTCCCGCCGGGGGGCGGACGCGAAGACCTGACGAGCGTTGCTGACGGCGTAGTTGCGTCCGACCCGGCCGGCCATCCTGGCCACCTCGGCGTTGCGCGCCGCCCGCCCACTCGGCAGCAAGGACCGGCCGGGGGTGGTCGCGCGGCGCCGAGCGAGCGCCACGGCGGCTGCGACTGCCGCGCCGGCCATGGCCCCTACCAGTGCTGACCGCCTGATCCTCACCGGCGTCATGGTGGTGACACCGAGGCGTCGACCGCAACCCGCCGGCCCGTTCCGGGCGGTCAAACCGGCCCGGACGGGCCCGCTCATCTCCCCAGTCCCATGCACCCCCGGGCCCCCCGCCCGTTCCGGTTGCCCCCGAGTCACGTCGCCGGGCCGGCGGTCGGGGGGTGCAGTGAATCGGTCGCCGCCGAAAGTACGTTGGCAGCCAGTGGCCCGACACACCCGCCGGTTGAATGCGCTCGCCGCCATTTGCGCGGTGCTCCTGGTGGCTGCCGTGCTGGCGGCGTTCGGGCGCAGCGACGCCTCGGGGCGGACGGTACGGGCGAGCGGCACCACGGGCCACCTCCCGCAGCCGTCCTCGACCCAGTCGACGACCACAACGCTACCGGCGACCACCACCACCAGCGTGGCCGCGACCACGACGACGACCAAGGCGCCACCCCCGGTGACGACCTCGGCCACCACCGCCCCACCTCAACCGGTCGACGCCGCCCACCGGGCCGCGGTCGGGACCGTGTCCTTCACGTTCGTCGATCCGTCGCGACCGACGCCGGCCGCAGGCGCCGATCCAGGCGGCCCGACACGAACGCTGCCGACGATCGTTCGCTACCCGGCCACCGCCAGTGGCCCCAGCCACATGGGCGCCCCCTTTCCCCTCGTTGTCTTTGCCCATGGCTATGCCAGCTCGCCGGGCGTGTACTCGGCGCTGCTCGACTCGTGGGCCAGCGCCGGGTACGTGGTCGCCGCGCCGTCATTCCCCCGGGCCACCGCCGGCGCCCCGCTCGACGAGGGCGATCTGGTCAACCAGCCGGGTGACGTGTCGTTCGTGATCACCAAGGTCCTGGCTCTGGCGGCTCCGGGTGGCCCGCTCGCCGGGTTGGTCGACACCTCACACGTCGGCGTCGCCGGCCACAGCGATGGCGCGTCCACCACCGAGGGGATCGGTTACAACAGCTGTTGCCGGGACAAGCGGGTGCTGGCCGACGCGGTCATGGAGGGTGACGAGCACACCTTTCCAGGTGGCACCCTGAGTGTGTCCGGATCGCCGCCCATGCTGGTTATCCAGGCCGATCACGACGCCTTCAATCCCCCCTCCTTCGGCCTGCAGCTGTACCGCGACGGCAGATCCCCCAAATACCTCCTATGGCTGATCAACGCTCAGCACCTGGAGCCCTTCACGTCCGACGTCGCACATCTGGGGGTGGTGGAGGCGGCGACGACCGGATTCTTCGACCGTTATCTGAAGGGCCGAACCGACGGAGTGGCCGCCATGCAACGGGCAGCAACGCCGGGGCTGGCCACACTGACGTCCGGCTGAGCCGGACGCAGGTCGCCTGGGCCGCCAAGACGGCGGCAAAACGGCGGTGTCGACGACCTCGTCGTGGAGGCACTGCCCCTGACGCCGAGGTACACAGACCGTCACACGCCCGAGTCATACTGGGCTCTGGCTCGCCCGGCGCCACCAGCCGTGCTGTTCCGGCCGACGACAGCGGAGTGGTGGATGGGCGAGGTACCAGTGGCTCGGTTTCCTGGGTGTCCGGGTTGTCCCTTCCTGTCGCGCCCTGAGCCGGCGGTGTGCCTGGCGTGCGCGTTCCCCGGCTCAGCCACGTCGGTGGCCGGAGGACTCTGTCCGGTCTGCAACCAGGACCTTGGGCCTGACCAGCTGTGCTCCAACGACTGGTGCGGTCGGGCCGACCGGTGGTTCTCGACGGTCTGGTCGATCGGGCGCCACGAAGGAGCCCTCCGCCAGGTCATCGGCCGCTACAAGTTCCGGGAGGAGACGGATTGGGCCCGGGTGCTGGGCCGGATCCTGCTCGGCTTCCTGGACGAGCACATGCTGTGGTTCGACCCCTACGCCCTGATCATCCCGATGCCCGCCTACCAGGGCCCAGGGGCGCGGCGGAGTTGGGACCCGGTCGGGGAGATGGTGACCGCCGCGGAGGCGCTGGGCGGATGGCGCTGGCCGTTCACCACCGGTTTGGTGACCAAGTCGACCGAGACCCCACCGCTCACGGGCAAGTCGAGATCGGTGAGGCGGGCGTGCGCCGAGGGACCGCTCCGCCGGGCCCTGCGGGTCGCCGACCCGACGGCCGTCGCCGGCCGGCGGGTGCTGGTCATCGACGACGTGCTCACCGAGGGCAGCACCCTACGCGAGGTGGCCCGGGCGCTCAGGCGGGCCGGGAGCGTCGAGGTGGCGGGACTGGCGCTGGCCCGCCAGCCCTGGAGCCGAGCGGACCGCACCGGACCACGCCATAGGCTCGACCCTCGTGGCGGACCGCTTCCGTGACCGGGTCGTCGCCGTTATTGTCGACCTGCAGCCGGGCGAGGTGGTGAGCTACGGCGACGTGGCCGCGGAAGCGGGGTACCCGGGAGCCGCCCGGGCCGTGGGTTCGGTCCTGGCGCACAGTGAGGGACTGCCGTGGTGGCGGGTGGTCACGGCCAACGGGCGTTTGGTACCCGGCCATGAGGACCGCCACGCCGCGCTGCTCCGCCGGGAGGGGGTGGCGGTGCGCAACGACCGGGTTGCCGTCCGCCCGGCCAGGCCCGACGCATAGAGTGCCGCCGTGGCGTCCGACCGGTTTCACCTTCACATCGCGGACGTGATCCTGGCGGTCCCGGCCTCGGCGGGCGTCGAGGCCGGGATGGTGGTATTGACCGAGGATGATCCGCCGTTTCGATCCTTGAAGATCATCATCGGCCAACCCGAGGCCAGGGCCATTCAGGCGGCGTGGCACGGAGCGGTGCCCAGCCGGCCCTCGACGTGGGATCTGTTCATCTCGACCATCGCCATCCTCGGCGGCCGGCTCGATTGCGTCGTGATCACCGCCGTGCAGGAGGAGCGTCATTTCTTCGCCGTGCTCGAGCTCGACCACGCCGGGGAGCGTCGCATCATGGCCTGCCGGCCATCCGATGCGCTGGCCCTCGCCGTCCGGGGTTACAACGCCGATATCTTCGCCGAGGAGCAGGTGCTCGAGGATGCCGGGCTGCTGCCTGACGGCACCAAGGCCAGTGCTGCCAAGGCTGCTGCCGAGGCTGCCGCGGCTGCCGCGGCGGCCCAGGCGGCCACGTCGGACGGCGCCCCGGGTGACGCCGACTCGCGGCTGGCCGCCCGTGAAGCGGCCCTGACCGCCCGGGAGGCCGAGTTGGCGGCCCGGGAGCGGGCCCTGGCCGAACGTGGAGGCCTCGTGCCTGCACCTGCCGCAACCCCCGACCCGACCGGGCCGCCCGCACCTGTCGCCGCCGTCGAGCGGGCCGAGATCGCGGCCGAGGCCCTCGAGGTGGCGGCCGACGCAGTGGCCGTGGCTGCCGAGGCGCTGGAGCCGGAGGGCGAGTCCCTGCCGGCGGCGGGCAGGCCCACCCGGCCGGCCGACATCCCCACCCCCCCGTCGGGCTCCGCGGCCTCTCCTCCTGACTCGTGACCGCCCCGGTCCGACCCCGCCCGAGGGTGGTCGTGCTGGGAGCCGGCTTCGGTGGGATCAACGCCACCAGGGCGCTCCTCGACGGCCCGTTCGAGATCACCCTGATCGACCGGGACAACTATCACGGATTCTGGCCCCTTCTCTACCAGGTGGCGACCGCCGGCTTGAGTCCGGAGGACATCGCCCATCCCGTGCGGGCCATGTTCGGCAACCGCTCCAACGTCCATGTCCGGCTGGGCACGGTGAGCGACATCGACTTCGACAAGCGGGCGGTTCACGTTCACGACCAGGTGGATCTCGACTACGACTACCTGATTGTGGCCGTCGGGTCGGCGACCAGCGATTTCGGCATCCCGGGCGTCAAGGAGCACGCCTTCCCGCTCAAGACGCTCCCCGACGCGGTACGGCTGCGCAACCACATCCTGCGTACCTTCGAGCTGGCCGACGCCTGCCCCGAGCTGGCGGAGGACGGCTTGCTGACGTTCGTGCTGGCGGGTGGCGGCCCGACCGGCGTCGAGATGGCGGGATCGATCACGGAGCTGATCGGCCGCAACCTGGCCGAGGATTTCCCCCACCTGGACGTGACCATGGCGAGAGTCGTGCTGGTCGAGATGGCCGACCATCTGCTCACCGGCTTCTCGCCCCAATCACAGCAGCAGGCGATCGCCACTCTGCTCGCCAAAGGCGTCGAGATCCGGCTGAACGCCACCATCGCCGGCGTCGACGCCAAGGCGGTGACCCTCACGGACGGGGCCGCCATCCCCTGCGGCACCGTGGTGTGGACGGCGGGGATCCGCGCCAATCCGCTCGCCGACCGGTTGGGGATGCCGCAAGGCAAGGGCGGGGCCGTCGTCGTCAACGACGATCTTTCGTTACCGGGTCATCCCGAGGTCTTCGTGGTCGGCGATGTGGCCGCCGCGTCGGACCGCCATGGCCGGCAGTGGCCGCAGCTGGCCCAGGTCGCCATCCAGGGTGGCCGCCACACCGCCAGGTCCATCCGGCGCCGCATGGTGGGCAAACCGTCCAAGCCGTTCCATTACCACGACCACGGGATCATGGCGACCATCGGTCGCCGGGCCGCGGTCGCCGAACTCCCCTTCGGGATCAAGCTGAAGGGCACGACGGGGTGGGTGGCGTGGCTCGGGGTCCACCTGCTGTTTCTCGTCGGCTTCCGCAACCGGGTGGTCGTGCTGTTCAACTGGGCTTGGAACTACCTGACCTGGGAACGGGCCAGCCGGCTCATCCTTGACGAGGGATCGGACACACCGACCGGCCAGACCCGGGCGTGATCCGTGCCCGGCCTAGCGGTAGCCGCACCGCCCGGCGTCGATCACGACCTCCCCGGACTGGGTCATGGTCCGGAAGTAGACGTCTCCGTCGCCCAGTGCCCACATCTGCACCGTCAGGTCGTCCCCCGGGAAGACCGGCTTGGAGAACCGGCCCGACATCGATGTGAACCGGTCGGGGTCGGATTCGCACAGGGTGTGCAGCAGGGCCCGCCCGGTGAATCCGTACGTGCACAGCCCGTGCAGGATGGGCTTGGGGAATCCGGCCAGGGCCGCGAACTTCGGATCGGAGTGCAGGGGATTGTGGTCACCCGACAGGCGGTAGAGGAGCGCCTGGTCGGGGCGGGTCTGGTAGGTCACCTGATGGTCGGCGGCCCGGTCCGGTGGCTCGGCCCTGCCGGACGGCCCCCGCTCGCCGCCCCATCCCCCTTCGCCGCGGATGAAGACCGAGGACCGGGTGGTGAACAACGGCTTGCCGGTGGCGACGTCGGTTGAAACGGACTCGGTCGCGATCACCGCGCCTGAGCCCTTGTCGTAGATGCCGGTGATGGTGGTCACGGTCGTAATGCGGCCCTCGACGGGAAGCGGGCCGTGGAGCTCGACCGCCTGCTCGCCGTGGACGAGCATCATCGGGTTGAACGACCCGATCTTGGAGAATGCCTCCGGCGAGCCGAACCCGGCCACGACCGCGAACGTGGGCAGCACCCGCTGAGGCACGTCCATGCTGTTGTCGGTCGTGAACTCGAGCTCGAAACCCGTCGGGTCGACGGTCCCGGCACCGACGCCGAGGGCATAGAGGAGACAGTCGTCCGCCGTCCACGAGTTCTCGACCGGTTCGGTGATGGTGCCAACACCGTCTGGGTTGATCGGCATGGCCGGCCCCTCCTTCGATTCTCGGTTTCGATCAGATCATTGGGCGATGAGGCCATCGAGAGTACCCACCGCTCGGATGGCACGTGCCATGGGGCTACCCCGTGCCCGTGTCTCCGCCGGCCGTTCGGGCCGCGATCCGGGTGGCCAGTCCGTGCTGGCCCTCCATGGCCGCGATGCGACGCTGCCACATGGCGCCGTTGCCCTCGGCGAGGATCCGCTCGACGCCGGCCTCGACGACCGACCGGTCCTGGTGGGCGTCGAGCCCGGCGCCCAGATGCTCGACGGCTGAGCGGATGACGTCCGGCGCGGGCCCGGCCAGACCGGTCACCGGATCGACGAGCATCCCCTCCAGCCCGTAGCGCGCCGCCCGCCACACTGCCGCCCGCAGCTGGTAATCCTGCCCGATGCTCGACCCGCCTGGCTGGCGCGAACCGGCCTGGGCGGCGTCGGCGCACATCCAGACCAGGGCCCGCAGCAGCCCGGCCAGCGTGACAGCGTCGGTCGGGTCCAGGCAGACATCACACACCCGGAACTCGAGGGTGGGGTAGCGAGCGGACGGTCGGACGTACCAGTAGAGGTGGGTGGCGTCCTCGATGTCGCCGCTGCGGATCAGCCCGGCGACCAGTTCGTCGTAGGCATCGGCCCCATCCAAAGTCGGCGGCATCCCGGCCATCGGCCACCGCTGCCACACCTGAGTCCGGTAACTGGCGTAGCCGCTGTCGGCCCCCTGCCAGTACGGGGAGTTGGCCGACAGGGCGAGGAGCAGTGGGAGCCATGGGCGGGCCCGGTTCATGACCTGCACGCGCCGTGCCGGGTCCTCGACCGTGACGTGGAGGTGGAACCCGCAGATGACCTGCTGGCGGGCCACGATCTCGTACCGGTCCTCCATCTGGGCGTACCGCTCGTTGGCGCGGTCGACCCCCTGGTCCTGCCAGGGCGAGAACGGATGGGTCCCACTGGCCAGCGGCACCAGGCCGATCGGGCGACACGCACCCGCCAGCTGGCGCCGCAGCCGGGTGAGGGATTCACCGAGCTCATCCAGGGTCTGGCACACCGGTGTGGCCACCTCGATCTGACAAAGGTTGAGCTCGGAAGTGACCTCCTCGCCCATCTCCTTCACCGCCGCCGCGACCGCGCCGTGGGCCTTCGGAACGAGCGCGCCCGTCCACGCATCTGCCAGGAGATACTCCTCCTCGGCCCCGAGAGTCAGCGGTTCAGGCACCCGATTGGCGTCCGCCGCCACTAGTTTCGTTCGCAATCTTTCGGGCCACGACTGCCATCTTTTTAGCGCCGCCAGCCCACACGGCACAGTGAATACATGGTGTCGCGAATCTGAACGCAGCCGACGCAGGGAGTCCAAAATGTGCGGAATCAGCGGCGAGATCCGGTTTGACGGCCGAGCCGCCGACGTCTTCGCGGTGGGCCGGATGACCGACGCCCAGTCGGCGCGGGGGCCCGACGGCAACGGTTTGTGGGCATCGCGTTCGGTTGCCCTGGGTCACCGTCGGCTGTCGATCATCGATCTCTCGTGGCGCGGCGACCAGCCGATGGTGGACCGCGAGCTCGGGTTGACCGCGGTGTTCAACGGCTGCATTTACAATCATCGGGAGTTGCGGGCCGAGCTGGAGACGGCGGGATATCGGTTCGCGTCCACGTCCGATACGGAGGTCATCCTCAAGGCGTACCACCGTTGGGGCGACGCCTGCGTCGAGCGGTTCATCGGCATGTTCGCGTTCGCGGTGGTGGAGCATGAGACCCACTCCACGCTGCTCGGCCGTGACCGGTTGGGCGTCAAGCCGCTCTATCTGACTCGAACTCCGGACCGGTTGCGGTTTGCCAGCACCCTCCCGGCCCTGCTCGCCGGGGGCGGCATCGACACCTCGATCGACCCGGTGGCACTGCATCACTACCTCACCTTTCACGCCGTGGTTCCCGAGGAGCGGACGCTGCTGTGCGGGGTGACCCGGCTACCGCCGGCCACCGTGGTGCGGGTGGAGCCGGATGGACGCACCGAGGTCCGCCGCTACTGGGACCTGCGGGTGGAAGAGGACCCCGAGCTGGCCGGACGCGATCCGCAGGAATGGGTCGAGGAGGTCGAGGCCGGGCTGCGCCGGGCGGTTCGCCGGCGGTTGGTGTCCGACGTCCCGGTCGGTGTCCTGCTGTCGGGCGGTCTCGACTCGAGTCTCATCACCGCCCTGATCGCCGAGGAGGGGCAGGGTCGGCTGGCCACCTTCAGCATCGGCTTCGAGACCATCGGCGACGAGGAGGGTGACGAGTTCCTCTGGTCGGACGTGGTGGCTGAGCGCTACGCCACCGATCATCACCGATGGACGGTGCCGACCGGTGATGTGCTCGACGTCCTTCCCGCCGTCATCGGCGCCATGAGCGAACCGATGGTCAGTCATGACGTGGTCGCCTTCTATCTCCTTTCGGACCAGGTGGCCCGCGACATCAAAGTGGTCCAGTCGGGACAAGGCGCCGACGAGGTCTTCGCCGGTTACCACTGGTACGCCAAGATGGCGGCCGCCGAAGGCGATGCCGTGGCCCGGTACGCGTCGGTGTTCTGCGATCGTACCCACGCCGAGGTCAATGCGACCGTGGGCCCGGCGTACCGGCTTCGGTACGACCCGAGCCGGGAGTTCATCGCCGAGCGCTTCGCCCGGCCCGGTGCCACCCGGGCCGTGGACCGGGCGTTGCGCATCGACACCCAGGTGATGCTGGTCGAGGACCCGGTCAAGCGGGTCGACAACATGACCATGGCCTGGGGCCTCGAGGCCCGGGTGCCATTCCTGGACCACGAACTGGTCGAGCTGGCCGGTCGCTGCCCGGCGTCGCTGAAGCTGGCCCAAGGCGGCAAAGGCGTGCTCAAGGAGGTGGCCCGCCGGTTGCTGCCGGCCGAGGTGATCGACCGTCCGAAAGGATATTTCCCGGTACCCCCCCTGGTGCAGTTGCAGGAGCGGTCGATCGGGCTGCTGAAGGACGCGCTCAGTGCCCCGGCGGCGGCCCGGCGTGGCCTGTTCGATCCTGACCACGTGGCCCACCTTCTCGACCAACCCCACGAGCTGACCACCCTCAAGTACAACAAGCTCTGGGAGCTCGGCGTGCTCGAGCTGTGGCTGCAGGCCAACCACCTCTAGCGGGGAATCTCAGGTTTGTCGTCCCCCTGTAACGTGTCTGTAACCTGTCGAAGGTACATAGGTGACTATGCACGCGCGTATCGGAGTCGTGGCCTGCCAGGCCCAGCTGGGTCTCCTGCCCGTGCACGCTGTCAATCGGGCCTATGTCACGGCGATCCGGGCCGCTGGCGGCCTGCCGCTCATCCTCCCGACCCTCGCCCCGTCCGATGCCCAGGCGGTGCTGGCTGAGTTGGATGGCCTGGTGCTCAGCGGAGGTGGGGACTTCGAACCGGCTGCCTACGGCGGGGTGGCCGGGCCCGATCTGATGGGTGTCGACCCCGAGCGGGACCGTTGGGAACTGGCGTTGGTGGTCGCCGCCGAGGACCTCGGTGTGCCGGTGCTGGGAATCTGCCGGGGTCTGCAGGCGCTCAACGTGGCGGCCGGCGGCACCCTCGTCGCCCACCTGCCCGACCGTTCCGACCAGGCCCACCGCGTTCTGGAGCGGGATCGTGAGCCGGTACACTCGGTGGCCGTGGTTGAAGGTTCACTGCTGCACGGGCTGAGCGGGCCGTCGTGCGGCGTCAACTCCCTGCACCATCAGGCCGCCGATCTGGTCGGCTCCGGGCTGCGAGCCGTGGGATACGCCCCCGACGGGGTGATCGAGGCGCTCGAGGACACCCGGTGGGGCCGGACCCTCGGCGTGCAGTGGCACCCCGAGCTGCTCTCCGGTCAGCCCGAACAGGGCGCGCTGTTCTCCTGGCTGGTGGATGCCGCCCACGCCTGGCGATCCCGCCGGCAGGGCGCCGCCACGCAGGTCCTCGGCTGGGCGCCCGAACTGGCCGTCGTGGCGAGCGAAGAGCCGGAGCCCACGGCCACCGAACAGGTCGCGTGACCGGCGGGCCGGCCCGCCCATCCGCCATTCCCCGGGGCTACGAACGCATCAACCGCTATACGCGGATCATCGTCGACGAGGCCCTCGACCGCGGGATCGCGGTGGAGATCCGTGATCCGGCCCTGGGAGAGCTGAGGCTGACCTTCGGCGGCCGGTCGATGACCACCTTCGAGTCGCTCTCCGAGCTCACCGAGCGCGGTGGCCTTCCGTCGTTGTGACGACAAGCTGCTGACCCGCTCGGCGCTGGAACAGGCGGGCCTACCGGTCCCCGCCGGCCGGCGGGCCACCTTCGACGAGGCCGACGTGGAGTTCCTGAGCGAGCACCGAACGATCGTGGCCAAGCCGGCCCGGGGCGAGCAGGGCTGGGGTGTGACACTTGGGATCAGGACGGTGGACGAGCTCGATGAGGCCCGCCACGTGGCCCAGAACTGTTGGCCCGTCGTGCTGCTCGAGGAGCAGGCCGTCGGCGACGACGTCCGCGCCGTCGTCATCGGCGGCGACCTGGTGGCCGCTGCTGTGCGCCGCCCGGCCACCGTTGCCGGCGACGGCACCTCCACCATCGCCCAGCTGGTCGCTCGGGTCGACCGGCGCCGGCGCGAGGAGACCGGCGGAGTGGCCCGGATCCCGCTTGATGATGACCTGGCCCGGGTGGTGGCCGCCGCGGGCTGGGAAGTCGATTCGGTGCTGCCGCCCGGCCGGGTCCTCGTGGTCGGGCCGACCGCCAACGTGCACACCGGCGCCACCATCTCCGATGTGACCGCCGAGCTGCACCCGGCGCTGGCCGAATTCGCCGTCGCGGCCACCGCCGCCCTCGGGCTGCCCGTCGCCGGGGTGGACCTGATCGTGGACTCGGTCGACAAACCGGGCGGCACGATCATCGAGGTCAACGAGCAGCCCGGGCTGGCCAACCACGAGCCGCATCCGACCGCGGCCCGGTTCGTGGACCTCCTCTTTCCCGACACCGCCTGCGGCGTCAATCGAGTGGAGCACGAAAGGGGGTGATCTGGTCGGATGAGGCCGAAATCACCCTCCTCCGTGCACCACTCGATTCTCTCGTGCCCCCAACCAGGCGCCCCCGAACAGGTCTCCGGGCAGGAACGCCGACACGACCCAGTTGGGCGCGTCGACGACCTCGCTGATCCGCAGGTCGACGGCCACTGAGCACAGGGCGTAGGCCTGCTCGGGGCTGAGCCCGTAATTCCGTTCGAGGTGGACGATCATCCGCTCGATGCTCTGCCGGGTGGCCGCCATCAGATCGGGCGCCACTCCCGTGGTGGCGTGGTAGCCGACCGCCGCTGCGCTGGGCCGTTCGAGGGGCGTCGTGACGTCGAACTCCGGCGTATCGATGTCCAGGTCGCGCCGCACCGTCAGCCGGAGCGAGACGGTCATGGCGGCCTCGATCGCTGTCCCGCACACCTCACCATCGCCCTGGGCGGCATGGGTGTCACCGACCCCGAACAGGGCGCCGTCCACCTCGATGGGCAGGTACAGGGTGGTGCCGGGGCCGAGTTGGCGGGTGTCCAGGTTGCCGCCCACCCGCCGGGGCGGGATCACGCTGTGGACGCCGGGCGCGGCGGGCGCCACGCCCAGCACGCCGCAGAACGGCTGCATCGGCACCCGGATCGAGTCGGTGAACACCGCGGCCCCGGCCGAGAGCTCCCAGACGTGCACCCACGGGTCTGGGAACTGATCGGCCAGCAATCCGAAGCCCGGTATCAGCGCCGTCCACCCGAAGGCCCCCGGTTCGACCGAGAGGATGTCGACCTGCAGCACGTCGCCGGCACCCGCCCCCTCCACGTATATCGGCCCACTCACCGGGTTGACCCGGTCGAAGTTGAGCTCCGAGACCGACGAGGCGGTCGCATCGGCCCGGAGCTGGCCGTTGGACGCGTCCTGTACATCGACGGTGACAACCGTGCCCGACCCACGGAGCACAGCGGCGGATACTCCCGGTTCCAGCCGAAGTGGACCTGGTCGCGGCAGCAGGTGGAGAGAGGAGGCCGTGCCGCAGAGCCTATTTGGGAAACGGGGCCGGCAACCGCGGCGAAGGCGACCTGACCCGCTCGGTGGGCTACGGGTCCGGGAATTCCACCTCGACCACCGGCTCGCTGCCGTCGGGGGCCGGTGCCAGGCGCAGATCCGTGAGTGTTCCCGCCTCCTTCAGGTCGGCGGCGGCATGCTCGAGGCGCTCCAGCGTGGCGGCCGGTGCCGTCACCGTGACCTTGGCGACCGGGGCCCGCATCGAGAGCTTCCGGTCGCTCTTGGCGGAGCGGATGCGGCCCAGCACCCACGCCGCGGCTTCGAGGACTTCAGGATCGCCGGCCGTGGCCGCCGGTCCGAGCTCGGATACGACCGGCCACGGCGACCGGTGGACCGAGCCCTCCTGCCACCATGACCAGACCTCCTCGGTGACGAACGGCAGGAACGGGCGCGAACAACCGCAGCTGGGCGGACAGCGCCAGCCGCAGCGCGGTCTGCGCGGACGCCGCCTCGTCGTCGCCCAGGGCGCCGTAGGCCCGGCTCTTGACCAGCTCGACGTAGTCGTCGCAGAAGTCCCAGAAGAAGGCCTCGGTCCGCTCCAGCGCCCGGGCGTAGTCGTAGCCCTCGAAGGCGACGGTCGCCTCGTCGATCAGGCGCTCGGCCAGGCGGCAGCATGGCCAGGTCCACGGGGCTGACGGGCACCATCCCCATCGGGCGACGCACGGCTGGCCCTTTCCACCCTCCTCGCCCGCCAGGCCCAGGACGAACTTGGACGCATTGAGCAGCTTGATGGCCAGTCGCCGGCCCACCTTGAACTGGTTGATGTCGATCGCGGTGTCGGTGCCGGGCCGGGCCGAGCACGCCCAGTAGCGCACGGCGTCGGAGCCGTGGTCGTCGAGCAGCCTGGATCGGTGTGACGGCGTTGCCCTGTGACTTCGACATCTTCTTGCGGTCGGGGTCGAGGATCCAGCCGTTGATGGAGGCGTGGGACCACGGCAGGCAGTGGTGCTCGAAGTGGCTGCGCACCACGCTGTCGAACAGCCAGGTGCGGATGATCTCCGGGCCCTGGGGCCGGAGGTCCATGGGGAACGTACGGTCGAACAGATCAGGATCGTCGACCCACCCGCAGGCGATCTGGGGACTGAGGGACGACGTGGCCCAGGTGTCCATGATGTCGGGGTCGGCGACGAAACCGCCCGGCCGGCCCCGCTGCTCCTCGGTGTAGCCGGCCGGGGCGTCGGATGTGGGGTCGACCGGGAGCGCCGACTCGTCGGGTGTGATCGGGTGGTCGAAGTCGATGTCCGCGGCGGGCGTGACCGGGTACCACACGGGGAACGGCACGCCGAAGTAGCGCTGGCGGGAGATGAGCCAGTCGCCGTTGAGCCCTTCGACCCAGCTCTCGTAGCGCTGGAGCATGAAGGGCGGGTGCCAGTGGAGGGCGCGCCCCCGTTGCAGCAGCGCCTGCCGGAGCTCGGGATCCCGGCCGCCGTTGCGGATGTACCACTGGCGCGAGGACACGATCTCGAGCGGTCGGTCGCCCTTCTCGAAGAACTTGACCGGGTGGGTGATCGGTTTCGGCATCGCCGACCAGTTCGCCGGCTTCCCCCAACAACTCGACGATGCGGGCCTGGGCCTGGCGCACCGTCTTGCCGGCCACCTCGCTGTAGGCCTGCCGGCCGGCGTCGGTCGTGATCCAGTCGGGCGGGTCAGCCTTGAGGCGGCCGTTGCGCTCGACCGTCACCCGGGTCGGCAGCTGCAGCTCCCGCCACCAGGTGACATCGGTCGTGTCGCCGAAGGTGCAGATCATGGCGATCCCGGTGCCCTTGTCGACCTGGGCCAGCCCGTGGGCCAGGACCGGCACCTCAACGTCGAACAGCGGCGAGGTGACGGTGGTGCCGAACAGCGGCCGGTAGCGCTCGTCGTCGGGGTGGGCGACCAGCGCCACGCAGGCCGGCAGGAGCTCGGGCCGGGTGGTGTCGATCAGGATCTTGTGGCCCGCGCCATCCGTGAATCCGTAGCGGTAGTAGGCGCCCGGGATCTCCCGGTCCTCCAGCTCCGCCTGGGCGACCGCCGTCTGGAACGTCACGTCCCACAGGCTGGGCGCCTCGGCCTGGTAGGCCTGGCCCCGGGCCAGGTTGCGCAGGAATGCCTGCTGGCTGGTGCGCCGGGCCCGTTCGCCGATCGTGGCGTAGGTCAGTCTCCAGTCGACCGACAGGCCGATCCGGCGCCAGATCTCCTCGAACGCCTTTTCGTCCTCCGTCGTCAGCGCGGTGCACAACTCGACGAAGTTGGGCCGTGAGACCGACACCTTGCGTTTGGGATCGGGCTTCTCGGGCGGCGCGAAGTCCGGGTCGTAGGGGAGAGAGGTGTCGCAGCGGACGCCGAAGTAGTTCTCCACCCGGCGCTCGGTCGGAAGCCCGTTGTCGTCCCAGCCCATCGGGTAGAAGACCTCGTCGCCGCGCATGCGGTGATAGCGGACCAGCGAATCGGTCTGCACGTAGCCGAACACCGAGCCCATGTGCAGCGACCCGCTGACCGTGGGTGGGGGAGTGTCGACGGAGTAGATCTCGGGGCGGGACTTGGTCCGGTCGAAACGGTACGTGCCCGCGTTCTCCCAGTGCTCATCCCACTTTTCTTCCAGGCCCTCTAGGGACGGTTTATCCGGGACCGACGTGGACATTGTCCCGCTACGGTACAGGGGTGCTGCGCCTCCACGACACCGCAATCGGCAAGGTGACGCCACTGGAACTGCGCCAGCCCGGCCACATCTCGATCTACGTCTGCGGCCCAACCGTGTACGACGCCCCCCACATCGGCCACGGCCGGTTCGTCCTGGTCTGGGACGTGTTGCGCCGGTATCTGACGTGGAGCGGACTCGAGGTGCGCTACATCAGCAATGTCACCGATATCGACGACAAGATCATCGAGCGGGCTCGTCTAGAGGGTCGATCGGCGGCCGAGGTGGCCCGGCAGTACGAGGGCGTGTGGTGGGACGCCATGGACCGCCTGGGTGTGGCCCGGCCGACCGTCGAGCCCCACGCCACTTCGTATGTCGACCAGATGATCAGCCTGATCGGCGAACTGGTTGCCGGCGACCGGGCCTACCGGGGCGGTGACGGCGTCTACTTCGCGGTGGAGGCGGTCCCCGACTACGGCCTGCTGGCCCATCAACCGCTCGACTCGCTTCGGGTGGGCGCTCGAGTCGAGGTCGCCGAGGATGCGGGCAAGCGCTCGCCGCTCGACTTCGCGCTGTGGAAGGCGGCCAAGCCGGGCGAGCCATCGTGGGCCTCGCCGTGGGGCCTCGGTCGCCCAGGGTGGCACACCGAGTGCGTGGTGATGTCGCTCGACCTGCTGGGCGAGGATTTCGACCTGCACGGCGGCGGGATCGACCTGGCCTTCCCTCACCATGAGAACGAGCGGGCTCAGGCCGTGGGGAGCGGGCGGCGGTTCGCCCGTCACTGGGCCCACTCCGGCCATGTTGTCGCGGATGGTGGGGAAAAAATGTCCAAGTCGCTGGGCAACGTTGTCTCGTTGCCCGCACTCCTGCAGTTGTACGACCCCAGGTCGTACCGGCTACTGGTTCTGCAATCGCACTATCGATCGCCGATGACGGTCAGCGACACCACGATGTCGGCCGCGGCGCGTGGGGTCGAGCGGTTGGACGCGCTGGCCCGACGTTTTCCTGCTGTCGGCGAACCGGACCGGGGAGCGCTGGATCGGTTCCGGGAGCGGATGGACGACGACCTCGATACCGTCCGAGCGACGGCCGACCTGTTCGACCTGGTGACGCGGGCCAATGCGCTGGCCGACGACGGGCGGCTGTCGTCGGCTGAACCACTGGCCGCGGCCGTGCTCGCTCTCGCCGCCGCGGTGGGGCTTCGCGTCGGCGGGCCGCCGGCTGAGGTGGCCCCGGAAGCGGCGGCGCTGGCGGCGTCGCGGGACGAGGCCCGAGGGGTGCGGGACTACGCCAGGGCCGACGCCATCCGCAAGCAGCTCGAGGCCGATGGCTACGTGGTGGAGGACACCGCCGGTGGCACCGTCATCCGGCTTCGCGGCTGAGATCTGTCGGTCAGTCCGCCCCCACCCGGGGCGTATCAGCGGTGGGGCAGGGTCGGGAAGGTCACCGCCGGCTGCACCGTGGTGGTCGTGGTGATCTGGACCGAGGACGTTGGTCCCGCCGTGTTCGTCGGGCCGCCGCCGGCGCCGCCGGCCGTGGAGGTGGGCGTGACACTCGACGGGGAGTCGATGGTGGTCACCGGATCCTTCGAGGATCGGGCCGGCTGGAGGATGCTGGCGCCCAGGACGCCGAGCGCCAGCAGGGCGGCGCAGCACACCGCCAGCGGGCGCACGGCTGGTGGCGAGCCCGAGCCTCCAGCGCCGGCACCGGCGTAGACCGGTGGGTTCTCGGCCGGTTGCCGCCCGCGGGCGGCGATGGTCAGGTTGGCCGGCGGTTTGGGGGCCGCCCGGCGCAGCAGGACCGGCAGGTCGGTCAGTTCCTCGTAGGCGTTCACCTTCGACAGGCAGGTGGGGCACCCGGACAGGTGGTTGTCGATCTCCGCCGCCTCGACCATCGGGAGCTTCCCGTGGAGGAAGTCGGGCAACTGGCTCTCGTACTCGCAAAGCGGCCCGGAACCGTGGTCGAGGGCGACGTCCAGCCAGCCGGTGGCCCGTTGTGCGACATGCTCGGCATTCGCGGGCGACAGTCCGAGGACATGGCCCAGATCTTCGTCGTCCAGCTCCTCGACCTGCGTCAGCCACAACGCCGCCCGCTGGTTGGGCGGGAGCTGCCACATGGCGGTGGTGACCGCCGAGCCCTTGACCTCATCGGGTGCGGCGTTCGGTCGCTCGGCCGCGGCCCGTATGCTGTGGGCCAGGGTGACGTGCAGCAGTTCGGGGCGGGAGGCGCCATGGCTGGCATTCTGGGCTGCCACCTGGGCAAAGGCCCGGGTGGTGGCGTCGGTAGCCATGGCCTGATCGCCCGTGGCGATATAGGCCAACCGCCATGCCGACTCGAGGTCGGTGCTTTCATCGGCAGCGGTCGCAGTGGACGCGGCGGGCCGGGCAGCCGCAGTGTCAGCCGGTGGGCCCATCGGCCCAGCGTAACCCGGGCCGCAGGATTTGATCTTGACGCCCCAGTCGCATTGGCTGGCACGGCGTGAAGTCCCGCCGGCCCCGTGCCCCCCTGCCTCCGGGCTTCGGCACCATCTGGATGGCCGTGGTTATGGACTTGATCGGGTTCGGCGTGGTGTTTCCGATCCTCCCCATTTACGCCAAGCGTTTCCATGTGGCACCGTTGACCGCGACCGGTCTGGTGGCCGCGTTCGCCGCCGCCACGTTCGTGTTCTCCCCCATTTGGGGCCGGGTCTCCGATCGGGTCGGACGCAAGCCGGTGCTGGTGCTGTCCCTGGCCGGCACGGCTGTCGGCAGCCTGATCACCGGGCTGGCGGGCGGCATCGCCCTCCTGTACCTGGGGCGGATCGTCGACGGGATCTCGGGCGCCAGTGTCTCAGTGGCCCAGGCGTCGGTGAGCGATGTTGCCGCTCCGCAGCAGCGGGCCCGGCTGTTCGGGCTGCTGGGCGCGGCCTTCGGTATCGGCTTCGTCGCCGGCCCGGCCTTGGGGGCGCTGGCGGCCCTCGGCGGTCCCCGGTTGCCGTTTTTCGTGGCCGCCGGGCTGGCGGGTGCCAACACCGTGGTGGCCATCAAACGTCTACCCGAGACGCATCATCCCCGCCGTGAGGTCGCGGAGGCGGCTCCGGATCCGGCACCAGGTGTTCAGGCGTCAGACGGCTCCGCCGGGGCCCCGGCGGGCATCGAGGAGTACGAGCAGGGTCCGGGCGGACTCGGAGGCCACATGCCGGCGGACTCTGTCGGGTCGGGCCAACAACCGGGTCCGCCGCCGGTGCACGGACGGCCGAGGAACCCGCTCGCGGCGCTGGCGGGCGGGCGCGGCGTCGGCCAGCTGATCGGCGTGGCCTTCAGTGCCCTGCTGGCGTTCAGCGCCTTCGAGGCGACCTTCGCCCTGTTCGGTCAGCACCGGCTCGGGTTCGACATCGGCTCATCGGCCGCCGTGTTCGCCGCCATCGGGCTGGTGATCGTCTGTGTTCAGGTCGGTGCTGTGCACCCCATCGTCAGCCGGTTCGGTGAGCTCGGCACACTGCGCGCCGGCTTGATGGCCAATGTCGGTGGCCTGGTCGTCCTCGCCTTCGTGCGCTCGTGGGTGGTGCTGGTGCCCGCCCTGCTGGCGCTCACTGTCGGCCAGGGACTGATCCAGACGACTATGTCCTCGACCCTGGCCGGGCGAGCCGATCCGCGTCGACGGGGCGAGGTGCTCGGGGCCCAGCAGTCGGCCGGTGGCCTGGCCCGGGTCATCGGTCCGGTGCTCGGGGGCGCCCTGTTCCAACGGATCGGGGCCGGCGCTCCGTACGTGGCCGGGGCGGCAGTCACGGCCGTCGCCCTGGCCCTGCTGCAGATGGCGATCGGGGTCGATCACCCCGCCGAGATCAGGCCCTGAGGTTTTTCCAGGGGTTGGGTGGCACGCTCTGAGGGAAAATGTTACCGTGTAGTAACAACGTTCCGTCTCCCCCGCGAGGTGCGCAGTGAGCGACTTTTCCCTCGAGCTGAACGAGGATCAACTGCAGATCCAGAAATGGGTCCACGACTTTGCCGAGAACACCATCCGGCCCGCTGCCCACGAGTGGGACGAGCGCGAGGAGACCCCTTGGCCCATCATCGAGGAGGCGGCCAGCATCGGCCTGTACTCCCTGGACTTCGTGGCCAACACCTGGGCCGACCCGACCGGCCTGATGCTCCCGGTGGCCATGGAGGAGCTGGCCTGGGGTGACGCCGGGATCGCACTGGCCATCATGGGCACGACGCTCGGCGTGGTGGGCATCTTCGCCAACGGGACGCCGGAGCAGATCGGCGAATGGGTCCCGCTGTGCTTCGGCACACCGGACAAGGTCCAGGTGGCCGCCTTCTGTGTCTCCGAGCCCGACGCCGGCAGCGACGTCAGCTCGCTCCGGACCCGGGCGGTCTACGACCAGGCCAACGACGAATGGGTCCTCAACGGCACCAAGACCTGGATCACCAACGGTGGCATCGCTGGTGTTCATGTCGTGGTGGCATCGGTCGACCCGTCTCTGGGGTCCCGCGGCCAGGCCAGTTTCGTGGTCCCCCCCGGTACACCGGGTCTGGAGCAGGGCCAGAAGTTCAAGAAGATGGGTATCAGGGCATCGCACACCGCCGAGGTTGTGCTGACCGACGTGCGGGTTCCTGGTCGGTGCCTGTTGGGCGGCCAGGAAAAGCTGGACGAGCGTCTGGCCCGCGTCCGGGAGGGTCGCAGCGGCGGCCGCAGCCAGGCCGCCATGGCGACCTTCGAGGCGTCCCGCCCGACGGTGGGCGCCCAGGCCCTCGGTATCGCCCGGGCGGCCTACGAGTACTCGCTGGACTACGCCAAGGAGCGCAAGCAGTTCGGCCGGGCCATCATCGAGAACCAGGCCATCGCCTTCAAGTTGGCCGACATGAAGATGCGCATCGATGCCTCCCGGCTGCTGGTCTGGCGGGCCGCCTGGATGGGCAAGACCGGCAAGACATTCGAGTCGGGCGAGGGCTCGATGTCCAAACTGTTCGCCGGCGAGACCGCCGTCTGGGTCACCGAGGAGGCCATCCAGATCCTCGGCGGCTACGGCTACGTCCGCGACTACCCGGTCGAGCGCTGGCACCGGGACTCGAAGATCTACACCATCTTCGAGGGCACCTCCGAGATCCAGCGGCTGATCATCGCCCGGGCCATCAGCGGGGTCCATATCAGGTAGCTGACCTGCGGATCTGTCAACGGCGACATGATCCGCAGGTGGTCGCACCGGGGCGCTCGGAGCGCCCGATCATCCTTACTATCCCTACTATGCGCGCTGGGATCGGCCTTGGTGGCCACGATCCGCGAGCGGCAGAAGGGGGTCTGGGAGGTCCGGGTCTTCACCGGTCGGGACAGCTCCGGACGGCCCACCCAGACCAGCCGGACACTGAAGGGGACCACGCGCCACGCCCAGCGATCGGCCGCGTCACTGGAGAGCCGGCCGGCCACTAACGCCGGCGGCCGGACCGTCGCCGACGTGCTCAAGGCCTGGGTCGAGGTCAGCGAGGCGACCTGGACGGCCGCCTCCCGGCGGGATCAGGGTCGCCTGGTCAAGGTGGTCCTGGCCGACCGGCAAGGCCACACGCTCCTTGCGCCGACGGTCGTGGACACAGGTCACCGACGCGGAAATCGGATCGAGTCGTGGCGGCCAGGAACCGCTTCGCGATTGGACGTCTAGGCGATGCGCAGTCTTCAGCTGATGGGTTTGTCGCTCTGGTCCTGTATCCCTGAGCTCGAGTCTGACGCGTACCCGTCAGGAGTAACCTGGTATCGGCCCTGGCCCTGCCCTGCGGCATTCGTTCGAGGGGAATCATGCTCCGTCCCACCGCTGAAGTCTTCGGACGCGAGCGTGAGTTGGCTGCTGTCGGAAGCTTCCTTCGTGCAGTCGGAGGACCTTCGGCGTCGCTGGTGCTGGAAGGCCCGGCAGGCATCGGTAAGAGCGCGATTTGGGCCGAGGCGGTGACCCGAGCCAGGTCCGAAGGCGTTGTCGTTCGGACGTGTCGCTGCGCGGCCGCCGATGCTGCCTGGGCGTTCTCCGGTTTGGGGGACCTACTCGATGGGATCCCCGATGGCGTCCTCGCCGCTTTGCCGAACGTGCAGCGGCAAGCGTTGTCCGCGGCGTTGCTTCTCGACAGCGCAACCGTCGTCGCTCCGAATGATCGGGTCGTGGCCGTCGGCGTGCTCGGGGTGCTGCGGGCTTTCGCGCGATCTGGGGTGCTGCTCTTGGCCATCGATGACATCCAATGGCTGGACTGCGCCTCGAGCACAGTTTTGACGTATGCGTTGCGGCGCCTCGACGACGACGGGGTTCGGATTCTGGCGACCCGGCGAACAGGCGACGCCGAAGCTTCCGTGGCAGATGAGTCCATGTCTGGGTGTCCCCGGGGAGCGGCTGTCAGTTGGACCGATCAGCGTCGGCGCCTTGCAGAGGATTGTGCGCAGCCGTCTTCAGCTTCCGCTCTCGCGGCCGACGTTGACTAGATTGCATTCGGCCACCGGTGGCAACCCAATGGTCGCGGTGGAGATGGGCCGCGCTTTGGAGCGCCGCGGGGAGGAACCGGCGGTCGACAAACCCCTTCCGATCCCAAGCGACGTGCGACTGCTCGTCGCTGATCGCCTGGACCGCCTGTCGGATCCCGCCCGCGACCTGTTGGTGGCCTGTTCGGCGATCACCCACCCAACTGTCGAAACCGTTGCCGCCGCGCTCCAAGACCCGAGCCTCGCGGCACAGGCGCTGTCCGAGGTCGTGGAGCTGGGAGTGATGGAGGTCGACGGGATCCGCCTTCGCTTCACTCATCCGCTGGTCGCCTCGGTTGCCTACGCCGAGTCGGCCACCGAGGTTCGCCAAGCCTTACATCGGCGTCTGGCGGCCGCGACCGCTGATCCAGAGGAACGGGCCAGACACCTTGCCCTGGGCAGCATTGGCCCCGATGCCGACGTTGCTGACGCATTGGAGTTGGCGGCCAGACACGCTCGAAGCCGAGGCCGCCGGGATAGCGCCGCCGAGCTGGCGGGGTTGGCGATCAGTCGGACGCCTGCCGGCCGGCCCGACGACCTGCGTCGACGCCAGCTCGCAGCGGCCGAATACCTCTTCCACGTCGGGTTTCCGGATCGTGCCCGGTCGATGGCGGCGGCCGCGTTGGATGACGCGTACACCCGGATCGGACCGCGTCATGGGATTGCTGTTGCTGGCGACAATCGATTACTGGACGTGCGACAGCGTCGTCACGGCGGAATGGTGTGAGCAGGCGATGCGCGAGGCGGGGAGCGACCGGTTGCTCCTGGCCCGCTGCCACGCCGCACTCGCAGACCTGGCTCCCTATGACGCGCCGCGCCTGCTCGGGCACGCACGGACCGCGGTCGAAGCTGATGGAACAGGACGACGACCCGCCATCCGACATCCTGGCCAGCGCGTTGAAAAATATTGCATACCACGAGCTGCGCCTGGGGCAGGGCCTGTCGTTGCCGTTGCTCGAGCGAGCTGCACTCGCCGAACAACGAAGCGAACCGGTTCCTGTGATTGATCGGGTCGGTATGTGTCTGGGTATGCTCCTCCGCTTCGCCGGGAGGTTCGCGGAAGCGCGGCATTGGTTGCTCCAGATGCGTGAGAGCGCCGAAGACGAAGGCGACGAAAGCGCGCTTCCGAACATTCTTGGGCATCTTGCGCTGCTCGAGTGCTGGGCGGGGGACTATCCGATGGCGTTGAGTTACGCGGCCGAAGGGCTCGACCTTGCCACCCGGACCGGGATCGGCTCGCCATCAGTGACGGCCGCACACGCACTGGCGCAGGCTCATATCGGGCACATCGACGACGCACGACGCATCGCCCACGCAGCTCTCGCCCATGACGAGTCACAATTCGACCTGGCAGATGTGGCCTGCGACCTGAGAAGTCTCGGTTTCGCCGACTTATCGGTTGAGGACTTTTCAACCGCGACCGCCCACTTTCTTCGCGCCCTGTCCATCGCCGAGGAGCTCGGCGTCAACGAGCCGGCAATCTTGCGCATACACGCCGACGCCGTCGAAAGTCTTGTTGGACTTGGCCGGCTGGCTGACGCAGAGCGGCTGACCGAGGAACTCGAAGCGACGGGCGGAGCCGACGCGATGTGGTCGAGGGTAATGGCCCGTCGATGCCGCGGCCTGCTGCTGGCCGCCGTTGGCGACCTTCCCGCGGCAGTGACGGCATTGGCGTCGGCCCTTGAAGATCATCCGGCAGTCGGAATGCCCTTCGAAGAGGCACGCACACGCCTTTGGCTGGGCAAGGTATTACGCCGAGCGGGCCGCCGAAGCGAGGCCCGCGAATCGTTGGAAAAGGCAGAGGCAGCGTTTCGCAAGCTGGGAACGCCGGTCTATGCCGACCGGGCGCATGCCGAACTCGGCCGGCTCGGCGGAAGGGTCGCCGAGGCTCTTCAAGCTCACCGCGACCGAGATTACAGGTTGCGGAGCTGGTGGGAGCGGGACGCACCAACCAGGAGGTGGCGGAGATGCTCTTCGTCAGCGTGCGGACCGTGGAGAGTCACCTGGGTCGGATCTACCGCAAGATGGGGGTCCGTTCCCGGACCGAACTGGCGCGAGCTCTGCCGGCGCCAAGCGGCGCCCATCGTGAATCACGTACGCCCAACTGAGCAAAGTTGCGTAGTACCACCGACGCCGCGGCCGTTGGGCCATCGGTACCTTCGCCCATGTGATCCGAGAACCGCAGGCGACGGGCATCTTTCTGGTTGAGCGATACTTGCCGGTCACCGATTTGGATGTGTTGGCTGCCGCCGTGGCCCGTGCGGGCCAGGTCTGCGCCGCAGGTCACGGGGTCCGCTACCTGCACTCGACCTACATCCCGGACGAGGACACGTGCTTCTGCGTGTTCCAGGGGCCGTCAGCACAGTCGGTGCGCGCTATCAACGAGGCGGCGCGCTTCGACCTCGACCGGATCGTTTCTGCGATCGGCCTTGACGCCGCCGTCGCCAGCACTTCTGACGACAAAAGAGCGTCTCAAAACTGCGCGGGAAGAGCCAGGAACGAACAATCGGTCCACTCGCGGGCAGGACAACGGAAACCAACATGAATAAGAAAAGGGGACAACTACCAATGTCCAATCGAACGTTGAATGCCGTCGTGGCGGCAGCGCTGGCGATGCTCATCGCCGCCGGGTGCAGCTCCGGTGCCAGCAAGGTGGTGTCGGCTGCCAAAGCTGCCGCTGACCGGGCGTCCAACCCGACTCAGGTACCGGCCGGACCGACCACGACTCTTGCGCCGAAGACAGTGACCTTGAACAAGACCGTCTGGTGGGGCGTGCAGAAAGACCTCCATCTAGTGTTCAAGATCCATTTTACGACGCGCCCAGTTCGGGCTGGGTTCGGCGATCCCCGACAGCACCATTCCCGGGCTCTCCGTGCCCGCGGTGCCAACCCTGACCGTCAGCTTCGACGCCTTGAACCTTCAATCGGACAGCCGATCGCTGTCCTTCGGTTCCGAGTCCACCGTCACCTCCCACGGCAAAACCGCGACTCCGGCCGGGGGCAATCCCATCACCATGGCGGCCAACGCGACGGCCACGGGAGCGCTGGTATTTCAGGTGGACCCGTCCTTCAGCCTGGACGACGCAGTGCTCCAACTCGGCGGTGCGGACACCAACGTGTCAGTGGTCCCCTTCGCGGCGTCGGCCCCGGTCACCACCTTCGAGCCCAAAACCGGCTTCGCCACCGGCAAATTCGCAGGCCCCGACCATGACTTCGGCCTTCTGGCCAGTCGGTTGTACGCCGACACGACACCGGGCCAGAAGGGAAAGTTCGTCCTGGTCATCGAGATGCGGGCGACCTTCAAGGGCCCCGACGCCGGGGGAGGCGGCCTGGTGGGTGCCGGTGACTTCTCGTTGAAGAGCCCGGACGGCTCGACCAATCCCGGCACTGGAATCGTCGGTGAGTCGACCGCCCCCCTCAACGCCAACCTCAAGGTCGGCGAAACGTCTCCCACCCAGCATGTCGGCTTCGAGATAGGTCAGCCGGTCGCCGGGAGCTACACCCTCACCTACACCGCGTCCCAGGGACAACTCCAGGGCCAAAACGCGCAGATGACCTTTGCCGTCGCACCATGATGATCTATGACAGTTCATCCGAAACTATCCGGAAGACATGAGGAGGAGATGATGAAGACGGGTGGCGACTCGGTTGGAGCAGTGGTGGTCGGCCTCTTGGCCGCCGGCCTTGGAGGCCAGCCAGTCGACTGCCTGACCAGCTCGGATGTGCGAACATATGTTCGTGTTCGGCGACGCGACCATCCTGCACGCCGACCTGGACGCCTTCTACGCCTCGGTGGAGCAGCGCGACGACCCACGGCTACGGGGTCGGCCCGTCATCGTGGGGGAGGGGGTGGTGCTGGCCGCCAGCTACGAGGCCAAGGCCTATGGGGTCCGCGCCGCCATGGGGGGCGGTCAGGCCCGCCGGCTCTGCCCCCATGCGATCGCCGTGCCCCCCCGGATGGCCGCGTATTCCGAGGCCAGCCGGGCGGTGTTCGCGATATTCGCTGACACGACGCCCCTGGTCGAGGGGTTGTCGATCGACGAGGCGTTTCTCGAGGTCGGCGGGCTCCGGCGCATCTCGGGTAGCCCGACCGAGATTGCCCTTCGTCTGCGCCAGGTGGTGCTCGCCGAGGTCGGACTGCCGATCACGGTAGGGGTGGCCCGGACCAAGTTCCTGGCCAAGGTGGCGAGCGGCGTGGCCAAGCCCGACGGGCTGCTGGTGGTGCCGCCCGACCGAGAACTGGCCTTCCTCCACCCACTGCCGGTCGAGCGTCTCTGGGGCGTCGGGCCGGTGAGTGCCAAGAAGCTCCACGCCCGGGGCATCACGACCGTCGGCGACGTGGCCCGGCTGGCTGAGGACCTGCTGGTCTCGATCCTCGGCCAAGGTTCGGGCCATCACCTCCACGCCCTGGCCCGGAACATTGACTATCGCCCGGTGGAGACCGGTCGTCGGCGAAAGTCGATCGGATCTCAGCATGCACTCGGCCGTTCCGAGAGATGGCCCGAGGTGATCGACGCCATCGTGATCGCGCTGGTCGACCGGGTCACCCGACGGCTCCGCGCCGCCAAACGAGTGGCCGGAACCGTCGTGCTCCGCCTGCGGTTCGACGACTTCTCCCGTGCCACCCGATCGCACTCGTTCCCGTGGGCCACGGCGCAGACCGACTCGGTGCTCGTTACCGCCCAGGCCCTGCTGTCGACCGCCAGACCCATGATCCAGGCTCGAGGACTCACGCTCGTCGGGATCGCGCTGGCCAATCTCGAGAGCCAGGACGCGACGCAACCACCATTGCCATTCGATCGCCGGGAGGCCGCCACACTCGACAGGACGGTCGACGAGGTGCGAGACCGCTTCGGCGACGCGGCGATCACCCGGGCCGCACTCATCGCCCGCGACGAGTAATGGGTGGGAAAAGGACTCCCCTGGCGATCGAGCCATCCGGGTGTTGCTGCCGAGGGTGGCTACGGCCCGGCCGCTCACTGGTCAGGGTGACTCGGACCTCGTCGAGATCGGGGTCGGGTGCCAGGAAGGCCTGGGCGAGGTCGACGAAATATATGCTTGGGCGATGGTCGAGCGACTGATCGCCGTCGGTGCCAGCCTGCCGCAAATGCCTTTCCGCCGGCTGGGCGGGCCGGGGACCGTCTCGTGGAGCCAGGGGCCCTCCGCCTCGATCGTCTTCGTGCCCCACGCAGGGTCGTGCCAAGAGTGCCTCCGTTATCTCGCTGACTTGGGGTCGGCCGTCGAAGAGCTCCGGGAGTGGGCGACACGGGTCCTGGTTCTGGCCGGATCAGGGCCGGTGGAAGGTCCTCCGGGCGTGCTGATGCTCGCCGACCCGGATGGCGCCGGCCGCGGCCGCCTGGGGATCCCCGGCGACCAGGCGGGCGTACTCCAGGCCGATCGTTGGGGATCGGTGTACCAGGTCGAGACGGCCGGAGCTGGTGCCCACACCGTGTTCCCTGTCCCTCGAGACCTGGTCGCCATGGCGAAGTACATCGACATCCAGTGCCCCGAATGCGGTATCCCGAGCACCGAGTGGATGGCCGTCAGTCCTTTCCCCCTCGGCTAGCCTCTGTTCACCCGCAGTTCATCTTGGGTACAGGTCTCGTGATATGGCGACGCAGGCCGACGGACACGGCGAGACGGCCCATCGGCGTCGGGATCGCGAGTTGAACGAGCTTCTCCAGGAGCTCCGCGTGGCCCTTCCGGGCGTCCAGGTGCTCTTCGCCTTCCTTCTGGTACTGCCGTTCCAGAACCGCTTCGACCGCCTGCCGTCCGCCGGCCGGGCCGCGTACGCGGTCACCCTGCTCACCGCCGCACTGGCCGCCGCGGTGCTCATCGCCCCGACGTCGATCCACCGGCTGAACTTCCGGGAACACGACAAGGAGTGGATCCTCCAGACCTCGCACCGGTGCGTCCTGGCCGGGACGGCCGTGCTGGCGATCTCCATGGTCGGTGCCATCTTCGTCGTCGCCACTGCCCTCTATGGCGGGCCGGTGGCCGCGCTGCCGGCCGCCGGCTCGAGCCTGGTCCTGGCCTGGTTGTGGTTCGTCCTGCCGATGAAGGGCCCGCGGCACCGGTAACCTCAATGCCGATGGAACCCGCCGGCATCAGTGCCCAGCTGGCGGTTCGGGCCCACGACGGCGACCACGACCGGGCGGTGGCACTCGGGCGGGCGCTCTACGACAATCTGGCCCGGGTGGTGCTCGGCGCGCCCGTGGCCCTGACCGCGGCGTGCGTGGCCGCCCTGGCGGGCGGCCACATGCTCATCGAGGACATCCCCGGGGTGGGCAAGACGGTGCTGGCCCGCGCCCTGGCCGCCTCGCTGGGCGCCGAGCTGTCCCGGGTCCAGGGCCATCCCGACCTGCTCCCGTCCGACGTCACCGGGGTGTCGGTGTGGTCGCCCGAGACCAACAGCTGGGATTTCCGGCCGGGGCCGGTCTTCGCCCATGTGGTGCTGGTCGACGAGCTCAACCGGACGCCCCCCCGGACCCAGTCGGCCCTCCTGGAGACCATGGAGGAACAGCAGGTCACCGTGGATGGCACCACCTGGCCGCTGCCTCGCCCGCACATGGTGATCGCCACCCAGAACCCGCTGTCGCAGCGCGGCACCTACCCGCTGGTCGAGAGCCAGCTCGACCGCTTCGCGCTCTCGACGGCCATCGGCTACCCCGACGCCGAGACCGAGGCGCGATTGGTACTGCATGAGGGGGGAAAATGGGCGCTCGACGGCTTGGCGCCGGTGTGCACCCCGCAGGCCTGGATGGAGGTTCAGCGGGCCGTCGAGGCGTTGCCCGTCGCACCCGAGGTCGCCCGTTACGCCATCGCCCTGTGCCGGGCCACCCGCCGCGCCCCCGGGGTCCGGCTGGGCGCCAGTCCCCGGGCGGCCATCTGGCTGATCCGCTGCGCCCAGGCCTACGCCGTGCTGTCGGGACGGCCCTACGTCGCCCCCGACGACATCAAGGCCGTCACGCCGGCATGCGTCACCCACCGCCTGCTGACCGACGACGGAGAGCAGGCGGCCCAGGCGGTGCGGTCGCTGTTGGAGTCCACCCCCGCGCCCCGGCCGTGAACCGCGCCGGGCCGTCGGCCGCGGGTCGCACCGCCGACATGGCGTCTGTGATCGGCATGGACGGCAGAAACCCGTGCCGCGTCACGAGCGCCGGGCGGGCCGAGCGAGCATGAACCGGCCGGGCGTCGTCACTACGGGCGCCGCTGCGGACGTCCGGTGCTCACGGGTGCGGCCGGTGCGGCCCCTCCGGCCGGTGGCCAGCGTGGTGGCCGTGCTCGGCATCTGGTGGCTGGTGGGCCACAACAGCGGCGCCGGCTGGGTGCAGATGCTCGGCGATGGTCTGGCCGCCACCCTGGCCGTCGGCCTGTTCGGACCGGCTGTGGTCCTCCGCCGGTCCCGACTGAGGGTCGACAACGCGCCGGGCGACACGACGGCGGGGTTGCCCGTTGAACTGGCGGTCGTCGCGTCCACCCGGGTTCGGTTGCGCCCGGTGAACCCGCCCGGACCGGAGGTGTTCGCCGGACCGGTCCGGGGCCAGGCGACCGGCGACTCTCTCACCCTGGTGCCCGAGCATCGGGGCGTTCATGCCACGATCGTGGTGCATGTCGCCACCGCCGCTCCCTTTGCCCTGCTGTGGTGGACCCGTCGGGTCGTCCTGACCCTGCCCGCCGAGTTGGTGGTCGCGCCCCGGCTGGGCCCATCGGTCCCGGTGCCCTACCACGGGGACGACAGCCGCGGGGACGGCCAACCCCGGGCCCTGGCGCAGGTGGGCGAGCCCCGGGGGGTCCGGCCCTACATGGCCGGCGACGGCCGGCGCTGGGTCCACTGGCCGGCCACCGCCCACACAGGTGGCCTGATGGTCCGGGAGATGGAGACACCGACCGCCGAGCCGGTAACGGTGACCGTGGTGCTCCCACCCGGGGCCGACGCGGCCGAGCGGGTCGCGGAGCGGGCGCTCGGAACGATCACCCGCCTTCTCGACCGGGGTGACCCAGTGGTGCTTGTCACCGACGAGCCCACCGGACCCGTGGAAGCGCCGGTCGGTGATCGGCGTCATGCCGGGCGCCGGCTGGCCCGGGCATCCATGCGCCACGGCGGACTGCCGGGCTCAGAGATCAGCGTCAGGTGAGACTGGTCGAGGCCATCAAGCGGGCCAACCGGCCGCAGTCGCCCGAGGACTCAGTCCGGCTGCGCTTGGCGGCATGGGGCGCGGTGGTCATAGCCATCGCCGCCTGCCGGGCCCAGGGCGAGGTCTCCTTGCCGTCCGCCCTGTTGGCCTCGGTCCTGATGACCTTCGGCATGGTGTTCTCGTACCGGACCCGAGCCCGGCCTCCCGGCTGGGTCAAGGTGGTGCTGGCGGTGGCCGCGGTCGCCACCCTGGTGGTGTTCTTCAACCAGTTGACCAGCCACACCGCGGCGGACATCACCAACATCGAGAACCCACTAACCGCCCTGTTCGTGTGGATCCAGGTGGTGCATTCGTTCCATGTGCCGGCCCGGCGCGACCTGGTGTTCTCCCTGGCCAGCTCCATCGGCCTGATGGCGGTCGGCGCGGCCCAGGCCATCGATCTGCGCTTCGGTGTCTATGCCGTGCTCTGGGCGGCCGTCGGGCTATGGGGCCTAACCGAGATGTGGGGCTCGACCAGCGGCGGCGGCCGGGTCTCGCGGCGAGGGCTCGGAGGGGCACTCGCCGGCGTGAGCGCCGTGACGGCCGCCATTTTCCTCCTTCTGCCTGCCCCCCATGTCACGGTGCGGGTGAATTTCCTGGCGCGGGCGGGTACCGGGGGCGCAGTGCCGGTTCCGGGAGGGCTGGCCGGCGACGGCGCCACGCCCATCGAGCTGTCCCGACCCGGCACCCCGGCCGGCCGGACCCGGGTCGGTGGGTATGTGGGCTTCGCCAACCGGCTCGATACCGCGCTGCGGGGCCGGCTGGGCAACGCCGTCGTCATGCGGGTCCGGGCCGACCGCCCGTCCTACTGGGTGGGGGAGACCTTCGACACCTGGGATGGTCAGGGTTGGACCACGAGTGCCAAGGCCAACCGGCCGATCGGCGGCGGCTCCCCGTTCATCCTTCCGGTCGCCGCCGGCAACGACGTGGTCGGCCAGAGCGATCTGCAGACGTTCTTCATCGCCCAGTCGACGCCCAACCTGGTGTTCCATGCCGAAAGCGCCCACCAGGTGTGGTTCCCGGCGCCCAATCTCTTCGCTTCCGACGACGGCACGCTGGTCTCGCCGATCGGCCTGGGCCGCGGTGCGGTGTACACGGTGGAGTCCGAGGTCGCGGTGCCCGCCAGGGCCCAACTGCGGGACTCGGTGCTGGACACGAGCGGCCCGCCGCCTGCCGTCCAGGCCCGGGAGACCCAGCTGCCGCACCCCTACCCGCAGGCCCAGGCACTGGCCGAGTCGGTCACCGCCAACGACCGCACCCCCTACGACAAGGTTCAGGCCCTGATCGCCTGGATGGCGGCCAACACCCGCTACTCGGTCGACATACCCCCGCTGCCGCCAGGGGGTGACACCGTCAACGAGTTCCTGTTCGGCAGTCGTGTGGGGTTCTGCGAGCAGATCTCGACGTCGCTGGCCGTCATGCTCCGCACCCTCAGGATCCCGGCCCGGGAGGCGGTCGGCTACGTGCCCGGTCCCTACAACCCCATCACCGACCTGTACCAGGTACGGGCCAAGGACGCCCACGCCTGGGTCCAGGTATGGTTCCCGGGCTACGGGTGGCAGAGCTTCGACCCGACCGCCGACGTCCCGACCGCCAATCCGGCGCCGGGTGCCACCGCGCTTCACGACGTGGCCCACGCCCTCGGGCGCATCCCGGCCATCCCGTCGACCGCGGTCCTGGTCACGGCGGCGCTGGTCGCCGGGTGCGCCCGGTACCGCCGCCGCCGCCCGGCGACGTGGGCCCATCGGGTGGCCCGGGAGATCGAACGGGCCGGTGCCCGGTCCGGGCGGCCCCGGCAGCCGGCGGAGACCCTCGCCGAGTACGCGGCGGTCGTCGGGCAGCGGACCGGTGACCGCGCCGACAGATGGCTGGCGTTGGCCCGGGAGGTCGAGCAGAGCGCCTACGGCGACCGCGAGCTCACAGCGGTGGCCGGCCGCCGGGCGGTGGCCGCCGCCAGGCAAATCCGTACGTCCGACGAGGACCGGTGAACCGAATACGTCATGTGCTCGTCCAGCGGCTCGGGCGGTCGGCTCGAATTGTCCTCTCGCGTATTCCCCACAGGCTGCTTCCCCGGTACCCTTTGTTGGGTTCCCGGAGGGCGAGCATCGTGAAGACGTTGGGAAAGGATGTGTGGGCCAGAAGCCCCGGGGCGCACAGCCCGGCGGGTGAGGCCCTGCGCTGGCGGGCCCGGTGGTTGGCCTGAAGGGCCGCCGCGCCGGCCGCCCGCTTACCGACAGCCCGGTTCTCGCCGGCGGGGCACGCACCGCAAGCCCGCCGCCTGAGGCGCCCCCCACCAGCGGTGCGACCACCCACGACCGCAACGGGTCGTGGGTTCCCGGGAGGACGCGCATCGGCGATCTGCTCGTCGAGCGGCAGTTGGTCACCTCCGAGCAGATACGCGACGCCCTGGAAAAGCAGCAGGAGTCCGGTTCGAGGCTGGGCGAGATCCTCGTCGGCATGGGATCCCTGTCCGAGCGGGAGCTGGTCATGGTCCTGGCGGACCAGTTGGGCATACCGCTCTCCGACCTCCGGTCCGAGAACCCCGATCCGGCGGCGCTGGCGCTCATACCGGAGGAGGTGGCCCGAGCCCACCTCGCCCTTCCGGTCGGCCTGACCGATGGCCGCCTCAGCGTGGCGGTCGGAGAGCCCAGCGAGGAGCTCCGCCGCCTGCTCACCGAAGCCAGCGGTCACCCCGTCTTGTTGATGATCGCGCCGGTCAGCCAGGTCCGCCGGGCCATCGACAGCCATTACCAGGCGCTGGGAGCTGTCGACGAGCTGGTCAGGACATTCGTGGCCGTCGAGGGCTCCCGCAAGCGGGGCACGGCTCTCTCTCCGCCTGACGTCCTGGCCGATGACGCCCCGGTGGTACAGGTGGTCAACCGGATCCTGACCCAGGCCCACCGGGATCGGGCTTCCGACGTCCACCTCGAGCCCCAAGGCGACGAGATACGGGTCCGTTTCCGCATCGACGGCGCGTTGAAGGATGTCCTCAAGCTCCCGGGAGCCATCGGGCTGGGGCTGGTCAGCCGGGTCAAGATCCTCGCCGGCATGAACATCGTCGAGCGGCGCCGACCCCAGGACGGCCAGTTCACGACCGAGATCGACGGTCACAGCGTCGATGTCCGGGTCGCCACCGTCGCCACCATCTGGGGCGAGAAGTGTGTGATGCGGATACTCGACAAGACGCGCTCGGTGCTACGGCTCGGCGAGCTCGGCATGCCGGCCGACAGCCACGAGATGTTCTCGAAGATGGTTCGGGCCCCGTTCGGCATGGTCCTGTGCGCCGGCCCCACCGGTAGCGGTAAGACCACGACGCTCTACGCCACCCTCACCGAGATCAGCGAGCCGACCCGCAACATCATGACGATCGAGGACCCGGTCGAGTACGTCTTCCCCTCGATCAACCAGATACAGACCCACGAGCAGGCCGGGATCACCTTCGCAACCGGGCTGAAGTCGATCCTGCGTCAGGACCCAGACGTGATCCTGGTGGGCGAGATCCGAGACGTGGAGACGGCACGGGTGGCCGTCCAGTCAGCGTTGACCGGGCACCTGGTGCTGTCGTCACTGCATGCCACCGACTCGGTCTCGGCTCTGCACCGTTTCCTGGACATGGGCATCGAGTCGTTCCTGATCGCATCGTCGGTCCTGGCCGTGGTCGGCCAACGTCTGGTCCGTCGGATCTGCCCGGCCTGCAAGGCCCGGTACACCCCGACCGACGAGGAGCGGCTGTTCTACGAGGAGAGCGGAGGCACGGAGAAAGCGGTCTTCTACCGGGGTGAGGGTTGCAACTTCTGCAGCGGCACCGGATACCAGGAGCGGATCGGTGTCTACGAGCTGCTTCGGATCACGCCGGAGATCAAGCGGCTGGTGGTGGGATGGGCGACCCAGGAGGAGTTGCGGCGCTTGGCGCAGCGCCAGGGGATGCGTACTCTCCGCGAGGAGGCCGTGGCGCTGGTCGAACGGGACGTGACGACTGTGTCCGAGGTAATCCGGAGCATCTACTCGCTCTAACGGGACCCCATGTGAGCGACAAGAAGAGTTTTCTGAAGTACGAGTTGACGCGTAAGAAGGTGCCGCGCCGGGACATCATGCACTTCTCCCGCCAGCTCGGCGTCTTCATAAAGGCCGGGATCCCGATCATCGACGCTCTCCAGGTGATCTGCGACGAAACGACGGACACGCTCCTGCGCAAAGCGCTGACCGACATGAACGAGTCCCTGCGGTCGGGTGACACCTTCGCGACGGCTGCCTCGTTCCATCCAGAGGCGTTCCCGCGGTACTACATCGGGATGCTCAACTCGGCCGAGCTCACCGGCCACCTCGACATCGTGCTGACGCAGCTTGCCGAGTACATCGAGCGCGACATGGACGCCCGCCAGAAGCTGACGTCGGCCCTGGTCTATCCAGGTGTGGTGCTCGGCATGTCGATCGTGACGGTGACAGTGCTGAGTGCATTCGTGCTGCCGCGGTTCAAGACCTTCTTCAAGTCCCTCAATGCCAAGCTGCCGCTGCCCACCCGGATCCTGCTGGCGATAACCAACTTCATCTCGACGTGGGGCATCGCGCTGGCTTTGCTCGTCCTGGCGTCCTTCGTCGGTTTCGTCGTGATGTTCCGCTCGCCGCGGGGCCGCGCCTACCTCGACGGTTTGTTCCTCAGGCTGCCCATCGCCGGTGATCTGCTCAGACACGCCATCCTCGAACGCATCTGCCGCATACTCGGGTCCATGATGATGGCCGGCGTGGCGTTGCCGGAGGCGATGGCGGTCACGGCGGAAGCCACTAACAATGCCGTCTACCGGCGCGGCATGAACACCATCCGGGAGGAGATGCTCGAAGGTGAGGGTCTGGCCGCGCCGCTGGCCCGCAGCGGACTGTTTCCCGGGGCCGCCCGCCAGATGTTCCGCGTCGGCGAGGAGACCGGCACCCTCGAGGAACAGTTGCATACGGCAGCCGGCTATTACGACAGGGAGCTGGAGTACAAGATCAAGCGGTTCACCAGTCTCTTCGAGCCGGCCGTGATCATCGCCATGGGAGTCATTGTCGGGTTCGTCGCCGTGGCGCTGGTCTCCGCCATGTACGGCATCTACCGGCAGGTAAAGGTCTAGCCGTGGCCGGGCCGGGTCGACCCTCCCGGGACGAACAAGGGTTCAGCCTCACGGAGTCCGTGGTCGCCCTCGCCGTCCTGGGGCTGGTCGTCGCTTCAATGGTTGGGGGGATGGCAACGTCGATCGCCACGTCGGACATCCACCGGCAGCAGTCCGAGACCAACGCCGTGCTGGTCAGCGCCGCCGAGTACGTCAAGAACGCTGTGTATCAACCCTGCGCTTCTTCGTACCCGGTTGCGGACAGCGCCTTGCCGTCGTCCTGGTCCACCGTGCCGCAGGACCCGGTCATGACAACGGTTAGATCCTGGAACCCAGTTGCTCTTACTTGGGACTTGCCACCGATATGCCACGACACCGATGGCAGCAGCCTGTTCGCAATGCAGAAGGTGACGATCAACGTCATCGATCCCGGAGGCCGGGCAAGCGCCTCCCTGGATATCATCAAACGGGGCCCTTGATGGATTCGTGCCGCCGGCGAGAGGATGAGTCCGGCTTCACCTTGATCGAGCTGTTAATCAGCATCGTCGTGCTGGGCGTCATCGCGTCCGGCGTAGGTGCTTCGATCATCCTGTTCTTCAAGACCGCGGATGGGATCTCAAGGCGACTCTCGTTCTCACATGATTCGCAGTTGCTTACGAACTACCTGATTCCGGACCTCGACAGCGCGACCGGCGCAATGCCGCCGACGGTGACCCAGTCCGGGACGTCAACGGGTTGCCCGACGGGCTCGACGGGCATCTCCGACTTGCAGCTCAAGTTCAGTGACGTCACATCGCAGAACACCTACACAATTGACTATGCCGTCGTGAACGGAACATCGATCACGCGAACCGTCACAAGCTCGCTCAATCAGTCCTCGACGGTCACAACGGTCGTCCACAACCTCAAGCAGGTCGCTGTCAACCCCAACCATGGCGCCGTGTGCTTCAGCAGCCGGGCGGCGTTGCCGTGGACTATGACAGTCACCTTGCAAGCCCCTGGCGACCCCACCACCTACTCCTTTTCGGTGACCGGAGGCGGGAGAGTTGGTTTTACGCCGCCCGTCGGTGCGCCCATTCTTTGCGGTTGCGGATCTTCCGGCCCGCCTGGGATCCTGTCACAAGACACCAACGGGAACGGCAGGCTGGACCAGCTCGTCGTACAGTTCGACCGCCCGCTCAATCTGAGCGACGCCGCAGGCGCCTCGCAGTGGTCGTTGAATCTAAACCTCGTCGTGCTGGATCCGGTCCAGATCTATGGCAGCACGGTAGTGCTGACGATCGGCGGCGCGTCGGGGGCCGCAGTGCCCGTTGACACCGTCGCCCAGGGCCTGAACGTCAGCTTGGCGGCGAACTCGGATGGGATCCGAAGTGCTTCCAATCTGCCAGCACAGTTCACAGGGGCGCCTGTCACCGACGGCATGGCGCCCGTGCCCATCTCGATGGTGGCCAAGGACACCAACGCGGATGGCCGGGTTGAGCAGCTGGTTGTCACCTTCTCTGAGACGCTCGCTGGGTATGGCGCCGCCTACACCCCCTGGACATTGACGCTGCCGTCTGGTTCGCAGTGGTTGGCTTTCAAGTTTGATCTGACCAAGGCACCACTGGTGTCGGGGAGTACCGGGAATATCTTGACGCTGTTCACGGCCGGCGCCCCGGTCGACTCGGCGGCCGCCGGCTTGCAGCTGGCGTTGGCGACCAGCAGCTCGGGCGCCCGTGACACAGCGGGCAATCTGTCGTCCTTCGGGGCCACCCCGGTCGCCGACGGTATGGCACCGGTGGCCACGTCGGTTGTGTCCAAGGACTCCAGCCTGGACGGCAGAATCGATCAGGTGGTCGTGACCTTCTCCGAGAACGTGGTGCCACCGCCGGGATACTCGGCGGGATACACCCCGTGGACATTGACGCCTCCGTCGGGGGCACAGTGGCAGTCCTTGAAGTTCGATACCTCCAAGCCGCCGTCGGTGGCCGGCAACGTCGTGACCCTGTTCGTGACCGGCGCCCCCATGGACTCGGCGGCCGCCGGCTTGCAGCTGGCGTTGGCGACCAGCAGCTCGGGCGCCCGTGACACAGCGGGCAATCTGTCGTCCTTCGGGGCCACCCCGGTCGCCGACGGTATGGCACCGGTGGCCACGTCGGTTGTGTCCAAGGACTCCAGCCTGGACGGCAGAATCGATCAGGTGGTCGTGACCTTCTCCGAGAACGTGGTGCCACCGCCGGGATACTCGGCGGGATACACCCCGTGGACATTGACGCCTCCGTCGGGGGCACAGTGGCAGTCCTTGAAGTTCGATACCTCCAAGCCGCCGTCGGTGGCCGGCAACGTCGTGACCCTGTTCGTGACCGGCGCCCCCGTGGACTCGGCGGCCGCCGGCTTGCAGCTGGCGTTGGCGACCAGCAGCTCGGGCGTCCGTGACACAGCGGGCAATCTGTCGTCCTTCGGGGCCATTCCGGTCGCTGACGGCATGGGCCCGGTGGTCATCGCCCTGGCGAGTACCGGGCCGGCGCCGGGCGACCTGGATCCGGGCAACACCATCACGCTCACCCTCAGCGAACCACTTGCCGCCTTGCCGCAGAATCCAATTTTGACGCTGTCCGGTGGTAGCGGGAGCGCAAACACCAACGACATCCTGAGTATCGCGGGCGTCGCCAGCATCGATCTGGGTGTCCGTAACGCGTACATCAAGTCCGCGTCCACGGCGACTTACCAGACGACCGTGACAACCTCCGGGAGCGTCGTCAAGGTAGTCATCGGCAACAACATCACCGGCGGCGGAAATGTGATGAGGGCGGATTCGCCCGCGCCGGTGACAGTCACGCCGTCGGTGTCGATTACGGACACCGCAAGTCCAAGCCCGAACCCGGCCAACGGATCCTTCTTTGCCGGCCAGATACTGCTGTTCTGACATGGGCCGGCGCGGCCAGGGCCGAGATGAGGGGGCAGCCCTGGTGCTGGTGCTCGTTCTGATGACCATCTTGTCGATCGGGCTGGCGGCGTTATTCGCCGACGCCGGCGCCAACCTGACCACGAGCGACATCGTGACCGAACAGAACCAGAAGTCCTACGCCGCCGATGCCGGTGTCGAGAGCGCCATACAGCAACTCCGAACGAATAGCTCACTGTGCCCCTCCTCGACGACGGCAACAGTGCTTCGAGTCGACGGTCAGGCGGCTACCGCGCAACGGGACGCCCAGATCAATGGAAGGACCATCGCTATACGCTGTCGGGCGGTCGCCGGTCGAGCGACATCGGTCTCGCCATGGGCCCTGGTGACCAAGGGCAACCTGGTGACGGGGGGTACCGCCCCGACGACCATCACTGGGCCGGTCTTTGCCACGGGATCTGTCAGTTTTGGACCGAGCATGACGATCACCGGGGGCCTTTACCAGAGATCGCAGGCTGGATGTCCAGGGTCGAACCTGACCGGCTCCCCCTTCTGGACCTGTACAAACGCGCCCACGCCTGATCCCGTCCCGGCTCTGCCCTGCCTGAGTAGCTGCCAATCCGGATCGGCGTTCACGTTCACTGACCGCGGACCCAATCCTGCCTTCAGCTCGGGTAGTTGTAGCGTCTTCCTTCCCGGCAAGTACACGTCGTTGCCTGCTTTCAACACCAACAACTACTTCGCCAGCGGAATCTATTACTTCGAGAATGTTGTGCTTGCCGTCCCGGGCCCGGGTGGACAGCTCGTCGGCGGGTCGCCAGGTGGCGGCGAGACCCAGGTCATGGCTCGAGCGGCTTGTAAGGCCGATCGCGATGCGGGAGTCGACGACGGCACGGGAGTCGAGGTCATACTGGGTGGCAGCAGCACCATCGACATCGGCGGGGATGATGTCGAGCTGTACAGCCGGGCTCCCGGCTCAAAGGTTGAAGGGACCTCAGGCATCTCCATTCGAACCGTGCCAAATCCAGCACCGGCTGGGTACGTTGCATCGAATGTCGCGGCGGAGACCCCGACCCTGAAGATGCCTCCCGGGGATATGGGGCCTGGACATCTGGCAGTCCATGGCATGGTCTATGTCCCGGGCGGGTCGGTCAGCCTGACGGCGACGAACAGTGGTGCCGCTGACCTACTTGGGGGCCTCGAGTCGTTCGACCTCAATGTCCAACGAGGAGCTCCCGGTTCGTCGGGCAACCTGATTTCGGCAGGCACAGGCGCGCAGCCGCGATTTGTGTCGATCACTGCGACCGCCGTGCGGCCCTCCACTGACATCGGGACCTCCACTGACATCGGGACTCGGGACGTGACGTCAACGGCGGTGGTCGCCATCGGCAACGATCCCGCCCGTACCGTCACCGTCCAATCCTGGGTCACCTGTCCGTCCCTGCCGACATCAACGCCGCCGGCGTCGTGCAACAGCACCTAGTCGGTCAACGACAGTTGTTGGAGCGTTGGGACCGAGTAGCGGGTTGGGTGGTTTACGGCTGTCATCATGGACTTGGTAGGAAGCGGCAGGTCGGGAAAGGACCTTGCTGGATGAAGGGGCTTCCTTACCAGTGCAGCCGTCGAGCGGGCAGGCTCGGCGGTTGACGACCAACTTTTTCCCAGCGGCGAATACGGGAATTGGGCAAGAGTTGGGTTGGCATAGCGATCAAGGTGATGTTCGGCCGGGATGCTGACACCCGTGAGGCGAGCGGGGCTGTCTCATGGACTTCCCGATCGGGCGGTGGGGGAACTGCTGTCGCCCGAACATGATGATGAAAGGCGCCTCCATGTTTGAGCGCAACGAAAATGCTGGATGGCCTCGGCAGCCCGAACAGTCCGGCTTCACCCTCATCGAACTGCTGATCGTGATCGCGGTGCTCGGCATCCTCGCGGCGGTGACCGTCTTCGGCCTCTCGGGTATCGGTGGCCAGAGCTTGACCTCTGCCTGCCACGCCGACGCCAAATCGGTCGCCGTGGCTCAAGAGGCCTACCGCTCGGCCAACGGTGTTTACTACCCCAGCACACCCGCGGGTGCCGTGAGTGGTACCCCCATCGTCTCCGCTGCCCCTGGCTCCGCGAGCCCCGCCGTCGGCTTGGCGACGTATCTTCGTACCCCCCCGGGGAACGTCACGAAATACGTGATCGCAACAGACAACACAGGTGCTGTCTTCGTGCAGAACATAACAAAGAACGCAACTGCGCCAGGAGTGAACGCCGAGACATACGGAGCTGCGGCCAACGATCCCTGCGCCGGCCTCTGACGCACGACGCCTGACCGTCTCACCGCACGGTCCCGGCAATGGCGCCGGGTATTTCGCCATGTCCGAGGTAGGCTGATTCGCACCAACGTTGGGACCGAGCGGGGGAACAGCTGGTGCCGGTGCGATGAGCGTACGCGGGTCGTATGGACCCAATTTGCCGTACAAGCTGGTGGCCGGGGTGCTTCCGTGCCGTGGCGGGTGGCTGGTCGCCAGCGCCAAGCTGCAGGGCGTGATCCTCGCCGCCGAGGAGCCCCGGGTCCTGGAATCCTTCGCCGCCGTACTGGACGAGAAGCCCGCCTTTCACGTCGTCGCCCTGTACGCCCCGGTGGGCTACCTCGACAAGGCGGTACCGGGCGGCCGGGGCTGTGACCGCCAGGCGAGAGCGCTGCTCGGCCCGCGACGGGGGGCCGCGGTGCGGTCCGCCCCGTCGCGCCTGACGTTCGAGGCCGACCCGGATGGGGCGGCGCTCGGCCTCGACGCCGTGACCGCCGCCCTGCTGCCCAAGTACCGGGAGGTGGCGGCCGAGATGGCCCCGTACCGGCAACGGAGCGTGCACGAGGTCCATCCGGAGCTGAGCTTCTACCAGCTCAACAAGGACCGGCCGATGCGATACCCGAAGCGCTTCGTGGCCGGCCGGGAGGAGCGCCGCGAGCTGCTGTTGACCAAGATCCCGAGCGTGGAGCGCATCATCGACGCCAAGGTCCGGGGCGCGTCCGCTGGTCAGCTGATCGACGCCGCGGCCTGCCTGTGGACGGCCCGTCGGGCCATCGCCCGGGCCGGTTCGCGGCTGCCGGAGGATCCCGAATGGGACAGCCAGGGACTTCGTATGGAGTTGATCAGGTAGCGATAGACTCTGGCCGTGCGGGACGCGGACGGGTCCGGCGACAGTTCCCGAGGGCGGGTGCTGATCGTCGAAGACGACGCAGAGATGCGGGGCTTGTTGACGCGCCTGCTGTCGGCCGAGGGCTACCAGGTCCAGGCGGTCGCCACCTCCATGGAGGCCCTGGCCGCGCCGGATCCCGACATCGTGCTGATCGACATCGGGCTTGGTGACGAGGACGGCCGGGACCTGCTGAACGAGCTCCGTCAGATCAGCGACGTCCCGGTGGTGTTCCTCACCGGGCGAGGCCACGAGATGGATCGCATCGCCGGTCTGAAGATGGGCGCCGATGACTACATCGTCAAGCCGTTCTCGCCGGGTGAGTTGTCCGCCAGAGTCGGGTCGGTGCTGCGCCGCTCGGGCGCCCGGACACAGAGTGTGTCGGTCGGGAACGGCTTGTTGTTCGGTCCGTTGCGGATCGACCCGGTCGCCCGCGAGGTCGAGCTCGAAGGCCGGTTGGTGGAGCTGACAGCCAAGGAGTTCGATCTGGTGTACTTCCTGGCCCGCTCACCGCGCCAGGTCTTCTCCCGTCAGCAGTTGCTCGAGCATGTCTGGGAGTCGTCCAGCGACTGGCAGGACGAGGCGACGGTGACCGAGCACATCCGGCGGGTCCGGCGCAAGATCGAAGTCGATCCCGACGGCCCGGTGTGGATCACGACGGTTCGTGGAGCGGGCTATCGCTTTGAACCAAGCGGTGGTTTACGTCGAGAGCATCCCGGACCCGAGTCGATAACTCACTCGGTTTGAACGGCTTGGCCAGGAAGCCGGCGGCGTGGGCCGCGCTACGGTCGGCGACCGTGGTGCCGTCGGTGTCAGCCGACACATAGAGCACCGCCATGGCCGGGCGTGACTCCTTCAGCCGGGCCACCACCTCGGGGCCGCGCATGTTGGGCATCACCACGTCGGTCACGATCAGCTCGATGGGGCCGTCCCAGCGCTCGCTGAGCAACAGGGCACTCGGCCCGTCCTCGGCCTGCAACACCTGGTAGCCGCCCCTGCCGAGAACCCGGCAGATCAACTTCCGCACATCGGGCTGATCCTCCACGACCAGGATGGTCTCGGCTCCAGACGACAAGGCCGGCAGCGCGGCCACCGCCGGAACCTCCACCCGCTCCTCCGTACGGGGCAGGTAGATGTCGAAGCGGGTCCCCACTCCGAGTTGACTGCTGACGGTGATGGTGCCACCACTCTCAGTTACTACGCCATGGACGGCCGCCAGACCCAAGCCGGTGCCTTTCGACCGCTCCTTGGTGGTGAAGAAGGCTTCGAAGCATCGAAGGCGGGTCTGCTCGTCCATCCCGTATCCCGAATCGGCGACGGTGAGGTGGACGTACGGGCCCGGCGACAGCCCGACCGACTCCGCGGCGTCGGTCTCGAGGGACGCCGGCTCGCTGGTGATCGCCAGAGTCCCGCCCGCAGGCATGGCGTCGCGGGCGTTGATGGCCAGGTTCAGGATGAGCTGCTCGAATCGGGACGGATCGATGCTCACGTTGCCGGCGTCTTGGTCGAGCGACCACCGCAGTTGGATGTCTATGCCGAGGATCCGCTCCAGCACCTCGGACAGGGCGCGCAGGGTCGAGCACGGGTCCATGACCACCGGCTTGGGCTCCTTGCGGCGGCCGATGGTCAGCAGTTGTCCGGTCAGCAGCGCAGCGCGGGCAGCCGAATCGCTGATGCCGTCAAGCATCTCCCGGTTGGTGTCATCAAGATCCATGCGCTGGTAGAGCAGGTCGGTATAGCCGGAGATCACCGTGAGCAGATTGTTGAAGTCGTGGGCCACCCCTCCGGCCACCTGGCCGATGGCTTCCATCCGCTGGGCCTCACGCATCTCGGACTCGACCAGCTTCCGCTCAATCCCGACGCCCGCCCGGTCGGCGACCAACTGGAGAAGTTGGACATCCCGCTCGGCGAACTGCTTGCTGACCGTGCTGCCGACCAGGCACACACCGTGCAGGAGTCCTTTGACCATGATCCGGCATCCGGCCACGCTCCGCAACCCGGCCAGCAGGGCGGTCGGGTCATCGGCGCTCGCGTCCTCGACGACCAGGGGGTCGTGACTCTGCGCCATGCGGCCGATCACCCCCTGATCGGCGACCACCTTGGTCCCTCGGTGGGCCTGCAGGGTGCTTCCCCGCCACGCCTCGACGGCCAGGTAGCTGCCGCCCTCGGACAGCAGCAGGATCCCCGCGGTGTCCACGGCGAGCACTTCCTGGAGGCGGAGCCAGCAGCTCATCCAGCAGGCGGTCGAGCGGGAGGACGGCCATCGAGGCATCGGTCAGGGCCGACAAGGAAGCCAACGCGGCCTGATGCTGGTCCAGCAGCCGCGAAAGCGCCCGGCGGTTGGCCAGATCCCGCTTGCCGACGATGTACAGCAGGCTGCCGCTCGCCAGGACGAACGTCCCGCCTCCAAGCAAACCGAACGTGACGGACAGACCGCCCCGGAGAGTGGCGATGAGCACCAGCTCCGCCCCCAGCACCCACGCCCCGATGACCGCCACGTAGAAGCCGCGCAGGCTGACGGCGGGAAAAACCGGCCGTCTGACAGGGGGCATGGGAGAAATGTACATCCGACCCCTGGGCCCAGCGCGGCCCCCCGTCGAAGGGGCGGGGACTAGGGGGCCGGCGCCAGGTGTAACACCGCCGCGGGGGCAGCCACGGCGGTACATCCACTGTAACAAGATGCTTGCCATGCCGTGGGCATGACGTACCGAGACGAATGGAGTTCCCCCGCTGAGGCGGGGTCTAACGCGTCAGCAGCGCCTGGGCCTCGTCGACATCCATCTCGCCTCGGGCCAGCGCCTCGAGGATCTCGAGGCGGCCGAGGACCGGTGGCTCGCTCGCCAGCCCGAGCCGCGTCAGCAGCGCATCGAACCGGGCCCGGGTGGTCGGGTAGCTGACGCCCAGATGGCGCTCGAGCTCCTTCATGTTCCCGCGCGGACGCGAGGAACACCTTCAGCAGGTCGCGGTCGGAGGCGTTGAGCCCGCAGAACTCGCAGGGCTCGAATCGGCCCGAGAGCTCGGTACCGCAGGACGCGCAACCGAGCCTGGTCAGCAGCAGTTGCTCCCCGCAGACCGGGCAGTCTCTCGGCGGTCGGTGCGGCCCTGCGCCCGGTGCGCTCACACCCGGGCCCAGTCGTCGCTGAATAGCTCCACGCTGCCCATGGTGGCGTCGACCTGTACGTCGCCACTGCCACCGCCCACCGTCACCACCCGGTAGCCGTCCACGACCGAGTCGTTGGGGGGCGAACCGAGCACCCTGACGCGGCCCAACTCGGCGCGCGCCCGGACAGTGGTGCTCGACCCCGGACTCAGGTGGAGGTTGACCGAGCCCGCCTCGCAACGGATCCGGGACTGGTGGGCTTCGATGCGGCCGCTGATCTTGACCGAGCCGGCCCGGGCGTCGATGTCGAACGGTCCGGTCACATCATCCAGCCGGGCCGAGCCGGCGGCCAGAACGACAGACAGCGGACCGGTGACCCCCACGACGACCAGCGAGCCGGCGCTGACCTCGACGTGGACCGGTAGAGAGTGGTTGACCCGGACCACCAAGGGCTCGGTGAACTGCCGCCACTGGTGCCACTGCCGGAGGTGGCCGAGCCGGCCCTCGAACATGAACCCAGCCTCGTCCCCGAACTGGGCCGATCCGTCGATCGTCAGTGTGTCGCCGTTCCGTTCCACCCGGTGCCGGCCCTCGACGCTCGCCTCGGTGACGGTTGGATCCCCGATGATCCGCACCCCACGCGGTGGCGATGATCCTGACCTTCAAACCGCCTTCGGGCGTCGGGGGGGCGTCCGCTTCGGGCTCGGGCCGGCCGCCAAGGGCCTGCTCGGCTTGCTCGGGGGTCATGCGGCCGGCTGCGACCGCTTCCAGTACATCTCGCTGTTCCATGATCAGAATGTAACTGGTTCTTGCTAGATTGGCAAGGATCATCTAGCAATCAGCGAGAGGTGGGTGAATCCCGGTGCACGCCACGCAGCCCGGCCCAGGCCATCTCGCTCATCCGCCTGGCCAGCATGTCGGCCTCGGTGGCCCGCATCGAGCCGTCCGGCTCGTCGGGTTCCCACGTGCTGACCCAGTGACGGCTGGTGACCTCGGCCAAGCCGACGATCCCGTAGCCGAGCAACTGCCGGTGGTCTGGGTCGAGATCGGTCTCGATGAGGGCCGCCACCGCCGCCGCCATCACGTCCTCCACCCGGCGGATGGCATCGTTGAACTCCTCGTCCCGGCGCGCCCCGCTGCCGAACAACAGCCGGAAGGCGCTCGTCTGGGTGCTGACGAACTGGAAGTAGGCGGCGAAGCCGGCTTCCACCTGTTGCCGCGGCCCGACCGCCCCACCGACCGCGGTCGTGACCGCCGACACCAGGCGGCTGCCGACCTCGTCGAGCAGTTCCAGGTACAGCTGCCGTTTGGACGAGAAGTGCTGGTAGAGGACCGGCTTGGTCACGCCCGCGGCCTCCGCCACGTCGTCCATCGACGTGCTGTGGAACCCGCGTTCGGCAAACGTGCTGACCGCCACGTCGAGCAACTGCCGCCGCCGGCGAGGAGCCGGGAGCCGGCTGGACGCCGCATTGGCGCGCGAGAGCCGCGTCACCGCCGGGCGGGCATCATCGGCGTCAGGGGATGATTCATGCAATCCGGGGCACACCATGCCACAACGCCACCTGGGGTGAGCTCCCGGAGAGAACTAGTCATCGAAGTCAGCAGGAACTAGTCACAGCCGCGTCGAAACAAGGAGGGAATGCTGCGGCCACCGAAGACCTCACCTTCCCGGGACTCGACCCGGCCCCCGGAACCGGTGCGGCCGGCGCCGGCCCAGCGGGCCGCCGTCAGCCTGCTGGCCGCCCGGGCCAGGCGCCGGCGTTATCGCATTCGACGGCCCGGCGACTACTAGTACACGATCACCGACCGGGACACCTCGCCGTCCATCATGGCGTCGAAGGCCAGGTTGGCGTCGTCCACCGCGATGGTGTGCGAGATCAACTCGTCCAGCTTGAGCCGGCCGGCGCGGTAGTGCTCGATGAGCCGGGGCACATCGCGCTGGACGTCGGACGACCCGTACCAACAGCCCTTGATCGTCTTCTCGGCCAGCACCACGCCGAAGAACGCCGGCACGTTGACCTTGACGTCCATGCCCGGGACTCCGACCAGGACGGCCTGACCACCGCGCCGGGTCATGGTGATGGTCTGGTCGATGGTCCGCTGCAACCCGATCACCTCGAACGCCACGTCTGCACCCCGCTCACCGGTCAGCTCCATCACCGCTGAGACCGGATCGCGTTCGCCGGCGTTTACGCCCACGGTGGCGCCGAACAGTTCGGCCGTCCGCAGCTTGGCCGGGTTGACGTCGATGGCGATGATCTCGGCCGCCCCCGCCAGTCGCGCCCCCTGGATGACATTGAGGCCCACCCCGCCGCAGCCGACGACTGCCACCGTGTCGCCGTGGCGGATCTCCGCGGTGTTCAGCGCGGCACCGACTCCCGTGAGCACGCCGCAGCCGAGGAGGGCGGCGACCGTGAGGTCGAGGTCGTCGGGGATCCTCACCGCTCCGCTCTGCGGAATGACACTGACCTCGGCAAAGGTCCCCGCCGCCCCGGCCTGGTACAGCGGGGCCCCCCCGAGGTGAATCGGGTCGTGCCGTCGAGCAGGCAGCCCCGGGCGACCGCCATGCTGGACTGCTCGCACAGCTCGGCCTGGCCCCGGCGGCAGAAGTAACAGTCGCCGCACTGCGGAACCCACGAGATGACCACGTGATCGCCAGGGGCCACACTGGTCACGCCCTCGCCGACCTCCTCCACGATTCCGGCGCCCTCATGGCCCAGCACGATCGGCGTCAGCGTGAGCAGGGTGCCGTTCTGCATGGACAGGTCGGAGTGGCACACCCCCGACGCCGCCATGCGCACCCTGACCTCGCCGGCGTGCGGCTCGCCGACCTCGACGTCGGTCCGGATCTCCAGGGGTTGGCCCACGCGGGCCAGCACGGCAGCCTTCACCAGGCGACAATACGACCGCCACCGGATCTCTGACGCGTTGTGGCGGCTATTCCAAACCAGCGGTCAGAGTTCAGGACCGACCGGCGGCCCGGTCCTCCCGCTCGGCCGCCTTGACGGCATAGCCGGCGATGATGGCGGGCGGCAGCACGATGCAGGAGCCGATGAGCCCGACAATGCTCACCGCCACCGCGGCGCTCGGGAAGCCGGTGACCAAGCCGGCGAAGAACGCCACGATCGCCGTCAGGAGCAAGAGGTAGCCGATCCGCTTGCCCGTCCCGGCCATGGTTGCCCACCACGCCCGGCGGGCCAGGATCGGGTCGTCCGGGCTCACCAACGCGACCCGGCATTGACGAGCCGGCGGCTCCGCCCGGCCGGGCAGCTCTCGACACTCACCACGCCCACCCGGCGCCGGAGAACAGGCGGCTAAGCCGATCGGGGAGGTCCAGGAGCGAGAGGTGGGTACGGGCGATGATGCCATTGTGGTCGAGCAGGCCCGGGTCCGGCGATGCCAGCCACGCGGCCAGCGGCGCCGGGTCGGCGGCGTCGAACCAACGGAAGCCGCAGCGACCGCAATTCGCATGCCACCGGGTAGTCGCCCACCGCCACCGGTCGGCGGTGCACTGCCGCCTCGACGGGTGGGTTCCCGAACCCCTCGGACACCGACGGGAACGCCACCACGTCGCAGGCCGCGTAGGCGTGCTCCATCCCCGAGACGGGCGTGATGGGCCCGACCGGCCCCTGGCGGGTCGGCACCCGAGACGAGTTGAGGACCCGCTCCAGCTCGGAGCCATAGCCCTCCTCGGCCGGGCCGAGCAGCCAGAAGACGCCGTCGAGTGCCTCGGCCAGGGCCACGCCGGCCGGGACACTCTTGCGGGCGATGGCGCGGGTGGGTTGGAGCACGAGGAGCTCCCCGGCCCCGATCCCGAGTGCCGCCCGCACACCCTCCCGGTCCCCGGTGGGTGGGTCGGGATCGAAGGCGTTGTGGATGGTCGTCGCGCTGATGCCATGGCCCGCCATCTGCCGGCGGGCGATGTCGGTGACCGTCACATGCCGCCAGGAGGGGTCGTCAGGTGGTGGCGGCCGGCCGGTGAAGCGGGCCCGCTCCCAGGGCAGATCGTGGTGGTGGAGCACGGCCCGCCGCCCGCGCAGCAGCTCGGTGAGGGTGTCGGCGGCCGGCGGGTTGAGCGGGAGCGACAGCAGGTTTTCGACCACGACCAGATCGGCGCCCGACAGCGCCTGTTCGAGGAGATGCCCGTCGAGGGGCGGCGACGCCATCCCGGTGACCTGCTCGCCGGCCGCCAACCCCGGCACCACCCGGTCGACCGGGCCGTCGCCCGCCACCGTCCGGACCCGAAACCCCAGCCGGCCCAGCGCCCACGCCCACTTGCCGGCCTCCACCGACACACCGTCGGGTCCGCCGAGGCGGAACGAGACGATGGCGGCCACCGGTGCCGTCACGTGCGGGGTACGACGCGCCGGCCCCTCCTGGCGTGGGTGAGGTGGGCGGCGGCGTCGGCCACGCCGATGGCCAGGATCAGGTCGCCGAATGAGACCACCTCGTGCAACTCGGGGATCGGAATGGTGTCGGCCAGGAACACCAGCCGGTCCGTCGGGCGCTCTCGGTGGTGGCGATGGCCGTAGCCGAGCAGCGGCACGTTCGCGGGGCGGGCCAGATGGGCTGCGACCACCGCCGCGGGCCGCACCGGCATGCCGCCGTTGAGCCCGATGACCAGGGCGTTGGCGGTCACGCCCACGGCCACGATCCCGAGCCCGATGAGGTGGGAGTTCAGGGCACAGAAGAACAGCAGGGCGGCGTCGCCGAGCAGCACCAGGGCGGTGCCGAACGCCCCGAGGTCGACATGGTCCATGGCGATCGGCAATGCCAGGCCGACCACGACCAGCCACCAGGCCAGGAACTGATGGTCCCCCAGGTGCTGCCACCGACCGCCGGTGACCAGGCCGATGGCGGCACCGATCGCCAGGGCCAGCCCGGTGGTGAACAGCATCGCGTCGAGACGCTACCGTCCGCCTATGGCCGCGGAAGGCGACATCCTGTACGAGCTGCAGGACCGGGTGGCCCGGATCACCATCAACCGCCCGGCCCGCCGCAACTCGCTCACCTGGTCGGCGATCGACGAGATGCGGCACTGGCTCGAGGTGGCCAAGGCCGATCCTGCCGTCAGGGTGGTCGTCGTGACCGGCGCCGGCGACCAGGCGTTCTGCGCCGGCGCTGACCTGTCCGGGATGAGCGCGGGCGGGACCGAACCCGAGCTGCACGAGCGGCGGGGGACCGTGGCCGCGCTGTTCGAGGACCTGTGGGCGCTCGGGAAGCCGACCATCGCCATGGTGCGCGGCTTCGCCCTGGCCGGCGGATTCGGCCTGGCCCTGTCATGCGACCTGGTGGTGTGCTCCGATGACAGCATCTTCGGGGCGCCCGAGATCGACATCGGGCTGTGGCCGTTCATGGTCACGGTGCCCATGGTTCGGTCGATGCCCCCCAAGAAGGCGCTGGAGCTGATGCTGACCGGCCGGCGCGTCGACGCGTCCGAAGCCGAGCAGATCGGGTTCGTCACCCGGGTGGTCCCGCCCGATGAGCTGGAGGTGGCGGTCGGCGACCTGGCTGCCATCCTGGCCGCCAAGCCTCCCGCAGCCATGCGGCTGGGGCGGGACTCGTTCTACGCGGTGTGGGACATGGCCGCCGCCGAGGCGCTGGCCTGCCTCCATCCATTGCTCACCGTGGCGACCTCGACCGAGGACGCCCGGAAAGGTATGGAGGCCTTCGCGGCCCGGAGACGTCAGACGTAGTAGCGCCGGCGCCGGCTGCCGCTGATCAGCATGACGATCAGGGCGGCGCCCAGCACCTCGAGCACGAACAGCCCGAGCACGTGGTTCTGCGGCACCGGCCAGATCAAGCTGGCAATGATGCCTCCGAGGAACACGCCGGCCAGTCCGACCCCGATGGTGGCGAGGATCCCCATGGGGTTGGGTCCCGGCGCGACCAGGCGGCCCAGCGCACCGACGATGATTCCGCTGATGGCGAGGAAGACGATGAGAGTGAGCACGTAGGTACTGTTGCCTGCTTGGTGGGTCAGGTAAACGTCGTCACCATCACCATGGACCGGGCCGAGCGTCGCAACGCACTCGATCCGGCGGCCTGCGAATCGCTGACGGCGGAGTTCGGGGATGCGGCGGCCACCGGCGCCCGGGTGATCGTGCTGACCGGGGCCGGCCCCCACTTCTGTGCCGGTGCCGACCTGACGGCCGTCCACGACGCCGGAATGGCGGCCGCCCTCCGCCGGCTGCTGGCGAGCATCTGCGCCATCCCGGTGCCGGTGATCGCCGCCGTTCAGGGCGCCGCTCTCGGTGCCGGGACGCAGCTGGCCCTGGCCTGCGACCTGAGGGTGGTCGCCCCGAGCGCCCGCTTCGGGATACCGGCCGCCAAACTGGGCCTCATGGTCGACCATTGGACGGTACAGCGCCTGGCCCTGCTGGCCGGCCACGGGCCGGCCCGGGTCATGCTGCTGGCGGCCGAGGAGCTCGACGCCGAGGCCGCGCTGCGAATCGGGCTGGCCCAGCGGGCCGGTGACCTCGGCGACGCCCAGGCCTGGGCCCACGACATCGCGGCCCTGGCCCCGCTCACCCTGGCCGGCCACAAGCTGGCGCTCAACCACCTGGAGTTCGACGGGTCGGACGACGTCGAGGTGGCACGAGCCCATGAACGGGTCTGGACCAGCGCCGACGCCCTCGAGGGACCGGCCGCCTTCCGCGAGCACCGGACGCCATTCTTCGAGGGCATGTGAGCGGCACGTGAGCACCTCGCACCTGGTGGCGCATTCGCCGCTCGGGTTCGTGGTGGCGTTCGGCGCCGGGATGGCGTCGTTCCTCTCACCGTGCGTGCTGCCCCTGGTGCCGTCCTACCTGTCGCTGATGTCCGGGTTGGGCAGCACACAACTGGCCGGAGCCACGAAAACCGAGCAGGGCACGCTGCTGCGCTCCAGCCTTCTGTTCGTGGCCGGGTTCACGGTGGTCTTCGCCGGCTACGAGGCCGGGGCCAGCGCCATCGGCCACACTTTGCGGGCCCATCAGGTGGTGCTCAACCAGATCGCGGGCGTGGTGATCATCGTGATGGGCCTGGCCTTCGCCGGCCTGTTCCGTCCCGCCTTCTTGATGCGCGAGCGTCGCTTCCACGTGCTGCCCAGCCAGCTCGGCGCCTGGGCCGCGCCGGTCATGGGCATGGCGTTCGCCGTCGGATGGACGCCGTGCATCGGTCCCGCCCTCGGCGCGGTGATCGCACTGGCCGACAGCCAGCACACCCTGCTCCGGGGCGAGCTCATGCTCCTCTGTTACTCGCTCGGGCTCGGCGTGCCGTTCATCGTCGCCGGCGTGGCCTTCGGCCGCGTCGCCGGCGTCTTCACCTGGGCCCGGCGCCACGCCCGGGCCATCAATCTGGCGTCGGGCCTGGTCCTGGCGACACTCGGCGTTCTGCTGCTGACCAACGACATCCATCGCGTGTCCAACTGGCTCACCAAGTTCCCGGGGCTCAACCACTTCAATCTCTGACCGCCCACGGCTGGAGGACCGTCCGAGCCCGCCAGTACCGTTGGAGTGCCTTCATGGTCGCCGCCGTCCGCCTCCGCGCTGCTGTCGCCCTCCTCGGAGGGTTCCCCGTGCTGGCCGGAGCCGACCTGGATGTCGCTCCCGGCGAGGTCGTGCTGCTCCAGGGGGCCAACGGCGCCGGCAAGACCAGCGTGCTCCGCGTGTGCGCCGGCCTGCTCCAGGTAGTCTCCGGGGCCGCCGAGGTGCTCGGTTGCGACCTGGTGGCCGATCGGCGGGCCGTCCGTCGCCGGGTCGGCCTGCTCGGTCACGCCACTGCCCTGTACGACGACCTGACCGTCGAGGACAACGTCCGCTTCGCGGTGCGGGCGGCTGCTGCGCCGAGGACGGCGATCGAACCGGCACTCGAGCAGCTGGGCCTGGCCGGCCGGCTGCGGAACGTGGCGGTCGGGCGGCTGTCGGCCGGACAGCGGCGCCGGACCGCACTCGCCGCCCTGGTGGCCCGCCAGCCCGAGCTGTGGCTGCTCGACGAACCGCACGCCGGCCTCGACGCCGAGAACCGCGACCTGCTCGACCGCCTGATCCGCCAGGCGGTGGCTGCGGGCGCCGCGGTGCTCATCGCCTCGCACGAGCACGAACGGGCGTCCGCCCTCGCCGGCCGCAGGCTCATCGTCGCCGGCGGCCAGGTCCTGGCGCCACCGCCGCCCGCCGAGCCGACTCGACCCGTGGCCCACGCCCATGTGGCGTGACGCCGCCCTGGTCGCCGGCAAGGACCTGCGGGTCGAGGTCCGTTCCCGGGTGGCGACCAACCAGGTGGCGCCGTTCGCGGTCATCGTGCTGGTGCTGTTCGGTTTCGCCCTCGAGCCCGACAGCGGGGTGCTCACCCGGGCCGCGCCCGGACTGTTCTGGATCGCCGTGCTCTTCTGCTCGCTACTCGCCGTCCAGCGCAGTTTTGCGGTCGAGGCCACCGATGCAGCCGGCGACGGACTGCGCATGTCGGGGCTCGACCCGGCCGGGATCTTCCTCGGCAAGGCGGCCGCCGTGGCCCTGGAACTGTTGGCCCTCGAGGTACTGCTGACCATCGGCATCGTCGTGCTGTTCGGTACCACCCTGAGCGGCGCCGGTCTGCTGCTGGCCACCGCCGCGTTCGCGACCCTGGGCCTGGCGGCCTGCGGTACCGTCTATGGCGTCCTGGCGGCCGGCCTGCGCGTCCGGGAGACGCTCCTGCCGCTCCTCATCCTCCCGGTTGTCGCACCCGTGCTCATCGGCGCCACCCGCGCCTGGGAAGTCGCCCTCGGTCTGAGTCTCGACAACGGCTGGAAGTGGGTCACCCTCCTCGCCGTCTTCGCAGTCGTCTACATCACGCTCGGTGTCCTGGCCTTCGGGACACTCCTGGAGGAAGCATGAACCTATGACCGGGACCAGCAACCACACGACCAAGCTGCTCGGCCTGGGTGCCCTGGTCACCAGTGCCGGTGTGCTTTTCTTCGGGCTGATCGTCACCCCGCCCGACGTGGTCCAGGGCCAACTGGTCCGGCTCATCTACGTCCACCCCGAGGTCTCGACCTGGGCCTTCGTGGCCTTCGGGGTCACGGCGCTGGCCAGCCTGCTCTACCTGGTGCCCAAAACCCGCGGCCGCAGGTGGGACCTGCTCGCCGGCGCATCGGCCGAGGTCGGCGTAGTCCTCTGTGCCCTCTCCCTGGCCACCGGATCCATCTGGGGCCGGCCGGCGTGGGGGGTGTGGTGGACCTGGGACGCCCGCCTCACCCTCACCGCGCTTCTGTGCGCCCTGTTCCTCGGCTACCTGGCACTGCGGCGCTCCGGCGGCACCATCGAGTCGCGGGCCATCCGGGCCTCGGTCGCCGGGGTGCTGTTCGCGGTCGTCGTGCCCATCGACCACTACGCCACCGAGTGGTGGCGCACCCTGCACCAGGGCGACACCATCTCGCGGCTCCATCCCCTGATCCACGGCTCGCAGCTGTGGACCATGCTGCTGTCCTTCGTGGCCTTCGGGCTCATCTACGGCTGGCTGGTCGTGCACCGGTACCGGGTCGAGCTACTCGAAAGCCGGATGGAGACCGAGGGGCTGCAACTGGCCCTCGCCGCCCGTCGGGCCGAGGCCGACCAGACTCCGGCGGGTGTGGCGTCGTGAGCCAGATGGGCTACGTGTACCTGGGCTACGGCGTCACGTCCGGCGTCCTGGTCGTCTACGCGCTGCGGGTCGTGTTCCGTGGCCGCAAACTGTCCAGGTCGCTGCCGGCGGACGAGCGCACGTGGCGCTGACGGGCCCGGCCGGCCCCAAAGGCCACCTGCAGGGCGCCGGGCAGGACGTGGGCCCCGAGTCGGCGGATGCCGCCGAGACGGGGGGCATTTTCCCACCTTCCAGGCGTTGGGGGCGCCGGCCGGTGATCGCCCTGCTGATCATCGCCGCCGCCCTGGGGGTGCTCATCTTCCAGGGTCTCGGCAACGCCACCGTCTACTTCAAGACGGCAGACGAGGCGGTGGCCCAGCGGGCCGCGCTCGGCAGCCAACGGTTCCGCATCGAGGGCATCGTCCAGCCGGGCGTGCGCCAGGCCGGCTCGGATGTGGCCTTCGACATCGCCGCCAACGGAGCGGTCGTCAACGTGCGGCACCGGGGCGACCCGCCCCAACTCTTCAAGGCCGGGATCCCGGTCGTGCTGGAAGGGCGGTTCGCCCCCGACGGCCACTTCGCCAGCACCCGGATCCTGGTCAAGCACACCGCCGACTACGTCGCCAAGTACCCGACCCGGGTCACGACGCCGGCCCCGTGAACGCGGCTGTCGGTCAAAGCGCCATCCTGCTCGGCCTGGTCTCCTGCATCGTCGGAGCCGTCACCCTGGCGCTCGGGCTGGTCAAGGGCCGCGATCGGCTGCTACGCGCCGGGCGCAGCTACACATGGCTGATCCTCCTCGGCGCGGTGACGGCGACCGCCGCCATGGAACGGGGCCTGCTGACCCACGACTTCTCGATCCGGTTCATCGCCGACAACTCCAGCCGGTCGACGCCGACCCTCTACCTCGTCAGCGGGATGTGGGCCGCGCTGGAGGGGTCGATCCTGCTGTGGACCCTGATCCTCGCCGGCTACATCGCGGCCATGGCCCGCAAGTACCGCGATCGCATCTCCGACCCGCTGGTGGGCTGGGCCACGCTCGTCACGTTTGTGGTGGCCGGCTTCTTCTTCCTGCTGATGGCCGGGCCGGCCAATCCGTTCCGTGTCATCTCGGGCGCCGTCCCCACCAACGGTCCGGGCCCGAACCCGCTGCTGCAGAACCACCCGCTGGTCGCGTTCCATCCGCCCATGCTGTACCTCGGGTTCGTCGGTTTCAGCATCCCATTCGCCTTCGCGGTCGCCAGCCTGATCACCGGACGGGTCGGCGAGGGCTGGCTGGTCGAGACCCGCCGCTGGACCCTGTTCGCCTGGGGCTTTCTCGGTGCGGGCATCATCCTTGGGGCCTGGTGGAGTTACGAGGTGCTCGGATGGGGTGGGTTCTGGGCGTGGGATCCGGTGGAAAATGCCTCCTTTCTCCCTTGGATAACCGCTACTGCGTACTTGCACTCCGTGATGGTCCAGGAACGCCGGGGGATGCTCCGGCTCTGGAATTTGTCTCTGCTGCTGGCGACATTCAGCCTGACCATCCTGGGCACCTTCCTGACCCGGTCCGGGGTGCTCCAGTCGGTCCATGCGTTCACCCAGTCGGGGATCGGGCCCATGATCCTGGCCTTCTTCGGCATCGTCGTGGCGGTCACCGTGACTCTCATCGCCTGGCGGGGCGAACAGCTGCGCTCGCCCGGCACCATCGACTCTCCCATCTCCCGCGAGGGCGCCTTCCTGGCCAACAACCTGCTGTTCGCGGCGTTCGCGTTCGTGGTGCTGCTGGGGACCGTTTTCCCGCTGCTGTCCGAGGCGCTCAACGGCTCGCCCATCTCGGTCGGCGAGCCGTACTTCGACCGCATGACGATGCCGATCGTCGTGGCCCTCTTGTTCCTCATGGCCATTGCACCCGTGCTGCCGTGGCGCAAGGCGTCGGGTGAGCTCCTGCGCACGCGCATCCAGTGGCCGGCCGTTGTTGCGGTGGCCGTCGTGGTGGCTTCGGTGGCCCTCGGGGTGCGGGGCATCAACGTGCTGCTCACGTTCGGGTTGGGTGCCTTCGCCGCCGGTTCTGCAGGGCGGCAACTGGCACTGGCCACCCGCCGCCAGGGGAGGCGGGGCCTGCTCGGGCGGGCCAACGGCGGGATGATCGTGCACATCGGGGTGGTCGTGATCGCCGTGGCCTTCGCCGGCAGCCGGTCGTTCGGCCACCAGACCCAGCGTTCCCTGCAGCCCGGCCAGTCGGTCCACTTCGCCGGCCACACCGTCACCTACCTGGGGACTGATCAGGTGACCCATCCCAACCGCCAGTCGACCGAGGCCCGGATCCGCATAGACGGCAGCAAGGTGTACCGGCCGGCCATCAGCCAGTACGCCGGGGGTGGGGCGGCGGTGGCCACGCCGACGGTCCGCAGCAGCCCGGTGTCGGATGTCTACGTCACCTTGGCCGCCGCGCCCGCCCACCCGGGCGACCCGGCGATCATCGGCATCATCGTCCAGCCGCTGATCATGTGGCTGTGGATCGGGGGCGGGGTCATGGCGGTGGGCACCCTTTTGGCCGCCTGGCCGGGCCGGCGCCGGATCCCGATCGCGCCGGTGTCGGCACCGGCGCCGGGAGCGGCCGGTGCCGACCACCCTGACCCGCCGGACCCGGCCGCGGTGCCCGCGGGTGCGGGCGTGGCCCGAGCCGTGAATGCCGCCGGGGCGTCGGGGGCGTCGGCGTCGTGACGGCCGCCGTGTCGGCCGCCCGGTGGCGCCGGCGGCGGGTCCCATTGTTCGGTGCGCTGGCCGTCGGGTGCGTCGTGGCCCTGCTGATCGCCGTGCTGGCCACGGCCAAGAGCGCCGACCAGCTCCAGAACGAAGCCGCCAGCCCGCTGCTCAGCAAGCAGGCGCCGGAGATCAGCGGCAGCGGCCTGGACGGCGGGACGGGCCGCCTCTCCAGCTACCGGGGCCGCTGGGTGCTGGTCAACTTCTTCGCCAGCTGGTGCGTGCCATGCCAGCAGGAACAGGGCGACCTGGTCCAGTTCCAGAACAACCACGCCGCGGCCAATGACGCCGCCGTCTTCGGGGTCCGTTTCGACGATCCCGACACCGGCCCCATCCGCGACCTGATGTCCCAGAGCGGCGGCCGCTGGGTCATCGTCGACGATCCGAATGCCAAGATCGACTACGGCGTGACCGGACCGCCGGAGTCGTTCCTGGTGGACCCGAGCGGCACCATCCTGGCCCATGTGGTCGGCAAGATCAGCGCCCCGCGGCTCGAGCAGCTGGTGAGCCACTACAAGCTGCTGGAGCTGGCGCCGCCCGCCTCCTCGGCGACCACGACGCATCCGTGACCTCGACCCTACGGCGCTGGTTGCCCCTCACCGTGCTGGCCCTGGTCCTGGTCGCGGCGCTGGCCGTGGGCACCACGTCCGGCGGCGGCCATGCGACGACCGCCGACCGTGTCCAGCGCATCACCAGGCAGTTGAAGTGCCCGGTGTGCTCGGGCGAGACGGTGGCCGACTCCAACGCCCCCATCTCCAAGGACATCCGGGCGGCGGTCCAGCAACGGGTCGAGGCCGGCGAATCCGACGGCAGCGTCACCGCCTACATCGTCCGCCAGTATCCCGGCACGCGGCTCAAACCGCCGACGAATGGCGTGGGGCTCATAGTCTGGTTGCTGCCGGTGATGGCGTTCGCGGCGGCGGCTATCGGTCTGGCGCTGGCCTTCGTCCGCTGGCGCTCGCGTCCGGGCGTGGTGGTCACCGACGAGGACCGGGCCCTGGTCGACCGGGCCAAGCGCTCATGACCGCCGTCGACCCCGACGCTGACCTCGAGACGCTGGAGCAGCAGCGGGACTTTCTGTTGCGTTCGCTCGAGGATCTCGACGCCGAGCACCAGGCTGGTGACATCGATGAGGCGGACTACCGGCAATTGACCGACGATTACACGGCGCGAACCGCGGCCGTGCTGCGGGCCATCGAGGCGGCGTCGGCTCCGGGCGGCCTTAGGGTGCCCGCGCCGGCGGCGGCTACGGCGCGCTCGAGTCGCACGATCGCGACGGGCAACGGGTCCCTGGCCGAGGGGTCGACGCTGGCCCGGGCGTTGCAGAGCCGTCGGAGGTGGCGGCGAGTGGCCATCGTCACCGTGATCGCCGTGTTCGGGGCCATCACCGCCTGGTCGGTGTCGCAGTCGAGTGGGCAGCGTTCGGCCGGGCAGACCGCGACGGGCAACCGCCAGTTGACGGGTCCGGCCTCAACCATTCCTGGCGGCATCGACCCGCGGTTCGTGCAGGCCAGCGATCTGGTCAACCAGGGCAAGGTCACCGACGCGCTGAAGGTGTACGACTCGATTCTGAAGGACGACCCGAATCAACCGGTCGCCCTGGCCAACGACGGGTGGCTGCTGGCCCAGGCCGGGCTGGCCGGCAACCGGTCCGACCTGGTGGATCTCGGCCTGGCCAGGATCGTGCAGGCCGAGAAGAACAACAGCGCCTACGCCGCGGCCCACTTCTTCCGGGGCTTCCTGCTGCTCAAGGCCAAGAACGACCCGGTCGGCGCGGTGACCGAGCTGCGCACCTACCTGGGTTCGGTCGACCCGACGTCACCCGAGGTGCCGACCGTCACCCAGCTGCTCGACCAGGCCATCAAGGCCGCCGGCCCGAGCGTTCCGCCCGGCCCGAACGCTCCGACCACCATCGGCCGGCCGGCGCCTTGAGCCTGCGGGCTCGGCGCTAGTGATCGGACGCCGGGCCGACGATGAGTTTGCCCTGCATCCAAGGATGGAAGGTGCACATGTAGCGGTAGACACCCGGGGTGGTGGGCGCCTGGACGGTGCGGGCGGTGAAGCCGGGCGAGGCCGGATCGAAGCCGATGATCGCGGAGTCACCCGTGGAGGTCGCGGTCGCCGGGGTGGCGAAACGGATCTCCTGCGCGGTCAAGTTGAACGGAGGGGGTCCGGTGACCGCCGGATCAGGCCCGATGCCCCCACCGGCGACGCCACCTTGGGTCTGCAACGCGGACGGGGGCGACCCGGGGCCGGCGCCGTACACATTGTTGACGGTGTTGCACACCGCGCAGTTGTTGGCCTCATTGGCGTTGGTGGGCTCGTCAGCCTTGTTGACGAACGTGATGGTGTGGAAATCGTCCGTGTGGTTGGTGAAGGTGATCGTCCCCCCGGGAGCGACGAAGATGGCGGCGGGGAACCGGTAGTTGGCTCCGCCCAGGGCGTTCACGACGAACAGATTCTTTCCGTCGATTGTTGCCGTGGCGTGATGCGGACCGACGTCGCGTGCGCTGGCCACCCCGACGAAGGGCACCAGCCCGGCCACCAGGACCCCTACAAACAGCACAGGCAGACGTCTCCGCATGGGACTCCTCCATCCTGTTGACGACGCGCATCCCGCATGCGCATGGCCAGATTAGCTCCGCCAATACGACGAAATCCGTTGTTTATCCTTTCGGATATGGACCTGACGAACTCTGTGGCCTATTAGCCCTTTACCGCTTGACGTTCCTGGTGAGCTCATTGAGGAGGCCCGAGGCTAACGGAACCGTTGTGGTCGGCCCTCCGTTGTTGGTCAACGGTGCGGTGACGGCGCCCAGAACATCGGGAATGACCTGGCCCCGCGGTGCCCGGCAGGGGCAGGTGAGTCGGGAGGGTGATCGGTGGGATGGGGGCAGATGGCGATGACTGCGGCCAGCGCGGCGACGGCAGGCCGCGACAAGGGTTGGACGGAGCGATGGCGATCGACCGCCACTCGGCCAGTCGGCCGCGGGTCGGGGCCGGAGCACCCTCGGGTTCGAGGTCACCATCATCGATTCGACGGGCCACGGTGCCATGAACCTCCTGATGAGTACTTCGGCCCCCGAGCCGCGAACTTCACCTGAACGCGTCCAGGACCGAAATCAGGGGTGTCTGAGGGCCCTCAGACGGTCGATGACCGTGGGGAGGGCGGCGCTGGCGACCTCGATGTCGGCGTCTGTCGTCGACCAGCCGACCGACAGGCGAAGACTGTGGTCGGCGTCCACGCCCATGGCTTCCAAGACCGGTGAGGGCTCCAACGACTCCGACGAGCAGGCGCTGCCCGAGTGGACGGCGATGCCCACTTGGTCGAGCCCGAGCAGCACCGCTTCGGCCTCCACCCCTTCGACGCCCAGGCACACCAGATTGGGGAGCCGGTCGGGCTGGGCCGCTGGGCCGTAGGCCCGTACGCCGGGGATGGCCAGCGCCGCGGCCCGCAACCGCTCCGTCAGGGCCCGGGCGGCCGCCGCCTCGGCGTCCAGCCCGCCGTGCCGACCGGACAGCGCTGATGCCGCGGCCCCGAAGCCGACCCACGCCGGCAGGTCCTCGAGCCCGCCGCGGCGAGCCCGTTCCTGTTCCCCGCCGACGAGCAATGCCGGCAGGCGCAGGCCGCGGCGCATGAGCAGGGCCCCGGCGCCCTTGGGGCCGCCCAGCTTGTGGGCCGAGACGGACAGGAGATCGGCGCCCAGATCGTCGAACCCGATCGGCACGTGTCCGGCGGCCGCCGCCGCATCGACGTGGACCAGCAGTCCGCGCTCCCGGCACGCCGCGACCACCGCGGCCACGGGCTGCAGCGTGCCTACCTCGTGATTGGCCCACTGGCAGTGGACCAGGGCGGTGTCCGGGCCGACGCCTTCCAGCAACCGGTCCGGATCGATGCGCCCCTCGTCGTCGACAGCGGTCACTGTGACCCGACCCGAGCGGGTGGACGCCTGGCGGACAGCCGAATGCTCCACTCCGGTCGTGACCAGATGGTCGCCGCGACCTGAGGTGACCGCCCCGTAGACCGCGGCATTGATGGCCTCGGTCGCCCCGGAGGTGAAGATCACCTGGCGGGGGCGGGTACCGAACAATGCGGCCACCTGTTCCCTCGCCTCTTCCAGCCGGACCCGGGCGATCCGGCCTTCGGTATGCATGCGGCCCGGATCGGCCAATCCGAGCGATGCCAGCAATGCCTCGACCACCTCGGGCCGGGGCGGCGACGTGGAGGCGTGGTCGAGGTAGATCCGGCTCACCGCGACCCGGCCCAGGGCTTCAGACGATGGTGATGCAGGCGTCGTCGCCCATGGCACGGGAAGACTCGCTGACCGAGACCGCTTCCCCGTACAGGCCGGTCAGCATGCCCCGGACCATGCCCCGGTCGACGGCGCAGATGACGGGATGCTGCTTGGCGGTGTCGAAGAAGGGGCAGCTGTCCTTGATGAGGGCCAGCGATCCGCTGCGCGCCTCGGCGTGGGCGGCGAAGCCGTGGGCGGTGAGGGCGTCGGCTACCGCGTGCAGGGCGGACCGGAACGACCGCTGCTCGTCCGCCGCGGACATCTGGCTGGCCAGTTCGCGGCCGTAGTCCTCGCCGACCTGCTCGGCCATGGTCTCGGCCTCGGCCGGCGGCACCAGGGCCAGGGCCCGGCCCAGCAGCGTGATCAGCAGGTCGCTGCCCTTCATCGGCATCTCGAGGCCTGATGCCTGACCCGATATCCGGTAGCCCTTGGCCGGCCGCCCGGCCCGGCTGGTCTCACTGCGGGCCAGGAACACCTCCAGGTACCCGCCGGCCGCCAACTTGTCGAGATGGTGGCGGGCCACATTCGGGTGCAGGGCGAACTTCTCGGCCACGTCGCCCGCCGTGACACCCAGGGTGTGCTCCCGGGCGAACAGGTAGATCCGCCGGCGGGTGGGATCGCCGAACGCCGACGTGACGGCGACCACGGCGGCCGAGAACTCGACGTCGGTCAACGGAGTCCCGGCGGGCTGCGTCGGGTGGGACATCCCATCCACGGAGGTATTGTACCTACGGGCGTAGTGGAAATCCCGGAGGACCCCGATGCCGTTGACCGAGCAGCAGGCGATGGACGCATTGCAACCCGTCCTCGATCCGGAGCTGCACATGAGCATTGTCGATCTCGACATGGTCAGGTCGGTCGCCGTCGACGGTGGCCGGGTGAGTGTCACCGTGGCGCTGACCGTGGCCGGCTGCCCGATGAGGACCGAGATCACGCAGCGGGTGACGGACGCCTTGCAGCCGCTGGCGGGCGTCGATTCGGTCGACGTGGAGCTGACGGTGATGACCGAGGCCGAGTTGGGTGCGGTCCGCGACAAGATGCGGGCCCAGCAGGGCGGGGAGGCGGCGGCCGGCAACGGGCAGGCCCGGTTGGGGCACGAAGAGGGCAAGACCAACCAGTTCATGACGCCTGGAAGCCGGACGCGGGTGCTCGGCATCAGCTCCGGCAAGGGTGGAGTCGGCAAGTCGTCGGTGAGCGTCAACCTGGCGATCGCCCTGGCCAAGGCCGGGCACACCGTCGGGATCCTCGATGCCGACGTCTACGGCTTCTCGGTTCCCAAGATGCTCGGCATCTCCCAGGACCCGGTGGTCATCGACGACATGATCGTGCCGCCCGTCGCCTTCGGCGTCAGCTGCATCTCGATCGGGTTCTTCGTCGGCGAGGACCAGCCGGTGATGTGGCGGGGCCCGATGCTGCACAAGGCCCTGGAGCAGTTCCTGGTGGACGTGTACTGGGGCGACCTGGACTTCCTGGTCATCGACATGCCGCCGGGCACCGGGGATGTGGCGCTGTCGATGGCGACCTACCTGCCGCGCTCGGAGATGTACGTGGTCACCACCCCGCAGCTGGCCGCCCAACGGGTGGCCCAGCGCACCGCCTACATGGCCAAGAAGGTCAACCTGCCGCTCCGCGGCGTGATCGAGAACATGAGCTGGTTCACCGGAGACGACGGCAAGCGGTATCAGCTGTTCGGCGCCGGCGGGGGTGCGACGCTGGCCGCTGACCTCGGGGTTCCGCTCCTCTGCCAGGTACCCCTGGTGCCGGCGCTGCGGGAGGGCGGCGATGACGGGCATCCGATCACCGTGACCGATCCGGAGGGCGAGGCCTCGGTCATCTTCGACCAGCTGGCAGGCGCCATCGTGGGCCGGGGGGCCAGCCGGGTGTTCCACCCGGAGCTTACGATTCGCTGAAGCGCAGTCTGTTTGGGCGCCCGAGGGCGTACAACGGAGTGATGCAGGATGGAGCACCCCCGAGACCATCGACGGGCCCGTCTCCGCCGGCCAGCCGATCGGCCGCCGGGTGGTCCTCGGCATGCTCGGTCTGGGCGCCGCCGGGATCCTCGGGGGTGGTCGGGTCCAGGACCTGCTCAACAAGGTGCTGAACCCGCTGCAAGCGGCGGACCCGACCGGCCTCACCAGTCTGTTTCCAGCGGCCGGCGGGTTCCGGATCTATTCGGTGACCGGGTCGTTGCCCCATCGCACTGACGCCGAGTACCGGCTGACGCTCGATGGGATGGTCGACCGCCCCCTCACCCTCACCCTGGCCGACCTGCAGGCCATGCCACCGAACCGGCTGACCAAGGACTTCCAGTGCGTGACCGGCTGGCGGGTGGCGGGGGTCCACTGGACCGGGGTCGCCCTGTCCACCCTGCTCGAGCAGGCCGGTGTCCAACCGGGTGGCGCGGCCTTGACGTTCGAATCCTTCGATGGCACCTATACCGAGAGCCTGACGCTCGATCAGGCCCGGCGACCCGACGTCATTGTCGCTTACGAGATGCTGGGCCGACCTGTGACCCGGGCCCATGGCGGCCCGGTGCGCATGTACGTGGCGCCCATGTACGGCTACAAGTCCTGCAAATGGCTCTCGCGGATCAGCGTGGTCCCCAAGGTCAGGCCGGGCTATTGGGAGAACCTGGGATACGACGTGGACGGTTGGGTCGGCCGGAGCAACCAGCGCAGTGACCGTCCGACCGTCTAGCTCGCCCGGCCTTTCCAGGCACGGGGAGCTGCTGCGGTTCGACCTGGTCGAGCGGGTGGTCCACTGGGCCAACGCCGGGCTGTTCATCGTCCTCATGGCCACCGCCGCTGTGCTCTACGTGCCGCCGGTGTCTGCCGCGGTCGGTCGTCGGGAACTGGTGGTGACCATCCACGTCTACTGCGGGCTGCTGCTGCCGCTACCCCTGCTGTTGGGCGCCACCGGTCGTCGCTGGGGTCGCCGGCTGCGCCACGACCTGCGGCGCCTGAATCGGTGGATCACCGAGGACCGCATCTGGCTCCGGCAGCGGGGCTGGCGGGCCGGCCGGGCCTCCGGTCTGGCCCTGGGCAAGTTCAACCCGGGACAGAAGCTCAACGCCGCCTTCACCGGGGGCGCCATCCTGCTGATGCTGGCCACCGGCACGATCATGCGCTGGTACAAGCCCTGGCCCCTGTCATGGCGGACCGGCGCCACATTCGTCCACGACTGGATCGCCATCGCCCTGTTTTTCACCATCTCCGGTCATGTGATGTACGCCCTGGCCGACCGCGACTCGCTGCGATCGATGTGGGACGGCCGGATCAGCCGGGCCTGGGCCCGCAAACGGGCCCCCAAATGGCTGGAGGAGACCGACGCGACCCTCAGCGGGGGTTCTCGAGTGCCTCCAGTCCCGGAATAATCTGCTTGCCCAGCTGGTGGACGAAGTCCACGGGATCCTCGGTCGGCATGAGGGCCACGGTGGTGAAGCCGAGCTCGGCGTAGCGACCCATTTCCGCGAGGAAGCGGTCCGGGTCGTCCAGCGGGTTGCCCGGGGCGATCAGAGTGGGGTCGATGGTGTGGTAGTCGCGGTGCTCGTCCTCGCAGTGCCGACGTAGCACATCGAGCTTGCGGCCGACCTCGTCCACGCCGACGGCGAAGAGATTGCAACGATCGGCGTACCGGGCGACCAGCCGCAGCGTCTTCTTCTCCCCCTCCGCCACCGATGAGGATCGGCGGCCTCGGTTGCTGGATGGGCCTTGGCGAGCACAGCGTCTCGGCCAGGTGGTAGTGCTTGCCGTCGTAGGGGCCGTTGTCGTCGCTCCACATCTGCTGGCAGATCTGGATCGTCTCTTCGAGCCGCTCGAGTCGTTCAGCCACCGGCGGGTACGGCACCCCGAGTCCCAGGTGTTCCCGCTCGTACCAGGCCGCCCCGATGCCTAGCTGGGCCCGGCCGCCGCTCAACACATCCAGGGTGGTGACGATCTTGGCCAGCAGGGCGGGATAGCGGTAGGTGACGCCGGTGACCAGCAGCCCGAGCCGGAGGGTGCTGGTGAGGCCGGCCATGTAACCGAGCGAGGTGTAGCCCTCGAGCATCGGGTCCTCAGCCGGGGCCGCCCGGTCCATCTGGAAGTAGTGGTCCATGAAACTGAGCTCGCCCACCCCCGCCTCCTCGGCCGCCTTGGCGGTGGCGGCCAGAGTGGGGGCGATCGTGTGGGGTTGGCCGGGCCACTTGAAGCTCCAGAGGTGGAGGTCGACACGCATCGGGACTCCCTTGGTCGGTGAAGATCAACCTAGGCGCGGCCTGGATCTGTGGGATCGGCGATCTACGGTGGCGAGGGTGGGGGAGTACCAGGCGGGTTGTCCGAGCTGCGGGGTGGTGGTGGCCCCGGACGTCAACTTCTGCCCTCACTGCGGCGCCGGGCTCAACGACGGGCTGGCGAGCCTCGAGGTGGCGGGGCGCTCCCGGCGTCCGTACCGGTCCGGGCCCGCGATGCGGGTGCAGGTCGGCAGGAAAGGGTGGATGGCGATCGGGGCGGCGGCGGTGGCCGTCGCGGTGGCGGGCACGGTGATCAGCCTGACCCGGGATAAGGGCAGTTCTCGGGGTGGGAGCCGCCCGGCCGCCGCGCCCTCGACTGTACCCAACGCCTCGACCGCCGCCGACGCCACGACCACCAGCACCCCGGGTCATCTCATCGCCGCAACGACCGGAACCATCCTCTACGTGGCGGGCAACAACGTCCTCGAGCGGCTTGATCTCGACCACGCCACGTCCAAGAGCATCGACCTCCCGCCTGCCTTGGGACCACCGATCCCAACCGGCGGGGGCCCGGGCGCGGTGGGCATCGCGGTGTCGATGACCGTCCTCGGCGACCGGGTCATTCTCCAGCAGGCCACCACTACCGTCGCGTTCCCGACCGGACTTGACGGCCCGCCGGTGCCGCTCGGCGATTCCGTGGGATTCATACCTTCGTGGCGGTCGGGCCGGGTCTGGCTGATCTCGGTTCCGGTCTCCGGTCCGATCGTGCGAGAAGTCGACACCGCAGGCCACGCCACGGCGGCGCCGTCGCCACTTCCGGTGGATTGGCAGCCGATCTCGGCGGTGGGCACCGGCCTGCTGTTGTCCAACAGCCTCGGTTTCGAAGTCTGGGATCCACTGGCCAATCGGGCCATCTTCCGGAGCGCGCCCCAGGCTCAGGTGGTCGCAGTCCGCGGGGCCTTGGTGGCCTGGCAGTTGCCCGGGTGCTTCGCCCTGTGCGCCCTGCACCTGGCCAACGTCACGACCGGTACCGACACGCTGCTGTATCCGCAGCCGGCCGAGAACGCCGGGAGCTTCCAAACGGGCGGGTTCAGCCCGAACGGCCGTTACCTGGCGTCAGCCGTCTTCGGTGCCGTTGGCGGACGGATGGTGATCGCCGATCTGCAGAACCGCAAATTCGAATCGGTTGTGTTCCCCGTGTCCGGCGGGGCGCCGACGTTTCTCTGGTCGGCATCGAGCCAGTGGGTCTTCGCCCTCGATTCCAGCGGGAACTCGCAGGTGTATGCCCACAAACTGGGGACGATCGACACGCAGACCATCCATCTGCCGGCCGTGGCCGGCGGCAGCCTGACCATGGCCGTCGCCTGACGGCGGGCCGGGCGGCCAGGCGCTCGGCCGGGAAATGGTCGGCTTCACCCACAACCGGTTGTTCAGGCCGACTATCTACCCACCGCCGACTGGGGCAACTGGGAAGGATCCCATCCCAGCCGGGCGACCGCCGATTGGCAGGCGAAGCGGTCGGTCATGCCCGCCACGTAGGTCACCGCCGACCGCACCGCGTCGGCACTGCCGGCATCCACGCCCGGGAAACCGACCGTCGGGATGAGATTCGGCCGGTCGGCGAAGTGCTCTACCAGCGCTCGGAGCATCGATATCACGGCCGCCCCCTGCGCCATGGAGGCCGGCCGCAGGTAGATCCGCTCGTAGTTGCACGCCCGGAAATCGGCAAGCGCCTCGGCCAGCGGCTCGGTCATTCCGATCCGGCCGGAGGTCCGCACGCCGTCCACCAGTCCGGTGATGAAGGCGCCGAGCTGGCGGCTCCGGGACCGGCCGCATTGGGCCAGCACGGAAGCAGGCAGCACGTCGGGAGTGACGATGCCGGCGCTGACCGCGTCCTCGAAGTCGTGGCAGACGTAGGCGATGCGGTCGGCCCAGCTCACCACCTCGCCCTCGGGTGTCGACGGCGCCGGCCGGGACCACGAGTGGTTGCGGATGCCGTCGAGCGGTCTCGCGGCACAGGTTGAGCGGCGCCAGCGACCACGTCGGCGCCCCACACGGCATGGTCGAAGCCGCCGGCGCAGGTACGGGGAGAGGGCGTCCTCGCTGGCATGTCCCCCGGGCCCGTGGCCGCAGTCGTGGCCCAGGGCGATGGCCTCGGTGAGGGCGACGTTGAGCCGGCAGGCCCGGGCGATGGCCGTGGCGACCTGGGCCACCTCGAGGGCGTGGGTCAGCCGGGTGCGCTGGTGGTCGTCGGGGAACACGAAGACCTGGGTCTTGCCGGCCAGCCGCCGGAACGGCGGCGGAATGCAGGATGCGGTCGCGGTCGCGCTCGAAGCAGGTCCGCAGCGCATCGGGCGCTTCGGGCCGGAGACGGTTGCCGCTCCCGGCCGCCCGGGTGGCGCCCGGCACCATGCGGGCGTCCTCGAGCGTTTCCCGCTCCTCCCGCAGCACCTGGTCCCCGGGCCCGACGCCCGCAGAGCTATCGGCATGGGCCAGCCGGATCGACCCTCCGGCGACCTGTCCTTCCATGGTCTCCGCCCACCGCCGGGCTCGATCCGTCAGCCCGGCATCGTCCGCGAGTGCCGGCTCGGTCGTCATCACCGTCCACCGTACCGACATGGTGTGACCGAGCGGCCGCCGTTGTCCCGCCGGTCGGGCTGGGGGAAGTGACGCGACAAACACCACGCCGGCTCTCCATTTGTCGCGTCAGTTTCGTGGCGGCCGTCATCGGGGGGCGCACGGTGGCACGAAACCGGCCGTCCAGCGATCGACCGGGGGCCAAAGTTCAAGCCCACGTACCGTCGAAAACCGGTTGTCGACCAAACGTGGGCAAAACCACATGTTGTGGGCCACCTGCCGCCGGGTCGGCCCCCGGGACCGACAGCGTCCGGCGGGGCCTAGCATGGTCGTCACCGCGCCCGACTGATGGACGCCCGCACCCGACAAGTCAGAGAGGACGAGCGCCGTGGAAGTTCGCATCGGTGTGACGCAGACGCCGAAGGAGATCGAGGTCGAGCTCGCCGACGACGCCGACGCAGAAACCGTGGCCAAGCAGGTCGAAGAAGCCCTGTCCGCCGAGAGCGGCGTGTTCTGGCTGACCGACCGAAAGGGCCGGAGGGTCGGTGTCCCCGCCGGCAAGCTGGCCTACGTGGAGATCGGCAGCCCATCCGAGGAACGCCGGGTCGGGTTCGGCTCCCACACCGCGCCAGTCACCCGGTAGCCCGCCCTGCCAGGGTCACCGCCGGCCCGACCGGCCGCCACCCCCAGCCTGCTCGACCGCAAGCTGATCTTCGTGACCGGAAAGGGCGGCGTCGGCAAGACCACGGTGGCGGCCGCCCTGGCGCTGCTCGCTGCGGAACACGGCAAACGGACCCTGGTCTGCGAGGTCGACGCCAAAGGCAACCTGGCCGACTTCTTCGAGACCGGCCCCACCCGCTTCCAGGAGCGGGAGATCCAGCCCCACCTGTGGGCCATGTCCATGGACACCGAGGCGTCGCTCAAGCAGTACCTGACGCTGCAGCTCAAGCTCGGGCTGATGGCCCGGATCGGCCCGCTGGCCCACATGTTCGACTTCGTGGCGACCGCCGCCCCGGGGGTCAAGGAGATCGTCACCGTCGGCAAGCTGTGCTGGGAGGTCAGGGAGCGTCACTACGACCTGGTCGTGGTCGACGCCGCACCGACCGGCCACATCGTCGGCCAGCTGGCCGCCCCCCAGGCCATCAACGACCTGATCCACGTCGGCCCGGTGCGCCAGCAGACCGGCTGGATGCTCGACATCCTGGGCGACCCGAGGACGACCGGGTTGGCGATCGTGGCCACTCCGGAGGAGATGCCGGTGAACGAGACCATCGAGTTGCAGGACCGTATACACAAGGAGACCAACGTCGAACTGGCCGCCGTCATCGTGAACCGGGTGCTTCCTGAACTGTTCGGCCGCGGTGAGGAGGAGGTGTTCCAACGGTTTTCCCAGCCTGACGTCACCGCCATCCTCGACGAGGCCGCGGGTGGCCCGGTGCAGCCGCTGTTGGACGGGGCCCGGATGGCCGTGACCCTCCGGCGGACCCGGGCCGATCACCTGGAGCGGCTCCGGGATGGGATCGACCCCGCCATTCCCCTCCTCTACCTGCCGTACCTGTTCGTCCGGTCGCACGGCCTGCGCTCGACCCGGCAGCTCGCTGAAGCCCTATCCGCCGAGCTGGGTTACTGATGCCGCAGGCCCGACGCAGCGAAGGCAAACCGACGCTCGAATCGCTCCTGGCGGCCAAGGAGATCGTGATCTTCTGCGGCTCGGGCGGCGTCGGCAAGACGACGACAGCCGCGGCCGCGGCCGCCATGGCCGCCGTCAAGCTCGGCGGCAAGGTTCTCGTCCTCACCGTCGACCCGGCCAAGCGACTGGCCAACGCCCTGGGCCTGAAGGGCTTCGGCAACGTCGAGAAGCGGGTTCCGGCCAGCGCCTTCGCGGCCGCCGGCCACCCCCATCCGCGCGGCGAGCTGTGGGCCGCCATGCTCGACACCAAGCAGAGCTGGGACGACCTGGTCCGCCGTCACGCCCCCGACCCGGCCACCGCGGCCCGGATCCTCGAGAACCCGCTGTACCAGAACATCTCGGGCCGGTTCGTCCAGAGTCACGAGTACATCGCCATGGAGCGGCTGTTCGAGCTTCACGCCGAAGGGAACTACGACCTCATCGTGGTCGATACCCCGCCCTCCCGGAACGCCCTCGACTTCATCGAGGCTCCCGAGCGCATGGCGGAGTTTTTTTCCTCCCGCTTCTTGCGCCTTTTGATCGTCCCCTACCGCTCCCGCCTGGTCAACATAGCGTCCCGGCCCTTCTACCAGGTCGCCGACCGGATCCTTGGGTCCCAGTTCCTGCAGGACATCGCCGAGTTCTTCATCCTGTTCCAGACCATGTACGCCGGCTTCGTGGAGCGTTCGCGGGCGGTGACCCGGCTGCTGCATGACAAGCGGACGACCTTCGTGGTGGTCACCACGCTTGAAGCGGCGCCGGTGCACGAGGCCGAGTTCTTCATCGAGGTGCTATCGGGCAAGGGGTTCCACCAGGGCGCGCTGGTCCTCAACAAGGTGCTGCCCGGGTACTTCAACGACGACGCGGCCGCCGTCCGGGCCGAGCGGTTGGTGGACCGACGGGCGGAGGTAGCCGAGCTCGTCGCCAAGATCACCGGCGACGATGCCGAGCAGGTCGAGCGGGTCATCACCGAGGTGGGCGAGAGCTTCCTCAACTACCAGGTCGTCGCCCAGCGGGAGGCCAAACAGCGCGCCGAGCTCGGGGCCGTCCCCGATGTGGTCACGGCCGTGCCGTATTTCGAGACCGACATCGCCGACCTCGAGGGTCTGCTTCGATTGGGCGAGAAGATCTGGTCGTAGGGTCCGCAGGACCCACGTCATAGGGTCCGCAGGACCAACGTCATAGGGTCCGTACGACCTCCGGAGGACCGACATGGCAACCCTCGCCGAGCTGGCCCGTGACTACACCGACCTCGATGGACCGACGCTGTCGCACCTGCAGCGGCTGGTCCGGTCGTGGGGGATGCTGTCCGACCTGTGTTTCGCCGACCTGTTGCTGTTCGTGCCGGTCTTCGGCAGCGCCGACCGGTTCATCGTGCTGGGCCAGGTCCGGCCGACCACGAGCCAGACGCTGCACCGCGAGGACCTGGTCGGCCATGTGATCGACGAGGTCGAACGACCACTCGTGTCGAGGTGCTGGCGGTTGGCCAGTATCGTGGAGGGCGAGGTCGGCATCGCCAGCCGCAACGAGCGGGGCCGGCTGGTGTCCATCCCGGTCCGTTGGCAGGGCGAGATGGTGGCCGTCATGACCCGGGAATCGGCGTTGTCCGTGGGCCGGCGGCCCGGCGAGCTCGAGCGGGTCTACGTCGACGTCTTCGACCGGTTCGCCCGGATGATCGTGGCCGGGGAGTTTCCCTTCCCGGTGGACGACGTGGTGATGAGCGAGGCGCCCCGGGTCGGCGACGGCGTGCTGGTCCTCGACGCCACCGGCCGGGTCGAGTATGCGTCCCCCAACGCCATCAACGCCCTGCACCGCATGGGGATGTACTCCGGCATCGAAGGGATGCGCCTGGACGAGACCGGCATCGACGAGACCGCGGTGGCCCGGGCGTTCTCGACCGCGCTGCCGGTGACCGAGGAGGTCGAGGGGCCGCCAGACACCACGGTGCTGACCCGGTGCATGCCCCTGCTCGAGTCCGGCAGCGTGACCGGCGCCCTGGTGCTGATGCGCGACGTCTCGGACCTGCGGCGGTTGGACCGGCTGCTGCTCTCCAAGGACGCCGCCATCCGCGAGGTCCACCACCGGGTCAAGAACAACCTCCAGACCATCTCGTCCCTCCTGCGCCTCCAGTCCCGGCGGCTCAATGCCGGCGAGGGCAAGTCGGCGCTCGAGGAGGCGGAGCGCCGGATCCGGTCCATCGCCCTGGTGCACGAGATCCTGTCCCGGGAGGCGACCGATCAGGTCGACTTCAACGACATCATCCCCGCCCTGCTGCGCATGGCCGAGGACGTCATCTCACCCGACCCGTTCCGGATCGGCTACGACGGCGAGGCGGGCGAGATGCCGGCCGATGTGGCGACGCCGCTCGCCGTCATTCTCACCGAGCTGCTCCAGAACGCCGCCGAGCACGCCTTTCCGGATCGCATCGACGGCGCCGGTGCGGCCGGTGGGGGTGGTAGTGGTGAGGCGCTGCAGATCCACGTCCGCCTGATCCGTGACGACGGGCGGCTGTTGGTGGAGGTGCGTGACAACGGTGCCGGGCTGCCGCCCGGTTTCTCGATCGACGAGACCCAGACGCTCGGGCTGTCGATCGTCCGGGACCTGGTGCGGACCCAGCTGGGCGGCAGCATCAGCATGCGTACCGATGGCGGCACCATCGTCGATCTCATCGTGCCGGTGTCCCGGACCGATGACGACGGCGACATCTGAAGGAGGGGGAAAAGGGGAGCGGTTACCCGGCCCGGCGTTGATGGGCCAGCCACGCCTTACGCAGCTTGCGACGTTCCTCCTCGGAGGTGCCGCCCCAGATCCCGGACTCCTGGTTGGTCGCCAGGGCGAACTCCAGGCACGCCGCCTGTGCGTCACATTGACGGCACACCGCCTTGGCCGACTCGATCTGCTCGATGGCCGGGCCGGTGGTGCCGACGGGAAAGAAGAGGTCGGGATCGGTGTCCCGGCAGGACGCATTGCCACGCCAATCTTCTAGATCCCACTCAACGGAGCGGCTCCAGGTGAGGGCCACGGGTCGCCTCCACGGACAACGGGGGAATGTGAAAATGTTCACAAGCGGTGGTCTGTACCAACCGATACCGCAAGTACGCACACCGTAAAGCCACGGTTCACCATTGGCAAGGGGTTTCCGGAAGAAAGCAGGAATTTCTCCGGCCGGCCGTTCACCCGGATACGGGCAGGATGAGGTTCAGGGCGTCGGTCTCGTAGTGGATTTCCAGGTTGTCGGCTTCGCCGAGGTAGTCGCCGTCGACCTGGTAGGGGAACGGGCCGAACCCCGACGCGCTCAGTTGGTCGACGTTGGCGGCGTACGACACCCATTTGTGGTCGGCCAGGCGTTTACCGCCGTGTCCCCGCAGGCTGGCGACGATCAGACCGAACAGCGGGATGACGGGCCATGGAACGCAGCACCACCACGCTGAGCCCGCTGTCGAGGCCGGCTTCAGGTGCCACGTCGAGGGGACGGTTGCCGAGGAACGTGTAGGGGTTGGTCTTGACGCAGATGGCGAAGTAGGCATCGTCGACGACCTGGCCGGTCCGCCCGTCCCGGGACGGACCGGTCCGGATGGCGAAATGCGGATGGCTGCGGTCGTAGTGGCGGAACCAGGTGGCGAACCCGGCATACATGAACAGAGGATGCCCGACCAGCCGTTTCAGCGATCCCCGGCGCTCTACCTGCTCGACCACCGCGGCGTCGAAGCCCATGCCGACGTGGAAGAGGAAGTAGCGGCCGTTGACGTTGCCCAACCCGATTCGGCGGATCGAGCCCTGGGCCAGGGCGGCCAGCAGCTCGCCGGTGGCCTCGATCGGGTCATTGGTCAGCCCGATGGTGCGGGCGAAGACATTGGTGGAGCCGCCCGGTAGGACACCGAGGGCGGTCGCCGAGCCGGCCAGACCGTTGGCCGCCTCGTTGAGGGTCCCGTCACCGCCCAGCACGATGACCGCGTCCAGCCCCTCGACCGCCGCCCCCTTGGCCAGCCGGGAGGCGTGGCCCCGCCGGCTGGTCTCCGCCATCGTGACATCGTGGTCGGCCGACAGCGCTTTCTGGATGACCACCCGGGCCCGTGCGGTGACCGACGAAGCCGACGCGTTGACCAGCAGCAAGAGCCGCACGGCGTTCGGGCGGTCTCAGGTGCGATCGTCGGCGGCGGCCCGCAGCTGGGACACGCTCTTGGCCAGCAGCCGGGACACGTGCATCTGGCTGATACCGAGATGGGCGGCGATCTCGGACTGGGTCATCCCCTGGAAGAAGCGCAGGTGGACGATGAGCTGCTCGCGGGGCTCGAGCCGCTTGAGCAGGGGCGAGAGCACGGCCCGGCGTTCGGCGTCGGCCAGGCCCGGGTCATCCTCGCCCAACTGGGTGGCGAAGCTGTGGTTCTCACCATCGCCGCTCGGTGCGTCGAGAGAAGCGAACCGGTAGGCCTGGCCGGCTTCCAGCGCCTCCAGAACCTCTTCCTCGGAGACCTGAACTTCGGCGGCCAGCTCGGCGATGGTGGGCGAGTGCCCCAGGGTCTGGCCCAGGGTGCCGATCACCTTGGTCAGCCGCAGGTACAGCTCCTGCATCCTGCGGGGCGCCCGCACCGCCCAACCCTTGTCGCGGAAGTGGCGCTTCAGCTCCCCGACGATCGTGTGGGTGGCGTAGGTGGAGAACTCGACCCCCCGTTCGGGATCGAACCGGTCGACGGCTTTCACCAGGCCCATGGACGCCACCTGGACCAGATCGTCCAGTGGTTCGCCGCGGTTGGCGAAGCGCCGGGCCAGGTACTCGGCCAGGCCGATGTGGGCCGCCACCAGCTCGTCACGCAGGTCGCGGTCACGGGACACGGCGAACTCGGTGAATTTCGCACGCAACTCGTCGCGCTGGCTCGGATCAAGCGTCATGTTCAGGCTGCAGAGCGCCTCTTGATCAGACGGAACCTTGGTCCATCCGGCCCGGCGTCCAGCTCGTGTTCGTCGACCAGCGCGTCGAGGATGAGCCGTGACAGCTCCGACTGCCTGGGCGTCACCTGCTTGTCGTCGAACAGTCCCTCGCCGGAGACCTCGAGGGTGTCGGAGCCGACCAGGAAACGGACCCTCACCGTCCCCGGGCGGCCGTCCGGCCCGGTGAGGCCGAAGAACAGCTCGTCGATCGCCAGTCGCAGATCCTCGACCTGATCGAAGGTGAAGGCCAGCCGGCTCCCCAAACCGGCCGCCGTGACCCGTACCAGGCGCAGGAACTCGGGCATAGCGGGTACCTCAAGCCGTACTTCGTAGCGAGAGGTCACCCGCGGGAACTTATCACCGGCCTCTCCCGCCTAGCGGTAGCCGCGCCGCGTCGACGACAATCGAGCCTATGAATGTTGCCGTTTGCGTCAAACAGATCCCCGATCCGGCCAGCCCGGGCCGGCTGGACGAGGCCACCCACACCCTCGACCGGAGCGGCAAGTTGATCCTGGACGACTCTGACGCCTACGGCGTGGAGATGGCCCTGCAGCTGGTCGACAAGGCCGGCGGGGGAGAGGTGACCCTGGTGTCCATGGCCCCTCATGGGGAGGTCAGCGGGATCCGTACTGCCCTGGCCATGGGCGCCCACCAGGCCATCCTGGTGTCGGACGACTCATTGAACGGCTCCGACGCCCTGGCCACCGCCAAGGTGCTGGCCGAGGCCGTCAAGCGGGTGAATCCCGATCTGATCATCGCCGCCACCGAGTCGACCGACGGCTACACCGGGACTCTGCCGGTGCAGCTGGCCGAGCTGCTCGGGCTGCCGGCCATCACCTTCGCCAAGGGGGTGCGGGTGGACGACGGCCACGTCTACGTGGACCGCCAGACCGAGGCCGGCTATGACGAGGTCTCCTCGCCGCTGCCCGCCCTGGTCACGGTGACCGCCGGCGTGGTGGAGCCCCGGTACCCGTCGTTCAAGGGCATCATGGCGGCCAAGAACCGCCCGGTGGATCAGCTGACGGTCGGCGACCTCGGTCTCGCTCCCGACCAGGTCGGTCAGGGCGGGGCCCGCCAGGAGGTGGTGGCGGTCGCGTCGGCGGAGGCCCGCCAGGCCGGCGAGATCGTGGTCGACGAGGGAGACGGCCACGAGCGGATCATCGCCTTCCTCGAGCAGTTGAAGGTCATCTGATGGCAGTGGACAGGATCTGGGTGGTCGCCGAGAGCGCCGCCGGCCAGCCGCTTCCCGTCACGCTCGAGTTGCTCACCAAGGCCCGCCAGCTGGGGGCCACGGTGGAGGCGGTCGCCTGGGGGCCTGACGTCTCCCCCCAACTGGGCGCCTACGGCGCCACCAAGGTGTACTCGGTGGGTGACATCGGCCCGGCCCTGTCTGGTGTCCCCGTGGCCGCGGCCATCGCCGCCCAGGTCGACTCGGGCAATGTCCCCGACGCCATCCTGATTCCGGCCACCTATGACGGCCGCGACATTGCCGGCCGGTTGTCGGCCCGGCTCGACCGGCCGGTGCTGACCAACGTGGTCGGCCTGGCCCTGGGGGATGGGGACCTGGTTTCCGAACATGCCATCTTCGGGGGCTCGGAGATCCTCAAGGCCCGGTTCACCGGCTCGGGGCCCGGGATCTTCGTGGTGCGGGCCAAGTCGTTCGCACCGGAGGAGGCCGATGCCGGGTCCTCCGCTGAGGTGGTCAGCATCTCCCCCGGAGAGCTCGGGGCGGCGGGCGCGGCGGTGGTCACCGCCACCCACATCGAGGAGCGCACGGGACCCAAGCTCGACGAGGCGGCGGTCGTGGTGTCGGGCGGCCGCGGCCTGGGCGAATCGGGCCGCTACGAGCTGGTCGAGGAGCTGGCCAAGTTGCTGCACGGGGCGCCGGGCGCGTCGCGTGCCATCGTCGACGCCGGCTGGGTGCCGTACTCCTATCAGGTCGGCCAGACCGGCAAGACGGTCAAGCCGACCGTGTACATCGCGGCCGGCATCTCCGGGGCCACCCAGCACATGGTCGGCATGAAGGGCTCCAAGAACATCATCGCCATCAACAAGGACCAGGAGGCCCCCATCTTCGCCATTGCCGACCTGGGCATCGTCGGTGACGTGCAGAAGGTGCTGCCCAAGCTGATCGAGGCGCTCAAGGCGCGCACCTGAGCCCGGTCGGTGCCCCCGATCGCCAGGGAGCATCCGTCGACCCTCGCCGAGCTGGTGGCGATCGTCAAGCAGGCCGCAGCCACCGGGCGGCGGCTCAAGGTGGTGGGCTCCCTGGGGGAGGCCGCCATGTCGGCCACCGACGGGGTGCTGATCGTGCTCGACAACTACCGGCGGCTGCTCCGGGTCGACCGGGCCCGCCGGCGGGTCACGGTCGAGGCGGGGTGTCGCGTGGGCCGGCTGAGCCGGGTCCTGGGCGGTTGGGGCCTGGCGCTCGACGACCCGGCACCCATCGCCCGGCGGTCGGTCGGTGGCGCTGTCTCGACCGGCAGCCACGGCTGGGGCGCCCGCTCCACCGGCCTGGGCGGTGCGGTCACCGGGTTGGATCTGGTCCTCGCCGACGGCACCCTCCTGACGTGCTCGGGCGACGAGGAACCGGAAATCTTCGATGCTGCCCGGGTCGGGCTGGGTGCGCTGGGCGTCGTCTCCAGCGTGACCCTGCAATGCGAGCCCGGATTCAATCTCCTCGGTCGGACCCGCGTCATGCGCCTCGATTCCTTGCTCGAACGCTTCGGCTCGGTGGTTGACGGCGACGACCACGTCGAGTTCTCCTGGCTGCCATCCACCCGCATGGCCATGGTGACCACCAGAAACCGCACCGAGGCGCCGGCCGGCTGGGTCCGAGGGGGCTACATCGACCGGGGCTACCGGGTCCGTCCCAGGCCGCGGCGGCTACCCGAACCGGCGATGGAGTACTCGGTGCCCCGTGCGGCCGCCGGCCCGCTCCTGGAGCAGCTTTCGGTCCGGCGCCGGGTTGCCGCCTCGCCGATCCGGGTTACGGTGTCGGCCGACGACAGCCTGCCGCTGTCACCCGCCAGCGGCCGGCCGTCGGTCTTCATCGGTGTCAACGCCCGGGTGGCGCCGGCGGTAGAGGCGCTCCTGGTGGGCGTGGCGGGCGCCCGGCCGCAATGGGGCACCGACCCCCGCCGGACGGCTGCCAACCTGCGGCCGCTGTACCCCGAGTGGGACGCCTGGCAGGCGGTGCGCCGGCGCCTCGATCCTGCGGGCCGGTTCACCAATGCATGGACCGAGCGGGCGCTCGGTCCGGTGCGTTAGACGAGCGGCCAGGGGTACGGTCGCTCGTCCCCCGGATCGGGGTACACACCCAGCTTGACGATCGCCTCGGCCCGCCGGATGACCGCTCGGCACTCGGCCGGATCGAGCAGCGTGTCCAGACCGCATCCGGGGGTGGCCACCAGCCGGCCCAGATCGTCAAGCAGCGGGGCCGGGATGGGCTGGCCCATGAAGTCCCAGATCACGGTGCGCAGCTTGGGGGCCACGTTGAAGCACAGGCCGTGGTCGATGCCCCAGATGTGGCCCCCCGCGTCCACCAGGCAATGGCCGCCCTTGCGGTCGGCATTGTTGGCGATCAGGTCGAACGCGGCCATGGTCCGCAGCGCCGGGTGGTGGCTCTCGTCCTCGAGCAGGGTGAAATAGTGCTGCTCGAAATCGGCTTCCACGAACCGCTGCAGCGAGCCGGTCCCGAGGGGAGCATCGGTGCGCAGCACCGTCTCGGGCACGAGCGACCAACCGAGCGCCGCCGACAGCTGGTAGGCCGCCACCTCCCGCTGGTAGAGGCCGTCGGGGAAGTCCCACAGCGGCCGCTCGCCTCGGTGCGGCTTGTAGACCGCGCCCAAATCGCTCGCCGTCCAGGCTCACGGTGACGAGGAACGTGCCGTTGGAGCTCCACGGCATGCGGCCCTGGATCTCGATCTCGCCCCGGGCGAGGACGGTCAGAGGGTCGGCGGCCGGTGGCCGTTGGTCCGCGGACACGAGTGCCCTTCGGGGTCGAGGGGATAGCCGCACAGCGGGCACGGCGGGCGACCTGCTTCCACCAGGGCCGCGCCCCGGCGGGCCAGGGCGGCGATCTGGGCGCCGGTGGCCGCGAAGCGGGCCATGCCACCGCTGCCGATCGGTTCCCCCTCCTCGTCGAGCTCGACCGCCTCCTCGGCGACCAGGACGATCTGGTCGGCCGCGCGGTCGTCCAGGACCCGCAGCGTGCCCACCGGCCATTCCGGCAGGACCGGCTCCTCCAGCTCCGGAGCCTCGTCGGCGGACGGCTGACGGACCGCCGGATGGTCGGCGAGCAGCTCCAGCAGGCGTTCGGAGAGCACCTGCACCTGCTGCTTCTCCAGCTTCAGGGTGACCAGCTGGTCGTCCTGGCGGGCCTGCAGGTAGAAGGTTCGCTGCCCTGGCTCGCCCACCGTGCCGACCGTCAGCCGCTGCACCGCCGGCAGGTCGAAGCTGTTGCTCATGCGCTCATGACGGATGCAGCTCCGAAAGCGAGCCGGTGGAGTTGACGGCCAGCACGACCGGTCCGGTCGGGTGATACCTGATGGCGGTCACCGAGCACGGTGAGACCACGATCCGCTGGAACAGGTCGAGGTGGGTGCCCAGGGCGTCGGAGACGGCGGCCTTGATGGGGTCGGCGTGGGAGACGGCGACCATCGCCTGGCCGGGATGCCGCACGCGGAAGCCGGCCATGGTCTGGGCCATGCGGGCCCGCATGCCCGAGAACGACTCACCACCGGGGAACTGGAAACCGCTCGGATAGCGCTGCACCGTCGTCCACTCGGGCAGCTTGCGCAGTGCTTTGAGCTCGGCCCCGGTCCACTCGCCGAAGTCGCACTCGAGCAGGCCCCGATCGATCGTGACTTTCAGACCGAACCGGCGGGCGATCGGCGCCGCCGTCTCCCGGGCCCGTTCGAGCGGCGAGGCGTAGACGGCGGCGACCTCCAACGGGTGCTTGGCGCCCGCGACGCCCACCCAGGTCGCAAGACGCTCGGCTACCGCCTCGGCCTCGGCCCGTCCCTGGTCGGCCAGGTGCAGTCCCGGCGCCCGGCCCGGCAGCACCTGGCCTGTGGTCGGCGTGGTGCCGTGGCGGACGAGCAGGACCAGCGTCGACGGCGCCATTGGCCCGGCTCCGCCGGCGCGCCGCACCGCCTTGCGGTGGGCACGGTTGCGGGCGGCACGGCCATGTCGGGCTGCCAACCTACCGTGTCGGGTGTGCAAGACCTGGAGAGGGAGATCGTCGCCTGCACCGCCTGCCCCCGCCTGGTGGCCTGGCGGGAGAAGGTGGCGAGCGAGAAGCGGGCCGCCTTCGCGACGAGGAGTACTGGGGCCGGCCCGTTCCCGGCTTCGGCGACCCCACCGCCCGTCTGGTGGTCGCCGGGCTGGCGCCCGCCGCCCACGGCGGCAACCGCACCGGCCGGGTCTTCACCGGCGACCGGTCCGGCGACTGGTTGTTCGCCGCCCTGTGGCGGGCCGGGTACGCCAACCAGCCGACCAGTGTCCGCGCCGACGACGGCCTGGCGTTGACCGGGTGCTACGTCACCGCGGCGGTGCGCTGCGCGCCGCCCGCCAACAGGCCCACCCCTGAGGAGCGGGACCGCTGCGTGCCGTATCTTGTCCCGGGAGCTGGCCCTGCTGGGGGAGGGGGTGCGGGTCGTCGTGGTGCTCGGCCAGTTCGCCTACGACGCCGTGTGCCGGCTGCTCGGGGTCCGGCCCCGCCCCCGATTCGGCCACCTGGTCGAAGTGGCGGTGTCGCCCGGACTGACGATCGTCTGCTCGTTCCACCCGAGCCAGCAGAACACCTTCACCGGCAGGCTGACCGAGCCCATGCTCGATGCCGTCTTCGCCCGGGCCCGGGCGCTCGGCGCGTAGCGGGGGCCGCCCGGCGTCGGCCCCGGCTCCCTGGCTCTGGGGAGACAAGGTGGGCTCATCGGCCGATTTCTCTCCCCGGAGTGGGTTCGAGCTACGCCGGCGCCGGGGCGCTCTCGGTTGCGGGCGCCGCGGGCGCCGGGGGCGCCTTGGGCTTGGGCGGGGGCACCCCGAGCTTGGGGAACGGCAGGAACTGGTCGGGCCAGCGCCGGCGGGACACCGTCGACAGCTTGCGCAGCAGGGCGATGGCGCCCGGGTCGTCGTCGCCGGGCCGGCCCTCGATGGTGCCGTCCTCGAGCATCTTGATCATGATCTCCCGGCCGATGTCGGTGCGGACGATCGTCAGCGTCCAGTCGTTGAACGCGCCGATGCCGCCGGTGGAGATGTCGGCGTGCTCGGCCGCGAAGTCGGGGCAGGTCTTGCAGCCCTCGCGGGTCCAGGCGTGGCACTCCTTGAGGTTGATCTCGTGGTAGTCGCCGTCGCGCATCCAGATCTGGAACACGCCCTTGATGTTCATCTTCACCATGTCGGCCTTGTGCAGGCCGTACTTGGCCTCGAACAGCTCCTCGAAGATGGCGTCGTCGAAGGTCTTCGAGCACAGCAGGCCGATGTTGAGGGCGAATGCGCCGGGCCGGCTTGCCCGCCTTGCGGGCCTTCATGGCCGGCGGCACCGAGCGACTGGCAGCTCATGCCGACCAGGGCGAGCTTCTCGGCGCCGCCGGCGACCGCCTCGCGCGTAGGCCATGGTGTTGGCCGAGTAGGTGTAGCGGGATGCCGGCCGCGGCCAGGATCTCCTCCCGGGTGCGGGCCACGCCCGGGATCGCCTTCCACGTGGTGCCGTCGCCCTCGAGGTAGGAGACCAGGGCGGCGTCGATGTAGCCGTGCTCGAGGCACCACAGCAGGATGGCCGAGACCAGCCCGCCGTCCTGGCCCTTCTCGAGGACCTCGGGGTCGGTGGCCCGGGCCAGGACGATGTCCTTGCTGAACGCCGTCCATCTCCTCGGGCTCGGCGCTCCCGGCCGAAGAGGAAGGTGTCGATCTCGGGCTCCCAGGCCCGGAACCGCGGGCAGGCCCGGGTGCAGCTGGTGCAGCCCTTGTCGCCGTGGCTGCAGCCGCCGGGACCGCCGTCGGTCCTCGAGGTGGAACGGCTTGTAGACGCCGTTGGTGTCGTCGTAGCCGAGCACGTCGTGCGGGCAGGCGATCACGCAGCCGGCGCAGCCGGTGCACAGCCCGGAGGTCACGACCTCGTCGAAGAGGTGGGCCCAGTGGGCCTGTCCAGCGCTCGCTTTGCCGCGGCCATGATGCGGAGTGAGCGTACGCCTGCGTGGGGGCCGTGGCCCTACGGTGACGGCCGTGCCCGAGCTGCCCGAGGTCGAGGCGTACCGGCGGCTGGCCGAGGCCCGGGCGCTGGACCGGCCCGATCGCCGGGGTCGAGGCGCCGGACGCCTGGTATCTGAAGGGCGGACTGACCGAGCCGGCGCTCCAGGCCGCGCTGCCGGGTCGCCGGCTGGTGGCCGCCCAGCGCCGGGGCAAGCTGCTGCTCCTCGCCGACCGGCGGCGACGGCCCGGGCCTGGGCCTGCGCTTCGGCATGACCGGGCGCCTGGTGGTCGACGGCACGGCGGGGTCGACGACCTGTGGTACTCATCCAACCGGGAGGAGGCCCGCTGGGACCGGTTCGCCCTCCATTTCGCCGACGGGGGCCGGATGGCCATGCGCGATCCGCGGCGGCTCGGCGGCGTCTAGCTGGATCCGGATGTGAGCCGGCTCGGCCCCGACGCCCTCACCGTGGCCCAGGGCGAACTTCGTCGCGCTTTGGGGACCAAGGCGTCACCGCCCTGAAGGCCCGGTTGCTGGACCAGGCCCGCATCGCCGGGATCGGCAACCTGGTCGCCGACGAGGTGCTGTGGCGGGCCGGTCTGGCGCCGGGCCGGCCGGCCGTGACCTTGACCGATACCGAGGTGCGCCGGCTGCACCGGCAGCTACGGGCGACCCTGGCCGATTTCATCGAGCGGGGTGGTTCGCACACCGGTCAGCTGATGGCCGAGCGCCGGCCCGGTGGCGTCTGTCCCAAGGATGGGACGCCGCTGCTGCACGGCACGATCGGCGGCCGCTCCACGTGGTGGTGCCCGAAGCACCAGAAATAGCTGCCGTGCCCCCGGCAGGATTCGAACCTGCGCACCCGCCTCCGGAGGGCGGTGCTCTATCCCCTGAGCTACGAGGGCGGCGGCCCGAGCATACGACAGCCGGCCCTGGCCCGGCAGCGGCGACTCCGGTGCGCCGCCGTCCTGCCGGTACCATCCTCAGGTGGCCCCTCAGACCGTTCTCGTGGTGGACGACGATCCGGTGATCGTCAAACTGCTGCGGGTGAACTTCGAGATGGAGGGCTATGAGGTGCTTTCGGCCGACGATGGCCTCGAGGGTCTGGCCCGGGCCCACGGCGATCGGCCCGACGTGATCATCCTCGACGTGATGATGCCCGGCATGAACGGCCTGGACGTGGCCCGGGCCCTCAAGGGCTCCGAGGAGACCCGTGGGATCCCGATCATCCTGCTGTCGGCCAAGGCCCAGGCGAGCGATGTCGCCGAAGGACGGGAAGTCGCCGACGACTACATGACCAAGCCGTTCGATCCCCTCGAGCTGCTCGACCGCGTCGCCGGTTTCCTGGAAGCCCGGACGGCCGACTAGGGCGGTCCGAAAGGCTTTCGAATACTGCCGGCAGACCTGCCAGCATTGCCAATCACATGACCACCATTCGCACCATCCTCTCCGAGGCCGTCGCCGAGTCTCTCGGCGCGCTCGACATGGAGGCCGACCCCGCCTCGATCCACCTCGAGCGGCCGGCCCGGCGCGAGCACGGTGACTGGTCGACCAATGCCGCCATCACCCGGGCCAAGGCCGCCGGCCGGCCGCCCCGGCAGCTGGCCGACGATTTGCAGGCCGAACTGAGCCGCCGGTCGCCCGCCCATGTCACCAAGATCGAGGTGGCTGGACCGGGATTCGTGAACTTCCATCTCGACGACGGCTGGCTCCACGACGTCCTGACCGACGTGGTCCAAGCCGGCGAGGAGGGCTACGCCCGACTGGACCTCGGACGCGGCGAAAAGGTCCAGATCGAGTTCGTCTCGGCCAACCCCACCGGACCCATCCATGTGGGCAACGGCTGGTTCGCCTCCTATGGCGACGCCGTGGGCCGGCTGCTCGAGCGCTGCGGTTGGGCTGTGTCCCGCGAGTACTACGTCAACGACACCGGCGGCCAGATCCGCAAGCTGGGCGCCACCATCCTCGCCCGCCGCAACGGCGAGCCGCTGCCCGAGGGCGGATACCCGGCCGGCTTCATCAAGGGCTTGGCCGCGGCCTACGACGGCCCCGACGACATCGTCGCCGCCGGGCGCTGGGCGGCGGAGCGCATCGTCGGCTACATCAAGTTGCAGCTGGCCGAGATCCACATCAACTACGACGTGTGGATGAGCCAGGCCTCCATCGAGGAGAGCCCGGCCATGGACGAGACACTCGCCCTCCTGGAGGCCAAAGGAGTGGTGTTCGAGGAGGACGGCGCCCTGTGGCTGGACACCGCGCCGTTCGGCGATCCCAGGGAGAAACGGGTCCTCCGACGATCCGACGGTGACTGGTCCTATCTGGCCGGCGACCTCACCTATCACCGGATCAAGTTCACCGACCGGGGTTTCGACCGGGTCATCGACGTGTGGGGCGCCGACCACCAGGGCCAGGTGGCCAGCCTCAAGGCCGGCATCGCGGCGCTCGGCATCGACCCCGGGCGCCTCGAGATCCGGCTGGGCCAGATGATCTCGCTGGCCAGCGGCAAGATGTCCAAACGGTCGGGCAACGCCGTGGACCTCGACGACGTGGTCGACGACATCGGCCCCGACGCCATGCGGCTGCTCAGCCTGGTCAACTCCATCGACCAGGCGACCACCATCGACCTCGACAAGGTGCGGGCCGAATCGCGGGAGAGCCCGGTGTACTACGTGCAGATGGCGTACGCCCGCATCGCCGGCATCAGCCGGGAGGCCGACAAGCGCCAGGTCGAGCGCCGGCCGCTCGAAACGGTCGACCTGACCCTGCTCACCCACCACCGCGAGCTCGACGTGCTCCGCACCCTGTCCGAGCTCCTCGAGGTGGTCGAGGACGCCTGCCTGGAACGGTCGCCGCACAAGGTGACGACGTGGGTGCGGGAGCTGGCCGACCGTTTCCACGGCTTCTACCACGACTGCTACGTCCTGCATCCGGACGTCCCCGATGAGTTGACGCAGGCCCGGATGTGGCTGGTGGAGGCGGCCCGGATCGGCTTCAGCATCGGGTTGGGACTCCTCGGCGTCACCGCCCCCGAGAAGATGTGACCGCCGCCTCACCCCTGCCCCGCATCCTGCTTCCCGACACCGCCGAGATCGCCGGCGACGGCCGCCTGTCGATCGGCGGCGTCGACATGCTCGAGCTGTGCCGCCAGGTCGGCACGCCGGCGTTTGTGTACGACGAGGAACACTTGCGCCGCCGGTGCCGGGAGGCGGCGGCGGCGTTCGGCGACGGCGTCGCCTACGCGTCCAAGGCGTTCTTCTGCCTGGAGATGGCCCGGCTGGCCCATGAGGAGGGCATGCGCATCGACGTCTCCACGGGCGGCGAGCTGTACGTGGCGCTGCAGGCCGGCGTGCCCGCCCACCGCCTGGTCCTGCACGGCAACAACAAGTCCGAAGGCGAGCTGGGCCAGGCGCTCACCGCCGGCGTGGGCCGCATCGTCATCGACTCCTTCGACGAGATCGACCGCCTCGACCGGCTGGTGCCGCCCGGGCGGCGACCCGAGGCGCTGCTGCGGGTCAACCCGGGCATCGAGGCCCACACCCACGAGTACGTGCAGACCGGACAGGACGACTCCAAGTTCGGTGTCGGCGTCGCCAACGGGGCGGCGGCGGCCGTCGTCGAGCGGCTGCGCCGGCCCGACTCCCCGGTCTCATTGGTCGGCATCCACGCCCACATCGGCAGCCAGATCTTCGAGCTGGCGTCCTTCGAACGGGCGGTGGAGATCCTGGCCGGATTCTTCGTCCCCCTCGACCTGCCCGAACTGTGCCTCGGCGGGGGCCTCGGGGTGGCGTATGTCGAGGGGGAAAAGGCGCCCTCGATCGCCGACCTGGCGGGCGCGCTGCGGTCGGCCGCCACGGCGGCCGGGATCCCGCCGTCGGTCACGGTGACCGCCGAACCGGGACGGGCCATCGTGGCGGCAGCGGCGGTGACCTTCTACACCGTCGGCACCATCAAGACCATCCCCGGCATCCGCACCTACATCAGCGTGGACGGCGGGATGAGCGACAACCCCCGGCCGGTGCTGTACGGAAGCGGGTACGAGGCGTTCCTGCCCCGGGCGACGTCGGCGTCCCGGTCGTTCGGCGCAGCAGTGGTCGGCAAACACTGCGAGTCCGGCGACGTCATCGTGCGCGACGCCCGCCTGCCGGCCGATGTGGCCGTCGGCGACGTACTCGCCACGCCGGTCACCGGTGCCTACGGGCACTCGATGGCCTCCAACTACAACAAGGTGGGCCGCCCGCCCGTCGTGTTCGTTCGGGACGGGTCGGCTCGGGTGGTCGTGCGCCGCGAGACGTACGAGGACCTGCTGGCCCTCGACGTCTAGATCTGTTCGTCAGTTGACCGCGCTATAGCGCGGTCAACTGACGAACGGATCCGGCCGACGGCGCTTCCGGTACCCTCGACGGCCATGGAAGGAGCCACCGTCCGCGTCGGCCTCCTCGGCTGCGGCCACGTCGGCGGAGCCCTGGCCCAGCTCCTGATCGAGGATGCGGCCGCCATCGAGGCCCGCACCGGCCTGCGGCTCGAACTGGCCGCGGTGGCGGTGCGCAGCCTGGCCCGGGAGCGGCCGCCCGCGGTCCCGGTGAGCCTGCTGACGACCGATGCCCACGCCGTGGTCGGCGATCCCGACATCGACGTGATCGTCGAGGTCATCGGCGGCATCGAGCCGGCCCGGGGCCTGATCCTCCAGGCTCTGAAGACCGGCAAGCCGGTCGTCACCGCCAACAAGGAACTGTTGGCCAACGTGGGCTCCGAGCTGTTCGAAGCGGCGGCCGCCGGCGGCGTCGACCTGCTGTTCGAGGCCGCGGTAGGCGGCGGGATCCCCCTGATCCGGCCACTGCGGGAGTCGCTGGCCGGGGAGCAGATCCGCCGCATCATGGGCATCGTCAACGGGACGACCAACTACATCCTGACCATGATGACCGAGGCCGGCGCCTCCTACCACGACGCCCTGGCCGAGGCCCAGCACCTCGGCTACGCCGAGCGTGACCCTACGGCGGACGTCGAGGGCTACGACGCGGCGGCCAAGGCGGCCATCCTGGCCAGCGTGGCGTTCGGCATCCGGGTGGTCGCCGGCGACGTCTACCGCGAGGGGATCTCCGACGTCTCGGCCGACGACATCGCCTTCGCCGGCCGGCTCGGGTACGTCATCAAACTGCTGGCCGTGGTCGAGACGACCAGCGGGGATCAGATCGCGGTCCGGGTCCACCCGGCCATGATCCCGGCGACCCATCCCCTGGCATCGGTGCGGGACTCGTTCAACGCGGTGTTCATCGAGGGTGAGGCCGTCGGCGAGCTGATGTTCCTCGGCCGGGGCGCCGGCGGCATGCCGACGGCCAGTGCCGTGCTCGGCGACCTGATCGACGCCGCCCACAACCTGAAGTCGGGCGGCGCCGGCCGGACCGTCACCCTCGCGTCAGGCGTCGATCTGCCCGATCGACGAGCTGCGCTCGGAGTACTACCTGACCATCGACGTGGCCGACCGGCCGGGCGTGCTGGCCGCGGTGTCGGGCGTGTTCGGCAACCACAACGTGTCGATCCGGTCGATGGAGCAGGTCGGTCTGGGCGCCGAGGCCCGGCTGGTGTTCATCACGCACCCGGCGCTCGAACGGGACGTCCAGGCGTGCCTGCACGACCTCCGCCAGCTCGACGTGGTCGACCGCATCGGGCGGTCTGCTCCGGGTCGTCGACGGCAAGTCGTGACCGTCGGCTGGCGGGGCGTGATCGAGGAGTACCGGGAGTTCCTGCCGGTCAGCGCCGAGACGCCGGTCGTCACCCTGCTGGAGGGCGGCACCCCGCTGATCTCCGCCCCCCGCCTGTCCGAGCGGGTGGGGGCCCGCGTGTGGCTCAAGGTGGAGGGGGCCAACCCGACCGGGTCGTTCAAGGACCGGGGCATGACGGTGGCCATCTCCAAGGCGGTCGAGGAGGGCGCCAAGGCGGTGGTCTGCGGGTCGACGGGCAACACGTCGGCGTCGGCCGCCGCCTACGCCGCCCGGGCCGGGCTGGCCTGCGCGGTGCTCATCCCCGATGGCCACATCGCGCTCGGCAAGCTGGCCCAGGCCCTCATCCACGGGGCCCGGGTGCTCCAGATCCGGGCCAACTTCGACGCCTGCCTCGACATCGTCCGCGAGCTGGGCGAGACGGCCCCGGTCACCATCGTCAACTCGATCAACCCGTACCGGATCGAGGGTCAGAAGACCGGGGCCTTCGAGATCGTCGACGTCCTCGGCGACGCTCCCGACTACCACTGCATCCCGGTCGGCAACGCCGGCAACATCACCGCCTACTGGAAGGGCTACCGGGAGTACCAGGACGCCGGCCGGGTCACCAAGCTGCCGCGGATGCTCGGCTTCCAGGCCGCCGGCGCCGCCCCAATCGTGCTCGGCCACCCCGTCGACGAACCCGACACGATCGCCACCGCCATCCGCATCGGCCGCCCGGCGTCGTGGTACGGCGCCACGGCCGCGGCCAGCGAGTCGGGCGGCGGCATCTCGGCGGTCGACGACCACGAGATCCTGGAGGCCTACCGGTACCTGGCCCAGTCCGAGTCGGTGTTCTGCGAGCCGGCCTCGGCCGCGTCGGTCGCCGGCCTGCTCAAGGTGGGCGTGCCCCCCGGCTCGACCGTCGTCTGCGTCCTCACCGGGCACGGCCTGAAGGACCCCGACATCGCCATCGGCCAGATCGCGGTGCCCACCCCGATCGACGCCGACCCGGCGGCGGTGCGGGCTGAGCTCGGCCTGTGACGCCGGCGCGGTTGCTCGCACCTTTCGGTGGAGTAACATGGTTGTCGTCATCGCACGCCAGACCGGCAAAACCAGCTCTTGTTGGCGGGGGAAAGTCCGGAGGCAGGCGACGGGATGTCGGGTTGGGCCATAGGCCCAGCCAACTCCCCTCGACCCTCTCCTGAACGCTCTCGCCTGTCCGGCCCGCGACGCGACCGGTACGCCAGCGCACCGACTCCCATGCCGAGGTCACGCTTGAGAACCCAACGACGCAAACGAGGTACCCGATGAGCGAACCGCAACTCGAACGCTCGGTCCTGGAGGCCAAGGAGCGAGAGGAGCTCTACGCCATCGCCGAAGCGCTGGGGACCAACCCGGGCGGCCGGGCCAAGAAGGCCGACCTGATCACCCAGATCCTGCGGGCGACCGGTGTCGAAGTCGACAGCCCCGAGCCGGTTGAGAAGGTGCGCCGGACCAGGGCCAAGAAGCCGGTCGAGGTGCCCGCTCCGAGCAGCTCCGACCAGCCCGACCAGCCGGTGGGCGAGGCATCCTCCGGCAACGGCCGCCAGCCGGCCGCCTCGATCGAGACGGCCGCTCACGCCGAAACCGAAGACGCAAACGGCGCCGAGCCGACGCCGAGCCAGCGGACCAACGCGACCGCCAGTGGGCCCGCCGCCAACGGCGCCGCTTCCAGCAGCACCGGCTCCAACAGCACCGGCTCCAACAGCACCGGCTCGGCTTCCACCGAAGCCTGGTCGCCGACCGACGACGACGCCGATGACGACGACGGTCCGTCCGAGGCATCCGCCGGCGACGCCCGAGCCGCCCAACCGCGCCACCAGTACAACATCCAGCCTCCCGCCCCTCACCAGCCTTCCGCCCATCAGACGGGCGGGAACCAGGGCCACGGGACCCAGCCGGCTCCCGGTGGCCAGCCGGCTCCGGGCGGCAACCAGGCCCGGTTCGACACCGAGCCGGGCAACCGCCGCAACCGCCGCCGGCGGGGCCGTGAGCGGACCGCGGGAGCCGAGCGGTCGAGCGCGACCTCCAGGCCCAGCCGACCGAGCAGCCGTATTCCGGCGAACCGGTTCCCGTCAAGGGCTTCCTCGACCTGCGGGACGAGGGCTACGGCTTCCTGCGCACCCAGGGCTACCTGGCCAGCCCCAACGACGTCTACGTGTCGATCAGCCAGGTCCGGCGCTTCGCCCTGCGCAAGGGCGACGAGATCGAAGGCGGCAGCCGGCCGGCCGGCAGCAACGAGAAGTACCCGGCCCTGCTGCGCATCGACACAGTCAGCGGCCTGACGCCCGACGAGGCCCGGCAGCGGCCCGAAGTTCGAGGACCTGACCCCCCTGTTCCCCGACGAGAAGCTGCGGCTGGAGGTTCCCGGCGATCCGGCCAACATGACGGCCCGCATCGTCGACCTGATCTCGCCGATCGGCAAGGGCCAGCGGGGCCTGATCGTCTCGCCGCCCAAAGCCGGCAAGACGACCGTCCTCAAGCAGATCGCCCACTCCATCGAGGCCAACAATCCCGACGTGCACCTGATGGTGCTGCTGGTGGACGAGCGGCCCGAGGAAGTGACCGACATGCGGCGGTCGGTCAAGGGTGAGGTCATCGCCTCGACCTTCGACCGCCCGTCCGACGAGCACACCCAGGTGGCCGAGCTGGCCATCGAGCGGGCCAAGCGCCTGGTCGAGATGGGCAAGGACGTGGTGATCGTCCTCGACGGCATCACCCGCCTGGCCCGGGCCTACAACCTGGCCCAGCCGGCCACCGGCCGCATCATGTCCGGCGGCATCGACACGGGCGCCCTGTACCCGCCCAAGAAGTTCTTCGGATCGGCGCGGAATATCGAGGAGGGCGGATCGTTGACCATCCTGGCTACCGCGCTGGTCGAGACCGGCAGCCGGATGGACGAGGTGATCTTCGAGGAGTTCAAGGGCACTGGCAACATGGAGCTCCGACTCGATCGCAAGCTGGCCGAGCGCCGGATCTATCCCGCCCTCGACGTCAACGCCAGTTCCACCCGCCACGAGGAACTGCTCTTCGACCGCCAGCAGCTCCAGCAGGTCTGGAAGCTCCGCCGGGTGCTCAACGCATTGGGCGCCGACGGAAGCGACGCCGCCGGACTGCAGCTGCTGACGGACAAGATCAAGTCCACCAGGAGCAACGACGAATTCCTCGCCGAGATCGCCAAGACCCCGGCGCCCGCTATCTAGCACGAGTCACGGAGTCACCATGAAGACCGAAATCCATCCCAAGTACGACGAGGCCACGGTGACGTGCTCGTGCGGCAACACGTTCACCACCCGTTCTACGAAGAACGAGTTGCACACCGAGCTGTGCAACGAGTGCCATCCGTTCTACACCGGCAAGCAGAAGCTGGTCGACACCGGTGGCCGGGTCGAGCGCTTCGAGCGCCGTTACGGCCGTCGAGCGGCCAAGAAGTAACCACCGCAGCGGCGGCTCGGAGGCACTCCTCCAGTCGAAGCTGGCCGCCCTGGTCGGGCGGAAATGGGGTGTCCGGGACGCCGAGCGCGTCCCCTATCCGGCCGGGGCGGCGTTGCTGCCCCGCCAACCGGGCGGCACGGCCTACCTCCTGGTGGCCGGCGCCGACGTCCGGGCACTCGGCGGCGCCCTGGCCTGGGCCCTGAGCCGGGGGGCCGGCGAGCTCCACCTGATGGTCGAGAGCACGCCTCACGTCGCCGGCGTGCTGGCCCGCCGGGCCGGGACCTTCGCCACCCCGGTCACCGTCTGGCGGCTCGAGGGCAGCACGCTCCACGACGCGGCGCCGGCGGAGTATGCGCCTTTTCCACCCCTGCCTTCGGAGGCGGCTCACTTCGCCGACATCCTCCGCGCCCGCGGGCGCCGAACCAGTGGTCGAGCACGGGGTGCTCACCGGCGAGGTCCTGGGGCTGGAGGTGGCCCGGGTGATCGGCGACCGCCTCGAGGTCGGGGTCGGGGAGCACGACCGCCAGGCCCACCGGATGCTGTTCCCCGAGCGTCCGATGATCGAGGGTCTGGTCGAGGCGGTCGACGCGGTGCGGCGGATGCGGTCGGCGGGCGCCCAGCCCCACCTGGCCAACACACTCGGCCACGGAGCGCTGGCTGCGCGCCGCCGTCGTGGCCCATCCCGAGCTGGTCGGAGCGGCGCACCTGGCCCCGGTGCCGCCGCCCGTACCCCGGACCACGATCTGCGGTCGCGGTCCCCGCGCCGGCCGCGGGCGTGGATCGGGACGACGGCCGATCCTGGTCGTCTGCTCGACCGGGATCGACCTCGACCTGGTGCCGGCGGCGGCCGACGCCCGGCTCGCCGACGGCCGCCCGGATTGCCGCCTGGTCCTGGCTGTGCCCGAGGGCGACGACCACCCGAGGACCCGCCAGCTGGCGGCCGCACTCGTCGAGCCGGCCGAGATCGTGACCGTTCCCCGCGGATGGAAGGCCATGACCGCGGCCCCGGTAGCCTGAAGCAGTCATGCTCGAGCGCCTCCGGGTGCTGGAGGACGAGTACGAGTCCGTCCTGCGCCAACTCTCCGACCCGGCGGTGCTCGCCGACCATCGCAGGTGCGGGACATGTCGCGCCGCCACAAGGAGCTCGAGCCCGTCGTGGCCGCCGCCCAGTCCTACCGCCGGGCCCTCGACGACCTGGCCGCCGCCAAGGAGATGCTCCCCGACGCCGAGGGCGACGACCGCGAGATGCTGCGGGCCGAGGTCGACGAGCGCCGAGGCGGCCATCGCCCGGCTCGAGGAGGAGCTCAAGCTCCTGCTGCTGCCCAAGGACCCCAACGACGGCAAGAACGTCATCGTCGAGATCCGCGGCGCCGAGGGCGGCGAGGAGGCCAACCTGTTCGCCAAGGACCTGTTCGAGATGTACGTCCGCTACGCCGAGCGTCACGGCTTGAAGGTCGAGGTGCTCGGCTCCGACCCCTCCGACATGGGCGGGTTCAACGAGGTCACCTTCCTCGTCAAGGGCGACGCCGCCTGGAGCAGCCTCAAGTACGAGGGCGGCCCCCACCGGGTCCAGCGGGTGCCCGGTCACCGAGTCGCAGGGCCGGATCCACACCTCGTCGGCCACGGTGACCGTGCTGCCCGAGGCGGAGGAGATCGACGTCCACATCGAGGACAAGGACCTGAAGATCGACGTCTACCGCTCGACCGGGCCCGGCGGCCAGTCGGTCAACACCACCGACTCGGCGGTGCGCATCACCCACCTGCCGACCGGGGTCGTGGTCGCCATGCAGGACGAGAAGAGCCAGATCCAGAACCGGGCCAAGGCCATGCAGGTCCTCCGGGCCCGGCTGCTGAAGGCCGAGCAGGACCGCCAGGCGGCCGAGCTCAGCCAGACCCGGCGCAGCCAGGTCGGCGGCGGCGGCCGGTCCGAGAAGATCCGCACCTACAACTTCAAGGAGAACCGGGTCACCGACCACCGCATCGGCCTGACCCTGTACAAGCTGGACCGGGTGCTGCATGGGCGACCTCGACGAGATCGTCGACGCCCTCGGCGCCGACGAGCGGACCCGCCAGCTCCGGGGCGAGTGACCGACCTGGCGGCCGCTGTACCTGGCGGCCGCCGAGCAGCTGGGCTCGACGATCGACGCCCGGCGCATCGTGGAGGAGGCGGCGGCCGGCGACTGGCCGCTCGATGCTCGAGCGAGCCGGTGAGCGGCCCGGGCGGTGCTCTACTGTCGGCGCGGATGGTCGAGCGCCGGGCGGCGGGCGAGCCGCTGCAGTACGTGCTCGGGCGGTGGGGGTTCCGGCAGCTGGACCTGATGGTCGACCGGCGGGTGCTCATCCCGCGGCCCGAGACCGAGCAGGTGGTGGAGGTGGCCCTGGCCGAGCTGCGGGCGCTCGGCGTCGGGCACGACGCCGTCGTCGCCGACCTGGGGACCGGTTCGGGCGCCATCGCCCTGTCGCTGGCCAAGGAGGGAAAAGTGGGAGCGGTGTGGGCCACCGACGTCTCCTCCGATGCCATCGCCGTGGCCCGGGCCAACCTGGCCGGGCTCGGCGGGAGCGGCGCACCAGGGTCCGGCTGCTCACTGGTTCGTGGTGGTCGGCCCTGCCGGTCTCGTTGAAGGGGCGGTTGCATCTGGTCGTTTCCAACCCGCCGTACGTGTCGACCGCCGAGATGTCCCTGCTCCCGTCGGTGGTCGCCGACTGGGAGCCGCGGCGCGCGCTGGAGGCCGGCCCGGCCGGGCTGGAGGCCCTGGAGACCATCGTTCGGGGGGCGCCGGAGTGGCTGGCCCGGCCCGGGGCCCTGGTCGTCGAGCTGGCGCCCCACCAGGCGGCGCCGGTCGCGGCGCTGGCCCGCGCCGTCGGGTACGCCGAGGTGGAGGTTCACCCGGACCTGGCCGGGCGGGACCGGGCCCTGGTGGCCCGGCTTCGCCCGGTTGATGGCCTCCGGGGCCGGCCGGGCCCGGGCGGATCGGTAGGGTCGGGGTGATGCCGATCCTCCCCGCCTTCGGGGACCCGCCGCCCGCTGACGCCATCGAGGCGGCGGCCGCCACCCTCCGGTCGGGCGGCATCGTCGGGGCTACCGACCGATACCGTGTACGGCCTGGCCGCCGATCCGTTCCGCACCGGGGCCAGCGACCGGCTGTTCGCGGTGAAGCGCCGGCCCCGCACGGTGGAGCTCCCGGTCCTGGTGGCCGACGTGGAGCAGGCGCTGTCCCTGGCCATTGCCGTCCCGGCGGCCGCGCTCCGCCTGATGGAACGCTGCTGGCCGGGCCCGCTGACGATCGTGCTGCCCCGCCGGCCCGACCTCAACGCCGATCTGGGCACCGACGACGCCACCATCGGCATCCGCTGCCCCCGCCATCCGGTGCCGCTGGCCCTGTGCCGGGCGGTGGGTCCGCTCGCCACGACCAGCGCCAACCGCCATCGGCGAGCGGCCCGCCACGACCGCCGCCGCAGCTGGACTCGGTGTTCGGTACCAGTGTCGAGCTCATCCTCGACGGCGGTATTTGTGACGACCTGCCATCGACGGTCGTCGACTGCACGGGCGCCGAACCGCGACCGTTGCGGGAGGGCCGGTTGACGTGGGCCGAAGTGCTCGAGGCGGCAACGTAGACTCCCGGCCGTGGTAGCCCGAGACACCGAGCTGTTCGGCATCATCGAGCGGGAGGAGATCCGCCAGCGCACCACGCTGCAGCTGATCGCCTCTGAGAACTTCACCTCCGCCGAGGTGCGGGAAGCCACCGGTTCGGTGCTGACCAACAAGTACTCCGAGGGTTACCCCGGCAAGCGCTACTACGGCGGCAACCAGATCATCGACGAGGTCCGAGGACCTGGCCCGCCGCCGGTGCTGCGAGCTGTTCGGGGCCGAGCACGCCAACGTGCAGCCGCACTCCGGGGCCAATGCCAACATCGCCGCCTATCTGGCCCTCCTCGACCCGGGCGACACCGTCCTCGGGATGCGGCTCGACCAGGGCGGCCACCTCACCCACGGCTCGCCGGTCAACATGAGCGGCCGGCTCTACAACTTCGTGGGCTACGGGGTCACCGAGAGCGACGAGCGCATCGATCTGGAGCAGCTTTCCGAACTGGCCCATGAACACCGGCCCAAGATGATCGTGGCCGGGGCGACCGCCTACCCGCGGCTCATCGATCCGGAGCCCATCGGGCGCATCGCCCGGGAGGTGGGCGCCATCTTCCTGTTCGATGCCGCCCACGTGGCCGGCCTCATCGCCGGCGGCGCCCATCCCAACCCGGTCGGGGAAGCCGACGTGGTCACCTTCACCACCCACAAGACCCTCCGGGGGCCGCGCGGCGGGTGCATCGTCTGCCGGGCCGATCTGGCCAAGGTCGTCGACAAGGCGGTATTCCCCGGCCTGCAGGGCGGCCCGCTCGAACACGTCATCGCGGCCAAGGCGGTGGCGTTCCGGGAGGCGGCCCAACCATCGTTCCGTGAGTACGCGGCACAGATCGTCGTGAACGCCCAGGCGCTGGCCGCGGCACTGAGCGACGAAGGGTTCCGCATGGTGTCGGGCGGCACCGACAACCATCTGATCCTTCTCGACCTCCGGCCGTTCGACGCCGAGCTGACCGGCAAGGTGGCCCAGGAGGCGCTCGACCGGGCCGGGATCACGTGCAACAAGAACCAGATCCCGGGTGACCCCCGCTCGCCCTTCGTGACCAGCGGCCTGCGCCTCGGCACCCCCGCCGTCACCACCATCGGCATGGGACCGCCCGAGATGGCGCAGATCGCCGCCTTCATGGGCCGGGTGCTCCGGGACCCGGCCGATGGGTCGGAGCTGGCGGCGGTGAGCGACGAGGTCGCACTGCTCTGTGCCAAGTTCGCGCCGGACAATCACTAGGGGAGGGCGGCCCGATCGCTGACTACCGGGGCTACGCAATCGTCCTGGCGGTCGCCGCGGTCGGCACCTGGACGCTGACGTTCGTAGCCCGGCGGCTGGCGGTGAGGTTCTCGTTGCTGGTGCTCCCCGACGAGCGGCGGGTCCACGAACGCCCGACGGCGACGGCGGGAGGGGCGGCGATGTTCGTGGCCTTCCTGGCCGCCATGGTGGTGGCGTCGCAGCTGAAGCAGTTCCGGCCGGTGTTCCGCGCCAACTCCGAGCCGCTCGGGGTGGTGCTGGCGGCGGCCGTCATCGTCGCCATCGGACTGGCCGACGACCTGCGCGAGGTGTCCCCGCCGGGGAAGGTGTCCGGCCAGGTGCTGGCGGGCACCGTCCTGTACTTCTCCGGTGTCACCATGCTGTTCTTCCGAGTTCCGTTCGTCGGCACCACCCTGGTGCTGTCACCCGACATCGCCCCTCTCATGACCGTGTTCTGGGTGGTGGGCATGGCCAACGCCGTCAACCTGATCGACGGTCTTGACGGGTTGGCGGCCGGGATCGTGGCCCTGGCGTCGGGCACCTTCTTCGTCTACGCCCACCAGCTGCTCCGAGCCGGCAGCATCAGCGCCGACAATTCCGGGCTGTTGGTGGCCGTCATCACCCTGGGCCTGTGCCTCGGGTTCCTGCCCCACAACTTCCATCCGGCGCGCATCTTCATGGGTGACGCGGGCGCCATGCTGCTCGGTCTGCTCATGGCCGCCTCCACGCTGTCGGTGGTCGGCCAGACCGACGACGCGTTCAGCGGGCGCACCTATTTCACGTTCGCGCCGATCTTCATCCCGTTCTTCATCCTCGGGATCCCGATGCTCGACACCGCCTTCGCCATCGTCCGGCGGGCCGGCCGGCGGGGCGGGCTGGCCAACGCCGACAAGGACCATCTCCACCACCGGCTCATGCGCCTCGGGCACGGGCAGCGCCGTTCGGTGCTGATCCTGTGGGCGTGGACCGCGCTCCTGTCGGGTCTGGTTCTGTACCCCACGTTCTCGCACACGGGCAACAACATTGTCCCCTTCGTCGTCGGGACTCTCGGCATCGGCCTCTACACCCTGTTCGCGCCGTCCGGGCGGCGTGGAGTGGGCGGAGTCGAGCCGCTGGCTCCATCCGGAGGGGGGATCCACCGGGTGGGGCGGCTGCCACCAATGGCCACCGTCCCAAGGCGGCGAGCACCTCGAAGCGGCCGGGAGGTGGCGCGCCGTAGCCGGTTGCCGGTGAACTTGCGGGAGAAGTCCGCCGTTCCGTACATTGCGCTTTTGGCCGGTGGTATCGCGGCCGAACGACCTCCGCGCACTGGCGCGACAAACCCTGAGGAAATTTGGCTTCCGACGACAAGCGTGAGCTCTACAAGGGCCTGGATGACGGATACACCCACGCCATTGAGCTGGTCGCCACTCCGCTGGTCGCCGGTGGTATCGGCTACCTGATCGACCACCTGGTCGGCACCACGCCCGCTTTCACCATCGCTCTCATCGTGATGGCGGTGGTGGCCTCGTTCGTGAAGATGTACTACACGTACGACGCCGAGATGAAGGCTCACGATGCCGCATCCCCGTGGGGGCGGCGGGTTGGCGTGGACGACGGTTCGACCGGCGAGACCGCAAATCGCCCGTGACTGAGAACCTGCTGACCACCAGGCTCGACGGACCGGCCGTGGAGCAGCAGGTGGCATGGGACATGATCCGGCGGGCCGTCCCGGTGGCGCCTGTGCTGATGCTGATCGCCGGGCTCATCTGGGGCATCGATGGCGCCTTGTCGAGCGGCTACGCCATCGTCCTGGTCCTGGCCAACCTGGCCCTGTCCGCCGCCATCCTGACCTTTGCCGCGCGCATCTCGCTGGCCGTGATGATGTCGGCCGTGCTCGGGGGGTACCTGCTGCGTCTGGTCCTGATCACCGCCGCCGTGCTGGCGGTCATCCACCAATCCTGGGTGGTTGTGGTCCCGCTGGCTCTGACGATTGGGTTCACCCATCTCGGACTCCTGATCTGGGAGACGCGATACGTATCGGCGACCCTGGCCTACCCGGGTCTCAAGCCCAAGCAGTCCCGTCCCGGCAGAAAGGCTGCTGATTCGTGACCCTGGTGGTGGCGGCTCTCAAATTCCCGCCGATCGGGGAACTGGTCAAGTGGCCGACGTTCGCCCCCGGTGCGTTCAACAAGGTGGCGCTGATCAGCGTGGCGGCCGCGTTCTTCACGTTGCTGATGTTCTTCATCGCCGCGAGGAGCAGCGCCCTCGTTCCTACCGGCGTGCAGAACCTGGTCGAGTCGGTGATCGAATTCGTCACGGACGGCATCATCCTGCAGACCATGGGCCCGGAGGGCATGCCTTATCTGTGGTACCTGACGTCGCTGTTCTTCTTCATCTTCTTCTGCAACATTTTCGAGGTCATCCCGTTCATCCAGTTCCCGGCGACGGCTCGGATGGCCATACCGCTGTTGCTGTCACTTATCACCTGGATCATGTTCATCGTCGTGGGCCTGAAACGTCACGGGCTCTCGTACATCAGCAAGTCGGTCAAGCCACCGGGCGTGCCCTTCGCTCTCCTCTTCCTGATCGTGCCCATCGAACTGCTCTCCACATTCATCGTGCGCCCGTTCTCGCTGGCGGTCCGGCTGTTCGCCAACATGCTGGCCGGACACCTGCTACTCGTGACGTTCGCGGCGCTGACGGCTGCCCTGCTGGGGTCCAGCATCGTCTTCGCCAAGCCGATCTTCGTACTTCCCTTGGCCATGGACATCGCGGTGACGGGTTTCGAGGCCTTCGTCGCCATACTCCAGGCCTTCATCTTCACCATCCTGACCGCCGTGTACCTCGGCAGTTCTATACACATCGAACACTAGGAGGACCGCCGTGATCGCAGTGATCGACCTGCTGGCCCAGGCAGCATCCAACCAGGCAATCCCGACAGGGGAGGTCCTCAAGGGTCTCGGCGCGGTTGGCGCGGGTATCGGTTACGGGGCCGCGGCCATCGGCCCGGGTATCGGCATCGGCATCGTGGTCGGCAACGCCATCACCGCCATGGCCCGCCAGCCCGAATCGGCCGGCGTGGCCCGCACCACCATGTTCCTCGGGATCGCCTTCACCGAGGCGCTGGCGCTTATCGGCTTCGTCGTCTTCATTCTGCTGAAGTTCACCTAGGAGCCACCATGCAACTTTTCAGCGGCCTCCTGGTTGTCGGATCGCGTTTGGTCGCGCAAGCCACCACACCGACGACCGCCGCCCCCGCCCAGCAGGCGCCCAACCCGATCCTGCCATCGACGACCGAGCTGCTCTGGGGCACGGTGTCGTTCGTGGTGTTGTGCGCCCTGATGTACAAGTTCGCCTTCCCGGCCGTGCAGAAGGCGATGGCGGCCCGGACCGAGAAGATCCGTACCAGCCTGGACGAGGCCGACAAGGTCCGCAGCGACGCCCAGGCCATTCTCGAGGACTACCAGCGCCAGCTGGCCGACGCCCGCAACGAGGCCAACCGGATCATCGAGGAGGCCCGCCAAGCCGCCGACCAGCTGCGCCAGGACATGGTGCGCCGAGCCGACGAGGAGGTGGCCGAGCTCCGGCGGCGCAACACCGAGGATCTGCAGGCCGCGCAGGCGCGGGTGCTGAGCCAGCTGCGACTCCAGGTCCGTGACCTGGCCATCGAGCTGGCCGAGAAGGTGGTGGCCGAGAACCTCGACCGGGAGCGCAACCTGACGCTGGTCGACCAGTTCATCGCCGAGCTGAACAGCCAGGCCCCGGCCGGGAACGCCTGACGTGACCGACCGCACCGACGCCTACGCCGCCGCCCTGTTCGAGGTGGCCAGGGCCGAGGGCAGCCTTGACACCGTCGAGGATGAGCTGTTCCGCGTGGCCCGCACCATCGAGGCCAACGACGAGCTGCGGGCCACCCTCTCCGACGCGGCCATCCCGATCGAGCGACGGGTGGCGGTGATCGAAGCCCTGCTCGGCGGGCGGGCCTCGCCGATCACGACCGCCCTGGTGGAGTTCGTGGTGGCGGCCGGACGGTCGCGCTACCTGCCCGAGATCATCGACAAGCTGGTCGAGCGGGCTGCGGCCGAGCGCCATGAGGCGGTCGCCGAGGTCCGCACCGCCTATCCCATCGACGAGGAGCGCCGCGAGAAGTTGGCCTCGGCCCTGAGCAAGGCGACCGGCAAGCATGTCTCGTTGAAAGTGGTCGTCGACCCGACGGTCCTGGGCGGAGTAGTGGCCAAGGTGGGCGACACCGTGATCGACGGCAGTGTCCGGCACCGCCTCGAGCAACTCCGCGAGAGCCTCTGATGACCAGTCCAGCTTCCAGGAGGAGCCCAATTCCACGAGGAGTATCAGCCGTATGAGCGATCTGACGATCTCTCCCGATGAAATCACTTCCGCCCTGCGTCGGGCGCTCGAAGGTTTCGCACCCAAGGTCGACTCCCAGCAGGTGGGCCTGATCATCGAGGTCGGGGACGGTATCGCCCGCATCTCCGGGCTGCCCCAGGTGTCGGTCAACGAGCTGCTGGAGTTCCACGGCGGCACCCTGGGCCTGGCCCTCAACCTGGACGAGGACTCCATCGGCGCCGTGATCCTCGGCGATCCGGCCCACATCGAGGAGGGCCAGTCGGTCAGCGCCACGGGGCGGATCCTGTCCATCCCTGTCGGTGACGGCCTGCTGGGCCGGGTCGTCGACCCCCTGGGCCAGCCGCTCGACGGCAAGGGCCCCATCCCCCAGGACACCATCCGCCGGATCGAGATCCAGGCTCCGGGCATCGTCGACCGCCAGCCGGTCAACCAGCCCATGCAGACCGGCATCAAGGTCATCGACGCCATGACCCCGATCGGGCGGGGTCAGCGGGAGCTGATCATCGGGGACCGCAAGACCGGCAAGACATCGGTTGCCGTCGACACCGTCATCAACCAGAAGGGCCTGGGCGTGAAATGCGTCTACGTGGCCATCGGGCAGAAGGCCTCGACGGTGGCGGAAACGGTCCGGGTGCTGGAGGAGTCGGGCGCCATCGAGTACACGATCGTGGTGGCCGCCCCGGCGTCGGAGCCCAGCCCGTTCAAGTACCTGGCGCCGTATTCCGGTTGCGCCATGGGCCAGCACTGGATGGAAGCGGGGGACAGTGCCCTCATCGTCTACGACGATCTCTCGAAGCAGGCCGAGGCCTACCGCCAGATGTCTCTTCTCCTGCGCCGGCCCCCCGGGCGAGAGGCGTATCCGGGCGACGTGTTCTACCTGCACAGCCGGCTGCTGGAGCGCTCGGCCCGGCTCTCCGATGAGCTGGGGGGCGGGAGTCTGACCGCCTTGCCGATCATCGAGACCAAGGCCGGCGACATCTCGGCGTACATCCCGACCAACGTCATCTCCATCACCGACGGCCAGATCTTCCTGGACCTCGACCTGTTCAACTCCGGTGTGCGTCCGGCCATGAACGTCGGGACCTCGGTCTCCCGGGTCGGTGGCTCGGCCCAGATCAAGGCCATGAAGGCCGTCGCCGGTGGCCTCAAGCTCGACCTGGCCAACTTCCGTGAGCTCGAGGCGTTCTCCAGCTTCGGATCGGAGCTGGACAAGTCCTCGCAGGCTCTGATCGACCGGGGCCGCCGGCTGGTCGAGCTGCTCAAGCAGTCCAACGGGCGCCCGCTGCCGGTCGAGGAACAGGTGGTCTCGATCTTCGCTGGCACCAGGGGCTTCCTGGACGACCTGGAGATATTCGAGGTCCAGCCGTTCGAGTCCGGGCTGCTCGAGGACGTCCGGTCACGGCAGAGCAGCGTGCTGGCCGGCATCCGCGACGGGGGGGCGCTGCCGGAAAAGGAGCTGACCGAGGCCATATCCGACTTCAAGGAGCGGTTCAAGGCGCGCCGGGCCCAGGAGAAGTCCGACGCGCCAGCCGGCAACGCGCCGGCCGACTCCGAAGGCTGAGCAGTGGCGGGCGGAGCAGAGCGGGCCCTCCGGCGGCGGATCAAAAGCGTCCAGTCGACGAAGAAGATCACGCGCGCCATGGAGCTGATCGCGGCCAGCCGCATCGTCCGGGCCCAGCAGCGGGTGACCGCCGCCCGGCCCTACGTGGAGCAGCTCACCGACGTGATCCGGAACCTGTCCAAGTCGGGGACCGGTCTCAACCAACCCCTGCTCGAGGTCCGCAGCGAGATCCGGACCGTCGGCTTCGTCGTCATCACCGCCGACCGGGGCCTGTGCGGCGGCTACAACGCCACCGTCGAACGGCTCGCCGAGCGGGCCATCGCCCGGGAGCAGGCGGCGGGCCGCGACTACCGGCTGATCACCACCGGCCGCAAGGGCACGGGCTACTTCCGCTACCGGAAGTACAGGATGGATGCCTCGTTCACCGGCTTCAGCGAACAGCCGAGCTATGAGGACGCTCGCGCCATCGCCCAGGATGTGATGGCCCGGTACGAATCCGGAGAGGTCGACCAGGTGCAGCTGGTCTACACCCGCTTCCTGTCGCTGGCGTCCCAGCGGGCGACCGAACGCCAGTTCCTCCCGATGGACGCCAGCGCCATCGTCGAGACGGCCAAGCCGGATGAGGACGGGACGTCCGACTCCTATGAGTTCGAGCCCTCGCCCGAGGAGATCCTGGTCGAGTTGCTGCCGCGCTACGTCGAAGCCCGCCTGTTCGGCGCCCTGCTCGAGGCCGCGGCGTCCGAGCAGGTCGCCCGGCAGCGGGCCATGAAGGCCGCGACCGACAACGCCAACGAGTTGATCAAGAATCTGGCGCGCATCGCCAACCGGGTCCGGCAGGACAACATCACCACCGAGATCATGGAGATCGTCGGCGGCGCCGAGGGTCTGGCCCAGGCCAAGGCAGGAGCGGAGGAATGATGAACAGGCACCTACGTCTCAGCAGAGTGGAGGCAGCACCGTGAGCATCGTCGCCGACGAACCGAAGACCAAGCTGAAGGAAGGCCGCATCGTGGCGGTCATCGGCCCGGTGGTCGACGTCGAGTTCCCTCCCGACGCGCTGCCGGAGATCAATTGGGCCATCCAGTTCGACATCGAGTCCGGCGAGGGGGTCACGGTGGTGACCGCTGAGGTGGCGCAGCACATCGGCCAAAGCCGGGTCCGGGCCATCGCCATGAAGCCCACCGACGGTTTGCGGCGTGGCCAACCGGTCCGCAACCTCGGCCGCGGCATCGAGGCGCCGGTGGGCCGGGCCACCCTCGGCCACGTGTTCAACGTCCTCGGCGAACCACTCGACACCCGTGGCGTGGCGATCGAGGGGATCGAGGAGCGCTGGCCCATCCACCGCCCGTCGCCGCCGTTCGACGAGCTGGAGCCCCAGCGCAAGATGTTCGAAACCGGCCTCAAGGTCGTCGATCTGCTCGAGCCCTACGTGCAGGGCGGCAAGATCGGCCTGTTCGGCGGAGCCGGTGTGGGCAAGACGGTCCTCATCCTGGAGATGATCACCCGGGTGGCCAAGGAGCACGGTGGCGTCTCGGTGTTCGCCGGCGTGGGCGAGAGAACCCGTGAGGGGAACGACCTGTGGCTGGAGATGCAGGAGTCCGGCGTCATCAACAACACCGCGCTGGTGTTCGGTCAGATGGACGAGCCACCAGGCGTGCGGCTGCGGGTGGGTCTGGCGGCCCTGACCATGGCTGAGTACTTCCGGGACGTCATGAACCAGGACGTGCTGCTTTTCGTCGACAACATCTTCCGGTTCGTCCAGGCCGGATCCGAGGTCTCCACCCTGCTCGGCCGGATGCCCTCGGCGGTGGGCTACCAGCCGACGCTGGCCGACGAGATGGGTGAGCTCCAGGAGCGGATCACCTCGACCAAGGGCCACTCCATCACCTCGGTGCAGGCGGTGTACGTGCCGGCCGACGACTACACCGACCCGGCACCGTTCACCACCTTCACCCACCTGGACGCCACCACCAACCTGTCCCGGGACGTGTTCGCCAAGGGCATCTTCCCGGCGGTGGATCCACTGGCGTCGACCAGCACCGTGCTGCAGCCCGACGTCGTGGGCGACCGCCACTACAACTGCGCCCGGCGGGTCACCCAGATCCTGCAGCGGTACACCGAGCTCCAGGACATCATCGCCATCCTCGGAATCGACGAACTGGCGGAAGAGGACAAGGTGCTGGTGACCCGGGCGAGGAAGATTGAGAAGTTCCTGGGCCAGCCCATGTACGTGGCCGAGAACTTCACCGGTATCCCGGGCACCACGGTGCCGCTCGGCGACACCGTCGAGGCGTTCGAGAAGCTGGCCGAAGGCGAGTTCGACGACGTCCCGGAGCAGGCGTTCGTGGCCGTGGGCGGTATCGACGACGTCCTGGCCAAGGCTGAGAAGCTGCAGGACTAGAGGGGGAGCGCGTGGCCCTCGAAGTGGCCCTGGTCTCGCCCGAACGGATCCTCTACACCGGGGAAGCCGAGATGGTCGTGTGCCGGACGTCGGAAGGCGAGATCGCCTTCCTCAGCCATCACGCCCCGTTCGTGGGGACCCTCGGCATCGGGCTGGTCAGGGTCATCCAGGCCGGAGGCGAGGAGATCAAGGCGGCGGTGCATGGAGGCTTCGTCGAGGTCCGGGACAACAAGGTGAGCATTCTCTCCGATGTGGCCGAGCTGCCCGAACAGATCGACGCCGAGCGAGCCCAGCGGGCCAAGGAGGAGGCCGAGCAACAGCTGCGGGATGGCGACAACCCTGAAGCCGAGGCCGCCCTCCGCCGGGCCTCGGTCCGGCTCGAATTGATTGCCGGAGTTTCCAGGTAGCGGGACTCCGCCATGCCGAGGTTGCGGCTGGGCGTGGCCCTGCTCCTCGAGCCGCCCGTGTCCGATGAGGTGGATGGGCTGCGCCGGGCCCTCGGTGACCGCAGCCTGGCCCGGGTCCCCCCTCATGTGACGCTGGTGCCGCCCGTCAACGTGCGGGCCGGCGAGATGGGTGCCGTTCTCGCCATTCTGCGGGCTGCGGCCGCCGCCACGCCATCCGTGCTCGACCTGACGCTGGGCCCTCCCGATACCTTCCTCCCGGCCAACCCGGTCTTGTACCTCCCAGTCGGCGGCGCAGTCGACGCGGTGCATGCGTTGCGAGACCGCGTCTTCAGGCCCCCGCTGGCCAGGACGCTCACCTGGCCGTTCGTGGCCCACGTGACCCTCGCCGACGACGTCGGTGCCGACCGGGTCGAAGCCGCAGCCCGGGTGCTGTCCGGCTATCAGGCCGCGGCCGCTGTCGACCGGGTCCATCTGCTGCAGGAGGTCCGCAACGGTGAACCCCGCTGGCGGCCGCTGGCGGACGTGGAGTTCGGGGCGCCGTCGGTCGTGGCGCGCGGCGGCCCGCTGGCGGTGGAGTTGGTGCGCAGCCGGGTGCCGGACCCCGAGGGCCGGGCGCTGCTGCGAGCCGAGGGGGTGGATCCGGGGGGTGGATGCGACAGCGGCCGTGTGGTCTGGTCGCTGGTCGTCACTGCCCGCCGGGAAGGGGTGGTGGTGGGTTTGGCCGGCGCCTGGCTGGTGCCCGGGGGCGGCCGGCGGGGAGTGCTCGTGGGGCCCGCTCACCGGCGTCAGGGAATCGGCCGGCACCTGACCGCGGCGCTGACGTCGGCGGTGATCGAGGCCGGGTGGGGCGGCACCGACCTGCGGCCGGTGTCTCCGCTCGATCAGGCGAATGGGATGGCCGAGTAGCGGTTGAGCTTCTTCAGCTCGTGGTGGGCATCGATGCGACGCACGGTCCCCGACTTGGACCGCATCACCAGCGACTGGGTGGTCGCGCCCTTGGCGTCGTAGTGAACGCCGCGGAGCAGCTCTCCGTCGGTGATCCCGGTGGCGGCGAAGAAGCAGTTGTCGCCGCGGACCAGGTCGTCGGCCGTGAGGACGGCGGTCAGGTCGTAGCCGAGGTCGATGGCGGCCTGTTTCTCCGCGTCGTTCCTCGGCCACATGCGCCCCTGGAGGGCGCCCCCCATGCACTTGAGGGCGGCGGCGGCGATGACCCCTTCGGGCGTGCCGCCGATACCGAGCAGCATGTCGGCCCCCGACTCGGGCCACGCCGTCGAGATGGCACCGGCCACATCGCCGTCCTGGATCAGCCGGATCCGCGCGCCGGCCGCCCGCACCTCGGCGATGATCTGGTCGTGGCGAGGCCGGTCCAGGATGACCACGGTGAGGTCCCGTACCGATTCGCCCTTGGCCTTGGCCACGGCCTGCAGGTTCACCGCGACCGGCGCCGTGATGTCGATCACGTCGGCGGCTTCAGGGCCCACCGCGATCTTCTCCATGTAGAACGACGGACCCGGGTCGAACATGGTGCCCCGCTCGCTGACCGCAATGACCGCCAGCGCATTGCCGCGGCCCAGCGCCGTCAGGGTGGTCCCGTCGATCGGATCGACGGCCACGTCGGTGGATGGAGGCGTGCCGTCACCGATGCGCTCGCCGTTGTAGAGCATGGGCGCTTCATCCTTCTCGCCCTCCCCTATCACGACGATTCCGTCCATCGGGACGGTCGCCAGGATCACCCGCATGGCATCGACGGCGGCGCCATCGGCGCCTTCCTTGTCGCCGCGGCCCATCCAGCGGGCTCCGGCCAGGGCGGCGGCCTCGGTGACCCGGACGAGCTCCATGGCCAGGTTGCGGTCGGGGGCCTGGGAGGTCGACTCAGTCGTCATGGCTCGGGAGGGTACTAACCGGCAGGTGCCGGAAGTGAATTGCGCTCGATGGCTGTTCGGTTTCCCGGTGATGTGCCACTGGACACATAACTGGGTAGTTTGCTCTCGTGGCCACCACTCTCGAGCCCGAGCGCGCCCCTGCGTCCGATGATCCACCGGTTGAAGTACTGCCGGCGGACGATCCGGCGGATGGGCCCACGGCGGTGGAAGACGACTCCGGGGCGCACCTGTCCCTCAAGCTGCGGATCGATCCGCTGCTGCGCTACGCCCTGCCGACGGCGACCGGGCTGGTCGGGGTCGGGCTGCTGCTGCGGTTCGTCGCGCCGTCGGCCCTGTGGCTGGACGAGGCACTCAGCGTCAACCTCGCCCGACTGCCCCTGCATCAGATCCCGGGCGCCCTCCGCCACGATGGCGCGCCACCGCTGTACTACGTCCTCCTCCACTTCTGGATGCAGTTGTTCGGCGACAGCAATTTCGCCGCCCGCTCCCTCTCGGGTGTGATCTCCGCCGCCACCCTGCCCCTGGCATGGATCGCCGGCACCCGCCTGGGCGGCCGCCGCATGGCGTGGGCCGCCCTGCTGCTGCTGGCCAGCTCGCCGTTCGCCATCAACTACGCCACCGCGGCCCGGATGTACTCACTGATGATCCTGTGGTCGTTGCTGGGCTTTCTGGCCCTCGTCCGCGCCCTCGAGGCCCCCACCCGCTCGCGGTTGGCGGCGGTGGCGGCCATCACCGGCCTGCAGCTCTACACCCACTATTGGGGGCTGTACGCGGTCGGGGTGACCGGACTGTGGCTCCTGCTGCGGGCCAAGCGGCGTCGCCGCTCCGCCTCCGAGCTGACCCAGGCGGATCAGCAGGCCAGCTGGGCCTGCTTCTGTGCCATGGTCCTCGGCTCGCTCTCCTTCGTGGCGTGGCTGCCATCGTTCGTCTTCCAGGCCCTGCATACCGGGACGCCATGGTCGAACGCCGCCGGGCTCGGCGACATCCTCGGGGTTCTCGGTCAGTACGCCGGGGGTGGTCCTTGGGGCGCGGCGCTGGCCCTGTCCCTGTTCACGCTGGTGCTGCTCGGGATATTCGGCGAGTCGGTCGACGGCCGGCAGGTACTGCTCAACCTGAGCGCCCGGCGCAAGGCCCGGCCCATCGGTTTCGTGTTCCTCGGGACGTTGATGGTCGCGGTGGCCTTCGGGGCGGTCGCCCAGGCCGCCTTCGTCGGGCGGTACACCGCGGTGGTCTTTCCCTTGTTCATCATGCTCGCCGGCCTGGGGGCGACCGTTCTCGCCGACCGGCGGGTGTTCGCCGCGGTGCTCGGCTGGACGGTGGTGTGCGGGCTGATCGTCGGCGTCGGGGCCAATCTGTCCGCCCGAACCGAGGCGGTGCGGGTCGCCAGCGTGCTCAACACGGTGGCCAGCACCAACGATCTGGTCGTCTTCTGCCCCGACCAGTTGGGCCCGGCGGTCTCCCGGCTGCTGACGGTTCGGGTCCAGCAGGCAACGTTCCCCCGCGGTGCCCGGCCGGAGTTGATCAACTGGGTCGACTACCGCAAGGCCATCCATACTGTCAATGTTGAGCAGTTCGCCAAGCAGATGGTCGCCCAGGCGGCTGGCCACGACATCTACCTGGCATGGAATCCCAACTATCCCGGCACTGAACACAAGTGTTCCAAGTTGATGGACTGGTTCAGCACCCTGCGGTCCAACGGCCAGGAGCTGGTGCATCTCAACCCCGGGGGGTACTACGAGTACGAGGCGCTCGTCCGTTTCCCCCAATAGGAGTGTGGAGTTGTCAGAAGCACAACCGAAGCCGGCCGACAACGTAATCATCGTCGGGGCCGGCCCCGCGGGACTCACCGCGGCCTACCAACTGGCCAAGGCCGGCAGGACGTCGACGGTGATCGAGTCCGACTCAGTCGTCGGGGGCATCAGCCGGACGGTCGAGCGCGACGGCTGGCGGTTCGACATCGGCGGCCACCGGTTCTTCACCAAGGTCCCGGCGGTCGAGGCCTTCTGGCACGAGATCCTGCCGGACTCCGACTTCCTTCTCCGGCCTCGGATGAGCCGGATCTACTACAACGGCAAATACTTCGACTACCCGCTGAAGGCCTTCAACGCCCTCCGCAATCTCGGGCCACTCGAGGCGCTGCGCAGCGTCCTTTCCTACATCTGGGCCAGGATCCACCCACCCCGTGACCAGACCAACCTCGAGGGTTGGGTCATCGCCCGGTTCGGCACTCGGCTCTACCGCATCTTCTTCAAGACCTACACCGAGAAGGTGTGGGGTGTTCCGGCGAGCTCGTTGCCGGCCGACTGGGCGGCTCAGCGCATCAAGAACCTGTCTCTGTCGAAGGCGGTAATGAACGCCGTGCTGCCGAAGCGGAATCAGAAGAACATCACGTCGCTGATCGAGGAGTTCCAGTACCCGAAATACGGTCCGGGGATGATGTGGGAACGCTGCCGGGAGAAGGTCGAGGCGGCAGGCACCAAGGTCATCATGAACACCAGGGTGGCCAGGATCCGCCACTCCGGTGGCCAGGTCACCTCGGTGGTCGCCGAGTCGGCGGACGGCACCGGGACGGAGTACGAGTGCACCGCTCTCATCTCCTCCATGCCCATCAGTGATCTGCTCACGTCGATGGACCCCCCGGTGCCCGCCGAAGTTCGAGCCGCGGCCGATGACCTCCACTATCGGGACTTCCTCACCGTGGCGCTGGTCGTCCCCGAAGCCTCAGGCTTCCCGGACAACTGGATCTACGTCCACGCACCCGAGGTCAAGTTGGGACGGATCCAGAACTTCGGCTCCTGGTCCCCGTACCTGGTCAAGGAAGGCCGCACCTGCCTGGGCCTGGAGTACTTCGTGTTCGAGGGCGACGAGTACTGGACCATGCCCGACGACGAGCTGATCGAGCTCGGCAAACGTGAGCTCTCGCTGCTGGGCCTGGTCGACCCGTCCCAGGTGGAGGCCGGCTACGTGGTGCGCATGCCCAAGGCGTATCCGCACTACGACAGCGACTACCAGGCCAACGTCGCCGTGCTGCGTCAGTGGCTGGGCCAACACGCCGCCAACGTGCACCCGGTGGGCCGCAACGGCATGCACCGGTACAACAACCAGGATCACTCGATGTACACGGCCATGCTCTCCGTCGAGAACCTGCTGGGTGCCGACAACGACGTATGGACGGTGAACGTCGAGGAGGACTACCACGAGGAGGGCTCGAATGGCGAGGATCGGCCCGTCTCGTCGTCCTCCGGCACCGGGAGGGACGCGCCCATCCTGCCGAAGATGAGCGCCTAATCCATTTGGGCCATGATGCGGCGGTGGGACGTGTGCGCGTCACGGCCGCCATGTGCGCCCTCGGGAGGGTGATCTCCGAGCCCCGGCTGTCACCGGATGGCGAAACGGTGGCGTACGTGGTCACGGCCGGTGGTCGGGCGTCGGTGGTGCTGGTGGCCGCCGCCGGTGGCCCGGAGGTGGTGCTCACCACCAGTCCCGAACCGCCCCGATCGGCCTCGTACGGGGGCGGTGTCTTCGACTGGACGCCCTCGGGCGACGCGGTGGTGTACGTCGGGACCGACGGCTTGCTCTATCACCAGCCGGTGATCGGCGGGCCGCCAAGGACCGTGGTCACCGACGGCCCGGTGACCGCGCCGGCGGTGTCGCCGGACGGGACACGGGTGGCCTATGTGCGCGATGGGCGCGCCGTGGCCGTCGCCTGGTTGACGCCCGGTGGACCGTGGCCGGTGCGACTCACGCCGGGCGACGCGGGCCCGGCCGGCCCCGGAGGCCGGCAACAGAGCCCGGCCGGCCCCGGAGGCCGGAGCCCGGATTTCGCGTTCGACCCGGCCTGGTCACCCGACTCGAGGTGGGTCGCCTGGCAGCAGTGGGATGTCCCGGCCATGGCGTGGGACGACAGTGTCGTCGTGGTGGCGCGGGCCGATGGGAGCGCGCCGCCCACCCCGGTGCAGGTCACCCGGCCGGCGGCCATGACCCAGCCCCGCTTCTCCCCGGACGGGTCGGTGCTGGCGTTCCTGTGCGACGCCGGGGGGTGGCTCAACCTGTGGCGGGCCGCCCCGGACGGCACTGGCGCCGGGCCGATGCTCAGCGATACCGCCGAGCACGGGGGACCGACCTGGGGACCCGGTGAGCGTTCGTACGCCTGGTCGCCGGGTGGCGGACAGGTGGCCTTCTGCCGCAACGAGGACGGGTTCGGTCGTTTGTGCCTTCTCGATGTCGAGCGCGGCGATCTGATGAGCGTGGCGCGGGGCGTGCACCTCGGACTGTCGTGGGCCGGGCCCCACCTGGCCGCCATTCGGTCAGGGGCCAGGACGCCGAACCACGTGATCGTGGCCGACCCGGCGGAGCAGTTCGAGGCCGTCGACCCGCCCCGACGGACCGTGGCCCGGGGTCCGGTGGCCGGCTTCGAGGCGGCCGGCCTGGTGGAGCCCGAGCCGGTGGAGTGGAACGCCGAGGACCTTCCCGGCGTGGGGCCGGTGGTGCACGGGCGGCTGTACCGGACCCAGGTCGCCGGCGAGGCGCCGCCCCCGCTGCTGGTGTGGGTACACGGAGGGCCGACCGGGCAGAACCAGGTCGTCTTCAACCCGAGGGTGGCGTTCTTCTGTGACCGCGGCTTCAACGTGCTGCAGGTCGACTACCGGGGCTCCACCGGCTGGGGGCGGGCCTACACCCAGGCCCTTCGTGGCCGGTGGGGCCAACTCGACGTGGATGACACGGCCGCGGGGATGGCCGTGGCCGGGGAACGGGGGTGGGGTGACCCGCGGCGGATGGTCCCGATCGGCAGTTCGGGCGGCGGTCTCACCGTGGTGCTGTTGCTGGCCCGGCACCCTGAGCTCTGTGCCGCCGGGGTGGAGTTGTACGGTGTGGCTGACCTCTTCGATCTGGACGAGACCACCCACCGCTTTGAAGCGCATTACCTGCAGTCCATCGTCGGGCCGCTGCCCGAGGCGGCCGGGCGCTACCGGGACGGATCGCCCATCACCGCTGCGGCCCGGGTGACCGTCCCGCTGCTGGTTCTCCAGGGCTCGGCGGACCGGGTCGTGCCGAGGGTTCAGTCCGACGCCCTGGTGGCCTGTATCCGCGACGCCGGCGGGTCCGTCGAGTACCACGTGTACGAAGGTGAGGGGCACGGCTGGAACACCCCCGAGGTGGTGGAGGACGAGCTTGAACGCATCTGGGCGTTCCTGCGCCGAGTTGTCCTGAGGAGACGTTGATGGCTGGCATCTGGTATTGCGCGCACTGCGGCTACGAGGTTCGCAAACGCGGCAAGTGTCACAACTGCAAGGCGCCGCTGACCGCCTCGCCGTTGGCGGAACTGGGCGCCGGTGAGTCCGAGGACGAGGTCGGCTACAGCCTCGACGAGTGGGAGGACTCGGTGCGGGGCGAGCTCATCGCGCAGCTGGTGGACCGGGGACTGCGCCACCGCTTCGAGGGTGACGAACTGGTCGTGGGCGCCGCCGACGAGGGCGCCGTCGACCAGTTGATCGACGAGTTGAGCACGACCGATGACGACGTCGAGGAATCGGCGCCGCCGTCGACCGGCGAGTTGGACCTGGCGGCGCTCGCCGTCCTGGCCCGGTTGTACGACGCCGCCCGGCGGCTCCGTGCCGATCCGACCGACATGGTCGCCGACGGGGACCTGGCCGAGGCCGCCGGCCGCATGTTCGCCATCGAGCAACCACCCGCCGTCGACGCCGAGCAGTGGGCGGCTGTCGGTCGCGTCACCCGGAGGCTGCTCGGCGCCCTGGGGGCCGACGAGGCCCTCGAGGAGGAGATCAGCGAGAGCTCCCAGCTGCTGATACGCCTGGTCGAGGAGCTCGACCTCTCGGACACGGTCACGAAGGCCGGCGGTGCTGACGATGGCGACACCGGCTACGCCCGGTTGACCGTGCCCCCAGCGTCGCCGGCCGATGACCCCGCGATCGTCGAATTGGCACCCCCAGGGCCGGCGCCCGACGACGAGATGGTCTTCGAGCTCGACGATTGGATGCCCGAGGAACGGGCGCAGATCAGCCTGCTGCTGGATCGCAACCAGATCGCCCACGAGTGGGAAGGCACCGACCTGATCGTGGCGGCGGCCGCCGACCAGCTCGTCGAAGGGCTCATGAGCGAGGTGGAACGGGCCACCCCGAACGACCCGAACCTGGGGGAGGAGGGGGACGACGAAGCCCAGTACCACGTGCTGTCCAACCTCTTCGGAGCCGCCGACCGGCTGGCCGGAGACCCCGAGAACGAGCAGAAGCGCGCCGATCTCACCGACGCCGCCAAGGGGATCGCCGACTGGGCCACCCCATTCGCCATGACGGACGACGACTGGTGGAAGATCCGCCTCCGGGCCAAAGCGCTGAGCGACGCCGTCGAGCTCGACGCCACCGGGGGCACCATCCAGGACCACGCCGCCACCCTGCCGCGACGTGCTGCGCTCCTTCGTGTGACCAGCGTGACGCGACGGTTCTCAACCGGTTCGATGTATCTCGCCAAACGCGTCTAGCGTCGGCTCGTGCTGCTCGCGGAGCTTGAGATCCGCCACACGCGCGCTGTGGCCCCGACGCGTCGCGTGGCGCTGGGCGACCTCTGGCTGCCCACGGATCCCGCTCCGGGCTTCGGTGGCATCCTGCTCGCCGGCATCGTCGCCGGCTACATCAACCAGCTCGAGGACGACCTTCGCGACGAGCTGGACCTGCTGCTCGACGATCTCGAGAAGGGCGCCCGCATCGCCCAGCCCCGCCTCCGCCACCGGTTCCAGACCGACGTGGTCGGACTCGACCGCAGCCATCACCGGTTGGTCGGTGTGGGCGAGACCATGGCGCTCGAGCTCGACGCCCACGCCGCCGTCCTGCCTCAGGTCCTGGGGGCGGCGTACGCGGCCGGCAAGCTCTCGTACCGGGTGCGGAGCAACGTGTTCCGGCTCCTGCGCCGCGGGACCCTGTGGCATGCCGACAACGACGAACGGCTGGTCGGCTACCTGACCGGAGACGAAGCGTCATACCGGCCCTGGCGAGCGCCCCATCACGACAACAGGTGGGCGCTCACCGTCCTCGGTTTCAAGTCCGATGCCGATCCCCGGCGCGCCGATGTCCTGGCCACGTTCCGCCGCCAGGTGCGCAACGCCCATCCCGACCACGGCGGCGCCAGCCACCTGGCGGCCGAGCGCATCACCGAGTTGACCCAGGCCAAGCGGATCCTGCTCGCCGAAGTCTGAGCCTGACGGGACAGTGTGAGCGGGCTCCTTCTCTCGCCGGGCGCCGGCGCCGGACGCGACCAGCCGTCGCTGGTGGCCATCGACGAGCTCCTGACGCCCGCCGGCGTGGCGGTGCGCCGGATGGACTTTCCCTACCGACTGGCAGGTCGGCGTTCGCCCGACCGCCCCCCGGTTCTGCTGGCCGCGGTGGTGGCCGAGGCCGCGACCCTGGCCGCCGAGAGCGGAGTGGCCCCCGGCGACCTGCTGCTCGGAGGCCGCTCGATGGGTGGACGCATCTGCTCGATGGCCGCCGCGGCAGGCCTCCCGTGCGCCGGCCTGGTCCTGATCAGCTACCCCCTCCATCCTCCCGGCCGGCCCGACCGGATGCGGACGGAGCACTTTGCCGCGCTCACGATTCCGTGCCTGTTCATCTCGGGCACCCGGGATGCGTTCGGGTCTCCCGACGAGCTCACGGCCGCCACCGCCGCCATCCCGGGAACGGTGACCCACCACTGGATCGAGGCCAAGGACCACGGACTGCGCGGCTGCGAGGCGCCGGTGGCGCGCATCGTGGCCGATTGGGTGCTGGCGCCGGCCGGCGGCCACTGAGCTCCCGGGCCCGGGTCATTCTCGGACGACTTACCGCGGCTATGGCCAGATAACGCGTCAGAGTTTGGGGGTGCGGCCGGCGTCATCGGGATTCAGGTCCTCGAGCTCCCGCATGGCCGTCTCGGGGTAGGCCCGGATGATCAGGACGACCAGCAGGGCCGGTCCGACGGCCAGGATCGCCAGCGCCGGGGCGATGGTCCCGATGCCGCCCGACAGCACGCCGGTGGCGATCAAGCCCAGCACGCCGCCGGCGGCGTAGCTGACCGCGATGACGCCGGTCGCCCGGCTGCGCAGGGACGTGGGAAACAGTTCGGGCCCGTACACCCCGAGGGCGGGAGCCACGGCGTAGCCGAGGAGGCTGCCCGCCACGCCCCAGATCCACATCGGCCAGCCCCGGGTCAGGTACATGGCCAGGGTCGTCACGATCCCGGCGCCGGCACCGACCGCGGCCACCAGCCGGCGGCCCCGTAGATCGGCCAGCCGGCCGCCGATGTAGACCCCGGCGCCGCCGATGGTGCCGGTGACCAGCGAGAACACCGTGATCCGGCTGGCCGAGAACGCCCGCTGGGTCCGCAGGAACTCGTTGTGGAACTGGCCGGCCGGGGTGGCGAAGAGGGCGAAGAGGAAGCCGCCCGCGCTCAGCATCAACAACCGGCGGCCGTGGCGGGCCGCCGGCCTCGTCGACGTCGTCTTCCGGGACTCCTGCCAGCGCCGGCTCTCCGGTAGGCGGTGGGCGGCGGACCAGACCAGCGGCAGGGCGGCCAGGGCGGCGGCGTACAGCCACCGCCAGCCCCCGAGGCCGGTGTCGGCCAGCGGGAGGGCCATGGTGGCCAGCCCGGCGCCGAAGCCGATGGTCATGGTCAGCACGGCCAGGGCCCACGCCCGTGACCCGGCAGGCATCTCCTCAGCCGCCATGACGCTGATCAGGACCAGCAGGGCGGCGGTCATGGCGACCGCCGCCACCTGCGATGCGGTGAGCAGGATGAGTGATCCGCTGACCGCGCCCACCGACGTGAGCAGGGCGGCGCCGGCCGCGCAGCCGAGGATCATCTTGCGCCGGCCGGTGCGCTCGGCCAGGGCCAGCAACCCGAGGGCCAGCACCACGTTGATCCGCACCACGCCGAGGGCCACACCCTGGCCGGTCCTGGTCACATGGAACTGCCGCGCCGCGTAGGTCATGGTGAGGCTGAGCAGGCCGCCCGTGTAGCCGACCACGATGGCCAGCGCGCACAGGGTGGCCAGCACCTCGGCGGCACGGCGGTCGAGCCGTTGCGGGGGCGCCCACCAGGGTCCGGACGCCGGCGGGTCAAGACGGCCCAGCTCCGCACGCAGCGGCAGCGCGAACAACCACGACCAGAACGGCAGCCCCAGCTCGAAGTCGACGGTCTGGTGCACCCGGGTCCCGTCGGACCTGACGGTCCGCCGATACGAGCGGGCCGGCCCCTCGGACTGCTCGAACATCCCTTCCCCGATCGGCCGCTCGGCGATCAGGCCGTCCCGGGGCCGGAGGATCGCCTCCAGCCGGTCGCGGTCGACGACCGCGGACGCGGTCACTTGGCTCACGCTTTAGGGAGCACGTAGGCCGCGATGAGCACGTAGTGGGCGGCGGCCGCCACGATCGTCAGGGCGTGGAACACCTCGTGGTACCCGAACTGCGCCGGCCAGGGGTTGGGCCGGTGGGCGGCGTAGACGACCGCCCCCAGGGTGTAGGCCACGCCGCCCGCCACCAACACGGCGAACCCGACGCCGCCCAACGCCCGCGCCAGCTGCGGCAGGACCCCTACCGCCACCCAGCCCACGACCACATACGGCAGGGCGATGACCCACTTGGGCGCGTCCAGCCAGAACAGCTCGACTCCCACGCCGACCCCGCCCCCGAGCCACACCACCACCAGCACCACCGCCGCCGCCGTCGGGCTGAGCACGACGCTCGCGACCGCGGTGTAGGTCCCGGCGATCAGGAGGAAGATCATCGAATGGTCGAGGCGGCGCATCACCCGGCGGGCGGCCGGCGTCCAATGCCGGCGGTGCAGCAGGGCGCTGACACCGAACAGGGCGCTCATCGAGACCGCGTAGACCGCCACGGCGAACCGGACCCCGAAACCCGAGCCCCCAGGCACCCCCACCACGAGCGCCGGCCCGGTGACCAGCGACACGAAGAAGGCGATCTGATGCAGCACCCCTCGATAGCGAGGTTTGGCGGGCGCCACGACCGGGATCACTCGGCGAGTCTGCCAGGACCGGCAATACTTGGGCCCCGTGAGCCAGATCATCGTGCGACCCAACGGACCACTGGAAGGCACCGTCCGGGTCGGGGGGGCCAAGAACTCCGCCCTCAAGCTGATGGCCGCCACCCTGCTGGCCGAGGGCGAGCACCACCTACGGAACGTGCCGTCGATCACCGACGTCGAGATCATGGCCGAGCTGCTGACCCGGCTCGGGGCTGGACGTGAGCCGGCCAGCACCCAACGAGTTGGTGCTGCGCCGGGGGCCGACCATCGGCACCGAGGCGCCCTACGAGCTGGTCGAGCGCATGCGGGCGTCGATCGTCGTGCTCGGGCCGCTGCTCGGCCGGATCGGGCAGGCCCGGGTGGCCATGCCCGGCGGTGACGACTTCGGCTCCCGGCCCATCGACATGCACCTGGCCGGGCTCGAGCAGATGGGCGCCCATTTCGAGTTCCGCCACGGGTACATCGAGGCGTCCACCGACCAGCTGCTCGGCACCCGCATCATGCTCGAGTTCCCGAGTGTCGGCGCCACCGAGAACCTCTTGCTGGCCGCGGTGCTGGCCAAGGGCACCACGGTCATCGACAACTCGGCCCGGGAACCGGAGATCGCCGACCTGGCCGCGTTCCTCAACCGCATGGGCGCCCAGATCATGGGCGCCGGTACGTCGACGATCGAGGTGGAGGGCGTCGAGGAGCTCGACGCGGTCGACCACACCGTGATCCCCGACCGGATCGAGGCGGCCACCTACCTCGCCGCGGTGGCGCTGGCCGGCGGCGAGATCACCATCGAGGGGGCCCGGGCCGACCACATGGACATGCTCATCGCACAAGCTCGGCGACATGGGCGTCCGCATCGCGCCGACCAGCGACGGGCTGTGGGCCACGGCCAACCGGAGGCTGCACCGCCGTCGACGTGTCGACGCTGCCGTACCCGGGGATCGCCACCGACTACAAGCCGTTCCTCGTGACCATGCTGAGCGTGGCCGACGGCGTCGCCATCGTGACCGAGAACCTGTTCGCCGGTCGGTTCAAGTACGTCTCCGAGCTGATCCGGATGGGCGCCGACATCCGCACCGAGGGCCACCACGCCGTGGTGCGGGGCGTCGAGCGGCCTCTCGGGCGCCCCGGTGCGGGCCAGCGACATCCGGGCCGGCGCCGCCCTGGTCGTGGCCGGGCTGGCCGCCGAGGGCGAGACGGTCGTCGCCGACGCCGACCACATCGACCGGGGCTACGAGGACCTGCCGGCCAAGCCTGCGACCTCGGGCGCCGACGTCACCCGGGTTTGACCGAGCCCTGGGCCGGACGGGACCCCGCCGGAGCTGGTCGCCGCCGTCGGCGGCCGGTGACCGGGCGGCGACCGCCCGGCTGATCTCGCTGGTCGAGCGGGGCGGTGCGCCGGCCCGGGAGGTCGGCCGGCGCACCTTCACGTCAGGCGGCGACGCCTACACCGTCGGCATCACCGGCGCACCCGGCGCGGGCAAGTCGACCCTGACCGACCGGCTGATCACCGAGAGCCGCCGGCACCGGGCCAGCCGGTCGGCGTGCTGGCCGTCGACCCGTCGTCGCCGTTCAGCGGCGGGGCCATCCTCGGCGACCGGGTGCGCATGCAGGACCACGCCCTCGACGAGGGCGTGTTCATCCGGTCGATGGCCACCCGGGGCCACCTCGGCGGCCTGGCCCTGGCCACGCCCGAGGCGGTCCGGGTGCTCGACGCGGCCGGCATCCCGACTGGTGCTGGTCGAGACGGTCGGCGTCGGCCAGGTCGAGGTGGAGGTGGCCGGGGCGGCCGACACCACGGTCGTGGTCCTGAACCCCGGGTGGGGCGACGCCATCCAGGCCAACAAGGCCGGCCTGCTCGAGATCGCCGACATGTTCGTGATCAACAAGGCCGACCGCGCCGGGCGCCGACCGAGACTCGCCGGGACCTGGACAACATGCTGGACATGAGCATGTCGATGGGGGAGTGGCGGCCGCCGATCGTGCCGACCGTGGCCGTCCGACGGCGATCGGCGTCGCCGAGGTGTGGACCGCCATCGGCGCGCACCGCGGCTACCTCGAGCGCGCGGCGAGCTCGACGCAACCGCCGGCCAGCGCCGGCTGGTCGACGAGCTGCCGGGAGGTCCTCGTCCGTCGTCTCGAGCGCGACGATCGACGCAGCTGGCCGAGGGCGACGCCTACCAGCAGGTCCGCCGACGGCGTGGTCGACGCGCACCGCTCGACCCGTACACCGCGGCCGACGAGCTGCTCGGCGGCCTGAGGTCTGTAACGTCCGGCCCATGTCTCTGCAGCCGAGCGTCGGTCAATTCGTCACCCTCGAGCGCCGGGCCGACGGCGTGGCCGTCATCCGGCTCGACCGCCCCAAGGCCAACGCCCTGTCGATGAGCCTGCTCGCCCAGCTGGAAGCGGCCGCCCAGGAGCTGGCCGACGACCCGCCCGGGGCGGTGGTCGTGTGGGGCGGCGAGCGGATCTTCGCCGCCGGCGCCGACATCACCGAGTTCGGCGGCCCGGACGAGGCCAGGGCCATCGGGCGGCCAGTTCCGCGGCGCGCTCGACGCGCTGGCCGCCATCCCCCGGGCGACCATCGCCGCGGTCACCGGCGGCGCCCTCGGCGGCGGGTGCGAGCTGGCCTGGCCTGCGACCTGCGGGTGGTCGGCCGACAACGCCCGGTTCGGCCAGCCCGAGATCCTGCTCGGGATCATCCCCGGCGGCGGGGGCACCCAGCGGCTGGCCCGGCTGGTCGGCGCCGGCCCGGGCCAAGGACCTGGTCCTCACCGGCCGCAGGTCGACGGCGACGAGGCCTTGCGGATCGGCCTGGCCGACCGGGTGGTGCCCGCCGGCCAGGTGCTCGACAGCCGCCCTGGCCCTGGCCGCCCAGCTGGCCGCCGGCCCGGTCGTCGCCCAGGGGCTGGCCAAGCGGGCCATCGACGGCGGTCTCGACGGGCCGCTGGCGGCCGGCCTGGACCTCGAAGCCGAGGCTGTTCGTCGAGGTGTTCGAGACCGACGACGCCCGGATCGGGGTCGCGTCGTTCCTGGAGCACGGACCCGGAAAGGCCATTTCACGGGAACCTGACGTCCGCCGGTACCATGGGCCGATCATGGCCGACACCACTGAGGACCTCCACGCGTTACACGAGGACTACGCGCACAAGGTCAATGCCACGGTCGCGGACGAGCGCTGGGACGTCGTCGAGGAGCTCTCGGACCTGTTCCTGGTCGAGTCCATGGCCCTGATGACCGCCGCCGCCTAGGCCCAGGTCACGCAGCCGATCTCGGCCGGCACGGCCAGGTCGGGGTGGGAGGGGACGACCCTGACCGCGATGCCGTAGCGGCCGGCCCGCTCGCAGGTGAAGCTCCCGCGGTAGCGGTAGCCGTCGTCCAGCGGTCCGGCGAGTGAGAGCCGGACGATCGAGGTCTCGGTCAGCTCGCCGGTCGGCCCGACCGGGCCGTGGAGCAGCTCGACGGCCACGTCGTCGCTGGCCAGCGACCCGAGGCCGACCTCCACGTCCACGTCACGGGTCGTCCACAGGTCGGCGACCGGCGGCCGGCTCGCTGTCGACGTCCTCCACCTTGCACCTCGCCCCAGGCTGCTACGACCCGCTGCTTCCACGCGGCCAGGGCCCGGGCCCGGGCGAGGTCGTCGGCGACCATGCGGTCGGCCCGGGCCGCGATCGGCTCGTACATCTCGGTGACGTAGTCGCGCACCATCCGCGAGGCCATCACCTCGGGCCCGAGCGACCGCAGCGACGACTTGACCCGCCGCACCCAGCGCCGGGGGACCCGCGCCCTCGAAGCGGTCGTAGAACAGCGGCACGATCTGGCGTTCCAGCATCTCGAACAGGCTGTCCGCCTCGACCTGGTCCCGGTGGTCCAGGTCGTCGTACGACTCGGCCGACGAGATGGCCCAGCCGTTGGCGCCGTCGAACATCTCGTCCCACCAGCCGTCGAGGATCGAGCAGTTGAGGGCCCCGTTGAGCGCCGCCTTCTCGCCGCTGGTGCCGCACGCCTCCATGGGCCGGCGCGGGGTGTTGAGCCACACGTCGCTGCCCTGGTACAGCGTCCGGGCGACGGCGATGTCGTAGTCCTCGACGAAGGCGATGCGGTGGCGCACCGCCGGGTCCCGGGAGAACTGCGACGATGCTGGCGGATCATCTCCTTGCCGACGTCGTCGGCCGGGTGGGCCTTGCCGGCGAACACCAGCTGCATCGGGCGCTCGGGCGACAGCAGCAGCGCCCGCAGCCGGTCGGGCTGGGACAGCAGCAGGGTGGCCCGCTTGTAGGCGGCGAACCGGCGGGCGAAGCCGATGGTCAGCACCCGGGGGTCGAGCACCTCGTCGGCCCAGGCGGCGTCGGCCTCGCTGAGGCCCCGCTCCGCCAGCGACCGGCGCGGCCGCTGCCGCACGAAGGCGACCAGCGCCTCCCGGCCCTGCTCCCGGACCCGCCACAGCTCGTCGTCGCCGGCGTCGTCGATGCGCGCCCACTCCGACTCCCCGGCCTCGTCCCACGTCGGGCAGCACGTGGCGGGTCAGCAGGTCGCCCATCTCCGAGGACACCCAGGTGCGGGCGTGCACGCCGTTGGTGACCGACCCGATCGGCACCTCGTCGGTGGCGACGGCCGGCCACAGGGCCCGGAACATCTCCCGGCTGACGTCGCCGTGCAGCTTCGAGACGCCGTTGGACAGCCCGGCCAGCCGCAGGCCCATCACCGCCATGTTGAACGGGGCGTGCGGCGCCTCGCCCGGGAAGTGGCCGAGCGCCATCAGCTGGTCGATCGAGACCTCGCACTCCTCCGCCCACCCGGAGAAGTACCGCTCCATCAGCTCCCGGGGGAAGCGGTCGATGCCGGCGGGGACGGGGGTGTGGGTGGTGAAAATGGTGCCCGCCCGCACCGCCTCGATCGCCTCGTCGAAGGTCAGGCCGTCCCCGGTGATGAGCTGCCGGATCCGCTCCAGGCCCAGGAAGCCGGCGTGGCCCTCGTTGGTGTGGAACACCTGCGGGTCTCGCCGACGGCATCGAGGGCCCGCACCCCGCCGATGCCGAGGAGGATCTCCTGGCGGATCCGGTGCTCGGTGCCGCCGCCGTACAGGCGGTCGGTGATGGCGCGCAGCTCGTCGCTGTTGTCGTCGACGTCGGCGTCGAGCAGGTACAGCCGGACCCGCCCGACCTGGGCCAGCCAGATCTGGGCGACCAGCTCGGAGCCGGCCAGGTCGACCGACACGCTGCACCCGTCGACCAGGGTCAGGGCCATGGCGTGGGGGTCGAGGACCGGGTAGCGCTCCTCCTGCCAGCCGTCGGCGTTGAGCTGCTGGCGGAAGTACCCCTGGCGGTACATCAGGCCGACGCCGGTGAGGGGCACGCCCAGGCTGCTGGCCGCCTTGAGGTGGTCGCCGGCCAGCACGCCGAGGCCGCCGGAGTACTGGGGCAGGGCCTCGGCGATGCCGAACTCGGGCGAGAAGTAGGCGACGGCCCGCAGCGCCGACGGCGGCCGGTTCTGGAACCACCGGGGGCGGTCGAGGTAGCGCGGAGGTCGCCGTGGATCTCGCCCAGGAAGCCCATGAACGCCGGGTCGGCTGCCAGCTGCGTCCAGCCGCTGCCGGCTGACCAGGCCCAGCAGGCGGACCGGGTCGTGCTGGGAGCCTCCCACTGCTCGGGCTCCACCCAGCGGAACAGGTCCCGGGTGCGCTCGTCCCACGACCAGCGCAGGTTGCACGCCAGCTCGTGCAGCGGCGCCAGGGCCTCCGGGAGCCGGGCCCGGACGGTGAAGCTGCGCAGCGCCTTCATCTCCCGGAACGGTAGTGAAATCCGGGGCGTCGGGAACACTTACCCTATGGGCGTGATCGGACGAATCGTGATCGACGACGTCCGGCCGCGGACGCCGACCGGCCTCTACCCGGCCAAGGCGGTCGTCGGCGAGCGGGTGACGGTGTCGGCGGCCATCTTCAAGGACGGCCACGACATCCTCGCCGCCCAGGTGAGATGACGGCTCGGTGACCGCTCCCATGGTGGCTCTGGGCAACGACGAGTGGCACGCCACGCTGTGGCCCGGTGCCGGCGGGCTCCACAGTCTGATCGTCGAGGCGTGGACCGACCGCCACGCCACCTGGGCCCACAAGATCAAGGCCAAGCTGGCCGCCGGCCAGGACATCGACGTCGAGATCGCCGAGGGCATCCGGCTGTTCGACGAGCGCGACCCCGGTCAAGCGGGCCGGTCGCACGATGCCCTGGCGGCGCTCAAGCAGGGCAGCGTGACCCTGGCCCTGCTGACACCGCTGCCCGGGCCCGAGGGGGCGCCCGACGTCACCACCTCCAAGCCCATGCCGCTGTGGGTCGACCGGGAGCGGGCCTCGTCGGCGCCTGGTACGAGCTGTTCCCCCGTCGCTACGGCGGCTTCAAGGGCACCGCGGAGCGGGTCCCGGCGGTGGCCGCCATGGGCTTCGACGTGCTGTACCTGCCGCCGATCCACCCCATCGGCGCGACCGGCCGCAAGGGCCCGGACAACACCCTGGGTGCCGCCGCTGACGACCCGGGCAGCCCGTGGGCCATCGGCAGCGCCGACGGCGGCCACACCGCCATCGACCCTGGACTCGGGCACCTTCGAGGACTTTTCCCACCTTCGTGACCGCCGTTGCACGAGCACGGCATGGAGGTGGCGCTCGACTACGCCCTGCAGTGCTCGCCCGACCATCCCTGGGTCACGGAGCACCCCGAGTGGTTCCACCACCGGCCCGACGGCTCCATCGCCTACGCCGAGAACCCGCCCAAGAAGTACCAGGACATCTACCCGATCAACTTCTGGCCCGAGACGACGCCGACCGCCAGTCGCCCTCTGGGAGGCGTGCCAGGACATCCTGGACTTCTGGATCGCCACGGGCGTCCGCATCTTCCGGGTCGACAACCCGCACACCAAGCCGATGGCGTTCTGGGAGTGGCTGATCCCCGACGTCCAGAGCCGAGCACCCGGACGTCATCTTCCTGGCCGAGGCGTTCACCCGGCCCAAGGTGATGGCCAAGCTGGCCGAGGTCGGGCTTCAGCCAGAGCTACACCTACTTCACGTGGCGCACCGAGCAGGAGGGCCCCGAGGGGCTGCGGGCCTACCTCGAGGAGCTGGCCGGGCCCAAGGCCGACTACATGCGGCCCAACTTCTGGCCCAACACCCCCGACATCCTCTCCGGCCCGCTGCGCGACGGGCCGCCGGCGGCGTTCGCCCTGCGGCTCGTGCTGGCCGCCACCCTGGCGCCGAGCTGGGGCATGTACAGCGGCTACGAGCTGTGCGAGAACGAGCCGGCGTCGGACACCAACGAGGAGTACCTGCACTCCGAGAAGTACGAGATCAAGCACCGCGACTTCGACCGGCCCGGCACCCTGGCGCCGCTCGTCACCCGCCTCAACGACATCCGCCGCCGCCACCCGGCGCTGCAGCGGCTGCGCCGCATCCGTTTCCACCACAGCGACAACCCGCACGATCGTCGCCTACTCGAAGATCAGCGACGACGGCGCCGATGTCGCTGCTGATCGTGGTGAGCCTCGACCCGGCCAACATGCAGGAGACCACCCTCGGGCTCGACCTCGACGCCCTCGGGCCTCCCCGCCGACGCGCCCGTACCAGGTCAACGACGAGCTGACCGGGGAGAGCTTCCACGTGGTCGGGGCCCGATCCCTACGTCCGGCTCGAGCCGTGGGCCCGGGTGGCCCACGTCCTGCACCTGCCCGAGGCCCGGCCGCCCGAGCCCGTCCCGGCACCGCGATGACCCCCTCGCCGATCCGCTCCGGGAGGGCGATCCCCGCTGGTACCAGCGGGCGGTGTTCTACGAGGTCCTCGTGCGGGGCTTCTACGACGCCAACGACGACGGCACCGGCGACCTCACGGGGCATCACCGCCAAGCTCGACTACCTGCAGTGGCTCGGCGTCGACTGCCTGTGGCTGCTGCCCTTCTACCAGTCGCCGCTGCGCGACGGCGGCTACGACATCAGCGACTTCTTCACCGTCCTCCCCGAGTACGGCGACCTGGCCGACGTGGTCGAGCTGGTCGAGGAGGCCCACAAGCGGGGCATCCGGATCATCGCCGACCTGGTCATGAACCACACCAGCGACCAGCATCCGTGGTTCCAGGAGTCCCGCCAGGACCGCACCAACCCCAAGGCCGACTGGTACGTGTGGAGCGACGACGACCAGCGCTGGCCCGACGCCCGGGTCATCTTCGTCGACACCGAGAAGTCCAACTGGACGTTCGACGCCGGCGCGGGGCCAGTACTACTGGCACCGGTTCTTCTCCCATCAGCCCGACCTCAACTACGACAACCCCGAGGTGGCCGAGGCGATGCTCGACGTGGTCCGGTTCTGGCTCGACATCGGCCTCGACGGCTTCCGCCTCGACGCCGTGCCCTACCTGTTCGAGCGGGACGGCACCAACGGCGAGAACCTGCCCGAGACCCACGAGTACCTGAAGCGGCTGCGCAAGGAGGTCGACACGACCTTCCCGGGCCGGGTGCTGCTGGCCGAGGCCAACCAGTGGCCGGCCGACGTCGTCGACTACTTCGGCGACGGCGACGAGTGCCACATGTGCTTCCACTTCCCGGTGATGCCCCGGATGTTCATGGCCGTGCGCCGGGAGCAGCGCCACCCGATCACCGAGATCCTGGCCCGGACGCCGCCGATCCCCGACGGCTGCCAGTGGGGCATCTTCCTGCGCAACCACGACGAGCTGACCCTCGAGATGGTCACCGACGACGAGCGGGACTACATGTACGCCGAGTACGCCAAGGACCCGCGGATGAAGCGCAACATCGGCATCGGCCGCCGGCTGGCCCCCCTGGTCGACAACGACCGGCGGGTGGCCGAGCTGCTCCACGCCCTGCTGTTCAGCCTCCCGGGGTCGCCGGTCCTCTACTACGGCGACGAGATCGGGATGGGCGACAACATCTACCTCGGCGACCGCGACGGCGTGCGCACCCCGATGCAGTGGTCCCCCGACCGCAACGCCGGCTTCAGCCGGGCCGACTTCGCCCAGCTGTACCTGCCCCCGCTCATGGACCCGGTCTACGGCTACCAGGCGTGCAACGTCGAGGCCCAGATGCGCGAACCCGAGCTCGCTCCTGCACTGGATGCAGCGCATGCTCGAGGTCCGCCGGCAGCACCCCGTGTTCGGCACCGGCAACTTCGAGGTCATCGTCGACCGAGAACCCGTCGGTCCTGGCCTACATCCGCGACGACCACCGACCCTGAGCGAGCCCGACGCGACACCGTGCTGTGCGTGTACAACCTGTCCCGCTTCGCCCAGCCGGCCGAGCTGCCGCTCCAGCGCTGCGAGGGCAGGCGCCGATCGAGCTGCTCGGGCGGGTGCCGTTCCCGCGGATCGGCGAGCTGCCCTACTTCGTGACCCTGGCGCCGTACGGCTTCTACTGGTTCCAGCTGGTCGAGCCAGTGAGCGCCGGTCCGCGTGGCCCTGCCCGCCGGAGTGGCGGAGCTCATCCCGGCCTACCTGGGCCGGCAGCGCTGGTACGCCGGGTCCGCCGACCTGGACCCCGCCGGTGTCGCGGTGGTCGACGCCGACGAGCTGGCGGTCACCGGCGACGGCCGCCACCGGCTGCTGTGGGCCATCGTCGCCGTCCGCAGCGGCACGGAGGTGCGCTACCAGCTGCTGATCGGCGAGCGGCCCCGCGGGCGAGCCGGCCGAGTTCCTCAACGGGCACGACGCCGGCGGTGCTGGGCTCGGCCGGCGACGCGCTACTACTACGACGCCACGCTCGACCCCGAGCTGGCCCGGGCCCTGCTCGGCGTGATCACCGACGGGGCCGAGACCGCGGAGCGGGTCCGGCCGGTGAGCGCCGAGCAGTCCAACACCTCGCTGGTCTACGACGACCGGCTGATCCTCAAGGTGTTCCGCCGGCTGCTGGAGGCCGCAACCCGGACGTCGAGGTCACCGAGGCGCTGGCCGGCAGCCGGGTTCGCGCACGTGGCCGAGCCGGTCGCGGCGTGGCGCCGCGACGGCGTCGACCTGGCGTTCGTCCAGCAGTTCCTGGCCGGCGGGTCCGAGGGCTGGGCACTGGCCCTCACCTCGCTGCGCGACCTGTACTCGTCCCGGGTGGCGGACCCGGCGGAGGCGGGCGGCGACTTCTGCGCCGAGGCCGACCGGCTGGGCCAGATGACCGCCGAGATGCACCTGGCCCTGGCCGAGGCGTTCGGCGTCGAGCCGGGAGGGTTTCCGCCGGTGGGCTGGCCGGCGGTGCTCGACGACATCGAGGCCCGCCTGCGCCCGCTGGTCGGCGCGGCATGGCCGGCTCGGCCGCCGCCCTGCTCGACCAGCTGCGCGCCGTGGACGATCCCGGCCCCGCCATCCGGGTCCACGGCGACTACCACCTGGGTCAGGTCATGCGGACCGACACCGGCTGGTACGTCCTCGACTTCGAGGGCGAGCCGGCCCGGCCCCTGGCCGAGCGGCAGGCGCCCACGTCGCCGTTCAAGGACGTGACCGGGATGCTGCGGTCGTTCCAGTACGCGGCCCATTTCGTCCTGCTCGAGCGCGAGGCCGCGCGAGCCGAGCGAGCTGGCGCCGCTGGCCGAGGCATGGGAGGCGCACAACCGGGAGGCCTTCCTCGACGGCTACTTCGCCACGCCGGGCATCGAGTCGCTGCTGCCGGCGACGCCGACGACCGGGCCGCGGTGCTCGCTCGCGTTCGAGCTGGACAAGGCGCTGTACGAGCTGGCCTACGAGCAGGCCTACCGGCCCGACTGGGTCCAGATCCCCCGGACGCGCCATCCGGCGGCTGCTGGCAGGGTCGCGTCGGAGGCCAGGACGGGTAGGTACCGCCTCATGGCCGATCGCACCGACGCGGTCACCGCGCCGAGCGCGGCGTCCCGGCCATCCGAGCTCGGCGCTCATCGTGGCCGGCGAGCACGGCGACCCCCACCGGATCCTCGGGCTCCACGACGGCGTGGTGCGGGCCTACCGGCCCGACGCCGTCGCCATGCGGGTCGTTCCCGGCGGGCGAGGACGGCGAGACCCGCCGCATCGAGATGCCCGGGTCCACCCGGCCGGCGTCTTCGAGGCCGAGGTGCCCGCCGGCGCCGAGCTCTACCGGCTGGAGGCCGACTACGGCGTCACGGCCGGAGCGTGCGCCACGTTCGTCTTCGACGATCCCTACCGGGCGTGGCCGACGCTCGGCGAGCTCGACCTGCACCTGTTCGGCGAGGGCCGCCACCGCCGGCTGTGGGAGGTGCTCGGCGCCCACCCCCGGACGCACGACGGGCATGGCCGGCGTGGCGTTCGCGGTCTGGGCCCCCAACGCCCGGGCCGTGCGGGTCGTCGGCGACTGGAACTTCTGGGACGGCCGCGTCCACCCGATGCGCTCCCTCGGGGGGTCCGGCGTGTGGGAGCTGTTCATCCCGGGCGTGCTGGCCGGCGCCCGCTACAAGTACGAGCTGGTCAGCGCCGAGCGACCGCCTGATCCTGAAGGCCGACCCCATGGCCTTCGCCGACCGAGGTGCCGCCCGGCACGGCCAGCGTCATCGCCGCCCCGTCCCGCCCACGAGTGGGCCGACGGCGCCTGGCTGGCCGACCGGGCCGACGACCCCTGCACGACCGCCCGTGGTCGATCTACGAGATGCACCTCGGCTCGTGGCGCTGGGCATCGAGGGCGGGCGGTGGCGGCCGCTGACCTACCGGGAGCTGGCCGAGCAGCTGCCGGACTACCTCGACCGACATGGGCTTCACCCACGTGGAGCTCATGCCCGTCGCCGAGCACCCCTTCGGCGGGTCGTGGGGCTACCAGGTCTCGGCCTACTACGCCCCGACCGCCCGCTACGGCACGCCGGACGACTTCCGGTCCCTGGTCGACGCCCTGCACCAGCGGGGCATCGGCGTGATCGTCGACTGGGTGCCGGCCCACTTCCCCCGGGACGAGTTCGCCCTGGCCCGCTTCGACGGCACCGCCCTCTACGAGCACGCGGACCCCCGCCAGGGCGCCCAGCCCGACTGGGGCACGCTGGTGTTCAACTTCGGGCGCAACGAGGTCCGCAACTTCCTCGTGGCCAACGCCCTGTACTGGCTGGAGGAGTTCCACATCGACGGCCTCCGGGTCGACGCGGTCGCGTCCATGCTGTACCTCGACTACTCCCGCAAGGCCGGGCGAGTGGGTGCCCAACCAGTTCGGCGGCCGGGAGAACCTCGAGGCGGTCGCCTTCCTCAAGGAGGTCAACGAGGTGGTCTACGCCGACCACCCCGGGTGCCATGACCATCGCCGAGGAGTCGACCGCCTGGCCGGGCGTGTCCCGGCCGACCTACCTGGGCGGCCTCGGCTTCGGCTTCAAGTGGAACATGGGCTGGATGCACGACACCCTCGACTACTTCGAGCAGGACCCGCTCTTCCGCCGCTACCACCACAACGAGCTGACCTTCGGCCTGGTCTACGCCTGGCACGAGAACTTCGTCCTGCCCCTGTCCCACGACGAGGTCGTCCACGGCAAGGGCTCGCTGCTCGGCAAGATGCCGGGCGACCGCTGGCAGCAGCTGGCCAACCTGCGGGCCCTGCTCGCCTGGATGTGGGCCCATCCGGGCAAGCAGCTGCTGTTCATGGGCGGCGAGATGGCCCAGGAGCGGGAGTGGTCCCACGAGCGCAGCCTGGACTGGTACCTGCTCCACGACCCCGGCCACCAGCGGGCATCCAGGACCTGGTGCGGGCCCTCAACCGCGTCTACCGGGACCAGCCGGCGCTGTGGGAGCGCGACTTCACCCGACGAGGGCTTCCGCTGGATCGACGCCAGCGACACCGACAACAGCGTGCTGTCGTTCCTGCGGTTCGGGGCCGGCGTCAAGGACCTGCTGCTCCACGAGGGCCTGTCAACATCGGCGACCGCTCCGGCCCCCGACAAGGTGCTGGTCTGCATCGCCAATCTGACACCTGTGCCCCACGCCGGCTACCGCATCGGGCTCCCGGTCGGGGGGCGCTGGCGGGAGGTGCTCAACACCGACGCCGAGCAGTTCGGCGGCAGCGGGATGGGCAACGGCGGGCGAGGTGTTGGCCGCGCCGACGTCGTGGCACGGGCTGCCGGCTTCGGCCGAGCTGACGCTGCCGCCGCTCGGCGTGCTCTGGCTGGTGCCCTCTGAGTAGCGACCGTCCGCGCCATTTTCGGGCTATCGGCCGTTTAGCCTTTCGGCTATTAGGTCTCAGCGAGATTCAGCATTGACCCGACATGCGATAGCCTGCCGATGCCCTTATCCTCGTTCACGGTGGCGGACATGGCCAAAGCCCAGCACGTGAGGCGCGGCTCGGTGCGACGCGGGTCCTGCTGGTCGCGGTCGGGGTGGCCGTGATCGCGGCCGGCGGGGGGACCGTCGCCGTGCTGGCGAGCCGGTCATCGACGGGCAAGAGCGCATCCGGAGTGGCGGGCGATACGACATCGACCACGGTGAAGCCGGTGCTCATGACGGTCAGCCCGATTGACGGGGCGACCAATGTCAGCCTGGATTCGGTCATCTCGGTCAACGTGCAGAGCGGCAGCGGCCGTCTCAACTCGGTGGTGGTCGCCGGCCCCAGCGGTGCGGCGCTGGCCGGGTCGATGGACCCGTCAGGCCTCTCGTGGCGGTCGAGCGCCAAGCTGGCCCTGCAGACCAGCTACACCATGACGGTCGACGCCACCAACAGCAAGGGCAAGCCGACCCAGCAGGTCTCCCATTTCCAGTCGGTCGTGCCCACCGCCACCCTCAGTCTCTCGCTCTTCCCGAGCACCGGTCTCACGGTCGGCATCGGTCAGCCCATCAAGCTGACGTTCAACCACACGGTGACCAACAAGGACGCCCTGCTGGCCCAGCTCCAGGTGACCATGTCCACGCCCGTGCCGGGCGGCTGGCACTGGTTCAACGACCGGGAGCTCCACTTCCGGCCCGAGCAGTACTGGCCGGCCGGCGAACAGGTCTCGGTGACGGCCAAACTGGCCAACTTCGACGCCGGCAAAGGCATCTGGGCCACCGCCGACAGCACAACCAAGTTCACGGTGGGCGACGCCCATGTCTCGACGGCCAATGTCGCCACCCACGAGATGACGGTGACCAGCAATGGGGCGGTCGTAGCCACCTATCCCATAAGTGCCGGACGCTCCAAATACCCGACCATGAACGGCACCCATATCAACCTCGGCAAGCAGTACGACGTTCACATGGTGTCGTCGACGGTCGGCATCCCGGTCAATTCGCCCGACGGCTATGACGAGCACGTGTACTGGGACGTGCTGATAACCGACAGCGGCGAGTACGTGCATGCCGCCCCCTGGTCGACCGGGGCCCAGGGCAACAGCAACGTGTCCCACGGGTGCATCAACCTGAGCCCGGCCAACGCCACCAGCTTCTTCAACTTCAGCCGAGTGGGCGACATCATCAACGTGACGGGTTCGCCCCGGGCCGCCAGTACCGGGGACCACGGGACGATGGACTGGACCCTGCCGTGGGCCCAGTGGACCCAACCGGTCACCGCCACCAGCGCGGCGCCCGGACCCGGGTAGCCCGCGTCACCGGCCGGCGGAGCCTTCTACTCGAAGCGGGCGCGCAGGCGGGCCAGGTTGCGCCGCCACACCCAGGTCAGCACCGGCCGGCCGAACACGCCCCCGACCGGGCCGCCCAGCCACCACGGGAACCGCAGCCGTTCATCCCATCTGAACCGGGTCGCCTCCCCCCGCTCCGGCTGCAGGGTGAAACGGCCGGCCCCAGTCACCAGGCCCTCGTGGCGGATCCCGATCACCCGGCCCGGGCTCCACTCAGTGACCACCATGACATCGGTCAACCGGATGGGACCGATCCTGGTGTCGGTGTCGAAGGCCGTCCCGACCCCTTCCTGCTGGGCGGAGCGGAAGCGTATACCGGTGGCGTCGGCCATCCACTCCACGTGCGATCCGATGTGACGTAGGTCCTCCCACACCCGCTCCGGCGGAGCCGGGATGACGGTGCTGACCCGGATCCTCAAGCGAAGGCTTTGACCTCGGCCCGCAACTCCCCAGCCGCCCGCTCGGGTGCCATCACGTTGATCAACACGCCTGAGCCCAGCTCGAACCCCCCCCGGGTGGTTACCTTGGGCAGGATGTGGGCGTGCCAGTGGTAGTCACCGCGCACCCGGTAGGGCGCCGAGTGGAACAGCACGTTGTAGGCCAGATCGCCGAGGCGGGCCCGCATGGCGGCCAGCGACACCCGGATGGCCCGGCCGGCGGCCGCCAGATCCTCGGACGAGGCCCGGTGCAGGTGGGCCTTGTGCTGACGGGGCAGCACGAGCATCTGGTACGGGGTCCCGCTCCAGAACGGGCACACGACGACCACCCGCTCGTCGGAGTAGACCACCCGGTGGGCGGCGTCCTCCTCGGCCTCGAGAACGGTGCACAGCAGGCAGTTGCCGTGGAACCGGGCGAATCCGGCCACCTCGTCGGCCGGCTCGCCGGGGACGAACGGCATGGACAGCAGTTGGGCGTGCGGATGCTCGACCGACGCCCCGGCCTCGCGGCCGCTGTTGACCACCGCCTGGCTGTACCGCAGGCCCGGGAGCAGCGAGTGCTCGCCGATGCGATCGCTGATGGCCAGCATGACCAGCCCGGCGTGGGCGTCGGAGAGGTCGGCCCAGGTCGAGGAGTGCTCCGGTGACAGGACCAGCACCTCGTGGATGCCGCTGGCCGGGGCCTGGGTGAAGACCGGGCCCAGGTGGGTCACGATCATCGGGGCGGTGCCGTCGAACGCGGGGTAGAGATTGGGAACCACCCGGACCAGCCAGCTCCCCTCGGACCCGTAACTCGTCCCCTCGGCCCGAACCGAGCTCTCCTCGGCGCTCGGGCAGAACGGGCACGGTCGCTCCGGTTCGCCCTCCACCGGGAGGCTGCGGCCCAAGAACTGGAACGGCCGGTCGGAGCGGTCACTGGCGATCACGACCCAGCGGCCGGTCAGCGCGTCGAGGCGCAGCTGGCTCATGGAAGCGGAGCAGTGGGCGCCGGGATCACTGGCGATGAACGTACCGCCCCGCCGCCCCTCATTGCTAAACGCCGCCTCTCCCGTCGGTAGCTTTGGGGCGTGTCAGTGACCTTGCCGGTGCCGACCGACGATCCGGCCAAGGTCCGTGACCTCGCCGACAGGATCCTCAAGCGCCCGGAATTCCAGCCGCCGCGGCGCGGCGTGCTCGAAGCGGCCTGGCACTGGCTGTCCACCGAGCTCGGCAACGTGCTCAGCCGGCTCTTCGGCGGCAGCGGTGGGATATCGGGCTGGTTGGCGGTGCTGGTGGTGGCGGTAGTGGCGGTCGTCGTGATCGTGCTGGTCGGCCTCACGGTGCGCAACCGGGGTGCGGGCTCATCCGGTCCCCGCCGTCCGGTCGTGGTGCTCGCCGGCCGAGGACCCAACCGTTCGGCCGCCGAATGGCGCCGGGAGGCGGCCCTCAACGAGGCGGCCGGCCGCTGGCGCGACGCCCTCAGGTGCCGGTACCGGGCCCTGGTCGCCGATCTGGCGGGCCGGGGCGTGGTCGAGGAGGTGCCCGGCCGCACCAGCGGCGAATACCGCCTCGACGTCGGCGCCGTGGCCCCCGCCGCCGGGCCTGACTTCGACGGGGCGACCGACCTGTTCGAGCAGGCCTGGTACGGCGACCGCCCGACCGGCCCGGCCGACCAGGCGGCGTTCGACGAGCTGTCCGAGCGGGTGCTGGCCCGGACCGGACGGGGATCGCGGTGAGCCCGTCACCGAACCGCCTGCGAGGAGCCGGGCCGTGGATCGTCATCGCCGGCCTGGTCGTGCTGCTGGCGGCCATCGGCGGCCGGGGCGGCCAGGGTGGTCCGCCCCTCGACCCTACGTCGACGTCGCCGGACGGGGCCAAGGCCCTGGCCCTCCTGCTCAGCGACCTGGGGGCCCGGGTCGACCAGGCGACCGGGCCCCCGGCGCCCGGGTCGGGCGGGACGGCTCTCATCCTGGCCGACCGGCTGGATCTCGACGGGCACCGCCGTCTCCTGGACTGGGTCCGGGCCGGCGGGACGCTCGTGGCGGCCGACCCCTCGCTGTCCACCGACTTCGCGGCCCCCGCCCGGGCACCGGGCGCGGGTGGGATCCTGACCGTGACCCGCCCCCTCACCGCCGAGTGCTCCTCGCCGGAGGTCGCCGGGGTCCGCGTCATCGACCCGGCGGGGGGCCTGGCCCTTCGGCCCCCGACTGGGGCCACCGGATGCTTCCCGGTGGGGGGCGGAGGCGACTTCCTCGTTGTCGTGCCGGTCGGCCAGGGCACCCTGGTGCTCGTCGGGGGACCCGACGCGTGGACGAACGCCCACTTGGGGCAGCTGGACAACAGTGTCCTGGCCGCCAACCTGCTGGCGCCCGGCGGGACCGGCGTGACGGTCAGCTGGATCATCGGGCCCCGGGCCGGCAGCGGCCACCTGTCCCTCTGGGAGCTGCTGCCCACCCGGGTCAAGGAAGGCCTGGCCCAGCTGCTCATCGCCGTCGGGCTGCTCTGCGTATGGCGGGGCCGCCGGCTGGGCCGGCCGGTCCTGGAGACGCAGCCGGTCGAGCTGGCCGGCTCCGAGCTGGTGGCGGCGGTGGGCACCCTCCTGCACCAGGGCCACCGCCTCGATGACGCAGCCGGCATCCTGCCGCGCCGGGCTGGCCCGCACCCTGGGCGAACAGCTCGGCGTCGGTGGGGGGTCGTCGCCTGACGTGCTGGCGACCGTGGTGGCGGCCCGCACCGGCATCGACCGCCAACAGATCCTTGCGACGCTCGCCGGGCCCCCGCCAGGGGACGAGGCGGCGCTGGTGGGCCTGGCCCGATCGGCCGACAGCATCAGACAGGAGATGGCCGATGTCCGCTAGCAGCTCGCGGCTGCACGAGCGCCCGCACGACGCAGTGGTCGCCATCCGCCAGGAGGTCGCTCGCGTGGTCGTGGGCCAGGACGGGGTCGTCTCCGGCGTCCTGACCGCCCTGCTGGTCGGTGGCCATGTGTTGCTCGAAGGGGTGCCCGGCGTGGCCAAGACCCTGCTGGTCAAGACGGTGGCCGCGACCGTCGACCTGGGCTTCAAGCGGCTGCAGTTCACCCCCGATCTCATGCCGTCCGACGTGGTCGGCCAGCTCATCTACCAGCAGGGAACGGGCACCTTCCGGTTCCGGGAGGGCCCGGTGTTCACCAACTTCCTGCTGGCCGATGAGATCAACCGGACGCCGCCCAAGACCCAGTCGGCGCTGCTCGAGGCCATGGAGGAGCAGCAGGTCACGGTCGAAGGCGAGTCCAGGCTCCTGCCGAACCCGTTCATGGTGTGCGCCACCGAGAACCCGATCGAGTACGAAGGCACCTACCCGTTGCCCGAGGCCCAGCTGGACCGTTTCCTGTTCAAGCTGCTGGTGCCCTACCCCACGCCGGAGCAGGAGCTGGAGATCGTGGCCCGCCACGACCAGGGGCTCGACCCCCACCAGCTGTCGAGCACCGGCCTCCGGCGGGTGGCCACCGCCGGCGATCTCGACGCGGCCCGGGCCGAGATCGCCGCCATCCGGGTCGACCCGGCCGTTCAGGCCTACATCGTCACCCTGGCCCGGGCCACCCGCGAGTCGCCGTCGGTCACCCTCGGGGTCTCCCCTCGGGGTGCGACCATGCTGCTGCGGGCGGCCAAGGGCTGGGCCTGGCTGGCGGGGCGCCCGTTCGTGACCCCGGACGAGGTCAAGGCCATGGCCAAGGCCACCTTCCGGCACCGCATCCAGCTGCGGCCCGAAGCCGAGCTCGAGGGTGTCACCGCCGACCGGGTACTGGACAGCCTGCTGGCCGCCGTGCCGGTGCCCCGGTAGTGCCCGTCCCCTCCGGGCGGCTGGCGCTGGTGGCCGCCCTGCTCTCGGCGGTCGTCGTGGCCCTCCCCGTGGCCCCGCCGGCCGGGCTGTTCATTGTCGACGCTGTCGTGCTGGGCGTGGCGTTGGTGGACTGGACCCTCGCCCCCCCGCCGGGCCGGGTCGGGATCGGGCGGGATTTTCCCCCCATTCTGCCGTTGGGGGGCCAAGGCCAGCTGGTCTGGACCATCACCAATCCGCTGCGCCGGCCACTGCGGGTCGGGCTGGCCGACGAGCTGGCGCCGTCACTGCACGCCGGGGCCCGACGGGTGCGGCTGACCGTGCCGGGCGGTGCGCGGGTGACCGCCACCACCACCCTGCATCCCAGCCGGCGGGGCCGCTTCGAGCCGGCCGAGGTCGTGGTGCGGGCGGGCGGACCGCTCGGCCTGATCAGCCGCCAGGGGCATCGGTCGTTGCCTGGCGTGCTGCGGGTGTACCCGCCGTTCGCCTCCCGCAAGGAGGCCGAGCTGCGCATCGACCGGGCGCGCATCCTGGAGATCGGGCTGCGGTCGGCCCGGGGCCGGGGCAGCGGGACCGAGTTCGACCAGTTGCGGGAGTACAGCGTCGACGACGAGTCCCGCCGCATGGACTGGGCGGCGACCGCCCGGGCCGGCAAGGCGATCGTGCGCACCTACCGCGCCGAGCGCAACCAGACGGTGATCGTCCTGCTGGACAACGGCCGCACCATGGCCGGCCAGGTGGCCGGCGTCCCCCGGGTCGAGCACGCCATGGACGCGGTCCTGATGCTGACCGCCGTCGCCACCCGCCTCGGGGACCGGGCCGGGCTGGTGGTGTTCGACCGCCGGGTCCGGGCGGTCGTGCCGCCGGGCCATCGCGGCGACCAGCTGTCACGGGTCAGCGAGGCCATGTACCGGCTGGAACCGGAACTGGCCGAGAGCGACTACCGGGGGGCGTTCACCGAGAGCCTGACCCGTTTCCAACGCCGGGCGCTCCTGGTGATCCTGACCGAGCTGGCCGACCAGGCCCTGGGGGACACCTTGATGCCGGCGCTGCCGTTGATCCTGCGCAGCCACCTGGTGGTGGTCGCCTCGGTCCGCGATCCCGATGTGCTCCGCTGGGCTTCGACGTCGCCGGCTGACGCCGCGGCCGCGTACCGCAAGGCGGCGGCGCAGTCGGCGCTCGAGGACCGCCGGCTGCTGGCCGGGCGGCTCCGGGGCCTGGGCGCGACAGTGGTCGATGCCGCGCCGGGAGCGTTGGCGCCGGCGCTGGCCGACGCCTACCTGAAGGTGAAGGCGACGGGGCGCTTGTAGGTGGCTGGCGCTTTGCTCACGCCTCGTTGAGGGCGCCGGTGTAGCCCTGGGACGCGGCCGCCCGGCCCAGCGTCACCACGTAGACACCGAAGGCGGTCTCGACCGCCACGCCGATGCCGACGCGGACGGCGGTGGGCAACGTGGACCCGGTCACGAAGCCCTCGATGACTCCGGCGATGAGCAGGGTGCCGACGACGCCGAGCACCAGTACCACCGCCCGCCGGCCCTCCTCGGCGATGGCCACGCTCCGAGGCCGGTCGCCAGGATCGATGATCGACCACCCGAGGCGCAGGCCGGCGGCCCCGGCCAGCACCACCGAGGTCAGCTCGATGAGCCCGTGGGGCAGGATCAACCCGTAGAACTTCGACGACTGGCCCGCCGCCGCGAACAGCCCGGCCGCCTGCCCGAGGCTGGCGCCGTTGGTGACCAGCAGGTAGATCGTCGGGATGCACGCCAGGATGCCGCCCGCGAAGGCCACCACGGCCACCCGGACGTTGTTGGTGTACACCTCGGTGGCGAAGGCGGCCGCCGGCACCGACGAGTAGTACGAGGCGAAGTCCTGGTTGACGTACGCCTGGCGCACGGCTGCCGGCGCGGTGGACTCCACGGCGCGCCGCGAATTGGCCAGCCACCCCCCGACCGCCACCGCCGGGCCGAAGGTCAGCAGGGCGCTGAGCACGATGAAGGCCCGGATCCGCCAGCAGGCGGCGGGGAAGGTCCGGGTGAAGAACCGGCCCACGGAACGGATGCTCCGGGGCCGGTTCCCGTACACGACCGAGCCGGCGGCGGCCACCAGCTGCGACAGCCGGGCGTTGAGGGCGTCGTCGCCGAAGTTGGTGTGGGCGTACGACAGGTGGCTCGACGTGCGCTGGTACAGCTGGACCAGCTCCCGCAGCTCGGCGCCCGAGAGCCGGCGGACGCCGGTGCGGGCCTGGCGGGTCAGGCGGTCCAGCCGGGCCCAACTCGGCCCGTTGCGGGCCAGGAAGGAATCGATGTCCATGCCGTTCGGTACGGTAGCCACGTGCAGGCTCAGGGGGCGGGGGCGGCGCCGCAGGGCGTGCGGGTGGTCACGCCCGAGGCAGTGGTGCTCGATGTCCGCACCGCCGGCCTCGGATCGTGGGCCCTGGCCCGGGCGCTCGACGGGCTGATCCAGTTCGCGGTGTTGACCGTGTTCTTCATCGTGATGGCGTTCTTCGGCGGCGGGGTCGTCGTGGCGGTCGTCCTCCTGGCCGTCCTGACCATGGTGGTGCTCGGCTACCCCATCGTGTGGGAGTGGCGGTGGCGGGGTCGCACCCCGGGCAAGGCGGCGCTCGGGCTGCGGGTGGTGACCCGGGAAGGGGCACCGATCCGGTTCCGCCACGCCGCCGTCCGGGGCATCCTCGGGCTGCTCGAGGTCACGCTGCTGCCGGTCGTGGGGGTGCTGTCCATGCTGGTCTCGCGCAACGACCAGCGGCTCGGTGATCTGGCGGCGGGGACCATCGTCATCCGGGAGCGGGCGACCGGCCGGTCGCCGGCGCCGGTGGTGTTCTACCCCCCGCCGGGGTGGGAGTCGTTCGTGGCGTCGCTCGACGTGAGCGGGATGGCGCCGGCCGAGTACGGGATGGTGCGGTCCTTTCTCCTCCGGGCGCGCGACATGGCGCCCGGACCACGAGGCGCACTGGCGGTGCGGCTGGCGGCGCCGTTGGCCGCTCGCTGGCGCCAGGTCGTCCCGGACGGGGTTGGCCCGGAGCTGTGGTTGGCATGCGTGGCCGCGGCGTACCAGCAACGCCACGGCGGTTCGTGGGGGTGGGGGGCGCCGGGGTCGCAGCCGGGGTCCGGGTGGGGCGCGCCGTCGGGTTGGGGGATGCCGGCGCCCCCGTCGGGTTGGGGAGCGCCGTCGGGTTGGGGGGCGCCCGCTGTGGTCACGCCCGCCCCCGGGCCTCCCGCCCCCGGGCCTCCCGCCCCCGGGCCCGGCATCTTCACGCCCCCGGCCTAGCGGTCGCCGCCGGTAGCCTGAGAGGGCCATGTCCGCCTATCTCGATCACGCCGCCACCACGCCGCTGCGGCCCGAGGCGGCGGCCGCCATGCTGCCCTGGCTGACCGAGCGCTTCGGGAATCCGTCCGGCTCGCACAGCGTGGCCCGGGCCGCCCGGGCGGCCATCGACACGGCGCGGGACATCACCGCCACGGCCCTCGGCGTCGAGCCGGGTGGGGTGATCTTCACCGGCGGTGGCACCGAGGCGGACAACCTGGCCATCAGTGGCGTCCTCGCCCTCCGCCCCGGCGCCGTGGTCTGCAGCGCCATCGAACACCACGCCGTGCTCCACACCGCCGCGGCGGCCGCTGCGGGGGCGTGTCGGGTGGCGCCGGTGCACCCGGACGGCACCATCGACCTCGACGGCCTGGCCGCCCAGCTGGACGCTTCGGTAAGTGTGGTGTCGGTGATGCTGGCCAACAACGAGGTCGGGACCATCCAGCCACTGGCTGCCGTCGCCCGGCTGGTCCGCCGGCTGGCCCCCCACGCCGCGCTGCACACCGACGCGGTCCAGGCGTTCCCGTGGATGGACGTGGCCACGGCCGCGGCGCCGGCGGACCTGATCTCCATCAGCGCCCACAAGTTCGGCGGTCCCCAGGGCGTCGGCGTGCTTGCTGCCCGCAGCAGCGTCAGTGTGGCCCCGGTCATCCATGGCGGCGGCCAGGAACGGGAACGGCGCAGCGGAACCCATAACGTGGCAGGCATCGTCGGCATGGCGGCGGCCATCCAGGCCACGGTGGCTGGTCGTGACCAGACCGTCGCCCGAATCCGGCCGTTGCGCGACCAGCTGGCCGATGAGCTGCTGGTCATTTCCGGAAGTAGCGAGACCGGCGACCGCGCCCTCAAGGTCGCCGGCAACTGCCATCTGTGCTTCGACGGGATCGAGAGCGAGTCGCTGCTGATCCTGCTCGACGACGCCGGGATCTGGGCCTCCGCCGGCTCGGCGTGCGCCAGCGGAGCCGTGGAGCCCAGCCACGTCCTGGCCGCCATGGGCGTGCCGAAGGCACGGGCGCTCGGCAGCGTGCGGCTGTCGCTAGGTACCACCACGACGGCGGACGACGTGGCGCTGGCCCTGAAGGCTGTTCCCGACGCCGTCGCCCGGCTGCGCGATGCCAATCGAGTGGAGCGCAAATGGGGGTGATCTGGTCGGTGGGGGCCCAAATCGCCCCCCTTCGTGCACCACTCGATCCGCCCGGGCCCGCCTGATGAGGGTCCTGGTCGCCATGTCGGGTGGCGTTGACTCGTCGGTGGCCGCATCCCTCCTGCAAGACGCCGGGCACGAGGTGGTGGGTGCCACGATGAAGCTTTGGGGCGGGCATTCGGACTCCGGCTGCTGTTCGGTCGCCGATGTCGAGGACGCCCGGCGGGTGGCCCAGCAGCTCGGCATCGCCCACCACGTGTTCAACTTCACCGACGACTTCGACCGCCACGTGGTCGAGCCGTACGTGGCGGCCCACGCCGCCGGCCGCACCCCCAATCCGTGCGTGGAGTGCAACCGGCATCTCAAGTTCGACCGATTCCTCCGCCGAGCCGTTCAGCTGGGCTTCGATGCCGTGGCGACCGGTCACCACGCCCGGGTCGCAGTGTCGGGCGGTCGCTGCCGCCTGCTCCGCGGCGCCGACCCGGCCAAGGACCAGTCGTACGTGCTGTACATGCTCAGTCAGCCGGAACTGTCCCGCATGCTGCTCCCGGTCGGCGAGATGACCAAGGCCGCGGTGCGGCACCGGGCGACCGAGCTCGGGTTGCGGACAGCGGCCAAGCCCGACAGCCAGGACGTCTGCTTCATCACCCGGGCCGCCGGCCGGGAGGCGTTTCTCGGTGACCGCATCCCGCTGCACCCGGGACGGCTGGTCGATCGGTCGTCGGGCGATGAGATCGGGCAGGTTGCGGCCGTCGAACTGGTGACCGTGGGTCAGCGGCGCGGCATCGGCGACTCGGTCGCGGTCGCCGGGGGACTCCGACCCGGAGATACGCCCTCAGCGTCGACACCGCTGCCTCGACCGTCGAGGTGGGCACCCTCGAGGACCTGATGGATGACCGCATCCACCTGCTGGACCTCAGCTGGGTGGACGGCGCGGTCTCGGCCGGGTCGAGGGTGCTGGTGCAGATGAGCGCCCACGGCCGGCCGGCGCCGGCGGTGTTCGCCGGCGGGACCGTGTGGTTCGAGCAGCCCCAGCGGCGTGTGGCGCCTGGCCAGAGCGTCGTGCTGTACCGGGACGATTCCGTCCTGGGCGGCGGGCTGGCCGCCTGATGCCTCCCGGACCGCCGCTCGGCGGCATCAGCGGCCGTCAGGCGTTGCTGTCGATCACCCTGATCTTCGTGCTCGGCCTCATGATCGGGATCGGCATCGGTCTGGCGTTCTGATCAGCCGGTCGGACCGGGCGCGCCCGCCCGTCAGCTGATCGCGCCAGGTTGGAACTGACGCGACAAATGGGGTGCCGGCGCCCCGTATGTCGTGTCACTTCTCGGCGCCGGCACCCGCCGCCCTCGGCCCCCCGGCGTCAGCCCGCCCGGCACCCGCCGCCCTCGGCCGACCATCACCCGCCGGCGTCAGCCGATCGGCACCCGCCGGCGGGCGGCCTCCGCCAGCACCTGGCCGGGACGGGTCGGCGTGATCAGCAGCCGGGCCGACGCCCCGGCCTCCCCGCCGACAGTGCCCGGTCTGACCCGCGTCATGGGGACCTTCTCGAGCAGCACCAGCTCCAGCGCCAGGCCCAGCGACCCCTGGGTCAGGTCGAGCGAGTCGGTCCCCGCCGGCGCCGGGCGCAGCGTCTCGATGGTCTTGCGCTCGAACAGGACCGGGTCGAGCAGCGTCAAGGGATCGTGGAGCACGACGCCCGCCGGCACGAAGACGAGCCATCGTTTCGACAGGCCATGCAACGATCGGCCCAGCACGAACGCCAGCGGCAGGCCCACCACCAGCACGGCCGCGCCGGCGACCCACGCCCTGGCCGCCAGCAGCAGGACGCCGGTCGCCGGCGCCCCGACCACAACCGCCCACGACAGCTCGAGCGGTCCCAGCAACAGCGGGCCCGGCGGGCGCAGCGGGTAGCGCCGCTCGTTGGGGTAGGCCGGCCCGTTGGCATAGAGCGATCCTGTGACGGGCGTGAACGCCAGGACCGTGACCAGGCTGGTTCCCACCAGCGCGGCGGCGGTGGCGAGTGTCGACGGCCGGCCGCTGAGGGCTGCGGCGACCGCGGCGGCCAGGGCCCCTGGCGCCGCCAGCCGCAGGGCCGTCAGGCCGATCGGGTAGGGGACCAGTGTGCCGACGAGGGTCACGGCCCAGCCGGCCCACACAAGGACGGCGCCGGACACCTGTACCGCCCCACTGTGCGGGTGCAGGGCGGCGGCGTACGCCGGTCCGGCCACGAACGGCAATGAGAGCCAGGCCGCCCGCAGCAGCCAGGGGAAAATGCGACGCGCGTCCATGGGGCCTCGTATCGTCGCGCGGCGCCCCGTGGCGCACCCACTCGGTGGCCTCGTGGACGACGAGTCGTCATCGCCCCTGGGTAGCCTGGCGGCGTGGCGATGACGCAGGAACCGGCGGAGCGAGCGGAGGCCCTACGCGCCGAGCTCGAGTACCACAATCGCCGCTATTACGAGCTCGACGATCCCGAGATCAGCGACGCCGCCTACGACTCGTTGATGCGCGAGCTGCTCGCCCTCGAGGAGTCGTACCCCGACCTACGCACTCCCGAGTCGCCGACGCAGAAGGTTGGCGGCGCGCCGTCCACCCTCTTCGCCGAGGCCCGGCACCAGCAGCCCATGATGTCGCTCGACAACGCCACCACCTTCGAGGACCTGCAGGCGTGGGCCAAGCGCATGGAGCGGTTCATCTCGGGCGACGTGGCCTTCACCTGCGAGTTGAAGATCGATGGCCTCGCCATGTCGCTGCTCTACCGCGACGGCCGACTGGAACGGGCGGCGACGAGAGGTGACGGTGTCGTCGGGGAGGACGTCACCCGCAACGTGCGCACCATCGCCGCCATACCGCACCGGCTGGCCGGCGACGACATGCGGGTCCCGAGCGTCGTCGAAGTTCGGGGCGAAGTCTTCATGCCGATCTCCGCGTTCGAGGATCTCAACCGGCGTCAGGTCTCCGCCGGCAACCGGGCGTTCATCAACCCCCGCAACTCGGCGGCCGGCTCGCTGCGCCAGAAGGACCCGGGCATCACGGCATCGCGCGACCTGTCGTTCTGGGCCTACCAGCTGGGTGCCATGGAGGGTGGGCCGGCATTCACCGAGCACCGCCAGACGCTGGACTGGATGAGCCGTGCCGGATTCCCGGTCAATCCCAACATCCGGACCGTTCACGGTCTCGACCAGGTCAGCGACTATTGCCGTCACTGGCTCGAGCACCGCCACGATCTCGACTACGAGATCGACGGCGTGGTGGCCAAGGTCGACAACCTGGGCCAGCGCCTGGAGCTGGGCTCCACCTCCAAGGCGCCGCGGTGGGCGATCGCCTACAAGTTCCCGCCCGAGGAGAAGACCACGCGGCTGAAGGACATCATGGTGTCGATCGGCCGGACGGGCAAGGCCACCCCGTTCGCCATGCTCGAGCCGGTGACGGTCGGCGGCGCCAGGGTCCAGTTGGCGACCCTCCACAACGAGGACCAGGTCCGCGAGAAGGACGTCCGCCCCGGCGACACGGTGATCGTGCGGCGTGCCGGCGACGTCATCCCCGAGGTCCGGGGCCCGGTTCTCTCGCTGCGCCCCGAGGGCACCGAGCCGTGGCGGTTTCCGTCGGACTGCCCGATCTGCGCAACGCCACTCGTCCGGCTGGAGGGGGAGAGCGACACCTTCTGTGTCAACACCGACTGTCCGGGTCAACGGGTGCAGCGCATCAGCCACTTCGCCTCCCGTGGTGCCATGGACATCGAGGGACTGGGGGAGCGGACGGTCTACCAGTTCTGCCAGGCCGGCCTGCTCAGCGACGTGGCCGACATCTATGACCTGGACTTCGAACGGGTGCGCCAGTTCGAGGGCTTCGGGGACATCTCGATCGCCAACCTGCAGCGGGCCATCGCGGGGTCGAAGGACCGCCCACTGGCCAATCTCCTGGTCGGGCTGTCGATCCGTCACCTGGGCGGGACGGGAAGCCGTGTCCTGGCCCAGGCCCTTGGCCACCTCGACCGCATCATGTCGGCGTCGGTCGACGAGATGGCCGGGATCGAGGGCATCGGACCGGTCATCGCCGCCAGTGTGGGGCAGTTCTTCGCCCTTGACGTCAACCGTGACGTCGTCGGGCGGCTGCGCTCGGCGGGGGTCAATTTCACCGGACCGGCCGGGCCGACTCAACCTCAGATCCTGACCGGGGCCTCGATCGTGGTGACCGGCACCCTGTCGAGGTGGTCCCGGGAGGCGGCCGAAGAGGCCATCAAGGCCCGGGGCGGCAAGGCTCCTGGCAGCGTGTCGAAGAAGACGACCGCCGTGGTCGTGGGGGCCGAGCCGGGGTCGGCCAAGCTGGCCAAGGCGACCGAGCTCGGTGTGCCGATCCTGGACGAGGAGGCGTTCGCCAAGCTGCTGGACACCGGTCAGCGCCCGGTCAATGGGTGAAGAAACACCAACCGAATGGCCGGCCGGGATCGGTCGGGATCAGCACCCGCTTGAGCCGCAGCGACACGCACACCCGGCCGGACGGCAACTCGGTCAGCTCCTTGCCCGGACCCGGGTAGAAGAAGTACTGGTTGAGCCCGGGGACGATTTGCAGCTGGTCCTGCGGGATCCCCACCGCGGCGACCGCGAAGCCAGGTGACGTGTCGTACGCCAGCGTGTAGTCCTGAGCGAGCGTCGCCGAGATGAACGCCTGACGCAGGACCCTGTCACCCGGCGCGGGGATCAGCGCCTTCACCGCGGAGTCCTTGATCACGATCGGTTGGTTGGTGGGCCGGACCAGGGTGAACCCCCACCCCATCAGAGCGACGCACCCGGCGAGGATCAAGGAGATGACGAGCCGCCGTCGGGTGATCACCTCGGCGGCATCCTGGGTGATGGAAACAGGGGCGTCGCCAGACCCAGCAACACCATGCACCCGATGCACACGCTCAGCTCGATGAGCCGCTCCGGCATGGGCAGTCCTGGGCGGGCGAGAGCGGCGACCGCGCCGCTCGCCTCCCAAAGCATGAGGGCCATCCACGCACCCGCTCGCCGCTGCAATAGGGCCCAGCAGAACCCGTATTTCAGGGCCAGAAACGCGATCAGCAGCGGGCCCGACGGGTACGACCCCAAAGCGATCACCGAGATCAGCACGGTCGCCTCCAGGGCGGCCAGGCCGGCGGCCGCCGCCAGTGTCCATTCCCGGGTCGATCCTTGCCCCGACGCCGACTGCCCCAGGCTCATGGACCGTTCTCGGCCATGTTCTCCTGGGCGAAGCGCTGCGCCAGCCGCCGATTGAAGACCTCGATCCTCGTCCGCAGCTCACCGTCGGGCATGTCGTCGCGGACGGCTTCCATGAACTTCCAGAGGCGCGGGTAGACGATGGCTTCGATGTCGGCCGCCGTCCTGGGTGTGACCGGACCGATCCGCAGCCGCAGCAGTACCGACCGCAGCGGCTGGGCCAGGAGCACGAGGATGGGGTCCGCATTGTCCCGGCCCTCCGTCTCGAGCCGGTCGACGACGGCCGCCAGCTCCACCTGATCCCAGATCGCGCCCCGGCGCACGAGCTCCTCCATGTCGTCGGCCAGGACGGTGCGCACGGCGACCATTGTGGCCGCAATCCGCCACAGGCCACAGATCGCCCGTCTGGGCATCCCCCTCGAACCGCGACGGCACCGGTAGCCTCAGCTCATGGCGACGTCCCGCATCGCCGAGCACGTGGGGCGCGTCCTTAGTGACCGCTACCGCCTGACCCGGCCCCTTGGGACCGGGGCATCCGCCCATGTGTATGTTGCTGAGGACGTCACCCTGCGCCGGCGCGTCGCCGTGAAGGTGTTGCACGCGGCATTGGCCGACGACGAGGCGTTCCTCCGGCGATTCCAGGCCGAGGCCCGGGTGGTGGCGGCCCTGCGTCATCCGAGCATCGTGCGGGTCTACGACTGGGGCAATGACTCGGGGACTCCGTTCCTCGTGATGGAGCTCCTGGAGGGAGGCAGCCTGCGGTCGCTGCTCGACCGCGGCCACCTGCTCAGCCCGGCCCAGGCGGCCACGCTGGGCGCCGGCGCGGCGCGCGCCCTGGAGTACGCCCACCACCGCGGTCTGGTTCACCGCGACATCAAACCGGCCAACCTGCTCTTCGACGAGGACGGCCGGGTCTCCATCGGGGACTTCGGCCTGGCCCGGGCGCTGGCCGAGGCCACCTGGACCGAACCGGTCGGCGCGGTGCTCGGCACCGCCCGTTACGCCGCGCCCGAGCAGATGTCGGGGGTCGGCCTGGACGGCAAGGCCGACGTGTACGCCCTGGCGCTGGTCCTCGTCGAGGCGGTCGCCGGCAAAGTGCCGTTCTCGGCCGACACCACCATTGGGACGCTGATGGCCCGGGTCGACCAGGCCATACCGATCGCCGATGAACTCGGCCCGCTGGGCCCGGCCATCGCAACGGCGGGGACGGCAGCACCGGCCGAGCGGGCGGATGCCGGCGCATTCGCCGCCGGCCTGGAAGACGTGGCACGCCAGCTCCCGCCTCCCCAGCCGCTGGCCCTGGCCGGGGCCAATGATCCGGTCGACAGTCCCGACGACATGGACCTGACCCAGCTGCCGGGCCGGGCCCGGTTGTTCGACGGCGAGACAGACGAGAGCAACGGCCATCGCGGGACGGACCAAGGGCGCAACGGCAACGCCGGGTCTCGCCCGTCCGCCACCGCGGTCGTCCCGCCTGGTGGCGACCGGATGCGATCGGAGCGGCCGATCCGGCGCCAGCCGATTCCCGTCGCCACACGGGTACGGCGTCGCCCGTGGATCTGGGTGGCGGTGGCGGTGGTGGTCGCCGCGGTCCTGACGGCCGGAGGGATGGCGGCCAGTCGGTTGTCGAAGCCCTCGCACACCGTCCCGACCCTTCATGCCATGCCGGTCGCCGACGCCCGCCGGACGCTCGACGCCCTCCATCTGCATCTCCTCGTCACCGGAAAGGCCTACGACGAGTCCATCGCGTCGGACAGCATCATCAGCCAGCAGCCGCAACCGAGCAGCCGCCTCCGGGAGGGGTCCAGCGTCGCGGTCGTGCTCTCGCAGGGCCCGGCCCCGGTGGCCGTCCCCGATCTCACCGGTCTCACCCAGGACGCGGCCCAGAACCAGCTCAAGGGGGCGGGCCTGCAGGTCGGGCGTATCACCGGAAAGTTCGACGCGACAGCTGTCAAGGGCAGCGTCCTGTCGTGGACAGGGCAGGGAACCAAGGTGCCCCGGCAGACCCCGATCGACCTGGTCGTCTCGAACGGCCCACCGATCGTCGGCATCCCGGCGGTCACCTCGCTGCCCCTCGCGGCCGCCCAGGCCGCGCTGGCCGCCCAGGGTCTCACAGGCGTCGAGGTCGACGCCTTCAGCGACACCGTCCCGAAGGGCCAGGTCATCAGCGCCAACCCGACCCCCGGTAGTCAGGTCCAGGTTGGGAGCAAGGTGACCCTGACCGTTTCCAAGGGCCCGGACGTGGTACCCGTCTCCAACGTGGTCGGGCTGTCGGTCGACTCCGCCACCAGGAAGCTGCAAAACGACGGCTTCTCGGTCAGCGGCGTGACAGGGAGTCCGATCCGGTCCGTCACCCGGACCGCGCCGGCGGTCGGCGCCTCGGTGAAGCGCGGTTCGGCGGTCACATTGTTCACAAACTGATCAGTTACGATCGCCGCCGACTGGAGAGGATGAGTCGTGGTGGGCGCGCTTGACGGACGGGTGGCGATCATCACCGGCGGAGGCCGAGGGCTCGGCCGTGAGCACGCCCGGCTGCTCGCCGCTGAGGGGGCCAAGGTGGTCGTCAACGACCTCGGCGCGGCCATGGACGGTTCCCCGGACGACGCCGACCCGGCCGCCGATGTGGTGGTCGAAATCAAGTCGAACGGCGGCGAGGCGGTGGCCAGCACCGACGACGTCGCCGACTGGGAGGGCGGCCGACGGCTGATCGAGACCGCCCTTGATGCCTTCGGCGATCTCCATGTGCTGGTGAACAATGCCGGCATCCTGCGAGACCGCTCGCTGGTCAACATGACGGAGGACGAGTGGGACGACGTCATCTCCGTGCACTTGAAGGGCCACTTCGTCCCTACGCGCCACGCTGCCGCCTACTGGCGGACCCAGGCCAAGGCTGGACGGTCCGTGCAGGCGTCGATCATCAACACCTCGTCCACCTCGGGCCTGCTGGCCAATCCGTTCCAGGCCAACTACGGAGCGGCCAAAGCCGGGATCGGCGCCTTCACGGTGATCGCCGCCCAGGAGCTCGGCCGCTACGGTGTGCGGGTCAACGCCATCGTGCCGGCCGCCCGGACCCGCCTCACCTCGGCCACGCCAGGACTGAGCGACATCGTGAAGCCTCCGGAGGAGAGTGGTCTCTTCGATGTCTGGGATCCGGCCAATGTGTCGCCGCTCGTCGGTTGGTTGGCGACCGAGAGCTGCCCCGTCACCGGCCAGGTGTTGTTCATCCAGGGCGGGACGGTGAAGCTGATGCACGGTTGGACCATGGGCGAAGGGGTCGAGCGGCCGGGTCGGTGGACAGTGGCGGAGCTCGACGATGAGCTGGGTAAACGGTTGGGCGTAATAGTCGGCGAGCCGTACCATGGCAGTGAGTAGGGTCTGGCTGGCGGTGTAGCTTCCGCCGCGATCCCCAGCCGCTGCCGGCGCCGCCGCCCCAGACCCTGCCGAGTCCGATGGCTACTCCGTCATGCCCTGGATCCGTCTGGCGATCGCCACCGCGACGGGATCCGGGGCGGCCGCCGCCGCCTGCAGCATCATCAGCTTGGCCATGTCTCCTTCGACCTTGATCCTGCCCGTCATGAACGCCTGCAGACCGGCCTGGAGGTTGAGCTCGACCAGGATGGCCTTGGCTGTGGCGTAGTCCAGCGTGACGGTGAGCTCAGCGTCGGGCATGTGACCGAGCTCGATCTCCATCTCACCCGCCGAGGTGTCCAGGTGCGCCTGGCGCGTCGGGTCACCGAAAGGTACCTCGGTGACCACCAGGTTCATGCGGATGGCCTGAGCGGCGGGGGGAACCTCGGCGTGGTATTCGTGCCGGATGGTCCGGGCCTCGGCCAGCCACTCGTCGCTCAGGAATGGATACGTCGTCACCGGACTGCACGGTAGCGGCGACGGCCACCGACCCGCCTACCATGAGCCGATGCCCGGACCGATCTCCAGGGCGGACGTGGCCCACGTGGCCCGCCTGGCCCGGCTCGACCTCACCGACAACGAGTTGGAGGAATTCACCGAGCAGCTCGGAGCCGTTCTCGAGCACGCCCGCGATGTCGAAGCCCTGGACACGGCGGGGGTGCCCCCGACGGCCCATCCGCTGCCTCTGTCCAATGTCCTCCGCGAGGACACCGTGCTGGCCAGCCTCGACCGTGAGGAGGTGCTGGCCCAGGCGCCGGCGGTGGAAGCCGACCGGTTCCGCGTTCCGAGAATCCTCGGTGAGGCACCATGAGCGCGGCGGCACTGGCTCGCGAGGTCAGCTCGGGCCGGCGCAGCGCGGTGGAGGTTCTGGAGGAGCATCTGGCCGCCATCGCCGAGGCTGACGTCGAGGTGCACGCCTTCAACCATGTCATGGAGGCGGAGGCCCGGGCCGCGGCAGAGGCGGTGGACGCGGCGGTTGCAGCCGGGCGTGACCCCGGCCCGCTGGCCGGTGTGCCGGTCGCCCTGAAGGACAACCTGTGCACCCGCGGCGTGCCGACGACCTGCTCGTCCAGGATCCTGTCCGGCTGGCTGCCGCCCTATGACGCCACGGTCGTGACCCGGCTGCGCCAGGCCGGGGCGGTGGCCGTCGGCAAGACCAACCTGGACGAGTTCGCCATGGGGTCGTCTACCGAGAACTCGGCCTTCGGTCCGACCCGCAACCCCCGCCGGCTTACAAGCGTGCCGGGTGGGTCGTCGGGGGGTAGCGCGGCCGCGGTTGCGGCCGGTTTCGTCCCGCTGGCGCTCGGGTCCGACACCGGCGGGTCGATCCGCCAGCCGGCCGCCCTGTGCGGGGTGGTCGGGGTGAAGCCGACCTTCGGGCTGGTATCCCGTTACGGGTTGATCGCTTTCGCCAGCTCGCTGGACCAGATCGGCCCGTTCGCGGGCAACGTCACCGACGCCGCACTGCTGCTCGACGTGATCGCCGGCCATGATCCCTGTGACTCGACCTCACTTCCGGGTGACGTCCCCATGGCCTCGTCTCGATTGGGCGTTGGCGTGGAAGGGCTCCGGGTCGGCGTGGTCTCCGAGCTGACCTTCGCCGAGGGGATCGCCCCTGACGTGGTCGCCCGGGTGCGCGAGGCGGCGGACGCACTGGCCGGCGCAGGCGCCACGGTCACCGACGTCAGTGTCCCGGCCGCGGTGTACGGCCTGTCCGCCTACTACCTGATCGCCCCGGCGGAAGCATCCTCCAACCTGGCCCGCTATGACGGCGTCCGCTACGGATTGCGGGTCGACGCTCCTGATGTGGCGACCATGAACAGCGCCACCCGGGCTCAGGGGTTCGGCGCCGAGGTCAAGCGCCGCATCATGCTTGGGACATACGCGCTCTCGGCCGGTTACTACGACGCCTACTACGGCCAGGCCCAGCGGGTACGGACCCTGATCATCCGGGACTTCGACGCCGCCTACCAGTCATACGACGTCCTGCTGTCGGCCACCGCGCCGACCACCGCCTTCGAGTTGGGTGCCAAGACCGCCGACCCCCTCGCCATGTACCTGTCCGACCTGTGCACCATCCCCTCCAATCTCGCCGGCCATCCCGCCATGTCCGTTCCGTTCGGTACCGGGAGCGATGGACTTCCCGTCGGAGTCCAGGTGCTGGCCCCCGCCCTCGGTGAGGCGGTCATGTTCCAGGTGGCGGCGGCGCTCGAGGCGGCGGCGCCGGCCGCCCCCGCCCCCGCCCCCGCCCCCGAGGAGGCCCGATGACCCAATGGGAGACGGTGATCGGGCTCGAGGTCCACTGTGAACTGCGGACCGAGACCAAGTTGTTCTGCGGGTGTGTCAACAGCTTCGGGGCCGAGCCCAACACGAGCATCTGCGCCGTGTGCCTGGGCCTGCCCGGATCGCTGCCCGTGCTCAACCGCATGGCCGTCGAGTACGCCATGCGCATCGGCACCGCGCTGCACTGCCGTATCGAGCGCTCGATCTTCCACCGGAAGAATTACTTCTATCCCGACATGCCCAAGGATTACCAGGTCAGCCAGTACGACCAGCCGATCAACATCGACGGCTGGCTCGAGTTGCCGACCGGTCAGCGGGTCGGCATCGAGCGGGCCCATCTGGAGGAGGACACCGGCAAGACAACGCACGTCGGCGGCGGCGGCCGCATCCACCAGGCCGCCTACTCGCTCGTCGACTACAACCGGGCCGGCGTTCCGCTGGTCGAAATCGTGAGCCGGCCGGACCTCCGCACTGCGTCGGCCGCCCGCTCCTATGTCGACGAGCTCCGGGCCATCCTGGTCGCCAGCGGGGCCTCGGACGGCAAGATGGAGGAGGGGTCGCTCCGAGTCGATGCCAACGTGTCGATACGCCAAGCTGGAAGCACCGAGTTGGGTACCCGGTGCGAGATAAAGAACATGAACTCGCTGCGCAGCCTTGGTCGAGCCATCGAGTACGAAACCGCCCGTCAGATCGCCCTGCTCGAATCCGGGGGCCGGGTGGTCCAGGAGACCCGCGGCTGGGACGAGGCCGACGGCAGCACCCACTCCATGCGCTCCAAGGAGGAGGCGTACGACTACCGCTATTTCCCCGAGCCCGACCTGGTGCCGGTCGATCCTGGCGCCGACTGGGTGTCGGCGGTGGCGCGGGTCCTGCCTCCGCTGCCAGCCGAACGGCGGGCCCGGGTGTCCGCCGCCTCGGCGCTTTCGGTGGACTCGGACCCGGTGGTCACCGTGGTCCGTCTCGACCTGGACAGCTTCGTGGTCGCCGCGGTGGATGTCGGTGCCGATGCGGCTCTGGCGGTCCGGCGCCTGGCCAATGAGGTGGCCGCCTCGGCCGAGCACGCCCATCACCTGGATCCGGACGCCTTCTGCCGGCTGCTGCTCATGGAAGGCCAGGGTGAGCTGACCAGCACCCAGGCGAGAGACGTGCTCAAGCGTCTGCTCGAGAGCGGCGGCGATCCCGAGGCCATGGCCCGGGAACTGGGCTTCGAGGCCATGGGGGCCGATTTTGTCGGCGACGCGGTCGACCAACTGATAACCAACCACCCCGTGGAGTGGGCCCGCTTCGTCGGTGGCGAGGACAAGTTGCAGGGCTTCTTCATCGGCAAGGTCAAAGCGGCCACGGAAGGCAAGGCCGATCTGAAGGCGGTGTCGGCCCTGCTCCGGGAACGGCGCTCCGCACTGGCACCCTAGGATCGGCGACATGGCGAGCGACATGAAACCGCGCAGTCACGAGGTCACCGACGGGTTCGAACGGGCGCCGGCGCGCGCCATGCTGCGGGCGGTAGGGATGACCGACGCCGACTGGACCAAGCCGCAGGTCGGCGTGGCGTCGTCGTGGAACGAGGTCACCCCGTGCAACATGTCGCTCGCCCGCCTGGCCAAGCGGGCCAAGCAAGGCGTTCGCGATGCGGGCGGGTTCCCGTTCGAGTTCGTCACCATCGCTGTTTCCGACGGGATCTCCATGGGTCACGAGGGCATGCGGGCGTCGCTCGTGAGCCGCGAGGTGATCGCCGACTCGGTGGAGACCATGATGCACGCCGAGCGGTTCGACGCCCTTGTCACCTTCGCCGGGTGTGACAAGTCGCTGCCGGGGATGCTGATGGCCGCGGCACGGGTCAACATGCCGTCCATCTTCCTCTACGGCGGCAGCATCCTTCCGGGCCGGGGCGCCCGCGGTGAGGCGCTCGACATCGTCAGCGTGTTCGAGGCGGTCGGGGCCCGGGCGACCGGCGGCCTCACCGACGAGGAGCTCCTTCTGATCGAGCGCAATGCCTGCCCGACCATCGGCAGCTGCGCCGGCATGTTCACGGCCAACACCATGGCGTCGGTCGCCGAGGCGCTCGGCATGGCCCTGCCCGGCGGCGCCTCGGTCCCCGCCGTCGACCGGCGCCTCGATGATTTGGCGTACGAGTCGGGCCGGGGCGTCGTCCACCTGGTCGAGCTCGGAATCCGGCCCCGGCAGATCATGACCAAGGAGGCGTTCGAGAATGCCATCGCCGTGGCCATGGCTCTGGGGGGCTCCACCAACGTGGTGCTGCACCTGCTCGCCATCGCCCATGAGGCCCGGGTGGATCTCACTATCGACGACTTCAACCGGGTCGGCGCCCGCACCCCGCACATCGCCGACACCAAGCCGCACGGCCGCTACCACATGTTCGACATCGACCGCATCGGCGGGATCGCGGTCGTAATCCGCGAGCTGCTGGAGGCCGGTCTGCTCCACGGCGACTGCATCACCGTCACCGGTCGTACCGTCCGCGAGAACCTCGACCGCATCGATCCTCCGGCCCCTGACGGCGAGGTCATCCATCCCCTCAACCGGGCCATCCACCCGCGAGGCGGGATCGCCGTACTGCGCGGCACCTTCGCCCCGGAAGGCTCAGTGGTCAAGGTGGCTGGCCTCGACATCGAGCATTTCGACGGCCCGGCGCGGGTTTTCGACGGTGAGGACTCGGCCATGGAAGCCATCCTCGCCGGTCAGATCACGCCCGGGACGGTGGTGGTCATCCGCTACGAAGGCCCCAAGGGCGGTCCCGGCATGCGGGAGATGCTGGCCGTCACCGGCGCCATGAAAGGAGCCGGCCGCGGCGCCGACTGCGCCCTGATCACCGATGGCCGGTTCTCGGGCGGCACCCACGGTTTCTGCATCGGCCACGTGGCCCCCGAAGCGGTCGACGGTGGCCCCATCGCCTTCGTCGCCGACGGCGACCGGATCGTCATCGACGTCCCCGGCCGGACGGTCGATCTCCTGGTCGACGCCGGCACCATCGCCCGGCGCCGGGCCGACTGGAAGCTCCCCGAGCCCCGCTACACCACCGGGGTGCTGGCCAAGTACGCCAAGCTGGTCACCGGCGCCGAACGGGGCGCGGTGACTGAGCCGTGACCTCGGCCACACGTGCCTTGCACACACCCCCTTGCGACTGACAGAATCACAGGCGATGGCCGCCACTCTGGTGCTCGTACTTATCACCTAGACGCACGCGCCAGCCTCACGCGTGCGTCCACGACCTCCTCCCCGGGAGGTCGTTTTCGAATTTCCGGGAAGGACCGAATGAAACTCACCGGGGCGCAAGCCCTCATCAAGAGCCTCGAGATGGAGGGCACCGAGGTCTGCTTCGGGCTGCCCGGGGGCGCCATCCTGCCCGCGTACGACCCCATCATCGACTCTCCGATCCGCCACATCCTGGTGCGCCACGAGCAGGGCGCGGGCCACATGGCCGAGGGCTACGCCCACGTCACCGGCCGGCCGGGCGTGGCCATCGTCACCAGCGGCCCCGGCGCGACCAACATCGTGACGCCGCTCTGCGACGCCTACATGGACTCGGTGCCGATCGTGGTCATCACCGGCCAGGTGGCCCGCACCGCCATCGGGACCGACGCCTTCCAGGAGTGCGACACCGTCGGCATCACGCGGTCGGTCACCAAGCACAACGACCTGGTCATGGACGCCAATGACATCGCCATGACGGTCCGCCAGGCATTCCACATCGCCACTACCGGGCGGCCGGGCCCGGTGCTCGTCGACGTCCCCAAGGACATCCTGCAGGCGACGACCGAGTGGGACTGGCCATCCGACGCCGACGTGATCACATCCCTGCCCGGTTACCGGCCGACCACCAAGGGCCATCCCCGGATGATCAAGGAGGCGGCCCGGCTGATCACCGGGAGCCACCGGCCGGTCATCTACGCCGGGGGCGGCATCCTCAACTCCCGGGCGGCCGACACACTCAAGGAGCTGGCCGAACTGACCGGCATCCGTGTCGTCACCACTCTCATGGCGAGGGGCGCCTTCCCCGACCGCCACCCGCTGTGCCTCGGCATGCCGGGCATGCACGGCAACTACACCGCCATCACCGCCATGCAGCGCTCGGACCTGCTGATCGCCCTCGGCAGCCGCTTCGACGACCGGGTGACCGGCAAGCTCGACAGCTTCGCCTCGGACGCCAAGATCATCCATGTGGATATCGACCCGGCCGAGCTGGGCAAGGTCCGCCGGCCCGACGTCCCGATCGTGGGCGACTGCCGGCTGGTCATCGAGCAGCTGGTCCAGGAGCTGAAGGCCATGGGCGGATCGACGGCGCAGCCCGACCGCACGCCGTGGAACCGTCAGCTGGCGGCGTGGCAGGAGCAGTTCCCGCTCCACTACGACCAGCCCGCCGACGGTGACGCCCTCAAGCCGCAGTACGTGCTCGAGGTGCTACGGGACTCGACACCTGACGACACGATCGTCGTGTCGGGTGTGGGCCAGCATCAGATGTGGGCCAGCCAGTACTGGAAGTTCGATTACCCCTACACGTGGGTCAACTCGGGCGGGCTCGGCACCATGGGCTTCGCGGTGCCCGCCGCCATCGGGGCCAAGGTCGGCCGTCCCGACCGCATGGTGTGGGCCGTCGACGGCGACGGCTGCTTCCAGATGACGGCCCAGGAGCTGGTCACCGCGTCCAGCGAGCGCATCCCGGTCAAGGTGGCCATCCTCAACAACGCCTACCTCGGCATGGTCCGCCAGTGGCAGGAGATGTTCTACGACGAGCGGTACTCCGAGGTCTACCTGTCCCCCGATCTGCCCGACTATGTGAAGTGGGCCGAGGCCATGGGGTGCGTCGGCTTCCGGGTCGAGTCGCCCGAGGAGGTCCAGCCCACCATCGACAAGGCCAACGAGATCGACGACCGGCCGGTGGTCATCGACTTCCGCACCGACGCCCGGGAGAAGGTCTTCCCGATGGTCCCGGCCGGCGGGTCCAACAACGCGGTCGTCGTCCACCCCTCCCAGTCCGACGTCCCCCGCTCCGCCCGGGTGGTCCAGTGACCGCCCAACCCCGCCACCACACCCTCTCGGTCCTGGTTGAGAACAAGTTCGGCGTGCTGGCCCGGGTATCGGGCATGTTCGCCCGCCGTGGCTACAACATCTACTCGCTGGCCGTGGCACCGACCGACGACGAGCGGTTCAGCCGGCTGACCATCGTGGTCGACGTCGAGCAGAACTCGGTCGAGCAGATCACCAAGCAGTTGTTCAAGCTCATCAATGTCGTGCGGATCACCGAGCTCGGACCGGATGAGTCAGTGGAGGGGGAGCTGCTGCTCGCCACGCTGCGCGCCGACGCCGCCCACCGGGGCCAGGTGATCGAGCTGGTGCAGGTGTTCGAGGGCCGGATCGTCGACGTCGGCCACGAGACGCTGACGGTGATGCTCGCCGGCACGCCGAGCCGGCTCGACGACTTCGAGGAGCTTGTGCGACCCTTTGGGATCACGGAACTGCAGCGCACGGGTCGGGTGGCGTTGCCCAAGTTGGAGCGGCAGGCATCTCGTCTGCGAACAGTGATGGGAAAGGTGGGCTGAGTGATGGCGAACGTGTACTACGAAAGGGACGCTGATCCCGGCCTCATCGCCGGCCGCAAGGTGGCGATCATCGGGTATGGGTCACAAGGCCATGCCCATGCTCTGAATCTCCGGGATTCGGGGGTCGACGTGCGGGTCGGGCTGCGGGACGGCTCGTCGTCGAGAGCCAAGGCGGAGGCGGCCGGGCTGCGGGTGACGCCTACCGACCAGGCGGCCGAGGAGGCCGACCTGATCATGATGCTGGCCCCCGACACCGAGCAGCAGGCCATCTACGAAGCCGCGGTGGCCCCGTCGTTGAAGCACGGCGACGCCGTCTTCTTCGCCCACGGGTTCAACATTCGTTTCGGGCTGATCAAGCCGCCGCCGGGCGTCGATGTGGCCATGGTGGCGCCCAAGGGCCCCGGGCACCTGGTGCGCCGCACGTTCGAGGGCGGCGGCGGGGTGCCGGCGCTGATCGCGGTGGATCAGGACGCCACCGGCAAGGCGCGGGAGCTGGCGCTGTCGTACGCCAACGCCATCGGTGCGACCCGCGCCGGAGTGCTCGACACCACGTTCGCCGAGGAAACCGAGACCGATCTGTTCGGCGAGCAGGTGGTCCTGTGCGGCGGCCTGACGTCGCTGATCATGGCCGGGTTCGAAACACTGGTGAACGCCGGCTATCAGCCGGAGTCGGCGTACTTCGAGTGCCTGCACGAGGTCAAGCTGATCGTCGATCTCATGTACGAGAACGGGATCGCCGGCATGCGCTACTCGATCTCCGACACCGCCGAGTACGGCGACCTGACCCGGGGCCCGCGCATCATCAACGACGGGGTGAAGGCCGAGATGCACAAGATCCTCGGTGAGATCCAGGACGGCACATTCGCCAACGAGTGGATCGCCGAGAACCGCAGTGGACGCCCCAACTTCAACCGCCTCCGGGAGGCCGGCCGCCAGCACCCGGTCGAGCAGGTGGGCAAGGAGCTCCGGGCCATGATGCCCTTCATCGCGGCCGGCGCCCAGCGGCCCCAGGACGTCTCCGGGGGCTAGCCCGCAATCCGTTCGTCACTTAGCCGCGCTATAGCGCGGTCAACTGACGACCGGATTCGTTCACGCCGCCCGCCGGTCCCCATCGGGGGCCCGCGACTGGCGCGAACGCATGTGGGCAAAGAGGCGCCGGCGCCGCCGTCGGCGCCGGGCAGCCACAGTGGCGACGAGGGCCAGGGCCACGGCGGCGGCGGCCAGAACCGGCCACGACAGCCATGCAGGAGTGCCGCTCGCCGGCGGTGCCGGCGCCGCTCTGACCGGCACCTGGACCACCGGGGTCGGAGCAGGAGCCGTTGCCGTGGACGGAGGGGACGCCGCCCCGGCGAGCGAGACCGGCGGCAGCTGATCGATGGCGGTCTCGGCCGCGACCGGCGTGGCGAAGCCCTTGTCGAGCAGGTCCTTGGCCTGCTGCGTCGGATTGGCGCCCCCCAGGATCACCGCGAGCATCGTTCTCCCACCCCGGCTGGCGGCGGCCAGGAGGCACGCGCCGGCCCGCTTGGTGAAGCCGGTCTTCATCCCCGACGCACCGGCGTAGGTGGTGAGAAAGAGCTTGTTGTGATTGGTCAGCCGGTGGTGCACGGCGTCGGGACCGTCGAAGTAGTACACGGGGGTGGCGACGATCTGGGCCAGGCTGGGGTCAGCGAGCAGCGCCCGCCCGGCGATGGCGAGATCCCGGGCGCTGACCAGGTTGCCGCCGTCGACGCCGTCGGGGCCGTCCAGTCCGGCCGGATCCTTGAGCACCGGGTTGTCGGCCATCCCCAGCCCGAGCGCGGTGCGGGCGAAGATCGGCTGGAAGCCGGCGACCGTGCCCCCGACCTTCTCGGCCAGGGCCACGGCTGCGTCATTGGCCGATGAGAGGAGCAGCGAGTGCATCATCTGGTCCTCGGTCCAGACCGAACCGGCCTTCATGAACAACTTGTCGGCCGGTTGGGCGGCGGCGACCGGGCTGACCGGAACCGGAGTGTCAGGAGGCAACTTACCCACCGCCAGCGCGGTGATGACCTTGGTCAGGCTGGCGGGCGGGAGGGGAGTGCGGTCGTTGCCGGCGTCAATCACCTTGGCGGTGTCGTTGTCGACCAGGACCCAAGCCTTCGGTGGCGGCAGGGGTGCGGGGACGGTGGTGGCCGTGACCCGGGGCTGGTGGGTCGCGCTCCCAGATGCGGCGGCCGAACCGGCCATCGTCGGCCAGGCGCAAAGCAGGGTCGTCGACACCGCAACTGCCAGTAGCGGCCGCCAACGCGAGCGAGGAGTGCGCGAGAAGATCCGCAGACCCTAGCCCTGCGACCTCGGGTCTCGGGGGACGGGCAGTAGCGTCCGCCCAGTGGACGAACAACTCAGCACCGAGCCGGCTGATGTCCTGCGGAGCCTGCGAGCCACTCGGCGCCGGCGCCGGATTGTCGACTTCGACCCGTTCGAGGCCCTGTACCGGGCTTACCTGACGGGCATCGGGCTGACCATCGCGTTGCTGGTGGGCTCGACGCTCACGGGCGACGGCAAGGTGTCCGCCGCCGAGGTGGTCAGGATCGCCCGGGACGGCGGCCCGGTGCTCGGAATGGCGGTGGCTCTGGTGTTCGCCATCGGCCTGCGCTCGGGCGGGCGCGGCGGTCCGCTGGTCATCGAGGCGGCCGACGTCCGCCACGTGCTGATGGCACCGATCGACCGGTCCGTCGCCCTGCGGGGGCCCGCTATCCGCCAGCTGCGTTTTCTCATCCTGCTGGGTGGAGGCGCGGGTGCGGTCGCCGGGCTGCTGGCGCAGCGGCGCCTGCCGGGGGCGCCGGCGGCCTGGATCGCGTGCGGCGCGGTGGCCGGGGCCGCTTCCGTCATGGGCGGGTTCGGGCTGGCCACCATGGCGTCCGGCCGCCGCGTCGGCCGTTGGTGGGGCGGGCTGCTGGCATTGGCCGTACTCGCCTGGTCGGGAGCCGATCTCTGGCTGGGGACCGTGACGTCTCCGGCCACCCTGATCGGCCGCCTGGCACTGTGGCCGCTCGCCACCCATGCCGTTGACGTCCTGGGTCCGCTGATCGCCGTCGCCGCGGCCGCCACCGGCCTGTCGCTGGTCGGCGGCACGTCGCTTGAAGCCTCTGAGCGGCGGGCCAGCCTGGTCGGCCAAATCCGTTTCGCCGCCACCCTGCAGGACCTGCGCACCGTGATCGTGCTGCGCCGCCAGCTGGCCCAGGAGCTGCCCCGGCAGCGACCATGGATCCGCATGCCCCGCGCCATACCGCAGGCGTGGCTGGCTGGGATGCCCGAGGGCGGCCGACTCCCGACACGGCGGCCACCGACGCGCCGGCTGCCCCTCTGGCGTCGCGGCTGGCACGGCATCCTGCGGTGGCCGGCGCTGCGTTTCGCCCGGGTGGCGGTCCTCGGCGCGGTCGCCGGGCTGGCTCTCGTCGGCGTGTGGCGGGGCACCACGCCGCTGTTCGTGATCGCCGGCTTGGCGTTGTACGTCGCCGGGTTGGACGCCAGCGAACCGCTGGCCCAGGAGGTCGACCACCCCGACCGGCGCGATTCCTACGACGTGCCGGCCGGCATCCTGCACCTGCGCCAGCTCGGGCCGCCGGCGGTGCTCATGGTCCTGGTGGCGTTCGTCGGGGTGTTGGCGGCGGCCGCGGTCACCGGCGGATCGACCGTCACCTGGCAGATCGGGGCGGTCATGGCGGTGCCCGCCGCGTTGTGTGGTCTTGGGGCGGCGGTGGTGAGCGTGCTCAAGGGGACGCCGACCGCCGTGTCATCCCAAGCCGCCCTGATGCCCGAGGCGGCGGGCGCCCGGGCCATGGCCCGGCTGCTGTGGCCGCCGACGATCGCCGTGCTCGGGGTCATTCCGATCCTGGCCGCACGCGACGCCCACGCACACGGCCATCCCGTCGTGGCCGCGGTCGCCGGGCTCGAGCAACTGGTCGCCGTCCTGGTGATCGGCATGCTCGCCTGGGTGCGCTGGCAGGTCGAAGCCCACGCCTGGTTCGCCAAGCAGATGGAGGCCATGCAGCCGGCGAAATCCTCCGAGCTAGGTTGATTTCACGCATGGCAGAAGATCCGGTTGTCGTCCTGGCCACCGACGGCCTGACCAAGTCCTACGGCGACCTGGTCGCCCTCGAGCCGCTGAACCTGTCGGTCCCTGAGGGGCAGCGGCTGGCGCTGGTCGGCCACAACGGCTCCGGCAAGACGACGCTGCTCCGGATCGCCGCCGGCCTGCTGGAGCCCTCGGGCGGCACGGTCACCATCGTGGGCTCACCGGCCGGGTCGCTCGAGGCCCGGGCCGCCGTCTCCTACCTACCCGACAATCCGGTGCTGTACGACGACCTGTCCGTGCTCGAGCACATCGAGTACGTGTGCCGGCTCCATGACGCCGACGACTGGCAGTCCCGGGCCACCGGCCTGCTGGCCGAACTAGGACTGACCGAGCGGGCCGATGACCTGCCCTCCCGGTTCAGCCGCGGTCTGCGGCAGAAGACGGCGATCCTGTTGGGCCTGATCCGCCCGTTTTCCGTGTTACTGATCGACGAACCGTTCGTCGGCCTCGACCCGCCCGGTCGGACCGCGCTGGTCGACCTGCTCGACGATGCCACCGACTCCGGCGCCACGGTCGTGGTGGCCACCCACCAGATGGATTTCGTCAGCCGGGCCGAGCGTTGCGTCGCCCTGCGGGACGGGGCGGTCGTGTACGACGGGCCGCCCGACCAGGTCGACGTCCACACCCTCGCCGGATAGCGTGACGCTCATCAGACGCATCCTGCTGGCAGCCGCCGTCGCCGCCACCCTGGCCGCCTGCAGCAGCGGCAAGAGCAAACCATCGGCCGCGCCCACCACGGCCAGCACCACGGTGGCCGGCGGCGCCACCACCACCAGCCCGTCGACCGCCCCGGCGACCTCGACCAGCAGCACGACGCCCACGACCGCGGCCGGTCCGACCAGGTGCCATTCCAGCCAGCTGTCAGCTGCCCTCACCAATGTCAGCGGTGCGGCCGGCACCATCTACAGCCACCTCACCTTCACCAACAAGTCGGCGACCTCGTGCACCATGTCCGGCTACCCGGGTGTGTCGTTCGTCGACGGAGCCGGGCACCAGATCGGCTCCGCCACGCCCCGCCTCTCCGGGTACGGGGGCACGGTGACCCTGGCGGCCGGCACGGGGACCGCGGCCGCCCTGTTTCTCTACCACGACGCTTACGTGGGCACGTCCACGGAGTGCGCCACGCCGGTCGCGGCCTCCGGGCTGCGGGTCTACCCGCCCGGCGAGACGGCCGCCCTGTTCGTCGCTGACAAGACCATGGCCTGCCCCAACCCGGCGGCCACCGGAGAGGCCGACGTCAGCGCCGTGACCACCCCGGCCAGCCTGCCCGGCTAACCCAACCGCTCCACCACGTGGTCGATGCAGCAGGTGAGGGCCTCGACGTCGTCGGGGTCGACGGCCGGGAACATCCCGATCCGGACCTGGTTACGGCCCAGCTTGCGGTACGACTCGGTGTCGACGATGCCGTTGGCCCGCAACACCTTCGAGACGGTGAGCGCCGGTATTCCGGAATCGAGGTCGACCGTGCCGACCACCGTGCTGCGCTCATCCGGCTTGGCCACGAATGGACGGGCATAGCCGCACGATTCCGCCCACCCGTAGAGGATCCCGGCTGAACGGGCGGAACGGCCTGCACACCACTCGAGCCCGCCCTGGTGCACCATCCATGCCACCTGATCGGCGAACAGCCAGAGAGTCGCCAGCGCCGGCGTGTTGTAGGTCTGATCCAGGCGGCTGTTGTCGATGGCGATGGCCAGGTCGAGCGAGGGCGGGATCCAGCGGCCCGAGCCCTGGACCCGGACCACCCGCTCCAGCGCCGCCGGCGACATCAGCGCCACCCACAGGCCGCCGTCGGAGGCGAAGCACTTCTGGGGGGCGAAGTAGTAGGCGTCCAACTGGGTCGGGTCCCACGGCAGGCCGCCGGCGCCCGACGTGGCGTCGACCGCCACCAGGGCGTCCGGGTCCGAACCCGAAGGCCGGCGCAGGTCCATCATCACGCCGGTTGAGGTCTCGTTGTGGGTCAGGGCGTACAGGTCGACGCCCGCCACAGCCGTGGGTTGAGCTGACGCCCCCGGAAAAGCCTCGACGATGTCCGGCGGCTCGAGGTGCGGGGCGGCGGTGGCGGCAGCCGCGAACTTGGCCGAGAACTCCCCGAAGACCGCATGCTGGCTGCGCCGCTGGATCAGGCAGCAGGTGGCCACGTCCCAGAAGGCGGTGGCGCCACCGTTGCCGAGCACCACCTCGTAGCCGTCCGGGAGGGAGAACAGCTCGGACAGCCCGGCGCGCAGCCGGGCCACCACCGACTTGACCGGCGGCTGGCGGTGGCTGGTCCCCAGGAAGTCCCGGCCGGTGGCCGCCAGGGACGCCAGCGCCTCGGGCCGCACCTTGGACGGACCGCACCCGAAGCGCCCGTCGGCGGGCAGCAGGTGGGGCGGAATCCGGATATCGGGTGCAGGGTCGGTGCTCACTTGTGCCAGCATGGCAGCAATGACACGCATATCCGCACGAGTATCCGGTGTGACCGAGTCGGCCACGCTGGCGATCGACGCCAAGGCCAAGGCCCTCAAGGCGGCCGGGGAGCACGTCATCGGCTTCGGCGCCGGCGAGCCCGACTTCCCGACGCCGGACTACATCGTGGAGGCCGCGGTGGCGGCCTGCCGCGACCCCAGGAACCACAAGTACACGCCGGCCGCCGGCCTCCCCGATCTCCGCGCGGCGATCGCCGCCAAGACGCAGCGCGACTCCGGGCTGACGGTCACCGCCGCCCAGGTGCTGGTCACCAACGGCGGCAAGCAGGCGGTGGAGACGGCGTTCGCCAGCCTGCTCGACCCGGGCGACGAGGCGCTGCTGCCGGCCCCCTACTGGACGACCTATCCCGAGGCCATCCGCCTGGTCGGCGGGGTGCCGGTGGTGCTGCCCACCACCGCCGAGACCGGGTTCCGGGTCACCGTCGACCAACTGGCGGCGGCCAGGACGCCACGGACCAAGCTGCTGGTGTTCGTTTCGCCGTCCAACCCCACCGGCGCCGTCTACTCGCCGTCGGAGGTCGAGGCCATCGGCCGCTGGGCGGTTGACAACGGTGTCTGGGTGGTCACCGACGAGATCTACGAGCACCTGGTGTACGGGTCGGCGACCTTCAGCTCCATGCCGGCCATCGTCCCCGAGCTGGCCGACCAGTGCCTGGTCGTCAACGGGGTGGCCAAGACCTACGCCATGACCGGGTGGCGGGTCGGGTGGATGATCGGGTCCAAGGACGTCATCGCGGCGGCCGCCAACCTCCAGTCGCACACCACCTCCAACGTGTGCAACGTGGCCCAGCGGGCCGCCCTGGCCGCGGTCACCGGCGACCTGTCGGCGGTGGCGACCATGCGCCAGGCCTACGACCGCCGGCGCCAGACGATCGTGTCCATGCTGCGCGACATCCCCGGGGTCACCTGCATCGAGCCGGAGGGGGCGTTCTACGCTTTCCCAAGCTTCGAGGGCGTGCTGGGCCGGACCATCCGGGGCCAGGTGGCCACCTCCACCCTCGACCTGGCGGCCATGGTCCTCGACGAGGTCGGCGTGGCGATCGTGCCCGGCGAGGCGTTCGGTGCGCCGGGGTATGCCCGGATCTCGTACGCCCTGGGCGACGACGACCTGGTCGAGGGCGTCTCGCGGGTGACCAAGCTGCTGGCCGACGCTGAGTAGCACGCCGAGTCCGGGAGCGTAAACGCTGGCACGGGTCCTGGTCACCGAGGAGATCGCCGAGCGGGGGCTGGCGTTGCTGCGCGACGCCGGCCATTTCGTCGACGAGCGGCTGGGGCTCTCCCCGGCCGAACTGCTGAAGGCCATTCCCGACACCGACGCCCTCATCATCCGGTCGGCGACCAGGGTGACCGCCGACGTGCTGGCCGCCGCCCCCGGGCTGGTCGTGGTCGGCCGGGCCGGCATCGGCCTGGACAATGTCGACGTGGCGGCGGCCACCGGCCGCGGCGTGATGGTGGTCAACGCCCCCCAGTCCAACATCCTCTCGGCCGCCGAGCACACCATGGCCCTGCTGCTGGCCCAGGCCCGCAACATCCCCCAGGCCCACGCCGCGCTGGTGGCCGGCAAGTGGGAGCGGTCCCGGTGGGAGGGCGTCGAGCTCCACGGCAAGACCCTCGGCGTCGTCGGCCTGGGCCGGGTCGGCGCCCTGGTGGCCCAGCGGGCGCTCGCCTTCGGCATGCGGCTGGTCGCCTACGACCCTTACGTGTCACCGGAGCGGGCCCGGCAGATGGGCGTCGAGCTGCTCGACCTCGAAGACGTGGTCCGGCAGTCGGACTTCCTCACCATCCACCTGCCGAAGACGCCCGAGACCATCGGGCTGATCGGCGCCGACCTGCTGGCCAAGGCCAAGCCCGACCTCCGGATCGATCAACACGGCCCGCGGCGGCATCGTCGACGAGGAGGCGCTGGCCGACGCCATCCGGGACGGCCGCATCGCCGGCGCCGGGCTCGACGTGTTCGCGGCGGAGCCGACCACCGCGTCGCCCCTGTTCGAGCTGGACTCCGTGGTGGTCGACCCCGCACCTCGGGCGCCAGCACCAAGGAGGCCCAGGACAAGGCGGGCGTCACCATCGCCGAGCAGGTCGGCCTGGCCCTGGCCGGCGACTTCGTCCCGTTCGCGGTCAACGTCGGGGCGGCGGAGGCGTCGGAGACGGTGCGGCCGTTCCTGCCCCTGGCCGAGCGGCTGGGCCGGTTCTTCGCATCCCTGGCCAGGGCGGGCGGCCTGGCCCCCGTCCTCGAGATCGAGTACCAGGGACCGCTGGCGGACTACGACACCCGCATCCTCACTCTGTCGGTGCTGAAAGGGCTGCTGCAGGCGGCGACCGACGAGCCGGTGTCGTACGTCAACGCGCCCCAGCTGGCCGCCGAGCGGGGCCTGGAGGTCCGGACCACCACCGCCTCCTCGTCACACGACTACGTCAACCTGGTCACCCTGCGGGGCGGCGACCACGCCCTGGCCGGGACGCTGTTCGGGCTGCGGGCCGAGCCCCGGATCGTCATGGTCGACGACCACGACATCGAGCTGCCGATCGCCCGGTCGATGCTCATCGTGCGCAACGACGACCGGGTCGGCATGGTGGCCCTGGTCGCGGCGATCCTGCGGGACGCCGGCCTCAACATCGTCGACCTCAAGCTGGGCCGCAGCCGGACGGGCGGGACGGCGATGATGGCGCTGTCGTTCGACCATCCGGTGCCGGCCAAGGTGGTCGACGCCCTGCTGGCCGCCCCCGGGATCCTGGATGCCATCGCCATCACCGAGCCCTAGCCGCGGCTTGACGGCGTGCCCCACCAACTGCGAACATGGGGTCGTGACGTCCCGCCGCTTCTGCCTGGCCAGCCTCCTCCTTACCTGAACGGCGAGCCCACCCGGGTCTCGCCCACGCCTCCTGCGCCTCCGGCCAGGAGGTTTTGTTTTGCCCGAACACCGATGAAAGGAACTCCATGGCCGAACGAGTGATCATCTTCGACACCACCCTGCGCGACGGCGAGCAGTCGCCGGGTATCTCGCTCGACGCGGCGGCCAAGCTCGAGATCGCCGAGCAGCTGGCCCGGCTCGACGTGGACTACATAGAGGCCGGTTTCCCGGTCGCCAGCCAGGGCGACTTCGAGGCGGTGCAGGGCATCGCCCGCACCATCGGCCGCGACGGCGGGCCGGTGATCGCCGGCCTGTCCCGCACTCAGATCACCGACGTCGACCGGTGCTGGGAGGCGGTCAAGGACGCGGCCCGCGCCCGCATCCACGTCTTCATCTCCACCAGCCCGCAGCACATGGAGCACATGCTCAAGATGACCCGGGACCAGGTGAAGGCCCAGACCGCGGCGGGCGTCGGGCGGGCCCGCGAGCACACCGAGGATGTGGAGTTCAGCCCCCAGGACGCCACCCGCACCCCCCTGGATTTCATGCTCGAGGTGCTGCAGACGGCGGTCGACGCCGGCGCCACCACCCTCAACATCCCCGACACCGTCGGCTACGGCATCCCGTGGGACTTCGGGGCTCTGATCCAGTACATCCGGCGGGAGATCCCCGGCGACTACATCCTGTCGACCCACTGCCACAACGACCTGGGCCTGGCCACCGCCAACTCCCTGGCCGGCGTGGCCGCCGGCGCCCGCCAGGTCGAGGTTTGCGTGAACGGCCTGGGCGAGCGGGCCGGCAACGCCGCCCTCGAGGAGGTCGTCATGGCGCTGAAGATCCGCGCCGACCAGTTCCCCGGCCTGGAGACCGGCGTCCGCACCGAGGAGCTGGCCCGCACCAGCCGGTTGGTCAGCCGGCTGACCGGCTACCCGGTCCAGTACAACAAGGCGGTCGTGGGCCGCAACGCCTTCCGCCACGAGTCGGGGATCCACCAGCACGGGGTGCTGGCCGACCGGAACACGTATGAGATCATCGAGGCCGGCTCGGTCGGTCAGTCCGGCAGCCAGATCGTGCTGGGCAAGCATTCGGGGCGCCACGCCTTCAGCGACACACTGGCCAAGATGGGGATCACCATCCAGGGCGGGGCGCTCAACGCCGCCTTCGTGCGGTTCAAGGAGCTGGCCGACCGCAAGGTGGAGATCACCGACGCCGACCTCGAGGCCATCGTGGCCGAGGAGCTGGGCACCAACGTGGCGCCCGCCTTCACCCTGGAGGCGCTGGAGGTGGCGGGCGGCACGGTCGGTGTCCCCCGCGCCCGGGTCGTCCTGGTGCGTGACGGCGTCAAGATCGAGGCGACCGCCGAGGGCGACGGCATGATCGACGCCGCGTGCGGGGCCATCCGGGCCGCCACCGGCGTGGAGAGCCGCATGACCGACTTCAACGTCAACGCCGTCACTGGCGGCGTCGACGCGTTAGGCGACGTGATCATCCAGTTGGTCGCCGACAACATCCGGGTCTCGGGCCGCGGCGTCTCGACCGACGTGGTGGAGGCGGCCGCCCGCGGGTACCTCAACGCCGTCAACAAGGTGGTCCGCATCCGGGCCCGCTCGGACGAGCCGCGGGTGCCGGAAGCTACCCCGTGATCGTCGGCAGCCAGGCCGGCCGGCCCGCCTCGTAGGCGTCGATCTCTCGGGCGTGGGCCAGGCTCAGTCCGATGTCGTCCAACCCCTCCAGCAGCCGATAGCGGGTGAATTCATCGAGGGGAAAAGGGATGGCGTCGATACCGGCGGCGGGCGCGCTCACTGTGCCCCTCTCGACGTCGACCGTGATCTCGAGGCCGGGGTCGTCAATGACCGCCTGCATCAGTGCGGCTCCGACCACCGGGTCGACCTGAACCGGGATGAGCCCGGACTTGGTGGCGTTGTTGCGGAAGATGTCGCCGAAGCGCGGTGAGATCACCGCCTGGAACCCGTAGTCGGTCAGAGCCCAGACCGCGTGCTCCCGGGACGACCCGGTCCCGAAGTTGGGCCCGGCAACCAGGATGGTGGCGCCCGCGTACTGTGGCTGGTTGAGCACGAAGCTGCGTTCGTCGCGCCACTCGGCGAACAGGCCCTGGCCGAAGCCGGTGCGCTCCACCCGTTTGAGCCAGTCACTCGGGATGATCTGATCGGTGTCGACGTCGGACCGGTCCAGGGGGACGGCGGTGCCGCTTACGACGCGTACCGGCTCCATCAGCGGTCGAGGTCCTGCGGAGTGGCGAAATGGCCGGCGACCGCGGTGGCCGCCGCCACCGCCGGCGACACCAGGTGGGTCCGCCCACTGCGGCCCTGCCGCCCCTCGAAGTTGCGGTTGGAGGTCGACGCGCACCGCTCGCCGGGAGAGAGGACTGTCGGGGTTCATGCCCAGGCACATCGAGCAGCCGGGCTGGCGCCATTCGAAGCCGGCGGACGTGAAGATCCGGTCGAGGCCCTCGGCCTCGGCCTGAGCTTTCACCAGCCCCGATCCGGGGACCACCATGGCCCGCAGGCCGGCCGAGGTGCGGCGCCCGTCGAGCACTGCGGCGGCCGCCCGCAGGTCCTCGATGCGGGCGTTGGTGCACGAGCCGATGAACACGGTGTCGACCCCGATGTCGCGGATCGGCGTCCCGGCGGTCAGCCCCATGTAGGCCAGGCGCGCCGCGATGTCGGACTCGCTTTCAGGGTCGGGTACCCGGCCGTCGATCGGCACCACCTGGGCCGGGTTGGTGCCCCAGGTCACGTGGGGGGAGAGGCCGCCGGCATCGATGGTGACCTCCTGGTCGAAGGTGGCCCCGTCGTCGGTGCGGAGCGACCGCCAGTCGTCGAGTGCCTCGTTCCACCGGTTTCCGTCCGGCGCGTACGGCCGTCCTTCGAGATAGGCGAACGTGGTGTCGTCGGGGGCGATCATCCCGGCCCGGGCGCCGGCCTCGATCGACATGTTGCAGACGGTCATGCGTCCCTCCATGGACAGCGCCTCGATGGCCGGCCCCCGGTACTCGATGACATGGCCCATCCCGCCGCCCGTTCCGATGGCGCCGATGATGGCTAGGACCAGGTCCTTGGCTGTCACCTCGAAAGGCAGGGCGCCGGTCACGGTGATCGCCATGGTCCGCGCCGGGGCCTGGGGGAGGGTCTGGGTGGCGAACACGTGCTCCACCTCGCTGGTCCCGATGCCGAACGCCAGCGCCCCGAACGCCCCGTGGGTCGACGTGTGGCTGTCCCCGCAAACGATGGTCATCCCTGGCTGGGTCAAACCAAGTTCGGGGCCGATGATGTGGACGATGCCCTGCCGGCGGTGGCCCATGGGATAGAGCCGGATGCCGAACTCATCGCAGTTGGCCGCCAGCACCTCGATCTGCCTGGCCGCGATGAGGTCGGTGACAGGCTGATCCCGGTCGGTGGTGGGCACGTTGTGGTCCATGGTGGCCAGGGTCAGGTCGGGGCGGCGGACGGCCCGGCCGGCGAGCCGAAGGCCGTCGAAGGCCTGCGGTGACGTGACCTCGTGGATCAGGTGGAGGTCGATGTAGAGCAGATCCGGCCCGCGGTGAACGACGTGACGTTTCCAGATCTTCTCGGCCAATGTCTCAGTATGTGGGATAGAGTCTCGTTCTATGGGAAGGAGTGTAAGCGGAGTCGGGGTGCTCGACAAGGCGGCGGCGATCCTCCGGGCGCTGGAAGGCGGCTCGATGACTCTGGCCGACATGGCGTCCTCCGCCGGTTTGCCACGGGCGACCGCCCACCGGCTGGCCGTGGCCCTCGAATGCCACGACCTGGTGGCCCGTGACGGACAGGGCCGGTTCCTGCTCGGTCCGCGCCTCAGCCGGCGCAGCCTGGCCGAACGGGCCCGGCCGGCGCTGGCCCGTCTCCGGGACACGACCGGCGAGAGCACCCAGCTCTACGTGGTCCGGGGCGACCATCGGGTGTGCGTGGCGTCGTTGGAGTCACCGCACGGGCTGCGCACGATCGTCCCGGTCGGCGCGGTGCTGCCCCTGGACCGGGGCTCGGCCGGCAAGGTGCTTCGTGGCCGCCACGACGGGTGGGCCGAGAGCGTGGAGGAGCGGCAGCGGGGTGTGGCCTCGGTGAGCGCGCCGGTCATGGTCGATGGGGAGATCATCGCCGCGGTCTCCGTGTCGGGTCCCATCGAGCGCACCACCCGGCAGCCGGGTCGGCTGTATGCCGAGGCGGTGGTGGCCGCGGCTCGCGCCGTCGAGGGCGCTATGTCGTAGGAGGGTCCGTTGGCGACGCGCGTGCTGTCCGCACGGTGCGGACCGCGGCCGCGGGCTCGGCGACGGCGGCTGTGGTCGGCTCGGCGATTGTGGGTGCGTACGGACGGCTGGCGACCGATCGGCAGGCGGCGACCAGGGCGGGAACGAAGCTGTCCGGATCGGTGGCACACACACCATGGTCGCCGTGGACGGTGAACAGGTCGGCCCCCGGGATCGAATGGGCCAGCCCCAACTGGTTGGCGGGGGAGACGATCCGGTCGGCGTCGGTCATCACCACCGACGTCGGCACGTCGATCTCGGGCAACCACGGCCGGGCGTCGAAGTTGCCGAGCGCCGCCCCGGCCCTCAGGAGGGCGGCGGGATCGTTGCGTGCCAGCTCGTCGGCCGCCCATCCGCTGTTCGGCGCGCCGACCAGGCGGTTGGACACGAACCGGGTCATGGCCCGCCGGCGCACCGCCTCGGGCGACCAGGCGGCCGCCAGCGACAGCCCGAGCATCCCCGAGGCCAGCACCCGGTCCGCCGGCCGGCCGCCGATCAGCCGTCCGGAGGTGGCGCACAGCACCAGACCCCGGACCAGCTCCCGGTGCCGCTGCCAGGTGAGGGCGGCGATCGGTCCTCCCATCGAGTAGCCGACGGCGATCAGCCGCTCGATCCCGAGCTCGGCGGCCAGCGCCGCCACGTCGTCGGCGCAGTCCTCCAGCCGGAACGGGTGTCGGGTCCGCATGCCCCGCCCGTGGCCCCGGTGGTCCGGCGCAATGACCTCGAAGTGCCGGCTCAGCGGCTCGAAGCTGGGAAACCAGTTCAGCGCCGCGGTCGCGGTCCAACCGTGGAGCAGGGCGACGACCGGCGCACCGGGGGGCCCTACCAGGCGGCGGACGTAGGTGGTCCCCCGGCCGGGCAGGTCGACGAATGTCCCGTCGGGAAGGAGCGGCGCGGCTGCCGGAAAGCTGGCCATGCGCTCAGGGTACGGGCCACGGGTCTCTGGCCGGGTCATCCCGCCGCGGCCAAGGCCGCCCGGTGGCGCTCCCATGCCCAGCTGGCGGCGTCATTGGCCAGGGCCGGGTGGTATCGCCATCGCAGCAACTGGCGCTCGGCCGATTCGAGATCCTCCCCGAGCTCCAGCAGGCTCAGAGCCAGAAGCCGGCTGCGCCGGCGCTGCCCGGCGCCGCTGGGCTGCTGGAGTTGCTGCTCCTGCCAGCGGCCATGGGCGGCCTGCAGCGCGGGCGGCAACCGCTCCAGCTGGCGGCGGTTGAGGGGCGGCACCTTGCGGCGCACCGCCAGCCCGCCTTCGCCGGTCGGCGTGGCCAGCTCGAACTGCACCGTCCGGGCCATGGCCCGGACGAACGGCGAATTCCGCCCGCCCCGGTCGCCCAGCCCCAATGACCGGGCCGTCTCCGAGAGCGGGAGCTGGAAGCCGTCGGGCGCCTCGTCGAGGCCGGTCACCAACCGTCGCAACAGCCAGGTGGTCGACGGCCCGAGGACGCCGAGCCAGAAGCTCTCGACGTAGGCGGAACGCGGATCGAACCCGAGGGAGTCGATGACCTCGTCGGGCCAGGGCCGGATCTCGACGGTCTCGGCCCCGAGCGTGTCGGGGTTGAAGCTGATAGGTCGCATCACTCGGTCTTATGCCACCGGCCGCGGTGCACGACCGGCGTGCGGCCGCGGGCGACGGAGGACGACGGCCGGTCCTCGCCGTCCGGCCAGCCCAGGGCGATGGCGCCGATGGCGCGGAGGTGGTCCGGGATGCCCAGCTGGTCCTCTCCCCGCCGGATTCGGAAGAACAGCGCCCCCAGGCCGGCGTCGGTGATCGCCAGCAGGACGACCATGGTGGCGAAGGACGCCTCGACCAGGTCCCGTCCGTCCTGGCCGGCCAACGGCAGGACGATCGTCGGGGCCCGCAGCAGCCCGGGCCAGGTGGGGTCCTCTCGCCATTGCGGGTCGCTGACATGGGCCCAGAACGTCTCCGTGTGGTCCAGCACCATCAGGTGGCCGCCGGCGCCGGCGAGGATGCGGTCGAGCATCTCCGCAGGAACCGGGCGGTCCTCGAACGACCGGATCATCCGGCGACCGCGCACGACCGCCTCGAACTCCACCGGCCCAGGCTACGGGCCGTGCGGGAATGCCGACCGTCGCGGTAGGGTTTCGCTACACGTGCCTTCCTTCCGAGAACTCCTGAAGACGACTAAGGCCGGTATCCGAGAGGTGGACACCGCCGGTGGGGCGGAGATGGTCGACCGCCCGGGCGTGGTCGTGCTCGATGTGCGCGAAGCCGACGAGTACGAGCAGGGGGCCCTCCCCGGAGCCGTCCACATCCCCCGGGGGTTTCTGGAGAGCCAGGTCGAGGGCAGGGTCCCCAACCGGGACGCGCCCATCGTCGTCTACTGCGCCGGCGGCACCCGCTCGGCGTTCGCCGCCGAGACCCTCGGCCAGTTGGGCTACACCGACGTGGTCTCCATGGACGGCGGATTCAACAAGTGGAAGGACGAGGGCCGCATGTGGCGGACCCCGGCCAGCCTGACGCCCGATCAGCGCAACCGGTACCAGCGTCACCTGCTGCTGCCCGAGGTCGGTGTGGCCGGCCAGCAGAAGCTGCTCGAGTCCAAGGTGCTGTTGATCGGCGCCGGAGGACTGGGCTCGCCGGCCGCCCTGTACCTGGCCGCCGCCGGCGTCGGAACCCTCGGCATCATCGACATGGACGTGGTGGACGCGTCGAACCTGCAACGTCAGATCCTCCACAACATGGATAGGGTCGGCGATCGCAAGGTCGATTCAGCCAAGAAGACGCTGACCGCCATCAACCCGGACGTCGACGTGGTCACCTACGACGTGCGGCTGGGCGCCGACAACGTGCTGCAGATCTTCGAGGGCTACGACGTCATCGTCGACGGGACCGACAACTTCCCGACCCGCTATCTGGTCAACGACGCCTCCCTGAAGCTCGACATCCCGGTGGTACACGGCTCGATCTTCCGCTTCGAGGGTCAGGCCAGCGTGTACCTGCCTCATCAGGGCCCGTGCTACCGCTGCCAGGTGCCCGAGCCACCGCCCGCCGACCTGGCCCCTTCCTGCGCCGAGGCCGGCGTACTGGGCGTGCTGCCGGGGATCATCGGCAGCATCCAGGCCATGGAGGCCATCAAGCTCCTCCTCGGCTTGGGCCAGCCCCTCGCCGGGCGTCTCCTAGCTTACGACGCCCTGGAGGAGAGCTTCCGTACCTTCAAGGTCCCCCGCGACCCGGAGTGCGCGGCCTGCAGCATCCCCAAGGAGCAGCTGGTGATCGCCGAGTACGACTCCCTCTGCATGCCCCACCCGATCGCCCCGCCGCCGGCCGGCTGACTGCCGGGGAACGGTAGTCGATCGCGCCCACGTAGCGTCGAAAACTGGCTTTCGACGCAACGTGGGGGGGAAGTACCGCCGTTGCCGCGGCAGAAGGATCTTTTCCTTCCATGTCATGTCGAACCGATGGTTTCGACGTAACGTGGTGAAATACCAGTATCTGAGCCGCTCGATGCAGGGCTGTGGGGGCGTGACCTCCGGTACGCCGCCCTCGCCCTCATCTGCCTGGCGCCGCGCCCGGTATCGGTTCGCGAGCTGGCGACGACGCTGTACGACCTGGGATTCGATGCCGTCGACAACAAGACGCTGGCCGACGCCCTGGCGCACGAGGTGGGTCGTGGACGGCTGCGGCGGGCCGGCCGTGGCGTGTACGCCGAGGGCCGGATCGCCCCGAGCACCAGGCAGCGGGTGCTGGCCCGCTGGCGGCGCTCGCTCCCGCTCCCTGGTCGTAACCTGACGCTGATGGCCAACGACGAGCGGCGCACCGACGCCGGCATCCCGATCCGGCCGGTGTACACCGCCGACGACCTGGCCGGATGGGATCCCGACGCTCGGCTCGGCCGCCCGGGCGAGCCTCCGTTCACCCGCGGCGTATACCCGACCATGTACCGGGGCCGGCCATGGACCATGCGCCAGTACTCGGGCTTCGGGACGGCCGAGACCACCAACGAGCGGTGGCGGATGCTGCTGGCCAACGGGTCGACCGGGTTGTCCTGCGCATTCGATCTGCCGACCCAGATGGGGTACGACTCCGACCATCCCCGGGCCGCCGGCGAGGTGGGCCGGGTCGGTGTCGCCATCGACACCGTCGATGACATGCACCGGCTTCTGGACGGCCTGCCGCTCGACGAGGTCACCACGTCGATGACCATCAACGCCACCGCCGCCATACTGCTGCTGCTGTACCAACTGGTGGCCGAGGACAACGGCGTGGCCGCCGGCCGGCTCGGTGGCACCATCCAGAACGACATCTTGAAGGAGTACGTGGCCCGGGGCACGTACATCTACCCGCCACGCGAGTCGATGCGGCTGGTGACCGACCTGTTCGCGTACTGCCGGCGGGAGCTCCCGAGCTGGAACACCATCTCGATCTCCGGCTACCACATCCGGGAGGCGGGCGCGACCGCCGTTCAGGAGGTGGCGTTCACCCTGGCCAATGGCATCGCCTATGTCGAGGCGGCCGTCGCCGCCGGGCTGGCGGTCGACGAGTTCGCGTCGCGACTCAGTTTCTTCTGGAACGCCCACAACAACCTGTTCGAGGAAGTGGCCAAGTTCCGGGCGGCACGGCGGCTGTGGGCCGGGATCATGACCGAACGGTTCGGGGCCAGGGACGAGCGCAGCAAGCTGCTGCGGTTCCACGCCCAGACCGGGGGGTCCACGCTGACCGCCCAGCAGCCGGACAACAACGTGGTCCGGGTCACGCTGCAGTGCCTGGCCGCGGTCCTCGGCGGCACCCAGAGCCTGCACGCCAACGGGTTCGACGAGGCCATCGGCCTGCCCACCGAACGGGCGGCCCGGCTGGCCCTGCGCACCCAGCAGATCATCGCCGATGAGTCGGGGGTGGTCGACACGGTGGATCCGCTGGCCGGCTCGTACTTCGTCGAATCGCTCACCGAGGCGGTGGAATCGGCGGTGCGCGACTATCTGGACAAGATCGACGGCATGGGCGGCGCGGTGGCCGCCATCGAATCCGGATACATGTCAGGCGAGATCGAGCAGGCGGCGTTCGCGTACACCAAGGCGATCGACGACGGCAGCAAGGTGGTGGTCGGGGTGAACAGGTACGCCGGCGGCGAGATGCAGCCCATCGAGGTCTTCCCCACCGACCCGAGCCTCGAGGTCCGCCAGGCGGAGCGGTTGGCCCGGTTCCGGGTCGAGCGGGACCAGGCGGCGGTCGACGCCGCGCTGGGCGAAGTGGCAGCTGCGGCCCGCGGCACGCAGAATCTCCTTTTCCCCATGAAAGAAGCACTACGGCGTCGAGCTACGTTGGGAGAGGTGAGCGACGTCCTCCGGACCGCCTTCGGTACCTACCGGCCCAACGGCTGAGATGCCCGTTCACCTGGTCATCATCGGTGGCGGACCGGCCGGCAACACGGCCGCCACCCACGCCGCCCGCCTGGGGGCCAGGGTCACCCTGATCGAGCAGGACATCGTCGGCGGGACGGCCCACCTGCGGGACTGCATACCGTCCAAGACCATGATCGCGACCGGCGGCGCCATGTCGTTCGCCCGTCGCATCGCGGGCATGGGTCTGGAGAGCATTGTCCCGCAGCTGGATCTGCCGGCCCAGCGGGAGCGCATCGCCCAGATCCAACGGCACCTGTACGAGTCGACCAGGGACCTGCTGGTCAGCCAGGGCGTGCGTATCATCCACGGCATGGGCCGGCTCAAGGGCCCGCACGACGTGGTCGCCGATACCGTCGACGGTCCTGTCGAGCTGTCGGCCGACGCCATCCTGCTCAGCACCGGCAGCCGCCCGCGCATCCCCGAGTGGGCCGAGCCCGACGGCGAGCGCATCCTGACGACGCAGCAGGCCTATCCGCCGCCCGAGCTGCCCGAGCATCTGATCGTGATCGGCTCGGGAGTGACCGGGGTGGAGTTCGTCCACATGTTCACGTCGTTCGGCTCGAAGGTGACGCTCATCGTGAGCCGCCAGCAGGTGCTGCCCACCAAGGACCCGGAGGTGGCGGCGGCACTGGAGACTGAGTTGTTGCGTCGCGGTGTCCGGCTGTACAAGGGAGCCCGGGCCACCGACGCGCAGCGAGTCGACGACTGTGTGGTCGTGGTCTGCGACGACGGGCGGAAGGCGCAGGGCAGCCACGCCCTGCTCGCCATCGGGTCGGCGCCCAACTCCGACGGCTTGGGCCTGGAGCACGCCGGCGTGACCATGGACCGTGGTGGCTACATCGTGGTCAACCACCACTGCCAGTCGAATGTGCCGCACATCTACGCCGCCGGGGACCTGTCGGGCAAGCTGCCCCTGTCGTCGGTGGCATCCATGCAGGGCCGCAAGATCGCCGAGCACGTCATGGGCATGCACACCCGGGAGCACCGCCATCTGGACTACGAGAAGGCGGCGTCCGCCATCTTCACCGAACCGGAGATCGCCGATGTGGGGCTGGCGGAGGCCGAGGCCTTCGCCACCGGCCGCAAGATCCGGGTCACCAAGGTGCCCTTCTCGGCCAATGCCAAGGCGCTGATCAACGATCAGCCGCAGGGATTCGTGAAGCTCATCTCCGATCCGGCCACCGGTGTGGTGCTGGGCGGTTCGATCGTCGGCCGTCACGCCGCCGAGCTGATCTCCGTGATCGCCCTGGCCGTCACCTGCCACCTCCGGGTCAGCGACATCGTGGAGAGCGTGCTCGTTCACCCCTCGCTGTCCGAGGCGCTGGCCGATGCGGCCGAGTAGTCGGTCATGACCGGCGTCAAGATGGCGGCCCGCAGCGTCGTCGACGCCGCCGCCGACCGGCTGGTCAAGCTGTCGCACCGCATCCACCGCCACCCCGAGCTGGCCTTCGAGGAGGAGCGATCGGCAGCGTGGGTGGCCGGTGTCCTGGCCGATGGCGGGATGGAGGTGCAGTCCGGGATCTGCGACCTTCCGACCGCCTTCGCCGCCACGGCCGGGAGCGGACCGCTGCACATCGGCATCTGCGCCGAGTACGACGCCCTGCCCGACATCGGCCACGCCTGCGGCCACAACATCATCGCCGCGGCTGCAGTGGGCGCCGGGCTGGCTCTGGCCGCGGTGGCTGACGATCTCGGCATCACGGTAACGGTGTTCGGGACACCGGCCGAGGAAGGTGGGGGTGGCAAGATCCTGATGCTCGACCGGGGCGCCTTCGACGGCGTCCACGCCGCCATGATGGTCCACCCGTTCCCCATCGAGATGCCCGCCATGCCGTGCCTGGCGGTGTCGCACATCGACGTGCACTTCCACGGCCGGGCGGCCCACGCCTCGATGTACCCCGATCACGGCATCAACGCCGCCGACGCCATCACCATCGCCCAGACATCGATCGGGCTGCTGCGCCAGCACATCTCCCACACCGACCGCATCCACGGAATCGTGATCAAGGGGGGCGAAGCGCCGAACATCGTGCCGGCGCATGTCATCGGCAAATGGATGATCCGGGCCCGCACGGTGGCCGAGCTGGAGCAGCTCGAGCCCCGGGTGCACCGCTGCTTCGAGGCCGGCGCCCTGGCCACCGGGTGCTCCATGGAGATCGTGCCCCAGTCTCCGGTCTATTCGGAGATGCGGGCCGACGCCGAGCTCTCGGCGCTGTACCAGGCCAATGCCGAAGCTCTGGGCCGGGTCTTCCCGGTCATGTCGCGGGAGCACGCCGAGCGGCTGTCGGGGTCCACCGACATGGCCAATATCTCTCTCGCCATGCCGACCATTCACCCCATGCTCGGCCTCGACAGCCTCCCGGCCGGCAACCACCAGCCGGCCTTCGCCGCCCACTGCATCAAGCCGATCGCCGATCAGGCGGTCCTCGAGGGGGCGACGGCGATGGCCTGGACGGCGATTGACGCCGCCACCAAGCCGGTGGTGCGCGACCGCCTGCTGCGCCCCTGAGCCTCAGGTCAGCCGATGACGGCCACCACGTCGCCGGCGCCGACCGTGTCGCCGGCGGCCACCCGGACCTCGAGGACAGTGCCCGACGTCTCGGCGTTGATGTGGTTCTCCATCTTCATGGCCTCCAGGATGCAGAGGGGCTGACCGATCTCCACGGTGTCGCCGGCCGCGACCAGCACCTGGATGATCGTGCCCTGCATCGGGACGGTGACGCGGCCGCCGCCCGCCCCGCCCGCCTGTTGCGCCCTGCGCTTGGGCCGGGGCCTTCCGGGCGGGGGGCCCCCAACTGGTGCGGTTTCCGGCACCCAGAGCTTGACCCGGTAGCGCCGCCCGTTGACCTCCACGTCAACGTCCCTCTGCACCCGGGCCGGCTGGTCCGGGTCCGGGAGCGGGGGGACCGCCGGAGCGGCGATGCGGGACAGGTCGAGCCGCTCTTCCACCCAGTTGGTGGAATGCTCGACGGCGATGAAGTCCGGGTGCTCGAGGATGGCGATGTCGGCCGGGATGGTGGTGGCGATGCCCTCGATCTCGGTCTCCCGGAGGGCCCGCAGCATCCGGTGACGGGCCTCTTCCCGATCGGCCCCCCAGACGATCACCTTGGCGACCAGGTTGTCGTAGTACTGGCTGATGGTGTCGCCCTCGTCGTACCCGGCGTCGGTGCGCACCCCGTAGCCGTCGGGGCGCCGGAACCGGCTGATGGTGCCCGGCGAAGGCAGGAACCGACCGCCGGCCGGATCCTCGGCGTTGATCCGGACCTCGAAGGAATGGCCCCGTCGTTCGACCTGCTCCTGGGTCAGCGGCAGGGGTTCGCCGGCCGCCACCTTGAGTTGCAGGGCGACCAGGTCGACGCCGGCGACCATCTCGGTGACCGGGTGCTCGACCTGCAGCCGGGTGTTCATCTCCAGGAACCAGAAGTCGCCGTCCTGGAACAGGAACTCGACCGTCCCGGCGTTCACGTAGCCGCATGCCTTGGCCACCTTCACCGCCGCCTGGCCCATGGCGGCCTGGATGTCGGCCGCCATGGCCGGCGCCGGCGCCTCCTCGATCAGTTTCTGGTGCCGCCGCTGCGCCGAGCAGTCGCGGGTGCCCAGGTAGACGCAGTCGCCCTGCTGGTCGGCGAAGACCTGGACCTCGACGTGGCGGGGCCACGGCAGGTAGCGCTCCAGGTAGGTCTCCGACCGGCCGAACGCCTTCTCGGCCTCCCGCTGCGCCGACTCAAGCGCGTCCGCGGCCTCGGCCGGGGCCGTCACCACCCGCATGCCGCGGCCGCCGCCGCCGTATGCCGCCTTGATGGCGACCGGCCAGCCGTGCTCCTCGCCGAAGGCGATCACGTCGCCCGCGCTGCTGGTCACGACGGTCGTACCGGGCACCCCCTGCACCTGGGCCCGCTCGGCCGCCAGCCGGGAGCTGATCTTGTCGCCCATGATCTCGATGGCCTCGGGCGGCGGGCCGATGAACGTGACGCCCGCGGCGGTGATGGCCCGGGCGAAGTCGGTGTTCTCCGAGAAGAAGCCGTAGCCCGGGTGCACCGCCTCGGCGCCCGACGCGGCCACGATGTCGAGGATCTTGGCGGTGTTCAAGTAGCTGTCGGCGGCCGACTCGCCGCCCAGGGCGTACGCCTCGTCGGCCAGCCGGACGTGCAGGGCGTCGCGATCGAGGTCCGAGTACACCGCGACGGTGGCGATCGAGAGCTCCTGGCAGGACCGGATCACCCGTACCGCGATCTCGCCACGGTTGGCGATCAATACCTTGGTGAACACAGCCAGGCAGTCTGTCAGGCATGACAAGGTTCGGGGACATTCGGCACCTGCAGGTGGTCGATTCCACCAACCGGTACCTGGCCGACCGGGCCCGGGCCGGCGCCCCGGAGGGTCTGGTCGTGGTCGCCGAATACCAGACGGCGGGGCGGGGCCGGCTGGGCCGGGCGTGGGAGGCACCGCCTGGGCAGTCCCTCCTGATGTCGATCCTGCTCCGCCCGCAGGACCTGGCACCCGACCGGCGCCATCTGGTCACGGCCGCCGTGGCGCTCGCCGCCGCCGACGCCTGCTCATCCGTGGCCGGCGTGCAGCCGGCACTCAAATGGCCCAACGACCTGCTGGTCGCGGAGCGGAAGCTGGCCGGCATCCTGGCGGTCGCCGAGGGCGACGCCGTCGTCGTCGGCATCGGCCTCAACGTCGGCTGGGCTCCTCCCGGCGCGGCTTCGCTGCTGTCGTCGTCGGAACCCGTCCGCGGCCGGCTCCTGGAGGAGATCCTGCTGGGGCTGGAGCACCGGTACGGACGATGGGACGACGTGGCCGCCGAGTACCGCGCCCGCTGCGGGTCGGTCGGGCAACGAGTCCGGGCCGAGCTGCCCGACGGACGGGTCGTCATCGGCGTAGCCGATGACATTGACCAATGCGGGCGGCTGCACATCGGTTCGGTGTTCCTGAATGCCGGCGACGTGGTGCACCTGCGGCGCGAGGATTGACGCCATGGACTTCGATCTGTCGGAGGAGCAGGTCGCGTTCGCCAAGGTGGTACGCGACTTCGCGGAATCCGAGATCGCGCCGTACGCCGAGCAGTGGGACCGCGACCACGCGTTCCCCGTCGACACGGTGCGCGCCATGGGCCGGCTGGGATTGTTCGGGCTGCCATTTCCTGAGGAGTACGGCGGCTCGGGCGCCGACTTCACCACCTTGTGCGTCGCCATCGAGGAGCTGGCGCGGGTCGACAGCTCGATGGCCGTCACGGTCGAGGCCGGCGTGGGGCTGGGGGCCAACCCGATCTACGCCTTCGGCACCGAGGAACAGCGCCAGACGTGGTTGCCCGACCTGTGTGCCGGCCGGGCGCTCGGGGCGTTCGGGCTCACCGAACCGGAAGCCGGCAGCGACGCAGGCGCCACCCGGACCCGCGCCACGATCGACGCCGGTACCGGTGACTGGGTGGTCGACGGGGCCAAGGCGTTCATCACCAACTCCGGGACCCCGATCACGTCGGTCATCACGGTTACGGCCCGCAGCGGCGCGGCCGGGGACATCTCCTCGATCCTGATCCCCGCCGGCACTCCGGGTCTCACCATCGAGCCCGCCTACCGGAAGATGGGCTGGCACGCCTCGGACACCCACGGGCTACGATTGGAGAACTGCCGGGTCCCGGCCGGCAACCTGCTGGGGGAGCGGGGCCGGGGATTCGCCCAGTTCCTCGCCATCCTGGACGAGGGCCGGGTGGCGATCGCGGCGCTGGCGGTTGGCGTGATCCAGGCCTGCCTGGAGCAGAGCGTCGCCTACGCCGGCCAGCGCCAGGCGTTCGGGGGCCCCATCGGGCGGTACGAGGCGGTGGCGTTCAAGTGCGCCGACATGGAGGTGGCCGCCGAGGCAGCCCGGAACCTGGTCTACAAGGCGGCGTGGCTGAAGGACCACGGACGGCCGTTCAAACGGGCGGCCGCCATGGCCAAACTGTACGCCACCGAGGCGGCGGTGACCGCCACCCGTGAGGCCACCCAGATCTTCGGGGGTTACGGCTTCATGGACGAGACTCCGGTCAGTCGCTTCTACCGCGACGCCAAGATCCTCGAGATCGGCGAGGGAACGAGTGAGATCCAGCGGCTGGTCCTGGCCCGGGGCCTGGGCCTGGCCGTGGAGTAGGGTCGGGTTGGCGTGAAGGCCCTCATCCTGGCCGGCGGGGCCGGAACCCGTCTCCGCCCGATCACCCATACGAGCGCCAAGCAGCTGGTGCCCGTGGCCAACAAGCCCATCCTTTTTTACGGTCTGGAAGCCATGGCCGATGCCGGGATCAAGGACGTCGGCATGATCGTCGGCGACACCGCGGCGGAGGTGATGCGGGCCGTCGGGGACGGCTCGGCCTGGGGCCTGGAGGTGACCTACATCCCGCAGAGCGCTCCGCTCGGCCTGGCCCACTGCGTCCTCATCGCCCGCGATTTCCTCGGCGAGGACGACTTCGTGATGTACCTGGGCGACAACCTCATCCGCCAGGGCGTCAAGCAATTCGTGGACCGCTTTGAAGCCGAGCGGCGGCGCGACGTCCCGGCCGGCGCCGGTGGGCCGGCGGTCGCCCAGATCCTGCTGGCCCGGGTCTCCGACCCGCAGCGGTTCGGCGTGGCCGAGCTCGACGACGCGGGCCGTGTCGTCCGGCTGGTCGAGAAGCCCGAGCACCCGCCGTCTGACCTGGCCCTCGTCGGCGTGTACCTGTTCGATGCCACCATCCACCAGGCGGTCAGCTCCATCGAGCCGTCGGGCCGCAATGAGCTGGAGATCACCGACGCCATTCAATGGCTGGTCGATCACGGGCACCGGGTCTGCAGCGAGCTGCTCGAGGGGTGGTGGATCGACACCGGCAAGCTGACCCCGCTGCTGGAGGCCAACCGGCTCATCCTCGAGACCATTGAGCGGCGCATCGACGGCACCGTCGACGCCGAGTCTCAGGTCGACGGCCGGGTGATCATCGAAGCGGGCGCTGTCATCGAGCGCTCCCACGTCCGGGGCCCGGCCATCATCGGTGCCCGGACGAGGATCGTCAACAGCTTCATCGGGCCGTTCACCGCCATCGACGCTGATTGCGAGATCCTGAACTCCGAGGTCGAGCACTCGGTCATCCTGTCCAGGAGCCGGGTGGCCGACGCCGGACGGCTGGAGGACTCCTTGCTCGGACGGGATGTGGAGGTCGTGAGGACGGGCCGGCGGCCGCGCGCCACCCGGCTGATGGTCGGCGACGACTGCCGGATCGACCTGACCTGAGGCTACTGTCGGCCCGTGCGTCTGCTCGTCACCGGCGGGGCCGGGTTCATCGGTTCCAACTTCGTCCACTACTGGACCGACGCCCACCCGAACGACACGGTCGTGGCCTACGACGCGCTGACCTACGCCGGCAACGTCGACAATCTGGCCGATCTGGGCGGCGCGGTCGAGCTGGTGCACGGGGATATCCGCGACCTGGAGCTGGCCGAGCTCACGCTGCGGCGCTGCTCGATCGATGTAGTGGTCAACTTCGCCGCCGAGTCCCACAACAGCCTGGCGGTCCTCGATCCGGCGCTGTTCTTCCGCACCAACGTGCTCGGGACCCAGGCCCTGCTCGAGGCGTGCCGAACCGTCGGCGTGGAGCGCTTCCACCACATCTCGACGTGCGAGGTGTACGGCGACCTGGCCCTCGACAGTGACCGGGCGTTCGACGAGGGATCGCCTTACCGGCCGAACACCCCCTACAACGCCTCGAAGGCGGCGGCCGACCACGCCGTGCGCGCCTACCACCACACCTACGGGCTGCCGGTCACCATCACCAACTGCGCCAACAACTACGGCCCGTACCAGTTTCCCGAGAAGGTCATCCCGCTGTTCACCACCCAGGCGCTGGACGACCGGCCGCTGCCCCTCTACGCGTCGACCGGCAACCGCCGCGAATGGATCCACGTGCTGGACCACTGCGTGGCCATCGAACGGGTGCTGGTCGACGGAACGGTGGGCGAGACGTACCACGTCGGGACCGGCGTCGAGGCCAGCATCACCGAGATCGCCGATCTGGTCCTCGACATCCTGGGCAAGCCCAGCTCGCTCAAGACGATCGTGCCGGACCGGCCGGGGCACGACCGGCGCTACCTGCTCGAGACCGGCAGGATCCGCCAGGAACTGGGCTGGAAGCCCAAGGTGGCGTGGCCCCAGGGCCTGGTCGAGACGGTCGAGTGGTACTCGTCGCACCGTTCGTGGTGGCAGCCCCTCCGGGACCGGGCGCCCGTGATCGAGTCGGCCTGGCAGCCCGCGTCCACCTGACATGCGGGCCTTCGTCACCGGTGCCGGCGGCCAGCTGGGCCGCGACCTGGTGCTGGCCCTGGCCGCCGGCGGTCCGCGGCACCAGGTGGTGGCTGCCGACCGCGCCCGCTTGGATGTCAGCGACCGCGACGCGGTGCTGCAGGCCGTCACCGAGTCCCAGCCGAGCGTGGTCATCCATACCGCGGCGTGGACGGCGGTCGACGCCTGCGAGGCCGATCCGGATCGGGCCTACCGGGTCAACGCCCTGGCCTGCCGGCACGTGGCCGAGGGGGCACGGTTGGTCGGCGCCCATCTGGTGATGGTGTCGACCGACTACGTCTTCGACGGAACCTCGCCCGAGCCCTACCGCGAGTGGGATCGACCGAATCCCCAGTCGGTGTACGGGCATTCCAAGCTGGGAGGCGAGCAGGAGACCACCAGCCTGCTCCCCGGGGCCACAGTGGTCAGGACCTCGTGGGTGTGCAGCATCCACGGCTCCAACCTGGTCAAGACGGTGCTGCGCCTGGCCGCGGAGGTTCCCCGACTGGACTTCGTCGACGACCAGCGGGGTTGCCCGACATTCACCGAGGACCTGGCCGGCATGATCCTGCTGCTGGCCGGCGCCCGGCTGCCCGGCCTGTTCCACGTCACCAACCAGGGTGCGACCACCTGGTACGAGTTCGCCCGCCAGGTCCTCGAGGCGGCGGGCCGGGATCCGGCGATGGTGCGGCCGGTCAGCACCGCCGATCGCCAGCCGCCCCGCCCCGCGCCCCGCCCGGCCAACTCGGTCCTGGACAATGCCGCCCTGCGGCTCCAGGGCATCCCTTTGCTGCGCGACTACCGAGAACCCCTCGAGGGCGTCGTCAAGCAGCTGGTCTCGCCATGAGCCGCGTCGCCGTCATCGGTACCGGCTACGTCGGGCTCACGACCGGAGCCTGCCTGGCCCACCTGGGCCACCAGGTGGTCTGTGCCGACATCGACGAGACCAAGATCGAGGGCCTCCGCGCCGGCCGCATCCCCATCTTCGAGCAGGGTCTCGAAGAGCTGGTCAGGGAAGGCCTGGCCGCCGGCCGGCTCCGATTCGTGGTGGGGGCACCTGCGGCCGCCTCCGGCGCCGAATTCGTCTTCCTCTGCGTGCAGACGCCCCAGGGCCCGGACGGCTCGGCCGACCTCACGTTCATCGAGCAGGCGTCGGCGGAGATCGGGCCCACCGTGGGCTCAGGTGCCATCGTCATCACCAAGTCCACCGTGCCGGTCGGCTCGGCCCGGGTGGTCGAGCGGGCGCTCGGCCGCAGCGATGTATCAGTGGTCTCCAATCCGGAATTCCTGCGGGAGGGACAGGCCGTCCATGACTGCCTGAATCCCGACCGGATCGTGATCGGCACCGACGATCAGGCGGCCGCGGTCCGGGTGGGCGGCCTGTACGACCGGCTGAACGCGCCGCTCATGGTGACCGACCCGGCTACCGCGGAGACCATCAAGTACGCATGCAACGCCTTCCTCGCCACCAAGGTGTCGTTCATCAACGCCATCGCCAACCTGTGCCAGGCGGTCGGGGCGGATGTCCGCGACGTGGTGCTCGGCATGGGCTACGACAAGCGGATCGGCTTCGAATTCCTGAAGCCCGGTCCCGGGTGGGGCGGCTCGTGCTTCCCGAAGGACTCCCGGGCCCTGGTGCGCATCGCCGAGGACGCCGGCTACAACTTCGAGCTGCTGAAAGGCGTCATCGCGGTCAACGACCAGCAGTTCGAGCTGCTGGCCGACCGCATCGCCGGGCTGGCCGGCGGGGGCTTGGAGGGGGTCACCATCGGGGTGTGGGGGTTGACCTTCAAGGCCGGCACCGACGACCTAAGGGACTCGCCGGCCATCGCCGTGATCCGCCGGTTGCTGGCCGGCGGGGCGCGGGTGCAGGCGTACGACCCGACGGTGCGCGGCGCCCTGCCGGACCATCTGGCCGGCCTGGCGGTCGAGGTGTGCTCGGACCCCTACGCGGCCTGTGCCGGGGCCGCGGTGCTGGTGGTGCTGACCGAGTGGGACGAGTTCCGCTGGCTGGACTTCGCCAAGGTGTCCGACGTGATGGCCACCCCGGTGATCGTCGACGGCCGCAACCTGCTGGACCCCATGGGGTTGCGCCGCCATGGCTTCGTCTACCAGGGCATGGGGCGCAGTTGAGCCGGATCGTGGTGGCGGGGGGTGCCGGCTTCCTCGGCACCCACCTGTGCCGGGCCCTTCTCGACCGGGGCGACGAGGTGGTGGCGGTCGACAACCTGGTCACCGGCTCGATACGGAACGTCGAGGAGCTCGGTGGGCGCCCCGGCTTCAGCTTCGTCAACCAGGACGTCATCGACGGTGTCGACGTGGATGGCGCCGTCGACGCGGTGATGAACCTGGCCAGCCCGGCCTCGCCGGCCGACTTCGAGCTGATGCCGATCAAGATCCTCGAGGTCGGCAGTCGCGGTACCCAGCGCCTGATCGATCTGGCCATGGCCAAGGGGGCCCGCTTCTTTCAAGCCTCCACCAGCGAGGTCTACGGCGACCCGACCGTGCATCCGCAACCGGAGTCGTACTGGGGCTCGGTAAACCCGATAGGGCCGCGGTCGGTCTACGACGAGGCCAAGCGTTTCGGTGAGGCGTTGACCATGGCCTACCACCGCCTGCACGGCGTGGACGTGCGCATCGTGCGCATCTTCAACACCTATGGGCCCCACATGCGGCCCGACGACGGCCGGGTGGTGTCGAACTTCATCATCCAGGCACTGGTGGGGAAGCCGATCACCGTCTACGGCGACGGGAGCCAGACGCGGAGCTTCTGCTACGCCACCGATGAGGTGGCCGGCTTCCTGGCCCTGCTCGACTCCGACGTGGTGGGCCCGGTCAACATCGGCAATCCGACGGAGTTCACCGTGCTGCAGTTGGCTCAACTGGTACTCGACGTGACGGGATCCAACGCCGAGATCACGTTCGAGGACCGGCCCCAGGACGATCCCATGCAGCGCTGCCCGGACATCACCAGGGCCCGGACCCTGCTCGGCTGGGAACCGCGGGTCGACCTGCGCCAAGGCATCGAGCGGACGGTGCCGTGGTTCGCGGCCGAACTGGACAGGCGTTCGTGAACGAGCAGGCCCCGCGCTACCGCCTGCTGTCGGTCATCGTCCCGGTCTACAACGAGCACAACACGGTCGGCGAGATACTGCGCCGCATGCGGGCGGTCGATCTCCCGATCGACCGGGAGATCATCGTCGTCGACGACGGCTCGATCGACGGCACCGGAAAGATCCTCGCTGCCCTCGAAGACTCCACCATCCGGGTTCTCTCCCACGAGATCAACCGGGGAAAAGGCGCCGCCGTGCGCACGGGCGTCTCGGTGGCGCGCGGGGACGTGGTGCTCATCCAGGACGCCGATCTCGAGTACAACCCGCAGGACTGGCCCCGCCTCCTGGCGCCCCTGCTGCAGGGCCGGACCAAGGTGGTGTACGGGAGCCGGTACCTGGGCGAACGCGAGGCCTCGACCCTTCTGCGCTGGGCCGGCGACCGTTCACTCGCCCTGCTGACCGCCGTGCTGTTCAACGCCACCCTCACCGACATCGAGACGGGGTACAAGCTCATCGACCGCCGGGTGCTCGACGATCTGGGCCTGGAGGCCGACCGGTTCGACTTCGAGCCCGAGATCACGGCCAAGCTGCTGCGCAACCATCAGCGGATCTATGAGGTGCCGGTCGCCTACGCCGGGCGCAACGACCTGGAAGGTCGCAAGTTCACCTGGCGGGACGGGCTGGTGGCGGCCGGCACCCTCATCCGGTTGCGGCTGAGGCGGCGGTCGACCAGCGGGTGAACGAGCCACTGACCCCCGGGCGGGTCAGCGCCATCGTCGTCAACTACCAGGCCGCGTCGGTGCTGGCCGCGTGCGTGGCCGGCCTGGTGGCCGAGGGCGTGGGCCAGGTGGTCGTGGTCGACAACGGCAACTACCGGGGACCGCATGACGCGGCGGCCGCCGCCGCCCTGGATCAGGCCGGACTGGCCGTCACCTGGGTCCCGGCCGGCGGCAACATCGGGTACGGCGGCGCTGTCAATCTGGGCACCCGGTCGTGCGTCGGCGACGCCTGGCTGGTGTGCAACCCCGACATCGTCCTGCATCCGGGCGCGCTGGCCCGGCTGTCGGAAGCGCTCAACGGTGACGCCCGGGCCGGGATCGTCGGGCCTCAGCTACTGAACCTGGACGGCACCATCTACCCGTCGGCCCGGGCCTTTCCGTCACTGGTCGACGCCGCCGGTCACGGCCTGCTGGGGATGATGTGGCCCCGCAACCCCTTCAGCCGGCGCTACCGGCTGCTGGATTGGGACCACGCCGACCGGCGGGTGGTCGACTGGGTGTCGGGCGCGTGCTTCCTGATCCGCCGCCGGACCTGGGAGGACATCGGCGGTTTCGACCCCAGCTACTTCATGTACATGGAGGACGTCGACCTGTGCTGGCGGGCCGGCCGGGCCGGTTGGCAGGTGCTGTACCAGCCCGCCGCCGAGGTGACCCACGCCCAGGGGGTGTCGGCCGAGACCCACCCGTACCGGATGATCCGGGCCCACCACCGCTCGCTCTGGCTGTTCGCCCGGAAGTCGACCGAGGGCTGGGCCCGGCTCGGTTTGCCGCTGGTCGGGGCGGGTGTGGCGATGCGGTCGGTGGCGGCCTGTGCCGCCAAGTGGCACGACGCCCGGACGGCGGCCCGGCGCAGCCGGTCGGAAGGGGCCGTCGAGTAGTCTGACCCCCTGGCATGGGCAAGGCATCCTCCAACAAGAAGGTGGCCCGGGCCGCCAGCACCAGTGGCGGCCGCACGGCCGGTGGCCGGACGCCGTGGGCGTACTACCTGGCGATCGCCGTCATCGCGCTGCTCGGCACGGCGATGGTGTACACCAGCCGCCAACACCGGTTGCAGAAGGTGGTGGCCGCCGGCGCCACCGCCCCGGTCGCCGGTCAGGACCACTGGCACGTGGCCTACGCCTTCTACCTCTGCAACGGCGCCAAGGGCGAGTTCATCCCGCCGATCCCCGACCAGACCGATCCGGTCGGTATCCACACCCACGCCGACGGCGTCATCCACGTCCATCCGTTCACCAACTCGGTAGCCGGCAAGAACGCGGTGCTGGGCGTGTTCACCAAGACGGTTGGTGTGACCCTCAACGCCGGTGAGCTGAAGGTCCCGAGCTTCAAGGGCTACACCAGCCACACCTACCACGACACCGACAGCTGCGGCGGCAAGCCGGGCCGGGTCCAGGTGCAGGTGTTCACCAGCCCGGCCGACACGACCGGCACCCTGTGGAAGGGCGACCCCCGCCAGGTGCCCCTGAAGGACAAGCAGATGATCACCATCGCGTTCATGCCCAAGGGCGACAAGATCCCGCCGCCGCCCGCCTCGGACATCGACCACCTCCTGCACCTGAACGACCTCCCGTCGACGGCGCCGACCACCACGACGGTGCCGGGAACCACCACCACCGCGCCGAGCTCGACCACCTCGACGAGCGTCAAGAAATGAAAGCGGTTGTCCTGGTCGGTGGCCGAGGCACCCGCCTTCGGCCCCTGACCTTGACGACGCCCAAGCAGATGCTGCCGGTGGCCGGGCGGCCCATGATCGAGCGGGTAGTGGCGCAGTTGGCCGGCCATGGCGTCGACGAGGTGGTGCTGTCGCTCGGCTACCGCCCCGACGCCTTCGTGGCCGCCTACCCGGACGGGCTCTGCGCCGGGGTGCCGGTCCGCTACGCCGTCGAGCCCGAGCCCATGGACACCGCGGGCGGGATCGCCTTCGCGGCCCGCTGGGCCGGCATCGACGAGCCGTTCGTCGTGCAGAACGGGGACATCCTCACCGATCTGGACCTCGGTGCCCTGGTGGCGTTCCACCGTGGACACGGCGCGGCGGCCACCATCAGCCTGACACCGGTGACCGAACCGTGGCGTTACGGGGTAGTGGTCCTCGACGGCACCGGACGGGTCGACGCCTTCATCGAGAAGCCGGCGCCCGGCGAGGAGCCGAGCCTGCTTATCAACGCCGGGACCTACGTCATGCAGCCCGAAGTCCTGGATCGCATTCCCGCCGGCCGGCCGGTGTCGATCGAGCGGGAGGTGTTTCCCGCCCTGGTCGCAGACGGGGCGCTGTACGGGCTGGCATCGGGCGCATCGTGGGTGGACGCCGGCACGGTCGCCACCTACCTGGCCGTCAACCTGGCGGCCGCGGACCGCGAGCAGCAGTGGGTCGACGGGCAGGCCGAGGTCCACCCGACGGCCACCGTCACCCGAACGGTGGTCGCCGGTGGTGCGGCGGTCGGCGAGCACGCCCTGGTCGAGGACTCGGTGGTCATGGATGGTGCCCGCGTCGGCCGGGCGGCCACCATCCGGGACTCGATCCTCGGGTGTGGGGCGGTCATCGGCGACGGCGCCATCGTCGAAGCCAACAGCGTCGTGGGTGACGGGGAGACCGTGGCGCCGGGCGACGTGGTCAGCGGGGAGCGGATCCCCAAGGACTCCGCATGAACGACGGGGCATGAGGACCCTCGTCACCGGCGGCGCCGGCTTCATCGGATCCAACCTGGTCGACCGGTTGCTGGCCGAAGGTCACGGCGTCGACGTGGTCGACAACCTGTCGACCGGCTCGCTCGCCAATCTGGCCGGCGCCCGGGCCAACCCCGACCACCAGCTCACGTTCCACCAGCTCGACGTCACCTCCGCTGATGTCGGGGAGCTGATCGCCCGCCGCCGGCCCGAGGTCGTCTTCCACCTGGCCGCCCAGGCCGATGTCCGGGTGTCGGTCAGCCGGCCGGTCTTCGATGCCGAGGTCAACATCATCGGAGGCCTGCAGGTGATCGAGGGGGCCCGGGCGGCCGGCACCGGCAAGGTGGTGTTCGCCTCCAGTGGGGGCACGATCTACGGCGACCCGGATCCCTCGAAGCTGCCGGTCCGGGAATCGCATCCGCAGCGCCCGGTGTCGCCGTACGGGGTGGCCAAGAAGGTGATCGGCGACTACCTGCACGTGTACCGCGAGCTGCACAACATGGAGTACAGCGCCCTGGCCCTGGCCAATGTCTACGGGCCCCGGCAGGACCCCCACGGCGAGGCCGGCGTGGTGGCCATCTTCGCCGGCCGGCTGCTGGCCGGCCAGCCGTGCACCATCTTCGGCGACGGCGCCCAGACCCGGGACTTCGTGTATGTCGACGACGTGGTCGACGCCTTCGCCCGGGCCGCGACGCGCGGCAGTGGCCTGCTCATGAACATCGGCACCGGTGTGGAGACGTCGGTCAACGACCTCTACCGGACCATGGCCCGCGCCGCCGGGGTCGACGCCCCGCCCGTCTACGCCCCGGCCCGCGTCGGTGAGCTGCGCCGCAGCAGCCTCGATCCCGGTCGGGCCGGCATCCATCTCGGATGGAAGCCGTGGACCGGCCTCGAGGAGGGTTCCAAGGCGGTGCTCGACTACTTCAGGAACCGGCCGGCATAGCACCGGTTACCGGAAGAGATCCTCTCCGTACGGTCTGACGATCTCTCGGCCGGCCGAGCCCTCCCGCAGCCATCCCGGGTCGACCCCCCGGATGACCGCAACCGGGAGTTGGGAGGCTTTTCCCATCACCAACTCGGCAGCCGACGCCAGCTCGTCCGCGACGCACACCTCGGTGACCTGCAGCGTGCGGCCGTGGGCGTCGCCCGAGCCCCGGAGATCGACCACTCCGGCGACGCCGGCGCAGCCGATCGCCACGTCGGTCGAGCCCCGCCGCCACGCCCGCCCGAAGGTATCCGACACGATGACACCCACCGTGACGCCGGTGCGGGCCCGCAGGCCGTCTCGGATGCGCCGGGCCGAGCGGTCGGGATCGACGGGGAGCAGGGCGGCCCAGCCCCGGGCCACGTTGGACAGGTCGACGCCGGAGTTGGCGCACACGAAGCCGTGACGGGTCTCGGTCACGAGGAGGTCCCCCCGGCGGCGCAGCACCCGCACCGACTCGTCGAGCACCGCCTGGCGCGGCCCCTGCGGGTCGTCCGGGTCGACGGGGCGTAGGCGTCCCTCGGCCTTGGACACCACCTTCTGGGTCACCACCACCACGTCGCCGTCGGCCAGCTCGGCCCGGCCGGCGATCAGCTCGGCCAGCACGTCGCCCGGGGTCACCTCCGGGATCCCGTGGACCGGGAAGATGGTGAGCGTCACCGGCCAGCTCGTAGGCGGACGATGGCGCCGGCCAGGGCGGCCGCCTCCCGGGGCCCGCGCATCACGGTCGGTGTCACCACGCAGGCCATCCCTTCCGCCTCCACGGCCGGAGCCATTGCCGCGTCGGCGCCGTCGATCACCAGGGTGGCGGCGAACGGCGTGTACAGACGGGCCACCCCGACCACCGTCGACTCGTGGCCCAACTCGGTCAGCATGTGGTCGGCCGGGCCCTTGAGCGCCCGGCCCCCGACGATCGGCGAGACGGCGAGCACGTCGGACCGACGCGCCGTCACCGCGTCGCGGATGCCGGGCACGGCGAGGATCGGGCCGATCGAGACGATCGGGTTCGACGGGCAGATGATGATCTGCTCGGCCCCGGCGACGGCCTCCAGCGTGCCGGGCGCCGGGCGGGCCACCTCGGCACCGGCGAAGCGGACCGATTCGAGGGGCACGGCGTGGCGATGGCCGACGAAATACTCCTGGAAGCCGATCTCGGGGCCGCCGGCGAGGGTGACCCGGGTCTCGACCCGGTCGTCGGACATCGGCAGCATCCCGATGCCGACCGCCCAGCGGGCCGCGATCTCGGCGGTGACCCGGCTGAGCGGGATGCCTTCGGTCAGCCGGCCGGTCCGGTAGAGGTGGGTGCCGAGGTCCCGGTCGCCCAGGCCGAACCAGGCCCGGTCACCGGCGCCGTAGGCCCCCAGGGCCTCCATGGCGGCCCAGGTCTCGCCGGCCAGGCCCCATCCCGTTTCTGGGTTGATGGCGCCCGCCAGGGTGTAAGTGACGGTGTCGAGGTCGGGGCTGATGTGCAGGCCGTGGAGGATGACGTCATCGCCGGTGTTGACGATGGCGATGATCTCGGAGGGGTCGACGACCCCGATGAGCCCCCGCAGCATCCGGGCGGCGCCGACACCGCCGGCGAGGGCAACGAGCATGCCCGCAGGGTAGGGCGCGCCGGCCGGTTGTCGTTCCCGCCGCCCTCAACCCCACAGGGCGTCGAAGACCTCCGCCAGCCCCGCGGTGCGCCCCGCCGGCCGGAGGACCGGCCGGTCCCGGCGCCGGGCCATGCTCGACGGCCCAGGAGGCACCAGACCGATGGCAGCGCCGGCCAGAGCGGCCGGGTCGCCGGGCGGGACCAGCCGGCCCCGGCGTCCGGGTTCGAGTCCCAGGATCTCCGGCGGCCCGCCGGCGGCGGTGGCCACCACGGGTACTCCCGAGGCCAGGGCTTCCACGACGACCAGGCCGAACGGCTCGGGCTGGGTCGACGGCAGCACGAACACGTCGAGGTCAGCCATGAAGGCGCCCATGTCCTCCCGGGGCCCCAGCCAGTGCACCCCGGTCATCCCGGCCGCCCGGGCAGCCAGACCCCGGGCGTACTCCTCCTTGCCCCGCACCACCGGCCCGGCGACCACCACCTCGACGCCGGGCCGGGCCGCCTGCACCGCGCCGACCGCGTCGAGGAGGACGTCGTAGCCCTTCCAGGTGTCGATGCGGCCGGCAGCGCCGATCAACGGGACATCGTCGCCGATGCCCATGCCGGCCCGGAACGTACCGGCCCGGTTGGGGGAGAACTCGGCCGGGTCGGCCTCGTCGTAGCAGACCACCACATTGTGACCGTCCAGCTGGGCGGCCACCGCGTGCGAGACGGCGATGACGCGTTGGGCGAAATGACGGCACATCCATCGCTCGGCCACCAGAGCCGCCCGCGACTGGACCACGATCTCCCGGGCGTGCCACACGTGGGGCCGGCGCAGCACCAGGCCCACGGCCCAGCCGTACCACGAGTGCAGGGAGTTGGTGTGGATGATTCCGGCGTCGATCCGGCGGGCCAGGCGGGCCAGGCGGGTCACGGTGACCGGCCAGCAGGCCAGGTACCTCAGCCACGCCATGCGGGACCCGCGGGTGGCTATCCGCGGCATCGGGATCACGTGGACAGCGGCGCCGGCGCCCCGCAACTCGGGCTCGATCGGTGTCGGCGCGGGCACAGCGATGTGACAGTCCCAGCCGGCATCGGCCAGGCTGCGCACCAGACCAACCAGAGCCCGGTCCGAACCGCCACGCTCGGCGACCGGCTGGATCGAGAGGATTCGCTTGGTGCGGGTGGCGCTCAATGTCGAACAGCTCCTGTACCGGGCGCCCGGAGGGATCGGCCGGTACACGGCGAAGCTGCTGACACTACTGCCAGGGCTGGCGCCGGACGACACCATCATCGCCTTCACCGCCCGGCATTCGGCCGGCGATGTGGCCCGGGCCCTGGGCCGGTTCGGGGTCACCCGGTCGGACGGGTTCGCCCCGGTACGGCTGCCGGTGCCCCGCCCGCTCCTGTACCAAGCGTGGAACCTGTTCGCCATCCCGAGCCTCGACCGGCTGTCTCCGGCGCTGGCCGGCGTCGATCTGATCCACGCCCCGTCGGTCGCCGTACCGCCGCGGCGGCCGGGGCGGTTGGTGGTGACTGTGCACGACGTGGCGCCCCTGCTGTTCCCCGAGACCTTCCCTCGTCGGGGGAGGTGGTTCCACGCCCGCGGGTTGCAGGCCGCCGCCGCCCGCGCCGATCTGATCATCACGGTGAGTGAGGCGGCGGCCGCCGAGATCGAGGCCCACACCACCATCGCTCGGTCCCGGCTGCGGGTGGTACCCAACGGGGTCGACGCTGCGCCGGCGACGCCCGAAGCGGTGGCCGCCACCCTGGAGCGGTTCCGGCTGGCCGACCTGCCGTACGTCCTGTGGGTGGGCAGCCTGGAGCCCCGCAAGGACGTCGGCACACTGGTGTCGGCCTTCACCCGGCTCGTCGACGCGGAGCACATCCCCCACCGGCTGGTACTGGCCGGTCCGTCGGGGTGGTTGGAAGACGGCCAGATCACCGCTGTAGACCGCTCGCGGCTCGGAGACCGGCTGCGGACGGTGGGCCAGGTCACCGACGCCGACCTGCCGGGGTTGTACGCCGGCGCCGACGTGTTCGCCTTCCCGAGCCGGCACGAGGGCTTCGGCCTGCCCGTGCTCGAGGCCATGGCCCAGGGCACCCCGGTGCTGGCCAGCGACATCCCCGCGCTGCAGGAGGTGGCCGGCGGCGCCGCCCACCTGGTGCCGCCGGCCTCGGTCGACGAATGGGCCCGGGCACTGCACGAGTTGCTCGACGACGACGACGCCCGCCGGCGGCTGGCCGCCGCCGGCCGGGCCCGCGCCGCCGGGTTCAGCTGGGAACGCACCGTCGCGGCGACCATCGCCGTCTACCGCGAAGTGCTCGCCGGGTAGCGTCCCCCGGGTGCGTGCGTTCGTCACCGGCGGCCACGGGTTCGTGGGGCCCTGGCTGTGCCGCCACCTCTCCGAACAGGGCGACGAGGTCATCGCCGCCCCGGAAGAGGTGGATGTCACCGACGCCGGCCGGGTGGCCGAGGCGTTGGCCGCCGCCCGCCCGGACGCGGTGTACCACCTGGCTGCCCAGTCCAGCGTCGGCTCGTCGTGGGCCGACCCGGCCGCCACGTTCATGGTCAACGCCGTAGGCACCGTCAACGTGCTGGCCGCAGCCCGCGCCTGCGCGCCGGCGCCCCGGGTGCTGCTGGTCAGCTCGGTCGAGGTCTACGGGCCGGTAACGCCCGACCAGCTCCCCGTGTCCGAGGACGCCCCGTTCCGTCCCGCCACCCCGTATGCCGCCAGCAAGGCGGCGGCGGAACTGGCCGGGCTCCAGGCGTGGCTGGGTTGGGGGCTGGAGGTGATCCGGGCCCGGCCGTTCAACCACACCGGGGCCGGGCAGACGACCCGCTTCTTCGTGCCCGACCTGGCCTCGCAGATCGTCGAGGCGTCCCGGTCCGGGGTGAAGGAACTCCGCACCGGCAACCTGACACCGTTGCGGGACTTCTCCGACGTCCGCGACGTGGTCCGGGCCTACCGGCTGCTCGTCGAGCGGGGCACTCCCGGCGAGGCGTACAACGTGTGCTCCGGGCGGTCGGTGACCCTGGAGTCGGTGGTGCGCCGGATGCTGGCCCTGGAGGGGGCCGACCTGGCCCTGACGGTCGAGCCGGCCCGGCTCCGGCCCGTCGATGTCCCGGACATGCGGGGGGATCCCTCCAAGCTGCACCGGGCGACCGGGTGGGAGCCGGCGATCGACCTCGACCGGACGCTGGCGGATGTGCTGGCCTACTGGCGCGACCAGGCCCCTCGGGAGCGGGCCGTCTAGGTCGCCTGGCTCACTGATGACATGTTGAAGTCCGCCACCCGCAGCGGCGGCATGGCGGCCCGGGTGAAGTAGTCGGACCACTCGCGCGGCAGCGTCGGCTCCGTGGCCCCGACCTCGGTGATGCGGCGCAGCAGATCGACCGGGCTCTCGTTGAAGCGGAAGTTGTTGACTGCCCCCACCACCTCGCCGCCCTCGATCCGGAAGACGCCGTCACGGGTGAGGCCGGTGAGCAGCAGGGTCTGCGGATCGACCTCGCGGATGTACCAGAGGCAGGTCAGCAGCAGACCGTCGGTGGTGGCGGCGACCATGTCGGCCAGCGACGGGCCGGGGACCTGGTGGCCGCGGCCCGCGGCCTCCATGATCAGGTTGTCGATACCCGGCGTCACCGGCAGCCCGGTCAGCGCCGCCGAGTGGCGGGTCTGGATGAGCGCCGTCAGCCGGCCCTCGTCCACCCAGCAGGTCGGCGCCAGCGGCAGCCCGTTGTCGAACACCGACTGGGTCCCACCGGACGCGTGGGCCACGACGAACGACTCGCACTCGAGGCCGGGCGCCCACGGGTCGCTGCGCAGGGTCACCGCGACATCGGTCAACTGCTCGCCCACCCGGGTGCCGCCACCGGGCGTGCTGAACACGCTGCGTCCCTCGTGGGCGTCGCGGGCGCCGGCCGACCAGTAGAGGTCGATCATCAGGTCGGCCACCGCGGACGGCGGCAGCAGCGTCTCGTACCGGCCCGCCGGAAGGTCGATGCGGCGCCTGGCCCACCCGATCCTCTCTCCCAGATGGCTGTCCAGCGACACCACGTCCACATCCGCGAAGTCGGGAGTGGTGATCCCCGTCCAGGCCGAACGCCCGTAGTCGGTGGATTTGCCGTTGAGCTCGAGGTACCCGGTCGGCTCCTGGTGACGGAGTCGCAGCCCGGTGGACGAACCCAGGTAGGAGGTGCCCATGCGATGGTCGGCATAACCGAAGAGGAGCCGGTCGTTGCCGGCCGCCTGCTCGAACGCCTGGCCGAGCGATGGCACGAACGTCGAGAACACCCCGATGGTGGTCTCCCGGGGCGGGTCGTCCCAGCTCGGGTCGGCCTCACCTGCGGCCACGAGCGGTTGGGCGTCCTCGGCGGGCCGGCTGTCACGGGCCGCGTCCTCGGCGGCCCGGACGAGGGGCTCGACGGTCTCGGCACCGACGCCGGTCCGGGACACCACGCCGGCCGCCACGCCGGTCGAGCCGCTGACGGTGGCGATGACGGTGAGGCGGCGGCTGCGGGTCACGCCGTTGGTGGTCAGGGTGTTGTTGGCCCACCGCAGGTTGGCGCTGCTCGACTCGTCGGCGATCACGACACAGCCGTCGGCGTGGGACAGGGCGAGGGCCCGCTCGACCGCCTCCTGCGCCGTGCTCACCGACTTCCCTCCTCGGTGGTGTTGAGGATGCGGACGTTCCGGAACAGGGCGGCCGGGCAGCCGTGGCTGACCGCCGCCACCTGCCCGGGCTGGGCCTTCCCACAGTTGAAGGCGCCGCCGAGCACGTAGGTCGACGGGCCGCCCACGGCCTCCATCGAACCCCAGAACTCGGTGGTGGTCGCCTGGTAGGCCACGTCGCGCACCTGGCCGGCCAGCCGGCCGTTGCGGATCCGGTAGAAGCGCTGGCCGGTGAACTGGAAGTTGTAGCGCTGCATGTCGATCGACCAGCTCTTGTCACCCAGGATGTAGATGCCGTCGCTGACCCCGCCGACCAGGCCGTCAGTGTCCGGGCCATCGGGCGTGGGTTGGAGCGAGACGTTGGCCATGCGCTGAACGGGGATGTGCTGGGGCGAGTCGGCGTACGCGCACCCGTTGGACCGGCCCAACCCCTTGAGCCGTGCCATGCGGCGGTCGACCTGGTAGCCGACCAGGACTCCGTCGCGGATCAGGTCCCACGACTGGGCCGCCACCCCCTCGTCGTCGTAGCCGACCGACGCCAGCCCGTGCTCGTCGGTCCGGTCCCCGGTGACTTGCATCAACGGCGATCCGTACCGCAGCACCCCCAGCTGGTCGAACGTGGCGAAAGACGTCCCGGCGTACGCCGCCTCGTACCCGAGCGCCCGGTCCAGTTCGGTGGCGTGCCCGATCGACTCGTGGATGGTGAGCCACAGGTTCGACGGGTCGACGACCAGGTCGTAGCGGCCGGCGGTGACGACCGGCGCGGCCATCTTTTCGGCCAGCAACTCGGGTATCCGGGCCAGCTCGCCGTCCCAGTCCCAGCCGGTGCCGGTCAGGTACTCCCATCCCCGTCCCGCGGGCGGCGCGAGGGTCCGCATGGTCTCGAAGGCGCCCGAGGAGGCGTTCACCGACACCGCGGTGACCCGCGGCTCGGTGCGCACCCTCTGTTGGGTGATGACGGTGCCGGCCAGGTCGGCGTAGTACTTGTTCTCCTGGGCGGCGACCAAGGAGACGTCGACGTGGTCGACACCGCGCGCGGCCATCAGGCCTTCGCTCCAGCCGACCAGCACGGCCACCTTGTCAGCGTCAGGGACGTCGAACGGGTTGATCCCGTATGCCGACACCCACGTCACGTCGGGATACACCGGCTCGTCCGCCAGTTCGATGCGTTCGGTGCTGATGGGCCGGGACGTGCGGGCCGCCTCGACGGCCAGCTCGGCGGTACGGGCCACCGCCTCCGGTGTCAGGTCGACGCCGGCGGCGAATCCCCAGGTGCCGTCGCAGACCACGCGGACGGCGAAGCCGGTGTCGTCGGAGTCCGTGGAGCCTTCCAGCTCGCCGTCGTGGATATGCAGACCGGCGTCGCGGACGCGCTCGAGCCGGAAGTCGGCGTGGTCGACGCCGATCTCCCGGGCCCGGCTGAGGGCGGCGTCGGCCAGCCGGCTCCGGTCGAGCGCGAGGAAGGTCTCATCGATCGGGTGCGCCACGGCGCCGACTGTATGCGCTGGGCGGAACGGGACACTATGGGGAGGGAAAGCCGCGGCATGGGCCGGTTCGTCTCCCCAGAGTGGTGGGACAGGCGCTGACGGCTTGGCCGTCAGCGCCGTTGTCCGCTCTGCGAGCCTCGTTGGTCCCAGAAGGGCGCTCTCGGCGCTGGACAACGAACGCTGACGGCGCAGCCGTCAGAAGGGGCCGCCCCACCGGGCCGCCCCCGGGTTACAGCGCGCCGACGGCCTGACGGACCGAGTGCTCGGTGTCGCGCGCGATGGTGCGGGCGGTGGTCAGTGCGTCGCGGGCCTGGGCCGGCAGCCTCTCGCTGAACTTGTCGATGGTGCTCTCGATGTCGCTGCGCACCGGTGCGATGCGGGCGTCGATGTTCCGGATGGCAGTGGAGATCTGTTCCTTGGCCCCGTCGAGCTGGTTCTCGACCTGGTGGCGCTGGCCGGAGAGCTGCTTGGCGAGCTCGCGCCGGCGGACCTGGACCTTGTTCCAGCCGAGGACGCCGAAACCGATGACGACATGGGCGGCGCCGGTGAGCATCTTGGTGGCGTCGGTGACCGGGGTGGTGGAGGTGGCGGGGGCGGTCTTGGTGACCTTGGGCTGGCCGTTCTGGGTGGTCATTTGGGGCTCCTTGTGGTGTCTCTTCGAGATTCCGTAACGCTAACCATGATAGCACAATTGTATAACAGTTGCAAGCACTTGGGGACAGGTTGACGTGATCGGGTGCCACGACCGCCGTCGTGGGTTTGTCTAGAGTCGGTGGCCCTGATGGACCCACAAACCTCGGCGCCACCGGTCGTGGCGGTGGTTGTCACCTGCAATCCCGGTTTTTGGCTCGAGGAAACCCTGACCGCACTTGGGTCACAGGACTACCCGAACCTGTCGGTGCTGGTGATCGACGCCGCCAGTACCCAGGACCCCACCCCCCGGGTGGCCGCCGTGCTGCCTGGCGCCTACGTGCGGCGACTGCATCGCCGGGTGGGCTTCTCCCGGGCCTCCAATGAGGTCCTGTCCATTGTCGAAGGGGCATCGCACTACCTGTTCTGCCACGACGACGTGGCGCCTTCTTCCGACACCGTCCGGGTGCTGCTCGAGGAGGCCTTCCGGTCCAACGCCGGGATCGTGAGCCCGAAGTTCGTCGAGTGGGAGCACCCCGACCGGCTGCTGGCAGTCGGGTTGTCGGTCGACAAGACCGGCGTGCCGGCCGCCCTGGTCGAGCGCGGCGAACTGGACCAGGAGCAGCACGACGCGGTTCGGGACGTGTTCTGCGCCCCTGGCGGCTGCATGCTGGTGCGGGCCGACCTGTTCTCATCGTTGCGGGGGTTCGATCCCGATATCGACCTGAGCGGGGAGGACCTCAACCTGTCCTGGCGCAGCCAGGTGGCCGGGGCCCGGGTGGTGGTGGCGCCTGGCGTGCGGGTCCGCCACCTCGAGGCATGCCGCATCGGGGCCCGGGCAGGCTGGGACGACCCCGGCGCCGCACAGCGGACGGCGGCGCTGGCCGAGGTGCACCGGGTGCGCACCATGCTCACCTGCTACGGCGTGTTCCACCTGCTCCGTGTCGTGCCGCAGGCGCTCGTGTTGACCCTGGGCCAGGCGGCGGTGGAGCTGGTGACCGCCCGCCCGGCCGCCGCCGGCGCCTCCCTGCTCGCCTGGCCCCGGGCGCTGCGCGATCCCCGCCACCTGCTGGCCGCCCGCCGGCTGGCCCAGCGCCAGCGCACCGTGAGTGACGCCGAGGTGCGGCGGCTCCAGACCGGCGGCAGCGCCAAGCTCCGCGACTTCTTCCGGTCCACCATCGAGGGCGAGATCCACGCCACCCCGGCCAGTGCCAGGCGCCGGATCACCACCCAGATGGCCACCGTGAACTGGCGGTTCCCGGTCGCCGCGTGGGCGTTGGTCGTCATCGTGATGCTGCTCGGGAGCCGCAAGCTGCTGGGCCCCAGCCTGCCGGGCGTGGGGAGCATCCCGGTGCTGTCCCATGGGCCCGGGGCGTGGTGGCGGCTCTGGTGGTCGGGCTGGCGCCCGGACGGGCTGGGGAGCACCGCCTCGTCACCCCCGGCACTGGCCCTGCTGGGCCTGTCCGGGACCATCCTGCTGGGCGCCGTCGGGGTGCTGCAGAAGCTGCTGGTGCTCGGTCCGCTGATCATCGGCCCGCTCGGCGCCTACCGGGCCGCCCGGCCATTGGCGTCACCCCTCGGCCGGGCGGCCGCCCTGGTCACCTACGCCGCCGTCCCGTTGCCGTACAACGCCCTGGCCGGAGGCCGGTGGCCGGCCCTGGTCATGTACGCCGCCGCGCCGTGGATGGTCTCGGCTCTCTGCCGGCTCGGCGGTGAGGCACCCTTCGCCGCCCGCCCACATCGCCAGGCCCGGGTCCTGGGCCTCGGAGTCCTGCTGGCCCTCACTGCCGCATTCGTGCCGGCCGCCCTGTTCGTCGTTCCGCTCATCGGCTTCGGGTTGGCTCTCGGTTCGGCGGCCGTCGGGCGGCTGCGGCCCGGACTGCTGGCCCTGGCCGGGTCGGTCGCCGCCAGCGCGGTGGCCGCCGTCCTCCTGCTGCCGTCGTCCATCGACACGCTCAGGTCCCGCACCGCGGTCTTCGGGGTCAGCCTGGGCCCGGCCGGCCGCCTCCACCTGGCGGACATCATGCGGTTCCACACCGGGTCGGTCGGGGCCAGCGTCGTCGCCTGGGGGATGGTGGTGGCCGCCGCTCTGCCGCTGCTCGTCGGAAGGTCATGGCGCCTGGCGTGGGCCAGCCGGCTGTGGGGCGTGGCCATCTCATGCTGGCTGGCGGTGTGGGCGTCCGGCCACGGCTGGCTGCCCATTCCGATGCCGGCCCCCGAGGTCTTCCTGGCGCCGGCCGCCGCCGCCCTGTCCCTGGCCGTGGGCCTGGGTGCGGTGGCGTTCAAGGTCGACCTGCCCGGCTACCGCCTCGGCTGGCGGCAGCTGGCTCTGATGGTGGCCGCCGCCGGCGTGACGCTGGGCTCGGTGCCGGCCCTGGCCGCCGTGGCCTCCGGCCGTTGGGACCTGCCGCACCAGGACCTCGCCGGCAGTCTGGGCTCGGTCTTCCCGCAGCCGGCCCAGGGCTCGTTCCGGGTGCTGTGGGTCGGCGATCCCCGGGCCCTGCCGACCGGGTCCTGGTGGTTCCAGGACGGGGTGGGCTACGCCACCTCGATCGACGGCGCCCCGGACGTGACCAGCCTGTGGCCCCCCCGGTCGGCGGGGGCCACACCGCTGGTGGCCGGCGATCTGCGGCTGGCGCAGGGACGGTTGACGACCCAGCTGGGTCACCTGCTGGCGCCCATGGCGGTGCGCTACATCGTCATTCCCTCCCGGACGGCGCCGGCCGGGACGGGCGGGAGCGCGGTCCCCGTCCCGGCCGGGATGATGGCCGCCCTCGCCAATCAGACCGATCTGCGCTCCCTGGAGCTCGACGCCGCCCTCACCGTGTACGAGAACGCCGCCTGGGCGCCGGCCCGCGCCGTCCTGCCGCTGGCGGCCGACGCCGCCAGCCGCCGGGCCGGCCCGCCGGCCCGCCAGTCGGCGCCGCTCGCCGGCGCCGCTGCGGTGCTGCCCGGCCGGGGACCGGATCATTTCGCCGGGGCGGTGCCGGGCGCCGCCGACGTGCTCTGGTCGGCGACCGGCTCGGGTGGTTGGCACCTCTCGGTCTCCGGCCACGGCGCCAGCTGGCGATCGGCCTTCGGGTGGGCCATGGCGTTCGCCACGCCGGAACAGGGGGGAAAAGCCTCCCTCCATTTCGTCACGCCGGTCGTGCGGCGCCTGCTGCTCGTGCTGGAGGTGGCGGTGTGGCTGACCGCCGTCAGGGTGCTGATGGTCGATCGCCGGCGAGGGCGGCGGCCGGGTGGCGACGGCGGCTCAGGCGTCGACTACTCCGAACCGCCGGAAACGATCGTGGTCGCGCCGCACCCGCGCTGGGACCCGGTGACGGTGGACAGCGACGAGGTATGGACGTGACCGAGTGGACCTGACCGAGCGTCGGGTGGCGCGCCTGCCCGTCCTCCTGCTGATCGTGGCGGTTGTCGTCGGTGCCGCGCTAATCGACCGCCGGCCCACCGCCGTGTCGACCGCCGCCGTCATCGACGCCATGCCGGTCGCCGCGCCCCGGGGCGCACTGTCGTCTTCGTGGTTCTGCGCGGGCGCCATGGGCCAGCCGGCCCGGATGGCGGACGGGCAGCTCGTGATCGCCAACGGCTCGGACCGTGCCGTGCACGGCACGGTCACGCTCATCCCCAGTCAGGGCGCGCCCGTCACCCGCAACCTCCAAGTGGGCCCGAAGGACCAGGTGGTGGTGCCCGAGGCGGCCCCGGCACCGTATCTGGGAGCCATCGTCGACCTGGACGGCGGCCAGGCGGCGGTCCAACAGGTCGTGAGCGGAACGCAGGGTACGTCCAGTTCCGCCTGCGCCACCACCGGTGCCGGCAGCTGGTACTTCGCGGCCGGCACGACCCAGGAGAACACGACGCTGTCGCTCACCCTGCTCAACCCGTTCCCGGAGGACGCCATCGCCGATCTGTCGTTTACGACCGAGCAGGGCTCCGAGGCGCCGGCCGACTTCCAGGGCATCGTGATCCCGGCCCGGGGCCTGGTAGGCGTCGACCTCGGCAGCCACCTGCGGCGCCGGGCGTCCATCGCCGCGGCGGTGAAGGTCCGGGTGGGCCGGGTGGCGGCATTCGAGACCCAGGTGGTGGCACCGCAACCCCAGGGGACCCAGGCGGCGGGCACGGCGCCGCCGTGGCCTCCCGGCATCAGCCTGGTACTCGGCGCCCCTTCGGTCGGTCGGGCGTGGTGGTGGGCCAACGGGATAACGGCGGACGGCATGACCGAGAAGTACGTCATCTACAACCCGGGGCCGGCCGAGGCCCGGGTGGGGCTCGCCGTCGACCTCGACCAGGGCAGCGCCGACCCGTTCCAGCTCAACATCGATCCCCACTCGGTCACCGAGGTGGTCACCAACTCCGAGTCCCGGGTACCGAAGGCGATAGGCCACGGGGCCAAGCTGACCGTCATCAGCGGCGCCGGCGTGGTCGCCGAGCGCGTCGTGCAAGCGGTCAGCCCGTCGCCGCAGACGGGCATCGCCCGGGAGCCGGGCGCCCGCCTGCTGACCCGGGACTGGCTGGTCGCCCCCGGGTCCGGCACCGGAACAACCACCATGTCGGTGTCGATCTACAACCCGGGGCCATCGCCGGTCAGGGTCACCATCGCCGCCGTTTCGGGCGGCAGTGAGACCCCTCTCGGCGGCCAGTCCAGTACCGAGATCCCGGGCCACCATCGAGTCGTGGCCTCGGTGACCGCGGTCAACCAGGCGGTGGTGGTGCACGCCAGCGGCGGAGTGACGGTCGAGCGAGAGATCGACCCGGCCAAGGCCATCGGCATCGACGTCTCGCTGGGCGTCCCCCTGACTCCGTAGTGTCGCGCTTCATCATCGCCGCCGTGCTGTTGGGCGTGTGCGGTGCAGTCGCGGTGTGGCTGGGCCGGCGCAAGCCGCAGCCGCCGACGCAGGCGGTTTACGCCCTGCCGGCCCAGCTCGACCGAGCTGACTTCGACCGGCAGGACGCGCCGTGGCTGGTGGTGGTGTTCTCGTCGACCACCTGCGAGGGGTGCGAGGCGGCCGTCGCCAAAGCCCGGATCCTGGCCAGCGATGTGGTGGCGGTCCAGGACGTGGCCTACCAGGACCGCAAGGAGCTGCACGATCGCTACTCGATCGGCGCCGCGCCAACCATCCTGGTCGCCGACGCCGAAGGGGTGGTCAGGGCCAGCTTCGTCGGGACGCCCTCGGCCACCGACCTGTGGGCGGCGGTGGCCGAAGCGCGCGGACCCGGCTAGCCGTCCCTCCGGGTGGTGGTCGGCATCTCCACCGTCTGGCCGGGGGCCTCCGACGGCGTGGCCTCGGGGTCGTGGCCGTCGACCGACTCGATGTCGGCGAACTTGGTGACGCTCTGCGGCACGTCATGGACCGGACGGCCGTAGGCGTTGTCGACCAGCCGGCCGACCTCGCCGCCGTCGATGGTCTCCTTGTCGAGCAGGGCGCGGGCCACAGACGACAGGCCGTTGCGGTGCTCGTTGAGCAGCCGGATGGCCCGGGTCTCCTGCTCGCGGAGGATCCGCTCGACCTCCTCGTCGATCACCCGGGAGGTCACGTCGCTGTAGTCGCGGGTGTGCATGAGGTCCTCGCCGAGGAAGACGGCGCCCTCTGAGCCCCACGCCATGGGCCCGATCCGCTCGCTCATGCCCCACTCGCGGACCATCTTGCGGGCCAGCTCGGTCGCCCGCTGCAGGTCGTTGCTGGCACCGGTCGACAGGCTCCCGAGCACCATCTGCTCGGCGCAGCGGCCACCCATCATCACGCACAGGGTGTCCTCGATGTACTCCCGGGGCAGGGTGTGGCGCTCCTCGATTGGCAGCTGCTGGGTCACCCCGAGCGCCATGCCGGTCGGCAGGATGGTCACCTTGTGCACCGGATCGGCGTCCGGAAGCACGTAGGCCAGGACGGCGTGGCCGCCCTCGTGGAAGGCGGTCGCCTCCTTCTCCTTCTCCGACAGGACGGTGGACTCGCGCCGCTGGCCCATCAGCACCCGGTCGCGGGCCGCCTCGAAGTCGATCATGTGGACCGCGTCGGCGCCCCGGCGCACGGCGTGGAGGGCGGCCTCGTTGACCAGGTTGGCCAGGTCGGCGCCGCTCATGCCCGGCGTGCCCCGGGCCACGACGTGCAGGTCGACGTCGGGGGCGATGCGCTTGTCCTTGCAGTGCACCTGCAGGATCGGCAGCCGCTCCTCCAGATCGGGCAGCGGCACCACGATCTGGCGGTCGAAGCGACCGGGGCGCAGGAGGGCGGGATCGAGGATGTCGGGGCGGTTGGTGGCCGCCATCATCACGATGCCCTCAGTCGTCTCGAAGCCGTCCATCTCGGCCAGCATCTGGTTGAGGGTCTGCTCGCGCTCGTCGTGGCCGCCGCCGAGGCCGGCGCCCCGCTTGCGGCCGATCGAGTCGATCTCGTCCACGAAGATGATGGCCGGGGCCTGCTTGCGGGCCGTCTGGAAGAGGTCCCGCACCCGCGACGCCCCGACACCGACGAACATCTCCATGAAGTCCGAGCCGGTCACCGACAGGAACGGGACTCCGGCTTCTCCCGCCACCGCCCGGGCCAGAAGGGTCTTGCCGGTGCCCGGAGGGCCGACCAGCAGCACGCCCTTGGGGATCCGGGCGCCGATCTCCTTGAACCGGTTGGCCGACCGCAGGAAGTCGACGACCTCACGGATCTCGAGCTTGACGCCGTTGTACCCGGCTACGTCGGCAAAGGTCGTCCGGGGCCGCTCGGTGGTGTACACCTTGGCCTTGGAGCGCCCGATCGACATGATGCCGGTCATCTGGCCTTGGGCTCTCCGGCTCATCCAGACGAAGAAGCCGATGATGATGGCCCCGTAGAGCAGGAACGGCAGCAGCGAGCCCAGCCAGCTCGTGCTCTGGTTGACGAACTTGAGGTTCTTGACCTTGTCCCGGAGCTGGGTCACCGTGCTGTCCGTCAGCGGGTGGGGTCCCGAGACGGAGAACTTGGTGCCCGCCCGATCGGTGTAGGTGACCTTGCCCGTGTCGTTGTTGACCGTGGCCTGGGTCACGTTGCCCGTGCCGAGGGCAGTCGTGAAGTCGCTGTAGGACTGGGCCTTGGCGCCGCCCGGCGAGAAGGGGTTGGACACCAGAAAGGCGATGACGATGAGGGCGCCGAGGACGATGGCCACCAGCCGCCAATTGCGATCGGGTGACGTCGGGCCCGGTGGGCGATCGGAGCGCCCAGGGCGCATATCGCCCGGTTGACGAGACATGGCCACCATGGTAGGCGGCACCGGGCGGGTATCTGGCTTCATGGTTGGGCCCATCCCGTCCAGGTCCCAGCCCATCCACGTCCCAACCTGCGGCGCCGGGATACCGTGGGCGGGATGACTGGGACCCGGCAGTGTGCTCGGCCCGGATGCGGTGGCTCCATCGCGGCCTGGCTCAGCTACGACTACGCCGGCCGACGCGTCTGGCTGGACGATCCGGGAGCCGAGCCGGGCGGTCATCGCACCGGGCTGTGCGCGGCCCACGCCGGTCGAATGCGGGCGCCCAGGGGATGGTCGTGCCTGGACCGGCGCAGCGGCCGCCCGCCGCCGGCGCCCGAGCTCACGGCGGTACCGCCGCCAGCGCCCGATGGCGACGACGCCGTCGGGATGGCAGTGATCGCCGTCTGACCCGGGTGTCGCGCCCCGGCGCCCCATTGCTCGGCGGGTTGGCCATCGCCGGCCTGGCGTTCGTGGCCGGGACCGTGCTCTCGGTGTTCGGCACACAGGTCGGCGCGGCGGCCGCCGGCTACAGCCTGGGGCGGGGCCACGCCACCCCGCTGGCGGTCACCGTCGGCGGGCTGATCGGGCTGTGGATCGGCCTGGTCGGCGGGGTCCTGTACTTCGGCCAAAAGGCCGGCGCCGAACTGGGTCTGCGGTTCCGATGGCCGTTCGACCTGCTCGTCGGGACGATCGCCGGGGCCGGCACCCAATTGGTCCTGATCCCACTCCTGTACCTGCCCTGGGAGCAGGCGGACAAGACCATCAAGCACCGGTTGGAGAACCCGGCCAAGACCGACACCGCGGCCATCCACGGGGCGCCACAGATCGTCGTGCTGTTCATCTTCCTGGCCCTGCTGGCCCCTTTGGTCGAGGAGCTGTTCTTCCGGGGCCTGGTCCAGGGGTCGCTGGCCCGGCGGTTCGGGCCGGCCGTCGGCGTTGCCGGCTCGGCGGTGGTGTTCGGGCTGGCTCACTTCCAGGCCCTGCAGCTGCCGGCGCTCATCCTCTTCGGCCTGGTGCTGGCCCTACTGGCGCACCGGACCGGGCGGCTGGGCCCGGCGATCGTCGCCCACGCCACGTTCAACGCCATCACCGTGATCAGCCTGACGGTCACCCGCTAGCCAGATCCGATCTTCAGTTTTCCTTTCGCCTGGCCGATGATGGTAGGGCAAAGGGCAGATTGCTTCTGAAGGGGAGGCGCCGGTGAGGTGTCCACAGTGTCAAGCGCGGCATATGGTCGAAATTGCCATGTCGATCGGCGGTCAACAGGTGACGCTGAGGAGTTGCTCCTTCTGCGACCTGCGCTGGTGGGAGGGCTATCAGGGGAAGATGGCGCTGTCCGGCCTGCTGGATTTGGCGGCTGAACGGGCCTGACCCGCGGCCATGACGGCCGAAGCGCGCTGAAGCAGGGCAACATGTTGGCGATATGAGCGTGCTCGAGGTCGCCGACAGGGACGAAGAGGACCAGAGGGTCGAACTTCCGCCGGTTCCTGATGACCACGGCCCATCGGGCCCCTTGCACCGCCGGCCCAGGCTGCAGGGGCTGTGGCGACCCGAGACGCTGCTGGCGATCGTGCTGGTGGCCTGCTTCTGCGGGTTCGTGTTCATCCAACTGCAGCCGTCCAAGCTGTTCCTCAACAGCACCCCTGCGGGCGGCGACATGGGGGCCCACGTCTGGCAACCCGCCTACCTGCGGGATCACCTGCTGCACCACCTGCGACTCACCGGCTGGGCACCGGACTGGTACGCCGGGTTCCCGTCGCTGGTGTTCTACTTCCCCCTCCCCAGCCTGATGATCGTGATCGCCAACGTGATCCTGCCCTACGGCGTGGCCTTCAAGCTGGTGAGTGTCCTGGGCCTGGTCACCCTGCCCTTCGCCATCTGGGCCTTCGGCCGGCTGGCCCGGATGCCCTTCCCCGGGCCGTTGTGCCTGGCGGCCGCCAGCCTGCCGTTCCTGTTCTCCCGCAACTTCACCATCTACGGCGGCAACATCGCCTCCACGCTCGCCGGCGAGTTCGGCTTCTCGATCAGTCTGGCCGCGGCGTTCATCTTCCTGGGCCTGGTGGCCCGCGGCATGGAGACCGGGCGGTACCGGGCCTGGGCGGCGCTGGCCCTGACCGTCACCGGCCTGTGCCACCTGCTGCCGACCATCTTCGCGGTCGTGGGGGCGCTGGTCCTGACGCTCATGTACTGGGACCGGCGCCGGTGGCGTTGGACCCTGCCGGTACTCACCGCGGCGGCGTGCCTGGCCGCCTTCTGGTCGCTGCCGTTCCTGTTTCGCCTGCCCTATGCCACCGACATGGGCTATGAGAAGCTCACCCAGTACGGCAAGAACCTGTTCCCCGGTCACATGGCGTGGCTGCTGGCTCTGGCTCCGGCCGGATTCCTGGTGTCGATCATCAGGCGCAACCGGATCGGACTGTTCCTCTCCGTCATGGCCGGCCTGTCGCTGCTGATCTTCCGGTTCGCCCCCCAGGCCCGGCTCTGGAACGCCCGGGTGCTGCCGTTCTGGTTCCTCTGCCTGTACCTGCTGGCCGGGGTGGCCGTCGCCGAGTGCGGATCCATCCTGGCCGAGTCCCTCGGGCCCAACGCTGACGCGCCGGTCGTGCGATGGTCGATCCTCGGCCTGCCGGTGGTCGCGGCGCTGGCGGCCCTGCTCTGGGTCGGGTTCCCCCTGCACGTGCTGCCCTTCGGGCACACCAACGCCAAGACCGGTCAGTACCAGTGGCTCGGCTTCAAGAGCTCCGACCGCTCGTTCATCCCCGACTGGGTCAGCTGGAACTACAGCGGCTACGAAGCCACGACCAAGGCCCGGCGGGCCGAGTACTTCGACCTGATCAAGACCATGCAGACCGTCGGTCGTACCGAGGGCTGCGGGAGGGCCATGTGGGAGTACGAGCCCGAGCTCGACCAGATGGGGACGCCGGACGCCCTGATGCTGCTTCCGTACTGGACCAACAGCTGCATCGGCTCCATGGAGGGTCTGTACTACGAGTCGTCGGCCACTACGCCGTACCATTTCCTCAACGCGGCCGAGCTGTCGCTGCATCCGTCGGACCCCGTGCGCGGGCTCAGCTACCCCACGTCGCCCGACGTGAACGCCGGCGTTCGCCACCTCCAGCTGCTCGGCGTCAAGTACTACATGGCGATCACCTCGGAGACCCAGGCCCAGGCCGACATCAATCCGGACCTGCGGGTGGTCGCCAAGTCGGGCCCCTGGTCGGTCAGCTACACGTCCGGCGGGACCAGTTCGGTGAAACAGCGGACCTGGAAGATCTATGAGGTGCTGGGCTCCGATGTGGTCAGCCCGCTCGTCAATCAACCGGTCGTGATGAAGGTGGTCCCCAAGGGCGGCAACGGATGGCTCAAGCCCTCCCAGTCCTGGTACCTCAACCCTGACGTCGCCGATGTCATGTACGCCGCGTCCGGCCCGTCGTCGTGGAAACGGGTGGCGCCCGACACCGCCAGCCCCCCGCGCAATGCCGTGCAGCCGGTACTGATCGACAAGATCGTCCAGCGCGACGACTCCATCTCCTTCAACGTCGACGCCGTCGGCGTGCCCGTGCTGGTCAAGGTGTCGTACTTCCCCAACTGGCAGGTGTCGGGTGCCCGGGGACCGTACCGGGTGGCGCCCAACCTGATGGTGGTGATCCCCACCTCCCATCATGTGCGCCTCCACTACGGGTACACACCGGTCGACTGGGTCGGTTACCTGCTGGGGTTGGCGGCCCTGGCCGGGGTGGTGTGGATGGCGAGAGCCAAGCCGCTGGTCTTCGCTGCCCCGAGACACCGGCAGCGCACCCGTTCGGCTGGCGCCACCGCCCCGCGGCCCGAGGTCTGGCCGGCTGCGGTCACCACCGCGGCCTGGCCGGCCGGGCCGCCGGCGGCGCCCGAGGTGCGGGCGGACGGCCAGGCCGGAGACCCGTACGAACGGCTGCAGCACGAACTGACCGGCGCCTTCCCAGTGGTGGGCGGCGATTCGCCCGAGGAGGACATCGACGGCTGGGTCGGGTTCCCGCATGGTCTCGACCCGGACCTCACCCAGGTCATGCCGGTTGTCGACCCGAGCCCAACACCGGGCCGCCGGCCGCGGCCACTGCGGCCGAGGGAGGAGACCGATCCATCCGGCGACGGCTGACCCCTTTCCCCACCCCCCACTAGTGTCGGGCCACGTGCCCCAGTTAGACAACATCTTCAAGGCGTACGACATCCGCGGCGTGGTGCCCGACCAGTTGCACCCGGAGCTGGCCCGCCAGGTCGGCGCCGCCTTTGCCCGCTTCGCCGGCGGCCGGCGCATCGTGATGGGCCGTGACATGCGGCCCTCGGGCGTCGAGATGTCACGGGCGTTCGCCGAGGGGGCCATGGCCACCGGCGTCGACGTCGTCGACCTGGGCCTGACGTCGACCGACGAGCTGTACTACGCCTCAGGTCACCTCGACGCGCCGGGTGCCATGTTCACCGCCTCGCACAATCCTGCCCGGTACAACGGGATCAAGCTGTGCCTGGCGGGGGCCCGGCCGGTGGGCGAGGACACGGGCCTGGGTGAGATCAAGGCGGCGGTCGCCGCCGGCGCCCCGGTCGAGGTGGGACCGGACGGGCCGGGGGCCCTGACCACCATGGATCTGCTGGAGGACTTCGCCGCCCACGTCCGGTCCTTCGTCGACCGTGACGTGCTGCGGCCCCTGAAGGTGGTCGCCGACACCGCCAACGGGATGGGCGGCCTGGTCGTCCCCCGGGTATTCGACACGCTTCCGTTCGATCTCGAGCTGCTCTACCCGGAGCTGGACGGCACATTCCCGAACCACCCGGCCGATCCGATCCAGCTGGCCAACCTGGTGGACCTGCAGGCCCGGGTGCGCCAGACTGGGGCGGACGTCGGCTTGGCATTCGACGGCGACGCCGACCGGTGCTTCCTCGTCGACGACCAGGGTGAGCCGGTGTCGGGATCGACCACCACCGCCATCGTGGCCAAGGCGCTGCTCGAGAAGCACCCGGGATCGACGATCCTCTACAACCTCATCTGCTCCAAGTCGGTCCCCGAGATCATCCGGGAGAACGGGGGGACTCCGTTGAAGACCCGGGTCGGCCACTCGTTCATCAAGGCGATCATGGCGGAGACGGGTGCGCTGTTCGGCGGCGAGCACTCGGCGCACTACTACTTCCGGGACAACTACCGGGCCGACTCGGGGTCGATCGCCGCTCTCGTCGTGCTCGAGATGCTGTCCCGTGCCGGCCAACCGCTGTCGGAGCTGCGCCGGCCCTTCGAGCGTTACGCCGACTCGGGCGAGATCAACACCGAGGTGTCGGATCAGGCCGGGACGATCGAGTGGGTGGCCGAGCATTACCACGACGCCAAGCAGGACCGGATCGACGGGTTGACCGTCGACCTGGGCGACTGGTGGTTCAACCTGCGCCCGTCGAATACCGAGCCGCTGCTGCGGTTGAATCTGGAGGCGGCCACCCCGGCCGACTGCCAGGTCCACACCGCCGAGGTGCTGACACTCATGAAGGAGTCTTGACCCGTGGCCCTCGACCCGAAGCTGCTGGAGATCCTGGCCTGCCCCGAAGACAAGGGCCCGCTGCTGTATTTCGCCGACGAGGACAGCCTGTACAACCCCAGGCTGAAGCGCCGGTACGCCGTCCGGGATGACATTCCGATCATGCTGATCGACGAGGCCGAGACAGTCGATGACGTCGAGCACGAGCGGCTCCTGGCCAAAGCGGCCGCGGAAGGCATCCAGCCCACGTTCTCGCCGTGACGATCGCCGGCGATGTCCTCGACACGCAAGGAATGTTCGAGGCGACAGCGGGCCTGCCTGAGCAGGTGGCGGCCGCGGTTGCCGCCACCGCCGGAGTCGTCGACGCAGGGCTCGGGTCATCACTGCGCCACATCGTGGTGTTCGGGATGGGCGGAAGCGGGATCGCGGGGGACATCATGAGCGCGGCGGCCGGGCCGTTCCTGCCGGTGCCGGTGACCGTCGTGAAGTCGTACGAATGCCCGCCGTTCGTCGGTGAGAGCACGCTCGTGTTCGCCATCTCGGCGTCGGGCGACACCGAGGAGACCCTGCAGGCCGCCACCGACGCCGCGCTCCAGGGGGCCAAGATGGTCACCATCACCGGCGGGGGGGAGCTGGCTCGGCTGGCCTCGGGGTGGCGGGTGCCGGTCATCCCGGTGCCGCCGTTGCCCCAGCCCCGGACCGCGGTGGGCGCCATGTCGATCCCGCCGCTGGTCGTGCTGGAGGACATGGGCCTGTTCCGGGGGGCGCGCAGCTGGATCTCGCTGGCGGTGCAGCAGCTGCAGCGTCGGCGTGACCAGTTGGTGGCGGGCGGGGGCAGCGGCCGAGGCGATCGCCCGACGCATCGGGCGCACCTTTCCCCTGATCCATGGCGGCGGGGCGGTGGGGGGCGCCGCCGCGCTGCGCTGGAAGACGCAGATGAACGAGAACGCCAAGGTGCCGGCGTTCTGGAACGCCCAGCCCGAGTTGTGCCACAACGAGGTGTGCGGTTTGGGCCAGCACGGTGACGTCACCCGCCAGGTGCTCACCCTGGTGAACCTCCGCCACGGGGGCGAGCACCCGCAGGTCAGCCGGCGGTTCGACCTGGTGGCCGACCTGGTTCGGGAGACGGTGGCGTCGATCATCGAGGTCCGGGCCGAGGGCGAAGGCGACCTGGCCCAGCTGCTGGACCTGGTTCTCATGGGCGACTTCGTGTCGCTGTGGCTGGCTGCCCACGAGGGGATCGATCCCGGCCCCGTGCCGGCGCTGGTGGACTTGAAGCAGCAGTTGGCTTCCGGGTGAGAGGCCCATCCATGCGGCGGCGTAGATCGTCCCGTACACTGCGGTCATGGGCCTCATGCGGGTCTGTGGTTGCAAGTCGATGCCAGTCGCAGGCGAAACGACCCACGTAAGGCAACCTGTGGTTGCTGAGCATGGTGCGGCTTAGGAGTAAGCCCTGCCCATCGACGGGCCGATCGTCGGCCCGGGATGGAGACGGCGCAAAGTGGGCGATTTTCGGTGACGTTGGGCGGCGAGGTACCAGGCGAATCCGCCGGGATCGGCCGCCGCCGGCGCCGGCCCGCCAGCGGCGCAGCAGGCGAGTGTGGGGTCAAAGACCAGGTCAGCCGCAGAGGTCCATTTTTTCGCTGTTCGATTCGATTCCTTCAAGACCGTGTTGCACTTGCTCCCGACTCGGGGGAGGACCGGCCATGGACATCGCATTCCGGGCTCGCAATATCGAGGTCCCGGACCTGCTCAAGGGCAGGACCTTCGACCGGGTCACCCGGCTCGGCCGGGCGTCGGCCATGGAGCGAGCGGACGTCTTGTTCCTGGAGGAGCGCAACCCGCGCATCATTGAGCGAGCGGTGTGCGAGATCACGCTCCACGGGGCCGGCCGCATGCTACGGGCCCAGGCGGCGGCCACTGATCCGGTTGTGGCGGCCGATCGGGTCCTGGAGAAACTGCGACACCGATCGGAGCGCCTGCGGGGGCGGCTCATGCAATCGGGCGGGCCGCCGCGGCCGGGGCTCGGCGGCCGGCCCAGGCAGGCGAGTCTCGGCGTCGGACATGGATCGGTACACTTCGGAGCACATCGACACGGGGCGGCTCGCGATCCCGACGTCGTAGCTGATGCGGTGGGCGCGTGCGCCGACCGCGGGCCGAATGGAGAGATCACGATCGTGGAGACAACGGCAGCTGTCGGCGTCATGACGCCCGAAGACGCCGCGCTGGAGATGGCCCGGCTCAACCACGACCTGTACTTCTTCGTCAACACCGAGACGGCCGAGGGTGCGGTGGTGTACCGGCGCCTCGACGGCAACGTCGGCCTCATGGCCAGTGCCGGCGTCTGGCGGGCCGCAACCCGGTGCGCTCCTTTCGGCCCGAACTCGGGGGTCTGACTTGGCCGAGTCAGCCGCCTCCGACGGCGGCGACATTATCCGGGTGCTCATCGCGGACGACCAGGCCCTCTTCCGGCGGGGCCTGTACGTGGTGCTTGGCACCGAGGACAAGATCGAGGTGGTCGCCGAGGCGGAGAACGGCGAGGAGGCCATCGCCAGGACCGAGGAACTGGCGCCCGACGTGGTGTTGATGGACGTCCGCATGCCGCGGGTCAACGGGATCGACGCCGCCCGCCGGATCCGCGAGATCAGCCCGAGCACCAAGATCCTCATGCTGACGGTCAGCGACGAGGAGGACGACCTCTATGAGGCGATCAAGGCCGGTGCCAACGGGTACCTGCTGAAGGAGATCTCGGTCGAGGAGGTCGCCGAGGCCATCCGGGCGGTGGCCCAGGGCCAGAGCCTGATATCGCCGTCCATGGCGTCGAAACTGCTCAATGAGTTCAATGCCCTGGCCAAACGGGCCGAAGAACGGAATCAGTACCCGGCTCCTACCCTGACAAGCCGGGAACTAGAAGTCCTGCGGCTGGTCGCTCGAGGGATGAGCAACCGGGAGATCGCAGACGATCTGTTCATTTCCGAGAACACGGTGAAGAATCATGTCCGCAACATCCTCGAGAAGCTCCACCTGCACTCCCGCATGGAGGCGGTCATCTACGCGGTCCGGACCCGGCTGCTCGACCTCAAGGGCTCCGAGGAGGGCCGGCCGGCGGGGCGAGGTTCGGCCGGCTGACGGCCGGACGGGTTCGGCGACGCCGGCGCATGCGGCGGGTGCGGCGGGTCCGGCGATGCAGAGACCGCCGGTAGACTTGCCAGCTGCATGAGCATTTTCACCAAGATCCTGCGCGCCGGTGAGGGTAAGAAGGTCCGGGCTCTCCAGAGCCTCGTTCCGGACATCGACGGCCTCGAGCCGGAGGTCGAGGCCCTCTCCGACGAGGAGCTGGCCCGCCGCACCGTCGAGTTCCGGGAGCGCCTGGCCAACGGCGAAGAACTCAACGACCTGCTGGTCGAGGCGTTCGCCGTCATGCGGGAGGCGGCCCGGCGTACCATCGGCCAGCGCCACTTCGACGTCCAGCTGATGGGCGGCGCCGCCCTCCACTTCGGGTGGATCGCCGAGATGAAGACCGGCGAGGGCAAGACCCTCGTCTCCACCCTGCCGGTGTACCTCAACGGCCTCGGCCGGCAAGGGCGTCCACCTCGTCACCGTCAACGACTACCTGGCCCGGCGCGACGCCGAGTGGATGGGCCAGATCCACCGGTTCCTCGGTCTCACCGTCGGGCGGGTGTCGCCCGGAGATCGACGACTGGCAGGCCAAGAAGGACGCCTACGCTGGCGACGTCACCTACGGCACCAACACCGAGTTCGGCTTCGACTACCTGCGGGACAACATGGCCCGCTCGCTCGAGCACATGGTGCAGCGGGGCCACGCCTACGCCATCGTCGACGAGGTCGACTCGATCCTCATCGACGAGGCCCGGACGCCGCTCATCATCTCCGGGCCGGCGACCGACTCGGTCCGGCTCTACTACCAGTTCGCCGGCATCGCCCGGACGCTGACCCGCGACGTCGACTACGAGGTCGACGAGGAGAAGCGCACCGTCGCGCCGACCGAGGAGGGCATCGAGAAGGTCGAGCGCCAGCTCGGCGTCGACAACCTCTACGACCTGGTCGCCGCCAACCTGGTCCACCAGCTGACCAGGCCCTGCGGGCCAAGGAGCTGTACAAGCGGGACAAGGACTACATCGTCGCCGACGGCGAGGTGAAGATCGTCGACGAGTTCACCGGCCGCATCCTCGAGGGCCGGCGGTGGTCCGACGGCCTGCACCAGGCGGTCGAGGCCAAGGAGCGGGTCCGGATCAAGGAGGAGAACCACACCTGGGCGACGGTGACCCTCCAGAACTACTTCCGGCTCTACGAGAAGCTGGCCGGCATGACCGGCACCGCCGAGACCGAGGCGGCGGAGTTCGCCAACACCTACAACCTGCCGGTCGTCCCCATCCCGACCAACAAGCCCATGGTCCGGGAGGATCAGCCGGACCTGATCTACAAGACCGAGCTGGCCAAGTTCGAGGCGGTCATCGAGGACATCGTCGAGCGGTACGACACCGGCCAGCCGGTCCTCGTCGGCACGGCATCGGTGGAGAAGTCCGAAGTTCTCTCCACCATGCTCAACCGGCGGGGGATACCCCACAACGTGCTGAATGCCAAGCAGCACGCCAGGGAAGCCGGCATCGTGTCTCAGGCCGGGCGGCTGCACGGCATCACGGTCGCGACCAACATGGCCGGGCGCGGCGTCGACATCCTGCTCGGCGGCAACCCCGAGGGCCTGGCCATCCAGGAGGTGCTGGCCAGCGGCCTCGACCTCGACTCCGAGGAGGGCCAGGCCCGCCTGGGCGAGCTGCTGAGCAAATACCAGGAGGAGTGCGAGGCCGAGGGCGACAAGATCCGCGAGCTCGGCGGCCTGTACGTGCTCGGCTCCGAGCGCCACGAGTCCCGCCGCATCGACAACCAGCTGCGGGGCCGGGCCGGCCGCCAGGGCGACCCGGGCGAGAGCCGTTTCTACCTGTCGCTCGAAGACGAGTTGATGCGCCTGTTCGCCACCGGCGCCATGAACTGGGTCATGGGCAGGGCGCTTCCCGACGACGTGCCGATCGAGGCCAAGATGGTCACCAAGGCCATCGAGCGGGCCCAGAACACGGTCGAAGCCCGCAACGCCGAGATCCGCAAGGACGTCCTCAAGTACGACGAGGTCATGAACGAGCAGCGCAAGGTCATCTACGCCCGCCGCCACCAGATCCTCGAGGGCGAGGACCTCCGCAGCCGGACGATCGATGTCCTGTCGAGTGCCTTGGAGACCATCGTCAAGGCCAACTGCCTCACCGACTTCAACGAGGACTGGGACCTCGAGGGTCTGCTCCGCGAGGTGCGGGTCTACTACCCGACCAAGTTCACCGTCTCCGACATCAGCGACGCCGCCGTCTCCGACCAGATCTACGAGAGCCTGCTGGCCGAGGCGATCGCCTACTACGAGGAGCGGGAAGCATCGATGCCGTCGGTCCCGCCGGCCACCGGAGCCGACACCATGCGGCCGTCGAGCGCGAGATCATGCTGCAGATCATCGACCAGAAGTGGCGTGAGCACCTCTCGGAGATGGACTACCTGCGGGAGGGCATCAACCTGCGGGCCATGGGCCAGCAGGACCCGCTGGTGGCGTGGCAGCGGAGGGCTTCGAGATGTTCGGGCAGATGATGTCGGGCGTCGACGACGACTACGTGAAGATCGTGATGCACGCCCAGGTCCAGGTCCTCGAGCAGGAGCAGCCCGACGAGGCGGCCGAGCTGGCCCGGGCCCAGTATCTGGCGGCCGAGGATCCGGTGCAGGGCACCAGCGGGGTGTCCCGTGCGCTGGCGGCCGGACCGGCGCCGGGTGAGGAAGTGGTGCTGGCCCCCGATCCGGCGACCGCTGTTTCCGCCGGGAACGGCGGAGGTGGCAGTCGGCGGGCGGCGCCGGACATCGGTGAGGATGCTCCCCGGGCGCCCATCATCAAGGACTCGATGTTCGACAAGGTGGGCCGCAACGACGCCTGCCCGTGCGGCAGCGGCAAGAAGTTCAAGTTCTGCCACGGTCGCTGAGTGCGTGACTTCACCGACGATCTGCGCGCCCTGCGAAGGCGGCTGACCGAGGCCGAGGCCTACCTCGACCTGGAGGGCAGCCGAAAGCGGCTGGCCGAGCTGGACGCTGAGGTTTCCCGCCCCGATCTGTGGGACGACACCGAGGTCGGCCAGCGGGTGACCCGGGAGTACGGCCAGGTCAAGGGTGATGTCGAGGAGATGGACGAGCTCGCAAGGCGGCTCAGCGACGCTGAGATCCTCTACGAGCTCGGGGTGGAGGAACAGGACTCGTCCATCGAGGCCGAGCTCTCTGCGGCGGTCGACTCGGTGTCCCGTGAGCTCGACGGGCTGGAGCTGCGATCGCTGTTCAGCGGGGAGCACGACGCGCGCGACGCGGTCTGCGAGATCCACGCCGGCGAGGGCGGGACCGACGCCCAGGACTGGGCCGAGATGCTGCTGCGCATGTACCAGCGCTGGGCGGAACGACGAAGCTTCAGCTTCGAGGTCGACGAGGTCACCGCGGGTCAGGAGGCCGGGATCCTCTCGGCTACCTTCATCATCAAGGGCCGCTACGCGTACGGGCTGCTCTCGGCCGAGCGAGGCGTGCACCGGCTGTACCGGATCTCGCCGTTCGACTCCCAGGCCCGCCGACAGACCTCGCTACGCCGCGCTCGACGTCACTCCGTTCCTCGAGGACGCGGCGACCGAGGTGGAGATCGACGAGAAGGACCTGCGGGTCGACACGTACCGGTCGTCGGGTGCCGGGGGCCAGCACGTCAACGTCACCGACTCGGCCGTGCGGCTGACCCACCTGCCCACCGGGATGGTGGTCTCGGTCCAGAACGAGCGCAGCCAGCATCAGAACAAGGCCAAGGCCATGCAGATCCTGGCCGCCAAGCTGGCGGAACGGCAGCGGGAGGAGCGGCGAGCGGAGCTGGCCGCGCTGTCCGGTCCCCAGGGCCAGGTCAGCCGGGCCGGTGCGTTCATCCGGGCCTACGTCCTGGCCCCGTACCAGCAGGTCAAGGACGAGCGCACCGGCCACGAGACCGGCAATGTCGAAGCGGTCCTGGACGGGGACCTGGATCCGTTCATGGAGTCGTGGCTGCGCTGGCGGCGCACCACCCAGGGCGCCGAGGTCTCCTGAGAGACCGAGGCCGCAGAGCTGCGTGCCGGTGATGAGACCATGTTGGCGCCCGGCCAAGCGGTCAATGGCAGGAGTCATACCATGAAGTATCAACGGGTCGTGTGACGGGGTGGCACCAACCTCGAGCGCCTGTGAACTACAGTTCGGAGCGTTGCACCCCTCGGGGCGGGGGGTGGTGCGGCACCTCAAACCCATGATCCGATTCGACAATGTCACCAAGGCCTACAAGGGCACGACCGTCGCGCTGCGGGATGTTTCGGTTGACATCCAGAAGGGCGAGTTCGTGTTCCTCGTCGGCCCGTCCGGGTCGGGCAAGTCGACATTCGTCCGGCTGATCACCAAGGAGGAAGAGCCCGACCAGGGTCAGATCTGGGTGGCCGGCAAGGACATCGACAAGCTCAGCCAGTGGAAGGTCCCGTACCTGCGCCGCAACATCGGCTGCGTGTTCCAGGACTTCCGGCTGCTGCCGACCAAGAACGTCTACGAGAACGTGGCCTTCGCGCTCGAGGTGATCGGCCGGCCGCGCCACGTGGTGCGCTCCCAGGTGCCGCAGATCCTCGACCTGGTCGGCCTGGGCAAGAAGACCGACAACCTGCCCCACGAGCTGTCCGGCGGCGAGCAGCAGCGGGTGGCGATCGCCCGGGCATTCGTCAACCGGCCGCTGATCCTGCTGGCCGACGAACCCACCGGCAACCTGGACCCGAGCACCAGCGCCGGCATCATGCGGCTGCTCGATCGCATCAACCGCACCGGGACCACCGTCGTCATGGCGACCCACGACCAGAGCATCGTGGACTCGATGCGCCGGCGGGTCATCGAGCTCGACCGCGGCAGCGTGATCCGCGACCAGGCGCGGGGCGTGTACGGCATGGTCGAGACCTAGGCGGATGGCAGTCTCGACCGGTTATGTGGTCCGGGAGACCGGAGTCAACCTCCGCCGGAACCTGCTGATGACCGTGGCGGCCGTCATCACCATGGCGGTGTCGCTGACGCTCATCGCCGCGGCGTTGATGATGCAGCAGGCCATCAACAAGGCCTCGGTGCAATGGCGCGGGGGCGTCGAGCTGTCGATCTTCCTGCAGGCCAACGTGACCCAGAACCAGCAGGTGGCCATCGGTCACGAGCTGGACGGGCTGCAGGCGGTCAAGCACGTCCGTTACGTGGACAAGCCGCAGGCGTACAACGAGTTCAAGCAGATGTTCGCCAACACGCCCGACCTGGTCAACAGCCTGACCATCAACGACATGCCACCGTCGTACCGGGTGGTGCCGACCAAGGCCGAGGACGTCACCGCCATCGGTGAGCGGTTCAAGAGCCAGCCCGGGGTCAAAGAGGTCGTCTACGCCAAGGAAGTCATCAGCAGCATCCTGAAGGACTTCAACACCCGGCACACAGTTGCGATCGTGCTGGCCGCCGCCGCCTTCATCGGGGCCATCGCCCTGATCATGAACACCATCCAGCTGGCCATCTTCGCCCGGCGGCGTGAGATCGCGGTGATGAAGCTGGTCGGTGCCACCAACCTGTTCATCCAGATCCCGTTCATGCTCGAAGGCATGATCCAGGGGATGCTGGGGGCGCTGGTGGCGTTCGGCATCAGTTTCATCTTCCGGGGCACAATCGCGTCGCTGGCATCGAGCGGTCCTCTGGTCGGCGGCACCTCGCTGTATGTCACGTCGACCGAGGCCATCTACACGGGCATCACCATCCTGATCGTGGGTGCGGTGATCGGCGGGGTCGGGTCATTCCTGGCCGTGCGCCGCTTCCTCTCGGTCTAGCCGCTGCCGGCTGTTGTCTCGCTACTGAGACGCCTGACCTCGGCGACGATGGCGTCCGGCCGCTGGTAGGCGAGCAGGTGCCCGGCGCCCGGGAGCCACACCAGACGAGCCCCCGGGATGGCGGCGGCCAGCCGGCGGCCCGTTTGGGGCGGCACGATCCGGTCGGAATCGCCCACCATGACGACCGTCGGCGTGCGGATCGAGGCCAGGCCGGGCGCCAGCCCCGGCAGCTCGTCGATCAGCGACCGCTGCTCGGTGACAAAGCTCCGCCACACCCGGCCATGGCGCCACGAATTGACCATGGCGGACACGGCGTGGCTGCTCCCGTGGCGACGGTCGATCAGCTGGCGGGTGGGTGGCAGGGCCAGGGCCCGGCTCACGAGGTGAAGGGTGCCGGCGGTCACCGCGGTCCCGATCGGGGGCACGGCGAGCATGCGGTCGAGCCGGGTCAGCGGTTCTGAGGGGCCGACCGACGAGACCAGCACCATGCCGGTCAGGCGCGACGGGGCGTCCTCGGCCAGGGCGATCGCGATCCCACCGGCCCAGCTGTGACCGACGACCAGGGCGGCCGGGATGTCCAGGTGGTCGAGCAGGGCCCGTACCGCGGCGCCGTTGGCCCGGATGCCCCGGGCCCGACCGCCGGTCCGTCCGTACCCCGGGCGGTCGGGGACGATGACGGTGAAGTCCCCGGCCAATCGTCGGGTCACCGGTTCCCATTCGGAGCCGCTGCCGGGCTGGCCGTGCAGGAGGACGACCGCCGGCCCCGACCCCCGGACGTCGGCGATCAGGTCGCTCACGCCGGAACCGAGCCCGGGCCCCCCGGCCGCTCCCGCACCCTGGCGCCCCGCTCCCGCGTCACTAGCCCGACAGGCCCAGCCACGGCAGCACGGTTTGGACGACGACGATGGCCGACATGGTGCTGACCGCCGATGACGCAGACGGTCGCCACCACCCGGAAGATCGGGCCGTTGGCCGGCGGCACCGAGCAGGCTGCGCCGGTTGGCCAGGACCAGGATGAAGACACAGGATGATCGGGGTGATGAGCCCGTTGAGCACCTGGGTCTTGATCAGCAGGTCGATCAGGTTGCCCGGCGCCAGGGCCACCGCGGCGCCGATGACCACCTGGCCGGTGAACAGGGAGAGGAACAGCGGCGCCTCGGCGAAGCGGCGGGACACCGAGCGCTCGACGCCGATGGCCTCCGACAGGGCGTAGGCGGTCGACAGCGGGACCACGGCGCCGGCGAGGGCCGACGCGCCGAACAGACCGACGGCGAAGAGCTTCACCGCGAAGCGGCCGGCGACCGGCTTGAGGCGCCTTGGCCGCGTCCTTGGCCGAGGTGAGCGGCTGGCCGAGGTGGCCGATGGCGGCGCCGGTGGCGATGATGATGAACAAGCTGATGACGTCGCCGAAGATGGCGCCGCCGACGCAGTCGATCCGCTCGTAGCGGTACTCCTCGGGGCCGATGCCCTTGTCGGCCACGGCGGCGGCGACGTAGAGCTGCATGTACGGCGTGATGGTCGTGCCGATCAGGGCCACGCCAGCAGGAGGAAGCCCTTGCTGGCGAGGAAGTGGGGCAGCAGGGTTGAGCCGACCACCGAGCCCCACTTGGGGTGGCCGAGGATGGCGGCGACGGGATAGGCGAAGAAGACCAGCGACAGGACGAGGAAGATCCGCTCGGCGTAGCGGTAGCTGCCGAAGAGCACCAGCGCCCAGATGGCCACGGCCGCGATCGGGATGGAGAGGTAGCGGCTGACGCCGAACAGCTCGAGGGCGGCGCCGATGCCGGCGAACTCCGACACCACCAGCCCGACGTTGGCCACGACCAGGCAGACCAGGGCGAAGCCGGCGACCCGGAGGGTGAACTCCTCGCGGATGAGGGCGGCCAGCCCCTTGCCGGTGAAGGCCCCAAGCCGGGCCGCCATCTCCTGGACGCACGACCAGGGCGACGGTGACCAGCACCATGAAGAACAGCGTGCGGTACTCGAACTGGGCGCCGGCCGAGGCGTAGGTGACGATGCCGCCGGCGTCGTTGCCGGCGTTGGCGGCGATGATGCCCGGGCCGGCCCAGGCCAGGTAGGTGAGGAACCGGCGCCGGCGGGACATGACCGGCCGACCTACGCCGGCCGTCCCGTCCGCCCCGCCACCACCACCCGGGCCGCTCCTCCGGCCCGGCGCTGTCGCCCGTCTCGGTGGCCGCGGTCGTCACGACAGCAGACGGGGGAAGTGGAATCGGCCCCTCTCGGGCAGCAGGGCGTCGACGATGTCGTCGGCGAGGATCCGCCCGATCGGCCGGCCGTCGTCGTCGACGACCACGACCGACGAGCGCCGGGACTCGATGAGCTGCGCGGCCACCTCCGACACCTCGGCGGTGCAGGCCGACCGTCACCGGCGTGCAGTCGCCGAGCAGCTCGCCGAGGGGCTGCTCGGGATCGGCGATGGCCAGCTCGAACAGGCTGACGTCGTCGAGGTAGCAGCCCCGGTCGTCGACGACCGCGACGGCGTCGATGTCGCCGCCGTGGTCGCGCTCGGTCCGCAGCCGGGCCCGGACGACCGAGACCGCGCTCGTCGAGCGTGGCGGTCACCAGGTTGGTGGTCATGAAGCCGCCGGCGGGGTCCTCGTGGTACTCCAGCAGTTCGACAAGCTCCTCGCGCTGCTCGTCCTCCATGTGCTCGAGGAGCTCGTCGCGCTCGTCCTCGTCGAGGTCGCGGAGGGCGTCGACCGCCTCGTCGGGCTCCATGTTGGCGACCAGCTCGGCGGCCTGCTCGGGCGGCGTCTCCCGCAGCAGCGCGCTCGAGCTCCTCGGGGTCCATCTCCTCCAGGGCGTCGGCCGCCGTCTCGGGCTCGAGGCTGGCCAGCAGCTCCTGGCGGCCGGGCCGGCCCAGATCCTCCAGCAGGTCGGCCAGCTCGCCCGGGCGCAGCCGGTGCAGGCCGTCGTTGGACGACCGCAGCCGGACGTTGGCGCACCTCGCCCGAGAACGGCTGGATGGCCGCCCAGTCGATGACCTCGTCGGGCGTGGGCCGGCCCCGCCAGCGCTTGGGGCCCAGGCGGCGCAGCAGCGTCTGGGCGCTGACGTCGGCACCGACCAGTCGGAGGACCCGGGACTTGGTGTCCCGCCGGCCGGCCGGCGGACGGCGGCGGGTCACCCACGCCAGGTAGAGGTCGGCGGCCCGGATGACCTGGACGCCGTCGACATCGACCAGCTGGTGGTCGACGACGTCGCGGCCGAGCATCACCTCGCCGGGTCGCGCTCGAAGTCGCGCAGGTCGAGCCGGGCCGAGCGCAGCTGGACCCGGTCGCGGGCCACGTCGCTCGACCTGGTCGATGCCGACGAACGCCACCCGGCGGCCGACCTCGACGACCAGCCCGGTGACCGGCGGGTAGGGCTCCTCGCCGTCCCATCGGGCGACGACGTCGACGAGGGTGCCGATCTCGTCGCCGGACTGGTTGACGACCGGGCCGTGGATGATGCCGGCCAGCGAGATCAGACTGTCGCGGAGTGACCGGGTCGCCAGCAGCCGCTCTTGGCGCTGGCGCCGGGCGGACCGGAGCGGGTTGGGGGGAAGGGGCGGACGGATGGCCATGGGCTGACCTCGCTCTGGAAATAGGAACGGGCGGGATGGTCAGCCGAGCGCGTTACCGGCGGTGAAACGTCCTTCGTTACGTCACCTGGTCGGCTCGGAAGGGGGCGCGTCGCACGCGACTACTCGGGGGTTCGCCTTTATGCATGCGTCCTCACCTCCTCGGTTCGAGCCTTGGGCCCCAGATTATCGCAGCCCGGTTTGGCCGAATGTGGAAGTCAGGCGCGCCAGGCCGTCCAGTCGAGCCTGGTGTCGGATGTCATGAGTTCGGCCGCGTCGGCCAGCCAGCCGGCCGGCCGATCGCACAGGTCGGCGGTGATCGCCGCCGCCGCGCCCAGCGTGCCAAGGTGGACGTTGCCCAGTTCCCAGCCCATCGAGTGCAGGAGGTGCGACTCGTCCCTCTCGGCCGGCAGATCGGCCAGCTCGATGCGGGTGCAGTCCGGGGCCAGGCGCCGCACGAGCCAGCGGCCGTGCACCGACGTGGCTGGGTCCGGGCCGCGCACTGCTATTTCCAACAGGTCCGAGTAGCGGATGCCGGCCGCGGCATCGGTCCCAGCCGAGGCCCACGCCCATGCCGATGGCAGCAGCGCCTTCACCTCGCGGGCCACCGCACCGCCCTTCCAATCCGTGATCGCGACCAGCCGGGGACGGCCCAGGCTGCCGAGCCCGGCCCGTCGGGACATGATCCTGGCTCCTCCGCCACCCCCCGGCAGGGAGCCGGTCACCAGATGCACCGCCTCGGACGGGTACCTGTCGACCGCGACGGGCGGCAGGGCATGCATCCTGGTCCAGAAGCGGACCGGGTCCCGCAGCTGCCCAGATGCCAAGCGGCGCAGCCGGGTGTGGCTCTCGGCCAGCACCACTGGGCGCCCTCCGGCGCTCAGCGCCCGTTGGTATCCGGCCAGGATGGCCTCAGTGCCATCACGCAGGTTGATCGACAGGCGGTTGTCCTCGGTCGCGAGAGCTCCGCTGGTCGCCAAGCGGACCAGGTCGGCGGTGTAGGGCAGGTCGGTTGCCTCGTCGAAAGTGCCGTAATTCTCGACATGGAGATCGGCGACTCCGAGGACGGTCGGAGCGGTGGTCAGATGCGGACAGACAACCGGCCATCTCTGGGCCCAGCGGTAGCACGTGGCCCGAAGGAACGGAAAGACGGCCGCCGCCATCTGTGCGTGCTTGTACTCGAGGTCGGCCTGGATCACTGTCGGGAGCTGCTCGGCCAGCCACGCCTCGTAGCTCTCGGTGGCCTGCCTGATGTCCATGCCGTCAGTGCCTACCACCCGACGGCAGCCATCCGGGTGCCACGGCGCGCCGCCCCAGCTACAAGCCGTGGACTGCCGGCGTGAAGCGGGCCAGGTACGAAGTCAAGTGCCGGTAGGTGTCGGTCGCCAGCAGCACGCCGAGCACGACCAGCAGAACTCCTGCCACCCGCTCGATGGCCGGGCCGACACGCCGCAACGCCCGAGCCAGCCTGGGCCACGACGCCAGCCCCAGCGACGCCAGCAGGAATGGCACGCCGATACCGAACGCGTACGCCACCAGCAGGAGGGCACCCCGACCGGCCTGGCCGCTCTGGGCGGCCACCGCCAGGGCGGCCGCCAGCAACGGGCCGACACAGGGCGTCCACGCCGCCCCGAAGGCCAGCCCGATCACGAAGGGCCGGGCCGGACCCGACACTTTCGGCACCGCCCGGATCAGCCGGACCTCGCGCATGAGCGGGCCCCGGATGACGCCGAGCAGCGCCAGTCCCATGATGGCGACGACGACTCCGCCGCCCCGTTGCACGACCTGCTGCAGGTCGTGGAGCGAGGACCCCATCAGGCCGGCGCCGGCCCCGAGGGCGGCGAACACGGTCGCGAACCCGAGTACGAACACCGCGGTCGCCGGGACCGCCCGGCCCGGGTTGCGGCTGTCCGCCGCCTCGCCGCTGATGATCCCGAGGTAGGCGGGCAGCAGGGGCACCAGGCAGGGGGCCAGGAACGACGCCACGCCGGCGCCGAACAGGGCGACCAGGTCACGGATCACGCCGCCCTACGCCCCGAACGTGAACGAGTAGGCCAGCAGACCGGGCCCCTCGGCGGTGAGCCGCAGCGCGTGGCCCTCGACGACGGGCCCGAGCACCAGCCGGTACATGTCGGCGTCGGCCACCTGCACGAACGTGCGGCCCTGACCGTCGACCATGGTCTGCGGCGTGCGGTATGCCGCCGGCAGCGGTTTACCGTCGAGCTCGATCAGCAGGGCCACCGGTCCGGAGGGCGGCGGCCCGAGGACCAGATTGACCTCGCGGGCCTGGTAGTGCAGCACGATGGCACTGCGGGCCGACGTCGCCTCCACGTATTCCGGAGTGCCGATCCAGCCGCCGGCCAGCCGGGCGGTGTCCACCGGGGGCGTGCCCGGATCGGCGTACGAACCCGTACCATCCTTGACACCCTCGGTGCCCCGCAGGGTGCCCAGGTAGGTCTCCGGCGTGATGTCGGCCGCCCCGCCCGCCTGGCCGCCGGCCGCGACAGAAGCCGCCCCCGCCCGCGGCGAACCGGGCGCCACGCCGAGCAGTGTGCGGATCACGTCCTCCGTCTGCTGGTAGTCCCCCTCGCCGGCGTGGAAGTAGCGGATCCGGTTGTTCCGATCGGCGATGTAGTCGGCGGGCCACGAGTTGTTCTGGAAGGCGGACCAGGTCGCCATGTTGTCGTCGAGGGCCACCGGCCAGGTCACCCCGAGGTTCTGGACGGCCCTCTGCACGTTGGCGTGATTCTTTTCGAAGTCGAACTCGGGCGAATGGATGCCGATCACGATCAGCCCGTCGGCGCGATACCTGTCGTACCACGACCGGACGTACGGGAACGTCCGCACGCAGTTGATGCACGAGTACGTCCAGAAGTCGTAGACGACCACCTTGCCGGCCAGGCCGGCGGCATCGAGCGGCGGCGAGTTGATCCAGCCCTGGGCCTCTACGGCGGGCGCCGGCGCGTGCACCGGCAGGTGGTTGAGGTCGACCTTGGGCTGGATGCTGGCCGGATTGGTGTGGGTGGCGGCCAGCACCCCGGCCACGGCCAAAGCCACCAGGCCGGCGGCCACCATCAGGTACAGGCGACGGTGGACAGGGTAGCTCTCCACCGGGTCGGACACTTGGCCATACTGGCCCCGCCCCAGCCCTATTCGCCGGTCATGTCAGCGATATGTAAGGACTCGGACCGGCAGTGCTGAGGCTCCGCTGAGAGCGCAAGGAACCGACTGGCCAGTCGATCCGGAGACCGACTGGCCAGACCGAAGCCCTCCCCGGGTGTGGGACCTGGTGGCACTGGCGCCGTTGCCATGACCACAATCGGGGTAGGGCACTTTCCCCCCTGGCAGAGAAACGGTGTCAGGGGGCAGAACTTGCGGGGGGTGTGAGATACATCGTTCAGCCGGCCTGCGATCCGATCCACGCATCCACCAGCTCGGCCAGGATCGGCAGGCTGACACCCCCGGACCCCAGAACCGCGTCGTGGAAGCCCTTGATGTCGAATCCGCCGTCGAGCCGGTCGCGGGCCACCTGGCGCAGGCGCAGAATCTCCCGCTGCCCGAGCTTGTAGGCCAGCGCCTGGCCCGGCATCCCGATGTACCGATCGACCTCGACGGTGACCGCTTCGAGGGATGTCGGGGTGTTGGCCGCCATGAAGTCGATGGCTCGGGCCCGGTCCCACCCCAGGGCGTGCAGGCCGGTGTCGACGACCAGCCTGCAGGCCCGGAGAGAATCGGCGGCCAGCATGCCGAGCCGGTCCAGGTCATCACGGTAGAGGCCCATCTCCGCGGCCAGCCGCTCGGAGTACAAACCCCAACCTTCGGCGTAGGCGGTGTTGAACAGCGAGAAGCGCCGGAAGTCCGGTATGTCCGGCAACTCCATGGCGATGGCCAGCTGCAAGTGGTGGCCGGGGATGGCCTCGTGGAAGGCGATCGATGCAGATTCGGCGCGACTGCGGACCTCGGGGCGGGAGGTGTTCACGAAGTACGTCCCGGGCCGGGACCCGTCGCCGGCCGGGGGATAGTAGTAGGCGGCGGGCGCGTCGGGGGCCAGGATGTCCGGTACGGGCTCGATGACACACCCGGTCTGCGGAAGCCGGCCGAACCAATCCGGCATCGCTGACCTGGCGGCCGCAAGTGCCCGGAGGGCGTCGTTCATGATCTCGTCGGCGGCCCGGTAGCGGATGGCAGGGTCGTTGCGCAGCCGCGCGAACACTTCGGTGAGCTCGCTCACGCCGAAATAGCGGCCACCCGCTTCGGCGTACTCCCGCGGCAGCCGTTCGGTGACCTCCTCCATCCCGATCTGGTGGATCTCCGCCGGGTCGAGGTCGAGCGTCGTGTGATGGCGGGCCAGGGTGCGGTAGATCCCGGCACCGTCCCGGAGCCACGACAGGCCGCAGTGGTCGTCGTCCCGGGCTCGAGGCAGCAGGCGCTCGGCCAGGGTGTCGGCCAGCTGCCGGTAGGCCGGGCGGATCACGTCACGCGCCAGGTCACGCAGGGCGGACCGCCACCCGGCTTCGCCCTCCCAGCCCGGAGGGCCGGCCAGGTGGGCGAACAGATCGCTGTCCAGCGGTGTGGCCAGATAGCCCTCGATGACCCGCACCGACCGGTTCACGCAGACGGCGGCGGGGGTCCGGCCGGCGGCCGCCCCGTCCAGGAACCGGCCGGCGGCGGTGGCCAGCGCATCGGGGATCTGCCGGAACCGTTGCAGCAGCATCCCCGCCGATGCCGCGTCGGGCGCCGACATGATGGGCACCGACTGAAGCAGAGCGACGTGGAGACCGGTCATCTGGTCGGACTGCAGTTCGACCACCCCCTGGTCGATGCCGGCGATGGCGTCGCCCGCCTCGAGGGCCAACTGACCGTAGGTGACCTGGTCACCACTGGTCAGGGTGACCCGGTCGATGGCCGCCAGCCGTTCGAGGATCGAGCTCCACCGCCCCCGCAGCCGGTGCTCGGCGTCGACCGACACGTCCTCGATCCGGTCGTCGAAGCGATGGTCGCCGAGCAGTGTGGCGACGCTCGGACTGGCCTCCAGCAGGGTGTCCCAGTACTCCTGGCTGAGGGCGCGCAACGTCTGGTCGGTCACGACGTGACGGTAGCCGTCCGTCGCGGCAGGATCGGGCCGTGCTGCTGGCCGAGGTGGTGGAGGTGCTGGACGGAGTCGCCTCCACACCATCGCGTTCGGCCAAGATCGCAGCGTTGGCCGCACTCCTGCAGAAGCTGTCGCCTGAGGAGGTGGAGACGGCGGTAGCCGTGGTGGCCGGCCGGCCCCGCCAGGGCAAAGTAGGCGTCGGTTGGGCCACGGTGATGGCCGTGGAGCCGGTGCCGGCGCCGGTCGCCACCTTGACCATCGATGACTTGGACCGGACAGTTGCGGAACTGCAGGCGGTGAGCGGTCCGGGGTCGGGGCTCGCCCGCGAACGGCTGCTCTCCGACCTGTTGATGCGAGCCACATCTGGGGAGGCACTTTTCATCCGTCGTCTGCTGTTGGGCGATCTGCGGCAGGGGGCCTCGGAGGGAGTGGTCGCCGACGCCGTGGCCCGGGCCGCCGCCGTTCCTCTCGCCGCGGTGCGCCGGGCGGCGATGCTGGCCGGTGACCTGTCGCACGTGGCCGCCGTCGCTCTGTCCGCCGGCGCCGCCGGGCTGGAGGGTATCGGACTGGTCGTGGGGCAGCCGGTGCAGCCCATGCTGGCCTCGGGCGCGACGAGCGTGGCCGAGGCGCTGGCCGACGCCGGGCCCTCGTTCGTGGAATGGAAACTCGACGGGGCGCGGATCCAGGCCCACCGGCGCGGCGACCAGGTCCGGCTGTTCACCCGCAACCTGAACGACATCACGGCCCGGTTGCCCGGCGTGGCTGCGCATGTGCGGTCACTACCGGCCGTACAGACCATCCTCGACGGCGAGGTGCTCGGTGTTGGCGACGATGACCGGCCCGACCGGTTCCAGGACACCATGAGCCGGTTCGGGAGGTCCGACGGGGCCGGGGCGGCGCTCGGGGTGTGGTGGTTCGACTGCCTGCACGTGGACGGCACCGACCTGCTCGACCGGCCGCTGGTCGAGCGCCGGGCGGCGCTGGAGCGGCTGGCCGGGGCCAGGTGTGTCCCCTCCCTGTTGACAGACGACCCCACCGCGGCGCAGGCCTTCCTGGTCGGGGCGCTGGCCGCCGGCCACGAGGGGGTGATGGTCAAGCACGCCACCTCCCGCTACCAGGCCGGCCGGCGGGGCCAGGCGTGGAGGAAGGTCAAGCCGGTCACCACCCTGGATCTGGTGGTGCTGGCCGCCGAGTGGGGCCATGGCCGCCGGCGCGGATGGCTGTCCAACCTGCACCTGGGCGCCGGGGACCCCGACGGCGGCTTCGTAATGGTGGGCAAGACGTTCAAGGGGCTGACCGACGAGTTGCTCGCCTGGCAGACGGCACGGCTGTTAGACCTCGAGGCTTCCCGGCACGGGATCGTGGTCGAGGTCAGGCCCGAACTGGTGGTCGAGATCGCCATCGACGGGGTGCAGGCGTCGACCCGATATCCGGGCGGCGTGGCGCTGCGCTTCGCCCGGGTGCGCCGGTACCGCCACGACAAGTCGCCGGCCGCGGCCGACTCCATCGATGCGGTGCGGGCTCTGCTGTCGGCCAAGATGGACGGGTGAATCACGCGCACCGCTTGGTGGTGACGGCCGGCGTCGTGCTCCTGGCCGGGTGTAGTTCGAGTGCCCGACCGGCGGCCGCCCCCACCAGCGCGGCGGCCACGACGATCACGGCCCCACCGACCAGCGCCGCTCCGGCGCCGACCACCACCATCTACTCGGCGACCGCACCGCAAGCGTCACCGGACCTGGCGGGAAGTCACCTCCTGGCCGCGTGGCGGACAGGCGATCGGGCGGCGGCACTGACGGCCGCCACCCCGGCAGCCGTGGACACCGTCTTCGCCAAGCCGTATCCGGCCGGTGGGGTGCAACCCCGTAGCTGCGCCCAGGCGGTGGCCGGCCCGTCGGCGTGTGTCTACCGGGTCAACAGCGGCCTCCTGTCACTCGACGCCGTGGCCGCAGGCGGCGGCTGGATCATCCAGGCCGCGACTTTCGAGGGCTGACGGCGCGACGAGGGGCCCGCCCGCCCGGAACAACCAGGCAGGAAGGCCCCTTCGACCGGCAAGGGGGATTAGCCGATCGCGTCGCTCGGCGGGCGAGCGCCCGTCGTCTGGGCAAAGCTGTCGGGGATGGGGTAGGTGCCCAGCACGTAGTTCAGGATGGCCGCGTGTTGCATCTCCACCGGTTGGATGGTGGCGGCCACCTTGATCGCCCCCTGAGAGGTCAGGGCATTCTGGATGCCGTTCAGGTAGGTGGCGGCGGCCGCGTTCTCCAGGACCAGCGCGAACTGGGCCAACTGGGCGGCGTTGGTCACCTTGGCGAACCCCGGGGTCACGACGGCGTCGCGGACGGTGGTGTCGACCCCGGTCACCGCCGACTTGCCGGCGTTGGTCAGGATCGAGTTCCAGGCCGCGGCATGGTCGTTGTGCTGCATCTTGGCCGTGGTGGCGAAGGTGGCGACGGCCGGCGGGATGGCGCCCAGCTTGCCGGCGGTGGCCGCCGTCAATCCGGCGGCATAGGTCTGCACGGCCAGGTTCTCGAGGCTGGCGGCGAGCGCCGCCACCGCCAGGTCGCCCGTGAGGCCACTGCCTCCACCGGTCGTGGTGTCGGTGCCGGCGGCGGTCGTTCCTGTCGAGCTGGTCTTGCTGCTCGACGAGCAGGCGGCCAGCACCAGGCCGCCCACAGTGGCTCCGGCGCCGACGAGGAAGTTCCGGCGGCTCGGGCCCCGCCGGCGGGGCGGGGCGTCGTCGCGGAGCTCGTGGTTCATCTCGTTGAACTCGGCGACGGCTTCGTGCATGGCGGGCAGGGTGGCGTGGTGGATCTCATCGAGATCCCTGGTCATGGCGAGCAGTTCGCCTTCGCTGATCTGCATCTGGATCTCGCTCTTTCGGCGGCTGGTCACTGGACGGCTCCCTCGGCCACGGGACGGGCCATATCGGTCTTCAGGAAGGAATCGGGGAAGCCGAGTGAACCGGCGATGCCGGGCAGCGAGGCGATCTTCTCGGCCGGGAACGGCACCTCGATGAGCGACGGTGCGTTGGCGCCGAGCAGGGCGCTGACGGCCAGCAGGATCGACACGTGCTGGGCCTCGACACCCATGATGCTGGCGAAGGTGTTGCGCAGGTTCTTGTCGGTCACCGCCCCGCACTCGGCGGCGTAGGTCTCGGCCGCCACCTGCTCCAGCTTGGCGGCGAAGTTGACCACGTCGAGGGGGGTCTTCAGGGTCGGAAGGGTCGGGACCACGACCGTGTTGTAGACCGGCATGTCGAGCCCGGTCTGCTCCTTGCCACCCAGCGCCTTGACGGCGGCGTTGAACGCCTTGGCGTGCTCGGTGTGCTGGGCGATGGTCTTGGTCACGAACGCCTTGACGGTCGGTCCGGCGGGGGCGGCGATGTTCTGCATGAAGGCCAGACCGGCCGCCTTGTTGTAGACGGCGATGGCCAGGTTCTCGATCGACGCCGCGGTCTGACCGGCCTGCACGTCCATGGTGCTGTCGGCGAAGGCCGGGTTGGTGAACAGCTGGTAGAGGCCGACGCCCAGCGCCGTCCCCGCCAAGACGCCCGTACCCGTCAGGCCCTTGGCCAGCAGGTGCCGCCGGTTGTCCTGGTACTCGCGGGTCTCCTCGGGATCGAACCCACCGGTCGCCCGCCGTTCCTGGCCTTGCTCGACGATGTCTGCCAGCCCGCTCCTGGTGGTTCGCATGGCGTCGGTCTGCAGGTCTTCGGACTCTTCGATCAATGACCGTAGAGCCCTGTCATCTATTGCCACAGGCTTTCTCCTCTGTTGTCGCTGCTGACATTTGCGGCTGGCGGCTGGAAAGTCTCCAGGCGGATATTCGGACCTAACTACCGACCTGGATGGAGCCCGTCATGTAGTTGTGGATTCCGCAGTGGTATTTGAAGTTTCCGGCCTTGGTGAGGGTGATGGTCTTCGAGCCGCTGGAAAACTTTCCAGTGTCGAACGACCCGTCGTCGGCCGTAAGGGTGTGGTCAGTACCGTCGCTATTGGTGACCGTGATGGTCTCGCCGACCTGGGCGTGGGCCGGGCTGGGGTTGAAGCTGAAGCCCTTGATGGCGATGTTGGTCGTGTTGGCGACCGGCGCGGCCGAGGTGGTCGCGGTGTCCGCCGAGGAGGACACGGCCGTGGTCGCGGTGGTCGCCGTCTTGGACGAGCTGTTGCACGCCGTCAGGCCGAGGCCGATCGTAGCCGCCAGGAAGGGTGCCGCGATCCAGCTGAGGCTTCTGGTTGCGTTCATCACCCGTCCTACGGTGCTGCGGCCGCTGACGGATGACGGTCGGTTAGGGTGGTCTGCTCACCGGCCGGCGGAAGGATTCGATCTGTCGAAACAACGATCGACTTTCGGCAAACTCGAGCGGGCGCGCGCCAAGCAGGCCCGGGCCAAGGCCAAGCGGGACGGCCGGACGACGCGGGAACCTGGCGATGAGGCGGATGGCTCCCAGGTGGGCCCGCTCGCTCCGACCGACGAAGCGGACATCCTGGCCCAGTTCGCCGAGCTCCAAACTGCCTTTGACGATGGCCGGATAACCCTCGATGATTTCGAGGCGAGACGCAATGAGCTGCGTGATCGCCTGCGGATGTGATGCTATTCAAGAGTCGCCGACCGGCCAGTTAACATGCCGGTCGTGGCCCATTTTGCGATATCGGCGGTCGGCGGCGATCGCCCAGGTATTGCGGCTGCGGTCACGGGGGTTCTCTTCGGGCATGGCTGCAATCTCGAGGACACCTCCATGACCATCCTGCGAGGTCATTTCGCCATGATGCTCATCGTGAGCGGCCCTGACGACCTGACGGCCGAGCGGCTGGAAGCGGCGCTGGCCGGGCCGGCCGGCCGGCTCGACCTGGTCGTATCGGTGCGGGCGATCGACGATGCGGTGCCGGATTCCCCGCCCGGCGAGACCTGGAGCGTGGCGGTCTACGGCAGCGACCACCCCGGGATCGTGCACCAGGTCACCGAGTTGCTGGCCGAGCGGCAGGTGAACGTGGTGGGCCTCACGACGAGGATCATCGGTGACCAGAGCCAGCCGGTCTACACCATGCTCATCGACGTCACCCTGCCGCCCGAGATCGACGCTGCCGCCCTGCACCGCGATCTCGACGCTCTGGCCGGCCGGCTCGGGGTGGACTGCAGCCTCCACCCGGCCGAGGCCGACGTGCTGTAACCCGGGCCTCGTATACGAATGCCCATCAGACCGGTCCTGCGGCTGCCCGAGCATCTCCTGAAGACCCCGGCCGCGCCGATCGAACGGATAGATGACCGGGCCCGGGCCCTCGCCGCCGATCTGGTCGACACCATGCGCGCCTCGCCGGCCTGTGTCGGGCTGGCCGCCCCGCAGATCGGCGTCGGCCTCCGGGCATTCGTGGTCGATGTGACCGGCCACAAGAAGGCCCGGTCGTGCCACGGTGAAGTGGTGCTGTTCAATCCGTCGCTGCTGCTGGCCCGGGGGCCGGTGGTCGCCCGGGAGGGATGCATGAGCGTCCCGGACCTGACCGGTGACGTGACCCGGGCCGGCTCGGTGGTCATCCAGGGCGGCACCGTCGAAGGCGGCCGGCGGGTCATCACGTGCGACGCCTTCGAGGCCCGGGCCATGCTCCACGAGCTGGACCACCTCGACGGCCTGCTGTTCCTCGACCGGATCGTGTCGCACGACGCGCTGTTCAGGCGCAAGACCTACCGGTAGCCGACGAGGATCATCCGCCGCCGCCACCGCCACCGCCGCCGCCGCCGCCACCACCGCCCCGGCGAGGAGCGGACATCACCCGATCGCGTAGTCTTCGGCGTGAAGAGCCATGAACGCCGAGCCCTCTCCAGTCCAGCCGATGGCGCCGCTGCTGCCCCATGTCATCGTGCTGTTCGGCGCTACCGGCGACCTGGCCCGGCGCAAACTGCTCCCAGGACTGCTCCATCTGGCCGCGGCCGGCCTCCTCCCCGAGTGCCGGATCGTCGGCATGTCGGCTGACGAGCTCGACGACGACGGGTTCCGGAAGGCGGCCCGGCTGGCGTGCGACGAGTTCGCCAGGAGCGGCATCACCGCGGAGGAGTGGAGCGGGTTCCAGCCCCGGCTCAGCTACGTGCCCCTGAGCCGCGGCGCCGCCGGGTTGGCCGAAGCCGTGGCTCGGGCCGAGCGGGGGTTCGGCGGCGCGGCCCGGCGGCTGCACTACCTCAGCGTCCCGCCGGCGGCCGCCGGCATGGTGGTCCGCACCATCGCCGACGCCGGCCTGGTCGACCGGTCGCGCATCATCATGGAAAAGCCGTTCGGCACCGACCTGGACAGCGCCCGGCGACTCAATGCCACCGTGCACGAGGTGTTCGCAGAGAGCCAGGTCTTCCGCATCGACCATTTCCTGGGCAAGGAGGCGGCCCAGAACATCCTGGCCTTCCGCTTCGCCAACGGACTGTTCGAGCCCATCTGGAACCGGGACCACATCGACCACGTCCAGATCGACGTGCCCGAGACCCTCTCGGTCGGTAACCGCGCCGGCTTCTACGAGAAGACCGGAGCCTTCCGGGACATGGTCGTCACCCACCTCTTCCAGATCCTGGCCTTCATGGCGATGGAGCCACCGACCGCCCTCGAGCCCCGCGCCATCAGCGAGGAGAAGAACAAGGTCTTCCGCTCGCTGCGCCCCATCGACGTCAACGAGGTGGTGCGCGGTCAGTACGAGGGATACCGTTCGGCGCCGGGCGTGGCCCCGGACTCGCAGACCGAGACGTTCATCGCCCTGCGGTGCAAGATCGACAACTGGCGGTGGGCGGGGGTTCCGTTCTTCCTGCGGACGGGGAAGCGGATGGCGGACGGGGCCCGGATCATCTCGATCGCGTTCCGCGAACCGCCGAAAAGCATGTTCCCGGCCGGCTCCGGCGTCGGGGCGCAGGGACCGGACCACCTGACGTTCGACCTGGCCGACTCGTCGAAGCTGTCGCTGTCCTTCTACGGCAAGCGGCCCGGCCCGGGCATGACGCTTGGACAAGTTGAGCCTGCAGTTCGCCCTGCACGAGACAGGCCGGGAGGCCGACGTGCTGGAGGCCTACGAGCGGCTGATCCACGACGCCATGATGCGGCGACCACACCCTGTTCAACACCGCCGAAGGTATCGAACGCCTCTGGGAGGTCTCGACGCCGCTGCTCGAGTCCCCCCGCCGGTCGAGTTCTATCCCCCCGACTCGTGGGGTCCCGTCTCGATCCGCGACCTGATCAGCCCGCACGCCTGGCGGCTGCCCTTCGAACGGGGATGGCGGCGAGCCGGCTAGGTCGCTCAGTCGCCGATCTCGGTCGTGACCCCGGTAGGCATCGGGGCGGTCACGTGGTTCTGGGGCCCGTGGTCGTCATGGGCCGCATAGCCGTCAAGTTCCGAGCGGTGCTCTCACTGACGAGCATCAGATCTTTCCTGCCGCCCGGGCGTCCGCCGATATCGAGTAGACCAGACCACGTTCCTCGAGGATCTGGTCGCCAGGGCACGGCCCTATCCCCTTGACCAGACGGGTGGGGTCGAAACGCAACCGCTCGCAGCCGGTGATCTGGTCGTCGGGGACATGGTCCAGGACCAGGTGCCCCATCACCAGGCGGCGCCGCCGTTCGGGCCACGGCCGCATCACGTCGGCGAGGTCGTCGCCAGCGTCGGCCACCTGGGCCCGCAGTACGAACTCGGCCCGCCCGTCCTTGACCCGCTGCCGGAGGTCCGTCTGCAGGAAGTTGACGCTGGTCTGGCCGGCCGTGCGCAACCCCTCGACCGGATCCCAGTGGAACCTGACAAAGGTCGACGCACCGGCCAGGGTGCGCAGCTCGAACGTGTGCACCGGATGGTACCTGCAGGCCAGGTAGCTCTCGGGTACGACCATGGCGCCCAGCGCGGTGATGGCGGGACACGCAGCCGGGTGGTCCTGCCCGTACCGGAAGATGGCCGGCTCGCTCCAGGTCGTTTCTCCGACGGCAGGTTCTCTCGGCGCCAGTCTCAATGTCAACATGTCACGGATCTTGTCCCACCATGGCCGGCGCTTTACGGGGACGGGAATGGCGGCCACGCAGAAATCGTGAAACAAATCGACAGTTCGGCAGAAGAACGCACCGATCGTCATGGCCACCATGTCGGTTTCCTGCTCCGGCCCGAGATGGAATTTGACCGCCATCCCTCGCACCGCGGGCTTCGAGTGGGACCATACGGGCAGCCCGGTGCCGTCCGAGAAGCGCACCGTCGCCGGGACCCGCCGGCCGCTGAAATGGCCGGCGCACGTGTAGCGCGCCGCCACGTCGGTCGCCCGGAACCATCCGGTGGCCGCGATTCCAGGCGCGTGAATTGGCCGCGTTCCCTTCAGGTGTCCCGGCGAGCCGAGGAGGATGTCAGCAATGAGTTCCTCCTGACGGCTGGGCATAATGCCGACCCTAATCGGCAACCTTGCCGGGCAGTAGCGTCATACCTAGGCTCTCCCCAATGGCCACGGCGGACGACGCAATAAGCCCACCCGCGGGACCCAGGCGTGAGCCCCTCGGTCACTATCTGCAGGTGCTGTTCGGGTCGGCGCTGACGTGGGTATGGTCGCAAATCCTGGCGCCGAGCCAACCGAGCCAGCCATCCGTGGCGTCATCGGACAATCTCCAGCGGGCCATGAACCTGGTCATGCCGCTGCGTCACCCTCTCGTCGCAACCCGCGCTGAACTGGCCGAACTGCTGGCCGTGTCGGCCGACGAAATCCTGGTGGGCCTGAACAACGTCGGGACCGTCCATTTTGCCCGCTTCGATATCATCGACGGGAACCTGTGCATGCTGTCCATCTACGACGGCGAGATCAGCGGATACATCCGGGATTTCATCGCCGCTATCGGTGAGTCCTTCGACGCCATCATGGGATTCGTCAAGGACCCTCCTCCAACCCCGGTCGGGCTGCATGTCGATGAGTTCCTGGCGTGGATCGACGCCCACGATACGTTCCAACTTCCCGAGGTGCCGACGGACGTGGGCCCTGAACTGGTCACGCTGCAACGCGACACCCTGGTGCTGCTGCACCGCAATCCCAACGTGATGCTCGGTGTGTATCGAGGATATCCGGGGTTCTCTGCCGCCCAGATCCGCGACCGACTCTCGATCGGCTGGTAATTATGGCGATGTCGGGGACCGATTTCGACGAGGTGCAACGGCAGGTGCAGGGCAACATCCTGCGCGGCTATGGCAAGGAGTTCCGCTGTGTGCGCCACCTGGTATTGCGCGTAATTGACAGGACGCGAGCGCGAGCGGTGCTGGGTCGCATGGTCAGCGCCGACGGGTCGGCGCCGCAGGTGACCTGGGGGGAACAGGCGCCCAAGCACGTGCAGAAGCAGTGGTGCCTCAACGTGGGCATCACCTACCACGGGTTGCGGGCGCTCGGGGTGCCGGCGACCAGCCTGCGCACCTTCCCGCCGGAGTTCATCCAGGGCATGGCCGCCCGGGCGCGGCGGTTGGCGGACTACGGCGAGAGCGCGCCCAGCACTGGCGGGACGATCTGCGCCACCCTGAATCGGTCCACCTGATCATCACCATCCACGGGTTCGCATTCTCGGATATCGGCCCGATCTCACAGCAGGTTCTCGCGCTCGACGGAGGGGCGTTCCAGTTGTTGTCCGACCCGCCGCTGGACGGCGAATCGATCGACCACGGGACGGGGCCCGCCCGCCACGTCCACTTCGGATACCGGGACGGAATTTCCCAACCTCGTTTCGAAGGAATCCACGACCCTGCGCTCTACGCCGATCGCCAACAGTTCACGCCCATCGGTGCCGTGCTGCTCGGGCACCCGACGGCGCTGCCCCACGTTCGATGGCGGGTTCCGTATCCCGACGAGCTGGGCATCAACGGGTCGTTCAACGCCTTCCGGGTGCTCCGCCAGGATGTGGTCGGGTTCGAGCGGTACCTGTCCGCCATGGCGGCCAAAATGGGCTGGAGCAGGGAGCTGGTCGCCGCCAAGCTGTGTGGCCGGTGGCGCAATGGAGCGCCCCTGAGCCTGGCTCCCACCGAGGCCAAGGCCAATGCCCTGGTGGCATCGGCCACGACCCTGAACGAGCTCAACGATTTCGACTACCTCGACGATACCGACGGGACCAGCTGCCCCATCGGTTCGCACATCCGGCGGAGCAATCCGCGCCGTGCCCACATCGTGCAGCGGGCGGCCAACCGGACCCGCCCACTGATCCGCCGCGGCATTCCGTACGGCAGGCGTTTCAATCCATCCGAGCCCGACGATGGGATCGAACGTGGCCTGCTCGGCAACTTCATCTGCGCCAGCCTGGCCGCCCAGTTCGAGGCCACCCATCACGACTGGCTCAACCTCGGGCTCCAGGACCCGCGCGTCACCGGCACCAACGATCCGCTCGTCGGCGCCAACGAAGCGCCGACCAGCCGCTTCGACGCGACTGACACGGCCGGCACGCCGGCCGTGCTCCGGGACCTGCCCCGCTTCGTCCAGACCCGGGGCGGGGCGTACTGTTTTCTCCCGAGCCGGCAGGCGATGAAGTGGATAACGTCGTCGGGGCGGAACGCAACGTAGCCATGAAACGGGCCGGATCCCTCGAATTCGGCCTGTTGGGGCCGCTCACGGTCACCGCCGATGGCGATCCGGTCGAGCTGGTCGGCTCGAGGGTCAAGAGCCTCCTCGCCATTCTGCTGGTCAATGCCAATCAGGTGGTGACAATCGACCGGCTGACCGAGGAGCTGTGGGCGGGGCGGCCGCCCAAGGGCGCCACGGCCACCCTGCAGGCCTACATCTCAGAGTTGCGCAAGGCGCTGGCCGGCGCTTCGGGCCAGCCGGCGCCGATCGTGACCATCCGGCCGGGATATGTGGTCGAAGTCGAGCCGGACCAGCTCGACCTGGCCGGTTTCGAGCGCCTCATCACCAGCGCCAGGGTCGCCACCCGGGATCAACCCGACCTGATGGTCCGCTTGCTGCGCCAGGCGCTCGGGATGTGGCGCGGCTCGCCGCTGGCGGACTTCGCCGGCGAACCATTCGCCCAGCCGATTGCCGCCCGGCTCGAGGAGGCCAGGCTGTGGGCGGTTGAGGAACGGGTGGAGATCGACCTGGCCAACGGTGGGCACGCCCAGCTGGTCACCGAGCTCCAGGATCTGACCGCCGAATACCCGCTCCGGGAACGGTTGTGGGGTCAACGGATACTGGCCCTGTACCGCTGCGGTCGGCAGGCCGAAGCCCTCCGCGTCTACCAGGAGCTGCGCCGGAGCCTCAACGAGGAGCTGGCGTTGGAGCCGAGCCCGGCGCTGCAGCGTCTGGAGCACGCCATCCTCGACCAGGACCCGGACCTGGAGCTCCCGAGCCCGGCGGAGGCGCGTCGGCCGGGCCGGAGCGCTCCGGGAGCCGCGAGACGCGACAACCTCCCGACGCAGCTGACAAACTTCATCGGGCGGGGAGCGGAACTGGAGCAGGCCCGCCGGCTGCTGGCCACGACCAGGCTGCTCACTCTGACGGCCACGGGCGGCGCCGGCAAGACCAGGCTGGCGGTCGAGCTGGCCGGCGAACAGGTCGGGAACTTCGGTGGCGGGGTGTGGTTCGTCGACCTTTCCAGCGTGACCGAACCGGCATCGGTCGCCGGTGCCATCGCCCAGGGTCTGGGCCTCGAAAAGCAGAGCGGCTCCGATCTGGAGGCGCTCGTCGACCGTCTGGGCGACGACGATGCGCTTGTCGTGCTCGACAACTGTGAGCACCTGGTCGACATCTGCGCCGAGCTGGTCGAGGGGGTGGTGACCCGGTGCCCGGGGGTGGTGTTCCTGGCCACCAGCCGGGAGGAGCTCAGGATCCCGGGCGAGACAGTATGGCGGGTGCCCTCACTCAGCCTGCCCCCGGCCGACGAGGCGGCCGGCGGCAACGGCCTGCGGGCCTCGGAAGCCGTCCAGCTCTTCCTCGCCCGGGCCTCGACCGCGCTTGCGGGATTCGACCCCGACGACGACGCCCTGCAGGCCGTGGCCCACATCTGCCGGCGACTCGACGGCATACCGCTGGCCATCGAGCTGGCCGCCGCGCTGGTTGCCATCCTGTCGGTGGGCGAGATCGCCCGACGGCTGGACGACCGGTTCGGCCTGCTGATCCGTGGTACCCGGCGGGCGGTGCCCCGGCAACGGACGCTGCGGGCCGCCATCGACTGGAGCTACGACCTGCTCGACCCGGTCGAGCGCCAGCTCTTCGCCCGACTGTCGGTCTTCGTCGCCGAGTTCACGCTGGAAGCGGCGGACGCCGTGGCGGCCATGGAGGGTGGCTTTCTCCCCACCATGTCGGCGTTGGTCAGTAAGTCGATGGTGGTCGCAGTCCCCGGATCGGGAGGTGCCGAGCGGTACCGGCTCCTCGACAGCCTGCGCCACTACGGCCTTGAACGCCTCGCCGCCAGCGGCGCCGAAACCGATGCCAGGCGCCGCCACGCCGACTACTACGCCTCCTTCGCCGAGTCCGCCGACCGCCGGCTGCACGGCCGGGATGCAACTGACTGGTCGATGCGTGTCGTGAAGGAACTTCCCAATATCCGAGCCGCCATGGAATGGGCATTCTCGGGTGGCGACCTGCACGTCGGCGTGAGGTTGTGCGGCGCCCTGCGCTGGTGGTTCTTTGGACGGATGGGCCAGCTGTCCCAGGCCAAGAAGTGGCTCGACCAGGCCCTCGAACACCGGGACGAGTTGCCGCCGGGGCTCGAGTTGAAAGCCCTCACCGCGGCCATGAACGTGGCCTTTGCCCTGGGCGACTACCACCTGACCTCCCGTATCGGAGAAGACGCGGTGGCCCTGGCGGAACAACTCGACGATCGCCGGGAGCTGATCGCCGCGCTCATGGCCCGGGGCGGAGCGGCCGTCTACGAAGGTGACCTCACCCGGGCCGTGGAGTGCCTGGAGCGCGGCATCGGCTACGCGTCCGAGGTCGGCGATCGCTGGGGCGCGGCCTGCATGCTGACCTTCTGGGGGGTGGCTTCGCGCCGCACCGGCCAGGACGAACTGGCCGAAGCGCAGCTGACAGAGGCCCTGGCGACCTTCCGCGATCTGCGGGACACATACAACCAGGTCTTTCCTCTCATCCAGCTGGCATTGCTGGCCCAGAACGCCGGGCAGCTCGAGCGGGCCACGGAATTCTCCGACCAGGCGATCGAGCTCACCCGCGGGGCGGGCGACCGTCAGCTGGCCCACACCGCCACCAGCATCGCAGGGCGGGTGGAGCTGGCCCGGGGCCACATCTCCGAGGCCCGGCGTCTCCTCGTCAGCTGCCTGCGGTCGTATCGAGGGGCCGAGCACCCGTTGATGGTGGCCATAGCGGTGGAGGGACTGGCCATGATGGCGCAGGACGACGCCCGAGCCCAGGACGGGGCCGAGCTCTGGGGCTTCGCCGACGGGATACGTGTGGCCTGCGGCATGCCCTTGAGCCCGGCACGCCAGATCGAGCGGGACCGGTACCTGGACGACGCCCGGGCCCGGCTGGGCGTGGACGCGGTGGACCGGGCCCTGGCGGCCGGACGGCTGCTGTCCCATGAGGACGTCCTCTCGCGGGTCGGCTAGCGCCGCCAGCGGCGTCGAGCTGCCGCCGTTCGGGCGTCAAGTCGTTCCCAAGGATTGCCCAAGCGCCTGGGCGCACCATGCGGGGAGTAACTGCGGTTGAACTCTCCCTCTCCCAGAAGGAAGTGCGATGGTCAACTCCGAACCGGCTGATCCCAGGGCGCCCGACGACGGTCAGGTCGTCGCCGAGATGGTCGCCGCGGCCCACGGCGGAGACAACGCGGCCTGGAACAGCCTGGTTCAGCGCTTCTCCGGCTCGGTCTGGGCGATCGCCCGGGCTTACCGGCTCAACTCGGCCGACGCGGCCGAGGTGACCCAGTCGGTGTGGCTCAAGCTGGTCGAGAACCTGGGCAAGATACGCGACCCCGGCAGTGTCGGCGCCTGGCTGGCCACGGTGACCAGGCACGAATGCCTGCGGCGCATCCGCCAGAGCAGCCGGATGGTGACCGTCGCCGAGATCATCGAGACCGATGCGCAGGCCATTGCGGACGACCTCGATGCCGGCATGCTGGCCGATGAGCGCAGCGCCGCGCTCTGGCGGGCCTTCGATCGCCTGTCACCTCAATGCCGTGCGCTCATGCGCCTACTGATGGTCGAACCCCGCTTGTCCTACGCCGAGATCTCGGCCGCCCTCGACATGCCGATCGGCAGCATCGGGCCCATCCGTCAGCGCTGTATCACCCGGTTGCGTACCAGTCCCGAGGTGGCGGCCATCGCCGGGATGGCGTCATGAGCGAATGCTTCTCACCATTCTCCGGCGGCCGATGGCATTCGCTGAGCCTCGACTACTACCGCAGTGTCGATCGGGTGCCGCCGGACCGTGATCATGATTGCGACATGGAAGATGATGACGGTCAAAGGGGGGAAAAGGGGGGGCCGGCCGGCTTTACGCGCCACGCCCCGGTTCGCTCCCCAGCGAGCGGGCCGGCCCGCCGCCTGGTCGAGCGGGACACCGGGGATCTGGCCCCCGCCAATTCAGTTAGGCCGGTAGGCCGCTGCACACACGGCGGTGCACCCACTCGGCTGAGTCGGCGGCGGCCGCCGTCCCCGTCTGGGGCACCGGCACCCCGCGCTTGATGCGGGCCGGGATCCACGAGTACGAGTCGACCTGGCGGCCGGTGGCGGACACCATGAGCACTCCGCTCCGACCTGACTCCCCGTCTTCGCGCCAGTACACGAAGTTGCCGAGCCCGTAGGCGACGAGCGACGCTCCGACCCGTCCCGCCCCGAACACCCGGTGGGCGTGACTGCCGACGACGATGTCGGCGCCCGCGCCGAGCAACGCGTGGGCGAGAGTCTCCTGTTCGGGTGAGGCGCAATGGGTTTCCTCGATACCCCAATGCAGGAAGGTCACGAGGGTGTCGACCTCTGGTCGTACCGCCGCCACTGCCGACAGCAGGCGGCCGCGGTCGATCGAGAACGCCAGTCCCGGCTGTTTGTCGGTGGCCGACCACTGTGAGATCAGCGCCGGTTCCAGCCAGTCGAGGGCGCCGAAGACGGCGATGCGTTGCCCCTTGATCACCGTGCGGTACGGCCGGTAGGCCTCGGTCGCGTCGTGACCGATCCCGACCACCGGCAGCTTGGACGCGGCGATGGCGGCGAAGGTGTCGTCCATACCGACCGGGCCGTAGTCGAGGGCATGGTTATTGGCCATGTTGACCACATCGACGCCGGCCGCCTTGAGGGCGATGAATGACTCGGCGGGGGAACGGAAATGAAAGTTCTTGCCGGCCACCGGCTCACCGCGCTCGGTGATGGCGGTCTCCAGGTTGACCATGGTCAGGTCGGCGGAGGCCAGCACCGGGGCGATCGGGGCCAGCACGGCAGTCGGGTCGGTTTTGAGGCGGTCCCGCAGTACCGGCACTCCGGTGTAGACGGCTCCCCCCTCGGTGTCCCACTGATCCGGGAAATGACAGTCGCCGGCGAACGCGAAGGTGACTTGTTGACCGCTGCCAAGGGCCCCTCGCGGCCCGGTTGCCGTTGTCGCCGTGCTGTTGCCGCCCGCACTGGGTTTCGACGGCGCGGTGCGGGGGGCGGCGGTGCGGCCGCCGGGGCGACAAGCGGCGGCCATGGGGAGGGCGAGCGCCGGTACGATTATGCCGGCTCGCAGCAGCGCTCGGCGGGTGATCTCGTGGGCCCGCTCGTCCGCCTCCTGGTCGGGCCCTCCGGGTGCCGGGACCGCCTGATCAGGATCCACCACCTGCTCCTTCCCAGGCGACCGCCGCCCCGACCTGATCGTATGGCAATCGGTGGGTCAGGCGCCTGGTGAGCGCCCGGAGTCGACGTGGTCTAGGAAGCCCGGTCGGCCAGTTCGGCGTCGAGGATCGTCACCATTGACTGCAGGCGGGACAAGGTTAGGTGCGGAGCGACGGTCGCCAGCAGGCCGACGACGAGGTCTTCGATCTCGATCTCCCGTTTGCCTGGACGTCGGTCCCTGCTCACCCTCCGAAGTTACAAGCGTAGTATTTCGCCCGTGTATTTCGGCGGTTGCGACGAGGTCACGGGCCGCTGACGCCGCATCACGCTGCGATATCCTCCTGTTCCATTGCCTGGTGCCCGCAGCCCACTGGTGGGACGACATTGTGTTCACGTGAAGCACCTTGAACCTCCTCCGGTCGGAAGGACACCTGGCCCGGTGGCTCGACGGTGGACCGACCGGTGCCACCTTGGGCATCTCCCGGCTCAACCAACTGGCCGGGGCGTGGTGGGGCGACCGACTGGACTCTGATTGGACACCGCACCCTCGGCTCCGGAACCAGAGGATTCTGGATCGACTTGGGCTGGTCGGTGACTTCTGGCTCCTGCCTTGACCGCTTTATGCCAGGATCCATGGCCCGTAGGCCGGCTCACCGCTGACCTGCGCCGCCTCGGCATCGCGACGGGGGATGTGCTCATGGTGCACGCGTCGCTGAGGGCCATCGGACCGGTCGACGGAGGCGCCGATGGAGTCATCGATGCGCTGGAGGCGGCCGTCGGTCCCAATGGCACGCTGCTGATGACCCTCGGTGCCCGCGACGACTCGGCGTGGATCAACGAACGACCCGAGTGCGACCGGCGCGCCCTGCTGCGTGATGCCGAACCGTTCAACTTCCTCGAGACGCCTGCAGATCCTGACATGGGAACCCTGGCCGAGGTGTTCCGGACACGACCGCGGACCCGGGTCAGTGACCATCCGGAGGGTCGATTCGGGGCATCCGGACGGCTCTCGGCCAGCTTGGTGGAGAACGTTCCTTGGGATGACTACTACGGACCTGATTCACCGCTGGAGCGGCTCGTGCATGCCGGCGGGCGAGTCCTCCGTCTCGGCGCTGACCGCGGCACCCTGACGCTGCTTCACTATGCCGAGTACCTGGCGCCGGTTCCGTCGAAGCGGCGCGTCCGCCGCGACCGGCTGGTCAGTGGTCCGGATGGGCCTGAGGTGCGTGTCGTGAGCTGCCTCGATGACTGTGACGGGATCGTCGAGTACCCCGGTGAGGACTATTTCGCCGTGATCCTGGGCGAGTACCTGGCGACCGGACGAGCCTGCACCTCTGTCGTCGGCCGAGCCACCAGCGAGCTCATCGACGCTGCCGACGTGGTCTCATACGCGGTTGCGTGGATGGCGGACCACCTCGTCCGAGGTGACGCCGCCCGATAGGCCTGGTCAGGTTCTCGGGTCGCAGGGGAGTGATCTGGTCAAGGCTGACGAAGTTACTGCTGATGATCCGCATAGCGGGTTTGACGCCGACTTAGCCGGCGAACCCCGGCGTGACCATGCCGCCCGCCCGGACTCATCGCCAGCGCCCGCACCGACGTGTACGGTCAACCGGCGCCAGCCCATCGAACGGCGCGCATCGAACGGCTCTGTTCAGGCGGCGCGCTTGTGCTGGTTGTCCCGGTTGACCGCGGCGCTCGGCAACTCGATGATGACCTCGTCCAGGGCACGAGCGGTCTGTTCATAGGCGGTTCGAGCGATGCTGCGGCCCGCCGCGCCGAGGGCACTCGGCTTCATGAGGTTGCGCCCCTGAATCTTGAGATCCTCCGGCCCGGGATGGATGACGAGCACCTCAGATCCTCTCGCCCGCACCGTGGCCGCCTCCTGCATCACGGCCCGAACCGCCGATCGCCGCCCCAGATGACGGATCGTGGTCGCCGGGAGAGTGGGATCGCAGGTCATGGGCGCGATGGCCACAACCACGGCGTCGGGGCGATCGGCGACGAGATCCAGATTGGTGCTCGAGTGCACTCCTCCGTCGACGAGGGTCTGGCCGGCGAGCCGGACCGGGCGGTAGAGCCCGGGAATGGCACACGAGGCCAATACCGATTGGACCAGCGACGGCTCGGGCAACTTGGGTCCGCCGAGGACCACCCGCCGGCGCTTGTCGATGTCGAATGCGCAAAGCCACAGGGGACGGCCCGGCCAGGCGTCGTTGAGTTCAGCGCTCAATCGCAACTCCAGGCTGACCATTCGGAACATGCCCCCTGGGAAGGCGTGCCCGATGCGTCGTGGTGCTCGGAATGCCGGGAGGGGCAAGAGGGAGCGGCCCACGACGTAAGCGGAACCGAAACTCCGGCGGGCCAGCTCGAGGGGCGATCCCCACATCGGAGTGAACATCGCTTTCCACAGAGAGGTGTCACCTGCGAGCGGTGGAGTCAGGCCCGGCCCGGTAATCAGCCGCCAGAGGTCTTCGACGGTCCAGCCGACCCGAAGGTAGGCGCCGACGACGCTGCCCGCGCTTGTCCCGATGATGAGGTCAGCGAGGGTCGCATCGAATCCGCCGACGGACCACAGGGCGTACAGCGTGCCGATCTCATACGCCAACCCGACAGTGCCACCAGCCCCGAGAACGAGCACGAGATCATGGTCGGGCACGACCGCCGGGGTTCGGTTCCTGGCCAGCCGCAACCGAGTCCGGTTCAATCGCCTCGGCGACCCCGTGGTTCCCGATTCGCCCGAACGTTTCGCGGAGCGAATGCTACGGATGCTGGGGTCCGAGGTCATCAGCTCGTCCCGGCGCCCTTCACATCCGCTGCAGAGGAGATCATGGCCGGGGTCGAGCCGGGCGGCCGAAGATCAGGCGTCCGAAGACGACAATGCCGATGAGCGCCCCAACGGTGTAGATCACTCTCTTCTCGTCAGGTGGCGGGTTCGGAGCGGTGCTCGACGAGAGGGATGGCGCAACTGCCCGATCCGCGAAACGAACCGCGGGGGCCGTCGTGTCCTTGGTGGCCGGACCGGCAGTCGTCCTGGCGCCGGTCGTCGGGGGCACTACGGTTGTTGCCGGCGCGACGGTTGTTGCCGGTGCCGCGGTCGGAGCCACGGTCTTGGCCGGTACCTCGGTCTTTGCCGGTACGGTGGTCTTTGCCGGTACGGCGGCTTTTGCCGGCACGGGGGTCTTTGATTGGTCGCCGGTTGACGACGGAACCGGGCCCAAGGTTCCAGTCTCGACGAACAGCGGCGAAGTATCGGTAGCCGGGCTACCGGCGAATACGGCCGGGATGGGCGCGGCCGCCGGTGCCGTCGTCACGGTCGGGGCGGGGACCACCGGCGCCGGGGTCGGAGCCGGCGAGACGAACGCGGTGGATCGCACCGGAACGGAGGTCGTTGAGGTAACCGGGCTGATCGTCTGCGCCGTGGCGGCACCCGACAGACACATCAGCGCGGGCCCATTCACGAGAGCCAACGCCGTGAAGGCGGCGCCCAGCGCCGCCCTGACCGGGCGTCGCCGGAGCCGTCCCTGCCGGCTATCAGCCTCGAGATTCCGTTCCTTCATAGCGACCACGTTGGTCGCAGCGCCTTCCGGAAACCTTTGACGGTGTCGAGCGCCACCTGTCCACCTCGCTGACGACGATTGCCGTGGAGGCCGAGGACGATGGGACCCGCCTCACCTATACCGAGCAGGCTGTGCACTTCGACCGGCTCGACAGCGTGGCCGGTCGGGAAGAGGGCACTCGAGGACTGCTCGACAACCTCGGCTCCCTTCTCGCCAGCGCTGCGCTGATCCTCGGGACCATCGCGAGATGCCCGTGTGTGGCCGGGGAACGCCGCTCGGGTCACCTCACCTGAACCCGGGCGTTCGCCTCCTCGAACAGCAGTCTGGACGCGGCGCCGTCTGCCGGGCGTTCCTCGAGCGTCTCAGCGTCCCACATGCTCCGAGTCTGATTCATGAAGTCTCCGCCGTAGATATGGATGGCGCCCGCGTACAGGCGCTGGAGGGGGTTGACCACCGAGTGGATCGTGTCATCGCCGAGCAGCGTCACGTCCGACACGTCCAGAGTCTTCCCGCCCGAAGTAACGAGCCCGGCGTGGCTGCGACGGTAGAACAGGTTGTCCTCACGGCCGCCGTAGATGCCGATAGCTGCCCACATCAAGTGGTCGTGGGGCGGGATGGACATCCCGGGCGCCCAGACGACCTTGAGGATGGACAGTTCCGGCGACGAGTAAATAGGGACCAATTTCGGCCCTCGAGGGGGGCAACGCGGCGGCCACCGACGACGGGTCGGCAACGGCACGGCTCAGGATCTCTTTGATGGCGAGCCTCGGCTCGGGTTCCCGGAGCGCGCTTCGGCAATCGTCGATGAACCGGTCGAGATCGAACATCGGCACCTCCCGTCGACTCACTACCGTACCGACAGCAGGGCGACAAGACCCGTCGTCCTACCCGGGCTGATCGACGGTGGTGCTGCGCGTCAACTTGGTGAGGCGCGGATCGCCAACGGCGCCCTTGTGGTGGTCCAGACGTACCCCGGTCATAGGGTCATGCGTACACAGGCGAGCCATCGCGGAGGAAGCCGGGCCCGGCCTCGCTGATGAGTTCGCCGGCTGCCTCGCGGATCCGGCTCGGGAGCCCGTGGGGCCGGACAGGGATCGAGACTGGGCGGGCGAGCGCCAGTAGACGGGGTGGCCCACGTGCCCGTCGGGTGTCCTTCGTCTACCAGTCCCGGGACCAGCAGATAGCCCGGCTGGTGAAATTGGTTGACGCTGGGGAGCATCCGAATGCTGCGATGCTTCGGTTGGTGACAACCCGAATCGCCTTCTTGCGCGCCGACAACCTGGGCCGGCGGACGGTGAGGATGTCGGACCTGGTCGAGCTCGTCCGAGGACTCGGATATGACCGAGTATGGACGTACATCAACAGCGGGAACGTCGTCTTCGACGCAACCGGCTCGTGTGCCGGTCTCGAGCAACGGCTCTTGAGGGCATTCCAGGGCGCAGGGCTGGTCCCGCCCCTTCCGTATAGGTTGGTTTGATGGCTGGCGCGAGCAACAAGGCCCCGGCGGTGGAGCTGTCGGTTGGCGATCATTCGGTGCGGATCTCCAACCCGGATCGGGTGTATTTCCCGTCCCTCGGGGCGACCAAGCTGGACGTGGCCCGCTACTACATGAGCGTTGGGGACGGGATCGTGCGGGCGCTGCGAGACAGGCCGTGCATGTTGCACCGGTACCCGGACGGAGTCGGCGGGGAGAAGGTCCATCAGAAGCGCTTGCCGCACGGAGCTCCCCCGTGGGTCGAGACCGTCCGGGTCGACTTCCCATCCGGGCGGCACGCCGACGAGTTATGTGTGACCAATCTGGCCAGTGTGATCTGGGCCGTCCAGATGTCGACGGTCGAGTTTCACCCGTGGAACTCGCGCCGGGCGGACACCGAACGGCCCGATGAATGGCGGATCGATCTGGACCCCATGTCGGCGTGCGATTTTGCCGCCGTGCGGCGTGTCGCCCATATCGCTCGCGACCTCCTCGACGAACTCGGTGCCGTCGGTTGGCCGAAGACGTCAGGAGGCTCGGGGCTGCATGTCTATGTTCGGATCCAGCCGAAATGGGGCTTCAATGACGTGCGCCGGGCTGCACTGGCATTTGCCCGGGAGGTGGAACGCCGATCCCCCGGCGACGTGACGACCACCTGGTGGCGGAAGGATCGGCCGCCCGACAAGGTCTTTGTCGACTACAACCAGAACGCCCGCGATCACACCATCGCTGGCGCCTATTCGCTGCGTGGCGTCCGGGAAGCCACCGTGTCGACTCCAATAACCTGGGACGAGGTCGACGACGTGAGTCCAAAGGATCTCACGATCGCGACGGTCCCGGCCCGGGTGGCAGCAGTCGGGGACCTTCACGAAGGAATCGACGAGGCGGTGTTCTCGCTGGACCCGTTGCTGGAGTGGGCGAAACGAGATGAAGCCGCCGGCGTGTCCGACCCAAGTGGCGACTGAGCTGTTCCGCAGAAGATGGCCTACGCAAGGCTTCTCGTGGCGGACGTGCCTTGTGTACCGCTGTCGGTCGGCCTTGTTGGGGTCGTCGTCGGATTTGTCACCTCGTTGAGAAGAGCCGCATCCGTACCGGGTACGGAGGTGCGAGGATGAGTAGCCCTTGGCTTGACCAGATCAACCTGGTGGTCTCGAACATGGCGGCGTCGTGACCAGCCCATCGGCGAGATGCCCGGCCTGCTCCACTCATCTGTTGAGTGTCGCCTCCACGAGAGTCCGACTGGCCCAGCGCACGACCTGGATGGTCTCTTCGGGGGTGAGGCCACAGACGTCGCGGAGCACGATGATGGCCTCAGAGCCGATGAGCACCGAGAGTGCCTGCAGCAGCCGCAACCGTGTGCAGTGATCCACTCCGGGAAGGTCGCCGAGCGCCTCGCCAATCCAGGTCAACCGCTGCCCGGGCCGCATGGCGAGCGCCTCCTCCTGACCGGCCTCGCCTTCGAGCCAACGCTCCAACGACAGCTTGATGATCGTGCGGATGACGACCTCGTCGCGCAGCACCAGCCTCAGCACCTGCTCGGCCGCGTACTCGATACGGGCCGCCGGGTCCTCGGCACCGGCGAAGGCTTCCAGGCACTTAGCCGCCCCGGGCCAACTCGGCACGGCGGCCTCCTGGAGCAGGGATTCCTGATTCGGGAAGTAGCGGTATGCCGTGGTGCGAGACACCAGCGCAGCGTCGGCAGCCTCGGCGACCGTCGGGGCCCGCCCTTCGGCCACGAGCTGGACCGCTGCTTGCACGATCGCTAACCGGGTGCGGTACTTCTGGTTGACCCGTTCGCGGCGCCCAGTACCGCTAAGCATCTCGACATCGTACCTTGTCGGTACCCGAGTTCTATAGCAGACTTTTACGTTTGACATGGTACTCAGATACTTTTACGGTACCCGAGATCCAAGGAGTAGCCCGGCACCGGAACAGACTGAGAGGCAATGACGACTCCGCACGAAATGGACGCACTCATCGCTCGACACATCGAGGCCGAGAACAAAGGCGACATCGACGGTGCCGTCGCCGTGTACGCCCACGACATCGAGCACGACATCGTCGGCGCCCCCGGATCCACCCACGGCAAGGCCGCGGCACGAGAGCTGTACCGGCAGATGACGTCATCCGTGCGGATGGATGAGATGCAGGTCGTGCGCCGCTATCACGGCCCTGCTCATTGCGTCATCGAGCAGGTCTACACCGCCACCATCCTGGCGCCCTACCCCGGGATCCCAGAAGGTGCGCAGCGCGTCGCCGGGCGGATGCTTCACGTGTTCGAGTTCAACAACGGCTTGATAAGCCGCGAGAACGTCTGGGTCGGCCCGCAACAGGTTCTCTCGGGCCGGTCTCGGACCCCGGCCGAGGAAGGCAGCAACTCGTGACGACCAATGCCCACGGCGAAGGAACGGGCAACCGACGAAAAACGTCTCCCTCGCCCGTCGCAGCGTCACAACCCCCGTCATGACTCAGCACTCCCAAGCTGAGTCGGGGGACACGGCGAACGACGACCAGACCGGGTTATTGATCATCCGGGCCTGGACCGAACCGGGGTCATCCGAGCCACTTCGAGCCCAGCTCCGCATCATTGCCGACGTCTCCGCCGGCCTCGAGCGCACAGTGACGCTTAGCCGGGTCGACGAGGTCTGTACCACAGTGCAAGAGTGGCTGGCCGCCATATTGAGCCACTCCGGGCGTGCGACTGAGCCTGGAGCGGACGATTCGACCCCCAGGGAAGGCAGCGTTGCCCAGGGTCCGACCACCCAAGCGGGAGGCCCGGCTGGGGTATGAGCTGTCGGCGCTCGACCGGACCCTCGTTATGGTCGGCTTCGTGCTGGGGTGACGTACAAACACCACTGACGCGCGGAAGCAGGTGAGCACACCAGGGCCCGACGACACGAGGCCACATCAACCTCATCGCTCGGACGGGCGGTGATATTTCCCCACGCTGAGCGAGAGCCGTAACCCCCCAGGCTCCGGGCGAGATCATCCTCGGTTCCACGACGTTGGCCGCCAGCCCCCGCCATATGGGTCAGGCGGTCGTGGTGAGCGTTCAACGATGGCGCCAGGGACCCATGCGGGTGTCTGGCTGCGCCGTGTTCCCAGTTTCCGGCCAGACCCATCACGCCTACCGGTCTGGCTTACGGGACGGCGTTACTCGACCCCGGACCCAACCGGGACGGCGTCAACCCCGTCCTTGACAGGATGCCGTCGGTCGTCGGGACCTCGAGATCCGCCATCTATCGGGGCCCTGGGTCGGCCGGCCGCCGACTGTGTGTGAAAAGCTTCACAAGCGGGTACGGTCTCGCCATCGACATTCGAGGAGCGGGTGCCAGGTACGTGGAGGGCCGTGGTGGTGGACGGGGGACGAGAAGATCACGGCGAAGAGAGCCACCATGTTGGCCGGTCCGAGCGGGGCGATGTTCAGCGAGACGACACACCAGGATCGAGCACCACGGCGCAGCGTGGCCGGCTGGCGATGGCAGGTATTGACGGCGCGCCCGGCGATGACGTTCGGCTGCCGATCGGCGACGGCGTCATCCCACCTGGACGGCCGCGTCGAACAGACAGCGTGACCGTGTCGGCAGAACCGCGCCCCGCCGGGGAGGTGTCGCTGCTCGGCGGCTTCGTCTTTTCGGTGGGCGGCGACGCCGTGTTGGGCATCTCGGCCGGGTCGCAGCGACTCCTGGCCTTCCTGGCCGTCGGCGACCGCGCAGTGAAGCGCCGTCAGCTCTCCGGGACGCTGTGGCCAGAATCCTCCGATGACCACGCCAGCGCCAGCCTGCGCTCGGCCCTGTCACGCCTCGACGTGTCGGCCCGCCATGCGGTGGCGGTAACCGCCCATGACCTGGGCTTGGCCGAGGGCGTGGCCGTCGACGTCCACTACTCCCAGGCCCTGGCCCGCCGGTTGCTCGACCGCGACGCCGAACGGTCGGACGCTGACATCGGCGTCGGGGCGGTGGCGGCCCTGTCGGAGGATCTGCTGCCCGGCTGGTATGACGATTGGGCCGTGATCGCCGCTGAGGACTGGCACCAACTGCGTATCCACGCGCTGGAGGCGGTGGCGGCCCGGTTGACCGCCGCCGACCGGCTGGACGAAGCTGCTGCCGCGGCGTTGGCCGCGGTGCGGGCCGAACCATTGCGGGAGACGTCCCGGGCCGCGCTGATCCGGGTCCACATGGCCGAGGGCAACCAGTCTCGGGCACTGGGGGAGTTCGAACGCTATCGGGTGCTGCTTCGCGCCGAGCTCGGTGTCGAGCCGACATCTCGGCTCGTGGAACTGCTGTCCGGCCTCGAGCGGCGGTAACATTCCGGTGACGGCAGCCCGGTTATGGTGCCGGCGAGGGACTCCTGCTCCGGTTGCGCCTGGAACGACGCCGCTGCACCTGCGTCTTCCCCGCGCTGTGCCCCACCTGGAGGTCCGTTCGCATGCCTGACCAGACCAAGTGTCCCGACCCGCAAGCTGGCGACGGGATCGTGGCCCGCGATCCGACTGGGCTGCTGATCATCCGGGCCTGGATCGAACCGGGATCATCGGAACCGCTTCGAGCCCATATCCGTGTCAGCGCCGACGTCTCCGCCGGAATCGAGCGCACGGTGACGCTCTCCCGACCCGCCGATGTCGGCGCCATCGTCCAGGAATGGCTGGACGACGTCATGCGCCACAATCGCGAACCGGTCGCCTGCGACCAGCGAGGGGCGCCGAGACTGGGGTCTTGTTCGTGGATCGAGGCCGAACGATAATCGGCCAAACTCCCTGCTCAGCGGGGTTTCGAGATCATTCGGGATGTTCTATCGAGAACAAACAAGGGGTGGAGGTGGCGGGAATCGAACCCGCGTCCTTCAGCTTCTCAATGGGACTTCTCCGAGCGCATCCGGTGGAAAATTTCGGGCTCTTCCTCGTCACCGGCATCGATGAGGAGTCCTAGTCGGCCAAATGTCCCGGGCGGCTGGCCGACACGGCCGCCCGGTGAGCCCTACAAGATGACGTTCGCTACCGATCCGTAAGGCTTGGACCGGACGAACGGGCTGGGTTTAAGCAGCCAGCGCTATGCGCGCGTTTGTGTTGGCGTTTGTTTTTTGGTTCCGGCTCTTTAACGTGGCTCCGGAGACCACGGCTCGCTTCGCCCACTTCGAACACCGAAGTCGAAACCGGTCACCCCCATGTCAATGTGCAACGGCTGAGTCTACCGCCGGATTCCGGGCTACCTCACAAGATCAGGGTGAAGGGGATCGAGTGAGTAATGGGATCGCCGGCGACGGTGAATGACAGCTTGTGTTTGCCGGGCGGCAGGGATGACACAAGGAGCACAACGGTGTAGTACCGCAGGACCGGCATGTAGGCGAAGCCCTTATCGGGGGGTATGAGGGTGTCGGCGGGGATGGTGTCATCGACGGACACCGCTTTCGAGCGCGATCCCGGGCTGGCCCAGGTCCTGGCCGCTCGCCGAGCAGATGGTGAGGTTGATGGTCGCGACCAGGGGTGACGAGCCGATGGAGACCAGCACCGGACAGATCCGGTAGGTCACGGTGTAGGTCACCGTTGTCGTGGTCTGATTGCCGACGGCGTCACGACCGAGGACCTGGAAGGTCTTCACGCCAGGGGTCGCCGTGTCGATCGCCTCCCCGGAGGCCACGGGTGTCACGGCTCCGCCGGACCCGACCATGCCCCCGGCGCACGACGAAACACCAGAGCCGCCATCGGTGCAGCTATAGGCGGCATTCACTTTCTGGCCCACCTCGTAGACGGCGTTATCGGACGGCGCGGTGAGGCTGATCACCGGGGCCTTCTTGTCGACCTTGAGACCGGTTACCTGCACGGGAGGGGCACAGTTACCGGCCACATCGCAGACGGTCACGGAATTGGTCGCCGCCGTCGACGTCTCCGTGCCCGCCGGCACCGCGGTGGACAATGAGAAAGCGGCTTGGGCCGGAGGCGCCAAACCGGAGGTGGCGTCGGTCGCGGTGCACGGGACCGATATATCGGTGATGGACCACTCGACGGGCGCGCCGCCGCAGGTGACCGTGGGTGGAACCGCGTCGAACTTGACGACGAAGGTGTTGCCGGCGCCCTGGTTGCCGGCGTTGTCCACGGCCGAGAAGGTGAAGGTGTTGGTCCCGGCGATGGTGAGCGGAATGGTGACCTGGGCCGTGTTGACCGTCGTCGCGGACCCTCCGTTCAGGCTCCACGTGATGGACTTCACGCCCGATCCGCCGGCGTCGGCGGCCGAGATGACCACCTTGGCTCCGGCTCTGGACCAACCTGCCTGGTTGGTGGCCGGCACGACCGTTGCGTAGGTCGCCGGACCGCTCGAATCGATGACGAAGAGAGTTTCGGCGTTGTCTCCGGCCAGGTCGGTGGCCTTGATGTCATGCACACCGTCTGCGCTGATGACCAAGGGCACGGTGTAGGGCACGAAGGGGCCGCCGTCGACACTTACCGTCACCTGGGTTCCGCCCGCGATGGTGATGGTGACTGGTCCGGTGTAGATCGAGCCCGCTTGCGGGCTGCCGGACGCCAGGCTCATACCCAGGTTGGGATTGGCCACCGGCGGGGCGAGGGCGTTGAAATCGACGGCCTTGTTGCTGCTGACCGCGATGTTGCCCGCCCCATCAACCGACTGCACGATGTAGTCGGCTTTGCCGCTCGCGGTGCCGGGTCCGCCTCCTGTCCACGCCCCGCCCTGGGACTGGCCCAGATCGATCGCCGTCCACGAGCCCGGATGAAGGGCGTCGGTGTACAGCACCAGGACCCGCTTGACGGGTGACAGCGGGTCGGCGGCGGAGGTCCGGACCGTGAAGGCGACCGAGGAACCGACGGACTGGGCGACGGTCGATGCAATCGTGGGCGGGGTGAAGTCCGCGGCCCCGTGACTGCCGGGGGGGTCGTAATACACGAGGGTCCCGACGTTGGTGAACAGTCGTTGGGTGCCGGGCCCGGGTGTCCCGTCCGGGGCCGGCGGGCCCGACAGGAACTGGCCCACCACCATGGCCACCTGCTGATGGGCGCCGTCGGGGGCCAGGAAGGTGGCGACCCTCTGCGCGGCCGACGGGTAGCTGGCATCCCCGGCTGCGGTGGGCGGCTCATGCCCCGTGCTGTCCACGGTGGGACGGCCGTAAGTGGGCGCAAAACCGCCCTGGTCGGTGCTCGTCAGGCTGGTGATCAGCGCACCGTGGGCGATCAGACCAAGAGTGCCGGGGGGCGTGCCCGGCTGGGTCACGTCGATCGTCGCCAGCGGCTCGATGGGTCGGTTCTGTGTCGTCTGGGACATTCCGTTCGCGGTGTAGTAGCCACCGCCGGGCGCCAGCTGGAAGTTCGGTGCCACCTGCAGCGGCGCGGTCTGGAGCCCCGTCGCCGGGTCGATCTGGATGCTGGGCGGCGAGGGCGGCGGCGGGACTGGAGGCGCCCCGACGTTGAGGTGATACATGGGGAGGCCGTAGAACGTGGCCTCCATCAGGGCCTTCATGTCGTACCCGGAGATGGTGGCGGTGTCGGCGGCGTAGCGCTGCTTGGCGAAGGCCAGCGCGGCACCGACTGACGTCGACCCGTCCAACCGCTGCGCGAAACCCGCCATCAGTCGGGCGGAGAGTGCGATCGTGCTTGTGTCGCCGTAGCCGAAGCCGGTGTTGGCTACCCAGAGAGCACCTTGATCAGCGAAGGTCTTGGCCCAGGTGGCGGTTGACGCCCCCAAGGTGTCCGGGACGTTGAGACCCGCGTGGCAGCCCATGGAGAACAGCAGGCTTCCCGCCAGCACGCCGCTGCCCTGACTCGGGGGAGCCGGGATGTCTGTCGTCTGGACCAGGCTCGACTGATCACCGGTCGTGTTTCCGACGGCCGGCAGGGCGCGGGAGAAGTCGAAGTGGGCGTTGACCGAGGCCAGGCTGGGCGCGGGCGGCGTGGTCAGGGCCTGCGTCAGCTGGGCTCTCGTCCAGGTGTCGTTGATGAGCTGGGAGATGTTGGCCCCGGTCACATTCTTCAGGTCGACCTGCAGCGCCGAAGCGACCGCCTTGGCGCCTCCGGTCAGGAAGTCGTATCCGGTCGAGAGGCCGCTGGCGGCCGTCAGGACCCCTTGCGTGGCGACGAACCTGTTGAGAGCGGCGGCGATCTGCTCGGGCGACTCGACCAGGCGTCCAACCGCGATCTCGGGCAGGAACAGCGACCCGGCTCCCACCCCGAGTGGGATGCGGTTGGCGTAGGGGTCGTCGGTCAGGGTGAAACCGCCGGCCAGACTGGCCACCAGCTCGTTGTTGCCGGCGAACGAGCTGGCGTAGTCCCGCTCATTGGACAGGGTCGTCGTGTCGGGGACCCGGGCCATGGGCAGTTGGTCGTCGGCGCCGTTCATCACCAGGTTGACCACGCTCGGATGGGCGGCGCGTATCGAGTCGATCAGGTTGGCGATGGCCGACACCACAGCGTTGGCCGAGTTGACGAGGCACCGGTTGCCGGCCTGATCCCAACTGGCGTAGGCGGCCCGCACCGCCGGATCGCTGTCGACGGGGACCACGGCCCCGATGACGCCGGCGGCCGAGTCGGCGGCCGCGGCGTTCATCGCCGTCATCACCGCCGCCGCCCGGGTCGGCCCGTAGGTCGCCACCAGCCGTTGGGTGTTCACGAGGAAGAGAGTGTTCGTGCCCGCTGGGATGGCCGGCGCCGATCCGAAGCCCGGCGTCGGGAACGCGAAGGTGCGGGCGGCGCAGGGGGCGGAGCTCGCGGCCTGGGTGATCTTGGCCCGGATCACATACGGTTGCGGACTGAAGGCGCCGTTGTACCCCGAGACCTGGACGATGTAGGTACCGCCCCTGAGGGGCGGCGTGTCGATGTGCTCGTCCGCGGTGCCGCGGGTGGCCGCGATGGCGTACGCGCTGAGGGTCGGATCGAGTGGCACATCGCCCGTGACGGGAGGCGGCTGGGCGTCGGCCCCGGGTGTCAAAGTCGGCTGGTTGTCCGTCACCGGAGGCAGAACCTGTTGGGGTGCAGCCCTGAGCGGAGCGACCGAGGGGCTGTAGAGGACCATGTCGTAGTCGGCCGGGAGGTTGGAGAGCGAGAGTGAGAGTTGGGCCCCGTCGGGCACGGCGATGGCCCAATGGTCGAGCTGGGCCGCCGCATTGAGATAGCTGAGGTTGATGTTGTCTGGCAACAAGGGCGTCGCGGTCGCCGGAGTTCCGTCGTTGTCGGGAGATTCAGTGACGGTCAGCTGCGTCGAGGCGGTCGATGGCGGATTGCTGCCGGTGACGGCCGACGCAGTCGCCAAGTACGAGCCCAGGGTGATGCCAGGCCGGGCGGTGACCCTGAGGGTGTGGGCTCCGGCGGCCAGCGACAGCGAGAAGGGAAGTAACGGCCCCGGTCCGGGGTTGGAGGTGGCGGCGGACGTGTGCGCGAAGCTCTGGGCGAACGAGGTCGGGCCCGGGTCGGGGATCGCTGCGCTGTCGAGGGTGGCCGAGCCGGGCAGGTAGACGAAGCCGTTGGGCAGCCCGATCGTGGCGGACACTGGCACCTGACCTGAACCGGTGACGGCAAGCGACTCCCTGAGCACGACCTGACCACCGGAGGTGGCCGCCTGCTGCAGCGGCGCCGTCTGCAGATCCAGGGCCTGCCACGGGTAGTCAGCCTTGGAGAGAAGGCCCCGCAGGACGTCCGGTAGGAAGATGTTGCTGAAGGGGTTGGTGACATTGGGCGCGGGGTTGGCTGCCAGCTCACCGAACGTGGCTCCGTTGAACACGCCGAGCTGGCCGATGGTGGTGCCGGGAACGATCCCGCCCGCGGTGTCGAACGCCTGCCCGAGAGTCGTGCATGCGGGTCTGCAGGTGATGAACGATGGGTTGGCGATCGACGCGATCGGGAGCGAGAAGAGCTCCCGGATCGTGTCGATATTGATGGAGTGGATCGGGATGGAAGCAATGGGAGTTGAGCCGATGTCGATCGATGCGATCGGGATCGACGCGATAGGTGTGGCCGTGAGGTCTATGGACGCGATCGGGATGGAGGCGATCGGGATAGAAGCGATCGGTACACCGGCCAGGGCCAGAGTGAAGAGGGTGGTGTTGGCGGCGCTGGACGGGTTCGCCGGGTCGATGGCGAGAGCTGCGCACGGGTGGCCGAGCTGCTGGAGCTCGGTGCACCAGGCCTGGAGGACGTTCGTGGCCCCCGTCGCCGACCCAGGAAGCGGGATGGAGGCGATGGGCGTCGAGGCCAGCATGATCGATGCGATCGGGATGGAGGCGATGGGCGTCGCCGACAGGTCAAGGTCCCCGAACTTGAGGGTGCCCAGCTTCGCTTGGGCGTCCGGGTTGGCGAGCACGTCGTAGAGGGAGAGCGACTGGAGGGGGTTCACGGCGAGAGCTGTTCCGGCCAGCAATCCCTGCCAGCCGGTGCAGGGCGTGGCGGGCGGGGTGGGCGAGCAGCCCGCCGGCCAGGCCACGCTGATGTCGCTGAGCAGCGCGGCGCGCAGGGCGCCGATCGAGTGGATGGGGATCGACGCGATCGGGATGGATGCGATGGGGATCGAGTGGATCGGTATGGAATGGATCGGTGACGCCTGCACCCCATTCAACGCCTGCAGGTTGATGCTGTGGATGGGCGTCGAGGAGACCGAACCGGCAGGGGGCCCGGCCGATGGGCCTCCGATGGCGGTCGCCGGCAGGTTGGCCGGGGGCACGGTGATCGCCCCCGGCAGGACGTTTGGGTTGTCCGCCGTCAAACCGGCCGTCACGCCCGCCGGGACGGCGACCGTGACGGTGTCCGTCGCCGGCACCGGTTGGGCGGCGTCGACTGACGAGATGGTGGCCGTGTTCACAAGTGCCGTACCGCCAACCGCACCAGCCGCCAAGGTCACCGGGATGTTGACCTGCGGGAGCGCCGTACCCGCGGGAATATTGACATTGCCCTGCGAGAGGCACGTGATGGTCGCCGGGGTGCTGGTCGAGCAGTCCCACGTCCCTCCGCCGGGAAACGTGCCAAGGGTCGCGATGTGCGCCACGTCCGGGGTGACTCCCTGAGGCATCGGGTCGGTGATCTTCAGGGAGTGCGGCTGGGTTTCGGCTGCGCCGGCCCCGGCCTGGACGCTCGGGGTGAGTTGGTAGGTGAACCCTGTGCCGGGCCGCGCGGATCCGGACACGTTGTCGGACTTGGTCAACCCGAGGACCGGCACTTCGCCGTAGAGGGTGGTGATGACGACGTCGCTGACCTCATGGACGTCGGTGACGGCCCCCGTCGAGGCGGCAAAACCGAAGGTGATGCGAGGGGGAATCCCTTGAACCGCATTACTCGGCGACGCGGGGTCGAAATAGCTCCCGGGCAGGCTGCCGCTCGTGACCGTGGAATAGCTGCTACCCCCTGAAGGATCGATGCCGACGGTGTAGGTGCGGGCCGTCGGGTCGACCAGCACCCGCACGCCGCGCTTGGAGCCGGCCCGGGTGCCGCCGTGGAGTTGGGTGCCGGATCCGCCCAGCGCTGCGGGATGGTCATTGGCGGAGCTCGACAGGAGGCAGTAGCCGGTCGTGCCGTTGCCTGGACCCCGCACGACGACCTGGTTTGGCATCCTGGTTGCTGAACCCGGCACGCCGCAGTTGGAACCATCAGATCCCGACGTCGAGAAGTTGCCGTAGACGTCTAGGCCGATGCCAAGGTACCCGCCAGGCAGGCCGCCTCCACGACCTTCCTGCGGGCCACCGGCGTAGCCGAGCGAGCCGCCAGGGAGGCCGATCGAGGCCGGCTGGGGCGGGGCAACCGCGAGGAACGCCGATATCCCGTCAGCACCAGTGCCCCCGTACTGGTACTGATTGAAGGTGATCGACAGACCTTGCTCCGTGGGAATGTTGGTGTTGTAGACGACGCCCGATGACTCATCGGTGGCGACTTTGGTGAAGCGGAGAGCGCCGGAGCCCGGCGTGTCCCCGATTGGCGGGGTGCACGCGGGGATGGGCACGGCCGAGGTGTCGGTTCCGGCCGTCAGGCAGGGGAACCCGGCGGTGCCGCGGCGGCCCAGCACCGGCGCCGAGGTCGTTGCCGCGGTGAACGGATCGTTGACCAGCGTCTGCGGCGTGGCGCCGGCGGGTGGAGCGGCGATGATGGTCGAGGTGGCGGCCATCACGGCCACGGTGGCACCGGCAGCCAGATACCGCCGCAGCTTGGATCGACCGAACACTGGACGCCCCCTAGTGGTCGAAGCGAAATCGAGTTGTCAGCGGAAGGCGCTACTCGCCTTGAGTCGACGCCTGGCCCTTGCCTATGGGTGAAACCTGTGGCCGCGCGAGCGGTGATCGTACACCCATTTGGGTGAATAATTCTCGGGACCGCGCGTGCGAAATTGTCCGAAATATTTTCCGTGGCGTTAACGAAATCTGAAAGAGCGTCGAGGCACAGGGCCAGCTCATAGTCCGCCTCAACCGATGTGGCCAGGGCCACGGCATCCTCGAGGAGCCGCCGTGCCGCGCCGTCCTCGCCGGTTTGTCGGAGAGCCCAGCTCCTCGTCCGCATGACACTCACCTTGACGAGCTCATCGCCTCCGCTCCGGCCCAGGCGCTCGAGGAGCTCGGAAGTCTCGGATACCGCTTCCGCGCCTCGACCCTCGAGGACGAGGCATTCCGCCCGGCGGGCTTCGGTCTCGAGCACGAAAGCGGCGGCGCCCATGTCGGTGAGCTGCCGTCGGGCGACGTCCAGGAGGGCCAGGCCTGGTCCCGGCCGGCCGGCACGTCCCTCGGCCCGGCCCAGGTTCGAGGTGGCCACCGCCACGCCGAGCGCGTAGCGGTACCGCTCGAAGTCCTGGCGGGCCGACTTGAACAGCGAAACCGCTTCCTCCAGCCGGCCCTGGTCAGAGAGGATCTCGCCGACGTTGTTCTGGGCGGTGGCGGCGCCGACGACATCGCCCGCCAGCTCCCGCTGCACCCGGCTACGTTCGTACAGCTCCAGGGCGTCATTCCAACGGCCGGCGTAGTACGCGGCGATGGCCCGATTGTTGAGAACATTGGCCTGGCCGACATGGTCGCCCAGCTCCTCGAAGATCTCGAGCGCCCGAGCTCCGTAGTCCTCGTTCTGGCGTTCCGCCAGGAGATTCGACGCCAGGGCCAACAGGTAGAGGGCGTGGGCTTGGCTGCGTCGCTCGCCGGCCTGCTCGGCGTCGACAGAGGCAGCCCTCGCCCACCTGGCGCATTCCCGGTAGCGGCCCTGGCGGAACCGTACCCCCGAATAGGCCAGCGACAGCTCGATCCGCGGCGCCGTCGGCGCCGGGTCAGTCTCGGGCGACCCGCTCAGGAGCCGCAAGCCACGGCCGTACCATCTGAGGGCTTGGGTGTAGCGGCCGGTCCGCTCGCGGATGATCCCTTCCTTCCGGAGCAGGCGGGCCCGCATCGGGCCGGCTGCCGCCCGGCGGGCTTCGGTGTAGGCGCCGGTCGCCCCACGGTAATCGCCGGCCAGCTCCCGGACGTCACCCAGCGCTTCGGCCACTTCGGCGATATCGAGCGGGGGCAGATCCGGAAGGTGTTGCGCACTCGTCAGCGCCCTCGAATAGAACTCGGCTGCCTCGATGTTGGCGTAGGCCGCCTGAGCCTTCCGCCCAGCCACGACCGAGTACCGCCACGTACGACGATGATCCTCGGCTCGCGAGAAGTGCAGCGAGAGGAGGTCGCTGAGGTCCTCCGCGCCGTCGGCCGAACGCCGTTCCAGCGCCAAGCCGACGAGATGGTGCACGGCCCGCCGCCGGCGGTATGACAGCGCCTCGTACACCACGCGGTGCACCAGGTTGTGCCGGAAATGGACCAGGCCGCCCGGCTCGACCGTCACCACGCTGCCCATGGTGTCCCATCGGACTTCGGCCGGCAGCTGGTCGCCGAGGGCCTCGACGAACACTGCCGGATCGAACCGCACGCCCAGGACCGACGCCTCCCGCAGCCGCATCCGGTCGGCCGCGGTGAGGGTATCGATGCGCGATGTCACCGCCGCCTCGATCGAGTCGGGCAGGGCGTCGGTCGAGCCCTGGGCGCGGGCGGCGGCGGCCAGTTCGACGGTGAACAGGGGGTGACCGCCCGCTCGATCCGCCACCACTTCGACCACGGAGGCATCGGGATCGGCGATCGCGACAGCGACAGCGACCGCCGCCGCCGCCAGGGCCCGTGCCGCGTCGTTGTCGAGCGGCCCGACGGTGAGAAGCCGGCCGGAGAGGCGCGGCGTGACCGGTGCCGAGCCCGGCAGGCTGGTCACGGCCACCACCCAAGGCATCGAGTCGAGCCGGTCGAGCACCTCGACCAGCAGCTCCCTCGAGGCGTCGTCAAGAAAATGACCGTCCTCGATGCGCACGACGGCGGGTACCGGGAGGGCGCGGGTCAACAGATCGGCGACGGTGACGTGTATCCGGGACCGGCGGAACCGGATGTCGATGCTGTCGGCCTCCGGCGTGGCCGGCACTTCGGCACCGAACGGGATGGCGAGGAGCGGAAGCCAGGGGAGAAAATCGGGCGCCACCTTGGTCACCCAGCACTTCAGCAGTTCACCGGCGGCGAGCGGCTTCTCGTCGACGCCGATCCCGGCCATGGTGCGCAGGAGGATGGCGGCCGAACCGTAGGGCGTGGTGGCCAGATAGGGCTGGCACCACACGGTGATGGGCACCATGCCGGACGCCCGGCTCTGCAGCTCTTGCAGCAGCCTGGTCTTGCCTATGCCCGGTTCACCCACCACGTCGACGAAGGTGCCCCGGCCCCGACGGGCGCCGGTCACGTCGACCAGCAGACTGTCCAGTTCCGGCTGACGCCCGACGAAAGGCAGGCTGGTATCGATTGCGGAGGCGGCGCCGGCGCTCGCCTCGACCGCGCCGACCGATGCCGCTTCGATGGGCATGCTCTTGCCCTTGACCGCGAACGGCTCCAGAGGTTCCAGCACGAATCGGGAACGGGCCCGGGCCAGAAGATGTCGGGTGGCGATCAGCTGGCCCGGCTCGGCCTTCTGCATGAGCCGGGCGGCCAGATTCACGGCGTCACCCATAACGGTGTACGTGCGGCGGGTAGGCGAGCCCAGATCGCCGGCGAACACGTGGCCCCGGTTGACACCGGCCCGGAGAGTGATGGGCTGATCGGCGTCGAGTATGTCGCGCAGGGCCCACAACATGCGTTCCTCGTCGTCGCCGAACGACGATGGGGCGCCGGCGGTCAGGATGATCTTGCCGCCGTCGGGATAGATGTCGCTGGCCAGCCAGTGGATGCCATGACGGTCAACCGCTTCGTGTACGACGCTGGCCACGGTCTGCAGGCGCCGCGCCACCTCCTCAGGGCCGGCGTCATCGTGCAACCCGTCGGTCCCGGAGAACTTGATGAAGGCGGTGGTGACCTGCCGGTGCTCGCCGTGGACGCCGGCTGAGATCTGCTCCCGTTGCGCCGGTGCCACCAACTCGGCCAGGTTCAGTGGAGGGCCGGATTCCTCGGGCCAGGGCTCGGCCACGACCGACCCCTGTCGCGCCCGGACGGCACGGAGTAGTCGACCCACCGGATGTCGGGCGCCCAGCCACGCCCGCTCGACGAGGGAGGCCGTGGAATCGCTCACCAGGATCTGCCCGGCATTGGCCTCGCCCTCGCAAACAACGGTGCGAGTGGCGGCCGGGCCGGTGACGATCAGCTCCTGGTGACCGGCATCGACCAGGTAGAGCGCGAACCGGCCCGAGTGGGCGCCGATCGACATGCGCAGTGAGACACGACGGCCCGAGCCGGCGACCAGGGGACGGGCGATGCTCTCCCGCATCCCGACCGACGCGTGACAGGCCCGCTCGGCGTGGCCGTCCCCCCGGAAAAGGACGAGCAGGGCGTCGCCGCCGAACTTGAGCACGTCGCCTCTGAAGGCGCCGCAGATGCTGATCATCCCGTCGAAGCACTCGTTGAGGAGATCCGTCAGCTCCTCGGCACCCTGCTTGCCCATCCCGGCCAACCGCTCCGAGAGCTTGGTGAAGCCCGAGATGTCGGCCGATACCAGGGTGGCTTCGAGCACCTGGTGGGTGACCGACGGATCGGTACGCATCCACCCCCTCAGCAGGCGCGGGACGTACGGCTCCAGCTCTGCCTGGTCCGTAGCGGTGCTCAGAGGGGCGGCGACGATCCGAAAGCGTACCGCCGGGTCTGGGCGGCTATCGGGCCGGAGTGGGAGCCGGTGCCGGCTGACCTCGGCGGCCGCGCCGGGTGATGTCTTCCAACGACAGCACTCCGATGATCCGGTTCCATGCCACGACGAGCGCCCATTTGGCATTGTGGTCCGTCATCTGGTTGACCACGTCGCCAGCGTCGCGGTCGGGACCGAATACCGGGAGCTCTTGGATCGGCAGGGCCAGGTCGACGGCCCGCACGCCGCCCCGGTGCACGGACGGGATGGCTTCCAGGGTGGCCGTCGGGACCACGCCGGCCAAGCCGCCCCCCCACTGCTCGACCAGGAAGGCGGGTGGCGGGCCGGCTCCTGACGCGTGATCGCGTAGGAAGGCGTCGATGGTCAGCCAGCCCGGCGCCACGCCGGGCAAGGCCATCACGTCGGACGCCTTGAGGCCGGCCAGCGTCTCCAGGAGGGCGGCGTTGCCCACCTCCGCGCCCGACGCGGCCATCAGGAACCAGCCGACGACCGCCAGCCACACGCCGTCAACACCACCGAGGCCGCCCAGCACCGACAGCAGGCCGGCGCCCATGAGCGCCGCCCCGATGAGCCATCCCGTCCGGCCGGCCGCCCGTGCCGCCCGGTAGCGGTCGCCGGTCTTCGCCCACACCACGGCGTGCAGCACCCGGCCACCATCCAGGGGCGTGCCGGGCAGCATGTTGAACACGGCGAGGAACACGTTGATGGTCCCCAGCCAGGTCAGCACTGCGGCCGCCAGCCGGGGCACCCCGATGCGGTCGCCGAGCACGGCGGCCACCCCGCAGCCCATCCCGACCACCAGGCTCACCGCCGGTCCGGCTGCCGACACCCGGAGCTCGGCACCGGGCGATGCGGGTTGCTGGCTGATCCTCGTGTACCCGCCCATGAACCACAGCACGATGCCCTCGACGGTGAGACCCTCACGGCGGGCCACCAGGGCGTGGCTCATCTCGTGGGCCAGGACGCCACCCAGGAACGCCACCGCGGTGAAAGCTCCGGCGAAGGCATAGGCCGGCCGGCCGTACCCCGGGGCGTCGATGGGAAAGCGGCTGCCGGCCAGGCCGACGGCGAGAAAGCCGGCGATGAGAAGCAGGGTCCAGTTGAACCCGACCGCCACTCCGGCGATCCGTCCCAACCGCACGTTTTCTTTCATGGTGACTTCACGGTACGCCCCCGTTGGGATTACTCCGGGTCGTGGCTGGAACGCCGGCGTCCGGCTGCCGAGACCCGAGCCGCTTCCCGGTCGGCATCGCGGGCGGCGATGGCGTGGCGCTTGTCGTAGTTGCGCCGGCCCCGGGCCAGGGCCAGGTCGACCTTGGCCCGGCCGTCCTTGAAATAGATGGCCAGCGGGACCAGGGTCAGAGACTCCTGGGTCGTCCGGGTGGCCAGCTCGTGGATCTCGTGCCGGTTGAGCAGGAGCTTGCGGGGTCGGTCCGGATCCACCGACCCGAACCCGTTGGCGAAGGCGTACGGCTGCACGTGCACGCCGAACATCCAGACGGCCCCGTCATCGACCCGGGCATAGGCGTCGCGGAGTTGCACTTTTCCCGCCCTCAAGGACTTCACCTCGGCCCCGGCCAGCACGATGCCCGCCTCGAAGTTGTCGAGGATCTCGTAGTCGTGACGTGCTTTCCTGTTCTGGGCGACCGGGCGGGGACCGGTGGACTTCGGTGGCATGGCGCGACCACGGTACCGTTCGGGCCTCATGCTGCGACTCGGAGCTGACATCTACCGCCAGATGGTGGGCCACTGCTACGACGGGTTGCCGTTCGAGGCGTGCGGCCTGCTCGCCGGCGACCCGGCCGAGGAACGGGCGACCGTCTGCTACCCGACCGCCAACGCTGCGGCCTCGGCCCGGGTGTACACCGTCGACCCCCGCGATCATCTGCGGGCCGACCGGGACGCTGAGGGGCGGGGCGTGGAGATCATCGCCGTGTTCCACTCCCACACCCACACCGACGCCTATCCGTCGCCCACCGACGTGGCGCAGGCACCGGACCCGGGGTGGCACTACGTGCTGGTGTCGCTGCGGGACACCGATCCGGTGGTGCGCTCGTACCGAATCGTCCATGGGAAGATCGCCGAGGAGTCCATCGTTCTAGAATGATGACAGTTCGAGTCGGATTTCGTTGGGAGAGCCCGTGAGCGTAGATGTCCGTGTGCCGACCGTCCTGCGGGCCGCGACCGGGGGAGTAGCCACCGTCCAGGCGTCCGGAGCGACCATCGGCGAGGTGTTCCAGGATCTGGTGCGCCAGTTTCCCGGTCTCCGGGCTCAGGTGCTGGCCGACGATGGCAGCCTGCACCGCCACCTCAACGTCTTCCTCAACGACGACGACATCCGCTATCTGGGGAAGCTCGACGCCAAGGTGGCCGACGACGACACCGTCACGCTCATGCCGGCCGTGGCCGGGGGCGCGTGATGGCCCGCTACGAGAACGTCATGGAGCTGATCGGCAACACCCCGCTGCTCGAGGTCACCGAGCTGTCCCCGAACCGCCGGGCCCGCATCTTCGCCAAGCTCGAGGGGCAGAACCCCGGGGGATCGGTCAAGGACCGGGCGGCCAAGGCCATGGTCGAGGAGGCCGAGAAGGACGGGTCCCTCCGGCCCGGCCAGACGATCCTCGAGTCATCGTCCGGCAACACCGGCGCCGCCCTGGCCATGATCGCCAAGGTCAAGGGTTACCCCATCAAGATCGTGCTCCCTGAGAATGTCTCGCCCGAGCGCCGGCAGCTGCTCGAGGTCTGGGGCGCCGAGATCATCAACTCGCCCGGCTCGGAGGGTTCCAACGGCGCCATGCGCCGGGCCCAGCAGCTGGCGGTGGAGCATCCCGACTGGTGGTTCACCTACCAGTACGGCAATCCGGCCAATCCCAAGGGCCACTACGAGGGCACCGGCCCCGAGATCTGGCGGGACTGCCCCGAGGTCACCCACCTGATCGCCGGGCTGGGGACGGCGGGGACGCTCATGGGCGTCGGCCGGTTCCTCAAGGAACGCAACCCGCTCATCCAGGTTTGGGCGGTCGAGCCGCCGGTGGGGGAGATGGTCGACGGCCTCAAGAACCTGGACGAGGGCTTCGTGCCGCCGGTGTTCGTCGAGGGCGGGGGCTATGACCTGCTCGATCGCAAGCGGATCGTGGGGCCGAGAGAGTCGATCGAATGGACCCGGCGTCTCATCGACGTGGGGGTCTTCGCCGGGATCTCGTCCGGAGCGGCCATGGCTGCCGCCGCGAAATGCGCGGCCGAGATCGACGAGGGCGCCATCGTGGTGATCATCGCCGACGGCGGCTGGAAGTACCTTTCCACCAATGCGTGGACCGGCGACATCGACGAGGTCACGGAGCGGGCCCGCAAGGTCATCTACTTCTAGCTGTGCGGCTTCTCGATAGTTAAAGGTGGGAAAATGCCTCCCCAGGCGCCTCAGGGGCGCGGTGGGAGGAATTTTCCATCCGTGTGCGATCGAAAGCCGTTTATCGCGGCAGGCGCCATTTCCGAGGTTGCCATTCCATGGGGTCGGCCCAGCCCACCTGCCCCAGCGCGGCGTTTATGAGACTCAGGCCCGACGTGGCCTGGAAGTCGTCACTGCGTAGCCGGATCCGGCGCACCAGCACATCGCGGGCCGTCTCGAGCGGGGCCGGCTTCTCGCCGGCCAGACCGATCAACTCGGCGACCGCGGCCGGGCCACCGCCGTCGGCCGCCAGGGCCATGGCCCGGTTGCTGATCGGGTTGGATGCGGCCAATTCCCACCTCCGGCTCGACGCTGGGTGACATCATGCCCGGCCCGGCCGCCACCGGCACAATGGCGTCCCGGGAGCCGGCGACGGCCGCCGGTATCGTGGCTACCGACATGGACGACCGGGCGATCGGCGTTTTCGACAGCGGATTCGGCGGCCTGACCGTGGCCCGGGCCCTGATCGACCTGCTCCCCAACGAGGACATCGTCTACGTCGGCGACACCGGCCGGTACCCTTACGGGCCCCGCCCACTGCCGGAGGTGACCGCCTTCGCCGGCCAGATCACGGCCAAGCTCACGGGCGAGCATGACGTCAAGATGGTCGTGGTCGCCTGCAACACCGCGGCCGCCGCCGCTCTCGACCTGCTGCGCTTCGAGTACGACGTGCCGCTCATCGGGGTGATCGATCCTGGCGTCCGCGCTGCCGTTTCGGCCACCCGCAACGGCCGGGTCGGAGTGATCGGCACCGTCGGCACCATCGCCTCGGGCGCCTACCAGCGGGCGGTCGCCGCCCAGCGAGCCGGCGGTGCCCGGCTCACGTGCGCCGCCTGCCCCGGTTTCGTCGAGTTTGTCGAGCGGGGGGACACCCGCAGTGACCAGGTCCACGTGCTGGCCGAGCGGCTGCTGGCACCCGTCCGCGAGGCGGGGGTCGACACCTTGCTGCTCGGCTGCACCCATTACCCGTTCCTGGCGCGGACCATCGGCGACGTCATGGGCCGGGACGTGGTGCTGGTGAGCTCGGCCGACGAGACGGCGTTCGAGGTGCGGGCCATCCTGGACGATACCGGTCTGGGCCGGCGCAGCGCGGCCAAGGGTCACCACCGCTGGATCTCCTCAGGTGACGTGCAGACCTTCCGGCATCTGGGCCGCCGGCTGTTCGGGCCGGAGATCGACGAGGTCGAGGCGTGGAGCCTGTCCTGAGCCCGCCCGACTCGGCCGGCTTGGCCGTCACCGTCCTCGGCGGCTCCGGCAGTTATCCGGGACCGGGCCAGGCGTGCAGCGGCTACCTCCTCCAGTGCGACGGGACGAATGTCTGGCTGGACGCCGGGCCCGGCACGCTGGCCAACCTGCAGCTGTTCATCGGCCTCGATGACCTCGACGCCGTCGTCCTGACCCACGAGCACCCGGATCACTGGACGGACATCGAGGGGCTCTATGTGGCTTGCCGGTACGTCGTGGGCCGCGGCGGCGTCCCGGTGTACGGCCCCGCCGGCATCGAAGGCCAACTGCGCTCCGCGGCGACCAGCCGGCCGACCTTCGAGTGGCTGACGATCACCGACGGTTCCCGCATCAAGCTCGGCCCGATGCACATGACCTTCTCCCGTACCGATCACCCGCCCGAGACACTCGCCGTCCGGGTCGACGCCTGCGGGGCGTCGCTCGGCTACTCTGCCGATTCCGGCGCCGGCTGGTCACTCGAGGCGCTTGGTCCGGGGTTGGACCTGGCGATCTGCGAGGCCACCTTTTTGCAGGACAAAGAGGGGAGTTACCAGCACATGAGCGCCCGTCAGGCCGGTGCGACCGCCCGGGCAGCAGAGGTCAAGCGCCTGCTGCTCAGCCATCTCTGGCCCACCGTCGACCCAGCCGCCAGCGCGCTCGAAGCAGCGGCATCGTTCGGCGCCCCGGTCGAGGTGGCCCGGATGAACATCACTTACCGGGTCGACGGACTGTGAGGCGCGACGGGCGGGGACCCGAAGACCTGCGCCCACTGACGTTCGTCAGGGACTACACCGAGTTCGCGGCCGGCTCCGTGCTCGTCTCCATGGGCCGGACCAAGGTGCTGTGCACGGCGTCGGTCGCCAGCGATGTGCCCCGATGGATGAGGGGAACGGGCAAAGGGTGGGTCACCGCCGAATACTCGATGCTGCCCGGCTCCAGCCCCGACCGGATCGACCGGGAGGCGGCCCGGGGCCGCCAATCGGGTCGCACCCAGGAGATCCAGCGCCTCATCGGCCGGGCGCTACGGGCGGTCACCGATCTCAAGGCCATGGGCGAGGTCCAGATCACCCTCGACTGCGACGTCCTCCAAGCCGACGGCGGCACCCGGACCGCCAGCATCTGCGGGGCCTACGTGGCGCTGCACGACGCGTGCACCCGCCTGGCCGCCCAGGGCACGCTGCGGGTGCCGCCCCTCAAAGAGGCCTGCGCCGCCATATCCGTCGGCGTGGTCGACGGCGTGACATTGCTCGACCTCGACTACAGCGAGGACAGTCAGGCTCAAGTAGACATGAATGTTGTGATGACCTCCTCGGGTCGGTTCGTGGAGGTCCAGGGGACGGCCGAGGGGATGCCGTTCAGCCAGAGCGAGCTGGGCGAGATGCTGTCCCTGGCCGAGCACGGGATCGCAGCCATCCTCGACGCCCAAGCCGAGTTGCTGGCCGTCCCACCGCCTGCCCGCCCGTCGAGATGATCTCGAGGGAGCGGGTGGCATTCGTGCTGGCCACCGCCAACCCGCGACAAGGCGGCGGAGATCGCCCACCTGCTGTCCGGGGTGGTGGAGGTGCTGCCCCGCCCGACGAGCGTGCCCGACGTCCCCGAGACCGGTGAGACCCTGCTGGACAACGCCCGGTTGAAGGCCGAGGCGCTGGTGGCCGCCACCGGCCGGCCGGCCGTGGCCGACGACACCGGCCTGGAGGTCGACGCCCTGGGAGGTGCGCCCGGCGTCTATTCGGCCCGCTTCGCCGGCGAGGGTGCGACCTACGCCGACAACGTGGCCAAGCTCCTGGCGGCATTGAAGGGGCAGGGCCGTCGCCGGGCGCGGTTCCGGACGGTCGCGCTGGCCCGCTGGCCCGACGGCACCGAGGTCGTCGCCGAAGGAGTCGTCAACGGAACGATCACCGAGGCGCCGAGGGGCACCGGCGGGTTCGGCTATGACCCGGTGTTCGAGCCCGATGAGGGCGGCGGTCGCACCTTCGCCGAGCTGGTCGATGAGTCGGCCGAGGCCAAGCACCGGGTCTCGCACCGCGGCCGGGCGTTCAACCAACTGGCCGCGTTCCTGAGGGCCGGCACCCGATGACCAGCTCGAGCGGCTCGATGGTTTCGTGCCCATGGCCGGTGCGGTGCGATCATGGCGGTATGGGTCGCTGGCCCGCCCTCTCCCGGTGACGACGGAGTCTTCACAGACGGCGTCACCGGGCCCGGCGGACGACGAGGGAGCAGGAGGTCGGCCGCCGAGCCGCTGGCACCGCTGGGTGCCGAAGCCGCTGCGTCGGGTGGTCAAGCTGCTGCTGTTCGCGTTCGTCCTGCAGTACCTGGTGCTGCCCCAGATCAAGGGGACCCGCAAGGCCATCGACGTTCTCGGCACGGTTCGAGTCACCTACCTGATCGCCGGACTCGGTTTGGAGATGGCGGCCATCGTTGCCTACGCCGTTTTGACTCGCGCCGTCCTGCCTGGGAAGGGAAGCCCCAGCCTGCTGACCCTGCTGCGCATCCAGCTGACCACGCTGGCTGTGAGCCACGTGGTGCCGGGCGGCACGGCGGCCGGCTCATCGCTCGGGTACCGGCTGTTGACCGGTGCGGGGGTGGACGGGCCTGACGCCGGATTTGCCCTGGCGACCCAGGGGCTGGGCTCGGCGGTGGTGCTCAACGCCATCCTCTGGATAGCGCTGATCATCTCCATCCCGTTCTACGGGTTCAACCCGCTGTACATCACCGCCGCGGTCGTGGGTGTCCTGGCCATCGGCGCCTTCTCGGTGCTCATCATCCTGCTCACGCGAAGGAGAGGAACGCTCGGCCCGACTGCTGGTGGCGCTGGCCTCGAAGGTTCCGTTCGTCGACTCCTCGGCGGTGAGCCGGCTCGTTCACCGGCTGGCCAGCCGGATCCGTGAGCTGGGGACCGACCCGCAGCTGCTGGTCCGGGCCGGTGGTTGGGCCGCGGCCAACTGGCTGCTCGACGCGGCGTCGCTGTGGGTCTTCATCGCCGCCTACGGCCACCAGGTCTCGCCTGTCGCCCTGTTGGTGGCTTTCGGCCTGGCCAACGTGCTGGCTGCCATCCCCCTCACACCCGGGGGACTGGGGGTGGTCGAGGCGGTGCTCACCTCGACCCTCGTCGGCTTCGGGACGCCGTCGACGATCGCCATCATTGGCGTCGCCACCTACCGGCTGGTGAACTTCTGGCTGCCCATCCCCATCGGCGCGCTCGCTTACGTGTCTCTGCAGGTCGACCCCGGCGATCCCGACGAGGATGTGCGGCGGGCCCGGCGGGATCGCCGGGCCAAGTCGTTCCAGCGCTTCCTGGAGTCGGTGACGGGCACCGGGGCCGCCAACGGGGAAGGAAATGGCGCCGGCGAGCATGGCGGCGGAACGCCGGCGGCGAGGCCAGGTGACGAGTAGCGTCCCATCGGGCACCAGTGGCGAAACTGGCAGACGCGCAGGACTTAGGATCCTGTGAGCTCACGCTCTTGTGGGTTCGACTCCCACCTGGTGCACCCCGCCTGTGGTCGGAAACCGGCGCGCTCACGCTACCCTGCGGGGTATGTCCAAGCTTGCTCAGCCGCCCGCCGTCGACCAGATGATGTCGTCCGACAGGGCCGGTGACATCTATCAACGATTGTTGAAGGAGCGGATCATCTTCCTCGGCACCCAGGTCGATGACACGTCAGCCAATCTGATCTGCGCCCAGTTGCTCCTCCTGGCTGCCGAGGAGCCGGAGAAGGACATCTCGCTGTACATCAACTCACCGGGAGGGTCAGTCACCGCCGGCCTGGCGATCTACGACACCATGCAGTTCGTCCCCTGCGACGTGTCGACGGTGTGCCTGGGGCTGGCGGCGTCGATGGGGCAGTTCCTCGTGTGCTCGGGGGCCCCGGGCAAGCGCTACGCCCTGCCGCACTCCCGCCTGCTGATGCACCAGCCGTCGGGTCAGGCCCAGGGCCAGGCGGTCGACATCGCCATCCAGGCCGAGCAGATCATCTACCTCAAGCGGATGATGGCCGAACGGATCGCCTTCCACACCGGGCAGCCGGTGGAGCGGATCGAGGCCGACTCCGATCGCGACAGCTGGTTCACCGCCGAGGAAGCCAAGGAGTACGGCTTCATCGACGCCGTCATCGAGCGGGCCGTCACCGTCGCCGAGTCAGTCTCGCCAGCGTGAGAAAAGCCAGGTCGACGGCATCCGTTCGACGGTACGGGGCGGAAAATGCCTCCCCAGGCGCCTGAGGAGCGAGGCGCGAGGCATTTTCCCTGCCATGTCTTGTCGAAAGCCGGTTGTCGACGGACGGTTCAGCGGCTGGCCACCGCCGAGCGGTACAGCCCTGCCAGCCCTGCCGCGCACGCTTCCCAGCTGAACTGCGCCGCCCGCCGCCGGCCTCGTTTCACCAGCTGGGCCCGGACCTCCCCGTCATCCAGCACGCCGGCCAGTGCCCCCGCCAGCGCGTCGGCGTCACCGACTGCAACCATCTCGGCGCCGTCGCCGAGGATCTCGGGCAGGGCGCCGGCAGTCGTCGCCACGACAGGGACGCCCGCCGACATGGCCTCGAGCGGCGGCAGGCCGAAGCCCTCGTAGATCGAGGGGTAGGCCAGCACCGTGGCCGCGTGTAGCAACGCGTTCCGCTGGGGTTCACTGACCCAGCCCGTGCGAATCACACGGTCCCGGTGGCGAGCGGCCGCCAGGGCGGCCTCGAACGACTCGACACCCCAGCCATCCGCCCCGATGATGACCAGCCGGAGGTCGGGGCGCTCCGACGCCAGAGCGTCGAAGGCCCTGACCAGGGTGGGGTAGTCCTTGCGGGGTTCCACCGTTCCAACCGCCAGGATGAAACGGCCGCCACTGTCGGGGGGGGCGCCGGGAACCGTCTCGCTGACGGGCGGGACCCCGTGGTAGACCGTCCGCACCCGATCGGGGCTCACGCCGAAGAAGTCGACCACTTCGCGTGCGACGTAGTCCGATGGCGTGTGCACGAAGGCACCGGTCGCCAGAGCCCGACGGATCAGGGTCGGGTACCGGGCGGTCACCGCTTCGCACATCTCCGGGAACCGGACGGCCGTGAGGTCGTGAACGGTCGCCACCCGCCCGGCTGACCGCGCCGGGGGAACAATGAAATTGGTGCCGTGCACCACATCCAACCGCCCGCTCCACCATTCGATGGCGGGGCCGGGTGTCATGCGCCACGCCGCATGGATCGGGCGGGCTGGCATCGGGCGGTCGATTACCGTGACGCCCGGGGGCACCTGACCGTCGATGCCATGCCTTCGTCGCCAACTGACGGCGAAGGCCAGGATGTCAAGGTCGGAGCGGCGGGCCAGGGCGTCGAGGGCAAGGGCGGTGAACACGCCGACGCCCGAGCGAGTTCCGAGCAACGGCGTGGCGTCGAGAGCGACTCGCAGTGCGATCTCGCGGCATGCGCTTGCTCCGGGAACCGGGCCCGGCCGGGCCCTCTCCATGCCCGAGTATCGCATCTGATGGCAGGACCTCGGGTGCGGCTATCATCGCGGCGCGGAACGGCGTCGGGTCCGCACACTCTTGGAGGGGCTGCGAGGTGTCTCACGGTCGGAGGTTGAACGTCGCCGCAATGGCAGTGATGCTGGTCGTGAGCTCGTTGATCGCACTTCCGTTTGGTGTGACGCCAGCGGGCGCGGCGCCGATTTCGGGAGCCGGCCGCGGGGCGGGGGGCCTGCTGACCAATGGGAGTTTCGAGGGTTCGCTGGCCGGGTGGTCGGGGTTGGGTTTTCAGGCCTCGACGTACAACGACTTGTCGCAGGTCCATGACGGGCAGTGGGTGGCCAATGGGTTCGCGACGACCGCCTCGGGGTCGTTGTTCCAGGATGTTCCGGTGTCGGGGGTGGGTGCGGGTCAGAGTTTCGTGGGGTCGATCTGGGTCCATTCGGCCGACGCCACACCGTTCAGCGGGTCTTTGGTGTTGTGGGGTCTGGGTACGTCGGATGTGGGTGTGACATATTTCTCGGTCGGCAGCCAGTGGACGCGGATCCAGGTGCCGTTGGATGTCCGGTCGGGGTCGCTGACCGGTATCCGGTTCCAGATGTATGCCTCGACGCTGGGTCACAACATCACCTTCGATGGTGCCGAGCTGTCGGCCAGCCTGCTGACCAATGGGAGTTTCGAGGGTTCGCTGGCCGGGTGGTCGGGGTTGGGTTTTCAGGCCTCGACGTACAACGACTTGTCGCAGGTCCATGACGGGCAGTGGGTGGCCAATGGGTTCGCGACGACCGCCTCGGGGTCGTTGTTCCAGGATGTTCCGGTGTCGGGGGTGGGTGCGGGTCAGAGTTTCGTGGGGTCGATCTGGGTCCATTCGGCCGACGCCACACCGTTCAGCGGGTCTTTGGTGTTGTGGGGTCTGGGTACGTCGGATGTGGGTGTGACATATTTCTCGGTCGGCAGCCAGTGGACGCGGATCCAGGTGCCGTTGGATGTCCGGTCGGGGTCGCTGACCGGTATCCGGTTCCAGATGTATGCCTCGACGCTGGGTCACAACATCACCTTCGATGGTGCCGAGCTGTCGGCCAGCCTGCTGACCAATGGGAGTTTCGAGGGTTCGCTGGCCGGGTGGTCGGGGTTGGGTTTTCAGGCCTCGACGTACAACGACTTGTCGCAGGTCCATGACGGGCAGTGGGTGGCCAATGGGTTCGCGACGACCGCCTCGGGGTCGTTGTTCCAGGATGTTCCGGTGTCGGGGGTGGGTGCGGGTCAGAGTTTCGTGGGGTCGATCTGGGTCCATTCGGCCGACGCCACACCGTTCAGCGGGTCTTTGGTGTTGTGGGGTCTGGGTACGTCGGATGTGGGTGTGACGTATTTCTCGGTCGGCAGCCAGTGGACGCGGATCCAGGTGCCGTTGGATGTCCGGTCGGGGTCGCTGACCGGTATCCGGTTCCAGATGTATGCCTCGACGCTGGGTCACAACATCACCTTCGATGGTGCTCAGTTGAGCGGCCCACCGGCAACCGGTGGTGTGCTGGCGGCCCGAGCCGCCGCCACTTCGGCCTACGCGCGGAGCAGGTCCGGTGTCGTGGGGTTCACCCTCATCGACACGGCCACAGGCGGGATGTACGCGGGAGGTTCTCCGGATGCTTCCATCAGGACCGCCTCCGTGATCAAGGTCCCCATCGCCATGGCGCTGATCGCCATGGCGAACCGTCAGGGTCGAGGATTGACCGCCGCCGAGCAGTCCGACCTGCATTTCATGATCACCCAGTCCGACAACAACGCCGCCACCCGGCTCTGGAATGACGTCGGCGGTACCAACGCGGTCGTTGGCCTCATGCGGAGCCTCGGGGCCACCAACACCCACGCCGACCCCGGCTCTCCGGAAGCCTGGGGATTCACGTGGACCACCAGTCGCGATCTGGCCACCGTCCTGGCCAAGCTGGCCGGCGGCGTCCTCGGATCCTCCGGGACCGACCTGATCCTGAGCCAGATGCACCAGGTCGTCCCGGCGCAGGCGTGGGGTATCGATGCTGCCGTTCCGGGTTCGGCGGTCAAGAACGGATGGTTCCCGGACCCGAGCGAGTGGCGGGTCAACTGCCTCGGAATCGTCGCCGGCACCAGGTACGCCTTGGCCGTCATGACCCGCTATCCGATCGGCCTGGGCCAGGGGTACGGCGAGCAGACCTGCCAGGGTGTGGCATCGGGGCTGTTCAACGGACCCAACGCGGCAGCGCCTCGCCTGGCCGCGCCGATGGCGCCGGCGGCACCCGGTGCCGTGCCGGCGATCACCGGTATCGGCATGACCGCCGATGGCGGTTAGATCGGACAGGGCGCGCTAGGATCATGTGGCGTCATGATCCGAACACCCGCCCCGCATAGCAGCGACGATCTGGTCCGGGTTCACGCTCAAGAGACGTTCTGGCGAGGTTTCGGACCTGCGTTCAAGGACATCATCGGCCATCGCGAGCTTTTGTCGAATCTTGTGCGCAAGGAGCTCAAGATAAAGTACAAAGACTCGGTCCTGGGATTCTTCTGGTCACTTGCCCGTCCGATGTTCCTGCTTTTGATCTATTACGTCGTTTTCGGTGTCTTCCTTGGTGCTGGTGTTCCCGACTTTGCCATCTATTTGTTTGCGGGCCTCATTGCGTTCGATCTGTTCAGCACCATCGTCGGTGGAAGCACGACGGCCATCGTGGCCAACGCCGGACTGATCAAAAAGGTCTACTTCCCCCGCGAGATCCTCATACTGAGCGTCGTCGGTGCCGCACTGGTCAACTTCGCCCTCCAACTGGTGGTCATGGTGGGGGCGCTGCTCCTTCTCAGCCACCCATTCCTCGGTACCAACCTGCTGTACCTGCCTCTGAGCCTGCTGGCCCTTGTCATCTTCAGCACCGCGCTCGGCTTGCTCCTGGCGGTCGCCAACGTGCGCCTTCGGGACGTCCAGCACCTGATCGAGCTCGTCCTTCTGTTCTGGTTCTGGACGACTCCGATCGTCTACATGAGCCGCCAGGCCACGACCAGCCTGGGCAAGCATCATCTGGCCAAGCTCTACCTGGCCAATCCCCTGGTGAACATCGTCATGGGGTTCCAGCGGGCGTTTTACAAGCAGGGCTACGTCCCCGGCGGAGCGGTCTCCAAGGGGGGAGTCGCCCCCGTCATCCAGGGCGGGGCGCGGCAGCCGATCCTCACCAACAACGGGCTCCTCGGCCTTCGCCTCGCAGCGGTCGTGGCGTTTGCCACGCTGCTTCTCTGGTTTGCGCAGCGGGTTTTCGCCCGGGCCCAGGGCAGCTTCGCACAGGAGCTCTAGCCGGCTTGCCACCCATCATCCGCGTCAGCGACGTGTCGAAGAAGTTCTACATCAACCGGGACACCTCGCTGAAGGACCGTGTGCTCAACCGGCGCCGGACCGAACGGCACGTCAAGGAGTTCTGGGCCCTTCACCACGTGTCGTTCGAAATCGAACCGGCGAAGACGCTGGGCCTGATCGGGGCCAACGGATCCGGCAAGTCGACCCTGCTCAAGATCATCGGCGGCATCCTCACGCCGAACGAGGGCTTCGTCGAACGACGCGGCCGCCTGGCCGCCCTCCTCGAGCTCGGTTCCGGCTTTCACGGTGACCTGACCGGGCGTGAGAACGTCTTTCTGAACGCCAGCATCCTCGGGTTCTCGAGGCGTCAGACCCAGGCGCTGTTCGACACCATCGTCGAGTTCTCCGGTGTCAGCGAGTTCATCGATACCCAGGTGAAGTTCTATTCGTCCGGTATGTTCGTACGCTTGGCGTTCGCCGTTGCGGTTCATGTCGACCCGGATGTCCTGTTGGTCGACGAGGTGCTGGCGGTGGGCGACGAGCCCTTTCAACGCAAATGCATGGAGCGGATCAAGCAGTTCCAACGGGACGGTAAGACCATTATCCTGGTGACCCACGGCCTCGATATGGTCAGGCAGCTCTGCGACAGGGTGATCATGCTCGAGCACGGTGAGGTAACGATCGACGGGACGCCGGTCGCCGCGTTGCGTGCCTTCCGCGACCGCTACGAACAGGAAGTCGTTGCGCTCGACGAGACCGGGACCCGGCGAATAGAGGTACGCAAGGTGCAGGTCACTGACGGCGATGGGGCGCCGAAGGAACGGTTCAATTCAGGCGAACGCCTCGGCATCGAACTGGACGTGGCCACCAATGCGCCCACGGATGACTGGGAGGTTGGAGTGGCCATCATCAACCACCTCGATGTGATCGTCTATGGCACGAATACCCGCATGCAAGGAGTCGAGCTACCGCCCATCGACGGTCCTCGCCGGGTTCGCTTCACTTTCGACGAGATTCCGATGATCGAGGGTCAGTACATGGTCACCGTAGCGCTACACAACAATGACGAGACCGAGCAGTACCATCGGCTCGAGCGCATCGCCTCCTTCCGGGTGTTCAGCCCGCCGAATGCCGCCGGCGTGCTGCATATGAACACCGAGTTCGAGATCCTCACGCGCTGACGGCATTTCGACGACGGCCGCTAGCATCCGCAGCCGTGACTGTCTCGGGGATCCGCAGAGGACGGATCGGCATCGCCCCGGCGCGGTTCGGCGACCGCATCTCCGGTGGTGCGGAGATCGTGCTGCACGAGCTGGCCAAGGGACTGCAGGAACGGGGTTGGGATGTCGAGATCCTGACCACCTGCGCCAGCGACGGCTATGCCTGGGACAACGTCCACCCGCCGGGCGAGGGGGTCGAGGACGGCCTGTTCGTCCGCCGCTTTCCCGCGGTGGTCTCGACTCCCGGCGCTGAGCGGGCGGTCATCGAGCGGTTCATCCTGGCCGGCGGCCGGCCCGCCCTCCTGGAGCAGCAGCGGTGGATGAACGACGGGGTGCGTATGCCCCAGCTCTACCACTACCTGCTGGACCACGGGGCCGAGTACCAGGCCCTGATCTTCGGTCCGTACCTGTTTTGGATGGCGTTCGCCTGCTCGCAGATTGCGGCTGAGCGCAGTGTCCTCTGGACTTGCCTCCACGATGAGCCGGCCGCGTCACTCGAGCTGTTCCAGCCGGTCTTCAGCGGCGTCGCCGGGTTGCTGTTTCAAAGTGAGCCAGAACACCGGTTGGGCCATCGGATATGCGAGCGACTGGCGCCACATGCCACGGTCGGTTGTGGCGTCGGAACCGATCCCGACACCAAATACGACCCCGAGGGTTTCCGGTCCCGACATGGCATCGAGGATCCGTTCGTGCTGTACCTCGGGCGGCGGGAAGGCGGCAAGAACTGGCCCGAGTTGATGGAGGGTTTCACGGCCGCTGTCAATGCCCGAGGCCTCCGGTTGCGCCTGGTCACAGCTGGTGGCGGCGACGCCGACATTCCCCCCTCCATGTCGGACCACGTCATTGACCTCGGCTTCCTCTCCGATCGCGACCGGGACGACGCGTTGGCCGCCGCCGCGGCCGTGGTGCAACCGAGCCGATACGAGGCTTTCTCCCGCGTCATCATGGAGGCCTGGCTGGCCGGGACACCCGTGATCGCGAATGCCGCCTGCGAGGTCCTGGCCTGGCACTGCGAGCGTTCGGGTGCCGGGCTGGTCTACAACGACGATCTCGAGCTCGAGGAGTGCCTGGCTTTCGTCGCTGATGCCCCTGTCGCGGCCGCGGCGCTCGCCGCGCCCGGCCGCGACTACGTGCTGCGGAACTATACATGGGTCTCGGTGCTCGACCGTATCGAGGACCGCCTGGATCAGTGGACGGGAGAAGCCAGCGACCGCCGGGCATCCGAGGTCGCGCCTGTCCCATGAGGATCCTGATGGTTACGCCGTACCCGCCCCTGCGCGATGGCATCGCATCCTATGCCGTCCAGACGGTTGCCCGCCTGCGAGCCGAAGGCCATGACGTCGAAGTGCTCTCGCCCGGGCCCAGCGCGGCACACCACCATCTGAATCTGGTCGGGCCTCGGGGAGCGCTCGCTCTGGCGAAGCGTCTCCGCAAGTACGACAAGGTGATCGTGCAGTTTCATCCCGAAGTCTTTTTCCCGGTGCGATCGGGGCCGTCGCAATGGGCGTTCGAGAGTCTCGCCCTGTTCGTCGCGTTCTCGGCGGCGCGACAGGTGGAGGTGCGGATCCACGAGATCGACTACACGCGAGGCCAGGGCAAGCGGTTGCTGCGGGTGGCCAACCGGATGCCATGGCGGGCCGTCGACACCGTAGTGGTCCACACCGCGGTGGAGAAAGACAGCTTCTCACAGGCGTATGGAGTTCCCATGGACCGGATCAGGCTGGCGGAGCATGGCGCCGATTTCCGCCGGGCCACGGCCTTCTCGAAGGACGAAGCACGGGCGTCGCTGTCCCTTCAGGCGGACGACTTCGTCTTTCTGAATATCGGTTTCATTCAGCCGCACAAGGGCTTCGACCGGACCGTGCGAGCCATGGCTGCCATCAACACCGGACCGGCCGGCGGGGCGTGTCGTCTCGATGTCGTCGGTTCGGTGCGCACGCCGGAACCCGCCTATCTGTCGTACATGGACGAGCTCCGCGACCTGGCGGCCGGCGTTCCGGACGTCCACCTGCACGAGGGGTATCTCACCGACGAGCTGTTCGACCGCTGGCTGGTCGCGTGCGACGTCGTCGTTCTGCCGTACCGGTCCATCTGGTCCTCGTCGGTTCTGGAGCGGGCCCTGCTGTATGAACGCGCCGTCATCGCCACCGACGTCGGCGGCCTGTCCTTTCAGCGAGCGGAACGAGACCGGGTGACCCTGGTGGGGGACGACATCGGTCTGCGGCGGGCCATGTGCGAGGCCGTGCTGACGGCCCGGGGGATCAGGGCCGTTGACGCCGACGCCGCTTCACCCTCGTGGTCCGGAGATCTGTTTGTGGATCGGGAGAAGCTTCAGGGCGAGATCGCCCAGCGGGCGGCCCGGCGGCGGATGGCCGCCACCCCGTCCCTGGAGGGCCCGCGCGCCGCCGAACGCATCGATGCCAGCCGGATGCTGCGGAATCTGCCGCCCCTGGTACTACCCCCTCCGGGATCCCGGCTACCCGGCGTGGCCCTCCTGCGGAGGCTTCTTCATCGCGCTATCGCCTGGGAGATCGTGCCACTGGTTGAGCACATCAACGCCATGCGCGAGGCCATGATCAAGTCGCTCGAACGCTGATCTGCCAAGTCGGCCGCCTCTGCGGGCCGCCGGGTCAGCGGACTGCCGGCTTCGCCCCCAGCAGGGCCCCGTCGAGCACGGCAGACGGTGCCCGGCCGATGCGGGCGACGACCGACCCCCAGTCGGGCGATTGGTCAGGCGAGAAGACGAAGAAGGACTTCCGGGCCGGTGCGTGGGTATCGAAGAAGCGGTCGTACTTGTCATGCAGTGCCCGCTCGACGCTGGGCTGCCGGTGGAACCCGGCGTGCTCGAACTGCTCGACCCACCAGGAGCTGCCGGCCCAGATGAGATGCCCGTGCATCGGGTACCCGTTGTCGTCGACCTGCAGGTCGGCGAACGGGCGACCGGCGGCCGCGTCGTTCCTCCAGCTGGCGAATTGCAGCGGAAAGACCTCACCGAACACGTCATCGTGACCAAACGCCGGGATGTTGCAGAACAACCAACCGGTCGGCGCGAGGACTCGCCGGATGGCATCGATGTACTCGACAAGTCGATTCGGGTTCAGGTGCTCGAACACATCAAGCCCGAACACCAGGTCGTACGGCGCCGGCAGGTCGGCTGTCAGCAGGTCGCCCAGGTGGATGGCATCGCGGACCTCGGGGTGGGCGTCGCGCTTGGCCCGAGAGCTGATCTCGATGCCCTCACCGCGGATTCCCAGGTCGAGCAGACACCTCAGCACGGCGCCGGTCGAGCACCCCACTTCGAGCGGCCGGGCGGGCGCGAAGCCGGCGATAAGCTCGGCCATCACCCGCTTGTCGAGGTTGACCTCGTTCATCCAGATGCCGGGTTTGTTGTAGTACCCGTTGTCGAGGATGGCGTGTTCGAGCCAGTCGAGGTCCGCCGGCGTCTCGGCCTGGAACACCGCCAGCGTGTCGTTCGACCCCTCGATCCGCGCCTCCCGGTAACGATCGGGGCGCAACTCGCGCAGGTCGGGGAGGAAGAACCGCTCCGCCGCGATCCGATTCGTGTACTCCTCCGACGTGGCGATGGCGATCGCCACGTCCGCCGGTGGCAGGCCATTCCGCATGGCACGCAGCCAGTGCTGGCGGCCCGGCTCGTCCAGGTCGCGCTGGAGCAGCTCCCGGTAGATCCGTCTGAGGACCGCGTCCGCAGCGGGATCGTCGAGCTCCTGTCTGCGGCCCGACGTCGAAGCCGGCGATCTGCTGGTGGCGCCTCTACCTGACAGGTTCCGCACCTTCCGCACGAGGCGTGCCAGGTCGGGATGGGAATGAAGGGCGGTCGCCGTCCTCGATCGCAGGACGGCAGCGGCGCGGGAGCGGCCTGCGTGCACGGGTTGCTACAGTACCCGGCTTGGTCCGAGCCGAGGAGACGATGGACGTTCTGGTCTGTGGCGCCCAGGTTCCCTTTACCAGCGGCGGGGCCGAGCTGCATGTGGACAACCTGGTGACCGCGGTCCGAGCGGCCGGGCATCGCTGCGAGCTCGTCCGGCTCCCGGTTGCATGGGAGAAGGGCAGGATCTTCGACTCGCCGTTGGCGTGGCGGATGGTACCGCTCGACGCCGATGTCGTCATTGCCACCAACTTTCCTTCGTACTACGCCAAGCATCCCCGCAAAGTCGTCTGGCTGTTTCATCAGCACCGAGCGGCCTATGACGCGGTCGATGCCCCATGGTCGGATTTCGGCACCGACGACGCATCATTGGAGGCGCGGCGCCTCCTCGCGGAGTGGGACACCCGAGCTCTGGCCGAGGCCCAGAAGCTTTTCACGACGTCTGCGGTCGTCGCCGGTCGGCTGGCGCGCTTCAACGGCCTGGTCGGGACCCCGCTCCATCACCCACCGCCGTTGCACGACCGCCTGCGGCCCGGACCAACGGGCGACTACGTCTTCTGTCCGACCCGGCTGGCCGGTAACAAGCGACCACATCTGGTGATCGAGGGCCTGGCCGCAGCCGAATCCCGGGCGCGTGCCGTGCTGGCTGGCCGGGGACCACTCGGGGCCGAGCTGCGGGCGCTGGCCGAGGCCCGGGGGGTGGCCGATCGCGTCGATCTGCCGGGATTCGTGACCGATGACGAGTTGATCGAGCTGTACGCCAACGCGCTCGCGGTTGTCTACGCGCCGCTTGACGAGGACTACGGCTACGTGACGCTCCAGGCGTTCCTGGCGGCCAAGCCGGTCATCACCGCCAACGACTCCGGAGGAGTGCTGGAATGGGTCGAGGACGGAGTCACGGGTCTGGTCACCGACGGGACACCGGGCGCCATCGGTGAGGCGATCGACCACCTGATCGCATCGCCCGAGCTGGCCCGACGCATGGGCGCCGCAGGCCAGGAGCGGGTTGCCGGTCTGAGCTGGGAGCCCGTCGTCGCCCGCCTGCTGGCATGATCGGTTGGGTCCGCAACCCGCCCAGACTGGCTGTCCACTGTCGAGGCCCGGCGCCCCCCGGCCTGGTCACCCTCCTCGCCCTGACCCGGAGATGGTGCACGATCGTGGTGCTGACCGATGCCGCCGAGACCGCGGAATCGCGCCATGTGGACGCGGTCCTGGCGATCGGTACCGACCCCGTCCCGACCGGCTGCCTTCCGGTCGCGTTATGGGTGGAGTCCGTCGGCGATCTCGAGCGGGAAATGGCGGCCCGCGCCGACGTCGTTCTCTCCGCCTCTGAGGATGTCGTCGGACGAGCCGGGAGCCGGGCACTACTGGTGCCGGCTGGAATGCTCGGAACGAGGGGATGGCCGCCCGACGCGACGCCGACCGACGCCGTCCCGGTCGCGCCTTTCGTCCGGGCCCGACTCCGGAGGGCTCGAGGCCTCCCGGATCCCCTGGTGATCGAACATGATGGCGAGCGGTGGGCATGGAACGGGCCGCGTCACCACCTGGATGCCGACCTCGGCGTCACGGCTGTCGGCTGCGCGTCCGCCGCGGTCGTGACCGGGCCGCCCCTGATCGGCGCCTTGGCATGGGGAACACCTTGTGTCACCGATGTCGAGACCGCGGTTCGTTTCCGCGTTGTCGCGGACCGCGACGTGCTTGTCGCCGACAGTGTCGAGGCGCGCCGCCGGGCTGCCATCGAGGTGGCTACCGATGCCCCCTTGGCCGCCCGGCTTTCGTGGGCCGGGCGCCTTCTCGTCGAGACCCGCCACAGCCCGGCTATGGTCGCCGCTGCATTGGTACGGAGACTGGGACTGAGCGCCGCCTCGCGGGTCCCGGTTCCTCCGCCCTTGGCGGCCGCGTTGGCGCAGCTCGGCACGCCCGAGAGTGCGGCGGTCGTGGAACGGGTCAGGTTGGCCGCCGCCATCCTCGAGGGTGCGAGAGACTGACGGCGTGTCGCTCCCCGATCCACTGAGCTCCGATCGGACGGAGCGCCTGGCTGCCGAACTGGCCGGTGGTGCCGATAGGGGCGCTGGCCCTCCCGGCGGAGGTGAGATGCGACGGATGTCCCGGCGGGTCCGACGGGCCGCCCGCCGGGCGGCACGACGGGTCGCGGCACCGATGCTCGAGAGGGCGGCCGCCCCGGGCCGCGAGGTCGGCCAGCAGGCCTTGCTCCAGGTGGAAGCGCTCGACCGCTCCCTGTCCTCCATCCGGGCCGATTCCACCGAGTGGGAGCTCGAACGCGGCGATCTGCGGGCCGGGCTGATCAACATCGACCTGCTCAAGGGCGAGATCCGCACCTTGGGAGCGGTTCTCGAGGAGTTGGGGCGCGCCATCGCGCCTTCCTTCGGGCTGTCGGAGGCGGCGACCGCGCTGGCCGAGCTGCGTGAGCGGGTCACTGCGTGCGAGAGACGGCTGAGGTTCCTGGAGGCCGGCGGGCACCAGCATGAGCGGGGGTTCCCCACCGCCGAGCCGGCCGGGAACGCTCCGGCGTCGACCCTGTTCGATTACGCCGGGTTCGAGAGACGCTTCCGAGGCCGCCCGGAGGATGTCGTGGCCACCCTGGACGAGCGGTACGGGGCGCTCCTGGGGGCACACGGACCGGTGCTGGACATCGGCTGCGGCCGGGCCGAGCTGATCGGCCTACTGGGCCAGCGCGGCGTGAAGGCGATCGGTGTCGACTCTGATCCTGCGATGGTCGCCGATGCGCGCCAACGGGGCCTCGAGGTCGTTCGAGCCGATGCGGTGGAGTTCCTTCGTGGTCAACCACCGAGGTCGTTCGGCGCCATCGTCGCCACGCACGTATTGGAGCACCTCGAGCTGGATCCCCTGATCGAGCTCCTTGAGCTGAGCCAGACCCGCCTGGTCGAAGGCGGGATCCTCATCGCCGAGACGCCCAACCCGGCGTCTCTGCTGGTGTTGGGCAACTCCTACATCCTGGACCCGACCCACGTCCGGCCCCTGCACCCCAAGCTGCTTGAGTTCCTGTGCGAGGCTGCCGGGTTCCGAAAGGTCGAGGTCCGGTTCTTTGCTCCCGCCAGCGCCCACCGCATCGATCTGATCACCGATCCCGAGGCTCCGGCGTGGGTTGGCCAGGTCAATGCGGCGTTTGAGCGGCTCAACCATGTCCTGTTCGGGCCGCAGGACTTCGCCGTGGTGGCCACGTCAGGGACCGCGGCGCGCCATCCCAGATGACATATCCGCTGGGGGGGTGCCCCGACTTTCGGGACCTCGCCAGTAGAGTCTCGGAGGTGCGGTCTCGGTCTCGCAGGACAACGTTGCAGCGGTTTTCGGCACCCTTGGTCGCAGTCTTGACCATGGTCGCCGTGTTGGTCCCCGCCCGGGCGAGCCTGGCCCAGACGGCAGCCCCCGCGACCCGGCAGGTCACCTATCGGGACATGGTGTTCTCAGTTCCGTCCAGTTGGCCGATCATCGATCTCGCGGCCGACCCCAGTCAGTGCGTGCATTTCGATGTGTCCGCTGTGTACCTGGGCCATACGGGCGCCGATCCGCGCTGCTCGTCGCATCTCATCGGCCGCGCCGACGCCCTGCAGGTGGAGCCGGCTGACGCCAGCAACACCGGACAGGCGGCGAAGGCGACGACGAAGTCCGCGATCAACGGTGAGTCGGTCAGGCTCCAACCGACTGCGTCGACTGACGCCGAGACCCGCGCCGTCTTCCCCCGCCCCGGCATTCTCGCCACGCTCTACCACGGTTCGGCAGGCCGCGCCATGGACCAGGTGCTGAGCTCGTTCCACCCGGCACCGGCCGGTGCCGCTCCGGCCCTCGCCAGCCCGATGGCGTCACCTGCGCCCGCCTCGGTGACACCCAAGGCCAGCGCGCCCGCCGCGCCGGCTGCCGCTCAGCCGTCGGCCGCCGCCCTGCCGATCGGGGGCACGACCGGCTTTGTCGGCGAAGGCTTCGACACCTGCGCTGCGCCCTCTCAGTCGACCATGGCGGCCTGGCTGGCGTCGCCGTATCGCAGCGTCGGCGTCTACATCGGCGGCGTCAACCGGGCCTGCGCCCAACCCAACCTGACGACGTCGTGGGTGACCAACGTCTCCAACCAGGGGTGGCTGCTGGCGCCGATCTACGTAGGCCTGCAAGCTCCCTGCAATCCTTTTCCCCAGGCTATCGACCCCAACCGCCCCGACCCCCAGGGCCGGGCTGCGGCCGACGATGCCTCCGTGCAGGCCGCGGCCTTGGGGCTCGGTGCCGGATCGCCCATCTACTTCGACATGGAGGGCTACGACAGTTCGCAGGCCGCCTGCTCTCAGGCGGTGATGGCCTTCCTCAACGCGTGGACCGGCGAACTGCACTCCAGAGGCTATGCGTCCGGTGTCTACGGCAGTTCGGCATCGACCATTGCCGACATGGTCAAGCTGTACCCCGGGACGTTCAACACCCCGGACGACATCTGGTTTGCCAGCTGGGGTTGCTGCCCGCACTCGGTGACGGGTGACAGCCACATCCCGGCCTCATACTGGTGGCCACACCGCCGCCTCCACCAGTACTCTGGTGGTCACAACGAGTCCTGGGGTGGTGTAACGATCACTATGGACTCGGATTTCGACGACGGCGCGCTGGCCGGCGGCAATCCGGGATATGTCGTCGACAGCTGGGGGGGGATACACCCATTCGGCGGGGCACAGGTGATGTACGGATCCATGTACGCGCCCGGCAAGGACGTCGCACGCGGCATCGTCGTTCGACCTCAAGGTGGCGGCGGCTATGTACTGGATGACTGGGGTGGGATCCACGGCTTTGGCAACGCCCCGTTCGTGTATGGAACCGGGTACTGGCCCGGCCAGGATGTCGCCCGTGCCATCACGCTCAACCCATGCGACCCCATTGGGACCAGCGGCTATGTCCTCGACGACTGGGGCGGCCTGCATGAGTTCGGCGGCGCACCGCATCTGTTCGGGAGCGGATACTGGGTCGGTTGGGACATCGCCCGAGCGCTCGTCCTGACCTGTGCGACAGGGGAGCCGGCCGGGTACGTCATGGAAGGCTGGGGTGGTCTCCATCCGGTCGGCCCGGCGCCGCAGGCGTTCGGTGAGGCCTACTGGTCGGGCTGGGATATCGCGGTCGGCGCCGTGCTGACCAGTGCATGGAGCGGCTACACGCTCGACGGTTGGGGCGGTGTCCATCCCTTCGGTGGCGCGCCTGCGCTGGTTCAGTCCGCGTACTGGCCCAACACCCGCAATGCCCGAGGTCTCGCCATGGTCCCGGGCACACCCGGCGGGTACGTCGTCGAAACCAATGGAGCTATCCACTGGTTCGGGAGCGCGCTACCGCAGAACAGCCCTGGGCTGTCCGGATCGATAGCTCGGGGCATCACCCTCGTCGGCCACTGACATTCAGATCCTTTGGATCAGCGTTGCAGGTGCGCCAGTTGGCGCATGTCAGCATCGACCATCATTCCGACCAGGTCGGCGAAGCTGGTCTCACGCTTCCATCCCAGTCGTTGTTGCGCGTGACTGGCGTCGCCGAACAGCAGATCGACTTCGGCCGGGCGGATGAACCGAGGATCCACGACGACGTGCTGCTCGTAGTCGAGCCCGACTCGGTTGAAGGCGATGTCGCAGAGCTCGCGGACCGAGTGTGTCTCACCAGTGGCGATCACATAATCGTCCGGGTCGTCCTGCTGGAGCATCATCCACATGGCGACGACGTAGTCGGCTGCATAGCCCCAGTCGCGTTGGGCGTCCAGATTCCCGAGCGCCAGACTGTCCTGCAGGCCGGCCTTGATCCGCGCTACCCCATGCGTCACTTTGCGGGTTACGAACTCGACACCGCGCCTCGGGCTCTCGTGGTTGAAGCAGATCCCGGACGATGCGTGAAGGCCGTAGCTCTCGCGGTAGTTGACGGTGATCCAATGGCCGTACACCTTGGCGACGCCGTACGGGCTTCGCGGGTAGAACGGGGTGCGTTCCGTCTGCGGCGTCTCCACCACCTTGCCGAACATTTCGCTCGAGCTGGCCTGATAGAAGCGGATCGTCGGGTCGACATGGCGGATAGCGTCGAGCAGGCGGGTGACACCGAGCGCCGTGATCTCGCCCGTGAGCACCGGCTGACTCCACGACGTCTGCACGAACGATTGCGCGGCCAGGTTGTACACCTCGCCGGGTCGGTATTCGGCCAGCACCCGGGTCAGCGACGCCTCGTCGAGCAGATCGCCCGGGACGATGGTCAACCGGTCCACCAGATGTGCGATGCGATCCGAGCTCACCGAACTGGTGCGGCGAACCAGTCCGATGACCTCGTAGCCTCGGGCCAGAAGGAGCTCAGCCAGGTACGAACCGTCCTGGCCGGTGATGCCAGTGATGAGGGCGCGAGGAGCCATCACCACTTTTTAGCAGTTCCGCCAAAACCTACCCACCGGGCGACAACCACCTCACAGCAAGCCAGCACCGGCATTGGGCCATCCGTTAGACTTCGGCCCGCCTTGGTTCACGCGGCGGAGGTACAGCGGTGGCGCTAGCCGCCAAGGGGTCCCTGCGGCAGCCGGGCCGCGTCTCGCTGGAGATGGACACACCCACCGTCGGTGAATCGCCCTGGCGACGCCGCGCCCTGGTCACGGCCATCTTCGTCGTCGCCACGGCGCTGATCATTCGCCGGAGCCCGTCCCAGCTGGCTACCCGCCTGCCCGGCGATCTCGGTGACTCTGTTCTGCAGATCTGGATCGTCCGGTGGACGGGGCACGCGCTCGTGCACTCTCCCCGGCACCTCTTCGACGGCAACATCTTCTGGCCTCTGCGCGGGACAGTGGCCTACGCCGATCCGTTGCTCACCCTGGCCCCGATGTATGCCGCGTTCTACGGGCTGACACACAACTGGATCCTGTCATGGAACATGATCTGGTTGGGCATGATCGGGTTGAACCTGGGTGCGACCTACTCGCTGACCCGCTGGCTGACCGGACGCACGGATGCCGCCATCTTCGCCGCCCTACCCGCCGGGTTCTCGGCGTACGTACTCGGGCAGGCCGGCCACCCCCAACTCCAGATGATCGGACTGCTTCCACTCGCACTGCTCCTCCTGTTCAAGCTGGTGGAGCGACCTCGGTACAGGGTCGCGGCGCTGCTCGGCCTGACCAATATCGCCATTGCCCTCGGCGCTTTGTACATCGCCGCCGGCTACGCCCTCGCGGTGGCGGTGATCCTGACCGGTCTGATCGTGCTCATGAGGGGACGGCTGGGTTGGCGCCTGGTCGGCTGCCTGGTCCTCAGTGGAGCCATGACGCTCGTCGCCGCGCCCTCGTTCATCGCCTACCACAACGTCTCGCAGACCTTCGGAAAGCGACCGTTGGCCCCTGAGTGGGGACTGCGACCCCGTGACATCGTACGTCCGGCGCCAGGGTCGTATCTGTACAAGTCGCTGTCAAAGAACACCGACAAGGGTAGTTACGAGCGGCATCTGTTCCCGGGTTTCACCACCATGCTGCTGGCGTTCGTCGGGGTCGGGGTACTGGGGGCCCGGCGCAGGCGTGGCACCACCAGGCCAGAGCCGGGGCCTCCCACGCCGCCCGACCGCCCGAGTTTGCTCGCCCTGCTTGTTCTGGCTGGCGCGGTGATGGGCGTCTTGGCGGTCGGCGCGACGGCCCGAGGTCCGTGGACACCGTGGCGATTCGTCTATGACCACATCGGGCCATTGGCCAGCGTCCGGGTGACGGCCCGGCTGGCGGCGGTAAGCATCCTGGCCGGTGCGGTCCTGGCCGGGGTGGGGCTGGCATGGGTACTTCGACGGATCAGTCACCCGGCCGGCGCCGTCGCGCTCACCTGTCTGGCCAGCGTGATGGTTCTGGCCGAATTGGCCGCGCCGGTGCCGTATACACATATCGCCAGCGATCGGGGCACTCTGGCCGTTTACCAGGCCCTGAGTCACCGCCCGAGTGGTGCGGTCGTCGAACTGCCGATCTTCGAGCCCGTGAGTGAGCCCAGCAATTGGGCATACGCAGAAGCATCCCGGATGGTCTGGTCGACGATTGACTTCCACCCGCGCGTGAACGGTTACAGCGGCTACATTCCGGTCAGCTGGTACGACGACGTCCTGAAAATCCGTTCACTTCCCGATCCGAACGCGTTCGCCACGTTGAAATCATTGCAAGTTCGATTCCTGATTCTGCATCTGGGCATCCAAACCGGGATCCGGATGTATACCGTTCCGCAGGCGAGAACCATCATGGCCGGCCTCCCGGCGTCGGCGACGGTGAGTCAGTACGGCGACAATTACCTGGTCGACCTTGGGCAACCCTGATTTACGTCAGTATCATCAGCGGACGGTGACGGGACGGGGCGAAATGGCTAGCGAGCAAGCGGTGGACTGCCTGTCGGTAGTGATGCCCTGTTACAACGAGGCGGCTACCATCGAGGTCATCGCGGCACGCGTGCTGGCCTCCCCGTTGACCGCCGAGCTCATCATCGTCGACGACGGCTCGACCGATGGCACCCTCGAGCTGGCCCGGGCCCTGTCCGATCCGAGGGTCCGGGTATTCGCCCAATCCGTCAACCAGGGGAAGGGCGCCGCCCTGCGTCGAGGATTTTCCGAGGCGACCGCTCCGTATGTGATCGTGCAGGACGCCGACCTCGAATACGACCCGGCGGATTTCGGTCGCGTGGTCGGGCCGCTCCTGGAGGGTCGGGCGGATGTGGTGTTCGGAAACCGGTTCGACGGCAGCCTGCCCCACCGGGTCTTGTATTTTTGGCACTCGATCGGGAATATGGTGCTCACCACCGTTTCCAACATGTTCACCAACCTCAACCTCTCGGACATGGAGACCTGTTACAAGGCATTTCGCCGGGAGGTAATCCAGAGCTTCGTGATAGAGGAGGACCGCTTCGGCTTCGAACCCGAGATCACGGCCAAGGTGTCTCAGGGCGGATGGCGGGTCTACGAGGTCGGCATCTCCTATGCCGGCCGCACGTACGCCGAAGGCAAGAAGATCGGGTGGAGGGACGGGTTCCGAGCCATGTACTGCATCGTCCGGTATTCCGCCGCCGGCGGGCGGCTGCGCCGGCGCCTCAGCGCCAGCCCAGGCCCAGTCCGGGGCTGACCCCCGTCACACCCGCACCGGATGGTCGGCCATGGCCAACAGCTCGCGGTCCCCGACGCTGTCGCCGTAGGCCCACAACTGATATGGCGCGCCCTCGAGCTCCTCGGCCAGCCACGCCCGCAACCGGGCCGGCTTCTCGGCCCGCCGCACGTTCAGGCCGTTCAACCGACCGGTCAGCCGGCCATCGGGACCGACCTCCAGGCGGGTGGCCAGCACCTGATTGAACCCCATCGCCCGCCCGAAAGGGAGCAGGTACACCTCGAGCGACGCCGACACGATCACCAGGCGGTGACCCTGTTCGCGGTGCCAGGCGATCCGTGCCGCCAAGGCCGGGCGGACCCGTCGGCGCAGTTCGGCGCTGTAGGCCTCTCCGAGGTCGGCCAGCCGGTCGGCCGGATAACCGGTCAGCAGTCGGGCGATGAGGGCGGCCTTGGCGCCATCCCGGCGCCCGGCTCCGTAGGCCCGGACGAGCAGCGGTACAGACCCGCCGACGGTGCGTCCGAAACGGACCGGCCCGACCACCCGGACCAGGAACCAGCCGAAGCTGTCCCCGTCGATCAGAGTGCCGTCGAAGTCGAAGGCCGCCACGCCGGCCGCGGCCGCCTCAGCCGGATCGGATACCACCCCTCAGACCTTGAGACGCCGGAAGATGGGCCGGGGGAGATGCCGCACCACCATCATCACCCAGCGCAAGAGTCCTGGAACCCAGACCGTCTCGCGACCCTGACGCAGGGCCCGATCAGTCGCCGCGGCCACCGCCTCGGCGGTGGTCGAGAGGGGGACACGGTCCATCCCGGCCGTCATCTTGGTCACGACGAAGCCGGGCCGGACGATCAGCACTCCGGCCCCGCTGCCGACGAGGGCGTCACCCAGCCCCTGCGCAAACCCGTCAACCCCCGCCTTGGAGGAGCCGTAGATGAAATTGGATCGCCGGACCCTTTCGCCGGCTACCGATGACAGCACCACCAGGTTTCCGTGGCCCTGGGCCCGCAGCCGGCGGGCGGCCGCCAGGCCGGCGGAGACCGTGCCGACGTAGTTGGTGGTGGCCAGCCGGACCGCGCCGTCGCCATCTGTCTCGTCACGCGACTGGTCGCCGAGCAGCCCGAAGGCGACGACCACCACGTCAAGGTCACCGACGAGCGCGGCCGCGTCGGCGACGACCGCATCGTGGGTGCCGGTGTCGTCGGCATCGAAGGCCAGGGTGTGCACCTTCCCGGCCCCGCCCTCACCCAACGCCGCGGCCGCTGCTTGCAACGCCTCGGAGTGCCGGCCGGCCAGGACCACTGACGCGCCGCGGGGCGCGGCCAGCCGGGCGGCGATCGCCACGCCGATGTCCGAGGTGCCACCGAGCACCAGGATCGACTGAACAGCGCCGAGCGAGTCCTTCACGGACTGTCCCCCCTCACCGACAGTCCCCGGTCAGGGGCCACAGCCGCCGGGCCAGGTCGGAGCACATGCGGTGCTCGGGGTCGAGCTCGTGGCGGAGCTGCCGCCAACTGGCCAGGTCCGGGTACATGGCCGGCAGCAGTTCCGGGCGTAGCCGTGAGTCCTTGGCCAGGTAGATCCGGCCGCCGGCGGCCACGACCAGATTGTCGAGCCGGTCGAGGAGCGGGCCCAGTCCGGCCCGGGAGGCCGGGATGTCGAGAGCGAGCGTCCAGCCCGCCGCGGGGAACGACAGCGGCCCGGCGTTGCCAGGGCCGAAACGCTTCAGCACGGCCAGGAAGGAGGCGCAGCGGGCGGCGCTCAGGGATTCCACCATGGCCCGCAGCGACGCCTCCTCGCCATAGGGCACCACGCACTGGTACTGGACGAACCCCCGCCGGCCGTAGATGCGGTTCCAGCCGCCGATGCCGTCGAGGGGGTGAAAGTAGGCCGAGATGGACTCGATCCGGCCGTCCTCGTGGCGAGGCGCCTTACGGAACCACAGCTCGTTGAACGCGCTTACCGTCGCCGAGTTGAGCAATCCGCCCGGCACCCATGGTGGCGCCTCGACGCGCACCCGGGGTCGAAACTCCAGCGGGTCGGCCCGCTCGGCGGCCCCGAGATCGTCCAGTTCGGCGTGGTTGGCCCGGGTGAGTACCGACCGGCCGAGCGAGCCGCGGCGCGCCATGCAATCGATCCAAGCGACGGAGTACCGGTAGCGGTCGTCGGAGTCGGCCATCCGGGCCATGACGGCGTCAAGGTCGTCAAGGCGCTCGGTGTCGACCCGCATGCTCGCCGTCTGCACCTTCACCAACCGGATGGTCGCATCCAGGATGAGACCGGTGAGCCCCATCCCCCCGGCCGTGGCCCAGAAGACATCGGACCGGCTCTCCCTCGAAACCTCCAGCCGGCCCAGAGCCGGCGTCTCCAGGGCGATCCGTTCGACATGGTCGGCGAAGCTGCCGTCGCGATGGTGGTTCTTGCCGTGGATGTCCGAGGCGATGGCACCGCCGACGGTGACCATCCGGGTGCCCGGCGTGACCATGGGAAACAGGCCCAGCGGAAGCAGCGTCCGCATCAGCCATTCGAGGCTGGTCCCGGCTTCGACCGTGGCCCGGGCCTGCTCCATGTCCAGGTCGAGCAATCGGTTGAGGCCGGTGGCCACCACCACCCGGCCGCCGGCGTTCTGGGCCGCATCACCGTAACTGCGGCCCAGGCCCCGCCCGATCACCCCGCGTTCGCCCGCTCCGTGCAGCGCCCGTGCCGCCTCCGACGTCGTCGACGGTGTCAGGACCGTCGCCGCGCTGGGCGCCGTCAGGCCCCATCCGGTCAGGACCGACACCACTAAAGGTAGACGCCGACCGCGAACAGCCCGGCCCAGATGAGCGCCATCACCTGCAGCTGGCGGTCACCGAGAACCAGGTCCTCGGGTGCGCCCCCGTGTCCGCGGTCGATGAGCAGCCCATAGCGCAGGAGGGCCAAGGTGAACGGCACGATCGAGAGCTGGAACCAGATGGCGTGGTGGCCGTGAACCACCGCTTTGGCGTTCTCGAAGGCCCAGAGGCAGTAGGCGGTGAGGGCCACACTGGCGCTGGTGATCAGGACGGACCGCAGGAACGGCAGACTGTACGACGCCAGGCTGGGTCGGGCCGCGGCCCGGTCGTCCCCGAGGGCCGAATGCTCGGTCATGCGCTTGCCGGTCACCATGAACAGGCTCCCGAACGTGGCCACGATCAGAAACCATTCGGAGATGGGCACACCCACCGCGACTGCCCCCCCGATCGCCCGCAACACGAAACCGGACGCCACCGCGGCCAGATCCAGGATGGGCTCGTGCTTGAGCCGCCAGGTATAGACCAGTTGGACGGAGACGTAGATCGCCACGATCAGGGTGAACTTCCAGGAGATCACCGGTGACAGGGCCAGGCCCGTTACGACCAGCGCCAGGCCGGTCCCTGTTGCCTGCCGAACGCTCACGATGCCGGCCGCCACCGGCCTCAGCCGTTTGACCGGGTGACGCCGGTCCGACCCGCGGTCGATGGTGTCGTTCAGGAAGTACACGCCGCTGGCCACCACGCAGAAGAGGGCGAAGGCGGCCACCGCGTTGACGAGGTCGGAACCTTTGGTCAGCACGCCGGCCGCCCCCGGTGCCGCGAACACCAACAGGTTCTTCAGCCACTGCTTGGGCCGCGCCGTGCGCACCATGCCGCCGGCCAGCGTCGAGCGCCACCCGCGGAGGCGGTCGGGATCGGTGACAGGCTGGTCGAGGACCGGCTCCTCGGACGACACAGAAGCGGCTGGGCGACGCACTCCGCGCCATGGTAGGCGAGGTCTGCGGCCGAACCCGCTCAGTCCTGCCGGGAGAACATGGCCACCGAGATGGCCAGGCAGGCCAGGGTGATCGCCACCACGATGCCCAGCTCGAGGGGAACCGGCAATGTCCAACCGCCCCAGTTCAGGCCCGGGCTGAAGGTTTGGCGGGCTGCGGCGGAGACGTGGATGTGGGCGAACACCGCCCGACGCATCGGATCCACGATGTACGCCACCGGATCGATTCGAGTCAACACGGCGAGCCACGTCGGTAGCCCGGACAGCGGGAACACCGCCCCGGACAGGAAGAACATCGGCAACACGAACAGCTGCATCACGACCTGGAACGACTCGACCTGCTCCATGCGGCTGGCGGCCAGTACGCCCACGGCGGTGAGCATGGCGGCGCACAGTGCCATAAGCGCCAGCAAGTCGAGCAGGAGGACCGGACTGTACGGGACATGGACGAGTGGCGCGAGGATCAGCATGATGACGCCCTGCATGGTGGCCACCGTCGCCCCGCCGAGAGTCTTGCCGATGACCAGGGCGCTGCGGCGGATGGGTGCCACCATCATCTCCCGCAGGAATCCGAACTCCCGGTCCCACACAATGGAGACGGCCGAGAATATGGCGGTGAACAGGATCGTCATGGCGATGACGCCGGGGTACATGAAGGTCTTGAAGTCGACCTGGGGACCCCTCCCGCTCCGAATGATCGGCGACAGGCCACTCCCCAGGACGAAGAGGAACAGGACAGGCTGGGCCAGGCTGGTCACGATCCGGATGCGGTTGCGGAAGTACCGGATGAGCTCGCGCTTCCACACCATCTTGGTGGCCCGCAGGTCGTTGGCCAGGGTCCCGCCGGCGAGCGAGACACCGATGATGCCCGAGCTCTCGGTGGCCACCACCTAGCGCCGGCCCCGCATCATCGGGTGGGACTTCAGTCGCTCGCTCCCGGAGGCCTCGGCGTCGCGGATGGTCCGGCCGGTGTAGCTCATGAACACGTCGTCCAACGTCGGGCGGCTGACCCGGATGGAACGGATGCCGACTGGCAGACCGCTGAACAGGCGGGGCACGAACTCCTCGCCCCCCGCCACGTGGAAGGTCACCGCCCCTTCACTCATGGTGGCCGACAGGCCGAACCGGGAGGACAGTGTGGCGATGGTCGCCTCATCGTCATCGGTGTGCAACTCCACCCGGTCCTGGCCCACACTCCCCTTCAGCGCCTCCGGCGTGTCGATCGTCACGATCCGGCCGTCATCGATGATGGCGATCCGGTCGCAATTCTCGGCCTCCTCCATGTAATGGGTGGTGAGGAAGATGGTGATCGCCTCCTGGGTCTTGAGCCTGTTGATGTACTCCCAGATCGACGCCCGGGTCTGGGGGTCCAGGCCCACCGTGGGCTCGTCGAGGAACAGGACCCGGGGGGAGTGCAGCAACCCCCGGCCGATCTCGAGGCGGCGCTTCATGCCGCCCGAAAACGTCCGCACGATGCCCTTCCGGCGTTCCCAAAGTCCGACCATGTCCATGACCCGCTGCAGCCGCTCGGCGATGACGGCCGGGCGTACGCCGTACAGCTCGGCGTGGAACCGGAGGTTCTCCTCGGCCGTAAGGTAGTCGTCGAGCGTGGTGTCCTGGAACACCAGCCCGATCCGCCGGCGCACCTCGGTCTGGTCGGTCACCACGTCGAAGCCGTCCACCAGTGCATGGCCGGCGGTGGGCTTGATGAGGGTGCACAGCATCGAGATGGTGGTCGACTTCCCGGCGCCGTTCGGTCCGAGGAACCCGAACGTCTCGCCGGCCGCCACGTCGAAGCTGATGCCCTTGACGGCTTCTAGATCGCCGTAGCGCTTGACCAGTCCCTCGACCGCGACAGCACTCACACTGCGACGCTACCGGTGATACATGGCGTTCGGTCAGGCGTCGGTGAACAACAGCTCCAATTCGCTCCCGACGAAATTGACCGTGCGATGCAGGACACTCACCGCTGCTTCCGGCGCGTCGGCGTCGCGTAGTGCGTCGACGGCCAACAGATGGGCGTCGAGCCGGCTGCGCAGGTCGTGCAGGCGCCAGCCGAGGGGTGTCTCGATGCCGCACAGCACGAGCAGGGCGACCAGCTCGTCGCTGGCCCCGCTGAGGGTGTGCCACGCCTGATCGATAGCCAGGGGCTCCAGGTCCCGATCGGCCAGGGCCGGAGGCGGGGCGCCGAGCATGGCCTGGGCGTTGCGCACGTCTCCTCGCAGCGCGGCGATCCGGGCGGCTCGACTCTGGTCTCGGGGGCCGGGCGGCCCCGACGTCTCGGTCGATATACCTCTGAGGATCGTCATGCCGCCGGCGACAGCGACGCCAGGCGCCGGGATACGTTCACTGCGTGGTCGCCGAGCCGTTCGAAGAACCGGGCCACCAGACCCATCTCGATGGCCACCGGCACGGGCATGGCGACGGTGGCCAGCTCGACGGTCAACGTGACGTGCAGGTCGTCGAGCTCGTCGTCCCGGAGGCGCAGCCGGTCGGCGGCTGAGGTGTCGCCGTCGCGATAGGCGATGGCGGCCACCCGCCACATGTCCGTGGCGACCTGGCCCATCCGCTCGATCAACCCGCGCGAGCGGGGCGAGATCTCGGTGGCCAGGCCCTGGGCGGCGCGGAGGGCGATGTGCTCGACCAGGTCTCCGCTGCGCTCGAGCTCCGGCACGATCTGCATGACGAGCAGGAGGTGGCGGAGGCCGTCACGGTCGCCCGCCGGCTTGTCGATCAGCTCATGGCAGACCATGTCCTCGATCTGCAGCTGTAGGTTGTCCACCTGCTGGTCGTTGGCGGCCAGCACCCGTCCGGCGTCCCGGTCGCCGGCCAGGAACGCGGCCGTCGCCGCCGCGAGGCCCTCGGCAACCAGCGCGAAGAGGTACAGAACGTGGGTGTCGACGCTGCCCCGATCTGGCAGTGCCACCTGGTCATAGCCGGTGACGGTCACAGCAGCTCCCTCCGGTCCGATCTCGGACCTGCGTCGACTCTATGGACCGGCGGCTGTGGGGATCCAGGGGACAACCCTGTGGATCTTGGCCAAGTCAAACAACTATCTGGCAGCGTTCCAAATGCTCGGCGATCGGAGCGATCAGCTCCCGCCTGATCCGGTCGTGGGCGGCGTCGCGGTCGTAGGCGTGGTACGCCTCGGTGTCCTCGAAGTCGGCGACGATAGCCAGGTCCATGTTGCCCTCCCGCAGACCAAGGTCGACGCCCATCGAGAACGCCAGGCGCCCCGGCGCCGGAAGGGCGAGGAGCGCGGCGCGGAGGTCCTCCACCTGCTGCGCCGGCACCGGGACCCGGTACCTGATCAGGACGATGTGACGGATCATCCGTGGGTTCACCCGCCCCCCAGCCGGGCGATGAAGACGGAGTTGACCTGGCGGCCGGCGGATGTCTCCCCGCCGACCAGGTAGACCGTCTGGTCGATCGTGGTCACGCCCATGTCCGACGTGGGTGCCGGCAGGTGGCCTACCGTCTGCAGCTGACCGTTCCGGGGATCGAATGTGCTCACCGTGTCCAGGGTGTGGCCGCCGGAGCGGCCCCCGAACAGGTAGATCACGCCGTTCAGGGTGGCGGCCGAGGCGTGGGAAAGGCCGCCCGGAAGCTGCCCGGCGACGCTGACGGCGTGACTCTGGAGGTCGATGGCCTGGATCACGGTGGCATCCGCCTGGCTGCCGGTCAACTCGCCCCCGAACACGTACAGCGTGTTTCCCGCGACAGTCGCCGCCGGGTAGCGGACAGGCGTCGTGAGCTGGGCGATGGTGGTGAACGTCGTCCCGTCGGTGGTCTGCAGGACACTCGCCAGCCAGTGGGTTCCGTCGAACCCGCCGAGGACGACCACCCCGGCCGCGGTCGGCACGGCGACCAGGTCGGCCCGTTTGGTCGGAAGCGTTCCCGCAAGGGTCACCCCCGCCTTGCCCGCCGCGTCGACCACCATCTTCTGCACGCTCGCCGATTCGGTCGCCGCGCCGCCTCCGAAGACGAACGACGCGGCGCCGATGTTGGCTCCCGCCGCGTCATGGACCGGTTTGGGGAGCGTGGCCGCCTTAACGCCCTTGCCGGTGGCCGGGTCGATGTCGGTGACCGCGCTGCTGGTGATGCTGCCTGGACCGAGGCCGCCGAAGACGCCGAGGTGACTACCGAGCGGGAGCACGACCGCCCGAGACAAGGCAGTCGTCAGTTGCCACGGCGCGGCGGCCACGGCCAGCTGGGCGACTGGGGGAGCCGTGCTGGTGGTCGTGCCGCCCCCCGCCTTGGGGCCCACGGCCGTGGGCTTGGTACCCGAACCCGAACGCCCGAACAGCAGCCATACCAGTGCCACCAGCACGACCAGTGCCCCGACACCCACCACGATCCGGCGGCGCAGGAACATCATCTGCTCGGTTCGGCTCCGCGAATGCGGGCGGGCGGGCCGGTAGTACCGGGGGTCCATGGTCACGGGTCCAAGTCTTTCAGGGATCGACTGCCGGGCGCCGACCGGTGTGCGATTGCCGCCAGATGGGAACCATCCCACCGTCCCGTTTTCATCCCCCGCCGCTCAGATCAGGAGGAATCCTGCCATGGCCAGCGAAGGCCTGCACGAGCCCGTCGAGCTGCTGGACGCCGGCACCATCGACCGGCACCGGGCGATCGTGTCGTTGCGGGAGGAGCTGGAGGCCATCGACTGGTACGACCAGCGGGTGCACGCCACCGAGGACGCGACCCTCGCCGCGGTGCTGGCCCACAACCGGGACGAGGAGAAGGAACACGCGGTGATGACGCTGGAATGGATCCGTCGCCACGATCCCGTGCTGGACCGGCACCTGCGCACCTACCTGTTCACCACCGAAGACATCCTGAGCATCGAGGCGGAGCAGGCGCAAGGCGCTGCGCCGGAGGGTGCGGGCGACGGGTCGCTCGGGCTGGGCCAACCGAGGGAAGGCGACTGATGGACCATCTGCTGCACGATCTGGCACCGATCACCGACGAGGGATGGGAGGCGATTCAAACAGAAGCCAAGACCCGCCTCACCACCTACCTGGCGGCCAGAAAGCTGGTGGATTTCTCCGGGCCCAAGGGATGGGGTCACTCGGCGACCAACCTTGGTCGGGTGGTGACGATCGACGGGCCGCATGACGGCATCACGGCCGACCAGCGACGGGTGCTGCCCCTCGTGGAGCTGCGGTCGCCTTTCGTCGTCTCTCGCGCCGAGCTGGCCGATGCTGATCGGGGGGCCGAGGATCTCGACTTCGACGACCTCGATCGGGCCGCCCGCCTGATCGCCATCGCCGAGAACCGTGCTGTCTTCGCCGGTTACCCGGCGGCGGGGATCCCGGGCATCACCGAGGCCGCGTCCCACCAGCCGGTCAGCCTGGGCGAGGAGTTCAGCGCCTACCCGGTGCGGGTGGCCCAGGCCGTCAACCGTCTCCTGGAGGCCGGTATCGGCGGACCCTACGGCCTGGCCATCGCGCCCGTGGGATACACCGGGATCATCGAGACCACCGAGTTGGGCGACCTGCTGATCGACCACCTGCGCCAGATCCTGGGCGGCCCGGTGGTGCGCGCGCCGGGACTGGAGGGCGGCGTTGTCATCAGCCTGCGGGGCGGCGACTTCGCACTCGACTGCGGCGAGGACCTGTCCATCGGCTACCTCGATCACACCGCCTCCGAGGTTCGCCTGTACTTTGAGGAGAGCTTCAGCTTCCGAGTGCTGGAGCCCGATGCTGCGGTGGCCCTCCACCCCTGACCAGTCCCCTGACCCCGAACTCCGGTCGTTCGACGTACCGCGTGCAGCTGCACCGCGGGTTCACCTTCGACGATCTGGCGAACCTCGCCGGCTACCTCGCCGACCTGGGCATCACCCAAGCCTACTGCTCGCCCATCCTGCAGGCCGCGGCGGGCAGCACCCATGGCTATGACGTCGTGGACCCAAGCCGTGTCAATCCCGAGCTCGGCGGCGAGGGCGGCTACGTCCAGCTGACCGACACCTTGCACCGCTCCGGCCTGGGGCAGGTGCTCGATATCGTCCCCAACCACATGGCCATCGACGGGCGGACCAACACGTGGTGGTGGGACGTGCTGGCCAACGGCCCGTCGAGCCCCTACGCCCGCTACTTCGACATCGACTGGGACTCCCAGCGGAAGTTGACCGGCCGCCTGCTGGTTCCGGTACTGGGCGACCACTACGGCCGGGTACTGGAGGCCGGCGAGCTGCAGGTCGGACGCCGCGGCGGCGAGTTCGTCGTCAAGTACTTCGACAAGCAGTGGCCGCTCTCGCCACGGAGCGTAGACCGGCTGCTGGACCGGGCGGCCCGAAGGGCGGGGTCCGACACCCTGGCCGCGCTGGCCAAGTCCTTCGGCCAGCTGCCCCACGCCCTGATCAGTGAGCCCGATGCCATCGTCGAGCGGTACCGGGACAGTCGGGTCCTGACAGAACGCCTTGGCCGGCTGCTGGCCGAACGGCCGGCGGTGGCGACGGCCGTGCACGCCGAGGTGGCGGCGCTGAACGCCGACCCCGACGAGCTCGATACCTTGTTGCAGCGCCAGAACTACCGGTTGGCGTTCTGGCGCACGGCCAGTGAAGAGCTCGACTACCGCCGGTTCTTCAACATCGAGACCCTGGTCGGGCTTCGGGTCGAGGACGAGGGGGTGTTCGCCGACACCCACGCCCTGATCCTGGCCCTAGTGGCCGGCGGCTCGGTGAACGGCCTCCGGGTCGACCACGTCGACGGGCTGCGGGACCCCGAGACGTATCTCGCCAGGCTCCGCGACGGGACCGGCGGTGCGTACGTGGTGGTGGAAAAGATCCTCGCCCTCACCGAAGACCTCCCCGACGGCTGGCCCATCGCCGGGACGACCGGGTACGACTTCCTGAACGACGTCAACGAGCTGTTCGTCGACGGCGACAACGAGGCCGAGCTGACTGCTGGTTACAGCGCGTTCATCGGAGACGCGCCTTCATACCCCGAAGCGGTCCACGCGGCCAAGATGCAGATCATGGGCCAGGAGCTGGCGGCCGAGGTGGAGCGGCTCGTCGGCCAGTTCGCGGTGGTGTGCGAACGGCACCGGCGCCACCGCGACTACACCCGCCGGGAGCTGCGAGAGGGTCTGAAGGAAGTGCTGGCCGCCTTTCCGGTGTACCGCACCTATGTCCGGCCGGGCTACCCACCCCGTCAGGCCGACCGCGAGTACGTCAACGAGGCGATCTGCGAGGCGGGCAACCGGCGCCCCGACCTCGACCCCGAGCTGTTCACCTTCCTCGGCCGGCTGCTGCTGCTGGAGGTGCCCGGCGACCCGGAGATCGAGCTGGCCCTGCGGTTCCAGCAGGTGAGCCCGCCGGTCATGGCCAAAGGGGTGGAAGACACCGTCTTCTACCGCTACCACCGGCTGGCGTCGCTCAACGAGGTCGGTGGCGAGCCCGACTCGTTCGGGCGCGACACCGACGACTTCCATCGCCGGTGCGAACGGGCGGCGGACGAGTGGCCCGACCGCATGCTGACGCTCTCCACTCATGACACCAAGCGGGGCGCCGACGTCCGGGCCCGGCTCAACGTGCTGTCCGAGATCCCGGGACCCTGGCATCAGGCGGTGAGCCGCTGGGCGGCCCACAACGACCGGTACCGGACCGGGCCCTTTCCCGACCGCAACACGGAGTACCTGCTTTACCAGTCGCTCGTGGGCGCGTGGCCGATCGACTCCGGCCGGCTCGGCGCCTATATCGAGAAGGCGACCAAGGAGGCCAAGGTCCACACGTCCTGGGTCGACCCGGTCCCGGCGTACGACAACGCGCTGCAGGCCTTCGTGGTCGCCATCCTGGGCGACGAGGGGTTCGTCGACGATCTCGAGGCGTTCCTGTCCGAAAGCGGCGTGCTCTCGGCCGGCCGCACCAATTCCCTGGCCCAGACCACGCTGCTGCTCACCTGTCCGGGCGTGGCCGATGTCTACCAGGGCACCGAGTTGTGGGATCTGAGCCTGGTGGATCCCGACAACCGGCGGCCGGTCGACTACGAGCTGCGGCGGCGACTGCTCGACAAGCTGCGAGATGCCGATGCCGCCGCCGCGTCCCAGCTGGCTGATGACGGCGGCACCAAGCTCTGGCTGATCCACCGACTCCTCGATGACCGCCGGCGCCGGCCAGAGGCCTACGCCGACACCGGGTACCAGCCGCTGATGGCGCGCGGTTCCAAAGCCGCCCATGTGGTGGCCTTCCAACGCCGCGGCCGCCTGGTGGTGGTCGTCCCCAGGCTGGTGGTGGGACTCCGCGGCGACTGGGAGGACACGGTCATCGACCTGCCCGAGGGCGAATGGACCGACGTCCTGACCGGCGCCGAGATGGCCGGGCGCACGGTATCGGTCGCCGAGCTGCTCGCCGGTTTCCCCGTCGCCGTGCTGGCCGATCGGGCGGCATGAGCCACCGCTTCTCCGTCTGGGCCCCCAATCCGGACCGGGTCGAGCTGATCGTCGGTGCCGACCGGCTGGCCATGGACGCGGTCGGACGGGGCTGGTGGTCTCAGGTCGTCGAAGACGCCGGCCCGGGTACGGACTACGCGTTCAGCCTCGACGGTGGAGAACCCCGGCCCGACCCCCGTTCGGGCTGGCAACCGCACGGCGTCGACGGCCCGTCGCGGTTGGTGGACCACGCCGCCTTCGGCTGGACCGACCGGCGGTGGCGGGGCGTCCACCTCCCCTCGGCCGTGCTCTACGAGCTGCACATCGGCACCTTCACCCCCGACGGGACCTTCGACGGCGGCGATCGACCGCCTCGACCACCTGGTCGATCTCGGCGTCGACGCGATCGAACTGATGCCGGTGGCCGAGTTCCCGGGTGACCGCGGCTGGGGCTACGACGGCGTCGACCTGTATCGCCCCGCACCACGCCTACGGCGGCCCGGACGGCCTCAAGCGGCTCGTCGACGCCTGCCACGCCCGGGGCATCGGCGTGGTCATGGACGTCGTGTACAACCACCTCGGCCCGGCCGGCAACTACCTGGCCGAGTTCGGCCCGTACTTCACCGACCGGCACTACGACCAACTGGGGCGAGGCGATCAACTTCGACGGCCCGGACAGCGACGAGGTGCGCCGCTTCGTCATCGACAACGCCCTGATGTGGTTGCGCGACTACCACTGCGACGGGCTGCGCCTCGACGCCGTGCACGCCATCGTCGACACGTCGGCCCTGCCCATTCTCGAGGAGCTGGCAGCCGCCGTCCACCAGGCTGGCCGGCCATGGCCGGCGCCCGCTGTTCGCCATCGCCGAATCGGACCTGAACGACCCCAGAGTCGTGCGGGGCCCCGAGGCCGGCGGCTATGGCCTGGACGCTGTCTGGGCCGACGAGTTCCATCACGCCCTCCATGCCGTGGCTCACCGGCGAGACCACCGGGTACTACGAGGACTTCGGCGCGCTGGAACTGCTGGCCCGGGCCCTCCGCCAGGGGTGGGTGTACACCGGCGAGTACTCCCCCCATCGCCGCAGGGTCCACGGCCGGCCGCCCGCTCGGGCTGGCGAGGACACAAGTTCGTCGTGTTCATCCAGAACCACGATCAGATCGGCAACCGGGCGGTCGGTGATCGCCTCACCGATCTGGCTGGCGTCGGCCGGGCCAAGGTGGCGGCCGCTTTCCTGATCTTCTCGGCCTTCGTCCCGCTGCTCTTCCAGGGCGAGGAGTGGGCGCGCATCGACGCCGTTCCAGTACTTCACCGACCACCAGGACCCGGATCTGGGAGCGGCGGTGAGCGCCGGACGCACGCGCGAGTTCTCCTACTTCGGGTGGTCGCCCGATGAGGTTCCCGACCCGCAGGACCCGGCGACCTTCACCCGGTCCAAGCTCAGGTGGGACGAGCTCGGCACCGAGCCCCACGCCTCCATGCTGGACTGGTACCGCCGGCTGATCGACATCCGCCGGAGCATTCCCCAGCTCACCGACGGGCGCAACGACCGGGTCCGCACTTCGTTCGACGAGGACCAGGGATGGCTGGTCCTGGAACGCGATCCGGTCGTGCTGGCGGCCAACCTCGGGAAGAATCCCGTGACGCTCGCGGTCGTCGCCGGGCGCCACCTGCTGGCCGGCTCCGACCCGTCGGTCGCCGTCGCCGACGAAGTGCTGACGCTTCCGGCCGACTGGGTCGCGGTGCTGCTGCAGGATTGACGCCTACGGGGCCGGGGTACATCGTCCGGGAACCACCCGCCGCCGGTCGGTCCGCCTCGACGTCGTAGCCGAGTCTGCCAACTCAGCGAGCGACGCTTCGTAGCGAACCGGCCGGCGGGGTCGCGCCACTCAGGCCTCCGAGCCGTCCTCGACCGGGCTGATGATGGTGGTGTCCTCGTCGATGGCTACCAGTTCGCCGCTCTCGTCGGCCACCGAGAACGTTTCGTCGACGATCACCGTGCCGTCCGGCAGATCGATCTCGATCCGTTCGTCCGTGGCCACCACGTGGCCGGTGCGGTCCACCTCGGAGACCAGGTCGTCGATGATCACAATGCCGTCGTCGGTGACCGCGGTCGTGATGACCTCCCTGCCCTCGAGGTCGGCCACCTCGTCCTCGCCGATCTCCGTGCCGTTCTGGTCACTCACCCGAATCCCTCCCCGGTCGGCCGGCCACTCCGGGCCGTCGCGGCAGTCTGGCACACGCCGGGTCGTGGCTCGGTGGGCCGGGTGACCTAAAGGCGCGCCAGCTGCAGACGGCGCGCCAATGTGCACCCCGGCTTCCGGTTTGGCGCGCCACCTTGTTCACGTTGACGCAAAGGCGCGCCGGCTGCGTACCGGGCTGTCCTACTCCCTCAGCTCGACCGGGGTGGCGGTCAGCTCGATCAGCTGGTCGTCCCGGAGGACGCGCAGCCGGATGGTGTGGCCGATGGCGTCGTTGATCATCAGCCGCTGGAGATCGCCGGCGCTGTCGAGGGGCCGGTCGTCGACGTCGAGGATGACGTCCTTGATCCGCAGCCCGCCGCGGGCGGCCGGGCTGTCCGGGGCCACCTCGGTGACCCCGACCCCGGAGGTCCGGCCCAGGCCGGCGACCAGGCGGGGTGGGAGGGCCCGGTGGCCACCGGCGATACCGAGATAGGCCCGGCGGAACCGTCCCTCACTCATCAGGGCCCCGAGGATGCGCCGGGTGGTGGCGTTGATCGGCACAGCCAGGCCCAGGCCCACGCCGGCGACCGCCGAGTTGATGCCGATGACGCGGCCCCGGCCGTCGGCCAGGGCGCCACCCGAGTTGCCGGGGTTGAGAGCGGCGTCGGTCTGGATGACGTTGTCGACGACCCGGGTGGTCGAGCCGGAGCGAGTCGGCAGCGAACGGCCCAGGGCGCTGACGACGCCGGCGGTCACCGAGCCGGCCAAGCCCAGCGGGTTGCCGACTGCGACGACCAGCTGGCCCACCTGGAGCGTGTCGGCGTCGCCGAGGGTGGCGGCCGGCAGGTCCCGGCCCCGGGCCCGGACCACGGCCAGATCGGAGAGGGCGTCGGCACCCTGCACTTCGAACTCGAATTCCCGTCCGTCGATGAGAACCGCCCGGCCCCGCCGGCCTCCGGCCACCACATGGGCCGAGGTGACCAGGAAACCGTCGGGGGTGATGATGACCGCGCTGCCCGATCCCTGGCCGCGGCCCTGGCCACCGCCGATCTGGAGGCTGGCGACCGAGGGCAGCAGGCGGGCCGCCACCGCGGTCACGGTGCGCGAGTAGGCGTCGAGTGCCTCCTCATCTGAAGGAAGAGCGTCGGGGGCGGGGGCGAGGTCGGTCATGCGCGCTCCTTGGTTCAGATATGGACAGGGCGCTCGACACGAGCGTCCTCATCGGCGGCGGCGGCGTCGCGCAGGTCGCGCAGCCAGTCGGCCTCGTGCTCGCCGACCAGCCGGATGCACCAGGCCAGGGCGTCGCTGCGGTCGGAGGCCACGCCGGACGAGACCAGCGCGTCGAGCACCCGGCGTTCGGGCATGGCGACCGGTGCCGCGACCACGGTGCGAAGGGTCGTGTACAGCCGCCGGGAGCCGTCTCGAGCCGTCGCCCAGGACACGGTACGGCCGAAGGTCTCCTCCGCCTGCTGGGCCAGCTTGATGCGGGCGGCGCGGGTGCGGTCACGGAAGTCGCCGGTATCGGCCTGCGGGGACAGCGGCAGCACGAGGAGGATCTCGTCGTTGTCCACCTCGATCTCGGGCGGCGAGGCCACCCAGTCGGCCGGCAGCCGCTCGTCGAACCAGTCCCTGACCCGTTGCCTGATGTCGTCGCGTCGTTCACTCATGACGCTTACAACATTACAACGTGTTCCTCATTCCCGGCGGGCTTCAGTCGGCCCGAGCGCCCTTGACCGACCAGAGCCGCCGGCGGCGAGGGGGAATGGTGGCCACCGAGGACGAGAGCTCCTCGATCAGTTGCCTGCCGGCCACCTCAGCCGCGCGGTCGTCGCCGAGCTCGGCTCGGCCGGCGAACAAAGCCAGCAGCCGGCCGCCCCGCCGCTGTTGGGCGTCGAAGGCCGGATCCGCCGTGGCAGAAGCGGCCAGGGCCAGATGCCCGGAAAGATCGCAGGTGGTGGCCGCCCACGCCTGCTGTACCGCAGCCAGCCGGGCGCCTGGCGTCATGGAGGAGATGTCCTCGTCCAGCAGGCCGTCGCAGCGGGCCAGCAGCCGGCTCCACCATTCCTGCTGGGCGGCGAGGGCGAGCGCGGTCCGGTCGGCGAACACGTTCCCACAGCCGTTGGCGTGCAGGACCACGTCCAGTCGGTCGTCGAGCCGGCCGCCGGCCGCCTCGGCGGTGGCCAGTTGGAGGGTGTACTGAGTCCTCCGGTACTGCTCCAAAGGAGAGGGCGCCGGCGAGGCACTGTCCTGGCTCGAAGCCAAAGCATCCATGCCGAGAGTATGAAGTCTTTCCGCGAGGGTTTCGGGCTTTGGGTCCCTTCGGGTAAAAAGTGTTGCCGCCCGGTGACAATCGCGTATCAGCGGGCCGCACCGCTGAAGATCACCACCACGTCGGTGTCCGGCACGACGAGGCCCGACCGGCTGAGGGTCAATAGCCCGGCCAGCCCGGCCGAGCCGGTGACATCGACGTCGATGCCGGTGGCCGCCCGGGCCAGATCGTTGGCCTCGGCCAGCGTCGCCTCCTCGGCCACGATGGCCGAACCTCTGCTGACCAGCATGCCGTCGACCACCGCCCGCCAGTCGTAGGTTTGGTCGTCGAGGATGCCGCGGGCCACGCTGGCGGGAGCGCTCTCCCACGGCCACATGTACCGGCTCCGGTGCTGCGCCGCCGACCCGACCGCGACCTGCTCCTCGACGACCCGGGCGTAGGCGCGGGCCAGCGGGAAGGCGCCGGTGGTCTGCACGGTGTCCACGACGGGCATTTGCGGCATGACCCGCAGACCCTGGATGCACGCACTGGCCAGCGCCCCTCCGCCGACCTGGACCACCAACCGGTCCATGGCCGGCAGCGCCTCGGCCAGCTCCCAGGCCAGCGTCTGGCCGCCGTCGATGGTCAACCCGTTGTCGGGCCCCTGGCAGCCGAACGGGATGGCCCCGGCCTCGACGGCGATGTGGAACGCCACGTAGCAGGGGTCACCGGCCGCCGCCCCGTCCCGGCGGCACACCGTGGGCACGGCGCCCAGTGACGACAGCCTGGTGACCACCGCCCGATCGGCATCGGGAGGGATGAACACCTCGAGGCGCCGGCCGGCGGCCGCCGCCACGACCGCCGCCGCCAGCGCCGCGTTGCCGCAGCTGGCGATGGCCAGCGGCGCCGGCAGGTGAACCAGCCCGAGCTCCTCGACGACCCGCAGCATGATCATCAGCCCGAACAGATGGCGGCCCTTGTGGGAGCCGGAGACGTTGCCCGTTTCGTCCTTGACCCACACCCGGCACCCGGCCGCCGCGTCGAGCGCCACGACCCGGACCAGGGGGGTGCGCCGGAACCCGCCTTGAGCCCTGGGCGCGGCGTCGACGCCGGCGATCTGGGGCGGGGGAGCGGAGGCGCGTGGGTCGGAAGGGTGTCGTACAGAGGAGTCACGAAGCGGTCCCAGAGGTCCACCTGCTGACTCCACCTCGGCCACCGCCTCGTCGAGCGACTCGACCAGGGCCACGAACGACTCGTCGTCCCGGCCGGCGTCGATCCAGCGGTGGTAAGCGTGCAGCCGGCCGCGATAGCGGACGAACGGGTTCTCGTGGTCCGACATGACGAATGGCACGTCGTCCGCATCAAGTCGGTGCACCATGACGTGGTCGATGTCGTCGCCCGAACGAGCGCGGGGGCAGACCCATCCGAACGGGTCATCCGCCGCCGGCCCGGCCCCGCAGCCCGAGCAGCGCAGCACCGAGCGGACAGAGCTCAACGGGCCGCCAGCACCCCGGTGCGCTCGTTGAACTCGGTGATCATCTCGTCCCACACCGGCAGCATTGAGCGCAGCCCCCGCCAGAAAGCCTGGTCCCGCCGGGCCTCGAAGTCGGCCAGGCTGACGCCCCGCTGCTCGACCCAGGTGAAGTAGCCGAGGTTGAAGACCCGGTTGCGGTCGGCGTCGCTCATGACCAGCAGATGGTCGTCGACCACCCCGCCCAGGTGCTCGGCGAACACAGAAGCCGGATCGCCCTCCACGCCGCGACGCCCGCTCGGCGGCGTACAGGTCGGCGCTGTCGGTCGCCACGGTGAGCACCACGTCGTCGGGACCGAGGTCTAGTCGTTTGGCCAGCTTGATGGCCGCCAGTACGTTGCAGATGCTCGACAGTCCGAGGTCCCCGAGCTGGGCGACGGTCGAGGGCTCGACCCCGGCCTGCGAGGCCAGCCAGGCCGCCCCTTTCCCACCGTTGAACAGCCCGTCGAGCGCATCGGTCGAGCGGTCCGAGACGGCGACGACGACGTCGTTGTTGGTCACGTTGTGGATCAGCGGGATGTGCTTGTCGCCGATGCCCTGGATGTTGTGCTCGCCGAACCCGTTGTAGAGCATGGTCGGGCATTCGAGCGCCTCGACGGCGACGGTGAGCGATCCGTACCGCTCCTTCAGGTAGTCCCCGGCGCCGAGCGTGCCGGCCGACCCCGACGCGGCCACGAACGCCCGCAGCGCCAGCGCCGGCGACGGCGAGGACGAGTGGAGGTGGTCGAACACCCGGGCCAGCGCCCGGCCGGTCGCCTGGTAGTGGGCCAGGTGGTTGGGGAACTCGCAGAACTGGTTGAAGATGACGTTGCCGGGATCGGCCGCCAGCTCGTCGCAGCGCGTCGTAAATCTCCTTGACGTTGCTCTCCGAGCCCGGCGTACGGATGATGTCGGCCGGGTCGGCGACCCAGGAGTCGAGCCAATCGAAGCGGGCCCGGCTCATGTTCTCGGGCAGCACGGCGATGCCCCGGCAGCCCATGATGCGGGAGATGGCCACCCCGCCGCGGGCGTAGTTGCCGGTCGACGGCCATACCGCCCGCTGGCTGGACGGGTCGAACTGCCCGGTCACGATCCGCGGCGCCAGGCAGGCGTACGCGGCTAGCACCTTGTGGGCCCGGACCATCGGGAACCGGTTGCCGAGCAGGGCGACGATCGGCGCCGGCACACCGGTCAGCGACGGGGGCAGCACCAGGTGCTCCGGAACCTCGACCCGGCCCGGGCCGGCGCCCCGGTTGTACCAGTGGACCCGGAACAGGTTCCTCGGGTCCCGCCCGTTGCGGTCGACCCCCGCCAACGAGGCCTCGACGGCCGGCGGGATGAGCGACGGGTCGGCCAGCTGGGCGAAGGTCGGAAGGGCGATGCCCTCCTCACGGAACCGCTTGACCGAGTGGCGGTAGGCGGTCTCGTCGACGACCGTGCTCATCCCTGGAGCTGGGAGGCGAGGATCGGCGGTTCGCTCGACCAGGGGAAGTCGATCCACCGGTCGGTGCGCCGGTGCACGTACTCGCACTTGATCAACGAGCGGGGCTTCTCGTAGAGCACGGCGCAGCGGGCCTCGGCCACGTGCTCCTCGATGACCCGGTGCACCAGTTGCAAGGTCTTGCCGGTGTCGGCCACGTCGTCGGCCACCAGCACCTTGAGGCCGGTGATGTCGACCAGGTCGAGCGTCGGGGGCAGCATGACCGGCACCTCTATGCGCTCGTCGATGCCGGTGTAGAACTCCACGTTGACCGAGAAGCAGTTCTTGACCGAGAGGGCGTAGGCCAGAGCGCCCGCCACCGGCAGGCCGCCCCGGGCGACAGCCAGCACCACGTCGGGCCGGAAGCCGCTGTTGGCGACCTGCCGGGCCAGCGAACGGCTGGACTGACCGAAGTCGGCCCAGCCCATGATCTCCCGTTCGCCGTCGAGCATGGCTTCCATGGGAAAAAAGGTAGCCGTCCCAGGGTCAGTCCCGGCGCACCGCATCAGCCCAGTTCGGGCACCGCCGGCCGCACGGCGGGTGGGCCCGGTACCGCCACCTCGAAGCCTTCGTCGGTCACCAACTGCTCACCGAGGCGGCGGCTGAACGCCGGGGCCGCCAGGACCCCGAGTAGGGCGATCAGCAGCCAGACACCCGCGGCCACCGGCAGCCACGCCGCCGACCCCTCGGGGTAGGGCGACACGTTGCGGTAGAGGGTGTAGATGAGCAATGCCACCCCGGCGACCGGGAGCAGCAACTCGACGGCCGGCGCCTTGGTGGGCTCGCGGCGCGCCATGGGGCGGACGAACAGGAAGGCCGCCGCCCCCACCGTCACCAGCCCGTAGGCCAGGATGATCAGGAAGGTCGAGACGGTCCCGAACCAGGCGAAGACGGTCAACGGCTTGGCCCCGACCAGGGGACCCAGCACGATCTCGAGCACCAGTTCGAGGGCCACCACGACGCCGGCCGCCACTGCCGGCGTCCCGTAGCGGGCCGACAGCCGGGCCACGGGATGGTCGGGGGAGAGGCCGTCGCGGGCGAAGGAGTAGATGAGTCGGGACGCGCCGACGCAGCTGGCCATGCAACAGCCGAAGGCGCTGATGACGGTGCCGGCGATGATCAGGTCGCCGAACCAGTCGGCGACGTAGGTCTGGCCGAGCGTTCCGAGCAGGGCGGGGGAGTTGGCGAAGTTGTCGAGACCGGCCTTCGATGTGCCGAAACCCATCATCTCGATGGCGCTGACGACCACGTAGAACACGCCGATGACCAGCACGGTGCCGACGATCGCCCGGGGGATGTCGCGTCTGGGCCGGGACGCCTCGCCACCCAGGGCGGCGGCCGCCTCGAACCCGCCGAATGACAAGAAGCCGAACACCACCCCGAGGAACACGTTGGATGTGGTGGTCCCCTTGGCCGGGGTGAACACGCTCAGGGTGAACCCGAGATGTCCGGGCCCGCTCTTGCCGAGCAGCTTGAGCAGTACCACCCCGGCGGCGACGATGATCAGCAGTATGGTCACGCCCTCGAAGGAGAGGATGACGTCGGTGGCCCGGTCGGCCGGCACCGCGGCCAGCACCCCTGTCACGACGGCCACGACCCCGCCGATGAGCCAGACCAGCCAGCTCGGGTCGCCGTTGATGATCCCGATGGCCTGGAGGAGAAGGGTCCCGTAGATACCCGCGGTGACCGCGGTGAGCACCGCGAACAAGACATAGGTGCCGGCGAGACACCAGGCCGCCACCACCCCGGCCCGGGGGCCCAACGTGGCGCCGACCAGGCCCAGGACGGAACCGGAATGGTGGAAGTGTTGCGAAAGGCGGGAAAAGCCGTAGGCGACCAGCAGGGCGCCGACCATGGCGATGGTGAACGACAGCGGTATGGCCCGGCCCACGGCCGCGATCGCCCCCTGTGGGTTGATGCTGATCGCCATCGACGGCGCCATCAGCCCGATGGACAGGCCGATGACATGCCACAGCTTGAGGTTGCGCCGGAGCTTGGTTCGTTCCACAGAGAGTGTTGTACCCGAATCTGGTTGGATGTGGCGATGACGGACCCCGAGCTGGTCCCGGGCATTGCCGCGGCCCTCACGGCCAAGGGCGTCGTCGGCGTGGCGGTGACGATCGTCGACAACAGCGGGGTGGTGCGGGTCAAGGGCGTGCCGGTGACCCGGCTGGCCGACGCGGCCGTGAAGGGGATCGGTGCGCCACCGGTGCTGGACGCCTTCGGGTTCGACGACAGCATCGCCTCTGTCGGCTCGCCTGTCGGCGACCTGCGGCTCGTTCCCGACTTCGGAGCATTGGTGCCCCTCGCCGGCCAGCCCGGGTGGGCGTGGGCGCCGGCCGACCGGGTCGGTGTCGATGGCGCGCCGTACCCGGGGTGCCAGCGAAGCTTCGCCCGGGGGATGGCGGCGCGGGCCTCGGCGGCCGGCCTCGATGTGCGGATGGCGTTCGAGTCGGAGTGGGTGGTGGACGCCGGCCGGGGGGACGAGTTGGTCCCGGCGACTCTGGGTCCGGCATACGGGATGGGCCGGTTGATCGACCTCTCGGCGTACTCCCGTGACGTGCTGGCGGCGCTGGCCGCCGAGGGCGTCGATGTCGAGCAGATCCATCCCGAGTACGCCCCGTCGCAGATGGAGGTGTCGGTGTCGCCCTTGGATCCGGTGGGCGCGGCCGACCGGGTGGTGCTGGTCCGCCAGACACTGCGTTCGGTCAGCGCGGCGCACGGTTATCGGGTGTCTTTCTCGCCCGCGCTGTCGCCCGGCGGAGTCGGCAGCGGTGCCCACCTTCATTTCTCGGTCTGGCGGGGCGAGACCAACCTGATGGCCCGCCGGCGCGATGGCGGGCTCCCGGCGGACGGCGAGGCGTGGCTGGCCGGGGTGCTCGACGCCCTGCCCGCACTGGTGGCGGTGGGGGCGCCGAGTGTGGCCAGTTACGTCCGTCTGCAACCACAGCGCTGGGCCGCGCCCTGGCAGTGCTGGGGCCGAGAGAACCGCGAAGCCGCCCTTCGCCTGGTCGACGGGTCAGCGTCCACGGGGGGCGCGGCGGCCAACGCCGAGGTCAAGGTGTTCGATGCCAGTGCCAACCCCTACCTGGTGGTCGGGGCGGTGATGGCCGCGGGCCTGTTCGGTGTGGAGCGGGAGTTGCGGCTGCCGCCGGAGGTGACCGTCGATCCGGCGGGCGTTCCTGGGGCGGTACGGCTGCCGACCAGCCTGGGTGCGGCGCTCGACGCCTTCGACGCCAACCCGGTGATCCGGGACGCCATGGGACCCGAGCTGGCCGACATGTGGGTGGCGGTGCGCCGGGCCGAGGCGGAGCGCTTCGCCGGCGCCAGCGACGAGGAGGTGGCGCGGGCCAGCCGTTGGGTGTGGTGACGTTGGAGGCGCTGGTCGAGGGGCTGGAGCTGATCGACCACCACTGTCACTCGGTGGTCGGCCACGACCTGGACCGGGCTGGCTTCGAGTTGCTGCTGGGGGAGAGCGGGCGACCCGCCCCCGACGGCTGCTCGGCCTTCGACACGTCGCTCGGGCTGGCGGTCCGGGCCTGGTGTGCGCCGCGGTTGGATCTGCCGGCCGGCGTGGACGCCGCCACGTACGTCGAGCGGCGGCTCGAGCTCGGTGCGGACGAGGTCAACCGGCGGATGCTGGCCGGCGGGGCCCGTCAGCTGCTGGTCGACACGGGATACCGCTCGGACGAGCTGGCGTCTCTGCCGGACCTGGCCGGGTGGGCGGGGGGTGCGGTGCACGAGATCGCCCGCCTGGAGGCGATCGCCGAGTCGGTGGCGGCCGCGCTTTCGCGTCGCGGGGCGGGCGGCTCGGACTACGCCGACCGGTTCGCCGCGGCCGTGGCCGAGCGAGCGGATGCGGTCGGATGGAAGTCGATCGCCGCCTACCGCGGCGGCCTCGACCTGGATTGGCGCCGGCCCGGGCCGGCGGAGGTGCGGGCGGCGGCGGCGGAGTGGCTGTCGGCCGGCCCGACCGGCTCGGGCTGGCGTCTCGACCATCCGGTGCTCATCCGCCACGGCGTGTGGACGGCGATCGACACCGGCCGCCCGGTGCAGTTCCACACCGGCTTCGGCGATGCGGATGCCCCGTTGCCGGGCGCCAACCCGGCATTGCTGACCGAACTGATCGCCGCCACCGCCGACAGCGGCACCCCGATCATGCTGCTGCACGGCTGGCCGTACCACCGGGAGGCGGGCTACCTGGCCCACGTATGGCCCCATGTGCACATGGATGTCGGCGAGGCGCTCCCACACGTGGGCCACCGCGGCGAGGCGGTGCTGGCCGAGGCCCTCGAGCTGGCCCCGTGGCACAAGGTGCTGTACTCCTCCGACGCCTTCGGGCTGGCCGAGCTGTACCACCTCGGCGCGGTGAGCCATCGCCGGGCCCTGGTGTCGGCGCTGCGCCCGCTGGCGGCCATGGGCTTCGACCGGGCCGAGCTGAACCGCCTGGCCGCGCTCATGACGGGCGGCAACGCCCGCCGGGTCTACCCCGGCCTGGTCACGGGCAGGTGAGCTCGTCGGTCAGAGGGCGATGTCCTGGGGCCGCACCGGAACCCGGGTGAGGGGCTTGCCGGTCGCGGCCCGCAGGGCGGCCACGATGGCCGGCGTGGACGAGATGGTCGGTGGCTCACCGACGCCCTTGGCGCCGAACGGGGCGCCGGGCTCGGGTTCCTCGATCAGGGTGTAGGCCACGTCGGGCATGTCGAGCGCGGTGGGGATGAGGTAGTCGGTGAAGCTGGGGTTCTGCAGCCGGCCCCCGGCCAGCGTCAGCTCCTCCATGGTGGCCAGTCCCAGGCCCTGGGCGATGCCGCCTTCGATCTGGCCCAGCACGGCCAGCGGGTTGAGGGCCCTGCCGACGTCCTGGGCGGTGGCGATCTGCACCACCCGGATCAGGCCCAGGTCGGGGTCCACGTCGACGACCGCCCGGTGGGCGGCACAGGCCAACGACACGTGGGCGTCGCCCTGGCCGTTGTCGTCGAGGGGATGAGTGAGGCGGTGGTGGTACTCCACCTGCTCCTCGAAGGTCACCCCGGGCGCGGCGTCGGTCACCGCCACATCTACCCCGGCGGCGCCATCGGTGGAGACGATCCGCCCGTTGACGATGTCCAGGGCGACGGGGTCGGCGTGGTGGGCCAGGGCCACGTGCGCCAGCAACGCGCGACGCACCGCCCGGCACGCCTTTTCCACCGCCCCGCCCGACATCCAGGTCTGGCGGCTGGCCGAGGTGGACCCGGCCGAGGTGATCAGGGCGGTGTCGGCCGGCGCCAGCAGCACGTCGTCGACCCCGAGGATGGAGCGGGCGATCTGCTGGGCCAGGGTCACGAAACCCTGGCCCACCTCGGCCGCCGCGCACGTGACCGTGGCCAGGCCATCGACCAGCCGGCACCGGGCGGCGGAGCCGTCGTCGTAGCCCTCGGCGTACATCAGGTTCTTGAAGCCGACCGCGAAACCGATGCCCCGGCGGACATGCTCCGCGTCGGCGGTCCGGCCCGCGCCCCCGGGTCGGGTCATCGGGTCGGTATCGGGTCCGGCCACCGGCGGAAGCGGCAGGGCGGCCGTCTCGCGGATGACCCGAGCCACCGGGAGGACACCGTCGATCCGCTGGCCGGTCAGCAGCCGGTCGCCGGTGGCCATGGCGTTGAGCAGCCGCAGCGCGACGGGGTCGATCCCGCAGGCGGCGGCCAGCTTGTCCATCTGGGCCTCGTGGGCGAAGCACACCTGCACCGCGCCGAAGCCCCGCATGGCGCCGCACGGGGGATTGTTGGTCCGCACCCCGATGCCCTCGACGAGGGCATGATCGATGCGGTACGGGCCGGCCGCGAAGCAGGCGGCGTTCGCCACCACGTGGTAGCTCGAGGACCGGTAGGCCCCGCCGTCGAGCAGGATGCGGGTCTCGAAGGTGGCCAGCCGCCCGTCGGGCTCGGCGCTGTGGCGCATCCAGATCCGGGCCGGGTGGCGGTGCACATGGCCGAGGAACGACTCCTCGCGGCTGTAGACGATCTTCACCGGCCGGCCGGTCCGCAGGGCCAGCAGGCAGGCGTGGATGTGGAGGCTGACGTCCTCGCGGGCGCCGAACGCCCCACCCACCCCTCCGAGCGAGAGGCGGACCTGGTCGGGCCGCAGCCCCAGGCACTCGGCCACCTGGTCACGGTCGTTGTGCAGCCACTGGGTCGACACGATGAGATCGATGCCGCCGTCGGGTGCCGGGATGGCGAGGCCGGCCTCAGGTCCCATGAATGCCTGGTCCTGCATCCCGATCTGGTAGTGGCCCTCGACCACGACCGGCCCACGCGCCGACGCGTCGCCACGGCGGATCGTCAGATGCCGGAAGATGTTGCCGTCGGGATGGATCGCGGCCGCGGTCAACGCCGCCTCGGGATCGAGGACCGGTGGCAGCAGCTCGTAGTCGACGGTGATGGCCTCGCACGCCCGGCGGGCGGTCTCGGGATGATCGGCTGCGACCGCGGCCACCGGCTCACCCACGTACCGCACCACGTCGGCGGCGAAGACCGGTTGGTCACGGTGCTCGAGCCCGTAGCGGCGGGAGCCCGGGATGTCGTCGGCGGTGACCACGGCGCGGACACCCGGGATCTGCCACGCCGCCGAGGTGTCGATGGCCCGGATACCCGCCGCCGGGTGGGGCGAGCGCAGGGTTCGGCCCCAGAGCATGCCTTCCGCCCACAGGTCGCCGGAGAACGAAAACTCCCCCCGCACCTTGGGGCCCCCGTCCGGCCGGGGAGCGCTGGTGCACAGCCCGCCCTGGGTCGGGGTGGTCGTGGCCGTGTCGATGCTGGCCGCGGTGTCGGTCACGCGCCACCGGACCTTCGGGACGTGGCGGCAGCCGCGGCCGTCCGGGCGGCCGCCAGGATCCGGCCGTACCCGGTGCAGCGGCACAGGTTGCCCGAGATGGCCTCCCGGACCTCGAGGTCGCTGGGATCGGTGATGCGCGCCAGCAGGTCCGTCAGCGCCACCACCAGGCCCGGCGTGCAGAACCCGCACTGGACCGCGCCCTCGGCCAGGAACGCCTCCTGCACCACGTTGAACCCGCCACGAGGTGGTTGGAGACCCTCGAGCGTCGTGATGTCGCGGCCGACCGCGGCCGCCGCCATGACCAGGCAGGCGCATTCGAGGGCACCGTCGATGATGACCGAGCAGGAGCCGCACTCGCCCTGCTCACAGCCGGACTTCGAACCGGGGAGACCGAGCCGTTCGCGCAGGACATACAGGAGGTTCTCACCGAGCCACGCATCGATCACTTGCTGCTCCGAGCCGTTCACCGTCAGCCGGTAGGCGGTCACGACACCGCCCCCGTCGCCAAGGCGTTGGACGCGGCGCGCTCGGCCAGCACGCCCACCGCGTGGCTGCGGTAGGCGGCGGTGCTGCGGTGATCGTCGATGGGCCGGGCCGCCTCGGCGACCAGCCGGCCGAACTCGGCCAGGGTGGCGGGATCGCCGACCGTGCCCGATTCCCAGTCGACCCGTTCGGCCAGCCACCTCTCGGCCGCCCGGGCCCGCACCGGCCCGGGGCCCACCGAGCCCAGGGCGCAACGGATGTTCCGGTTCGTGGCGTCGGTGGCCAGGGCGAGCGATGCCACCGCGATCACCATGGCGTTGCGGACCCCAACCTTCCGAAATTCCTGGTGACCCTCGAGGACCGGGAGCCGGACCGCGACCAGCAGCTCGCCGGGACTGAGGGCGTTGCGCTTGGGCCCGGTGATGAAGTCGGCGATCGGGAGGTCTCGCCGGCCGCCCGGGCCGGCCACCTCGACGATCGCGTCGAGCGCCGCCAGCACCGGCAAGGTGTCGCCGGCCGGCGAGGCGGTGGCCAGATTGCCGCCGATGGTGCCGGCGTTGCGGATCTGCGGCGAGCCGACGGTCCGCGCCGCCTGGGCCAGGGCCGGGACCAGCGCCGCCAGTGCCGGCGCCAGCATCTGGGTGTAGGTGACGGTGGCACCGAGCCGGACCCCCGGGCCGTCGCCGGTCTCGATGCGCTCCCAGGTCCGCAGCTCGGCGATCCGGTTCAGGGACAGCACCCGTTCGGGTCGGCGCCGCCCGGAATTGACCTCGACCATGAAGTCCGTCCCGCCCGCCAGCACCTGAATGCCGGGGTCGGTCAGGGCGGCCACCGCCTCGTCGATACCGGTCGGGAGCAGCACGGTCATCCGGAAGAGCGTAGGACGCGGTATGCAACGGCGGTGTGAACGCCGGAGTCGAACCCGCCGCCGGCATCGCTTAGCGTGCTCCGATGGCACGCACCGTTCTCCGCGGCGGGATCGTCCTGCCCATGACGGCCCGGGCGGTGGCGTTCGACCCCGGCTCGGTCCTGATCGACGGCAACCAGATCGTGGCGGTCGGACCGGTCGCCGCCATCGACGCTGACCCGCGGGCGGCGGGCGCCGACGTGGTCGACGCGACCGGGCATGCCGTCATCCCTGGGCTGCACAACTGTCACCTTCACTCGGGCCTTCTGCGCGGCACCGCGGAATCGATGTCGCTCTGGGATTGGCTGAGGACCTATGTCGACCCGGCCCACCGGGCCCTGACCCCCGAGATAGCCGCCATCGCGTCGCGGCAGTGCTACGCCGAGGGACTGCTGGCCGGGACCACGTCGGTCATGGACATGTGGCGGTACATGGAGGGTTCCGCCGCCGCCGCGGGGGAGCTTGGCGTACGGGCGACTCTCGTGCCGTACGTCGCCGATGCGCCCGGTTACGACTACTTCGAGACCATGGAGTCCAACCGGCGCCTGCTGAGTACCCATCGGGTGGCCGCCGACGGCCGGGTGCGGACCTGGGTGGGCCTGGAGCACCTGTTCTACTGCACACCGGCCGCCTTCCGGGCCGCGGTCGAACTGGCCGAGGAGTTCGACACCGGCATCCACACCCACTCGTCGGAGACCATCTGGGAGGTCCAGGAATCGGTGGCCCGCTTCGGTGCCCGGCCCATCGAGGAGATGTTTCGCCGGGGTGTCCTCGGTCCTCGCACCGTCATCGCCCACTGTGTCTGGCTCGATGACCGGGAGATCGCACTGCTGGCGCAGACCAGAACCTCGGTCGTCCACTGCCCGTGCTCCAACATGAAGCTGTCGTCGGGCCCGGCGCGGGTGGGCGCCTTCGGGGCGGCCGGCGTCACCGTGGGTCTGGGGAGCGACGGGGAGAAGGAGAACAACAACCTCGACATCATCGAGGAGATGAAGTTCGCCTCATTGCTGCAGAAGGTCTCCACCCTCGATCCGACGACCGGCGATCCGTGGGACATCCTGGCCATGGCCACCATCGACGGGGCGCGGGCGCTGGGCCTGGCCGACCTCACCGGCTCGCTGGCGCCCGGCAGACGGGCCGACATCGTCACTGTCGCCCTGGGCGGCCTCCACACCACGCCGGTGCTGCACGGCCCCGACTTCAACGTGGCCGCCCATCTGGTGTTCTCCTCGTCGGGCCGCGACGTCCGCGACGTGTGGGTCGACGGCCGGCGGCTGGTTGCCGCGGGCCGGCCCCTCACCTTCGATGTCGAATCGGTCCGGGGCGAGGCTCAGGCGGCGGCCGAGGATCTCTTCGCTCGGCGGGCGGCCCTCGCCGCCGCGGCCGGCTGACCCGCCGGCGGGCCCGGCATGCGGCGAGTCCTGCAGGCCTTCGACCGGCTGGCCACGTTCGACGTCGTCGGGAGGACGGTCGGGTGGGCCAGCCGCATGGCAGTAGCGGCATCAGGCTCTGGCCGCCGGCGATCAGCCTGGCCTCGCCGTCAACCGCCAGTGCACCGATGGCTTCGTTGGTGGATGCGGCGGCCAGGTACCCGAACGGCGCCGGCTTCATACCCCGGCGTGAGCGCGGTCAACGGCGGGGATCCAGCTCCCGGCCCGGGCGCATCCCATCGGCACCAGGCGACGGTCCGTCGCCAGCGTCTCGTACCCGTCCGAGAGGGAGATGTCGCCTTCAGAGATCCGCAGGACCGAGACGTCGGCCACTCGCCCCGGCTCCAGGGAGCCGAGCTCGCCGGCTCGGCCGACCACGGCGGCCGAGTTGGCGGTCGCCATGGCGATCACGCTCGGCAGCGGCACCCCGAGCGCCCAGATCTTGGTCATGGTGTGCGGCAGTGACACGACCGGATGGTCGACGTTGAACACATTGAGATCGGTGGAGATGGTGGTAGGCAGAAAGCCCTGCCCGAAGAGAGCGCGGGCGGCCCCGAACCGGAAGTCGGTGCCCGAATGACCGACATCGAGCAGCACGCCACGGTCGACGGCGTCCCGGAAAGCCGAGGTCGGCGCGCCGTCGCTGCCGAGCAGGCCGGAGGCGCCGCGGAAGGCGTGGGTGATGACGTCCCCGGGTCGCAGGGCGGCCAGCAGGTCGTCGACCGGGATGGTCGGGGTATGGGGGAAACGACCGAGATGGACCATGATCGGCCGGCCGCCCGACGCCGCCTTGGCGGCCTCGAGGAACGGGGAGACATGGGGATCGGCGGTGGAGCAGGCCCGAACCTTGAGGCCGACCACGACGTCGGCGTTGGCTTGAATCGCCCGCTGGGTCGAGTCGACGTCGAGGTTGCGCTCGTCGTTGGCGATCTCGAGCTTGTGGCAGATGAAATCCTTGGTGGCGAAGTAGATCTGGCACGGGTCCATGAATGCCAGAACCCGAGTCCTGACGTCAGGGTCGTCGATCCACCGCCTGGCCAGCCCGAAGGTGGCCACGCCGCTCGTCCCGGCGTCGATCACGGTCGTGACGCCGGTCTCGACACCCACTCGATCGGGGTGGAGGCAGAAGTCGCCGAGGCCGGGGTAGACGTGGGTGTGGAGGTCGATAAGCCCGGGGGTGACCAGGCAGCCGGTCGCGTCGACGGTCTCGGTCCCGGGCGGGGCGTCGAGCCGGTCGCCGACGGCGGCGATCTTTCCATCCGCGAGAAACACGTCCGCCACCCGGTCGGTGTCCGCGGCCGGGTCTATCACCCGCCCGGAGCGGATCAGGAGCGATCCCTGCGCGTCCACGGGGAGCAACTTACGCCGTCTCTGTTTCGCGTGCGTTACCAGGTCCGGTCGCTCGGCATCCCGGCAACCGTCGAACTACAGTCGGTTTGACTGACCGGTCGAGGAAACACACCATTCATCTCTCACCAACGGGCCGGAAACGCGGTGGCCATAGGTTTACCGAACTGTTCGGGGCTGGGACGGATTCGAGAGGAGCAAGGGTGACGGCTGAATTCGATCGGCGACGTTTTCTGCGGCTGGGCACGGCGGGGATGGTCGCCGCCGGGGTGGCAGGGACCGGAGGGCTGTCGGCGCTCCTGGCTGCTTGCAGCAGCACCAAGACCAGCACGACGGCGACGACGACAGATGGCAGCGGGGCCACGGCGGCTCCGGCCAGTCTCGGCTCGGCGAACATGCAGCTGTCCTGGATCCTCAATGACGAGTTCTCCGGCGAGTACCTCGCCGACACCCGCGGCTACTACACCAAGATGGGCTTCTCGGGCGTCACCCTGACGCCCGGTGGGCCCAATGTCACTCAGGACGCGGTTGTGGCCTCGGGCAAGGCGTTTATCGGTATCTCGGCGCCGGACATCACGTCGGCGGCCATCCTGCAGGGCGCCGATCTGGTCATCGTGGGTGCGCAGTACCAGAAGAACCCGTTCGCCGTCATGTCGATGCCCAAGACCCCGATCCACACACCGCAGGACATGATCGGCAAGAAGATCGGCGTCCAGGCCACCAACGAGGCGGTGTGGAAGGCCTTCCTCAAGGCCAACAACATCGACCCCTCCAAGATCAACGAGGTGCCGGTGCAGTTCGACCCGACTCCGCTGACGGTCGGGACGGTCGACGGCTGGTTCTCCTTCGTCACCAACGAGCCCAACCTCCTGAAGGTCAAGGGCTTCGACACCGTCGTCTTCCTGCTCGCCGACTTCAACTACCCGCTGGTATCGGAGACGTACATGGTCCAGAGCAGCGCCCTCACCACCGGCCGGGCCAAGCTCAAGGCGTTCCTGAAGGCCGAGATCAAGGGCTGGCACGACAGCATCGCCGACCCGGTCGCCGGGCCGCATCTGGCCGCCACCAAATACGGCAAGAACCTCGGGCTCGACGAGACTGAGCAGACCCTCGAGTCCAAGGCCAGAACAACCTGATCCTCACCGCCGACACCAAGACCAACGGCATCTTCACCATCTCCCCCGACCTCATCGCCAAGAACATCGCCACGCTCGCCGTGGGAGGGATCACCATCACCGCCAAGAAGCTGTTCGACACTTCGGTCATCGACGAGATCTACCAGGAGAACCCGGAGCTCAAGACCAGCCCCGACACCGGGGAGCGCCTCGACGACCACCACCGTCGCGGGCACCACCAGCACGACCTGATGACGGTTGCTGTGGGAACCGCCGGGCAGGGCCGGACCTCCTCGTCATTGGTCCCGGCGGCGGCCGGCGGTGGGATCGCCCTCCGGGCCCTGAGCAAGGTAGTTCCGGGTGGCGAGGTCGCCGGTGGTGGCCTTGGAGAGCGTCGACTTCGAGGCCCCGACCGGCGCCTTCGTCGCCCTGCTCGGGCCGTCGGGGTGCGGCAAGTCGACCATCCTGCGCATCCTGGCCGACCTGGAGGAGCCGACCAGCGGGCGAGGCGCTGGTGCACGGCGAGCCCCCGGCCGCGGCCCGGCGCAACCACCACCTCGGCATCGCCTTCCAGGACGCCGCCCTGCTGCCGTGGCGCTCGGTCACGGCCAACATCCGGCTGCCGCTGGAGATCAGCGGCCTCAAGGGGCACGGACCACGTCGTCGACGAACTGATCAAGCTGGTCGGGCTGGAGGGCTTCGAGAAGGCCCGACCGGCGCAGCTGTCCGGCGGCATGCGCCAGCGGGTCGCCATCGCCCGCGCGCTGGTCGTCGAACCCCAGATCCTGCTGCTCGACGAGCCGTTCGGCGCCCTCGACGAGATGACCCGCCAGCGGCTCAACCTCGAGCTGCAGCGGATCTGGACCGAGCGGGCGACGACCACGCTGCTGGTCACCCACTCGATCTCCGAGGCGGTGTTCCTTGCCGACGTGGTGGCGGTCATGAGCCCGCGGCCGGGCCGGATCATCGCCCGGGTGCCGATCGACCTGCCCCGTCCCCGGACCCCGGAGATGATGCGCTCACCGCATTTCCACGAGCTGTGCGACCAGTTCAGCGAGTTGCTGTTCGGTGGCGCCTCGGCGTCCACCGGACCGGACTGAGGGCGCCCGCTTGTCCACCCGTGAGACGCTGCGCCCCTCAGGTCCGGCCTCCATGCGGTTGCATCTGCCGACCGGCCTGGTAGCCGGCACTCTCGGCGTCATCGGGGTGATCGTCGCCTGGCAGATCGTCGGCGCCACCGCCTTCCCCGACTCGCACGTCGTCCCGACGCCGACCGCCATTCTCCGTGCCGACGTCCCACGACGGTTGGGGCTTCTACTGGCCCAACTTCCACACCACCTTCAGCGAGGCGTTCAAGGGGTGGCTATGCGGCAATGTGCTCGCCATCGCCGTCGCCATGCTGTTCGCTGGTGGCCCCGGTCTTCGAGAAGCCACTGCTCCAGCTGGGGGTGGCGTCGTACTGCCTGCCCTCGGTCGCCATCCTCCCCATCTTCGCCATCGTCTGGTCCGGGCAGACGCCCAAGGTGGTGCTGGCCGCCATGTCGGTGTTCTTCACCACTCTGATCGGCACCCTGGTCGGCCTGAAGATGGCCGATCCTGTCAGCCTCGACGTGGTTCACGCCTACGGCGGCGGGGCGGCCAAGAAGCTGACCAAGGTGCGGCTGCGCGCCGCACTGCCAGCTTGTTCGCGGCGTTGCGCATCGCCGCGCCGGCCGCGGTGCTGGGCGCCATCATCGGCGAGTACCTCGGCGGCGACCAGCGGCCTCGGCGTGGCCATGATCAACTCCCAGCAGGCGCTCGACATCCCCCGGACTTGGGGCATCGCGCTGGCCGCCACGGCTATGGCCGGTGTCGCCTACGTCCATCACCGCCCTCGTCGGCCGGCTGGTCACCCCCTGGGCACCCCGGGGTGCCGGCTCGTGACCGCCCTCGACACCGACGCCCCGACCGCCGGCCCGGTGGCCGCGGCCGACGTGATCGCCAACGCCCCGCGGCTGCTGGCCGCCGGGCCCGGATCAAAGCGGGCGCTCGGTATCCGGCTGGCCCGGTCGGCGATGGCGATGGTCGTGTCGGCAGTCGTGGTGCTGGGCGCCTGGCAGCTGTTCCTGAAGTTGTTCCACGTCAACCACTTCATCGGCAAGGGCCCGATGGACGTCTGGCGCTACCTGTTCATCACCGCCAACGCCGCCGCCAACCGCACCGCCATCCTGCACGAGTCGACGACGACGCTCCGCGACGCGGCCTTCGGGCTGGTGGCCGGCACCATCGCCGCTCTCGCCTGTTCGGTGGCTTTCAATCTGTTCCGGCCGGTCGAGCGCACCTTCATGCCGATCGCCATGGTGCTGCGCTCGGTCCCGCTGGTCGCCATGACGCCCCTCATCGTGCTGATCTTCGGCCGCGACCTGAAGGCCATCACCATCATCGCCGGGATCGTCACGTTCTTCCCCACCTTGGTGAACGTCACCCTGGCGTTGCGCTGGGCCCCCAGGGACTCGATCGACCTGTGCCGGGCCTACGGCGCCTCGCCGGCCAAGACATTGTGGAAGGTCCAGGTCCCCGCCGCCCTGCCGGCGCTGATGGCATCGCTGCGCATCGCCGCCCCGCTGGCCCTGGTCGGCGCCCTGCTGGCCGAGTGGTTGGCCACCGGAAAGGGCCTCGGTTACCGGATTCTGCAGGTCGGGGCACTGTCGGACTACAACGGTTTGTGGTCCCGGGTGGTGCTCGTCACCCTGTACTCGTTCGCCCTGTACCGGTTGATCGGGGCCGTGGAGCGCGTGGTGCTACGCCGTTTCGCGCCCGTCCCCGGCTGAGGCGGCCACGCCCTTGATGACTGGGGACACAAACCGGGCAATAGACCCACTTTCTCTCCCCAGAGTGAACCGCGCGCCGAGTGACGACGATCGTCGACCGGGCTCTGTCGACGACCGGCGACGTAATCAGCGCCGCACCGCGACCGCACCGCGCCCGGTTGCGCATTTTCCCACCCTGCCGTCGCTCAGGCCAGGATGCTGGCCACCAGCTCGCCGGTCGTGCCGTCCATCAGCCCCAGATCGGTGACGTGGGGCCCGGGCAGGCAGGCGAGCGACGACAGCATGACCTGGAACAGCGGCTGGGTCAGCATCGGTGTGAACACCCCGCCCAGGGACACGGCGGCGTCCTGCACCACCCGCTGCGCCATGGCCACCTCGGCGGCATCGAGAGGCGAAAGGATCCCGGCGATGGGGAGGGCCACCGAGGCGGTCACCTGGCCGTCGCGGGCCACGGCCACCCCGCCGCCGGCCGCGATCACCCAGTTGGCGGCGGCCAACATGTCCGCCGGGTCCCGGCCGAACACGACCAGGTTGTGGGTGTCGTGGGCCACGGTGGTGGCCACCGCGCCCTGCCACGAGCCCCAACCGGACAACAGGGCGGCCTGAGGCGTGGCCGGTATCCGGCCGTGGCGATGCACGCTCACCTGGACCAGCAGCTCGGGCGGGACGACCACGACGCCACCCTGGACCGAGACGACAGCGGTGTCCCATCGGGTCATGACCGGGTCGGCGACCACCCTGACCCGGTGCGTGCCATCGGCTACGTCGAGGCGCATGGTGACATCGGCGGCGGTCAGCGGCGCCAGGCACATGGTGTCGAGGGGCGGCCGGCTCGGTCCTTCGAGAACCGGGCTGAGCATCCGGCCGTCGCTTGCCACCCGCCGCCCCGCCACGAACACGTCGTCGACCGCGATGGTCGCCAGGTCGGACAGCACCAGCAGGTCGGCCTGGCGGCCGGCGGCGACCAGGCCCAGATCGGTGCGCTGCAGCCGGTAGGCGGCGTGATAGGTGGCACAGCGAATGGCGAGTATCGGGTCCATGCCGACGGCGATCAGCCGGCGCAGCAGGTGGTCGATGCCACCGTCGGTGAGCAGGGTCAGCGCGAACAGGTCGTCGGTGGCGGCCACCAGGTGGATCGGCGGGATCGGCATGGATGCGACCTGGGCCACGATCCCGGGCAAAATGGCCTCGGCCATGCCCCGCAGCTCGACGGTCATGCCGTGGCGCAGCTTCTCGAGGCAATCCGGCTCGGTGAAGATCTCGTGGTCGGACGTGATGCCGGCGGCCAGGTAGGCCTGCAGCGCGGGACCGGCCAATCCGGCGGCGTGGCCGGACACCAGCTTGCCGCTGGCCAGGCCCTCGGCCACCACGTCGACCATGCGGGGCTGGGAGGACAGCACGCCGAGCATGTCCATCACCTCGGCCAGGCCGCCGACCTCTCCCCAGCCGAGCATCTCGTTGATTTCGGGCGCAAACAGATCGGCGCCCGACAGCTCGAGACCCGGCTGCGGCGGGACGCACGACGGCGCCTGGATGATGAAGCGCACCGGCAGGCCCCGGCTGGCGTCCACCGCGTAGCGGACGCCGGCGACGCCGCAGACGTTGGCCAGCTCGTGGGGGTCGGCGAAGATCGTCGTCGTACCCCGCGGGCACACCGCCTCGGCGTAGGCGCCCGGCGTCAGCATCGACGATTCGAAGTGCACGTGCAGGTCCATGAAGCCGGGCGTGATGAACCGGCCGTTGCAGTCGAAGCGGTCCGCGGCGTCGGTGCGGGACCCGGGCGGGTGCACGGATGCGACCAGCGGCCCCACGATGCCGACATCGGCGGGGCGCAGCTCACCGCTGCCCACGTCGACGACCGTGCCACCGGTGAGCAGGAGATCGAACGATTCAAGGCCCTGAGCGGCGCCGACGGCCCGGGCCCGGAGGGTCGGATCGACGGGATCGTTCATGCCCGCACCCCCGCCGCCTTTACGAGATCGCCCAGGATCCGGCGCATCTCCAGCGTGGCCCGGTCGGCCTTGATGTGGACTTCGGTCGTCGGGTCGAGCGGGAGTCGCTTGTCCTTGTACCGCTCCTGCACCGCCAGGTCCTCCTCGACGATCTTGTGCTCGAAGCTGATGGCCTCGGCCAGCCGGTCGGCGTCTCCGTCGAGGTCGTCCCGGGCGACCAGGGTGTAGATCCGGCATCTGTCGTCGTCCTCCGGCTGGACGTGGAACGAGAGGAAGTTGGTGCCGCCGGCGTCGAGGTAGTCGATTTGCAGGCAGACCGAGAACGGCGCCCGGTAGTAGTAGGTGAGCCGGCGGCGCTGGATCAGCGGTCGCACCCCAAGGGCGACCCCCGGATCCTCCCGGTTGGGAAACAGGTGCTCGCTGCGCACCGTCATCCCCAAACCCTCCCGCTCGATGTCGAACTCGAACCGAGTCTCGTCCTCGGTGCCGATGGTAGCGGCATGAACGAACGGAAAGTGGGTGAGGTCGAGGAAGTTGTCGATCATCAGCCCGGCGCCCACCGACGCCCGCAACGGTCCCAGGTACCCGTGCACGAATGTCGGCCCGAACGCGTCGGGCACCGACAGGATCTCGGTCAGCGGCGGTTCGGGGGCCACGAAGACGATGCCGTCGGCCTCGGCGACCATGGCCGCCGGCGCCAGCCTGGCCCTCGGTGGCAGGGGGACGCCGGCCATCATGGCCGGGATCTCGGTGCACCCGCCGCCGGCATCGAAGCACCAGCCGTGGTAGCCGCACCGCAGCACCGCCCGATCGGCCTGGTCTTCGATCCGGCCCGCGCTGAGGGGGGCCAGGCGATGGGGGCAGCGGTCCGGGAAGGCAGCGACGGCGGCGCCCAGCCGGGCCACCACCCAGTCCTGGCCGAGCAGCCGGACGGCGACGGGGTCCGCCCCGACGCCGCTCGACAGGGCGACCGGGTGCCAGCACTGGCGCAGCGCCGGATCGGTGTTGGCGAGGCGGGTCACGGGGTCATCACTCTGCCCATCACTCTGCCTCCAACTGCTTGTCCAGTGCGTCCATCTCTGCCTCGAACTCCCGCCGCATCGACGCCTTGTCGGTGTCGTCCAGCCAGGTGGCGGCGACGCCATTCAGGACCAGCCGCCGCACCACCTCGGCTGCCAGGTCGTTCTGGCCGCAGAACTTGGCGTACTCCTCGCCGATGTCGGTGTGGAACATGGTCGGGTCGTCGGAGTTCAGCATGACCTTCAGGCCGCCGGCCATCATGGCGTTGATGGGGTGGGTGGTCAGATCGGGCCAGCCGTACACCACCGCCGTCGAGGTCGGGCAGCAGGTGAAGAACACGCCCTGGTCGCGGCAGCGGGCCACCACCGCCGGGTCCTCGAGGATGTGGTAGCCGTGGTCGATCCGCTCGCAGCCCAGCACGTCCAGGCAGGTGGTGATGTTGGCCGCCGGCCCGTCCTCGGCCGAATGGCTGGTGCGGTGCAGGCCGGCCCGCCCGGCCAGCTGGAACGCCTCGACGAACTTCTCGGGCGGGTCGGGCGCCTCGGCCGCGTCCATTCCCAGGCCGATCAGCTCGGGCCGGCGGTTGGCGATCACCTCCTCGGTCATCTGCAATGCCATGGCCGGCGGGTCCTGGCGGTACACATCGGCGATGAGCGCGGCACCGCACCCCGAGGTCGGCCTCGGCGGCGTGGCAGCCGTCGATCAGGCCGTCGATGACGTGGCCATCGACACGCCCCGGGTGGTGTGCAACGTGGGGTTGAAGAACATCTCCCGGTACTTGAGGTTGCCGGCCCCGAACCCCGTCCTCGAGCGATTCGTAGGCGATGCGGGCGAAGTCGTCGCGGTCGATGACAGTCGAGTTCACCAGGGCGAAGATCTGCAGGAACTCGTAGATGGTCTGGTAGTCGTAGATCTCGGCCACGTTGGTGGTCGGCAGGGAGATGTCGTGCTTGGCCGCCAGCTCGATGACGGTGGCCGGCCGCAGCGTGCCCTCGACGTGGCAGTGGAGCTCGACCTTGGGGAGGCGGCGGAGGTAGGTGTCACGATCCACTCGTCATCTCGCCTCCACATACAGGGATGGGAAAAGGGCGGCGTTGACGGCTTCGGGCCCGTTCGGGGCCACCTCGGCCAGGTCGCGCAGCCAGCGGCGATATTCGATGGAGACCTTGTCCGCACGGACCGACAGCTCGATGCCCGGATCGAGGGGAATCTGCGGCGGGTCCTGGTTGCAGACGACTGGCTCGTCCTCGCCCAGGACGATCTGCTGGAACGCCAGGTGGGCGGTGTCGAGCGCGTCCAGGTCGCCGTCCAGGTCGTCGTCGCGCGCCACCAGCCAGAACGATCGGCAGCTGCCGCTGTCGATCGGGCTGGCGGTCATCCACAGCCTCCGGTGCGAACCGCTCGGCAGCCTGAACTCGATGTCCACGGTCAACGGCATCGGCATGCGGTAGCGCGACGCGCCGTACAGGGCCTCGCCAGGAGCCGGCATGGCGGGCGGGTCGTACTCGAATCGCAGCTCGCCGTCGGACCTTCGGACTTCCGGCACCGGCGGCACCGGCTCGGCCCGCTGGCCCAGCGTGCCGTCGTGGACCCAGGCGAAGTGGGCCAGGTCGACGAAGTTCTCGACCCGGCGGGGCGCGGAGGTGGGCCAGGTGTAGGGCTGGCCGGGGACCACGTGCATGGTCGGGTCGTCGAAGGCCGGGCACTTGGGAATGGCGGTGTTCGCTCTGGGGTCGAGCCTGACCCAGACGAGGCCGTACGCCTCGGAGGCCTCGAAAGAGTCCACGCACGCCCGGCCCGGGATAGGGGCGTCGGGCACCGCCGGGATCTCCACGCACCGGCCGTCGGCCCCGAAGCGCCAGCCATGGTAGGCGCAGCGGACCCCGTCGCCCTCGATCCAGCCGATGGACAGCCGGGTGGAGCGGTGGGGGCAGCGGTCGGTGAAGCAGGTGTACGTGTCGGAGTTGTCGTGGGCCGCCATCGCCAGCGGCCTGTCGAGCAGGGTGACGGCCAGCGGGTGGGGCCGGGCCGCCGCCACCTCGTCGACGGTCGCCACCGGGTGCCAGAACAGTTCGAGGGCCTGGTCGAGATCCACCACGATCGATCAGCGTCGACCCGGCGGGTACGGCTTGTCAACGGTTGGAGGTTGCATTTTCGTGAACTCGCTCCGCCATCCGATGCGCTGGATGCGGATCGCCTCGGCCCGGTGCCGGGACAGCATGGCCTCCACGCCGGGATCGACCAGCCGGCCGTCCTCGACGACCGGCCTTCCGGCGACGACGGTGTGTCGGGCCGCGACCGGCCCGCAGCGCAGCCACGCCTCGATGGGATCGGTGAGGGCGCCGGCGAAGGTGATTCCGGTCAGCGGCCAGCACACCAGGTCGCCGGCTGCCCCTTCCTGGAGGGTGCCCAGCTCGCCGGTCCGGCCCAGGCACGCCGCCCCGCCCCGGGTGGCGATGGTGAGGGCGTCGCGAGCTGTTGCCGCGGTAGGTCCGTGGCGCAGGCGACCCTGCAGGAGCGCGGTGCGGGCCTCCAGCCACAGGGAGGCGTGGTCGGTCGACGCCGATCCGTCGCACCCCAGGCCGACGGGGGAGCCGGCGGCCCGCAGCTCGGCGACCGGTGACAGGCCGCCGCCGCCGATCATCATGTTGGACGACGGGCAGTGGGCCACGCCGACGCCGGCTGCCCCCAGCCTCGCCACCTCGGCCGGGTTGGGGTAGATGCAGTGCGCCACCCAGGCCCGGCCCGACAGCCAGCCCACGTCCTCGAAGTGCTCGACCGTCCGCTGGCCGAACTTCTCCTGGGCGTAGCGGTCCTCGTCGGGGTCCTCGGCCAGGTGGGTGTGGAGGCGCACGTCGAGCCGCTCGGCCAGTTCTGCGGTCTGGCGCATCAATTCCGGGGTCACCGAGAACGGTGAGCACGGAGCCAGCGCCACCCGGACCATCGCCCCCCACGACCGGTCGTGGTGGAGACCGACGAGCCGCTCGCTGTCGGCGAGGATCTCGTCGTCATCCTGGACGACGGAGTCCGGCGGGAGCCCCCCGTCCTTCTGCGACAGGCTCATCGAGCCGCGGGTCGGGTGGAAACGCATCCCGAGATCGGTGGCCGCCGCGATCTCGGCCGACAGCAGGTCGCCGGCGCCCCGGGGGTGGACGTAGAGGTGGTCGGTGCTGGTGGTGCAGCCACCAAGGGCCAGCTCGGCCAGCCCGATCCACGCCGAGACATAGGCCGACTCCTCGTCGAGCCCGGCCCACAGCGGGTAGAGGGTGCTGAGCCAGGTGAACAGCGACCCGTTGACCGCCGGCTTATAGGCCCGGGTCAGGTTCTGGTAGATGTGATGGTGGGTGTTGATCAGTCCGGGCGTGACCAGGCAGCCGTCGGCTCGGAGCGCCCTGGCCGTCGCCGGCGGAGCGTCGGTCGAGCCGCCGACCGCCTCGACCAAACCGTCCTTGATGGCAACCCACCCGCCGCGTATCTCGCGTTCGTCGGCGTCCATGGTCGCCACCAGATCGGCGCCGGTCACCAGTAGGTCAGCCGGGCCCGGCCGGGCGTGGTCGGTCATGGCGTCACGCTAGGGCGGCGGCGGGCCTGCCGCCTGCTACCCGGCGCCGCTGGGATCGGTGGTCGTCCTCCGTCGATCTGGACCCAGGAGCTCACCGCCGATGTGGGGACGTACCGGCCGCCGCCTGAGTGGAGGAGTGGGAGTATCGTCTCGCAATGCGCGACCTGCGGGCCCTGCCAAAAGCCCATCTTCACGTCCACCTCGAAGGGGCCATGCGCCCGTCCACCCTGGGCGAGCTGTGCGGCCAGTACGGCCTGGCCGTCCCGAGCATCGACAGCTATGGCGACTTCAGCGCGTTCGCGGCGACGTACATCGCGGCCTGCGCCTGTCTGCAGACCGAGGCGGATATGCGACGCCTGGTGTCGGAAGTGGTCGAGGATGCGGCCGGTGCCGGCGCCGTCTGGGTCGAGCCCTCCAGCTACATCCCCCGTCACCGCGCCTACTTCGGAGGCGATGAGGCCGCACTCGAGATCGTGCTCGACGAGCTGGCGGTGACCGCGGCCCGCCTCGGCATCGGCGCCGGCTTCATGGTGTCCGGCGACCGGACCCTGGACCCCGACGATGCTGTCGAGCAGGCCCGCCTGGCGATCGCCTTCCAGGACCGCGGCGTGGTGTCGTTCGGGCTGGCCAATGACGAGGTGGGCCGGCCGCCGTCAATGTTCTCCGAGGCGTTCGATCTGGCGCGTGGTGGCGGGCTGCTCTCGACCCCGCACGCCGGCGAGTTGGCCGGGCCGGCGAGCATCTGGGGCGCTCTCGACGGTCTGGGTGCCGACCGTATCCAGCATGGCGTCCGGGCCATCGAGGACCCCGAGCTGATGAAGCGGCTGGCGGACTCCGACGTCTGCCTCGACGTGTGCCCGTCGTCGAACATCATGCTGTCGGTCTTTCCGTCCCTGGCCGCGCACCCCCTGCCGGCGCTGCTCGACGCCGGCATCCGCTGCAGCCTGAATGCCGACGACCCGCTGCTGTTCGGGCCCAACATCTTGGAGGAGTATCACCTGTGCCGCAACGAGTTCGGGTTCGATGACGCCCGGCTGGCCGACATCGCCCGGTTCGCGATCGAGGCCAGCGGGGCGCCGGCGGCCTTGAAACAGTCGGCGCTCGCCGGCGTCGACGACTGGCTGGCGTCGCCTTCCTGACCCTCCGGCCGCCCGCTCGTAGCCTCGATCCTCGGGGCGGGTTGTTCCGAGAACTCGGTTGAGTTTTGGTGTGACGGGACGCAGAAGCGGAGTAGGTGTGCCGGTGAGGGTGGCGTCCGGCGGCTGGCGCCGCGTTCGGCGGTGTATACCCGCGAGAACGCCCGTGGACCAGACGAACACGTGTTCGATACACTGAGTATTGTCCCCTGTCGAAGGTCTAAGGAGTCGGGCATGTCAGTGAGCGTCGAAACGGCCCTGCAGGACTGGGCGGTGGAGCGTCTGGAAGCGGAGATCGCCGTCGGGTCGGCCCATCTGGCGGCGGCCGAATGCCGTTGGTTGCAGCTGGTAGCGGAATTCGACCGCCGCGAGGCGTGGCGCACCTGGGGCTGCCTGTCCGCCGCCCACTGGCTGAACCACCGGTGCGGCCTGGCCTTGGGACCGGCGAGGGAAAAAGTGCGCGTGGCACGCCGGTTGGAGGAGCTGCCGCTAGTGGTGGCGGCGTTCTCGACCGGCGAGTTGAGCTACTCCAAGATACGGGCGCTGACCCGGGTGGCCACCCATGCCAATGAGGAGACGCTGGTCGACCTGGCGCGGGCCATGACCGCCAGCCATTTGGAGCGCGTCGTTCGCACCTATCGCCAAATCCCCGATGACGACTCAGGCAGAGACGGGAACGACAACGAGACCGGTGAGCAGCGCCGGCGGCTCGACTACCGCTGGACTGCCGATGCCATGTTGGAGATCCGGGCGCTGCTTCCCGCCGAGGAGGGGGCGCTTGTCCTGGCCGCGCTGCGCCGAGCCGGCGACCACCTGTTCCGCCACTCCAACCACCAGGCCGCCGATGACCGCACCGACCCGGCGGGCGATGCGGGCGGCGATGTCGCTGACGACGTTCCCGCCCGAACGCCAGAACCGACAGTCGCCCGGGGTGGCGACGTTCCCGCGGGAACGCCCGAACCGACGGCCGGCGGCGGCGACGCCCACTGGTCGGATTCCCGGGCCGCATCCCTGGACATGGCCGGCGACGCCTGGGACGAGGCGGCGGCACCCTCCGAGGTGCCCCCCGAGGGGTGGGAGTACGACTTTGCCCCAACCGCCGACGACGTTTCCGCCCGAACGCCCGACGCCGGCGCAGAGCGTGACTCGGAGGACGAGTGGAGAGCACGCCAAGCCGACGCCCTAGTCGCCATGGCCGACACAGTCGTCGCCGACGGCCTACGCCCCGGGTCGGGCCCCAGCCGCTATCACGTCGTCATCCACCTCAACACCACCGCCGACCCCGCGACACCCGCCGCCTGGACCGACGACGGACCGATCCTCGACGCCGACACCGCCCGACGACTCATGTGCGACGCCTCAATGTCCTTCGCCCTGCACGGCGCCGACGGCACCGTCGTCAACGTGTCCGCGCGAGCGCCCACCGTGCCCGCCGCCTTGTCCCGGGCGGTCAAACTGCGCGACGACGGCTGCGTCTTCCCCGGCTGCACACGGCGCGGCCACACCGACCTGCACCACCTCCACCACCGCGCCTACGGCGGCGCCAACAGCCTGATCAACCTGGCCTGCCTATGCCGAGCCCACCATCGCATGATCCACGACGACGGATACCGAATCACTAGCGTGACCAACGGAACCTTCGAGTTCTACCGACCCGACGGCACGCCCATCACCAAACCCGTCCTGACCGTTCCCGCCGGCGACAAGACCCTGCGCGGCGCCAACACCCAAGCAGGTGTCAACCCCGGCGAGGAGAGCCAAACCCCCGACTGGGACGGCACCCGGCCCAACTACGCCATGATCATCGAACACCTCCTGTACGTCGACGGCCGCCTCCACCTCGGGACCTGACACCGCTATCGGGATATAGCGGCGCCGGACCTAAGCGACCAAGTGAATGGACCACCCCAGGCGGCGGAAGCGAACAGCGCCGCGCATGTAGCTTTGTCCTGGGTCCTTCGCCTCGATCGGGACGGGCGGGTGTCACGAAATGATCGGTCCCCGCTTACCTCAGGCGTGGCGTCGCCTACGTCCGTGCTCTCGCCACCGCATGCGGCCGCCCCGCGGATCGAGGTCAGCGGAGGACGGCCCGGATCGTTCCCGCGGCCAACACTGCCACACCGGCGGCCACGACCAGGGGCAGGCTGAAGCCGGCGCCGGCGGCCAGGATGCTGCCGAGCACCGCTACGCCGACCGCGCCGGCTGCCTCGACCAGGGTCTCGTTGACACCGGCCGCCGCCCCGGCCTGCTCCGGGGGCACCGACATCATGATCCACTCCAACCCCGAGGGCATCGCCATCCCTTCACCGGCCCCCAGCACCACCAGCGCGACGACGACTAGCGGCACTTGTTGGGCCGAGACCGCCCCGGCCGCCAGCACCAGCGCCACCGCGATCGTCAACATGCCGGCCGTTACCACCGACTTCGGACCCCAACGCCGAACCAGGCGCGGGTTGCGATTGGCGGCCAGCATCGTCATCAGCGCCATGGGCATGAAACACAGTCCGGTAACCAGGGCACTCCGGCCACGCGGCCCCTGGATCCACTGCGTCAGGGTGAAACCGGTGCCGAACATGGCGAAGAAGATCCCGATGACGGTCAGCGCGCCGGCCTTCATCGTCGGGTTCCGGGCCGCCTCCGGCGCCAGCATGGGCTCTCTCGCCTTGCGCTCCTGACGGGCGAACAATGCCATGAGGGTGCCCGAGGCGGCAAACGCGGCCGCCACGGCCGGCGACCGCCAGCCCCGGACCGGCGCTTCGATGATGGCGAACACGAGCAGCGCCAGCGCCCCCACCCAGAGGAACGATCCGCGGGCGTCGATGGCCCGGGCCACGGGGGCCCGGGAGCTGGGCAGCAGGACGATGATGGCCGCCAGCGCCACCGTCACCACGGGGACATTGACCAGGAAGACCGACCCCCACCAGAACCGGCTGATAAGGAGACCGCCGACGATGGGCCCGAGGGCGGCGGCCAGGCTGGCCACACTGGTCCAGATGGCGATGGCCCGCGCTCTCTCCTCCTCGCTGAAGATGTTCCCCAGGATGCTCAGGGTCGCCGGCATGGTCGCCGCCCCCCCGATCCCCATCACCCCCCGGGCGACGGCGAGTTGGAGCGGCGTCGACGTGAACGCGGCGGCCGTCGACGCCACGCCGAACACCGCCATCCCGGCCAGCAGCAGCCCCCGGCGGCCAAAGCGGTCGCCCAGGACCGCCAATGGAAGGAGCAACCCCGACAGGGTCAGGGCGTAGGCCGTCGTCACCCATTGCAGGTCGGTCTCGGAGGCGCGCAGCTCCCGCCGCAGCGTCGGCAGGGCCACGTTGAGGATGGTGTTGTCGATCACGATCGCGCACAGCGCGAGGCACAGCACCCCCAGGCCCAACCAGCGCCGGGGGTCGTCGTGCACGCTCACTGACGCTGGATCGGGCGCGGGCATGACCCATCATTGCGGCTCGGCGGATGCGACCGGTTGCCACCGCCAGGATCGACACGGTCACCGCGCTCGATTGGCGTGCGCCGGCATCGAGAAGCGGCTGCGGATGGCGTTCTGGACATCTTCCACCGACTGGGTGGCATCGACCGTCGCCACGTACTCCTTGCGCTGGAAGATCTCGATGAGGGGCCGGGTCTGCTGGTGGTACTCGGACAGCCGGACGGCGAGGGCCTCGGGGTTGTCGTCGGCCCGGGCGATCAGGGTGCCACCACAGACATCGCAGGCGCCTTCGTTCTGCGGTCGATGGGCCATCAGGTTGTAGTCCAGGCCGCACTGCGAGCAGAGGCGGCGGGCCAGTACGCGCCGGTGCACCTCTTCGTCCGGCAGATGCAGGTTGATCACCCCGTCGATGTCGTAGCTCTCCAGGAAGAACTCGGCCTGGCGGGCGTTGCGCGGGAACCCGTCGACGATGAAGCCGAAATTCCAGTCATGGGCCGTGAGCCGATCCTGAACGACGGATTCGACGAGATCATCGTCCACCAGGTGCCCACTCGCCATGATCCGTTTCACCTGGGCACCGAGCTTGGTGTGGTGCTGGACGTTCCAGCGGAAGATGTCACCGACGCTGATCTGTTCGAGATTGAGGTCCTCGGCCAGCAGTTTCGCCTGGGTCCCTTTGCCGCTGCCCTGGATCCCCATGATGATGAACTTGCGCATGAGCGGCGAGCATAGAGGCGGGGATTCGCGAGACCTAGGCTTCGCCCGATGACGTTCGCCAACCAGGAACAAGCTGAACGCTGGTCGCAGCTGGCGCCGGAATGGCTCGAGATCGAGGACCAGTTGGAAGAGGTGACTGGGCTGCCAGGTCGGCTGGCCATGGATCGTCTCGACCTGCTGCCCGGGCAACGCGTACTTGATCTGGGCTGTGGATCGGGTCGCACGACCCTTGAGTTGGCCACACGCGTCGGACCCGGCGGCCGTGTGCTCGGCGTCGACATTGCGGCCGAGATGCTCGTGCGTGGTCGCGAGCGAGCGGCCCACCTCGCTGCTACTCAGATCGAGTTCATTCACGCCGATGTCCAGGTGTCGGACTTGGGTGATGCCGGCTTCGACGCCGCCTACTCGCGCTTCGGTGTCATGTTCTTCAGTGACCCCGTAGCGGCCTTCGCCAATGTGCGAACAGCACTTCGGCCAGGCGGAACGCTGTCCTTTGTCTGCTGGAAGACGTTGTTCGACAATGAGTGGATGCTGATCCCCGGCGCCGCGGTGATCTCGGTCCTCGGGGCCGCGCCTCCGATGCCCGGTCCCGGCGAACCCGGACCGTTTTCACTCGCCGATCCTGACCGGGTCCGAGCCGTGCTCGGCGAGGCTGGGTTCGGAGGCATCGATATCGCCCACCACGCCGACTCGCTGGTGGTGGCGGAGGAGCGCATACCGGAGGTGGTCCACAACAACATGAGGGTAGGTGGGGTCCGCGACGCCCTGAAGGATGCCGACCAGCCGACCCGCGAGCGCGCCCGCGCCGCTATCGAGGCCGCGTGGCGAGCTCGACTGGTGGACGGCCGGGTCGCGGTATCCAGGGGAGTCCTCCTGGTCGTGGGCCACGCTTGAGTCAGACGAGGACGCCGTTCGCCATGACCGCCACCACCCGACTGAGCGAACTGATGTCGGCGACCGGGTCACCGTCGACCACGAGCAGATCGGCATCGTGGCCGACGCGGAGCCGGCCCTTCCGCTCCGGGAGCCCACAGACGTGTGCTGCCAACGACGTCGCCGATGCCAGCGCTTCGCCGGCGGGCATACCGCTGTCGACGAGATCGGCGATGGCCCGGGGCAGGATTCCGTGTGGTTTGCCCTTCGAGATTCCCGAATCGGCCCCGGAGACGAGACGGACGCCCGCTCGGTACATCCGTCCCATATCGACCAGACGGGCTTCCCAGGTCAGGCCGAAGCGCTCCATGAGTGCGGCCATTCTTGGCGGCGGGACAGCATCGTCCGTCTTGCCGAGGGTCGGGCACACCGCGATCTGGCTGGCGGCCAGCGATTCGAGCAACTGGTCCGAGATCTCGACCCCGGTTTGGGTGAGGCAGGTGCAGTGCTCGATCCCATCGACGCCGGCCTCGACCGCGGCTTCGACAGAACGCAGCGCGTGGGCGTGGGCGGTGACGGGCAAGCCGCTGCGGTGGGCCTCGTCCACGACGAGCCGCATCTGATCGAGCGAGAACTGGCCAAGCGCCATATCGGTTCCGAGCGTGAGGGCGCCGCCGCTGGCCATGATCTTCACCACGTCGACGCCTCGCTCGGCCCGCTCTCGGACGGCGGTCCTCAAGTCGTCCGCGCCGTCGACCTCACCGCCCATGTTCCAGCAATGGCCCGCACGGGTGGTGATCGGTGGTCCCGATGCCGTAATGGTCGGGCAGGCAAAATTCAGAGCGCCACCCTTGACCCGGTCCCGCCAGCTGAGCACCGCCCAGCGGCGATCCCCGACGTCGCGCACGGTTGTCACACCGGCGGCCAGTTGTCGTCGCAGACTCTGTTCGATCACCGCGTCAAGTTCAGCGTCGCTGTACTCCGCGAGGCGGTCGAGCGCACCGTCGTGGCCGTCACCGCACAGATGGGTGTGCACCTCGATCAGCCCCGGCAGCACCGTGGCGTCCCCGAAATCGACGAGCGGGCAGCCGTCCGGCACCATGGCCGACGCGGCTGCGGATTCAATCCCGACGATTCGGCCCTCTTCGATGAAGACGGTGGCGCCACCCGGTGCCATCCGCTCCCCATCGAACGCCCCCGTCGCCCGTATCGCCAGCATCACCCGTCCTGACGTCGATCTCCGCCGAACAGCTTGGTCGCCTGGTCCCGGAACCGCGCCACCTCGGCTTGGAGGCTGATGCGCCACGGATGGAATCCGGGCGGCGGTAGCTCTTCGGCGCCCCTGAGCTTGGCGTAGGCAGGAGCCCTGAAGTCCACGACCGTCGCGCCCCACGACGGGCCGCCGGCGGTATCGATCGCCAACGGCAGGAGGGGCGCGTCGCTGATCACTGCCGGTTCAGCCAGTGCCATGACGGCGAGCAGGTCGTGACACGGGCAGTCGGGCGCGGTCAGCACTCCCCGAACTCCCGGTAGAAGCGCAGCGGGGCGTCAAGGAAAGCGGCGGCGGGGGAGCGGTGCTCAGCCAGCAGCGCGAAATGGGCCTCGGTCAGCGTCGCCACCCTCGAGACATCCAGCCCGACCAGCAGCGGTGGCGTGGTCCACCCCGCCCCCACGACGCGAGCTGCGGCTACCGGGTCGTGGGCGATGTTGGCCTCACCGTTGGGCAGGGCGTTGCCCCCCGCCCGGGCCGAGCCGCCCATGACGACCAATTCGTTCACACTGCGGGCCCACTCCGGCGCCTCCGCCACCAGCCGGCCGAGATTGGACAGCGGGCCGATCGCCACGACCGCCACCTCGCCCGGGCGCTCGAGGCACAAGCGCCGCATCAGGTCGGCGGCCGGCTCCAAAGCCGGCGCCAGGTGGGGCGCCGGCGTGCCGGCGGTCGTGTTGCCCAGCCCATCGTCGCCGTGGATGAAACTGGCGGGGCGCAATGCGGGGGCCGGCCCGTTGGGCCCGGCCTCGCCGGCAGCGACCGTCACGTCCCTCCGCCCAGCGGCCGAGAGGACCCGGGTCACACTCTCCAGAGCGGTCTCAACCGGGACGTTGCCCCAGACCACGGTGACGGCGATCACATCGAGTCGCGGGTCATCGAGAGCCCACCACAGGGCGGCGGCGTCGTCGACCCCGCCGTCGGTGTCGATGATCACGGGTAGGGGCCTGCCCACGGCCCCAATCATGGCGTGTCTTCGAGCATGGCCCGCACCTCGCTCAACGCCGGCATGCCCGTCCCGGCCCCGAAGCGCTGGACCGACAGCGAGGCGGCCGCATTGGCAAAGCGCACCGCGTCCGACAGCGCGGTGCCAGCGGCAACTGCGGCGGCCAGGGCGCCCACAAAGCAGTCGCCGGCGCCGGTCGAATCGACCGCCGTCACGGCCCGCCCGGGCACCGTTAAGACGGCTCCACCCGTCGCCACCGCCACGGCCCCGGCGGCCCCCAGCGTCACGATCACGACCTGGTCGTCGCGGCCCAGCAGGCCCGATGCACTCTCGACCACAGACGCCCCGGGTCGGGCACCGGTCAGCGACGCCAGTTCCGTCTCGTTCACGACGATGAAGTCGGCCAGGTCGAGGAGCTCCGGGGATACCGCCATGGCCGGGGCGGCATTGAGGATGGTGCGCGCCCCGCCCCTGCGGCCGAGCATCAGCACCTCGCCGACGACGGGCAGCGGGATCTCGAGCTGGACCACCACGACGTCGGCAAGTTCGCCGACGTCCGCAGCATTGACGGCCACGGTCGCGTTGGCTCCCGGCACCACCACGATCGTGTTGTCGGAGCGTTCGTCGACGACGATCAATGCGGTTCCGGTCGGCACGCCGGCATCGGCCCGGGCCACGCCCGAGATGTCCACGCCTTGATCGGCGAGGAAGGCGACCAGCGCGTCGCCGAAGCTGTCGACGCCGACCCGTCCGACCAGGGCCGTCGGTACCTCCAGCCGGGCGGCGGCCACGGCCTGATTGGCGCCCTTGCCGCCGGCAACAAAGCGGAGGTCGTCGCCGAGCACCGTCTCGCCGACCGCGGGATGCCGGGCGGTGGTGGCGACCACATCCATGTTGATGCTCCCGACCACCATGACCCGGCCCACGCGCCACGAACCCTTTACAGATTGTTAAGCCAGGTCGTCCGGGATGATGGGCACCCGGGACCTTCTGCTCACCGTGTTGAGGTAGTTGTACACGGTGATGCGGCTGACGCCCATGGCGTCGGCGACGTCGTCGATCGACCGCCGGAGCTCGAATGCGCCCCGCTCCTCGAGTAACCGGACGGCGCGCTGTTTGTCCTCCCGGCTCAGATCGCAGAGCTTGCCGCCGATGTCACGTTCGACCGAGGCGATCAGACGCTCGAGCAGTCCGTGGGCCCGGGGCAGCCGGACGCCACCCAGGATCTCGCCCTCGTAGACGAGTGGGATGTCTCCGGCCGCCAGGTCGCAAATGGGCAGCAGCTGCGCGTCGAGCGCCTCCACCAAGGGGGTCAGGGCGTCGAGGAAGGGGTGGCTGGTTGCCGGGTCGCACCGGGTCAGCGCCATCGACACCCGATTGGCGCCCGCCTCGACCGCGGCGCCGATGATGGCCGTCAGACTCGGGAGCAGCACGGCCGCGTCGCCCTCGACAGTGTTGGCGAAGGGCCCCATCTCCGGGGTGAGGCCCTGGCGTCGGGCCTCGTCCAGGGCGGCCCGCACGTGCGGGCCGGGTCGGCCCTCCAGGAACGGTTCGACGGTGAACTCGAGCCTGAGCTGCATGGTGGTCTCCCCCCGGGCGACTACAGTTTACGAAGAGTAAAGGACACTGGCATGACAGGCGCGCATCCCTCAGTGCAGACCGAGTCCGATCTCCGTGAGCTTCGGGTCGACGGGCCCCGCCTGCTGACCCGGCTCGAGGCGCTGGCCGAGATCGGCCCCATCGAGAGCTCGAACGGCCACCGCGGCTCCAGCCGGCTGGCTCTGACGGACGAGGACCGCTCCGGGCGCGACCTGGTCGTGAGCTGGATGCGCGACCTGGGCCTGGACGTCCGTATCGACACGGTCGGCAACGTTATCGGGCAGTGGCCCCGCCGCAGTCTCGCGGCGCCCGTCATGATCGGGTCTCACATCGACACCGTCCGCGCCGGCGGCCGCTATGACGGCAACCTGGGCGTGCTGGCCGGCCTCGAGGTGATCGAGTCGGTCATGGAGTCGGGCCACCAGCCGCTGAGGCCGCTGGCGGTCGCCTTCTTCACCAACGAGGAGGGGGCCCGCTTCCCGCCCGACATGATGGGCTCGCTCACCTACGTCGGCGGTCTGGCGGTCGAGGAGGCGCTCGACATCAGGGGGATCGACGGTGCCACGGTCGGCGCCGAGCTGGAGCGCATCGGCTACCGCGGCGCCCATCCGTGCCCCGGGCCACCACCGCACGCCTATGTCGAGTTGCACATCGAACAGGGCCCGGTCCTCGAGGCCTGCGGCGTCGACATCGGCGTGGTCGAGAGCGTGCAGGGGATCTCGTGGCAGCAGCTGACCATCGATGGCCAGGCCAACCACGCCGGCACCACGCCCATGACCATGCGTCACGACGCCGGGTACGCGGCCGCCGAGCTGGCGGTCTTCGTCCGTCACCTGGCCACCAACCTCGGCGCCCCGCAGGTGGCCACCGTCGGCTCCGTCCACATGCATCCCGACCTGGTCAACGTGGTTCCGGCGCGAGCCACCCTGACCGTCGACCTGCGCAATACCGACGAGCTCGTTCTGCAAGAGGCGGAGCAGCGGCTGGCCGTATTCGCGAATGACCTGGCCACCACCGAGGGAGTCACGGTCACCTCCAGCCAACTGGCCCGCTTCGAACCGGTCGTCTTCGATCCCCGGGTGATCGACCTGGTCGAGGCGTGCGCCCAGCGGCTCGGCCACTCGACCCTGCGCATGCCATCGGGCGCCGGTCATGACGCCCAGATGCTGGCCCGGGTGTGCCCGAGCGGGATGGTGTTCGTCCCGAGCGTGGCCGGAATCAGCCACAATCCGGCCGAGTACACCACCGACGAGGACCTGGTCGCCGGCGCCGACGTGCTCCTCCAAACGGTGCTGGATCTGGCGACATGACCGCCCGCATCCTCACCGTCGGCGCCGCCCAGCTGGGCCCCGTGGCGCGGGACGAAACCCGTGAATCGGTCGTGGCCCGGTTGCTCGATCTGCTCCGCCAGGCCGCCGGGCACGGCTGCGAGCTGGTCGTGTTTCCCGAGCTGGCGTTGACCAGCTTCTTCCCCCGCTGGTACATCGAGGATCCGGCGGAGCTCGACCGGTGGTTCGAGACCGAGATGCCCGGCCCGGCGACCAAGCCGCTGTTCGACGAGCGCGCAGTCGCTCGGGATCGGCTTCAGCCTGGGGTACGGCGAGCTCACGCCCGACGGCCACCACTACAACACCCAGATCCTCGTGGGCCGCCATGGCAACACCGTGGCCAAGTTCCGCAAGGTGCACATCCCCGGGCACAGCGAATACGAGCCGTGGCGGCCGTTCCAGCATCTGGAGCGGCGCTACTTCGAGCCTGGGCCGGACGGCTTCGCGGTCTCGAGGGCGTTCGGCGGGATCGTCGGGATGATGATCTGCAACGACCGGCGCTGGCCCGAGTCCTACCGGGTCATGGGCCTGCAGGGGGTCGAGATGATCCTGTGCGGCTACAACACCCCGATCCACTACCCGCCCGATCCGAGCCAGGACATCCTGCAGGGATTCCACAACGCCCTGGTCATGCAGTCCGGGGCGTACCAGAACGGGACGTGGGTGGTGGGCTGCGCCAAGGCCGGGCGGGAGGAGGGCGCTGAGCACCTGGGCCAGAGCTGCATCATCGCCCCGTCCGGTCAGATCGTGGCCCAGGCCTACAGCACCGGGGACGAGCTGGTGGTCGCCCGTTGCGACCTCGACTGGTGTTACCGCTACAAGAATTCTGTGTTTGACTTCGACCGCTACCGCCGGACCGAGCACTATGGACTGATCACCGAGCAACGGGGTGCGGCCCTGCCACCCGAGGAGGCGCCATGACGGCCGTCGACGATGCCGCGGTCAGCCTTGAAACCGGCACCGTCGGCCTGACCGTCAACGGCGCCACGGTGCGGGTCCGGGCCGATCATCCCCACCTGCTGGCCGCCCTCCGGGAGGAGCTCGACATCACCTCGCCCAAGGACGGCTGCTCGCCGACCGGCCAGTGCGGGTGTTGCACGGTGCTCATCGACGGCAAGGCCCAGGTCAGCTGCCAGTACCCGATGGCGAAGGCCGAGGGCCGCCGGATCGTCACCGTCGAGGGCCTGCCGGCCGAGGAGCGGGACCGCTTCTCCCAGGCGTTCGCGGCGTGTGGCGGCCTGCAGTGCGGCTTCTGCATCCCGGGAATCGTGGTGCGGGCCAAATCGCAGATCGACAAGAAGGGCGCGGCCCTGACCCGCGAGGAGATGGCGCGACATTTGGGCGCCCACCTCTGTCGATGCACGGGGTATGTAAAGATCCTCGACGCGATCGAGATGGTTGCTCGGGGGGAGACGGCCGTCGTGACCGCCCCGGGAGGGATCGGTAGCCGGGGGACGAGGTATCAGGCGGAGGCCCTGGCGCTCGGGGACCGGGACTACATCGACGACATGCGGGTGCCGGGGATGTTGCACGGCGCCGTCCACCTGGCGTCCCACGCCCGGGCCGAGGTCCTCCGCATAGACACGACGCGGGCCGCCGCGGCGCCGGGCGTGGTGGCCGCCTTCACGGCGACCGACCTGCCCGGAGCCTTGAGGGTAGGGATCATCCACCAGGACTGGCCGGTGTTCGTACCCGAGGGCGGCCGGACGTCGTACCTGGGTGATGTGATGGCGCTGGTGGTGGCCGACACCCAGCAGCACGCTCGAGACGCGGCCGAGCTGGTCGACGTCTCATATCAGGTGCTGCGGCCGATCACCGACCCGGTCGCAGCGGTCGACGATCCTGAGGTGGCGGTGTGGGGCACCGACTCCAACGTGCTGTCGCGATCGGCCTACCACCGGGGCGACGTCGAGGCGGCACTGGCCACGTCGGCGCATACCGTCCACCAGGTATTCCAGACGCAACGGGTCGAGCAGGCGTTCCTGGAGCCTGAGTCCACCCTGGCCGTCCCGCGATCGGACGGCGGGCTGCACGTCTATTCGGGCGGTCAGGGGGTGTGGGACGACCGGGACCAGATCGCCTCGGCGCTCGGGCTACCCAACGAATCGGTGACCGTCGAACTGGTGTCCAACGGTGGTGCGTTCGGTGGCAAGGAGGACATGGCCAACCAGGCCCAGACCGCGCTCGCCGCCTGGCTGCTCCAGCGGCCGGTCAAGTGCACGTTGTCGCGCGAGGAGAGCCTGCTCATCCATCCCAAGCGCCATCCTGTCCGGATGGAGTACTGGGCCGGATGCGACGCCGACGGCCGGCTGACCGGTCTGCGGGCCAGGATGCTCGGCGACTCAGGCGCGTACGCCAGCGTGGGCATGAAGGTTCTGGAGCGGGCCGCCGGCCACGCCAGCGGCCCGTACCACCTGCCCACCATCGATGTGGAGTCGGTGGCGGCCCGGACCAACAACCCGATCTGCGGCGCCTTTCGGGGCTTCGGGGCCAACCAGGCCCAGTTCGCCATGGAGGGGGTGCTCGACCGGTTGGCCGAACAGGTCGGTATCTCCGGTTGGGAGATGCGCAAGCGCAACGTGATCAAGCCCGGCCTGGTCTGGGGCCCGGGCCAGATCATGGACGCCGGATCGGCCGGGGCGGAACGATGCCTGGACGAGATCCGCGAGCGCTACGACGCGGCGGCGGCGGCGGGCAAGGCCGTCGGGCTGGGCCTCGGCATCAAGAACTCCGGTCTCGGCAATGGGTTCAAGGAAGTGACCAAGGCGGTCGTGCGCTTCGAGCCGGACGGCACGGTCGAGGTTCGTCACGGCTGGACCGAGATGGGCCAGGGGGTGCATACGGTGGCCCTGCAGGTCGCCGTCGAGGAGCTCGGCGTCGATCCCAGCCGCATCCGGGTGCAGGTCGACACCACCCGGCAGCTGGGCTTCGGCCAGACCACGGGCAGCCGGGGTACGCTGATGGGGGCCGGGGCGGTGGCCGACGCCTGCCGGGCGGCCGACGCCGGCGGCCGCCAGGTCGGGATCGACTACGTCGGCGAGTACCGGGTCGACTGGACCAACTCCCTATCGGAGAAGCTGGCCCACCCGGTGATCCACTCGGCCTTCGGGTACGCCGCCCAGATGGTCGTCATGGACCGCGAGACTGGTGGTATCGAGAACGTCGTGGCCGTGCACGACGTGGGCCGGGCCGTCAACCCGCAGCTCTGCGAGGGCCAGATCGAGGGCAGCGTCCACATGGGGCTGGGGTACGCCCTGACCGAGGACTTCCCGTCCGACGAATCGGGACGGCCAGGCAACATGACGCTGCGCAGCCTGGACATCCTGCGGCCCAAGGACGTCCCGCCGATCGAGGTCGTTCTGGTCGAGGCGCCGCAGCCCGGGGCGCCCTACGGGATCAAAGGGGTGGGCGAGATCGGCCTGGTTCCCACCGCCGGCGCCGTTGCGGCCGCCCTGCACGACCTCGACGGGGTGTGGCGCGACACGCTGCCGATGCGGCCTCGTGGCGGCGAGGCCCCGGTGACAGGGCCTCGTGGCGGTAACCGCTGAGCACCACCACCGGGGGGCTGGTCTGCGGGCACCACCACCTGTACTCGGCCCTGGCCCGGGGGATGCCGGCGCCGCCGCAGCGCCCATTCGACTTCGTGTCGATCCTCGAACAGGTGTGGTGGCGGCTCGACGTCGCCCTCGATCTGGAGATGATCCGCTGGTCGGCCATGCTCGGGGCACTGGAGGCCCTCGAGTGCGGCACCACGGCGATCGTCGACCATCACGAGTCGCCTCAATGCCATCGAAGGCAGCCTGTCGGTGATCGCCGTCGGCATGCGCCGAGGTCGGCGTGCGGGCCTGCCTGGCGTACGGGGTGACCGACCGTCACGGGCCGGACGGCGCCCGGCGGGGACTGGCCGAGAACGAGCGATACCTCCGCGCCGGCGGCCGGGGCATGGTCGGGCTGCACGCCGCCTTCACCTGCTCGGACGCCACGCTCGAGGCGGCGGCCGGACTGGCCGCCGACGCTGGGCGTCGGGGTGCACATCCACGTCGCCGAGGGGACGGTCGATCCGCCGCCGGCGCCCGGCTGGAGCACCTGGCCCGTCCCGACTGGCTGCTGGTGCACTGCGTCCATCTCGACCGGGACCTTCCCGGCACCATCGCCCACAACCCGCGCTCCAACATGAACAACTCGGTCGGGTACGCCCGGCCGGCGGCCCGGACCAACCCGGTGGTCCTGGGCACCGACGGGATCGGCGCCGACATGCTGGAGGAGTTCCGCGTGGCGTACGCCCGGCTGCGGGAGGACGACGTGGGCGCCGAGCCTTCGCAGCCGTGGGCCTGGCTCCACAACGGGTACCGGCTGTTTCCCGAGGCGGCGAATGACACAGTGGTTTGGAACTTTGACCACGTGGACGATCCGTGGTGGGCGGCCTTCACGCCCGGTGTCCGGGCCATGGACGTGAGCGTCGGCGGCGAAAAGCTGCTGCAGGGCGGCGTGCCCGACGCGGGTCGACCCGGTCGAGGTGCGGGCCAAGGCGGCCGAGCAGGCCCGACGATTGTTCGCCCGACTGTGATGAGTGTCGCCCTCTATCTGCAGGAGGCCCACCCCATCCGTCAAGCCATGGAGTACGTCCGCTACGCCGAGCAGCGCGGCTTCGACGCGGTATGGCAGGCCGACAGCCGCCTGGTTCGGGAATGCAGCGTGGCCATGGCCGCCTTCGCCGCCACCAGCGAGCGGATCCGGATCGGGTCGGGAGTTGTGGACTGCTGGACCCGCAACCCGGCCCGGCTGGCCGCCACCTTCTCCACCCTGGACGACCTGGCGCCGGGGCGCATCATCCTCGGCATCGGCGCCTGGTGGGAGCCGCTGGCCACCAAGGTCGGTGTGCGGCGGGTCCGGCCGTTGCTGGCCATGAGGGAGATCACCACCGCGGTCCGGGCCTTGCTGGCCAATGAGACCGTGACGTTCGACGGCGAGTTCGTCCATCTGGATGGCGTCGAGCTCGACTACGTCTACCAGGAGCGGCGGCCCAAGAATGTTCCCATCTACATCGGGGCCACCGGGATGAAGATGATGGAGCTGGCGGGCGAGATCGCCGACGGTGTGGTCCTCAACTACCTGGTGTCCCCGTCGTACAACGTGACGGCCCTCGAGCACCTGCAGATCGGCGCGGCCCGGGTGGGGAAATCGGTCGACCAGGTCGACCGCCCCCAGCTGGTGGTGTGCTCGGTCGATGAGGACCGGGCTACGGCTATCGACCGGGCCCGGCTGCTGGTCACCCAGTACCTCGGTCAGCAGCCCCACATCATGAAGGCGTCGGGCGTGCCCGATTCGGTCCTCGACCAGATCGCCGGGGTCCTGACCTGGCCCGCCACCCACGACCAGGTGGTCGCGGCGTCGGCGCTCGTGCCCGACGAGATCGTTCAGATGATCACCGCCTGCGGGACACCCGGCGAATGCCGGCTCAAAGTGGCGGAGTACGTGGCCTCAGGCTGCACGAGCCCCATCCTGTACCCCCTGGGCGACGACGTGCAGTTGATGATCGACACGTTCGCGGGATGGACCGTCTGAGCGCTCGTCGGTCGAGTGAGGCAAGGTAGGGACATGAGTGGCCCCGCCGAACCCAACCAGCCCCCTGAACCACCGCCGCCGAGCCCGGTCGTCCGGGCCCTGGGTGGTATGCGGGACCACCTGGCCCACCTCGAACAGCTGTGCGGCGCCGAGGTGGAGCAGGCCGAGGCCCGGCTCAAGCCCAGGTGGCAGGAGGCCACCGAGGGCGAGCACCGCCTGCCGGTGGCGGCGGCCATCGCGGTGGCGATCGCCCTGCAGATCGGTCTGCCCAACAAGCTGACGTTCAAGCCCACGTGGCTGCTTCCGGTGCTCGAGGTGGCTCTGCTGATCGGCCTGGTTGTCGCCAACCCGCGACGGATCGACCGGGAATCGCCAGTGCTCCGAAGCGTCAGCATGGCGCTCATCGCCGTGATCACCATCGACAACGTGTGGTCGGCGGGCCACCTGATCCGGGGCCTGATACAAGGGACCATGGGGGGAAGCGCCGGGCCATTGCTGTCCAGCGGTGCATCGATCTACGTCACCAACATCATCGCCTTCGGCCTCTGGTACTGGGAGTTCGACCGGGGCGGTCCCGTCGCCCGCATGCAGGGCAAGGATCCGTACCCGGACTTCCTGTTCCCGCAGATGACCATCGACCGCCTGGCGCCTCCCGGGTGGGCGCCCAACTTCGTCGACTACCTCTATGTGTCGTTCACCAACGCCACCGCCTTCAGCCCGACCGACGTCATGCCGCTGACCCGCTGGGCCAAGACGTTGATGGCGGTCCAGGCCGCGGTGTCGCTGTCGACCGGGGCGTTGGTGGTGGCCCGGGCAGTCAACATCCTGAAGTAGGCCGCGGGGCGGGGACTCCAAGCCCCCTCCGGGCGCGGGTTGCGGCGGCTCCCAAATTCCACGCCCAGAGTGGCGCCATGACGACTACTGCGGTCGATCCCATCGCCGAATGGCCCGTCCTGGCGGTGTGGATCCGGTCATCCGCCGGCGCCGGCGGCACTCCGTCATCCGGGGGCGGGAGGATGACCCTCGCTGGGTCAGGTCGGCCGTGCTGGCCCTGCTGGCCGGGACCGCGGTCCTGTACCTCTGGGGCCTCGGCGCCTCGGGCTGGGCCAACACGTAGTACTCAGGGCCAAACTGCACCGCGACCGGGTGCTGTCACTCGACTCGGGCTTGCGGCCACGAGCCGGTCTGCTGGTTCGCGCCATCGCCTCACGCAACACCCCGATGCCGCTCGACGCGACCATCCGCTCGCTGGGCGGGAGCATGAGCCAGGTCTATGACCCGCCCACGGCGGTGGTTGCGGCATCGACCGAAGCCGGTCGTACCCCTCTGCTCGACGCCGCCCGGCTGACCCTGGCGCCTTTGACGGACGTTCAACCTGTACCATCACCGACCCGGCCAACCCGGCGTCGATCACCGCCTCCAAGCTGGATCCCCAGATGCAACGGCCGGCCACCCGGTACCTCGGTCCCATCCGGGAGTCCAGGGACTTCTTCACGATATCGACCGGCTGAGAGCCGAAGGTGGGCGGTAGCCTCGCCTCCGTGCCGCTGGTCGTGGGACTCGATGGGGACGACACCCTGTGGCACAACGAGAAGGTGTTCTCGATGACCCAGGAACGGTTCCGGTCCCTGCTCGCCCCGTACGTCGACGGGCCGGCCCTCGACGGTCACCTGCTGGCTGCGGAGCGTCGAAACCTACGGGTGTTCGGGTACGGCGTGAAATCCTTCGTCCTCTCGATGATCGAGACCGCGATCGACCTGTCGGAGGGGCAGGTCCCGGCGCGGGTGATCGGGGAGCTGATCGAATCGGGCAAGCAGATGCTCGAGCACCCGGTGGAGCTGCTCGACGACGTGGCCACCACGGTGGCCGGACTGGCCGACAAGTGGCGGCTCATTCTGGTGACCAAGGGCGACCTCTTCCATCAGGAATCCAAGCTGGCACGATCCGGGCTACTCGATCACTTGTCGCGGGTCGAGATCGTCAGCGAGAAGGACCCGGACACGTACCGGCGGGTCCTGAAAGCGGCCGGCGTCGAGGCTTCCGAGTTCGTGATGGTGGGCGATTCGCTGCGCTCCGACATCGCGCCCGTGCTGGCCATAGGGGGGCGGGCCATCCTGATCCCCGGCTGGCGGGAATGGGAGCTCGAACGGGCCGTGATCGGGCCCGAGGGCGACGGGCGGTGGTGGAAGTTGGGCTCCATCCGCGACGTACCGGCCCTGCTCGATTCGCTTCCCTGAGGCACTCCGCACTCGCAATCGTGCCGCGGTAAGGCGACGTTTTGCGTCGTTGGTGGCGTGGCTCCGAACCGGCGTCACCTGTGTGCAGGTCGGACGTCAAGGCCGCAAGCCGGGCTCAACCCTGCTCGAGCGACGCGTCGCGCTTCCCGAAAGCTCGGCGGTAGGCGGTCGGGCTCAACCCGACGCGGCTGGTGAAGTGCTTTCTGACCGCCGAGGTGTCCCCGAAGCCGGAGCGGCGGGCGACTTCGTCGATGGTGAGGTCTGTCGTCTCGAGGAGTCGGCGGGCGTGCAGGACCCGCTGTGCGATGAGCCAGCGACGCGGGGTCGTGCCGGTGCTGTCCTGGAAGTGTCGGTAGAAGGTGCGGCGGCTCATGTTGGCGGAGTCGGCGAGCTGCTCGATGGTGAGGTTCTCGTCGAGCCGCTCGAGCGCCCAGGCCAGCGCCGGCCCGAGGGGGCCGTCCTGAGTCGCGTGTACGGGATGCTCGACGAATTGCGCTTGGCCGCCGTCGCGGTGCGGTCCCACCACGAGTCGGCGGGCGAGACGGTTGGCGATGTCAGCGCCGAAGTCTTGGCGCACGATGTGCAGGCACAGGTCGATGCCTGCCGCGACCCCGCCGGAGGTGAGCACATCGCCGGCGTCGACGTAGAGCACGTCCGGAACGACCTCGACCGCCGGGTAACTGTCGGCCAGTTCGGTGCAGTATCGCCAGTGGGTGGTCGCTCGGCGGCCATCGAGCAGCCCGGCGGCCGCCAAGACGAATGCGCCGAGGCAGACCGACACGATGCGACAGCCGCGACCGTGGGCCGCGACCAGCCCGTCCAGGAGCGAGGTAGGAGGCCGCTCGGTCATGTAGCGGGTGACCGGTGGGACCACGATCGTGTCCGAGGCCGACAGCTCGCCGAGGTCTCGGTCGACGGTCAGGCGCAGTCCGCCGCGTGTTGCGATCTGTCCTCGCCGTTGTCCGCAGACCGTGAATTCGTACCAGTCCGCGGTGAGGTCGCGGTCGATACCGAAAATCTCGGCGACGGCTCCAAGGTCGAGCGGCGAGATGTCGTCCAAGGCCAGGGCCGTGACCCGATGTCGTGGCACGGACTGCACGGTAGTTGTCATCCATGCCACTATCGCATACTGTTCGAATCGCCGCACACTGCGAATGTCACATCAGTCGAGAGAGGCACCATCGTGGTCGGCATCCTGGGCCCCCCGAGGTGTGGATCCTGCATCGGGCACCCATGAATTCGGATGTGACAGACGCCCTCAGCCGTACTCGCGATTGGCGCCCGACACCGCTTGACGTATTTATCGTTACCGTCGAGAGGCGCCGGCCCGTACTAGGACAGCAGACCTAGAGAGGACAGATGGTACTGACGAGACTGCCCAAAGAATCAGTGGAGTACGCGGCCCAACGAGATGCCCTCCGGCTGGCCGAGATCGACTTGATGCGCCACCGGGAGCGAGTCGCGGACTTGCGCCGCCAGCTTCCGCCCGGACCGATCGTCGAGGACTACGTATTCCAGGAAGGCCCGCCGGGGCTCGCCGAAGGTGATGCGCCAACCCGTGATGTGCGCTTGAGCGACCTGTTCACCGGCTCCGACCGGCCGTTGTTCATCTACCACCTCATGCTCGGCAAGAAGCAGGCGGACGCGTGCCCAATGTGCACCATGTGGATCGACGGCTTCAACGGTCTCGCCCACCACCTGGCCGCGAACGTCGACCTGGCCATTGTCGCCGCCGCTCCCTTGCCGGTGCTGCGAGAGCACGCCCGCGCCCGCGGTTGGCACAACCTCAGGGTGCTCAGCGCCGGCGAAAGTACCTTCAAGTACGACTTCGGAAGCGAGGACGAGGACGGCAACCAGGACTCGACCGTCTCGGTATTCACGCGCGCCCCTGACGGCGCCGTGCGTCACTTTTACACCGCCCACGCATCCATGGCCGACGACATCGGCGAGCGAGGAATCGACCTGCTGGCCCCGGTGTGGCACATCCTCGATCTCACCCCGCGGGGTCGTGGCGACTGGTTTCCGGCGCTCGAGTACCGCTCGTCTGCCCGACAGAAAACGCCAGACGGCCAGTCCGATTGAATCGCATACATCGGAAAAGTGTCCCAAACGCGAGTCCCCCCGAGGCACGAGGGGCATCCAGACCAGCCTTCCGCCCGTGGCCGCGCTCGGCCCCGACGTCGGAGGCCGTGGATTTTGATCCGTACCATGGTCGCGGCGTCTTCACGCACCTCGTGGCAGGCAGCCGACTTCACGCCGGGCCAGCTCGACGAGGTTCCGGCCCTTGGCGTTCCACCCCCCAGCCAGGCGGCCGTCGGCCCACTGCTCGGCGCGTCGGTCGATGCGTACCGGTCACGGGTGCCCTGGCATGGGAGCTGCTCGACATCCCCGGCGCCGCCGAGCAGGTTCACGTCGCTGACGGCGAGTTCCTCGAGTTGTTCACCCTGTGCACCCATCAGCGGCATTTCGACGCCGACGCCATCGGCGTCTTCGTGGCCGGCCTTCCGGACTCGAGGAGCAACCCCTGGTAGAGATGGCGTTCGGGTTCTTCGGCCTGGCAAGTGATGATCAACGCGACCGGCAGGTCATGGTTGATGTGGGCGTTCATGCCGGCCGGCGCGAACTGGATGGGCCATATCGGTCATCCCCGCCGGTGGCGGATCACCCACCAGATCAGCACCAGGACCAGCAGGGCGGCGCCGGCTGGGACGGCCCGCTTGGCAGCCGTGCCACCGGCTGCGTCCATCAGATCGAACGGTTCGACGTCGGGCGAGCGGATGGTCCGCCACTGGTCCTGGCCGTGGCCTGTGAGGGCGGACCGAGGTGATGCATCCGGGGCCGGTGCAGCAGCGGCCCCAGGGTCGGCGGCTGGGGCCGGGTCGGAGGAACCTGGCGACGACGCGCTGGCCGGCGGGGCCTTAGTAGCCGGCGCCGCTTTCTCGGCGGGAGCGGCTTTCTTGGCCTTGGCGGTCGCCGCCGCCTTCTTGGCCGGAGCCGCCTTCTTGGCCGGCACCGCCTTCTTGGCCGGCACCGCCTTCTTGGCCGGCACCGCTTTCTCGGCTGCCGCCGCTTTCTCGGCCGGCGCCTTCTTCGCTGGTTCGGTTGGCGAGTCGGCCGCTTCTGGCTCTTCGGTGAAGTCCATCCCGATCAGTCTCTCTCACTCCGCGTGCGCGGCTCCATTGCGGTGGGCCACGACCCCCCGGAGGCCACCCTGGCGCCGGCTGTCTGCCGACCGGAACGGCCCCGACCGGTCGGCTCGGGCTCCCGTCCGACGCCATGGCTCGTAGAGTCCTCACTGGAGGTGATCGCCGAGCGGCACGCCGGTCGGACTGTGCTTATGAAGGATGTGCTCGATGACATCGACCGGTGGTTGTCGGCCGGCAAACGAGTGGCGGTGGCCCGCGTCGTGGCCCTGGAAGGATCGGGACCGCGCCATCCCGGCGCCACCATGGCCGTCAGCTCCGAGGGCGAGGTGGCCGGGTCGGTTTCGGGCGGTTGCGTCGAGGGGGCGGTGGTCAGCGAGGCGCTCCAAATCCTCAGTGGCGACGGAACCCCGCGCCTGGTGACCTTCGGCTACTCCGACGACGAGGCGTTCGCGGTCGGCCTGACCTGCGGCGGCACCATCAGGGTCTTCATCCAGCCCCTGGACGGTTGGTAGTCATGGCACGAGAGGTATATCAGCAGCTGGCCCGGGCGCTCCGGGCCTCGACGCCGGTCGCCACGGCCACCATCATCGAGGGTCCCGCCGACCGCGTCGGCGCCGTCCTACTGGTTCAGTCGGCGGCCGGCCCCGACGACGGGCCGGTCGCCGCAGGTTCGCTCGGCGACGCCGATCTCGACCGGGTGGTGGAGCGCGACGCCCGGGGCGAGTTGGAGGCCGGCCGCACCGGCAGCCGTCACTACGGCCTCCACGGGGAGGCCCGTCAGGCCGATCTCACGGTGTTCATCGAGTCGTTCTCCGCGCCGCCACAGATGGTCATCTTCGGCGCCGTCGATTTCACCGCCGCCCTGGGTCGGGTGGCCAAGGTCCTCGGTTACCGGGTGACCGTCTGTGACCCACGACCGGTGTTCGCCACGGCCAGACGGTTCCCTATGGCCGACGAGGTGGCGGTCGACTGGCCCGACCGCCATCTGGCCAAGGTGGGTCCGGGCCTCGGTCCCCGCGACGCCGCCTGTGTGCTGACCCACGACACCAAATTCGACGTGCCGGCCATCATGGCGGCGCTGGAGACCCGGGTCGGGTACATCGGGGCCATGGGCAGCCGGCGGACCCATGCCGCACGGCTGGCCCGGCTACGGGAGGCCGGGGTCGACGAATCGGGGCTGGCCCGACTCATGTCGCCGATCGGGCTGGACCTCGGCGCCCGCACCCCCGAGGAGACGGCGGTGGCCATATGCGCCGAGATCATCGCCCTCCGCAGCGGCCGGCGCCCCCCCTCCCTGCGGGACCGTGACGGACCCATCCACGCCGACTGGATGTCGATCCTCAACCCGTAGCCGTTGCTCGGGTCCGACCCGCGTGGCGCTGCGCCCAGTCAGCGCCCGCCGACCATCCCCACCGCGCCACGCAGGCCGACACAACCCACGCACCCGACGCAGTCCCAGCAGTCGACGCGCCCCACGCACGCCGCACAGCGCCGCACCTCACGCAGGCCGGGTGGCGGGCGCATGCCACCAGCGCCACGCCGAACGCCGTGGGGACGCCCCCGGGCCACCGCCGCACTGCCGACCGTGCCGGCGCTGCCCGCCACCGCCGCACTGCCGAACGTGCCGCCGAGGTGGCGGCGCGCACCGGGCGGCGGGTCGTCCGCCCGGCGCTGGACACCACCGTGTAGCCGTCCCGACTGAAGTCGGCGACGACCCGAGGGTCGAAGTGGTTGAGACAGGCCCTATCATCGCATCCTGTCGGAGGTTGGCATGAACGGCGAGTCTGCGGTCGTGATCGGCGTGGACATCGGCACCACCAGCACCAAGGCGGTCGCCTACGACCAGCTCGGCCGGCGGCGGGCCAGGAGCGAACACGGTTATCCCCTCGACGAGCCTCAGCCCGGTTACGCGACGCAGGACCCGGCGCTGGTCCTCGAGGCGGTCGTGCGCAGCTTGGGCGAAGCGGCGGCGGAGGTTCACCGGCAGGGGGTCGAGGTGGCCGGAGTCTCGTTCAGCTCGGCCATGCACAGCCTCATCGCGCTTGATGGCGGTGGCACCCCCCTCACACCGTCGATCACCTGGGCCGACATCCGCGCCCTCGATCTGGCCGAGCGGCTCCGTCAGGACCCCGCCGGCCAGGAGCTGCACCGGCACACCGGCACACCGATCCATCCCATGGCCCCGCTGCTGAAGCTTCTCTGGCTGCACCAGCGTGAGCCGGCGCTGGTTGCGTCTACCAGCCGCTGGCTCGGGATCAAGGAGTACGTGCTCGCCCACCTCACGGGGGAGTACGTCATTGACCGGTCGATCGCGTCAGCGACCGGGCTGTACGACCTCGAGACCGGTACCTGGTGGCCGCCCGCCCTCGAGTTGGCCGGCATCGACGCGCACCAGCTTCCGGCCCTGGTCCCCACCACCCACCGGCTCCGTCTCATCACCCACGTGGCCGAGGAGCTGGGTCTGGCGGGCGCGGGGATCATCGTCGGGGCTGGCGACGGCCCACTGGCCAACCTGGGTGTGGGGGCCATCCACCCCGGTGTGGCGGCCTGTTCGGTCGGAACCAGCGGTGCGATCAGGGTCATGGTCGACAGGCCGGGTACAGACTCGCAGAGGCGGGTGTTCTGCTACCAGCTGACCGACGAGCGGTGGGCGGTCGGCGGAGCGATCAGCAACGGCGGTGCCGTCCTCGAATGGGTGGGGGGGACACTGGCGCCGGAGTTGGGCGACCATGCCAAGGAGCAGCTCATCCGGGTGGCCGCCGAGGCACCAGCCGGATCCGACGGGCTGCTGATGCTGCCGTACCTGCTCAGTGAACGGGCGCCGCACTGGAGTGCCGTGGCCAAAGGGGCCTACATCGGTCTCTCCCGCGGACATCGGCGGGCCCATCTGGTCCGGGCCGCCCTGGAGGGCATCTGCCAGCAGCTGGCGCTGGTCCTGGACGCGGTGCAGGGGGCGGGCCACCCGGTCCGCGAGATCCGGGCGACCGGTGGATTCCTCCGTGACCGCTTCACCCGTCAGCTCCTCACGGATGTGCTGGGGGCCGATCTCAGCTGCACCGCGCAGACCGATGGCTCAGCGTTCGGGGCCGCCCTACTCGGAATGCAAGCGCTCGGAATGATCGAGAGCCTCGAGGTGGCGGCCGACCTGGTACCGGTTGTGGTGACGCTGCGCCCCGACACCGGGGCCGCCGCCATCTACCGCCAGCAACGGGAGGTGTTCGACCGCCTGTTCGGTGCAATGGCGCCTGTGTTCGAGGCCATGCACCGGCTGGGCTAAGCGCCGGGTTCGGCGGGCACCCGCTCGGGTGCCCGCGGCACCGCAGAAGGCCGGAGGCCCGAGATCATGCGGGTGACGACGTCGCGGACGCGATCCCGGGTGGCGGCCGGCTCGGGAGAGCGTGCGATGTCGAGGGCGGCGGCGATCAGGCTGCCGAAGAGGAGGCGGGTCAGCGTGTCGGTGTCGTCGATCTCGATGAGCCCCTCGGCATAAAGGCTCTCCAGCATGCCCTTGATCAGCCCGATCTCGTTGACCTCGCCCATCTCCCACCAGGACATGAACCCGAGGGCCAACGGACCTTCCAGGAAGCAGATCCGCTGATACTCCGGGTCCAAGCAGCGGGCGAGAAACGCATCGAGGCCGGCCAGCCGCGGCATCCCACGCCGCGGCGTTCAGGGCGGAGGCCTGCCGGGTGGCTTCCGAGATAACCATGACCGTCTCCCGCTGCAACTGGGTCAGCACCGCGGTGAACAGGGCCTGCTTGTTGGCGAAATGGTGGTACACCGCGCCCTTCGTCAGCCGGGCGTCGGACGCGATGTCATCGAGCGAGGTGGCGGAGAAGCCCTGGGCCGCGAAGCGATGCCGAGCGCTTTCGATCAGGGCCCGGTAACTGGCGTCGGAATACTCCTCGCGCCGGCTTCGAATCGCCATCGCCGGCGACGCTAGCCGCCGCAGGGCGGGTTTCATACCGCTCCGGAAAGCTCCCGGACCAGGGCCAGCCCGGCCTCCGCCGCGGTCTCGTCTTCGTCAGTCGGCGCCGCCGTCCCCGCGAACAACGCCAGCAGCCGGGCGTAACGGCGCTGCGTCGCATCATGGACGGCGGTACCAGCACCGAGGGACGCCAGGTCCAGGTAGGCAGGGGTGTCGCGGCGCTGCGCCTCCCAGGCGGCTCGGACCGCGGCCACCCTGGCCTCGGGTGCCATGGCCGCGAGGTCGTCATCCACCCCGGCGTCGACGCGGGCGAGCACCCGGTGCCACCACTCATTCTGGGCCGTGGCGGCTATGGCCGACGTGGTCTCGATGTCCCACACGCCGGCGGCGGCGAGCTCCAACGCCTGTCGGTCCCGTCGGTCAGCGCGCCAAGCCACTGCCGGTCGCCGGTCGTCGCGGTGCTGTTCTGTTGCCTGTTGCGGTCATGCCACCTCCTCCGGATGATCCACTGGCCAGTATACATACTCCTAGTATGTCAGATGGGCATGGTATGACAGATTCGGTTGACATCCAACATTAACGGGAGTAAAACAACATCTGACAACAGAAACCGGGGGGATCCGGACACCGTGTTTCCGCACGAGCGTCAGCAGGAGATCATGCGGCTGGCCAGGATCAACGGCCGGGTCGACGTGGTGGCCCTGGCCGAGGAGCTGGAGGTGACGACCGAGACGGTCCGCCGGGATCTGACCGTCCTGGAGCGGGCGGGCGTCGCTTCGCCGGGTGCACGGCGGCGCCATACCCGTTGAGCGTCTGGGTTTCGAGCCGGCGCTGGCGGCCCGCGACGCGGTGATGGTGGCGGAGAAGGAGAGGATCGCCAAGGCGGCGCTGGCCGAGGTGCCGGACGAGGGGGTCATCCTCCTCGACGCCGGATCCACGACCACCCGGCTGGCCGATGTGCTGCCGACCAACCGCGACCTCACGGTCGTGGTCAACTCTCCGCCTCTGGCCACCCGGCTGGCCACGCCGGACCCAACTGTCGGTCATCATCCTGGGCGGTCGGGTCCGGGGCCGGACGCTGGCCGCGGTCGACGACTGGGGCTGGCAGCCGCTCCGCCAGATGTGCATCGACGTGGCCTTCATGGCCACCAACGGCTATTCGTTCGAACACGGTCTGACGACGCCCGACCCGGCCGAGGCGGCGATGAAGCGGGAGATGATCGCCGCGGCGCGGCGGGTCGTCCTGCTGGCCGATCACACCAAGTTCGGCAACGACTACTTCGCCTGTTTCGGCGCGACTGGCCGATGTCGACGTGTTGGTCACCGACTCCGGTCTCGACGAGAGCCTGGCCGGAGACATTGCCGGAGCCGGACCGAGGGTGGTCCGGGCTTGACCGAGCTGAATCGTCTCGACCGCAACATGACAGCCGTGACGCCACTACAAAGGGGGAGTACATGGCCGTCAGCTACACGCCGACCGTCTACGGCACAGGCGTCAAGGCGAAGATCCAGCGGGTCGGAGGGTTCCTGGCCGGCATGGTCATGCCGAACATCGGAGCGTTCATCGCCTGGGGGCTGGTCACCGCGCTGTTCATCCCGACCGGGTGGACGCCCAACGCCAAGCTGGCCGGACTGGTCTCGCCGATCATCACCTCGCTGCTGCCGATCCTCATCGGCTACACCGGCGGCCGCATGGTGCACGGCCAGCGAGGCGCGGTCGTCGCCGCCGTCGCCACCATGGGCGTGGTGGTCGGGTCGAGCGTGCCCATGTTCCTCGGCGCCATGATCGTCGGACCGCTGGCGGCCTACATCCTGAAGCGACTCGACGAGCTCATCGAGGAGCACGTCCCGTCGGGATTCGAGATGCTGATCGACAACTTCACCCTCGGCATTCTCGGGGCCGCGATCGCCTGTCTCGGCGTGTACGCCATCGGCCCGGCCGTCCGGTACGTGACCACCGAGGCCGGCCACGGCGTGTCGTGGCTGGTCAGCAACCACCTCTTGCCGGTGGCCGCCGTCCTGATCGAACCGGCCAAGGTCCTCTTCCTGAACAATGCCATCAACCACGGCGTGCTCGACCCGCTCGGCGTCAACCAGGCGTTGCAGCACGGCCGGTCGATCCTGTTCATGCTCGAGACCAACCCCGGGCCCGGCCTCGGGATCCTCGTGGCCTACTGGCTGTTCGGGCCCCGCAAGCTGCGGGCCAGCGTCCCGGCGGCGATCATCATCCACTTCCTCGGGGGCATCCACGAGATCTATTTCCCCTACATCCTCATGAAGCCCCGCCTCATCCTGGCCGCCGATCGCCGGCGGCGATGTCCGGTATCGCGGTCTTCGAGGTCACCGGTGCCGGCCTGGTGTCGACACCCTCGCCCGGCAGCATCTTCGCCTACATCGCCGAGACCCCAAGGACCAATTGGTGGGGGGTGTACGCCGGAGTGATCGTCGCCGCCGCCGTGTCACTGGTTGTCGCCTCGGCCCTGCTCGGGTTCGGGAAGCTCAAGGACGCGCAGCCCGAGGACGGCTCCCCGACGCCGACGTCCGACGAGCCGGCCAGCGGCCGCATCGCCGGCCCCGGCCGCCGCGCCGGTCGGCGAGACGGTCTCGGTCGAGCGCCAGCCATGTCGCCCGCTACGGGCGCTCCCAGCCCATCATGACGACCATCGACGCCAAGGACATCCACAAGCTCGTCGTGGCCTGCGACGCCGGCATGGGCAGCAGCGTCATGCTGGCCAGCCAGCTGCGCAAGAAGCTGAAGGGCCTCCACGTGGACGTCGAGCACACGCCCGGTGAACACCGTCCCGGCCGACGCCGACGTGGTGCTCGTGCCACGCCGCGCTGGCCGAGCGGGCCCGGGTCAGCGCGCCCGGCAAGGTCGTCGTGGAGTTCCAGGTGTTCATCGGCGACCCGGCGGTCGACGGGCGTGGTCGACGCCATCGAGAACGGCGGGACCGTCAATGGGTGACGTGTCCCCTGACGCCCTGCTCGATCGAAGCGCGGTCCGCCTGGCCGCCTCGGCCACCGACAGAGACGACGCCGTCCGCCAGTGCGGCCAAGCGCTCGTCGACTGCGGTTGCGTCGACGAGACGTACGTCAGCGGCATGCTCGAACGCGAGTCGACCATATCGACCTACGTGGGGGAGGGCTTCGCCATCCCCCACGGCACCGAGGCCTCCAAGGCCGCGGTCCGCCGCGACGCCCTGAGCTTCGTGCGCTTTCCCGCCGGGGTGGACTGGGATGGGGAGCAGGTCTCGGTGTGCATCGGTATCGCGGCGGCCAACAACGGTCATCTCTCGATCCTCGCGGCACTGGCCCAGATCCTGCTCGAACCCGACAAGGCCGACGCGTTGCGCAACGCCGAGAGCTTCGAGGATGTCATCGGCATGCTGGCGGCCGACGAGGACGAAGAGGAAGAAGCGAGAATGAGTTCATGAGGGTCGTTCGCTACCACGCCCCGGGCGACGTGCGGGTCGAGGACGCGGATGAGCCCTCCGTCGGGCCGGGCGAGCTCAAGCTCCGGGTCCGCAACTGCTCGACCTGCGGCACCGACGTGAAGATCTTCCGCTACGGCCACCATCACATCCGACCGCCGAGGATCATGGGCCACGAGATCGCCGGCGAGGTCAGCTGAGGTGGGCGAAGGGGTCAGCGGAGTTCGGCGGTGGGCGACCGGGTGCAGGTGATCGCGGCCATTCCCTGCGGCGTCTGTGACGTGTGCCGGAGGGGGTGGATGACGGTCTGCCCCAACCAGGAGTCGATGGGCTACCACTACGACGGCGGGTTCGCCGAGTTCATGGTCGTGCCGGCCAAGGTCCTGGCGGTCGACGGCGTCAACCGGATTCCCGACGGGGTCTCCTTCGCCGAGGCGTCGGTGGCCGAGCCGCTGGCCTGTGTGCTCAACGGCCAGGAGCTGGCCAACGTGCACGACGGTGACGTCGTCGTCGTGGTGGGCGCCGGTCCCATCGGTTGCCTGCACGTGCGCACTGGCCCGCGCCCGGGGCGCCGCCCAGGTCTTCCTCATCGACATCAACCGGGCCCGCTTGGAGGCGTCGGCCGCTCACGTGCATCCCGATGAATGGATCTGCGGCGAGGATGTCGATGTCGTCGATGCGGTCGACCAAGTTGACCGACGGGCGAGGCGCGGATGTGGTCATCACCGCCGCCGCCTCGGGGCCGGCCCAGGAACAGGCGATGGCCATGGCGGCCCGACGGGGCCGGATCAGCTTCTTCGGGGGCCTGCCCAAGGACGCCCCGATCATCGCGTTGCGACTCCAACCTCGTCCACTACCGCGAGCTGACCATCGTCGGTGCCAACGGTTCGAGCCCCGAGCACAACCGCGAGGCGCTGTCGCTCATCGGCAGCGGGACGGTGCCGGTCGCTGGACTTGATCACCCATCGCCTCGAGCTCGGACCGGGCGCTGGAAGCCTTCGAGCTGGTGGCCCGGGGCGAGGCGATCAAGGTGACCATCGAGCCATGACGGCGAAGTCGGTGATCCTCACCCTCACCGCCAACCCGAGCATCGACCGGACATTGACCGTCGATCGGGTCGAACGCGGGCCGGGTCATCAGGGCCGGGGCGGCGCAGGTGGACGCGGGCGGCAAAGGCGTCAACGTCTCCCGGGTGTTGGTGAGAAACGGCTATCAGACCCTGGCCGTCCTGCCCTCGGGCGGCGCCGAGGGCGCCCAGCTCGAAGCGCTCCTGGCCGGGGAGAACGTCGGCCTGCTTGCCGGTCCCCGTCCGTGGCGCGGTCCGGGCCAACATCAGCCTGGTCGAGCCGGATGGGACCGTGACCAAGATCAACGAGCCAGGACCGACGTTGAGCGAGAGGAGCAGGAGGCGCTGCTCGCCACCACGCCTCACGGCCAGCCGCCCCGGTGGCTGGGTGGCGGTCTGCGGCAGCCTGCCGCCCGGCGTGAAGCAGGACTTCTACGCCCGGCTCATCGTCGCGGCTCAGGCAGCGGGGCGCCAAGGTGGCGCTCGACACGAGCGACGTCTCGCTCGAACTCGGACTTCCGGCCGGACCGAATCTCGTCAAGCCCAATCGCGACGAGCTGAGCGCGGTGACCGGGCGGCCGTTGCGCACCCTCGGCGATGTGATCGAGGCGGCCAAACTCGTCCACGACAAAGGGGCGGACGTCGTGCTGGTCAGCCTCGGGCGCCGACGGAGCGGTGCTCGTCGATGACGCCGGTGCCACCCACGGCGAGGCACCTGTCGCGGCGCCCCGAAGCGCGGTAGGAGCAGGAGATGCCCTGCTGGCCGGGTTCCTGGCGTCCGGCGGCCAGGGTGTCCGCTGCGCTGCGCCAGGCCCTGCGCTGGGGGGCGGCGGCCACGGCGCTGCCCGGGAGCCGCATGCCCGCGCCCGATGACCTCGAATCGTTGCCCCGTGGTCATCCACGACCGGATCGACCTCGACCGAGTCCTGGTCGGGGAGGCCGGGCGGTCGACGACCAGGACGCCATGACTCCCCAGGGCGTGGAACCCGCCACCCGGGGGAGCATTTTCCCACCCCGACCCAGGAGGACACAAATGCCCGAACGTCATGCGCTGGTCGGATCCAAGGTCGGCCTGCACGCCCGGCCGGCGGCCCTCTTCGTCCAGGCGGTGAGCCGCCAGCCGGTCAAGGTCACCATTGCCAAGCCGGGCGCCAAGCCGGTCGCGGCCAACAGCATCCTGTCGGTGCTGGCGCTCGACGCCCGGGGCGGCGACGAGGTCGTCCTGTGCGCCGAGGGGGAGGGATCCGACGCCGCACTGGACGAGCTGGCCTCGCTGCTCGCCCGCGACCTGGACAGCGAGTGATGACCCCTCACCTGGCGGGCATCGGCGTCAGCCCGGGAATCGTTTCGGGCCCGGTCGCCAAGCTGGCGCCCCCGCCGACACTCGCGGCCCCAGGGCCGGTCGGCGACACCGAGACCGAGACAGCTGCCGCCACCGCTGCTCTCGAAGCCGTCGCCGCGGATCTGCAGGACCGCAGCCGGCGGGGCCGCGTCCGCAGGCGGCGGGCGTCCTCGAGGCCCAGGTGATGATGGTGCAGGACCCGGCGTCGCCGACAACGTCGCCGCGCTGATCAAGGAGGGCCGGCCTGCGGCTCATGCCGTGGCCGAGGCCTTCGACTCCTTCCGGGCGCAGCTGGCGGCGGCCGGACCGTACGTGGCCGAGCGGGTGGCCGATCTCGACGACCTTCGCGACCGGACGATCGGCCGTCCTGCTCGGGCTGCCCATGCCCGGCGTACCCGATCCCGGCCACCCCTTCGTGCTGGTTGCACGCGACCTGGCCCCGGCCGATACCGCTCTGCTCGACACCACCCGGGTGCTGGCCATCGTCACCGAGCTGGGTGGACCGACCAGCCACACCGCCATCATCTCGAAGTCGTTGGGCCTGCCGGCGGTCGTGGCGTGCGCCGGAATCACCGAGCTCGCCGATGGGGCACGGTGCTGGTCGACGGCGACGACGGCTCGGTGATGATCGACCCCGACACCGCGCAGATCAGCGAACGGGTCGGCCGGCTGGCGGCCCAGCGGGCGGCGTTGACCAAGGTGAGCGGACCGGGCCGCACCGCTGACGGGGAGCCCGTGCAGCTGCTCGTCAACGTCGGCCGCCAACGTGACCTGATCACCGCCGCCGCGGTCGACTGCGAGGGAGTGGGCCTGTTCCGGACCGAGTTCCTCTTCCTGGACCGATCCGACGCGCCGACCGTCGAGGAACAGCGCGTCGCCTACGCCCAGGTATTCGATGCCTTCACCGGGCGCAAGGTCGTGGTCCGCACCCTGGACGCAGGAGCGGACAAACCACTCGGCTTCGTGACCCTGCCCGACGAGCCCAACCCCGCCCTCGGCGTGCGTGGCCTGCGCACGTCGCGGCTGTTCCCAGATCTACTCGACCAGCAGCTGCGGGCCATCGCCCTGGCCGCGGGGCCAAGCGGAACCGACGTCTGGGTCATGGCGCCGATGGTCTCGACGCCATCCGAGGCCGCGGCGTTCGCAGCCCGGGCCCATGCGTCGGGCCTGCCGGTCGCGGGAGCGATGGTCGAGGTGCCGGCCGCCGCCTTGCGGGCACCGGCGATGGCGGCGTCGTGCGACTTTCTCAGCCTGGGAACCAACGACCTGGCCCAGTACACATTCGCCGCCGACCGCATGGCGGGCGAGCTCGCCGATCTGCTGGACCCCTGGCAGCCGGCTCTCCTCGAGCTGATCCGGATGACCGCCGAAGCCGGTCGGGCCGCCGGTCAACCGGTGGGCGTCTGCGGGGAGGCGGCCAGCGACGCCGCCCTCGCCCTGGTGCTGGTCGGGCTCGGCGTCACCAGCCTGTCGATGGCGCCGGTGAGCCTGCCCGCCGTGCGATCCAGCCTGGCCCAGCCACCGCGCCGACGGAATGCCGCAACCTGGCCGACGCTCGCCCTGCAGGCCACCGACGGGCGAGCCGGCCGGGCGGCCGTGCGCCGGGCCGCCAACCTGGCTTAGGGACCCTGTTCTCCGAGCCGGGCTTCGAGCGCCTCCACCCGCCGGTGGAGGTCGGCCAGCACCACCGCCAGCTCCGCGGCCACCTCGCCCACAATGGCCAGCACCACCACGGTTACCTCGGCGAGCTCCTCCTCGGTCGCCTTGTGCTTCCCCCGGTGCATGGCATCGTGGAGGCGGCCGGTTATGTGTTCCTTGTCCATGGGGCGGACACTACTGGTCGATCAGGCCGGTGACCGCACCGTTGGTCCTTCCAGGGCCGGCCGACTCGGTTCAAGTTCTGGTCCGGCAGGCCGATATCACGCCAGACGCCTGTAGCAACCATGGCCGGGACGGAGACCTGGCCCTGCTGTACCTCGACCTGGACGACTTCACGGCCGTCAACGATCACTTCGGCCATGATGTCGGTGACCGGGTACTGGTCGCGGTGGCCGAGCGGCTCAACCGCAACATCCGGCCGCGGGACACCGCAGCCCGGCTGGCGGCGACGAGTTCGTGGTGCTGTGCGAAGGCCTCGAGGTCGCGGGCTCGGATGCCGGTGTCGTCCGGTCCCGACTGGAAGCGGCCATCGAGATGCCGATCATCGACGGCGACGGCCTCACATTCAAGTACGGGCGAGTATCGGAGCCGCCACGAGCGACCCGTCTGACACAGTCGACACCCTGATACGACGAGCGGACGGGTCCATGTACCAGACCAAGGAGAACCGGCGCCGGTGACCGGACGCACCGGGGATGCATGGTCGTAGCACCATCGACCACTTGTCGCTTCGACCCCGGAGCCCGGATAGTGGTCATCAACGACTTCCGTGCAAGGAGAATTTGGTGCAGAAACGACTCGCTAGTCTCGCAATCGGCGTGCTGGCCATCCCCACCCTCGGCGGGGCCGCCTTCGCCGCGGTGCGCTCGGTGAGCGATCGGCCCGCCGCGCAACTGATCATTCCCGCCAGTTCGAACTCGTCAGCTCCCGGAGCCGACGACCCGCTTTCGCACAACCTGGGTGAGGACCGTGGCGGCGGCCGACGGGCGTCGTCCACGACCTCTCTCAGTGAGCCCACGAGCACCACACTCGTAGGCCATGATGTCGGCGCCGACGATGGCCGGCGCGGTGCCGGCTCGTCCACGCCGAGCACCGTGGTCGGTGACGATCACGACCGCAACCAGGGTTCTTCCACGTCGAGCACCGTGGTCGGTGACGATCACGGCCGCAACGAGGGGTCTTCCACGTCGAGCACGGTGGCCGGCCATGACGACGGTGACGACCACGGCGGTACCTCGGTTACCTCGGTGACCACCGACTCCAGCGGTCACGGTTCGAGTGGGAGCGACTCAGGAGGTAGCGGCTCGGGTAGCCACGGTTCTGGCCATTAGTCCCCCCCGCCCCCGCCCCGCCCCCGGACGCCCGGGCCCATCGTGGGCCCGGGCGTCAATCGTTCACTCCCCAGTCAGATGGGTCGCCGCCCACAGCGCGGCCTGGGTGCGATCGGTGACGCCGAGCTGTTGGAAGATGCGGGTGAGGTGGGCTTTCACGGTGCGTTCGGTAATCCCGAGGCGCCGGGCGATCTGCTTGTTCGCCAGTCCCGTCCCCAGCAGCGTCAGGACCTCCCGTTCCCGGTTGGACAGCTGCCTGGCCGGCGGTGGTGCCTGACGGGAGTCGAGGAGCACCCGTGCCGCCTTGGGGTCAAGGGGGGAGCCGCCGGCGACGACGGCCCGCACCGCGGCGATCACGGCGTCGGGGTCGGCGTCCTTGAGGAGGTAGCCGGCGGCTCCGGCGTCGAGGGCATCGAGTATGCGGCCCTGGTCGGCGAAGGTGGTGAGTATGAGCACCTTCACCTCGGGGTAGCCGGCGGTGAGCCGTCTGGTCGCTTCGACGCCGCCGATGCCCGGCATCGAGAGGTCCATCAGCACCACCTCGGGCTGGGCCTCGGCGACCGCTTCCAGGGCCTCGGCACCGTCGGCAGCGGTGGCGACCACGTCGATGTCGTCCGCGCTGTCGAGCAGATGGCCGATACCGTCCCGCACGACGGCGTGATCGTCCACGACCATGACCCTGGTCACGAGATCGGCACCTGCACGAAGACCTTCGTCCCGCGGCCCGGCTCGGATTCAACCCGCAGGCTGCCCCCGGCGTCCCGCACGACCCCTTCCAGGCCACGAAGCCCGAGGTGGCCCTCGGCCGCCCGGGTCTGGAGGACGGCCGGGTCGAAACCGACACCGTCGTCCACCACCGATACCCACGCCGTGGCGCGATCAGTCCCGGCGGTGATGACCGCGGACGAGGCTTCCGCGTGGCGCTGTACGTTGCGCACCGCCTCGCGGGCGGCCCGGTACAGCAACAGCACGACCGGCTTGGACAGTGTGGGAGGAACATCGACGCCCCCGACCTGCACCCGCAGGCCGCCCGCCGAGGCGTCCCCGGCCAGATCGTCGAGACCGCCGCGCAAGCCGAGATCGGCGAGATCGCGGGGGAAGATGTCGACGAGCGTCGAGCGCAGCGATGTGACGCTGCTGCGCACCGACTGGGAGGCGGCTTCCAGCCGGTTGGCCACATGGGGAGGTAGGTCCTGTTCGCGGGCCGCGCCCGCCAACGCGAACGACACGCCGACCAGGTCCTGGACCAGGCCGTCGTGCAGGTCGGTGGCGATCCGGCGCCGCTCGACGTCGGACGCCTCGATGGCGTGCTGCATCAGGCGTTCCCGTTCGCGTTGACGTTGACGCAACCGGGCGGCCAGGGACCACGCCAGCGGGATCTGCAGCAACTCCAGGGCGATCAGGGCACCTATGGCGACCGGAGCGAAGCTGCTCCAAATGCGCCGCCCGGCGGCCGACACCGCGTCGTACCGGTAATAGGCCTCGAACAGGAGGCGCTGCCCATCGGGGGTACGAATGGGCAGGTACACCTCCAGCAGCTTCCCGAACGCCCGTTCGTAGCGATTCTCGGGCTTGGTCAGATCGCTGACGTCCGCTTGGATCAAACCACCGCGCAAGGTGGACAGCTCATCGGCACCCAGCGGGTAGCGGGCGCCCTGCAACTGGCTGGCATTCGAGTACAGGATCGTCCCGTCCTCCCTCCATACCTTCACCCGCACCAGGGAGTTGTCGATCACATTCCGCTCGACCACATTGGCCACCGCGGCCACCGCCGCCGGGTCGGAGGTGGGCAGACCGCTGGTGACGACCGGCTCGACCAGTCCCTGCGCCTTGATCAGCGTGGTGGTGCGGACGTCACTGATCGCCTCCCGCTGGCCCACGCGTCGGCTGGCGGTCGCGGTCGCCAGACTCACGATGATCACCGCGGCCAAGCCGATCAAGGCGAATTGGGCGACCGGTACCGCGACCACCCTCCGGCCGGTTCCCATCGACGGGCTCGGCGCGGAGTCGCGGGCCCCCACGTCATAGCTCAACGCGGCCGGGGAGGTGCTAGCGGCCACCGAGCGCTCCAGTCGCAGGGTCTGGTCGTCTCACTTGCTCTGCCTTCCCCCGCCCGCAGCCGTCTCGCCATCCACGTTCCCACGCATTGGCCGTGGCCACCACGGCGAGCCTAGGCGAGGACCTCTATGGTCGATACGGCGGAGGCTCGCCCCCACCCCATCTGGGTACCGGGGCGTGGTCGATCGCCGTGACGACCGGCCGACCTTCGGCGCGTCAGCTGGCCAGCAGGTCGCGTCCGCCGGTCTCGACCGACGGATGGCGCAGCTTGGACAGGGCCTGACGCTCGATCTGGCGGATGCGCTCCCTGGTCAGGTGCAGCACGTCGCCGACCTCTTCGAGGGTGCGTGGATCGCCGCGGTCGAGGCCGTAACGCAGCCGCAGGATCTCCCGCTCGCGGTCGTCGAGCGGCCGGAGCAGCTTCTCGATCTCCTCGCCCAGCATCGACTCGGCCACGATCTCGAACGTCGAAGCGGCGCTCAGGTCGGCCACGATGTCGCCCAACTCGGTGTCGCCGTCGGCGCCGATGGGCGTGTCCAGGCTGATCGGGTCGGTGGCGTGGCCCAGCAGCTCGGTGATCTGTTCCTCGGAGAGCTGCATGGCCTCAGCCAGCTCCGCCGGCGACGGCAGGCGGCCCAGCTCCCCCTCCATGTGGTTGCGGACCCGCAGCAGCCGCCGGACCTGGTCGCCCGCGTGGACGGGTAGCCGGATGGTCCGGGCCGAGTTGTCGATGCCCCGCCCGATGGACTGGCGGATCCACCAGGTGGCGTAGGTCGAGAACTTGAAGCCCTTGCGCCAGTCGAACTTCTCGACCGCGTGGATGAGGCCCAGGTTGCCCTCCTGCACCAGGTCGAGGAGCGGCATGTCGGAGGACTGGTAGCGCTTGGCGATCGAGACGACCAGGCGGAGGTTGCAGTTGATGAACTCCTGAGTTGCGGCGTCTCCGGCCCTGACCAGGCGCTGCAGGTCGCGCCGCCGGGCGGCGGTCACGTCCCCGGCGGAGAGCTCAGTCGCGGCCTTGCAGCCGGCCTCGATGGCGCGGGCGAGCTCCCCCTCGTCCTCTTTGGTGAGGAGGGGGTACTTGCCGATCTCGTCCAGGTACAACCGGACCAGATCCGCCTCAGCGCCTTCCGGCCGCTTCTTCGCCATGCACCTCTCGTTTCGGTCTTTGACGAGAAGATACCCCCCGTCACTTCGGGAAACACCAACGTCATTCTCCGTATGCCCGCCCGGTCCGGGTTCCTATATGACGACCGTCACACGCCCGCTGATACATGCCCGGCCGGGATTAATGGCAGCACCCGGTACCCGATCTGCTCCGAGAGGGCGATGACGGTCGTCGAGCGGTCGATGCCCCGCACTTCCAGCATGCGGTTGATGACTTCCTGCAGGTGGGCGTTGGTCCGGGCGACCACCCGGCAGTGGAGGTCCCCGGTCCCCGAGGTGCCGTGGGCTTCGAGCACCTCAGGGATGTCCCGCAGGTGCTGGACCACGTCGTCGAGCCGCCCCTGGGTGATCTCCAGGGTGGTAAACGCCAACACGCCGTACCCGAGCGCCCGCACGTCGAGCTCCGGCCCGAACCCGGTGATGACACCCCGTTGCTGCAGCCGGTCGAGGCGGGACTGGGCCGTCCCCCTCGCCACCCGCAGTTGCCGGGCCAGCTCCACTACGCCCGCCCTCGGTGCGGCGGCCAGCGCCTGGATGACGCGGGCGTCCATGGCGTCGATGCCCGCATCACTGGTCACTCTGTCCACTGCCGTCCCCTCCGATCGACCTCTGATGAGCAATATGTCCACCATAGGCGTTCCGACTTGACGTACCTGTCGCGGAATCGTTCACTTGTGAGTACGGGATGTTCAACCGAGGATGCCAGGAGGGCGCCAATGTCCGTCGCCGAGGCAACCAGCACCGCTGATCTGACCTTTCGGGTCGACGAGCTGGTGCAGCACCACCCCGTCGTGGCGGCCAACCGGTACACCCGGTGGTTTTCGGGCGGCCAGGCCACCGCCGCCGAGGTCCGCCACCTGACGACGCAGTTCAGCGTGTTCAGCCACTTCTTCGTCGAAGCTCAACTCCGCAAGGTGATCAACGCCGCCGACCTCGAGACCTACCGGGCCGGCAAGGAGATCCTGATGAATGAGCTGGGCGTGGTCTTCAAGCCCGCCGGCGGCGCAGCACCCGACTCGGACCTGATCTCCACCGAGGGCTCGGTCGACGGCGGCCGGTTCCGTTTCGCCGCCGCCCACTTCGAGTGGCTGCTGCGCTTCGCCCACCCCCTCGGATTGGGGTTCGACCAGCTGGGCAAACGCCGCCACGCCACGCCACCGACCTGGCACTTCTGCCAGGAGCTCCTGCGCATCTACGGCAGCGAGGACCCATCCGTCGCCGAAGGGGCGTCCTATGCCGTGGAGCACTGGGCGGCCGCCGGGTTCTGGAAGGAGCTGATCGCCGGCCTGTCGGCGTTCAAGGCGAGGGAGTGCCCGCAACTGAACCTGTCCTTCTGGACCTGGCACGACCAGGTCGAGGACCAGCATGCCGCCCACACCTCTGACGAGTTGGTGGAGGCCATCGCCCTTCCAGGGTTCGATGGTGGAAAATTCCTCGCCGGGGCGGCGGACATGCTCGACGGGGTAGAGGCATTCTGGGATGGCTTGTGGGAGGACCACATGAGCGGTAGGACCCCGGCATGACTCCGAACACCGGTGGCGACACCATCCAACTCCCCACCCGCGCCGCGGCCCGCTACTTCGAGGGGTGGGACCACCTCGAGTTCTGGGTCGGCAACGCCCGGGCCTTCGCCGGCTGGCTCTCCTCGGCCTTCGGTTTCGACATCGTGGCCTACCGGGGCCCGGAGACCGGTGAGCGCGACCACGCCTCCTACCTGCTCGAGCAGGGCGACATCCGGCTGCTGATCACCGCCCCGCTGAACCCGGCGTCACCCATCGCCGCCCATGTGCGAACCCATGGTGACGGCGTCCGCGACCTCGCCATCCGTGTCTCGTCGGCGGCGTCGGCCTACGACGCCGCCCTGGCCCGGGGCGCCAACGGGGTGTCCCGCCCCACCGAGGTATCCGATGATGATGGCCATCTGACCACCGCGACCATCGCCCTCTACGGAGACACCCAGCACTCCTTCGTCGAGCGTGCTGCCTACCGGGGGAGCTTTTTCCCCCGTTTCGATTCCTCCGAGTCGCTGCTGCCCCCTGTGCCTGTCGGCTCCCGGGTCGGGTTGGACCGGATCGACCACGTGGTGGCCAACGTCCCCAAGGGATCGCTCGATCGCTGGGTCGGCTTCTACCGCGACACGCTGGGCTTCGAGCAGCTGGCCCACTTCGACGACGACCAGATCTCGACCAAGTACTCGGCCCTGATGTCCACCGTGGTCTGGGACGGCTCCCGCGTCGTGCTGCCCATCAACGAGCCGGCCGACGGCCTCGGCAAGAGCCAGATCCAGGAGTACCTGGACTCCTACGGCAGCCCGGGAGTTCAGCACATCGCGCTGCGCACCGACGACATCGTCTCCGCGGTGTGGGCGTTGCGGCGCAGGGGCGTGCGCTTCCTCACCGTGCCCGACACCTACTACGACGACGCCCGGCTGCGGATGTCCGACCTCGACCTCCCCTGGACCCGGCTGCAGGAGCTCGGCATCCTGATCGACCGGGACGCCGACGGCTACCTGCTGCAGGTCTTCACCGAGAACGTCACCGACCGGCCGACGGTCTTCTTCGAGATCATCCAGCGGGAGGGCGCCCGCGGCTTCGGCGCCGGCAACTTCAAGGCCCTGTTCGAAGCCATCGAGCGGGCCCAGGCCCGCCGCGGCAACCTCTGAACCCTCCAGGCGCCTCGTGTGCCATGCTGTCTGTTCCCGTGGTGGCCGTAGCTCAGTTGGTTAGAGCGCCAGGTTGTGGCCCTGGAGGTCGGGGGTTCAAGTCCCCTCGGTCACCCCACCGGGTACGCGCAGGTCAACGGCCTGCGCCCCGGCCTTCCCGTAGCTCCGGCAACCGCTCCAGAGCCCGAATCCGCAGCTGTCTCCCGGTGGCGGCGCGGTGGCGTTCGTCATCGGCACGCCGTCGACCAGCGCCACCAAACCGGGCGACGGCCAGTTGCCCCTGAGCCGGCAGGAGGTGCGGGTAGAGCGACAGGGGATGCTCGGCGAGGCCTGACCGAGCTGCTGTGCGACGATGTGCGGCGGGGTGCCGGCGGCCAGAGACAGCGTGGCAAACGTGTGTGCCGGAGGCAATGCAACCCGAGCGGCGTCACACCCGCCTTCTTGATCAGCCGCCGGAAGCTGGGCCAGGCGTATCGGTCGAACAGTCAACGGGTGGGTGCCGGAGTGTCGCACTGTGCGGCATGCAGGATTGCGGCTGCGCTCCATCGGAGAACGTCAAGGGCCTCTTCGTCGTCGAGTTCGCACACGTCTTTCATGATCACGATCGAGTCGATTCCGAGGGTAAGGGCGAGTGCGGCGCGCAAGTGGCGGTACTGATCGGCGGGGAGCCTCTGGAGGGGTTGGAGCGCCTCGTCGAGCCATCGCATCCGCCGACCCTCTCGAACCGCCGTGCCGTTGTCGGTTCCCTCGCGCTGGCCCCGCAGCCAGGTGTCCTGATAGACGAACAGCGCCCGGCGCATGCGGGTCTCCTCGGCGATCACTATGGGGTTGAACGCACCGAGGAGCGCGAGGAGCCGCGCCTCCACGTCTTGGGTGTCAAAGCCGGCGACGAGTGCCTCGACGGGCTCTGACACGGGCGAGATGCCCTCGACCTCGAGGAGCAGGGCGTCCTGGGTCGGGAAGTAGCGGTAGGCCGTCGCCCGTGAGACGCGCGCCTCCTCGGCGGCCTGGGCGACGGTCGGCTCTACGCCGTGGCCCTGTAGCTGGCGGGCAGCGTCCACGATCGCCTGACGGGTGCGCTCCTTCTGGTTGGCGCGGGGATCGGCTTGACGATCGTGGCCAGTCATGATACAAGTCTCATTAGTGGAGTTATCTTGTGATTATACAGATCTCTCCAGGGTGGGCAACGCCGGTACGAGAAGGAGCGCGGCCATGGGCCTCAGTCACGAGCAGTTCGACCAGATCATCAACGACCACTTCATGTTCGAGGCGACCGATAACGTCGAGGGCGTTCTGGCCACGCTCACCGACGACGTTCAGCACCATGTCGTCGGCTCACCGTGGGGGCCGCTTTCGGGCAAGCAGGCGGTCCGGCCTTTCTACGAGCAGCTGTTCAAGGATCTCAAGGGCGAAGGGGTCGAGCCGGTCGCCCGCTGGTACGGCAATGACTTCGTCGTCGACGAAGTGCTCTGGACGGGGCACATCGCCGATGGCCGGTTCTTCGGGCTCGAAAGCCGGTCCGGCCAGGTGACCTTCCGCCTCCTGCACGTCTTCGAGGTGCGAGACGGACTCATCAGCAAAGAGAACGTATGGTCCGACATCGCCAGCATCGCCCAGCAGATCGCCTGACGCGCCGCCGATTGCCGACACTGACTAGCGACAGGAGGTCCCCGTGGAAACCGTGATCGACGAGATTGCCCCCGACATCTTCCGCCTCTCGACCTACATCGCCGACGTCGCCCGGCCCGCCGGCTTCACGTTCAACCAGTTCCTCGTGCGGAGCGAGCAGCCGTTCTGTTCCACACCGGTATGCGCCAGCTCTTCCCGCTCGCGTCGAACGCCGTCGAGAAGGTCACCGTCCTTGAGGGGCTGCGATGGATCAGCTTCGGTAACGTCGAGGCCGACGAGTGCGGCGCCATGAACCTGTTCCTCTGTCGCTGAATGACCTCGCTGACCGGCTGCCTGTGCCGGTGGACGGCGCGCCGCTCGACATCGGCAGGCACGTGCTTCGCTCCGTTGCCACTCCCCACGTCCCACACAACTGGGAAAGCGGTGTGTGGTTCGACGAGGACCCTGCTGGCCGGCGACCTGTTCACCTCACTCGGAGATGGCCCCGCTGTCGTCGACACCGACCTGGTCGAAGGCGCGATGGTTGCCGAAGACGTCTTCCACGCCACGTCGCTCAGCCCGACGATCCAGGCGACCATCCGGTCGCTGGCCGAGCTAGAACCGCAGACGATCGCTTGCATGCACGGTTCATCATTCCAAGGCGACGGAGGCGCCCAACTCCGCTCGCTGGCGGACGCCTACGAGGCCCTGCACTAGCTAGAGCCGCCGTACCGGCTTCGACCGTCCGGCCCGGATCGTTGCTGTACTGGACGGATGCTTCGGGACTCATGGCGAAGCAGGCCACCGCGGCGCCCTTCTCGAGAAGGCCAGGACCGATCAGCGTGGACCATCACTGACGTCAGGCCGGGGACTAGTGCAGAGCATGCAGGACTCGACGCGTCCCGTCTGTTCGAGAACTACGTCAAATAGCGCATGCCCACGGCGCACGTCCCGGTGAACGGGTACTTCGGACGATTGGACGCCTCCTCCCTGGCGGTCAGCTGACTGAAGGCGACCGGACCGGGGGCGTCGCCCGGTCGCAGAAATCCTGCAGCTATGACGCGTCTGCGTTCCCCGGGCGGCCCTCACGGCCAGCACGGGCGAGCCTCGGTGCTCCCGGGCCGGCAGCGATGAATCAGCAGCTCAGACCCTCTTTCCGGTCGACCGGGCAACGGCCACCTTTGTCGGCACCGGTAGGTTGTGGCCCTGGAGGTCGGGGGTTCAACCCTCGACACCCGTCGGGGCGGGTAACCTCGCCGCCTCAAGCGCCTCTAGCTCAACGGCAGAGCAACGGACTCTTAATCCGCAGGTTCCGGGTTCGAATCCCGGGGGGCGCACCACAAAGTACCTGGTCAGAGCCTCAGGTGGCCAAACCGAAAGGGTAGTCAACCTTTGGGTGGCGACAGTTGACCCGGCTACCCCCGCTGACTACCCTTTTTGACTACCCCTGTCAGAGCAAGGGAGTCAACATGGCGAACAAGGCCCTACCCGCTGAGTTCTTCGGTGTCGTTGATGCCCCGGGTAGGGCGTCTGACGTCGGTCCGAAGGAGTACTGGCGATCGAAAATGGTTGGCAGGTACACCTACGGCCAAGACGGCCATCCAATGACCGAAAAGGACTTCGAGGAGCATTGGCCGGAGGACCGATGAAGACCGAGCATCGACTCGCCTCCCGCGTCCGGACGGTTGCCGGCCACGACCTATGGAACGGAAAGGTCGACAGGAGCGGCGTCCCCGTCACCAAACACAACTCCAAGACGACCACCGTACGCCGGCTCGTCTGGGAGCTCGCCAACGGACCGTTACCATCCGCCGTGAAAGTTGTCCCCTGCCCGGACGAGCCGCTCTGCGTTCGACTCGGTCATCTCGCACTCGACAAACCACCTCGAGCGGCCACCAGGTCGCACCAACCGCGTGCCCGAAAGGGCATGGGATCGATGCGCCAACTGCGCTCTGGGACCTGGGAACTCCGAGTCACCGTCGGCCGGTGGTCCGACGGCCGTCCTCGTACCTACTACCGGACGGTCGGCGCAACCGGCGGGACCGATGCCTCCGCTCAGCTGGTGTCCTTTGTCGACGAGATGAGGTCAGGCCAGCAATCCTCGGACCGCTCCGTTCGTGAGTTGACGGTGGACGAAGCAATCGAGATCTTCCTGACCGAATACCTCGGGAACCAGAAGGGCCGTGAGCCGAAGACGATCAACGACTACCGGATGCTCCACCAGAAGTGGTTCTCGCCCGGCATCGGCGCCCAGCGGGTCAACCGAGTCGAGAGCGCAACGCTGGACCGGCTCTTCGGTGCCATGCGACAGGCTGGCCTGAGCGCCTCCCGGCTGAACCAAGCCAAGAGCCTCTACCGCCCGTTCTTCCGGTGGGCGAAGCGAAGGGGCATGGCAACAAGAGATCCGATGGTCGACTTCGAGATACCCACCAGCACCTACCTGTCGACTGAGCGGACACCTCCGGAGATCGAACAGCTCACGGAACTCCTGACCACTGCGGTGGAGGTCGTACCCGACATCGCGCCCCTGCTCACCTTGGGCGCCGTCACCGGGATGCGCCGAGGAGAGCTCGTCGGCATCCGTCGGTCCCGCGTCCTTTGGACCGACCTCCGGATCGTCGTCGACACGGCGGTTACCTCATCCAAACGGGTGAAGGGTCCCAAGACCTGCCACCAGCGCAGCTTCCACGTTGATGGCGACACGATGGCGATGCTCAAGGAGGTGTGCGATGGCATGGACGAGAGGGCGATCATCGCCGGCGTCGACGTCTGTTCCGATCCGTACGTCTTCAGCCTCGCACCGGATTGTTCCCGGCCGATCCCGCCGGACTACTTCACCAAACAGGTCGGAGTCCTGAAAGGACACCTCGGCATCGAGGACAAGCGGCCCGAGACGGTCCACCTGGAGAACGAAGCGCTGCGGCTGCGCCGCCAGCCGCCGGGTCCCCGCCCTCCCGGCATGACCGGCCCCGCGCCGAAGGGCGGGCTCTCGTTCCGCGAGATCGGCGAGCAACTCGGACGGAGCGAGCGCTGGGCGTCCTTCGCCATCAAAGCGGCCGAACGCCGCGAGGTAGCGAATGCCACTGGTCTCGGAAAGGTCCATTTTGACGGATCGATCCTGGCGCTGCGGAAGTTCACGTCCAGCGAGCTCCTCGACGCCGGATTTAACATCAGCATGGTCGCACAGCGTCAAGGTCATGGTCCCCAGGTGCTCGCCCGTCACTACTCCAAGGCCCGCGAGTCGTCGGACCGCAGAGCGGCCGACCATCTTGGTCGGGTCATACATGGTGGTCGTTGACCTGGAACGAACCCATATGCAACACGAACAATTGAACCAAACCCGAACCAAGGTGCCGGTCGCGCCAATTCGCGGACTTCTGACGCCGGCCGTGTCGCCCAACGACGGGAGGGATGACTCCACAGTCGTCGACGATCGGGTCGGGCCGGAGCATCCCGCCGAGCAGCGCGGCTGGCCAGCCGGTTCGGCCGGGCTGGTCATGGCCATATGCGCATCCGAATGGCTGACCAGGTAGGTCCTCCGCCGGACTCAAGGCCTGTGCGACCCGTGATCCCGGCATTTCTCGGCGACGGCCCGGGCCAAGTCCGCCCCCTCGCGTCGCGCTCGGTCCCGATCCCGGAGACGACGGGTGGCGCGACGCGTACCGCTTCTTCATCGCGTGTTGTGCCGATACCCCGGACCTGCACGGCGATGTTCCCCGTTCGACGCCTGGCACCGCCTAGCAGGTTTTCCGGCCGGCGCGGGGCTCGCGACGATGGCGGGTGAACCGGCCGGGTGCTCGCTCGCGGTGCCCGAAAGCGATGACACGTGGCGGATCGCCATGACGGGTGTGGCCCCGTTCCACCGGGGCGCCGGCGTCGGGGGGGCGGTCAAAAGCGGCGCTGGAAGGCCGGGCCCGCGAGGCGGGAATCCGTTACCTGCGCACCAATAGTCTGGCCGGCAACCAACCGATCCGAGCGCTCAACCGAGCACTCGGTTACCGGGGGGCGGTCGGAATCTATCGGATGAGACGGGAGCCCTCAGCTACCGCCGGCGGCCTCCGAGACAACCCGGACCCGGCGCAGCGGTGACAACACCACTGGCAGCGGGCTCAGCATGGCCCCGACGCCTGCGACGGCGAGCGTCGGTCGCAGGCCCAGTGCCGCCCCCGACCCCAGAACTCCGCCGCACAACGCGCCGATCGGCATGACGCCCCAAACCATGAACCGCATGGTGGCGTTCATCCGCCCGAGCAGCGCCGGCGGGCAAATCAGCTGGCGGAGGCTGATCTGTGCAATGTTGTATGCGGTCCCCCAAGCGATGCCACTAACCAGCCGGACACCAGCCAGCCGAAGGGCGCGGCCGCCGGCGCCGCCGCGATGGACGCCGCGGCCGGACCGAGCAGGCACGCTCCCCCGACGACCGTCGGCCCGATCCCGAAGCGCCGGATGGCGGGCCGAACGGTCGAAGCCCCGATCAGATACCCCACGCTGCCCAATGCGCCCACCACACCGATGGCGGTAGGGCCGAGGTGCAGCACCCTGGTGGCATACGTCACGTAGATGGCGAGCAGCATGGTGTAAAAGAAGTTGCTGGACGCGCTGCACAGCGCAATGGCCCGCAACCATTCGTGATGCCACACGTACTGCACGCCGCCTGCGAACTCCGATGCCAGCCGCCGGGCGCGGGAACCGTCCGAGGGCGGGTCGGCGGCGGACTCGGGCTCCACCGAGCGGATTGACCACACCATGGCCGCCGACCAAACGAAGCTGAGCGCGTCGATTCCGACCGCGCCCGCTCGAAGCAGCCCGTACAGCACGCCACCCGCGGCCGGGCCAGCGATCTCGGCGCCTGACCGGCTGGTCTCGATCAACACGTTGGCATCGACCAGTCGGTCACGACCGACCAGCGCCGGCAGGTACGACGGGTAGGCGACATCGAAGAACACAGTCGGCGTGCCAGCCGCCAACACCACGACATACAGCTGGGCCAACGACAGCAAGCCCAACCACGACGCCACCGGCACCGAGGCCAGCATCGCCGCCCGGCCGATATCGGCGGTGATCAGCATCGGCCGACGCCGGACCCGATCGACCAGGGCGCCGGCCGGCAGGCCGACGAGGAGAAACGGGAGCCGTTCCAGCATTGTCAGCAGCGCGACTTGGAGCGTCGTGGCTCGAAGCAAACGCAGTGCGACGAGCGGCACCACCAGCAGCGAGACCTCGCTGCCGACCAAGCTCACAGTGGATGCCGACCACAACCGCCGATAGTCGCGATGACGCCACAGACCGATCTCCGCACTTTACGAGGTGATGGTTTGCCGGGCCGGTGTATCGGTTGCAGATCCAGCGGTAGAGGCCACGGACCACCTTCCGGTCACCTCGTTCATGGGAACGAGCCGGAGACAGGTGGCCAGGTGCTCGACATGCTCACGCGGGCGCCTGAGGAGCGGCATGGCCTCTAACGTCGGAGGGGCATGCCCCATCAAGAGCGATCGACGGCGTCCCCATCTGGTACGAGGAGCACGGCGACCCGGGGGGACCACCGCTCGTCGCCCTGCACGGCGGCATCCTGAAGTTCCACCGCAGCTTCGACGACGTCCTCCCCTGGCTCAGCGAGGGCCGCCGCGTGATCGGCGTCGAGCTCGAGGGCCACGGCCGACACCGGCCGCGCCATATCGATCGAGCGCTTCGCCGACGACGTCGCCGAGCTGATCGACCGGGTCGCGGGCGACGAGCCGGAGTCCACGATCTCGTCGGCTGGACCGCCGACGCGATCCAGCGCGATCGGCATGGCCGAGCTTGCGGCTGGTCCTCGTGCCACGAGCGACCCTGATGAGCGGGGCCGCGGCCAGGATCGCCTTCAGCGGGCTGAGGTTGCGTTTGATGCACTCCCACTCGATGGGGAGGGAGCTCGGGCCTACGGCCGTACTTTCGCTGCTAGCACGGCCGCCGGGCACAAAGCCCAGGGTGCTAGATCGGTCGACTTGCTCATCGCGGCGACCGCTTTCGCCGCTGGCCTTCCCCTCTACACCCGAAATGGCGAAGACTTCCAGGCGCTCGACAACCTCATCGATGTCGTCGTCGTGTAGGGCACCGACCCGGCGATCCGGGGCAGACTCAGGTATCGCGAGCGCTCGGGATTATGGGAGACCTTGACTAGATCGGGCGGATGACAGCGGCCTCGTCACTTGAGTACGGCAGTACGGTCTTTAGCCGAGGTGGGGCCAATCACACCGGCGGATCATTCTGCTGGTTCTCGGCAGCCTGCTCCTCGCCGGTACGTTGGCCGGATTCAGAATTGACAGGTTCCGCTTCGTCTACCTGGTCATGATCCCTTCCGGGAATCTGGACGGGCTCTTCGGCAGCCGCAAGCGCTTCCGGCTTTTGGGGGTACAGCGGGCTGGCGCCCCCGGACGAAGTCTGACTCACAACAACCTCCTAGAGGCGATTCGTGGCGATGGACACACCTATGACTCTTTGACGGGAATTCTTGTTGCACGGCCACCCATAACTCCTTGGGCCGAAAATCATCGGCTGAGCAGCACGATTAGGACCGCGGTGATGGCGAGTGACACCAATATCGAGCCGAGACAGCCCAGTCGGTTCGAGAAAAAGATGAACATGTATCGTTCACACCGAATGCTTGGTCGTCTGACATCGACGGCCTCGCCGCAGGTCCTGCGACGTCTTGATGGGGACGAGCGCGCGAGCGTCGACTGTGATGGTATCTCGTGACATGCAGCCGTGATCCTTCGTTCGGAGGCTAGGGACTTGTACCCCTGGCGGCTCCAGCTGAACCTGCGGTGCCGCGCCACTTGGCTCGGGACCGGGATGCGCCCCCAGGCCGGCGATAGGTGACGGCGCGGGTGGGCCAGAGCGGCTGTCGTTTGGGGACAGGGGAAGCGCGGCGACTCCGATCAGTAGCTGAAGGTCGTCGCTCCCTCGTCGCCGATCCACTGCCACAGGGGCACGGTGCCTTGCAGCTCGGCGCCGTCGATCATGGGCTGCGGTGTCCAGCTTCTTGGCATGGAAGCAGATGGGGCAGATGCAGTACCGACCGCCGGCGGCCTCGTAGCGCGTGTAGTGGTGAAGGGCTCGGGCAGCGACGGGCAGCCCTCACAGGCCACGCCGACCGCCACGCCGTCGAGCGCGAGGCGGACGGCTTCCTTCATGAGGAACATCACCGTGGGGCGGCCCGATTCAGCAGCCCCGACCGCGACCAGGAATGCGACCGTGACCTTCTCGGGATCCTCGAGGAGGTCCACGACATCTGATTGACGCAGGGCTGCCGCGAAATGTCGTAGTCGGCGGTGGGCACCGCTTCGCCTCGGTCAGACGTCGCGTACGACTCGTAGACGTCGACGGAACGAAGGCTGATGCTGGCGCCGGGCGGGACGGCGGCGTTGTCGGCGACGCCGAGTGCCGCCTGCTCCGTCTCGAAGACGATGAAGCTGAGCCCTCGTCGACCATCGGTCGTCCAGGTGCCGCGGACAAAGCCGGGGACCGACTTCATCATCGTCACGAGCTGCTCTAGCTCCCGGTCGGCGTTGCCCTCCCATTCCTGGATGTCGACCTGAAACACGACGGCGTGCATGGTGTCTCCCTTCTTGTTGGATCTCGGTGGACGGTTGGTCAGACGGCGACACCCTCGACGATCCGTGTCGGCCCGGCTGTGGGGACGACGGCCGACGGACGGAAGCCGGCGCTGCGAAGTAGCGCTCCGAGCTGGCCCGTCGTGCGTTCGCGGCCGCCGGTGATGGCGAGCATGACGACGTCGAGGGTGTGGCTGACGATGTCGGTTCCGTAGTCGGGCGCGGTGTGCTCGATGATGAGCACGGTCGCTCCCTGCTTCGCGGCCTGGCGGATTGCTCGCAGGATGGCGGTGGCCTCGTCGTCGCTCCAGTCGTGGATGATCTCCATGAGCAAGTAGGCGTCCGCCGGCGGGAGGGCATCGGTGTAGAAGTCGCCGGGCTGGTTGCGGATGCGCTCGGAGGTGACGTCGGCGGCGGCGATGACGTCGGGCAGGTCGAACAGCACGCCCTGAGCGCCCGGCGCGGCGTCGAGCACAGCCTGGAGAAGGTGGCCGCGGCCGCCGCCGATGTCGGCGATGGTGGCGAAGGGCCCGAAGTCGTAGGCGGCGAGCACATCGCGGATGTCGGCACGCGCTTTGGCCGCCATGGCTTCGCCGAAGACCCGCGCCTCATCGGAATGAGTGTCGAGATAGGCGAAGAACCCCCCCGGCTCCGCGAGCTCGACGCCGGTGGCGCCGGTTCGCAGCGAGTGATCGAGCGCGGCGTAGCCATTCCACGCGACCGGCAGGCCATTGAGGCGGGCGAAGGCCCGCATGGACGCCGGGTGGTCGGTTCGCAGGAGCCGTGAGGCATCCGTGTGGGCGACGAGCGGACCGTCGACCTCGAAGACGCCGTGGGCGCTCAACAGGCGCAGCACCCGGGTGAGCGCGTCGGCGTTCACGGCGCACGACGCGGCCAGCTCTTCTGGTGGCGTCGGATCGTCACCGAGGTAATCTGCGACACCCAGCTCGGCGACGACCTGCAGCGCCCGCGACGGGACGATCGCCTCGGCCAGCGCCCAGACGACCTCGTGGGGCGCCGGCTGCGGGGCCATGCCGGTCGGGGCCGGCTTTGTGGTGGTGGACATCGTGCCTCCTTGTGGAACCGCGTCACACGTTGCGGTCAGGGTACGAAGAAGGCGCTTCGGCGTCGTCCGCCGGACTACTCACATTCGATACTCATTTCCGCGGCTGCGACCGGTCGAACCAGACCGCCACCTGAGCCCGGTTGGGTAAGCCGAGCTTGGTCAGGATGTGCTGGACGTGGTTCTGGGCGGTGCGCTCCGAGAGGGTCAGCCGCTCCACGATCTCCCGGTTGGATAGACCCGTGGCGACCAGCTCGGCGATCTCCCACTCGCGCCGGGTCAGCGGGCCGGACTTTGGCGCCCGCAACCTGCGCAGCAGCTCGCCGATGTTGCCGGCGGTCACCGCCATCCCGAGGTCGTCGGCCATCGCGCCGGCCCGCCGCAGAAGGGCGAGGGCTTCGTCGCGATCATCGTCGGTCGCCCGCGCCGCCCGGGCCGCGGCCAGCTCGTAGGTCGCCTCGACCTCGAACCCGGCGGCTCCGTTGTCACGGCATCGTAGGAGAGCGTCCCTCAAGTCGGCGATGGCGTCGTCGATGCGGCCCAGGTGCCGGGCAGCCTTGCCGAGCCACAACTCGACCGGTCCGAGGTAGGCGGCCGCCCCAAGGCCACAGGCCACGTGACGCCCTCGGTAGGGCAGCAGCCGGGCGGAAAGGGCGTCCATGTCGTCGCTGCTCCCGACCGCCGCGGCCACCTCAATGCCGAGCGCGCCAGCGAGCAGCATCACGTGCGGCGGTGGCCGCCAGCGGCGCGCCGGGCCGAGTCGTCGCCAGATATCGGCGGCATCCGCCGACCGTGCAGCAGTTACGAGAACGTCGGCGCGGGCCAGAACGCCGATGAATGGGACCCGGAGTCCCTCGTCGGCCACGTCCCGCTCCGCCGGCCCCACCTCGCCGGCCGAAAGCAGCGCCGGGTCGTGGCCGGCTTGGCGTGCGATCGTCGACAGCACCGCCGCCCGTCGGGCGGCGATGTCGGGATGCTCCTTGCTCCCCGCTATGCCAAGCGCCTGATCCGCGATTCTGCGCGCTTCGCCGAGACGCCCCTGCGCCGCAGCCAGCACGGCTCTCGTGTGGAGCACGAGGTAGGGCGCGAGCGGGCCTCCGACCTCGCTGGCGCAGTGGTCGCAGCGGTCGAGCTCCGCCGCCACGGCGGTCAGATCGCCGCGCTCGAACAAGGCGTCGATGGCGCAGAGCCGTCCCCGAAGCTCGACGTCGGGTGTGGCCGCCCGCTCGCCCAACGCCACCATGCGGGCCGCCACCCGTTCTCGCTCATCGAGGCCGTCGGGATGGGACACGACCACTTGCCGAGCTCGCAGTGCCGCTGACAACGCCTCCAGGTCGCCGCATTGCTCGGCGATCGCCACCGCCTGCTCGCTGGCGGCTGCCGCGGTGTCAGTGTCCGGAAGGTAGATGTAGGTTTCCGCGAGCCGGGCGCTGAGGCGGGCCCGGAGCGGCGTCAGCTCCACGCCGACCTCACCCAGGGCCTCCTGGCACAGCCGACGTGTCGCCACATCGAAACCGGCCTGACCGACCGGATCCATGACCAACGCCGCTTCGGCCAAGACATCGACACGCCCACGCTCGCGAGCGGAAGCGGCCGTCTCCAGGCACACGTCCAGGCATTCACCCAGTGCCCCAGCGCGATTGGCCGCCCTTCCCACCCCGAGGAGAAGTCGCCATCGGGATTCGTCGTCGAGGTCGGTCCCGCCGACGGTCAGCGCTTGTCGGTACAGGCGGACCGCGTCCTCGTAGGCGAGCTGAGCCATCGCCAGTCCGGCCGCCCGCTCCAGCCAACCCGCCGCTGTCGCTCGATCGCCGCCCGGCGCCGCTTCCATCCAATGACGGGCGAGCTCAAACAGATGGTCGTCAAGGCGCGTCGGGTGGTGCGCCTCGATGGCGACTGCGGCGTGCCGGTGCAGCCGCACCCGCTCATCACGGTCGAGGCCCTCCTCAATGGCATCGCGAAATATCGCATGTACGAACCGGTATGCGCCGGGCTCGGCCGGTTCGACGATTCCGGCGCGATCGGCTACCCCGAGCCAGCGAAGACATTCGAGCTCCGGCGTGCCGGTCATGAGCGCGAGCACGCTCACTACGAACTCGCGGCCCAGAACGGCCGCCCCGCGCAAACCTCGGACCGCTTCCTCGGGCAACTTTCCGAGCCGTGCCGAAATCGCGTTTCTCGTGCCCGCCGTGACCAACCCGCGGCGCTCACCGGCTCGGCGCAGCGCCCGGGCCGCCTCGGTGACGAAAAACGGGTTGCCGCCGGTGACCGCGTGCACCGTCGCCACCTCGTCCGTCGTCACTGCTCGGCTGGTCATCGACTCCAACTTCTGCCGCACCGCCGGCCTGGCGAGACCACCCAATAGGAGGTGGCGGACCTGCGGCCGGCGCGCGATCTGTTCCAGCAACTCGGGGTGGCGTTGCTCGGTCTCTCGGGCGTTGACCCACAACAGCAGCCGCTCGTCGGACAGACACGAGACGACGTGACGCAGCAGCAGCAACGACGCCTCGTCGGCCCAGTGGACATCATCGAAGATCAACGCCAGCGGCTTGGCGCGGCACACGAGAGCCAGTACCCGGGCGACCGCGTCGAACTGGCGGAAGCGGTCCTCGTCCGACGCGGCCGCCACGACATCGCTCGAGCCGCCGTCGGATACAACGCGACTCAGCTCACGGGCGAGCCGCTCGTCCTGGAAGCGTGCGCTCATGCCGGCGTTCCGGTCGAGAGTGCGCAGCACCTGCTGCCACGGCCAATGCGGTGGCGTCGGTGTCACGTCGTCGGCCACACCCCACGCGGTAATCAGGCCTCGTGCCGCAGCGCGGACAACCGCCTCCTCGGCCAGCCTCGTCTTGCCGATCCCCGCCTCGCCCTGGCAGACCACGACACGAGGCTCACCTCGAAGGACCGCCTCGATGCCGGCCTCGATGAGTGCCAGTTCGGCATCCCGACCGACGAAGTCGGCCCTCGTTCGCACGAGCCGCGCCTCCCCTGCCCTCACGGTAGATACGCGGTGGCCATGCCGTGGATCCTCCCACGGCATCAGCCTTGCATCCAACGGCCCGTTCTGCGCTTTTGAACGGTGATGTGCGCTATCCGCAATCTTCACCTCGATCCTGAACAGCGCTGTCAGCCGACGAGTCGCATGGACGGTGTCTCCCCTCCCACGTTACGGGACACCCTCCTGCAGATGAGAAACGCCGACTCGGTGCGGGTGTCTTCAAGTTCGGATCCGGAACTCAGCCGGCGACTCCGATCGAAATCATGGCTTGTTGATCCCAGATTCGTCCCCCTCGGCGGCGAGCGGAAGGACCAGCATTGTGTCGTGGCGGCTGTACACACCAGCGAGGCCGTCCTCAGGTAACGGGCCGACACCGGCGACCATCGCACCGATCTCTTCGAGCATGATCGCGGCGCGACCCGGTGCCCCGACGATGAGAACGCGCCCATGGCCGTCGCCGCAGTTCTTGAACGTGTGGGGGCTGCCCCGCGGAGCAGTCACAACGCTTCCAGCGGGCGCACGCACGCGCCGCCCCCCAACACGAAACTCGAACTCACCCTCTATGACATAGAACACCTCGTCGTAGGAGTGATGAACGTGGTCGAGCGGAGCGGGCTCGCCAGGGTTGGCGACCGTTTCGAGCACGGTCACACCATCAGTAGTCCCGGTCAGAGCCTTCACGAGCAGCACGTCGCCACCGATCCGTATCGGCCGGCCCTCACCTGAAGCGAGCAACTCCGGCTGCCTCGTTGGCTCCATCGCGAAGTCCTCTCGTCGATCGTCAGTGCCGACATCTTGCCCGACAATCCGGCCCGAGGGTTAGCGACGCCTGCCACACCCCTACCCGCACCGAGCCACGGCTCTGGGCGCGACGCGACTGTGGCCCGCGTGTCCCAGAACGCGCGGCCATATCGGCATGGGGCATGCCCCCGAGGTGCCGTACCGGGCGTAGTAACTCCTGCAAGCGCGGACGGCAATGGCTGGCTTCGTTGGGAGCCCATAATCCTCGGCTGGAGGCGTCGAGGCACGGCGCCCAACACCGACAGGGACCACTCCGAATCGGCGTTCTGGGTGCCGTTGGGGTGCTCGATCCGGGCAGTGGGCCCATCACGGATGGTGGTCGTGACCCACCCAGGCAACAGAGCCTCAGGCACGCCCCCGGGACATCTCTGATAGGTTGACTCGTCCGCCATCAACCTTCCCACAGGCCTGTTAGTGGCCTCTCACTGCTGGCTCATTTCATTTTTTGCAAGCTGTGATCGCAGCTGCGGTGCGTTCCCCACTTCTCCCCCTAGTCTCCCCACCAGTGCACCACACCCTTGCATGCCATTGATGACCGGGTGGGTCACCTTTAGGGGTCCGCGGGTATGCGCGGCACCGCTCGCCAAAACCTGACCGACGAGCTCAACCAACGCTTCACGACAACGCGGTCCTCCGCCACCCCCCTGAGAACCGCCAAGACATCTGGCGGACCGACGCCGCCGAACACACCGCCATCGCCGAACCGGCCCGGCTCAAGATCCCCGCCCAGATCCAGCGGGTAGCCAAGCTCCGAGCCGAACTCGACCACAGAACCGCCACCACCGAGACACCCCAACGCCGCGCCGGCGCCGCCAGCACCGAAACCGCAGCACGGCTGGCCGAAATACCCTCCCCGGACGCCCAGATCGAATGCAGCACCCTCGTTCCTCTGCCGCCCCGACAGCACCTCCGCCACGAGCAGATGACCATTCCCGAACTCCCCCGGTTGGCAAACGCACCGACCGTCCTGCCCTGATACCCAACCGCTCACAGCCGACCCCGAACAGACGTCCGCCGCCGGGTACCTCCCAAACCGGGGGCAGGAGAAGCTTGCCCTCGGCTTGCTCGGCCCCACCCTGGACCATGATCGGGCTAGCGCAGACACGATCCGGCCGTCAAGGGATCCCGCGGCTGTGGCTGTCAAGGTCGGTCTCCTGTTCTCAGCGAACGTTTCCCGCGCTGAACAGCGGTCTCGTGCTTGCGGGGTGGTTGTGCCACGCACCGCCACCGGCGTCAAGGGCGCTGCGCGTCCCTGCGGGACGGCCCTGACGGGCCGCCCTTGACCCCGGCTCCGGTGCGCGGCATTGGCCAGGTAGGGAAGCGACGCTGGAGCGTCGCTTCGGTGAGAAGCGCTCACGCGAGGGTTAGATCAGCCGTACCAGGGATTCATGATCGCGAGCAGACCAACTCCTCCGCGGTGCTTCAGAGGGTCCGGAACCACCCAGGAGACGGCCCGCGGCCCGACCGGACAGGGCAACACCCCACAGATTCTTTGTGAAAAACGGCTTCAGCCTCGCCTGTTATGTACTGATGAGAAATTTCAGTCGGCGCTCAGCGCGACGACACCATCTCCTGTCCCCGGCGGCAGCGGACACCGGCGGTCCGCTCATCGACGGAACAACTCCGCCAGGCGCCCGATCCGGGCCCCGACAAACAATGGAGGTCCCCGATGTTGGATCAAGACAAGCTCACGTTCACCGTCCCCGAAACAGCCGCGTTGCTCGGCATCTCCCGAGCCCACGCGTATGAGATCGTGGCGCGCCACCACCTTCCCGCAATCAGACTCGGCCGCCGAGTGGTCATACCACGCCAAGCCCTCCAGGACATGCTCCAAAGCGCGGCGGCGCAGCATGATCCAGCCCTACGAAATATCGTCTAGCTGACCTTTCGCTCGATGGTTGACCGAACCGGCCCGACACCAGGCGGGGGAGGGTCGTGGTCACGCCCCCGACTCGAACGGGCAGCGCCGATATGGACTCTTACGCGGACCGGATCAGGCAACGACCTGGTAATGGACTCCGAGTTCCTCCGCGCGGAAGTCGGGTCTCGAACTTTCTCGAACCCGTCGACGGGCACCGGGCGCCCTTCGGGTCACCCGGCGATGACCGTCCGTGCGCCGATCATGTCGTAGGTGGCCTTGGCCCGGACGTCACGCGTGGCGAGCGTCGCGTTGTGCTCGACCGCCGCCTGGGCCACCAGCGCGTCATACACGGCGCCCCCCGCGATCCCGAAACCGCTGAGCACCTCCGGGAGACGCTCGTAGGTGTCACGCCCAAGGACATAGGGCGAGGCGAAACGCTCGGTGATGAGGCGGGCGGCGTCTAGGGGTGCCAGGCGTAGGTCGCCCGGCAGTCGCGTCAGCACCGAGTACGTCTCGGCCAGCGCATGCCCGACGAGTGCGACCTCGCGGCCATCCCACCAGCGGACCACATCGGCGTGAGCACGGTGTGTCTGCACCAACAGCGGGATGGCGACGCTGGTGTCCAGGCCCAGGGCGCTCAACGCCGGCCGGTGTCGATGAGCCCGAAGACCACGTCGTCGTCGATCATGGTGTCCCCGGTGGCGACCAGCATCCCGGACTCATCGACCAGTCGGGCCGTGCGTCCCGTAGGGACGAGCTGAAGACCGGCGCCGTAGCGGGAGATGTCCACCGTCGACCCCGGCGTAAGGCCAACGGCGTCCCGTAGCGGCTTGGGGACGACGATGCGCCCGACCGAGTCGATCGTGGCTTCCATTGGGAACACGCTACCAGCTGTTTCCCAACACCGCGGATCGGTCCTGCGCTGGTCCGACGATCAACGCGCTCGACCGGCGCTCCCCACCATCGCGAACGCTGCGCAGCTGGGCGAGATCGGGCTGGCAGCACGCCTAGGGACGACGCTCGCCCGTTAAGTCAACAGGCGGCGTCGCAGGTGCCCCTGTGACGCACATATGTGATAGTGGCGCGCTGCGCTGGAGCCGCGCGTCCTTGAGATCAAGGGCATTTTCGCGTTCGGCAACGGGGCCCTGTCATCCTCCCCGGCGACTCAGACTGCGACCTTCGTCGAGGAGTCGCGCTGGCTTGGTTCGTCCGACGCAGCGGGCACAGTCCGGTTGCGAAGGTCGAGCACTGCGGTTACCGCCAGGTGCAGATCGCTGGCGCAATCGGCCGCCGGCGCGGCACTCCGCCAAGCCACGTGTCCGTCGGGCCGCACTAGCGCGGCGCCTCGCGCGCCCACGCCATAGGTCTTGGCCCAGCCGGGGTCCGTGATGGCATAGGCCCGTAGAGGCACGTCGAGTTGGGTGGCCACGTCCCGTCCCGTACGGCACCAGGCTTCGGTCGGGCTGAGCAGTATGAAGTCGCCGTCGAAGAGGTCGAGGGTGGAGACCTGGCGGCCCTGGTGTGTCAGCCAGACATGCGGTGCCCGCCGACCGGGCCTTGCGGAGGGGAGGTAATCGCGGACCGGATCAGCTATTGCCGCGTGGGGCGTGCCGTCCGGCAGGAAGGCGCCCGTCTCGTAGGCGGTGCCGAGGACGTGGCCGAGCGTCTGGGCCGCGGCCTGCCGGTGCTGGCCGTTTAGGCGGTGGGAGAGATCAATGGTCCGTGTTGTCCAGGGACGGCGCTCGGTCTCGTAGCTGTCGAGCAGTCCTGGCCCCGCCCAGCCTCGCAGCACCGCAGCCAGCTTCCAGGCCAGGTTGTGGGCCGTCTGGATCGCAGTGTTCATCCCGAAGGCGCCCGCCGGCGTGACGCGGTGGGCGGCGTCGCCGGCCAGGAAGACGCGCCCTTGCCGGAAGCGGTCGGCCAGCAGCGTGGCTCGCTCCCATTCGCCAACGGCTAGGACCTCGAGCTCAAGTCGCGAGTCGGCCGCGCAGAGCTGGATCAGCTCGCGGCAGCGCTGTGGCGAGGGGTCCTCGAACCTGGGCGTGAGCAGGCTCCAACGCCGGCGACCGTCGACGCTCCGAAAGAGGCAGGGCGCCGGTAGCTGGGGATGACGGACCTCGTACAGGATGGCTCGGACGTCGCCCAGTACGCTCCAGAGATCGGCGTCGAAGACGATGTTCAGCTCTCGACTCATGTGATCGTGTCCGCGCATCTCGATGCCGACTTCGGTGCGGACCGTGCTGTGGGCGCCGTCCGCCCCGACCAGGTAGGCGGCGCGCACCTGGCGCTCGCCGTTGGTCGACCGCTCCCGCAGCCTCGCCGTCACGCCTGAGCTGTCGGGGCTGAGCATGGTCAACTCGATGCCGCGTCGCACCTGGCACACGCCGGACGCGGTGAGTTTGCCCTGAAGCATCGGCTCCAGCCGGTTCTGGGCGCAGAACACGAAGCGGGCCGGGGTGGGCGACCCGGGCCCGCCGGCATGGCTGGCGCCCCCGCGCGGCACCGTCCCCAGGACCGGCCCGCGCAGCGTTTCGAGCTCGACCTGAAAGGGACAGTCGCCGACGTCGACGGCGATCGCCTCCACATCCGCGGCCAAACCGAGGCCCCGGAAGATTTCCATCGTCCGTGCGTTGACCCCCATCGCCCGGGGCAGGACGGAGACCTCGGCGTGACGTTCGACCAGCAACGAGGCGACGCCGTAGCGGCTGAGCAGGAGCGACGTCATGAGGCCGGCGGGCCCGGCGCCCACGACCAGGACGGGAACTTCAGGTTCGGCGACCTCGGTCACGCCCGCGGCTCGTCGACAAGGTACAGAAAGCGATTGAGCATGGCGTTGACCTGGTCCGGTGCCGTGAGCATCGCGTAGTGACCGGAACCGACCACCTGGCCGATCATGGCGTCTGGTCGCAGGTCGCCCAGGCGCTGCAGATCGGTGGGCGTCTTGGCGTGGATGTACAGCAGCGGGCAGCGAGCGCTCACGAGTTCGGCGGCGTAGTCGGAGGCCATGAGACTCGCGAAGAACGAGAGCGCAAATTCGGGACGGATTCGCCCCGCGGCCGCGATGACACGCTGTACCAGATCCTCGGGGTCGTGCGGCTCCAGGATGACTCCACGGAAGAAGCCGGTCAGCGCCTCAAGCCAGTGCGGGCCCGCCAGGGCGGGGACCAGTTGGGTGAGCGCCGTTTGCCTGACGTGGTCAGGAAACAGGACGGTGCCATCGACCATGGCGACGCCGCACACCAACTGGGGGCGCAACAGCGCCACCTTGAGGCCGACGACGCCGGCCATGCTGTGAGCACAGAGAATGGCACGGTCGAGGCCCGCCGCGTCAGCCACCGCGATCACATCAGCGGCGAAGTCGTCGATGGTCGCCTCCATCGGAACGCTGCTCTGGCCGTGCCCGCGCAAGTCGAGGGCGACGAGGCGCCTCGGGCCGGAGAAATGCGCCCGCTGGGGGGCGAAATACGAGCGGTCCTCGAGGATCCCGTGGATGAAGACCAGAGCCGGCTCGCCCGTGCCGCCCGACTCGTAAGCGATCTCGAGCTCGCCCACCCGCGCCCGACCCGTCTTCTCCGCCAGCATGTCCATTGGGCGCACCTCCGATTGACTCGATATGCATCGATCGTCGATACAGTGGACTGTACTAGTACAGTGAACTATAATACACTCATGGCCGATGTCAAGCCCCCACGTACCCGCCGCAGCGAACGCGCCGAGGCCACCCGTCGGCGGGTACTCGAAGCGGCAGTTCGGCTCTTCGTCGAGGGCGGCTATCGCTCGACGACCATCGACTCCATCGCCGCAGCCGCTGACGTATCGGTCGAGACGATCTACAAGCGGTTCGGGAACAAGGCGGGGATCCTCACGGCTGCCCGGGAGGCCGCCGTGGCCGACGCCCCCGAACCCCCCGAGTTCTTCGAGTTCCCGGCCCCGCCGATCGAAGCGGCCCTGCGCGCCAACACCGATCCGAGGCGCCTTGTTCGCACGCTCGCCGAGTTCTCGGCCCGTCGCCTCGAACGCCTCGCCCCGTATCACCGCATGCTTCGAAGCGCGGGGACCGGCGACCCAGAGCTGCGCCAGGTCATCGACGCCGATCACGCAGCTCGGCGCGACAGGCAGCGCGACAACATGCGGACGATCGCGGCATGCGGACCCCTGCGGCTACCTCTCGACGACGCGGCCGACACCTACTCGGCGCTCGCGAACCCCGACGTCTACCTCCTGCTCACCGACCACTTCGGGTGGACCGCTGACCGATACCGGACGTGGCTCGTCGAGACCGCGGCACAGCTCCTGCTCGCCGACGACACCCGTAACCGCCGCCAGGGGCGCAGTACCGAAGACACCCATCCGGTGAGCGACCGTGCCCGGAATGTGTAATCCAGCGATAGGCGACCGGATCATTTCACCGTTTGGAAAGGGTGATCGCCTGCGCTGCGTTCCCATTGCTGCAGCCGGCACTGACGATCGAGGCCACCACCAGAGGCTGCCGAGGGCAAACGATAACGAGGTTGTCCCTTCACTGAACGGCCACTGCGCCGCTTCTGCTGCAGATCTCCTGGCCCCGACCGGAGATCAGGAGCGGGCGCTCGCCGTGCTTGCTGAATAGTCGGCGTCGCCTGCAAAAGCGGCGGTATTGCCGCCCGAGCCGAGATTGAGCCCCAACACCGTGCAGGAGGCGACTCCGTCGGCGTGGGTCGTCCCGGAGCAGACGCGGTGGTCCGAACTGCTGAAGTTCACCGTCTTACCGGCCAGTGGAGCACCGTCCAACGCCCGGGTGAGCGCCGCCGAGTACGTGATGAAGAGAAGTCCATGGGCCGGGGCGGCCATCAGCTTGGTAGCCGCCTTGGTCACCGTCAGGACGGTGCTGCCGGCACTCGAGGTGACGTTGAAGTCGCCTGAGTAGGTGGCGGTGATGGTGTGGAAACCGGCCGACAGCGTGGCAACGCTCAGACTGGCCGAGCCACCCACGCCCAAGTTGGCCACGCCCAAATCGGTCGGGCCATCCTTGAAGGTGACCTTGCCGGTCGCCACCCCACCGGCGGGGACGGTCGCGACCGTCGCGGTGAAGACGGCGGGCTGCGAAAAGGCGGAGGGGTTGGGCGACGCCGACACCGTCGTTGTCGAGGACTGGACGCATGGGACCAGCTCCACCACCACGCTGTTGACGGGGTCCGTCACGAAGACGTTCCCGGATCCGTCCACCGCCACCGCGATCGGCTGGCCGTTCGGGTCGAAAGTGAACGGGAGCACCGTTTGGACGCCTGCGGTGGTCAACTCAACTACCTGCGTGGCGCCGAGGTCGGCCACGAAGACGTCTCCTGCTCCGTCCACCGCCACTCCGGATAGCTGGCTCCGTGGAGAGGTGAAATTGAAGCCGAGGGTGGTCACGCTGCCTCCCCGCAGCTCCAAAACCTGATTGTTGACGTCGTCGACGACGAACACGTCATTCTTGGCGTCCACCGCCACGGCCAACGCATGGCCGGACGTGGTCTTGAAGTCCAACGGGAGAATCGTCTGGGGACCACCTCCGGCGGGGAGCTCCAAGACCCGGACGTTGCCCTGGTCGACGACGAAGACGTCTCCGGCACCGTCCACTGCGACCCCGGTCGGCGCGCTCAGACCGGTGAACGGGAGTAGGGTCTGGCCGGACGCGGACAATTTCGAGCACCTGGTTGTTGGCGTTGTCGACCACGAAAACGTCTCCGGACTTGTCAACCGCCACGGCCACCGGCGCGGCGTTCGGCGCGAAGGTGAAGGGAACATTGCTCGGGGCGCCGCCCGGGGTGAACTTGACCACCACCCTGCTGAGCTTGTTGACGACGAAGATGTCCCCGGCAGCATCGGTCGCTACTCCGCTCGGACCGTTCAGCAAGTTGCGACCGATGGTGCTCTGCCCACACGCCGCACCCGCGGGGCCTGCGGTCACAGCAGCAGACACCGCCGCCAACGACCCGCCGACCAACGCCGCGGCGACGAGCCCGCGCATATGGCGACCCATCGAGCGCCGGCCCCGTCGCCCGGACCTGGAGCCGCGTTCGTCTACGACATTGCCATGATCCACTCGTGATCGCCCCTTTGCCCCTTGCTAATGCGCCCCGTGCTGTTCAGCCAGCGCGACGCCCCCATGGACGGGCTGCGTCGGAAACCGCCGACTTCCTTCAGAAAGGTACAGATGGTGAACGCCGATGTCAATCGGCGCATACACGACGGGCGGTCCAGAGTCGGACTCGTATCCGAACGGCTATTTCTCCGTGCCGCCCGACGGGGTGGCCGGCTCGGCGTCTCGGGCACGGGTGCCTATCATCGGGTCATGACCAGGGTGTTCGCGGTCGCCAACCAGAAGGGCGGCGTGGCCAAAACAACCACCGTGCACTCGTTGGGCTCGGCCCTGGTCGAACGGGGGCGGCGGGTCCTGCTCGTCGACCTCGATCCCCAGGCCTGCCTGACCTTCTCCCTCGGCGTCGAGCCCGGGCGGTCGGGCGGCTCGCTCCATGACGTGATCGTCCATCAGACGCCGGCCCGGGACGTGCTGACCAAGGTCGGCGACCTCCATCTGCTGCCGGCCTCGATCGACCTGGCCGGCGCCGAGATCTACCTGCTCTCCAAGACCGGGCGGGAGTACGCCCTGGCCCAGGCGCTGGCGCCGATCGCGTCCGGCTACGACGTGGTGCTCATCGACTGCCCGCCATCGCTCGGCATCCTCACCATCAACGGCCTGACCGCCGCCGACGAGGTGTTGATTCCGTTGCAGTGCGAGACGCTGTCGGGCAGGGGCGTCGGCCAGCTGCTGGAGACCGTTGACGACGTCCGCAAGTACACCAACCCGGACCTGCGCGTGGCCGGGGTGGTCGCCACCATGTACGACTCGCGTACCCGGCTGGGCCAACAGGTCCTGGCGTCGGTGCACGATGACTTCGGCCTGGAGGTGCTGCCCGCCGCCGGTGCCCAAGTCGGTGCGGGTGGCCGAGGCGCCGGCCCGCGGCTGCTCGGTCCTGGAACACGCTCCCCGCTCGGCGGCGGCCGACGCCTACCGGGCTCTGGCCGCGACCATGGAGGGCCGGCTGCCGTGACCGACGGGGTCGTCGACCCGACCGGCAAGCGGGCGCTGTTCGAGGCGGCGGCTGCGGCGGCGCCCGATCGTGCCGCGCCTGGGCCGCACCACGAGGGCAAGGATGCCCTGTTCTCGATGGCACCGTGGCGGCCGGGCACCGTGATGGTCGAGTGCTCGGCGTGCAAGGTGCGCACCCGGGCTTCGTTGGTCGAGGTGGGCCGTCGACTTGCCACGGGCTCCATCTGGTTTCCGTTCCGGCGCCATCCCCACTGGATGGCCTGTCCCTACTGCGGTCGACGCCAGTGGAGTCGAATCGGCTGGACCGGGTGAATTCGGTCGTCACCGCTGACGCGGGGCTATTCGAGTCGTTGCCGGGCGATCATGGGCGGTTCTCGTCCGGCGAGGAGCCAGCCGCCGGCCGCGGCGATCAGCGGTAGGGCCGCCACGATGAGGACGAGATTGAAGATCGGGACGTGGGTGAGCGGGTGGAGATTGCTGCGATGCCAGGCCAGCAGGGAGGCGTAGGCGCCACCGGTCCCGAGCAACGCTCCGAGGAGGGCCAGGGCGCCAGCGGTGGCGCCGGTGATGGCTCGACGGGTGATGCTGCTGGCCCCACTGGCGGTGAGCGTGCGGAGGTCGTTGGCCGTCTCGCTGCGGATCAGCCCGACGGTCATGGCCAGTACGCCGAGGGCGAGGAGGATCCCGGCCGCGGTGGACCAATTGCGCAACGGGGCGAAGGAGCGCTCTGCGGATTTGGTCTCGACGGAAAGGCCGGCGGAGGCGGACATCTTGCGAGCCGTTTCGAGCTGGGCCGCGGTCACGGGCGCGGCCACCTCGATGACCCAACCGGCGGGGACCGGCTGGAACCCGAACGCCTCCATGCCGTGGCTGGTGAGGAGGGTGTTCGGATCCGAGGTGTAGCCGGGCAGCTGCGAGATCGTCTGGATCGTCGGACGGGCGGTCCCGGCAGGCAGCAGCGGGGCCTTGCCGGGTGATCCGGAGGTCGGATCGCCCGGCCTGGCGGAGCGCAGGGTGGGTAGGAACACCTGGAGGCTGCCCAGTCCGCTTCGGGGGCTGATGATGTCCACGCCCGGGCTGATCTCGCTCGGCCGGACACCCAGGTGGGCCAGGAGGGCGGGTGTCGCGACGTACAGCTGGGCGACGGGACTCACCTCTTCTCCCCGTCCGGTGACGGTCACGTGGGCCAGCGAGGCGGTGACCTGGCCCCCGACCTGGTCGCCCGGCCCGGGCAGGGGCGGCTGGATGGGGGAGTCGGGGCTGATGGCCGCTTCGACGGGAACGACGCTCCGGGCGTGCAAGACAGTGGCCAGCTCATCGACGCGGGCTTGCAGCGCGTCCTGCTGGGCCGCGGTCACCTCCGGTATGGGGTTGCCCAAGCCCTCGCCGGCACTTCCGATATACAGCTTCAGCTGATTGGCGGGCAGGTTGCCGACGGCGTGGGGCGCCTGGGCTGCCGCCGCGCTGATGGCGATGGTGGCGGCGATGGCCACGGCAAGCGTCGCGGCACCCAGCGCAGCTCCGGAGCGGGCCTGGTAGCGGGCCAGGTCCCGCAGGGCCAGGCGCAGCGCGATCGGCGCCCGGCCGGCCACTTTGCTGACCGCCTTGATGGTCAAGGGCGCCATGAGCAGGAGCCCGACCACCGTAGCGATCGTTCCGGCGATGATGAATGGCGCCCGGTGCTGGCGGGAGAAGGCCAACAGGACCAGCCCGGTGACCAGCAGAGGTCCCCCCACCGCCGCGAAGCGGTGTGCCGGCTGCGGCCGTGGGGGACGACCGGAAAGGGCAGCCACGATGGGGATACGGGCGGCGGCGCGCGCCGGCCACCAGGCGGCGGTTACCGCCGTTACGACAGCCAGGACCAAGTCCGCGGCAATGGCCCACCACGGGAGGTGGAAGCGATCAATTCGGTGCTCGACGATCGACTGCAGGCTCGGGGCGAACGCCACCCACACGCCCAGGCCGCCGGCGGCTCCAACCGCGGCGGAGGTGGCGCCCACCGCCGCCCCGTTGGCCAGCATGACCAACCGCACGTGACGGTCGGTGGCGCCGAGGGACGAGAGCATGCCCAGCGAGCGCAGCCTCCGCTGGGCGATCACTGCGAAGCCGGCGACGGCCAACAGCCCGACGAAGAGCAGCCCGATCGTGGCGAGAACCAGCACGAGGGCCTCGGCCGCCGTCTGACTCGCTGTTCCCCGGCCGACGATATTGAGGCCGGTCCCGCTCGGGAGACGGAACGACTGCAGCGGGTGCCGGCCGACGTTCACGAAGAGCGACACAGTGGCGGGTGGAGCGAGCTGCCCGGGGGCCACCAGCACGAACTGGTCCAGCAGGTTCAACGGGTTCTCGACCAGGCCGACGACATGCTGTTCCCGGCCGCCTTCGCTCCAAATGCCACCGATCTGCAGATCGAACGTCTTGGCCACGTTCCCGGTCACCGCCACCTGGTCGGGGCCGTTCGGGAAGTGCCCACCATCGAGGCGCAATGTCACCCGGGCGTAGACGCCGGCGGGGCGTGTGTCGCGTAGATCGATCGCGGACACCGATCCTGGGACCGGGATCTGTTGGTGGGAGACGATGTCGACGGGTCCGAGCCGGCTCCGGGCGAACGCCAGATCGGCGGCCAGTTGCGGGTCCGAGCCGGGCAGGGTGAGGATCGTGTTGGCGGTCCCGAAGTTGGGATCGGGGCCCAACTGGACCGTGTTGGAGACAACGGCCAGACCGACCGCGGTGGCCGCCACGGCCACACTCAGCAGGGCCAGGATCAGTATCTGCCGGCGCCACTCCCGGCGAAACATCCGCCATGCCCAGCGGACTACGGCCCGTCGGGCGGGCGCGCCTCCTCCGGTTCCGGCTCGAGGCGGGACGCTCCGGGTGGTGACCGCCGCGGTCATCGGGTCCGGCTGGGCGCCAGCAGCGATTCCGGGCCCGGCGGCGGCGATGTCTGGTCGACGACCCGCCCGTCACGTAGGAACACCACCCGGTCGGCCCACGATGCCAGCTGGGCGTCATGGGTCACGACGACGCCCGCCACGCCCCCCTGACAGGCGGAGCGGATGAGACGCATCACGGCCTCCCCGTTTTCCGAGTCCAACGCGCCGGACGGTTCATCGGCCAGGAGCAGGAGGCGGTCGCCGACTATCGCTCGGGCGATGGCCACCCGCTGGCGTTCTCCGCCCGACAGCTCGTCGGGAAACCGGGAGGCGCATGCGCCAAGGCCCAGCTCCTCCAGCGCCGCCACGCCCGCGGCGCGAGCGGTCCTGGCGGGGACGCCATCGAGCTCCAACGGCATGGTCACGTTCTCCACGGCCGTGAGACCGGCCAGCAGGTTGAAGTCCTGGAACACATACCCGATCGAGCGGCGCCGAAGCTGGGCCCGATCGTTGCGGGACATCTCCGACAGGGACCGGCCGCCCACCAGCACCTCACCGTCGGTCGGTGACTCGAGGCTGCCGGCAATGGTCAGCAGGGTGCTCTTGCCGGATCCGCTCGGGCCCATGACGGCGACCAGTTCGCCAGCGTCGACCGACAGGTCGACGCCGCGCAAGGCCCGCACCTCGGTCGATCCCTCGCCGTAGCACTTGGAGACCTGATGCAACTCGAGATAGCTCATCGACGGGCCTCCAATCGCAAGCGAAGTCTCGGCATGGCCGATGCCACCGGGGGATCGACGGCGGCCCGTTTGAGCCGCCCGTCGGCCGCGTCCAACCACCGGACCACCGAATCGATGCGGAACAGCTCGGCATCGACAACCAGGGCGAAGGCCAGATCGAACTGCGCCTCATCGCCCTTGAGCCGGGTCCATTGCTGCATGAGCTCGACCAGGTAACGGCGGTGCACCTGGATCACCTCGTGGACGTCGACGCCCGGCGCTTGCGCCGCCACCAGCACCTTGACGACGAGCTCGTCCCTCGGCGGCGATGTCAGGTCCGGCGGGGTGCGCAGCCACCTGGCCAGCTCCGCTTCCCCGTCGCCGGTAATTCGAAAGTCCTTCTGCGGGCCATCCTGGTCGCCGTCATCGGACTCCACCAGCCCGTCGCGCTCGAGGCGATGCAATGTCGTGTACACCTGACCGATATTGAGCGGCCAGACATCGCCGGTTCTCGCCTCGAACTCCTGTCGGAGCTGAAGACCGTACTTGGGCCCTTCGCTCAGCAGGGCCAGCAGAGCATGACGAACGCTCATGACAGTATCCAGAGCAACATACTGAGTATGTTACTTATCATGAGTCAGTGCGCAAGCGGGTTTGCAGCCCGACGGGCCGACTGTGGCACCGTACGCAGGGCTATCCTTCTGAGCCGGACCTGAATGCCAGGCCTCCGTAGCTCAGCGGACAGAGCGGCTGCCTTCTAAGCAGCGGGTCGCAGGTTCAAGTCCTGCCGGGGGCGCCACAAGGGTGCTGTTGCGGCTCAGCGGGGGGATGAAGTAGGGGCGCGGTGCTGGCCGGATTGGCGGGCCGAGCGAGAAGCCAGGTCCATGGCTGGCGGCTTGCCGGGAGATTGCCGCACGCGTTGCGGAGCGTGGTTGTCACGGTGTCCTCCGGGGCGCTACTTGATCCTGACGGCCGCCGATGACGACCCACCCAGGCTGCTCTTAGCGGTGATCCGCGACGGGCCGGTGGGAAGGTTGAACATGCCGGAGAATGTTCCACCGCTGTCGGTCAGCGTTCCTATGGTCGCCCCGGTCGCGGGGTCAACAACGGTCACGACGGCCGACGCGCCGGTGCTCGTCGCCTGGACCGTCAGCTGGGCGCCACGTACTCAGCCAGTTGTACGGAGGGGAGCACTATTGGTCAATGGTGCTAAGGCCTCGGTGGTCGACCCTTCAGGTCTCGGACCCCGCATCGCCGTTTTGACCGTACCGACCTGGGCGGGTTTAGCGTGTGGAGCACCTGACGACGCCGGGGGCGGCGTGCCTCAAGAGGGGTCGGGGGACGTTGTGGACGGTACATCGACGGCGGCAATCGATGATGTTTTCGTGGCCAGAGAATTGCTTCGCAAGGCATCGGTATCCCTGGTTGGGGATGAGATCCAGTTTGGCCAAGGTCTGGCGTTGCTGGCGGACGCCGACACGCATCTGGCAACGGCCGGCAGCCGGGCGTCGGTGGCTCGCGACACCCTGAGCGCGGTCGTGCTCGCCGGCAGCACCCCGGCCGAAGCGGGCGTCAGTCCCTTGACCGTACGGAGAGTGCTGCTCCGGGGCGTCCTTACTTGCGATCGCCGGCTCGAGGAAGGTCTGTCCGAGTGCCGTTGACCCCGCAGCGTTCCCCCGGCTCCTAGTGATCCCGATTGGCGATGCGCTCGACCGGGAGGACGATATGGTTGCCGCTGTCGCCGCGGCTTCGCCGCGGGCGGCCTGACTCTAGGGAGGGTCTCCACGGGGACCATGTCGACCGACCTGTTCCGGCTGCTGACACCGGCATCGCCTGACCAGGTCTGGGAGCAGCTCACCCGCCGCTGCGACAGCTACCTGTGGGGTCTGCCCGCCGACACGACGTGGACCGCGGGTGCGCCGCTGAGCCTCGGCGCACCCGATGGTCCGGAGGGACTCCGAGGTCTCGTACTCTGCGCTCGTCGCCCCGAGCGGCTCTCCTTCAGCCTCGGGGGGCCCCACGCCGAGCCGTCGATCTACGTGACATGGGAGATCACCGCGGCTGAGAACGGTTCGATCGTCCGGTTGTATGTCGACGATCCAGAGGGGCACCGTTCGGACGACGATGGCGATGCCGGCTGGTTGCTCATCCTGAGGACCCTGGCGGCCCGGCTGGGGGCTACTCGCCCGCCGGGTCGTACTTGAACGAGATGGCCACCCGGGCGCGGTAACTGGTGACGTGGCCATCGTCGATGGTGAGATCGAGCTTGACCACTTCGCCGACTCGGAGGTCGCGCAGGGTCCGGGCCGCGGTCTCCACCGCGTTCTTGGCCGCCGCCTCCCACGAGTCCGGGCTCGTCCCGATCACCTCGGTGACGCGATAGATGCTGTCGCTCATCGTTCCCCCTTCCTCCATCGGACGACGACGTCATCCGGGCCCTGACTGTAACCGGCCGTCGGTAGCATTGATCCATGAGCGTTGCTGTTTCCCTCGACCGTCTCCGTGAGGAAGTCGCACGGTTCGGCGACAACCCGTACCTGCTCACGGTCACAGCCGACGGGCGGCCGCACGCGGTGGCGGTCGGCATTTCCTGGCACGGCGACGCCCTCGAGGCCGGGGCCGGTACGCGGACGGTCGCCAACGTCACGGAACGCCCGGCGGTCACCCTGCTCTGGCCGGCGCTGGAGCCGGGGGGCTACAGCCTGATCGTCGACGGTGAGGCCACGGCGGCCGGCGCCGGTTCCGGCGACCGGTTGTCGGTGCAACCGGCCAAGGCGGTGCTGCACCGGCGCAGGCAGGACGGCCCCGGGTCGGACTGCGTCGGCGTCCTGCCGGGCTGACAGTCCGCTGGTCTCGGCCAACCGCCCGGCTCCCTCCGGTGAGCCCGCCCCTACCAGAGCCCGAGCACTCGCCACCCCAGATCGGGGAACCCGGCGGCCTCGGCCGCCCGGGCGGACGCCACGTTGGCCGGATCGTGCAGGTAGGTGGGAACCGACCCGCCGGCAATGACCGCCCGGGCCGCCTGGGCCACCAGGCGGCGGGCCAGCCCCCGGCCCCGGAACGCCTCGTCAGTGCCGACCGCCAGTTCGATGCCGTCGGGATCGTGTCGTTTCATCCCCACGCCGGCGGCATAGCCGCCGTCGATGAGCGACACCAGTACCGCGGGGTCGAAGGGCCGGAGCCACTCGGGAACTCGTTCGTCCTCCGCCGGGACCCAGATACCGGCGTCGGGCAGGTCGGCGGGAGCCTCAGTCGAGCGGAACACGCCGGCGTGTATCTGCCGGTCGGGCTGACCCACGAGCCGGCCCAACCGGGTCCTCAGCGCCTCCAGCCCGCCCTGGTCGGCGAGTCGACGGGCCTCGACCAGGACTCCGGGCGGAACCGAAAGCACCGCCCCGGCCGGGCTGGAAACGCCGACCACCGGGTGCACCCGTCCGTCCCAGCCGGGCTCGACCCGCGCCTGGCTGGTGACCACCGTCAGCTCGCCGGTCGGTGGCCATTGACCGAGCCAGTTCGTCAGATGGCGGTCGAGGCGCCGGCGCACGGGAAGCAGGACCGCCATATGGGCGAACAACACCGGGGCCCCCATTTTCCATCCGATCGCCCCGAGTAGCCTGAAGCTGCCCTGGCAGACGCGGTCCGGGTGGGGGACAGGGAGACTGCACCATGCGACTAGCCGGTTGGACCGAGATCACACCGGCCTTTCTCGCCGAACATTCGTCCGCCCTGAGTGGACCGGCCCTCAAGGGCTTCTTCGACGGCCAGGCTCCCGAGTGGCCGCATGCTCTGGCTCCCGAGGAGCAGATCCCCCGCCGGCAGGTCGCGGTCGGGGCGCGGGCCCATCTCAAGGTTCCTCTCGGCCAGTCGATGGTGCTCGTCATCGGCTCCGATGGAGAGGGTAAGAGCATGGCGCTGCGCCAGACAGCCGTCGACCTGGTCAACGAGGGTCACCGGGTCCTGTTCCGGGAGGCGGGCACCTCGCTCGACATCGACGCCCTGGTGGCGCTGCCCGACGGAGCGACGTGGATCCTGGTCAGCGACGATGCCGACGAGATCGCCGAGGACCTGCACGAGGCCCTCACCCGGGTCCAGACGGCCGGACGACGGGACATCCATTGGCTGCTGACCGCCCGGTACGAGGACTGGAGGGCGCGATTCCGGGTGGGTCCGAAGACCGTGGAGCCGGCATGGGCATCCACCGTCGACCTCTGGCCGGAGGTGGGAGGAAGCCCCCGGGTGCTCGGCCTGACCCGCGAGGACGCGGGCAAGGTGATCGGGGCATGGGAGGCCGTCGGATGCCTGGGCGTGCTCGGCGACGTCGCCGCCGAGTCCCGCGCCGATGCCCTGGTCGAGGCGTGCCAGGGCGACAACGGCTTGTCGGCCGCCACCTTCCTCGACGGTGTTCTGGCGTTGAGGTTCGGCACCGAAGGGCTGCGGGCGCACATGGCCGAACTGCTGCCGCGGATGGCTGACGATGAGCACCGATTCGAGGGCGGTCACAGCATCCAGGAAGCGTTCCTGTACGCGGCCGCCGCCGACGTCGCCGGTGTCGAGGGCATGGACCTGAACGTGCTGGCCGATCTGGTCGGTCTCGACCGCAGTGACCGTCGCCAGGTCCTGCTCCGGCTGGGCCGGGAGGGGCTGGCCACCGGCAGCGCCGGGGTGCTGCGCGTCAGGCACCGCGAACTGGCTCGTGCCGCGGTAGCGGTGGCGGAGGACACACTCGGCGTCGATCTCGAGCAGGTCTTCGTCGAATTGCTTCGGGGCACGGCCGAGACGGGCAACGACATGAAGGGTCTGGCGGCGGGCGGGACGGTCATGAACTGCGGCCCGACCATCGCGGCCGCCCTGCGGGAGGTCGGATTCGACGGCGCCCGGGCGGACCGGATCGCCCGGGCGGCGGCCGACGAGTCGGCTCGGGCCCTGCCCGACCTGCTGATGTTCACCCTTTCACGGGCCCGCACCTACCGGCAGACAGGCGGAGCGGGCCAGGCGCTGGCCATTCTCCGGACCGCACTCGACGATGCCACCGAGCGGGGTGACTGGAGCGCGGTCGGGCGGAGCTACCTTTACGACCTCGGTGTCTCCGAGGGCGACGCCGGCCATCTCATGGAAAGCATCCTGCTGGCTGGGCTCTCGATCGCCAATGTCGAGCGGCTGGGACAGGTGTCGCTCACCGAGGCCAAGCAGGCCTTCGACCGGATGGGTGAGGCGTGCGCCCGCATGGATCGACGGGAGATCGGCCCGCCATTCCAACGGCTGCTGCGGGCCTGCACCCATCTGGGGCGCAAGGTCACACCGAAATGGGATCAGCCGGCCCGCCTCAACTTCCATCGGTACGGGGTCCTGGCCGAGGAGTTCGGAGTCGGCCAGTGCTCCGACGCCCAGGCGGTGGCCGCCCTCTCCGACGCGGTGGCGGCGGCGCGTGTGAGCAGGTGCAGGACGCCGTCCTGGCCGACCTGTGGGCCCGGCTGCTGCCCGATGCGATGCGCCCCCCGTTCGGCCCACTGACCAAGACGGTCGGCTTCGCGCTCACCAAGACCCTGGATTCCGACCCCAGCTAGACAGACGACGGTCCGGTGGACGAGGTCGAACGGGCTCGCCTGATGGATCTGGCCACCGGCTACAGGGGTCACATCGGTCGCTGGCGGCGCGCCGTGCAGCTGCAGGACGAGCGCATCCGGGCCCACCCCTGGCGGCTCGGCGTCACCGACCGCTGGGTCGACACCGAGTTGTTCGCCCTCTCCGTGAGGAATCTGCTCCAGGCCTGCTGGGCGTGCCATGCCTGCTTCGACCAGGACGGACACGCCCCATTCCAGCAGGTCGTCGAGGACTTCGAGGCCGCTGTTCCCCACGCCCGGGTCATACGCGACCTCCTCCAGCATTTCGACCGGTACGAGCAGGAGGGAAACCTTGACTTCTTCATCTCCTCCGACGAGCCGCCGGCGTGGAGCATGGGACCGGAGGGCTACTCGCTGCATGTCCAGGAGCTGCGCCTCGACCTGGCCACCGCCGTCAAGGAGTCCGATCGGCTGGCCTCGGCCGCCCTCAACGCCATCGACTACCTCGTCTTGATGCTCGAGATCACGGGCGAGCTGCCGGCGTGGCCGCCCGGGTCACCGGAGGCGCCGGACCCGCCTCCACCGCCCCACTAGCGACATCAGCCCGGTTACCATGAGCGTCGGCTCAAGGGCGGGGCGCCCAAAGCCGAGGAGCAGAACATGCGACTGCGCAGAGTTGCCCGGGCACGGACCGTCTAGGCCATGGGCTCCGCAACGCAGCCGGGGCGGTCTCCGGACGCCAATGCCCGGCGCCGGCCCGAACATCTCGGTCGGCTGATCCTCATTGCGGTCGTCCTCATCGTGCTGGTGGCCTTCATCCTGGGCAACAGCCAGCAGGTCAAGGTCAGCTTCGTGTTCATGCACGGGCGCTACTCGCTGATCTGGGTGCTGCTGGTCACCAACCTGCTGGGCTTCGCCGCCGGTTATCTCGTGCATGGCCGGCTCGGCGCGGTGAAAGGCCGCGGCAAGCGCAAGGGCTGATCGTCGCCGCCGGCCTGCCGGCTCAGGGCGGCAGGCAGGAGGCAGATCTAGGCGACGATCTGGACCGGTGTTCCCGACGGAACCACCTTGATGGCGTCCATCGTCTCGGGGCTGACCCGGACGCAGCCATGACTGACCGCCGCCCCCTTGGTCGACGCCGGATTGGACGGATATCCGTGGATGGCCACCGTGCCGTCCCCGCCGTCGAACTCGGTGAACACGTCGCTATGGGCCCCCAGGGTCAGCACGGTCGGTCCATAGGTGCCCAGCTGAGCCTTGTTGACCGAGACGACGCTGCTGACGAAGGTCGTCCCGACCGGAGTCGGCCACTGCGGAGCGCCGACCCCGACCGGCGAGCTGTAGACCGATTGGCCGTCCTTGTACAGGGTCAGGCTGCGCTGACTTATCGACACGACGATCTTGTACGGGGTGCGGGCCAGGGTCACCGAGTCCTTGGGGACCCAGCCGGTCGAGCCGTTGGGTCGGGTGTCCAGGCCGATCTGGAGCCAGCCGTCCTGGAGGCCCATGATCGGCCGGACCGTCGGGTTGTACCAGGTCACACCGCCGATCTGGCCGGCGATCGGCCCGCCCGGCATGCGGGCGTAGCTGAGCGGCGCCGAATTCAGCGACGCCACGTAGCTCGAGCCGGCCGGCAGGGGTGGGAGAGTGTCCGGGGGGATGGTCGTGCTGGGCGGCGGCAGGGTCGACGTCACAGGAGGCGCGGTGACATGGTGGCTCGAGCCGCAGGCGCCGGCGGTGGTGGCGACAAGTATGAGTCCGGCGAGTACGACGACCGTCTTGCGCACGGGGCGATGCCTCTCCTGTCTGGTCCGAGGGATCGGGTCGGTGCGTCGGCAGTTTACCCGGCGGTCCTCCGCCGGCCGGGTCGCCCCGGGCTCAACGCACGGCGGACCATGCGCTGTAACCGGCGAGCAGGACCAGCACCCCCGACGTCACCCGGCGCACCGTGCTGACCTTGACCCACTTCAGAACGCTCTGCCCGCCGGCGACGGCCAGACCGGCCACCGACCACAGCGCCAGCGACGCTCCGATGCTGACCGAGAGCGCCGAGTGGTAGTGGGCGGCCATGTTGGCGATCAGTATCTGAGTCAAATCGCCCCATTCAGCCACGAAAATCACGAGGAAGGCGGTCGTGACCACGGCATGGGCGGACGCCTCCCGCTCCACCAGTTCATCCTCCTCGGCCGCCTGGCGCCAGGCATAGATGGCGCCGCCCGCGAACAGCACGGCTACCACTGCGTCGACCGCACGTGGCGGTAACAGCCGGAACAGGCCGACACCGATGGTCGTGGCGATCAGGACGTGGACGAGGAACGCCGCCGCCGCCCCTATCCACACCGACAAGGGCTTGCCCTTGGTGGCCAGGATCAGGCTGGCGAACATCGACTTGTCCGGCAGCTCCCCGAGGAAGATGACCGGGAAGACCGCGGCGATGATGGTGAGATGCATGCTGAGCCGGTCGGGCGACCTACTCCCGGGCGATGAGGCGGTAACCGACTCCCGGCTCGGTGACCAGCCGCGGCGCGCCCGGATCCTCCTGCAACTTCTTTCGCAGCTGGTTGGCGTAGGTGCGCAGATATTCGGTGCGCCCGACCGCCTCGGGACCCCAGACGTGCTGGAGGATGTTGCGGTGGGTGAGCACTTTGCCCTGGTACCGGGCCAGGAGGGCCAGGAACTCGAACTCCTTGGGCGTCAGATCGATCGCCACGCCGTCGACCGTCACCTGGTGGTCGGCCGTGTCGACGCGCAGGTCGCCAACCTCGAGCACCTCGTCATCCACGAACGGTCCCGACGCGTGGCGGTGGCGCATGGCGACCCGGAGCCGGGCCAGGAGCTCGGGCATGGAGAACGGCTTGGTGATGTAGTCGTCGGCTCCCTCGTCCAAGGCCAGGATCTTGCGATCCTCGGCCCCGTCGGCGGTCACCACGATGATCGGGGCCTTGGACCACTGCCGAACCTGACGGCACACGTCGATGCCGTCGATGTCGGGCAGGCCGAGGTCGAGGATGATCACCGCCGGGTCGTCGGCGGCGATGCGGTCGAGCCCGTCCTGACCGGACCGGGCAATGCCGACCTGATAGCCCCGGGCCTGGAGGCTGGCGGACAGGATGCGGGCCATGGCCCGTTCGTCCTCGATGACCAGCACCAGCTGGCCGTCGCTATCCACGGCCGGCCGGCCGATCGACCGTCGCCGCTTCTTCGACTCGCACCGGGAGGGTCAGGTGGAAACGGGCCCCGCCGGTGGCCGTATTGCCGGCGCTGATCATGCCGCCGTGGGCTTCCACGATCGCCTTGCAGATGGCCAACCCGACGCCACTCGACGTGCTGGCCCGGCCGGTACGGAACGGTTCGAAGATGTGCTCCAGCTCGCCCGGGTCGACGCCCGGGCCCTCGTCGCTGACCGTCACCGCGACATAGCCGCCCGTCCGCACCGCGACCTGCTCGCCGTTCGCCTCCGCCGTCACCCGGACGGTTGACCCCGGCGGGGCGTGGCGGGCCGCGTTCTCCAGCAGGTTGGTCAGGACCTGGTCCACCTGGACGTAATCGATGTCCACCAGAGGGAGGGTAGGAGGAAGGTCGACCACGAGCACCACGTCGGCGAACAGCCGGCTCAGCCGTTTCGACAACTCGGCCATCAGCTCATCGAGCGCCACCGCCTGGCGATCGGGTTGCAGGGCGCCGGTCTCGATCCGGCTCAGGCTGAGCAGGTTGCCCACGATGCGATCGAGCCGTTCCGCCTCGTCACAGACCAGGCCGAGCAGCTCGTCCCTGATGGCGCCGGTGTGGGCGGCGCCGGCCCGCAAGTCGGACGCCACGGCCCGGATCGACGCCAGCGGGGTGCGCAGGTCGTGGGAGACCGATCGCAGCAGGGCGGCCCGCTGGGCGTCCACCTGTTCCATGACCGCCAGCCGCTCCGCCTCCTTCCGCAGCCGTGCCTGGGTGGCGACCAGCGCCTGCAGCTCGACATGCATGGCCTGGATCTCTTCGGCGCGCTGCTCGGCCGCCCGCCGGCGGTCGGTCTCGAGGGCCACCAGCGTTCCGATGGCGATGGCCACGACCATGAAGACGGCCAGGGCGACCGCGTCGTCGGAGACCGCGACGCGCAGGGTACCGACCGGTGGTATGAAGCCCAGGCTGAATGCCGCCGAGGCGCCCACCGCGGTGCCGACGGCCGCCACCCGACCGCCGACGACGCCGGCGACCACCACCGGCAGCACCAGCACCAGGGCCGGTATGGCCCGGCTGACATGGGTGTGGAACGGAAGCAGGACCAGCGTGACCACGACGACCAGGGCCACGCCGAGCCCGAGCCCGGCAACCGGTTCAGGGTCCCGACGGCGCCGATCCACGAACAGCATTGTGACTCACCTGCAGTACCCACCCCTCGTTGCGTACGCCGCGGATCTCGAGGTCGAGGGGGGCGACCAGCCGGCGGAGCCGGTGGAGGTGGACCCGGAGGGCATTGGAGCTCGGATGGCCGCCCGGCCAGCCGCGGTCGAGCAGGTCGGCTTCGGGCGCCACCGCTTCCCGGGACTCGAGCAGGCGCCGGATCAGCCGCTCATGGATCGGCGACAGCTGGACCCACCGGTGCCGGAACACCAGGCGACCGTGCTGGTCGATCACCGCTGCGGCGTCGAGATCGGCGGCCCGTCGCCGGAGGCCGCTGAGCCGGGCCCGCACGTCGCGCTCGTCGCCGGGAAGGCGGACCCAGTCCTGGAGGACGTCCCCACCTTCGGGCGGGTCGGCCAACGGCGCGACCAGCAGGAGCCGTGGCACCCGCTGGTCGGTCAACCGCTGTATCTCTGCAAGCTGCTCGGGCCAGTGGACGACCACTACATCTGCTGCCATGCCTCCCGACTCCTGTTCATCGGATGGTCCGGCTCCGGGAGGGCTATACGGCGTCGTCACCGAGCTCGCCGGTGCGGATCCGCATCAGCCGGTCGAGGTCGTACGGCCCAGATCTTGCCGTCGCCGATCTTGCCCGGTGCGGGCCGCGTCAGCGATCAGATCCATCACCTTGTCGGCCTGGGCTGACTCGACGAGGACCTCGATCTTGACCTTGGGCACGAACTCCATCTTGTACTCGGACCCCCGGAAGACCTCGGTCTTGCCGCCCTGGCGGCCGTAGCCCTGGACCTCGGTGACGGTGAGGCCGACCAAGCCGGCGCCGCGCAGTGCTTCCTTGACCTCCTCGAGCTTGAACGGCTTGATGATGGCGGTGACCAGATGCGGCATCGAGGTCTCCTCTAGACCGGAGTCTCTTCGGGTGCGGACTCGGGGGTCGAGGCCGGTGCTAGTTCCTTTTCGCCTGGCCCCGCCGTTGGTGGGCAGCTTCAGCCGGCAGGTTGGCCGGCGTCGAGTACGTCATGCCCTGACCGAACTCCACGTGGTAGGCGGCCGTGCCGTGCTCGTGGAGGTCGAGGCCCTCGAGCTCACCGTCCTGGGTGACCCGCAGGGTCCAGCCGCCGGGGATGGACTTGATGAGGTACATGATGATCATGGCCGCCCCGCCGACGCACGATCACACAGGTCAGGCTGCCGATGAACTGGGCCCGGAGCTGCCGCCGTCCCGCCGCCGTAGAACAGGCCCTTCACGACCGTCGAGGTGTCGGTCCCCGTGGCCGTCGGCACGCCGTACTGCCCGGTGGCGAGCAGCCCCAGGCTGAGGGTGCCCCAGATGCCGGCGAACCCGTGGACGGCGACCGCGCCGATCGGGTCGTCCCAGCGCCGCCACTCCATGAAGTCGATGCCGAGGGGGACGACGATGCCGGCACCGGCCCCGATGACCACCGCCCCCCAGGGCGAGACCCAGTAGCACGGGCAGGTGATGGCGACCAGGCCGCCGAGGAAGCCGTTGACCGAGATGCCGAGGTCCCACTTCTTGGACCGGGGATAGACGAAGAAGACGGCGACCAAGCCGCCGGCGCACGCGGCCAGGGTGGTGTTGGCCGCCACCCGGCCGATGCCCTCCCAGTCCATGGCCGACAGCGTCGAGCCGGGGTTGAACCCGTACCAGCCGAACCACAGGATGACGCCGCCGATGGCGCCCCATGGTCAGGTCGTGCGGCGGCAGCGGGCCGCCGCCGTCCCGCTTGAACTCGCGGCCCAGGCGGGGGCCGAGGGCGATGCAGCCGGCCAGGGCGATGAACCCGCCGACGGTGTGCACGACGGTCGAGCCGGCGAAGTCACGGAAGACGGCCCCGCTCGGTCCAGCCGTGGAACCAGCCCATGGTGTTGCCCAGCCAGCCGCCCGGACCCCAGACCCAGTGGCCGAAGATCGGGTAGATGAAGCCGGACACGCAGGTGCTGTAGAGGATGTCGCCCTTGAACCCGGTACGTCCGACCATGGCGCCCGACGTGACGGTCGAGGCGGTGTCGGCGAAGGCGAACTGGAACAGGAAGAAGGCGAGGAAGGCCACCTGGGTCGTGCCGTACGCCGGCGTCATGCCGTGCAGGAAGAAGTACTGGTGGCCGATGAGCCCGTTGCCGTTGCCGAACTGGAAGGCGAAGCCGATGGCCCAGTACAGGAGGCCGCACAGGCAGGTGTCGAACACGCACTCCAGGAGCACGTTCACCGTCTCCCGGGACCGGGCGAAGCCGGCCTCCAGGCCCATGAAGCCGGCCTGCATGAAGAACACCAGGAAGGCGGTCACCAGCACCCAGACGGTGTTGATCGGGCTGACGAGGTCCTTGGCCTGGACGGCCGCCTGGCGGACGAGTGGCGCAGCGTGGGCCGACGACTCGAAGTACCAGGAGAAGCCCTTCATGGCTCCGAGAATCGTGGCGATCCCGAGCATCTTGCCCGCCATGATGGCGGCGATCAGCTTTCGGGTGTCCCGTTCCTTCAAGCGGTGGAGTCGTGATCTGATCATGGCGTCGGACCATAAGGGGTCCGATTTTCGTACGAGTATCCATCGCGTTAGCAGCAAGAGTCAGTGCTCTTTACGGGTTCTTTACGATAGTCCTGACTGAGTTCTGATGGAGACCTTGACGGAGTCCTGATGTCAGGGCGCCTGGGTAGGGTGCGGCCCATGCCTCTGGAGCGCGCCGTCCTGCTCGCCGACGACCGCCTCAGCGGCGCCGCCTGGTGCCAAGCCCACAGCGATCTGGTGGACACGTGGCTGGCCGAGCTGCTGGACCGGTCCGGGGCCGGAGGCGGACGAGCGCGTGGCCCTGGTGGCGGTCGGCGGGTACGGCCGGGCCGAGCTGTGTCCCAGCAGCGACATCGACGTCATGCTGGTCCACGACCGGCGGTCCGACATCGCCAAGGTCGCCGACCGGATCTGGTACCCGATCTGGGACGCCGGGCTCCACCTGGGCCACAGCGTCTGCACGGTGCGCGAGGCGCTCGGCGCTGGCCGACAAGACCTCGACACGGCGACCGCCTTGCTGAGCGCCCGCCACGTCGCCGGCGACGAGGAGCTCTCCTCCAAGCTGTTGGCCGCGGCGCCCGCGGCATGGGAGAAGCGGTCCCGGCGCTGGCTCACCGAGCTGGCCAAGAGCGTGGAGTCGCGCCACGAGCGGGCGGGCGAGGTGGCGTTCCAGCTCGAGCCCGACCTCAAGGAGGGCCGGGGCGGTCTGCGGGACGTGCACGCCCTGCACTGGGCCGAGGCGGCCCGGTCCATCATGCTCGAGTACGACCGGGTCGAGCCTGGAGGAGGCGTACGCCGTGCTGCTCGACGCCCGGGTGGAGCTGCAGCGGCGCACCGGCCGGCCGTCCAACAGTGCTGGTCGCCCAGGAGCAGGAAAGTGTCGGTCGGGCGCTCGGGCGGCGCGGGGCCGACGGCCTGATGGCCGCCGTCGCCGGAGCGGCCCGGACCATCGCCTGGACCAGCGACGACGCCTGGCGGCGCATTCAGTCCATGCTGCGGGGGCCGTTCGGGCGCGAAGCCCACAACGCCCGCCCGCTGGCCGCGGGAGTGGCGCTCTGCGACGGTGAGGTGGAGCTCCAGCCGTCGGCCCGCCTGGCCGACGATCCGGTGCTGGTGCTGCGGGTCGCGGCCATGGCGGCGGCCCACCACACCGTGATCGACCGCCAGTCGCTGGAGCGGCTGGCGGCCGAGGCGGTCCCGATGCCCGACCCCTGGCCGGCCGAGGCCCGGTCGCGGCTGGCCGAGCTGCTGCTGGCCGGCCAAGCCGCCATCAGTGTCATCGAGGCCCTCGACCAGCGCGGCGTCTGGGTCCGGGTCCTGCCGGAGTGGGAGCCCACCCGTTCCCGGCCCCAGCACAACCCGTACCACCGCTTCACCGTCGACCGGCACCTGCTGGAGGCGGCGGCCAACGCCGCCGGGCTGCGCGACCGGGTCGACCGCCCCGACCTGCTCGTCATCGGCGCGCTGCTGCACGACATCGGCAAGGGCGGCCCGGGCGACCACACCGAGGTCGGCATGGGCCTGGCCCGCCAGATCGCCACCCGGATGGGCTTCGGTGCCGGCGACGTGGCGACGCTGGTGGCCATGGTCCAGCACCATCTGCTGCTGCCCGATGTCGCCACCCGGCGCGACCTGGACGACCCGGCGACCATCGAGCCAGTGGCGGACGCCGTCGGGACGGTGGAGCTGCTCCGGCTGCTGGCCGCGCTGACCGAAGCCGATTCGCTCGCCACCGGTCCCACGGCGTGGGGACCCTGGAAGGCCGACCTGCTGGGCCAGCTGGTCGAACGGGTGGCCCAGGTGCTGACCGGCGGCGAGGCGGCCGGCGTGGTCAGGGAGTCGTTCCCCACCGAAGCCCAGCTGGCCCGGCTGGCCGAGGGGGGCCGGCACATCGACGCGGCCGGCGACCGGCTCACCGTCATCGCCGACGACCGCCCCGGCATCTTCAGCCGGGTCGCCGGCGTCCTGGCCCTGCACGGTCTCGACGTGCTGACCGGCACCGCCTACTCGAGCGACGACGGTCGGGCGCTGGCCGAGTTCCGGGTCGCCGACCCGATCCGGGACCACCCGCCGTGGCCCCGGGTCGTGGCCGACCTGGAGCGGGTCCTCGACGGCCGCCTGGCCCTCAACGCCCGGCTGGCCGAGCGGGCCACGGACCTACGACCGGCCCGGGCCCGGGGTGGGCCGACCGGAACCGGTCACCGTGGGCTTCGACAACCAGGCCTCGGCCGACGCCACCGTCATCGACGTCTACGCCCCTGACCGCATCGGGGTCCTGTACCGCATCACCCGGGCCCTGGCCGAGCTCGACCTCGACATCCGCTCGGCCCGGGTCCAGACCCTCGGCGCCCATGTGGTCGACTCCTTCTATATCCGCGATCGACAGGGCCGCAAGATCACCGACGACGAGACCCTGCTCGAGGTCGAGCGGGCGGTCCTGCACAGCGTCTCCGAGTAGTCAAAGGTGGGAAAATGCCTCCCTTTCCCGGGTCGGGCGGGTCCGCCGGCGGGGCCACCGAATCTGTTCGTCAGTTGGCCGCGCTATAACGCGGTCAACTGACGAACAGATCTCCTGGCTAGGCCAGGCAGCCGTCGCTGGCGATCATGGCGCCCACCCGCTGGAGGACCGCTTCGGGGGTAACGCCGGTTTCGAGCTCCAGCAGGACGAGGAGGGCGCCGCAGAGGGTCTCGAACCCGGCCACCGTGCGGTGGGGCCCGTCGCGCGTGGCCAGGAACTCGTCCAGCAGGGTCCCGGCCCGGGTGTCGTCGTCGGCGGTCGTGCCCACGTAGAGCGTCATGAGCGCCACCGCCTCCGCGGTCGCCTCGTCGAACTCGCGGTGGAGGCCGGGGCGTCATTTTCCCACCTTCAGACCTCCACCAGCAGTTCGTACTCGGGATTCAGCATCTCGAGCTTTCCGGCGTGCTCGCCCACGATGCCCCTGGCCGACATGTACGTACCCGGTTCGATACCGGCGACGTGGCGCCGGCCCAGGAACACGATGGCCATGTCCCCGGTGCCGTCGGCCAGGGTCACCTGCAAGGTGGCGACTCCGGCCCGGGGCTGGACGCGGACCTGGCGAACCCGTCCGGCCACCTGACCCGGTCCCGGTGGTGCAGGTCGCCGATCCGCACGCAGCCGGAGGGGATGACCAGGGACGCCGGCATGGCCGGTGGATGGCGTCGGCTTTGCGGGGCGGCTTGGCCGGCTTGGACCTGGTGGCCGCGGTCGGGCGGTTGCCCCGCAGGTGGTAGGGGATGAGCGTCACGCTGGCGTGCGGCACGTCGGCCAGGGCCGAGGCGATGGCCGACGCGGTGCGGTCGTGCAGCAGGCGGTGCCAGTACCGGTCGTACTCGAGCCGGGGCAGCAGCACCGTGACCTCGGTGTCGCCGTCGACTGAGGGCTTCGGCGACCAGGTCGACCGCGGCCCGGGTCAGGCGCCGGTCGGGGCACTCGATGATGTCGAGCGGCACCCGCGACAGGCCCAGCTCGGTCCACGCCTGCCGCAGCTCGGCGGCCACGGACGTGTCGACGGCGAAGTGGACGGCCCGCAGCTCGTCGGGGGTCAGGGTGCGGGCGTAGTGGATGGCCCGGGCCGCGGCCAGGTCGAGCTGATCGACCAGGACGAGCACGACGTGGCGGCGCAGGATGGGGGCGGCGGCCGCCTTGGGGGCGTCCTCGCGCAGCTCGGCGGTCTCCTCGACGTACTGGCGGTTGAGCCGCAGCAGCACGAGCACCAGGAGGGGCACGGCCACGATGATCACCCAGCCGCCTTCGGCGAACTTGGTGACGGCGATGATGACGTCGACGACCAGCGAGAGCACCGCGCCCATGCCGTTGATGAACAGCCCGCGCCGCCATCCCGGCTCGCGGCGGGTCCAGTGGTGCTTGGCCATGCCGGCCTGCGACAGGGTGAAGCTGGTGAACACGCCGATGGCGTAGAGCGGGATGAGCCGGCTGACCTTGGCCTCGGTCACGATGACCAGGACGGTGGCCACCGCGGCCAGGGACAGGATCCCGTTGGAGAACACCAGCCGGTGGCCCCGCTTGGTCAGCTGCCGGGGCATGAAGCCGTCGGCCGCCGCGAAGCTGGCCAGCCGCGGGAAGTCGGCGAAGCTGGTGTTGGCGGCCAGCACCAGGATGAGCATGGTGCCGGCCTGCAGCAGGTAGAACAGGATGTGGCCGGCGAAGCCGGTGCCGTAGACGAGCTTGCCGACCTGGGAGATGACCGTCGGCGTGCCCTTTTCGAACGGGGCGGCGTGGGTGGCCCCGGCCAGGATCGACAGGCCGAGGAACATGGCGCCGAGCAGCGAACCCATCCACACCAGGGTGGTCCGGGCGTTGCGCCACGCCGGCTCCCTGAAGGCGGGCACACCGTTGGAGATGGCCTCGACGCCGGTGACCGCGGCCCCGCCGGACGCGAACGCTCGGAGCACCACGAACAGGGCGGCGCCCATGAACAGGCCGTTGCCGGGATGGGCGTGGGACATGTCGACCACGCCGGGCCGGTGCAGGCTGTGGGTGGGCAGGCCGCTGCTCAACGCCTGAAGGTCCCCCACGCCAGCAGCACCGCCATGTTGCCGAGGAAGAAGTAGGTCGGGGCGGCGAAGACCTTGCCCGACTCCTTCACGCCGCGCAGGTTGCCGAAGGCGATGATGGCGATGAACAACACCGAGATGGGGACCACCCAGGGGACCAGGCCCGGGATAGCCGAGGCCATGGCCGCCGTTCCGGCCGCCACCGACACCGAGACGGTCAGGATGTAGTCGGTCAGCAGCGAGACGCCGGCGACCAGCGCCGGCACCTTGCCGAAGTTGTCCTTGGTGACGATGTACGCGCCGCCGGCGCTCGGGTACTCCTTGATGGTCTGGCGGTACGAGAGGATGAGGAAGCCGAGGACGACGAGCAGGGCGATCGTCACCGGCACGACCAGCGAGAACGCCGCCACGCCGATCACCGGCACGAGGATCCGGAGGATCTCCTCGGTGGCGTAGGCCGACGACGACAGGTTGTCCGAAGCGAACACCGCCAGTGCCGTCGGCTTGCCGAGGCGCTCGTGGGCCAGTTCCTCGGTGTGCAACGGAGACCCGAGCATCCGCTTCTTGAACCGGTACCGGAAGCTCTCCGGAACGGTGAGGCGCATCGGCGGGCCGGGCGCGGCCGGGACGTGGGCGGGTGGCGAGGCAGAACCGGTCAGCTCGGAACCGAGGCCCGTGGTCACTGCCGAGGAGTATAAGGAATCCATCAGGGATGCCGTGCGTGGGGCGTAAGGAGTGGAGGGCCCGCCGGCCGGTGCGGCTAGGGTCGATCGACGATGGGACACGACATGGAGAAGCCAGTCATCGAGGTGCCGGCCGGCGATCCGCCGGCCGAGCTGCAGATCACCGACATCTGGGAGGGCGACGGCGACGAGGCCAAGCAGGGCCGGACGGTGACCGTCCACTACGTCGGCGTGGCCTACTCCACCGGTCAGCAGTTCGACGCCAGCTGGGACCGCAACTCGCCGTTCCGTTTCCCGCTGGGCCTCGGCAAGGTCATCACCGGCTGGGACCAGGGGGTGGCCGGTATGAAGGTCGGCGGCCGGCGCCAGCTGGTGATCCCCCCGGCTCTCGGATACGGCGACCGTGGTGCGGGCGGGGCCATCAAGGGCGGCGAGACCCTGATCTTCGTGGTCGACCTGCTGGCCGTCTAGACCGGGTCTCGGAATTGCCGGCGTCGGGGACCCGGCGCATCGCTACCCCGACGCCCAGCGCATACCGTCTGAGTCGTGAGTGACCGCCAGCCTGCCGACCCGCGCCCTTCCATCCTCGCCGCCGAGTTCAGCCGGCTCGAGCCGGCGGACCAGGACCTGGTGCTGGCCCTCGTGGCCAGACTCCTGGCCGGGACGCCGGATCCCTTGTCCGAGGTGCCGATTCACGACCCGGACGTCCCGTTCATGGACTTCGACGAGTAGGCGCCGGTCGCGGCTGACTAATGGCTGGGTATCTCGAGGGCCGCAGCCACCACGTCGCCAGGGTCCAGGTCCGGGATGATCCGCACGGACGGCACCGGTGAGAGGAGGACCCACAGGAACGCGGACATCTCACCGACACCAGCCACCCACAACGCCGGCCGCAGCCCGAACGTGCTGCCGATGAGGCCCCCGGCCAGCCCTCCGAGGGGCATGGTGCCCCAGACCAGAAATCGGACGCTGGCGTTCATCCGACCCTGCAGCCGCAGGGGGCACAGGGCCTGCCGGAGACTCACCTGGTTGATGTTGTAGGCCACCGAACCGGCGCTGGTCAGCAACCCGCCGGCCACGATCAGGACGTCGGCCGACGCCGGCGTGACGAACGGGAAGGCCAGCCCGCCGACGCCGCACACAAAGATGGAACCGAGGATCGTCCCCCCGACTCCGAAGCGGCCGGCGAGCCGGGCGGCGAGCACCGCCCCGAGCACCCCGCCGGTGCTACCGGCGGCGAGCAGGACGCCGATGTGGCCGGCCGACAGGTGGATCTGGCGCCGGAAGAACAGCAGGGCCACCGCCATGGCCATGGTCGAGAAGAGGTTCGATGTTCCGGTCGCGCCCGCCACCGAGCGGATCCGCGGCTCGCGCCAGACGAACCGGAGCCCTTCGGCGATCTCCGCCCGCAGCGTGGTGGCCCCATCCCCGCGGCGCCGCACCGACGCCTGTTCGGGGGCGCGGACGGCGAGCAGGGACACGAAGGAGACCACGAAGGTGGCGGCATCCGCCAGTACCGCCCACGCCGCGCCGCCCGCCCCGACCAGTACACCCGCGATCGCCGGGCCCGCGACCTGGGCTCCGGACTGGGTGGCGGCCAGCTTGCCGTTGCCCTCCACCAACTGGTCCCGAGACACCAGTACCGGGAGATATGACTGGTAGGCGACGTCGAAGAAGACGGTGAGGATCCCGCTGATCAGCGCGACCATGTAGAGCTGGGCCAGGGTCAGGACAGAAAGGCCCCAGGCAGCCGGGATGGTGGCCAGGACGAGCGCCCGGCCGGCGTCGGCCGCGATCAGCACCCGGCGGCGGCGCAGCCGGTCGACCCACGCCCCGGCCGGCAGGCCGACCAGCAGGAAGGGAAGGGTCTCCGTGGCGGTCAGGACTCCAACCGCCAGAGCACCGGCGTGCAGCCCGTCGATGGCGACCAGGGGGATGGCCAGCACACTGATCTGGCTGCCGACTTCGCTGACCGTCTGCCCGGCCCAGAGCAGCCGGAAGTCGCGATGACGCCAGAGGCTCGGGCGCCGGGGCAGGGGAGTGTCGGCCACCGGTTGAGTGTTGCCAACTGGTCCGGAGTTGTCAAGTGGTCGATGCGCCGAACGATTAGCCTGGGTCCGGTGGAGACACAGATGCCAGGCGACTCCGCAGCCGCCCCGGACGACGGCGAGCGACGGGCGGCCACGCTCGAGGAGGCCCGGGCACTGGCCCACCCCGTCCGGCTGCGGATATTGCGTCAGTGCAAGGACGAGGCGCTGACCAATCAGGACCTGGCGGCCCGGTTGGGGCTCCCGGCCGGGACCGTCCTCCACCACGTCCGCACCCTCGTCGCCACCGGGTTCCTGGTTGAGTCGGCGTGGCGACCGGGGGCCCGGGGAACGACAGAGAAGCCCTACCGCTCGACCGGCAAGTCGTGGCGGCTCGACATCGGCGACACGGGCGAGTCCGGGGCCGTGCGCCGGGCGGTGTTCGACGCGGTGGCGGCCGAGGTCGACGAGGCCGGGCCCGACTCGGTGGTGGACGAGGCCCGGATGTCGATGCGCCTCCGGCCCGACCGGCTCGACGACCTCAGCCGCCGGATCAGCCAACTGGTCGACGAGTTCGCCAACGCCGATGACCCCGGGGGGGATCCCTTCGCCATGCTCTTCGTCCTGCACCGCCGCCCGACCATCGGGACGCCCAACAGCCGCCGACCGGGCGACCAGTCGCGGCATCATTGATCGGTGGCCTACGAGGAGCGTCGGACCCGGGTACCGGGTGTCGTGCTCTGGCGGCGCACCGTCGGGCCGGAGCCGGAGTTGCTACCGATCCTGCCCGACGGCTGCATGGATCTGCTGTGGGACGGGCGCCGCCTGCTGGTCGCCGGGCCGGACTCGACGGCCCGCCGGGTGATGACGGACGCCGGTAGCACTCTCATCGCGCTTCGATTTTCTGGTGGGACGGGACCGGCACTGCTGGGCGTGGCGGCGGATGCGGTGCGCGATCAGTCCCCGCCGCTGGACGGGATGTGGCCATCCGGACCGGTGCGCGGGTTGACCGATCGGGTCGCCGCCGACCCCGAGATCACCCTGCAGGCCTGGGTGGAGGCCCACGCCGCGTCCCGCCCGGTCGACCCCCTCGGACCTCGGGTCCTGGGCCTGGCGTCGTCCGGCGCCGCGGTGTCGACCATGGCCGATCGGCTGGGGTTCAGCACCCGGCAGCTACACCGGCGCTGCCTGCCCATCTTCGGCTACGGCCCGCGGCGGCTGGTGCGGGTGCTCCGGCTGGGTCGGGCCATCGACGCCGGCGCGGACAGGGGCGCCCCTGGCGCAGGTGGCGGCCGGGTGCGGCTATGCCGACCAGGCCCACCTGTGCCGCGAGGTGCGAGATCTGGGCGGCACGACGCCCAGCGGGCTACTCCGGGAGCTCGGCGACGGGTAGCGGGGCGAACAGATCGACCGGCGTGCCGTCCGGATCGTGGACGACGGCGTAGCGCATACCCCAAAAGGCATCCCACGGTGCCAGGTGGCCCTCGTAGCCGGCGTCGGTGAGCTCCGCCCACGCGGCGTCCACCTCTTCGGGGTCGCCACAGGCGAAGGCCAGCCCCATCCGATGGCCGCCGCCGGCCGGCGGTGTCCAACCGGGGTCGAACGACCGGATGGTGTCGTGGGTGTCCCATGCCACGCGGATCGCCCCGCCGAGCTCGACGTCGACGTGTGGCGCGTGGTCGGCTTCAGGCGGTATTTCGAGACCCAGGAGGCGGTAGAAGGCAAGGGTCCGGGCCATGTCGGACACGACCAACTCCACGAGGGCGGGGCGCAGATTCATGCCGGTGACGCTACGCCGAGACAAGGAGTGGGGGCTTGGACGAATCGGACACGTGCGACTTAGACTGTGGTGTCCCAGCGCGAGCCCCAGTGTCGGGTAGCACCTTTCGCGCCCATTCCGCCGCCTTGCCACCCGGCCCGACGGCTCCGGTCGTGCAGCGTCCTTCAACAGGGAGGGACCGATATGGCGGATCCTTGACTGGCCCCAGGCCGTGGCGGCGTTGCCGCTCGGTCGGGAACACGCCCCCCGGCTGACGAGCGCCCCCCCGCTCAACTGTCCGGTTGAGGCCACTCGACCGAGCGGCTGCGCTTCCACGGCGACGGCCGGATGGGGCGCCGCGCCGACGCCATCGAGACGCCACTCTGACAGGGCTTTGTCAAGAGCGGGTGACGGGAATCGAACCCGCATGACCAGCTTGGAAGGCTGGGACTCTGACCATTGAGCTACACCCGCGATGGGCGTCCAGGCTACCGAGACTGCTCCGGTGCCATTGAGGCCCGAGAAACGATCGCCAGCGCCAGCAGCCCGGCGGCGAGGAGGGCGAGCGCCGGGACCTCGGTCGGCGACCCACCGGTCCTGGACAGGGACCCCGGCCCAGCGCCCGGGAGCCGACCGTTCGCCGCCCCGGCGACGGTCGTGGTGGTGGTCGCAGTCGCGCCCGTCCCCGGCAACTGGCTCGCCGTCGGGGCGGTGGTCGAGGTGCTGCCACCCGGTGCCACGGTGGTCGCGCTCGGGGGCGCGACCGTTGATGTGGGCGCCGTCGTCGTGACTGCGGGCACGGTGGTCACCGACGGCAGGCCGACGTTGGCCGACCTCTTGCTCTGGTGGATGCTGACGCCGAAAACCGCGATGCCGATCATGACCACGATCAGCCCGATCAGAACGGCCGGCGCGGCAGAGCCGCCCTCCCGGTCGCCTGGTGCTGATCCGTACGACACGTCCGGTGGTCCTTTCTGATGACCGGGGCGGGTAGCGGCCCACGATAGTGGCCATTCGGGGAGACGAGGTGCATCCTGCCGGTGGGGCTCCGGGTCGGTCGGGGAGGGGGGATTCGAACCCCCGGCCTCCTGCTCCCAAAGCAGGTGCGCTGCCAGGCTGCGCTACTCCCCGGATGTGGCTCGCCAATGGTACCGGGCCCTGCCGGGCGCGATCGGACCTGCGGGAGGTGGTCCGGTCGGTAGACTGCGACACCCGTTATGAAAACAGTCGTCGAGCCCCTCGAGGGCAACAAGGTGAAGCTCTCGGTCGAAATCGACGAGCAGGAGTTCGAGAAGGCCCTGGACGCCGCCTTCCGCAAGATCGGCCAGGAGGCCCGCATACCCGGTTTCCGGCCGGGCAAGGCCCCCCGGCGGGTCCTCGAAGCCCGCCTCGGCAAGGGGGTGGCCCGCACTGAAGCGCTGCGGGACGCGCTGCCCGCGTATTACGCCAGGGCGGTCATAGACAGCGAGGTCGACGCCATCGGGCGGCCCGAGATCGAGATCACATCAGGCGAGGACGACGGCCCGGTCGCCTTCGACGCCGTGGTCGACGTGCGGCCCCAGATCAAGCTGGCCGGCTACGGCGGTCTCCAGGTCACCGTCCCCAATCCGGCCGTGACCGAGGCCGACATCGATGATCAGATCGACCGGCTGCGGAACAACTTCGGCGAGTTGGTTCCCGTGGACCGCCCGGCCCGCGACGGCGACCACTTGACCATCGATCTCAAGGTGGGCCGGGGCGACGACCCCGACAACGAGAGCGCGACCGACGACCTGCTCTACGAGCTGGGCTCGCGAGGGATCGTGCCCGAACTCGACGACCGGCTACAGGGAGCCAGCGCCGGTGACGAGGTCGAGTTCAGCACCGAGCTGCCCGGTGGCCAGAGCGTCGAGTTCAAGGTGACGGTCAAGGAGATCAAAGAGAAGATCCTCCCCGAGGTCACCGACGAGTGGGCCGGCGAGGCCTCGGAGTTCGATACCCTCTCCGAGCTCACGGCCGACATCGTGCACCGGCTCACCGTCACCAAGCGGGCCCAGACCCAGGTGGCGGTGCGATCGCAGGCCATCGAGGCGGTCGCCGAGCTGGTCACCGAGGACCCGCCGGACGCGCTGGTCAACGAGGAGATCACCCACCGCGCCCACGAGCTGGAGAACGCCCTCAAGCAGCAGGGCGTCAACCTGGGCCAGTATCTGACGGCCACCGGGCGCTCCCAGCAGCAGCTGGTCGACGAGCTGCGGGCCCAGGCGGTGCAAGCGGTCAAGGCCGACCTGGCGCTGCGGGCGGTCGCCGACGCCGAGGGCATCGAGGTGACCGATTTCGACGTCGACGCCGAGATAAACCGGTTGGCCGACCGTTTCGAAGCCGAGCCCGACCAGGTCAGGGAGCAACTTGAGAGCACAGATCAGATGCCCGCGGTACGCTCGGACGTGAGGAAGGGCAAGGCCGTGGAGTGGCTGGTCGACCATGTGGAGGCGGTCGATGAGGAGGGCCACCCGATCGATCGGGCCCTTCTGACCGAGGAACCCGACACAGAAGCAGAGGCCGGAGAAGCGTGATCAAGCCTGTAGCCAGCTACTACCCCCCCAGCGTGGTCGAGGAAACCAACCGCGGTGTCCGGTCCTACGACCTGTATAGCCGCATGTTGGAGGAATTCATAGTGTTTTTGGGTACCCCCATCGACGACAATGTCGCCAACAATGTGTGTGCCCAGCTGCTGTACCTCGAATACAAGAACGCCGACAAGGACATCAGCCTGTACATCAACAGTCCGGGTGGCGACATCACCGCGCTGTTCGCCATCTACGACACCATGAAGTTCGTGAAGAACGACATCTCGACCTTCTGCTACGGCCAGGCGGCTTCGGCAGCCGCCGTACTGCTGGCCGGGGGGACCAAAGGCAAGCGCTTCGCCCTCCCACATGCCCGGATCCTGATCCACCAGCCCTACGGCGGAGCCGCGGGGCAGGCGGCGGACATCGAGATCCAGGCCAAGGAGATACTGCGGATGCGGGACCTGCTCAACGAGATGCTCGCCCTCGATACCGGTCAGTCGGTGGCGAAGGTGGGCAAGGACACTGATCGCGATTTCATCATGAGCGCTGCCGAGGCCGAGACTTACGGCATTATCGACGAGGTGATCAACACTCGCGAGCTGGCGGGAGTTCCGCTGGCCGCAGGCGTTGGCTGACGGAGCAGGGGGGAGAACTCGGGTGGCGAAGTTCGGAGAGAGCAGCGACTTGGTCAAATGCTCCTTCTGTGGAAAATCACAGAAGCAGGTCAAGAAGCTGATCGCCGGGCCAGGGGTCTACATCTGCGATGAGTGCATAGACCTCTGCAACGACATCATCGAGGAGGAGTTGGCCGAGTCCTCCGAAGTCCACTTCGATGAGTTGCCCAAACCCACCGAGATCTTCAACTTTCTCAACGACTATGTGATCGGCCAGGAGCGGGCCAAGAAGATCCTCTCCGTGGCGGTCTACAACCACTACAAGCGGGTCCAGACCGGCGGGTACCACGACGCCGAGGTGGAGTTGCAGAAGTCCAACATCCTGCTGCTGGGACCGACCGGGTGCGGCAAGACCCTCCTGGCCCAGACCCTGGCCCGGATGCTCAACGTTCCCTTCGCCATCGCCGACGCCACGGCGCTGACCGAGGCCGGCTACGTCGGCGAGGATGTCGAGAACATCCTGCTCAAGCTGATCCAGGCCGCCGACTACGACGTCAAGAAGGCCGAGACCGGAATCATCTACATCGACGAGATCGACAAGATCGCCCGCAAGAGCGAGAACCCGTCGATCACCAGGGACGTCTCGGGCGAGGGTGTGCAGCAGGCGCTGCTCAAGATCCTGGAGGGCACCACCGCCTCGGTGCCGCCGCAGGGGGGCCGCAAGCACCCCCACCAGGAGTTCATCCAGATCGACACCACCAACATCCTGTTCATCTGCGGCGGAGCGTTCGCCGGGCTCGACCGGATCATCGACAGCCGTATCGGCCATCAGGGCATCGGCTTCCGGGCCGACATCCGCCGCGCGGGCGAGCGGTCCGAGGGCGAGATGCTGACCAAGGTGCTGCCCGAGGACCTGCTCAAGTTCGGTCTCATCCCGGAGTTCGTGGGCCGGTTGCCGGTGATCGGGGCGGTGTCCAACCTGGACAGCGAGGCGTTGGTCCGCATCCTGGTCGAGCCCAAGAACGCCCTGGTCCGCCAGTACCGCCGGGTCTTCGAGCTCGACCAGGTCGAGCTGGAGTTCCGCCGACGGACGCCCTGGAGGCGGTGGCCGAGCAGGCCCTGCTGCGGGGCACCGGTGCCCGCGGCCTGCGGGCCATCCTCGAGGAGGTGCTGCTGGAGGTCATGTACGACCTGCCCAGCCGCACCGACATCGGGAAATGCGTCATCGACCGTTCGGTCGTGCTCGACCGGGTCAACCCGACGCTGGTGCCCCGCACGGTGAATGCGGACAAGGAGACCCGGCCCCGCCGGGCCGCTTCCTGATCCTTCCGGCCGGTGCGCCCGGCCCCGCGGCCGGTAGCCTCTGGCATGGCGAAGATTCTGAAGGGCGTGGTGCTCGGAGCGGCGGTGGGTGCCGGGGCGGCTGCCGTCCAGGCCTACCGCGAGGATCAACCGGTGGAAGCGCTGGCCAGGAACGCCGCATGGTGGGGAGCAGCCGGTGCTGCGGCGGGCGGCCTCGTCGGGATGCTGGTCGGCCGACCTGCGGCCTCTAGCCCAGCGGCCAAGCTCGTCACCGCGGCCGACGCCGCCAGGCCCTACATGGAGCGCTCCGCGGAGGCGGCCCACGAGCAGTTCGAACGGGTCATGAAGGTGTCCAAGCGGCAACGCAAAGCGGCCAGGAAGGCGGCCAGGCAGGCCAGACGCCGGGCCGTACGGGCCCTGCACGAGGCCCGGGGCCAGGTCGACCAGGCGGCCAGAACCACCCGCCGCAGGGCGCACCAGGTGGCGGACGATGTTTCCAGCCGTATCGCGGCCTGACTCCGGTTTGATCAGATGGAGCTCGGCGACGCCCTGGCCTGGCTCGACTCGCATCAGAACCTGGAGCGGATGCTGGCCGACACCCGCCTGGCGGCTCCGGATCTGTCCCGGATGCACCGGCTCACGGAGCTGCTCGGTGATCCGCAACAGGCGTCACCGGTGCTGCACGTCACCGGGACCAACGGCAAGACCTCGACCGCCCGGGCCCTGACCACCCTTCTCATCAGCAAGGGCCTCTCGGTGGGCACCTTCACCAGCCCGCACCTCGAGTCGGTCAACGAGCGGTTGACCGCCAACGGCGAGCCCATCGGCGACGCCGCCTTGGCCGAGGTGTTGTCCAGCCTGGCCGACGTCGAGACGATCCTCGGTCGCGACACCCGGCTCACCTGGTTCGAGGTCCTGGCCGCCGCCGGCCTCCGGTGGTTCTCGGACCTGCCGGTGGACGCCGCGGTCCTCGAGGTGGGCCTGGGCGGCCGGTGGGACGCCACCAACGTGGCCGACGCCATCGTGGCGGTGGTGACCAACGTCGGCCTCGATCACGTCGAATTCCTGGGCCCCAGCCTGGCCGACATCGCCCGCGAGAAAGCGGGCATCGTCAAGCCCGACAGCACGCTGGTCCTGTCGGAGACCCGCCCCGAGCTGGTGCCGATCTTCCAGGCCGAGGAACCGAAACGGCTGTGGCTCCGAGGCCGGGATTTCGATGTCTTCAGCAACGAGCTGGCGCTCGGCGGACGACTCCTCGGCCTGCGGACGCCGGGCGCCGAGTACACCGAGCTGTACCTGGCGTTGCACGGCCGCCACCAGGCTCACAACTTCCTCGACGCCCTGGTGGCCGCGGAAGCGTTCTTCGACGCCCCGATCGAGGCTGATCTGGTGGCCGAAGCGGCGGCCACCGTCCGCTCACCCGGCCGGCTCGAGGTGGTCGGGCGCCGGCCGCTGATCCTCCTGGACGGCGCCAAGAACATTCCCGGCGCCCAGACCATGGCGGCCGCCGTCGACGAGGAGTTCGGCGGGGCCAGGTCACGGATCATGGTGGTGGGCATGCTGCGGGGCAAGGATCCGTGCGAGATGCTCCAGGCGCTCGGGGCGCCCCGGGCCCGACTGGTCATCACCTGCCCGGCGCCCAGTCCGCGGGCCCAGACGCCGGACGAGATCGCCAAGGCCGCCCTGCTGCTCGGAGTGGCGGCCGAGCCCACCCACTCCGTCAGCGAAGCCCTCGACCGGGCCCGGGAACTGGCCGAACCCGACGACCTGATACTGGTGACCGGGTCTCTCTACGTGGTGGGAGCCGCCCGTTCGGCCCTGGCGGGGCGGTAGTAGCTTTCCCCGGATGGCCCCCGATCGAACGCTTGTCATCTGCAAGCCCGACGCCGTCGAGCGGGGTCTGGTGGGTGACATCATCGGCCGGCTGGAGCGCAAGGGCCTGCGGTTCGTGGCCGGAGAATTGCGGCACATCGATGCCGGCCTGGCCGGGGTCCACTACGAGGAGCACCGGGGGAAGCCGTTCTTCGACAACCTGGTGGCGTTCATCACCCGGTCGCCGGTCCTGGTCCTGGCGGTGGAGGGGCCGGGTGACACCTGGCAGGTGGTGCGCACCCTGATCGGCGCCACCAACCCCAACGAGGCGGCGCCGGGGACGATACGGGGCGACCTCGGGATCATCGCCGCCGAGAACCTGGTCCACGGCTCGGACGGACCGGAGTCGGCGGCCCGGGAGATCGCACTCTGGTTTCCGGAACTTCAGCGGTTCCCGGAGCTCAAGGGCGGCGAAGCTTAGTGGCCCGGCTTGTTAGTTCAGGCGATCCCACCTAGCCTGGCGCCTTGACCTCCGGTCCCAGGCAAGGAGGCCGCCGCGTGTCGGAAAGCGTCTTCACCTCATTCTTCGGCCGGGATATGGCCGTCGATCTCGGCACTGCGAACACCCTGGTGTACGTCCGGGGCCGTGGGATCGTTCTCGACGAGCCGTCCGTGGTGGCTGTCAACATCAAGGACGACCGGCCGTTGGCGGTCGGGGCCGAGGCCAAGCGGATGATCGGGCGCACCCCGAGCCACATTCAGGCCATCCGCCCGTTGCGTGACGGCGTGATCGCCAACTTCGACATCTGCGAGAAGATGCTGGCCTATTTCATCCGGCGGGTGCACGGGCCTCGCAAGTTCGCCAAGCCCCGCATGGTCATCTGCGTGCCGTCGGGGATCACCGGGGTCGAGCAGCGGGCCGTGCAGGAGGCGGCCGAGTCGGCCGGTGCCCGCAAGCCGGCGTACATCATCGAGGAGCCCATGGCCGCCGCCATCGGCGCCGGGCTGCCCGGTGCACGAGCCGACCGGCAACATGGTCGTCGACATCGGCGGTGGGACCACCGAGGTGGCCGTCATCTCGCTGGGCGGCATCGTCACCAGCCAGTCGGTGCGCATCGGCGGCGACGAGCTCGACGAGGCGATCATCGCCTTCATCAAGAAGGAGTACAGCCTGGCGCTGGGGGAGCGGACGGCGGAGGAGATCAAGATCGCCCTCGGGTCAGCATGCGCCCTGGAAGAGGAGCTGCACGCCGAGATCCGCGGCCGCGACCTCATCACCGGCCTGCCGAAGACGATCGTCACCACGACCGAGGAGATCCGTTTGGCCATCGAGGAGCCGGTGTCGGCCATCGTCGACGCCGTCAAGGTCACCCTCGACAAGACGCCACCGGAGCTGGCGGCCGACATCATGGAGCAGGGGATCGTCCTTACCGGCGGCGGCGCGCTGCTGCACGGCCTGGACGCCCGGCTGTCGGCCGAGACCGGGATGCCGATCATCATCGCCCACAATCCGCTGCACTCGGTCGTGATCGGCAGCGGTCAGTGCCTGGAGGAGTTCGAAGCTTTGAAGCAGGTACTCATCTCCTCGAATGGTCACTGAGTCGGCGTCCCGCATCCCGCGTCGCTGATCGCCCGTGGCCGTGTACCGTCGCAACACCCGACCGCGGTTCCTGCTCTTGCTCCTGGTCCTCACCGCCATCACCCTGGTGACCCTCGACACCCGGGCCAACGGGGGAGGCCTGACCGGAAGCGTCCGGGGCCAGGCTCACGACCTGTTCGCCCCGGTGCAGTCGGCGACCCACGCCGTGCTGCGGCCGGTGGGGGACTTCTTCACCGGTGCCGTGAACTACGGCTCGCTCAAGGCCGAGAACTCCCACCTGCGCGACCAGCTGTCCCAGGCCCGGGCCCAGACACTGCAGTCAGCCGACGCCCAGCGGGAGCTCGAACTACTGCAGGCCCAGGAGCACCTGGACTTCGTCGGCAACATCCCGAGGGTGGTCGCCCAGGTGGTCGCCACCTCGTCGTCGAACTTCGAGCTGTCGGTCCAGATCAACCGGGGCTCGGACAACGGCATCGCCGTCAGCATGCCGGTCGTCACGGGCGGCGGCCTGGTGGGCCGGGTGGCCGCCGTGTCGGCCAAGCGGGCGACCGTGCTGCTGCTCACCGACCCCACCTTCAGCGTCGGAGTGCGACTGGTGACCAACGGCTCGGTGTCGTGGCCGACGGGGCCGGGCGGAGCAATCCCATGAACCTGGAACTGGTCGATGCCACCACCAAGGTCAGCCAGGGCGACAAGCTGGTGACCAGTGGGCTGCAGCTGGCGCAGTTCCCCAAGGACATCCCGGTGGGCACGGTGAAGTCGGTGAAGGCGGACCCGGAGCCAGCTCCAACAGGCCGTCACCATCTCGCCGCTGGTCGATCTGTCCCGCCTGGAGTTCGTCCAGGTACTCCAGTGGTCTCCGCAATCATGAGGCGGACCCGCCCGGTTCCGTCTGGCTGCCGTCCTGGTGCTGGCGCTGCTGCTGCAGACGACCGTGGTTCCCGACGTGCGGATCCTGGGGGCCTGCCCCGACCTCATGCTGCTGTTCGCGGTGTGTGCCGGGTTGGTCGGGGGCCCCGAGCTCGGTGGCCTGGTCGGGTTCGCGGCCGGGTTGCTGGCCGACCTGTTCCTGCAGACCACGCCACTCGGGCTGTCGGCGCTCAGCTTACTGCCTGCTCGGGTTCGCCGTGGGCACGATGCGGCGCAGCTTCCTCCAGGAGGGATGGCTGCTGGCCCCGGCGACGGCGCTGGTCGCCAGCGGCGCGGGCGTCGTCATGTTCGTGGTGGCCGGCGTCATGGTCGGCCAGTCCCAGCTGACGCGCTCGGGACCGATGGCGCATCGCTCAGACGGCGGCGCTCGTCGGGGTGATGAACGCCGTCCTCGCCACCCCGGTCAGCCGCGTCCTGGGTTGGGCGGCGGCCGGCCGGACCTCGGGCAGTCAGGCTCGCCCGGAGATGTCGGCCGCCCGGCTCCAGTGACGGCTCCCACCGGGCTGGCCGCCGCCCAGGTGCGACTGACTGTCCTGGCGGTCGTCGTCGTCTCCTGTTCGCCGCCCTGTTCGCCCGGCTGTGGTACCTCCAGGTCATCAACGAGCCCCAGGCTCAGGCCGCGGCCCAGAGCAACTGCGTCCGGCTGGTCTACACGCCGCGCCGCGCGGGCGGATCCTCGACCGCCACGGCGCGGTGCTGGTCGACAACCGCGTGCTCGGAGGTCATCACCATCAGCCGGAACACGGCCCTCAAGGAGCCGGAGGTGATGAGCCGGCTGGCCGACCTGCTCGGCGTCAAGTACGACGATCTGCTGCACAAGGTCACCGATCCCCGGTACAGCCCGTACATCCCGGTACCGGTGGCCGACAACGTGCAGGTCCCGACGATCGTCTACATCCGAGAGCACCAGAGCGAGTTCCCGGGCGTCGAGGCCAAGGCGGTCGCCGAGCGGTTCTACCCGCTGGGCCCGGTGGCGGCCAACATCCTCGGCTACGTGGGCCAGATCAGCGACCAGGAGCTCACCACGGCCCGCAAGAAACAGGGGTACCAGGCCGCCGACCAGATCGGGAAGACCGGCGTGGAGGCGGCCTACGAGGACGCGCTGCGGGGCCAGCCGGGGGTCACCAAGCTGCAGGTCGACTCCAAGGGCCGGGTGCTGTCGCACGCTCGGCGCGCAGCCTCCGGTACAGGGCCACGACGTGATCCTCACCATCGACGTCGACGTCCAGAAGCTGGCCGAGGAGTCCCTGGCCCAGGGCCTGGCCGCGGCGCAGAAGAACAACGACAGGTCCGCCGGCGGTCCCGGTCGGGCCTCACCGGCGCCGGGCGGTGCCGCCGTCGTCCTCGACCCGACGGGACGGATCGGTGCTGGCCCTGGCCACCAACCCGACCTACAACCCGCCGACTTCGTCGGCGGGATCAGCCAGGCCAAGTTCAACCAGTACCTGAACGATTCCAAGCATCCCCTGGACGACCGGACCATCCAGGGCCCGTACGCCCCCGGCTCGACCTTCAAGCTGGTGACCGCGATGGCCGGCCTGCAGGCCGGCATCATCACCCCGGGCCAGTACTTCAACGACCTCGGATTCATCAAGGTCGGGCCCAACCGTTCAACAACGACAACGGGCACGGTCTACGGCGAGATCAACCTGTCGCGGCGCCATCACCGTGTCGAGCGACGCCTACTTCTACACCATCGGGCCGCGTCTTCTGGGAGGGCCGGTCGCACTACGCCGACGACGGCCTGCAGAGCGTGGCCCGCCAGCTGGGCTTCGGGACCGCCAGTGGCCTGCCGCTCCCCAACGAGGCAGCCGGCCGCATCCCCGACCCGGACCAGCCGGGCCCGGGAGCACGCCCTGTACCCGAAGGCGTTCACCGAGGGCGGCTGGTTCACCGGCGACAACGTGATCACCGCCATCGGCCAGGGCGAGGTGGCGGTCACCCCCCTGCAGCTGGCCAACGCCTACGCCACCTTCGCCAACGGCGGCACACTGTGGCACCACAGATCGCATCTCGGATCACCGACCAGTCCGGGAAGCTGGTCCAGCAGCTGACCTCGCTGGCCAAGGGCAGGTTGGACCTGCAGCCGCAGTGGCGCGACGCCATGCTGGCCGGGTTCGTCGGCGCCGTCTCCGATGGCAGCGGCACCGCCCACGCCGCCTTCTCCGGCTTCCCGCTGTCGCAGTACCCGATCGCCGGCAAGACGGGTACCGCCCAGGTGGCGGGCAAGCAACCGACATCGGTGTTCGCCTCCTTCGCGCCCGCCAACAACCCGCAGTTCGTGGTTGATGCCTTGCTCGAGCAGTCCGGGTACGGCGCCGACGCGGCGGCGCCCGTCGTGCGCCGGATCTACGACGGCCTGTTCAACCTGACCCCGCAGCCGGTCGTGGCCCAATCCACCGGGAAGGCGGGCTAGTGGCCGCCACTTCGGTTCCCCGCCGCACCGCCGGCGTGTCCGGGTCAGCCCGCCGGAACCCGGCCGCCCCGTGGCGCCACGTCGACATCGGCCTGGCGCTGGCCGCCATCGGCATCGCCTGCTTCGGGTTGCTCATGATCTACAGCGCGTCCCGGGACCGGCTGGCCCTTTCCGGCATCGACCCGGCGTACTACCTCAAGCGCCAGGCGGTCTTCGTCGCCCTCGGCATCGGCGTCATGATCATCGTCGCCAGCATCGACTACCGCCGCCTCCGCGACTTCGCGCCGGTTCTGTACGGCGGCAGCGTGTTCCTGCTGCTCGCCGTATTCTCCCCGTTGGGCCACAAGAGCAAGGGGGCCCAGGCCTGGTTCCAGGTCGGCACCTACCAGTTCGAGCCCTCCGAGGTGGCCAAGGTCGCCCTCATCATGGGCCTGGCCGGCCTGTGCGCCCATTACAAGGGCCGGCTCGGCGGCCGGGAGCTGCTGGTCGTCCTCGGCCTGGCCGCCATCCCCTTCGCCCTCATCTACAAGCAGCCCGACCTGGGCTCGGCGCTGGTCCTCGGCGCCATCCTGATCGCCGTGCTGCTGGTCGCCGGCCTGAAGGCCCGGCACCTGGCGCTGCTGGCGCTGGCCGGCGTCATCGGAGTGGCGGCCGTCCTGCAGCTCGGCGTGCTCAAGCAGTACCAGAAGGACCGGCTGACCGCCTTCCTAGACTCCAGCAGCAACACCCAGGCCAGCGCCTACAACCTGGCTCAGTCCAAGATCGCCATCGGGTCCGGAGGGCCGCTGGGCAAGGGGCTGGGCAAAGGCACCCAGACCAACCTGTCGTACGTCCCCGAGCAGCAGACCGACTTCATTTTCACCGCCGTCGGCGAGCAACTGGGCTTCGTCGGCTCGGCGCTGTTGCTGAGCCTGTTCATGCTCATGGTGTGGCGGACCTGGAGAGCGGCCACCACCTCCCGCGACCTCACCGGCACCCTGCTCTGCGTCGGCGTCCTGGCCATGCTGGTCTTCCAGATCTTCGAGAACGTCGGGATGACCATGGGCATCATGCCCATCGCCGGCATACCGCTGCCGTTCATGAGCTACGGCGGCTCGGCTGTATTGTCGGCGTTCGCCGCCATCGGCCTGGTCCTCAATGTCCAGATGCGACGCTTCGCCTAGCCGGTGGGCCCGGGGAGGAGCTGAGCAGGGCCGCTTGGTTTGGCGGCTGGGAAAATGCCTCCCACCGTGCTTGTCAGGCGCGGTAGCGCCGGCCCATCTGGCGGCGGACGACGAGCACGATAAGCAGTCCGCTGGCCACAGCCAGCGCCACCAGCACATAGGAAGGCACGCCACTGCGCCTCCCGGAGTTGCTGGCGGCCGGCGCGGCCAGGATCGACGAGCCAGTGCGGGAGGGGGTGGCGTCGGCCGGCCCGTGGGCGCCTGCGAGGGTTGTCCCCGTCGCAGGAGTGCCGTCTGGTGGCAGGTCTTGTCGGGACGGCGCGTTGGCCGGCGGGATCAACTGGCTGCCGGCGCAGTCCCACTGGTACCCGGTGCCCGCCACCCGAGCCACCTCGCTCAACAGCACCTGGGGCGGTGGGAGACACTGGTCGGCGGCGCCGGCAGGAAGGGCCGCCCCGACCGCCGCAAGTGACGCACCGCCTCCCAGCGCCAGCAGGACCGCGACGAAGAGAGGTCGCCCAAATCGCACCATGCCGCGGAGCGTAGGAGCGCCGAGCAACGATCCGATGAACGGGCGGCGTCGCCGAAGCCAACACGACGTGAGCGCCTGGTGCCCGCGCCCCGGCCATCCGAGACCGCCGACCGAGCGCGAACAGGCGCTTGCGCACTGGCGGCGGCCGGAAAAGGCCCAATCCGGGTCGCCCGCTACACTGGGCGCGGAGATGACCTGTCTCTGGCCCTGTATCGAACCCCTTCTGCCCAGAGTGCAGAAACCGGCTCGCTACATCGGCTGCGAGGACGGGATGGTGGCCCCGTCAGTGTCCGCCCCCGCCGCCGGCCAGGTCGGCTGGCTGCTCATCTATCCCGACACCTACGAGATCGGCCTGCCCAATCAGGGCCTCCAGATCCTCTACGAGATCCTCAACGAGCGGGCCGACGCCTGGGCTGAGCGGTCCTACGCACCGTGGGTCGACATGGAGGCCGAGATGCGCCGCCGCCATGTCCCCCTCTTCTCGGTCGACGGGCACCGCCCCGCCTCCGAGTTCGACCTTCTGGCGTTCAACATCTCGGCCGAGCTGGTCTACACCAACGTGGTCAACTGCATCGACCTGGCCGGTACCCCGGTGCGAGCCGCCGACCGGGCCGAGGACGATCCGCTGGTGGCCGCCGGGGGGCACTGCACGTTCAATCCCGAGCCGCTGGCCGACTTCGTCGACCTCTTCGTGATCGGCGATGGCGAAGAGGTGGTGGCCGACATCACCGACGTGGTGCGGGACTGGAAGGCCGGCGGCCGGACCCCCGGCTCCCGGCGGCGGGTCCTCCACCAGCTGGCGACCATCCCGGGTGTCTACGTCCCGTCGATGTACGACGTGGCCTATCAGGAAGACCGGGTCATGGCGGTGACACCCCGCTTCCCTGACATTCCACCTCAGGTCGAGAAGCGGACCATCGCCGACCTGGGGGCCTGGCCCTACCCCAAGCATCAGCTGGTCCCCATGACCGAGGTGGTCCACGACCGGCTCAATGTGGAGATCTTCCGGGGCTGCACCCGGGGCTGCCGGTTCTGCCAAGCCGGGATGATCACCCGCCCGGTCCGGGAGCGGCCGGCCAGCCAGGTGACCCGGATGGTCAGCGACGGCCTGCGCCGCACCGGCTACGACGAGGTCAGCCTCACCTCCCTCTCGAGCGCCGACTACTCCGGGATCCAGGAGACGGTCAGCGGCATCATCAACGACCCGATGTGCACCGGCCAGGTCTCGGTCAGCCTGCCCAGCCTGCGGGTCGACGCCTTCACCGTCGGCATCGCCACCGAGATCCAGAAGGCCCGCCGCACCGGTCTGACCTTCGCGCCGGAGGCGGGGACCTGGCGCATGCGCCAGGTCATCAACAAGCTGATCACCGAGGAGGACCTCTACGGCGCGGTCGACTCGGCGTTCTCCCAGGGCTGGCGCCGGGTCAAGCTGTACTTCCTCACCGGCCTGCCGACGGAGACCGACGTCGACGTGGGTGGCATCGCCGAGCTGGCCCGCAACTGCGTCAAGGTCGGCCGCCGCCATACCAACGCCGCCTCGGTGACGGCGTCGATCGGCGGGTTCGTCCCCAAGCCTCAGACGCCGTTCCAGTGGTTCGGCCAGGTCGGCATGGATGAGATGCAGCGCCGGGTCAATCTGCTCCGGGAGGCCACAAGGGGGGAAAAGGGCATCCAGATGCGGTGGCACGATCCCAAGGCCACGTTGGCCGAGGGGATCGCCAGCCGGGGAGATCGGCGGGTGGGAGCCGTCATCGAGGACGTCTGGCGCCATGGCGGCACGTTCCAGGAATGGACCGAGTACTTCGACCTCTCCCTCTGGGAGAACGCCATGGCCCGCGCCGGGCTGTCGATCGATGATCTGGTCCAGCGCCACCGCGACGTCGACGAGGTACTGCCGTGGGACCACATCTCGGCCGGGCTGCACCGTGACTTCCTGTGGCAGGACTGGCGCGACGCCCTGAACAACCATGGGCTGCCCGACTGCCGCTGGACGCCCTGTTACGACTGCGGGGCGTGCACCGGCTACGGGATAGAGCACGTCGTCGCCTCGCCGGTTCCCCCGGCCGGAGGCAGCCAAGGCACGGGCCAGGACGTGGCGGCGGGCGGGGACGTTCCCGTGCTGCTGCTCGGCTCACGGAGCCGCGGATGACCCGGCTGCGGATCCGCTTCGCCAAACTGGGCAAGATCCGTTGGACCAGCCATCGCGACACTGCCCGGATGTGGGAACGGGCGTTCCGGCGGGTCAGCCTGCCGCTGGCGTACACCCAGGGGTTCTCGCCCCGACCGCGGGTCAGCTTCGGGTTGGCCCTTCCCACCGGCTACGAATCGGTGGCCGAGTACCTCGACGTCGAACTGGCCTCCGAGTACCCGCCCGAAGGTGCGGACGTGGCGGCCCTGAGCGATCGCCTGTCGGCCGCCCTGCCGCTGGGGGTCGACGTGGTTGCCGCCGCCACCTCGGTGGTCACGGCGTCATTGCAAGAAGAGGTGACCGCCTGCACGTGGCGGCTCTCGGTGGTATCGCAGGACCAGGCGGCGGCTGCCGGCGCCGGCGACATCGGCGACCGGGTCAACCGCCTGCTGGACACCACCTCCCTGGTGGTGACCAGGCAGCGCAAAGGAAAGGGTGTCACTGAGGACATCCGACCAGGTATCAAGTCGCTCCGCTTGCTTGAAATGGGTCTGACAGAGGAGGATCAGCCGGGCGTGTGGCTCGAATGCGACCTGGCGACCCAGCCCCGCGCCTTGCGGCCGTCGGAGCTGGTCGCCGCCCTCGGGACCGATCTCGAGGCCCGGGACGTGCGAAGAATGCATCAATGGATCGAGCGCCCCGGCGCGCGGTGGGAGCCCCTCACGGCCCCACTGGTCGCGACGGGAGCGCCGCACGCCTCGGAGCGTGCGTCATGAGAAGGGATTCCCCAGATGTCCGACGCCTCGTCAGACCACCCGGCAGGACCGGGTTCTCCACCCGTTGCACCCGATAGCTCGCCCGAACGTGGTGCTGACCAGGCGGCCGCCGCGGCCCGGGCCCGTCGCCGCGGGTCCCGCGGGGGCCGCAACCGATCGCGGACCGCAGCTGTCTCGGTCGTCGTCAATGACGGCGACGTGTCGCCCACCCCGCTGACGCCGCCTCCCGCCCTCGAGGCGGTGCGCCCCGAGCCGGCGCCCGCCGTGCCCCGGCCGCCGCAGCCCAGACCCGACCGGCCCAAGATCGGGGACAGCCGTCCCGCGCCGCAGTCCACCGGGCCCTCGCCGGCATCCCAGGGCGGAGCCCGGCCGGCCCGGCCGGCGACCCGGCCGCAGGCGGACAGCCCGGCGGCGACCGCCGGCGATGGGGCCGCGGCGAAGCGCCGCCGCCGCCGCGGTGGCCGGTCCGGAGGACGGGGTGGCGCCGACCGCCGTCCGGTCTCGGCGGTGGTCGACGAACTGTTCACCGACGACATCTCGCTCGCCGACGATCTGGCCGATCAGGACAGCGAAACCCTCGATCGCCGCAAAGGTCGGGAACGCAAGGGCCGGCCCGTCGGCCGGTACCTGATGCTGGTCCGTGTCCAGCCCAACGCCACCCAGATCGCGGTTCTCGAAGGCCGGTCGCTCATCGAGCACTATGTATCGCGCCCGGCGGACGATGCCGCACAGATCGACGGCAACATCTATACGGGCAGGGTCCAGAACGTGCTCCCCGGCATGGAGGCAGCCTTCGTCGACATCGGGACCCCCAAGAACGCCGTGCTGTACCGGGGCGACGTCCGCTACGACAAGGAGGACGTGGAGCCGGACACCGCCGGCGGTGCCAAGCCGACCCGGGGGCGAGTCACTGGGCCCGGCCGCGACGCCCGGATCGAGCAGCTGCTGAAGGTGGGCCAGACGATCGTCTGCCAGGTGACCAAGAATCCCATCGGCACCAAGGGCGCCCGGCTGACCCAGGAGGTCTCGCTGCCGGGGCGCTTCGTGGTGCTGATCCCCAACAGCGACACCTACGGCATCTCCAAGCGACTGACCGACGAGGAGCGCAAGCGGCTGCGCCGGATCCTCGACGAGATCCGCCCGGCCGGCCACGGGCTCATCGTGCGAACCGCGGCCGAGGGGGCCACGCCCGACGAGCTGCGCCGGGACGTGGCCCGTCTGATGCGGCAATGGGAGCAGATCGAGGCCCGGGCCGCTCGCTCCAAGGGCCCGGCCCTGCTGTACCGGGAACCGGACATGGCGGTGCGGGTGATACGCGAGGAGTTCAACAAGGATTACCGCGGCGTCGTCATCGACGACCACGACCTGTTCGAGGAGGTGCGGGACTACGTGGCCAGCATCAGCCCCGAGCTGGCCGATCGGGTCGAGTACGCCGGCGACAGCGACAATCCGCTGCCCATCTTCGAGCGCTACCACGTGCACGAGCAGGTCCATAAGGCGCTGGACCGCAAGGTCTGGCTGCCGTCGGGAGGATCGCTCATCATCGAGCGCACAGAGGCGCTGACGGTCATCGACGTCAACACCGGTAAGAACGTGGGCACCTCGAATCTCGAGGAGACGGTCTTCCGCAACAACCTCGAGGCGGCGGAGGAGATCGCCCGCCAGCTCCGGCTACGCGACATCGGCGGCATCATCGTGATCGACTTCATCGACATGGAGATCGCCGCCAACCGGGCCGAGGTGGCTCGGGTCTTCCGGGACGCCCTGGCCCGGGACAAGACGAGGACCCAGGTGTTCGACATCTCGGAGCTGGGCTTGATCGAGATGACGAGGAAGCGGGTGTCCGAAGGGTTGGTCGAGTCGTTTTCCGAGACTTGTCCGACTTGCGCCGGGCGCGGGATCATCATTGACGAGGAGTTGCTGTAGTTCCTTCTCTGGTAGCCTCTCCTACTTGTGTATGCGGTCATAAAGTCCGGTGGGAAGCAGGAACGTGTCCAGGAGGGCCAGAGGCTGGCCGTCGAGCGGCTGGGCGCGGCCGAGGGCGACGAGGTGAGCCTGGAGCCGGTTCTGCTGGTCGACGGCGAGACCGTCCTGGCCGGGTCCACCCTGGCCGGCACCCGGGTGGTGGCCCGGGTCGTCGGTGAGTCCAAGGGGCCCAAGATCCACGGCTTCACGTACAAGAACAAGTCGCGGGGCCGCAAGCAATGGGGCCACCGACAGCACTACACCACCATCGAGATCACCGGCATCAGCCGGGACGAGGGCTGACCGATGTCCAAGACCAAAGGTGGGGGGTCCACCCGTAACGGGCGCGACTCCAACGCCCAGCGCCTCGGTGTCAAGGTGTTCGACGGCACCCCGGTGCGGGCCGGCGCCATCATCGTGCGCCAGCGCGGCACCCATTTCCACCCGGGTGACAATGTGGGACGGGGCGGCGACGACACCCTCTTCGCGCTGACCGCCGGCAAGGTGAAGTTCGGTTCCCGTAAGGGCCGCAAGCTGGTTGACGTCCTTACCGAGGATGCCCTGACCGAAGCCTGATCCCCGGTCCCCAGTGCCAGGATCGGATTCTCCGTGACCACGGTCGCGACCGCGGAGGCGGTGACAGAGCAGCAGGTCGAGTCCAGTCGACTGGCCCGGTGGGCGAGGGACCCGGTCCATCTGGCACTCGGCGCCATGATGACCGTCTGGTCGTTGACGTTCATCATCCTCGGATGGCAGCGTCACGCCCGATTCGCCACCTTCGGTTTCGACCTGGGCGTCTACGACCAGTCGGTGTGGCTGTTGTCGCAGTTCAAGGACCCGTTCATGACCCTGCGCGGCCTCGAGCTGTTCGGGTTCCACATGAACCCCATCCTGTTCCTGCTGGCCCCGTTTTACCGGCTAGGCGCCGGCCCGGAGTTCCTGCTGGTCGTCCAGGTGCTGGCCCAGGCGTCAGGGGCTGTCGCTATCTACCTGCTCGGCCGCGACCTGATCGGCGACCGGTGGCTGGCGGTCGGTCTGGCCGGCGTGCTCCTCATCAACCCGACGTACCAGTACCTCACCTGGGAGTTCTTCCACCCCGACGCCCTGGCCATTTCCCCCATGCTGTTCGCCTATTGGGCGGCCCGCCAGCGCCGGTGGGGGTGGTTCGCGGTGGCGGGGGGACTGGCCATGGCCTGCAAGGAGGACGTCGCCCTGGCGTTCGCCGTCCTCGGCGCGCTGATGTACTTCCGGGGCGACCGCCGGGCCGGGGCCATCACCGCGACCATCGCCGTGGCGTGGTTCACCCTGGTCACCCGGGTCATCCTCCCGTCGGTCAACGGCATCGCGGCGTTCTACGACACCTTCTTCGGAGACTTCGGGAAGTCGCCGCTCGAGGTGGCCAAGAACGTCGCCCTCCACCCCGGCAAGGCGTACCACACCGCCACCCTGCACGACCGCATGAATTACTACCGGATGATGTTCGCGCCGGTGGGGTTCCTGTGTTTTGCCGCGCCCGAGACGTTCCTGATCGCCGGACCGATGCTGGCCATCAACATTCTCTCCACCTTCCCCTACCAGCGCGAGCTCCGTTACCACTACGCGGCCATCGTGCTGGTCGGCATCATCCTGGCGACGGTCGAGGCGGTCGCCCGCCTGGGCCGGACGCCGAGCCTGCGTCGGTTCCTCGTCGGCGCCCTGCTCGTGACATCGTTCGGAACCACCGTCGCATGGGGGCCCTCGCCGTTCAGTGTCAAGTACCACAGCGGCCTGTGGGCCCAGGGGTCCGACCCCCGGCGGGCGGACAAGGAAGCGGCGCTGGACCTGGTGCCGGCCGGCGCTCCGACCAGCGCCATCTACTACCTGTCGCCCCATCTCACCCACCGGGTCAAGATCTACGAGTTTCCCGTCCCCTGGAAGCCGACCAACTGGGGGGTGCACGGCGAGAACCTGGACAACCCGGCCGGCGTCCAGTGGCTGGTGCTCGACCGGCAGTTGCTCAGTGCCGACGACAAGACCTTGCTCGACACCCTGCTCAGCGGGGAATTCGCCCTGCGCTTCGATCACAACGACATCCTGGTGGCCCAGCGGGTTCAGCCGCCCGGCGGGCCCAAGCCATGAGCACCAACGGCAAGCGCAAGCCGAAGGTCGTCGTCACCATGCCGGCCTACAAGGCCGAGAGGACGCTGGCCAAGACGGTGGCCGCCATTCCGCCCGGCGCCGCCGATGAGGTCATCGTGGTGGACGACGCCAGCCCCGACCAGACCGTGATGATCGCCCGGGAGCTCGGCATCCGGGTGTTCGTCCACCAGGACAACCGGGGCTACGGCGGCAATCAGAAGACCTGCTACACCGAGGCCCTCCGCGACGGCGCCGACATCGTGGTCCTGTTGCACCCCGATTATCAGTACGAGCCGGCGGCCGTCCCGCTCCTGACGGCTCCCATCCTGGCCGGACGGGCCGACATGACCTTCGGCTCGCGATTCGCCGGCCTGGGCGATCCGCTGGGCGGCGGCATGCCGCTGTACCGCTACGTCGGCAACCGGCTGAGCACGACGGTCGAGAACCTGATGCTCGGGGCCCGTTTCACCGAGGCGCACAGCGGTATGCGGGCCTATACCCGTGAATGCCTCCAGTCCCTGCCGTTCCTCCGCTACTCCGACGACTTCACCTTCGACTCGGAGTTGCTCGTCGACGCGGTCACGTCCGGGTTGCGGGTGGTCGAGGTTCCGATCGCCACCAGCTACAGCGCCGAGTCTTCGTCGATCTCGGTGAGCCGGTCGCTGCGCTACGTCGCCGACACTTTGACGTACACCGTCCGCCAGACCGCCCGGCGGGGCCGGCGGGGCCGCCGGTCGCCGGTGGTGTCCTCCCCCGAGTCGCCGTCTCCCGGTGCGGGGCCGGCGGTCGACCACCTCTGTGTGCTCTGCGGCGGCCGGGCGCACGTGCTCGTCTACCCGGCCAACGCCACGGGCCGCCCGCCGGTCGCCGAGTTCGCGTGCACGACCGACGGGCTGGCGGCGCATGATGACATCGTCATGTGCACGCAGTGCGGTCTGCTGAAAGCGCTGCCGCCCATCGACGCCGGTGAGATCCTCGCCAACTACGCAGAGGTGGTCGATCCCACGTACCTCGACGAGGAGGCGTCACGCCGGGAGCTCTTCGGCTGGCTGCTCGACTCACTCGGCGGCTACGTCGTCCGCCAGCATCGCCTGCTGGAGATCGGCTCCAACATCGGGCTGTTCCTCGACGCGGCCACGAGTCGGGACTGGGAGGCCCGGGGCATCGAGCCGTCGGCGTGGGCCGTCGAGCAGGGCGTGGCCCGGTTCGGCGTCGAGCTCCGGCAAGGCACGATCGAGGACCTGGACGAGCAGCCGCAGAGTGCCGACGTGGTCGCCATGTTCGATGTCCTCGAGCACCTCGTCGACCCGCTCGAGGCTCTCCGGCGCCTGCGACCGCTGGTTGACGACGAGGGCCTGCTGGTGCTGACGACCATCAACGCCGCCGGCCTTCATGCTCGCCTCCGCGGTCCCACCTGGCCGTGGATGATCCGATCCCACTTGTTCTATTTCACACCCCGAACCCTCGCCGCCATGCTCGAACGTGCCGGCTTCAGGTTGGTGGAGTGGACGGTCGTGCCCCGGTCCTTCCACCTGTCGTACATCGCCAAGCGGGCCGGGCCCAGCCACGGACCGTTGGCCCGGGTGGCCAACGCCACCACCAGACACTTCGACCCCAAGCTCCCCATGGGCTGGCTGGGTGACATCGTCCTGGTGGTCGCCCGGCCGGCCTGACGGCCCGCCCCGGTAGCCTCGTGGGCGATGTCCGCGTTCGTCGATGAAGCACAACTGCATGTCAAGGCCGGTGATGGCGGTGCCGGCGCCGTCGCCTTCCGCCGTGAGGCCCACGTGGCCAAGGGCGGACCGGACGGCGGTGACGGCGGCGACGGCGGCGACGTGTGGCTGGTCGCCGACCATGACATCGCCTCCCTGCTGGGCTTCCGGGACCATCCGTTCCGCCGGGCCTCCAGCGGTGGCCACGGGGGCGGCAAAGCCCGCCATGGCCGGGCGGGCGGCGATATAGAGGTACCGGTGCCCGAGGGCACTGTCGTCCGCGACCTCGACGGCCGCGTGCTGGTCGACCTCGGAGCGTCCGGCGAGCGGTGGCTGGCGGCAGCCGGCGGGCGGGGCGGCAAGGGGAATGCCCGTTTCCTCTCCAACCGGCGGCGGGCGCCGGCGTTCGCCGAGCAGGGGGAGGTCGGCGAGGAGCGGTGGTTCGACCTCGAGCTCAAGTTGATGGCCGACGTGGCCCTGGTCGGGTTCCCCAATGCCGGCAAGTCCACGCTGATCTCGCGGATCTCGGCGGCCAAGCCCAAGATCGCCGACTACCCCTTCACCACCCTGGAGCCCAATCTGGGGGTGGTCCGGGCCGATGAGCACGAGTACGTGGTGGCCGATATCCCGGGACTGATCGAGGGCGCCAGCGAGGGGAAGGGTTTGGGCCACCAGTTCCTCCGCCATGTCGAGCGGGCCCGGGTGCTGATCGTGCTGGTCGATCTGGCGGCTTCGGACGGCCGGGCGCCGGCCGAGCAGGAAGCGGTGCTGCTCCGGGAGTTGAATCAGTACCGGCCCGAGCTGCTCACCAGGCCCAGGATCGTCGTCGGCTCGAAGGCCGATCTGCCCGATCCATCCTCGGGGGCCGAGATGTGGCCCTCGTGGACCGGCCCCCGTATCTCGGCGGTGACCGGGGCCGGCCTACGGGAGCTGGTCGGTCGGGTCGGCGAGCTGGTGACCGAGGCCCGGGCCGCGGTCGCCACCGAGGACAGCTTCGTCATCCACCGGCCCGTACCCGCCGGCGTGGTGGTCGAGCGTGACGTCGACGGGGCATTCGTGGTGAGGGGGCGGCCGGCGCTGCGGGCGGTGGCATTGTCGGACCTGACCAACGCCGGGGCCCTCGAGTACGCCCAGGGCCGGTTGCGGCGGCTCGGGGTGGACCGGGCCCTGACCCGGGCCGGCGCCCGCGAGGGCGACCTGGTGCGCATCGGGACCTTCGAGTTCTCCTACGAGCCCGACCGTTGAGCGGGAGCGGCTCGTCCGGTGGCTCCGGCGGGGCCACCGTGGTCAAGATCGGCACGTCGTCGATCACCGACGAACGTGGAGTCATCTCTGTCGCGGCCATCGAGAAGCTGTGCGCCGAGGTGGCGGCCTTGCGGGCGCGGGGCGAGACGGTGGTCATCGTCACCAGCGGGGCCATCGCCGCCGGGATGCCCGCGCTGGGTCTGGCCGGCGCCCGCCCCGGGGACCTGGCCACCCTCCAGGCCATCTCGGCTGTCGGGCAGAGCCGGTTGCTCCGGGTCTACGACGATGCGCTCGCCGGCCACGGCCTGGTGGGCGGCCAGATCCTGCTGGCGCCCCTCGACTTCGTCAATCGCAAGCAGTATCTCCACGCCCGTCAGACGCTGACCCGGCTACTGGAGCTCGGAGTGGTTCCGGTCGTCAATGAGAACGACGCGGTTGCCGACGACGAGATCCGATTCGGGGACAACGACCGGCTGGCCGCCCTGGTCGCCCACCTGGTCGGCGCCAAGGTACTGGTCCTGCTGACCGACGCGCCCGGGGTGCTGACCGCCGACCCCCGGCTCGATGGGAGCGCGTCGCTGATCGACGAGATCATCGAGCTCGACCACACGCTCGAGGTGGTGGCCGGCTCGGCCGGCTCCGCCCGGGGGAGTGGCGGCATGTCGTCCAAGCTGGCCGCGGCCAAGATGGCCGCCTGGTCCGGGGTACGGGCGGTCATCGCTGCCGCCGACCGGCCCGGGGTCCTGCTGGAGGCGGTCGACGGCATCCCCGGAGTGGGAACCGTGGTCCGTCCTCACGACCGCCGGTTGTCGGCCCGCAAGCTGTGGATCGCGTTCGCCATCGGGGCCAGCGGCACCGTCGTCGTCGACGACGGTGCCCGAACCGCCCTCATCGAGCGCCGCACGTCTCTGCTGCCGGCCGGGGTGGCCTCGGTCGAAGGCTCCTTCGACACCGACGACGCCGTCGAGATCGCCGGCCTGGACGGGAAGGTCTTCGCCAAGGGCCTGGTTCGTCATCCGGCGGCCCGGATCAAGGAATGGGCCGGCCTGCGCAGCTCGGCGCTGCCACCGGACGCGGCGCACGAAGTGGTGCACCGGGACGACCTGGTGATGCTCGCCTAGCCTGGGTTGATGTGGCTCCCGCCCTGCGCGCCGACGGGCTTTCGAAGTCGTTCGGCCGTACGGCAGCCCTGAGCTCCCTGACCTCGAGGTCGCCGAGGGCGAGGTACTCGGCTATCTCGCACCAACGGCGCCGGCAAGACGACGACCATCCGGCTGCTGCTGGGCCTGATCCGGGCCACCGCCGGCCGGGGCGAGATCTTCGGTGTGGACTGCCAGCGCCAGCCGGTCCAAGCGTCTCGGCGGCCGTCCTCGTCGGCCTTGGGATCCTGACCGCGGGTGTCGGGATGGCGGCATTCAACCGCCGCGATCTGGCCAGCGCCTGACGACTGCGGCCGCCGCACCGGTTGTTTACCCAACATTGGTCATCCGGTCGTCTACTCGACACCTGTTGCGAACCGAGGTCAACTGCGGGAACGGTTGCGCATCGAGATCTCCACCCTGGCCCGCGACACCGGCGCCACCTGCGTGTACATCACCCACGATCAGCGCGAGGCATTCGCGCTGGCCGATCTGGTCGGTGTCCTCCATCGAGGTCAGCTGGTGCAGGTCGGCAACCCGGAGGAGATCTACGCCAGGCCCGCCACCCCATTCGTCGCCGCCTTCACCGGGCTGGCCGGCCAGATCGAGGTCGCTGCCAGGCCGCTGACGGGCGAACCGGGACGAGGCAGCTTCCGGTTGCCCGGAGCGACTGCGGACCTCACCGGGCGGTGGTGCGGCCCGACCGACCAGCCCGCGGGCCGGGCCCTGCTGGCGTTGCGACCGGCGGCGGTGCGGCTCCAGGCGGACGGTGCCGGCACGACGACAGTGGCGGCCACCGTCGTCGACTCCGCCTTCCGCGGCCAGGGCTACGACCACGTCCTGGCCCTGATCGACGGCGCGACCCTCGTCGGGGTGTTCTCCGAGCACCGCTGGGAGCGCAGGCGGAATGTGCGGGTGTCGCTCGAGCCCGAGGGCTGCCTGCTCTACCCTGGCGCCACGCCCACGCCACCAGAAGCCATCGCAACCGAGCACCCGCCGGGACCGACGCCGGCCGTCGCGCCCGCCGGCCTGGCCGCCGCCGCGCCGACCGCCGTCTGATCATGACCAGCGCCCACGTCTTTCTGGTCCTGTCCGTCATGCTCGCCAGCGCCGTCGAGATGGTCGAGGCCACCACCATCGTCCTCGCCGTCGGGACCACCCGGGCCTGGCGAGGCGCGTTCATCGGTGTGGCCGCCGGCCTCGGCGCCCTGGCCGTCATCGTCGGCGCCCTCGGGCCGGCCATCTCGCAGATCCCGCTCGAGACGCTGCGCATCATCGTCGGCGGCCTGCTTCTCGTCTTCGGCCTGACCTGGCTCCGCAAGGCCATCCTGCGGGCCAGCGGCTGGAAGGCGCTCCACGACGAGGCCGCCATCTTCGCCGAGGAGCGTGAGATGGCCAGCAAAGCCGCGATCGTCGCCGGCGCCTTCGACTCCTACGGGTTCGCCCTGTGTTTCAAGGCCGTCGTTCTCGAAGGGCTGGAAGTGGCGTTCATCGTGCTGACGTTCGGCAGCAATGCCAAGAACATTCCGCTCGCCGCCCTGGGTGCCCTCCTGGCGGTTGTCGTGGTGGTCGTCGTCGCCGTAGCCGTTCGTGCCCCGTTGTCACGGGTCCCGGAGAACACGATGAAGTACGCGGTCGGCCTGATGCTCGTCACCTTCGGCACCTTCTGGGGCGCCGAAGGGGCCGGAGTCACGTGGCCGGGGAGCGACGCCGCCCTGCTCTTCCTGCTCGCCCTGTATCTCCTCGCCAGCCTGGGTTTGGTCGCTGCTCTCCGCCAGCACCATCAGATTCACAACGTGCGCCGTGACGAGCGATCGGTTCCTGAGGCGTCGTGAAGCCGGTCAAGGCGTTCGCCCTGTTCTGGTGGGACTTCATCGTCGGCGACGACTGGCGCATGGCGGCCGGCGTGATCGTGCTCTTCGCCGTCACCGCGCTGCTCGCCCATCGGAGCGTGTCGGCGTGGTGGCTCCCGCCGCTGGGCGTCATCGGCCTGCTCTCGTACTCACTGGCCCGGGCGGTACGGCGGCGCTGAGTCCCGTGGGGGACCGGACATGCGGCCGCCCCCGACGCAGTCGCGAGTGCGCTGGTCGAGGGCGGCCGGAGGACTGATGAGCGAAGGGGGATGCCCCCTCAGTCGCCCAAAGGCAGTGTCCGGGTGTGCTCGATGTTGACCGACATCAAGTAAGCCGGGTTGAGGCCCAGCAGCTTCAGGATGGTGGGCGCGATCTGGGTCGTCTCGACCGGCTGAGCGCTCGAGTCACGCCCGCCGACCGGGGCGCCCGAGACCACCAACGGCACATCGCGGTCCTGCGGGTTGGCCCCCCCGTGCTCGGCGATCTTGGCATGCCCCCCGGTGAAGACCGTGCCGTACTGCGAGATCCCGAAGACATCGGGCACCCGTGGATCACCGGGCTGGACCTTGAAATACCCGGCCGCGGCGGCTCCGGCGTAGACCGTGGCCAGGCCGGACGCGGTGTACGGCTTTGGTGCGCCGGTGATGTCGTTGCCGTTGCCGTTGTGAGCCAGCAGGAAAGCCTTGGCGAAGTCGGCAGCCGCCTGTGAGCGGTCGTGGAGCCAGATCAGCATGCCATCGTCATTGACCGACATGGCCACCAGCGGGTTGACGCCAGTCGGGTTGGCCGCGTGCCAGGCCGCGTCCAGGGCCGACAGGATCGGGCCGTCCGGGATGCGGGTCAGTGCCATCGGGAGGTCGGGGGATTGGCCGTGCTTGGCCGACAGGATGATCGCCGTGTTCTGGTCGAGATGGCGGGCCGTCAAGGCGGCGACCATGGCGCCGACCTTGGTGTTGATGAAGTCCAGGGCCTTGGCGAGGACCGGGCCGGGAGTGACGCCGTCGGCCAGGTAGCCGCCGGCCAGACCGTTGGACTTCGGCAGCTTCTCGGCGGTGGATACGGTCTGGAAGTTCATGCCGAAGATGGCCGGGGTGCCCAGCATCTTGGTCCCGCTGTGGTCGAAGCCGTTGATCTCGTTTATGACAGCCTGGACCTTGTAGCTGTCGTATTGCTGGGTCAGCAGGTTGTCCTTGGTCCAGTCGATCGGGGATCCCCCCGTTGGGGCGTCGCTGTTGATCTCGGGGGTGAAGAAGTCCTGGACGCCCGTGCCCGAGGGGCCGTTGAGAATCTCGTAGGCGGCGTGCTTGTCCGACCAGGCGGTGCGCAGGCCGGCATTGCGGGCCACCTCGAAGACGGTGTTCACCTTCAGGTACGAGTGCGGGTACACCGGCTGGCAGCTGGCCGGGTCGACCGGCAGCTGGGCGGGGTCGATCAGGGTGTCCGGGTTGCTGGTCAGGCCCAGAATGCTGTCGGGAAGCCCGCTCAAGCCCTGTCCGGAGTCGATGCTGTGCGGGTTCTTGGCCAGCTGCTCGAAGTAGGTGACCTCGACGCCGGGTTTGGCCGTGGCGCAGGCTGCACCGGTGGTACCGGCCGGCAGCAGGGCGGCGTTCCACGAGTCGTCATAGTAGATGCCGGTGGACGACGGGTTGCCTCCCGTCACCTGGGCCACCATGCCGGGGAAGGAGTCCGAGGGTACGGGTGTCTGGGCGTTGGTGAACTGCACACCGTTGCCGACCAGCTTGTCGAGGGCCGATCCCGGATGGTTCTTGATGTAGAGGGCCAGATCGGTCTGGTGGATCCCGTCGACCGAGAGCAGCAGCACGTGTTGAGCCGCCGCGTGTTCATGGCCGCGGGCGGACGCCGGAATCGCCGAAGTCACCCCGGCGGCGATCAGGCCGGCGGCACCGGCCGCGGCCAAGAACCTGGTGGGCACACGCGACATGGAGTTCCTCCCCTTCGTATCCCGGTCGCTCGCCGCCGGGTCGCCCTATTCTGCGACCACCAGGTGTCGGTGAGGGGTGGGCACGTTGAACCACTGGTAAACAAGCGCCAACATGGCGGTGACCAAGCTGGGAAGGCTGGGGGCACGCATAGTGACGCGACAGATCGGTCGCCGGGCTCCGATTTGTCGCGTCAGTTTCTGGTTCGCCGGGCGCCCGTTGTCAGCACGAGCCCGCGCCGAGCGCCGTCCCCTCCGTAAGGGGGGCAGCGGCCCCGGCCGCTACGAGCCGGCGGGCGTTTCCGGCGGGCTGGCGGGAACGGCATCGGCGCCGACCCCCGGCGCGGCCACCGGCTGGCCGCCGGCCTGACCGGCCGCCGGGACCGCCTGCTGGGCCGGAGCCCCGAGCTCGCCGGCCTGGCCGGTGGTCAGGCCCAACTGGCTGCGCAGCTCCGACAGCCGGGACTGGGCCTCGGTGTTGAGCGACGCCTGCTCCACCTCCAGCATCCTGGCCTCCACGGTCTGGCCCTGCAGCTCGGACGCGCCGATGGCCCGGGCGTAGCGGGCCTCGATCTTGTCCCGCACCTGGTCGAGGGTGGGCACGTCCTGGCCGACCGTCTGGGACAGGGTGGCCATGGCCTTGTTCATCTGCTCCTGCATCTTGGCCTGGTCCAGCTGTGAAAGAAGCTTCTGGCGTTCGCTCAGCTTCTTCTGGAGGGCCGACGAGTTCTGCTGCACCGCGGCCTTGGCCTGGTCGGCCGCCTGGGTCGTCTGCAGGTGCATGGTCTTGAGGTCCTCGACCTGCTTCTCGACCGCGATCAGCCGGTTGGCGAAACCCTCGGCGGCCTGGTTGTACTCCGCCGCCTTGGCCGTGTCCCCCCGGCGTTGGGCGTCGTCGACCATCAGCAGCGCCTGACGGGTCGAGCCGTTGAGCTTCTGGAGGTCTTCCATGGCCCGGCTCAGCCGCATCTCGGTCTGCTTCTGGTTGGCGATGACATTGGCCGCCTGCTCGGTCAGGCGCCGGTGCTGGTCCTGGGCCTCGACGATGGCCTGCTCCAACTGGATCTTGGGGTCGGCCCGCTCCTCGAACTTGGTGTTGGCCGAGGCAGTCATGTACGCCCATGCCCGCTTGAAGAACTTGAACATGACGCGACTCTACGTCGTGCCCTCGGGGATCACACTGCGTCCGGTCGAGGCCGGCGCGCTCGAGTGTGGCGTCAGTCCGCTTGTGTCGACGGTGGGGGTCGGCCACGCACCCGGTGATGGCCCGGTCCAGCTGGTTGTCCATTCGACGTCCGGGCCTTCTCCAGCTGCTGGATGAACGGTCTCGCCCGATCGGCGCCGAAGACCTTGCTGAGGCTCTGCTCGAACTCGGTGATCTCCTGGGCCCGGCCGACCCGAACGGCAGGGTCGAAGGATCGACCGCGGCGGCGACGAGGTAACCGAAGACGTGGTAGTTGTTGCTCGCCGTGTCCTTGGAGCAGGCCGCAGCCGCCGGCAGCTTCAGGGTGAACGGATCCTGCGAGCCGTGGACGCCCGTCAACACGGTGACCCCGTCCGGCTTGGTGATGACCACTGCGCCGGCGTTGGTGCCGGCGGCCGAGGCGGCCTGCACGGCCATTACGGCCAATACCCCGAGAGTGGACACCGCCACCACGATCCCGATAACGCGTCGGGGCGTCTATACCCTTTGGCTTCGGGCATCTGTTGTCCTCCTCCTAGAAAATCGGACCGTGGGGCAGGTTCGTCGTCATGGGTATGGACAATGACCGCGGCTCAGACGGGCGCGGAATTACGACGTGTGTCACGTCCCCTGCTTGCTTCAATGTCGTGATCGAAATGACAACCTGGACCGCTAAGCGGTCCTATACGTGCCAGATGAGACGTTATGCCAAGGGTGTAGCTGTCTTACGGACGTAACGCGAGTGGACGGTAACCACAGGTGAACTCCTGGTGCGACGCCTGTATTCGCTACGTCAGCGGGCAGCGTTTCCGTTTCCGGGCGCCGGCGATCCCACCGTTTCCTCCAGGGCCTGCCGCAACGCCTCGATCTCACCGACCACGCTGTCCACGCTGCCCGCCAATTCGCCGGCTGCGGCCGCGTCGGCGCTGTCGAGCGAGAGCTCCACGGCGGCCGCCACAGCGGCGTTGAGCTCCGCCGTCAGCACCCGGAGGCGGTCGGTGGTGCGCTGGCTCGCCGCCTCAACCCGACGGGCCGCCTGGAGTTGGCTGGCGAGGGCGGCCTCGGTTTGATCGAGGGCATCGTCCGACCGCTCGCTGCTTGGAGCCGCTCCCGCGGCGCCGGCCGCTCGCCGCTGGTCCTGGAACTGGCGCAGTTCGAGGCTGACACGGTCAGGATTCAGACCCGTCAGCGCGGCGTCCAATGCCGCACCCAGGTGCGCCACCCGCCAGCACTCGCGTACCCCGTCGTCCACCCGCCGGGCCACCTGTTCGAGTCGGTCGCGAAGCGGGCCGGCCTGGGATCGGCTCACCGCCTGGTCGAAGCGGCTCTGGGCGGTGATGGAGTCCCTGACGAACCGTCGCCACGGGTCAGGCACCGCGTACGGATCGATCGTCTCGGGCCGCCGGGCCCGGCGGCGCCGGCCCGCGGCTCGTGCCGAGGCCACCGCCACTCGCACCGCCCAGAGACCGGCGCCGAGCACCAGCGCCGGTACCACCCCGCCCAGCAGCAGACCGCCGACCGCCCCTGCACCCGCCAGCGCCAGCGCCGAAGGCGACACCGCGGCCCGGCCGGCGGCCGGCAGTGGGGCCGGAAGGCGATCGCCGGACGCTGGTTCCGTCATGCCGCCAGGCTAGGTCCACGGACGCCGGAACCGTTCCCGGAACCGGCCCGACGGTCCGTCAACCGTCGCTCGCCACGTCGTCCACGGTCAGTTGGCAGAGGTCGTCGTCACTCGGGGCGGTCATGGTGACGATTCGTCCCGCCTGGTGGCCGATCGCCGCCTCGAAGACGTTGCGGGCCAGCCGGCCGTTGCCGAACCCCTTGCCGCGGGGCTCGGATTCGAAGATCGATCGGAGGCGCGCCCGACCGTCGTCTGTCAACCGGTACGAGCCCTGGTGGCAGAGCGTGTCGAAGATGGCCATGAGCTCGTCGGTGCTGTAGTCGGGGAAGTGGATCGTTCGTGGCAGCCTGGACCGCAGGCCGGGATTGGCGTCGAGGAACGTGGTCATCTCGTCCGGATACCCGGCCACCACGACGACCACCTCGTCACGGCGATCCTCCATCAGCTTGACGAGCGTGTCGATCGCCTCCCGGCCGAAGTCACCGTTCTGCCCCTGGACCAGAGCGTAGGCCTCGTCGATGAGCAGGACGCCTCCGCTCGCGGAATTGAAGACCTCGGTGGTCTTGAGGGCGGTCTGACCCATGTAACCGGCGACCAGGTCGGAGCGGCCGGCCTCGATGAGCTGGCCTCGGTCCACCACTCCCAGCGTGCGGTAGATCTGGGCGACGAGGCGGGCCACGGTGGTCTTGCCGGTGCCGGGGTTGCCGGTGAACACCAGGTGGTGGCTGGTGTCGGGGACCGGGAGGTTCCGGTGGCGGCGCATCTGCTGGACACGGATGAGGTTGGTCACCGTACGGATCTGACCTTTCACCTCCGCCAGGCCGATCATGGCGTTGAGCTCGCTGAGCAGCTCCTCGATCGGCCGCGCCGGCTCATCGGGGGCGGCGGCTACTGCTGCGACCGCTGATCCGGCGCCACCCGCCGACGGGACCGCCGCTCCGGTGCTAGCGGTGCCGGGACGGCCACTCAGCGGCGTACGTCCCGTCCACGGGTTCCGCAGCCCGCCATCCTCCATGGCCCGCAGCAGGGTGGTCCGGAACTGCTCGAGGGCCTGCAGCTCACCCTGGGTGGTGAGCGTGTCCAGGGCGCCCGTGGCGTGGGCGATCTCCATGGCGGCGTCGTAGTAGCGCCACGAGTTCATGGTGCCGTTCTTCCTGTCGGCATCAACAAGGAGGGAAAAAAGGGCGGACGGTGTGGCGATCCAGGCACGCGCCCCGTCGACCTCCCCGGTCAGACGAAGGTCGGCAGTTCGCTGAGCCGTCAATGGGCTGCCGGCCCGGTTGCCGAAGACACTGATCAAGGCCCGGAGCTCGTCCTCGGTATGGGTGCCGTCGGCATCCACGAACGCCGCCGCCACGTGCCACGCCTCGGCCACCACGTCGGACGCCAGCGAGCCCGATCCCCGGCCGACCGACCGGGCCAGGATGTCGAGCGTCTCGGTCACCTCGGTGACGAACCGGTCGACTGGTTCGCTGAGCGGCGTCGGTGCTATGGCCGGGGCTCCCGCCACATCAGCCACACTGTGGGACCGCCGTCGGCGGTGGCGACCGTACCCGTGACCTCGAAGCCGTGCCGTTGATAGAAAGCCACGTTGGCCTCTTTCGAGGACTCCAGGTACGCCGGGATGGCGTCTCGGTCACATCGTTGCAGGACAGGAGCCAGCAGCGCCGAACCGATGCCCTGGCCCTGCCGCGCCGGCTCGGTGCCCAGCACGGCCAGATACCAGTGCGGCTCCCGGGGGTGAACCCGCTCGATGGCCGTGGTGGTCCTGACGGCCGCCGGCAGCCCGCCCCGAAGTGTCCAGATGAGTTGGGGGAGGGCCCGCAGGACATTCCGGATCGGTGTCCGCCATTGATCGGGAGGGGCCCACAGCGCCACGCCGGCCAGATCGGCGGTGGTGTAGACCTCGCCAGCGCGGACCCGGGGGTGGCGGAGCGCCAGCTCGAAGAGAGGTGAAAGGCGGCGCCGGCGGCGGGCGGCGTCCGTGAACAGCCAGGTCATCATGGGATCGTCTTCGAACGCCCGGGCGAGCAAGGCGGCGAGTGGCCGGATGTTGGCCTTCTGGGCCTGGAGGACGACGATCGTCATGAGCCCGCCAGTCTGCCCGGCCGGCTCCCGGCTACGGGCCTGCGGGCTCGCCTTCGGTGCCGTTGGAACGCAGGTGGAAGCGGAAGAGGCTGGCCAGCTGCCTTCGCATCGGGCCGGTGGCGCTCCAGCCGCACACCTGGCACGACACGTGCCACACCCCTCGTTCAAGGAGGTAGTCAGCAGCCTTTCCAGGAGGTAGCGCGTGGGCCAACGAAGAACCCAGGACAGGTACCGCCGGGCGGTATTCCACTGATTGTTCAGGAGTAGTTCACCTGTCATTCACTCAATAGGCGAGGTTAAGGAGAGTTCATCTTTCGTTCGCTTTAACCAGGTTGTCCTGGGCCGGCCCACCGGTAATTTGGCGTCGTCGTGGACCCGCATCTCACCAGTACAGACCAGACTCCCGCGCCCCGGTCGATCCAGGACGTTCCGGGGCCCGTCGTGCTGCCGTTCGGCGAGGGCGGGATCATCGGGGGGAGCATGCTCGGCCTGGGTCGGGCGCTGGGCGAAACGATCGCCGTCTACCTGATCATCTCGCCCGTCTCCTCCATCAACACCCACATCCCCAACACCCACATCCCGCAGACCGGGTCCAACTCGGTGTCCAGCCTGATCGCCCTCCGGTATGGCGATGCGTCGTCCATGGGGCTCTCGGCCTTGATGGCGGCGGCCTGGCGCTGTTCACCCTCACGCTCGTCGTCAACTTCACCGCACTCTACGGTCGTCGCCCGGTCTCGGTTTGGCGCGGAAAGCGACGTCTGACATGGAGACATCCACACGCCCGGCCATCGAAGGTCAACCACCCGAGGTTCAGCCTCCCAAGCGGCGCCAGCTGGGCGGTGTCTCGCGCTCCGACCGGCTGAACCTGGTGGGCGCGGCGGCCAGCGGATTGTGCGTCGCTCTCCTGCTCTTCGGCCGGCTGGCACCGTTCTCGGGTCTTCTCGGCTTCGAGGTCGTCGCCGACCTCGCGTTCCTGGCGGCCTACGCCCAGCTCGTCTCCCTGGCCGACGACGGCCCGCCGTGCGCGACAAGGTGATGACCGTCCTGATGTACACCGCCGCCGTCATCTCGTTCATGGCCCTGGCCTACGTTGTCGCCTACACGCTGCGGCGGGGGCGGACCGCGTTGGTGCACACCAACTTGTTCACCCAGGACATGACGCGGGCCGGGCCCCTGGATCCGGTCACCGTCGGCGGGATCAAGCACGCTCTCGGCGGCCCATCTGGATGATCGGCATGGCACCCCCGGCGTCATTGTCGAGCACGGCCGTACCGAGCAGATGTTCAACTCACCCGAGGATCCTCGTACCTCCGACTACGTCCAGGGTCGCGTCGGATGATGGTGTGCCGCCGGGATCGGATGGAGTCGACATGACCGCAATCGACGTCACGCCCACTGCGACGCCTTCGCACGCGAGACGATCAGGGCGCAGGCCGCCGTCGCGCCCGGTGCCCGGCTGGGCCGGAATGCGCCCGAGTTGAGCAACAGCACCACGGTCACGGTGCCCAGACCGGTCCGCCACCCCTGACCCCCCTGGGTCCGAGACCCGAACGGGATACGCTCGTTTGGTGACATCACCTTTGTGGTTGGTCGAGCTCGGCCAACGCTCCCGGGAGGCGGCTCGCGCGCTGGCGCAGACCCGTTCGCAGGCCAAGGACGCCGCCCTGGAGGCCGCCGCGGATGGTCTCGGCCGCCACGCCGCCGACATCCTGGCGGCCAACGCCGCCGACATCGAGTCCGCCCGGACGGCCGGAACGAGCGACACGGTCATCGACCGGTTGCGGTTGACCCCGGCCCGGATCGACGCGATGGCCGCCGGGCTGCGGATGGTGGCCTCGCTGCCCGACCCGGTGGGCGAGATCCTCGACGGGTGGCGGCGACCCAATGGGTTGCGGATCCACCGGGTCCGGGTGCCGCTGGGGGTCGTGGGGATCATCTACGAGAACCGGCCGAATGTCACCAGCGACGCCGCCGGCCTGTGCCTGAAGTCGGGCAACGCCGCGTTCCTCCGGGGCAGCTCGGCGGCCATAGGGTCCAATACCGAGATCGTCCGGGTGCTCCGCGCGGCCATCGCCAAAGCCGGGCTGCCGGAGGACGCGGTCATCCTGGTCGGGGACACCAGCCGGGAGTCGGCGACAGAGTTCATGCGGCTGCGAGGCCTCATCGACTGCCTCATCCCACGGGGCGGCCCGTCGCTGATCTCCGCCGTCATCGACAATGCCACCGTCCCCTATGTCGTCGACGGTGACGGCAATTGCCACGTGTACGTGGATGCTGCCGCCGATCTCGACATGGCGCTCGACATCATCGTCAATGCCAAGACGCAACGGCCGAGTGTGTGTAATGCCGCGGAATCGTTGCTGGTGCACGCGAGCGTCGCCAAGAGCTTCCTGCCACGGGCGGCTGCCGCCCTTGAGGGGGTGCAGCTGGTGGGCGACGCCCGAGCCGTCGAGATCCTGGGCCCCGAGCGGATGCAACCCGCTAGCGAGGAGGATTTTTCCACCGAGTTTCTCGACCTCGAACTCAGCGTCGCGGTGGTCGACGACCTCGATGCTGCGATCGGGCATATCCGCCGGCATGGTTCCGGGCACACCGAAGCCATCGTCACCCGCGACCTGGCGGCCGCCACTCGTTTCACCAACCAGGTGGACGCGGCGGCGGTGGTGGTCAATGCCTCGACGCGCTTTACAGACGGCGAGCAGTTCGGCTTCGGTGCCGAGATCGGGATCAGCACCCAGAAGCTGCACGCCCGGGGTCCGATGGGCCTGCGGGAGCTGACCACCTACAAGTACGTGGTCCACGGCGACGGTCAGGTGCGGGCATAACCAGGCGCCCCGGTACGCTAGGCCGATGACGGACCTGGCGGCGACCCCCAAATTCGAGTCCATCCCGGCCGTCCGGGACGGACTGCGGCGCGTCGGGTACCTGCCCGACGAAGGGATCGCCGGGGTGGTCTACCTGGCCGACCGGTTGGGCAAACCCGTACTGGTCGAGGGCCCGGCCGGCACCGGGAAGACGCAACTGGCCAAGTCGGTGGCCGAGATGAGCGGTGCCCGCCTGATCCGGCTGCAGTGTTACGAGGGCCTGGACGAGTCGAAGGCCCTGTACGAGTGGAACTACAAGAAGCAGTTGCTGCGCATCCAGGCCCAGCGGGTGAGCGAGGAGGCCGGCGGCGACAGCTGGGGCGACATCGAGGAGGACATCTTCTCGGAGCCGTTCCTCCTGACCCGGCCGCTGCTCGAGGCCATCCGGGCCGACGAGCCGGTGGTGCTGCTGATCGACGAGGTCGACCGGGTGGAGGTGGAGACCGAGGCCCTGCTGCTCGAGATCCTCTCCGAGTACCAGGTGTCGATCCCTGAGCTAGGCACGGTGTCAGCCCGGCAGATCCCGCTGGTCTTCCTGACGTCCAACAACACCCGGGAGTTGTCGGAGGCGCTGAAGCGGCGCTGCCTGTTCCTCCACATCGACTACCCCGACCTCGAGCGGGAGAAGGAGATCGTGCTGGCCCGGGTGCCGGGCGTCTCCGAGCACCTTGCCGATCAGATCGTTCGCATCGTGCGCTCACTGCGGACCCTGGAGTTGAAGAAGCACCCCTCGGTGTCGGAGACGCTGGACTGGGCCCGCACCCTGGTGCTGTTGGGCATCGAGACCGTCGATGCCGACCGGGCCCGCGAGACCATGCACATCCTGCTCAAGTACCAGTCCGACATCGCCAAGGCGAACAAGGAGCTGGTCGGTCCGTCGAATCGATGACCACCGGCGGCGGCGGGATGGTCGAGGTACTGAGCGGCTTCATCGCCGAGTTGCGGGCGGCCGGGCTGCCGGTCAGCCTGACCGAGCACCTCGATGCGCTCGAGGCCCTCGGCCATGTCCCGCTGGAGGATCGGGAGGCGTTCAAGTACGCGCTGGGTGCGACGCTGGTGAAACACCACGACCACTGGAAGGTCTTCGCGACCATCTTCGAGGTCTACTTCTCGCTACGCGGCGGTCAATGGCAGATCGCCGGCCCGGCCTCGGAGGACCCGGACGTGACGGACCTGGGGCTGCTGGTCGCAGAGATGCTGCGCCAGGGCAGCGACGACGAACAGGGACGCGGGCTGGACGGGCTGAGCGCCGAGGAGCTGGCCGAGCTGCTGTACCAGGCGCTGGTGGACGGTAACGAGTCCTTGCTGCGGTCCCTCGCCGCCCAGGCCGTCACGCGCTACGGCGGGATGGAACCGGGCCGTCCGGTCGGCGGCACCTACTACCTCTACCGGACCCTGCGGCAACTCGATCTCGACGGCATGCGCGACCGGATGATGCAGTCGGCCCGTCAGCAGGCGATCGCCATGACGGCCCTGGGGGAGCGCCTGGCCGGCGACGATGCCGACCGGCGCATGGACCGGCTCCGCCAGGAGATCGAAGCCGAGATCAGGCGGCGGTTGGTCGCCGACCGGGGAGCCGAAGCCATGGCCAGGACGGTGCGCAAACCGCTCCCCGCCGACGTCGACTTCATGCACGCCACCCACGAGGAGCTGGCCGCGTTGCGGCGGGCCATCTTCCCCTTGACCCGGCGGCTGGCCGTGCGGCTGGCCCGCAAGCGCCGTCACGGCCGGCGCGGCCCGCTGGACTTCCGCAGCACGGTGCGCCATTCGCTCTCCTACGGGGGCGTGCCCGCCGAGCCCAAGTTCCGGCACCCCCGGCCGACCAAACCCGAGATCATGGTGATCGCCGACATTTCCGGTTCGGTGGCGGCGTTCGCCCGGTTCACCCTGCAGATGGTGTATGCCATCAGCTCCCAGTTCAGCCGGGTGCGCAGCTTCGTGTTCATCGACGGCATCGACGAGGTCACCCGCTTCTTCGAGGGGACCGAGGACATCGTCGAGGCGGTCCACCGCGTCAACACCGAGGCCAACGTGGTGTGGGTCGACGGCCACTCGGACTACGGCCACGCCTTCGAGACGTTCTCGGTGCGTTGGGGCAAGGAGATCTCGCCCAAGACGTCCGTCATCCTGCTGGGCGACGGCCGCAACAACTATCACGCCGCCCAGGCGTGGGTGGTGCAGGAGATGGCCAAGAAGGCCCGCCACCTGTACTGGCTCAATCCGGAACCCCGGTCGTACTGGGACACGGGCGACTCCATCGTGAGCCAGTACGGCGCCTACTGTGACGGGGTGTACGAGTGCCGCAACCTGCGCCAGCTCGAGCACTTCGTCGAGCAGCTCGGCTAGGTGCTAGAGGATTTCATGTCGACAAAATGTCGTCTATGCGGCCATGGCGATTCCGAGGTGGCCGAAGAGGGTCTGCATGTCGATCCGCAGTGTCTCGTAGTCACGGTCGACGGCGGTCCAAGAGGAAGGTTTGCGGCCTTGGCGAGGGCTGCGGACGCCGGCGAGGATGGGAACGACGACGTTGTCGCGTAGGACGGTGAGGGCGCTCATGGTGCGGGCCGCGTCGGGTGGAACAAGGTAGTGGCGGCTGTGGGCGGGTTTGACGACGAGCTGCTTGGCGCGGAGTTTCTTGAGGTCGTAGGCGCCTTGGCGGATGGTGTAGTCATTGCCGGTCATGGCGTGGACCTTGGCGGCGAGATCGGCGACGGTGAAACCGTCTGGGGAGACCGACAGGGCGACCGCGGCCCCGAAGACCGCCCGTGAGCGGGGTTTGTTCAGGTCGATCCCTCCGACTCGGGTGGCGCCCACCCGAGTGGGGGCGACCAGGGTGTCGAGGGTGCCGTCGGCGATGAAGCCGATGTCGACACAATCGCGGGTGGTGAGGAACCGGTCGACCATGGCGTGGAGACGGTCGACGATGTCGGAGAAGCGTTCCAGGACCCGCCCGCAGCGGAGTTGACCGGTGTTGTGGACCACCGCCTCGAAACGCAGCACGTGTTCGCCTTCGGTGTAGGCCTTCAGGGTCAACAGCCCGAAGTGGACCTTGAAGATGCTCAGGTCCCACCGAGGTGTCTAGATCACGACTGCCTGGCGAGGCGACACGTCGCCGCCCTTGCGATGCAGGCGGGCGCTGTGGAACGAGTAGTGGTTGACGTGCGACGACTTCTTCTTCTTCAGGTTCGCGATGCGACCGCTCTTGGACCGGGTCACCGCCAGTTGCGTACACCTCGTCCATGGCGAGATGCACGTGGCGCAGCCCCTGCTCGAAGAGCCCGGGCAGACGGTGTCGACGGGCGGGGGCGTCCGGCACCAGCCAGCTCATCATCGGGTCGTCGTGGAACGCCAGAGCCATGACGGCCGCGACCGGGCTGGCTTCGGCCGGCAGGGCTTTGCGGACGACGATCGTCATGGGCCCGCCCGTCTGCCCGGCGGAGGTGCCAGGGGTCGGCGGACTCCGACTCAGTGACGGTCGAGCGGAGATGGAACCGGAAGAGGCTGGCGAGCTGGCGGCGCACCGGGTCCGGTGCCTGCTAGCCACAGACCTGACACTAGACGTGCCATTCCCTCCCTCATGGAGATGGACCCAGGTCGCGCTGGACGACGGCCATTGCCGAGTTGACCGCGGTCAGCTGGAGCGGGGAGATGTTCTCCGTGGTTGGGGCGAGCATCTCCAGTGATGCAATCAGACTCGATTCTTGGGCCAGAAGGACGTTGATGTCAGCGGTTGTCCTAGCGTCGAAGGACAGACTGCGTATCACGGTCTCGGCCATGCTGAGGGCTGCTATCAACTTCTCGACATCGATGCTGTACTTGTTGCGCGGAACAGTCAGGTGGCCATTCATGTCCAGGTCATCCTGGAGGCGGATGAGCGCAGGACCGGTGCCCGCTTCAGCCTGTTGGAAGGACACCGCTCCGGGCGGCTGGCTTGGACGACTCGGGGGGACCGCCTGCTCAGGGTGATCGCTGGCGGTGGAACGGGGAGCTGCGGCGACTGACGGGCTCGGCCGCGAAGGTCTCCTCCCCGAACATGCCGACGCGCCAAGGAGGAGGACGGCGGCGACAGCTACAGCTCGGAGTTCCATGCCGGGCGGCATCGTCGTGGGAGGATACGCCCGGCCGGGATCGTGAAGACGATCGGCCCACCCGAATCCGTACCCGACTCAGTACTAGAGACCATATTCATTGACAGGTGCGATCCGGTGCGGAAGACTTCGGATCCTTAGCTGATCGGGTGGACGGGGGGTCGGCCGGATGGCATCTCGAACGAAGCGAAGAGCACTCCTGCTAGTGCTCCCGTTCGCAGTCGCCTGGGGGCTCATCGCGGCATCGGAGGCCTTCGCGTGCATTCCGATCGCCGTTCTGCAGCTGAACCCTCCCGCCGTTGCTCCTGGCGGCACGGTCAACGCACTGATCCAAGAGGTGTCGGGCTCGCAGGTTCCGCCAGTCACGTTCCACTTCAAGACCATCGATGGGCCGGTGCTGGCCACTGTCCAGCCTGGTGACAACGACACCCGGGCCACGTTCCAAATTCCTGCTGATACCCCGGGGGGTGACTACCTCATTGTTGCCACCCAGCCGGCCAAGGTGTACCCGAAGGGCCAGTTCCCGACGTGGGGCATGCCGGCCAAGGCGGCCATTCACGTCATCACCCCCGCTGGCAGCCCCCAGGTCTTCGCAGGAGATGCCGCCGTGCAGATTCAGGTCCGGCCGGTCGGGTTGGTTCCGGGGACCAAGTCCGGTCTCAGTGCGTTGACGGTCATCGCGATCGGACTCGGCACATTGATCCTGGCCGTCGCCATCGTGCTCGCAGTCGCAATGTTCTCCAGGAAGTCGCCCGCGACTGGGGATGCGTGACCACCGCGACGGGCGGGTCCTGCCGTCCCCGCCGGGATCGCCCGCGGGTTGCCGCGTTGGCCGGCGCGACTGTGCTCGCCGCGTGCGCGGCGGTAGCCACCCCGGCCGGGGCCTCGGCGGCTGCCCCGGCCTCGTTCCCGCGGGTGGTGGGCAACACCTGGGTCACCCACGACAACCCGAGCGTCGGCCGCCTCGACAGCATCCCGACCATCACGGTGGACCCGAAGGACCCGAACAGGGTCATCGTGGCCGAAGGCGACTTCCATGCCGGTACCTGTCAGGTCCACGTCTCGACCGACGGCGGAGCGACCTTCAAGCTGGCCCCCGGCCAACTGCTGCCGAAGTCGCCGGGATTCGACCGCTGCACCCCGAATAGCGCCGGGATCTCCTACCCGATGGCGTGGGGCCCCAACGACTCCTTACTGGTCGGGCTGCACGCCATGCCGTTCAACGCCTCGGTCCCGTTCACATCCCGGGCGCCCACGAGCATCGTGTTGTCCCGGAGTACCGACTTCGGTTTGTCGTTCCAGAGCGCCGTGGTTCGAGACAACCGGCCGAGCAAGCCGAAGGACAATGAGGGCGCGTGGCAGCCCCACATCGCCGCGGATGTCGCCCGCAACCGGGTGTATGTGGCCTGGCAGCGTCGGAATGTTCCGATCCCAGGGTTCATAGATCCATCGTCCCCGCCGGACCCCGACTTTGAGAGCCGGCCGGCTCTGGCCGTCTCCATCGACGGAGGCAAGACGTTTGGCCCTCCCATCGATCTCCTGTACGGCCAGGGTGACCTGACGAACATTCCGGCGCTGGGGAATCAGGCGTTGCCGACTCGTCGGGGACCCAGCATCGCGGTCGCGCCGGACGGAACGGTGTTCGCACTGGACACCCAGGCCGGTCGGCCGGAGGACGGTCCGGACGCACCCGCTTCCCAGAACCTACGTACTGTGCTGTCGGCCACCTCTGACCTGGGCAAGACCGTCCAGCACTACGACGTGCAGGCGAACACTGACGGCACCGACTACCCCGAGTTGGCCGTGGCGCCAACGTCCGGCGTCCCGGGCTACACGCTGTTGATGGTCACCGAGGACTATGCCGATGGAGTCGCCGGACAGCAACAGGTGCACGACATCTTCATGCGACGGTCGACCGATGGCGGTAAGACGTGGAGCCCGCACGTCCGCCTCACCGACGATCCGGCCACCAATTTCGCCAACAAGTTCGATCCAGCTGTTTCGGTGGCTCCGAACGGCAGGATCGACGTCGCCTGGTATGACTTCCGGAACGACGATGGCCACATGTTGATCGACGTGTACGCCACCTACTCGAATGACGGCGGTGTGACCTGGGCGCCCAATGTCCGAGTCACCGACCGAGCCGCCGATCGGCGCCCTGGTTTCTTCGTTGACGGCGGTGCGGTGAGAGGGCCGGTCGGAATCACCTCAGACAACTACGCGGCTCACTACGCGTGGGAAGATACCCGGAACGCGACCGACGCCTTGCCGGTGCAGGACATCTATGCCGGCTCCATCCAGTTCCGCGCCCTGCCGGGCCCGAAGAATCACAACGGCTTGCTGGTCTTGGGGGCCGTGGGTGGCGGGCTGGTCGCGACCGCCTTTGTGCTGCTTCTGCTCAGCGCGGTGACTGGGCGTCGACGCTCGGCCGTGCCCGGCGAGTGACGATCACGGGAGGAAAGATGAAAAAATCGCTGTGGGTGGTTATCGCACTCGTGGCGATCACCGGCATTGGTTTCGCCGGGATCAGCGGGTTGCATCGAACCACGGCGGGCGCCGCGGCCCACCCCGATGCGTACGGAGTGCCCAACGACGATCTTGCGACCGTGAGAGGCCTGATCGCCCAGGGCGCAGTCGTGCTCGACGTCCGAACCGATACCGAGTGGGCCGCCGGGCGCGTTGCCGGCTCGGTCCACATACCGCTGGCCCAGGTCCAGGACCGCTACGCCGAACTGCCCAAGGAGCGGACGATCGTTGCTGTCTGCCGGACTGGCGGCCGCTCCTACAAGGCGGCCTATGCCCTCCGGCAACTCGGCTACAACGCCGTGAACCTTGCCGGTGGCCTCAAGGTCTGGGTGGCCGCCGGCCTGCCGATTGTTGACGCCAACGGTGCGCCCGGCCACATCGCCTTCGAAGTCCCCCTCGTCGGGTGTGGGACCTAGCCAGGCGGCTGGTCGGCGACCCCGATCATGAGCTCTCTAGAGGATCGGTGGCTCTAGCAGCGCACCATTGACCACGCTCCATGGTCGGGGTAGGGTGGATCAACTGGACGTTCCGCGCGCGTGCGGAAGGAGCCGAACATGAATATGAAGACTCGCATCGGGCGGTTGGCACTCGTTGGTGGCCTGATCGGAATAGGTGCATCCCTGGCGTTTGCTTCGGCCGCCTTCGCGTGCACAAACCTGGCCGAGTTGAACCTTGGTCCGACCTCCGGGCCGGCGGGCACCCAGGTGACGGTCACTGGCTCGGCGTTTTCCCACGTTCCCGCCAATACCCCGGTGGCGCTGCACTGGGGCGGGGTCAATGGGCCGGTGCTGGCAACCATCACCCCTGACGCCGCTGGAGCGATCGGTCCGGTCACCGTGACCATTCCCGCCGACGCGGCTCCTGGGGCCTACGTGATCGTGGCCAGCCAGATCGAGGTCGCGACCGGTCTGACCCCGTGGGGCACGCCGGCTCGGGCCGGGTTCAACGTCCAGGGCCAAGCGCCGGCCGCGGCACCGGCTTCTGCGACGCCGGTGGGCGTGGTCGCCAGTTCGGGTGCCAGCGGTACGCTGATCGCCCTCTCGGTGGCGCTCGGCCTGGGCGGACTGGTCTTGTTCACGGTTGGTACGGCCACCTTCCTCGGCACATCCCGTCGTCGGGCCGTTCCCAGCAAAGTGCGAAGGTAGACATCCCAACGGCTCCAAGTTGTCGAGGGAACGGACCCGTGTTGACCCATGGTTTCGTCGACGCCTGCCGGGCCGCCCAGGTTCGGTTCTCGATCGGCCATGACCTGACGACCCATCCGGGCCGCCTGTTTAGTGGTCCCGGGGCCGCTTGTGGCGCCCGGCGGTCACTGCCGACGGGTCCGAGGAGCGAGACGGGGCCGAGGTGGCCGAGATCACCGATCTGGTCGACCTGGGCCGCTGGCCGGCCGGCAGCCGGCTCATCGCCCGGCGCGAAGAACCGCACCCCGGTTCCCAGCTGAGCTTCACCTACGTCGACGGTCACCGTTTCCAGGTCTTCATCTGCGACCTGGCCGATCCTGACATCGCCTATCTCGAAGCGTTGCAACGGGGCGGGGTCGAGCCGAGAAGCTGATCTGCAACGCCAAGGACACCGGGCTGGCCAACCTGCCGTCGGCCGACATGGCCATCAACGCTGCCTGGCTCACCACCGCCCTCATCGCCCACGACCTGCTGGCCTGGACACGGCTGGTCGCGCTCGACGGCGGCTTGGCCCGGGCCGAGCCCACACGGCTCCGCTACTGCCTGCTCCACGCCCGGGCTCATCGTCGGCGGCGGCCAACAACTCAAGTTGCGTCTCGCTGCCGGCTGGCCATGGGGCCGACCAGCTCACCGCCGCCTCCGACCGGGTCCGCAACCCTGCACCTGCAGACCTGACCGGCCGGCGGGCGGTCAAACCCGGGCGACCGCGATCTCGCACCCCAGCCCGAACAACCCAGAGCCGACACGAAATCCCTGACCCCCCCATGCCCACACCCGAGCCGCCAGCCAGCCGGGACTCACCGACACAAAATCCACCACGACCACCGAGCCCCCACGGCTTACTGAAAGGTCTGGGTTTCAAACGGCCCGGCGTGTGTAATGCCGCGGAATCGTTGCTGGTGCACCCGAGCGTCGCCAAAAGCTTCCTGCCACGGGCGGCTGCCGCCCTTGAGGGGGTGCGGCTGGTGGGCGACGCCCGAGCCGGTCGAGATAGGGCTCCGACCGGATGCAACCCGCGCCAGCTCGAGCACCGGCTCCGAGCCGGTTGAGCCCGCCATTGTCGATGTTTATCCCTGGTGCACCCGGCCGAACCCGGCCAGGTCACCCCACCAAATGGGAACCACCCCGACATTCGCGCCCGAATGTGGAGCGTCCACCATGGTGCCGTTGCCGACGTACATCCCGACGTGGTGGGCCGGAGAGCCGAAGAACACCAGGTCGCCCGGCTGCAGCTGGGAGATGGGGACGGGGATGGCCCAGGCCTGCTGGTCGGCGGCGGTCCTGGGGATGGCGACGCCGGCCTGCGCCCAGGACCATTTCATCAGGCCGGAGCAGTCGAAGGTGTCCGGGCCGACGGCGCCCCAGACGTAGGGTTTGCCCACTTGGGCCAGCGCCGCCTTGAGGGCGTCGAACACCGGCCCGGGCGGGGCGGCGACCGGTACAGGAGTCTGGAAATCGAGCTGGCCACCACCGGTGCTGAACTGCCGGTAGGCGGCGAGCGCCTCGGCTGCCTGGGCCGCGGCGACCAGCGTGGCCACGTTGCCCTGCACCTTGGAGACGGTGCCGAGCATCCGGACCTGGGCCGCGGCCGCGGCCTGAGCCTTCGTCTGGGCATTGGCCGACGCCGCCTGGGCGCCGCGGCTCTCGGTCGCCGCCTGTCGCTGCTCGGCGGCGATGGCATCGCGCTCCTGCCCGAGCTGGGCCTCCGTGACGTGCAGCTGCTTGAGCGCGTCACCTGCCTTGCTGAGTGCCGTTTCGCCGCTGAGGCGGGCCAGGCCCCGCTCATACGCTTCGACGATCGAGTTGGTGCCGGGTGGTTGGGTATGGGCGACGACACCGACGTACGCCTCGACGGCCGCGGTCTGGACGAGCCGGCGCGAGTCGGCGACTGCCGTCTCGGCGGCCGTCGCCCGGGCGACGGCGACCGCCAGATCGGCCTGGATGCGGCTGAGGTTGGCTGCCGCCGCCTTGGCTGTCTGCTGGGCCTGGTCGAACTGCTCAGCCAGGACGTCGAGGGCCTTGGAGTCGGTCGCGATCTGCTGTTCGAGCTTGGCCGCCAGGGCCAGGTCGGCCGGGGATGCGGTCGGCGCGGGAGGCGCCGGCGGCGGCCCCGCCACGTTGGCGACCCACGCGGGTGACGGCACGGTGGTGGTGGTAGGGGCCACCGTGGTCGTGGTGGCGGCGGGCAGCGTTGTCGTGGTGGTCGGAGCCGCGGTCGTCGTGGTGCTGTCGACAACCGGGAGAGTGGAGGTGGTTGTGGGTCCTGGAGCGATCTGATCGGCCGGCTGCGCGCCCGCTCGAGCCGGGAGCAGGGTGCCAACGCAGAGCGCAGCCATACCCGCGACCGCGGCGGCTCGGCGGAACGATGTTCGCCAATGGGCGCAGACGGGAAGAGTCGGCATCAACGTGGGTCTCGACCCGGCGTCCGTCGCCTTCGGGTTGGACAGAGAGTAACCGTTTGGTGGCCAAGGTGACGCTGCGCCGCAATTGCCCAGACCGGCTCGGCAAGAGAGGTGTCCGAAATCCACGGGACCGGTACCCTACGAAGAGGATTTGGGGAGCCAGGAGGCATCGGTGTAATGGCCATATTGGGACGTGAGTTCATTGCGGTACCCGACGATCGCAAGGGTCAGATCGTCTTCAAGTGGCCGGACGTCAATATCCGGAAGATGACCCGGGCCATCGTCGACGCCGACGAGTTGGCGGTGTTCATCAACACCGGCCAGGTCATCGGGACCATGGGACCGGGGCGCCACCAGATCGACGCCAATGAGCTGCCGTTCCTAGGTGCCATCGTCGACTGGGCCACGGGTGGCAACGCATATAGGGCCGAGCTGTACTTCGTCGGCACCCGCGAGTACACCGGCAACACCTTCGGTGGTCGCATCGATGACGTGCAGGACCCCCAGACCGGCATGATCATCACGCTCAGGGTGTTCGGCGACTATTCGCTGCAGGTGAAGGATCCGGGCGCCCTCATCACCAATCTCACCGGCACCGTGGACGTGAGCAACAACGAGTCCATCACCGAGTGGGTCAGCGACCAGCTCCTCAAGGTGATGCGCACCCACGTGACCAGCCAGATCGTCCGCAACGGCTGGCCCATCCTGGGACTCTCCGCCTACACCCCCGACATCGAGCGCATCGTCGTCGAGCAGGGCAACGAGCAGTTGGCGACCTATGGCCTGGCCATCGTCCGCATGGGCAACTTCGATGTCAACCTCTCCGATGAGGACGAGGCCCAGCTCAAGGGTCTGGCCAAGGACACCGCATACTCCCGCCTGGCCGGCAGCTTCCAGCAGTACGCCTCCGGCGAGATGATGAAGGGCGCGGGCGAGGGCATGGCCAAGGGCGGTGGGGCGACCGGCGGGGCGTTCATCGCCGCCGGTATGGGTCTCGGAGGCCAGGCCGCGGCGCCCATGCAGCCCGGGCCGCCCCCACCTCCCGCCCCGGGCTTCGCGGGCGGCGGGGCGGGCTACGCGGGCGGAGGCGGCGGCACCACCCAGGCCGGGACGGTCGAGTGCTCCAACTGCCATACCGTCAACCCGGCCAACGCCAAGTTCTGCTCGTCCTGCGGCCACTCGATGGCACCGGCCACCGTGACCTGCGCCAATTGCCAGGCCGAGAACGTGCCCACCGCCCGGTTCTGCGCCAACTGCGGCCAACCATTGGGTCCGCAGCCCGTCCACTGCCCGTCGTGCGGAACCGAGGTGGCGGCGGACACCAAGTTCTGCCCGAACTGCGGCAATGCCATCACACCGCCCGCCGCGGCCGCCGCAGGCCCGGCGCCGGCCCCGGAGTAGGCCGCCGTGACTCTGACCCTTCTGGCCGACCTGGCCGCCCGCGCCGGTGGAGGCCACTCCTTCAGCGGCGGCGGCGGCGCCAGCCGCTCGAGCGGCGGCGGTGGCGGCTTCTTCTTCGTCGGCGGCGGTGGCGGCGGTGGTGCCGGTTCGATCCTCGGGATCATCTTCCTGATCATCATCGTGCTGATCGTGCTCGCCGTCGTGGCGTCCGTCCGCAAGGGCAGGATGGGCGGCAGCAGCGCGATCGACGCGGCCACCCAGGGTTACGGCGGCAGCGCCCGGCCGTCGCAGTGGACCGGTTCTGACCAGTCGGCAGCCATCGACGGCGTGCGCGGAGACGTATTCCCCGGCACCGACCCCGTGGCTCACGCCGCGTCGCCAGTGCAGGATGGGATCGGAGCCATCCAGGCGCATGACCCCGAGTTCAACGAGGAGGTCTTCCTCGAGCAGGTCCAGAAGGCGTTCTTCCTGGTCGAGGAGGCCTGGACCGAGCGCAAGCCCGACATGAGCCGCCGGGTCATGGCCGACGGCGTCTGGCAGACCCACCGGACGCAAATCGAGCAATACGTCACCGAGCACAAGCGCAACGTGCTCGAGGATCTGGCTGTCGGCGACCTCAGGATCCTGTCGGCCCACTCGGACTCGACGTACGACACCATCACCGTCCGGGTCTTCGCCGCCTGCGCCGACTACGACGTCAACGACGAGTCGGGCAAGGTGGTCAGGGGCGACAAGTCCGTCGGCCAATGGCAGGAGGACTGGACCTTCCAGCGTTCGTCGCAGGCGACGACCAAGCCGGGGGGCGGGTCGTTCATGTCCAACAAATGTCCTAACTGCGGCGCCCCGCTCGACGTCGACCTCCAGGGGGTGTGCAAGTACTGCCACCAGCCGATCATGTCCGGCAAGTACGACTGGGTGCTGGCCCGCATCGCCCAGGTGATGTAGCCCGGCGGGCTCTGGAGGCCGCACTACAGCCCGGCGCTCGCCGATCGGTGGCCGAGCGCCCAGACCACCATGCTGCGGTAGGTCTTGAGGATGCTGAAGCCGTAGTTCGGGGCAGTGGCCCACACGCCGGTCAGGCCCAACCAGGTCGGGCAGCAGCCCGCGACCCAAGACGGACCGGGCATCGGTCCGGCCAGCGGCTGGGTGGTGGCATAGGCGTGGAGGAGTTGCAGGTGGGCGGCCACGCCGGTGGCGGCGTCAGGAAAACGCGAGCCGGTGGCGCAGCTGTCGCACGCCCCGATGCCGGCGAAATTGTTGTCGCCGACCGAGACCTGGCCGTAGCCCGGGAAGCCGAGATATCCAGTCTCCAGGACGGCCTGGGCGAACGCCATGTCGGCCCGGACGCCGTCGGCCGCCCCTCGGGTCTGGTACTCCCTCAGCAGGTCGGCCAGGGGCACGGTGAGATGCGGCTGGTGCCCGGACGCGTTGTACCACCCGAGCATCTCGTCGGCGGTGAGCAGCGACGGGCCGAGGATCGTCGGCGACTTGGCGACCAACCCGGGCGGAAGGGAGCTGGCCGGCCGTCCACCAGGGGCGGTGGCGGTGCTCGGCGCCGGTGCGGTCGTACTCGTCGAGGCGGGGGCGGCGGTGGTCGTGGTCGTCAGGTCGGACTGGGCCTTGACCTCGAGGGCCGTGGCCCGGGCGTTCACCAGATCGTCGGCGTGCCGGCGGCTCTTGTCGAACTCGTCGTCGGCCCGTTTGAGCTCGATGTGGGCGGCGCGGAGCTGGACCCGCGTCCCGTCGAGGATCATCGAGAGCATCTGGGAGCGGGTGGCGGCGGTGGCGCTCAGCGGCCGGGCGTCGGTGTGCACCTGCACGCCGACATAGAGGGCGACCGATACCTGGTTGATGCGCCGCCGGGCCTGGTCGAAGGCATCCTGGGCCGCGGCCCGGGTCGCCGTCGCCTGCAACTGGGTGGTGGCCGCCTCGACCAGCACCGGATCGGCCACCGTGTGCGGTTGCTCACCGGCCACTAGCTGGGCCGCCGCGGTGCGCGCCGCCTGATAGGCGGCGATGGCCTGGGCCCGGGCCAGGTCGCCGTCCAAGCCCTGGACCAGGGCGGCCAGCTGGGCCGAATCGACGGGCGGCGCCGCGGCGGTCGTCGTCGTGGGCGTCGAGGTTGTCGTGGCGCCCGGCGGGGGCGGCGCGGTGGTGTCGGACACACTGGCGCGGCTGCCCGGTAGCGGGCCGGTGGGGGCCGTGGGGGGCGGCGCCACGGAAGCTGGGGGCACCAGGGCCGGCATCGTCGTCGACGTCGTGCTCGTCGTGGTGGTCGACGGCGGTGGTGGGGGCGCGGTCGTGGTTGTCGTCGACGGCGCCACGCTCGGCGGTGTGTCGGCCGCGGCCGAGGGGATCCGCACGCCGCCGGTGCCGACGACCGTCAGCCACGCGGCCACAAGGATCGCTGCCCCGGCTCTGGCCGCGGTAATGGGTCGTGGTGTCATTGGAGTCGCGGAGCAACCCACGAGGGAGAGACTTCGCTGCCCTAACCCTGCCCGACCTGCCCCACCGTCGACGGTACCTGCTCAGAGCTTCACGTGCCGTTCGCAACAGGTTTTTGAGCCGTTCGGACAATGTGGGCGATTGCCCGCAAAAACCGTATCTAGAGTCCGGCCGCCGCCAGCCTCTGCGGGATGGCCCAGTCGAGCATCTGCTTGTAGACGGTCAGGATGGCGTAGCCGTAGTTGGTCGCCGTGGCCCAGACACCTGCCAGCGAGAGCCAGGTCGGGCAACAGCCGGCCACCCCGACCCTGCCCACCAGGGGGGTCGGGATGCGCTTGGGCGAGGCGTAGGCGTGCAACAGCTGCAACTGGGCGGCCACGCCGGTCCTGGCGTCGGGAAAGCGCCAGCCGTGGGCGCACGTGTCGCAGGCCCCGATGCCCGCGAAGTTGTTGTCGCTGCCGAGCACCTGGCCACCGGTCGGGAAGGTGAAATAGCCGGTCTCGATGATCGACTGGGCGAAGGCGATGTCGCCCCGCAGGGTCTCGGTGGTGCCCAGCCCGACGTACAAGCTGGCCAGCTCCTGGATCGGGACGGTGGTGTTGGCCGCGAATCCCCTGGTCGCAAACCAACCGGCCAGCTCACCGGCGCTGAGGGCCGCCGGGCCGGTGATGGTCGGCAGGGGGGTTCCGATCGACGCCTGGACGGCCCGGCCGGCCGCCGCCAGCTTGGCGTTGGCCAGCTCGTTGGCGCTCCTCGTCAGTACCAGGTGGGCAGTGGCCTGAGAGTGCCGGGCGCTGGCTGCCCGCTGTCTGGCCTCGGTGAGGAGGGCCTCGTACGCCCGCAGCTGGCGGCGGCCTTCGACCACCTGCTCCCGCCCGTGGTCGACGAGCATGCCGAGGATCACGTTCCGGTTCACCAGCGCGTTGGTTCCCGGGTTGAGCGACGCAGCCTTGGCGCCGAAGTCGGCCCGGACATACAGGGCGACCGCGATCGCCGACAGCCGGTGAACCGCCGAGTCCAGGGCCGACCGGGCCGCGGCTTCGGCGGCCAACGCCGCCCCCTCGGACCGCGCCGCCAGGTCGGCGTCGGAGTCGGCGCTGGCGGCGTTCGCCTGGTTGACGGTGACGATGCCCTTGTCGTGGTCGTAGCCGGTGATGGCGTCCAGTTGGGCCAGCTGGTTCTGGATGGCGTGCAACAGGGCGTTGAGCACCTGGGGGTCGACGGTGGTAGTGGGCGCCGGCGGCACCGAGGTCGACACCGGGGCGCTGGTCGGCGTGCTGCCCGGCGAGACCGGGCCGGGGCCGTGCGGCGGTGTGGTGGGCGGAGCCGGCGGGGTGGTGGTCGTCGGCGCCACCGTGGGGGAGGGTGCCTGGGCCGACGCCACACCACCGGAAACGGCCAGAGCGGCCGTCGCGACGACCAGCACCACCCCCACCCGGGTGGCTCTCAGACGTGCATGCCGCACTCGGTCTTGTCTTGACCGGCCCAGCGCCCGGAACGTGGATCGGCCCCGGGCTCGACGGCTTTGGTGCAGGGCCAACATCCGATCGAAGGATAACCCTGGTCGACCAGCGGGTTGACCGGCACGCCGTGGTCCTTGACGTAGCCGGCCACGTCCAGGTCCGACCAGGTGGCCAGCGGGTTGATCTTGATCAGGCCCCGGATGTCCCGGTGCACGATCGGCGTGGCCGCTCGCGTCGGTGCCTCGGCCCGCCGCACCCCGCTCATCCACGCCTGCTTGCCGAACAGGGCCCGGTCCAGCTGGCCGCTCTTGATGGCCGAACAGCAGTTCTCGGGGTCGACCCGCCACAACTCCTCGGCCTGGGGCAGGGCGGTCATGACCCGCAGGTTGAGGCCGTAGCGGCGCCGCACCACCTCGACCGTCTCCATGGTCTCGGGGAAGTGGTAACCGGTGTCGATGAACACCACCTCGATCGCCGGCTCCACCTTGACCGCCAGGTCGATCAGCACGGCGTCGGTCATGGAGGCGGTGAGGCAGAGGTGGGGGTGGAAGGTGTCCACCGCCCAGCGGATCACGGCGCTGGCCGGTGCCCGCTCCAGGCGGGCCGACGCCTCGAGGATCTCCGCGTCGGTCAGATCGGGGATTTGGAGCAGGCTCATCGGCTGGCGGGGCCCTTCCTGTTCAGGTGCCGGCGCACTCGCCCGCACCGACCTCGGCGACATACGGCCCGGTCTCGTCGTAGTCGACGTAGAAGTCGGGTGCTTCGTCAGGAGTGGGCCACACGTCCAGCGCTTTCAGCTCGGTGCCCACCGCACCCGGCCCACCGGCCCGGCTCAGCCACTGGGCGAACGCCTCGCCGGCCTGGCGCTCGCCGGCGAAGCGGGCGATGACCCGGACCGTGGCCTCAGGCACCGCCTTGGCCGGCAGCCGCAGTGCCTTCTGGCCGAACTCGATTTGGGTCTGGCCCACGTGGCCGCCGAGGAGCATCTGGTAACCGGGCGCCGCCTGACCATGGGCCCGCCGCTCGGCTCCGAAGAACCCGATGTCCGAGATGTGGTGCTGGCCGCAGCTGTTGGTGCAACCCGAGATGTTGATCCGCACCCCGCCGACGTCGGCCAGTCCGGCCTCTTCCAGGGCGGCGCTGATGGCGCCGGCCAGGCCCCGGCTCTGGGTCACGGCCAGGTTGCAGGTGTCCGCCCCCGGGCAGCTCACCACGTCCCGGGCCAGCTCGGCGCCCGGCTCGGCCATGCCGATCGTTTGCAGCCGGGAATGCAGCGCCGCCAGCTGGCCGGCAGCCAGGCCCCGGAACACCACGTTCTGGCGGTTGGTGACCCGGACCTCGAGGCCGAACTCACGCTGGATGGCCGCCAGGGCCCGGAACTGGTCGGACGTGATGTCACCCAACCGGGCGTACGCGTAGGCCGACACCGTGCCCTTGGCCACCCCGACGACCACGTTGGCCGTCTCCCAGCGCTGGTAGCTGTCGCCCGGACCGAGCCGCAGGGTCACCGGTGTGCCCACCGGAGTGGGGTCGACACCGGTCGCCACGCCCGCCGGCTCATCGCCCTGCTGGAGGACGGTGGCCGGGATCCCACCCGGCCAGGTGCTCGACGCCATCAGCGTTTTGCGCTCCTTGAGCACCCGCATCCGCAGCTCGTCGATCCCCATGGTGTCGAGCAGCCACTTCATCCGGGCCCGCAGCTTGTTGTCCCGGTTGCCGTAGTGGTCGAAGGTGCGCAGGCAGGCCTCGATGGTCGCCAGCAGCTCCTCGCGGGCGGTGAACGGTTCCAGGGCCTGGGCGGCGTGCGGGTTGGCGCCCAGCCCGCCGGCGATGAAGACCCGGAAGCCGGGCTCGACCGTGCCGTCCTCCCGTGGACGGCCGACAGCAACCACGCCCACGTCGTTGAACATGGCCTGGCCGCAGTCGGTGGCGCAGCCCGAGAAGTTGATCTTGAACTTCCTCGGCAGCCGCTGGGCATAGGGATGGTGCAGGAAGTGCCGGTAGGTGGCCTCGGCCCACGGGCTGATGTCCAGCACCTCGAACGGGCAGGCCCCGGCCAGGTGGCACCCCATGACGTTGCGGACGGTGTCGCCGCACGCCTCCCGGGTGTTGAGCCCGACGCTGGCCAGGTCCCGCATGACCTGGGGGACCACCTCCAGGTCGACGAAGTGGAACTGGACGTTCTGCCGGGTGGTGATGTGACCCCAGCCCCGGCTGTAGGCGTCGCCGATGTGGCCCAGCATCTCCAGCTGCTCGGGCGTCAGCGAGCCGTAGGGCACTTTGACCCGGACCATCTGGTGGTGGCCGCCCTGGCGCTGACCGTAGATGCCGTTGTTGAGCCGGAAGATCCGGAAGACGTCCTCCTCGAGCTCCCCGACGAGGTACTTGGCCAGCATGTGCTCGAACTTCTCGATGTCGGCGGCGATCGCGGCGTCGATCTGAAGTGTCTCCACGGACACAGTCAACCAAAGGTGAGTTAGTTGATCAACTTTTATCTGAATCTCGCCTCGAGAAACCCGGAGGGGGGAAAAGACGCCGCCCGTGGCGCGCTGGTATCTTGGGAGCGGTGAAGGCCGATGAGGTGTTCGAGTCGATTGCTGCGGCCAAGCCCGACTCCGACCAGATGATCTACTTGGAGCGGACAGGCGACGAGTACTCGTGGCGGCCCATTCCGGCCGGCGAGCCGATGACGCCGCTGTCAGATGCCGGGTTCCCCGACGCCTGGCTGTTCCACTCCCTCGGGTGGCCGACCGGGCAGGACATCGAGACCCAGCGGGAGTTCTTCGACGATCTGGTGGCCGAGATGGAGTCCTCGTTCGGCGGCGCCGACCGCTGCCGCTGGTCGTTCGACGAGCCCTACGGCCCCAGGCACTGACCAACCGCTGACGGTTGGTTGGCCGGCGACCTGCCAGGGTCATCGGCTCGACACGGGCCGAGCGGCCATGATGGAGCGGTGGCGCTCGCCATGACATAGCCGGTCAGGGGCCGGAGGTGGTGTTTGCTCCATGCCGCCATCGGCGATCGCCGGTTGTGGGACCACCAGTGGCCGTGGCCCATCACCGGACACCGGACACTTCGTTGTGACCTGCCCGGCTACGGCGGGCGGTGCTGGTCGGCGGGTCGATGGGGGGTCGCCCTCGACATGGCGGTGGCCCGGCCTGAGATGGTGGCGGCGCTGGTGCTGGTCAGCCCCGTGGTCCCCGGTCACGACTGGTCAGATGGAGTGAGGGCGTTCGGCGACGCCGAGGATGATGCCCTGGGGCGGGGTGACATTTTGGAGGCCGTCGAGCTGAACCTGCGGATGTGGCCGCCGGGCCGGAGGTCGGCGGTCGGGGAGGTGCAGCGCCGGGCCTTCGAGTTGCAGCAGGCCGCCCCGACGCCGACGAAGAGCTCCTGGTCCCCGATCGGTGGCCCGGATCACCGAGGTCTCGGTCCCGCCCCGGATCGTGGTCGGCGAGCACGTCACCTCCGACTTCGGCGCCATAGGTGCCCATCTGGCCGCCGGCATGGTCGACGCCCGGCTCGACCTGCTGGCCGGCGCCGCCCACGTGCCGAACTACGAGTGCCCGGGTCTCTCCGACCCGGTGCTCCGGGAGGTGCTGACTTCGGTCGGCTAGCGCGCCCCGACGCCGGCTCTGGGGAACAAAACCGGCCTATGGCGCATCTCTGTCTCCCCAGTCCCGCGCCGACAGGCGTCAGCCGGCGCCGACGTTCTGGCTGACGGCTTCCCGAGCCTTGTCGACCGCGCCTGCCACCACGCCGGAGACCAGGTTGCGGGGCGGTGTGTCGCTGGCCCGGGGGTGGGGGCGGGTGGGAGCCGTCTTCTTGGCCTGCTCCATCAGGTCCCCGATCTCGCCCAGCCGCTTACGCCCGAGGGCGGCGCGGACCTGGGGGAACATCTCGCCTTCCTCTTCCTCCACGTGGTGGCGCACCATCTCGATCAGCACCGTGACCTTGGGGTCGAACCGCTCATCCGTCGGCTTCATGCCATCGAGCTCGGACAGCACCCATTTGACGATGTGGTGCTCCTCCAGGCCTTCCAGCACCTCGTCAGCGACGTCCGGCACCTCGGCCCGGACGGACGGGTAGAAGACCTGCTCCTCGATAGCGGCATGCACGGAGAGCTCCTTGATGATGCCGGCGACCGTGTCCTCCTTGGCCTTGAGGGCCCGCTCGCCGGCCTTCTCGAACTGCTTGAACAGCTTCTCGACCGCCTTGTGGTCGGTCTTCAAGAGTGTGATGGCATCCATCGGCTGCTCCTCGGGTGGGGTGTCGGCTTCCCTACCCTGCCGCCCGGGATTGTGAACACGCGGCTTATGCGACGAGCACCTCGGTGGTGCGGTCTGGGTGGTAGCGGATCACCCGTCCGACCAGCGGGACCACATCGGCGATACCGCCGACCACCGTGATCTCCTGGATGGCGGCCACATCACCCCGGAACCCACCGAGTGGCTCGAAGGTGGCACGGCTGCGGCACGGGCAGCGATCCCACGGCACGGGTGCAGTCGCCGGCACGGTCGCCACCTCGACGCGCCCAGTCGTGGCGGCCAGCAGCCGGGCGGTGTCGAACACCAGCACGTCGAGCCCCTCTGTCTCCTGGTAGCGCCCCAGGAAGGCCGTCAGGTCCTTCTGCCGGGCGAAGAGGAACAGGCGTTCATTGAGGATGTCGAGCCACTCGCCCAGGTCGATACCGTCGAGGTGGGCGTCGATGTTGGCCCGGGCCATGGCCCGCTGGTCCCGGATGGATATCGGGTGGCCGGATTCCAGCTCGAGCTCGATGCTGTCCGATCGGATCGCCTGCAGCCGGCGATCGTCGCCGAGCAGCTCGGTGGCGGTGAGCAGCCCGAGATCGACGATCGACGGCCAGGCGCCGTACGGGGCGGCGTGGAAGACCACCTTGCGGGTTCTGGCCAGCGCTTCCGCCGGCCCCCGGGGGGGCCGGACCACTGCCGCGGCGGGCGCCCGCTTCGGGGCCGTCGCTCGCGCTGCCGCCACCCGCTTCGGGGCCGGTGCCCGGCGCACGCCGGTTGGTGGCTCGCCCGCCGCCCGCTTGCGGCAGAACGTGCACCACGACGGGTCGAGCCCGTGCGGACATTCCTCTTCGCTCACGCTCAGATGCGCAGCAGTTCGGCCACCCGGAACGCCAGGTCCAGCGACTGGCGGGCGTTCAACCGAGGGTCGCAGGCGGTGGTGTACCGGTTGTCGAGGTGGTCCTCGAGCACCTCTTCGGCGCCGCCCAGGCACTCGGTGACGTTGTCGCCGGTCAACTCGACATGGACGCCACCCGGCCAGACGCCTTCGTCCCGGCACACCGCGAAGAACTCCCCCAACTCGGTCAGCACGTGATCGAAGTGCCGGGTCTTGCGTCCGCCCGGGCTGGTGAAGGTGTTGCCGTGCATCGGGTCGCACGCCCACACCACCGGGTGGCCGGCATCCCGGACAGCTCGCAGCAAAGGCGGCAGATGCTGCGGCCCCTTGCCGGCACCCATGCGGGCGATCAATGTCAGCCGGCCAGGCGTGCGGTCCGGATCGAGGAGGCGGCACAGCTCGACGACATCGTGCGGGGTGGCCGCCGGGCCGAGCTTGGCCGCCACCGGGTTGCTCACCCCGGACAGGAACGCCACGTGCGCTCCTTCGAGCTGACGGGTGCGTTCGCCGACCCAGAGCAGGTGGGCCGAGCAGTCGTACCAGTCGCCGGTGAGGGAGTCCTGACGGGTCAGAGCCTCCTCGTAACCCAGGATCAGGGCCTCGTGGCTGGTCCAGAATTCCACCTGGTGCAAGGTGGCCTCGCGCTGCAGGTCGATCCCGCAGGCCCGCATGAACCGCAACGCCCGGTCGATCTCAGCGGCGATGGCGTCGTACCGGCGCCCGGCGTTGCTGGAAGCCACGAACTGCTGGTTCCAGGCGTGGACGTGCGACAGGTCGGCGTACCCGCCGGTCGTGAAGGCCCGCAGCAGGTTCAGGGTCGAGGTCGACTGGTGATAGGCGGCCAGCATCCGGGCCGGATCCGGGATCCGGGCCTCGAGGGTGGGCTCATCGCCGTTGACCAGGTGGCCGCGGAAGCTGGGCAGCTCCACCCCGCCCACCTTCTCGGTCGGCGCGGAGCGGGGCTTGGCGAACTGGCCGGCGATGCGGCCCAGCTTGACGACGGGGACGCCGGCGCCGTAGGTGAGCACCACCGCCATCTGCAGGATGACCTTGAGCTTGTCCCGGATGGCATCGGCCGAGAAATCGGCGAACGACTCGGCACAGTCGCCGGCCTGCAAGAGAAACGCGCCACCACCGGCCACTTCGGCCAGCGCCGACTGCAATCGGCGGGCCTCGCCGGCGAACACCAACGGCGGCAGGACCGACAGCTGCTTCTGCGCCGTCTCGAAGGCGGCCGGATCAGGCCATTCCGGTTGTTGGGCGGCGGGGGAGTCGCGCCATCCCCCAGGCGTCCACGGTGCGGTCACCTCAACAGGGTGCCGCAGCGGCGGGTCCAAGGCAAAGCACTATCGAATTCCTGTCGAACGGCGAGGTATTTTCGCACCCCATGCGACCGTTCCGCTTCGGCGTCCAGTTGTCTCACGCCGCCGACGGCGCGGCATGGCGGGCCACGGCCCGCCACGTGGAGGATCTCGGGTACTCGACTCTGTTTCTTCCTGACCACTTCACCGACCAGTGGGCGCCGCTGGTGGCGTTGACCGCCGCCGCCTGCGCCACCACCACGTTGCGGGTCGGTTCGCTGGTGTTCGACAACGACTACCGCCACCCGGTCGAGCTGGCCCGGGAGGTAGCGACGCTGGAACTGGTCGCCGAGGGCCGGGTGGAGTTCGGCCTGGGCGCCGGCTGGATGATGACCGACTACGACACGCTCGGGATCCCGTACGACCCGCCGGGCGTCCGCATCGACCGGATGGTCGAGGGCCTGCAGATCATCAAGGACCTGTGGTCCACCGGGACCTCGACGAGGAAGGGCAACCACTTCCGGGTCGAAGGGGCCCGGGGCGTGGCCCGCCCCGAAGGCGCGCCCTCCCCGCCGGTCATCATCGGCGGCGGCAGCCGGCGGGTCCTCGGTATCGCGGCCCGGGAGGCCGACATCATCGGGATCAATCCGGCGCTGGGCGAGGGTTTCATCGGCCCCGAGACGGCGGCGTCGACCTCCGCGGCCCGCTTCCACGAGCGGGTGCAGTGGGTGCGAGAGGCGGCCGGCGACCGCTTCGACCAGCTGGAGCTGCAGCTGCTGACCGTCGTCGTCCAGGTGGTCGACGACCGGGACGAGTTCTTCGCCGCCGCCGCCCCGATGATCGGGATGTCGGCCGCGGAGGCGGCCGAGGTGCCGCTGGCGCTGGTCGGCACGGTCGAGCAGATCTGCGAGACGCTGGAGGAACGGCGCGAGGAGTACGGCTTCAGCTATTGGGTCGTGCACGAGGGCGAGATCGACGCGTTTGCCCCCGTGGTGGCCGCCTTGGCGGGCCGGTAGCGATGGCCGGCGCCGAGCGGATCGGTGTACTGGGAGGGACGTTCGACCCGATCCACGTGGGCCACCTGGTGGCGGCGGTGAACGCCCGCCACGCCCTCGACCTCGACCGGGTGATCCTGATGGTGGCCAACGTGCCGTGGCAGAAGGTGGGCCAGCGGGAGGTGTCATCGGCCGAGGACCGCCTGGCGCTGGTCGAGGCGGCGGTGGGCGACGTCCGGGGACTGGAGGCGGGTCGGCTGGAGATCGACCGGGGTGGCGACAGCTATACCGCCGACACCATCAACCAGTTGGCCGCGCTGCACCCTTCGGCCGAGCTGTTCCTCATAGTCGGATGGGACGTGGCCACCGAGCTCGCCACCTGGGACCGTTGGGAGGACATACAGAACCGGGCCACGCTGGTGGTGGTGAACCGCCCAGGCGCCGGGCACCCGGCCGGCCTGGACGATGACGGCTGGAAGGTCGAGGAGGTCACTGTCCCCAATCTGGAGATTTCCAGCACCGACTTGCGGGCCCGGGCGGCGAGTGGCCGGCCGCTGGATTATCTGGTTCCCGAGGCCGCGGTGCACTGCCTTCGGGCCCGAGGTCTGTACGCTACTGACGGATGACAACGGCCCCTCCGGTGCGCCCCGAAGCCATCGCCCTCCCCCCCCGGGGAACCGGCGAGCGCCAACGGCGTCGGCTGGAGCGCCGCCACCTGGCCCGTCAACAGGTCCTGGTGGTCCTGGTGATGCTGCTGGCGCTGGTGATCACCGTCGTCGTCCTCGGACAGCAGTGGTTGGCCAGCGGCGCGGCCGGACCGCGAGCGTAAATCGACAGGGAGTATCCATATGACCCAAGGGAGTTGCCAGTGACGCTTGCCACCTCGATCGACCAGGTGCGCCAGTGGTGTGGTGCGGCCGCCCGTGCCGCATCGGCCAAGAAGGGTGAGGACGTGGTGATCCTCGCCGTGGAGCCGATGCTGGCGATCACCGACGCGTTCGTGATCGTGAGCGGAACCAACGCCCGCCAGGTACGCACGATCGCAGAAGAGGTGGAGGAGCGCATCAAGGCCGAGGGCGGCCCGGCGCCGCTGCACGTCGAGGGTCTCGACGATGCCCGCTGGGTGCTGATGGACTACGGCGACATGATCGTGCACGTCTTCTTGTCGGAGGTCCGGCGGTTCTACGACCTCGAGCGGCTGTGGGCCGACGCCGAGCGGTGGCCCTGGGAGGGGGACGGCCCCGAGGGCGTCCGGCCGGCGGTCCAGGCCGCCGGCCAGTAAACCCCTCTTCTCAGCCCTCGGTGGCGGCGGCCGCGTAGCGCTGGAGGACACCGCCCCAGGCGCCGGGCGACGACAGCGTCTCGAACACGTTCTCCCAACCCTCGCCGTGGCGCTCGAAGCCCGAGTGCTCGAGGTCGACCCGGGTGGCGTCGGGGCCGGCCGGCACGAACCTGACGTCCACCCGGCTGGCCCGGTTGATGTCGGGGTCGTACTTCCATTGCGGGTTGATCTGCCAGGCCAGGGCGACGTGGTGGGGTGGGTCCCAGGCCAGCACCCGGCCCCACTCGCACTCGCTGCCATCGACGGACCGCTCATAGAGCCGCCCGTGCAGGCGGCCCTCCAGCACCGCCACCGCCAGGTCGGCGGCGCCGATGTGATGCTCGCGGGGCCACCAGCCGTTGAATCCGGCGGTGAAGACATGGAACGCCCGGTCGATGGGGACGGCGACGGTGATCGACTGGCGGACGACGGCTTCTTGTACCTGTTGGGTCACGACTCCTCCTTGGGATTGGTTTTCTCGGCCACGGCCTTGAACGACTCCAGGGTGCCGGCCCAGAACCGTTCGAAGTACGACTGAAGGGCCGCCACCCCGTCCGGATTGACCCGGTACAGCCGCCGGGTGCCGGCGGCGTGGTCGATGACGAGTCCTGCCTGCTTGAGCACCTTGAGGTGCTGCGAGACGGCCGGGCGGGTCACCGGAAGACCCTTCGCCAGTTCGCCGACTGGTAATGGCCCCGAGGCCAGCCGCTCGAAGATGGCCCGGCGGGTGGAGTCACCGAGCGCATCGAGCAGGAGACCTTGGTTAGTAGCCACTAACGGTAAGCTATTACTTACCAAGCTCTCGGTCAAGGGGTATCCCGCCTGGGTAGAACGGGTGGCCTCTGCCCTCAGGGGCGTAGGTCGGCCGGGGTCGATCGTGACCGGGAAGGGAACGTTGACGACCAGGCGCCGATCCGGGAGCTCGGCGACTCGATTTCGATCACGGGTTCACAGGAAGGGCCCCTTCCAGCAGCTCGTAACGTTGGGTGTCATCGGGTAGGCCCGCCAGCAGGTCTTCCTCGTTCCACGGACCGACGTGGGCGCCGGGCTGCCATTGCCATTACTCCCAGGGTGAGGTCTTCCGGCTTCAGCCGGCAGTTACTCAGCCAATCCAGTCGCCGGGTCGCCTCCCCTGCGGGCGTGTCGTGCCCGGTGGGAGGCATTTTCCCACCTTCTGTTTCCTTTACCTTGGCCGCTCACCGCCGTCCCGTCGCTGGATGTCTCGGCCCGGCGTCATCGCTCGCCGCTCGGCGGCTCAGTCAGTTGAAGGTGGAGCGCGGCCAAACGCCGGTCCCACCGTTGACCGACATCGGCCAGCCAGGCAACCGCGTCGTCGAGGCGGTCCGCCACCACCTGGTAGCGGACCTCGCGACCCAGACGCTCTCCCGTGACCAGGCCGGCGCCGGTGAGGGCGCTCATGTGCTTGGCGACCGCCTGGCGGGACATCGGGTAGCCGCCGGACAGCTCGGTGACGGTGAGGGGCCCCTGCCGGGAGATCTGGTCCAGCAGCCGGCGCCGGGTGGGGTCGGCGAGCGCGGCGAATATCGCGTCGTCGTCAGTCGCCGGCACCGGCAGGGGATTCAGTGCGCACCGAGGGCGTCGGTCGCCGTCATCCGGCCCCAGATACTGACCAGACGCGTGTCCCAACCGGTCCAGGATGCCGACGCCTTACCGGTGAAGCCGGTCGCGCTGATGGCCACGGAACCGTTCGGCACCGGCCGTTCGGTAACGGTGAGGCGGGTGCCCTCATCCTCGGGCTCCAGGTCGTAGGTGACCTCTGACGTGGCGTCAGCATGTTCGCCCTCGGGCCACCAGCGGAACCTCAGATGACGCGCTGGCTCGACCTCCTCGACCTGACCGTGGCGGAGGTCGCCATCGTCGGTGGTAAAGCGGGCCCGTCCGCCGGGGATCAGGTCCCACTCGACCTTTGCTCCCAGCCAGGTCGAGACCCGCTCCGGGTCGGTCAGGGCCTCCCACAGGCGTTGCGGGCCGGTGGGGATCAACACCTGGCGTTCGAGCATTCGTTCCTCCCGGTCATTCAGCAATAGCGCAACTACAGGGTTGCACATCTGGGCAGCTAATGAGTAACGTGCAACCCAGACGTTGCGTATACGGGTGAGTGTGCGTGTACCTGGAGCACCGAGGAGGCAGCGATGAGCTATCTGGTCCCGACCGTCATCGAGCAGTCGTCGAGGGGCGAGCGGGCGTACGACATCTACTCACGGCTCCTCAAGGACCGGATCGTGATGCTCAACACCGAAATCAATGACGGCAGCGCCAGCCTGCTCACGGCTCAGCTCCTGCACCTCGAGTCCGAGGACCCGGACAAGGACATCTGTCTGTACATCAACAGCCCGGGCGGGTCGGTCACATCGACGTTTGCCATCTACGACACGATGCAGTTCATCCGCCCGGACGTGGCGACGGTGTGCGTCGGAATGGCGGCATCGGGTGGGGCGGTGCTGCTGGCGGCGGGGGCGGCGGGCAAGCGGTATTCGCTGCCCAACTCACGGATCCTGATCCACCAGCCCCATGGCGGCGCCCAAGGCCAGTCCATCGACATCGAGAACCAGGCGCGCGAGATCGCCTTCCTGCGGCGACGGATGGAAGAGATCCTGGCCCACCACACCGGCCAGACGATCGAGCGGATCGCCAAGGACACCGACCGCGATTACATTCTGGGCGCCCCCGAGGCGGTCACCTACGGGATGGTCGACGAGGTGCTCGAGTCCCGGCAGTTGCGCGTCACCGCGTCGGTCGGATTCCGCGTCGGGGTCGGCGTTGCCAGTTGAGTGGCCAGCCGGGTTGGGGGGACGCCGCTCTCCGCCCGCCGCCCGCGCAGGCAGCCGGACGGGTCGAGACGCCGAGACCCGGGGGATGATCGTCACCCGGTGGACGCCCCACCGGGAGCGGGATCGCGGGGTTTGGAAGCACCCGACGCCGTGACCCCGACCCCGCGCGGTGGAGGTGATGGGACTCGAACCCACGAACCTCCTGCATGCCATGCAGGCGCTCTACCAACTGAGCTACACCCCCGCTGGGGTCACGCAGCGTATCAGTACGCCGTGGGGCACCACGGCACAGGAAGAGCGGACGCGCTGGCCGCCTCAGTCGATGAGCCCGATCGCTTCCTCGACCAATGGTGGTTCGTTTCGGAGCTGATCCGCGCGATCCGCGGGTGAGCAGGGGAGCGACCGCGACAGAGGAGACGATTTCGGCCTCGGCCTTTGAGCGATCGCACGGTTCGGGTCTGCCCATCCGCTGGAGCCGATAGGGAAAAGAAGTTGGGATTTTCCTTGCCTGTCGAACACACGTTCGGGTATACTGGTAACACCTCGAGGTCGGGTGCCGGCCTCCTCAGGAAGCGCTTGTCGAGCGTCCACGAGGAGGTGTCGGTGTTCGAAGAAGATGTGCTGGCGGCAGCCCAGTGTTTGCGGAACGCGCTCGCCGGCTTCGAGCCCGACCTGCTCTCCGGTGCCGACTGCGCGGTGGTGGTCGAGAACTTGGCGGTCACCGAGAAGGCATGGGCCGCGGCGCGGGCGCGGGCCGCCGCCCGCGCCGCCTCGGGCGGAGCTCACCGGGACCGAGGCTTCGCGGGTGCAGCTGACTGGATGGCTCAGCACACGGGATCGTCGCGGGGCGAGGCCCGGATGGCACTGGAGACGGCTTCGGCGATGGAGTCGTTGCCGCAGACCAAGCAGGCGCTGCTCGCCGGCGAGGTGTCTCTCGCCCAGGCGCACGAGATCGCCGGCGCGGAGGCCGAGGTCCCGCGCTCGGAATCCGAGTTGCTGGCGCTGGCGCAGCGGTCCGGTCTGAATCCGGTGCGCGACCTGGCCCGCAAACGACGGTTGGAGGCCGCCGACCCGGAGGAGCTCAACGAGCGCCAGCACCGGGCCCGGGAGTTTCGCCACTGGCGCGACCGGTTGGGCATGGTGCGATTCTCGGGAGCCTTTGCGCCCGACGTAGGCACGCCGCTCATGAACCGGCTCGATGCCGAGTGCGATCGAATCCGCCGCGCCGCCCGACAGTCCGGCCACGACGAGCCCCGGGCTGCCCATGCGGCCGATGCGCTGGCCTCCATGCTCTCTGGTTCCGGGCGAGGCCGGACCAACCGGGCCGATGTGGTGATCGTCTGCGACCTGCGCGCCTACCGCCGCGGCCACGCCCATCCCGGTGAGGCCTGTCACATCATCGGTGGTGGACCGATCCCGGTCGGCCGGGTGCGCGCCGAGGCCGAAGATGCCTTTCTGAAAGCCGTGCTCCACGACGGTATTCGCATCGAAACGGTCACCCATCTGGGCCGCTACATCAGCGCCGAGCTGCGCACTGCGCTGGAGCTGGGTGGCGTCCCGGACTTCGAGGGCAAGGAATGTGTCGAAGCCGGGTGCGGTCGCCGCTACGGCTTGGAGTGGGATCACGACGACCCGGTCGCCAATCGCGGTCCGACGTCGTACGAGAACCTCAAGGCACGTTGCTGGCCGCACCACCAGGAGAAGTCCGAACGGGATCGACAGGCCGGACTGCTCGGGAGCCGTTCCCGCCCTGACCTCGGCCACAGCCGCCTGCCGGTACCGGCGCCCGCCGGTCGGATGACCACGTGACGCGACAAGGAGGAGCGGAGATGCGCGTGACGCGCGATGGAAGGACCTGGGCGGAGCTCAGGCAAGGCCTGGAGCAGGAGATCTGCGAACGGGGCTATGGGGTGGTCCTGGCGACCCGCGGCCGGGACGACTACGGGTGGGCCTACACCGTCGGCATGGTCGACGAATACCTGCATCCGGAGCTGGTGATCGCCGGCGTACGCCTCGGAGTGGCGGTGACCGTCCTGGACGAGCTCGCGGACTTGGTTGCCCGGGGGCTCCGGTATGACACAGACGACGCCGCGTTGCTGGCCAGCCGGGTCGAGTTCGTGGACGTGCACGATGTGCATCTCCACCGAGGGTTGATGGACGGCTGGTTCGAGTACTACCGGGCAGCAGGCCGGAGAGAGATGCCCTTCAACGTTCTGCAGATTCTGCTCAAATTCGAGACGACCCGGACACGGCTCGACACCGATCGTCATGTGGCATTCGACGGCATCACCCCCGCCGCCCGGCGAGGACACGCTTGCCGGAAGGCGAGGTGATCGGTGGCGGTAACCACGGGAGCCAACGGCAGGGCACCAGTAGGCTGTCGGCACAATGTCAGCGACGTACGACCCTCAGGCCATCGAGGCCAAGTGGCAGGCCCGGTGGGAGGAGGAGGGCACCTACCAGGTCGACAACGACGACCCCCGGCCGCCCTACTACGTCCTGTGCATGTACCCCTACCCGAGCGGTCCGGCTCATCAGGGCCATATCCGCAACTACACGTTCGGCGACCTGCTGGTCCGCAACCGCACCATGCGCGGCTTCGGTGTGCTGTCGCCCATTGGCTTCGACAGTTTCGGGTTGCCGGCCGAGAACGCCGCCATCAAGACCGGCACCCACCCCAGGGTGTTCACCGACGCCCGCATACTGGAGTTGAAGGCCAGCCTGAAGGGCATGGGAGCCGTCTACGACTGGCGTCGCGAGATCCGCAGTCACGACCCGGAGTTCATGCGGTGGAACCAGGTCATCTTCGAGCGGTTCCTGGCCGCCGGTTTGGCCTACCGGAAGATGGCGCCGGTCAACTGGTGCCCGGGTTGTCAGACGGTGCTGGCCAACGAGCAGGTGCTGGCCGACGGCACATGCGAGCGCAGCGGGGACCTGGTGGTCAGGCGCGACCTGGAGCAGTGGTTCCTGCGTATCACCGAGTATGCCGACGAGCTGCTGGAGGCGCTGGAGGGCCTGGAGTGGCCCGAGCGGGTCAAGACCATGCAGCGCAACTGGATCGGCCGCTCCGAGGGGGCCGAGTTCGGACTGACCGTCTCCGGTCTCCCGGGGACGAAGATTCCGAGTCTTCACCACCCGGCCCGACACCAGCTTCGGCATGACGTTCGTGGTCATGGCGCCCGAGCATCCGCTGGTGCAGCGGATCACTCCCTTCGAACGGCGGGACGAGGTGACGGCCTTCATCGAGCGGGTGTCGGGCGAGACCGACATCGAGCGCCAGTCGACCGAGTCGGCGTCGGCACTGGACAAGCGGGGCGTGTTCACCGGTGCCTTCGCCATCAACCCCTTCAATGGGACCGAGGTTCCCATCTACCTGGCCGACTATGTGCTGATGTCCTACGGGACCGGTGCCATCATGGCCGTACCCGGCCAGGACCAGCGGGACTGGGACTTCGCCATGGCCTACCGTCTGCCGATCATCCGAACGGTCCAGCCCCCGGCTGGCTGGGAGGGCGAGGCCTACACGGGCGACGGCCCGGTCATCAACAGCGGCTGGCTGAACGGCTCGCCCGACATCGCCACGGCCAAGGCCACGGCCATCGGCTGGTTGGAGTCGAAGGCCATCGGCCGGCGCAAGGTCAACTACCGCCTGCGGGACTGGCTGATCAGCCGGCAACGCTTCTGGGGCTGCCCGATCCCGGTGGTGTACTGCCCCGAACACGGCATCGTGCCCGTGCCCGAGGACCAGTTGCCCGTGCTGGCCCCCGACGATGTCGAGTTCCGCCCGACCGGCGAGTCGCCGCTGCGGTACCACCCGGGCTTCCTGCACACCACCTGCCCGATCTGCGGCGGGCCGGCGGAGCGCGAGACCGACACCATGGACACCTTCGTGGACTCGTCCTGGTACTTCCTGCGGTTCTGCGACCCGTGGAACGCGGACACGCCGTTCAGTGAGAAGGCGGCCCACCACTGGATGCCGGTCGACCAGTACATCGGCGGCATCGAGCACGCCATCCTCCACCTGTTGTACGCCCGTTTCTACACCCGGGCCCTGGCCGACATCGGGATGTCCCCCACGGAGCTGCGCGAGCCCTTCCACCGGCTGTTCACCCAGGGCATGATCCGCATGGACGGGTCCAAGATGTCCAAGTCCAAGGGCAATCTGATCGCGCCGTCCAAGTACTACGAGACGGTCGGCGCCGACTCGCTCCGGCTGTTCCACTTGTTCGTCGGACCGCCGACCGACGATTTCGACTGGACCGATCAGACCGACGAGATGATCGAGGGCTGTCACCGGTTCCTCGGCCGGGTGTGGCGGCTGGCGAGCGGCACCGTCGCGCAGGGGAGCGTCGGCGACCGGCCGCGGTCGGCGGCCGATGTGACGGTGCAAAAGGAGACCCACCGGCTGATCGCCCGGGTCAGCGGAGACTTCGAACGCTGGTCGTACAACACGGCAGTGGCCGGGTGCATGGAGTTCGTCAACGACCTGTACCGCTATGTGCAGTCGGACGACGGCGCCCGATCCGAGGACCTGGCAACAGCGACCGATACCCTGCTCAAGCTCATGGCGCCCATGTGTCCGCACATCACCGCCGAGCTGTGGGAGATGCGCCATGGGGAGGCGACGACCGTGCACGACCAGGCGTGGCCGGTCGCCGACCCCGAGCTGCTGAAGGTCGATACGGTCACGCTGGTGGTGCAGGTCAACGGCAAGGTCCGGGACCGCTTGGAGGTGTCGGCGGACATCGGCGAGGACGATGCGGTCGCTGTGGCATTGGCGTCCGCCAAGGTTCAGGAACGCCTGAACGGCGGCCAACCGAAGAAGGTCATCGCCCGGCCGCCCCAACTGGTCAACATCGTCCTGTAACGGGCGTCACACCCCGGGGGTCGGATGGACATGATCATCGGAGGATCGACCCTGGCCGAACGCGTCACCGCTGCGGCCCAGCGGTCAGGCGCGGTCACGTTTGTCAGCGGCGATCCGCATGCCGCCGAGCGGGTCCCGTGGGCCGAGATCCACTGCGACGCCGCGGGCCATGGCCGCCGGGCTCCAGGCTCGTGGGATCCAACCCGGCGACCACGTGGCGCTGTTGGGACCGACCTCTCGCGGGCTGGTGACCGCCATTGAGGCCATCTGGCTCGCCGGCGCCACGGTGGTCATCCTCCCGCTGCCCATGCGCTTGGGCTCCTTCGAGGAGTTCATCTCCCAGACCCGGGCCCGGATCCTCAACGCCGACGCCGCCCTCCTGGTCATTGACCGCGATCTGGCCGGTTTCGTCGAGCCGGCGGCCGGCGATCCGCCTCGGGTGCTGCTCACCGAGTTGCCCGGGCGCGGTGACGATCTGGTGTCGCCGGTCGCCGACGCCGACCGGTTGGCCATCGTGCAGTTCACCAGCGGCTCGACCTCGGATCCCAAGGGCGTGATGCTGAGCGACCGCCAAGTGCTGGCCAACCTGGACGGCGCCCTCGAGGCGGTGGAGTTCGATCACGATCACGACGTGATCGTCTCCTGGTTGCCGCTCTATCACGATATGGGCCTCATCGGGATGCTCACCATTCCACTGATCACCGGCATCGACCTGGTGCTCGGCGGGCCGCAGGACTTCATGGCCGCGCCGGCCCGATGGATCGAATGGATGAGCCGCTACCGCGGGACGGCCACCGCCGGCCCCAACTTCTCCTATGCCCTGGCGGCCCGGGCCCTGCGCCGCTCGTCGGGCCTGGACCTGTCGCAATGGCGGATCGCTCTCAACGGGGCCGAACCGGTGGATCCGGCGACGGTCGAGGCGTTCTGCACCGCCGGCGAGACACACGGGCTCAATCCGGGCGCCGCGTTCCCGGCCTTCGGGATGGCGGAGGTGGTCATCGCCGGAACGTTTCCCGTGCCGGGCGCCGGGTTGCGCACCGATGTCGTCGACCGGCGACATCTCGAATCCGACCGGTATGCCGCCCCGGCCGCCGAGGGTTCGGGTGCCCGGGCTCTGGCCCTGCTCGGCCGGCCGGTCCCCGGCCTGGAGATCAGGATCTGCGACGCCCGGAGCGGTTTCGAGATGGAGCAGCGAGAAGTGGGCGAGCTGCAGATCCGGGGCAGCTCGGTCACCTCGGGCTACTACAATCACCCCGAAGCCACGGCTGCGGCGTTCGCCGGCGAGTGGCTCAAGACGGGCGACCTGGCCTATCTGGTTGACGGTGAGCTGGTCGTGTGCGGCCGGCTGAAGGACGTGATCATCGTCGGTGGGCGCAACGTATTCCCCGAGGACGTCGAACGGGCGGCTGCCTCCGTCGACGGTGTGCGGGCCGGCAACGTCATCGCCTTCGGCGTCCAGGGCCGCCGCGGCAAGGAGGCGGTGGTGGTCGTGGCCGAGACCAAGGCCGGCGATACCCAGCCCATCCGCCGGGCGGTGGCCGCCCGAGTGCTCGACGCCGTCGGCCTGCCTCCCGAGGAGGTGGTGCTGGTGCCGGCCGGCAGCCTGCCCAAGACCTCGTCGGGAAAGCTCCAGCGCTCGCTGTGCCGGTCGCGCTACCTGGACGCGACCCTGACGTCGGTGTAGCTAGCCCTGCTCGTCGCGGAGGTAGCGCTCGAGCTCGGCGGCGATCTCGTCGCCGGAAGGCAGTTCGCCGAAGTCGAAGGCCGCGGTGGTCGCCTCGTCGTCGTGCTGCTGTTCGAGCTGGCGGACCATGGCCAGGTGCTCACCGCTGCTCTTGATCAGCTGATCGAGCTGGGCCAGGGTGCCCTCGGCCGCAGAATGCAGGACGCTGGTGTCGACCGCCAGTCCGGTGAGCTCGGTGAGCTTGTCGAGCAGTGCCTCGCTGGCCCTCGGGTACGGCATCCCTGCCGCGTAGTGGGGGACCCGCGCCCAGATGCCGACGGCCGGAAGCCCGGCGTCGGCGAACCCCCGTTCCAGGCTGGCGTGGATCCCGGCCGGCACCTCGATGCTGGACGGCAGGTAGCCCACCTGATCGGCCAGCTCCCGGGTGGTGGCCGTCGCCACCAACCTGATGGGGCGGGTGTGGGGGACAGGGGCCGGGAACGCACCCAGACCCACGACCAGTTCGACTCCGAGCCGGGTGCTCATGGCCACGATCTCGCGGGTGAACTGGCGCCAGCGCATGTCGGGCTCGGGCCCGCTGAGGACCAGGACATGACGACCACCGTTGAGTCCCAACGTGAGCGTGATCTCCGGCCAGACCAGGTTGGTGTTGACACCGTTGACGATCTGGACGACCGGGCGGCGGGCCCGCTGATCGAGCAGGGCGTCGCTGTCGAAGGTGGCGATCAACTCACCGTCGAGCCCCTCCAGGAGAGCGGAGACCGCGCCCGCTCCGCCCAGCCCGGCGTCGATCCAGCCCTCCATGCCGAGCACCAGCACCGGTCGCTCGAGTTGCTCGGGCCACCGGTTGAGGATCGCCAGCGTCTCGTTCCGATCGGCCATAGTGCTGCCACGGTAGCGCCAGCGAGCGGGGTCGGGGCCCACTCCAGTCCAAGTGCAGGAAGAAGGCGGGCTCCGGGCGTGTTGCAGACTCAGGGCCAAAGTGTTCGGGAGCAAGTTCCAGAGAGGAAGCCGCAAGCTGATGGATGTAACCGATGCCACGTTCGAAACTGAGGTACTGGAGCGCTCGGCCGAGGTACCGGTGGTGGTCGACCTGTGGGCCACGTGGTGCGGGCCGTGCCGGACCTTGGGTCCGGTTTTGGAGAGGCTGATCGACGAGACCGGTGGTGAGGTGGTGCTGGCCAAGGTCGACGTCGACTCCAACCCCCGCGTCGCCGCCACCTTCGGCGTGCAGTCGATTCCCGCGGTGTTCGCCCTGAAGGACCGCAAAGTGGTCGACAGCTTCATCGGCGCCCTCCCCGAGCCCGCGGTCCGCCAGTTCATCGACACCCTGCGCCCGCTGCAGAGCGACGTTCAGCGGTTGATCCTGGCCGGCGACGAGGAGTCGTTGCGCAAGGCGGTCGAACTGGAGCCGGCCAATGAGACGGCCATCGTGGCGCTGGCCACGCTGTTGGTCGAACAAGGACGACAACAGCGCCGCCTCCCGCAAGGAGGCGCTCGGGTTCCTGGCCCGAATCCCCGAGACCGCCGAGGTGCGCCGCATCGCCGCCTTGGCGAGGGTCGGCGAAGAGGCGGCGGAGCCCGGCGAGGTGACGGCCCGGCTCGACGTTCTGCTCGACGAGGTCAAGGGCGACCCGGCCGCCCGCCAGGAGTTCCTGGACCTGCTCGAGGTTCTCGGCCCCAACGATGAGCGGACGGGCCAATACCGCAAGGCGCTGGCCAGCCGGCTGTTCTGAGCCGACGGGCGGTTGGCTGCCTCAGTGACGCTGGCTCTCGGTGACCGCATCTGGGACCTGTCGTCGCGGTCGTTGGTGATGGGCATCCTCAACCGGACACCGGACTCGTTCTTCGACCGGGGCGAGTTCTGGGACCCCGACCGCTTCTTCGTGCGGGCCGAGCAGATCGTGGCCGAGGGTGCCGACCTGCTCGATGTGGGCGGCGTCAAGGCCGGTCCCGGCCCGGAGGTCGGCGAGGCCGAGGAAATGGACCGGGTGGTACCCGCCATCGAGGGCCTGCACCAACGATTCGACCTACCGATCTCGGTCGACACCTGGCGGGCATCGGTGGCCACCGAGGCCTACCGGGCCGGCGCGGTGATGGGCAACGACATCAGCGGGTTCGGTGATCCCCAGTATCTGCCGGCCGCGGCCGCGGCGGGAGCCACGGTCGTCGCCACCCACATCCGGCTGGCGCCGCGGGTCGCCGACCCGTCTCCGGCGTACCACGATGTGGTCGGCGAGGTGTCCGAGTTCCTGCTCGACCGGGCTTCCCGGGCCGCGGCGGCCCGGATCCCGTCCGACAGGATCGTGCTCGACGCCGGGCTGGACCTGGGCAAGACGGCGGAGCAGTCGCTCACTCTGTTGCGGGCCTCGGACCGCCTGGCCGCCCTGGGCTACCCGCTGCTGCTGTCCGCCTCCAACAAGACATTCCTCGGCCGGCTGCTCGACCTGGAGATCGGGGAGCGCCGGACGGCGTCCCTGGCGGCCACCGCCCTGGGGGTCTCGCTCGGCTGCCGGATCATCCGGGCCCACGACGTGCGCGGCACCCGCCGGGTATGCGACACGCTGGCCGCGGTGCTCACCGGGGACGCCTCGTGAGCGGCGCCGGTGTCGGCGAGGTCGGGGAGCGGCTGGCCTGGCTGGTCGATGGCGATGATCCCACTCTGGTCGCCAACGAGGTCCGCCGGTTGGCCGCGGCGCTGGCCGGCGCGGATGCCGGGCTCTCGATCGAGGACTTCTGGGGCGACGATGTCGATCTGGATGCCGTGACCGGAGCCTGCGTCACGCCTCCGTTCCTGGTGGACCGCCGGGTCGTCATCCTCCGCGAGGTGGGGCGGTTCACGACCGACGAACTGGCCCCGTTGCTCGGCTACCTCGAGCATCCGATGCCCACGACCGCGCTGATCGTGGCGGCCGGCGGTGGGAGGACGCCCCAGAAGCTGGTGGCGGCCGTCAAGAAGGTCGGGCACGTGACAGGGACCAGCCCGGGCCGCGATTCCCGGTCATGGGTCGAGGCCCAGCTGCGTCGGGCTCCGTTGCGGTTCGCCCCGGCCGTCCGGGCCCAGCTGGTCGAGCACCTGGGCGAGGATCTCGGGCGGCTGCCCTCGTTGCTCGACGTGCTGGTCGCGGCCTACGGCGACGGGGCCGTCATCGGCACCAACGAGCTGGCGCCGTTCCTCGGCGAGGCCGGATCAGTGGCGCCGTGGGACCTGACCGACGCCATCGACCGGGGCGACGCCGAGTCGGCGCTCGGTGCCCTGCACCGGCTGCTGGGGGCCGGCGACCGCCATCCGATGGTCGTGCTCGCCATCCTGCACCGGCACGTGGCGCCGATGCTGGCGCTCGACGGGTCGGGCGTCACCGGCGAGGCCGACGCCGCAGCCCGCCTGGGAATCGAGAAGGGACGCAGCACCTATCCGGCCAGGAAGGCGCTGGCCACGCTGCGCCGGTGGGGCTCCGACGGCGTCGCCCGGGCCATCCACCTGATCGCCCACGCCGACGTCGACCTGCGGGGTGGGTCAACCTGGCCGGGTGACATGGTGCTCGAGGTGCTGGTGGCCCGGCTGTCACGCATCGGCCCCCGAACGCCGGCCCGAGCCGGCCAGTAGCCAGCGGGTTCCTGCGCCTCTGGGGGCACAAACCGGCCGGACAGCCAGGTGTCGGCCCAGAGTGTTCGCCCGGTGCTACTCCTCGGAGGCCGAGGACTGCAGGGCCGCCACCCGGCGCATCAGGGCCGACTTGCGGTTGGAGGCCTGGTGCTTGTGGATGATGCCCCGGGCCGCCCCCTTGTCCAGGCGCTTGACGGCAAGCCGTAGGCTCTCGACTGTCTCCTCGCCGGCCGGGTCGGTCTCGGCGACACGAACGGCGCGCTTGATGCGGGTCTTGATCTCCGACTTGGCCGCCTTGTTGCGAATCCGGTTCTTCTCGTTGGTGCGGTTGCGCTTGATCTGGCTCTTGATGTTTGCCACCGGAACAAGGTACCAGGACGCACCCGGTACCCTCGCCAGACCCCCCAAAATGACAGATCAGTCCCGGATACGAAACCTCGCCGTCGTGGCCCATGTCGACCACGGCAAGTCGACGCTGTCGGACCGCGTCCTGGAACTGACCGGTGCCGTCGACCTCCGCGACATGCGTGAGCAGTACCTCGACTCCATGGACATCGAGCGGGAACGGGGTATCACCATCAAGGCCCAGAACGTCCGGGTGGGCTGGAAGGACCATGTCATCCACCTGATCGACACCCCGGGTCACGTCGACTTCGGCTACGAGGTGAGCCGCAGCCTGGCGGCGTGCGAGGGGGTGGTGCTGCTGGTCGACGCGGCCCAGGGCATCGAGGCCCAGACCCTGGCCAACTGTTACCTGGCGCTCGAGAACAACCTGGAGATCGTCGCCGCCCTCAACAAGATCGACCTGCCCGCCGCCGACCCCGACCGCTACGCGGCCGAGATCGAGCAGGTGCTCGGCATCCCGGCCGGACGACATCCTGCGCATCTCGGCCAAGACCGGCGAAGGGGTCCCCGAGCTGCTCGACGCGGTGTGCGAGCGCATCCCCGCCGCCGGGCGGTGACCCCGACGCGCCGCTGCAGGCGCTCATCTTCGACTCGTACTACGACCAGTACCGCGGCGTGGTGAGCGCGGTGCGGGTCGTCAACGGCACCCTGCGCAGCGGCGCCCGGCTGCGCTTCCTGCAGGCCGGCGCCACCCACGACATCGAGGAGATCGGGGTCCGCACGCCCGGTGCCGATCCCGGTCGCCACCCTCGGGCCGGGCGAGGTGGGCTACCTGATCGCCGGCATCAAGGACGTGGGCGAGGCCCGCAGCGGCGAGACCGTGACCGAGGCGGCCCGCCCCGGCGCCCGCCCGCTGGAGGGCTACCGGGACCCCAAGCCCATGGTGTTCTGCGGGCTGTACCCGATCGACGGCGACGACTTCTCCGACCTGCGCGACGCGCTCGAGAAGCTGCGGCTGAACGACGCCAGCGTCACCTACCAGCCGGAGACTCGCGGCGCGCTCGGGCTTCGGGTTCCGGTGCGGCTTCCTCGGCCTGCTGCACATGGAGATCGTGCGGGAGCGGCTCGAGCGGGAGTTCGACCTGTCCCTCATCGCCACCGCCCCGAGCGTCGAGTACCTGGTGCCACCTGACCGACGGCAGCGCGCATCGAGGTCGACAACCCCTCCGAGCATGCCGCCGTCAGCCTCAGGTCGACTACATCGAAGAGCCGTATCCTCGACCGCCACCGCTCCTCCTGCCGACCGAGTACACCGGCTCGGTCATGGACCTGTGCCAGACCCGGCGGGGCGAGATGCTGAAGCATGGAGTACCTCTCGCCCGAGCGGCTCGAGCTCGTCTACCGGATCCCGCTGGCCGAGGTGGTGCGTCGACTTCTTCGACGCCCTGAAGAGCCGGACCAAGGGCTACGCCAGCCTGGACTACGAGCCGGCCGGCTACGAGCGCTCCGACCTGGTCAAGATCGACGTGCTGCTGAACTGCGTGCCGGTCGACGCCTTCTCGGCCATCGTGGACCGCCACGAGGCCGCAGGAGTACGGGCGCAAGATGGCCGAGAAGCTGCGCGAGCTCGATCCCGCGCCAGATGTTCGACGTGCCCATCCAGGCGGCCGTCGGGGGCCGGGTCATCGCCCGCGAGACGGTCAAGGCCAAGCGCAAGGACGTCTCGCCAAGTGCTACGGCGGCGACATCAGCCGCAAGCGCAAGCTGCTCGAGAAGCAGAAGGAGGGCAAGAAGCGGATGAAGAACATCGGCCGGGTGGAGGTGCCCCAGGAGGCCTTCATCCAGGCCCTTCGGCTGGAGGAGTAGCCGGCTCGGGGACCGATCAGCCGGCGGTGGCAAAACAACATGGCCTGGGCCGGCCGGCCCGGAGGCCCGAGCGCCCACCAACCCCACCCGCGAGACGGGGCGCATTTTCCCTCCCCCTAATCCTGACCACTACACTCATATTTCGTGACTGACCATCTGATCCCTGCTCATGGCGGAAGCCTCGTTGACCTCCGTGCCACCGAAGAGAGAGCCGCCGAGCTGCGCGCCGCCTCCGTTGACTGGCCGTCGTGGGACCTGACCCCCCGCCAGCAGTGCGACCTCGAGCTGCTCGTCAACGGCGGGTTCTCGCCGCTCACCGGCTTCCTGAAGAGGGGCGACTACGAGTCGGTGTGCTCGTCGATGCGACTGCTCGACGGCACCCTCTGGCCCATCCCGGTGACGCTGGACCTGCCCGAGGCACTGGCACGACGGCTCGAGCCCGGCCAGCCCCTTGCCCTCCGGGACGCTGAGGGCGTGATGCTGGCCGCCCTCCACACCGAAGAGGTCTGGGAGGCCAACCGGGAGACCGAGGTCAAAGAGGTCTTCGGGACGAGCGACCCGACGCACCCGGGCGTGGCCTACGTGCTCCACAAGGCCCACCCGTACTACGTGGGCGGCACGATCGAGGGGCTTCAACCGCCGGCCCACTACGACTTCAAGTCGCTGCGGCTGACACCGGCCGAGCTGCGGGCCGAGTTCAGCCGCTTGGGCTGGCGCAAGGTGGTGGCGTTCCAGACCCGCAACCCGATGCACCGGGCGCATGTGGAGCTGACCCGCCGGGCCGCCACCCAACTGGAGGCCAACCTGCTGATCCACCCGTCGGTCGGGCTGACCAAGCCGGGCGACGTCGACCACTACACCCGGGTGCGCTGCTACCAGGCGGTGTTGAAGAGCTACCCGATGCACACCGCGATGTTGAGCCTGCTCCCCTTGGCCATGCGCATGGGCGGCCCCCGTGAGGCGGTGTGGCACGCCATCATCCGCAAGAACTACGGCTGCACCCACCTCATCGTGGGCCGCGACCACGCCGGGCCGGGCAACGACTCGAGCGGCAAGCCGTTCTACGGCCCCTACGACGCGCAGACGTTGTTGGCCGCCCACCAGGAGGAGCTGGGCGTGGCCATGGTGCCCTTCCAGATGATGGTGTACGTGGCCGACCTCGACGAGTACCAGCCCGCGGACGAGGTGGCCACCGGCGCCCGGGTGCTCAACATCTCCGGGACCGAGCTCCGCAAGCGCCTCAGCGAGGGGCGCGAGATCCCGTCGTGGTTCACCTACCCCGACGTGGCCGCCGAGCTGCGGCGCAGCTATCCGGCCCGTCATCAGCAGGGCTTCACCATCTTCTTCACCGGGCTGTCCGGGTCGGGCAAGTCGACCATCGCCAATGTGCTGCTCACCAAGTTCGGTGAGGTGGGCGGCCGCCCGGTCACCATCCTGGACGGCGACGTGGTCCGCAAGCACCTGTCGTCGGAGCTCGGTTTCTCCAAGGAACACCGGGACATCAACATCCGCCGCATCGGCTACGTGGCGGCCGAGATCACCAAGAACGGCGGCATCGCCATCTGCGCCCCCATCGCCCCCTACGAGTCGGTGCGCCAGGAGGTGCGGTCGATGATCGCCCCCGAGGGCGGGTTCATCCTGGTGCATGTGGCGACCTCGCTCGAGGTGTGCGAGTCCCGGGACCGCAAGGGCCTCTACGCCAAGGCCCGGGCCGGGATCATCAAGGAATTCACCGGAATCTCCGACCCGTACGAGGCGCCGACCGACGCAGAAGTGGTCATCGACACGGTGGCGTCGAGCCCCGAGGAGGCGGCGCAGGAGATCATCCTGCACCTGGAGCGGGAGGGGTACGTGGGCGCCCCGGGTGGCGGCGAGTAGCGGGAACCCGGCGTTGGCGGGCCGGTATCGGTATCCTTGGGCGCCACGATGCTCGACGACCGAAAAGCCGCCATTCTCCGGGTGGTCGTGGAGGAGTACATCGAGACCGCGCAGCCGGTCGGTTCGGGCACCGTCGCCAAGATGCCCGAGCTGGCCATCTCCTCGGCGACGGTCCGAAACGAGATGGGCGTCCTCGAGCGCGAGGGCTTCCTGGTCCAGCCCTACACGTCAGCGGGCCGCATCCCGACGGACAAGGGCTACCGCTTCTTCGTAGACCACCTGACCCGGCCCGGGACCCTCGGCCCGACCCAGAGTCAGGAGGTGCGGGAGTTCTTCGCCCACGCCCACGGCGAGCTGGAGCAGATGCTGCACAACACCAGCCGGCTGCTTTCCAACCTCACCGACTGCGCGGCGGTGGTCATCGCCCCGTCGCACGAGGTGGCGTCGGTTCTCTCGGTTCAGCTCTTGCGCGGGCCCCCGCAACGCCCTGCTCGTGGTCGTGCTGTCCAACGCCGCGGTCGAGAAGCGCACCTTCGAGTTGGCCGCCGACCTGGCCGTCGAGTTGGCCGTCGCCGGGCAGGAGGCGGTGCTGACCGCCACCGCCGCCCACCTGTCGGCGCATCTGGTGGGCCAGCCGTTCGGCAGCCCCGTGGCCCCGGCCCCGAGCGGCGACCCGGTCGTCGACCAGCTGGTCCTTCTGGCCCTGGACAGCCTGCGCGCCGGTCCGTCGCATGAGAGTGACTCGGTGTTCGTCGGCGGTGCCGCCCGCATGGCCGCCGCCTTCGACGCCGTCGGCACCATCCGCCAGGTGCTGTCCATCCTCGAGCAGCAGTTCGTGCTCGTCACCCTGCTCCAGGACGTGCTGGACCGGGGCCTGTCGGTGGCCATCGGCGCCGAGCACGGGATCCTGCCGCTGGCCGACTGCTCCGTCGTGGTCGCCCCTTACGAGGTGGAGGGCGAGCCGGCCGGGACCGTCGGCGTGCTCGGCCCGACCCGGATGCACTACGACCAGGCCCTGGTGGCGGTGGCGGTCGTCAGCAAGCGCCTGGGCAAGGCGCTGACCGGCGGCTAGGCCCCGGCAGCCCGTAGGATTAGGGGACAGTGGCAGCCAACGAGGATTTCTACGCCCTCCTCGGCGTCGGCCGACAGGCCAACGAGGACGAGATCAAGAAGGCCTATCGCAAGCTGGCGCGGCGAACTGCATCCCGACGCCAACCCCGGCGATCCCCTGACCGAGGAGCGATTCAAGGAGGTCACCCTGGCCTACGAGACCCTGCCGCGACCCCGAACGCCGGCGCCGGTACGACATGTTCGGCCCCGAGGCCATCCGCGGGACGGGCGCCGGGGGCGGTCCTCCCGGCGGCGACCCGTTCGCCGGCTTCGGCACGACGGGGTCTGGGCGACCTGTTCGACGCCTTCTTCGGTGGCACCGGTCCGTTCGGCGGGACCGCGGCCGGGGGCGCGGCGGGCCGGCGGGGCACCCGGGGCGGACCGCCGCCGGGCGAGGACCACGAGACATTGCTCGACCTCGAGTTCACCGAGGCCGTCTTCGGCGCCGACCGCGAGGTGACCATCCGACTTCCGGTGCCGTGCGCCACCTGCGACGGCAGCGGGGCCCGCAAGGGGACCACGCCGACCACCTGCAGCGGTTGCGGCGGCACCGGCGAGGTGCGCCGGGTCCGCCAGTCCATCCTCGGCCAGATGATGACCGCCAGCCCGTGCCCGCGTTGCGGCGGCACGGGCGAGGAGATCGCCAGCCCGTGCCCGGACTGCCGGGGTGAGGGCCGGCGCACCGAGGAGCGGACCTTCGTGGTCGAGGTGCCGGCCGGGGTGGACGAGGGTTCGACGCTGCGACTGCCGGGACGGGGCGCATCGGGGCCACGCGGCGGGCCGAACGGCGATCTGTACGTCCACCTGCGGGTCCGGCCCCATGGCCGGCTCCGGCGGGCGGGCAACGACCTGCACTGCGAGCTGCACCTGGCCATGACCCAGGCCGCGCTCGGGGTGACGCTGCCCTTCGAGACCCTCGACGGCGACGAGGATCTGGTCTTTCCGCCTGGCACCCAGACCGGCCAGGTGGTGCGGCTGCGGGGTCGCGGCGTACCGGTCGTGCAGGGCCGGGGCCGGGGCGACCTGCTGATCTCGGTCATGGTCGACGTTCCGACCGAGGTCACCAAGGAACAGGAGGAGCTCCTCCGCCAGCTGGCCGCCCAGCGCGAGGAGACGGTGGCCCCGGCCGACGCCGGGCTGTTCTCCAAGATCCGCCACGCCTTCAAGTAGCCCGGTGGGCGTGGGGGCGGCGGCCCACGTGTTCGTGGACGATCTGTCGTCCCCGGAGCTCGGCGCCGACGACCGGCATCATCTGCAGCGGGTGCTCCGACTCCGGGCCGGCGAACAGGTGACCGTCTCGAACGGGCGGGGCGGGTGGCGCCGATGCGAGTTCGTTCCGCCGGGTCGCCTGGCGCCCGTCGACGAGGTGCGGGTCGCGGCACCGCCGGCGCCGGCGATCACGATCGGCTTCGCCCTGACCAAAGGCGAACGGCCGGAGTGGACGGCGCAGAAACTGGCCGAGGCCGGCGTCGACCGGATCGTCCCGATGGTGACCGCCCGAACCGTTGTCCACTGGGAGGGCGAGAAGGCCTCCCGTCAACTGCACCGGCTCCGCGCCGTGGTCCGGGCCGCGGCCATGCAGAGCCGGCAGGCATGGCTGCCGGTCGTCAGCGATGTGGTCCCCTTCGAGGCGCTGGTAGAGGACGGGGATGTGGCGGCGTGTCTGGCCCAGCCCGGTGGCGGGCCCCCTTCCCTTCACCGCCCCGTCGTCCTCGTCGGGCCTGAAGGAGGCTGGGACGACGACGAGCTGGTGTGCGGGCTGCCGGCCGTCGGGCTCGGGCCGACGGTGCTGCGGGCGGAGACCGCGGCCATGGCCGCCGCCGTCCTGCTTTGCGGGTTGCGAGCGGGCGTGGTGGGCCCGGGGGCGGGCGGCCGGTGACACCTTTCGGCGTGTACGTCCACATCCCGTTCTGCGCCCACCGGTGCGACTACTGCGCGTTCGCCACCTGGACCGACCGCCACGGGCTCATGGAGCGTTACGCCGCCGGCTGCCGGCGGGAATTGCTCTCGGCCTCGCCCGCCCTGCCCCCCGCCACCTCGGTGTTCTTCGGCGGCGGTACGCCCTCGCTGCTGCCCGCCCCGCTGCTGGTGTCGATCCTCGAGGCCATCGACGTTCATGACCGGGCGCCGAGGTCACCGTGGAGTGCAACCCGGAGACCGTGACCGCCGAGCTGCTCGAGACCTACCGCCGGGCCGGCGTCAACCGGCTGTCGTTCGGCGTGCAGTCCATGGCCCCCCACGTGCTGGCCAGCCTCGGGCGCCGGCACGCCCCGGCCATGGCCGAGCAGTCGGTGCGCTGGGCCCGACAGAGCGGCTTCGAGTCCGTCAACCTGGACCTGATCTTCGGCGCCGCCGGCGAGACGGTCGAGGACTGGGCGGCCACGGTGGCCGGGGTCCTGGCCCTGGAGCCGGACCACGTCAGTGCCTACGCGCTCACCGTCGAGCCGGGGACACCGCTCGCCGGGGACCGGCGGCGGCGGCCCGACGACGACGACCAGGCCGACAAGTACCTGCTCGCCGATGGACTGTTCGAAGCCGCCGGGCTCCACTGGTACGAGCTGTCCAACTGGTCGGCCCCCGGTCACGAGTGCCGGCACAACCAGCTGTACTGGGCTCAGGGTGACTACCGCGGCATCGGGTGCGCCGCCCACTCCCACGCCGACGGGCCGCAGGTGGTGGAACGTCCGAACGCCCGAGCGCTACCTCGCCCTCGTCGAGGCGGGCCGCCTGCCGCTCGGCGGCGAGGACCTCCTCGATACCGCCCGGCAGCGGCTCGAGGCGTTGCAGCTGGCCCTGCGTACCCGCTCGGGTGTGGATCCGGCCGCCCTGCCGGAGTCGGCCATGCTCGACGGGCTGGTCCGGCGGTCGGGGGGTGGGCGCGATGGTCGGCTGGTGCTGACCCGCCGAGGCCGGTTGCTGGCCAACGAGGTGGCCATCCGGCTGGCGGTGCCCGAATCGGAGCGGGAGGCGCCGGCCACGCGGCCCGGGTGCTAAGCGCTCAAAGGGTCGGTCCCCGCCGGCCGGGAGCGGTGAGGAACCACTGAGTGGCCAGCAGGGCGATCAGTACCAAGATGCCCATGCCGCCGAGAATCGGGAACACCGCGCTCACATGAGCGCTCTGTCGGCCGACGGCGAGCGGCAGGGTGACTGGCGCCGGCGCCACCGCCGGGAGGGGAGCGACGGTCGTGGCGGGCAACGTGGTCGACGTGGTGGAGGTCGTGGACGGTGCCCCGGTCGCCCGGGGCCGGGGGGCGGTCGCCGGCCGGGCCGTGGTGACCGGCACCGTCGGCGTCGGGACAGGGGTGGTCGGCGGCAGCGCCGGGAAGAAGGTGAACACCGTCGTCGACCCGGCGGCCGCCAACCGACCCGGCCCCGACCGGGGTTGGGCGCCGGCCGTCCACACGAGCGGGGAGACCACGAGGGCGACCACGGTCGCGATCAGGAAGCCGAGGACGGTGCGGAAGACAGCTCTGGACACCCGGTCAGTCTGTCCGCTGCGCCACCCCGGTGCCGGTCAAGCGCCGCGCCGGCTTGGATCCACCTCCACCGGCTGCCCACCCGAGCGGGTGACCATCAACCGGTCACACCCCGTTCCAGCGACTGGGGTGTGCACGCGCAGCGATTTGGCGCCCGCCACCTGCGCCACCCGCCGGGCCGTCAGCCCGCGGCCGGGGGGCGCCCAGGAGTCCCACACCCAGACCTCACCGGTCGACGGCCGCAGGAGGGCGGCCAGCCGGTCGTGGCACTGCCAGCGGCCCAGGGCCACCCGGTCGGTCGCGTCCCCGACCAGGTAACGGCCCGACCCGTTCGCGGTCACCGCCGGCGGTCGGGGACCCGAAGATGGCGTCAGCACCACGCGGCCGAGAAGCGCCAGCGGGACGAGCCCGGCCACCGCGACAGCGCTGGCGACGGTGGCCGGTCCCGTCCGAAGGTGGAAGGGGAGCCGTTCGTGGCGCGGATCCTCGGCCCGATCAGCGAGCGTCTGCGCCAGCCGGCGGGCCGAGGGCCTCCTCCGGGGGTCCGGACCAGCGGCGCCGGCGAGCGCCCGGCGGACGGCGCGGGATGTGCCGGCCGGGGTGAGGGCGCCTTGCAGAATCTCGGCCAGGGCTGCCACGTCGCCCGCCGGCCCCCGCCCGTCGTCGTGTCCGGGCGGCCACAGCCGCGGAAGGCCGTCGGGGTCGATCAGGATGTGGTCGGCTGCCACCGCACCGTGGACGATGCCGAGGTCGTGGAGGTCGGCCAGTGTGGTGGCCACCGCCGCGCCCAGCCCGGCCACCTGCCGGCTGCTGAGCGGAGCCAGCTCGCTCAGCGGGCGGCCGCCGTCGACCGACTCGGTGATGCCGGGATGGCCCGCCGTGATCACCGTCCGCCCTCTGTCAGCCCGGGTCCTGGCCGCCGTTGCGCCCGCCTCCTCAGGCGGCATCGTCACCGGTCCAGGTACCGAGCGAACCCCGAGCCACCCGGGCGGGAGCCGCAGCATGAGCTGCCGCCCGAGCCGATGGTTGCCGCAGGATGTGCCGCACCACCACGGCTCGCACCGGCTCGGCCAGCCGGGCGGGCACGGGTCCAGCGGCGTCGAGGTCATCCAGGCGCCGATCGGGCAGCGTGATGACCGGCGCCGGCAGACCCGGCAGGCGTTCGTCCTCTTCGAGGCGACGGACACACCGGTTCACGACCGGTTGGATGGCGGCCGGGTCCACTCCGAGATCGAGCACGTCGTGGACGGTGTCGGCCAGCCGGCGCCGTCCGCACGGCCTTGGCCGGCCGACCACGATGACCATGTCGGCCCAGGTGACGACTCGCCGGGCCATGTGATTGCGCTCCTCGACATCAGGGGAGCCGACCAGGGCGTCACCTTCGAGCTCGGCCGTCATGTCGGCCACCACCAGATCGAAACAGGAGCACAGGGTGGACAACGCCGGATCGAATGCCGCCGGACCGACCGCCGTCCAGTGGTTCGGCCGCCTGAGACCCGGGAGCAGGCGGTAGGACCCGGCTCCCCGGCCGACGTGCACGGTGTGGGCCCGAAGCTGGGGGCCGGTCATCGGCTCCCGGCGTTGACGGAAGGCACGGATCAGATCGAGCAGGCTCACCGCCGGCCGACCCAGCCCGTGGAGGACAGCCTGATCGGCACGCAGGGCCAAGTCGGCGAGCAGCACGTCGGCCCCGACCCCTCCGCACGAGGCCAGCCCGGCGGCCAGGCCGGCGGCTACCGTCGAGGTGCCGGCACCCGCCGTCCCGCAGACGGCGACCAGCCAACCCCGCCGGCCGGCATCTGGGTGGCCCGACCACGGCGCACCGGGCGGCCGGTCGATCAGCCTGACCGGCCCGGTCGCGGCGCTGACCACCCGGCCCAGATCCTGGCGTTCGCCGACGACGATCATCGGGGTCGACGCCCGGTTCGCGGCCGCCGTCAGGTTGGTGTCGACCTCCGGATTCCCGGCGCGGGCCAAGACCGCCGAGTAGCGCCGCCCCGATCCCAGACGGACCAACGCCTCGTCGACCGATCGGCAGGGCAGCACATCGGCGGTGCGGTACCTCCGGCGCAGGGCCATGACCAGGTCGGATGCGTCGCCGTCGAGGACGAGCAGGACGTGACGCCGGGTGGGCAAAAACGGTGCTGGCATGGTGAACCTCCGTGGGCGGTTGTGACATCTCCACGCTTTCCACCCGTTCCATGCCGTGAGCATTGCCGCAACATGAAAGTTATCGAAACAGCACTCGTTTAGGTCGATATCTGGTATGCTGCCCGGTGTGAGCGAGCCGATTCACTGGATGGGGACGCGCGAGGCGTGCGAGCGGCTCGGCGTCACCCTGCGGACGCTCTACCGGTTCATCGACGAGGGGCAGCTGCCGGCCTACAAGATGGGCCGGGTCATCCGGTTGCAGGCCCAGGACATCGACGGTTTCATCGAGCGCATGCGGATCGCGCCGGGCAGCCTGGACCACCTGTACCCGGAGCCGAAGGCACCGCCGGACGCCAAGACGTCGTCCGATTCAACCCTCTAGGACGCAGCACGCGATCGCGCCCAGCGGCACATAGGTGATGCCGCGGGCGGCCACGCCGACCACGTCGGCGCCCACGAACGCCAGAGCGCCGGCGACGCGCGTGCTGTCCGACAGCTGCACGATGACAGGCGGTCGCTCAGGCGCCAGCTCCGCCAGTACGGCCGCCAGGTCCGCCGTGGCCCGGGGCGAGCGGTCGTCGCTGATCTCGGCCGGCCCGCCGTCGACCGCGGCCATGGCGGTAACCGCGGTGATGGCGGTCAGGGGGATGAGGACCCGGGCCCGACCCGTGTCCAGGGTGCACAACGCGGCAGTGACGCTGGTGATCGTTCCCCGGTGCCCGCCGCCGGCCGTGCGGATGGTGACCGGCGCGTCGCGCTCGCCCAGGGTCAGCAGCACCCCGGCGCACGTGGTGGCCTCGGCCGCCTGGCGGCGCAGCCAGTACCGCCGGCTCCGAGCCTGGGACGAGGCCGCGGCGTCGACGTCGTCCCGCCACTCACCGATGCGGCCCATGAGGCCGTCAAGGTCGCTCACCCAACCGACGCTACCGAGGGTCGGTCCGGCCCGGGCTGAATTTCTACCCTGTACCCTGGGCTCCTCATGAGCAGCCGACATCGAGCGGCGGCAGCACCATGAGCGACGCCCGCGATCCGAACGACCCGAGCTGCCTGTTCTGCCAGATCGTCCGGGGGGAGATCCCGTCCGACGGTGTGCTGTCGACCGAGGACACCTTCGCCTTCCGGGACATCGCCCCGGCGGCGCCGGTACACGTCCTGGTCGTGCCGAAGCGCCACATCCGAGACGCGGCCGCGGTCGGACCCGACGACGGTCCGCTGCTGGCCCAGATGGTGGTGACCGCCCGCCGGGTCGCCGAGCAGGAGGGCATCGCCGAGACGGGATACCGGCTGGTCTTCAACGTGGGCCCCGACGCCCTCAACAGCGTGCCCCACCTGCACCTTCACGTCCTGGGTGGCCATCGGATGGGGTGGCCTCCTGGCTAGGGTCCGGGTCGACCGCCGACCATTGCCCAGGGCGACTGCCCTGAGCGGTACCCTGGACCACTGAAAGTCCGTGTCGACACCGAGCACAGTCACCGTCCCCAACCATTTGATGGCCCATCTCGTTGGACCTCTCAACGAGAACCTCCGTTTGGTCGAGGATGCCTTCCCGGGCGCCCGCATCATTGCTCGCGGCAATGAGTTCACCATCGACGGCGAGGACGCGGCGCTGGCCGAGCGGACGGTCGACGAACTGCGGCTGCTCCTGGAGCAGGGCCACACCGTTGATACCCAGGTCGTGCACCGGACCATCGACATGATCCGGGCCGACGAACGGCCCTCGGAGGTGCTCACGTCCGAGGTGCTGCGCTCGGCCAGGGGCCGGTCCGTCCGGCCCAAGACCAGCGGCCAGAAGCGCTATGCGGAAGCCATCGGTGCCAACATCATCACCTTCGGGATCGGCCCTGCCGGTACCGGCAAGAGCTACCTGGCGGTCGCCCTCGCCGTGCAGGCGCTGCAGGCCAAGCAGGTCGAGCGCATCATCCTCACCCGACCGGCGGTCGAGGCCGGCGAGCGCCTCGGCTTTCTGCCCGGGGACCTGATGGCCAAGATCGATCCCTACCTGCGACCGCTCTATGACGCGCTCTACGACATGCTGGGCACCGAGGGCGGCCGGCGGCTGCTGGAGGCGGGAACGGTGGAGGTGGCGCCGCTCGCCTACATGCGGGGCCGGACGCTCAACAGCAGCTTCATCATCCTCGACGAGGCGCAGAACACCACCCCCGAGCAGATGAAGATGTTCCTCACCAGGATCGGTTTCCGATCCAAGGTGGTGATCACCGGTGACGACACCCAGATCGATCTACCGGGAGGGCGGTCGGGGCTGGTGGGGCTGGAGGCGACCCTCAAGGGCATCGACGGTCTGGAGTTCGTGCGATTGGGCAGCCGGGACGTGGTCCGCCACCGCATCGTGCAGGACATCGTCGACGCCTACTCAACGGTGTCCACCAACCAGGCCGCCGGCCAGACGCCCGTCGGCCCGGCGTAGGGCAGGTCATGGCCATCGAGGTCTTCGTCGCCGACGAGCAGAACGATCAGCCGGTCGACACCATGCGCTGGGTCCGCCTGGCCACGTCGGTGCTGGCCCAGGAGGGTGTGCCAGGCGATATCGAGCTCTCGATGCTGTTCGTCGACGAGGCGGCCATGACCGACCTCAACAAACGGTTTCTGGGCAAGGACCGGCCCACTGATGTGCTGTCCTTCCCGATCGACGACGAGCCGATCGAGGGCGGCCGGTCACCGGACTCCGGTGGCACCGGGCCCGGCGACGCATCCGAGCCGAGCGACCTGCCCACCGTGCTCGGAGACGTGGTGATCTGTCCGGCCGTGGCCTTCCGCAACGCCCCCGATCACGCCGGCAGCTACGAAGACGAACTGGCCCTGCTGGTGGTGCACGGCCTGCTGCACCTGCTCGGCATGGACCACGAGGACGATGACGAGGCCGAGGCCATGGAACAGCGCGAGCGGGTGCTGCTGGCCAAATTCCATAAGTCCCCCGTGGAGCCCGCGGCCGCTCCCGGGGAGGCCGCCGGCAAGCAGCCCGCGGCGCCGCCCGAGCCGGCGGTCGCCGATACCTCACCGCCGCAACCGTGACGCTCCTCGCCGCCACCCACACCTCCCTGAGCAACACCGACGTCTGGTTGCTGGTCGCAGTCGGCGCCCTGATCGTCCTCTCCGGCTTCCTGGCCATGGCCGAGACCGGCCTGACCCGGATGAACCGGGTCAAGGCCATGACACTCATCGAGCAGGGACACCGCAGCGCCAAGGCGCTGCTGACCCTTGTCGAGCACCCGGAGCGGACCCTCAATCCGGTGCTGTTCCTGCTACTGCTGTGCAACACGGTGGCCGCCACCCTGGTCGGCGTGGTCGCCGGCCATCTGTTCGGCGCCCTGGGCGTGGCCGCCGCCACCGCCTTCGAGGTCATCGTCATCTTCGTGTTCGCCGAGGCCATGCCCAAGACCTGGGCCGTGCAGCATTCCGAGCACGCGGCGCTCGTTGCCGCACCGCTGGTCACCGCCCTGGTGAAGTTCCCGCCGGTGCGGTGGATCAGCAGCGGCCTGATCGCCATGTCGAACTTCTTCCTGCCCGGCAAGGGGATCAAGCAGGGGCCCTACGTCTCCGAGCAGGAGCTGCTGGCCATGGCCGACGCGGCGGCCAGCCAGAGCGTCATCGAGCGGGAGGAACGCACCCTCATCCACTCCATCATCGATTTCGGCGACACCGTGGTCCGCGAGGTGATGGTGCCCCGCCCGGACATGGTGGTGGTGGAGTCGACGGCCAAGGTGTCCGACGCCATCGAGATCTCGATCGTGGCCGGGTTCAGCCGCATCCCGGTGTTCGGCCAGGGGATCGACGACATCCTGGGGGTGGTGTTCCTGAAGGACCTGATGAAGACCGAGCGGGAGGGGCGCACCGACGACGAGGTGGCGACCATCATGCGCGAGGCCTACTACGTGCCCGAGACCAAACGGGTGTCGGAGCTGATGCGCGAGATGCAGGCCAACAAGTTCCACCAGGCCATCGTGGTCGACGAGTACGGCGGGACGGCCGGCCTGGTCACCCTCGAGGACCTGATCGAGGAGCTGGTCGGCGAGATCGAGGACGAGTACGACGTCGAGGAGCCCCCCGTGGAGCGGCTCACCGACGGCGACGTGCGGGTCACCGCCCGTATGCCCATCGACGAGGTCAACGAGCTGCTCGGCGCCGAGCTCCCCGAAGGGGACTGGGACACCGTCGGCGGCCTGGTGTACGGCCTGCTCGGCCACGTGCCGACCGAGGGCGAGACGGTCGAGAGTGAAGGGCGCCGGCTGACCGCCGAGCGGGTCCAGGGCCGTCGCATCGGCCGGGTCAGGATCTCCCAGGCGGCCGTCCCCCAGGGGGTGGCGAGCCCGGACCCGGCCGGCGCGTGAGGTCGGGCTTCGCCACCCTGATCGGCCGGCCCAACGTCGGCAAGTCGACGCTCATCAACCGCATCCTCGGCACCAAGGTCTCGATCGTCTCCGACAAACCCCAGACCACCCGGAACCAGGTGCGCGGGGTGCTCAACCTCGCCGATGCCCAGGTGGTGTTCGTGGACACGCCGGGCATCCACAAGCCCCGGACGCTCATGGGCGAACGGCTCAACGAGACGGCGACCGACGCCGTGGGTGGCGTCGATGTCGCCATGCTCGTCATCGATGCGACCAGACAGGTGGGAAAAGGTGACCGGTTCGTGGCCTCGCGCCTCCCACCCTCGGCCCTGTGCGTGGTGAACAAGATCGATGCCGCGCCGGAAGCGGTCATCATGGCGCAGCTGGCGGCGGCTGGAGAGCTGGGCTTCGACGAGTACTTCCCGGTGTCCGCCCGCAGCGGCGCCGGGCTGGACGAACTGGTCTCCGCCATCGTGGCCCGCATGCCCGAAGGGCCCCAGCTCTACCCCGACGACATGATCACCGACACTCCCGAGGCGTTCTGGGTCAGCGAGCTGGTGCGCGAGCAGCTGCTCGCCGTCACCCGTGAGGAGCTGCCCCACTCGATCGCCTGCCGCGTCACCGAATGGGACTGGCCCCACATCAAGGTGGAGATCCTGGTCGAGCGGGACTCGCAGAAGGGCATCGTGATCGGCCGGGGCGGGGCGGTCCTCAAGGAGGTCGGCACCCGGGTGCGGGCCCAACTGGCCGAGGGCGCCTACCTCGAGCTGGTGGTCAGGGTCGACAAGGACTGGCAGCGCCGGCCCAAGGCGCTGGAGCGCCTGGGCTACTGACCCAGGCCGATCACCGGCTTCACGTCCACGATGGGCGTACCGTCCAGCGCCTCCAGGTGACGCACCCCGACTAATAGAACAGGCCGAGCTTCAGCGCCCGCTCGAGCACGTCGACCGCCCGCTGGCGAATCAACGGATCCGGCGAGGTGTCGACGTCATCGCCGACCCTGACGATCGCCGCTTCCAGCACGCTGCGACGGCGGGACACGTATTTCAGCAGGTCCCGGGCCGCTCGGTCGACCGGGATGTCCTGGTGGGCCAGCAGGTGGGCCTCGGTGAATGCGACGCGGACTGCTTCCTCGACCTGGGAGATGGGGGGATCCACGACGTCGGCCACGGTCAGGCCGGGCCCAGCAGCGAGTCATGGCACGGCGGGCACAGCCACCACTCGTCCAGGGCGTTGGGGTCGACATCAGGGTCAGCCGAGAACAGCTTGCGGCAGCGTCCGCACGTGCGGGTCGGCTGCCCGCCCTGCGGGCTGCTCGACGGGTATTCGGCCGTGTCGCTTCGGCGCATGCTGCTCCTCCAATCTGCTCAGGAGAGGCGTCGAGCCGGAGCCCAAACAGGCGTCCCTACCAAGGGGGTCCCTGCCCACGGTACTACCGCCGGAGTGGGGCCAGGAAGTCCTCCACATCGCGGCGGTGCCGGGTACGGCGCATGGGGGGCAGGGCCCGGACCAGCTCCCAGCGGTAGCCGGCCGAGGCCAGGCGGGGGTCGAGCACCGCCACCACCCCCCGGTCGGTGGGCGACCGGATCAGCCGGCCGGCGCCCTGGGCCAGCAGGGTGGCGGCGCGCGGCAGGTCGATCACGCTGAACGCATCTCGGCCCAGGCGCTCGCGCCGGGCCTGCAGCAGCGGCTCGTCGGGCCGGGGGAAGGGGATCCGGTCGATGGTCACCATCGACAGCGCCGGGCCGGGCACGTCGACCCCCTGCCAGAAACCCATGGTGGCGAACAGGCACGAGTGCTCCTCCCGCCGGAAGGCGTCCAGCAGCGCCGGCTTGGGCAGGTCGCTCTGGGTCAGTATGGGCCACGGAAGAACGGCCCTCAGTGCCAGGGCGGCCGCCTCCATAGCCCGCCAGCTGGTGAACAGGGCCAGCGTGCGGCCACCCGCGGCCCGCACCAGGGCCTCGAGCTCGCGTTGCATGGCCGGCTCGTAGCTGGGGGAGCGGGGGTCGGGGAGGTGAAGGGCGCAGTACAGCATCGCCTGGTGCTGGTAATCGAACGGGCTGCCGACGTCGAGCTCATCGTAGGACCCGTCGGGGAGGCCCACCCTGGTCGCCAGGCGGGGCGGGATGGTGGCACTGGTCAGGATGGCGGTCGGCGCGTCCTCGGCGCGCCAGAGGAGAGCGTCGAGCACCGGACCGATCTCGATCGGCGCCACCTTGAGGACCGGGCTGTGCTCGGGACCCTCGACCCAGGCCACATGGGTGGCCGGCAGCGAGAGGACGGTGTCGATGTCGCCCGTCAGGTGCCCGGCGGACTGCTGGACCCGGGCCTTGCGGGGCGGGTCGGCCTGGTCGGCCTGGCGCAAGGCGCCGAGCAGGCGGGCCGTCCGCTCCCGCAGCAGGGTGAGCAGGCTGATCACGCCGTCGTCGAGGGGCTGGGTCAGACGTTGGCCCCGCCGGGTGGCGAGCAGGGCGCCGAGCAGATGGGCGCCGTCCTCGACAGCGTCGAGAATCCTGGCGTCGGCGACCAGCGGCTTGGCGTTGCGAACCAGGGCGTACAGCCGGCCGGGCGCCAGCTCGAGACCCAGGCTGGCCGAGGCGATGTCCTCCAGTTCGTGGGCCTCATCGAAGATCACCACGTCATGGGGGGGCAGCAGCGCGCCGTGGGACGCCAGATGGGTGGCGTACAGGTGGGTGTTGACCACGATCACGTCGGCCAGGCCGGCCCGGGAACGGGCGGCCTCGGCGAAGCAGACATCGCCGTTAGGGCACCGCGACGCGCCGGGGCAGTCGGTCGATCCGACGCTCACCGCCGACCACGCCCGAGCGCTGGGCTCGAAGGGCAGGCCGGCCCGGTCGCCGGTGTCGGCCGTCAGCGACCACTCGATCAGCCGTCGCACCTGGCGCCCCAGCGTCGAGGCGCCCACCCCTTCGGCGGCCGCGCTCGAGGTCCAGCTGATCGCCCTCGCCCGCCACCTCGACCGCCCGCTGGCGGCAGAGATAGTTGGACCGCCCCTTCAGGACGGCGAAGGTTACCGGTAGGCCCAGTCGCTCAGCCACCAACGGCAGGTCCTTGGTGGCCAGCTGGTCCTGCAGGGCCTTGGTGGCGGTGGCCACGACCACCCTCGAACCCGACAGCAGCGCCGGCACCACGTAGGCCAGGCTCTTTCCCGTCCCCGTCTGGGCCTGGACGATGAGGTGGCGCCGGGCCCCGATGGCGTGCCCGACAGCCGTGGCCATGTGCTGCTGTCCGGGGCGGACGTCGCCGCCGCCGGGGAGGCCGGCGACCACCCGTCGGAGTGCGGTCGCCACCTCGTCCGCCACCTCTTCCAGGGCCACCGGGCGAGGCTATCGGGCGTCCGTTGCCGCCCGGTTGGCAAGCGATACGGTGGCGAGAGTGGATCTCGAAGGGCTCGACCCCAACCGGATGCCGGTCCACGTGGCCTGCGTCATGGACGGCAACGGTCGGTGGGCCCAGAAGCGGGGCCTGCCCCGCACCGAGGGTCACCGGGCCGGCGAGGAGGCGCTGTTCGACGCCATCCAGGGGGCGCTCGAGCTGGGCGTCAAGTGGTTCACGGTGTACGCCTTCTCCACCGAGAACTGGCGCCGCCCGGCCGAGGAGGTGCGGTTTCTGCTGAGCGTCATCTCCGACCAATTGCTGCTGCGCCGGCGCGACGACCTCAACAAGATGGGGGTGCGGGTGCGCTTCATCGGCCGCCGGGACTGGCGGGTGCCCCGGGCCGTGCTGCGCCGCATGGACGAGTCGGAGGCCATGACCCGCACCAACCGGCGGATGACCTTCACGGTGGCGTTCAACTACGGCGGCCGGGCCGAGATCGTCGACGCCGTGAAGTCGCTGATCGACGACGGTGTGCCGGCCCGCAGGGTCGACATCAAGGCCATACGGTCCCGCATGTACGCGCCCGACATGCCGGACCCCGATCTGGTGATCAGGACGTCGGGGGAATTCCGCCTCTCCAACTTCCTCATCTGGGAAGTGGCGTACAGCGAGCTGGTGTTCACCGACGTGCTGTGGCCCGACTTCCGCCGGGAGCACCTGGCCGAGGCCATCCGGGAATTCCAACGCCGGGACCGCCGTTTCGGTGGCACGCTCCCGGAGAGCGACCTGACCCCGTGAGCCTCTACCGGGACAATGGCGTAGTGCTGCGCACCTACCGGCTGGGTGAGGCCGATCGCATCGTCGTGTTCATGACCGCCGGCCACGGCAAGGTGCGGGCGGTGGCCAAGGGGGTGCGCAAGACCAAGAGCCGTTTCGGCAGCCGGCTCGAACCGATGAGCAACGTCAGCCTGCTGCTCTACGAGGGGCGCGAGCTCGACATCGTGACCCAGGCCGAGACCATCGACTACTTCCGGCCCATCCGCGACGACCTCAACCGGATGACCGACGCCATGGCCATGCTCGAGGCGGTCGACCACACCGCCCAGGAGCGGGAGCCCGATGGGCGGATGTACCAGATGCTGGTGGCGGCGTTGCGCACCCTCGCCGACCGACCGGAGCGATCGGCCCTGCTGGTCGGCGCGTTCTACTGGAAGCTGCTGAGCCTGGGCGGGTACGGCCCGTTGCTCGACTGTTGCGCCTCCTGTGGCGCTGACGGGGTCGAGCTGGTGGCCTTCGATCTGACCGAGGGCGGGGCCCTCTGCCGCAGCTGCCGGAGGGGCCAGCCCATCAGCCCCGCCGCCCTCAGCCTGCTGCGCCGGGTGCTCGAAGGTGGCCTGGCGGGCGCCCTGGCCGAGCCCGCCAGCCCGGCCGTCACCGAGGTGGCGCGGCTCGCCACCCATTCCATGGAGCAGCATCTCGAGCGCCGGTTGCGGGCGGTGCGCATCCTCGACCAGGCCTGAGGTTCAGGTGGCGGCGCTACTCTCGCCGCATGCCCCCCGAGATGGACGACATCGTCAATCTGTGCAAGCGGCGAGGTTTCGTCTTCCCCTCGGCCGAGATCTACGGCGGTTTCCGCTCGACCTACGACTACGGCCCGATGGGCGTCAACATGCTCCGCAACGTCAAGGACGCGTGGTGGCGCTCGATGGTGCAGATGCGCGACGACGTGGTCGGCCTCGACGCCTCCATCCTGTCCAGCCCCAAGATCTGGGAGGCGTCGGGCCACCTCACCAACTTCACCGATCCGCTGGTCGACTGCCGCAACTGCAAGGAGCGCTGGCGCTATGACCAGCTCGAGCCCGACCCGACCGACGGGGCGGTGCACTGCCCCAACTGCGGTTCCACCGATCTGACCGAGCCCCGGGCGTTCAACCTGATGTTCAAGACCTACGTCGGTCCGGTGGAGGAGGAGGCCAACGTGGCCTACCTGCGGCCCGAGACGGCCCAGGGCCACTTCGTCAACTTCCTGAACGTCCTGCAGACCAGCCGCAAGAAGCCGCCGTTCGGCATCGCCCAGGTCGGCAAGTCGTTCCGCAACGAGATCACGCCGGGCAACTTCGTGTTCCGCACCCGGGAATTCGAGCAGATGGAGCTCGAGTACTTCGTACCGCCAGCCGACGCCGGCCGGTGGTTCGATTACTGGTGCAACGAGCGGATGCACTGGTACATCGATCTCGGTATCCCGGCCGACATGCTGCGCCTGCGGCCGCATGACCCCGAGGAGCTGTCGCACTACTCGGCCGGCACGTCCGACATCGAGTTCCGCTTCCCCTGGGGCTGGGGCGAGCTGGAGGGCATCGCCAACCGGACCGACTACGACCTGAAGGCCCACACCGAGGCCAGCGGCACCCGGCTCGAGTACTTCGACCCGGCGACCAACGAGCGGTACTACCCGTACGTCATCGAGCCGGCGGCCGGCGCCACCCGCACCATGATGGCGTTCCTCATCGCCGGCTTCGACACCGACGAGGTCGGCGGCGAGGTCCGCACCGTGCTGCGCCTGCACCCGAGGATCGCTCCATACCAGGTGGCGGTGCTGCCCCTGTCCCGCAAGGACACGCTGCTCCCGACGGCCCGTGAAGTGCTGCGCATCGTGCAGCCGATCGCCATGGCCGACTACGACGAGACCCAGTCGATCGGCCGCCGCTACCGCCGGCAGGATGAGATCGGCACGCCGCTCTGCGTCACCGTCGATTTCGACAGCCTGGAGGACCGGGCGGTCACCATCCGCGAGCGGGACACGACCAAGCAGATCAGGGTGCGGATCGACGCCCTGGCGGGCGAGCTCGGCGACCGGTTGTCGTAGGCTGACGGGGCCCGCTCGCCAGGAGGACCCATGCCGTACGTCTACCCCTTCGACCACAGCATCGGAAGCCGCCCATGCAGATGAAGGACCTGCTCGGCGGGAAGGGGGCCAACCTGGCCGAGATGACCTCGGTGCTCGGTCTGCCGGTGCCGCACGGCTTCACCATCACCACCGACGCCTGTCGGCGCCTACATGGCCGGCGGCTGGCCCGACGGCCTTTCGAAGGAGGTGGCCACTCAACTGCGGCGGCTCGAGAAGGCCATGGGGAAAAGACTCGGCGATGCGAGCGATCCCCTGCTCGTCAGCGTCCGGTCGGGTGCCAAGTTCTCCATGCCCGGGATGATGGACACCGTCCTCAACCTGGGACTCAACGACTCCTCGGTCAAAGGCGTGGCCGCCCAGACCGACGACGAGCGCTTCGCCTACGACTCCTACCGCCGCTTCGTCGCCATGTACGGCCGAATCGTGCTCGGCATCGACGGAGCGGAGTTCGATGAGCCGTTCGACGCGGCGCGCGACAAGGCGGGGGTGACGAGCGACGCCGAGGTGCCGGCCGACCTGCTGGCCGATCTGGTGGACGAGTACAAGTCGATCGTCGAGCGCCAGACCGGGTCGCCGTTCCCCCAGGATCCGCAGGACCAGCTGCGCGGCGCCATCGAGGCGGTGTTCGCGGTCGTGGAACGGGGCCCGTGCGTTCGCCTACCGGGTCCGCGAGCGCATCGCCCACGACCTGGGCACTGCGGTCAACGTGCAGGCCATGGTCTTCGGCAACCGTGACGATCGGTCCGGCACCGGGGTCGGGTTCACCCGCGACCCGGCGACCGGCGCTCAGGGCGCGTACGGCGATTTCCTGATCAACGCCCAGGGTGAGGACGTGGTGGCCGGCATCCGCAACACCTTGCCGCTTTCGGCGTTGAAGGACCGGTTCCCGTCGATCTACAAGGAGCTGATGACGATCTTCGCCCGGCTCGAGGGCCACTACCGCGACATGTGCGACACCGAGTTCACCATCGAGCAGGGCAAGCTGTGGATGCTGCAGACGCGCGTGGGCAAGCGGACCGGCGCCGCCGCGCTGCGCATGGCCGTCGACATGACCAGGCAGCGGGGCTGGAAGATCAGCCGGGAAGAGGCGCTGGGGCGGGTCACCGCCGAGCACCTCGACCAGGTGCTGCACCCGCAGTTCGCGACCAAGGACGTCACTGTCATCGCACGCGGACTGGCCGCGTCGCCGGGCGCAGCCGTCGGCCAGGTGTACTTCAGCGCCGACGACGCCGAGGCGGCGGCCGGGCGGGGCGAGCAGGTCATCCTGTGCCGCACCGAGACCTCGCCCGAAGACGTGCACGGCATGATCGTGGCCGAGGGCATCCTGACGTCGCGCGGCGGACTCGTCAGCCATGCCGCAGTGGTGGCGCGAGGGTGGGGCAAGCCGGCGGTGGTCGGCGCCGAGGTGGTCCGCATCCATGGCCATGCATTCAACTCGGGGGGTGTGACCGTCAATGAGGGCGATGTGATCTCGATCGACGGCACCACCGGCAAGGTGGTGCTCGGCGCGGTCGAGCTGTCCAACGCCGAGCCACCCGCCGAGTTCACGACGATCCTCAAGTGGGCCGACCAGGTCCGCAAGGGCAAGCTGGCCGTGCGGGCCAACGCCGACAACGGACCGGACGCCGCCAACGCCCGCCGGTTCGGCGCCGAGGGCATCGGGCTGTGCCGCACCGAGCACATGTTCCTGGCCGAGGACCGCCTGCCGATCGTGCGGCGCATGATCCTGGCCGACACTCCCGAGGACGAGGAAGCGGCGCTGGAGGAGCTGCGGGTCGCCCAGAAGGCCGACTTCGTCGAGATCCTCGAGGCCATGGACGGGCTGCCGGTCACCGTGCGGCTGCTCGACCCGCCGCTGCACGAGTTCCTGCCGTCGACCGAGGAGCTGGCGCTCAAGAAGGCGACGGTCGGCCTGTCCGACGAGGAGGAGAAGCTGCTGCGCGGCGGCGGAGCAGTGGCACGAGTTCAACCCCATGCTCGGCACCCGCGGTGTCCGGCTCGGCGTCGTCAAGCCCGGCCTGTACGCCATGCAGGTGCGGGCCCTCATGGAGGCGGCCGCCGAGCGGGTGGCGGCGAAGGGCAAGCCCAAGGTCGAGATCATGATCCCGCTGACGGTGACGCCGGGAGGAGATGGCGCTGGCCCGGTCGCTGGGTCGCCGAGGCGATCGCCGTGGCCACCGCCACGCGGCGTCAAGAAGAAGCCCGAGGTCACCATCGGCACCATGATCGAGACGCCCCGGGCCGCCATCCGGGCCGACGAGATCGCCGAGGAGGCCGACTTCTTCAGCTTCGGCACCAACGACCTGACCCAGATGACGTTCGGGTTCAGCCGGGACGACGTCGAGGGCCGGATGATGTCGGCGTACCTCGAGCTGGGCCTGCTCAAGCGCAACCCGTTCGAGACGATCGACAAGGCCGGCGTCGGGCGAGCTGGTCAGGATGGGCGCTGAGCGGGGCCGGGCGACCAGGCCCGGCGCTCAAGCTCGGCGTGTGCGGCGAGCACGGCGGCGATCCCGAGTCGATCGACCTGTTCTACGAGGTCGGCCTCGACTACGTGTCCTGCTCGCCGTTCCGGGTGCCGATCGCCCGGCTGGCCGCGGCCCAGGCCGTCAACGCCCATCGCCCTGCCGACCGGCGGTCGCCGGGTAAGACGACGTCGCGAAGTAGGGCGGGGAGCCGACGTCGTCACCCGCTGGAAGTACCGTCGGCGACTAGTGGGCATAGCCGACGAGGACGTGGCCCGGGTCCGGGCCGAGACGGACTTCGTCGCCATCGGCCAGTGAGCACATGGCGCTCACGAAGGTCGGGCGGCGGTGGGTCGGGCTGTGCCCGTTCCATCCGCGAGAAGACGCCATCGTTCTCCCTCAACGCCGAAGAGGGGCTGTACTACTGCTTCGGCTGCTCGGGCCAAGGGCGATGTGATCACCTTCGTCCGCGAGATCGAGCAACTCGACTTCGTCGAGGCGGTCGAGAAGCTGGCCGCCCGGGCGGGCATCACCCTGCGCTACGACGACGCCACCGCCGGCCGGGAGCATCAGCAGAAGGCCCGCATCCACGAGGCGTTGGACCGGGCCATCGAGTGGTACCACCAGCGGCTGCTGTCCGCCCCCGATGCGGCCGCCGCCCGGGGCTATCTGCGCTCCGAGCGGGGCTACGACGGCTCACTGGTCCGCCTGTACCGGCTGGGTTGGGCGCCCGAGGGTTGGGACACATCTGGTCCGGGCGCTGAAGCTGCCTGACGAGGTCATGCGGGACGCGGGCCTGGCCTTCGTCAACAAGACCGGCCGGCTCACCGACGCCTTTCGCGACCGGCTCCTTTTTCCCATCTTCGATGCCGCCGGCAAGCCGGTCGGTCTCGGGGGACGGATCCTGCCCGGCGGCGACGGGCCCAAGTACAAGAACACGTCCGAGACCGCCGTGTACAACAAGAGCCGGATCCTCTACGGGCTCAACTGGGCCAAGAAGGCGGTCGTGGACGCCGGCGAGGTGGTCGTGTGCGAGGGGTACACCGACGTGATCGGCCTGCACACGGCCGGCGTGCTCCAGGCGGTGGCGACCTGCGGGACGGCACTGGCCGACGGCCATGTGCGGCTGCTGACCAACTTCGCCCGCCGCATCGTGCTGGCCTATGACGCCGACAGCGCCGGGCAGGCGGCAGCCGAGCGCTTCTACGAGTGGGAGCGCAAGTTCGAGGTCGACATCGTGGTCGCCGCCATGCCGGCCGGTCAGGATCCCGCCGACCTGGCCCGGCGCGACCCCGAGCGGTCTGCGCGGCGGCGGTGTCGTCGGCCCGGCCCTTCCTGGCTTTCCGGCTGGACCGGGTGCTGGACCGAGGCCGACCTGAGCTCACCCGAAGGTCGGGCCCGGGCCGCCGCGCCGGCCATGGCGGTGGTGGCCGAGCATCCCAACGAGTTGGTGCGCGATCAGTACCTGATGCAGGTCGCCGACCGCTGCCGGATCGACCCGGAACGGCTGCGGTCCGGCGCCTGGCGGGCCTGGGTCGCCGCAGGTCCGGGAGCGGCAACCGGCCCGGCACGTTCGTCGCCGTCAGGGCGGGGCGGGCGGCCGCATGGCTGCGGCTGGCGCCGGCCTCGATGGGCGCCAGCCGGGCCGGAGCTCGAGGCGCTGCGGCTGGCCGTCCACCGGCCCGAGACGGTGGCCGACCGGCTGGAACCGGTGTTCTTCGACGATGACCTGTGTCGGCCGGGTTCATGGCCCTGGCGTCGGTGCCGCCACCCTGCACGACGCCATCGCCGGTGCCGAACCGGATGCTGCCGACCTGTTGCAGCGGCTGGCCGTCGAGGAAGCCGAGGAGGATCCCGACGACGTCATGATCCGATTGATCGAACGGGCCGGCTCCCGCGCCCTCGCCGACCTGGAGCGCGAGGCCCGCAGCGCGCCGGCACCGCAGGAATACGCCGCGGTGATCGGATGGCTAAAACTGGCGCTCGAAGAGCTGCGAAATCGACCAAACCGGCCGAGACGCCGAGGCCCGGTTGGTACCCTGGCTTGTGGCCCGCGCGGAGGGCGTCGATGACTGAGGCGGTGTCGACGCCCTTCACCCCCGAAGGGGGCTTGACGGTCGACTTCGCCGCGCTGCTGCTGCTGGGCCGCGAGCGCGGGTACCTGACGCCCGACGACCTCATGGTCGGTGCTGGAGGCGGTCGAGCTGACACCTGCCCTCATCGACGCGGTCATCGGTCGGGTCAGGGCCGAGGGCATCGAGTGGCGGGAGGAGGGCGACGCCCTCGGGCCGAGGGCGATCTCGGCTTCGGTTCCCTACCGCCGGTCGGCGACGTCGCACCGCCGCCACCGGAATCTGCCGCCGGGCGGCCTGGTCACCATAGAGCCCGGACCCGAGCCCCCCGGCGTCTGCCCCGTCGCAGTCCGCTGAACCCGGTGCGGTTGCGCGTGCGACCGACGGCGGCCGATGCTGCGCATCGACCTCGACGGCCGGGTCGGGGCCAGCTCCGATCCGGTCCGCATGTATCTGAAGGAGATCGGCAAGGTGCCGCTGCTGACCGCCGAGGAAGAGGTGATCCTCGCCCGGTGCGTCGAAGAGGGCCTCAAGGCGGTCGAGCGCATCGTCGAACGCGACGAGTCGGGGGTGGAGGGTGATCCCGACGAGGTGGCGCTCGACAACCAGCGCCGGCATGACGGGTTGCACGCCAAGCGCATCCTGGTCGAGGCCAACCTGCGGCTGGTCGTGTCGATCGCCAAGCGCTACCGCAACCGGGGCATGGCCTTCCTCGACCTGATCCAGGAAGGCAACCTGGGGCTGATGCGGGCGGTCGACAAGTTCGACTACACCAAGGGCTTCAAGTTCTCGACCTATGCCACGTGGTGGATCCGCCAGGCGATCACCCGGGCCATCGCCGATCAGGCCCGCACCATCCGGATCCCGGTTCACATGGTGGAGACCATCAACAAGGTCGTCCGGGTCCAGCGCCAGCTGCTGCAGGACCACGGGCGCGAGCCGACAGTCGAGGAGCTGGCCGAGAAAACCGAGCTGACGCCGGCGCGGGTCCGGGAGATCCTACGTATCAGCCAGGAGACCGTGTCCCTGGAGCAGCCGATGGGCGATGACGACTTCAGCCTCTCGGACCTGATCGAGGACGAGGGCGCGGTGGCTCCGTCGGAGGCGGCCACCAGGGCCATGCTCAACGAGGCCGTCAACCAGGCGCTGGCCGAGCTCTCGGAGCGTGAGCAGAAGGTCGTGCGGCTGCGCTTCGGCCTGGACGACGGGCACATGCGCACCCTGGAGGAGGTCGGCAAGGAGTTCGGGGTGACCCGGGAGCGAATCCGTCAGATCGAGTCCAAGACCCTGGCCAAGCTGCGGCACCCGATGCGCAGCAGCCGGCTGCGGGACTACCTCGACGAGGAGTAGGAGCCGGGTCTTCGGGCGGGGCTCGCTCAGTTGTGGGCGACGCCGCCGTTGGCCGAGTCGCCGTTGGCGCCGGTGGGCGTGTGGATCGGCAGCCCGGCTCCGATCGGCTCATTCGGCACGAGTGCCCGGTCGGGACCGAACTTGGAGCCCACGATGTCGCGAGCCCGCTCCACGCCGAGATCCACGACTGCCTTGGCCTTGCCGCCGGCAGTGCCGATCGCACCGTCGCGCAGGGTGGCCCGCAGTGCGGCGTTGATCTGGTGGAACCGCTCCCGTCCGGCCCACGAGCCGAAATAGAAACCTGCCACGAAGCCGGCCACGAGTCCGGCGCGAAATCTCATGGCCCCGTTGTACCCGACCGGGGCTCGCAGCGCACGTGGAACGGCCGGCGGCTATCCGCCCATGGAGCTGGCTGGCCGCTGCTAGTCTCGCACTCTCCATCCGGGGTGGCGCAATCGGCAGCGCAGCGCACTGTTAATGCGACGGTTAGAGGTTCGAGTCCTCTCCCCGGAGCTGCAAAGGTGGGATCGGGCCGGGGCCCGTAGCTCAGTGGTCAGAGCGGGGGACTCATAATCCTTTGGTCGCAGGTTCGATCCCTGCCGGGCCCACGGTAGAGATGCAGGTCAGAGGCCCAAGCCGGCTTACGGCCGAACTGCAAGCTGCCGGGTCGGCGACGAGGGAAGAACCGGCGTCGGAGTACTGTCGTTGCCGCGTGTCCCAGAAAGACCTTCCCGCCGGCACGGTTACGACTCGCGAGCTGGTCTCTTTCGAGGTAACCGAACTAGGCGAGCACCGGCTTAAGGACTTCGCCGATCCGGTGCGGATCTTCCAGCTGGGGAAGGAGGGCTTCCCGCCTTGAAAACGGGGTCCAGCACGAATCTGCCCCGGCCGGCGAGCTCATTCGTGGGGAGGGAAAGTGAAGTGCGTGACGTCGCCGCTCTCCTCATCGGCGGCGCTCGTCTGCTCACCCTTACCGGACCAGGCGGTTCGGGGAAGACCCGCCTTGCCATCGAGTCGGCCGCCGGGCTCATACCACACTTCGAGGGCGGTGTGTTCTGGGTCGGTCTGGCCGCGCTTCGAGATCCGGGCCTGGTTTGTGAGACGGTGGCGAGGGTTCTGGGCGCCAAGGAGAGTCTCGCTGACCACATCGGTGAGCGAGAAGTGCTCGTGTTGCTCGACAACTTCGAGCAGGTGGTGGAGGCAGCTCCCGAACTCTCCGGTCTGGTCGAGGTATGCCCGAACCTTCGTGTGCTGGTCACCAGCCGAGAGCTCTTGCGGGTTCATGGAGAAGTCGAGTACCCGGTGCTGCCCCTCGCCGAAGCGGAGGCGGTGGAGCTCTTCTGCGTTCGGGCCCGGGCTGATCCAGAGGCGGATATCGCCGAACTCTGTCGGCGCCTCGACATGCTGCCCCTGGCGGTGGAGTTGGCTGCGGCCCGTACGAGTGTTCTTTCACCTGCTCAGATCCTGGGCCGCATCTCCGAGCGTTTGGATCTGCTCAAAGGAGGAAGGGATGCCGAGCCTCGTCAGCAGACCCTGCGGGCGACGATCGAGTGGTCCTGCCAGCTGCTCAACCAGGCCGAGACGCAGCTGTTTGCCCGGCTCGCCGTCTTCGAGGGCGGCTGCAGTCTGGACGGCGCGGAGGAGGTAACGGGCGCAAATGTCGATGTGTTGCAGTCCCTTGTTGACAAGAGCCTGCTTCGACATAGCGGGGAACGGTTCTGGATGCTGGAAACGATCCGAGAGTATGCCCTCGAACGACTGGGATCCTCCGGTGAAGAGGACGCGCTCCGCAGGCGGCACCTTGCGTGGTGCGTCGCATTGCTCGAACGGTCGGAGCCTGCGCTCGCGGGGCCCGGGCACAACGAGGTGGGGCGAAGGATGGAGGCGGAGTTCGGCAATGTGCGGTCAGCTTTCGCCCGCAGCCTCGACACCGCAGATACCGAGGCGTCTCTCCGCATCGTCGGACTTCGCCGGTTCTGGCAGTCGGTGCAGGGACACATGGCCGACGGTCTGGCGTGGGGCGCCGCCGCGCTTGGGAATGCCGAAGGAGCCGATCCGGCGCTCCGTGCCCGGGCCATGATGGTGGCCGGCGACCTCCGCCGGGTACAGGGTCACCTTGATGAAGCGCGGTCGTACCTGGAACAGGCCCTGTCGATCCAGCGCGAGTTACCGGACCAAGGGGCCGTGGGGCAGACCGCGTTCGTGCTCGGCCGGGTGGAGTCGGCCGCCGGCCGCGCCGAACGGGCCGATGACCTAACCGATGAGAGTGTGTCAATCGCCCGGGCGGTCAGCGATCGGCAGGCGCTGGGGGAACGATTGGCACAGCTTGGGGAGATCGCCTACGACCGCGGCGCGGCGGAACGGGCTCGGGCCCTGCTGGAGGAGGCATTAGGTCTGGCTCGCACGACTGGAGATGCACACACCGAAGCCGAGTCGCTTCGACTCCTCGGCGTGATTGAGCGCGACGCTGGACAGCTCGAGACGGCGCGCCATTTGCTCGACCAGGCGGTGACCCTTCAGCGCGAACTCTCCGACTGGAACTGCGTCTCCCTATCGCTCTCGGTTCTCGGCGATGTGGCCCTGAGAGCGGAAGAGCCGGCCCGAGCATCCACCCTCTTCGCCGAGTCCCTCGAGCTTCAACGCGGCCTCGGCCAGTGGTCTCGGCTGCTAGATGTCCTGTGGGGCCTGGGGGCGGCTTCTGCTGCGCAGGGACGGCTGCGGCGCGCCGCCATCTTCCTCGGTGCGGAGGAGGGCCTGCGGAGCGAGGCGGGCACTCCGTTCCGGTTCGGAGACGGCGACCGCCATGCTGCCGTGCTGCAAATGCTCCGCCAACGGATGGACGAGAGCGCACTCTCGGCCGCGTGGCGTGAGGGGCTCGCAATGGGCCCGGACGAGGCTCTGGCGTGCGCCCTCGCCGATCATCAATCCGAGACCGATAGGGGACCCGAGCCGGCCGCCGCCAGCAGCGTCTTCCGCCGCGAGGGCGAGTACTGGACGATCGCCTTCGAAGGAAAGGCGTTCAGGCTGAGGGACGCCAAGGGGCTCCACTACCTGGTGTACCTCTTGCAGCATCCCGGTCGCGAGTTCCACGTGCTCGACCTCGTTGCGATTCAGCGCGGCGCCCAGGCGGTCCCAACACGACTGAGATCAACACGACAAGACGACCTGTACGAGGGTGGGATCTCAGACGCTGGACCTATCTTGGATGAGCAGGCGAAGTCGAGCTATCGAGCGCGGTTCCGCGACCTCGAGGAGGACCTGAACGAAGCTACGGCGTGGGCGGACTCGGTGCGGGCCGAGAAGGTGCGCCAGGAGATGGACATCCTGGCCGACCAACTTTCTGCGGCTGTCGGGTTGAGTGGTCGGGATCGGAAGGCCGGATCGCCCGCCGAGCGAGCCCGCGTGAACATCACGCGAGCCGTCAAGGCCGTTCTCTCGCGAATTCGCGAACACCACCCCCGCCTAGCCGAGCACCTCGACGCGACCATTCACACCGGGACATTTTGCTCCTACTCGCCCGACCCTCGGGCCCCGAGCATCTGGCACATCTGACCGGAAAAACTCGGTTGTTCACCAGATGTGAACAATCGTTCGTCGTTTCGTTACGCCTCCTCAGGCCGGCGCCCGCCGACCACTCGAGGAGGATCGAAATGACAAATTTGCCATTCCGTAGGTCCCTTCGTCGCCTGCTCGCCGGCGGCGCCCTGGTTGCTGCCGTCACCGTCGGTGCCGCCGCGCCGGCCCTGGCCTATCCGCCGGACCCGTGCACCAAGCCGGGGCCGGCGGTATCGGTTTCGAGGGCGTCGTGATGATCGACACGAACAAGCCCGCAGTTGTCCTACTTGCGCTCAGTGGCCTGAGCGATCTCGCCGCCGTGCCGCTCATGTTCGGTGGACGCCATACGCCACCGGCCGGCGTCGCTGTCGGGGCTGTCGTGTCGGCGGTCGTCAGCTTGGTTGCGGCCGTCGGTGTCACACGCGGCGAACGATGGGCTCGACCGCTCGGTATCGGCTCGCCCGCACCAAGCCGAAGCCGGCACTCGACCACATGTACGGGGGTTGACATGGCGGCGGACGCTCGGTCTGACCCGCGTCATCACCTCTGGATCAGAGGCATCGACAACGCAAACGATCCCCACCCTGACATGGGGCATCTGACAACAAGGAGTACGTCATGACCAACTTCACGCTCGGCCGCACGCCCCGTCGGGCCCTCGCCACGGCCGCCGCCGCTCTCGCCGCGGTGATACTCGTGCCCGGAGCAGTGTCCGCAAGCCCCACCACCAGGCTGTGTTCCACGTCCGGTCACCCGTCTTCCTCCGCCGAGATAATGGGCCAGTCCGAAGCGGCTCTCGCCCGGGTGCAGGCCGAGCACTCGGTTCTGCAGATCGACTACCACGGGGCGACTACGGCCAGCCCGGCCGCCTGGCGCCTCCGCGAAGAACTCGACCGGCTCGACGCCGAGGCTCATGTGCTCCAGGACCTGCACACCACTGCGTTCATCCGCGGTGTTGCCACGGCCGGCAGTCCCGCCGAGTTCCGCGCCCAGGAGGAGCTCGACGGGCTATGCGCTTCCCTCGGTGAATACACCCTGTAACACGGTCAGCAGCCGGGCTTCGCAACACGCGATCTCCCGTCAGCAGAAAGTCAGCTCAGTCATCCGCGCCCACACCGTCTGAGGCCTCCATGCTCACCGACAACCGACCGTCTTCTCCCACCATCTGCCGGCGACTGCCGGCAGATGGTGCAGGGGCGACCCAACAGCATCCCTCCCTACAAACGCCGTCGCTCCGTGGGAAGATGACAGCCCTCCGTGTGAGTGAGCCATTACTGCCTCCATCGAGTTGAGTGAGGCCGACTGGGGGGTGAGTGCCGGCGCTGAAAATCAGAGTTCGAACCGGGTGCCGACGCTGTTGGGGATGAAGGCGGGGCCGAACCTGGCCGCCATGGCATGCTGGGCTCGCCAGCCGGTGCAGTGAGCCGGGATCACGGCGCTCGGTTGCAGGGCGGCCAGGTCGTCGCAGACGGATTGGATGAGTGGTTCAAAGCGTGGGCCGTTGAGGTGGAAGCCGCCCATGACGGCGTGCAACGGCCGCTCCCTGGTGAGACGTCGCGCGTAGCGGCAGATGTTGACCACTCCGGCGTGGCCGCAGCCGGTCATCACGATCAGGCCCTTGTCCTTGACATCGATCACCAAGGCTTGGTCGTCGAGAACGAGAGGGTCGTCCACCCATCGATCCCCCAGCCAGGCTTGCTGAAGCGGAAAGCCCGGCTCATAGCCGGTGGTCCGGGCCACCTCTCCGGTCACCAACAGAGAGTCTTGGAACAGAAAGCTGGGTTGGCGGTCCTCGATGACCTGGAAGCCGGCGCCTTCCAGGGCGGCGCGGCTGGTGGTCGGCACTAGTAACGGCTCGCGCCCGGGGAGGAGCATGCGGCGGCGTCGCCAGAAGTGTGGATGGATCAGCACCGGCAGGTTGGTCCGTCCGAGCGTGCGTATCAAGCCGTCGATGCCGGTGGTGTGGTCGAAGTGGCCGTGGCTGCAGACGATGGCCTCGATGCTGGACGGGTCGATGTCGAGGCGGCGCATGTTGTCGACAACCCCGTCGGGGCTGATCCCGGCGTCGAAGAGGACGCGGTGGCGGCTGCCGGCCTTGGTGAGCTCGACCAGAGCCGAGAACCCGTGCTCGGCCCTCGGCGCGTCAGGAACATGGCCTTCTTCGGTGGAGGCTGCCGCGGTTCGTGTCGCGCCGAGGTCGCCTGGGCCGAATCGCTTGGCCGGTCCCTGATCGGGCATGAAGACGTCGACGACATTGTCGACAATCGTGGTGATCGACACGGCGTCGACCGGTTCCAGGTTGATGGCGAAGGGCGGTTCCACGTCGTGCAGGACGGCCGTCGTGCTTCCGCTGCCGGTGCACACCGCTACTTCACACCCAGGTAGGTGTGGAACAGGTCGGTCGGGTCGTGCTTGCGTCTCAGGTCCTGCAGCCGCTGCCAGTTGGGCGCGCTGAACGACCGCATCGAGCGGGAGGGGCCGGCCAGCAGGTCGGCCTCGGCCACGTAGTGCCCCTTGGCGAGCGGCTCGACGGCGCTGACGGTCTCCCGAATCCAGCGTTCGTTGACAGTGTCGTCGGTCGGCTCGGACCAGATGGCGTAGCACAGCAGAAAGGTTCGGCCCACCATGGAGAATGCGGCGTCGGGCATCCCGAGTCCATCCCGCCGCGCCGGCGGCATGGTGGACAGGACCAGCGAGTCGGCCGACGGGGCGGTGACGAGCTGTTCGGCCATGCGGGGCAGGAGGGCTCCCATGTCCTCGTCTGACCACAGAGTGTCTGCCGCGAAGCGGCGTCCCTCGGGGAGCAGCCTGCCGATGGTCTGGTGCAGCGCCTCGAACGAGCTGGGCTCGTTGGTGGCCCGCTTCAAGGCTCGGGGCAGCGAAGGGCAGCTGTCGAGGACCGCCAAGGCGCCCGACGCCTCCTCGTCGCTGTCGGCGAAGACGGCGGCAGTGACACCCACCACCTTGCCGGCCGGTCCGGCCGGCGCCCCCGGAGGTGCCGAAGCGAGCAGGCAGAGCAGCTCCATCGTCGGGGGCAGCGTGGGGGCGATCTCGGCGGCCCATCGGCTGACCTGCTCGACTTCGGCGAGCGGGTATAGGTAGGTACTGGTCCGGATGACGGTTGGCAGCGGATAAACGCGTAGATGGAAGCGTGTTGCCACCCCGAAGAAGCCCGGGCCCGCGCCCCTGGCAGCCCAGAACAGCTCGGAGTTGTGGCTGCTGTCGGCGCGGACGAGCTCCCCGTCAGCGGTGACCACTTCGACGCGGTCGAGGCTGAAGCATGCTGGTCCCCAGCTGCCGCGGTTCCACCCGGCGCCGCCGGCCAGGAGATAGCCGCTGAGTGGCACCGATCCGCAGTGGCCGACCGGGAAGGCCAGCCCGTGTTCGGCCAGGGCCGCGGCGAACGATCGGGCGGTCACCGCGGGCTGCACGACGGCCGTCATCGAGGCGGGATCGATCGAGATCTGGCGGAGCGCGGAGAGATCGATCAGGAGCCCGCCGTCGCGGACGGGCGATCCGCACCAGCTGTGCCCGCCGCCTCGCACGGCGACCTTCAGGCCGCGGGTCCGGGCGTAGGTGACCGCCTCGATGACATCCTCGTCGGAGGTGGCAAGGGCGATGAAGTCGGGGAACCGGTCGGGCTTGCGGGCGTTCCAGATGGCGTCGAGACGCGCCCGTTCGTAGCCGTGTCCCCCTCGCCGCAACATGCGCAGGGTTGGAGCTGTGCGCTCAGCCATGCTCACTCCTCCTCGGCGCCGAGGACAACGACGCCACCGGTGACGGTAAGGAATGCCACCAGGCCAAGCATCGGTGGAACTACCGAGACGGCTACGGATTTTCCCCCCGGGCCGGCCGGTCAGGGTCCGTCGGGGGTCATCGGCCGCGGTCGGCCGTGTTGGCCCTCGACCAGGCGGCCAGCTCCGTGCGGTTGCGCAGGCCGAGCTTGGACAAAATGTGGTCGAGGTGACTCTCAGCGGTCCGCCGCGAGATGTGTAGAGCTGCCGCTACCTCTCGGTTGGTGCGCCCCCGGGCGACGAGCGCCACGACCTGCGCTTCGCGGGGCGTCAGCACACCCGGCCCTTCCGGCGAGGACCGGCTGTCATCCGCGGTCGCTTCGGTGATGGCCTCGGCCAGGCTCAGCCGGCGCCCTTCGCACCATAAGCGGGAGGCGGCGTCTGGGCCGACGAGTTGCTCGGCCCGGATGCGGGTGGCGTGACTGCGCTCCTGGAGAAACGGAGGGGCCACCGTCCCGGTGCGCTGCAGGTGCATAGAGGCCGCCCCGAGGAGCCGCAGGGCTCGGGCCGAGTCGTGCTCTTGGGCAACCCGGCCCATGACCTGTAGCGGGATTCCGAGCAACGGGCCGAGGGCCGAGGCGCCCAGAGCCAGGCGGGAGTGCGAAGCTGCCGCCTCCAGGTCTTCACGTTCGGCGGCACACAAGGCAAGCATCATGTGGGCGTAGCCTTCGCCGAAGCTGTCGCCTTCCGCAGAAGCCAGAGCCGCGGCCCGCTCCAGGCGCTCCTCACCCTCGGTGGTGCGCCCGAGAATAAGGGCTTGGAGCAGGCCCAGAAGGCTCAGGGCCCGCACCAGGCCGATAGTGTTGCCGAGCTGTTCGTGTCCTCGGGAGGCTCGTTCGAGACGAGTTTGGGCGGTGTTCGCGTCTCCGCCGAAGAACGCGATTCGTCCGAGCCACAGCTCCGCCCACGCCTCGGCGGTGCCATCGCCCACCTGACGGGCGCGGTCGACGACCTCGCGGAGGAGGCCAGCCCCTTCGGCATAGGCCGGAATGTAGGCGGACAGCATGCCGGCGCTGAGAAGTGCCCGCAGCCGGTAGGGGCTGTCCGACGGCGCCGCGGCAAGGGTCTGTTGCAGCCACCGCCAGCCCTCCGCGGCGCTGATCATCCGCCAGAAGTCCTCGAGGGCCGCCGTCATCCGAAGGGCGCCGTCGGGGTCCCTGCTCGTCGCCCAGGACAACGAAGCCCGGAAGTTGTCACGCTGGGCGGCGAGAGACGGCAGCCCGGCGTCGGAGCCGCCCGCAATGCGCGCGTCGTAATACGCCTCCGCGATGGCCAGAAAGCGCTCGAAGTGCCGCCGGCGCAGTCCTTCGAGTTGTTCGCCCTCGGCCATACGCTCAGCCGCGTAGGCCCGCAGGGTCTCCAGAAGTCGATAGCGGGTCGAAACGGCGTGTCCGAGCTCGGCGACCACCAGTGAGCGCTCCACCAGGGCCGTGTGCAACCCGGCGATGACCACGGGATCGAGTGGCTCGTTGGCACAGACCGCTTCGGCATCCGCGAGACTCCATCCCCCAGCGAAAATCGACAGCCGGGCGAAAAGGACACGTTCCGGGTCACTGAGAAGGTCGTAGCTCCAGTCGATGGTGGAACGCAGGGTGTGATGTCTCGAGACGCCCGGTCTCGACGTTCGCTTGAGAAGCTCGAACCGGTCGTCGAGGCGCTCCAGGATGTCTCCTGCCGACATCGACCGCATCCGCGCCGCGGCCAGCTCGATGGCGAGCGGGAGACCATCGAGCCGCTCGCAGATACCCGCGACGGTGGATGCCTCGGCATCACTGACGTCGAACCCCGGTCGGGCGTCAGCTGCCCGTTCCGCGAACAAGCGGATCGCGCTGAACTCCAACAGCCCCTCGGCCGTGTCCACCGGCACCGAGGATGGTAGTGACAGCGGCGGCACAGCGAGGGTCACTTCCCCCCTCACGTCAAGCGGCTCCCGCGAGGTCGCCAGGACCCGCAGCATCGGCAAGGACCTCAAGAGCGCTACGACGAGGCGGGCGCAGTCGGCCACCAAATGCTCACAATTGTCGAGAAGCAACAGCAAGTCGGTTTCGTCGAGCGCGCTGAACAGTGCGTCTTGCGGACTCCGGCTCGTGACGTCCGCCAGACCCAGAGCGTGTGTGACGGCCTGCGCGATAACAGCCGGGTCGTCGACCGGAGCAAGCTCCACCAGCACGACGCCGTCGCGGAACTCGACCTGGAGCCTCGACGCCGCTTCGAGGGCGAGGCGCGTTTTTCCGCAGCCGCCTACGCCGGTCAAGGTCACTAACCGAGACCGCCCAACCAGTTCCTGCACCGTCGTAAGCTCCTGCTGGCGACCGACGAAGCTGGTGAACTCGACTGGCAAGCGGCGCGGGAAGCCCAACTTCAGTCCACTCTGCCCGCTCGTCCACCACGACCAGGTCGTCGTCTTGATCCGTCCGCCAGGGGGCGGCAACGACCCGACATGGGAGAAATCGTACGCGACGGAGACCCAGGTCCCGCGGGCCACGACGACGCCGGAATAGTTGATAAGTCAACTAAGATTGGACCGGAAGCGGCTGACGTCGCGGTCGCGCTCGCCTGTCCGGGAGGATGCACCATGTCGAAGCTTCAGGTCATCGTCGGGAGTACGCGGCCCGGGCGCGCCGCTGATCGGCTGATTCCCTGGGTCGTCGATCGGGCTGCGGGTCATGGAGCATTCGACCTGGAGGTGCTCGACCTCCGGGACTGGCCCCTCCCGCTCTTCCAGGAGCATCGGGGCTCGATCGGCGACTTCAGCGATCCCACCTACTCGGACCCCATCGTCCGGGCGTGGAACAAGAAGGTGAAGGAGGCGGATGCGTTCCTGATCATCACGCCGGAGTACCTCCACAGCATTCCCGGGGTCCTCAAGAACGCGCTCGACAGCGTGTTCGTCAGTTGGGGGATGCGTAACAAGCCACTGACCGCGGTGGGCTACAGCACTGGAGTGTCCGCCGGCGTCCGCGCCGTGGAGCACCTGGCCGCGATCGTCGTCGAGGCTGAAGGGGTCCCCCTTCGGAACAGCGTCCTCATCCCGTTCGTGGAATCGGCCTTCGATGACGGCGACCGGCCCAAGGACCCGGTGACTGACATCGCCATGACAATCATGCTTGATGACCTGGCCTGGTGGTCGGCGTTGCTCGAGAAGGGCCGGGCCGAAGGTGAACTTCCACCCGGCACCATGCGCCGGGTGGCGGCCGCCAGAGCCCTCGCGGAGAAGGCCGCGGTCGAGTAGCGGGTCCTATCCCCGGCTCGGGTCTGCTCCGCGGCTATAGGGGGCCATCACCCCGACGCCGGCACTCTCCGCGTCTCAGCCGAGACCGGACTGATACGCAGCTCATTTCAGGTACTGGTCCGCGAGGTGCGGAGGGGCACACGCCAGCCACCCGTCGACGATGGAGTCCCGCAGCGTCTTGTTGGTCACGGTTTTCAGCTGGATCAGAACCGCCGAATAGCCGTCGAAATGCGGGATGGTGAACACTCCTTTGGTCGAGGCGGCGAGGATGGCCTCCTTCTCGGCGAGATCGGCGACGCGAACCGCGAGGATCGGTCCGTCGGGTGGGGTCTCATCGCCGTAGCGCTTGATGTCGGCTTTGCTGAACGGCCGCTCCCAGGCGAAGCCCTTGCCGCTGACGAACCAGGTGAGGTTGCCGTGGCGCTCGCCCTCGGTGACCTGCGGGAGCTCGGCCATCACGCGCGCCACATCGTCGATAGTCGCCATCGTCGTGCACGATATCGCCCGCCCAGCGGAACTTTCCGTCTCGTTCACGCCGGCGGCCAGAGCCCCTCGGCCACGAGTGTCAGAGCGGTCACACGTCCTTGACGCCGGCCTCTTCCTTCTGCCGCGTCCAGATACGAGGCGACCTGCTCTGGCGGCAGGGCCACGTGGACGGCCCAGTAGAAGATGCCCAGGCTGAAAGCCGCCACCAGGGCCATGTCCCACCAGAACGGGATCACCTTGTGCCCGTCGAACTGACCAAGCCAGGTGATGAGGGCCATGCCGCCCAGCCACGGCCAGATCCATACTGACGACCGCCACTCCAGCGACGCCTCTCGCTCGCCCGCGCCGGCACGGCGGGAAAGAGCCAGGATGGCAAGTCCGGCGAGGATGGCGATGAACAGTTTCTGGTCGGTCTTCCATCCGCTCCAGTACACGATGAGCCCGGCGGCCACGAAGCCGAGCGGGGCGAGGAAGTCGGCGCCTGGCAGCCGGTAGGGCCGGGCCCGGTCGGGATCGGCTCGCCTCAGGGCGACGAGTGATACCGGCGCGAAGGCGTACATCACCGCCGCCGCCGAGCTGATGAAACCGACCAGCTGCTGCCAGCCCCGGAAGGGCAGGAAGACGAACAGGCCGACCACGAAGGCGCTCAGGATGCTGACGTAGGGCACGCCGCGCTTGCCGACCCGGTCAAACGAACGGGGGATGTATCCGTTGCGGCCGAGGGCGTATGAGAGTCGCGAGGACGTCCCGAGGTACACCAGGCCGGTGCCGGCCGGCGAGACGACGGCGTCGATGTAAAGGATCAGGGCCAGCCAGCCCAAGCCGAGCCCGGTGGCCAGTTCGGCGTAGGGGCCGTACCCGCCCTTGCCGATCGGGTTACCCCAGCCGTGCGCCAGGTTGGCCGGGTTGAGAGCTCCGATGAAGCAGACTTCGAGCATCAGGTAGATGGCAGTGCCGATCAGCATGGCGCCGATCACAGCCCGGGGGACATCGCGCTTGGGATTCCGGGCTTCCCCGCCGACCTGAATGGCCTGTTCGAATCCCATCAGCGAGAAGATCACCCCGGCCGGCAGCGCGGCGAGTATCCCCTTGACACCGAACGGGGCGAAGCCGCCGCCGGCGTGGAAGTTGGACGGGTGAAAGGCGGCGACCATCAGCACGACGATCGTCAGCAGCGGCACCGCGGTCTTCCACCAGACCGCCCACTTGTTGGCCTCTGACAGCCAGCGGACGCCGAGCAGGTTGACGGTGGTGAACATCAACATGAGGGCGCAGGCCACGATGAGTCCCGCCCCTGTCAGTATCGGTGTGCCGTGACTCAGGTGAATCAGGCCGTCGACCTTGTTACCGAGATACTGGATGGCGGCCTCCACCTCGATCGGGGCGATCGTCACCGAGCCCAGCCACGCCATCCAGCCGGCGGTGAAGCCGCCGAAGGGGCCGAAGGCGACGTGCGGAAAGCGGGCCGTTCCACCTGAAACCGGATAGGTCGCACCGAGCTCGGCGTGCACCAGGGCGAGGACGACGACGATGCCGCCCGCCAACAGCCATGACACCAACGACGCCGGCCCGGCCGCCTTGGCTGCGGTGAGGGCGCCGAGCAGCCACCCGGATCCGATGATCGACCCGAGAGAGACAAACGTCAGTCCGATCAGGCCCACCTCCCGCTTCAGGCGCCTGGCCTTCCGGCCGCCACTGGCAGCCGGTTGGGCCTGGGGTCGTGTCGGACGGTCGCTGCCGGCGCCGGTAAGCGTCGCCTCGGCCACGGTGACCACCTCCTCGTCCGTCGCCTCACCAACGAGACGAGGACCAAATACCCAAATCGCCGATTTCCATATCGGTTTAGCGGCTCATGCAGACGGGTATGCCACGCCGATCAAGTGATGTCCGGCAAGACCATGGCCGTCACAATTCCGCGGCGATTTGGGCTTTATCGATTCGAGCGGCATCACGGCCATCGTGCGCACGGTGAAAAGGCGGCAGGAGAAAAGGGCGACCTTTCGCCGGCCAATCCTCGGCCGATGGCGCGCGAAGTGTTCGATATCGTCGGCTTCGCCCGATCTGTCAGGTTACTGATCGGTAAAGCCATGCCCTCAACGTGCCGACGGCGCGTGGGTGAAGAAGCCGCTGATCGGCAGGATCGCCATGTTGAGCGCCGTACTGGCCACCGTCGGGGTCGTCGTCCCGCGGTCAACCGGGGCGGCCAACGCGGCCACGAGAGCCGGGACGACCTGTCGAGCGGTCTTGGGCGGTACCTTTCTTCAGCCATCCTTTCCGGTGTTCTCCTGGGACACCGCCCGGTACACCCAGGAGCTGAGCGACATGCGCGCCGCAGGCATCCGGTCGGTGATCGACCAGTGGACCGTCGACATGGACGCCAACCTGGCCCACTATCAGTCACCCGGGACCTGGTATCCACGCGGAGCCGACATGGTGAGTCCCCTCGTCGCGTCGGCCGGTTTGCTGCACATGGATCTGTGGCTGGGACTGGGCAACGTGTACAACTGGCAGGCCCACGCCACCGACCAGGCTTGGCTGTACAACCAGCTCTATGTCGACGAACGCACCGCAGATCAGCTCTGGGCCCTCTATCCCGGCCGGATCAGCGGCTGGTACGTGAGCAACGAGGTGAATGACGCCCTGTTGTCGACCCCGGCGGCTGTTGGGCCCATGCAATGGTTCTTCGCCGCGCTGGCCACCTACCTGCACACCCACGACGGCAACCTGAAGGTCATGACCTCGCCCACCTACTCCGGGCTGCACCAGTCGCCCGCCTGGTTCGCCCAGAGCGTGAAGTCGGTGCTCGGCTCGGTCGATGTGCTGAATGTGCAGGACGGCGGCGGTGCCGGGTACATCGGTCCGGCCAACATCACCGACTGGTTCTCGGCGCTGTCCGCTGCCCTGGCGGGCACCCGCACCGCCCTGTGGCAGGACGCCGACATGTACGCCAGTTCGGGCGGTCCCATGCACATTTCCCGCCTGGGCGCCGATCTGAAGGCCACGTGTGGGTACGCGGTCGGCCGGACCGGTTTCTCGTTCACGACCCAGATGGGTCCCGCCGACCTCGGAACCCGCCGCTACTACGACGCCTACCGCACCTACGCTGCGGCCGCCTGATCGGCGGGCCTCGTCATCGTCTCCATACGGAAGTAGAAGAACGCGCTCGGCGGCACCCAAACCGAGGAATCCGACGGCGAAGACCCATGTGAGTGGTCTGGCCGTATCGAAATCGGCGTGGGCCCGGACGGCCGCCACGACGATCAGGGCCAGCATGAAGCCTTCGACCTGGAGCAGGATCCGCGCGCCGGTCCAGCGCCGGTCGGTGAACGCGCCGATACCGGCTACGCCCAAGGCGAAGATCGCCCCCATGACCCGGGCCGTGAGCTCGGTGAGCTTCCACGGCCACACATGCATTGCCGTCTTCGGCATCAGGAACAGGAACACCGTGCTGGCGACGGCCAGAACGCCCATGGCCCCGATGAGCATGGCTGGCGCCGGTGAGATCAGCACATCGCCGGCCTTCGGCTCCGACTCTTCCCTCTGGTTCAGGAACCATACGCCAAAGACCAGAAAGGGCGTAGTGAAATACAGACCGGCCCACAACCAGAAGGCCACGTTGGAGTGGATGAACTTGTTCCAGTGCAGGATCGTCGCCACTCCCATCAGGGATGCGAACATGCCGACCGAGACGAAGCCACCCTCCACCCGGTGCCACTGGGTCGCCCGGGAGGCGCGTAGAAAGAAGTAGGAGCCGCCCAGGTAGACGGCGCCCAGCACCATGGGCGTGAAGGGCGGAACGATCCTCCAGGCGAAAAGGTCGGCGGTGTCGTGAGCGGACGGAAAGAAGTACAACACCACAAATGCCACCAGCAGGAACGGGATGATCACGACCGACAGAATTCGTGTCGCGGGCAACACACGGTCGGCGGTCGCCGCTGCAGGAGTCGGAGCCACCTTCCCATCACCCCCGTGAGGAGAGCCCGACACAAATCGTACCGGCTCACCGAATGAATGTCTTGCTAGGCACCTATCTGGCGCAGAAGCGCCACGACGGGGGCTGCGGGTCGTACAGTTGGCGGTATATGAGCGTAGGCAGCCGGCCGCCAGCCGGCCTCCAGGGTGCCGATCGGGATGCGGCGGCCGCCCGCCGCTCAGAGCTGGCGGCGTGCCACTTGCGACCCCGGGACCAGCGGCCGCGGCCGGCGGCCCGCGGCGTGCACCACGTCGCCCTGCTGAGCTCGGACGTCGGGCGGACGATCGACTTCTACCAGGGCATCCTCGAATTCCCGCTCACCGACATGTTCGAGAACCGCGACTACGGCGGCTCCACCCATTTCTTCTTCGACATCGGCAACGGCAACGCGCTGGCGTTCTTCGACCTTCCGGGCCTGGACCTCGGGCCTTACGCCGAGGTGCTCGGCGGACTCCACCATCTGGCCATCTCGGTCGAGCCATCGAGATGGCAGCACCTGAAGGCCAAGCTGGATGATCTCGGGATTCCGTACGCCCACATCGACGGCTCGTCGCTGTATCTGAGCGATCCGGACGGCGCCCGGATCGAACTGATCAGCGATCCGCTGGGTGAGATGTACGGCCGGCGGGTGGGCTGAGCAGCGGCGGCCGATGACGCCGCCTCGGGGCCGAGCGGGCCTCGGCGAAGCCGGCGGCGGTCAGACCCGGCATGCCCGCCGGAACGACACGTTCTGGCGGCTCGGCTCGAAGCCGATGGACCGGTACATCGCATACGCGGCGTCAGTGTTGTAGCCGACCTCGACGGTGCGGGCACCGGCCGCGGCCAGGGCCCCGACGGCATCCAGGCAGACCGCGCTTCCCAGACCTCGGCGCCGATGATCCGGGTGGGTCCCGACCGGTTCCAGTAGGCCGGCCGTGTTGTCCTCGTCCAGCCAGGCGGTGCAGAACGCCACCACCTCGCCGTCATCCGTCACGGCGATCCGGTCGAGCTCGGGGCGGTAGGGCCAGGTACCCCGGACATGGCGATAGTGGGCGATGGTGAGGTCGGAGGAGGCGAACGCGGCACGACTGGCGGCCACCCGACCGGCGATCTCTCCAGACGTCAGCACGGCCCCCAGCCGGTAGACCGGAGGAACCGCGGGCTCGGCCATGGCCCGTGGGGACACCGAACGGGTGAGCACGCCGCCCGATCGCTGCGCCTCGAAGCCCCGTCGTTCCAGCTCGGCCGCCAGCGAGATGTCAGAGGCCGAGCGGGTGATGTCGATCCCGTAGGTGTAGGTGCTCTCCGGGTGGCAACGCCGGACTGCTTCTTCGATGACATCGAGCATCTCGGACACCAGCACACCGTCCTCCCAGCCCGGACTGACGAACAGGTTGAAACCCCCGTTGGGCCGGAAGAACGTCCATGCGACGACCTCTCCCGAGCCGCTCTCCCAGAGGTGGATCTCGCCCGAGAGGTCCCGCTCGCCCCCGCGGCGGGCCAGCCACGCCACATCGCCGACCCGGAGCTGGGTGTGGGAGAACGCCTGCGCGACCGCCGCCTGCATTTGCCTGAGGTCGGTCGCCCCGGCGAAGGGCCGGCTCGAGTATGACCTCATGGTGGCGGAAGTCTACGGTGCGGTCTCAACCGGACTGGTCCATACGGGCTATGACAAATGGTCACTTTGGGCCACAGACAGGCGCCTTTCTGTAGCGCACAGTGGACAAGGCACTGCCGGTCCGGACGTCCCAGGCCGCCCGCGCGCCACGGATGGGATTTCGAGTTGCTTTCGACAACGGCCAGCAGAGTTCCGGCTTCCTGGCCGCGACGTCACCTCACTCCCATCGAGGTAGGCGTAGGCGCGCTGGTACTGGCCATCATGGCCCTGTCCCTGTTGCCCGGGAGGGCGGCTGCCGGCCCGGGCACGGGCATCGTGGTGGCGTGGGGCGACAACAGCTTCGGTCAGGCCACGCCACCCGCCCGGCTGAGTGGCGTGACCGCGGTAGGGGCCGGTTTCGAGCACGGCCTGGCGGTGAGGTCCGATGGCACGGTGGTGGCATGGGGTAACAACGCCTCCGGCCAGGCGACGGTCCCTTCCGGGCTGACCGGCGTGACCGCAGTGGCGGCCGGAGCCCGGCACAGCCTGGCGCTGAAGCCCGACGGCACGGTGGTGGCCTGGGGTGACAACGCCTCCGGCCAGGCGACGGTGCCGGCCGGGCTCAGCGGGGTGAGGGCCATCGCCGCGGGCGTCGATTACAGCCTGGCTCTAAAGGCGGACGGGTTCACGGTTACCTGGGGGGGCACCCATCCGGGCGCGTCTCCGCCCGACTGGGCGGTCGACGGCATCGCCGTCGGCGATGTGTACAACCTGGCGCTCTACCATGGCCTGGTCTACGCGTGGGGCGATCCGGCCTCGGGCGGGACCGCCGTGCCGCAGGGACTGAGCGGAGTCACCGCCATCGCCGCGGGTATCGGGCACGGCCTGGCGGTCCTCTCCGACAGCACGGTCGTGGCCTGGGGTGACAACACGTCGGGGGAGTCTTCCGTGCCGCCCGGCCTCACCGGCGTTACCGCGGTCGCCGCCGGTCTCGGCTACAGCCTGGCCCTCAAGTCCGACGGCACGGTGGTGGCATGGGGCAGCGGGAGCGGCGGCCAGGTGCCAGCGGGCCTGAACCGGGTGTTCGCCATCGCCGCCAAATCCGGTTACACCCTGGCACTGAGGACCGATATCACGCCGCCGGTGCTCCAGGTGCCCTCGGACATCACCGCCACTGCGACCCTCACTGGTCCGGCCGCCCGGCCGGTGTTCTACCAGGTCTCGGCGACGGACGTGGATGACGCGGTGACCTCGGTGTCCTGTTCGCCCGCATCTGGAGCGCCGTTCCCCCTCGGCACGACCACGGTCGGTTGCACGGCAACCGACAGCAGCGGCAATACCGGGTTCGGGAGCTTCAAGATAACGATCACCGCGCCGGCGTCGCCCACGCCCATCTCGACGACCATGCCCCGCCGTGGGGTGTCAGCGACGACCACCACCACCTCGACGAGCACACCGGCGACCATCACGACGACCGCCGTCCCGGCCTCCGGGCCGCCTCCGACCGACCCGCTCCCGCCGGTCCCGCCGCCTGCCGCTCCGCTGTCCCCCGGATCCGTGGGGCCGACTCTCAAGGTGGCCGCCAGCGGCCGGCCGGGGTGGGGCGCGGCCGGCAGCAACCTGAGCTTCTCGGGCGACGGGTACAGCAGCTGCCGGACGGTCTATTTCTTCTTCGACGCCGCTCGAGTCGGCTCGGCGGCACCCGATGCGACCGGCAAGGTCGCCGAGGGCGGGTTGTCGGTCCCCGGCGACGCGTCGGTTGGGCGCCACCGGGTGACGAGCTCGTGCGAGCCGTCGGGCCGGACGGTCGAGCGGATGACCACCTTCAAGGTGGTCGGCGCCGCTGTGCACCGCACGGCGTTCGTGACCTCGCTACCCAACCCCGGCCAGGTATCGACCAATGCCGCGGTCCTGGCCGTCGAGCGCGGCGGTGGCTCTGGGCCTCATCCCGCTCCTGGCCTTCCCGTCACAGCTGTTCAACTCCACCCTGCAGGAGAACTATGACGAGGTCTCGGGCTGGTGGGCCCAGCGGACCCACAGGCGCCGCCGCCCGGCCCGGCCTCGGGGCCGGCTGGTCCAAGCCGCCCAGTTCGGCGCCTTCCTCCTGACCGGTGCCGTGCTCTACGGCCTGCTCACCCCCGGCTTCGGGTTCGACCGGACCTCGCTGGCCCTGGCCGCCGGGCTGGGCCTCGCCCTGCTCGTCATCTGCGTGGGGTTCAGCCTGCCCACCCTGACCTACATGCGCCGGCGGTACGGCGAACGGGGCCGGCTGCGGATCCTGCCCGGTACGATCGTCGTCGCCGTGGCGTGCGTCGGTCTCTCCCGACTGCTCCATTTCCAGCCCGGGGCGCTCTACGGGCTCTTGGCGGTGTTCGTCTTCAGCCGGGACCTCGACCGGGAACGCAAAGGCCGGCTCACCGCGGTGTCGGCGGCCTTCATCCTGACGGTCTCGGTCGGGGCCTGGTTCATCCGGGTCCCCGTCGCCGCCGCCGCCGGCCGCCCCGGCGCCGGCCTCGGAGTCCTCATCCTCGACGCCGCGCTGTCAGCGGTCTTCCTGCTGGGTCTCGAGAGCCTCGTCATCAGCCTGCTCCCGCTGCGCTTCCTCGACGGCAGCAACGTGATGGCCTGGAACCGGGCGGTCTGGGCCGCTCTGTTCGGCGTGGGAGCGTTCGCCGTGTTCCACGTGCTGTTGCGACCCGGCAGCGGCTACGTCGGCCACTCGTCGAGCGGCTCGCTACTCGTCGTCGGCGCCTTCTACGCCGCCTTCGGGCTGCTGTCGGTCGGCTTCTGGGCCTACTTCCGTTTCCGCCACTCGCCGCTCAACCGGTATGAACCGTCGGGCCTGTCGATCGGCCTCACCGAGTAGCCACCCGCCCGGGCGCGGCCGGGCTGCTGTCGCGCACCGCCAGCCGGACCCGTTTGTTGGCCCGGCCTTTCGACTCGGTCTTGAGCACCTCCACCCAGCCCACCTCGCTGGTCGTCGCCACGTGGGTGCCGCCGTCCGCCTGCCGGTCCAGACCGACGATGTCGATGACCCGCAACGGGTCTATGTGGGCCGGGATCAGGTTGGCCTTGGTCCTGATCAACGCCGGGTCGGTGTCGGCCTCGGAGCGGTCGAGGAACTCGACCAGGATCTGGTGGGCCTGCTCGATTTCGTCGTTGACCCGGGTCTCGAGCCGGCGCCCGAGCTCGGCGGTGATGGCGTCCAGCTCGAAGTCGAGCCGTCCCACCCCAGGTTCCATGTTGCCGCCGGTGACGGCCACCCCGTAGTCGGCCCAGACCACGCCGCACAGCACGTGCAGGGCGGTGTGGGTCCGCATCAGGAGATGGCGGCGGTCCCAGTCGAGAACACCGAACGAGTCGATACCCGGTCCCGGCAGGTTTTCGGTGTCCAGCCAGTGCCAGATCTTTCCGCCGTCCCGGCCGACCCGAACCACCCGGCCCGCCCCGCCGTCCCACTCCAGCCCGCCTGTGTCGTGCGGCTGCCCGCCGCCGCCCGGGTAGAAGGCCGTGCGGCGCAGCGCCACCCGCCCCTGTTCCCGGTCGACCTCGACGACAGGCGCCTCGAACCGACGGAGATAGGCGTCGACCGAGAACAACTCGTCAGGGGCGGGAGGTCCGGCGTGGGTCATGGTGTCCGATCCCCGTTCACCATGTCGACCCGCCCTCGAAACTTGTCCGAAACCGTCACACCCGAATGTATACCGTGCTTCCTGTGGAACCCGCCGACGTCGAGAGCTACGCCCGTGCCGCCGCCACCATGGTGGGGATCACCGTCGACGATGACTGGTGGCCGAGTGTCGTGCGGCACCTGACCGTGATGCTGGAGCGCGCCGCGTTCGGTCTCCGCTCCCGAGGCCACAGGCGACCCGGCGCCGGTGTTCCGGGCATGACGCCGGAGAAGGCCACCGCCGTCGGTATCGCCGCCGAGGTCCGGGCCGGCCGGCTCCGGGCCGTCGACGTCGCCACCCGCACCCTCGACGCCATCGCCGCGGGCGACGGTGCCATCAACAGCTTCACCGACGTGCTCGCCGACCGGGCGACGAGCGACGCCCGTCGGGTCGACGAGCTGGTGGCCGCCGGAGAGGACCCGGGGCCGCTGGCCGGCGTGCCGTTCGCGGCCAAGAACCTTTTCGACGTCGCCGGCGTCGTCACCCTGGCCGGCTCCAAGATCGAGGCCAGCCGGGCCCCGGCCACCGCCGATGCGGCCGCCGTCGCCGGCCTCACCGCGGCCGGTGCGGTGCTGGTCGGCACGTTGAACATGGACGAGTACGCATACGGCTTCACCACCGAGAACACCCATTACGGGCCCTGCCACAACCCCCACGACCTGACCCGGGTGGCGGGCGGATCATCTGGCGGGTCGGGAGCGGCGGTGGCGGCCGGCTTCGTCCCGCTCACCCTCGGGTCGGATACCAACGGATCGGTACGGGTGCCGGCCGCCCTCTGCGGCGTCATGGGCCTCAAGCCGACATACGGCCGCCTGTCCCGGCAGGGGATGTTCCCGTTCTGCCCGAGCCTCGACCACGTCGGCGTGCTCGGCGCCACGGTCGCCGATCTGGCCGGGAGCTTCCAGGTGCTCCAGGGTGTCGACCCCGGCGATCCGGGGACCGTCGACCGGCCGGCCGACGACGTGGTCAGCGGTCTCGGACGGGGGATCGACGGACTGCGGCTAGCGCTCGCCGACGGCTACTACGCCGAGGGCGGCGACGCCGCGGCCCTGGCCGCGGCGTCGGGGCTGGCCCGGGCCCTCGGCATCGAGGGGGTGGCGACCATTCCCGAGGCGGCCCGGGCCCGGTCGGCGGCCATGGTCATCACGGCCAGCGAAGGGGCCAATCTCCACCTGGCCGACCTGCGCGACCGCCCTGGTGACTTCGACCCGATGACCCGGGACCGGTTCCTCGCCGGCGCCCTCCTACCGGCCGGGGCCTATCTGGTGGCCCAGCGTTTCCGCCGCTGGTACCAGGCCCGGGTCAGAGAGCTCTTCTCGTCCGTCGACGTCATCGTGGCGCCGGCTACGCCTTTTCCCGCCCCTTTGATCGGACAGCGTGAGGCGGTCGTCGACGGGATCACGGTGCAGACCCAGCCGTATCTCGGGGTCTACACCCAGCCCCTGTCGTTCGTCGGCCTGCCGGTGGTGACCCTGCCGGTGGCCGCCGCCGGCGGCCTGCCTCTCGGTGTGCAATTGATCGCCGCCCCCTTCGCCGAGGCGGCCCTGCTGCGGGTGGCGGCCGAGGTCGAGGCCCGGGGGCTGGCCAGATGGAGGTGAACCGGCCCGACGTGGTCGCCGAGGCCGAGGAGCAGTTCGCGCGCTACGAGGCGGCGCTGGTCGCCAACAACCTGCCGGTGCTCGACGAGCTGTTCTGGGACAGCCCGCTGACGGTTCGCTACGGCGCCGGTGAGACCCTGTACGGCCACCAGGCGATCTCCCGCTTCCGCCAGGGACGCGATCCCGGCGACGTGGCCCGCGAGCTACTGCGACCCGTGGTCACCACCTACGGTGATGATGTCGCCACCACCTGCGCCGAGTTCCGGCGGAACAGCTCCGGCCGGCGCGGACGCCAGACCCAGACGTGGGTCCGCACCGCGGAGGGGTGGAAGATCGTGGCGGCTCACGTGTCGATGGAGGAGTGACGGACCAGCTCGGCCAGCATCTGGCGGTAGGCGACACTCAGCTTGTCGGCCTTGGTGTGCAGCTCGACCCGCAGGTCGGTGTGGAACTCGAAGCGGTAGTAGCGCTCCAGTAGATCGAGGTCCTCGTCGAGAATCTGGTCCTCGTATTTGACGCAGGCGTCCATGCGGCCGGCGTCGCCGGCGAAATCGTCGCGGGCCAGCAGCTTGAACACCCTCTCCGGTGGCGACGAGGGGGTCGTCGAAGTTGCGGTAGGGAGCCTGGTAGGTGGAAAAGACCTCCCATCCCTCCCGTGACGCGGTATGGGGGTTGACCATCGCCGCCTCCGGCGTGCCGAAGCTCTGCCGGTGGACCGTCGGAAAAATGGGAGGCGTCCATGAAGTTGTCGATCAGCTGCGGAACCGAAACCGGCGTGCGTCGGACCTCGCAGACGGCCCGGTCGAACCCCTCGGCGTCCCATTCGGGAAACTCCAGCAGATCGCACACCGGCGTCTGGGGCGCCAGCCACACCAGGCCGTAGCGCTCCTGCACGCCGGCCGGCCGGGGCACACACGCCCGCGATGGGATGGTGGCGTCGGGCCCGACCGGCGGCATGGCGACGCACGTGCCATCGACGTCGAACTGCCAGCCGTGGTAGCGGCACTGAAGGACATTGCCCAGGACCTCACCGGCGCTGAGTGGCGCCAGGCGGTGAGGACAGCGGTCCGCAAAGGCGGTCAGCTGGCCCGCCAAACGGAGCAGGGCCCAGTGCCGGCCCAGCAGCTCGACCGCCACCGGACGGTCGGCCACCTCGCCGCTGAGCGCCACCGGGTGCCAGGCGTGGGCCAGCGCCGGGGACAGGTTGTCGACCGGAGCCGCGGTCTGAATACCCATTCCCTTCTGGCGTGCCCGCGTTACGGGCGTGTTCAGGGCTCATGTCTTGGCGGCTGCCGGCGCCTCGAGCGAGCGCAGGATCTGGTAGTCCTGCCCGTCAGGCTTGGACGTGCCACCCGAGGGATACATGACCGAACGGGGGTCAGGATTGTGGGCCAGACCGAGCGAGTGGCCGATCTCATGGGTGGCGATCACTGTGAGCCGCGTCTGGTCGGCCCCGCAGTCGGAGCAGACCAGCACGATGGCGGAGCGGTACTGGTGGCCGGAGGCGACCTTGGGTTGGAACAGGCCCTCCTCCCCGGCCAGCCCCTCCTTGGCGATGTCGGCGAGGGGTCGCTGGCAGATCTCGATGTGGTCACGCGTCTGCCGGCAGGCCCCGGTTCCGGTGCTGACCACGAACCGGAGGTCAGCGCCACCAAGCTTCCACGTGGCCACCGCGGCCAGGATGGCGGTATGCCATGCCCGATCCCCGGTCCGGTCCACGACGGCCAGGTCGCGGTGGCCGACCGGCCAGTGGTCCCCGATGCCGTAGTCGGTAGAGATGACCGGAATGACCTTAATAGCCACCGCCACGAAGATGGCGGCGCTGAACATCACGACGTTGACCGAGGCCAGCCAGCGAGCCAGTCGGGGGCTGGTCAATGACACAGCTGCGAACCTATCGCCGGGCAGGAACTAGGGGCGCGCACCCGGTGGGTCGTCCATGACCAGCACGATCTTGCCGAGCTTTCCCCTGGTTGCGAACCGGGCGTAGGCGTCGGCCGTCCGCTCCAGCGGGTAGGTCGCGAGCACCGGCACCCTCACTCGGCCGGCGTCGACCAGCGCCAGCACGTGCGATTCGACCCGGCGGGCCGCTTCGGCCTTCTGCTCGAGCGGCCGGGTCCGCAGGGTGGAGCCGTGGATCCGGCCCCGGGCGACCATCAGCAGGTGCAGATTGATCTCGGCGACCGCGCCGCCGCCCACGCCGATCACCGCGATCCTCCCGCCCGACGCCAGGGAACGGACGTCGCCGGCCAGGTTGGGGGCGCCGATCAGCTCCAGCACCACATCGAACGGTCCCAGCTCCTCGAACCCCTCGGGGTCGACGACGTCCACGCCGGCGGCGGCGGCGGCCAACCGTTCGACCTCGGGACGCAGGTTCGGGTCCCGCACGGTGGCCACGATCCGCGCCCCGACCGCGGCAGCCAGTTGGACGGCTGCGGTCCCGACTCCTCCGGCCGCGCCGTGGATGCAGACCCGTTCGCCCGGCCCGAGGCCGGCCTGGGTGAACAGCGCGTCATGGGCGGTGGTGAACGCTTCGGGGAACCCGCCGGCCTCCGGCCACGCCATCGGTTTGGGCACCGGCATGGCCATCCGCTCGTGGACCACCGCCATCGTCGCCTGGCCACCGCCTCCGACCAGCGCCATCACCCGGGCGCCGATGGCGAACCGCTCCGCGCCGGGACCCCTCGCCGCCACCTCGCCGGCCAGCTCGAGACCCGGAATGTCGGCCGGAGAGCCCGGCGGGGCGGGGTACAGGCCGGCGACCTGGAGCAGGTCGGCGTTGTTGAGCCCGGCCGCCCTGACCCGGACCAGGATCTCGCCGGCTCCCGGCTCGGGGTCGGGGCGCTCGGCCACCTCGACCCGCCCCGGGGCGTCCTTGGAGGTGACGACCGCTCTCAAGGGGGGTCCTCCGGGTGGGAGGAACCAGGCGATGCCTCGTCGAGGATCAGGCCCATCTCGATGGCGTCCCACAGCTCTCCGTTGCGCCGGCGGTAATGGCGGCGCCGGCGGCCCTCCTCGACGAACCCGTACCGGGCGTAGAGCCGGCGGGCATCCAGGTTGTGGGGCCACACGGCCAGCGCCACCTTGTGGGCGCCGGCGTTCCTCGCCCATTGCAGGGCTGCATCGAGCAGGCCCGACCCGACACCCCGGCGCCGCCAGCCGGCGGCGACCATCATGGCGATGTCGGCCACTCCTCGCTCCATGCGGATGCTTACATCTCCGATCAACGTACCGTCCGCCTCGGCCACCAGGATGGTGCCCGGTCGCTCTTCGTCGACGAGCATGGTGAAGCGTCTCGCCACGGCCTCGCGGTCCACGGGCGCCTCGGCCCCGATCCATCGGCCCTCAGCGGCGACCGCTTCGTAGACGGCCAACCACCGTTCGAGGTCCGCCTCAACGGCGGGACGCAGCTCGCTCAGGTCTGCTCGAGCCATGCCGGTGCGGCGTCGAGGAGGTAGCGGCTGACCGCCAGGCAGCGGTCCAGCACCTCGCACAGGAGCTCCTCGCCGCCGAGGATGCGGGCGAGGGAGATCTGCTGACGGGCCACCACTGTCAACCGGCGCTCGGCGGCGTCGGTCGCCGACGCGAACGAGTCGATGGCCGATACCTCCAGAGGCAAGTCGATGCCGCCGACACCGGCCAGGTCGATGGCCAGGCGAAGCAGATCGGGACCGCTCGGCAGCGGCGGGAGGGCCCACGTGAACGTCAGGGGAAAGCTGAACTCGTCGGGCGGGTCCGCCTCCTCGTCCAGCTCGACGACGGTGTCCTCGAATGCCAGCAGGATGCGAGGGTCGACCTCCAGGCACAGGTGCAGGTCGAGCGGGCCGCCGCAGCCCTCCTCGGGATGGAGGTCGACCTCCCACGCCTGGCGCAACGAGTAGGTCTCGACGAAATGGCGTTCGTCGTGGACGTGGAATCCGTGGTCGACGGCGTGATCCTTGAGCTCCGCGACATATCCGGCCACGTCGATGACAGCCACAGCCCATCAGGCTATCGGCGGTCGCCCAAGTAGGGTCCGCCTGATGAGCCCTCAGGAGCTGCTGGCCGTGCTGCACGCCACTGCCACCGCCGTCCGCCAAGCGCTCGACGGCCTCGACGACTGGGACCTGGCCGGCACCCGGGACGGCCAGTACCGCAGTGACCTGGTCGCCGACCCGGTGGCCGTGGGCATGCTCGAGCAGGCCGGACTGGGGGTTCTCTCGGAGGAGTCAGGGCTGCACCATCCCGACCGTCCCGTACTGGTGGTCCTCGACCCCGTCGACGGCTCCACCAACGCCGCCCACCGGCTGCCGTGGTGGGCCACCAGCCTCTGCGCCCTCGACGACGACGGGCCGCTCGCCGCGGTGGTGGTCAACCAGGCGACCGGGACCCGGTACGAGGCGGTCCGGGGCGGTGGCAGCCGTTGCGACGGGATGGCGGTCCGGCCGTCAGGCGTCGCCCGGCTCGACCAGGCGCTGGTGGCCATCTCCGGCCTCCCGTCCGGCGCCGGCGGCCTGGGCTGGAAGCAGTTCCGGGCGCTCGGCGCCGCCGCCCTTGACCTGTGCGCGGTGGCCGACGGACGGGTCGACGCCTACCTCGACTGCAGCGTCGACGCCCACGCCCCGTGGGACTACCTCGGCGGCCTGCTGATCTGCCAGGAGGCGGGCGTCTCGGTGGCCGACGTTCACGGCCGCAACCTGGTGTTGCGCACCACCGACGAGCGACGGACACCCATCGCCGCGGCCACCCGCCAGCTCCACGCCGAGCTTCTGGGGGCGGTCGTAGAAATCACTTGACGGCCTACCGGTGACGTGCTCGGATAAGAAGGCTCCGGGAGGGTCCCTGCGCGCTGGGCCGATGGTGAGGGAGAACACGTGAAGCTGCGTCGCTGCGCCACCACGCCTCAGGGCATGGCCGGTACGAGCGCGTTCGCGGGCGCCTCCGGGACATTCAAGCCGTGGGCCGCTGCCATTGGTGTCCCGATGCTTTCGCACGACACCGCTAATGACGTGACCGAGTGGTCAATGGGTCCGACGGGAGGGACGACTGGATAGACCAGTCACCGTTCCACAGGATGGGCCCAAAGGCCACCGGGATCTCCCGGTGGCCTTTTTGTTTGCCTCGCACTGGTAGGAACCGACGACGAGAGAGGAAGGCGACATGTTCGCCAGCGAGCTGTTCCAGGAGCTGATCAAGGACCGTCCCGAGGTGTCGTCGACCTCGTGGACCGAGGCCCGTTGCCGCGACGGGGCCGGGACCATGACGGCCCTGTTCTTCTCCGAGCAGATCGACGACATCGCGCGGGCCAAGGCCCTGTGCCTCAAGTGCCCGCTGGTCGATGTCTGCCTCGAGGGCGCCCTGCGCCGCCGCGAGCCCTGGGGTGTCTGGGGTGGCCAGCTGTTCCTCAACGGCCGGGTGCTGGCCCAGAAGCGCAAGCGGGGCCGTCCGCCCAAGCACCCCCGGCCCGAGATCGAGCTCAGCGCCTAGCCATCCGGCCGGACCGGGTCACTACCATGGCCCGGTCCGGGCGCTTAGCTCAGTTGGAAGAGCGCTGCCCTTACAAGGCAGTGGCCGGGGGTTCGAGTCCCTCAGCGCCCACGTCGCGGTCTTGTCCGATGTCACAGGGCATCTCGTAGTATTCCACACGCTTCGCTTCCCCCCATGTCAAACCGAGTGGAGCCCGTAGGGGGGTGATCGGGCCGTCTGGCGCCGTGATCACCCTCCGTGGCACTCCTGTCGATCGGGGGTCTTCGTTGCGGCGGTTGTTCAAGGTCTCGGAGTTGCGCAGCCTCGGGTTCTCCAAGGATGCGATCCAATGGGGAGCGCGTCGCGGCGGTTGGCGCATGATCGTACGAGGCGTGTACGGCGAGGGTCCCGCCGACCCAACCGAGTTCGACCGGGCCCGCGCTGTGCTGGTCGTGACCGGCGGAGCGGCCAGCGGGGCCATGGCCGGCGCCCTTCTGAGCCTTGACGCTGTCGAGTTCCGGGGTCTGGATTTCACGGTCGCCCCGTCGCAGGGCAATCGCCGGCCCGGACGGGTTCGTCGGCGCGACCTGCCGCCCGAGCGGGTCATCGAAATCGAGGGGGTTCGTTGCACCGACGGCCTGCAGACCCTCGTTGACCTGGCCACCGAGGTCGACGATCGGACATGGGAGGCGGCGGTGGAGGCGGCGGTGCGGCGCGGGCTGACCAGCGTCGCCGAGCTGGAACGGGCGGCTGGCGGGTCACAGCGTGGGGTGACCAGGATGCGCCGGGTGCTCGGGTCCCGCCCGCCGGGCGCGCCGCCCACCGACAGCCTGCTGGAGACCAGGATGGTGCAGCTAGCCCGTACGGTTCGTGGTCTGCCAGCGCCGGAACGCCAGGTCAAGGTGGTCGACCGGTATGGGGGGTTGGTGGCCCGCACCGACCTGGCGTGGCCGCAGCTCGGGTTGTTCGTCGAGCTCGACGGTCAGCACCACCGCCACCAGCCGGTCTATGACGCCCGACGGGAGACGGCGATCGTGGCCGCCACCGGATGGTTGTGCGGCCGGTTCACCTGGCGGGAGGTCGTGCACCTGCCAACGGTAACGGCGAAGCGGCTGGCTGCACTCGTCGAACAAGCCCGACGGCGCCCTCTGCTTCCATGACGGGCGCACCCTCGGATTAGTCCGAGTCGACTGACTTCTGTTCCTGGGAGTAGGCGAGGGCGGCGCCGAGATAGCGGTAGGTCCACTGTTCGGCGAGGGGCCGCGTCTCGCAGAAGACGATGGGCACCGTATAGCGCACCTGAACCGTGGCCAGCAGATCGGCCACGAAGCCCGGCGCCACATGCTCGAGCTTGAAGATGTCGGCATAGCGGTCTTCGACGACGATCGCTGCCCGGTCGATGGTGGCCAACTCGGCCAGCGCGAACGCCAGGCTGCCGTCGACCAGCCGAGCCGCCAGGTCGGCGATGGTCTTTCGTTCGACAACCGCGACGATCTCGTCGTCGAGAGCCACGCCGTAGTCGCCAGCGGGCAGAGCCAGCCGTTCGGTGCCGGCCTGCGTCCTGGCGAAGCGGTACGGGTACCGCTCGCGCGTGTCGATATAGATGGTGAGTTGTTCGATCCCCGAGGCCCGGCGGGTCGGGATTCGGATCCCGGGCCGGGCCTTCCTGGTCGTTCGGGGCGACTGCCAGAAGATGGCTTCGCGTCCATCCGCCAGGCGGGTGAAGACCAACTGTGAGCGGTTCTCCCGGGCGCGGTCCAGGACCAGGTCGACGGCGATGCCCCGTCGCCGGCAGGTACGGACAGGGACCTCCTGGATTATGTCGGGGTGCTCCGGCCAGCTCGGGGCCCGGTGGCAGTACACCTTGGCCACGCGAGGCCAGGTGTCACCGGCCTTGAGGATCAGCGGGCCCGACTGGAGCGGGAGGCGCAGCAGGAAGCCGAGCTTGGACTCCGGGTCGGGGTTGCGGGCAATGGTGAAGGTCTCCGCGTGCTCGGCGGTCACCGTTCGACCGTAGTTGGCCATGGCCACAGGTACGCTCATGGCGCACATGAAACCGGACGAGCTGCGGGCCGCTCAGGCGCCACTCAAGGCTGAATACCGCGAGGATCCGAGCGCCGCCCTGGTCACGCTGAGGGCCGACGGATCGCTCGACGACGGCCTGACGTGCTCGGTGCAGACCGGCCGGGCCCTGGTGGAGGCCGGCCTCCATCCGGCCACCGGGGGCGACGGCCTATCGGCCTGCTCGGGCGACATGCTGCTGCAGGCGCTGGTCGCCTGTGCGGGCGTCACCCTTCGGGCGGTGGCCGCGTCGCTCGGCCTGTCGGTGGCGGGGACGGTGCACGCTGAGGGCGACCTCGACTTCCGGGGCACGCTCGCCGTCGACAAGCAGGCACCGGTGGGATTCACCGCCATCCGGTTGACCTTCACGCTGAGCACCGATGCCAGCGACGAGCAGGTGGCGACCTTGCTGCGGCTCACCGAGCGTTACTGCGTCGTCTTCCAGACCCTGACCCGGCCGCCGGCCCTGTCCGTCTCGGCTGGTACCTAGCCCCAGCCGAGTTCCGTCAGGCGAGCATCGGAGATACCGAAGTGGTGGGCGACCTCGTGGATCAGCGTCCGCCTCACCAGGGCGGTCAATTCCTGCTCGGTGCCCGACCGCTCGCTGATAGGGCCCTGGAAGAGGAAGATCCGATCCGGCATGGTGCCGGCATACCACAGCGGGGAGCGCCGGGTCAGGGCCACGCCCTCGTACCGGCCGAGGAGGGTGCCCCGCACGCCGCGAAGCTGCTCGGATGAGGGCCATTCCTCGACCATCACCGCCACGTTGTCCATCCTCTTCCCGAGGTCGGCCGGTAGGGCGTCGAGGGCATCGGCCACCAGCGCCTCGAACTGCTCCCGCGTGACGTACACGGCGCAAGTGTCGCACGGCCTCGCCGCAGCGGATGGCCGCCGGAAAAGAGCGCTCAGGAACTTTCACTTGTCATAGCTAATAAAGCAAGGTAATACTTGTTTTATGATCCACGAGGGAGGGGAGGGCGACATGCGAGTTGCCATGGTGACGGGCGCATCACGAGGTCTCGGGCTGGCCCTCGCCCGAGCGCTGACCCAACGGCAGTGGGCGCTGGTGATCGACGGGCGCGACGGTGACGCGCTGCGGGTGGCGGCCGAGGAACTGGGGGGAACCACTACGGTCGTCGCCGTCCCGGGCGACGTGACCGACGGTGATCATCGCCACGCGCTGGTCGCGGCGGCCGAGCAGCTGGGCCGCCTGGACCTCCTGGTCAACAACGCCAGCCTGCTTGGGCCGAGCCCCCAGCCCGTACTGGCTGAGTATCCGCTCGACGTGCTGGAGCAGGTATACCGGGTGAATGTCCTGGCGCCACTGGCGCTCATACAGCTGGCCCGGCCGGCTCTGTTCCGACATGGCGGCCGGATCATCAACATCACGTCCGACGCGGCGGTCGAGCCGTACGAAGGTTGGGGCGGATACGGATCGTCCAAGGCCGCGCTGGATCAGCTGACCCGCGTGCTGGCCGCCGAGCAGCCCGGGCTGCGGGTCTACGCCGTCGACCCCGGCGACCTGCGGACCCAGATGCACCAGGAGGCGTTCCCCGGGGAGGACATCTCGGACCGACCCCTCCCTGAGGTGGCGGTCCCGGGGCTTCTCGCGCTGATCGAGGGCGACCTGCCGAGTGGCCGCTATCAAGCCCAGCGCGTCGATCGCCGGGCAGGAGTTCCGGCATGAGCGCGCTCGCCGCGTCCTACCGGGCCATCGATTTCGAGCTGCCTGAGTCGCTGGAGGCGGCTGAGCCGCCCGAAGCCCGAGGCCTGGCACGGGACCAGGTCCGGATGCTGGTCGCCTGGCGGGGCCGGCAGGCGACCGAGCACGCCATCTTCCGCGCCCTGCCCGGCTACCTCGACCCCGGAGATCTGCTGGTCGTCAACACCTCACAGACGCTGCCGGCGGCCGTGAGTGCAACCGGCCCGGATGGGGCGGCCCTCGAGCTCCATTTCTCCAGTCGGCTGCCGGCCAACCGGTGGGTGGTCGAGCTGCGGCGGGCAGCGCGGCCGGCCAGCGTTCCCTATCGAGACGGACGGCCCGGGATGGCGGTCGCCTTACCCGGCGGCGGCCACGCCCATCTCAAAGCACCGTCCGGCACCCCAGGCCGGTTGTGGGTGGCGGACATCGATCTCGGTGGCCGCCCGTTCGATGCCTGGCTGAGCGCCCACGGCCGTCCCATCCGCTACCGCCACGTGGCCGCCGACTGGCCGTTGGCGTGCTATCAGACCGTGTTCGCACGAGAGGCGGGGAGCGCCGAGATGCCCAGCGCGGCCCGGCCGTTCAGCGCCGGCGTGGTGACCGCGCTGGTGAGCCGGGGGATCGCCATCGCGCCATTGACGCTCCATGCCGGGGTCTCCTCGCCCGAGGCCCACGAGTTGCCATCCACCGAGTGGTTCCGCGTGCCCGGGCCGACGGCCGACCTGGTCAACCGGACCCACCTGCGGCGCCGCCGGGTCATCGCGACCGGGACGACGGTCGTGCGGGCCCTCGAGAGCGCGGCTGACGACTACGGCATAGTCCACCCGTCGACCGGGTGGACCGACACCGTCATCACCGCGGACCGCGGGGTGCGCGCCATCGACGGCCTGATCACCGGGTGGCACGAGCCGGACGCTTCCCACCTGGCCATGCTGGAGGCCGTCGCCGGGCGGTCACTCCTGGACCGTTCCTACCGGGAGGCGCTGGCGGCCGGCTACCTGTGGCACGAGTTTGGTGACAGCCATTTGATCCTGCCGTAGAGTCCACGGGTCGTGGTGACACCTGTGAGCAACGTCGAACGCGAAGTCAAGCTTGACGTCGGCTTGCGTTTCGAGCTTCCCGACTTCAACGGGGTGGTGCCGGGCGTCGTCGCCACCAAGCTCCCGGACGCCAAGCTGCAGGCCACCTACGTCGACACGCCCGACCTGCGGCTGATGCGCTGGGGCGTCACGCTGCGTCATCGCCATGACGCGATCGGAGGCGCGGGCGCCGAGTCCGGCTGGACGGTCAAGCTGCCGGCCGAGGCCGACGGAGTGGGGCTGGTGCGTTCGGAGTACTCGTGGCCCGGCAAGCCGAGCCAGATACCCGGCGAGGTGGCCAGCCTGGTCCGGGCCCAGGCCCGGTCGGCGGTGCTCGGACCGGTCGCCCGGCTCAACACGCAGCGGCGCAAGGTGGAGTTGCGAGATGCGGCCGGTACCAAACTGGCCGAGGTCGACGACGACGTGGTGTCGGTGATGGACGGCCGGCGCCTGGCCGCCCGGTTCCGCCAGGTCGAAGTGGAGATGACCGATGTCGCCTCCGAGGAGATGGTCGTCGAGGTGCTCCACCTACTGGCCCTCGCCGGCGCGGTCGCCGGTGACGACCGGCCCAAGGTGGTCCGGGCGCTCGGGCCGCGTGCGTCCCTCGGCCCCGACGTGGTCATTCCGGATCTGGACGCCCGGTCGACGGTCGCGACCGTGATTGCCGCGGCCATCGCGGCCGGAGCCACCAGGATCATCCGCCACGATCCGGGAGTGCGCCTCGGAGACGACCCCGAGCACGTCCACCAGGCGCGGCGTCGGGACCCGGCGGCTGCGTTCCGACCTGCGGACCTTCGGCCGGTTGCTCGATCCGGACTGGTCCACCCGGCTCCGGGATGAGCTGGGCTGGCTGGCCACCGCGCTCGGCGAGGTGCGCGATGCCGATGTGCTGACCGGCCGGCTGCGGGCCCAGATCCGGGAGCTTCCCGACGTTGACGCCCGGCCCGCCGCCGCCCTGCTGCGCCGGTTGGCGGTCGAGCGGGAAGAAGCCCGGGGGAGACTGCTCCAGGTGCTCGACAGCGATCGCTACGTCGCCTTGCTGGAGGATCTGGCCCGGGCCGCCTCTGATCCGCCCCTCGTTCTGCCGGCGCCGGTCGCGGCAACCGCCGAGCGGGTGGACGGGCGGCTCATCGGGACCAGCCCGACGGCCGAAACGGACGGTTCCGACACGCCGGCCGATTCCGGCGCCGCCGGCGCCGCCACGCTGAGGCTGGCCGACCCCCTGGCCCCGGCAGCGCCGGTGGCCAACGGTGGACCCCCACCCCCCGACGACACCGCCTCGCCCCCACCCGCCCCCCCAGCCGGCGGCGCCGATCCAGCCCCCCACGTCACCGCCTCGCCCCCACCCGGCCCCCCGGCCGCCGGCGCCGACCCGCCCGTTGCGCCACACCTGACCGCCGTGCTGACGTCGGGACCCGACGACGGCCCGTCCCCGGTTCGCACCGCCGGCCCAGCGGCACCGCGGAGCGCCATGGATGAGGCTGCCCATTTTCCCATCCTCCGTTCTGTCGACGCCATCCCCCTTGGTGAGCGGGTGGCCGCCGAGGTCCTGCCGGCTCTGGTTCGCCGGCCGTGGAAACATCTGCAGGAAGCGGTCAACGCCCTGGGCGACGACCCGCCCGACGAAGCCCTGCACCAGGTCAGGATCCGGGCCAAGCGGATGCGCTACGCCGCCGAGGCGGTCGCCGGCGTGATCGGCAAGCCGGCCCGGCGCCTGGCCGGCGCGGTCGCCGAGGTCCAGGGCGTCCTCGGTGACATGCAGGACGCCGTGGTGGCCGAGACCTGGCTGCGCCGGCGGGCCGGCTCTGGCTCGGCCGGCCAGGCGCTGGTGGCCGGCCAGTTGGTCACCCTGGAGCGCCAGAAGCAGGCGGCGAGCCGGACCGGGTGGCAGAAGCCGTGGAAGGCCGCCTCCGACAAGGACCTCCGGGCGTGGTTCAAACGATGATGGCCGGGGAGCCGAGCGGGTTGCTCTAGTCTCGGGTCGTGCGGATTGCCGCCTTCGACCTCGGCAGCAACTCGTTCCATCTGCTCGTGGCCGACGCCCATTCCGACGGCACGTTCGAGCCGCTGGTGGCCGAGAAGGAGATCCTGCGGCTGGCCGACGTGGTGACCCGCGAGGGCCGCATCGGCAAGGAAGCGGCCGACCGGGCGGTCGAGGTCATCGACCGGTTCCGGGCCCTGGCCGAGTCGGTCGGCGCCGAGGAAATTGTGGCGTGCGCCACCGCCGCCATGCGGGAAGCCGACGACTCGGCCGCTGTCGTCGACCGGATCGAGGGCGACGCCGGCGTCCGGGTCCGGGTGATCAGTGGTGCCGACGAGGCCCGGCTGATCTTCGGCGCCGTGCGGGCCAGCGTGGTCATCGACCCGAGCCCGGCGCTGGCCCTCGACCTGGGCGGTGGCAGCCTGGAGCTGATGGTGGGGGACCAGAGCGGTATGTCCTGGTCCCGCAGCGTCAAGCTCGGCGTGGCCCGCCTGAGCGCCGAGCTGGTGAAAGGCGACCGGCCGACCGCCGGCGACCGCCGCCGCCTGACCCGGCGGCTGACCGATGTGCTAGCGCCCATCGCCCTCGAGGTCGAGCCGTACCAACCACGGACCCTCATAGGCAGCAGCGGCACCCTTTGCGCCCTCGTCCGGATGGCCGCCGCCCGCCGCAGTGGGGTCGAACCGCCGTCGGTCAACCAGCTCAAGGTGCGGCGCAAGGACGTCCTTGCGGTGCACGACGAGATCTTCAGCCTGACCACCGCCGAGCGTCAGAAGCTGCCGGGCGTCGACGCCCGCCGGGCCGACCTGCTGCCCGCCGGGTCCATGCTGCTCACGACCGTCATGGACCTGTTCGGCCTCGACGAGCTGACCGGGTGCGAATGGGCGCTCCGAGAAGGGATCGTTCTCGACGCCATCGGCCATCACAGCCAGGCCGACTGGAGCGGCGAACCCCGGGCGCTACGCCGCGAGTCGGTGCTCAACCTGGGCCGGCGATGCAACTGGCAGGAGCCCCACGGCCGCCAGGTGGCCCGACTGGCGGTCGACCTGTTCGACGGGCTCGGCGAGGTCCACGGACTGGGCCAGCACGAACGGGAGATGCTGGAGCTCGGCGCGCTGCTGCACGACATCGGCGAGCACGTGAGCGTCGAGGGTCACGACAAGCACACCGCCTACCTGATCCAGCACGGCCGGCTGCGGGGCTTCGCTCCCGAGGAGGTGGCGGTGCTGGCGTCGCTCGGCCGGTTCCACCGCCGGGGGAACCCGAAGCTGTCGTTCCAGCCGTTCAGTTCGCTGCCCCCGGCGCGCCGGGATCGGGTGACCCGGTTGATCGCCCTGCTGCGCATCGCCGACGGCCTGGACCGCAACCATGCCGGCACGGTCGAATCGATCGGCGTCAAGGTCTCCGACGGGCGGGTGCGGCTCATGGTGCATGCCACCGGCGACATCGATCTCGAGCTGTGGGGGCTGCGCCGCAAGCGGGAGCTCTTCCAGCGGGTCTTCGAGCTGCCGTTGGAGGTCGAGGTGGTCGAGCCGTAGCCGGCCGCTTGCCCGGTCGCGCCGGTTGCCGGCCGTCCGCCAGACCACGGTGGTGACCGCGCCGCCGGCGATGGCTCCCGGCCCGCCCCCGCGGCACCAATCACCTGGAGGGCCTCCGGTAGCCTGATCGCCAGTGCGCACCGTTGGCCGGCTGTTGACGATCGCCACTGTCGCCGGCCTGATGCTGGCCGTCGGGATCACGGCGCTGGCCATCCCCGTCAGCGCGGTGGTCAACAGCGGGGCCAAGAGCATCCCGAACCCGCTGCTCGACATCTTCAAGCAGCAGGCACAGCGCTCCCTGGTCTACTCCGCCGACGGGAGCGTGCTGGCCGTGCTGCACGCCACCGAGAACCGCTCACCGGTCACCATCGACCAGGTCCCACCGGTGCTGATCAACGCCGTGCTCGACACCGAGGACTCGCGGTTCTTCACCCACGGCGGGTTCGATCTGAAGTCGACGGTGCGGGCCCTGGCGTCGGACGTCAAGAGCGGGGCCGCGGTACAGGGGGCGTCGACGATCACCCAGCAGCTGGTCAAGACGGTCCTCAACACGCCCGAGAAGACGCTGGACCGCAAGATAAAGGACGCCGTCATCTCGACCCGCCTGGAAGGCCGCTACAGCAAACGCCAGATCCTCGAGGCGTACCTCAACACCGTGTATTTCGGCAACGGGGCCTACGGGGTGCAGGCGGCGGCCGAGACCTACTTCAACGTCAACGTCAACCAGGTCACCGCCTCCCAGGCGGCCATGATGGCCGGCATCATCCGTGACCCGCTCGGCTACGACCCGGTGCTGAACCCCCACGACGCCACCGCCCGGCGCAACTTCGTGCTCGACCGCATGGTGACCCAGGGCCACCTCACCCCCGACGCGGCCAACGCCCTCAAGCTCGCCCCGATGCCGACCGCGCTGACCAAACCCCAGGGCACGTCCGACACCAAAGACGACTACTACGTCGAGCAGGTCAAGCAGGTGCTGCTCACCAGTTCCACCCTCGGCCGCAACTACACCGAGCGCTACAACGCCCTGTTCAAGGGCGGGCTCAGGATCTACACCAACCTCGACCACAACCTGCAGGACGCCGCCGAGCAGAGCGTGACCCAGATCATCCCCGCCAACCCGCAGGGGTTCACCGGCGCCCTGGCCTCGATCGAACCATCGACCGGCAAGGTCAAGGCTCTGGTCGGCGGGCCGGGCTACGACAAGGTCAAGTACAACCTGGCCACCCAGGGCCTGCGCCAACCAGGATCCGGGTTCAAGCTGTTCACCCTGCTGGCCACCTACGAGGCCGGGTACGGACCCAATGACACAGTGGACGGCTCTTCGCCGTGCGCGGTGAAGTTCGGGTCGAACATCTCGTTGTTGAAGCAGCCGATCAAGAACGACGAAGGTCAGTCGACCGGCCCGATCAGCGTGACGACCGCCACGGCCAACTCGGTGAACTGCGCGTTCATACGGATGGCGCACGAGGCCGGGTTGCCCAAAGTGGTCGAGATGGCGCACCGGCTGGGCCTGCACCAGAACTTCGCGCTGAACCCGTCCCTGGTGATCGGTTCCGAGGAGACCACGGTGATCGACATGGCCGCCGCCTACGCCACGCTGGCGGCTGACGGGGTGTACCGCAAGCCGCAGTACATCGATCACATCGTCGACAGCAACCGCCACACCATCTTCACCGCCGACTCCTCGGGCAAGCGGGTGCTGGACCCACAGATCTCCCGGGAGGCGGTGCAGACGCTGCGGGCGGTGGTCCAGTACGGGACGGGCACCGCCGCCGCCCTCCCGGACCGCCCGGTCGCCGGCAAGACCGGGACCACCGAGTTGAACACCGACGCCTGGTTCAACGGGATTACACCCCAGCTGGCCACGTCGGTCTGGATGGGCGACCCCAAGGGCCGCACACCGATGTCCAATGTGGGCGGCATCACCGTCTTCGGGGGCACCTACCCGGCCCGGATCTGGCACCGCTACACCGCGGCCGCCTTGAACGGCCAGCCGGCCATCGACTTCCCGGCCCCCGACCCGAACCGCATTCCCTTCGGCCGTCTCATCACCTCGTTGCAGCTGGTCAGGGATCAGCCGTTCACGACGCAGCCCACGACGGCTACCAGCGTCACGACGGGCACCATCACGACGAACCCGGCGCCCGCGACGACCAGCGCCGCCACCATTCCCGCGACCCCGACGACCATCCCGCGCATCACGATCCCGGTGACCACCGCGCCGCCGCTCACCATCCCTCGCATCACCCGGCCCACCCGGCCCCCCAGACCGTGACCGAACCGTCGGCCCCGGTGTTCGAGACGCTGCTCCACGTCCAGGACCTCGACACCTCTCTGGACCAGCACCGTCATCGCCGGGCCACGCTGCCGGAACGGGCCGAGATGGCGGCCGTCGACAGCCGCCTCCGCGCCCTCGACGGCGAGCTGGCCACCGCCGCGGCCGGCCGGGACACCGTCGGCGCCCGCCAGCGGCAGCTGGAGGCCACGCTCGCGGCCACCGAGGAACGGGCGGCCGAGATCCACAAGCGGCTGTACGGGGGTACGGTGTCGGCCACCCGCGAGCTGCAGGCCCTGGCCGCGGAGCTCGACGCCCTGTCGAGGCGGGCGTCGGATCTCGAATCCCAGGTCCTGGAAGTGATGGAGGAAAGTGAACCGCTGGAGGCCGCGGTTGACGGCATGGAGGGGGAAAGAGCCTCCCTCCTCGAATCTCGGGTGGCGCTGGAGGCCAAGCTGCGTTCCGGCGAGACTGAGATCGACGGCGAGATCGACGTCCTCAGTGACGAGCGGGCCCGCGCCGCCGAGCGAGTGCCGCCCGCCCTGCTGGCCACCTACGCCCAGCTGCGCCGGCACCTCGGTGGAGTGGGGGCGGCCCGGCTCAACGGGTCCCTGTGCAGCGGATGCCACCTCAAACTGCCGGCCACCGCCCTCGACCAGTTGCGGCGCCAGGGTCGCGACGCGCTGATCTTCTGCGACCAATGCGGTCGCATCCTGGTGCGCTGAGCCGACCGCGACCGGGCGGGTCGGGGCGCGGGTGAGGCGCGGCTCCCCCGTCGTCTCCCCCAGGTGGGGGCGGCATGATCCCACGACCCGCCGTACGGTCGGCCTCTCCGCGGACTGGGAGATGCAATGGCGCGGCTGCCGCTCGCGGCAGTCGCCTCTCGCCTTGGCCCAGCACGGAACGGGAATCTGACGTCGACCGTGTTGGGGGGAGTTAGCTGATGCCACGCCGGATCGCTGCATTGGCCTGGTTGGTTGTCGTGCTTGTCGGCGCGCTGGTGGTCGGCCTGGTGTACGGCCTGAAGCTTCCGTCGCGGCTCGATGCCGGGCAACGGGTGATCGACGGGCTGCGCCCCGGCTTGACCACCAACCGGGTGGCAGGGGCGCGCGCCGGTGTCAACATGGCCTCGGCCATCACCAACCTCGCCGACCCGGTTGTCACGCCCCAGGGTGGCGCGACCGACGAGATCCCCAAGCTGGTGGCCTTCGTGGCCGGCAAGACGGGGCTGCCGCCGGCCGCCGTCCTGGCGGCTCTCAAGCAGAACGCGCCTCACACCACCGCCCTCCTGCAGGCGGTGCCGCTGTCTGCGGTCAACGCCGAGGTGCTGCCGCTGGTCAACTTCCTGGCCGGCGCCCTCCATTTGAGCGCTGACCAGGTGCTGGCGGCGCTGAAGGCCAATTTCCCCCACCTGACCCAGGCCATCACCACGCTGCCCGCGGTGACGTCCGGGTGGTACAACGTCCCCGGCACCGAGGGCCTGACCAGATTCGACGGCACCGCGGTGCACAGCGTGCCCCAGGTGCGGGACTACTTCAGCGCGGACGTCATCCCGGTGCTCGAGCACCACCGCACCGACTTCGGTCGCCTGGACACCTACTGGCCGCCGGTGAAGAGCATCCCGATCATCTTGACCGCCATCGGTGTGATCGTGATCCTGTTCGGGCTGCTGATGATGATCCGCTGGAGCGCCAGCCCAGTGAAGAAGGGCGAGGCCCGGGCCGAGTGGTCGGTCGTGCTGCTGGTCGGTGTCGTGGTGCTGGCCATTGTCTTCGGCACCCAGCTGTTCCCCCGCCTCGACGGCGGTCAGCACCTCATACGAGACGCCTCGCCGGTCTTCCAGCCGGCGCGCGTCGCCGGCTCCCAGGCCGGTATAACCATGGTCTCGAAGATCGTGGACACCGCTGATCCGCTGGTCACCCCCCAGGGTGGCGGCGCCGGCGAGGTGGGCCCGCTGCTGGCGTTCGTGTCGAGCAAGACCGGACTGCCGGCTGCCGCGGTAGCGAACGCTCTGTCGACCAACTTCCCGCACATCTTCGCCCTGCTCAACGCCATCCCCCTCACCGCGGTCACCGCCGAGCTGGCACCACTCGAGGCGTTCCTGGCCAAGACCCTGAACGTCACCCAGCCCCAGCTGCTTACCGCCCTGCAGACCAACTTCCCCCGCCTGACCCAGGTCATCGTGAACCTGCCGATCGTCACCGAGGGCTGGAACAACGTGGCCGGGACCGCGGCCCTGACCAGATTCAGCGGGTCGGCCGTGCACACCGTGCCGCAGGTGCGCGACTACTTCGCCCAGGACCTGATCCCGGCCGTGGTCAAGGTCGCTCCCGACTTCCGCAAGCTGGCCACGACCAACCCGCCGCTCGACTTCTTCCCACCGCTGCTGACCTTCCTCGGCTACATCGTCATCTTCTACGCCGTCGTGATGCTCATCCTGCTCAACCTGCCGGACCCCAATGAGGAACTGGCGGCCCGGCGGACGCACCGGCGCAGCCGTCCGGCGACGGCCTGAGATCGGGCGCCCGGGCGTGGGCGTGTCGAACGAGGGGCCCTATCCGACGAGCTCGCCGGCCAGGACCGGGTGGCGCAGCACGTTGCCGGGTGGCGCCAGCGGGCACGCCCAGGCCGGGTCGTAAGCGCACGACGGGTTGTAGGCGAAGTTCAGGTCGATCACCAGCCAGCCGTCGCCGCCGCCCAGATCGGCGCCCTTGATGGTGTCCAGCACATATCTGCCCCCGCCATAGGTGGCGGTCCCGGCCAGCTGATCCTTGACCGGAACGAACACGCCACCTCCATATGATGCCAGCCACCAGACGTCCAGTTCGCCCAGGCCAGCGAGGCGAACTCGCCCAATCCGGTCGAATGGGACGATGCCGTCGGTGCCGGTCGGCACATCCATCCGGGCCGGCTCGACATCGGTGTCGACCTCGACCTCGAAGCGCAGCCAGGGGTCGTAGGGCGCGACGGGGAGGCCGGCGAAATGCGATCGGGCCTCTGGCAGCAGGGGAGAATCGGGATGCTGGCGGAACAGGGCGTTCCGGGTGGTCTGCCAGAGCTCGTGGGCGGAGCGAATGTCGGCGGTCCGGCGGATGTCGGAGTAGAGGACGGCGACCTGCCGGCGCCACTCCAGGAGGGTGAGAGACATGCTCGCAATATACCCGGATGGCGATATGTCTGATTTGACCCCAATAGACACAACCGCTCTGGCTTCGATAGAGCGTCATACTGTACGCTGCGGCCAACAGTTGGGGTGACATAAGGGCGTGAGGCTGTGCCCCATTACATCATCCAATTCAGCGCCACGTACATCGTGACCGCGGCCGTCGAGGCGGAAAACGAGGCAGACGCCATTCGTTCGGCCGAAGCCGATCCCACCCTGTTCGACGACGAGTTCTACGTGGGTCCGACCCCCGGGACCGACTTCCGGATCCGAGTCGAGGTGGTCCCCGACCTGCCGACCAGTGTCACCGGTCCGCGCCTGCCCGCCATCCCCCGTTGGAACGAGTCCTTCGAGTCGTTCCCGGCCAAGTATCTCGACAATGTCGACGAGTGGCTGGTGGTGGTCCGGGCGAGGGACTGGAGCGAGTCATCGTCGGCCATCGCCCGGCAGGCCGCCGAAGTCAACGGCCGTCTGTTGTGGCTCGATCGCTGCACGGTGGGCGACGCCGAACTGACCGACCGGATCAAAGGCGCCCAGGAACGGGTGTGCGAGGTGGTCTTCCGCCGCTAGGCGGGCGTACTCCGTCAGCCGGGCGGGTCCTGGCGTAGGCCGGCGACGATGAGGCCGAGTATGACGCCACCGGTCACGGCCACCACCTCGGCGATCAGGTGCACCGCAGTGACGTGCGAAAAGAGGGCCGGCAGGGGAGCGAGGCCCACCGCCACGCCCACGATGAGGGCGAGTAGCCAGGCCGGGGTCGTCCGCATCCGTCGTCTCGGCTCACGTGTGCTGCGGGGCGAGGCCACCGCAAACCCCCTTTCCTGACGTGGTGCGCTGGCTGAACCCTAGGTGGCACCTGTGCCTAGTTACCAACAGGGGCGAGTAACGAGGTGAAATGACCCGTCGTGACCATTGCGCAGGCCCGGCTGGAGCGAGAGGCTCTGGGCCACCCCGGGACGGACGGAGAGGGCAACGACGATGGCGAAGGGGTCACAGAACCAGTTGCCGAGCGGTGCGGGCGCGCCAGCGGCGGAAGAGATCGGGGTGGTCCCGGGTGCGGTCGCCGCACCCCGTCGGCACTGCGACCACGTTCCTGGGCGGCCGAGGAGTTGGAGCTCGGCCGTTAGAACGGGTCGGCGGCGGGCTCGGTCTGGCCGGCGGCGGCCATGAGCGGATGGAGTCTGAACACCGCTCGAGCGGTGGCCACCACGTCGTCCGGCACCGGATCGGTCTCATCGATCACCAGCCGCAGCATGTTGAGAAGCATCGCGTCGTCGCACTCGCCCGTCCCCACTCAGGGCGCCGTACCCAGACGCGCTCGAATTCATACGTGAACCCGACAATCTCTGGTTGACAAGCGCGCCGCGGTGCCCGCCTGGGGGCGGTCGGCGGGCACCGGCGCGCGTACCCGAGCCCCCTCGGATGGAGTGGCCTCTAGGGTTCCCGAAATTCGTACCCCGGCCCGGGCGGGGCCAAACCAAGAAATCAAAGATTACTTGTCGGGCCGCGTTTGGCCGGTCTCCCGGAGAGCACGCCTGCTCGCTGTCGATCTCAGCTGCGCCTGATGACCCCCCCGCGAACTGCCACCGCCACCGCCTCCAAGCGGGAGTGAACATCAAGTTTGGTCAGTATGGCCTGAGAGTAATTCCGCACCGTGTTGGCTGACAGGTGCAGCCTGTCGGCGATTGCCTTGGTCGAAGCCCCATCGGCGAACAGCTCGAGTACCTCGAGTTCTCGAGCGGACAGACCGAAACCGACCCGCCGGCCGGTGTCTGTCAGCCTGGACAAGAGCTGAGCCAGCATCGCCGGGGAGATGAGGGCTTCACCGGCCGCCGCGAGCCGGACTCCGTCCACGACGGCTTGAGACCCGGCGTGTTTGGTCAGATAACCAGAACATCCGGCTTCTAGCGCCGCCACCAGGACCGCCTCGTCGGTGAAAGACGTGAGCATCACGACCTGGATTTCGGGGTGTGCCCGTTTCAATGCCACCGTGGCCGCCACGCCGTCGCCGTCCGGCAATTCGTAGTCGAGAAGGATGACATCAGGGCTGTACTTGTCTGCAAGTTCGATGACTTCGGCCACGGTGCCGGCGAGGCCGGCAATCTCGATATCCTCCTCGGCGCCCAACATGGCGGCCATCCCCTCGGCCAGAACCTTGTGGTCATCACAGACGACCACCGTTACCGCATCACCGTTCAAGCGCACCAACACGTCTCCTTGCATGGCAATCGAAAGACTCCGCCATGCCACAAATCCGGCAGGGAGGATCCTAGGTCGGCTCGCTGTCAGCCGGGTTCGGCGGGGCCGACCCGCTAACGGCGCTGGTCGGACGCGTCACGGAACGCTTTGCGATAAGGCAAGGAGCCCTCCGAGCAGGATCGCCGTGGAGGCTAGGAGCATCACGGAGATCGACCGTGACCCGGTAGCAGCCAAGCCGGTCTCGGGCTTTGAATGCGTCGCCGTCGGGCCGAGAGCCGCGATGTTATCGGCCGCCGAGCCCCAGGTGACCGGCACCGCTCGCCCTCGTGCGTACCATGTCGTCCAGCCACACCTGGACCAGGGCGCAGACGTCCGCGGATCGAGTGAGTGTCACCGTGCGCTCGATGCCGGCGGAGACGTCGGTGCTGACACGAATATGGGCTCGCAGGGGCTCCGATGACCCCGGTTCGATCCAGGCCCGGATGATCAGCAGGCCAGTCTGGTCGCCAGCCACGGTCCCATCGTCAGCCTGCAGGTCGCGGTTCTTTGTCTGGTCAGGCATACGAGCGGACCTCCAGGTGGGGCAGAGCACGGGAAGACGCGGGTACAGCGGCGTCTTCCTCTAGGCGCAACCGGAGCAGGAGTCCTTCGCCGGCAACCTAACTGCGGTGCCGTGACCGGAACGTTACCGCCGTTCGAGACCGGAAAGCAGTTCCACCAGCCGCGACGTGGGCTCGACGCCGAGCTCGGCGCGAAGCAGCACCCGATAGCGTTCGAACTCGCCCAGTGCCCGGGACTGGTTCCCCTCGGCCAAATGGACCCGGATCAGCGCGGCCCGAGAGGTCTCACGCAACGGTTCGGCCCGCACCGCGGCCAACGCGGCAGCGGCCGCTTCGGCCAGCCGGTCGGCCGCGGTCAGCCGGGCGGCGACCGCCTCCAGGGCGTGGATGCGCAGTTGGTGCCAGTCCTCAGCGGCGACGACGGCCCAGTCGTCATACCAGCCGGGCAGCAGATCGTCGGACAGGGCGGCCACCGCCGCCGCGCCGATGTCAGCGTCCGACCGGACGGCGTCGCGGTCGATCAGCCGGCGGGCCAGGGCCTCGGAGTAGTGGACATCGACGGCCACACCCTCGGCCAGGGCCAGGTCATGGGCGGTCACGGCCACCGCAGGGCGGGCAGACCCGTCGAGGCGTGACAGCGCCGAGCGCAAGCTGGAGCCGGCATGGTCATCGGAGGATTCCGGCCACAGCGTCCCGGCCAGGCGATGGCGCGTCACCGTGCGGTCGCTGACGGCCAGGAAGGCCAGGAGTCGCTGCGAACCGGCCGAGATGCCGAGCAAAGCGTCGCCGCCGACCGAAAACACGAAACCGCCGAGCAGCGAAATATCGCCGGCCGAGCGCGCGCATGTCCAACCGGTACCGGAGTGTCCGGTGAGGTCCACTTTCCCGCCTCATCTCATTGCGGAGGCCCTGTTGCCTGATGATGATGATGGACGTGGGCGGCGCTTCTGGCTACATCCGGCCGCGTCATTCTGACTAGTGCAATTGAACCTTGCTGCCGGGGACGGAACGCAAATCGCGACGGTGTGCAGATGCCGCGAGCATCCCCGAGGACGGGCACGTCACGTCGGACATGGCAACCATATCCTGACGGTAGTCCCGGTTGCCTCTGAGCTATTGATGTCGATATGGCCTTTTTGCTCGGCGACCATGGAGCGGACCAGGGGCAATCCAAGCCCGGTTCCGTGTCCCGCTGCCTTAGTGGTGAAGAACGGCTCGAACACCCGATTGAGCACTCCCGCGGGAATGCCCTCGCCTGTGTCCGCGACCTCGACCCGAACCCATGGACGGTGGACCGGAATGCTCGAGGTCACCCCCCGGGCAGAAGTGGTTTCGTCATGGAACAGCCTGAAATGCACTTCTCCCGGCCCGACAATGGCGTCATTGGCGTTGATGGCCAGGTTCATGAAGATCTGCTGGAGCAGTGTCGGGTCTGCCCGTACCAGGAAAGGACCACTGCCGTCGTCCTCAACGCCGATCGTGACCTCACTGGACAACAGCCGGCGCAACAAACGTCGCAACTCAGCCAGAAATGCCGCCAGGTCGACGTCAACGACATCCAGTGCGCGGCGTCGAGCTGAGTCAAGGACCTGCCAGACCATGGCAGTGGCCCGCTCGGCCTGCTGGCGGATGACGCCCAGCTGCTCCCGACCGGCATCATCGAGACTCGGCTGGGATTGGAGCAGATCGGCGTAAAGGCTGATAGCGGCGACGACGTTGTTGAAGTCGTGTGCCACCCCGGCAGCTATCTGGCCCACCGCGGCCAAGCGTTGGTATTGGTCGCGTTCACTGCGCTCAATGGTCCGGCCCAACGAGGCTGCGACGGCGTGTACGAAGTTCACGTCCCCCATCGATAGCCGGCGGCCGGCGGTGGTGTGGACCTCGAGGACTCCGTAGGTCAGGCTGTTCACCGCTATGACGGCACTTACCCGGTCGGCCAAGCCCCGCTCGACCAGGTCGGATTGGGGCACGAGGTCCGTTTCATCGCGCCATTCGGCCACCACGGACAAGCCGCCCTGGTCAACGCCGCAGGCGGCGCTACCCTCAGCTGTCGGCTCCGATCCAACAATTCCAACCGGGTACTCCCCAGCGGTCGTATCCAAGTTACGCAGCACCAGGACGGCACCACCTACCATGTCTAGGCCGCTGGCCACGGCGTCGACCGCTTCCTGCATCAACAACTCCAGCGACATGCCCGACCCGGCACTGCGGTGGCTGAGACGGGCGAAGGTGGCCTGTCGCGCCAACCGGTACGTCGCATTGCGCTCGACACGGCGGCGCTCGGTCAGGTCCTGCACCTGAACGAAGACATAGCCTGGGCGTCCCTCAGGGTCGGGCACCATTGAGACGGTTTCTAAACCGCACACCACCTCCCCGCCTGGTCTCACGTATCGCTTCTCGATCTGGTAGCTCCCGGTCTCATCGGCGAGCATCGGGCTTCCGGCCACGACGTCGCTGGTGACGTCATCAGGATGCGTCACCTCGGCCAGGCTGAGTCGCAACAACTGGGCCTGGTCTCGGCCCAGTAGGTGACACAACGCCGGGTTGGCGGTTAGGAACCGTCCAGACAACTCGGCCAAGGCCATTCCGATAGGCGACCTCTCAAAAGCCGCGCCGAACCTCGATTCGGCCGCTTGTAGGGCGATCTCGGCCCTCTTCAGTTCTGTAATGTCGACGACCGTTCCCCACGCCTTGGTGGCCGCGCCATCGTCGGAGAACTGGATCTCGCTGCGGCTGTGGACCCAGCGCACCTCACCATCGCTGCGAATGATCCGATGCACCGTCTCCGCCGGCTCACAGTTGCGCTGAAGCAAGAGATTCTTGGCGCGGACCCAGTCCCGGTCCTCGGGATGGACGAGGTCGAAGGATTCGTCGGGTGTCGGAGGCGGCTCATCGGGCGCAAAGCCGAAGATCCGGCGTAGCTCGTCGGACCACGTGGACACTCCGGCGGCCAGGTCGAGTTCCCAGCTGCCGAGCTTGGCAAAGCGCTTGGCTAGCTCGTCGAGTCTTCGGCTCTCGGTCAGGTCGGACGAGACACCGATTATTCCGACCAGCGCCCCGGTGTCGTCCAACACCGGGGTGTCGGTGATGGTAGCCACGAATGGCGTCCCATCTCGCCGTCGGACGACGAACTGACCGGTCCAGGTCGCGCCTTGGCTGAGCTGGGTCATAAGCTCGGCGGCCTGGCCGACTGATGCTTCCGACGGGATGAAGCCGACAATGTTGCGGCCGAGGACCTCATCCGATGACCAGCCGTACAGGCGTTCCGCGGCCCGGTTCCAGTAGATGATCCTGCCCCGGACATCGGTGGCGATAATGGCGTCGCCGACGGCGGCCAGCAGCCGGGAGTGCAGCTGCAACTCGGCGATGCCGACCGTGGCCTGGCCGCCGGCGCGACACTCCGCGGACGATCCGGCCACGTCGCCCTCGCCGGGTTTGAGGTCAGGCGCTTCCTGGGACTCGACAGAGCTGAGCGGCGAAAAATCGTCAAGCTCGGCGCTCGCATCGTGCTCGTAGTCTGGGGAAGTGTCCACTTGTTAGGTGCCGCTTTCGTCCGATTTGCTCACGTCCGCCGCGGGGATGGCCGGTATCGGCCTGTCGACCCGACCATCGCGATGCTATCCGGGAGGATGAATTATACAAAGACGGGAACGTGCGTCCGTCACGTCGCTCCAGTCGCCGCCGGCGGCGGCCAAGCCGGAATTGGAGTGGTCGGGACCGGAGCCCACACCTCGACCGCAGCTGAGGTCGCCATCTTTGGGAAGGTCACGGGACCGGTTCGCCTTCTGCGAAAATTGAGTCCGAGAACTGGCGCCTCGCCCTGACCCCGGGTGCTGGATCAGCACGCCGGCGTCTGGTTCTCATTCCTCGATGATCTTGACAAATGCGTCGAGCGTGTCGACCACCAGAACCAAAGCGGTGCGACCTGGGAGGACAAGCGTGGCGTTGCTTGAAGATGTCGTCGACGGCCGTCCTGGTGTGTTCTTCGTCCTGCTCCCACAGATGGCCGTAAATGTCGAGGGTCATTGTCGCCGAGCTGTGGCCCAGGCCCTTCGGCACAACCTTGACTGACTCACCGGAGCGGATGAGCACGGAGGCGTAGAAGTGTCGGAGCTGGTGGAACCCATCTCCAGGAGGATCCCCAGCGGGGCTGCGGCCGCTCGCCGGTTCTCGGAGAACGTGGTCCGCCTCACCGGCTCGCCCTTGGTGTTGGTAAACAGCAGGCCGCTCGGCCCGAGGCCGAAGACCTTCACGTGCTCGGCTAGCGCGTTGACGACCGTGGCGGGGAGGGGAACGGTCCGGGGTCGGTTCCTGGCGCCGATAGCTCGCGCCGATCACGGGGTAGACGTGGCGACGGAGGTTGGTTTCGATCTGGGCCGCGGTCCCCGAAGCCGTGGACCTGGATCGCGCGCCATTGCTCGGCGAAGGCCTGGTAGGTCACCTTTCCTGCCGCCGAGTCGACGTAGACCCCGTCGGCTTTGGACGACACCATCGCCGCTGCGTGGCGATCGGCATCGGCTTTCAGCCGGAACGTCTTCTTCCGGGAGAACCCCTCGGGCTGAGCCAGCGGACCTAAAAGCGGCGTATTGGCGCGGAGCGAAGGTTTGTGAAGATCAGCTGCACATGTTCTTGGTGACTATCTGTCCGGGTCTGTTCGACGACCTCGATGTCCTGCGCAAGGGCGGGGAACTCGGCCAGATGAGCGCTGAGCATCTCCAGAACGACGTCAGGCAAGGGAACCGTGCGCCGGCTGGCTTTGGTCTTCGGGGGCGCCAGGTAGGGAGGGCGCCCTGCAATCAGGACGAGTTGGCGGTCCACTCTCAGAGTCCGGGTACGAAGGAAGGCGACCCGGTCGAGAGTCAGCCCGAAGCATTTTCCTTGGCGAAGGCCGGTCCCTGCTGCCAAGGTGACCAGCATCCGGTACCGCCCAAGCAGTGCACTCGTGAGTGCGAGTACCTGCTCCGTGGACATCGGCGTGACTTGATCGCGCTCGTAGCCGGGCAATTTCGCTCCGGCACACGGATTGTCCGGAATGAGCTTGTCGGCCACCGCCGCCAGCATTATGAAGACCATGTATCGATAGATCACCTCGACAGTCGCTGGCGCCAACCTGGCCGACAGCCCCTTGATCCAGGCCTGCACCTCGGATTGCGGATCGCCCCCAGGGGTCGGCCGCCGAAGTGTGGCTGCATATGGAGGCGTAGGTGCGACTCGACCTTGGCTGCGGTCGTGGCTCGGAACACCTGGGCGGCGAGCCACTTTTCGGCGTAATCCCCGAAGAGCTGCTTGCCGCCATCCGGATCGATGTATCGCCCCTGGACGAGGTCTCCCTCCATGCCGGCGAGCCAACGCGCGGCATCAGCTTTGCGCGGGAACGTCCGGCTGCGCTCACGGCCGTTCGGTTCGCGGTAGCGCGCCCGCCAACCGGCAAAGTAAGGAGAACCGTCCGGTCGGGCCCTCACGCGCTTCTCGATGTGACCCATCTCCGCGCCTCCTTGGCCAGATCGGATCTAGAGTTCAGGCCGCTCCGCCGCCCAGGGTGTCGATCCATCGGCGCACGGCTTGCGGGTCATAGCGTACGTGGCGCCCGACACGAACCCAGCGGGCCCGACCCCCTTGTAGCGCCACTGGTAGATCGGCTGCACAGGCACGCCGAGTAGGGCGGCCAAGTCGTTCGGCGTCAGGTACCGCTGGGGTAGCAACGCTTGTGGTTGATCTGGGTGCACGTTGTTCCTCCGGACCGATGTGTTGCGAGATATCTCTGGCCGCGACTCGGGTGGGCTTGCCCTGCCGTCGTGTCGCCGCGATAGGCAATATTTCGTGGTCCTATCACGAGCGGTCCCCCCACTCGCCAGCGACCACGGGTTAGCCGAGCTGGGGATCGCCGTGGGGACTGCGATCGCATGGTGGGACCACCGTGGGGACGTCGATCGCGTGGTGGGGACCGCCGTGGGGACGGCATAGGGATCGAAGGCGGCGAAATGGCTCCGACGTGTCGGTTGAGCTGTGGAGGTGATGATGCTGCTGGCCCTCGTGAAGCTGCTCTGGGGCTGTCGCCCTCGTGTTGTCTGGTCCCTGCGCTTGGCGGCTTCCGCTGCCGGCCTGGTGGCCCAGGTGACGTGGCCCCCAAGGAGACGCTGGTTATCGGTTGCGTTTGACGTGTGGTGATGCCGCCTCGGGGGTGCCGGTGATCGCTTCGCGGTCGACGCTGTCCTCACTCTGGACGCCGGCGGCCAGGGGCGCCTTCACGAGGGCCCAGGACCCTTTTGTCCCCGTCCGACTTTGCAGCCAGAGTGGCGGCGCTCATGGTTTCGGCCCAGTGGTGAGAAGGCGGTCGTTCAGGCCGCGGCGGCGCGGCAACGGGCTGCGTCGAGCGGTCGGCCGGCGTCGGCGAACCGGGTGGCGGCTTCGTCGAGGAGTGCTGCACCTTGGTCATGGTCGCCTTCGGCGATGCGCAGTACGCCCCGCGCTTCCCAGACGGCGGCTTGCCAGGGACCGCCTTGCCACATGCCAGCGATGCGGTCCGCGGTGTCGAGGTGCTGGTGTGCGGCCTCGAGGTTGCCGGTGCGCGCTCGGCTCGTCGCGGCGGTGACATGGAAGCCGATCGAGCACGGCTGGCAGACGACACCGTCGGCGATGTCGCGCTGGCCCGCGTCGACGATCTCTGACGCTGCCGATGGGCTCTTTGCGGCGAGGAGCGCGGCGGCATAGGAGCGCACCATGAGGTGAGCCGCCAGGGGCGCGGCGGCCGCGGTCGCGTTGGCCCTATCGAGCAAGCGGGCGACCTGCCGGCGCCGACCGCGCGCGATCTCGGTTTCGGCGGCGCGGATCAGCGTAAGCGCGAGAGCGGACGTGGCTCCGGCACTGCGGTGCAGCTGCTCGGCCCAGGCGAGGTTGGTCGCCGCCTCAGGCAGGCGCCCGGCGAACAGTGCGGCTTCACCGAGCATCAGCCAGGCGAGGCCTTGGCCGTGGCTGGACCCGGCGTCGGCAGCGGTGGCCAGCAGCCTGCGAGCGAACGGTTCGATCTCGTCCTGGCTGTCGGGCCCGTAGAGGGAGAACTCGGCCAGGCACAGGTGGGCGTCGAACACGAACGGAGCGAACGCGGGCCGTTGAGCGAGGACCTCGGCGAACTCGGCGGCGAACAGGTCCCGCCACTGGCCTTGGGCGTGGGCCACCATCCCGAGCACGGCGGTGGCTTCACCGAGCTCGCGGCCCAGTCCGGCGTCGATGGCGAGGCTGCGCGCCTCCTGAGCGCAGCGTCGGGCGTCGTCGAGTTCCATCCGGTTCCAGTGGAGGAGTCCCCAGGCGAGGAGTCCGGTGACCCGCTCGGCGGTGACCGGGGCGGGGCCTTCCATCGCGAGGGCCTTCTCGTAGAGCTCGACTGAGGCTCGATCGGGGCCGACGCCGAGATCGGTACGGAGGGCGTCGCGGAGACCGGCGAACTGGCGCAGCGCGCCCTGGCGGTCCCCGGCGTCAAGGCAGCGCTGCATCAGGGCGCGGTGGGCCGCTTCGTCGGTGGGGTCGACTTCCAGCACACGCGTCCAGTCTCCGGCCAGCTTCAGCAACTGGAGGTAGCGCAGACGGAGCCGCTCCCGCTGCTCGAAGGTCCAATCGGCATAGCGGTCATCGGGGAGCAAGTCGCCGGTGTAGAGCGCGGTCGCGGTGGCGCAGGCGTCGCCGCCAGCGTCCAGCGCCTCGTTGGCGGCAGCCCCGAAGGCCGCGACGTCGGTGGTGACAGCCGAGTCGGAGCAGAGCGCGACGAAACCCCCGTCGACGACCACCGGGTCGGGTGTGCCGAGCGACCGACGCAGATGGTGGGTGGCTTTGCGCAGGTTTGTCCCCGCGGCGTCGGCCGGCAGATCGGGCCATAACGCGTCCATGACCTGCTCGCGATGCAGCCGATGGTCGGGGGCCAGTGCGAGCAGCTTGAGGAGGTCGGCGCCGCGGCGGTGCCGCCATGCGCTGGGTGGTACCGGCGTGCCGTCGATCACAACGGCGAACCCGCCGAGCAAGCGGATGTCACAACTGGCGCCCACAGCAAGATGGTACTGCTCGACGCCGGATGCGGCCGGGCCGACCGTGGCGAGATCTGTTGGCGGGGAACGGCCGGGGAACGTGTCCCTCCGTATAGTCACCGCAGACCAAGTGAAGGAGGAGCGGGATGGGACGGTTCGTCGGCATCCACACCATGCCCGGGTTCACCCGAGAGATGCTGGAAGGAACGACCGAGCGGCTTGGCCGGGTCACCGACGCCCAATTTGTGCGGGCCTACTCGAGCTTCGCCGGCGGCAAGGTCGTGTGCGACTGGGAGGCCGCCAGCAAGGACGCGGTAGCGCGGGCCTACCGTGCGCTCGGCTTCCCGTGGGACGAGATCGTCCCGGTCGAGGCGATCTGCGAGCAGGCCGCCGCGGGTGTTGACACCCGCTACCTATAGGAGCCGGCGATGCACACCACCTTCGTGTCTGGCAACTGGCTCGTGCGAACGGGCGCCGAAGACGCCTTCATCGAGGCGTGGTCCGCGTTCTTGGACTGGACCAGCCGCCAGGCGCCCGGACTGCTGTGGGTGGCGCTGCTGCACGACGCCGGCGACGGTCGCCGCTTCATCTCGGTCGCCGAATGGGACAGCCCCGAGCACCGCGACAGCTGGCGGGCCAATCCCGACTTCGCCGCCCATCTGGGTGCCTGCCGCGCGTTGTGCGACGAGTTCCGAGCAGGCGACTACACGCTCGCGGCCGCCATCGGCCAGCTCACCCGCCGCAGCTGAGCCGCCTAGGCCACGAGATCCCCAACCAGCAACTTGCACGCAAACCACCAAATTGAAGGAGGAGCATCATGACACTGGCGATTGGCGACATAGCACCGGACTTCGAGGCGAACACGACCGAGGGGCCGATCCGGTTCCACGACTGGCTCGGCGAGTCGTGGGCGGTCCTGTTCTCGCACCCCAAGGACTTTACGCCGGTGTGCACCACCGAGCTCGGCTACATGGCCAAAATGAAGCCCGAGTTCGACCGGCGCGGGGTCAAGATCATCGGCCTGTCGGTTGACTCGACCGGCGATCACGAGGGGTGGGCGGCCGACATCGAACAGACCCAAGGGGCGCGGCCGAACTACCCGATCATCGGCGACGACGACTTCACCGTCGTGAAGCTGTACGGCATGCTGCCGGCGTCCACTTCGGGTGACGCCAAGAGCCGCACGCCCGCCGACAACCAAACCGTCCGCAACGTGTTCGTCATCGGCCCGGACAAGAAGATCAAGCTGATCCTCGTCTACCCGATGACCACAGGGCGGAACTTCGACGAGGTACTGCGGGTGATCGACTCGCTACAGCTCACAGCGAAGCATCGCGTGGCCACGCCGGTCAACTGGAAGCCGGGTGAGGACGTGATCATCGCTGGGTCGGTGTCCAACGACGAAGCCCGCCAGATCTTCGGCGACTGGAAGGAGCCCAAGCCCTACATCCGCATCGTGCCCCAACCCGGCTGATCACATGATGGGCGCGAGCGGGCGGTGTGTGATGACGGGGAAACCAGCGGCGGCAGACCCCAGCGAGGCGAACGGAATTCTTCGTCCCCGCCGCGCCGACGTCGTGGCCAGCTACGACCTCGGTGTCGCACGCTACGACGAGTTATGGAGCCCCGTCATCCTCCCCGCCGCGGTGACGCTCGTCCCTTGGCTGTCGCTCGGCGACGGCGACGTCGTCCTCGACGTGGGCGGCGGGACCGGTGCGCTCACACCCGTCATACGCTCGGCGGCACCGGCAGCGTCAGTAGTCGTGCTCGACGCGTCCGTCGGGATGCTGCGCGTGGCCCACCACCGGCGCGGCGTGCCGGCCGCCCAGGCCGACGCCATGCTGATGCCGGTCGTCTCGGACACCGTCGACGCCGTCGTGCTGGCCTACGTGCTGTTCCACCTCGCCGACCCGCTCGCGGCGCTCGTCGAGACCGCCCGGGTGCTGCGGCCGGGGGGACGCGTCGGCACTGCCACTTGGAGATGGGAGCGGACCGAGCGCGCTCAGACGATCTGGGACGAAGCACTTCGAGACGCTGGCGTCCCGCCGCTCCCGCCCCGCCGGGTCGACTCCCAGCTCGACAACCCCGATGGACTCCGGCGGCTGGTGGACGCCGCCGGGCTGAGAGTCGAGCGCGTGTGGACCGAGCGGCTCGCACGCGTGTGGAACGCCGAGTCGTTCTGGGCGCTCACCACCGGATGCGGTCAGACCCGACAGCGACTCGCATCCGTCGACCCCGCCCTTAGCGACCTTCTCCTCCAACGGTTCCGGGCCACGCTCGACGCGCTCGAACCAGAAGCTTTCCGGTGGGAGGGCGAAGTTCTGTGCGCCATCGCGACCAAGCCGCGATGGCCATGACGGTGTCGATCCCGACGGCGCTGTTGCTCTACTGGACCGCCCGCACCGTCGACTCGGCGGCCGTCACCGGGGAATTGCTGGACGACGGCCCCGTACCGCCAGACCGTCCAGCACGCGCTGCTGCCGGGCATCACCCCGGCAATGTGCCTTGGTTCCTGAGCGCGTCGACCGGTGGGGCCCCCTTATGAGCACCCCGCGCTCGCCCAGCGGTTCTGGCAACCCCGCGACTACATCTCCTTCACCTGTCACGGCCCGCTTCGGTCCTGGTGACCGACGGCAGATCGTCAAGGCCTTCGGCGCCGACCGCCGCCCAGCTGCTCCACCGGACCATCGACCTCACCCGGTTCGACGATTATGGACGGACGACGGCAGCCACCGGCGACGGGTCTGGAGCGTCGAGACGACCGTCGGCGGCACCATTCCCAGACGGCCAGCCGTCACTGGCAGCATCGTCCGGCTACGCACGGGCTTCCTCGAACGGTGGCGTCAGCACAACGTCGAGGAGGCCGGCGACCTGTCGCACATCCTGCCTCAACTCTACCGCCAGGAGGCCAGCTGACATGATCCTCACCCAGCACTACCTCGCCTGCCTGTCGCACGCCTCCTATATTGTCGGGGACGAGACCACCGGCCGGGCTGTCGTGGTCGATCCCCGCCGCGACGTCGACGTCTATCTCGACGAGGCCAACCAGCGGGGCCTGCGGATCGAGCGGGTCATCGAGACCCACATCCATGCCGACTTCCTGTCCGGCCACCTCGAGTTGGCCGCCCTGACGGGCGCGACAGTCTCCTACGGCCAGGGCGCCGACGTCGACTTCGACTTCGAGCCGCTCGCCGACGGCCAGCGTCTCTCGCTGGGCGAGGTGACCCTGGAAATCCTCGCTACGCCGGGCCACACTCCCGAATCCATCTGCGTCGTGGTGTGGGAACAAACCGGCGACCATTCGCCGTACGGAGTGCTTACGGGCGACACCCTGTTCGTCGGCGACGTCGGCCGGCCCGACCTCCTGGCCTCCGCTGGCGCCGTCCTGTCCGCCGACGAACTGGCCCGCCGCCTGTACCGGTCGCTGCGCGACAAGCTGCTCCCCCTGCCCGACGCGACACGCGTCTTCCCGCCCACGGCGCCGGGTCAGCCTGTGGCAAGGCGCTGTCCAGCGAGACCACCTCCACCATCGGCGAGCAACGCCGCACCAACTACGCGCTGCGCGACATGCCCGAGGATGCCTTCGTTGCGGCGGTCACCGAGGGCCAACCCGCACGACCCCGCTACTTCGCCTTCGACGCCCGCGCCAACCGTCGCAGCCACCCGCTTCTCGACAACCAGCCACCAGCGTTCCTTGACGTCGACGACGTGCTCGCCCGCCACGATGCGGGCGCGGTGCTGCTCGACGCCCGAGAACCAGCCGACTTCGCCGTCGGTCACCTCCGCGGCGCGATCAATGTCGGCCTCCAGGGCCGCTTCGCCGAGTGGGCGGGCGACGTCCTGCCCGCCGACCGCGACATCATCCTCGTTGGCGACCCCGCCCTGGCGCACGAAGCAAAGACTCGCCTCGCCCGGGTCGGGCTCGACTGGGTTGCCGGCCAGCTCGCCGATCCCGCCGCCGTGTTCACCTCCCGACCCGAACTGATCCAGGCCAGCTCGCGGGTGACCGTCGGCCAGCTCGCCGAGCTACGCGCCCTCGAGCCGGACCTGCAGCTCCTCGACGTCCGCGCCGCGTCGGAGACCGCGCGCGGCACGCTCCCCGGCGCCGTCGAGATCCCCCTTGCCGTCCTCGCCGACGCTCTCGACGGACTCGACGCCAGCCAGCCGGTCGTCATCTACTGCGCAAGCGGCTATCGCTCGCAGATCGCCGCCAGCCTGGTCATCACCGCCAGCTTTGCCGACGTGTCCGACCTGGTGGGCGGCTTTGCCGCCTGGCACGCCGCCGGCCTCCTTGTCGCCTACGCCGGCGATCCGACCAGCGCCGCCAAGACCCCGCAGGTGTCGGCTCGGACCGCGGCGTCCCTCGTCGAGACCGGCGCGCTCCTGCTCGACGTGCGCGAGCCCGACGAGTGGCAGGAAGGCCACGCCCCTCAGGCGACCCTCATCCCCATGGCCGACGTCCAGACCCGCTGCAACGAGTTGCCCAAAGACCGGCGCGTCGTGGTCGTGTGCCGCTCCGGTGGCCGCTCGGCCGCGATCACCGACGCACTCGTCGCTAAGGGTTTCGACGCCGTCAACCTCACCGGCGGAATGTGCGCCTGGGCTGCTACCGGCCTTCCCGTCGTCGCCGAGACGACGACCACGCTCGACCCCGACACTGCCCACCGCCAGGCCGTCGACCCCAACATGGTCGTCCACCGGGCCGACCCGCTCAACTGCGAGACCTCGATCCCGGCGCTCATCGGCGGCGTCGTCATGCCCAACGCCCACTTCTACGTCCGCAACCACTTCCGGGAACCGGTGCTCGACCCGGCAACCTGGCGGCTCACCGTCTGCGGGTTGGTCGAGCGCCCCCTTATCCTCGGCCTCCGAGATCTCTCGCGCCTGCCGTCGGACACCCGCGTCGTCACCCTCGAATGCGCGGGCAACGGCCGCCACACCCTCGACCCGCCCGTCGAAGGCGAACCCTGGCGGTTCGGTGCCGTCAGCACCGCCGAGTGGACCGGCGTCGCCCTCACCGAAGTCCTTGACCGCGCCGGCGTCCTGCCCAGTGCCACCGACCTCGTCTTCCGCGGCGCCGATCACGGGCCCGTCGACGGCCGCAACGACCCGATCCACTTCGAGCGTAGCCTTCCTCTCGACCTTTCCCGCAGGGCCGAAGCGCTGCTGGCCTACGCCATGAATGGCGAAGCCCTCCCGCTCCAGCACGGCTACCCCCTCCGCCTCGTCGTCCCCAGCTGGTACGGGGTCGCATCGGTCAAGTGGCTCACCGACATCGAGCTCGTCGATACGCCGTTCGAGGGCTACTTCCAGGCCGAGAAGTACTGGTACGAAACCGACGACGAGCCACGCGAGCCCGTCACCCTCCAACGGGTCCGAGCGCTCATCACCGACCCCCACGATGGTGACACGTTGCCCGCCGGCGAGATCGCAATTCGCGGCGTCGCATGGTCAGGCGTCGCCCCCATCGCTCGCGTCGACATCAGCGTCAACGAAAGCCCCTGGCAAGAAGGCCGTCTCCTCGGCGAACGCCGTCGCCATAGCTGGCAATGGTGGGAGCAGCTCACCCACCTCGACCGGTCCGGGCCCGTCAGGATCCGAGCTCGGGCCACCGACCTCGCCGGCCGCACCCAGCAATCGTCCCCGGTGTGGAACCGGCACGGCTACGGCAACAACGCTGTGCAGGCCATCATCGTGACCGTCGTCTGAGCCACCGGACCGATCGCGTTCAGCGCGCCGCCCCACCAGGCCTGACATCTGTCAGCGGGCTCCGACGGCACCGCCTGCCGGTTGACTGCAGGTATTGCGCGCTCGGAGGTAGGCGCGCTCGAAGGCGTCCGTCCATGACCCCCAGATAAACCTCGGGATCCACCTCGCCCGACAATCCAAGCGACGCCGCCCCGGTTCCCATCCACACCCCCGGCGCCACACCCACGGCCGGCGAAGTAGTCGTCCCGGCTGTTCGCCCCCCACGACCACCGGGCAAAGTCCCCACTAACACCGGGGAGAGTCCCCACGCACCTTGGTGCTCAGGTGTCTTACGTCCCAGCGCCCTGTGGGGACGGGGTCGAACAGTGCGCCAGCGGGGGTGAGCGCGGGTTGGTGCCTGAGGACGAGCGTTGGTCATGGCCCCATTTTACGGAGTGGGTGTGACAAATAACACAGCTGTCATTCCGCTCTGGATGGAGACTAAACGGGACGAATCGGGGACTAACGATGACCGTGATCCGCAGAGTGCAGGAGGTTCCACGCCGGCGCGTTCGACTGCCGATCGACGACGCCACAGTGGAAGCAAGTCGGTCGGGCCTATCTCGAGGAGGGTCCAGGTGGGGTTGGTCTCCTGCGGCGCCTCGCAGCGCGCTTCGGCCGCCCGGAGCCAACGGTGCGGGATTGGGTGGCCTCCGCCCGCTGACAAGGCGTCCTGTCCTCGGCGCTGCCGGGAGAGCGGCGTGCAGCCCCGGGGGCCAGTCTCAGGATCGGTGTCGGCGGGAAGCAACGACTGGCTCGGGCCCGCTTTGGGGGTTCAGAGCGGGTCGACTCGCCGTAGTCCAGCATCGGCTACCTGGTCGGTCCAGCGGGTGCCGTCCCAGTAGCGATGCTGGTGCCGCCTTTGCGGGTCGGGATACCAGGCTGGCGGGGGCAGCGACGCCGAGATGATGGGCGGCGCGATGTTTACCGCCTCGTCTGCGGGCGCGAGCGGGCCGCCGACCTTCAGGTGTCCCGCTGGGATCGCCCCGGTCAGTGCCGAGTGCGGTCGCTCGGCGTCGTGGGCGCTGATCGCCTCAGTCACCTGACTCACCAGCTCATCGGTGGTCCTGTTGAACAGGCCGACCGCCGCCTCGAGGCGAAGACGGAAGTTGTGTTGGTGGTCCTCGTCGTAGGTGACGCCGGTGACCTTCTGGCGATTGCTTACCTGGATCGCGGTCCAGGGCCGGTTCTGGTAGTGCTGGATCGCGACCAGCTTTTGGAACGCCCATTCCACGGTGCGTTTGGCACCCATGAAGACGACCCGCTGATCGGTGATGACCACGGTGCCGGTGTCGATGACGGTCGGGTTTTCCTCCCCTTGGACGAACGTGCCGCGAGATTGACCGATCCGATAATGCACACCTGTGCTGCCGATTGGGATCGAGAACCCTGAGCTGGCGCCGGCGTAGTGGCCCGGACCGCGGCGGGGCTCGAACAATCCACTACCGGCGAACAGGTACACCGCGCGCTCGTCCTTCTTCAACACGAGTGGGACGCCCGAAGGGCCCCCTCCTTGGGGGCCGCCACCGTTGACGATCACCGAGAGCAAATCCTTCAGGGTGTTGTCCTCGAGCTCCCAAGTTGCCTGGGCCGCGGCGAGCTCCTTGGCCGTCTTCTCCTGCTTGTGCTTCTCGAACATGATGCCAGCTGACTGTAGGGGGCGATCCAACCTGTCGATGGTCCGTGGCTGTTCAGGCGCCGTAGTCGTCGTTAGACCGAGCTGGCGTCGCTTGCGTCAGCAGGGTTTCAGTCGAGGAGGATGCGCCTATCGGGTTGCGGTCGGGTGCCGGTCAACTGCGGTCAGAGTGGCCGCGCCTTGCCGACAAGGGTCCTACCTTGGCGTCGTGCGGTGCCGGTGGGCCCAGTCGGTCAACCCGTCGGTGAAGGACCGGTTCCATAGGTCGGTGGTCACCGCCGATGAGCACCGGTTCGACCACGTGCTCGGCTGGGGGCGTGGCGCTGGTGACTTGGCGGCCGGCCAGGAGACTTCGGCCCAGGCCGCATGACGTCGCCGCCACTTGACCGCCGGGCTGAAACTCGCGAACAGTCGAGCCCAGTGCCGGCTCCCAACGGAGAGCGGGTCGACCTTCCTGGCGGAGACGAATGAGTTCCGGGCCCGGGCCATGGCCCGCAGCGCGGCGTGGAAGGCGGGAACGGCGACGCTACCCGGGGTGGCCCGGGCGCGGGCGCCATATGTCCGCGACGGCAGACCTCAAGGCCTGTACGACTATTGCCTCCCGGCTGCGTTCGCCGATCACAACCTGCTGGCCGACCGCCGCCCCGCCATCGGCTATTTCGCTCAGGAGTCGATCGCCTGGCATCAGCCGACGACGGCTGGCCCGACGAACATCTGCTGTCGTCGCAGGTGCAGTGCGTGAATGCTCTCGAGCCATGGCCGTGACGCCCGCTCGGCTGGTCGCCGCATTCGGGGCGGTGTTGGATGTGGTCGAACCGCTGGAAGTGGAACCGGGGCGGTTCGTGGCGTTCGAGTACATCGGCCAGCGTGACTTCTTGGGCGAGGTCGGTTCCCGAACGCGGATTCGGGGATCGATGACCACCAGCGCCGACGCCGCCATCCGCTACCGGAATAGTGACGGCTGCGTCGAGATCGCCCTGATCGAATGGAAGTACTGCGAGGACTACCGGGGGCAGGAGCTGTCGGCGGGCCGCCACGGTAACCGCCGAGACCGCTATCGGGCCCTGTGGGCCGCCGCCGACTGTCCCGTTCGGACAGATTTGATCCCTTATGAGGATCTGGTCGTGGAGCCCTTCTACCAGCTGTTCCGCCAACAGCTCTTGGCCCATGAGATGGAGAAAGCCCACGAAGGGGGGCCTCGAGGGTCACAGTCCTGCACGTTTCGCCAGCCACCAGCCCGGGGCTGCGGTCCTCGCTCAACCGTGATACCCACCGGGCGGTCGGAGACGACGTGTTCGGCATCTGGCGGGCGATGGTCCGCAACTCCGATCGGTTCGTCACCCTGAACGCGGCCGCGTTGTGCGATTCGACGATCACGGGCCTCGATTACGTCGACCGCTACGGTCACCGGTGAGCCTCGCCACGGCGCATAGTGCTGACTAGAGCGTTGCGGGATCGCTACACTCGGGCCCCGGCCATCAGCAGGCCCAATCCGCTCAGAGTGGCATCCTTCCGGTCCACCACGCCCGTGATCCTCCCGGCGTAGATCACCGCGATCCTGTCAGCCAGGTTGAGTAGCTCCTCCAGGTCCTCGGAGATCAACAGGGTCGCGGCACCAGACGTCCGGGCCGCGACGATCCGGTCGCGGATGTACTCGGCTGCGCCGACATCGACGCCCCGGGTCGGTTGGGCGACCACCAGAATGCGGGGCTGAGCCGTCAGCTCCCGGGCCAGGATCAACTTCTGGATGTTGCCGCCGGACAGGCTTGAAACGGGAACATCGATACTCGGCGCCTGCACCGAGTAGTCCCGGACAACGGTTTCGCAATGCTGGCGGACGGCCCTCCGGCGAAGGAAACCGCGGCCACAGAACCGAGGTGCGCCGTGGTCGACGAGCATGAGGTTCTCGGCCACGCTGAACGCGCCGATGGCCCCATCCTCCATCCGCTCCTCGGGCACGTAGCCGAGGCCGGCCGCCCTCACCGCGCCCGGCGCCTTCCCAAGCACCGAGACACCATCGATGGCCACCGATCCCCGGTCGGCACCGCGGAGCCCGGCCACGGCATCGGCCAGTTCCCGCTGGCCATTGCCGGACACCCCGGCCAAACCGAGAATCTCACCCGCCCGGACTTCGAGGCTCACCCCATCGACCGCCGCCGTCCCCCGGTCGCCGATCACGCGGAGGCCGTCGACAACGAGGCGGGGCTCTCCGACCGACGCCGCCGGCTTCGCGGTCGAGAACAATACCTCTCGGCCCACCATCATCCGGGCCAACACCGGCCTGGTCGCCTCGTCGGTGGCGATCTCTCCGACCACTGATCCGGCTCGGAGGACAGTGACGCGGGTCGAGATGGCCAGCACCTCGTTGAGCTTGTGGGAGATGAAGACCACGGCCATCCCGTCGGCTGTCAGGGTCCGTAACGTTTCGAAGAGGTGGCCGACCTCCTGGGGGGTGAGGACAGCCGTGGGTTCGTCCAGCACCAGCAGCCGGGCCTGGCGGTGCAGGGCCCGGAGGATCTCGACCCGCTGGCGCTCACCGACCGACAATTGCCATACCTTCGCCGAAGGATCGACGCTGAGCCCGTAGGCCTCGGACAACTCCTCGAGGCGCCGCCGCGACCCGGCCGAGGTCGGTCAGCAGCCCGCGGCCGGATTTCTGCCCGAGCGCCACGTTCTCGGCCACCGTAAGGGTGCTCACCAGCATGAAGTGCTGATGGACCATCCCGATCCCGCTGGCGATGGCGTCGGCCGGTGATCTGAGCGTCACCGGCCGACCGCCGAACCAGATCTCGCCGGCGTCGGGGGTCACCATCCCGTACAGCATCTTCATCAAGGTGGTCTTGCCGGCCCCGTTCTCGCCGAGCAACGCGTGGACCTCCCCGGAGTGCACGTTGAAGTCCACTCGTTCGTTGGCCACCACGCCGGGAAACCGCTTGGTGATGCCCCGCATGTCCAGCAGCGGGGTCATGGACGGTGCGTTATCCGCCGCTGGTGCCACTGACACCGGTCGAGACCGAACCGCTTTTGATCCCGGAAATAGCCGCGTCCCCCTTGGCCTTGACGTCGGCCGGCAGGTTGTAGCCCGGGTTGTACTGGATGACCAGGCCGTCATTGGCCAGCGTCAGGTTGAACGACTTGCCGCCGAGTGTGCCCGACCCGATGCCATCGAGCATGCTGTTGATGGCGCCGTCCCAGTGGTACACCTGCGAAGCCACCACCGCCTTGGGCGACATCGGCGTCTCATCGGCGTCGGTGCCGAACCACAGGGCGTTGGACTGGGCCGCGACCGGGACCGCACCGGCAACCATCTGGGCGCTGCCGGTGAGGACGTCGGCCCCCGAGGCGATGAAAGTCTTAGCGGCCTGGGCGGCCAGGTTCACGTCGCTGAACGATTGGATGTAGTTGACGTTGACCTTGATGCCGGACTTACCCGCCGCCACGCCGTTCTTGAACCCATCGATGTAGAGCTTGGCATCGCCGACCTCGATCGGTCCGACCACGCCGATGACATTGCTCTTAGTCAACTGGCTGGCCAGTATGCCGTTGACGTACCCGCCCTGGTCGGCGTTGACCTGGTAGGCGTAGACGTTGGAATCGTTGAACGTCTGGGACGCCGTGCCCCATGCGAAGGACACTTTGGGAAATTGCGGCGCGATCTGCTGGATCAAAGATCCGTACTGCGACCCGTGGGCGATCACCAGGTCGTAGCCTTGACTGGCGTAGTTGCGTATGGCGGTGGCCGCGTCGGGAACGTTGAAAAGGTTCTCGCTGTAGGCGATCTGAAGTTTGTCGCCCCGCTGCTGCTGGACCCGGGTCAAGGAGTCCACCATGCTCTGGGTGAAGGACAGGTCGTTCCTGGCCGAGGGGGCCACCAGCGCCACCTTGAACGAGTGGCCGCCTGCCGCGGTCGAACCGGTCGAACCGGTCGAACCGGTCGTGGACGACGTCGCAGTCGTGGACTTGGTGCTGCTCGAGCAGGCCGCCATCACTGCAACCGCGGCGACCACCGCAAACCCCCGGAACAAGCGTTTCATGGTCCCTCCTTGATTGGTTGGTTCATGCCCCGCGTAGAAACGGCTTGGTGAGCGCGGCCGGGCCCTGGGCGCGCCGTGCGACGATGACGAGGGCTAGGATGGTAATGACTGCGGGCGCCGTCCCCGCCAGATCGGCCGCACTGCCGTGGATGATCCCGAGGGATTTCCACTGGAGGACGACGGCTTGGACCAGGCCGTAGAGGAGTGCGCCGGCCATGACCCACTTCGGGCGCCACGCCCCGAAGTACACCAGCGCGACCGCGATGAAACCGAGGCCAGCGGTCAGGTTCTCCTGGAATATCTGCAAATTTATCGCGAGCGCGGCGCCGGCCAGGCCGCACAGGGCACCGTTGATCAACTGGGCGGCGTAGCGGACCCGCACGACCGACACCCCGACCGAATCGGCGGCCTCGGGGTTCTCGCCCACGGCGCGCAGGTTCATCCCGAACGTGGTGCGGCTGAGGATGAAGGCCGCGACCGGGATACCCAGGAAGGCGAGGTACACGACCAGGTCGTGCCGGAAGAACACCTTGCCGATGTCGGGGATGTCGGCCAGCACCGGGATCTTGAGCACGGGAAACGACTTGATCGGCGTCGGCGTCCGCACCAGCTTGTCGAACAGCAGGGAGCTCAAGCCGAGCCCGAGGAGGTAGAATCCGATGCCGCTGATCCCTTGTTCGGCCCAGAGCGTGATATTGCTGACCGCGATAAGCAGGCCCATCACCATCCCGACGCCAATGCCGGTCAGCGCCCCGAGCCACGGGCTGCCGCTCTTCAGGACCACGAAGTAGCCGGCGAATCCGCTGATGAGCATCACACCGTCCACACCCAGATTGAGCACCCCGCTCAGCTGCCCGAACGTTTCCCCGGTCGCGGCCAGGACGTAGGGGACGGCGAAGGTCAGGACCAGGGCGCCGGTGGCCACCAGGATGCGGGCGGTGAAGAACTCGTTCATTCTGCGGTTTCGGTCTCTGTGGCGGCGAGGTCCGACAACAGTCCGGCCCTAACCCCGGGCCCGATGCGCAGCATCCGCCGGCGCAGCCGCTCGCTCGACACGACGAAGATCACGACCAGGCCGTTGAGCGCGGTGATAAATGCGGTGGGCACCTGCACGTCACGCTGGAGTTGGTTGGAGCCGACCAGCAGGGCTCCGAAGAGAACCGACGCCGGGATGGCCCACAACGGCTGGAGCGCGCCGAAAAGGGCGGCGATGATCCCGTTGAAGCCGGCGTTCCCGGTGAAGCCGGTCGACGTCCCATCGGTGACGAGGCGGTGGGACTCACCGCCGAAGACGAGGACGGCTCCGGCCAGGCCGCAGAACACGCCCGACAGCGCCAGGGCGACCACGATGTTCTTCCTGACCGGGATCCCGGCGTAGCGGGCGGCGTCCGGATTGAGGCCGACGGCGCGTAGGCGAAAGCCCATGGCGGTGCGCCACAACAGGACGTAGGCCGCGCCGGCGGCCAGCAGGGCGACGATAAGCCCGGCGTTGAGACTGGTGTGGTGAACGAGAACGGGCAGGTCGGTCGGGCGGGGCAGCCGGGCCGTCTGGGGGATATTGGACAGCACGTTGTTCTGGGTCGGGTCGATGAGCGGGCCGGTCAACAGGTAGTTCATGACCTGGACGGCCACCAGGTTCAGCATGATGGTGGACAGCACCTCGTTGACGTTGAAATAGGCCTTGAGCGCGCCGGCGATGGCGGCGAAGGCCCCACCCCCCACCGCCCCGGCCACCAGGACGATCGGTAGCGAGGCCACTCTCGGTAGGCCGGTCAGGTGCAGCGCCACCGCAGCCGACAGCAGGCCACCCATGATCATCTGGCCCTCACCGCCGATATTGAGCACGTGGGCCCGGAACGCGATCGAGATGCCGGCGGCGACGAGCATCAGCGGGACGGCCTGGGTGACCGTTGCCGAGATGGCGTCGCGGCCGCCGAGGGCGCCGTGGATGAGCCCGGCATACGCTTTGATCGGGTTGGCCCCCAGGGCGATCAGGACCACCGCTCCGATCAGCAAGGCCAGCAGGGCTGAACCGGCGGGCACCCCCACCTTGATGGCGAGCGAGCTCGGCAGATCCCGCCGCCGCCTCCTGATGGCCCCCGCGGCCGGCCGGGCCCGGGCGCTCAAGCCGACACAGCCGGGGGGTCGGGCGGTTGGACGATGCTGACCAGCTTGACGTGACCGGTCACCGGGAACACGCCGGAACGCGCCACACGGGCCATCCACGGACTCTAGGGCGGCAGGACAGCTCAGAGCGGTCCAGGCCGAAACGTAGCCGGAGGATGTCGCGTTCGCGTGGGCTGAGCGCAACCAGCATGTGGGTCACCTGGTCGCCCAGCAGCGAGGCCGCCGCGGCGTCGAACGGCGAGATCGCCGAGCGGTCCTCGACCACGTCGCCCACCTCGGCGTCGCCGTCGGCGCGTAGCGGCTCGGACAGCGACAGCGGCTCGGCGGCGTAGCGCAGGATGTCGGTCACCCTGTCGGGTCCGATCGCCAGGTGGGCGGCCAGCTCGGCGACCGTGGGGCGCCGGCCCAGTTGGCTCTCCAGCGGGCCCGGGCGGCGGGCACCGCGACCGGCCGGTAGCTACTAGTCGAGGTCGGCGATAGCGTGTCGACATGGGTTGGAGCATCGTGAACATAACCCTGCCGGACAGCGAAGCCATCCGAGGCAAAACGAGCCTGTCAGAGATCTCGTCCTCCAGGTGTTGAACGACGGGTTCGAGCCGTTCTCGACCGCCGGGGTTGGCGAGGGCATCGTCATATCGTTCAAGAGATGGACAGATAACGACACGCCGTCCTCGTTCGGCGACTACACCGGCATGTACCTGTAGCCTTGGTGGGACTCTGCCGGCACCGCTCCGCGTGGGCGGTCCGACGAGCCCCTCCGCTCGTCGGCAGCAAGAGAAGGCAATACCACGGTTCAGGTCGGCGGGGTCATATTCCGAGTGGGAGGGCTTGCCCGAGGGCTTGCTTGTCGTAGCCGGGCACCAGGCTGAGCGCCCCCGGCACCACTCTCCGTCGACTTCACAGGGCGGGGCCCGGGGCCCCTCTCACCACGCCACGTGCCGGGGTCGCCCTTGAGCGGAGCGGTCACACGCGACGTCGCTGAGGCGGCCAGAGCGGCCGAGGTCCTGGCTGGCGGGTGGTGGAGGCCGGCGGCTCCCTGGCCGGCGTGACCGTCGAGGAACTGGAGCCGGTGCTCGAGCGCCTGGGTTCGGCCGTGCCCAGGCCCGGCGGATCCGATGCCGATGTGCCGCGGGTGCAGGTGGGGTTCGTGGGCGGCAACGAGATCTAAGCTCGTTACGTCCCGAGGTCGAAGCCGAATCTCGCCCGCCGCCACCAGGGCCGGGTCAGCGTGGAGTCGGTGCATCCGGGTGGACGGCCAACTGGCAGGACGACGCAGCCCGGATGGTGACGGCGATGGACCACGCCGACGTCGCGGTCCTGGTGAAGCTCATGCGCACCAACCTGGGCGCCCAGCTGCGCCGGGCGGCATCGGAGGCCGACATCCCCTGGGTGGCGTGCACCGGCCACGGCCGCTCTAGCTTGCTGCGGGCCGTCGAGCACACGGTCGCCGTGGTCGACCAGCAGCGACAGGGCCGCGCCGCGAAAGCGCAGGCCCAGCAGTCGGGCGCCAGTGACGCGGGGCGAACGAGAGAACTGGGCCGCGGTTGGGCCGCGGGAGGTTGAGGACGGGCGACAGATAGCGGGAACAGGCGAGAAGCGCTCTCGCCAGAAAAGTCCTGGTCGAGGGCATATTTATCGGCTTCTGGCTGCTCACAGGAAGGTGGTGATGGTGAGCCGGCCTGTAAGCGGGATTCTGTCCACCGGCCCGTTTCGGGGGCCGGTTGGGTGACCATCCATCTGTTGCGGTCTACCTGGGGAGATGTGGGCGGGCCGCCCCTCCCACGATTTGACCTTGCTCCGAGTGGGGTTTGCCGAGCCGCCCGGGTCGCCCCGGGCGCTGGTGCGCTCTTGCCGCACCGTTTCACCCTTACCTGTGATGACCGTCCCGGAATCCGGGCCGGCCACCCATCGGCGGTCTGTTTTCTGTGGCACTTTCCTGCGGGTCACCCCGACTGGCCGTTAGCCAGCACCCTGCCCTGCGGAGTCCCGACTTTCCTCGACCAGGTCACCGGCCCGAGAGCCGATCCCTGACCGCGGCCACCCAGCCGACTCACCATCACCACCATCATCGCACCGATCGACCCACGCCGCCTGGCTACTCAGGCATTGAGCAGCCGGGCCGTGGCCCGCCGCCCGGGCCGCTTGACCACCTCGATGGCGTTGGGCAGCTGCTCCTTGATGTCGGAATCATGGGTCACGACGAGGACCTGGCGGAACCGGCCGCGTAGGTGTTCGAGGGCCTGGAGCATGCGGGCCCGTCGGTCCGGGTCGAGCGGCCCGAACACCTCGTCCAGTACCAGCAGCCCTACCGTCCCCCCGGACTGGAAGCGAACGTGCTCGCTGATGGCCACCCGCAGCGCCAGGTTGGCCAGGTCGATCTCCGAACCCGAGAAGCGGTCCAGGCCGAAGACCCGTCCCCCGTCACAGATCTGCAACTCGTAGGTCTCGGCGTCGACCTCCAGCCGGTCGTACTCGTGGTCGGTGAGCTCGGCGAACAGCTCGGCGGCCTGCACCGCGAGTCGCGGTCCCACCGAGCCGACGATGGCGTTGCGGAAGGCACCCATCAGCTCGGCCATACGGCCCAGGTGTCGGGCGTCGGACGCCATCGTGGCCAGTGCCGCGTGCTGGGCTTCGCCGTCGGCCAGACGCCGGGCTTCGCCTTCGGCCCGGGCCGCGGCCCGTTCGGCGGTCAACCGGGCATCCTGGGCGCCCCGGGCCGCCTGCTCTCCCAGGGCGGCCGTCGAGGCCCGGGCGGTCGCCGCCGACTCCAGCTGGGCCCGGTCGAAGCCCAGCCCGTTGAGCTTGTCGCGCAGCGTTGTGATGCGGTCACTCGCGTCGCCCACCCGCTCCCGAGCCCGCTCCAGCTGAGCCATCACCGCCGGGCGCCGCTCCAGCCGCCCTCCCAGTCTCTCCGCCTGCGCCGCTGCCTCCCGCTTGGCGGCCACGTCGGCCCGCAAGCGCTCCAGCAGTGGAGCGAGCGTCCCATGGTCGGTGCCGACCGCCACCGACGAGGGCAGGGCGGCCCGGGCCGTGGCCACCGCCTCGGTGGCATCGGCCCGCTGGCGCACCGCCAGGTCCCATGCCTGGCGGGCCCGGTCCCGAAGCTGGTTCTCCTCCATGGACGCTTTGAGCGCCGCCTGCGCCGCCTGGGCGGCCACGGCCAGCTGACCCTGCGACGCTTCGAGCCCCGCCAGCCGGGCCTGGGCTTCGCTGACCTCAGCTGCCCGGTGGGTCTGCACCTGTTCGAAGGCGTCACCCAGGGCCTGCCCGCACAAGGGGCAGTCGGCGGCGCCGGAGAGCCCGTCGGACCGCGCCAGCTGCTCCTTGGCCCGGGCCAGCTCGGCCCTCATGGCGTCCAGCCGGCCCTGCAATCCGGCCAACTCGGCCCGCGCCCGGTCGGCCGCCTCCCGGGCGCGGTCGGCGGCCGCCTCGTCGGGCCGCGGTGGCTCGACCGGCACGACGATGGCGGCCCAGGTCCGCTCGGCCGCGACCACCGCGCCCACCCGCTCGAGATGAGTCTCGGTCTCGGCCAGCCCGGTCGCCCGCCCGGCCACCTCATCGAGTCTGGCCGCGTCCTGGGCCAGAGCGACCAGCTCCGCCTCCAACTGGCTGGCCGAGGCCAGTGCCTCCTCCTGCTGAGCCCGGGCGGCCCGACCCTCCACGACCAGCGTGTCGTACTCCTGGCGCACCCGGTCCAGCCGGAGGAACGACTCCTCGGCCGCCCCCGCCCGGGCCCGCGCCCGGTCGGCCACCGCCTCCTCGTTGGCCGCCAGCGCGACCGCCGCGCCGGCTGCGGCCGCCGCGTCATCGGCGGCCACCCGCAGCCCGTCCAGGTCGGGCAGCATGCCCCGCAGCCGGTCGTGTGTCTGTTTGGCCTCGCGGGCGTCCTTGCGGGCGTTGTCCCGGGCCACGTCGAGGGGGGTGATCCCGAGCAGCTGCAGCACCAGGCGCCGGCGCTCGGCGGGTGCCTGGTTGGAGAACGCGGCCAGCTGCTTCTGCTCCGCGAACACCGAGGCCCGGAACGCCGAGTCGTCCATGCCCAGCACCTGGTGCACGTAGCGGCCAGTGTCCCGGACGCCCTCGGCCATGGCCAGCCCGTCGCAGTGGACTTCGGCTTTCGCCGTCACGTTGATGCCGGACAGGGTGCGGCGTACCACGTAGAGGTGGCCTTCGTGCTCGAATTCCACCTCGGCGATGCAGTCGCCGCCGACACCGGCGGTGCGGACATCTTCCTTGGCGGTCCGGGCCCGCCCCCAGAGGCTGAACAGGATGGCCTCCAGCAGGGTCGACTTGCCCGACCCGTTGCTGCCGTAGATGCCGACCAGGCCGGCCGGGAGCTCGAGCTCCAGCGGCTCCTCGTAGACCCGGTAGTTGCGCAGGTAGAGGCGGGTCAGTCGCATACGACGCGGCTCAGCACGACGATTCGACCGCCCGGTCCAGGTACTCGAGCCCCAGCCGGCGGATGCGGTCACGGTCGAGCCCGGTCAGGTCCTGGTCCTCGACATAGCGCTCCCAGCGGGCACCCATGACGGGCATCTCCGGTACCTCGACCTCGGTGCCGACCTGGCCGAACTGGGGCTCCAGCTTCAGGAACAGGGCGGCCCGAGCCTCTTCCCTGACCGCCTCGACATCGAGCAGGCGGTAACACTCCGGGTCGACGCCGTCGAGGTACAGCCGGGCCACCGCCCCCTCGGGCACCAGCGCCGCCCGCTCGAGCACCTGCGCCTGCAACTCGGCGGGGGAGAGGCCCAGGGCGAACACCGCCTCCAAGGTAACCAGCGGCCGCTGCCCGGTCAGCGGGACGTGCCGGCACGTCCCGGTGTCAGTGTCGAGGACGACGATGCCCTTGGCCCGGTCGGGATCGTCGGCGAACGAGAAGCTGTCGGTCGACCCGGCGTACCAGATCCCCTCAGCCACCCGGGTGTGGCAGTGGTAGTGCCCGAGCAGCACGAAGTCGGATTTGAGCGTCCGGGCGTCGACCTCGATCTCGTTGATGTCGGCGTAGCGGGGCTCGACCTGCGGGACCCGCGGGTGGGTCAGGAGCAGGTTGGAACGATCGGCGCTTCGGCGGCGGTCGGCCGCGTCGAGGGCCTCCAGCGTGGCCTCGACGGTCAGCATCTGGGGCACGGCGTGCACGACCAGGCCCGGGAGCTCGAAGCGCTCGTACGACAGGCGGTGGGCGAAGTACATCTCGGGGAAGCTGTCGGCCAGGGCCGAGTACGGGCTGCCCGTGCCGGGCAACCGGGGCGTGTCGTGATTGCCGGTGATGATGGCCGCCCGCACCCCGTGGTCCCGGATCCGGGTCAGCGCCCTCTGGACCAGCCGGTACGAGCGGTAGGTCGGCCGAGGGTGGTCGAAGATGTCGCCCAGCCAGACGACGAGGTCCGGCTGCTGGTCCAGGGCCAGGTCGACAGCGGCCTCGAAGGACCGCTCGAAGTCCCATTCGCGCTGGTTGACCCCGCCGTCGGTGGTGAACGGGTAGTACGAACGCCCGAGGTGGGCGTCGCCGATGGCTGCAACTCGCATACCTCCAGCATCTCAGATGGGGTGTGACAATTACACCGATGTGATTTGCTTTCAGGGTGGAAAAGGGCCTCGCCATGCGTGATCGGCCCGGATCATCGGCGCATGCCGAGTTCCGGCGGGCCCGGCGGGTGGCGCGCCGGCGCCGGGTCGTGAGCTCTGCCTTCGTGGTGGCGGCCGCTGTCCTGGGCGTTTCGGCGGCCACGGGCCGTGTGTCGCCTCCCATCCTCGGCGCGCCGGCGGCGGGCGCGGCACTGCTGGCCTGGGGGCTGCGGCCGGACCGCGACGTTCAGCGCTGGCTGCGGGGTGCGGCGGGCGAGGAGTCCACTGCCCGGGTACTGGCCGGCCTGCCCCGGCGATTCGTCGTCCTCCACGACCGCCGGGTGCCCGGCACCCGGGCCAACATCGACCACCTGGTCATCGGCCCGACCGGCGTGTGGGTCGTGGACAGCAAGGCGTACCGGGCGCCGGTCCGGGTCCGCCGGGGGGCGGTGTGGGCCGGTGACCACCGGGTCGACACCTCGCCGGCGGCATGGGAGGCGGAACGGGTGACCGCCCTGCTGGGCGGGCCCGATGTGGGAGCGGTGGTGGCGGTACACGGTGGTGGCCCGCGCCGGCGGGGCAAGCGGGTGGGCGAAGTGCGGGTCATCCCGGCCGGGCGGCTGTGTCGCCGGCTGCGCGGTGGCCGCCGGGTCCTGACCCGCTCGGCGGTCGCCGCCTTGGCGGCCGACGCCGACCGGTTGCTGCCACCTGCGCTCTCACGCCAGTGGTGAGGGTACGGCCCGCAGCACCTCACCAGTCCGCACCATCTCCTCGGCCGCCGCCAGATCCGGGGCCACGAAACGGTCGACGTCCATCCGGGGGATGCTCCGCCTAAGGCAGGCGACGACCGCTCCGGTCGCCGGTCCCGGCGCCAGGCCACGAAGGTCGATGGCTTCGGCGGCGCAGACCAGTTCGATGGCGATGGCGCGGGTGACGTCGGCGACGGCGGCCCGCAGTGACAGGCACGCGTTCCAGCCCATGGACACGTGATCCTCCTGCCCGGCGCTGGTCGACACGCTGTCGCATGATGCCGGCGTGGCGTGGTTTCGCAACCGGTTGACGATGGCCGCCGCCGTGTAGTGGGCCAGCATGAAACCGGAGTTGACCCCCGCCTCGGGGGCGAGGAACGGAGGCAGGCCGTCCGAGCGGGTGGGGTCCATCAGCCGGTCGACGCGTCGCTCTGAGATCGAGGCCAGATCGGCCAGGGCGATGGCCGCGAAGTCGGCGGCATAAGCCAGGGGTTGCCCATGGAAGTTGCCGGTCGACAGCACCTCGTCCGTCGCGGGAAACACCACCGGGTTGTCGGTTACGGCGCCCAGTTCGATGTCCACCACCTGGCGCACCCAGGCCATCACGTCGCGGCACGCACCGTGGACCTGGGGGGCGCAACGGAGCGAATAGGCGTCTTGCACAGCATGGTCCAGGTGGCGGTGGGAGGCCACGATGGGCGAGTCGGCGAGCAGGCGCCGCAGGTTGGTGGCGCTGGAACGCTGGCCGGGATGCGGTCGCAGGTCCTGGAGGCGCTCGGCGAAGGGCGCATCGGTGCCCCGTAGGGCCTCGAGGCTGAGGGCACATGCGATGTCGGCGGTGGGCAGCAGCACCTCGAGGTCGGCGAGCGCCAGGCAGAGGTGGGCCAGCATGCCCTCGGTGCCGTTCAGCAGGGCGAGGCCCTCCTTGGCCTGAAGGTGCACCGGCTCGATGCCGGCGGCAGCCAGTTCCTGGGCCGCATCGCCATGACGACCGCGGTCGTCGAGCACCCACCCCGAGCCCAGCAGCACGATGGCGGCGTGGGCGAGCGGCGCCAGGTCGCCCGAGGCGCCGAGCGACCCGAGCTCGGGCACCGCGGGGGTGATGCCGGCGTTGAGCAGCGCGACGATCGCCCGCACCAGATCTGGCCGCACCCCCGACGCTCCGGCGGCGAGCGTGCGGGCCTTCAGGAGCTGCATGGCCCGCACCACCTCCCGGTCGATGTCGGGGCCCACGCCGGCGGCGTGACTCTGGACCAGCGCGTACTGCACCCGTTCGGCCTCCTCGGGCGGGACCCGCGTCTGGGCCAGCGCCCCGAACCCGGTGGTCACGCCGTACACGACCCGCGCCTCGACGACCGCCCGCTGGACCACGTCTCGAGCCGGCGCCATCCAGGCGTCGAGGTCTTCGGCGACCGCGACCGTTTCGCCCTCCCGGGCCACCGCCACCACGTCTGCCACCGACAGCGGATGGCGGCTGAGGACGATCACATCGGCATTCTTGCGCTGGAATGTCAGCCATGCAGCCCGAGGAGCGCTTCGCGGCCCTGGCCGACGAGTTCATCGATAGCCCGGGCGTGAGCCTTCCGGGCGAGACCGGTCAGTCCGGGTTCGGCTCCGGGGCGCTGAAGGTCAACGGCTCGATCTTCGCCATGCTCACCAGCGGCCGCTTGGTCGTGAAGCTTCCGGCCGGACCGAGTCACCGCGCTCATCGCGAGTGGTACCGGCGGACGATCGCGGGACCTGGTTGGCCCTGGCTCGTGAAGCCCTCGAATTCGCGCGTTCCCGTCAGGGGATGGCCGCCTCGGCTCTCGACCTTGGGCCTCGGCCGGCCCACGTCGAGCCGACGACGCCTCCGCTCGCCCCGCTGTCCCCTCAGCTGCGCGCCGATGACGGCGCCCGGATAGCGGGCGACGTCATCGACACCGCGATCCGTGGATCTCAGTGGGTCGGGATAATGTTCCCCTGCTGAATCGGAGTGTTCTGCGCGGCGTTGGCGTACGCCGTGGCATTGTCCGAAAGCACATTTGCCGCGATGGCGGCGTTCACCGGAATCGCGATATTCGCGTTGATGAGCGACATGGCGGCCCGTTCCGGCAGCTCTTCGCCGGCCATGGTCTCGAGCTCCGCTCGAGTCAGCTTGCGATATTCATCGGCCACGTGTGTGAACTCCTCAGTTGTGCTGGATGATGGGGGCGGTCTGTTGGGCGTTGGCATAGGCCGTTGAATTGTCTGAAAGGACATTCAGGGCGGCGGCCAGGTTTACCGGAGCGGCGACGTTGGCGTTGATCAACGACATGGCGGCACGCTCGGGAAGCGCCTCGCCCGCCAGCTCGTCCAGCTCGGCGCGAGTCAGCTTGCGGAACTCATCACTCACAGTGTCTCTCCCTTTGGTCGGTTGTCGTGGTCGGGTCGTGGGGCACCAGCGGCATAACGTCCGACGCCCGGCTTGACCGTCCAGTTCTTGTCTTTCCCGACCGTTCGGGGATCAAACCGGGCGCTTCTCGGGTAGGAAGCGCCTATGGGACTGAGGGCTCGGCTCGAACGGGAAATACGTGCCGCTTTTGAGGGTGCGACGGCGAGTGGGGTAACGATAAACCGGAGCTCCAGAGTCAACGCGGTGGTCGTTCGCAATGTGGGCGGCGGGTCATCGGCCGCCGCCGCTGAGCAGACGGCACCGGTGGCGCAGGGGGCTGACGACGAACCACAGGCCGGCTCGGTTTGACGGCCCGGTCACGGGGAAGGAAGCAGCCGCCCGCTACCACTTGAAGGAGCTCAGGTGACCGTCACGCCGCAGGACATCTCGCCGACGGAGGGCGATGGCCCCGCCACCCTTCCGGCGACATCGTCGAACCCTCGACTCGCCGACGGTGTGCAACTGATCGGGGCCTACGAGGGATCCGGTTACAAGGAGGCACCGTCGCTGGTGCGACGGGCTGACGGCCAGGTCATCCAGCTTCCGGACCTGTTGTACCGCTTGGCCCAGCGGGCCGACGGCCAGCGTGACTACCGGCAGCTGGCGGAGCAGTTGAGCGCCGAGATCAAACGGCAGCTCGACCCCGAGGACGTGCAGTTCCTGGTCGACGAGAAACTCCGACCCTTGGGCATCCTGGCCGCGGCCGATGGCTCCAGCCCTCCGGCCGAGAAGCTCGATCCCTTCCTCGCCTTCCGGTTCCGTCTCGGCGTGGTCTCCGAGCACGTGTCCAACGTGCTGGGTGCGGCGTTCAAGCCCCTGTTCCTGCCGCCGATCGTGCTGGCTGTCATCCTGGCGCTGATCGCCGTCGACGCCTGGCTGTTCGTGGTCCACGGGGTGGCCCAGGCCATGCGCCAGGCGCTGCTGCACCCCGGGCTCTTCCTTCCCCTACTCGTGGCGGTCATCGTCTCGGCCGCCCTGCACGAGATCGGCCATGCCGCCGCCTGTCGTTACGGCGGTGGCCGTCCCGGCAAGATGGGGTGCGGGCTGTACCTGGCCTGGCCGGCGTTCTACACCGATGTGACCGATGCCTACCGGCTGAGCAAGCGGGCCCGCATCCGCACCGACCTCGGTGGCGTGTACATGAACGTGGTGATCGTGGTGGCCACTGTGGGCGCCTACTTCCTCACCCACTTCGAACCGCTGCTGCTGCTGGTGATGGTCGAGCATCTCGAGATCGTGCACCAGCTGCTGCCGATCGTCCGTCTGGATGGGTACTACATCGTCGCCGACCTGACAGGCGTCCCAGATCTGTTCGCCCGTATCGGCCCCATACTCTCCAGCGCCGTCCCGGGGCGGCCGACCGACGAGCGGGTACGGGTGCTCAAGCGCTGGGTCCGCTGGGCCGTGACGGCGTGGGTGCTGATCGTCATTCCGCTCCTGGGCTTCGAGTTGCTGGTCGTTCTCATCCATCTGCCCCGGATCCTGGCCACCGCCGGGAGCTCGGCCGACCACCTGTGGCACCACGCCAGCCGAGCCATCAACGGCGGGAATGCCATCGGCGCGGTGTCGGACCTCTTTCAGCTGGTGGTGCTTGCGATCCCGATCGTCGGCATCGTTCTCATGCTGTGGCGTTTCGCCAAGCTGGCCGTCACGTGGGCGTGGACACATACGACGGGTTGCCCGGTCGCGCGCGCGCCCTGGCCAGCGCCACGGGAGCCGTACTCATCGGCCTGCTGCTCATGTCGTGGATCCCGAAGCAGAACTACCGGTCGATCCAGCCGTACGAGCGAGGCACGTTAGGGGAGGGCATCGTGGCCGTTCGCTACCTGCCCCAGCACCCGAACCGGCTCGATGTGCGGGCCACTGCTCGCGATGCGCGCCCCTCGACGACCGGCAGCACCGCACCGGTGGTGACGCCGACGGTCGCCACCACCACGACCCTCTTCGGCAGTACCCATCCGTCGCCCACCACGACCCTACCCGTCACCGGAGCGAGGGTACCCAGACCCGTCACCCCCACGACCCGATTCATCACACCGCCCACCACTTGAGCCTGACAATTGTCCATTGTGACAAATGTGCGGTCCTGCCCGGTTTCCGGTCGCAGGGTCCGGGAATAAATCTCCTGCCGACAGAAAGGAACCCGAACCAATGGCTGATGAGTTCCGCCGCCTGACCCGCGCCGAGCTCGAGGAACTGGCGGGGGAGTCGTTGCCCGAACGGGCGGCCATGTCCCTGATCAACGCCAATATCGCGGCTCCCATCAACGCTGCAATCGCGCTCAACGCCCTCTCCGATCATTCCGTCGCCTACGCCAACGCCAGCCAGACGGCGCCCATAATTCAGGGCAACTAACAGACGCTGCCTCCGTAGAAAGGAACCTCTGCCCCGTGCGTCGCCGCCTCTCGATTATCGCGTGCTTCATCGCCATAACCGCCACAGCTGCATTAGCGCCCGCGGCCGCGAATGCGGACGGGTTCGGCCCGCGCGACAACCTCGTCTCGCTCAACAATAGCGACAGTTCTGCGCCGATGGTGCAGGCTTCGACCGTCGGGCGGCTGGCCGAGGGCAACGATCCCGTCACCGACACGAACCTGGCCTATGCCCGTTCGTTCAACTGCACCGGATGCCGCACGGTCGCGGTAGCCATCGACGTGGTGGTCGTCGCCGGCAGTCCGAAGAATGTCCAACCACAGAATGTCGCACTCGCCGTCAACCAAAATTGTTATTCGTGCGCGACGTTCGCCTATGCCAACCAGTACCTGCTCTGGACGCACCAGAACGTCAACATCGACAACGGCACGTGGTACCAACTGGCCAGGATCCGGTCCCGGATCGACCAGGTGGCGCGTTCCGGCGAAGACTTCCCCACCATGAACAGTCAGCTGGACCAGCTCAGCCAGCAACTCTACGACACGGTCGCCCAGGCCCTGGCCAATCAGAACTCCGGCCCGGACCAGGTTGAGCAACGGCGTCAGACCCGTGAGCAGCACTGACGTTCCGTCACTGACGTTCCTGCACTGACCGACACACTCCGGGTCTGATCCCCTCGCTCGGGATCAGGCCCGGTTTCGCGTTCCTCGAGATTCCATTCCCTGGCCGCGGCCGACGCGGCCGTCGTGCCTCCCCGCCGCGAGCCGGCCGCTTCAGTCGGCGATGGCCGCCCGGCGGTCTCTCTCGCGCATCCGTCCGATGGATGGTCCGAGGGGCCGGGTATGAAGCAGCCAATGGGGGGTGGCCGGCCGGTACATGGAGCTCCGGCCGCAGGCCCAGGCGTCGAGCAGATGGCGGGCGAAATGGCCTTCGACCGCCATGATGGCCCGAGCGCCGAAGAGGACATCACCGCTCCGATCGGGCTCGGCGGCTGCGAAACCGGCTGCCAGCCGGTGGAGGGCGATGCCTTCGTGGATGGCGTCGGCCGCCACATGGACCTGGTAGAAGGCGGTGGCATCGGCACCGAAGCCCAGCCGCCGGAGCGAGTCGGCGTAGCGGCGCATCGGCACCACCGACGCCATCTCGAACACCGCCAGATGCCCCACGAGCGCCCCGCGCCAGCGCCGGTGCAGCCCGAACAGCGACACCAAATTGACCGTCGCCAACGTCACTCCCGGGATCTGCGGCAGGTAGGCCCCGTAGGCGGGATCCAGGCCAAGTGCCTGCATGGTCCGGGCGAACAGGGTGGAGTGCATGGCCCGGTAGTCGCCGCCGCCGTATTCGTCGGCCTGGATCTCGAGCAACGCCGCCTTGGGCTCGCCATACAGGCGGGGAATGGCCCAGGTGTGCGGGTCGGCCTCCTTGAGCTGGTAGGCCGAGCGGTGGATGGCGAACTCGCGGAACTGCTCCCGGGTGCCCCGGCTCGCCATGTAGGCGGACAGCGACGGTCCGTCGCCGCCGGCCACGATGGCCGGGAGCTGATGCTCGACATCCGCGGCCTCAACCGGGGGGCCGATCTCCCGGATCAGGAAGGCGAGGAACGCCTCCTCCAGGGTGGCCCGGAAGCCGAGCAGGTCGGGATGCCACTCCCATTCGTCGCTGACACCTGCCAGTCCCCGGTAGTGCAGCTCGTAGCAGCAGTAAAGCGCCAGGTTGAGATCCTCGCCGAACATCCCGGCCGCCGATGGGACGATGTCCGGCGGATCGGGCAGCGGATGCGGAGGCCGGCACAAGTGGCTGACTAGGAACGCGCTGAGCGGGCCCCTGGCGGGCGGCAGCCCAACCAGCGAGGGTGTAGTGCGTACTTGTTCGGCTGCGACGGCCACCGGGGGAGACTCCTGACATCTGCGACGCAAGGACCGTTCCCCCTCGTGGGGAATCTGAACCGCCGCTGGGCTGGTCCCTCAGTCCACCAGGGCCGAGATGTTGGCCGCGGCCACCGGACGGGGCTGAGGCGGCGGTGGCGTGGCCCGTACCAGCTCCTCGTACAGATCGACCTTGGCCGGCATGGCGAACGGCGCGGCCAGACCGGCGATCAGGCACTCGCCGGGCATGAGCGTCTGGATCTCCTTGCCCACCGCGCTGATGTCCTGCTTGGCCGACGCCCGCAGGATGTTGCGGTCCTTCTCGTCGGCCAGGCCGAGGATGAAGAACGTGTTGAACTGGCTCAGCAGTTCGCCGTCAAGCAGCTTGGGCTGCTGGGTGATGGCGCAGATCCCGACGTTGAACTTGCGGCCCTCACGCGCCACCCGGGGGAACACGTTGGACTCTCGGTCCTTGCTGGCCGACAGCACCCGCTGGGCCTCCTCCAGCACCACCGCCACCACCGGCATCCGTTCGTGCCGGTCGGGGTGGTCGAGGTAGGCCGACTGCCATTCCTCGAGCACCCGCCGGGTCAGGTAGGACGCCACCAGCACTTCCTCGGTGGAACCCAGCCCACTCACGTCGATGAGCACCACCTTGCCGTCCAGCAGGTCACGCAGGACCGCGCCGCCGACCGAGACGTTGGGGTCGGTCGCAATGCACTGGAGCCCGACGATACGGCGGGCCCGGCGGTGCACGACCTGCAGGGTGCTGAGCGCGATCCGGCCGCTCAGCTCGACGTCGCGGAACCCGGGCAGATCCTCGAGATGGGCGAATGACACCAGCCAGCCCAGGCCATCCACGCCGTAGTGACGTTCGAGCTCGAACAGCGCCTCCTCCTGGGGCCGGCTCCATTCGTACGCGGTGCGGAGGTCGTCGATGGTCAACTCGCCGAGACTGACCCGCAGGGCCGTGGTGTTGGGCAGCGAGCGGGCGGCGTAGGTGCGAAGACTTTGGCCCGCCCACGGATGACGCTGCAGTGCGCCCCGGTACTCGCCGTGGGGGTCGACGATGAGCAGCCCGTAACGACCGTTGGCCCGCATCACGCCGGCAGCCAGCACCCGCATCAGGTTGGACTTGCCCATCCCGGTGGTGGCGAAGATCCCGACGTGGCTCGACAGTGCGGCACCCGGGATGCTCACTGCGAAGTCGACCACCGTCTCGCCACTGCGCAGCCGGCCGACCGGCAGGTCGCCCATGCGGCTGGCCAGGAAGGCGAAGTCCTCCGGCTCGGGGGCGAGTACCCGGGAGAACTGCGTGGGCAGGCTCTTGGGTTTGCGGAACTCCGTACGCGGTCCCGACTCCGTCGATCCGCCGGGCGCCGGCGCCAGGTAGCCCAGGCAGCTGCAGGTCGCCACCCGGTAGGTGCGCCGGGCCTGTTCGTGGAGCGGGTGGGCGCCGGCGTCGCCCCGTCCGTCGTCGGCGAGCAGGGTGCCCGCCACCCGCTCGGCCCACCCCGGTTCCCGGTGCTCGGTGCCATAGGTGACGTCCACCACCCGGAAGAGGTAGCGGCGGCCCGTCGTGTCGTCCACCCCGACCAGTAGCTCGCCCAGGAACAGGTCCTCGTCCGGCGCGGCCCGGAACGTGGCCTCCAGCACGTTCTTGCCGAACAGCCGGCCTCGGACCGGCGTGGCGCTCATGCCCGCTCCATGAGGCGGTGACGGTCAGTGAACGCACGTTCCCGGACGTCGAGCGGGACGCCGGCCAGGTCGAGGCCGTCCTCGAGCCGGGACCACACGTCTTCGCGGACCCATCCCGGGCAGGCAGCCAGCCGGTCGGCGACGCTCAGGGGGTAGGGGTAGCCGGGGAATGCCGCGTCGTCGGCGATGGACGACAGCGCGCCGAGGACCGCCACAGCGTCGGCACCCGCCGGTAGGTCGACTCGGAACGAGAACCGGGCGTCGGGGTCCAGACGGGCGGCGAGGATCTGCAGCGAGGGACCGGCTTGCCGGCCTCCGGGGCGAACCGGAGCCGGTTGCCGGCCCTCGGGGCCGGCCGGGCCCGAACCGTCCGGCGCCGGCCGGGTGGAGGCGACCTTGGCCCACCACATGGCCCGGCCGCCGAGCTGGGCCTCGCCCTCCCGCTCCAATTGACCGAGCAGCGGTGCCCCGCCCCGCGCCAGCGAGGAGTGCTTGGTGACGCCGGCCAGCGTCACGCGTCGCGTTGCGGCCCGGTCGAGCAGGGCGGCCAGGTAGCTTGGCGGGATCCGCCAGTCGGGCTGGAGGTCGCCGTCGACCAGCACCAGGGCGCCGGGTTCGGCCTCGTCAACCGTGCGCGCCACCGCCTGCCATTCGCCCCAGTCCCGCAACAGGCCGATGTCGACAGTGGCGTCGGGGCGCACCGGCAGCCTGTGGGTGACCACGGCTGTGCGTTCCTCGCCGCAACCGATCAGCTGCGGGCGCAGCTCGCCCTCGTCCTCGACGATGCAGGTGCCGTCCCGCCACAAGACCCGCGACGCCCGGGTGACCACCAGTTGCAGGCATCGAGCATCGGCCACGACCGCCTGGCCGCCGTCGATCGCCCACACCTCGACGGGCGCCGGGGCGCGGGCCAGGCGGCGCAGCTCGATGTGCTCCTCGAAAAGCAGGTCGTGACGGTCGGGGTCGGCCAGCGCTCCGCCGGCGTAGGTGAGGAGGGCGGCGAGGCGGGCCGCAGTGTCCTCGATCGTGGGGGACGGCATGGTCCCATCATCCCAGGCCGGTGTGACCGCATATCCATCATCCGGACCGGCGGTCTGCTCCGAAGTTCTGTCGGGTACTGACGTGCTGCCCGGCCGAGATTGGGAGATGCAAACGACATGAACGTCCTGTCCGAGGTCTTGATCATCGCGGTCGGAACGGCGCTCCTGGCCGCGCTGCTCGTCGCGGCCGACGTCGATCTGGCGGTCATTCGAGCGGGGCAGGTTCTGCGGGACCGGTGGGTGGGCGTGGCGGTGCCAATCGGCGATCATCCGGTCCCGGTCGCCGCTGGAGTGGGCCGACGCACCGCCGATCGTGCTCAGTGAACCCAGGCCGACGGCCGCCGACGAGTGGCTGGCCGCGGCCGCCGCCCACCAGCTGGCCGACTACCGCCGGAAGGACCACGCCCGGCCCGCGGAACTGGTGGCCACGCCGTTGCGGGACGTCCTCGCCGCCCGCCGGGACGGTCGAGCCGCATAGCGCCGACCGTCTCCGCACATGGCGGGGTGTAACCGGGCGGCCGGTGCGAAAGAATGGGGTCCATGCCCAGGGCTATCTGGAGTGGTTCGGTCAGCTTCGGTCTGGTCAACGTCCCGATCAAGCTGGTCTCGGCCACCTCTTCCAAGGACGTGCGGTTCAACCAGCTCCACGACGCCGACGGCGGCCGGATCAACCAGAAGCGGGTGTGCTCGGTCGACGGCGAGGAGGTCGACTACGGCCACATCGTCAAGGGCTACGACCTCGGCGGCGGCCGCTACGTCATCATCGAACCCGAGGAACTGCGCTCCATCGACCCCGAGTCCAGCCGTTCCATCGACATCGAGGAGTTCGTCGACCTCGCCGAGATCGATCCCATCTACTTCGACCACCCGTACTACCTGGTTCCCGACGACCGGGCCGAGAAGCCCTACGCCCTCCTGGCCGAGGCCATGGCCGACACCGGCAAGGTGGCGCTGGGCAAGTTCGTGTTGCGGACCAAGCAGTACCTGGCCGCCCTGCGGGCCAAGGACGGGGTGTTGGTGCTGTCGACCATGCTCTTCGCCGACGAGGTGATCGACACCGGTGAGCTGGACGTGCCGACCACCGAGGCCACCCGGCCGTCGGAACGGGAGCTCTCGATGGCCCGCCAACTGGTCGAGTCGCTGTCGGCGCCGTTCGACCCTGGCAAGTACCACGACACCTACCGGGAGAAAGTGCTCGAGCTGATCGAGATGAAGGCGGACGGCGAGGTCATCGCCGAGGCGCCGGAACCGGCCGCCGCCGCGCCCGTCGTCGACCTGATGGCCGCGCTGGAGGCCAGCCTGGCGGCCGCCCGGGCCGACAAGGGCGAGAAGGATGGCAACGGGAAGGCGGAGCGCCAGCAGGCCAGCGCGTGACCGACAAGTCGGTGGAGGTCGACATCGCCGGCCGCCGGCTGAAGCTGTCGAACCTCGACAAGGTGCTGTGGCCCGAAGCCGGGTTCACCAAGGGCCAGATGATCGAGTACTACGCACGGGTGGCGCCCGCCATGCTGCCGCACCTGAAGGGCCGACCGATCACGCTGCGGCGGTTCCCCAACGGACCGGCCGGCCCGTCCTTCTTCGAGAAGAACTGCCCGTCGCACCGGCCCGCCTGGCTGCCGACCATCACCATGGCCGACGTGAGCTACTGCCACCTGGCCGAGCCGGCCGCTCTGGTGTGGACGGCCAATCTGGCGGCCATCGAGCTCCACCCGACGCTCGCGTGCGCGCCCGATCTGGACCGGCCCACCCATGTGGTATTCGACCTCGACCCGGGCGAGGGCGCCGACGTGCTGACCTGCGGACGGGTGGCGGTGCTGCTTCGGGACGCCCTGGACTCTTTGGAATTGACGGCATTGGTCAAGACCTCGGGCAGCAAAGGCCTGCAGGTGTACGTGCCTCTGAACACACCCACGTCCTACGACGAGACCCGGCCCTTTTCCCACGCCCTGGCTCAAGTGCTCGAACGCCAGCATCCCGAGCTGGTCGTGACGACCCAGGACAAGTCGGTCCGGCCCAAGAAGATCCTGATCGACTGGAGTCAGAACACCGCCTTCAAGACGACCGTCGGCGTCTACTCACTGCGGGCCCGACCCCGCCCGACGGCGTCGACGCCGGTCGGCTGGGACGAGGTGGAGGCGGCCATCGAGGCCGCCGACCCGTCGGCGCTGGTGTTCGAGGCGGGCGCGCTGCTCGAGCGGGTCGCCGAGAAGGGCGACCTGCTGGCCCCCCTACTCGAGATCGAGCAGAAGCTGCCCAAGCTCTGAAGCATTTCCGTACCAAAGTGACCACAATGTGTCACTTTGGTATGGAAAAAGATCAAAAGCTAATGGCCGACAGGGCCGGGATCCACTCCCGGGCCCGCTCGACCGCCTCCCGCCAGCGGTCCCGGTCCAGCCGCCCGTTCGGCTCGACAACGGTGCGGGGCCGCCAGGCGTCGGCCACCTCCTCCTCGTCGGCCCAGGTGCCGACCGCCATGCCGGCCAGGTAGGCGGCGCCCAGGGTGGTGGCCTCGAGGACCGGGGACACTTCGATGGGTCGGCCGCAGGCATTGGCCAGCGCCTGGACGAAGACGTGGTTGGCGCTCATCCCGCCGTCGACCCGGAGTGACGGGATGGGCAGACCGGCGTCGGTCTCGGCCGCCTCCAGCAGGTCGGCGCCGCGCTGGGCCACCCCCTCGAGCACGGCTCGGACCACCTCGGCCCGGCCGCTGCCACGGGTCAGGCCCAGGAGGGTGCCCCGGGCGCCGAAGTCCCAGGTCGGGGTGCCCAGGCCGAGCAGGGCGGGGACGAAGTAGACGCCGCCGCTGTCGTCGACCGCGGCCGCCACTGTCTCCGACTCGGCGGGGCTGGCGATGATGCCGAGGTCGTCGCGCAGCCATTCCACTGACGTGCCGGCCGACAGCATGATGGCCTCGACGCCCCAGATGAGCCGGCCGGCGCGGCGCCACGCCACGATCGGAAAACAGCCCCCCTCGCCCCGGGTCTCGAACGCCGGGCGGGTTGCGCCCACGCAGGCATCGAGCATGCCGCCCGTCCCGAAGGTCGCCTTGGCCAGGCCCGCTCGGGTGCAGCCCTGTCCGACGAGCGACGCCTGCTGGTCGCCGGCGATCCCGGTGATGGGGGGCGACCCGTCCAAGGCCACGGCATGGCCGGCGGAGCCCGCTTGGGCGGAGGAGTCGACGATGGTGGGCAGGAACTTCTCGGGGATCCGCAGCGCCTCGAGGACCCTGGCGTCCCAACCGGCACCGTCGCCGGTGACGAGGCCGGTGACTCCGGCGTTGGTGGCGTCGGTCACGTGGGCCGCGCCCTGGGTGAGCTGCCAGATGATCCAGGTATCGACGGTGCCGGATAGCAGGTCCCGCGCCCTTCCGTAGTCATACGTGTCGAGCAGGTACGCCAGCTTGGTCGCCGAGGCGGCCGGGGCGACCCGGATGCCCTGACCCTGCAGCATCAGGCAGGTGCCCGCGGTCCGAAGGTCCTGCCAGCCGATGCCCGGACCGATCGGCTCGCCCGTGGCCCGGTCCCAGACGACGGTGGAGCTCCGCTGGTTGGCGACTCCGACGGCATCCACGGGACCGCCGGCGGCCAGCGTCTGGCGGGCCACGTCGAGGGCGGCCGCGGCCAGGGCGGTGGCATCGAACTCGACGAACCCGGGCGCCGGCGTCGATGGCAGCAACTGGCGGTAGTGAGAGTGATGGACGGTCCCGTCCGGATGAACGAGGGCGGAGCGGACTCCGCTGGTGCCGATGTCGACAACGAGGATGCCGATGGTGGTCGCCTTTCGATCCAGTCAGGCCCGGTCAAACCCGGTCAGGTCCGGTCATACCCGGTCAGGTCGCCCGGGCCGACCGGCGGAACCCGATGTAGCCGCCCAGAACGCCGAAACCGGTGACCACCCCGAGGTACAGCACGAAGGTCAGCACCCGGCTGGCCGACAGGCTGCCCTGGGCGGCCCGCACGAGCATCCAGATGACGAAGAAGGCCGTGGCCGGCACGGCGACCGACAGGGCGGCGTGGGTCAATGGGGCGCGGGGTTGGGCCCTGCCGGCCACCACTCCGGAGGCGATGGGACCGGCGACGAAGACCAGCAGCGCGGCCAGGATCCAGAGGCTCGATTCGTGACCTTTGGTGTCGTTCCCGTGGAGCAGGGCGATGATGAGCCCGCAGGGCACGGCAATGCCCAGGTAGGTGGCGCCCCCTCGGCCGAGGGCCCGGGCGTCAAGGCCTCCAGGCAGGCCGCCGGCGCCCTCTATGGCCACGGGGACGCTCCGAACGGAGACGGCAAGCCGAGCTTGCCCGGGTTGAGGACCCCCTGCGGGTCCAGGGCCGTCTTGACCGCTTGCAGCACATCGAACGCCAGGCCCATGGCCTCCACCAGGTGCCGGGCCCGGTTGATCCCGATGCCGTGGTGATGGCTGATCGTGCCGCCGTGCGACATGGTGATGGCCATGACCGTGTCCCATGCCCGGCGGTAGTAGATATCGCCGTCCTCCGAGTCGGTGGCCCCCGGCTGGGTGGGCGGACGTCCGGCGAAGGTGAAGTACAGGCAGGCCGCCGTCGGCGTAGGCGTGCGACTGGTGGGCGGAGGCGATCAGGGTGCCGTCCAGGGCCAGCAGGCCGTCGATCACGTCGTGGTAGATGGCCGGCAGGGCCGACCAGCGGGCCGCGATCTCGATGGTGTCGGCGGTGAGGCCGGCCCGGGTGGCCATTCCAGGGCGGCCACGTGGTTGCGGTGCTCCAGCCATCGCCCGCACCAGGTCGTCGGCCAGGCGGTCGGCCCGAGGCCCGGCACTCGCCGTCCACGATGGCCATGACGGCGTCGATCAGGCCGGGCTCACCCTCGTCCAGGACGATGAGCACGTTGGTCTCGGGGTGGGCGAACGCCCGCCCGCTACTCGGCCCTGTCGTACAGTCGCAGTACGGCGGGCGTGGCACCCCGGCGCAGTATCCGCCGGCACGCGTCCAGCCCGCCCTCGAAGGACTGCGAAACCGAACGCCGCCCGCCGCTCGGCCGCCGGCAGCGGGTGGGCCCGTAGGCGGGCCTCGGTGATCACGCCGAGCGTACCCTCACCGCCGACGAACAGCTGCGTCAGGTCCGGCCCGGTTGCGGCCCGGGGGGCGGTGCCACCCGTCCGGATCAGCCGTCCGTCGGCCAGCGCCACCTCCAAGCCGACGACCATGTCCTCGATCTTGCCGTACCGGGTCGAGTACTGGCCGGCCCACCGGCAGGCCAGCCACCCGCCCACGGTCGACAAGGCGATCGACTGCGGCCAATGGCCCAGGGTGAGGCCCTGCTCCTCCCGGAGCCCGGCCTCGAACACGTCGCCGAACGTCCCGGCCCGGACGTCGACCAGCAGCGACTCGTCGTCCACGGCCACCACGCCGCCGAGGCCGGTCAGGTCGATGAGGACGCCCCCGAAGACCGGGACCGAGTTGCCACACACACCGCTCCGGCCGCCCATCACCGTCGCCGGCACCCGGGCGTCGTGACAGATGGCGAGGACGGCGGCCACCTCCGACGCCGAGGCAGGACGGGCCACGGCCGACGCCACCGCCGGCACCTCACCGCCAAGGGCCCACCGCACGGCGAGCGGCCACCAGTCCCGGCCCGACTCGACCAGGGTGTCGCGGCCGGTGTCGACCTCGGCACAGGCGCCCCGCAACCGTCCGATCACGTCGTCGCCCACCGGGACCGCGGCCGCCGCGAACCGCACCCGCACGTCCGCCGGCGCCACGGCCAGCCTGACCGCGGGAGTCGGGACGCTCATCGCTCCGCGCGTCATCGCGCCGCGCTCACCGCTCCGCCCCATCAGGCTGCGCCCATCAGGGCCGCCGGGACCCATCAGTGGCCCTGAGCCACCAGATCGGCTGATTCGGGCAGGCCGGCGGCCTCCCGGGCGACCCGGGCCCCCTCCCGGTATCCGCTGGCCTCGGCCTCGATCCTCGCCGGCGGCCAGCCCAGCTCCGGGGCCACAAGGCGGGCCACGTCGCCGGCCGCGGCCGCCGACACGTCCCGGGCCAGGAGCAGGGCACGGGTGCGCCTGGCCAGCACATCCTCAAGGGTCGTGGCCATCTCGTAGCGGGCGGCGTAGACCGCCTCGGCCCGCAGGTACGGCAGGCCGGGCACCAGCGGCCGGGCCAGCTCGGGATCGGCCTCGGTCATGGCGATCACGGTTCTGGCCTCGGTGCCGTACCGGCCGGCCAGATGGGTGAGGGTGGCGTCGGTGACCCGCAGCCGGCCGGCCGCGCCGGCCGGCGCCGAGCGCGGCGCTACCGGTCGCACCGAGCAGCCGTAGGTGGGTGGTCGGGCAGTGCTTGGGTCCTCGCCCGAGGAGCCTGACCACCGAGTCGACGGTGTCGGCCGCCATCCGGCGATACGTGGTGAGCTTGCCCCCGGTCACTGTCACCACCCCGTGATCCGACACGAACACCCGATGGCGCCGCGACAGGTCGGCAGTCCGCTGGTTCTTGGCCGCGCTCACCAGGGGCCGCAGTCCGGCCCAGGTGCCGACCACGTCCGCCCGGGTCACGGGCGAGGTCATGGCCGCGTTGAGGGCGGCCAGCACGTAGTCGACATCGGCGGGGGTGCACTGAGGATCGTCGAGCGGACCCTGGTAATCGGTGTCGGTCGTGCCGGCATAGGTGAAGTCGCCCCACGGCACCACGAAGATCGACCGGCGGTCGCCCGGAGTCGGCAGCACGGTGGCCACCTCGACCGGCAGCCGGTGGGCCGGGAACGTCAGGTGGATGCCCTTGGCCGGCCGCAGCCAGCCGGCCACCGACGGACCCTCGTCCAGACCGCGGACCACATCGGACCACACGCCGGTCGCGTTGACCACCACATGGGCCCGGACGTCGCTGCCGTCCTGCAGCGTGGCCCCGCAGGCCCGTCCGGTATCCGGCCGCCGCCGGATGGCAGCGACCGGGGAGTAGTTGGCGGCCACCGCGCCGTAGTTGATGACCGCGGTCCGCAGCACGGTGAGGGCCAGGCGGGCGTCGTCGGCCCGGGCGTCCCAGTACAGGAAACCGGCCACCAGCCGCTCGGTGTCCAGGGTCGGCACCAGGGCCAGCGCCTCCTCCCGGCTGATGCGCCGGTGGCGCTTGCCGATCCGCAGGCCGCCGGTCAGGTCGTACTGCCAGAGGGCGATGGCGTAGAGCCGGGCCAGGCCGCTGTTGAGAGCACCCGCAGTACCGAACAGAGGGATCAGGAACGGCAGCGGCGTCACCAGGTGGGGGGCATTGGCCAACAGGCGCTGGCGCTCGGCCAGCGCCTCGTAGACCAGCCGGAACTCCTTCTGCTGCAGGTACCGGAGCCCGCCGTGGATCAGCTTCGACGACTTCGACGAGGTCCCGGAGCCAAAGTCCGCCTTCTCGACCAGGGCGGTCCGCAGACCCCGGGCGGCGGCGTCCAGCGCCACGCCCGCCCCCGTGATCCCACCACCGATGACCAGGAGGTCGAATTGCTCATCGGCCAGCCGGACGAGGGCGCTCTCCCGCTCGAAGGGGGTCCGCGGCCCATCGGCCGGACTTCGGATCATCGGTGACCTCCAATCGGAGCTATCGGCGACTGCGGATCCCTCCGCCGGGGAGCTTGGGAGCGCGAGCCGGTCAATCCTACGGGACCGGCGACCCCCCGGAACCAGCAACCGGGTCGGGTCCACGGGGTCTGGACGGCTGGCCGTTCTGTGGATAAGAATCGTTGGTGCCGTGAGCATGGTTGACCCGGGCGATGGGTATCTGCCTGAGGTCACGGGTGGTCCCCCCACATCTCCGAGGATGCGATCTTTTTGACCCCGACCAAGAACATGACTTGGCGACAGCGTGCCGCCTGCCGTGGTGGTGATCCCGACATCTTCTATCCCGTCTCCGACGACGACGCCGAGGAGGCCAAGGCCATCTGTGGCGGCTGCTCGGTCCGGGAGGCGTGCCTGGAGTATGCCATGGCCAATCGGGAGCGGGACGGCGTCTGGGGTGGAGCCACCGAGCGGGAGCGCCGGCGGTTGGTCCGTCAGCGCCGTCGCTCCGCCTGAGCAAACGCCCGCGGGGGCCGCTACCGTCGCCCCCAAATGGACTGGGAACTCCCCGATGACCTGGCCGAGCTGCAGTCATCGGTCCGCCGTCTGGCCCGGGACAAGGTCCGGCCCCGGGCCAGGGAGATCGACGAGACCGGGGAGTACCCGAGCGACCTGTTCGAGCTGTTCCGCGACGCCGGGCTGCTCGGGCTGTGCATGCCGCCCGAGTACGGCGGGTCGGCGGCGCCGGGATCACTCGGCCTCACGATCGCGATCGAGGAGGTCGCCAAGTACTCCAACACCGCCGCCCTCATGCTGCTGCTCACCCGGCTGCCGACCGGCCCGCGTCATGATCGCCGGCACCGACGAGCAGAAGGCCGGTACCTGCCCGGGATCGCCGCCGGCACCGCTCGGGGCGCTTTCGGCCTCTCCGAGCCACAGGCCGGCAGTGACGTGATGGGCATGCGCACCCGGGCCACGCGTGACTCCGGGGGACGAGGGTGGGTCCTCAACGGCATCAAGTGCTGGATGTCCGGGGATCGTCCAGGCCGACTGGTACACCGTCTTCGCCAAGACCGGCGACGTCGCCAGCCGCCATCACGACTCGATCACGGCGTTCATCGTCGAGCGTCGCTGGGACGGCGTCCGGCTCGGGGCCACCGACCGCAAGATGGGCGTGCGCGGCGTCGACACCGGCGAGCTGCTGCTGGACGGCGTGTTCGTCGCCGACGACCACGTCATCGGGCAGGTCGGCGGCTTCCAGCTGGCCATGCAGGGCCTGAACTCCATGCGGCCCGATCGTGGCCGCACGGGGCATCGGCCTGGCCGAGGGGGCGCTCATGTACGCCACCGAGTACGTCCAGGAGCGGGAGGCGTTCGGCCAGACCATCGCCGACTTCCAGGGCATCCAATGGGAGATCGCCAAGCTGGCCACCGAGATCGAGGCGGCCCGGCTGCTCACGTACCGGGCGGCGTGGATGGCCGACCAGGGGCGGATCAGCAAAGGAGTGGGCGCCCTACCTGTCGATGGCCAAGTACTAGGCCACCGAGCTGGCCGTGCGGGCCTCCGACCTGGCCATGCAGCTGCTCGGTGCCGCCGGCTACATGAAGGACCACATGACCGAGCTGTACTACCGCGATGCCAAGCAGCTGACGATCGTCGAGGGCACCAGCCAGGTGCAGCTGGGCCTGATCGCCCGAGGCGTCCTGGCCCGCCACGTGTGGTGGGATTGAGTAAGTACGGGCGTCTCGCGTATGGCAGTGTCTCCCGTGATGGCACTGAACCTCGAAGAGCTCGGCGGCTGGCCCTTCCTGCTCGGCCGGCTGGCCGGGGGCAGTGACCTCTCGTCCGCCGAGGCGGGCGCGGCGCTGACCGACGTCTTCGAAGGCAACGCCACCCCGTCCCAGCTGGCGGCGTTCATCTTCGGGCTGCGGTGCAAGGGCGAGACGGTCGACGAGCTGATCGGCCTGGCCGGCGCCATGATCGACGCCGCCGAGCCGATGCCGGTCGACGACGGTCTTCGACGCCGCCTGGTCGACACGTGCGGGACTGGCGGCGACCGCAGCGGCACCATCAACGTGTCGACCATCGCCGCGTTCGTCGTGGCGGGCGCCGGCGTTCCCGTATGCAAACACGGCAACCGGGCGGCCTCCTCCCGAGCAGGTTCGGCCGACGTGCTCGAAGCGCTCGGCGTAGCCATCGACCTCGGCGCCGACGGCGTGGCCGCGTGCATCCGGGAGGCCGGCATCGGGTTCTGCTTCGCTCCCCGGTTCCACCCATCGATGCGCCACGCCGGGCCCACCCGGCGTGAGCTCGGCGTGCCCACCGTGTTCAACTTCCTGGGCCCGCTCGCCAACCCGGCCCGGGTCCAGCGCCAGGTGGTCGGCGTGTCTGATCCCGCCATGGCCGAGAAGATGCTCGGGGTGCTCGAGGCCAACGGTGCGACCCGGGCCCTGGTCGTGTTCGGCCACGACGGTCTCGACGAGCTGACGACCACCACCTCGTCCACCGTGTTGGAGTTCCGCGCCGATGAAGAGGGGCTGCGGAGCTATGTCGTCGACCCGGTCGATCTGGGCCTGCCCGCGGTGGCCAAAAGCGATCTGCTCGGCGGCGACGCGGCCACCAACGCCGACATGGCGCGGCGGGTATTAGGGGGGAAAAGGGCGCCCATCGCGACATCGTGCTGCTAAACGCGGCAGCCGGCCTGGTGGCGGCTGGGCAGGTGGCCGATCTGGAGGACGGTCTGCTGATGGCCGGTGCAGCAGTCGACCAGGGACGAGCCGACGCCCGCCTCCACGAGTTGATCGAGGTGTCCCAGCGCATCAGTGACGCGGTGAAGTGAGCTAGGCGCCGGTGGGCAACTCGAGGAGGGCGGCCTCGACGGCGTCGAGGCGCTCGGCCAGGTCAGGGGGCGCCACCGTCGTCGCGGCAACCGCTCGGTCCAGCGACAGTTGCCATTGCGAGCTGAGTTGTCGGAGCCGCTGCGCGGTGCCTTCCAGGTCCCTGACCTGGACGGCCAAGGCGGTGAGCTGAGGCCGGCCGGCGTACGCCGGGAGCCGGCTGGCGGCGACCAGCCGGTCGTCGACGACAGCCGCCCGGCCCGACAGGTCGGCGGCCACATCGTGCAGGGGCGTGACCGTGGCGGTGAGCGGCGCGATCGCGGCATCCGCGTTCTGCACGGCCCGTCGCAGCCGGCGGTGCATGCGAGCGGCCCGGCGCCACGACCACAACCAGCCGAGCGGTGCCGGCGACCGCCGTCCCGCCACCACGCGATTGGCTCGGTGCAGAGCCCGCCACAGCAGCCCGCATCCTGTCAACACGGCAAGGAAAATGAGGGCGGTGACAACGCCTACGGCCATCAGGAGATCGCTCACGCCACGAATGCTACGCGCCGATGTCCCACATGGCTTCGAGGTCGTGACGGCTGTACGCCTGGAAGGCGACAAGTGTCCGGGTGGCGACGATGCCGCCCAGCACCGAGATCCGGCGCGTGACCACTTCGGCCAAATCCTCGTGGTGGCGCACCCGGACGATCGCGATCAGGTCGGTCTCACCCGATACCGAGTACACCTCGGCGACGCCGTCTACATCGGCAAGCTCTCCGGCCAGGTCAGCGATGCGACCAGGCGCCGCGTCGATCAGCACGAATGCATGGACCATGCGGTCACGTTAGGCCGCGCCGGTAGGGTGGCGCAGTGAGTCCGACCCGTTACCGTTGCCGGGCGTGCGGGAACCTGACCCGTTTCGACGTGACCGTCACCCGTCGCACCCGGGCCTTCCACCACTACACCGTCGGCGGCGATCTCACCGTCGAGGACACGGCGGTGCTGGCCGAAACTGTCGAGCATGTGTCGTGTCGGTGGTGCGGAAGCGATCGCGCCATCGAGGTGCTGAGCGACGAGGCCGTGCTCCCGGAGAGCACAGACAACGGCGTCTGAACCGGCATTGCGGTGTCCGGCATGGGAATAACGGTCACACCCTCCCGTCATGATGAGACCCATGAGCCTGCTGATCAGTTGCGACGAGTGCTCCATGCGAGGTACAGACGTCTGCGGTGACTGCGTCGTCAGCTTCATCTGCCGCCAACCGCAGGATGCCGTCATCATCAACGCCGACGAGGAGCGTGTTGTACGGATGCTCGGTCGGGCCGGATTGGTCCCCGCACTGCGACATCAACGGCGCGCCAACACGCCTGAAACGCCCTGTCGACGGGCGGACTTCATAGCACAGGGGTGCACAAAGTCGCCAAGCTGAGGTGGTAGCGTCCGATACGCCGGGTCCGATGTACGGACCTCCTTGAGCCGGGGGCCGCTGTGCAACAGCTCCATCTCGTCGGATTTACAACCGATCACAGGGGGCTGATTCTTGGCGCGGCAGAAGGACACCACCGGCAACTACATCATCCTCGTCGACAACTCGCTGGTTGATCAGATCGAAGAATTGCCTGCGCCTCCGGGAGGAGAGGTCGGCTCACCGGGAACTGACCGGTGCGTCCGACGCCAACGGGACCCGGCCGCTCCTGGCCCGACCACGACCGGAGAGCCGCCTCACACCGCGCGAAGTACAGGCATCACTCCGCAAGGGACACACGCTCCGTGAGGTGGCCGCGGCCGCCGGGGTGCCGGAGGAATGGGTGGCTCGCTTCGCCGCCCCGGTGCTGGCCGAGCAGGCGCAGGTGCTGCAGCGGACGCACCACTTCACCTACACCAAGCCCCGCCTGGGCCCATCGACCCAGCCACTGGCGGAGTCCGTGGCCTGGAACCTGGCCGACCGCGGCGTCGTGCTTTCCGGAGACGAGTTCGACGACGCGTGGTCGGCGTTCCGCCAGGGGGACGGCCTCTGGGTGGTGAGAGTGTCATACGTCTCCCGCAAGAGGTCGCAGCACGCCGACTGGGTGGCCGATCTGTCGGAGGGCACGTTGACCGCCGTCAACCGCGTGGCCACCGAACTGGGGTATGTCGAACCCGGTCGAGTACGGCCACCAGGATTGCGCCCGCTCAAGCCGGCGGTCGCCGCCCGGCCGGTCCGGCCAACGCCCGCACCCACCACCAGCTCGCGGTCGGTCGCGGCAGCCGCCATGGCTGCGGCCGCCGCTCGTTCCGCCGCCGCCGCCGATGCCGCCCGTGCCGTGCCGCCGTCGCCAAGCTCCAGTCCCGGCTCCTACGCGATGCCGCCTCGTTCGTCGTCACCTTCCGGGCCGGCCGGCTCGCCCGGTGCTGACGCGGCGCCGCGTTCGGGTGATGCCGACACAGCGGCTTCGAAGCGGCAACGGCCGCTGGTCGCGCCGACGCGCCGGCCGGCCGGCGATCCGGCCGGCCGGCCGGCCGAGCGCCGAGTCTCGGGCCGGAAGGTGTCGGGAGCCACCAAGCCGTCGGGGGAGGCCACAGCCAAGCGGCCGCCCCGGCCGAGCCCCGGCACCGGAGAGGCGGCCCCGTCGTCCGGAACGACCAGCCGGCAGGCGAACGTCGACAAGAGCCTTCGGCCGTCGTTGCCGGCCAGAGGCTCCTCCAATGGCGGCTCACGTCCCCTGTTCGCCCGGTCACCGCGCCGCGACCCACCAGCGCCGGCACCCGCCGGCAGGGAGGCCGGCCCTTCGACGCGTCGCTCCAGCCCGGCGGCGAGTGGGAGTGGGAGCGAGCGTCAGGCGGCCCCGGCCGGGAGTGGACAGTCGTCAACGCCCCGCCGGGCGGCCGGCCCGCCGTCCGGTGAGCGGGTTCGTGCCGTGAGTGGGCCGCGCCCTTCTGGAGATCGGGTCCGGGCCGCCAGTGGTCCGTCGACGTCGAGCGGCAGTGGCCCGGAAGCCAGCACTGCGCCGCCCGGCGCCATCGACCGGCCACGGCCGTCAGCCGCCCGATCGATGTCGACCGCTGACCGCTTCGGACCGCTCGCCGGTCGTGCGGCATCTGCGCCCAGACCAACCCAGACTGCCGGCCGAGACCGTGAACCTTCTCGGAGGACGGCCGCACCCGCGACCTCGGCTGAACAACCGCGCCGCCGCGCCGCTCCGTCCAGCCGAGCGTCTGAAGCGTCGCGCCGGTCGGCCGCTGCCGGGCCGGCCCCCAGAAGGGCCGAGCCACCGGTTCGCGCGCCCCGAACCGTCGATCCCGCGGCGCCGGCCCCCCACCCGGTGGTGAGCACGCCAATACCGGCGACCCGGGCCGCTCGGCCGGCATCACCTCGTCCCGTGCGAGCCGACCGCCCCCTGGCGGCGCCCGGTCGTCCCCGGCGCCAACGTCCCCTCGTCGCCCCGGGCCGGCAGCCTTCGGGCGCCAACCCGGCGGCCACGCCCGCTTCGGCTGAGCCGGTCCGTCGACCCGCACCGGCTGTCGACCCAAACGACCGCGTTCACCGCCCGGCCAGCGAGCCGGACACCGCCCCCGTTCCTGTTGTCGTCGCCCCCCCTTCCTGGCCCTCGCCGGACGCCGGTCCGGTCGATGAGGGAATCGTTCTCATCAAAGCCGGCCAGGCCGGGGTGCGCGAGGATGACCGGGCGCGCGACCCATTCGAGGGACAGTGGCGCGACGCCGACCCGAAAGCCACGGGCGAGAGACCGAGACCCGGCGTCGGACGTAAGCCCGCGCCTCCGGTTGCGCCGGCGCGAACAGCTCGCGCTGAAAGGCGCGGCTATCGCCCAATCGAACCCATCTCCATGTAGGGAAACACGTTCAGGAGTCGTCGGTGCGGCGACGCTCGGCGAGGAGGTGAGGCTGCATGGGCACCCGTCCCGTCTCAGTCACAGACGCCCAGGAGGCACTCGCCGGCGAGGTGCGCCAGATCGGATTCGACGCCGGATTGGATGCTGTCGGGATCGCGGCGGCTGAACCGTTCACAGCCACACGTGGACATATCGAGCAGCGCAAACAGGCTGGGCTGCACGGCGGGATGAACTTCACCTACCGCAACCCGGCCCGGTCCACCGAGCCCGGACGCATCGTTCCCGGGCGCGGTCGCTGGTCGTGGGGGCTCGGCGGTATCCGTCCTCCCCGCCCACCCGAGAGCAGGCCGGGCGGGGCCAGGGCACCGTGGCCCGGTACGCCTCGGCGGACCACTACCACCCGCTGCCGTCGGCGCTGCAGTCCATCGCCGACCGGCTCGTCGCGGCCGGCTGGCAGCGCCCGGTGGTGGCCGACGACAACGCCCTGGTCGACCGCGAGGCCGCCTACCGGGCCGGGCTCGGGCTGGTACGGCAAGAACACCAACCTGCTGCTGCCCGGGCCGGGGCTCGTGGTTCGTGCTCGGCTGCGGTGGTCACCGACGCGCCGCTCTGCCGGCCGCCGCCGCTCCAGTCGCCGACGGCTGCGGCGCCTGCCGCCGCTGCCTGCCGGCGCTGCCCGACCGGCGCCCTCGATCGCGCCCGGCGTGCTCGACGCCCGCCGCTGCCTGGCCTGGCTGGTGCAGGCGCCGGGGGTGTTCCCGGCCGAGTACCGCGTCGCCCTCGGCGACCGCATCTACGGCTGCGACGAGTGCCAGGAGGTGTGCCCGGTCAACCGCGGGCCGCCAAGCCGTGGACCCGCCGCGCGGGCCGAGCCGAGCCCGCGACGAGGCGACTGATCGACCTGCTCGACCTGCTGGCCGCCACCGACGACGAACTGCTCGGCCCGCTTCGGCCGCTGGTACATCCCGCAGCGCCAGCCCCGCTACCTGCGGCGCAACGCCCTGATGGCGCTGGGCAACATGGCCGACGGGCGCCGATCCGGCGGTCGAGGCCGCGCCTGCGGCCGGCGCTGGCCGACCCCGATCCCGCTCGTGCGGGCCCACGCCGTCTGGGCCGCCGCCCGGCTCGGCCGGCGGCGACCTGCTCGGCCTCTGGCCGGCGAGCCCGACCCCGAGGTGCGGGCCGAGCTCGACGGCCGCCGCGCCGTCCTGGCCGCCGCCGAGCCGATCTGACGACGGCCGCCGCAGGTGACAGGCTGATCGAGCGCACCCATGACCCGCCGCCGAACCGGCCGCACCTTTCGCCGCCGTGCGCCACCTCCTCGTCACCAATGACTTCCCGCCCAAGGTCGGGGGCATCCAGTCCTACCTGTGGGAGCTGTGGCGGCGGCTGCCGCCCGACGACGTCACGGTGCTCACCACGCCCTATCGCGGGCGCCGACGCCTTCGACGGCGCCCAGCCGTTTCGCGATCGTGCGCGACCCGCGAGCCGGTGCTGCTGCCGTCGCCGGTCGTGGCCGGCCGCATCCGCGGCTGGCCGACCGAGGTCGGGGCCGAGGCGCGTCGTCCTCGACCCGGCCCTGCCCCTCGGGCTGGTCGGCCCCCGCCTCGGCCTGCCGTACGCCGTCGTCCTCCACGGCGCCGAGGTCGACCGTTCCGGGCCGGCTGCCGGCCAGCCGCCAGCTGCTGGCCCGGGTGGTCTCGGGCGCCGCGCTCGTCATCGCCGCCGGCGGCTATCCCGAGGCGGAGGCCCGGCGGGCGGTCGGCGACGACGGCCGGTTCCCGCCCGTGGTGCAAGTGCCGCCCGGCGTGGACACGACCCGGTTCCGACCCTTGCCGGCCATCGACCGGGCCGCGGCCCGGGCCCATCTGGACCTGCCGGCCGGCGGCCGGCTGGTGGTGAGCGTCAGCCGGCTGGTGCCCCGAAAGGGCATGGACACCCTCATCGAGGCCGCGGCCCGGCTGGCGCCCGGCCACCCGGAGCTGACGGTCGCCATCGCCGGGCGCCGGCCGGGACCGATGTCCGGCTCGAACGGCTGGTCCGGCGCACGGGGGCGCCGGTCCGGATGCTCGGCCGGGTCGCCGACGCCGACCTGCCGCGTCTCTACGCCTGCGCCGACGTGTTCGCCATGTGCTGCCGGAGCCGGTGGGGCGGACTCGAGCAGGAGGGATTCGGCATCGTGTTCCTCGAGGCGGCGGCCTGCGGGGTGCCGTCGGTGGCGGGCGACAGCGGCGGGGCGGCGGAGGCGGTCGAGGACGGCAAGACCGGGTTCGTGGTGGTCCCAGCCCGGATGAGCGCGAGGGCCGTCGGCCGACGTGCTGGCCGACTCCTGGACGACCCGGCGCTGGCGCTCGCGCAGGGTCAGGCGGCCCGGACCAGGGCCGAGGACGAGTTCGCCTACGACGGGCTGGCCGCCCGCTTGGCTGATGCCCTCAAAGGGCTCGGGAGCGAGCAGGTGAGCAGCCCGAGCGGCCGGGCGGCGAACCGCAGAACCCATGCCGCCTGGGCCGAGGCCATCCCGGCGGACACGGCGGCCCGAAGGGCCACGGCAGGCCAAGGACCGGTCGGTGTTCCCGACACCGGCGGATGACGGCGACGGCGCATCATCCGGTCCGCTGGATCGGCACCGCGGTCTTCGCGGCCGGCATGGCGCTGGCCGTGGCGGCTCCCGGGGCCCGCCTGCCGGCCGTCGATCGTCGACCTGGTCCTGTTCTTCGGCGGCTGCGCGGCGTCTTTCTCTGGGCCCTGGCCGTGGCCGCCGGCCGCAGCCGGGAGCGGGAGATCGAGCTGTGGAGTCTGTTCCTGCTGGAAGAGGTCGCGCCCGGCCGGGTCCGGCAGGCGTTGCTCGGCGCGCTGGCGGTCGAGGTCGTCGGCGGCCGCTGGGCACGCGTGGATCACGGTCGCCACTGGCCTTCGGCTGCCTGGTGCCGATGTGGGCGCTTGGGCCACTGCGGGCTCTGGGGCGGCACGGTATGGGGCGTTCGGGCCCCGCGGCCGGACCACCGGCGCGCCGGGGCCGGGGCCGAAGGGATGACCGCGCCGCCCGGCGGTACCCTGACTGGTCGTGCAGTTCGTGTTCACCTTCCTCGTGCTGGAGTCGATCTCGATTCTCGCCCTGCTGGACTGCTTCGAGCGCGAGGCGGATGAGTTCACCGGAGGGGCCGAGGACAAGCAGGGTGGATCCGGTGGCTGATGGTGGCGGTGGCGACATCGTGGTTCCTCGTCGGCAACGGGATCGTGCTCGGCTACTACTCTCGTGATCCGGCGGAACCCAGCGCGATTCTGAGCCGACGGCTGAGGAAAGGAGCCGAGTGGAGGAGCAGGTCGCCGAGCGCATGATCATCCGGGCCACGCCCGGAGCAGTGCTTCGACATCCTCACCGACTTCGAGCGCTACCCGGAATGGGCGGCCGACATCAAGGCGGTCACCGTCGCCGAGCAGGACGAGCAGGGCCGCCGGCGCAGGTCACCTTCCGGGCCGCCGCCTTCGGCCGCAGCACCTCGTACACCCTCGCCTACGACTACAGCCAGCGCGCCCAAGGAGCTGTCCTGGGTCCAGGTCGACGGCGACCTCACCCGGCGGCTGGACGGCGCCTACACCTTCGAGGCCGGCCGGCGACGACACCGAGGTCGTCTACCACCTCGACCGTCGAGCTGAAGGTCCCGCTGCCCGGATTCGTCAAGCGTCGGGCCGAGGGGCGGATCATGGGGTACCGGGCACCTGAGGGAGCTCAAGGCCCGGGCCGAGGGGTGACGACGGGCGTGTGCCGACCGCGGATGCGGCCGGCCGCGTGCCCTGCCGGGTGCTGCTGTTCACGGGCAAGGGCGGGGTCGGCAAGACGAGCGTCGCCGCCGCCACCGCGCTGCGCTGCGCTGACAGCGGGCTGCGGACCCTGGTCCTGTCCACCGACAGCGCCCACTCGCTCGAGCGACGCCTTCGACCGGTCGCCCTCGACGGCCAGCCCCGCTCGGTCGTGCGACGGGCTGTGGGGCCAGCAACTCGATGCCACCGAACGGCTGGAGGAGACGCTGGGGCGACGTCCAGGTCTACCTGCGGCAGCTGTTCGGCTGGGCCGGGGTCGACAGCGTCGAGGCCGAGGAGCTGTCGGTGCTGCCCGGGCTCGAAGAGCTGTTCGCGCTCTCCGACATCAGGGACCATGCCGACAGCGGACAATGGGACGTCGTGGTGGTCGACTGCGCCCCGACCGCCGAGACCATCCGGCTGCTCTCGCTGCCGAGGTGCTGTCGTGGTACATGGACCGGGTGTTCCCGGTGGAGCGGAAGGTGGTTCGGGCGGTGCGGCCCATGCTGCGGCCGGATCACGACGCATGCCCGTGGCCGAGCGACGACGTCTTCGCGGCGGCCGGCCGGCTGTACGAGCGGTTGGCGGCGGCCAAGGACCTGCTCACCGATCCCATGCGCACCAGCGTCCGCCTGGTCGTCAATCCCGAGAAGATGGTCATCGCCGAGGCCCGGCGGACCGCGACCTATCTGGCGCTGTTCGGCTACCGGGTCGACGCGGTGGTGGCCAACCGGTTGCTGCCCGACGAGGTTACCGACCCGTGGTTCAAGGCGTGGAAGGAGACCCAGGCCGAGCACTTGGCCGCCATCGAGGACGGTTTCGCCCCCCTCCCGGTGCTCCGGGCCGAATTGGCGGCCGACGAGCTGGTTGGCATCGAGCGGCTGCGCAGCTTCGGCGACGCCGTGTACGGCGACCTCGACCCGACCGGCATCCTGCATCGCGGCGAGCCGATGCGGGTCGAAGCGCGCGCGCGACGCATTGGTGCTCTGCCTCGGGCTGCCGTTTGCGGAGAAGGACGACATGGAGGTCGGCCGGCGGGACAATGAGCTCCTGGTGCGGGTGGGTCCGCACCGGCGGGCGATCATGCTGCCCGACTCGCTGCGCCGGCGCGAGGTGGCCGGCGCAACCATGGTCGGGTCGTGGCTGGAGGTCCTGTTCGATCCGCCCGTATCCGCGGCCGGTGCCCGGGCATGATGGCCGAGGAGCCGGGCCAGTCGGCGCTCGACCACCTGCAGCAGGCGGCCATCCAGCTGATCGCCGCGGCGCGGGCGGCGCTCGACACCCTCGACAGCGTGGTCGCCACGCCACCTCGACCCGGGGACATCCTGGGGCGGTTCGGCCCCTTGGCGGAGTCCATCCTGACGTGGGTCGGCGGCGCGGCCGGGTCGCCCGGCCAGGACGACGGCCGCCCGGCTGACCCGGCGCCCCACGGCCGGTATACGCCGGTCGAGCGCATCCCGGTTCAATAGCCGCGGCCCTCACATAGCCTGCGGACATGTCGATCTATGAAGTTGATCTCGCCACCCTCGACGGTTCGCCCCTGGACCTGCGTCAGTTCAAAGGCCAAGCCGTGCTGATAGTCAACGTGGCCTCCAAGTGCGGTCTGACGCCCCAGTACGCCGGTTTGGAGCACCTGCAGGAGCGCTTCGGCGACCGAGGCTTCACGGTCCTCGGCGTCCCCTGCAACCAGTTCGGTGGCCAGGAGCCGGGGACGCCCGGAGGAGATCGCCACCTTCTGCTCCGCCAACTACGGCGTGACCTTTCCGATGACCGAGAAGATCGAGGTCAACGGCGAGGGGCGCCATCCGCTCTATCAGCAGTTGGTCGAGCAGCCCGACGCCGAAGGCGGCGCAGGCGACATCCAGTGGAACTTCGAGAAGTTCCTCATCTCCGGCGATGGAGAGATCGTCACCCGGTTCCGGCCCGGCGCCGAGCCCGAGTCCGCCGAGGTGGTCTCGGCGATCGAGGCGGCGCTGCCCGCATAGGACATCCGGTGGGGCCGGTTTTCACCGTCACCGATGCCGCTGACCACCGGTTGGACGACTACCGCGACCTGACCGACCTCGAGCTCCGGCGCCGGCACGAGACCGCTGGGGGCATCTTCATAGCCGAGGGCGCGCTGGTGATCCGGCAGCTCCTCGCCTCCCGCTACCCGGTCCGGTCCCTGCTGGTGACCATGCCCAAGCTGGCCGAACTGGAGCTGGACCTGGCGGCTGCCGGCATCGAGGTTCCCATCTACGTGGCCGGCATCGAGGCCATGCAGGCCGTCAGCGGCTTTCACTTCCACCGGGGCGCGCTGGCGGTCGCCGGGCGGTTGGCCCCGACCGCAGACGCGATCGCACTGGCGGCGGGGGCGTCCCTGGTGGCGGTGCTCGAGGGCGTCAACGACCACGAGAATCTCGGAGCCCTCTTCCGCAACGCCGCCGCCCTCGGGGTTGACGCGGTCCTGCTGGCCCCCGGGTGCGCGGATCCTCTGTACCGTCGCTCGGTGCGGGTATCGATCGGCCAGGTACTACGGGTCCCGTGGGCCGTCCTGGGTTCGTGGCCGGGCGGCCTGGTCGAGCTCAAGTCCGCCGGTTTCACGGTGCTGGGCCTGACGCCCGACCGAGACGCCCGACCTCTCGACGAGATCACCCCCTCGGCCCACCCGGTCGCGGTGCTACTCGGCTCCGAGGGGCACGGCTTGTCGCTCGAGGCCCTGGGTACGGCCGACATACGGGTCCGGATCCCCATGGCGGCGGCGGTCGACTCGCTCAACGTGGCCACGGCGGCGGCCATCGCCTTCCACCATCTCCGCCGGCACCCCGCCTGAGGGATGCGATGCTCGTGCGGTGACCAACGTGGCGGTCGTGCTGCTGGTGCTGCTGCTGGCGTTCTACGTCAGCTCCGTCATTCGGCGCCGGGTCCACGGCCTGGTGCCGAAACGGGGAATCGGTATTGCGTCCGACCTCGGCACCCTGGCCGACACGCCCCGAGTGCGGGTCAGCGAGGTCACGAGAACGGGACCCGACCGCGTCCATCTCGTCCTGACGCCCGATGATCGTGAAGCGATCTCGTCGGATCTGGACCTCCTTGTCGTGCTCCGGGAGGAGGACTTCGGCTTCGGGTTGTTGCACGAGTGGTTGCATTCGGGGACACCGGTCGCCATAGTGATTCCGCCCGAGAGCCAGATCGTCCGGCTCCGATCGGTCGATGATCTCCAGCCGCTGACGCTGCGCCGGGTCGATCACTCGTCGGGCTGACTCGCCGGCCCAGTGACGCGGCGGCCTACCATCGGTCGCGCCGTGGAGAGCACGATCGGGGTCGACGTCGGAGGTACCAAAGTGCTCGCCGTGCGTCTCGATGCCGCCGGCGCGGTCTGTGCCGAGGCTCGGAGGCCGACACCGGGCGCCGGTGAGGCGCTGCTGGATGCCGTGGCCGCGACCATCGAAGCGGTGGGTCCGACCCGGGCCGTCGGCGTTGGTGCGCCCGGGCTGGTCGATCGGGACGGGGTGCTGCAGTTCGCCCCCAACCTGCCGGGCATCGTGGGCCTGCATGTGCGGCGGGGACTCGAGCAGCGACTGCCCGGGGTGGCGGTGACGGTCGGCAACGACGCCACGTGCGCGTGCTGGGCTGAGCGGGTGCTCGGGGCCGGGCGGGGGAGCGACGACGTGTTGATGGTCACGTTGGGCACCGGCATCGGGGGCGGCATGGTGGCCCGGGGCCGGCTGAATGACGGGGCCAATGGCTATGCGGGTGAGATCGGTCACATGGTGATCGACCCTCACGGGCCACGCTGTCCGTGCGGCAAGCGGGGCTGCTGGGAGCGTTTCGCATCGGGTAGCGGTCTCGGATGGCTGGCACGGGAGGCGGCCATGGCCGGCGAGGCGCGGCGCCTGGTCGAACTGGCCGGGGGTGACCCGGAGGCGGTTCGGGGCGAGCACGTGACCCGCGCCGCCACCGACGGCGATGACGGCGCGCTGGCCATCATCGAGCGGTTCGCATGGTGGGTCAGCGTTGGCCTGGCCAACCTGGCCAACGTCCTCGACCCTGAGTGCATCGTGCTGGGTGGCGGCCTGGTTGAGGCCGGGCCGGTGCTGCTGGAGCCAATCCGATCCGCCTTCGCCGGGCTGGTCGAGGCCTATGAGCAGCGGCCCTTGATCCGCATCGTGCTGGCCGAGCTCGGACCGCGGGCCGGGGCGGTCGGCGCCGGTCTGCTGGCCCAGGAGCTGTAGCGCGACCCGTGCAGGTCGGACTGGTCCTCCCGGTTTTCCGCCGGTCGCCGGCCCTGGCCTTTGATGTGGCCCGGCGGTCCGAGGGCGAGGGAATCGACGGTGTGTTCAGCTACGACCACCTCTTCCCCATCAACCGCCCGGATCGGCCTGCCCTGGCCGGCATCGCCATGCTCGCGGCGTTGGCGGTGATCACGGAGCGCATCCGGTTGGGAACGCTCGTGAGCCGGGTGACGATGCTCCCGACACCGGTCCTGGTGTCGGCGTTCGCCACTCTCGACCAGATATCCGGTGGCCGGATCATCGCCGGCATCGGGACCGGCGATTCGCTCACCGGGGCCGAGAATGAGGCCTACGGGCTGGACTTCCCGCCCGTCGACGAACGGATCGCTCGGCTCGCCGAGACCGCCCGTCTGCTGCGCGGCCGGGGGATCCGGACATGGGTCGGCGGCCGGTCGCGCCGGGTGCGGGAGGTGGCGGCGGCCGACGCCGACGGCTGGAACTCGTGGGACGGACCGCTCGACGAGTTGGCCGCATACGCCCGCGGCGGTGGCGGCGAAGCCACCTGGGGTGGTCCGCCTCCGGGCGACGGTGACCTGCGCAAGCACCTGATGCAGCTGGCGGCCGCCGGTGCGTCGTGGGCAGTGTACGGACCGCCGCCGACGGTCGACTGGGCGGCATTCGTCACTCAATTGGCGGACGGTGCGAGGGACGTCCGGTAGCCTCGATCCGCCATGGAGTTTCGCCGCATCAACGGTTTGCCGCCGTACGTCTTCGCCATCATCAATCAACTTCGGGACCAGACCCGCCAGGCGGGCGGCGACGTGATCGACCTGGGCTTCGGCAACCCCGACATCCCGAGCCCCGACATCGCGGTCGAAAAGCTGTGCGAGGCGGCCCACAACCCCCGCAACCATCGGTACTCGGCGTCGCGGGGAATCCCCAAGTTGCGCCTCGCGGTGTCCAACTTGTATCTACGCCGCTTCGGTGTCGAGCTTGATCCGGACACCGAGGTGGTGACGACGATCGGGGCCAAGGAGGGCCTGTCCCATCTGATGTGGACGCTGGTCGGTCCCGGCGATACCGCCCTGGTCCCGACGCCCAGTTATCCGATCCATATCTACGCCCCGCTGTTCGCCGGCGCCGACGTCCAGCAGGTCCGGCTCGGTGCCGACCAGGACTTCTTCGCCAACCTGATCGACAGCTGGGAGTCGACGTGGCCCCGGCCGCGGGTGATCGTGTTCTCGTTCCCGCACAACCCGACGACCGAGTGCGTCGACCTGGCGTGGATGCAGCGGATCGTCGACTTCGCCCGCGAACGCGACGTGGTGCTGGTCCACGATTTCGCCTACTCCGACACCGCCTTCGACGGTTACCAGCCGCCCTCGATTCTGGAGGTCCCCGGCGCCAAGGAGGTGGCGGTCGAGCTGTACACCTTGACGAAGAGCTTCTCGATGGCCGGCTGGCGGGTCGCCTTCCTGGTCGGGAACGCCGAGATCGTGCTGGCCCTGACCAAGCTCAAGAGCTATCTCGACTACGGGACCTTCCAGCCCATCCAGATCGCCGCCATCGTGACCATGAACGAGGCGCCCGACTATCCCAAGGTCGTCAACGAGATCTACCAGTCGCGGCGCGACGGCCTGTGCGACGGGCTGAACCGGATCGGCTGGGAGGTCGAGAAGCCCAAGGGCACGATGTTCGTGTGGGCTCCGATCCCTGAACCGTACCGGGAGATGGGGTCGTTGGAGTTCGCCAAGCTGCTGGTGACCGAAGCCAATGTGGCGTCGTCACCGGGCGTGGGTTTCGGCCGTGGCGGTGAGGGCTTCGTTCGTTTCGCCCTGATCGAGAACGAGAAGCGCATCGCACAGGCCGTCCGCAACCTGCGCCGCGGTCTGCCCAAGCTCCAGTAGCTCAGAGAGAGTTGACCACCCGGCCCAGGTTGGGGATGCTCATCCCGCCCGACGCGTGCACCAGCCGCCCAACCGCCTGCTGGGCGCTCGGCGCTCCGAGCAGCATCATCCGGGCCAGGTTGCCGACGACCACGGGCGCCGAGAACGAGCTGCCGCTCCAGACGGCCCAGCCGCGATAGTCGTCGGTGCGGTAGGCACCGTCCGGGCCCGGGTAGACCCGGCCGTCGAAGTGGGTGAAGAAGGTGCTGATCAGGTCGACCCCGGGGGCGCAGACATTGACCCAGGGCCCGTAGTTGGTGAACGGGGCTGGTCCGCCGGCACCGAGCGCCCCGACCGCGACCACTCCGTGCAGGGCGGCCGGATAGGAGGGACGGCAGGTGGCGTCGTTGCCGGCCGAGGCGACGACCACGGCGCCGGTTGCCAGCATCTCCCGGATGGCCCACTCCATGAGGTGGGCGTGTTCGAGCACGTAGCCACCAGAGGACATGTTGATGATGGTGCGCTGGTTGCTCGCCGGGACCAGACCGTGAAGGCACTTGGCGATGTCCCACTCGTGGCCCTCACCGAGGTTCGACAGCACCCGGTGCATCGTGATGTGGCATCCGGGCGCCAACTGGCCGATGATCCCGGCGATGAATGTCCCGTGTCCGGCGGCCGGGTCGAGGTAGCCGTCGCGGTTGGCGTCGGGCACGTCCACATCGTCCGGCGTGGCCGCGGTGACGGTGCTGGGTGGGAGTGCAGCCGGCCGGAACCGCTCGGCGGCCAGTCCGGTGTCCAGCACGAAGATCTGAATGTCGTGGTCCCGGGCGCCGGGTTCGAGGCGCTCGGCGATGGCCCGGGTGAGATGGTCGTCCGGCGCCGGTCTGGCGCTGCTCCAGCGCTGACCACGCCCGTGTCGATGATGGGTGCCATAGAACGGCGTTCCGTACACGGGCGTGCCGTAGACCGGCGTGCCGTAGACCGGCGTGCCGTAGACCGGCGTGCCGTACACGGGCGTGCCGTACACGGGCGTGCCGTAGACGGGCGTGCCGTAGACCGGTCCGGCGGTCACCGCGTGGTGGAAATGGGTGTGGTTGGGCTGAGCGTTGAAACCGCGCGCCTGCAGGTGGCGGACGAGCGCCATCGGATCGGGCATGCCGACCAGGCGGTCGAATGGTCCGAGTGTCTCTTCGACCCTGACGTCTGGGACCAACTCGCGGGCGGCCGCAAGAGCGGCTTCGCCCCCGGACGTGATGACCTCGTTGTGCCGATAGGCGACGGGCGGCCCTTCGTGCGGCTCGGAGAACCGGACCTGTCCGGTCCAGGGATGGTCTGCGGGCTCCTGGTCTGGCATGCGCCCCTCCTCGGTCTCCTGAGAGAGAGTCCAAAGCAGAGGGCAAGATACAGGACGTGCAGGGGGCCCTTGACGAACTTGGTCAACTGGCGGAGCATCGCCACCGCGACCCGGCGGCCAGCTTGCACCGGGCGGCCGAGGTGCTGGCCGCCTCCGGCGACCCCGCCGTGGAGGCCGCAGCCCGCCGGGTCATGGGCGTGGCCTGGCACGAGTTGAACCGCTTCAAGGAGGCGGTCACCAGCTACCGGGCCTCGATCCGCGTCAGCCACCGGCTTGGCCTGACCGAGCTCGAAGCCCTGACCCGGGCCAATCTGGCCATGTCGCTGCTCAGCCGCGGTGACACCGCCCAATCGGAGCGGGAGATGACCCAAGCCCGAGCCATGGTGCCCGCCGCATCCCGCGGCGTGGTGGAGATGCTGTATGGCGTCTGCCTGCACCGGGCCGGCCAACTCGACGACGCCCTGGCCGCCTATCAGCGAGCCAGGCGCTGGCTGTCCGGTACAGGTGACGAGGCGTCGATGGCGCTGCTGTACCTCAACCGCGGCATCCTGCTGGCCTATCGGGGTGATCCGGTGGCCGCGCTCGACGACCTGGGGGAGGCGGAACGCATCTCTCGGGCCCGGGACCTGCCGGTCCTGGTCGCCATGGCCACCCACAACAGCGGTTTCGCCCAGGGCCGGCGGGGGGACCTGCCCGAGGCACTCGCGGCCTTCGCCCGGGCCGAGCGGGCCTACGCCACGGTGCACAGTCCGGCCCGGCTGCTCGCCATTCTCCGAGCCGACCGCTGTGAGGTCCTCCTCTTGGCCGGCCTGGTCGACGACGCCGGGACCGACGCCCGGGCCGCGGTCGCCGCGCTGGACCAGACCGGCGACATGGCCCACCTGACCGAGTGCCGGCTCCTGCTGGCCCGGGCCCACCTGGCCGCCGGGGACCACCGGGCGGCGGTGACGGAAGCCTCGCTGGCGGCCCGCCAGTTCGGGCTGGGCCGCCGTCTTCCGTGGGCGGCCCTGGCCCGCTACGTCGCCATCCAGGCCGAGATTCTCGCCGTCCAGGACACCGCGGCGCCACCGGGCCGGTTGCTGAGCAGCTGCCGCCGCATCGCCCTGGAACTGGCCGCCCAGGGGTGGCCGGTCGAGGCTGTCCACGTCCGCACCTTCGCCGGCCGCGTGGCCCTGGCCCTCGGCCGGCCCGGGCTGGCGAGGGCGGAATTGGCGCTGGCGGTCCCCGCCCGCACGCGCGGCACGGCGGACCTGCGGGCCCAGGCGTGGCATGCGACCGCCCTGCTCCGGCTGGCGGAGGGCGACAGAGCCGGAGCCAAGCGGGCCCTCACCCGGGGCATGGGCGTCGTTGACGACTACCAGGCGACCCTGGGCGCCACCGAGATGAGGGTCCGGGCCGCCGGGCACGCCGCCGACCTGGCCCGGCTCGGTACCCGCCTGGCCCTCCAGGACCGCAATGCGGTGCAGGTGCTGCGGTGGGCCGAGCGGTGGCGGGCGGTAGCGCTGCGCCGTCCGCCGGTGCGCCCGCCGCACGATGAGGAGTTGGCGGCCCGGTTGACCGAGCTGCGGAGCGTACGCGCCGATCTGCGGGATTCCGCGTTGCGGGGTGCCGGCGACGCCGGCGCCGACCGACGGGCCGCCGCTCTGGAGGAGGAGGTTCGCATCAGCACCCTCCAGGCGAGGGACAACACTGCGGCCACCGGTCGGGTCGATGTTGCGGCGCTGCGCCGGGCGGTTGGCGACCGGCTGCTCGTCGAGTTCGTGAACGTCGACGGTTGGCTCTACGCGGTCACCGTCGCCCGGTCCGGGATCGGTCTTCGCCGGCTGGCGCCCTCGGCCGACGTGGCGCGTGAGAAGCAGTACCTGCTGTTCGCCATGCGCCGGCAGCTGTGGACGCCGTTGCCCGAGGCGGCGGCGGACGCCTTGCAGTATGCCGCGGGCCGGCTCGATGAACTGCTCCTGCAGCCGCTGGAGCTGCCCGCCCGCACCGCCCTGGTGGTCGTCCCCACCGGCGTGCTCCATGGCCTGCCGTGGTCGACGCTGCCCACCGTTGCCGGCCGGGACACCACCATTGCGCCGAGCTCCGCGCTCTGGCTCGGCGCCGCCCCGGCCGACGCCGCCAAGCCCTCCAGAGTCACCTTGGTCGCCGGCCCCGGTCTGCCCGGGGCCGATTCCGAGTGCCGGGCCATCTCCCGCCTCTACCGTGGGAGCCATCGGTTGGCCGGCGACCGGGCGACGGCGGCCAACGTCCTGGCGGCGCTCGAGTACTCCGATGTCGTGCACATTGCGGCCCATGGGCGGTTCCGGGCGGACAGCCCGTTGTTCTCGTCGATGCTGCTGAGCGACGGACCGTTGACGATTTACGACCTCGAGCGGCTTCAGGGGGTGGCCGGCACCGTCGTCCTGGCTGCGTGCGACGCGGCAGTGGCCGCGGTGGAGGCCGGCGACGAGCCATTGGGTACCGCGGCCGCCCTCGTCGGGTTGGGGGTGCGGTCGGTGATCGCTCCGGTGATGGCGGTCCCCGACGGTCGGACGGTGACGTTCATGCTGGCCCTGCACCGCCGGCTACGAGCCGGCGAGCGGCCGTCGGCCGCCCTGGCGGGCGCCTCCTGCGACCAGCCGCCGGCGTCGGCGTTCGTATGCGTGGGTGGCAACGACGCCGGGTGCGGTTAGCGGACGATCCAGGGGGTGACGACGACGCTGTCGCCGACCCGGACCCGCAGCCGGCAGCACCCGGGCGCCACATCGCCGTGGAACCGCCCGAGCTGGTCGCTCGTGGTCGTGGTGACAGCCGTCGGCGACTCGATCTCGACCACCGCCGCCGCCGCGGGCGGAACGATGGCACCGAAGATGGTGTTGCCGCGGGCGGGCAGTTGGACCTCCACGCTGAGCGCCGGCGCGGTGAACGTCAGCAGCCGCTCGAGCGCCGCATCATGGCGCACGAGCACCGCGTCGTCGTCCAGCGAGTCGGCGACCAGGGTGGCCAGCTCGTCGTCCACCCGGAACATGTCGAACGCCCTCAGGGCGGCGGCGGTAGCGGCGGGGGGCACCGGGTCGATCTGCTCGATGGTGTCACGCAGAAGGGCGAGCAGCACCTCGTCGTCGGTCAGGTCCCAACCGTTCACCGTTGAGCTCCTTCCAGGAATCGTCCGAGCTCCGGTGTGCCACGCAACCGGTCAAGGCAGCGCTGCCGGGTCGGGCCGATGCTGCCGTGCGGAATTTCGAGCAGGTCGCCGATCTCCTGGTAGGAAAGCTTCGGGACGGCGCTGGCCAGGCGTAGCAGCTGCTGGCACGCCGGAGTCAGCCGTCCGAAGCCAGCCCTGAGAGCACTCAGCAGTTCGTCATCGAGCAGCCGTTCGTCCGACGCCGCCAGGGCGGCAGGCCCGTCCCCCAGCTGGTCGCGGACGTCTACGCGGTTTCGAGCCCGGAGAAGGGTGAGGGCCTCATTGCGTGCCGTCGTCGCCATCCAGCCCGGAAGCTTCTCCGGCTCGCGGATCGTGTCCAGCCGCTCGAACAGCCGGAAGAACGTGGCGGCATAGGTGTCCTGGCGGTCGGCAACAGAGAGCCCGAAATTGGCGAGGGCCCGCCACACCAGGCCGCTCAGCCCATGCACGATCTGTTCCCACGCCCTGGCGTCGCCCTCCCGGGCCAGCCCGACCAGTTCGGCGAAATCCGGGCGCACGCGCCTTACAGTATCTGAGCAGCTTCCAGTCAGGCGGCGACGCGACGGGAGGCAGGAGCCGATCGTAGTCATCTGCAATACAGAGGCGCGGTAGCCGGATCAGATACCGGGTCTTGCCGGGACGGTTTCACATAACCTGTCCCAGACATGACCTATTGGATCCTCAAGGTGATCCTGACCCCGGTGCTGCGGTTCCTCTACCGGGTCCGGGTCGAGGGTCTCGAGAACGTGCCCGCCGACGGCCCGGTGATCCTGGCCAGCAACCACGTGTCCTTCTCGGACTCGATCTTCCTGCCCTTGGTCTTGAGGCGCCGGATCACCTTTGTCGCCAAGGCCGAGTACTTCGAGGATCCCAAGACGTCCTGGTTCTTCCGGGCGGTGGGCCAGATCCCCATCAAGCGGGAGGGCGGCTCGGCGTCGCAGCGGGCCCTCGAGTCGGCCCGCGACGTGCTGCGCGGCGGTGGCATGTTCGGCATCTATCCCGAAGGCACCCGGTCGCCCGACGGGCGGCTCTACAAGGGCCACACCGGCGTCGCCCGCCTGGCCCTGCAGTGCCATGCTCCGGTGCTGGCCGTCGCCATGGTGGGAACCCGTGAGGCCCAGCCGATCGGGCAGGTCAAGCCCCGGTTCTTCATGCCGATCACCATCCGGATCTCCCAGCCGATGCGCTTCGAGCAGTTCCGGGACCGGGAAGACGATCCGCTGGTGTTGCGGCAGATCACCGACGAGATCATGTGGCAGCTGCGGGAGCTCTCGGGCCAGACGTACGTCAACCGCTACGCCAAGCGGGCCGACGCCGTCGAGGCGGTCGGTGCCGAGCCGGCCGGGGTGGTGGCCGCCCGTCGCAACGGTCGGGCGGCCACCACCCAGGGCCCGTCGCCCCATCTGTCCGATGCGGCATCGGCGTGAGGCTCGGAACGAACGTAACGTAACCGCCGCGAACCCCCGCGGAAACCACACGTTCACATCCGGCTTCTACTCTGGTGCCATGACGACCTTCGTGGTCCGCGTCTGGGTTCCGGATCGACCCGGTGCACTCGGCGCGGTGGCCAGTCGGATCGGGGCCGTCAGGGGCGACCTGGTCGGCATCGACATCCTGGAACGGGGCGGGGGCCGCGCCATCGACGAACTGCTCGTCGACCTACCCGGCGCCGACCTGGTTCCCCTGCTGATCAGCGAGGTGGCCCAGGTGGACGGAGTCGACGTCGAGGACGTCAGACCGGCCGCCGACTGGCATGCCGATCCCCGGCTCGACGCCCTGGAGACGGCGGCCGTGCTAGTGGAGCAGCACGACGTCACCGCCCTGCTCGACCGCCTGGCCTCGCACGCCAGCCACGACTTCTCCGCCGAATGGTCAGCGGTGGTCGATCTCGATTCGCCGGTCCCGGTGACCACCGTGGGACCGGTCCCTCCCGCGCCGTGGCTCGGTGCGTTCGTGGCCGGCAGCCGGGTGTCGATGGTGCCCAGCAACGGCGCCGGCTGTCCGGATGACGTGGCGTGGGCCGAACTTGACACCGCCAGCCTGGTCCTGGTGGTCGGGCGGCACGGCCGCCCGTTCCGGGCCCGCGAACGCCAGCAGCTGGCGGCCCTGGCCCGCATCGCCAACCACCGGTGGGTCGAGCTCGTGGGCAGGGCCACGCGGATGGTGCACCCGAGCAGCACCCAATCCCTCTGAGGGGCCCTCTGACACTGACAGGCCCTCTGAAACGTCCGCCCCACTGACGGCGCCTGCGGCCGGCGCCCTCTGAGGCGCCTTCAGCCGCCGACGCCGGGCTTTTCCCACCCCTTGGCCCGCTCCAGGGCCCGGTGCCACTGCTCATAGCGGGCGTCCGAAGGGGGTCGGGGTGTCGCCTCCATGTCCGGGCTCCACAGCCCGGCGATGTCCGCCAGGGTAGACCACACGCCCTCGGCCAGGCCGGCCAGGTAGGCGGCGCCCAGGGCGGTGGTGTCGGCGACCCGGGATCGGGCGACCGGGATCTGGAGCTGGTCGGCCTGGAGCTGGATCAACAGGTCCATGACCGATGCGCCGCCGTCGACCCGCAGCCCCGTGACCCGGGTGCCGGCCGCCGTCGTCATGGCCTCGACGACGTCGCGGGTCTGGTAGCACATGGCCTCGACCACCGCCCGGGCCAGCTGGGCCCGGCCGCTGCCCCGGGTCAGGCCGACGATGGTGCCCCGGGCGTAGGGGTCCCACCATGGGCTGCCGAGGCCGGCGAATGCCGGGACCACGACGACACCCTCGCTGTCATCGACCGATTCAGCCAGCGGTCCTAGCTCAGCCGCCTGGGAGATGATTCCGAGCCCGTCGCGTAGCCATTGGATGGCGGCGCCGGTTGCGAAGATGGCGCCCTCCAGGGCGTAGGTCGTGGTGGGCGGGCCGCTCAGCGTCCACGCCACGCTCGTGAGCAGCCCCTCGACCGGGTCGGGACAGCTGGCGCCCACATTCATGAGCACGAAGCTGCCGGTGCCATAGGTGTTCTTCGTCATCCCCGGCTCGAGGCAGGCCAGCCCGAACAGCGAGGCCTGCTGGTCGCCGGCCACCCCCGATATCGGGATGCCGGCCGCCAGCCCGGGCACCTTGCCGGCGGCCGTAAACCCCATCCGGCCGCTCGACGGGCGGACCTCAGGCAGGCAGCTGGGAGGCACGTGGAGCAGTTCGAGCAGCTCCTCGCTCCACGTCAGCCGCCGGATGTCGTACAGGAGGGTGCGACTGGCGTTGGACGGGTCGGTGGCGTGGAGCTCGCCGCCCGTGAGCTGCCACAGGATCCAGCTGTCGACGGTGCCGAACGCCAGGTCGGAGTCCGCATCGACCCCGCCGGCGGTCAGCAGCCACTCCAGCTTGGTCCCCGAGAAGTACGGGTCCAGGACCAGTCCGGTCTGCCGGCGCACCAGGTCGAGATGGCCGGCTTCCGCCAGTTCCGTGCAGCGGGCGGCCGTCCGGCGGTCCTGCCACACGACGGCCCGGTGGCGGGGCCGGCCGGTACGCCGGTCCCACACCACGGCCGTCTCCCGCTGATTGGTGATGCCCAGCGCGGCGACCGGCTGGTCGAGGCGACCCGCCACCTCCCCGAGGGTGTGGCGCACCGCGTCCCAGATGTCGTCGGGGTCGTGCTCCACCCAGCCCGGGCGCGGGAAGTGCTGGGGGAACTCGCGGTAGGCCGACGTCAGGGGCCGCCCGCCGGTGTCCACCGCGACCGCCCGCACGCCGGTCGTCCCGGCATCGATGGCGAGCACCACGCTCATCGGACCACACTCATGGCGGCGAACGTACCGCAGTGAATCCCTAGCGCGGCCCCCCGTCGAAGGGGCGGGGACAGAGGGGCCTGCGCCAGGGCAAGACCGCCGAGGGGGCAGCTTCGACGGCTACGTCACGTTCTACCCATGACGCCCAAACTTCCAAACCAGGAATTTCCTGAAGAAGCCGGAAGAACCCGGGCTGTGGACAACTCGCGTAATTCACAGTGTTTCGCCTCTAGCTCTCCACAGGGCCACGTACCTACCGTGGGTCGACACGGATGGCGGGAGGCGAGGACTGCAAACCTTCGCGAGCAGCCGCTGACCAGGGAGTTCGCCGAGCGAAACAGTTGACATGGCTGGAACTACAGTGATGTAATGTACCCCTACATCTCGTGTCCTCATGGGGCCGAGCGGTGCGGAACCACTACAGCTTGTGGTTGAGCATTCTGGGCCCACAGGCGGAGCAATCATCGCAGGGAGGATCTTCGGACTATGGCAATGGCGCCCGAGCGGATCGGGATCGGCATCCACCGGCACTTCACCACGGCGGGGGCCCATCCGTACGACAGCGTGCGGTGGGAGCGACGCGACGCCCGCATCACCAACTACCTCACCGGCGCGGTCGCCTTCGAGCAGCTCGGTGTCGAGGTGCCCTCCACCTGGAGCGTCAACGCCACCAACATTTTGGCCCAGAAGTACTTCCGGGGCACGCTCGGCACCTCCGAGCGGGAGCAGTCGCTCAAGGCGGTGGTCGACCGGGTCGTCGACAGCATCAGCTCCTGGGGCCGGCGGGACGGGTACTTCGTCGACGACACCGAGGCCGAGGCCTTCAGCGACGAGCTGAAGTACCTCATCATCCACCAGAAGGCGGCCTTCAACTCGCCGGTCTGGTTCAACATCGGCGTCAAAGGCGTCCCTCAGCAAGCTTCCGCCTGTTTCATCCTCGCCGTCGAAGACTCCATGAGCTCCATCCTCAACTGGTACGTCGAGGAGGGAACGATCTTCAAGGGCGGGTCGGGGGCCGGTATCAATCTGTCCCGCATCCGCTCCTCCGAAGAGGGCCTGCGGGGCGGCGGCACGGCGTCCGGCCCGGTGAGCTTCATGCGGGGCGCCGACGCGTCGGCCGGGACGATCAAAAGTGGGGGGAAAACGAGGCGCGCCGCCAAGATGGTCATTCTCAACGCCGACCATCCCGATGTTGAGGACTTCATCTGGTGCAAGGCGATCGAGGAACGCAAGGCCCGGGCCCTGCGCGACGCCGGTTTCGACATGGACCTGGACGGCAAGGACAGCCATTCGACCCAATACCAGAACGCCAACAACTCGGTGCGGGTCACCGACGAGTTCATGCAGGCGGTACTCGCCGACACCGACTGGCAGTTGAACGCCGTCACGACCGGTGAGCCGGTTCGGACGGTCAAGGCCCGGGCGCTGTTCCGCCAGATCGCCAAGGCCACCTGGGAATGCGCCGATCCCGGCATGCAGTTCGACACCACCATCAACCGGTGGCACACGGCGCCGGTCACCGGCCGGATCAACGCTAGTAATCCTTGTAGTGAATACATGCATCTGGACAACTCAGCGTGCAATCTGGCGTCGCTCAACCTGTTGACCTTCCTCGAGGAGGACAGCAGTTTCGACGTCGAGGGCTTCAAGGCGGCGACCGAAGTGGTGTTCACCGCCCAGGAGATCCTGGTCGGCAATGCCGATTACCCGACCGACAAGATCGCCGACACGTCCCGGCGGTTCCGTCAGCTGGGTATCGGCTACGCCAACCTCGGGGCGCTGCTGATGGCCCAGGGTGTGCCCTACGACTCCGATGAGGGCCGGGCGTGGGCGGCGGCCATCACCGCCCTGCTCACCGGACATTCCTATGCCACCTCGGCGCGCACGGCGGCCCGCATGGGACCGTTCGCCGGCTTCACCGACAACCGCGACGCCATGCTCAATGTGCTGCGCATGCATCGCGACCACGTCGCCAGCATCGACGAGGAGCTGGTCCCGACCGAGCTCCTGGGCGCAGCCCAGGAGGCCTGGGACGCGGCCGTCGAGGTGGGCGAGCAGTACGGAGTGCGCAACTCGCAGGCCTCGGTGGTAGCGCCGACCGGCACTATTGCCCTTTTGATGGATTGTGACACGACGGGCATCGAGCCCGACCTGGGGTTGGTCAAGACCAAGAAACTGGTCGGTGGCGGCACCATGTCCATCGTCAACCAGACGGTGCCCCGGGCGCTGCGCCGGCTGGGGTACGACGGGGCTGAGGTGGAGGCCATCATCGCCTACATCGACGAGCACAAGTCGATTCTGGGCGCCCCGGCGTTGCGGGCCGAGCACCTGCCGGTGTTTGCCTGCTCCATGGGCGACAACTTCATCCACTACCGGGGCCACGTCCGGATGATGGGCGCCGTCCAGCCGTTCATATCGGGCGCCATCTCCAAGTGCGTGACCGCCGAGACGCTGGTGGCCACCTCCGAAGGGTTGACGCGGATCGGCAAGATGTACGACGGCGAGGCTCCCGACTCCTTCCGCCCCGACGTGCGGGAGGTGGCCTCGCTGCAGGGGCCCCAGAAGACGGACGCCTTCTACTACGGCGGGGTGCGGCCCGTGTGGTCGGTCGCCCTGCGGTCCGGCCATCGCATCACCGGTACGCCGAACCACCGCCTGCTGGTCATCGGCGGCGACGGTCTCGAATGGCGCCAGCTCGACGAGCTCAAGGTCGGGGAGTGCGTCGCCACGCAGTACGGCGACGATTTGTGGTCGGTGCTGCCGGCCCGGTTCGACGTCTTCTCGGCCTCGCCGGCGCCCGGGTCCGAACCGAAGGCCGACATCCCAGTCGAGATGTCGGTCGACCTGGCGTTCGTGCTGGGCGCCTTCGCGTCGGTGGGGCGGGTGTCGCGGTTCGGCGGCACCATCACCATCACCAGCCCGGTGGACAAGGTCCTCGAGCGACTCGTTTCGTCCTTCGAGACGGTGTTCGGTATCAAAGCCGCCGTCGTCCGGCCGTCTGAAGGGTCGCCGAGCGTGGAGCTCACCTCGGAGACCATCGCCGAGTTCCTACGTTTCGTCGGATGCGGTGAGCGGGCGGGCAACAAGCGCATTCCGGATGCGGTGCTCGAGTCTCCCCGCGCCATGGTGATCGCCTTCCTGCAGGGCCTGTCCCTGGGCGCCGAACCCAGCATGGCGGGCATGGCCAAATGGAGATTCTGCGCCGAATCGCCAGGCCTGCTCGACGATCTCCAAGCGGTGCTGACCAACCTCGGCGTCGTGCACGAGCGGGTCAGCCGCTCGGCGCGAGGGACCGAGCGGGAGTACGAGGAGCTGTCGGCGGTGGGGGAGCAGGCCGAGGAGCTGTTGGCGCTCGTGCCGTTCATCGAGCCCAAGAAGGCGGCGCTGGCGACGGCGCTTCAGTCTTTGGGGCGCCATCCCGACCGCAACGCGGCGGACGTGGTGCCCGGGATCTCGCCGTACGAGCTGTACCGGCTGCTACCTCGCAACGCCCGCGCCGAGTTCAGCTACCTGTGCGACCCGCGGGCCATGTGCGTCCGCCGCCGCTCGCTCGAGCAGGTGGCGGCGATCCCAGGGGTCCATTTGCCGCAGTGGCTGCAGATCGTGCTCGAGGACAACCTGCACTTCAGCCCGGTCGCTTCGGTCGCCTACGCCGGTGAGCGAGAAGTCTTCGACCTGTCCGTGCCCACCACGCAGGCATTTGTAGGCAACGGCATCGTCAACCACAACACCGTCAACATGCCCGAGGAGGCGACCGTCGAAGAGGTCGAGCAACTCCATATCGAGGCCTGGCAGCTGGGCCTCAAGGCGGTGGCCGTCTACCGGGACAACTGCAAGGTGGCGCAACCGCTGGCCATGACCAAGAAGGGGGTCGCGGCCCCCGATCCCACACTCGGGATGTCGCCGCCCGAGGCCCATGACGCCGAGCTGGCCCAGAAGGTCGCCGAGCTGGAGAACGCCCTGAAGCGCCAGACGGTCGTCGTCAAGCAACCGGTCCGCGAGCGGCTACCCCGCCGGCGCCGGTCGATGACGTTCAAGTTCCGGGTGGCTGACTGCGAAGGGTACGTCACGGTCGGCGAGTACGACGACGGCCGTCCCGGCGAGGTCTTCATGCAGGTCTCCAAGCAGGGCTCGACCCTCGCCGGGATCATGGACGCCTTCGCGGTCGCCGTGAGCCTGGGCCTGCAGCACGGGGTGCCACTGGCCACGTACGTCAAGAAGTACACCAACATGCGGTTCGAGCCGGCCGGTATGACCGACGACCCCGAATTGCGCATCGCCTCGTCACTGGTCGACTACATCTTCCGACGCCTGGCCGTCGACTACCTGACCTACGACGAGCGGGCCGAGCTCGGGATTCTCACCACCCACGAGCGGCGGCAGCCGACGCTGCCCGGCGTCGAGGAGCAGACGACGCCCAGTTCCTCCGTCGTAGAGGAGATGACGGTCGAGGAGACGACCGACGAACCAGCGACGGGGACGGCGATCGTGCGGCCGCTCGACGCCCCGTACTGCTACCAGTGCGGCGTCCAGATGCAGCGGGCCGGCAGCTGCTTCGCCTGCCCGTCGTGTGGCTCGACCAGCGGCTGCTCGTAGAGGGGGCCCCGCTCGGCGACGTGCCGACGACCATGGGCCGGCCTCGCCGTCGAGCCGGGCCGGCAGGACACGGGGGTCCGGCCCCCGGCCGGGTTAGCCGGGATTTACCTCGATCCATGGAGTCCGTGCACCGATAGCTCCTCTTGGGTGCGTCGCGCACCACGGATCGATATGCGGTTGAGGAGCGTGAACGATGTCGAGGGCAGCGAGAAGTCTGGGCGTCCTGGCGGTGATCGCCATCGGGGTCGGGGCGTGCGGAGGGGGCGGCGGTACGCCGGTCCGTTCCATGGCAACTGTGGCGCCGGCGCCCGCGTCCACGGCAGCCGACGGAGGGGCCGCGGCCGGCGCCACCGCCGCGGCACCGAGCAGTGTCGTCACCGGGGCCCCGACGACGGGCACCTCCGTGGCCGCGGCCGCGGCTGCGGCGAAGCCGGCGGCATCCACCAGTACGGCACCGAAGAAGCCGGCCAGCACGCCCCAAGGGACGGCGGGCACCGCCATAGCCCCTTTGACCGCAGCGCCATCCGCAGCGGCCGCGGCAGCTCCAGCCGGCGTCCCCCGCCGGACTCCGACCGCGGCCGAGGTCAATCAGGTCATCAGCCAGGTGCACAGCGCCATCCCGTTCTTCACACCCACCGCGGCTGACATCGCCTCAGTCGGCAACCAGGTCTGCACCGCCTTCGACCAGGGCAAGTCCTTCGCCCAGGTGACGGCGAACGCCCTCGGCATGATCGGCGCCGGCCCTCTCAGCTTCCTGATCCCGTCCTCGGCACCGGCCAGTGCGGTGCGGGGCCTGGTCGCCCTGTACTGCCCGGGATACACCTTCAAACTGGCATAGCCCCTGGTAGCGGCCGGGACCGCGCCGGACGCGGGTATCATGGGTGCAGTCCGGTGTGATGCGCCAGGTGTGATGCCTGTCGGCGGGGTGGCACCACTAGGCCCGCACCGCGGTCCGCTCCCTATCCCAGATTGATGGTCCCAATGACTGCTGTCCGTAACGATCTCCGCAACATCGCCATCGTGGCTCACGTCGACCACGGCAAGACCACGCTGGTCGACACCATGCTCCGCCAGTCGGGCGCCTTCGGCGACCATCAAGAGATCATCGAGCGGGTTCTCGACTCCAACGACCTGGAGCGCGAAAAGGGCATCACCATCCTGGCCAAGAACACCGCCGTCCGGCACAGCGGCATCAAGATCAACATCATCGACACCCCCGGTCACGCCGACTTCGGCGGCGAGGTCGAGCGGGGCCTGACCATGGTCGACGGCATCCTGCTGCTGGTCGACGCCAGCGAGGGTCCGTTGCCGCAGACCCGGTTCGTGCTGCGCAAGGCGTTGGACCTCAACCTGCCGTGCGTGGTGGTCATCAACAAGGTCGACCGCTCCGACGCCCGCATCTCGGAGGTGCTCGACGAGGTCTACGAGCTGTTCCTCGACCTGGGGGCGGTCGAGCACCAGATCGATTTCCCGGTCGTGTACTGCAACGCCCGGGCCGGTCGGGCCTGGCTCGACCGGGACGCCATCGGCGACACCGGAGACCTCGAGCCGTTGTTCGACACCATCCTGTCCGCCATTCCCGCCCCGTCGTACGACGTGGACCACCCGTTCCAAGCGCTGGTCACCAACCTCGACGCCTCGCCGTACGTGGGCCGGATGGCGCTGTGCCGGATCCGCCACGGATCGGTCAAGAAGGGCCAGCAGGTCGCCTGGTGCCGCAAGGACGGGACCATCGAGCAGGTCAAGATCACCGAGATGTATGTGGCCGAGAACCTCGACCGGGTGGCGGCGGACGACGCCGGCCCCGGCGACATCATCGCCATCGCGGGCATCGCCGAGATCACCATCGGCGAGACCATCGCCGATCTCATCGATCCCCGCCCACTCCCGGTGACCCACGTCGACGAGCCGAGCCTGTCGATGACCCTCGGTGTCAACACCTCGCCCATGGTCGGCCGGGAGGGCAAGAAGCTCACGGCCCGGATGATCAAGGACCGCCTGGACGCCGAGCTGGTCGGCAACGTGTCGATCGCCGTGATGCCAACGGCCCGGCCCGACACCTGGGAGGTCCAGGGTCGGGGCGAGCTGCAGCTGGCGGTGCTGGTCGAGATGATGCGCCGGGAGGGCTTCGAGCTCACGGTCGGCAAGCCCCAGGTCCTGACCCGCATGATCGACGGCCAGATCTGTGAGCCGGTCGAGCGCATGTCCATCGACGTGCCCGAGGATTTCCTCGGTGTGGTGACGCAACTGGTCGCCATGCGCAAGGGCCGCTTGGAGCAGATGGTCAACCACGGAACCGGTTGGGTGCGGATGGACTACCTGGTCCCGGCGCGGGGACTGATCGGGTTCCGCACCGAGTTCCTGACCGAGACCCGCGGCACCGGGATCCTGCACCACATCTTCGACCGGTACGAGCCATGGTGCGGCGAGCTGCGCACCCGCCTGTCGGGCAGCCTGATCGCCGACAGGAAGGGCGCCTCGACCGGGTACGCCATCATCAACCTGCAGGAACGGGGAGTGATGTTCATCGGCCCGACGGTCGAGGTGTACGAGGGCATGATCGTGGGCGAGAACGCCCGGTCCGAGGACATGGACGTCAACATCACCAAGCCCAAGCACCTGACCAACCACCGGGCGTCATCGGCGGACAGCTACGAGCGGCTCTTCCCCCACCAGCAGATGTCGCTCGAGCAGGCGCTCGAGTTCATCCGCGACGACGAGTGCGTCGAGGTCACTCCGAAGTCGGTGCGGCTGCGCAAGGTCATCCTGGACCAGGCCCAACGGGGCCGGGCCAGGAAGACAGGCGCCCAGGCGCCAGTCCCGGCCTGAGCTGCCTCCCGCCCACCCTCTACGACGGGGCCTGGAAGGCGTCCTCCAGGCTGTTCAGCAGCGACTGCTGCTGCGCCCAGGCCGCGTCGGTGGTGACGAAGTTGAAGGCCAACCCGTTGTTACCGGCGATCATCCCGATGTCGACGGCGTGCAGCCGGCCGGCACCGAAGGCGTAGGTGTACTCCCAGATGGCCGCCGAAAGGCCGTGGAACGAGATCCGGCTGATCCGGATCCGCTGGTATCCGGGGTTGGCGGCGGCGAAGGACTTCTCCAGCGTGTACCACGGCCCATCGGCCGTCGGCGCGGGGGGCGACTGATGATCGACGCGGAGGTAGGTGCCGATCCGCGGGTCGCGGAAGTCGGTGATGGACCCACGACGTGAGATGGTCCAACCGGCTGGGTGGGCCACCCGGTAGCCGGTGGCGGGATCGGTGTAGGTCGTCCATCCCGCCGGCACCGTTGCCGAGGCGCCGGCGCCGGGGGTCTGGTTCGACGCGGCACTCGGCGTGCCGCCCGATCGTCCCAAGGTGAGGTACCCACCGACGGCGACGAGCGACAGGACGACCAGGGCCGCCGCCGTTCGGCGCCAGCGGATTGTCGCCACGGCCGGGCGTCGGGCGGCCGCCCGCGGGGACGGGCGGTCCGGCCGGCGCTCTCTCGCTCCGGGCGGGCTCAAACCGGGGGCCGCCGGCAGGCGCGCGGAGGTAGTGACCCGCGGGGTGGTTCGGGGTGGCGGTTCGGGCGCCATCGAGCGGGCGCGGGCGGCTGCGACCCCGAACACACCAGCGGCCGGATCGGGCATGGCGAACTCGGCGGTGCCGCCAGCGCCATCGATCACCGACTGGACCAGCGTGGGGGGCGCGGCAGTGACCGGCGGGGCCGCCGGGTGGGCGATTTCGAGCAGCCGCCTGCGCAGCTCCGGGTAGTCGGGCCGGGCCGCCGGGTCCTTCACCAGCAGCTGCCGGAGCAGGTCGGCCAAAGGGCCGGCGTGCTGGGCGGGCAGGGGATCCTCCACCGCGATGGCGGTCAGCGTAGGCAGCGCCTGGCCCCTGTCGAACGGCGCCTGGCCCTCAACGGCGAAGTACAACGTGGCGCCCAACGCCCACAGGTCGGTCGCCGGACTGGTGGCGTGGCCCATGGCCTGCTCCGGAGCCATGTACGACGGTGTCCCCTTGAGCGCTCCGGTCGCGGTGATGCTCGGATCGTCGACCAGGGAGGCGATGCCGAAGTCGCTCAGCCGGATGCGGTCGGGCGCGACCAGCACATTGGCCGGCTTGACGTCGCGGTGGACGATGCCGGCCTGGTGGGCGGCCTCCAGCACGTCGAGCATGTCAAGCCCGATCGCCGCCACCCGCGGCGCAGGAAGCGGCCCGGTTCGCGTCACCACCTCGGAGAGATTCGGCGCCTCGACCAGCTCCATCACGATGAACTGGCGGTCTTCCTCCTCGACCACGTCATAGACCGAGACCGCACCGCTATGGTGGAGCCGGGCTGCGGCCCGAGCCTCGCGGAGCACCGAGTCCCGCAGCCGGCGCAGCTCGTCGGCATTGATGCCGGGGGGCGGGAGAAGCTCCTTCATGGCCACCTGGCGCTTGAGGCGCAGGTCCTGGGCGCACCACACCATTCCGGACCCGCCCTGGCCGATCGGCTGGTCGAGCCGGTACCGGCCGGCGATGATCGTCGAACCGGTGCCGATGGTCATGCTCCTCTCGTACCCCTATGAAGGGTCGGGCTACCAGCGCGATGGCGCCGGGGTTGATCCCCCTCGACATCGGCCTTCGAACGGAAGGGAACTAGTTCCCGATAAGGAAACTAATGTCGGGAGTTGACAGTTCGTGAACCCCAACATCTGGGGACACTGATCACCACCGGGTACTTCCGACGGCGCGGCGGGATCAGACTGGCCGCTCGCAGTCCGTGGTGGTCGTGGCTGCCCTTCTCACCGTGGTACGGCCTGATGGTCGTCGGCGCCGAGCTGACCCACAGCCGGCTGGGGTTGGCCTGGACGGCGGCCGCCGTCGGCGCCGCCGTGCCGTTGCTGATCCTCAGGCGGCGGGTCGCCCGCCGGGCACCGTGGACCACCCGCGACAGCGGCTCGATCGGCTCATCCATCAACCGGTGCGGCTGTCGATCGTGGCCGCACTGGCGGCCGGCGCCTCCGCCCGGCGGGACACGTTCGACATCAGCGATTCGTTGCTGTCCCGCCAAGTGGGTCAACTGGAACAAGCCGGGTACGTGCTGGTGCGCAAGGCCTACCACGGCAAGCGCCCCCGTACCTGGCTGTCATTGACCATCGAGGGGCGCCGGGCCTTCGATAGTCACGTCGACGCGCGGCGGGACATCGTGAGCAGCAACGGGTCCGGAACCGCCTCACACTGAGCGCTTCGGACTACTCGGGGGCGAGGACCGTCTCTTCCTGGCCGGTGTCCAGCAATCCGTTGGCGGCGGCCAGGGCGGTGGCGGCGCGCACCGCCTCCTCGTAGACGGCGTCGAGGTGGCGCCGTGATGTGGCGGGACCGACGGCGAGCGGCGGGTTGCCGAGCGACCTGGGCATGGCGCCTGGGTCCGGTGTCGGGCGGATCTTGGTGACCGGTATCGGTTCGGCGTCGTCGTTGCCCCAAAAGCGCCGGTCGACCGGCGCCACACCACTGGAACGGCGGCGACGGCTCATGCCGCATCCTCCTCGTCCACGCCGTGGACCTCTCCGCCGGTTGGCTCGTCCTCGACCAGGGCGTCGGCCCGCAGGCCCAGCGCCACGCGCAGTTGATCGGGTGCCAGATCGGCCAGCGAGCTCTGCTTGGGCAGTACCAGGTCGGCGATCTGTCGCTTGCCGGCCACCACTTCCTCCACCCGCTCGTCGACGGTCCCGGGGCACACCAGGCGGTGGCAGACGACGGTGCGGGTCTGGCCGATCCGCCACGAACGGTCGCGGGCCTGGTCCTCGGTGGCCGGGTTCCACCAGCGGTCGTAGAGCACGACGTGGTTGGCGGCCGTCAGATTGAGCCCGGCGCCGCCCGCCTTCAGTGACAGGACCAGGGCGCCGGGCCCGTGGCCCTGCTGGAACTCGCGCACCAGGCGGTCACGCACGCCGGTCGCCAGGCCACCGTGGTAGCAGGCGACCGGGACCCGGGTCGTCTGGGTGAGGTATTTGGCCAGCTGCTCGCCCCAACGGGCGAAGTGGGTGAAGATCAGCACCCGTTCGCCGGCCGCGAAGACGGCCTCGACGATCTCGTCCAGCCGGGTCAGCTTGCCCGAACGACCGTCGAGCGGCCGCTTGGTCCCGTCCGGGTCGCCGCTCAGGTAGGCGGCGGGATGGTTGCAGATCTGCTTCAAGGCGGTGATGGCGGCCAGGATCTGGCCCTTGCGGGCACTCTGATTCTCTTCGAGTCCCTCGGCCAGCAACCGGTCGAGCACCGCCTGGTACAGACCGATCTGCTCCTGGGTCAACGAGCAGTGGTCGAGCTGGTCGATGCGGTCGGGAAGCTCGGCGGCGATGGCCGGCTCCGACTTGGTGCGGCGGAAGACCAGCAGCCCGTTGAGGGCCCGCAACGCCATCTCGCCGGCGTTCTCCGGGCCCTCGGTCGTGCGCGACAGCTGGCTGACGAACGCCGGCCGGGGGCCGACCAGGCCGGGATTGGTGAAATCGAGGATGGCCCACAGGTCGCCCAGGCCGTTCTCTATCGGTGTCCCGGTGAGCGCCAGCCGTGAGCGGGAGGGCAACCGGCGCAGCGCCTGGGCGGCGTCGCTGGCCGGGTTCTTGATGGTCTGGGCCTCGTCGATGATGACCCGCGCCCACTCGATCTTGGCCAGCGCATCGATGTCGCGCAGCGCCGTGCCATAGGTGGTGAGCAGCACGTCGGTGCCGGCCGCCACGTCGGCGATGGATTGCGGGGCCGCCCGCCCGGGGCCGTGATGGGTCACGACCTTCAGCTTGGGCGTGAATCGGCTCGCCTCGGTGCCCCAGTTGCCGAGCACCGCGGGCGGGGTGATCACCAGGACGGGACCCGCGCCCTTGGTCGCCTCGCAGTGGGCCAGCACGGTCGGGGTCTTGCCGAGGCCCATGTCGAGCGCCAGGCAGCCGCCCAGCCCGCTCGTATCGAGGAAGTTCAGCCAGCCCAGGGCCTGCGCCTGATAGTCGCGCAGCCGGCCGACGAAGCCGGCGGGCTCCGGTTCGGCCTGCGGCGGATGGGCCGTCGCCTTCAGCAGGTCGGCGGCCCATCCGCTGCCTTCGACCGACACCGGTCCGCCGAGCGCCCCGCTCTCGAGACCGAGGGCGTGCCGCAACACGGCGGCGCCGGACAGTTCGGTGCTGGCGGCCCGCTGGGCCAGTGCAGCCGCCGCTTCCTGCAGGTCGGCCCGGTCGAGCTCGACCCACCGGCCGCGGGACTTGACCAGGGGACGGGCCTCGGCGGCCAGCTTGGCGATGTCCGATGCGTTCAGCTCGACGTCGTCGAAGACGACCGACCAGCGGACCTGGCACAGCTGCTGGGCCCCGACCGCAGTCTGGCGGGGCAGGGCGTCGGCCATCATCCGCAGCGTGGGGCTGGGCCGGCGACGGGACAGCGGCGGGACCTGCACCTCGAATCCGGACGCCACCAGCATGGGCCCGGTGACGCTCATCAGCTCCCACGCCTCGTCGGTCGACAGGGCCACCTCGCCGCGGCGTTGTCCCCCGGGCCGGGTCAGGACCGGGCAGAGCCGTTCGAGCCGGGCCAGCTGAGGTTCGACCGCCATGCGCTTGGCCCGGCCGGCGGTGACCAGCGCCACCTCGACCGGCAGTAGCGCCGGCTCCACACCCGACGCCAGCACCGACAGCAGCCAGACACCTTCCCGGTCGGGCGGGGCCAACCGGACGATCAGGCCGACGCCGCTTTCCACCGTGACCGGTCGGGTCCAGCGATCGATGCGCCCGGCCAGGTCCTCGCCGAGGGCCACGACCGCCTCGAACCTGGCACCTCCCAGGGCGGCCAGCACCCCCTCGGCCAGGTCGATCGGGGTCCGGGCGCTAGGGGGGGCGGCGGGCAGCACCAGGCGGGCTGCGCCCTCGTGGCAGATGGCGTCGACCATCCCGGCCAGGACAGCCCGGCACATGCCATCCGCCGGTTGACTGCTCGAGCAGGCGCCCACCGCACCCGGCATCCGTCCCACCATGGTCGCCAGCCGGTCGGGATCGGCCAGGGCCGGGACCCACCTCACGGCGAAGGTACCGATCGGGCCGGTGTCCCTCGAGCGGGTGCGCCGCAACCTGGGCACCATACGACCCCCGGCCACCAGCTCGGTGGCCCACCGGGACATCTCGGCCAACCACCGGGTGCTCGGTCCGACATCGTGGCCCACCTGGCCGGCACCCACGCCGACCAGCCAGCCCAGCGCGTGCCCGGCGGGTGCTGTGACGGCGTCGGCCCGGGCGCCGCCCGGGAGTGGAACGCCGCCATGCGGCTCCCAACGCACCGCCTGACCGCCGGCCGCGTTGACCAACTCCTCCAACTCACCCAGCGGCGCAGGCAGGGCACCCGGCCCTCCGGCCCAGAGCACGACCCGGCCTGCCGCCCACGAGGCCTGGAGGGCGGGCGGTCCGGCCGGGACGGCGGCCGGCACCTCGGCCGGAAGCGGGCTCTCCTGGTGGCTGCGGCCCGGTCCAGCCGGCTCAGCATCGCTCTCGGGGTCTTCGAGCTCGAAGGGCGGATCCTCGTCCGCCACCCGGCGCAGGGCCGAGATCATCCGGTCCCGCTCTTGGTCGAGGTCGGTGATGACCTGGTCCCGTTCCGGACCGTCGAGACGGTATGCGCCCTGCAGGGCGTCGTTGGTCTCTGACGCGAACCGGCGCAGGGCGGCGATCCAGGCGACCCGGTCGGCCTCGAGGGTCGCCATGTCCGCGGGCGTGGCTTCACCGGCCGCCTCAGACGCGACCGACGCCTCAAAGTCCATCGTCACCGGTTCGAACATCACCACGACCTATTCGCAAACGTCCCGCGCCGCCTGGCCGACTACCCCTTGCGCCTCGGCCCGAGATCGCGAAACCACTGAATCCCGGATGACTGGCTGCAATCGGGCCTACCGATCTGCAGCGCACCCTCCGGGTCCGTCAATCCCCATGGTAGGGGATTCACCACCACAGCGTGCAACACCAACGGGATGGGGTGTGTTCCCCTCCAACTTGAGAGCGACCCAGCAGTATTCTCATTCTATGCCAGACATGCCCGTCGTAAAGACCGATGAGCAGTGGCGGGCCGAGCTGTCGCCCGAGCAGTACGAGGTACTCCGGCGCCAGGGGACCGAACGGCCCTTCACCGGTAAGTACGTGGACAACCACGACGACGGCACCTACCGCTGCGCCGGCTGCGGGGCGGTGCTCTTCGCCGCCGGCACCAAGTTCGACTCCGGCACCGGTTGGCCGAGCTTCACGGAACCGGCGGTCGCCGACGCGGTCGAGCTCCGCGAGGACCGGAAGTTCGGGATGCTCCGTACCGAGGTGACGTGCCGGCGCTGCGGTGGCCACCTGGGCCATGTGTTCAACGACGGACCGCGACCGACCGGCCAGCGCTACTGCATCAACTCGGCGTCGTTGGATTTCGAGCCCGCCACGTCGGAGTAGCTCACCGGCCGGCCGCCGTCACAGCCCCGGCGTAGCCTGGCCTGACGATGAGCGCACCTGGCCCCGCCGCCCTCGGCCGTGGCGTGGTAGTCGCCGCCGGCCAGCCGGCTCCGGCCGCCTGGGCGCATGCAGCTGTGCACCGCCTCGATGACTCGGCGCTGGCCTCGCCCGGCCCGGTGGTGGCCGCGTTGCACGGAGCTTGGGCCAATCGCACGCCGGTCGTGATCGAAGTCGTGGCCGACCCCGGGGTGCTGCGCCGGCCCGAGACGTGGGACGCACCGCCGTGGCGGCTCGGCCCGGCATTCGAGCCCTGGCGGGACCGGCTGCACTTCCTGCTCTGGGCCAACACCTACGACGCCCGGGCCGACCCGGACCGGCCGGTCTGGTGGTGGGCCCGTAAGGCGGCGCGGCTGACCGGAGTTGACGACGTGGCGGGAGACGGGCCGGGCGATGTCCGCCTCCCGGACGGACGGGTGCTGTGGATCGACGGCGGGCCGCGGGCACCCTTTTCCCCCTCTGAAGTTGGCGGGCTCGAGCTCATCCACCGTGAGTCCGTCGAGTTGGGGCGGCTTTCGACCGCGCCCGGGCCGGTCGCTCCGCATGCCGACCTGGCGCCTGACCAGCTGACCGCGGTCGGCCATCGATCCGGGCCGGCCCGGATCATCGCCCCCGCCGGGTCGGGCAAGACCCGGGTCCTCACCGAGCGGCTGCGCCATCTGCTGGTCGACCGGGGGTACGAGACCGAGACCGTTCTGGCCCTGGCCTACAACAAGAAGGCCCAGCAGGAGATGGAGAGCCGCACGCCCGACGTCGGCCCCCGGGTGCGCACCCTCAACTCGCTCGGGTACCGGCTGCTGACCGAGGCCCGGGGCGCCACGCCCCGCGTGCTCGACGAACGGGACGTCCGCCGGTTAATCGAGCGCCTGGTCCCCATGAAGCGCCAGCGGGTCAACACCGACCCGGTGGGCCCCTACCTGGAGGCGTTGGGCCAGGTACGCCTCGGCCTGCGGGACCCCGAGGAGGTGGAGGAGTGGCGGGACGACGTGCCCGGCCTGGCTCAGGCGTTCGAGCCCTACCGGACTGCGCTCCGGGAGGCCGGAACGGTGGACTTCGACGAGCAGATCTACGGCGCGGTCGAGGCACTGCTGGCCGACGGGGAGTTCCGGCGGCGAGCCCAGACCGGCTGCCGGCACCTGCTGGTCGACGAGTTCCAGGACCTCACGCCGGCCCACGTGCTGCTGCTGCGTCTGCTGGCCGTGCCCCAACTCGACGTATTCGGCGTCGGCGACGACGATCAGGTGATCTACGGCCACGCCGGCGCCGATCCCGCCTTCCTGATCGGCTTCGACAATCTCTTCCCCGGGTCGGGCCACCATCCGCTGGAGGTCAACTACCGGTGCCCGGCGATGGTGGTCCAGCAGGCGGCCAACCTGCTGACCTACAACCAGCGGCGGGTGCCCAAGTCGATCCGCCCGGGGCCGGGCGCGTCGTCGGCGCCCGACGGCGTTCGGGTGGTGACCCATGCCGCCGCTGAGGGCGCCCAGGTGCTGGTCGATGTGGTGCGGGGCTGGCTGGGCCGTGCCGGTCGGGAGGGAGCGGATGTGGGGCCCTCGGACGTCGCCGTCCTGACCCGGGTCAACGCTCTGCTGCTGGCCCCACAGGTGGCGCTGCACCAGGCGGGAATCCCTGTCGCCTCGGTACTCCGTGCCGAGGTGCTGGACCGCACCGGACTGCGCGTGGCCCTGGCGTACCTGCGCATCGCCACCGCGCCCGAGGGCCGGATCGCCTCCGCCGATGTGGCCGAGATCCTGCGCCGGCCGAGCCGAGGGCTGCCGCAATGGTTCCCCGACCGGCTCCGGCGCCGGAGCTGGTGGAGCCTGGACCAGCTCCGTGCCCTCGCCGACCAGGTACCCGACAAGGAGGCGGTCAAGGTCGAGTGGCTGGTGGCGGATCTCTCGGCGGTGGCGGCCAGTGCCCGGGCGGCCGGGGCCACGACGCGGTCGGTGCTGGCGGTGATCAAAGACGGCATCGGCCTCGGCGGCGCCATGAGCCTGCTCGACACGTCACGTGGCGGTGAGGGGTCGAGCCACATCGACGACCTCGACGCCCTCGATCAGGTGGCGGGCCTGCACCCGGAGGCGGGGTCGTTTGAGCCCTGGCTGCGGGAGACGCTCGGGGCGACATCGTCGTCTTCGTCGGGTGCGGGCGTCACCCTCTCCACCGTGCACCGGGTCAAGGGCATGGAGTGGGAGAAGGTGGCCGTCTTCGGTGTCAACGCCGGGATCCTTCCTCACCGCCTCTCGGAGGACGAGGAGGAGGAGAGGCGGGTCCTGCATGTGGCGCTCACCCGTTGCCGGAGCCAGGTGGTGCTGCTCGCCGATGAGAGCCGGCCGTCGCCCATGCTGGCCGAGCTGGATGGGACGGCTCCCCGCGATGATGTGGGGGCGACCGGTTCGCCGGCGGGGCGGGCGGGGCCGGCGGGGCCGACGGGGCCGGCAAGGTGGGTCAATGGGTCTCGTGACCCGGGGCCGGCCGACCCGGTGCTCGAGCAGGCATTGCGGGCGTGGCGGGCGGAGCGCAGCCGGCGCGACGGGGTGCCGGCGTTCATCGTGATGCACGACAAGACCCTCGTCGCCATCGCCGCCGCCCGACCGCCCACCCTCGTCGCCCTGCGGCGGGTCGAAGGCATCGGACCGGCCAAGCTCGAACAGTACGGTGACGAGATCCTGGGCGTGCTGGCGACCGTGGGCGCCGTCCCGTGAGCGACGATTCGGGGGACGCGGACTCCGAGCTCGGTCTGCTGGCCGATAACGCCGCCGAGGCGGGCCTGGCCTGGTCGGGCCCGCCGGCGGTGCGACGGGAGTACGTGTCGCTCCGCGACGGGCGGCGGGCCGGCGCCCTGCGGTGGGGGACCGAGGCTCCGCAACTGATTCTCCTGCACGGTGGCAGCCAGAACGCCCACACGTGGGACACAGTGGCGCTGGCGCTGGGTCGACCGTTGATCGCCCTGGACCTGCCGGGACATGGTCGCTCCGACTGGCGGGACGACCACGACTATGCGCCCGTCACCCTGGCCGGCGATCTCGGCGACGCCATCGGCAGCTGGGCACCCGACGGGGCGGTCATCGTAGGCATGTCGCTCGGCGGCCTGGCCGCCCTGGCCCTGTCCCAAAGCTGGCCGGCACTGGTCCACCGTCTGGTGCTGGTCGACATCCTGCCGGGTACGGACGCGGCGAGCGTCGAGCCGATCGTGGCCTTCCTGTCCGGGCCCGAGCGTTTCGACACCTTCCAGGAGATGCTCGACCGAACTGTGGCGTTCACACCGAATCGGGCATTGTCGGCAGTCCGGCGGGGCGTTCTCCACAACTCCGTGCAACTGGCGGACGGGTCATGGACGTGGCGGTGGGACCCCATCCGGCAATGGCGGATGGGTGGGCGAGGAGGCGAGGGTGGGGCGGTTGACTTCACGCCGCTGTGGTCAGCCGTCGACGCCCTCCGGGTGCCCATCCTGCTGGTCCGGGGCTCGAAGTCGCGGATCGTCTCCGACGGCGACGTGGCCGAACTGCTGCGCCGGCAGCCGGCGGCTCGGGTGGTCACCATCGAGGGGGCCGGTCACAGCGTCCAGGGTGACCGGCCGGTCGAGCTGGCCCACCTTTTGAGTGGGTTCGTGGGGCCGGCCGGTCCGTAGCTCCTCGATCGGGACCCGTCCGCGGCAAGGTGGACGGACAAGGGGCGCTCCTACGGTCGCGTACTCCATCGTTCCGTTCCGTTCCGTTCCGGTCCGGTCCGGGCCGGTCCGGTCCGGTACGGGCCGCCGACCGGGTTGGCTACCGTGACCGGATGCCGGTCAACACCCTGCAACTGGACGCGCCCGGCGCCGGCCGGCACTATTCGGCCCGCCGGACGGTGCGTCTGTCCGACGTGCTGCCGTCCGGCCAGGCCCGGCTGGATGCGTTGGCCCGCTACCTCCAGGACATTGCATCCGACGACGGGCATGACGCTGGGATCGACTCCGATCTGGCGTGGGTGGTGCGCAAGACGATCGCTGAGCTGCGCCGCCGCCCGAGGCTGGACGAGCAGCTGGACCTCAACACCTGGGCGTCGGGCAGCGGCGCCCGGTGGGCGGCCCGTCGTACGACCATCTCGGCCGCCGGGGAGCCGATCGTCGAGGCCGCCGCCCTGTGGGTCTGCGTTGACGTCGAAACGCTGCGCCCGGCCCGGCTGTCGGAGCGGTTCTGGACCATGTACGGCGAGGCGGTCGAGGACCGCCCGGTGTCGTCCCGGTTGACGCATGCTGATCCGCCGGCCGCGCTGGTGCCCGGCGCCCGGGCGTGGCCGTTGCGGATCACCGACTTCGACGTCCTCGACCATGTCAACAACGCCGTCACGTGGGCCGCGGTGGAGGATGAGCTCGGGCGCCTGGCGCCCGGCGCGGCGATACGCCGAGCGGAGGTCGAGTACCGGGAGGCGATGGACCGGACGGACGGCATCGGGATCGTGAGCCAGGTAACCGCCGGGATCGTGCACATCTGGCTGATGGCGGAGGGAGCGGGCGGGGCGGCGGGCGCCGGCGAAAGGGCGCCCGGCACCGCTGCTGCCGGCACCGCTGCTGCCCGGAACCCTGCTGCCGGCACCGTGCTGGCCTCGGCCCACGTCGAGCTGGTCTGAGGCCGCGACCGCTCAACTGACGCGACTAATCGGTGCGGGCGCCCCATATGTCGGGTCAGTTGTGACATTCGGCCGCCCCGGCACGGCCGGCGCCGACAGTCGTCCGCTCGCTGTTCGATCAGCCTCGGCCGCCGCCGGCACCCTTGGGGAACTCGCCCCGCCGCAGTGCCAGGTCGATGGCCGACCAGGTCGTCTTCGAGAACGGGTAGAAAAAGACGGGCACGAGAACTGTCTCGACGGCCGCGATGGCGACGATCGGGATGACCCCCGACGTATCGCCGCCACTGGCCAGTATCCCGATCATCACGCCCATCAGCCCGGCCAGCAGACCGGCGGTCACCGCGAAGTTGATGACCAGGGCGCCGAGGAAGAACCCGGCCTCCCGCTCGAAGCGGTGCCCGCACCCCGGACAGCGCTCGACCATGGTGAACCACGAGGAGAAGAGCTGCCCGTGCCCGCATCGCGGGCAGTGCTTGGCGAGCGCGCGAGCCAGCATCCGACCGGTGGAAGGCAGGGGCCCAGCCCCTGAGTCGCGGCTTCCGGCCCTCGCGCCCCCCACGCCGTCGCTCACCGGCGACAGCGTAGGGCGGGCCGGCGCGACTACTTGCGTCCAGCCCCGGACTGGTGCACCGACCGAGTGGTGCACCAGTCCGGGTGATTTGGTCGTTTTCGGCCGTGATCGCCCCTCACTCGTGCACCACTCGGTAGACGACTCCCGGGCTCGGCCAGTCCAGGCCCCGACCGGCCCAGCCTTCGACACGCGCCCCAGCGGCGTGGTCGGGCCGGCTCAGCCGTATATCCGCTGGCGCTCGGTCGCCATCTGCAGGATGACCCGTTCGCTTTGATGGTGCCGGCGTAGGGGACGCCCTTGTACTTCTCGCTCAGCCGGTCGATGTGGGCCCGGGCGGCCGGCGCGGTCACCGCCGACCACCCGGGCCCGGACCTCGGTGTGGTGGTACGGGTTGTTCTCGTCGACGATGGCGATCGCCACCCGGGGGGTCGGTGCCGCCCCAGCCTGGACCGACCTACGCCGACCGGCGCCGGCGCGAGGAATCCGTGAGCCACGGGGGCTGCCAGCCAGCATCGGCCGGGTTGAGATTGGTCCCTGGCGGCACGATCTCGTCTACGCGGTCCAGGATGTCGTCGTCGAGCACCACGCCGGCTGACCCGAGCTGACCCTCCAGCTGCTCCATGGTCCGAGGCCCGATGATGGCGGCCGTCACGGCCGGATGTCGTAGGACGAACGCGATCGCCAGGTCGATCAACGTCAGGCCCGCCTTCTCGGCCAGCTCGGCCAGCTGGTCGGCCACGTCCAGCTTGCACTGGTTCTCCGGAAGCGACATGTCGTACCGCTGCGGGATGCGCGCCGCCCGGCCGCTGGTGGGCAGAGCGGCGCCGCGACGGTACCGGCCCGAGAGCCAGCCGCCGGCCAGCGGGCTCCAGGGGATCACGCCCATCCCGTATTGCTGGCACACCGGCAGCACGTCGGCTTCGATACCACGGACCATGATCGAGTACGGCGGCTGCTCGCATACGAACCTCTCTCGCTGTCGGCGCGAAGCCACCCACTGTCCCTCGACAATGGCGTGCGCGGGGAAGGTCGAACTGCCGGTGTACCGCACCTTGCCCGCGTGGACCAGGTCTGACAGGGCGCTCAGCGTCTCGTCGATGTCGGTCTCGGGATCGGGGCGATGGATCTGGTACAGGTCGATGTGGTCGGTGCCCAGGCGCCGCAGGCTGGCCTCGCACTCCCTGATGATCCAGCGGCGCGAGTTGCCCTGGTGGTTGGCGTCGGTGCCCATGGATGCGTGGCACTTGGTGGCCAGCACCACGTCGTCCCGCCGGCCGCCGGCCAGGGCCGCGCCGACGATCTCCTCCGACTCGCCGGAGGAGTACACGTCGGCCGTGTCGATGAAGTTGATCCCCGCGTCGAGAGCGCGGTGGATGATGCGGGTCGACTCCTCGTGGTCCGGGTTGCCCCAGGCGCCGAACATCATGGCTCCGAGGCACAGTGGGCTCACTTTGACGCCGGTCCGTCCCAGGTTGCGATACTTCATGCCCACGACGTTACGCGTCCCCCTCACATAACTGGAGCGCCGCCCATGAGGCTCGGAACACCCCTGAACTACGCCGCCAGCGCCAGGGATGCCGCCGATCAGGCGGTCATCCTCGAGCGGGCCGGCGTAGACATCGTCTGGGTGGCCGAGGCCTACGGGTTCGATGCCCCCAGTCAGATGGGGTACTTGGCGGCCAAGACCGAGCGGGTCGAGATCGGCTCCGGCATCCTGCCTATCTACTCCCGGACGCCGGCCCTGCTGGCCCAGACGGCGGCGGGCATCGACGCCCTCTCCGGCGGCCGCACCATCCTCGGGCTCGGCGCGTCGGGCCCTCAGGTCATCGAAGGCTGGCACGGCGTGCCCTACGACCGGCCGCTGGAGCGGACCCGGGAGATCATCGGTATCTGCCGTCGCATCTGGCGCCGGGAGGTGCTCTCCAACGATGGCCTGTACCAGCTGCCACTGCCTCCGGAGCGGGGCACCGGCCTGGGTAAGCCGCTGAAGCTGCTGACCCACCCGGTCCGGTCGTCCATCCCGATCTGGGTGGCCGCTCTCGGCCCGAAGAACGTGGAGATGACGGCCGAGATCGCCGACGGCTGGCTGCCGATCCTCTATATCCCCGAGAAGGCCGACGCGGTCTGGGGCGACGCCCTCCGCCGGGGACAGGCCCAGCGAGACCCCGACCTAGGCCCGCTCGAGGTCTGCGCCGGCGGCCTGGTGGCCATCGGCGAGCGGCTCGAGGAGCTGCGCGACCTGGCCCGGCCGAGCGTGGCCCTGTACCTGGGCGGCATGGGAGCCAAGGGCAGCAACTTCTACAACTCGCTGGTCCAGCGCTACGGCTACGAGGCCGAGGCGGCCCAGGTCCAGGACCTCTACCTGGCCGGCCACAAGGAGGAGGCGGCGGCGGCCGTACCGGCAGAACTGTTGGAAAAGATCTCCCTCATCGGTCCTCCGGGTTATATCCGGGATCGGATCGCGGCGTTCCGGGAGGCCGGGGTCACGGTCCTCAATGTCATCCCGCTTGACGCCGACCCGGGGCGGGTGGTGGAACAGTTGAAGGAGTGGCTGAGCTGAGCACCTCCCGAGCGTGGGTGCCCCTGCCCCACGCCCGGTGGTGCTCGTCGGCGGCTCGGCCGCCCGCCCGGGTGTCCCGTCCCGGGTTGGTTCCCGAACGTGGGGTGCCCCTGCCCCACGCCCGGTGGTATCGCCCCCTCAGCCGTCGATCCGGCTCAGATGATGCCGGCCCGCAGTGCGATGGCCACCGCGTGGGGCCGGTTGCGGGCCTGCAGCTGCTCGAACAGCCGCTGGATCACGTTCTTGATGGTGGGCTCGGAGTACGCCAGCTGCCGGGCGATCTCGGCCGTGTCACAGCCCTCGGCCAGGTAGCGCAACACGTCGCGGTCCCTGGCCGTAAGGCCCTGCGCCGTTTTCTCCCATCCACGGCGGAAGTTGGGATGGCTGACCGGTGCGAGGGCGGGTGCGGCATCGCCGAAGTGGGCTTGGCGGATGGCGGCGGCCAGTTGCCGGTGGTCGGCCTCGGACCGGGACAGGACGGTGGTAACGCCGGCCTCCGTGGCGGCTGCCCGCGCCGGGGGATCGAGCACCGCGGCGACCACGACGACCTTCGGCAGGTTGCGGCGGATGGTGTGGATCAGGCGAAGCACCTCGTCGGTGACCCGGTCGACGACGACAACAGCCACCTCGGCCGTGCGGTCGTCACCCGGCTCGAGGATGTTCATGCCGGTGACCGAGCGCAGCTGGCCGCTCACGCCCGCTCTTGAGATCGGGTCCTTGGCAAACACCAGCACGGCGATCGAGGAGTCAGGCTCTCGTACGGTCCGCGACAGACCACTCCGAGCCGCCTCCGCGAGCAGGGCAGGCATCAGTGCTACCTCCTCCAATGGTCAAACACACCCATACAGAGTCATGACCGCCCCTTCTGATACGCGGCCATTTTGCAACCGTTGGATCGTGTTACGACACCAACTTTGCAGCCGGGATGTCCCCGCCGCCGGTCGGATGACGGTGACAACGCTGCCGACGTGTCGTTCTGACGCCTTTGGGGGACAACAAGCTGGCGGGGTTCTCCGCGCTGCACCGGACCGAAGTTCGCCGGTTCCGCGACGAGATCATCGGGCACCTCGTGCCACACCATGAAGCTTGCTTGCCAGAAGAATAGAATCGCTTGCAGGAGTTTGCGATTCGGGGCCGGCGGGTAGAACTCCCTCATGCAAATCAGAACGATTGACCTCAACAAGTTGCGTGGTCTGAGCGACAAGTTCCTCGGCTTGGCCAAGGAGACCATCGGCGTGATCACCAACAACGAGCGGCTGCAGTCCGAGGGCGATGCCCAGCAGGAGCGGGCCGCGGAGCAGTTGAAGGCGCTGCGCAAAGAGGCCGAAGCCGAGGCCAAAGAGGCCAAGGCCAACCTCTATGAGAAGCAGGAGAAAGCGGCCCAGCGGGCCAAGAGCTGAATAGTTCCCCAACCGACCGAAGGAGCGACATTCCGTGGGTGTTTTCGAAGAAGCCAAGGGCAAGGCCAAGCAGGTCGTCGGTGATGTGGCCGACAATGATGATCTGAAGGCAGAGGGCGAGGCCCAGCAGAACAAGGGCGAGGCCGAGCGTCAAGCGACTCAGGCTCGCGCCGAGGCCAAGGCCCATGAGGCCGAGGCCAAGGAGAAGGAAGCCGAGCAGAGGGCGGCCCAGACGAGCAAGTAGCGCCGTCGCCGACACGGTCGGACCAGGGCCCGGCACCGCAACGATGCGGTCGCCGGGCCGCTTGGCGTCAGGGAGACGGGGGAGTGAGGCTGAGCGAGCAGTGCTGCCCGGCGTAGAGCACCACTTGTTCCAGGGCCTGGCGGTAGGCGGGAGTGCCGATGGCCGCCGACAGGTCGGCCACCCTCGGAGGAGTGGCCGACAGATCGGCAATCACCCGGTCCTGAACCTGCACCAGGGTCGTGACCGCGGCCCGCAGTTCGGCCGGAGCGTCGGTCCTCAGTCGCTGTACCAGGTCACGAGCCCGGGCGGCCGCGGCTGCGGGCGAGCCACCCGGCACCAGCAGCGTGCCGACCAGCGACTGCAGGTCGGTCAGGTCACGGCAGAACGCGCGGGCCGGGGTGGCACTGGTCGTCGGAGGCGCGGTTCCGCTCCCGAGGGGCGGTGACCCGGGCGTGCCGACGCCAGGACTGCCGGCCGGGGCCTCCGTGCCCGGCGGCGTCTTACGGCCGACCGCATCGTTGTACTTGAAACCGCCGCCGCAGCCGGCCAGCAGCGCGGCGGCGATGAGCCAAGCGCCGATCAGCCGAGGACGATATTTCCTCGTCGGCATGCGGCGAGCGTAACCGGCACGGCCGACCCGATTGTCGTCACGCCGGGCGCGGAACGGGCCGGCGAACGCCTCAGTAGAGCCGGCGTTCGACTGCGTTGCGCTCCGCCCACAGCTGGCGGCGGCGCTTCCAGAAGGGTGTTTTCCAGACCTTGAAACCACCCCGACGCCCGGGCGGGGGCGCGGCCTTGGGTTTCGGCGATGCCCGCCGGCCAACGTCGTGGCAGCCGGTCGGGAGCACGGCGTCCTCCAGGGCATCCTCGTCCCAGACGAGAGAATGCATCTGGATCCGGGCGGCGTGCCGTACCTGACGGGCGCTCGAACGCCTCCTGAGGGTGGCGTCTTCGACAACGTCGGCGCGAGTTCGGCTCATGGGCCTACCTCCGTATGTTTCAACTGCCCCCATGGTGCCACGCCGGAGGCGGCCGGGTGGTGCCGCCTTGGTTACCGCTCCTTGAATTTCACCGGTTTGAACACGGTGTCGCGGTAGTACGCCAACTCGGCCACGCTCTCGCGGATGTCGTCGAGCGCCCGGTGGCCGCCCGCCTTCTCGGGCGCCGCCGCGTAGGTGTCGGGATACCAGCGCCGGGCCAGCTCCTTCACTGTCGAGACATCGATGGAGCGGTAGTGGAGATAGGCCTCAACCTCGGGCAGCCAGGCGGCGAGGAAGCGGCGGTCGGTGCCGATGGAGTTGCCGCACAGCGGTACCGTGCCCGGCTCGGCGATGTGCTCCCGGAGAAAGTCCAGCGTGGCTGCGCCCGCCTGCTCGAGGGTCGTCGTCGACGCCTCGACGGCGTCGAGCAGCCCGGATCTGGTGTGCATCCTGCGCACCACGTTGTCCATGGCGGACAAGGCTCCGGCATCGGCCATCACCACCAGGTCCGGGCCTTCAGCCACGATCTGCAGGTCGTCGTCAGTGATCAGCGTGGCGATCTCGACGATGGCGTGCCGTACCGGATCGAGCCCGGTCATCTCGAGGTCCATCCACGCCAGCACGGCCGGGACCTTAACTCGCCCGGTAGCGTGGTCGCCGTGCTGGCCGTCCCCTTGATTCGGCTCGACCCCGACCTGCCGCTGCCGAGCTACGCCCGCCCCGGCGACGCCGGCGCCGACCTCCTGGCCAGGGAAGCTGTGCTCCTGGCGGCCGGCGGGGGGCGGGCCCTGGTGCCCACCGGCGTGGCGGTGGCCATCCCCGAGGGCTATGCCGGACTACTGCTGCCACGCAGCGGCCTGGCCCTGCGCCATGGCGTGACCCTGCTCAACAGCCCCGGTTTGATCGATGCCGGCTACCGGGACGAGCTCAAGGTGCTGCTGGTCAACCTGGATCCGTCCGAGCCCTACCAGGTCCATCGCGGGGACCGCATCGCGCAAATGGTCATCCAATCGGTCGAGCACGCCACGTTCACGCCGGCCGAGGAGCTGTCGGCCTCGGTGCGGGGTGGCGGCGGGTTCGGCCACACCGGGCGCTGAACGGTGCCGGAGCTGCCCGAGGTCGAGGCCCTGGCCCGCTTTCTGGCCGAACGGGCCGGGGGCAGGACCGTCGCACGCGCCGATCTGGCCGCCTTTTCCGCCCTCAAAACCTTCGACCCGCCGCTGGATGCCGTCGTCGGACGGACCATCCAGGGGACCGGGCGGTGGGGCAAGTACCTGGGTCTGGACCTCGACGGGCTGTGGCTGGTGATGCACCTGGCCCGGGGTGGCTGGGTTCACTGGCGGCAGGAGCTGCCGTCCGCCCGGCCCAAGTTGGGAAAAGGTCCCCTCGCCTTGCGGGTCGGCCTCGACAACGGCTCGGGCTTCGATGTGACCGAGCAGGGGACCGAGAAACGGCTCGCCATCTGGATCGTCGCTTCGCCCTCCGACGTGGAGGGCATCGAACGCCTCGGCCCCGACCCGCTGGCCCCCGGGTTCGATGCCAATGGGCTGGCCGCCGCGCTGGCCGGGCGTACCGGCAACCTCAAGAAGGTGCTCACCGACCAGTCGGTGCTGGCCGGGGTGGGCAACGCCTACTCCGATGAGGCGCTGCACCTGGCTCGGATGTCGCCCTTCCGGCCGGCCGGGAAGCTGTCCCCCGACGAGGTCGGGAGGCTGCACGACGCGCTGGTGAGGGTTCTCGGCGGTGCCGCCGGCCGGTCGGCCGGCGTCCCGGCGGCCGGCCTGAAATCGGAGAAGAAGAGCGGGATGCGGGTCCACGGGCGGGCCGGCCAGGCCTGCCCGGAGTGCGGGGACACCATCCGGGAGGTCTCCTTTGCCACCAAGTCGCTGCAGTACTGCCCGACCTGCCAGACCGGGGGGAAGCCGTTGGCCGACCGGCGGCTGTCACGGCTCCTGAAGTAGCGACCCGGCGGGCGACGGCACCACTGCTAACCTGGCTCCCTGCTGCGGACGTGGCTCAGTTGGTAGAGCACAACCTTGCCAAGGTTGGGGTCGCGGGTTCGAATCCCGTCGTCCGCTCTCTGTAAAAGACCAGGTCAGGGGGCCTAAAGGGTCCCCTGACCCGCGCTCGGGAGGGTCGAGATTGAGCCTCTTGTCCGCGAAATGTCCGCGGGAGGTTTCGCGGAGGCCTCCCGGAAGGTGGCGTCGAGGCCGTCCGCGAGGGCCTGGCGGGCCTTCGGAAAGAGGTGACCGTATCGGTCCGAGGTCACCCGAATGCTGCTGTGGCCCAGGTGTTCCTTGACCTCCTCGATATGGCGTCCATTGGCGATGAGGAGCGCGGCGCACGTGTGGCGGAGGTCGTGGAAGCGCAGATCTTCGGGCAGCCCGGACCGCCCGACGGCCGATTTGAAGTGGCGCCGATAGAAGTTCCGCTGGCGGATCGGTCCTCCCTCGGCCATCGTGAAGACCCAGCCGTCCGTCGAGGGGTACTGGCCGATGTGCGCCCCGAGCATCTCGCACAGGAAGGTCGGGACGCCGATGGTTCGCCGCTTGCCCGTCTTCGTCGGGCCTGGCACCAGCTTGCCGCCGACCTCACTCATGCTCTCGGACACGTCGATCTCGCGGGCCAGCAGGTTCACACGAGACACCCGGAGCGCGGCCAGTTCGCCGGCGCGCATGCCCGTGTACGCGGCCGCATAGATCAGGGTGGCGAACCGCTCGGTGACCCCGGCCGCCAGTTGGTCGACCTGAGCGGGCTCGAGAAAGTGGATCCGCTCGGACCGCCTCTCCGATGGAAGCTGGACGCCGACACAGGGGCTGCGGCCGAGAAGGTCGTCGACGACCGCCTGTTCGAAGATCTGGGAGCAGGTTCGGTACGTGGCGTTCACCGTCGTCGGCGCCAACCCTGAGGCGGTGAGCTGCGCCACCCACGCCCGCACCTGGGTCGCCCGGATCGACCCGATCTCCATGTCCTCGAAGAAGGGCAGGATGTGCTTGCGCAGCCGTCCACGGACGTTGTCCTTGGTCGCAGCCGCCAGATCGGCCTTCGTCTCGAACCAGCTGGCCGCGAACTCACCGAACGGCGTCCGCGACAGGGCCGGATCGATCCAATCGCCCCGCACCTTGGATACCTCGTTGCCGTCCAGCCAGCGTTGCGCATCGACGCGCCGGGTGAAGGTCTTGGTGCGCTCCCGTCGGTCCAGCCCGCGATAGCTGGCCTGCCAGTGTCCGCTGCGTTTCACGATGTGGCCCATCAGTCCTCGCTTTCCCTCGAGGTGATTCCAATCGAGCAGGGCCTGGAAGCCGAGCGGTCGCCGGCACGCTTTGACCGTGACCGAAATTGTGCCTCGGGTCCATCACGGAAGCAAAGTGAGCCGTTGGCTGCGGCGGGCCCTGGCAGGCCGACGTGCGGATCCTCCGGTCGAGCTCGCTCCATCCGGGGTGAGGCCCAAATGGCTCCATCGGACTCCCACACGGCGGGCGCCACGGATGGTGGCGGCGGCACGGGCGCTCGGGCGAGTGTCCATCGTCCCTGACAGCGATGCAAACGTCGAGAGCACGTGGCCGTGATCCCGTCGAGTCAAAGGACCGACTCCCCCGTCAGTCGCGGCGCCGCGTCGGAGAGCGCCCCGCGGAGAGCGGGCGTGCGCCCGCCCGGCGCGCCGATGCGAGCGGCATCCGAGACTGCCCGGACCTCCTCCCACGCCTCGACATCTCTCAGGCGCCACAGAAGTCTTCGGCCCCGCTTGACCGCCCCCGGGCAGTCGCCCCGGTGCCGAGCGGCATACACGGCCTGCTCCGTGGTCCGCCACCGGCGAGCCAGGTCGGTGGTTGTCAACAGCGTCTCTTCTGCCGGTCGGGACCGGAGGCTCCTCTCGGAGGGAGTCATGTGAACCACCTCGTGTGGCTAGGAATCGTCGGGATGGGGCGACCGGACGCGGTCACGAGCGGGATCGACTGAGATGGCCAGGATGGAGCCGGCTCGGCACTCGGCGGTGGCGTGTTGGATGCACTCGCCACGTGGTTGCCCAGTGAGGTGGCGATTGGGCCATCTGACTTGTGTGAAGCTCAGTCTCACGGGATTGATCATGCCCAGAAGCGTCCCCCCGAGGTCCCCACAGGCGTCCTGGGCCACGATCCCGTCAACGGCACTCCACGCATCGCAGGAAAGGCGCTGGCGCCATGTTCGACCCCGTCCCCAATGAGCGCTGGGGACGTCAGACACCTGAGCATCACAATGCGTGGGGACTCCGCCCGGGGGTCGTGGGGACTCCGCCCGGGGGTCGTGGGGACTCCGCCCGGTGGTCGTGGGGACTCCGCCCGGTGGTCGTGGGGATCGGCGCGCCCCGATCCTGGCGGCTGTCCCTGTCATGTCGGCGGGGTGGGGACAGCGTGGGGATCGGCGCGGTGACTCTGGTCGGGTGCTCAGCATCGCTGCCATCCGGGAGGGTGAGAACCGCCGCGGCGTTCGCTACTACCTGGACCAAGGTGGCGAACAGCCGGGACGACTACTTCGCCGGCCGGGGTTAGGCGCCGGGGGTGTGGATGGGGGCCGAGGCGGCCGCTCTGGGACTGTCGGGAGAGGTAGATCCCGAGGCGTATCTGGCGGTGATGGACGGACGCTCCCCGGATCGGGAGACGCGCCTGGCAAGAGCTCGGGCGGCCGGCGAGAGCTTGGGGTGGCCGGCGAGTGTGCGTCTGGAGCTTGACGTTCTCGGCCCCCAAGTCCCTCAGCCTGCTGTGGGCCTTCGGTGACCCCGAACTGGCCGAAACGGCCCGAGGGGCGCATGACCGGGCGGTGGCGGAGCGCGGCCACGACGGGACGACGTTGCACGATCTCGACGGCGTGATCGCCGCCGCCTTCCGGCACCGCTCATCACGGGCCGGTGACCCGCAGCTGCACACCCATGTCATCGTGGCCAACGTGGTGCGCAGCATCCAGGACCGTCGCTGGAGCGGCCTGGACAGCCGGGGGCTGTACGCCCTGACGATGTTGGGCCGCGCGTCTGGGCCAGGTCCGACTCGACAGGCGCCCCGCCCGGGTGGCCGACGTCGTCGGCTGCCTCGGCCGGGACCGGCACGGACCGACCACGGCCACCGAGACCGACGACGCCCTGGCCGCCCTGTGCGGCGCAACCGAACCGGCTGAGACCCGTCGCCCGTGCCCGCTGCTGACTGAGCGGACGTCGACGGTGACCCGAGCCCAGGTCATCCAGGCCGTGGCGACCGCCGTCGACCAGAACCCAACAGCGGTCCGGGACACGGTCGAGCGGTTCCTGGCGCGACCAGAGATGGTCCCGCTGGTGGCCCGGGCCGGTTCGGCGTCGCGACCGGAATGGCGCCGGTATACCACCGCCGACCTGCTGGTCATCGAACAATCCTTGGTCGAGGGGGCCGCGGCCCGCCGAGACCGGGGTTGCGCGGTGGTGGCGCCCGAGCTGGCAGCCGGCGCCGAAGCGGCGCACCCCGAGCTGTCCGACGAGCAACGGAGTGTGCTGCGCCGGCTGCTCAGCTCCGGTGACGGGGTCGAGGTGATCGTCGGGGCGGCCGGAACCGGCAAGACCACCCTGCTGGCCGCCGCTCACTCCGCCTGGCGGCAGGCCGGCCTTCGGGTCCACGGCGCCGCCCTGGCCGCCCTGGCCGCCGGCCAACTCCAAGCCGGCTCGGGGATCGCCGCCACCACGCTGCACCGCCTCCTCGAAGACCTGAGCCGCCCCGAGTCGGCCGGCCTCGGCAGCAACGACGTGATCGTGATCGACGAAGCGGCCATGGTCGGCTCCAGGACGCTGGCCCGCCTCGCCGAGCAGGCCAGCCGGGCCGGCGCCAAACTGGTGCTGGTCGGCGACCACCGCCAGCTGCCCGAGATCGACGCCGGCGGTGGCTTCGCGCTGCTGGCCGAACGACTCGGCGCCGGACAGCTGACCCAGAACCGGCGTCAGCACTGCGAGTGGGAACGTCACGCCCTGGCCGAGCTACGCCACGGTTCGGTCCCCGCCGCCCTGGCCGCCTACGCCGACCATGGCCGGGTGTGGCAGGCCGACGACGCCGAGGCCGCCCGCTACGCCATCATCGACCGCTGATCCGAGCTGCTCGACGACGGGGTCGACCCGGCCCAGGTGTTGCTGATCGCCGCGACCCGCCACGCCGTCGACCGGCTCGGCCACGCCGCCCAAGCCCACCTGGCTGAGGCGGGGCGCCTCGGTCCGGTCATCGCCGAGGCGGGTGACGGAGACCTGCGGGCCGGCGACCGGGTCCCGCTGACCGCCAACCACCCCGGCGTCGGGGTCCGAAACGGAGACCGGGCCGGGCGCTGTCAGCCACCGGCGACCAGATCACTGTCCTGCTCGACGGCGCGTCGAAGCCGACCGTCCTGCCCGGCTGGTATGTGGCCCAACACCTCCAACAGGGGTACGCCATCACCGCCCACCGGGCTCAGGGCGCCACCGTCGACTGGGCGTTCACCCTCATCGACGACGCCTGGTACCGAGAACTGGGTTACTCGGCGCTCAGTCGAGCCCGCCAGGCCACCGAGCGGTACCTGACCGGCATCGACCTGGACCACCCCGTCGACCACCAGGCCCCCGACCCTCCTCCCGACCCGTTCGACGCCCTGACCGACCGCCTCGGTCACTCACGGGCCGACCAGGCGGCGCAGCGCTCCGTGCCCGACCTGGCCGACCTGGGCGCCCCCGACACCCTGCGGGCAGCCTCGGACGAGCGGGACCGGCTGAGCGCGGTCGCCGGCGACCGCCAAAACACGGCAAGAACCGCATCGACGGGTCGACCAGACGGTGACCTGACCCGGCTTCGCCAACTCGAGGCCCAACTCCGCCTACACGAGACGCTGCTCGGCCGCCGGGCCCGCTTCGAACGGCCCGCCTGGGCAGCCCGACTCCTTGGCCCATTGCCGACCAGCCGGGCCGGTGAGGCCGCCTGGTTGACGGCGGCAGGCTCGATCGCCGCCTACCGGCACGCTGGGCAGACGCCGCCGCCGAGGGGGACACAGCCCGTGCTGGAGCCCGAATCCAACATCTCAGACGAGTGCACGCAGCCCGCGACCAACTCCGCCGAATCGCCGCCCGAAAACTGGAACCCCCAATCCCTCACGCACCTACCCGGGCCGAAGAGCGGCGCCGACAACAAGTTGGCATCGGTTGAAATGGCGGCGGGGGCTCCAGTCACCCCACTGATCCCACGGCTCTTGACCCAAAAAACCATTGCCTCAGCAGCGTCGGACCATGGGACATTATCGGGCAGCCTACCTACGCTGCTTCGCCGGATATAGGACGCTCGAACCAGCTCTTGCCGAGGCTCCGGGACGCCCAGGCCGGCGGCATTATGGACGGATGTTCTGGGATGCAAACGCTGGACAAGGGAAGCACCATCGGTGCGTTCGTCCAGTCGATCGAGCGTTGGCAAGAGGACGCCGATCGCCGATTACGAGCGGGTGGGTCATAGTGGTCGAGCTCTAACCGGATCGTCGTTATGTGCGCAACAGTCCTTCGGTTCGAAATCGGTGGATACCCTACGCGCGGACCCGCCAACGCCATCTCCAGGCGACTGAGTCGGCCTTGGCGGCCGCCATCTCCCCTCGTCAAATCCCCTTCAGTCAAGATTCGGCCGCGGAGGTGACACCAGCCGCAAGTGTGGATCTCGCGGTCGTCCAGCACCGATCTCTCGGTCAGCATCGCGTCATCCCCAACAGGCTCCAAGATCTCGTCGTCGCTTCGACCGCCGATGACGTGGATTGCCGCGCGACGGCCGCAAACCTCACAGGCGCCGCCGGGAACGATCGCATCTTCATGCCAGTACCCGGTTCGCCAGCGATCGTCGAGCGTCACTGACAATCGGGCCAAGTCGCACAACCACCAGCGGGGAAGCCATGCGAACGCCTTCACAACCGCGGGCCGGTAGAGGACTTCGTCAAATACCTCGTCGGTCTTCGCCAGTGCCATGACCACAGCCCGTTTCATGATCCCCAGTGTGGACGAACCGCCGCCGAGGCGGCTTGAGGCTCGTCAGGGCCCGTGCCGCAAATACTTGGGCCGCCAGGGTGAAGTATGTGGTCACTGTGCCCTGGGGTGTGGCGTAACGTCGCGATCGATGAATGGCGATCCGCAAGTGGATTCGACGGATGTCGTCGAGTGGGCGAAGGCCCTGATTGCCGCTCCCCTCACTGAGAACGTGGCTGTCGAGTTGATCGAACTGGCGGGGCGTGCCGAACCCGATCAGGCCAAGATGGCCGCTTGGGCCCTCGGCTTCGGCGAGATCCCCGAACGCCTCCGGCCGGTCGCGATGCGTGCTCTCCTGGAAATGTTGGTTGATATGACTCGTCCAGGAGCGGTCAGGGGACAAGCCGCCGAAGCTATAGCTGAGCAGATCGAATTCACAGATCACCTCGACCCCGCCCGCGGGGATACCGAGACCAGTCTGATCGACATGCTGAACGATCCCGATGGGGAGGTCCGCTTCTGGAGTGCCTTCGCGCTCGGGAAGTTGCGGACAACGGCCGCCCTGCCTTCTCTTCGCCGCGCTGACCACCGATACGACGTTCGTGCCCTACTGGTGGTCGGTGGGCGAAGAAGCTGCCGACGCGATTGACACCATCGAAGGACGGGAACCCCCGGAGCGGGTAGGTCGAACGGCGTAGCACCGGCGTGAAGTTCGACACGTCGATGGTCGGGGTGAACCTTGCCCACGCGTGGTTGGCCCGCGGCCGAATCGATCACGTCATCGGGGTGGCTGCGGTCGCAGTCCATCCAGCGCCCGACCGAGCAGAACGAGACGGTTCTTGACGTATCGGCGCTGGCTCTGAGCTCGATCTGGTTCCCCTTCAGGGTTAGCCGGGCGGCGTCATCGACTCGATGCGGGCCTGCCGTGATGACATGGCGGCTCCCTGGAGCACTGCCCAGAACGCTCCAATGAGGGTCCCGAGAACGAGCCGCGCCGCCCAGGAGCCATGGAATATGAACAGCGCCCAGGCAGCACCCAAACATACGCCTATGACCGCGCCAAGGACCCAGGGATGTTGCTTCAAACGGCGAGCTATGTCCACGCTGCGCTCCTACGACGCTCCACCACCATCATGCCGCAACAGGCGATGTGGTCGTCGAGCCGCGTCCTCCGCAAAGAGGAATCCAGCGCCTGTGCTGTCGTCGCCCCGAGGAGACCTGACTATCCGATCTGGACGGCTATGGTGTCTGTCTTCGGTAGCCGAGCGGCGCCCCGAACGAGACGGCTCCGCGCTCGTTGTCTGGCCGTGTACGGTTGGGCTGTGGCGAAGGGGGACTTGAGCTACGACGAAGCTCGCCGATGGTTGGCCGCTCACCCTGGCGAGGGTGCCACCCAGCGCCAGCTTCGGCGCCAGGCATTACAGCTGGGTCCTGGCAGTCTGGCCGCCATGGTCGACGTGCTCGCTCACGGATCTGACGCTGAGGTCAACGGAGCGTTCAATGTCCTCTATCAACACGGCGCGAGGATTGACCGGGAGGGTGATTCGCCTCAGTCGTGCCAGGATCGCATCACGCTTCGCGACGGGAGCGTCCATACTGTACGACCCGGCAACCTCGTACCAGAGGATTTCGAAGACGACCCGACGCCGCTTGATAGATGGACCGGCATTAGAAGGCAGACAGGACCTCGCGAAGCCCTTCACCGCGGGCCAGTACAAATGTTAATGACTGCCTCGGATCTGCTCAGTGTTCTTCATGTGATCGACTTGGCGATGACGGGCGGCTTGATTATCCTGGCGATTTATCGGATCGTTATGCTTGATCTCTCATTCGTCCGGCGGCCGAATTTCTATAAGCTTGGAATGGTAATACTGAGCGGCATGTACTATCAGGCTTATGGATGGACTGTTTGTCCCGGGGCGATTTTCTACCTCGTATTCATCGATTGGAGGCTGCGCCGCAAGGCACGTGGGAACGCTCCCGCAGCGGCAGGATTGGTGGAGCGGGGTCGGTCATAGTGCCTGGGTCCTTGACCTCGTAAGGGAAGTTTCAACACATCGGCTCCAATGAGTCGCCCGGCGCCTGAGGCGCCGGGCGGGATGATCACAAGGATCTTCACTGCGGACACCGTGCAGCTCTCAGCGGTTAGGACGGAAGAGGTGGAGCAATAGGAACAATGCAGTAATCAGCACGATCGTGGTGAGAGCGACCGATACCGCGCCGGATGCGAGCTCCCCGACGAGCATTGCGACGACGAAGCCCGTGGGCACCCACCGATGCCGCGACACGAAAGCGTGTGCCTCGGCGCTGCGCTCCAGACTGCGTTCCCGCTCAGCGGCAGCGGAGCGATCGGCCGCAGTCACGACTCGCTCCCACCAATCCGATCGTGTCACGATTTTATCTTATGACATATCACCTCATCTGGGTGGTCCGCCGCCCTCATGGCCACGGCGTCGGAGGCACTCCGATCGACGGCTCCGTGCTCGTTGTCGTGGGCTGGCTTGTATGCCAGAGTTGGGCTGTGGCGAAGGGAGACTTGAGCTACGAGGAGGCGCGCCGATGGTTGGCGGCTCACCCAAGCGAGGGCGCCAGCATGCGCCAGCTTCGGCGCCAGGCCCTCCGTCTGAGTTCTGGCAGTCTGCCCAGCATGGTCGAGGTGTTGGCTCGCGGGTCTGGTGCCGAGGTCAACGGGGCGTTCAATGTTCTCTATCAACACGGCGCGAGGATGGACCGGGAGGGTGATTCCCCTCAGTCATGCCGGTATCGGGTCACCCTTCCGGACGGGAGCGTCCACACCGTCCGACCCGACAACCTCGTTCCGGAAGACTTCGAAAAACGGGACCCGCCGCCTGATGAAGGACCGGCTGCCGACACTCAATCCCTCGCCAAGTCGTGGCGCAGCGAGGTCATCCTCGCGCTCCTCACGGCCGGCATGATCGTCGGAGCGCTCGAGACCAACGGCGTCGCCCGTCTGGCTTTGACGGTCCTGGCTATCTGCACGGGTGCGCTGCTCGCGTGGTCGCTGATCATCCTCACGCTTGTTACCGCAGTCATCGCTTCGGTCGCGCAGCGGGGGCGGGGCCGACGACCCGATGATGATTGATACCTGGACCATAGTTGCGAGTTGTCCAGTGGCCTTGGGTGTCTTGTGGCTATGGGGAGTCTCTCGTCGCCATTTACGCCCGTGGGGAATCGCATTAGTCTATGGACTACTGCAGCTTTTACCAGCTCTAATCTTCGGAGCCATAGCGCGCGGGAATGGGGCCCATATCTGGGCACTGTTAGTCTGTCTCGTGATCATTATTGGAACTCTAATGGTGAGTGCGCTCGTGGTATATGTGGGTCCCTACGTACGAGCCTCGAAGAAGCGCTAGCCGCCACCTATCGGTGTCTCGGGCAAACCGGACGATGTTCCGCCGATGTCCCGGCAGGTCGGCCAGCGGTTCGGGTCGAGGCCGAGCGCTTTGGGATCGACATCGGCCGCAGTCCCGTCTGACCCACAACTGGACCGCACACCACCCCCCACAGGGCCGCAACGTTTCGGCTCGTGGACCGGACCCGAGAACAGGGGGCTCTACACGCCGAAGGGCTCGGGGCCTCCCCGAATTCTTATCTCGCCGACCGAGCCAGATTGATCCATTTGATCGGCGAGCGCGGCCTGCAGACCGAGTGTCCGCCCCGTACCTATCGACGGTTCCGCGAGCACTTCTTCGCGCCCGAGGGAGGACGGCGGGCTGCCACGACTGCCCCTCCGTGCTACTCGCCAACATAGCGATCCGAACAGAACGCGCGTCCCATAATGCGCGCCCCAGGACCCTCCCGCTGGACAGCTGAAGTCAAGGTATGGCCCGCTGGCCGACCGTCCGGGTTCGGCACCTACCTCGCGCTCAATAAACGTTCGCCGCCGCCGTCGGAGCGGAAGGGCCGGCAAACGGGATGGCGGGTTGGCTCCTTGCTACCGCCGGCGGAACAGCAGGTTCAGCACGATCGTGGCCACGATCGACAGAATGACCGAGGTGGCGATCGGCACGTATACGCGGAGGTTCTTCTTCCCGAACGACAGGTCGCCCGGAAGGCGGCTCACACCAAGGGCGCTGCCGGCGAGGAACACCAAGCCAAGGACGGCCAGCACCACCGCACCGACAAGCAGGACCTTCCCGATCTGCGACGCATCCACGCTGGCCAACCTACCCACGCTCGCAACCGTTGAAGGAGCTGAATGCCTGACATCGATCGGGAGTCTCAGTCTCAGGTCGCCGGGCCCGCCGACGAGGGCACTCGACCGACCAACCATCCCCTATCGCTCAGCCGGCTAGGCCGGCAGCCCCGCCACCGAACGCCGGCTCCCGGACCCGCGCCGCCCCACCCAGCGCCACGCGAGACTCGGCAACATGTACGTCGTCCACGGGACCCGAAAGTTCCTCTGAACGGGTCGACGCTCGTTCCCGGGCCGAGGTCGGTCGTCCGACGACGGTCCTCGGCGGCTGGTACGCGACGGTCCTGTTCTGAAGCCCCAGGCCGGGCTGTTCGTCAACAAGTCGACCTTGCTGCCGGACTGCTTCACTTCGCCCCCGCGGCCACGGTCGTCGTCCGGTTCCCCGCGGCACCGGACAGACATCCGGCCCGGCGTGGGGTGGGGTGGGCGAGTCGCGTTCACACGCGCAAGAGACTTTCGGCTGCATAGCGTCGCCGTCGCCAGTAGAATGAGTGGGTGATGGCTGGCGCTTTGCGGCTCAGGGATCGCCCTGAGGGAAGGGCCCGCCGTCGATGCTTGATGTGATCTCTGGCAATGAGGCAGAACGCCTCGCCGCCGTCGGGCGCTACGACGTCTTGGACACCCCGCCGGATGGGGCGTTCGATCGCATCACCGCGCTGGCGGCGCGGCTGTTACAGGTTCCCGTCGCCATCGTGAGCATTGTCGACGCCGATCGCATCTGGTTCAAGTCCCACCACGGCGTCGATGTCGACCAGATCGACCGCGAGCCTGGACTGTGCGCCTCGGCCATCCTCCAGGACGGCCCGTGGCTGGTGAACGACGCTCAGGTGGACCCTCGTACTCTCGCCAACCCTCTGGTCGCCGGCGAAATGGGAGTCGGCTTCTACGCGGGAGTTCCCCTCACCACCCATGACGGCTACAACCTGGGAACCCTCTGCGTCCTCGACCTGCAACCCCGGGAGCTTACCGACGGACAGGTGGCGACGTTGAGCGATCTCGCTGCGCTCGTCATGGACGAGCTTGAGCTGCGGCTGTCAGCACGCCGCTCGGTCAGCCTCGAAGCTCAGCTCCGCCAGAGCGCTCAAGAAGTCGCAGCGATCTTGCAGGAGAGCCTTCTTCCACCCCATCTTCCGGCGATCGCAGGGCTGGATCTGGCCGCCCGCTACCACGTCGCCTACAACGACCAGGTGGGAGGCGACTTCTACGATGTGATTCCGACAAAGCACGGCTGCGCCGTGGTGGTCGGCGACGCCGTGGGCAAAGGGGTCAGGGCGGCGGCGTTGACCGGCACCGCACGCTGGACGCTGCGCACGGTGGCGATGACGGCCTGGACACCCGCCGAGGCCCTGAGCCGTCTCAACGCCGTGCTGGTCCTGGCCCACAATGACCCGGAGCGGTATGTGACGCTCGCGCTGGGCGAGATCCGTCCCGGCGACGGCGGCGCGATTCTGACCATGGCTCTGGGCGGCCATCCCCATCCGCTGCTGCTGCGCACCGACGGCGCCGTCGAGCGAGTGGGGCGGGCCGGGCCCCTGGTGGGATGGCAGGCCGAGGCCGAGTTCCACGATGTCAGCGTTACCCTTCGCCCCGGTGAGGTCATGGTGATGTTCACCGACGGACTGCTCGAAGCGATAGCGGGGCGGGGTGAAATCGACGATTCGTCGGTTCAGCGTGTGCTGTGCTCGCTGGCCGGAGCGACGGCTGAGGAGGTGGCCGACGCGCTGGACGCGGCGCTCGGCGAGGATGTGAGCGACGATGCGGCCTTTCTCGTCATCCGGGCCGGGGCAGCCACCACAGCGTAAATCGTGCTGCTGTGCGGTCATCGTAGAGAACGACCCGGCCAAGGTCGAGACGGAGCTGGCGGCGGGGGCTGTGGGGTGCCCGGTATGCGGTGGCAGGGTTGGCTCGATGGTCGTTCGCCCGACGACGATCCTTGCGCGCTGAGGCGGGCCCGGTCGAGCTTCGTCCCCGGCGGGGCCGCTGTGTGTCGTGCGGCAAAACCCAGGTGTTGCTCGCTGATGTGGCGTTGGGACGTCGCGTTGACGCGGTCGCGGTGATCGGCCGGGCGCTGGTGGCGGCGGCGGCCGGCGACCGCTCGGTAACGGCACCAGTGCTGCGAAGAGTAGCGCTCGGAGGGGTCAGCGATCGGATGGCCTCGGCATGACGGCTCCCACATCCATATCGCCGATTACGTGCGTTCCTGCTCTGGGGGGGCATCGGATGGTTCGCTGGCGAGTACGCTCGGGTCGATGTTCTGGTTGAGGTGGAAGATGTTGTCGGGGTCGTAGCGTCGTTTCAGTTCGACGAGTCGCTCGTAGTTGGAGCCGTAGGCGTCCCGGGTGTAGCCAGCGTCGTCGGCGGCGAGGTAGTTGACGTAGCGACGGTTGGCCATGTGGGGTCGAAGGGCCTCAAATGTCTCGCGGGTCCAGGCGATGTTCGGCTCGGTGTCGGCGGGGTCCGCCCATTGGCTGAGGACCAGAAGGTTGTGGCCCGGCTCTCGGTGGGGGTAAGCGGTGGCTGCCGATGCGATGCGTGAGGCTGCGCCGCCCAGCGATTCGAGGACGCAGAACGTCATGGGTGACGGACACTGTTCGAACTGGTCGATCAACACCCGGGCGGCGTCGTCGGACAGGTCGGTGAAGAAGGCGGACTTCCAATAGTTAAGCGCGCCGGGCGGGAAGCTCTGGTCGATCTGGCGATTCTGATCGACGTAGGACCTGGGCCCGATCGTGTCGACGAGCGGCGTGCCGAGTTGGCGCACGGACTGGATATCTGCACGGGCTTGGTCGACGTCGCCGCAGTGACACACGACGATGGCCGCGACCTTGGTGGAGGGGTCGGGGCTCAGCAATCCGCATTGCACGCCGAGCTCGTCGGGTGCCTCTCGGGCAAGCCGCCGGTAGGCATCGATGACAGCGTCAGCGTTTGACAGGGGGAACGCTAACGATCCGCCGAGCACCGTGGTGACCGCATGCAGGCGATAGGTGAATGAGGTGACGACGCCGAAGTTCCCTCCGCCGCCGCGCAGCGCCCAGAATAGATCGGCGTTGTCGTATTCGCTGGCATCGAGCACGTGCCCGTCTGCGGTGACGATCTCGGCCGCGAGCAGGTTGTCGACCGACAGCCCGTACTTTCCCTGAAGCCAGCCGTACCCGCCGCCGAGGGTCAGCCCGGAGATGCCGGTCGTTGACACGATGCCCCCGGTGGTCGCCAGGCCGTGCTTGGCGGTGGCAATGTTGAACTCACCCCACGTGAGGCCCGGTTGCGCCCGGGCGGTGCGAGCCCCCGGGTCGACCACGATCTGCTTCATCGGTGAGAGGTCGATCATGACGCCACCCTCGGTCACGGCCTTGCCGGCGACGTTGTGTCCCCCGCCTCGAACCGAGGTCTCGAGCGAATCCTTCCGGGCACGGGCGACTGCTGCGGCGACATCGGCCGCGGTTCGACAGCGCGCGATGAGCGCCGGTCGCTTGTCGATGAGGCCGTTGTGAATGCGGCGAGCCTCGTCGTAGCCAGCGTCGTTCGGCAGCAGGATTTCAAGGTCGTGGTCGCTCATGTCCTCATGGTGATGGAAGGGCGTGTCAGCTGCGTGTCAGCCACGTAGCGTGGGGCCGTGCTTCGCTATCGGCTTCTCGGGCCGCTCGAAGTGGCAGACGACGACCGACCGATCGCCCTTCCCAGCGCGCAGCAGCGGATGTTGCTGGCGATGCTGCTGGTCGAGGCGGGACGGACGGTCCACGCCAGTGCCTTGATCGACGGGCTGTGGGGCGACCGCCTCCCGACTGACCCGGCTGCCGCGTTGCGGACCCAGGTTTCGAGGCTTCGCCGCCGCCTGGGAGCAGGAGCGAGTGACGTGATCACCGATGACGTGGGCTATCGCCTCGTGGTGGGTGAGGGCTGTCTCGACACTCAGGTGTTCGAGCGGCTTGTAGCCGAAGGTGATGTCGATGACGCCCTTGCACTGTGGCGAGGTCCGGCGTTGGGAGAGTTCGCCGACCGCGACTTCGCAGCCGCCGCCGCGGCTCGGCTCGATGAGCCGTGGCTCGGAGCCCGGGAGCGTCGCGCCGCGAACGTGTTGGCCGACGGACGCGTCACCGACGCGGTCGCCGATCTCGAAGCATTGATCTCGGAGCGCCCTGAGCGTGAACGGGCGCGCCGGTTGTTGATGGAAGCGCTTTACCGTGCCGGCCGGCAGACCGACGCCCTCGCGGTCTTCGACGAGTGGCGCCGGGAGTTGGCCGAGCATGGCCTCGAGCCCGGACCGGCGCTCGTCGAATTCGAGCGTCGAATCTTGCGACACCAGTTTCCCGCGGCCGGACGAGCGTTCCCCGTTCCCGCGAGCAGCTTCGTGGGCCGCGACCGCGACATCGCCGCCGTCGCGGCGACGCTCGGCGTGGCCCGCATCGTGACCCTCTGCGGCCCCGGCGGCGTGGGTAAGACACGACTCGCCCTCGAACTCTCGCGCCGGCTGTCTGGCCTCTACCCGGACGGCGTGCGGTTCTGTGACCTCAGCGCGTTCCGCCGGGCTGGTCAGGTCGACCGGGGCATCGCCGCCGCCGTGGGAGCTGCCGACGCACCGCCGCGCCATCCCCGAGATCAACTGGTCGACCAGCTCGTCGACCGACTGGCCGGCCGCCGCCTGTTGCTCGTCCTCGACAACTGCGAGCACCTACTGAGCCCGGTGGCGCGGATCGTCGATCAGATCGTCGGTCATACCGATGGGGTCACCGTGCTGGCCACCAGCCGCGAGCGACTCGGGTTGAACGGAGAGATCGTTCAGCGGGTCGAACCTCTCGACGGGGCGGAAGCCACTGCGCTGTTCGTCGACCGGGCCCGAGCGGTCGATCCGGCGTGCGCGCTCGACGAACTCAGCGTGCAGCAGATCTGCGCCCGCCTCGATCGGTTGCCGTTGGCGATCGAGCTCGCCGCCGCGTGCATGAACGCAACGACGGCGTCGGAACTCGTGACCGCCCTGGACCACCCACTTGAACTGCTCACGTTGGGATCGCGGACGACGGCGTGCCACGGATCACTCGGCGCCGTGATCGACTGGTCCTACAAACGGCTGAGCGCCAGCGAACGAGCCGCGTTCCACAGGTTCGCCGTGTTCGCCGGGCGAGTCGACGGTGACGCGGCTACCACCGTCACCGGTGAGTCCCTCGGCGTACTCGTGAGCCTCGTTGATCGATCGCTGCTCACCGCCTACCGCGCCGGCGTGACCCAGTACTCGATGCTCAAGACGCTGCGCGACTACGCCCTGGCGCGTCTCGACGAGCGAGCCGAGCTCGACGCCGCACGTCAAGGGCACGCCGCCTGGGCCCTTGTCCTCGCCGAACGGGCCGCCGTCCATCTGTCAGGACGCGACGAACCGGAATGGGCGGCCCGAGTCGCCCGGCACATGGACGAGTTCCGCGCCGCGCACGAATGGTTCGTCGGACGCGATCCCGAATCCGCGCTCAGGCTGTCAGCCGCACTGCACCCCTGGGCGTTCTGGCGGGGAAGATCGCAGGTGTTTCGCATGGCCGAAGTTGCCGCTGCAAGCGCGTCGGCCGCGTCGCCGTTGTGGGCCGATGTCGTATCATCGGCGGCCGTCGGCGCGTGGCAACGCGGTGACCTAACCGCAGCCGAGGCCGGAGCGCACGCCGCCGGTGTCCATCGCCGAGCGGTCGAAGTACTCGCCGAGGTGGCGTTTCTGCGCGGCGACCTCACTCGCGCCCGCACCCTGTTCCTTCAGGGGGCGGCCCAAGCCGAAGCGGCGGGCGACACCCTTCAAGTCGTATGGGACCTCGGGAGCGCCGCGCTCGCGCTCCACTACGGCGGCCACGCTGTCGACGGCGAGCCAGCTCGCGTCCTGGCCATCGCTGACGAAGCCGGGAGTCCATCTGCGCGTGCGTTCGCTCGCTTCGTACTCGGCGAGGTCAGCGCGAGCGAGCACGAACTGCGTACCGCCGTCGAGTTGGCGGAACAGGCCGGCAGCGACTTTCTGAGCAACCTCGCGGTCGCGAGTCTGGCCGCAGCGACAGCCCGAAGAGGCGACACCAAACCGGCTCTCGACTACTACGAGCAGGCCATCCGAACCTGGCAACAAGTCGGCGCGTGGTCGCCGCTGTGGGTCACCCTGCGGACGTTCACTCGCGTCCTAGCCGACCTCGGCCTGAATGACGACGCCGCCGCCCTCCACGGCGCGACGCATCGCCCCCGCACCGGTCCAGTGCCCTACGGCGCCGACTCGGCAATGATGCAAGACACCGCCAGGACGTTGCTCGAACGATTGGGCCAACGGGACTTCGACGCCCACGTCACCCAGGGGGTCGGGCTCACTGACGACGAAGTCGTCACATTGGCCCTCCAAGCCCTATACCGAGCCCGCGATGCCGAACACCACCAGGTCAGTGGCGACGACTCGCTGAACACCCCTTGAGCAATCGGGACCACCGCTTCGCCCCAAGAGAGAGCCGGCGACCATCGCCGACGATCACGAGACACAAATCGACGGTTCCGGATCGCCCAGATATTGTCACAGATCGGCCTGGCCGGGCGCCTCCGCTGACCTGACGAAGCGAGCGATAACGGCACTTCCGGCCCGCACGGTAACGTTCAACGCCGAAGTGCACTGATGGCCCGACGGGGCCGCACTGGCAGAGGTCCGCTGTGACGGCGATGGTCGGCGACGAGATCGAGTTGATGGTCGCCCCGCCCGATCAGGCGCAGCGACGCTCGTGAGCACCAAAGGAAATCCGTAGCGGCAAGGAGCTGTGGTAGTACCGCTGGTGCTACCGTAGGCGCCATGAGTGTGGTGAAACGATCGGTTTCCCTTGATGCCGACGTGGCCGCGGCTGCTGACGCCGCCGCGGCCGAGGACGGTGTTTCGTTCAGCGCCTGGCTCTCAGAGGCCGCCGATCGACGTCTCCGGGTCCGGGAGGGGCTCCAGGGCGTGGCCGAGTGGGAGGCCGAGGCTGGGACTCTCACGGCCGAGGAACGCGCGGCCGGCGAAGCGCTCCTCGACCGGCTCCTCCACGGGCCGAGGGCCCGTCAGTCCCGCAGCGCGTGACCTCTCCGGGTCTGACCTACGACACCGGGGCGTTGGTCGCGGCCGAGCGCGACGACCGGCTGGTGTGGTCACTTCACCGCGCCGCGCTCAAGCGGGGACTGCCGCCGGTGGTCCCGGCGGGAGTGCTGGCTGAGGGATGGCGAGGCGGCCCCCAGGCGACCTTGTCGAGATTCCTGAAAGGCTGCCACGTCGAGGATCTCTCCAAAGCCCAGGCCCGGGCGACCGGCTCGCTGGCGGCCCGTTCTGGCCACGACGACATCGTCGACGTGTCCGTGGTCGAGGGGGCGGTCCGCCGAGGGCATGCCGTCGTCACCTCGAACCCAACGCACATCCGCCTGATCGCCGATGCCGCTGGCGTGACGCTCGAGATCCATTCGGTCTAGCAACGTCGAGTCCATTCCGCACACCCGCACGACAGCCCTTCGATCAGTCTCGAGGTGAGCTGGGCTGGAGAGGGGCTTCGAGGTGGCCGCTAGGAACGCACCCGCGGCGACGTCAACCACGGCCCGTTCGTCGCCGTAGAGGGCGTGGACGTGCGCGACTCCGTGGTCGCGGACGTACATACAGATCACGATGCCGTAGAAGGTGCTGAGGCGGGGCATGGCGCTCCCAGCATCGCTCAGGTGAAACCAACGTCGGCCGGGACTTCTGCATCCGGCCCCGCCGCGATGGGCCCTATGTCCGCGGGATGTCCGCGGGATGTCCGCGAGAGCAGGGAATACGGGGGAAGATGACGATAGGTGGCGGAAGACAAACGACCTGGTCAGGGGCCATATCAGCCTTCTGACCGGGACCGACGTCAGGCTCTGTAGAACCTTGCCAAGGTTGGGGTCGCGGGTTCGAATCCCGTCGTCCGCTCTCTGTAAAAGACCAGTTCAGAGGCTGTCGCATGAATCGTTGACCATCCCCCTGGCGTGAGCTGCCGATTGGGAGAATTTGGTCATGGCGATCAACGTTCGGGACGCGGAACGCTTGCCCAGTTGACGTCGTGCAGGGCGAGGAGCATCGACCGACGACGGCGTCGGCCTACCCGACAGCCACCGACCGGGCGGAGGGCTCGCCACCCTGCGCCAACGACCCGCCGACCTGGGCGGCACCTGCACCATCACCCGCGGTCGCGGCGGCGGCACCGTCGTGGCCGGAGTGGCGTTCCTCCCGGCGACCGCCGTGCTGTTCGGCACGGTCCAGGTCATGGCCAAGGTGGCGTGCGGGCTCGGAGGAATCCGCCTGCTCATCGTCGGGCCTGCTCAACGTGGCCCAGCAAGTCGGCACCTACCTGGGGTTGGGCATCTTGACCCTGTGTTCGCCGCGGGCAGCCGCCACGCGTCGTACCACCCGGCGGCCGGCCTCGATGCGAAGCGCGATGTGGCCCAGGCCCTGGCCCACAGCGTGTCGGCTGTGCTCACGGGGGCCGCCGTATTCTTTGGAATCGCCCTCGTCGTCGCCCTCGTCACCGGCGGCCGGCGCCGGACGGAGCCGGCGGGAGACCACGGTGGTGTGCCATGCTCTGCGCTGGGAGTCGGCCGAAGGAGTGCGGTGTCAGATCGTCCTGAGCCGGATGTGCTATTCGCCGGCTCGGTGCCGGAGTTGTATGACCGGCACCTGGTGCCGCTGATCTTTGCGCCCTACGCCGAGGATCTCGTAGCTCGAGTTCGAGACCTCGACATCGGGTCGATTCTTGAGGTTGCCGCGGGTAGCGGGGTCGTGACCCGAGCCATGGCGGCTGGACTGCCCGAGTCGGTTTCGATCACCGCGACCGATCTGAATCAGCCCATGATCGACTACGCCCAATCGTTTGGCACGTCGCGTCCGGTGGCGTGGAAGCGCGCGGACGTGATGGATCTGCCGTTCGATGACGCAAGCTTCGATACGGTGGTGTGCCAGTTCGGCGTGATGTTCTTCCCCGATCGGCCGGCCGCGTTTGCTGAGGTGGCCCGGGTGCTGCGCCCCGGAGGCAGGTTCTTGTTCAACGTGTGGGACGCGATCGACCACAATGAGTTCGCGGCGGTGGTGACCGCGGCGGTCGCGGACATGTTCGCCGACGATCCGCCGCTTTTTCTCCCTCGCACGCCATACAGCTATTTCGACGAGCCGACAATCCAGGCCGATGTTGCGGCCGGCGGTTTCGTTTCACCGGCGGGTGTCACGGTGTTGGAGGCTCGAAGCCGGGCAGGGTCGAGCGAGATCCCGGCGATCGCCTTCTGTCACGGCACACCGTTGCGCAACGAGATCGAAGCCCGGCACCCATTACGTCTTGCCGAAGCCACCGCGGCGGCGACGGTGGCCATCGAGGAACGCTTCGGAAAGACAGATGTCGATGGAAAGATCCGCGCCCTGGTCATCTCCGCCACTAAGCCCCTCATTGCGTAGCACCGTCGGCAGGTGACAAGAGTTGCGACGACGCGGTCCGGAACACCGACGCCGCGGACGTCGGCCGCCAACGCTGCCGAGACCTTCGTCGTCGAGAGGCTCGGCCGGCCGGTGGAGGAGGTCGGGCCGCCGTCGTGGTGGATCGGTGCCGCCGGCACACCGCGCTCGATCAACTCGCTCCTCCGACGGTCCACGACTGGGTGGTCGGTCGACGCATTGATGGCCACCGCCCAGCCGAAGTGGTGTCCGATGCCCAAACGCATGCCACCGATTCTGCCTTCGGAGACACTTGGATGTCTCCCTCCGTCGGCACGGTCGGAACCTGGCCCGGCCTCGGAGGTTCCTTCGCCCCGCGCGTCGAGCACGGTCATTCCGGCCGCAGCACGGCCTGGACGTATCGGCTTCATCCCGGCAGGGCCTCCACTCCGTAGAATCCGTTGTGAGAGGCAGACCCGTATTCAGCCGCTTGGACGCGACTGGGCGGTTTCATCGTGACTCCCGAGTCGGGCGGATGTTCCACCCGGGAACTGTCTCGTATCGGGAGATCTCGTCGAACGACAGCGTGCACATCGCTGTCACGCCGGAGAACCACGTGTCGGTGCACGTCGACCGGGTGTCGCCGCTGTCGACCCGCGAGGGCAGCGCCAGCAGGTACTCGCCGTTGCGGGTGCTGCACCACAACATCGCCCACGCCATTGACAGCTGGGCCCGCCTGTGGCGGATCCGGCCGGGCGTTCACCGCTGCGAGCTGGACTGTGAGATCGTGGCCGTGACCGACGAGCTGCTTCCCGCCGGGCCGGTCATGTTCGAGTTCAGCTGCCGGGCGGCCGGGGTCGAGGGCTGTCGCTGGAGGACGCAGGCGCCCAGTGAGGAGGAGCTGCTGGCCAGCATCATCGAGCACCTGCGTGCCGTGCACGGCGTCGGGCGTTCGGCGGTCCGTTCATCGCCGTAGCTCTCGGGTCCATCGTCACCACCGGGCCGAGTGGCGTTCCATGACTCCCCATCCCTCGTCGACGCTGAATCCGCCGGGCAGCCGGCCCCGGAAGGTGCCGAACGGCTGGACGTAGTCACTCGCCACCAGGAGCATGCGATCGCGGCGTTGCCGCACCGCCTCAGCTGTGAATTCGAGGTTCTCGCCGGTCATGAAGGTCGCGGCGCCGAGGTCGCCGGCGAAGGCCACCGGTCCCACCTCGGCCGCCCTCCCATCGACCCAGACCGTGCGCTCACTGGCGTCTGGTCCGTCATGGATGCCGGTCACCAGGTTCCAGGCCAGCGAATGGCCATCGGCGGTGGCCCCGACCCCGGCCGCCCATTCCCAACGGGTATGGCGAGCGTGGTAACCGGCCGAGTCGTCGAGCAGCCCGCGGATGTCGACCGGGCGGGTCCGCCCGTCCAGGATCACGTCGCCGGCGGCTCGGACGGGGACTTTCCGAGTCCAGATGTGGGCCGCGCCGTGGGCGCTCACCACCTCGACCGGATCGCCATCCGGTTCGAGCCGGAGATTGAGCAGGCCCGCGATCCGCACCGCATTGGCGCCGACGGTAACGCCGGCGCCACGAACTACCGTCGTGCGCTCGCTGAGCTGGGACCGCTCGCGGTCCCAGACCGCCCAGAACGACTGGCGCACGCCGGCCACGTGGGCGACGCCGGCGCACAGCATGACATCGGTGCCGTACAACCCCACATAGCGCCACCGCTTCAGGGGCCGGTGCCCGAGCCAAGGCGGCATGCGGTCCGGCGGCAGGGCGACCCCCGGCGGCCGGCCGCGACCGTCGCCGCGGTAGGGGATGCTCACGGCCTCAGTATGAGGGGGCGGCAGGACGTGGCGCCGATCGACCAGTGGCAAACGGCCGAATTTGCCGAGATTGACGATTTGTTGTCCCTACGGTCAAGCCGCAGCGTTTCACCTGCTCAGCGGTGTCACGGTCGGCCCTGCGTGACCGTGAGAGGCCGTGTGGAGCGGCCCGAGCACCGGTCCTGGCCCGATCGCGACCCGACACCGGCGTAGTCTGTCCAGCCTGACCGACGGAGGCCCACGGCGGGAGCCTCCTGATCCCGCTCGGGCCGACTGACCGGCCGGGCAGACGAGCAGCAGGGAGAGGAGCCGCTATCGACCGAGACTGAGAGCGTTCTGTGCCACCAGCACGGCTTCGCTCGCTCGAGACACCACCAGAGCACGACGTCCATTTTGGGCGCACGACCCGAGGAGTCGACATGCGAGGACGAGCACGGCTTGTCTATTCAGCAGTCACCGTGGGCGGCATATTCGCCGCCTTCGCCGCGCCAAACGCGGCTTTCACATCCAATCACCCGCCTCATTACAGTCTGAGGACCACCGGCCCGGCCTGGCATCCGGCCTACCGGATCAACCGCCCGGACGGCTACCGGGCCACCCTGGTGGACTTTGCGGCGCCGGTGCCGCCGAACGTCGCCCCGACCGGGGCCGCGGGCGCCAAGTCCGGCGCCATCTCCGCGCCATCCCCACCCGCTCGCCCCGCCGCCGTCGCCGCGGCACTGGGTGGGGTGTGGGCGTGCATCCGAGACCGTGAGTCAGGGGGCAACTACGCGGCCGACACGGGGAACGGCTATTTCGGTGCCTACCAGTTTTCGGAAGCCACGTGGCGGGGCGTGGGCGGGACCGGTTACCCCGATGAGGCGCCACCCGCCATCCAGGACGCCATGGCCCAGCGGCTCCAGCAGCGGGCCGGATGGCGTCAGTGGTCGACCCATGCCAGGTGCGGGGTGTAGGCGCAGCGCCGGTCCCCCAGGGGGCGCCATTGGAGCCGGACGCTGTAAACGCCAACGCAGACAAACAGAAACGGTGTTAGCCGGAATTCCCCTCAGCGGAACGGGATCCGCGTTGGCCCTACTGTTGCTCTGATCCTCGGCTGTATTCCTGTTCGTCTGCCAATATTCCTGCCTCCTTCCCGGGATTTTCTCGTCGTGCATATTCAGGCAGACTGGCATCGTGGTCGAACGTCGTTTTGCCGTCCTGGTCGTCCTGGTTGGCGTAACCGTCCTCTCCGCCTGCGGTGGCCACGGGGCGGCCCGCGCCGGCGCCGCGGGACCGATCGCCACCCCGACCGCCCCGGCCACGTCTTCGACGAGCGCCGCGGCGGCGGTGACGACCAGTCTCCCGACCGCTCCGATCACGGCTATCGGGCCCGGCACCACCCGTCCCGCCGTGGCGTCCACTCGTCCCACCGCCACGGCCGCCCCGCCGGCTACACCGGCCAGAACCCCATCCTGCAGCGTCTCGCCGCAGCCCCGGCCACCGTCGATCATGGCCGCCAACTTCGCGACCGCCCTGTCCTTCGCGCCCGACGGCAGACTCTTCTTCGCCGAGCGTTCCGGGACGGTGCGGGTCGTTCAAGACGGCGCCGCGAGGGTATTCGCCACGGTCCCCACGGTCACCACCGAGGCGGGGGGTGGCGGCAGCGAACGCGGCCTCCTGGGGCTGGCTATCGACCCGCGGTTCAGCCAGAACCACTACGTCTACGCCTTCTACTCGGCTTCGGACTGGAGCCAACAGCACGTTGTGCGCTGGAGTGACTGCGCAGGGGTCGCCTCGGCGCCGACGACCATTATCCGGCTCCCGTCGGGCCCCGACTGCTGCCACAAGGGCGGCCGGTTGGCGTTCGGCCCCGACGGCAAGCTCTACGTCACCCTGGGTGACGAACACAGCACACCCCCGGCCTCCCAGTCGCTGTCAGATGTGCGCGGCAAGATCCTGCGCTACAACACCGACGGCACCGTCCCCGCCGACAACCCGTTCGGGCCCGGCGACCCGGTCTGGGCCTACGGCTTCCGCAACCCGTTCGGGATCGCTTTTTCGGCCGGCGGCCAGCTGGCGGTGACCAACAACGGACCGAGTGGCGACGCAGGTAGCCCGGCTACCGGGTACGACACAGTCGTGGCGTCGGTGGTGCGCGGTGGCGGCTACCAGTGGCCCAACTGTTACGGGTACAGCCATCCGCTCCCGGGCGCAGCGGGATGCGGCAACGGCCAGTTGGGGCCCGACTGGAGCAGTGAGACCACAACCGAGGTGCCGACCGGTGCCACCTTTGTCGACGGATCGGGACCGGCCGGCTATGCCGGCCATCTGGTCTTCTGCACATTCGCCGCCGGGATGAAGATCCTGACGTCGGGCACCCCTCACGCCGTCTTGGCCGATGGCCCGTCACAGTGCCTGCTGGATGTCAAACAGGGTCCGGACCACGCCCTCTACTACAGCGATACGAACAGCATCTACCGGTTCGGCTGACCGACCGCCGGACGCACAACGCCGCAGGTATCGCGGCGGAAACCACCTGATACCTGCGGCGCCAAAGAGTCACGTCGTGGTGACGCCCAGCAGCTAGGTCAGTCGGCCGGTGTTGCCTTCCTGGGGATCCACGCCGGTGATGTCGCGAGGCGTCGAGGTGCCGGTGGGACGATCAGCCTTCGTGCCGTCGGTTCCGGTATCGATCCGACCCGCTTCCTTGCCCTCCTCCTCGGTCATGTTCTCCCCACGATGGGCCACGCTCTCGCCGACGCCTGCGGGTGCCATCTCGCCGCCGCCACCGCCGGTCGGGCCAACCTGACTCTCCCGGTCGGTGTCACTGGGCGCGTCATCACCCTTGAGTTGGCGGCTGACACCCTCGGCACGCTGAGCCTGCTCGTCTGTCGACACGTTCTCTCCTCTCGGCCAATATGAATCTTCATCGAAGCTCATACCCGGCAAATGGGAGGTCCAATCATGAGGCGACTGTGTTTCATCGCGATGGGGCACGGGTAGTCGAATAGGAATCAAGCTGCTGAGGAGGATTTGATGGCTACTCCCAACAATGGTGGCAACAATCTGGTGACCCTGCTGCTCGAGGATCACCAGGCCATGAAAACGCTGCTGAGCCAGATTGATCAGCCTGACATCGATGTCGAAGCCCTGTTCCGTCATATCACCCGTGAGATGGTGATCCACGAGGTGGCCGAGGAGGAGGTGCTGTATCCGGCCGTCCGCCGTTGGGTTGATGGTGGCGAGGCGTTGGCGGAAGCCCGGATCGAAGAGGAGTCCGAGGGCGAGACCCTACTGGCCACGATGGAGCATATGGACCCGCATACAGAAGAGTTCGGGTCGTTATTGCGGCAACTCCGCGACGCCGTCCTGGCCCACGCGGCCAAGGAGGAGACCGAGGTGTTCCCGGCCTTGGAGCGGTCGGCCGCCGATCGGCTCGACGCGCTTGGCGCGGCCTACCGAGCGGCGAAATCGGTGGCGCCCACGCGTCCTCATCCGAATGCGCCGAACACTCCGCCCGGCAATGTCATCGTCGGCATCCCCGCCGCCATCGTCGACCGGGTCAGCGACGCGGTTCGCCGCGTCCTCGAAGGGGTCGCGTCCCGCGGCTAGCGGTCGACGTCCCCCATTACCGGGTCGATACTGGCGATCACCGGCACCGCGTCGGGTATCAGAGCACCTTTGAGCATGGGGGCCAGAACCTGCAGGTTGGTGAAACTCGGGGCGCGAATATGGAGCCGGTACGGTTTGTTAGAACCCTCGGCCACCAAATAGCACCCCAGTTCACCGCGGGGTGATTCGATCGCGACATAGGTCTCGCCGGGGGGCACCCGGAATCCCTCGGTGAAGAGCTTGAAATGGTGGATGAGCGCTTCCATCGACTCGTCGATGCGGGACCGGGCCGGCGGTGTCACCTTCCGGTCCTGTACCCGGTAGTCGCCTGCCGGCAGCACCTCAAGAATCTGACGGACGATGTGGATCGATTCGCGCATCTCGTTCAGCCGGATGAGGAACCGGTCCCAGCAGTCACCGGCCGAGCCGACCATGACGTCGAAATCGACCTCGTCGTAGGTCAGATACGGCTGGTCGCGCCGGAGGTCGAGCGGCACGCCGGTGGAGCGCAGAATGGGCCCGGTCGCTCCCAGCGCCACCGCCTGCTCGGCGGTGATGGCGCCCACGCCCGCCAGACGCTGATGGAACAGGGGTTGCTGGGCGACCAGGATGTCGTACTCGTTGAGGCGGCGGTCCATCACGTCGCAGATCGCCTGGACGTCGTCGCGCCAGCCGTCCGGGAGATCGGCGGCCACGCCGCCCGGGCGGATGTAGTTGTGGTTCATGCGCAATCCGGTGACCTTTTCGAAGAAGGCCAGGATCAGCTCCCGCTCCCGGAACCCGACGATCATGACCGTCGTGGCCCCGAGTTCGGCGCCCATGGTGGCGATCGAGACCAGGTGCGACGTGACCCGGTTGAGCTCACACATCAGCATCCGGATCCATGTGGCGCGGGGAGGGACCTCCACCTCGAGCAGCCGCTCGACCGCCAGTGAGTACACCAGTTCGTTGAAGAACGGCGAGAGGTAGTCCATCCGGGTCACATTGGTGCCCTCTTGGATGTACATCAGTTCTTCCGCCGTCTTCTCCATGCCCGTGTGGAGGTACCCGACGACGGGCTTGGAGCGCAGAATGGTCTCGCCCTGTACCTCGAGCATGAGGCGCAGTACCCCGTGGGTCGAGGGATGCTGCGGGCCCATGTTGATGATCATGGTCTCGTCTTCGCTGACCTCGACATCCACGTCGTTCATGTCGAGCACGGTGCCTTCCGGCAACCGCAGCACACCGCCGCCCTCAGTCTCCAGAACCTGGGCCGACGTGTCCCGACGGGACCGCATCTCCTGGGCGCCCTCCCACGTCAGGCGGGCGTCCGACTCGGCAGACGGGGACCTGGCGTCGTCGCTCATCTGCCGGACCATCAGCAACTCCTTACCGTCCCGGACCGTCCCGGACCGTCCCGACTGTCCCGCCGATGCTAGTTCCTGGTCGCCGCCGGACTCTCGTTGGCCAGGTACGGTGAGAGATCCGGGGCCGCCGGCACGTCGTGGTTTTCCACTGCTGACTCCTCGGGGGCGACCAGGGCGGCCGGGAGCCACACCGTGAACGTGGCGCCGCCTCCCTCGGTCCGGCTGGCCACGACCTGGCCTCCGTGGGCGGCCACGATGGCGGCGACGATCGCCAGCCCGAGTCCCGCTCCTCCCGAATGCCTCGAGCGGGAGGCGTCCGCCCGGTAGAAGCGCTCGAACACCCGTCCGAGATCCTCATCCGGTAGGCCGGGGCCGTCGTCGGCGACCTCGATGATGCCGTGGCTGCCCGTGGAACCGACCCGCACCCGACTGGACGTCCCGGGTGGGGTGTGGGACCGCACGTTGCTCAGCAGGTTGTCCAACACCTGGCGGAGGCGGGCGACATCGCCGGTCACCTCGACGGCCCGGGTGGCGACCAGCTGCACCGGCCACTGGGGGCCGACAGCTCGGGCGGAAGCGATGGATTCCGACGCCAGCCCGACCAACTCGACGGGCTGGCGTTCGAGCGGCCGGCCTTCGTCGAGCCGGGCCAAAAGCAGCAGGTCCTCGACCAGTTCACCCATCCGTGCCGTCTCGGTGCGGATCCCGGCCATGACCCGGGCCAGGTCCTCGGGCCGTTCGCCGGCGCCCCGCTCGAACAGCTCGGCGTAGGCGCCGACTGCGGTCAGGGGCGTGCGCAGCTCATGCGACGCGTCGGCGACGAAGCGCCTCAGTCGCTCCTCCGACTGCCGTAGCTCCCGCTCAGTAGCGTCCCGGGCCGCGAACGCCTCCTGGATCCGTTCCAGCATGGTGTTCAGCGTTCTCGCCAACTTCCCGACCTCAGTCGTCGCCGTGTCGCCCGGGACCCGGCGTCCGAGCTCTCCGTGGGCGATGGCGGCGGCCGTTTCCTCCATCTGGGCCAGCGGTCGCAGGCTGAGGCGGACCAGCCACCAGCCGAGCGCCACCACGGTCAGCAGCGCCAGCGCAGTGACGGCCAGCTCTACCCCGGCCAGCCGGTGCAGGGTGCTCGTCTCGCGCGACAAGGGAAGAGCGATGACCAGCTGGCCGCCGTCCCGGAGTACCGACACCCGCACCCGGAGCAACGGGCCTCCCGGCTCGTTGGCCGTGGCCGTGAAGTACTTCACCGGTTCGTTGGGGTCCAACTTGTTGCTGAACCCGGCGATGTGACCAGGAAGCTTGGGACTGACCTGCTTGTTGCTGCCGAACTCGATCGCCGGGCTCTGACCGAGTGACGTGTCCTGGGCGTCGCGAACCGCCACGAACGCCTCGACCGGCTTGGTCAACAGCCCGCGCTCGCGGTAGTACTGCGCCTCGATACCCGTGTGGGCTGCCTGCAGCCTCTGGTCCACCTGGGTGTACAGATAGCGCCGCAGCTGGGAGTAGGTGGTCAGGTCGGCGACTACCAGCGCCACCAGCACCATGGCTGCGGCTGCCAACAGCAGCCGCCCCCGCAGTGACATCTACGCGGCCGGTTCTCTCAGGGCGTATCCCACCAGCCGGATGGTCTGGATCAGCGGGGGACCGGCCTGGTCGAGCTTCTTGCGGAGATAGCTGACGTAGGTCTCCACCACATTGGAATCGCCACCGAAGTCGTAGTGCCACACATGGTCGAGGATCTGGTTCTTGGAGAGCACCCGGCGGGGGTTCTGGAGAAAGAAACGCAGCAGGCTGAACTCCGTCGCCGTCAGGTTGACCGGTGTCTCGTTGCGCCACACCTGGTGGGTGTCCTCATCCATGACGATGTCGGCGAACCGAAGCTGGTGGTCGTCGGAGTCGGTCTGGGTCCGCCGCAGGATGGCACGGGTCCGGGCCACCACTTCGGCCAGGGAGAACGGTTTGGTGACGTAGTCGTCCCCGCCGACCGACAGGCCGGCCAGCTTGTCCTCGATGCTGTCGCGGGCGGTGAGGAACAGAATGGGCACGTCGATACCATCGGCGCGCAGCCGGCGGGTCACCTCGATACCGTCGAGATCAGGCAGCATGACATCGAGGACGATCAGGTCGGGGGGTGCTTCTTGGGCCGCGTTCAGCGCCGAGCGGCCGTTGCCGGCCACCCGGACGTCGAAGCCCTCGTAACGCAACGCGGTCGCCACCGCGTCGACGATCGACGGCTCGTCGTCAACCACCAGCACCTGCTGAGTATGGCCACGGGCCACCTCGATCACCTCTCCAGTCCGGCGGCGCTCACGACGCGGTCAACACATAACGATCGCGCGTCACCTTCCGCCCATGCTGGGATCCCGCTGTGAGCACGCTGTGAGCGTTACGACTATGCCGCCTCGTCCCGCCCGATGGCTGCAGTCATGGCTTCGACGATCTCGACCGCTGACGCCCCCGGTGTCAGGACCGCTGCCACGCCAAGGGCCTTGAGGGCCGCGATATCCGCGGTTGGGATGATGCCGCCGATGACGACCGGAATGTCCAGCCCGGCCGCTCTGAGTCCGTCCAGCACCCTGGGCACCAGCGCCATATGGGCACCCGAAAGCATCGACAGGCCGATGGCGTCGACGTCCTCGTCACGCGCCGCGGCCACGATCGTCTGAGGGGTTTGCTGCAAACCGGTGTAGATGACCTCGAACCCGGCGTCGCGCAAGGTACGCCCGACCACCTTGATGCCCCGATCGTGTCCGTCGAGACCGACCTTGCCCACCAGCACCCGGTACGTCATAGCGCAGCCGTTTCGACGTGGCGGCCGAACACGTCGGCCAGCGCGGCCATGATCTCGCCGATCGACGCGTAGGCCCGGGCCGCGTCGATGATCGCCGGCATGACATTCGCGGTGGGGTCGGCGGCGATGAGGCGCAGCGCGGCCAGAGCCTCGGAAACGGCGCAGCTGTTCCGGTGGGCCCTGACCTCGGCCAGCCGCTTCAGCTGGGCCTGCTCAACCTCGGGGCCAATGGACAGGATCCGCAGGTCCTCGGCATCGTCGCCCTCGGAGAACCGGTTGACGCCGACCTGGAACCTCCGCCCCGAGGTGAGCTCCCGCTGGAACCGGTAGGCGGCATCTGCGATCTCGGACTGGAACCAGTTGGCCTCGATGCCGGCGAGGACACCTTCGAGCATAGAGCCCTCACCCCACTCATCGAGCTTGGCGAAGACGGCCTCGGCCCGTCGCTCGAGCTCATCGGTCAACTGCTCGACGTAGTAGGACCCGCCGAGCGGGTCAGCCACGAGCGGTACGCCGGTCTCGTGGGCGACGACCTGCTGGGTGCGCAGCGCCACCCGGACCGACTTCTCGGTCGGCAACGCCAGCGCCTCGTCGAAGGCGTCGGTGTGCAGGCTCTGGGTGCCCCCGAGCACGGCGGCCAGCGCCTGCATCGCCACCCGGGCGATGTTGACCTCGGGCTGCTGGGCGGTGAGCGACACGCCGGCTGTCTGGGTGTGGAACCGCAGCTGCCATGACCGGGGCGAGGTGGCGTGGTAGCGCTCCCGGAGCCAGTGGGCCCAGATCCGTCGGGCGGCCCGGTATTTGGCGATCTCCTCGAAGAAGTCGATGTGGGCGTTGAAGAAGAAGCTCAGCCGGGGAGCGAAGTCGTCGACTTCCATGCCGGCCCGCTGCGCCGCCTCGACGTAGGCGAACCCGTTGGCGAGCGTGAACGCCAGCTCCTGCACGGCCGTCGAACCGGCCTCGCGGATGTGATAGCCCGAGACCGACACCGGGTACCACCGGGGCATTTCGGCCGCGCAGAACCGCATGACATCGGCGACCAGCCGCACCGAGGGTCGAGGCGGGAAGACGTACTCCTTCTGGGCCTGATACTCCTTCAGGATGTCGTTCTGCAGCGTGCCACCCAGTCGGCGCCGCGGGATCCCTCGCCCCTCGGCCACCGACAGGTACATGGCCAGCGCCACCGGGGCCGGGGAGTTGATGGTCATCGATGTCGTCACCTGGCCGAGGTCGATGGCCGCGAAGAGGTCCTCGAAGTCGGCCAGAGTGTCGACCGCCACGCCCGCCTTGCCCACCTCGCCGGTACACCGGGGATCATCCGAGTCGCGACCCATCAGCGTCGGCAGGTCGAAGGCGGTGCTGAGTCCGTCGCCACCCGCGCGCAGGATCTCCTTGAAGCGGGCATTGGTGTCCTCCGCCGTGCCGAAGCCGGCGAACATCCGCATGGTCCAGAGCTTCGAGCGGTACATCGAGGCGTAGGGGCCTCGGGTGTACGGAAACAGGCCGGGAAATTCCCCGTCGTCTGGTCCATAGACGGGTTGGACGGGTATTCCCGAGATGGTTGTGGCCTCGAGGTCGCGAGGAGGCGAGCCGTCAAACGACTCCTGCCATGCCTGGTGATTGCTCACGAGGTACAGAATACTAGGAACTCCGACTATCTGCCTACCGATAGTCGGATATGCTACGGGCAGGATGGCCACCAGACGACCGCTCGCCCTGGACCCGATCGACGAAGCCCGGCGCCAGTGGGATCAGCGTTGGTCCGGAGGCGCCAGCATGGCGGCCGCCACCTCGGTCATGCGGGCCCAGCAGATCATTCAGGCCCAGGTTGACGACGTGCTGCGCCAGTTCGAACTCACCTTCGCCCGGTACGAGGGCCTGGTGCTGCTGGCCTTCAGCCGCCGCGGTGCCCTCCCGATGGGCAAGATGGGCGAGCGGCTGATGATCCATCCGACGAGCGTCACCAACATCGTCGATCGCCTCGAACGGCAGGGATTCGTGCGACGGGTCCCGCACGAGCACGACCGCCGCACGACCCTGGTCCAGATCACCGAGACCGGGCGACGGGTCCTCGAGCGGGCCACAGCGGAGGTCGTGACGTCGGGCTTCGGACTGGCGGCGCTCAGCGAGGATCAATTGGACCAGTTGACCGGGCTCGTCCGCCAGGTCCGGGTCTCGACCGGGGACTTCGAGTCGGACTAGTCGCCGATGTGGTCGGCCGGAATCTGGCCCATGCGTCCGGCCCGATAGTCGTCGAACGCCTGCATCAGCTCGGCCTCGGTGTTCATGACGAACGGACCGTATTGGGCGACCGGCTCGCCGATCGGTTGACCACCGAGGACGAGCACCTCGAAGTTCGGGTACCGGCTGTCCTGGGAGGCCTGCGGCCGACAGGATCACCTCGTTGCCTGTCACCGAAGACCGCCAGCTGGCCGGTCGCGATCGGCCGCCGTCCGGTTCCGGCTGTCCCGCTGCCGGCCAGCACGTAGGCCAGGGCGTTGAAATCGGGACGCCACGGCAGACCGGAGCTCGGCTCCCGGACTGACGGTGGCGTGGACCATGGAGATCGGCGTGTGGGTGGCGCCGGGACCGGCGTAGCCGCCGATGTCGCCGGCGATGAGGCGAACCAGCGCGCCACCGTCGGGCGAGACGCAGCAGGGTGACCCGCTCGGCGCCGATGTCCTGGTAGCGGGGCGGCACCCACTTGTCGGCCGCCGGGAGGTTGACCCACAGCTGGATGCCGTGGAACAGCCCGCCGCTGGCGATGAGCTCCTCCGGCGGCCGCTCGATGTGCAGGATGCCGCCGCCGGCGGTCATCCACTGGGTGGCGCCGTTGGTGATGAGCCCGCCGCCACCGGTCGAGTCCTGGTGCTGGAAGGTGCCGTCGATCATGTAGGTGACGGTCTCGAACCCGCGGTGCGGGTGCCAGGCGGTGCCCTTGGGCTCGCCCGGGCCGTACTCGACCTCGCCCATCTGGTCCATGTGGATGAACGGATCGAGGAGGCGCCGGCTCGACGCCGGCGAACGCCCGGCGCACCGGGAAGCCTTCGCCTTCGAACCCGCTCGGGCGCCGACGTGACACTGACGCACCGGACCGGGGACGGGCGGCAACGGTATCGGGCGGCGAGATCCTGGGCAGGCTCAGGGGGTTGTCGGTGGTGACAGCGGGCATGTCGGCCTCCTTGCTTCGTATACTGCCTAACAAGTTGTGCGCGCAAGTATTCCCAGAAGGCATGATAGGCAACACCTATCGCCGCCATTGAACGACCCTCTTTGACCTCTGCAGCGTCACGGCGTTCACTGGTGGGTGATGACCGGCCTGGCTATCGCCACGATAGGGGTCATCGTCGGGTTCATGGCCGGGCTGTTCGGCAAGGGCGGGTCGGCCATCGCCACCCCGCTGCTCCACGCGGTCGGCGTACCGGCAATCGTGGCCCTGGCCGCCCCGCTCCCAGCCACCATCCCGTCCACGCTCGTGGGTTTCTCGGTCTACTGGCGCAGCCATCTGGTCGACCGCCAGGTCCTGGGGTGGAGCATCGCTGTCGGGGTCCCGGCGACCGTCGCCGGCGCCCTGGCCACCCGATGGATCGGTGGGGGACTGCTGGTGGACATCACCGACGTGGTGGTGGTGGTGATCGGGCTCAGGCTCATGGTCCGCCCGGGCGATCCGCCCGATGTGCCGCGGGAGATCCGCGGCTACCGGACCCGACTGGTGCTCGTGGCCGCCGCCGTCGGATTGGCCGCCGGCCTGCTGGCCAACAGCGGCGGTTTCCTGCTCGCTCCGCTCTACCTCATCGTCCTGCACATGCCCGTCAAGGCGGCGTTTGCCTGCTCGCTGGCCGTGTCGGCCGCCCTGGCGGTTCCGGGCACCATCACCCATTGGGCCCTCGGGCACATCGACTGGTCGGTCGTCGTGCTGTTCGGTGTGACGAGTGTTCCGCTGTCCTACGTTGGGGCGCGGGTGGCGGTGCGGACCAACTCGGCCCGTCTGCAGAAGCTGTACGGTGCGGCGCTCGTGCTCATCGGTGCCGGTGCCCTCATCCTGGTTCGCTGAGCGGGCAGCCGGCCGGTCTCAGGGGCGCAAGGCCGGGAGGAGCAGCTCCCAGAACTGCTCGACCCGGGCCGGCAGATCTCTCCGGCCGTTGAGGTCGGCCGACATGGTCTGCGCGCCGTGCAGGAACGCCACCAGCACCTCCGCCGTGGCCTTGGGTTTGATGTCGGGGCCGATCTCACGTCGGGACTTGCCGGCGCGGATCAACCGGGTCATGCGGTCGACCCACCCCACGAACGGCTGGGGCAGCTCGGCCGAGATCAGGGCCCGCTCGGTCGAGAGCCGGCCGCCGGCTCCGGCGATCGGGTCGGACTGGTATCGGCGGGCCAGCCGGCGGGTGATCTCGACCAGCGCTTCGAGCTTGTTGTCCACCCCGGCCGCCGTGTCGTCGGCCAGCGCCTCGGCCGCCGCGAAGTGCCGGCGCACGATCTCGACGGCCAGATCCTCCTTGGCCGGGAAGAAGTAGTACAGCGCGCCCTTGGTCAGTCCGAGGTCGACCACCACGTCGTTGAGGTTGACACCCAGGTACCCCCGCTGGTCGAACGCCGACGCCGCGCCGTGCACGATCCGCTCCCTGGTGGCGGCCGCTCGCCGGGATCGCGGTGTCCCGTTCTCGGCCACCGCCGGAATCGGAGCCGGCTGCCGCTCGTCGCGCCGCACGGCGCGGCGTCCATTGGTAACCACCTGTGTCCCCACGTTTCTCCCCTAGAACTATCCAGTCGACATACCTTTAACGCTGTATCTCGACCGAACTTGCGGGGACTTTCGGGTCAATCAGCTGTACATGAGCGAGCCGGGTGTGGTGAGCAGCTCGCCCGTCTCGAGCCACGTCTTCAGCCCGGAGAGAATCATTGGCCAGCCGCCGTAGAGCTGATCGTTGGCACCGTCGCGTAGCTGGTCGTGGGTTACCCTCAGCCGGCACGAGTCGCCGATCGGTTCGATCTCCCAGGTCACCCTTGATGTGCCCTCGCTCCTCACGTCGTCGCCCCACAGGGCCACCATGGTCTGTACCAGCCGGCGGGGCGGGTCCACCTCCAGGTTCTCTCCCTCGCCGAGGAGCCCGTCGGCGCGGGGGCTGCTCACCTCGTATCGGGAGCCGGGCGTCCAGTCGGAGCTGATCCGGGCGCCGAAGCTGTACTTGCTCCTCGTCTCTGAGTCGGTGATGGCATCCCAGAGGCACTCCGGGGTGGTGCGGATATATATCTCGAATACCTTCTCCACTGTCGTCTCCAGTCTGCGCTTGAGGTCGCTGAGCCCCGCCGCCCAGGGCTCGGCGTACTTGCTCACCCACCGGTCGTGGACGAGACGGATCGGGACCGGGTTCAGGAAATGGAGCTTCTCGCGTCCCCGGCGCCGGGTGACGACCAGGCCGGCCTCCTCGAGCTGCTTCAGATGCTTCATGACACCGAAGCGGGTGATGTCGAACCGCGCCTCGAGTGCACTCAACGTCTGAGCGTCGGTTCGGAACAGCTCGTCGAGCAGACTCCGCCGAGTGGGATCGGCGAGCGCCCTGAACACTGCGTCCATGCCTCTACATTAGGTGACCATTTAGTCACATGTCAAGGTTGCACCGGACCCCCACGGTCGGGGAGGCTGGCGCGGTGCCACTCGAGGTTCGACCGGTCAGTGGGCTGATCGGCCGCCACCGCTTCACCGCCGTGCCGTTCACGTTGTTCGGTCGGGATCCGAAGTGGATTCCACCGATGCGCATGTCCGTCCTCGACCGCATCTCGCCGAAGAACCCGGCCAACCAGCATCAGGTCACCCGGCTCTGGATCGCCTACCGCGACGGGCAGGCGGTGGGCCGCATCGGCGCCTGCGTGGACAGCTTCTTCAACCAGTACCAGAACGCCTCGTGGGGCTGGGTCGGTTTCTTCGACGCCGCCGACGACCCCGAGGCGGTCAGGCAACTGTTCGAAGCGGCGTGGGAGTGGCTCAAATCGCAGGGCGTCAGCACGGCCGTCGGTCCGGCCTCGTTCACCACCAATGACGAGGTGGGGATCCTGGTCGAGGGATACGACGATCCGCCCCTGTTCCTCACCAATCACAACCCGCCGTACTACGAGCGGCTCTGGGTCGATCACGACTGGCAACCGGTGATGGATCTGTGGGCGTGGAAGTTCGTCCGGGCCACTATCGGCCTGTCCGACCGCCAACGCCGGCTGCTGGATCGGGTGCGAGAGCGGGCCAAGGTGACCATCCGGCCGATGAGGATGAAGGATTTCGACGCCGAGGTCAGCCGGCTGTTCGAGGTCTACAACGCGGCATGGAGCAAGAACTGGGCTTTCGCTCCCATGCCCGAGGCGGAGATCCGGCATCTGGCCAAGCAGATGAAGCAACTCATCGACCCCAAGCTGGCGCTGGTGGTCGAGAAGCCCGACGGTGAGCCGGTCGGGGTCTCCATCGTGCTGCCCGACGTCAACGAGATCATGGGCCGGATCCGCTCGGGCCGGCTGCTGCCGTTCGGCTGGGTCCGCCTGCTGACCGGCCTGTCGAAGGTCACACGGGTCCGGGTCTTCGCGGTGGGGGTCAAACCCGAGCAGCAGACGCTCGGGCTCGGTCCCCTTCTGTACCAGGAGGGGATGCAGGGCGTGCTGGACCGGCCCGACGTGGTGTCAGCCGAGGCGTCCTGGGTACTGGCCACCAACGATCCCATGAACAAGGCATTGGAAGCCATGGGCGGGACCCGTTCCAAGACGTGGCGGCTCTATCAGCACGAGTTGTAGGAGTCGGTCAGGTCGGGAATGGCCAGGATCCGCAGATCCAGCAGGGCGTGGAGGATCATGGCGGGCAGCAGGCTGCCGGTGGAGAGCACCAGCCACGCCAGGTAAGCGCCGACCAGGCCGGTGAGCACCACGCCCCGGAGTCCCTGGTACAGGTGGGCCAGCCCGAAGCTGGCTGAGGTCAGCACGTTGAGCGCGGTGTGCGACGCGCCAGGCCACAGCCAACGGACGTACGCGATCCCGAAGCCCCGGAACAGCACCTCCTCGCAGATTCCCGCGGTGACCGCCAGCATGGCGAAGGTCAACTGCTCGCGCCCGCGGCGCGGCAGCAGCGCCTCGAAGCCCCGGGTCTGGCGCTTCAACACCCGGCGCACCCGCTCACCCCCGAATCGGAAGATCAGGGCACTGATCCCGAGCACTACGGACACGCCGAGCACGGTGTGCTCGGCGGCGGTGGCGTGCGGACCTCGCTCGAGGCCGATCGACGCCGGCGACCGGCCGGCCAGCAGCCCGACCACGCCGATGACCGCTACTCCGGCCCACTCGGTGACAATGCCACGGCGGTAGTGGCGCAACCGGGCCCGCCGGTCATGGCCGAGGGCGGCCAGCAGCCGCTGGTACCGCCGCCGCCCGGCCCACGGCTGAACGAACATTATCGTCCCCGCCACCATGGTGGCGAGCACCGCGGCCACGACCCTCATCCCCAGAACCTACTGTCGCGTCCGATGGAACCCCTGCATCCCGATGCCGCCAGCCTCGAGTTCCTGCTGGGTACGTGGACTGGCGAAGGGACGGGAAAATACCCATCCATCGCAGCATTCGCCTACCGGGAGGAGCTGCGCTTCTGGCATGCCGGCAAGCCGTTCCTCGCCTACAGCCAGCGAACATGGGCAGTCGATGACGCCCGGCCACTGCACACCGAGACCGGGTACTGGCGACCCAAGGCCGACCATGCGGTCGAGCTGGTGGTGGCCCATCCCTCCGGCCACGTCGAGATCTCCGAAGGTACGGTCGCGGGCTCGGTCATCGAGCTCTCCAGCCGGCTGGTCGCCGGCACGTCGACCGCCAAGGCCGTCACCACCCTCAACCGCCGGCTCGAGTGGTGCGACGGGGTGCTGACTCACTCCCTCTCCATGGCGGCCGTCGGCCTGCCGCTGCAGCCCCACCTCCAGGCTCGCCTGCGCCGGATAGACGACTCCTGACGGCTTGGTATGGAAAATGGGTCCGGTTACGCGATGGCGGCTCGCAGGCCCGCCTCGATATAGGGGTACCGGAAGGCGTAGCCGCTCTGCTCGAGCTTCTTGGGCAGCACCCGCTGGCCTCCGAGCAACATCTCGCCGGCCATCTGCCGGCCCAGAGCGAGGGACAGGGCGAAGGCGGGGACGGTCGCAAAGGTCGGGCGGTGAAGCAATGTGCCGAGCGCCTTGGTGAGCTCGGCAATGGTCACCGGTTGGGGGGCGGTCAGGTTCAGCGGTCCTGACACGGATGTCGTGGTCAAGGCGTGGAGGATGCCGCCCACCTCGTCGTCCAGCGCCACCCAGCTCTGGTACTGGCTCCCCGAACCCAGCTTGCCTCCGACCCCGAACTTGTACAGCGGCAGCAGCTTCTTGAGCTCCCCGCCGCGGGACGACAGCACGATCCCGGTGCGCAGGTGGACCACCCGGATGCCGGCCTGCTCGGCCGGGGCGGTCGCCGCCTCCCATTGCCGGCATACGTCGGCCAGGAAGCCACCCCCCGACGGGCTCTGCTCGTCGAGGACCTCATCGCCGCGGTCGCCGTAGTACCCGACCGCCGACCCGCTCAGCAGGACCGAGGTTGTGCCGCCGGCCTCAGCCAGGCGCCGGGACAGCAGGTCGGTCGACTTGACCCGGCTGTCGAGGATCCGGCGCTTCTGGGCCGCGGTCCAGCGCTTGTCGCCGATGCCCTCGCCGGCCAGGTGGACGGCTGCGTCGATGCCGGCCAGCGCCGCGGCGTCGAGCAGCCCGTGCTCCAGGTCCCAGCGGACGTCGCCCGGCCCGGGCGATGATCGGACCAGGCGGACGACGTCGTGGCCGGCCTGGGCCAGCGCCGACACCAGCGCCGAGCCGATGAGGCCACGACTGCCACTGATCAGGACCTTCACTGCTTGTCGGCAGGGGGGCCGTACGGTTGCTGAGCCTCGTCGTAGCAGTCGGCGTGATAGTGCTCGACCCGCAGCCACATCCCGTCCTCGTACACGTTGGCGATGACCTGGCGCAGTTGGGACCGGGCCACGAACTTCACCGGCGCTCCGCAGTGCGCGCAGTTCGCGCTATTGCCCGGTTCGACCTGCCGGATCACTGCTCTGCTTTCCATCGTCCGCAGCAGCTTACGGCCAACAGCTGGACTAGGAATCGGGGGCGCCGAGCGCTCGGCCCAGGCGTACCGCCTCCCCGACCAACTGGCGGACGGCGGGCTCGCTGGCCCCGGAGGCCACCACCGCGGAGACGTGCGTCTCCACCAGTTCCGCCAGGTCGTCGGCCGGGGGGAGAGGTGCGGATTGGCGCTCGATGCCGGCGGCCACCGCCTTGGCGACCATTGAGCACAGGATGGCCACCGCCGTCACCAGCCCGAAGGTGATGGCGGCCCCGTTGTGGTCGGTCACCGACGTCACGATCATCCCGACGATCCCGGCCACGCAGATCACCAGGGTGATGATCCGGACGGCACGGACGGTGATCATCGGTCTAGTTCCGCACCAGCGGCTTGTACTGGATCCGGTGCGGCTGATCGGCACTGACGCCCAGCCGCTTGTGCCGGTCGACCTCGTAGTCGCTGAAGTTGCCCTCGAACCACCGTACCTCGGAGTCGCCTTCGAAGGCCAGCACGTGGGTGGCGATGCGGTCGAGGAACCACCGGTCGTGGCTGATGACCACCGCGCAGCCCGGGAAAGCCAGCAGGCCCTCCTCGAGCGCCCGGAGGGTGTCGACGTCGAGATCGTTGGTGGGCTCGTCGAGGAGGAGGACGTTGCCACCGTCGCGTAGCACCTTGGCCAGCTGGACCCGGTTGCGCTCGCCGCCGGAGAGGTCCCCGACCTTCTTCTGTTGATCCGATCCCTTGAAGCCGAAGCCGGCGACGTACGCCCGGCCGTGGATCTCATGGCTCCCCACGAGGAACCGGTCCTGACCTCCGGTCACCTCTTCGAAGACGGTGTGGGCCGCATCCAGGTTCTCGCGTGACTGATCTACGTAGGCCAACTTCACCGTCGACCCCACCTTCAGCACGCCTCCGTCCGATGCCTCCTGACCGACGATCATGCGGAAAAGAGTGGTTTTTCCCACCCCATTCGCGCCGATGACGCCGACGATCCCTCCGGGCGGCAGCGAGAAGGAGAGGCCCTCGAACAGCAGGCGGTCGCCGAAGCCCTTCACCAGACCGTCGGCCTCGACGACCTGGTCGCCCAGGCGGGGGCCCGGCGGTATCACCAGCTCCAGCTGGTCGGGGCGGCGGTCGGCCGCCTCGGCCTCGGCCACCAGGGCGTCAAAGGCGTTGATCCTGGCCTTGCCCTTGGCCTGCCGGGCGCGGGGGGACATGCGGATCCATTCCAGCTCGCGCTCGAGGGTGCGGCGCCGGGTGTCGTCCGCCTTCTGCTCGTTGGCCAGCCGGGACTGCTTCTGCTCCAACCACGACGAGTAGTTGCCCTGCCACGGGATGCCGGCGCCCCGGTCGAGCTCGAGGATCCAGCCGGCCACGTTGTCGAGGAAGTACCGGTCGTGCGTCACCGCCACCACGGTGCCCGGATACTCCTGGAGAGTGCGCTCCAGCCAGGCGACCGACTCGGCGTCGAGGTGGTTGGTGGGTTCGTCGAGGAGTAGCAGATCGGGCTTGGACAACATCAGCCGGCACAGCGCCACCCGGCGCCGTTCGCCTCCGGACAGGGTGGCCACGTCGGCATCGCCGGGCGGGAGCCGCAGGGCGTCCATGGCGATGTCGAGTGTGCGGTCGAGATCCCAGGCGCCGGCTGCGTCGATCTGATCCTGCAGCTCGGCCTGCTCGGTCAGGAGCTTGTCGAAGTCGGCGTCGGGCTCGCCCATGGCCGCACAGACCTCGTTGAAGCGGTCGAGCAGCGCCTTGACCGGGCCCACTCCGTCGGCGACATTGCCGGCCACGTCACGGGAATCGTCGAGCTGTGGCTCCTGGGCGAGGAACCCGACCGTGAACCCCGGGGTCAGGCGGGCTTCACCGGTGAAGCCGTCGTCGAGGCCGGCCATGATCTTCAGCAGCGACGATTTACCCGATCCATTGCCACCGATGACACCGATCTTGGCGCCCGGGAAGAAGGAGAGGTTGATCCCCTTCAGCACCTCCCGGTCGGGTGGGTAGTAGCGACGGAGGTCGCGCATGGTGAATATGTACTGCGCTGTCATGCCTGCAAGGTACCGGGATCCGGCGACCTGCCCGGTACGCTGGCGGGACGATGTCTGATGACCCGACACCGCCCGCTTCGGTCGGCCCCAACGCCTGGTTGGTCGATGAGATGTACGAGAAGTACCTCCACGCCCCGGCGTCGGTAAGCGAGAGCTGGCGGGAATTCTTCGCTGACTACCATCACCGGGGCCCGGTTGCGCCCGCTCCGGCCGATGTGGTCGCACCGGCTCCGCCCGTGGCTCGGTCCGCAGCCCCTGGCGGTCCGGCGGGTATCGCGCTGCGGGGGGCGGCGGCCCGCGTCGCGGCCAACATGGAGGCCAGCCTCGAGGTACCGACGGCCACCAGCGTGCGGGTCGTCCCGGCCGGGCTGCTGGAGGTCAACCGCAAGGTCCTCAACAACCAACTGGCCCGGGTCGGCGCCGGCAAGGTGAGCGTCACCCACATCCTGGGCTACGCCATGGTCAAGGCCATGCAGGCGGTGCCGGCCATGAACTCGACCTTCGTGCCGGGCCCGCCCGACGGGCCGAAGCCCACGCCGTCGGTCATCCGCCACGAGCACGTCGGCCTGGGCCTGGCCGTCGATCAGGTCAGGTCCGATGGCACCCGGACGTTGCTGGTCCCGGTGATCCGCGACGCCGACACCTTGGACTTCCGCGGCTTCTGGACGGCGTACGAGGAGCTGATCCGCAAGATCAGGACAGCGAAGATCGCGGTCGACGACTTCGCCGGGGCCACGGTCACCTTGACCAACCCGGGAACGCTGGGCACCGCGCAGTCCGTCCCGAGGTTGATGCCCGGGCAGGGGGTGATCGTCGGGGCGGGGAGCCTCGGGTACCCGGCCGAATGGCATGCCGCCGACCCCCGTACCATCGCCGAGCTGGGCCTGACCAAGGTGCTCAGCATCACGTCGACATACGACCACCGCATCATCCAGGGCGCCGAATCGGGGCTGTTCCTCAAGCGCATCAACGAGCTGCTGCTGGGTGAGCACGAGTTCTACGACGAGCTGTTCCGCTCGATGGGCGTGCCGTATGAACCGGTTCGGTGGATGCGCGATGTCAACGACCCGGTGGGCCGTGAGGCGTCGCGCCTCGAGAAGCAGGTGCACGTCCAGACGCTCATCAACATGTACCGGGTCCGGGGTCACCTGATCGCCCACCTCGATCCGCTCGATTGGCGAACGCCGCACACCCATCCGGAGCTCAATCCGGCCACCCACGGCTTGACCCTGTGGGACAACGAGCGGGAGTTCCTGACCGACGGGCTGGCCGGTCAGGACCGGATGACCCTCGGCGAGATCCTCGGGGTCCTCCGCGACGCCTACTGCCGGACGGTCGGTGTCGAGTACATGCATATCCAGGAACCCGACCAGAAGCAGTGGATCCAGCGCCACGTGGAGGGGGTCTCGATCAAGCTGGCGCCCGAGGAGCACCGGCACATCCTCAGCCGGCTCAACGCCGCCGAGGCACTGGAGCGGTTCCTCGACACCAAGTACATCGGGCAGAAGCGCTTCGGTCTCGAGGGGGCTGAGTCGGCCATTCCCCTGCTCGACGCCGTGCTCGACGAGGCGGCTGAGGCGGACATGGACACGGCGGTGCTCGGCATGGCGCACCGCGGCCGGCTCAACGTGCTGATCAACATCGTGGGCAAGAGCTACGCCGACCTGTTCAAGGAGTTCGAGGGCAACCTCGATCCCGACACCACCCAGGGATCGGGCGACGTCAAGTACCACAAGGGTTTTGCCGGAAAGTTCACCGGGCTGTCCGGCCGGTCGCTGGACGTCTATCTGTCCTCCAACCCGTCACACCTGGAGGCCGTGGATCCGGTGGTCGAGGGGATGGCGCGAGCCCACCAGGATCTGGACGGCGGCGATGGGGAATATCCGGTGTTGGCCCTGCTGGTTCACGGCGACGCCGCTTTCGCCGGGCAGGGCGTCGTGGCCGAGACGCTCAACATGTCGGCGCTGCCGGGGTACACCACCGGGGGCACCGTGCACCTGGTGATCAACAACCAACTGGGTTTCACGACCGATCCGGAGTCGGCCCGTTCGTCGGTGTACGCCACTGACATCGCCAAGATGGTCCAGGCACCGATCTTCCACGTCAACGGTGACGACCCCGAGGCGTGCGTGCGGGTCGGCCGGCTGGCGTTCGCCTTCCGGCAGGCGTTCCACAAGGACGTCGTCATCGACATGGTCTGCTACCGGCGCTTCGGCCACAACGAGCAGGACGACCCGAGCCTGACCCAGCCCAAGATGTACGAGCTGATCAAGGTCCACCGCAGCGTCCGCAAGCTGTACACCGAGACGCTGGTCCGGCGGGGCGACATCACCCTCGACGAAGCCGAAGCGGCCCTGAAGGACTTCAGCCGCCGCCTGCAGGTGGCGCTGGACGAGACCCGGGCGTCGGCGCCCCCCAAGCCGACCACCCTCCCGCAACGCCCACGCCCGGCTCCGGTGCTGCCCCCGATAGAGACCGGCGTCCCGATCGAGACCCTGGACCGCATCGCCTCGGTCCTGCACAACCCCCCCGACGGATTCACCGTGCACCCGAAGCTGGTGCGGGTCTTCGACACCCGGGCCAAGCTGTGGGCGGGCGGCGAGGCCGACTGGGCGCTGGCCGAGGCCATGGCCTACGGAACGCTGCTCCTCGCCGGCCGAGACGTGCGGCTGGCCGGCCAGGACACCCGCCGGGGCACCTTCGGGCACCGCAACGCGGCGCTGGTCGATGTCGAGACTGGTCGGGAATGGATCCCACTCCAACATCTCTCGGACTCGATCCCCGGGGCCCGACAGGGGCGGTTCTTCGTCTACGACTCGCTGCTCAGCGAGTACGCCGCCCTCGGTTTCGAATACGGCTACTCCATCGTCCAGCAGGAGGCGCTGGTGGCATGGGAGGCCCAGTTCGGCGACTTCGTCAACGGCGGTCAGATCATCATCGACCAGTTCCTGGTGGCGTCGAAACCCAAGTGGGGCCAGACCTGCGGCCTGGTCCTGTTGCTGCCCCACGGCTACGAGGGGCAGGGGGCCGAGCATTCCTCGGCACGGCTGGAGCGGTTCCTGCAGCTCTGCGCCGACGACAACATCCAGGTGGCCAACCCGACGACGGGCGCCCAGTTGTTCCACCTGTTGCGTCGCCAGGCGCTTCGGAGTGTCAAGCGTCCACTGGTCGTGCTCACCCCGAAGAAGTACCTGCGGGCGCGAGAGGCGTTCAGCAAGTCGGAGGAGCTGGCGTCGGGCCACTTCCGGGAAGTGATCGACGACGACGGCGTGTCCGATCCTGCCTCGGTCCGGCGGATCGTGCTGGCGTCGGGCAAGATCGCCCTTGACCTGCTGGGTCGCCGGGACCGCCACCCCGCGCCCCGTACCGCCGTTGTTCGCATCGAGCAGTTGTATCCGTGGCCCGAGGAGCAGATCGCCGAGGTGTTGAGCGGCTACGCCAACGCCACCGACGTGGTCTGGGCCCAGGAGGAGCCCGAGAACATGGGGGCCTTGATCTTCGCCCGAGGCAAGCTCCAGCGCCAGGTGGGCTCGTCGTACGGCCTGTCGCACGTCTCCCGGCTGCCGTCCGGCTCGCCGGCGACCGGCAGCACCGCGCTCTCGTCGCTCGAGGCCGAGGACCTCATGGAGAGAGCGCTCGGCGGCTCGTAAACGCCGCGTCAGCGGATCCGGGGGCACGGGTCCGCCTGGCCTTCTCGCCTCCGTGGTTGACTCTTAGCTGACATGGCACCGCGGCACGTCGTCGTCGACGGATCAAACATCGCCACCGAGGGTCGATCGATGCCGAGCCTGGCGCAGCTCGACCAGGCGGTCCGCGAGTTCCTGATCGAGAATCCGTCGGACGTGGTCACCGTGGTCGTCGATGCTTCGTTCGGCCACCGCATCGATGCGTCGGAGTTGGAGCTGTTCGAAGGTGCCGAAGAGGCGGGCGAGCTGGTTTCCCCGCCGGCCGGCGCCATCGGGCGAGGTGACGCGTTTCTGCTCCGGATCGCCGACAAGACCGGCGCCACCGTTCTGTCCAACGACTCGTTCCAGGAGTTCCACGGCGACTACGACTGGCTCTTCGAGCGGGGCCGGCTCATCGGCGGCAAACCGGTGCCCGGGGTGGGTTGGATCTTCACGCCCCGCACTCCGGTGCGTGGGCCCCGGTCCCGTGAGGCGGTGCAGGAGGCCAAGCGCAAGAAGCGGGGCGAGCCCGAGGCCGCCACGCCGGGCCTGGATCTGGCGGCCGAACGTTCCCGCGGCAAGGGCAAGGGCAAGAAGAACGTCGAGCGGGCCATCGCCGTGGCCCTGGAAGAGGTGGTGGCGCCCAAGGACAAGCCGCGGCGCCGGCGCAGCGGCGGGTCGCCACCTGCGGAGCCGGTCAACGACCCGCTGGCGTTCATCACCTTCATCGCCGCCCATCCGCTCGGTACCGAGGTGACGGCGACGGTCGAGTCGTTCGCGTCGCACGGCGCCTTCGTCGAGGTTGAGGGGGCCCGCTGCTACGTGCCCCTTTCGGCCATGGGGGATCCTCCGCCCAAGAGCGCCCGTGAGGTGTTCGCCAAGGGCGAATCGGTGACGTTCGTCATCCAGGCGCTCGACCCCCAGCGCCGGGGCGTCGAACTGGCGCTGCCCAGGTTCGCCAAGGTGGCCGGCGCTCCGACCGCCGAGACGGTCGAGGCCGAGATCGAATCCCGCAGCGAGGAGGAAGCTCCGGCTCCCGAGGTGCCGGCGCCGGCGCCCGCCAAGCGGTCACGCAAGAAGGCGGCCGCTCCTGTACCTGAGGTGGCGCAGGAGCCGGTGCCGGCGGTGGCGGCCAAGAAGGTGCGGGGACGTCGGGCGGCCACGACGGCTCCGGATGTCCCGACGGAGGTAGCCGGCGAGGAATCGCGGCCCGCGAAGCGCGCCGTGGCGAAGCGGGCCCCGGCGGCGACGGCCACCGCTGGTGAGAAGGCGCCGGCCAGGAAGCGGGCGCCGGCCAGAAAAGCGGCTTCCGTCGCGCCCGAGGCGCCGGAGCCGCCGGCTTCGCCGGCTTCCGTCGCGCCCGAACCGCCTGCTCCCAGGAAGCGGGCCGCCAAGAAGGCTGGGGTCGCACCGGTCGCCGAGCAGGTGACGGTTGACGCCGGGGTCGAGACGCCCGAGGTGGTCGCGACGCGTACCCGGGCGGCGTCGAGAAAGGCCCGGTCGGCGGCTTCCCCCGACAGTGACGCGGATGTCGCATTCCGCACTGCCGGCAGGAAGCGGGCGCCCGACTCGGCTCCACCACCCTCCGGCCGGGGCGGCGGCAGCAGGAAACGGACGGCCGCCCCGGCCGAGGTGCCCGTCGCGGTGACTGCGCCGGCGCCGGCGCCGGCGGCCGTTGTCCAGGCGGCCCCCGCGGCCAAGCGGGCCCCTCGCACGAGGAAGAGCCCGGGGCCGGTCGAGGCGGAGCCGCCTGCGCCGGCGGCCACGGCGCCGGCCAAGAAGACCGGGCGCGGGCGCACCGGTCGGACCGCCACCACGGACGGAGCCCAGACGCCGAACTGAGTCGGTTGGGGCAAGATGGCGGGACCATGCGGATCGCCACCTGGAACGTCAACTCGCTGAAAGTCCGGATGAACCGGGTCGAGGAGTGGCTGGGCTATGCCCAGCCGGACATATTCTGCCTGCAGGAGACCAAGCTGGCCGACGCCACGTTTCCTCACATGGCGTTCACGGCGCTCGGCTACGAGTCGGTCCACCACGGTCGAGGCCAGTGGAACGGCGTCGCCATCCTGTCCCGGGTGGGCATCTCCGACGTGGTCGAGGGTTTCGCCGAGGGCATCGAGGCGGACGACGACACCCGGTTGCTGACCGCCACCTGCGGGGGCGTGGTCGTGTCGAGCGTGTACGTCCCCAACGGCCGGGCCCTGACCGATCCGCACTACCAGTACAAGCTGTCGTGGTTCGAGCGGCTGCGCCGGCACCTCGACCTGACCTCCGACCCCGGGCGTCCGGTGGCCGTGTGCGGTGACTTCAACGTGGCACCCGACGACCGTGACGTCTGGGACCCGGCGGCGTTCATCGGCTCCACCCACGTCAGCCAACCCGAGCGGGATGCCGTGGCCGCACTGGAGGCGTGGGGCCTCGAGGACGCCTTCCGGCTCTGCTACGCCGACGACCGCCTGTACACCTACTGGGACTACCGGGCCGGCGACTTCCACGAGCACCGGGGCATGCGCATCGACCTGATCCTCGTCTCGAAGCCGCTGGCTCGGGGCGTCACCTGGGCGATCGTCGACCGCAACGCCCGCAAGGGCAAGCTGCCGTCCGATCACGCACCGTTGGTCGTCGATCTGTCATTGGCCGCGGTTGCCTGACGCGCGTTCCCAACTACCCGGGACTGCAGCTGAAGCGACCGCCTAGCGGCCGCAGAAAACCAGGCCGCGCCGGTCGGATGGTCCCGACATGGCGAACAGCTGGTCCTGCCAGATGTCCCACGGGAGCGGCAGAGCCGCCGAGCCGGAACCGCTGAGCGGGCGATGGGTGCGTGGCTCTGAAGTGCCGGCGCTGCCGCCACGGCCCCGGTAAACGATGAGGCCGGTCAGCGGGTCGGGTACGGCATCCAATGCCGCCTGCACGGAGGCCAGGGCGCGGAAGCGGTCCCATGCCTCATCGTCGGCGAAGGCCAGCTCCAACACCACGCCCCAGGTGTGCTTGTGCCAGTTCCACTCGACGGCTCCGCTCAGAATCGCGGATTCGACGAGCGCGTCTCCATACGCCTCGGACCAGATTGAGGCGGAGGACGCGCCATCGAGTACCTCTAGGGAACACCAGACAGGCATGCGGCTCACCCTACGCGCCCGGATGGCTCGAAGCAATGGCCCTGTTCGGGCCCGGGAGTCAGTGCTCGGCCACCCACTGCTCGAGCAGTTTGGCTTCCTGCTCGGCGTGGTCGGGCAGGCCGGAGACGATCGCGGCCTCGACCCTGCCTCCGACCAGGGGCACCCGGACCGTGACCTCACCGCTGGCGGTGCGAATCGAGGTGCCCGGGTCTCGGCCGGGCACCAACCGGATCCACGCGTTCGACGAGAAGATGCCGGCGTAATGGTCCGGAACGATCATCATGGTCGTGGTGTGGGTGCGGCGGTCCTGGACCGTCTCTTCCACCCAGGTCAGCTTGGCCGGATCGATGACGGCCGTGACCGCGGACGACAGGCTGCCTGTGAAGGCGAATCGGACCCGCTGCCGGACCCGTTCGCCCTCGTGCCGTTGCTCGAGCAGCTCGGGGTGGCCCAGCTCCTGGAGACTGCTGAGCGCGGCGAGAAAATCCGGGTCGACGAGGGTGGCCTCGACGACATCGACGGACGCGTTCAGGTGTTGGACCACCTCGAACCGCATCGTGTCATGCTACCGGCGGGCGCCGACCCCTTTAGGCGCTGGCCCGGTGACGGGCGAGGACGTCGAGCAGCATGGAGCCGTAGCGGGCCACCCTGAGCGGGCCGAGGCCCGCAACGCCGAGCAGCTCCTCGGTGCTGGCGGGCCGGGCTGCAGCAATCGCGCCCAGGGTGGCGTCGTGGAACAGCACATGCGCCGGTACACCCGCCGCACGCGCCGCGCCCGCCCGCCACCGGCGCAGCGCATCCACGATCTCGGGATCTGGCTCGGGTTTTTCGGGGCGCCGGCGCAACGTGGCGGGCCGCCGGCAACTCGCCAGCCGGTCGCGCTGGGCGGCCAACTGTTCCCGGAACGGGATGACGTCGGCGCCGGCGTCGGTCGTCGCTGCCCGCTGCCGTCGCCGAGATGGACTGCAGCCACCGCGATGGGCGCCTGGGCACCAGTCGCTCGCCGAGCGTACGCTGCTGGGCCCAGGAGCACCGGAGCTCCGACCCGGCCCGGGTCAGTGCCACGTACAGCAGGCGTCGCTCCTCCTGCTCGGCCTCGGGAGTCGTCGCGTGGCTCATCGGCACCAGGCCGTCCTCCAGCCCGGTGACCCATACGGCCTGCCATTCGAGGCCCTTGGCCCGGTGGAAGGTGCAAATGGTCACCAGATCGCCCGGCTCGTCGGTCCGGTCCCGGCTGGTCGCCGGGCTCAACCAGGCGAGGAAGCCGGCGATCGTGGGCCGGGGATCCAGGGCCTGGAAATCCCGGGCCATGGACGCCAGCGCCACCTGCGCCGCCCGCCGCCCGCCACTGACCTGCCCCCCGGCGCCGTCGCCGTCGTGGTCGCCGGCCCGGCCGGACGCCGCCAGATCGGCGACCACCATGGCGAACGGTCGGCTGTCGCGGGCGGCGAGGGCGGCGAGGGCGGCCAATTCGGCTTGGATGTCGGGGTCGTCGAGCAGCAGCCGCGACCCGGCCACCCGGTACGGGACCTCCGCGGCCCGGAACGCGGACTCGAATGCCGTCAGTTGGGCGTTGATCCGCGCCAGCACCGCCATCTCCGACCAGCCCACACCGCGGGTGCGGGCCTGGCGGATCTCGGCCGCCACCGCGCCCGCCTCGTCGCGGTCGGTCGGGTAGGAGCGCACCGCCGGGCGGGGGCCATCGGCGCGGGCCGAACGCAGGGCGTCACCGGCGTGGCCCAGCACGGCGGCCGCGGCCGCCACCACCTGCGGTGTGCAGCGGTGGTTATCGTCCAGTCGCACCACCTCGGCCTGAGGCCAGCGGACGACCAGCCCGGACAGGAGCTCCGGGTCGGCACCGTTCCACCCGTAGATCGCCTGGTTGGGGTCGCCCACCACGCACAGATCGGTGCGGTCACCCAACCAGGCCGACAGCAGCCGGTGCTGCAGAGGGTTGACATCCTGGAACTCGTCGACGAACAGGTGGCGCCAACGCCATCGGGCGATGGCCGCAAACCCCGGATCACGCTCCAGGGCGGCGGCGCAACGGGCCAGCAGGTCGTCGAAGTCGGCCAGACCTCGTCGCTGTTTCTCCGTCTCGTAGCGGGCATAGAGGGCCGCCAGGGCGCCGGCCGGTACCGGCAACCGACGTCCGGCCGCGGCTGCCGCCTCCGGGTAACGGTCAGGAGTGATGAGCCGGGCCTGGGCCCATTCGATCTCGGCGGCCAGATCCCGCAAGGGTGCGGTTGTCACATGGGGACGGCCGCCAACCAGCCGGCCCAGCAGTCGGGCCTTGCGATCGAGCAGCGCCGGCGCCGGCTCGCCCCGGTCGGCCCAGTACTGCCGCAGTTGGCCATAGGCGACGCCATGGAACGTCCCGGCTGTCAATCGGTCGCGGACCCCGAGGGCGCGCAGCCGGTCGCCCAGCTCGCCGGCCGCTTTGCGGGTGAACGTCAACGCCAGCACCCGGCCGGCCTCGGCCCGCCCGGTGGCGATCCGGTAGGCGATGCGCCGGGTCAGGACCCGTGTCTTGCCCGCTCCCGCGCCGGCCAGGACGCACAACGGGGCGCTATCGGTCACGACCGCGTGGTGCTGGGCGCCGGTCAGGCCGGAGAGGAGCAGCTCGAGGTCCACCCCTTTGACCATACGGATGGGGTGTGACGGTCTGGTGGATGCTCGCCGGCCTCCGGGTAGTGTCGCCGGCCCCCCCGCCGGCGAGCACCTACCCCCTCCCGTGGAAACCACGGGGGCTGGCCCCAAGTAGCTTTGGGGCTTTCGCCCTCCGGTCTCCTTGGGACCTGGCCCCGAGTCCGACGCCGTCCGGCTGAATCCCGGGCGCCTCGCGGCCACCCGAAAATCCGCAAGCGTAACCACCCGGCCGCGCTCGCCTTTCGACGACAACCCTGACCCGGTCTCGGCTCCGGTCGGCCCGGGGGGTGGCTTGGATGCCTCCCGATCCGGGTCGGGTCCGAATTCTCGTCCGGGCTGGTACGGAGTGTGCTCCCAGAAAACCCCGACGTCAAGAGTCAGGTTTCCGGGGGCACTACCGTGTGTCCTTCGACAATGCTCGACTCGAACGGCCCAGGGCTGTGCTGAAGACCTTCGCCGGTGGGCGTCTGTTTGGGGCCTCGTACGGCACGGGCGTGCCGTGGGTGCTGGCCCTCCCGGGATGGGGCCGGTCCCACCGGGACTTCGACCGCGCCCTCGAGCGGATGGATGCCGTGGCCCTCGACCTGCCCGGCTTCGGCGCCACGCCCCCGCCCGCGGCGCCGTGGACGACCGGCGAGTACGCCGCCGAGGTGGCGTCGATGCTCGACGAACTGGCCCCGAGGGTCGTCCTGATCGGGCACTCCTTCGGTGGCCGGGTCGCAGTGCACCTGGCGGCGGACCAGCCCGACCGGGTGGCGGCGGTCGTCCTGACCGGGGTCCCGTTGGTGCGCGATCCCGACGCCCCGCTCCCGTCCGTCCCGGCCCGCTACCGAGTGGCCCGGGCCCTGCATCGGGCCGGGGTGATCAGCGACGAGCGCATCGAACGGCGCAAGCGCCGGTCGGGATCCGAGGACTACCGGAGGGCGTCGGGTGTGATGCGCGACGTCCTGGTCAAAGCCGTCAACGAGACCTACGAGGTGCCCCTGGGTCGCTACCCGGGCCCAGTCGAGTTGGTCTGGGGGGAGCAGGACGATCAGGTGCCGGTGGGCGTGGCCAAGGCGGCCACCGCCGTCTGCCGTCAGCCGTCACTCACCCTGGTTCCGACGGCCGGCCACTTCCTCCCACTCGAGGCACCGGAGGCGCTGATGGATGCGGTCCGCCGCCACCAGCCACCCGCCGGATCGTGAGCGGCACCCCCGCCCAGGCGACACTCCTCGCCGGCGCCCTGGTCGCCGCCGGGTTGGCGGCCGTCCGTTGGTTGCGGGTCGCTCAGCGGGAGCACTATCTGCCCGGCTCGGTGATGCGCTTCGCCCGGCGGTGGTGGTCGATCGGCCCCAACCGGCTGTTGGGCGCAGCCGCCCTGATCGGGCTCATCGCCGCCGCCTTCGGCCTGACCCCGGCCGGCCTGGTGGCGGCCGCCGCCGTCGCGGTCGGGCCGTTCGGCCTGGCCCTTCGGGGTCGAACATCAAAGCTGAAGTGGACGCGCCGCCTCATCCGGCTGGCCGGCGCCACGGCTCTCATCATGGCCGCCATGATCGCCCTGGGCGGCGGTGGCCGGCCTGTCGGTGGCGACCGCCACGGCCATCTTCCTGGCCGTCGCGCTCCCCGGCGTGGTCGACGCGGCGCTGGCCCTCACCGCTCCGCTCGAACGCCGTCTGGGCCGCCATTTCGTCGACCAGGCGACCGCCAGGCTGCGATCGGTCGGCCCGACGGTGGTGGCCATCACCGGGTCGTACGGCAAGACCACGACCAAGGGCTACGTCGCCCACCTGCTGGCCGGCAGCCGGAGCGTCGTACCCACCCCGAAGAGCTACAACAACCAGGCCGGACTGGCCAAGGCCGTCAACGAGGAGCTCGCCGCCGGCACCGAGGTGTTCGTGGCCGAGATGGGAACGTACGGTCCAGGGGAGATCGCCGCCATGTGCGCATGGGTGTCGCCCGACATCGCGGTGATCACGGCCATCGGCCCCGTCCACCTCGAACGGATGGGAAGCGAGGAGCGCGTCGCCGAAGCCAAGGCCGAGATCCTGGACGGGGTCAAGGTGGCGGTCCTGAACATCGACCACCCGCTCCTCGCCGCCCTCGCCGACCGGACGGAGGAGACGGGGGCCCGCGTCTGGCGGTGCTCGGGGGTCGATCGCCGGGCCGACGTGACCGCCGTGGTCGACGACGGCACGTTGCGGGTGTTTCACAGTGGTCGGGAGATCGCCCGGGCCCGAGGCATCGAGGCCCAGGGGAGCAACGTGGCCTGCGCTGTCTCGGCGGCCATGGAGCTGGGCGTGACACCGGAGATGATCGCCGAGCGACTGCCCGGTCTGCCGACTGCCGCCAATCGCCGGGCAGGTCACGACCGGCCGCACCGGGGCAACCATCATCGACGACACCTACAACTCCAATCCGGCCGGTTGCACGGCCGCACTCGCGCTGCTGGCCAAACTGGGAGCGGACGGGCGACGGCGCATCGTGGTGACGCCCGGCATGGTCGAACTGGGCGACCGTCAAGCCGCCGAGAACCAGCGGTTCGGTGAAGCCGCGGCCCGGACGGCGACCGATCTGGTGGTGGTCGGCCAGACCAACGCCGCCGCCCTGGTCTCGGGCGCCCGGCTCGGGTCAGCGCACATCCTGCGGGTCCCGACTCGAGAGGTGGCGGTGAGCTGGGTGCGCGGCCAGGTCGGCGCCGGCGACGTGGTGCTCTACGAGAACGACCTCCCGGACCACTTCCCATGAGAGGATGTCGGTTGTGAGCCAACCAGCGGTCCTCTTCGGCGGCCCGTCGCCCGAGCACGACGTCAGTGTCCTGACCGGCCTGCAGGCGGCGCGGGCGCTGGCCCACGCCGGCCAGTCGGTCACTGCCATCTTCTGGGACACCAAGGGCCGGCTGTTCGATGTCGATCCCGCCCTGGAGGCCGCCGCCTTCATCGAGGGCGCGCCAAAAAACGCCCGGGAGGTGCGCCTGGTCGCCGGCCCGGCCGGCGGCTTCGTGGGCGCCAAAGGCGGCCTGCTCGGCAAGGAACGACCGCTCGGGATCTCGGCCGTGCTGAACTGCTGCCACGGCGGCCCCGGCGAGGACGGCACCCTGCAGGCGGCGCTGGACCTGGCCGGCGTGGCCTACACCGGCCCGACGGTGGCCGGCGCCGCGCTCGCCATGGACAAACTGGTCTTCGCCGGAGCGGTGGCGGCCGCCGGGTTGCCCACATTGCCCAGGACCTTGGCCCTGGCCGGTATGCCGCTACCCACCCCCGGCCCCTACATCGTCAAGCCCCGCTTCGGCGGCTCGTCGATCGGGATCGAAGTGGTGCAGGACTGGTCGACGGCGGTCGCCCTGGCCGACAGGAGCGTTCATCTGCGCCGGGGCGCAGTGGTCGAGCCGTACCTCCCGGCGTCGTACGACCTGAACGTCGGTGTTCGAACCTGGCCGGAGCTGCAGCTGTCGGCCGTCGAGCGCCCCCTCCGCTCTCCCGGCTCCTCGGAGATCCTCGGCTACCAGGACAAGTACCTGGCGGGGGGCGAGGGCATGGCCAGCGCGCCCCGCCAGCTGCCTGCGGAGATTCCCGAAGCGATGGAAAAGGCGATCCGTGACGCCGCGGCCACGGTCGCGGCCCTCGCCATGGTACGTGGGATAGCTCGCATCGACTTCCTGGTCGACGGAAACGACTGGTACGTCAACGAGGTCAACGCCATTCCCGGATCGCTCGCCCGGTACCTCTGGGTCGATCCCGCACCGGTGCCGTTCACGACCCTGCTGGCCGACATGCTGACCGAGGCCGTCAAGCGTCCGTCGTACCGTCCCGACGCCACGGGCGCCGACGGCGTGGCGCTCAGATCGGCCAGCTCGATCGCCAGCAAGCTGGGATGATCGGGTCATGACCTTCCCCCCCAAGCTGCTGAACGAGGGCGAGGAGGTTGTCCTCGACCTGCATCCGCACTGGTGGTTTCTCACCGCCCCGGTGGCTGCGGTGGTCGTGGTCCTGGTCGCGACCATTGCCGCGGCCGCGGCCAGCGCCCCCACCTGGGCGGTGATCGCCCTGGCCGCGGTCCTGGTGATCGCGGTGATCTGGTTGCTGGCCCGCTACGCCCGCTGGGCGACCACCAGCCTGGTCCTCACCAATCACCGCCTGGTGCACCGCACCGGAATCATCGCCAAGAGCGGCGTCGAGATCCCGCTCGACCACATCAACGACATCAGCTACCGCCAGACCATCTTCGAGCGCATGATCGGAGCCGGGGACGTGGTTGTGGAGTCGGCCGGCAAGACCAGCCAGGAGGTCTTCGAGGACCTGCCGAAGCCGGGACGGATACAGAACGAGATCTACCGCCAGATCGAGGCGGGCAAGAACCGTCTGGCCGATCGCATGGCCGGGCGCCGCGAGCTCTCCCTCCCCGAGCAACTCGAGAAGCTCGACGAGTTGCGCCGGCGGGGCGTGATCACCCAGGCCGAATTCGACGCCAAGAAGGCCCAGCTGCTCGATCGGATGTGACAGACAATCTGTTCGTCAGTTGACCGCGCTATAGCGCGGTCAACTGACGAACAGATCCGCTAGCCCTCCTCGAACAGGTCCTCGCCCCGCCGCAGCCGGGTGGCGATGCGCACCACCTGGGGAAGCTCACGGCGGGTGGGGGTGTGGGCGGCCAGGAACCGGGCGGCGCCGGTCAGCAGCAGGGCCTGGGGTTCGGAGCCGTCGGGCCAGGCCAGCGCCTGGCGGACGGCCGCCTCGACCGTCTGGAACCAGTGGAAACCGGCGTCCTCCGATACCAGGGCGTGCCCCAGGGCGGCGATGACCGCCGCCGGGTCGCCGTCGGCCCGCACCGCACCCGTAGACGATCCCCCCGGCCCGGTCGACCTGGCCCTGTTCGTCCCAGCAAGCCTGCAGGTCGCCGAGGCCGGCGCCGGATACCGTCGGCAGCCGGGCAGCCGGCACGTTGAGGAAACGGTCGAGGTACACCTTGAGGGCGCCGTGGACGGCGCCGCGGAGCAGATCGACGGACGGGCACCGGGCCAACGCCTGGTGCACCGCGTTGGCGTAGGTGAAGCCGTGGTGGACGACGTCCCAGTCGCCGTGGTCGTTCTGGACGTGGAAACGGGTGATGCGCAGCCCGGCTGCCAGCGCCACCGCCCGACCCGCCTGCTCGGGAGTGGCACCGTCCCGCAGTGCGTCGAGCAGCGACTCCACGCCTCCCGTGGGGTCGTCGATGTCGGTCGGACCCAGCACCCGCCAGGCCAGGGCCTCGACGTCGGCCTCCGCCAGTCCCGGGCCCTCCAGTGCACCATCGCCGAGGTCGAACAGCACCTGAGTCGCCGAGCGGGCGATGCCGGCCAGATCGTGGGGGTGACGCCAGGCGCCTTCCTCCTCAAGGCGCCGGGCGGAAGCGGTCTGGGCGACAAGGGTCGGCAGTACGGCTTGCGCGGCCGCCCAGCCCAGGTGGTCGAGAGACTCGAAGGCCTTGTTGGTGAAATCCAGGGTGTGGCCCTCGTCAATGAACACGTGGTCGGTGACGGCGGCGAACATGAACTGCTCGGCGACCTGGCGGCCCGAACCCACCGATGCGATGGCGGTCGTCAGCGCCCGCTCGGCCGCCTGGTCGGTCCTGGTGTCGATGAAGCGCCGGTACCACCCGGCCAGCCGGTCCGGCTCCAGTTCCGAGGTTGCCAGCGGCGCCAGTGGGAAGCGGTCGGGATGTCCTCGGGTGTCCGCGCGCCACGAACGCCAGTCCGTGAACCAGCGCCAGCGGCCGGTCGGCGGGATCGAGCCGAGGCAACAGGTTCGCCATGGCCACCAGCACCGTCAGCCCGGCGCCCCACCCGGGCCCTCGATGGGTGGTGCCGAACTCGACGCCCAGCCGCACCGTTTCGGCAAGCGACGACTCGGCAAGCGACGTCCCGTCCTCGAGCAGACCGAGGACCGCCTTGGCGGTGACCAGCGTCAGGTCCTGCTCGAGTCCTTCGGCCAGTCTGGCCAGCCGTGCGCCCGATGGGTCACCGGTCGCCGGCGGCAGGACGAGGACCCGGCCGTCGCGGATCTCCACCGGATAGGAGCGGACGTCGTCGGCGAAGGGATCCAGGGTGCCGCCCGAGCACAGGTCGAAGCGGGCGTGGTGCCAGTGGCACGTGATCAGTCCGTCTTCAACCGTGCCTCGATGGAGCGGGAAGCCCAGGTGGGGGCAACGATCGTCGACGGCGTAGGCCCGACCCCCATGCCAGACGACACAGACCCCGTGGCTCCCGACCTTGATCGTGAGCATCCCCCGGGCTTGGAGTTCGCTGAGCGCGCCGGCATCGACTCCGTCAATCGTTTCCATAGCGGGATGGTACGCGGGGTGCCCGGGTTCAACAAGTAGATCCTTTCTATTTTCCACCCTCCGACTAGAATGCGGCTGTGGCGATCACCGCACCGCACCCGGCAACGCAGCGGGCCATTCTGCTGACCATCAAGAAGCGCGGGGAGGCGCGGGCCGAGGACCTGGCGTCGGCGCTCGGGATCACGCCGAGCGCCGTGCGTCAGCACCTGACCGCTCTGCTCGGCGAGGGTCTGGTGCTGGTCCGGGAGCAACGGGGTGGAGCCGGCCGTCCCAAGCACGTCTATTCGGTCAGCCCGGACGCCGAGGCGCTGTTCCCGAAGACCTACGGCGAGTTGACGTGCGAGCTGTTGGACTACGCCGACGCCGAGGGACCCGACATGGTCGACCGGTTGTTCGAGCGGCGCCGGCAGCGGCGGGTCCAGCAGGCCCAGTCCCGGCTGGTGGGCAAGGATTTCGACGCTCGGGTGGCCGAGCTCACCCGGATCCTTGACGAGGACGGGTACCTGGCCGGGGCCGAGATGGGCCCGGACGGCTACTGGCGCATCGTCGAGCACAACTGCGCCATTCTCGAGGTGGCGTTCCGGTACGGACAGGCGTGCTCGAGCGAGATCGGTTTCCTGCGCCAGGTCATGCCCGACGCCGACATCGACCGGGTGTCGCACATGGCGTCGGGCGCCCATCACTGCGCGTACGTGGTCCGGCCCAAGGGCGACTGATGGCGGGACCGCTCGAGGGCTACCGGATCATCGAGCTGGGTGGAATCGGGCCGGGACCGTTCGGGGCCATGATGCTGGCCGACATGGGGGCCGACGTCATCCGGATCGATCGGGTGCCGTCAGTCGGTTGCGGAGCGCCGACAGGGCCGTCGCCCGACCTGCTCCTCCGGGGCCGGCGGTCGGTCGCCGTCGACCTCAAACACCCGGAGGGGATTGAAGCCGTTCTCGGCCTGGTGGCGCGGGCCCACGGCCTGATCGAGGGCTTCCGGCCCGGAGTGGCGGAACGGCTCGGGCTCGGCCCGGAGCCGTGCCTGGCCCGCAACCCGGCCCTGGTCTACGGACGCATGACCGGGTGGGGTCAGGACGGCCCGCTGGCCCAGGTGGCCGGGCATGACATCAACTACATCGCCCTCTCCGGGGCGCTCGGCGCCATCGGCCGGGCCGGGGAGCCGCCGGTACCGCCCGTCAACCTGCTCGGCGACTTCGGCGGCGGCGGCATGCTCGTGGCCTTCGGACTGGTGTGTGGACTGCTGGAGGCGGCCCGCTCCGGCCGGGGTCAGGTGATCGATGCCGCCATGGTCGACGGCGCCGCCCTGCTGACCACCATGCTTCACGGCTTGCGGGCCATGGGTCTGTGGCAGGACGAGCGGGGGGTCAACCTGCTCGACACCGGCGCCTGGTTCTACGAGGTGTACGAGACAGCTGACGGTGGGCACGTGGCCCTCGGGTCGCTGGAGCCGCAGTTCTACGCCGAGCTCCTCCGGCGCTCCGGTCTGGGCGACGACGTCGACGGCGGGGGCCAGGTGCCCGACCAGATGGACCGGGGCTCCTGGCCGGCGATGAAAGAGCGCATGGCGGCGCTGATCAGGACCCGCACCCGCGACGAGTGGTGCCGCGAGATGGAGGGCACCGAGGTGTGCTTCGCACCGGTGCTCGGGCTGGTCGAGGCGGCCGAGCACCCCCACAACGCCCAGCGGGGTACGTTCACGACGGTCGCGGGCGTGACGCAACCGGCGCCGGCGCCGCGGTTCAGCCGGACGCCGGGTGCCATTGCCTGCCCACCACCGCATCCCGGCGAGCACAGTGATGACGTGCTGGCCGACTGGGGTTTCGACCGAGTCAGCATCGAGAATCTCCGGACGGCCGGGGCCATCGGATAACGACCAAGAGTCATACGAGAGAAGGAATACATGGCAACCGCAGTGTTCTTCCATGCTCATCCGGACGACGAGTGCGCGCTCACCGGGGGCGCCATGGCGCAGTTGGCCGGCCGTGGGCACCGGGTGGTGCTGCTCACCGCCACCCGCGGCGAGCATGGCGAGATCGTGCCCGGCGTGCTGGCTGAAGGCGAGGCGCTGGGCGACCGCCGGACCACGGAGCTGGCCGCATCGGCAGAGGTGCTCGGCGTCGACCGCGTCGAGATCCTCGGTTACACCGACTCGGGCATGATGGGCACCCCGGAGAATGACGCGCCCGACAGCTTCTGGCAGGCGGACGTCGGGGAGGCGGCGGCCAAGGTGGCAGCCGTGCTGGCCGAGGAGCGGGCCGCGGTGTTCGTGATCTACGACGACCACGGCGGCTACGGGCATCCCGACCACATCCAGGTCCATCGGGTCGGAGTCAGGGCCGGTGCGCTCGCCGGCACGCCCGTGGTCTACGAGGCGACCATGGACCGCGATCGCATTGTCCGCATGATGAGGGAGACCGCCGGAGTGGAGGGGATGCCGGAGATGCCCGAGCCGGATGACTTCGAGGCCGATTTCGGTTCGCCGGGCGAAGCCATCACCACCCGGGTGAACGTGACCGACTACACCGGGGCCAAGCGTCAGGCCCTGCGTTGTCATCGGACGCAGATTGCCGAGGACTCGTTCTGGCTGGCCATGCCCGACGAGTTCTTCCGGGTCGGCTTCGGCGAGGAGCACTACATACGCCGCGACGCCCCCCGGGGCACGGTCGAGACCGAGCTCGACCTGGGTGTGGACGCGTCCACCCACTGACGATGGCGACATCGTGGGTCCACACCGGTTACGCCCAGCGGATCGTCTTCGGGCTCGACGCCATCGACGGCGCGGGCGACGTGGTCAAGCAGGCGGGTGGGCGCCGGGTCCTGCTGGTCACGACCGCCGGCCGCCGGGAGTCCGAGGCGGGGGAGCGGCTGGTCGGCGCCCTGGGCCGGCGCCTGGTCTCCATCTTCGACGGAGTCCTCTCCCACGTGCCGACAACGGCGGTGCAGGCCGCGGTGAGCCAGGCTCAGGCCTCCGATATCGACGCCGTCGTATCGCTCGGCGGGGGCTCCTGCGCCGACCTGGCCAAGGCGGTCTGCTTCTTCGCCGAACAGCAGGCCGGTGTGCCGGGCGCGTCCTATGTCGACCGGCCGTTGATCGCCCATGTGGCCATCCCGACCACCTACTCCGGCGCCGAGCTGACCCCGTTCTTCGGGATGACCGACCTGGCCGCCCACCGCAAGACTGGCGCCGGCAGCCCCACCCTGGCGCCGCTGGCCGCCATCTACGACCCGGTCATCACCATCGACACACCCGTCTCGGTGTCGGCCGAGACGGGGATGAACGCTCTGGCCCACGGCGTGGAGTGCGCCTACTCGCCGACGCGCACGCCGGAGGCCGAAGCGGTGGCCCTGGCGTGCGTCCGGCGGGTCGCCATCGCCCTACCGGCCGTGATCGACGATCCATCGGACCTTCCGGCCCGCACCGCCATGCTGGAGAGCGCGGTGCTCGGCGGCCGGTGCCTCCAGAACGCATCCATGGGTGTGCACCACGGACTGGCCCAGCTGGTCGGCGGCCGGACCGGTATCCCCCACGGCTTGGCCAACGCCGTGATCCTGGCGCCGGTCCTGCGGTGGAACGCCGAGGCGGTGCCGGCCGCGGCGTGGCGGATCGGCGAGGCCCTCGGCGACGCCGAGGACCCGGGGGGGGCCGTGGACCGGCTCCGGGAACGGCTCGGGCTGCCGGGCCGGCTGTCCGAGGTCGGCGTCACCGAGGACGACATCGACGCCGTTGTCCGGATGAGCGGCGACAACCGCAACATCTCGAACAATCCCCGCCCGGTGACGGAGGATCACGTCCGCGCCATCCTCGAGTCGGCCTACTAGGTGTCGCCGGCCGAGGCCGCCGCCATATTGGGTGTCGGTCTGGCGGCCGGGACGGTCAACACCATCGTCGGGTCCGGGTCGCTCATCACGTTTCCCACCCTGCTGGCGTTCGGCTATCCCGCGGTCGTGGCCAACGTCTCGAACACGGTCGGCCTGGTCCCTGGCGCCGTCAGCGGTGCCTTCGGCTACCGTCGGGAGCTCAGCGGCCAGTGGTCCCGGCTGGTCGTGCTGGGATCAGCGGCAATGGCCGGCGGCCTGACCGGCGCCATCCTGCTGCTGGTGCTACCGGGAAACGTGTTCCGGAGCGTGGTGCCTGCCCTGATACTGGTGTCCTGCGGGCTGGTGGCGCTGCAGCCCCGGCTGTCGCGCCGGTTGGCCGGGCGCAGCCAGCCCGCCGTCCATGGCGGCTCGGGCCTCTGGCTGACGGTATTCGGGACGGGGGTCTATGGGGGCTACTTCGGCGCCGCCCAGGGCGTGATCCTGTTCTCGCTGCTGGCCATCTTCATCAACGACGACCTGCAGCGGCTGAACGCCACCAAGAACGTGCTGGCCGCCCTGGTCAATGGCGTGGCCGCGCTGCTCTTCATCGCCTTCAGCCACGTCTCCTGGGGGCCGGCCGGGCTGCTGGCCGTAGGGTCGATCATCGGCGGTCAGGTCGGCGCGACCGTCGGTCGTCGGCTGCCCGCCACCGTGTTGCGATGGGCGATCGTGCTGGTCGGCACCGCGGTGGCGATCAGCCTGCTGGTCTGAGCGCCGCGCCATAGGCTCACGCCACCGTGATCGCCACCTCCCTGCTCGACGTCCATGTCGCCTGGGCCTGGGTCCTGATCATCAGCAACGGGCTGGCCGGGGTGTGGTCGCTCGGAGCCCACTGGCTGCCGTGGCTGCGGACCAGGGCGCTGTGGTGGTTCACCGTCCTCGCCGAGGCCGCGGTCTTCGTGCAGGTGGCCCTGGGCGTCGGGCTGGTCGCGGGACAGAAGCTCACCGCCCCGAAATTCCATCTGTTCTACGGGTTCGTCGCCATCATCGCGGTCGGCATCCTGTACGTCTACCGCGACCAGATGCGCCACCGCCTCTACCTGCTGTACGGCGGGGGAGGCCTGTTCGTGATGGGGCTCGGGATCCGGGCCATGCTGGTGGCCCGGGTCGGGGCCCGATTAGCCCAGGTGGACGACCGGACAGGTGAGTGTCCGGGTGATCCCGTCGATCAGCTGGACCCGGCTGACGACCATCTTCCCCAACTCGTCGACCGAGCCGGCCTCGGCCCGCACGATCACGTCGTACGGTCCCGTCACGTCTTCGGCCGACACCACCCCGTCGATCTCGGCCACCTCGGACGCGACCTGGGCCGCCTTGCCGACCTCGGTCTGGATGAGGACGTATGCGCTTACGGCCAACGCTTCCCTCCTGAGTCAGCTGATGCACGGGAATGGTAACCACACCGGTGCTTGGGTGCTCGCTGATCTTCCCTCGACCTATGGTGGAACCCCGATGACACGGAGAGCTCCTTGACGACCACCCCGCTGATTCCCCGCGACGTCCTGTTCGGCAACCCTGAACGCTTCAGCCCCCGGGTGTCGCCCGACGGAACGAGCCTGGGTTGGATCGCCCCCGACGAGGGGGTGCTCAACGTCTTTGTGGCACCCCTGACCCATCCCGAGTACGCGACAGTTATCACCGACGACCACGAACGGGGTATCCGGTCGTTCTTCTGGGCCCATGACAACCGCCATCTGCTGTACATCCAGGACAAGGCCGGCGACGAGAACTGGCGGCTGTACGCCGTCGACATGATCGACGGTGGCATCCGGGATTTGACGCCGTTCGACGATGTGCAGGCCCAGGTCATCGAGGTCAGCAAGCATTTCCCGGATCGCATTCTCGTGGGACTCAACAAGGACAATCCGCAGTTGCACGACGTGTATCAGCTCGACCTGGCCAGCGGGGAGCTGATCAAGGTGGCGGAGAACCCCGGCTTCGTCGGTTGGGTGGTGGACGCCGACTTCAAGGTCCGGGGCGCCATCGCCCCGACCCCCGATGGCGGCTCCAAGATCGTGGTGCGCGAGACCGAGGACGAGGCGTGGCAGACCTTGATCGATGTGCCGCCGGATGATGCCCTGACCTCGGCGCCGATCGCCTTCAGCCGCGATGGCAAGCGCCTGCTCATCCAGAGCTCGGTCGATGTCGAGTCCGGGCGGCTGATGTGGATCGAGACGGCCACGGGTGAGTACGAGGTGGTCGCCGAGGACCCGCAGTACGACGTGGCCAGCGTCCGGCTGCACCCCGACACCAGGGCCGTGCAGCTGGTCGCCTTCCAGCGGGAGCGCACCGAGATCGTCGTGCTCGACCTGGCCATCCGAGCGGACATCGAGAACCTGAAGTCGTACCACCCGGGCGACCTCGGGATTCAGAACCGGGACGATGCCGACGCCCACTGGGTCGTGGGCTTCGTCGCCGACGACGGCCCCGTGTCCTACGTGCTGTGGGACCGGACCAACATGAAGGCGACCCACCTGTTCGACCACCAGCCCGCACTGTCCCACTTCAAGCTGGCCCGCATGGAGCCCTTCGCCTACTCGGCCCGTGACGGCGTGGTCGTCTACGGCTACCTGACATTCCCTGAGCACATGGCCCGCAGCAACCGGCCCACCGTGGTCAACGTCCATGGCGGTCCGTGGGCGCGCGACACCTGGGGGTACGACCCCGAGGCCCAATGGTTGGCCAACCGGGGCTACCTCTGCATGCAGGTCAACTTCCGGGGCTCGACGGGGTACGGCAAGGAGTTCGTCAACCTGGCCAACAAGCAGTGGGGCGGGACCATGCACGACGACATCCTCGATGCGGTGAAGTGGGGGCTCGATCGCGGCTACGTCGATCCGGACCGGGTCGCCATCTACGGCGGCTCGTACGGCGGGTACGAGGCACTGGTCGGGGCGGCGTTCAGTCCCGACGTGTTCCGGTGCGCGGTCGACATGGTCGGGCCGTCGAACCTGATCACCCTTATCGAATCCATTCCCCCGTACTGGGAACCGATCATCGCCCAGTTCCACACCCGCGTCGGCAATCCCGAGACCGAGCGCGACCTCCTCTGGTCCCGCTCCCCGCTGTCCAGGGTCGACCAGATCAAGATCCCGCTGCTCATTGCCCAGGGGGCCAACGACCCCCGCGTCAAGCGGGCCGAGTCGGAGCAGATCGTGGCCGCCCTCCAGGAGCGGGGGATCGACCACGAGTACCTGCTGTTCCCCGACGAGGGCCACGGCTTCGCCCGGCCCGAGAACCGGCTGAAGTTCTACGCCGCAGCCGAGGCGTTCCTGGCCAAGCACCTGGGCGGACGGGCCGAGCCCGACGCCGAACCGGGGGCCGAGTAGACCGCTCGGACGGGCAGGCTCCCGAGCTGGCGGCGACCCGAGAGCCGCCCCGGGGGCTTACTCGCCTAGGCGCTGCCGCAGGGCGGCCAGCTGGTCGGCCAGCGCCGGCGGCAGGTGGTCGCCGAAACTGGCGAAGTGCTCCTCGATCACCGGGAGCTCGCCTCGCCACTCGTCGACGTCGACGCGGAGCAACTCGTCCATGTCGGCGGCCGGGACGTCGAGCCCTTCCGTCGGGATGGCCCCCGGGGCGGGAAGCAGCCCGATCGGCGTCTCGACGGCGGCTCCGGTGCCGGCGCAGCGCTCGAACACCCACTCGAGCACCCGGCTGTTCTCCCCGAAACCGGGCCACAGCCAGCGGCCGTCGGCGTCCTTGCGGAACCAGTTGACGTAGAAGATCTTGGGGAGCTGGGCGCCCGGATCGGTCGGCCATGGACAGCCAGTGGCCGAAGTAGTCGGCCATGTTGTAGCCGCAGAACGGCAGCATGGCGAACGGGTCACGGCGCAGCTTGCCGACCGCCCCGGCGGCGGCGGCGGTCGTCTCCGAGGCCATGATCGATCCGAGGAACACCCCGTGGTTCCAGTCGAACGCCTCGGTGATGAGGGGGACGACCGACGACCGGCGGCCGCCGAACAGGATGGCCGAGATGGGGACCCCGGCCGGGTCCTCCCACTCGGGGGCGATGGCGGGGTCCTGCGCCGCGGGGGCGGTGAAGCGGGCGTTGGGATGGGCGGCCGGCGTCCCGGAATCGGGCGTCCAGTCGTCGCCCTTCCATCGAAGTCAGGTGGGCCGGCGGGTCGTCGGTCATACCCTCCCACCACACGTCGCCGTCGTCGGTCAGGGCGGTGTTGGTGAAGATGCAGTTGCCGTCGAGGGTCAGCATGGCGTTGTGGTTGGTCTTGTTGCTGGTCCCCGGGGCCACACCGAAGAAACCGGCCTCGGGGTTGATGGCCCACAGCCGGCCGTCGGCGCCGAACTTCATCCAGCAGATGTCGTCGCCGACGGTCTCGACCTTCCAGCCCGGCAGGGTGGGGACCAGCATGGCCAGGTTGGTCTTGCCGCACGCCGAGGGAAACGCGCCGGTGACGTACTGGGTCTCGCCCTCCGGGGAGGTCAGCTTGACGATGAGCATGTGCTCGGCCAGCCAGCCGTCGTCGCGGGCCATGACCGACGCGATGCGCAGGGCGAAGCACTTCTTGCCCAGCAGGGCGTTGCCGCCGTAGCCCGAGCCGAACGACCAGATCTCCCGGGTCTCGGGGAAGTGGACGATGTACTTGTTGTCGGCGTTGCAGGGCCAGGCCGACGTCGGCTTGGCCGGGGGCCAGCGGCGCGCCCACCGAGTGCACGCACGGCACGAACTCGCCGTCGTCGCCGAGCACCTCCAGGGCGCCCCGGCCCATCCGGGTCATGATCCGCATGTTGACGGCCACGTAGGGCGAGTCGGTGAGCTCCACGCCGATGTGGGCGATCGGTGAGCCGAGCGGGCCCATGGAGAACGGGACCACGTACATGGTCCGGCCCCCCATCGACCCCCTGAACAGGGTCTGCAGCGTCGAGCGCATCTCATCGGGGTCCCGCCAGTTGTTGGTCGGGCCGGCGTCGATCTCACGCTCCGAGCAGATGAAGGTGCGGTCCTCGACCCGGGCCACGTCGGCCGGGTCGGAGCGTGGCCCAGTAGCTGTTGGGCCGCTTGGCGTCGGACAGCCGGGTGAAGGTGCCGGCGTCGACCAGCAGCTGGCACAGCCGGTCGTATTCGTCGGCCGACCCGTCGCACCACTCGATTCGGTCCGGGGCGGTCAGGGCGGCCCAGTCCTCGACCCATTGGAGCAATTTGGTGTTGTTGGTGGGCGGCGATGCTGCTCACTGCGAAGATCTCTCCTTCATACCGGGCAGACGGGGGCTGCCGGGTGAGGCCATGTCGACCTCGGAGCCGAGCCGGAGGCGGGTGGCATCGCCGGCGCCGTCGAGGTCGAAGACGACCCGCTGGCCCTGCCGCAACATCCGGAAGATCGAACCGTCAGGGCCGGTGGCGGCAGAGTCGTACTCGGAGAGGTCGGTGTCGCGGACGACCACGCCGACGCCGGTGTCCGGGTCGTACGACTTGACCACTCCCTGCATCCCCTGGTGCCCTCCTGCTTCCTTCGCTGCCTACGCTCCCAAGTATGGACGCTAGCGGAGAGGGCGAGTTGGCGGCCATCGAACGCCTGGCCCGCGCCGGTCGGTCCGCGCCGGTCCCCGAGGTCTGGATCGGCGACGACGCGGCCGTCGTCGCGGGCCCGACGACGGCTGGCTGCTGCTGGCCGCCGACACCGTCGTGGCGGGCGTCCACGCCGACCTGACGCTCACCGGCCTCGACGACCTGGGCTGGAAGGCGGTGGCGGCCAACGTGAGCGACATCGCGGCCATGGGCGGACGCCCGGCCCATCTGCTGGTGACGGTGGCCGGGCCGCCGGACACCGACCTGGACCTGCTGTACCGGGGGATCGTCGACGCGGCCCGCATGTGGAGTGCCCGGTGGTCGGCGGCGACCTGACCAACGCCCCGGTGCTCGTCGTCACGGTGGCCATCACCGGCACCCTCGACGGACCGGCCATCCTCCGTCGGGGGCGCGTCCCGGGCGACGGCATCTGGGTCACCGGGCCCCTCGGGTTGTCCGCCGCCGGGCTCCGTTCGTTGCAAAACGGCAGGGAAAGGGGCGACAGGCGCCCGGCGGCCGCCCACCGCCGCCCCCGGCCGTCGGTGGACGCCGGGTTGGCGGCCCGCGTGGCCGGCGCGACCTCGATGATCGACGTATCCGACGGCCTGGCCGCCGACCTCGGGCACCTGGCCACGCATCCGGTGTCGGCTACGCCCTCGACCGGGTGCCGGTGGGGGAAGGGGCGACCCTCGACGAGGCGATGACCGGCGGCGAGGATTACGTGCTGGTCTTCACCGCGCCTGTCGGCGCCGCGGTCTCGAATGCGTTCGCCGAGCCGCCCGTGCGTATTGGAACGTGCGTCTCCGATCCCGATGTGAGGACTCTCGGAGGCGTCCCCGTGCCTGCGGCCGGGGGATGGGAGCATTCGTGGCATTGACCCGCCGCCCGGTCGCGCTGACCATCGCCGGCTCCGACTCCAGCGGCGGCGCGGGTATCGTCGCCGACCTCAAAACGTTCGAGGCGCTGGGCGTCTGGGGCACGGTCGCCATCACCGCGGTGACGGCCCAGAACACCGTCGGCGTCACGGACGTCCAGTTGGTCGAGCCCGACACCATCCGTGCGCAGATCGGGGCGGTGGCCCGCGACCTCGGCGTCGACGCGGCCAAGACAGGGATGCTCGGCACCGCGGCCGGAGTGTCGGCCGCAGTGGGCGGGATCCGGGCCGCCGGGATCACCCGACTGGTCGTCGACCCGGTCATGGTGTCCACGCGCGGCGACCGCCTGACCGCGTCCACCGCCGTTGCCGCCATGCGCGATGAACTGCTGCCGTTGGCGATGGTGCTCACTCCCAACCTGTCCGAGGCGGCCGAACTGGTCGGCGCGCCGGTGACCGATCGGGACCAGATGCTGGAGGCGGCGGCCGAGCTGCACCGGTTGGGTGCGGCGTTCGTCCTGCTGAAAGGGGGTCACCTCGCCGATGGCGGCAACCGGTCACCGGACCTGCTGTACATGGCGGCCGGGCCCAGGTGGCTCGAGGGGCCGCGGATCGACACCGTGCACACCCACGGGACCGGCTGCGTCCTGTCGGCGGCGATCACGGCCGAACTGGCGCGGGGGAGCGAACCCATCGACGCGTGCGTGACGGCCAAGAAGTTCGTCACCGGTGCCATCCGGGCGGCGTGGGCCGCGGGTGCCGGTAGCGGCCCGGTGGACCCGGGGTGGGGACGCTCGGCCGGCTGAGTCAGCTCCCGCTGAGGGACCGGCGGAGCTCCAGCAACCAGTCGGGCCGCTCGAGATCGGCGCGAAGCAACGCAATTTCGATTTCGCTGATCGGCGGAAGCTCGCCCCCGTCCTCTTCGACGCCGGCCGCCCGAAGCACCTGGACGATGCCCGGAGCCACATCCCGCACCACGACCTGGTCGCAGCAGGGGCAGGTGAACCGGTACCGGGACGAGACGTGGTCGCGCTGCAACTTCAGGTCGCCTGGGGTGAGGACCAGGTCGCCGCAGGCGGGGCAGGTGGTCCGGACGATCGACTCGCTCATTGCCATTCGCTTCGCCTCGGACAATCCATGCATGAATCGTCGGCTCGTCGAGCCGAGGGATTGAGCAATTCAAGGACGATGCTCAACGGGTCGACTCAGAACACATGACAGGGACCCCTGGCTCGGTCGCACTGACCGACTATCTCGCGCAGTTGGACCGCGACGGGGCTGTCGCCCTGGTGGAGCGGAGCCGCGCCCAGGGGGCGACGGTCGAGGAGCTGATCCTCGACCTGCTCACCCCGGCCCTGGTCGAAGTGGGACGGCGTTGGGCGGCCGGTGAAGCCGGTGCGGCCACGGCTCAAGCGGCCGCCGGCATCGTTCGGACCCTTCTGCCCCGATGCCCGCTGCCCGAGGCGCCGGCCGGGCGCCTCCCCGTGGCGGTCTGTGCACCCGACGACGAGCTCCATGACCTCCCCGGCGAGATGGTCACCGAACTGCTGAGGGCCGCGGGCTGGCCGGCCCAATTCATCGGCACCGGCGTCACCGCACGGCAGCTGCCCAGCTTCCTCGCCAGCCGGCGTCCGTCGGCGTTACTGCTGAGTTGCAGCACGCCCTGTGGACTGCCCGGCGCGGCCCGGGCCATCCAGGTGGCTCACGGCCTCGCCGTGCCGGTCATGGTCGGGGGAGCGGCCTTCGGAGCCGACTCGATGCTGGCCGTCCGGCTGGGGGCCGCGGCATGGGCGCCGACCGCCCACCACGCGGCCGCCGTACTCGAGGCCTGGAGTCAGGCGCCGCCGGCCATCGCCCCGGGGCGCCCTCTGACGGACGACTATCTGCGCTTCGAGCGCAGCTGGGCCGAGATCAAGCGTGGCGCCATTGAGGCGGTCCATAAGGAGACGCAGGTCGAGTACGCCGATCCCGCCGGGATGCACCTGACCAAGGACCGGGTCGAGCTGGTGCTGCGGTACCTGGGGGCGGCGCTTCTCGTGGACGACGGTCGGCTCTTTCACGACTTCCTGTCGTGGCGGTCGGCGTACTACCGCGCCCGCGACATCAGTCCTGAGCGCCTGATCTCGGGTCTTACGGCTATCGCATCGGTCATACCAGCCGATGCGGAGCGGGCCCGCGCCTTCCTGGCCGACGGGATCCAACAGTTGACCTGGTCCAATCGGTCCGGCGCCGTCAAGTGCCCCCGTCCCGTCCCGGCTTCCGTCACCGCGCCCGGACCCGGTCCCACCGGCGAAGCGACGGCTGCGCCGGCGACCATGGCATCCGACCTCATGTACCTGCGATCGGCCGGGGCGGGCGGACCGGGCGAGCAATCGGCTCCGACCGGTTCGGGCTCGGCCGAACAACCGGGCCGGGTCTTCACCGATCTGTTGTTCGTCGCCGCGACGACCTGCCGGTGTCCCTGGGCCCTGATCTCGGCACCCGGCCCCGACGGGCGCTGGCGCACCCTGAGCCACGGCACCGAGCGGCGGGAGCTGCTGGTGGACGACGACCTGCTGACCGAGATCGGTCGGTCCCGGGACCCCCTCGAGATCACCGACTTGGCCTTGCGCGCCGGGGGCAGCGAACTGGCACGCGGACCGCTTGGGATCCGCTTCGTCTACGGCGTCGCGATGCGCAACCGGCAGTCCACGCTGCTCGGGGTGTTCTGTGTGCTGGACCGCCGGCCGCGGGAGCTCTCCAAGCGTGAACGTGACGCCGTGGCCGCCGTCGCCCGCCAGGTGGGAGGTCAGCTGGCGGCGTGGCGCCGGAGCCCCACCGCCTCTGGAGGCCGTCAGTCGACCCCGGGCGGGATCGGAGCCCATGAGCCGAGCGCCGCTGAGTTTGGGGCCGAAGGCCCGGCGCGGCGCCCATCCGAATCCGGCGGCGGCGATCCGGAGCTGCTGCGCAGCCACGAGGTGGCCGTGCTCTTCGACGTGACCGAACGGACGGTGATCAACTGGGCGGCGGCCAACCGTCTTCCCGCCATCCGTACCGCCGGCGGCCACCTCCGCTTCCGGGCCGACGATGTGCTGGCCCTGCTGGCCGGTCGGGACGGCTCGAAACGCCTGAGCTCAGCGGTCTAGGAGAGCAGTTCCCGCTCGCAGTCGAGCACGGCGCGGTACGCCTGTTCGAGCTCCGACCGGGCCGCTTCCAGCGCTTCCGGGGGTGCCGGTTCGGGCGCCCACCGGCCCCGAAGAGGTTCCGTGGCGGTCAGCGCCTCGAGGGCCTGGGATGCGATGCGCAGCCGGCCGTGCGCCAGCCGCAATCGCTGCCGTTCCTCGGCCGACAGATTTTCCGGCGTTCTCGGCATCCGCCCCTTTCAGCGTCGGATCGACCCTACCAGCCGGGCGGGTCCGGCTTGAAGGGTCATCGGGGTGGGTACAAGCCTGGCATGACAGTAACTGGCGTCCTGGCTCGGCCCATGCTGGCCGGCATGTTCATCTACGGCGGGTTCGATGCTGTCCGCCATCCCGAGGGCAAGGCCTCCAAGGCCGAGGACGTGGGTCCGCCCATCGCCGAGCGGATGGGCCTGCCGACCGATCCGGTCACCTTGGTCCGCATCAACGGCGCGGTCCAGGTGGGTGCCGGCACGCTCCTGGCGTTCGGTAAGTGCCGCCGTCTGGCTTCGGTCGCCCTGGCCGCCTCTCTGGGGCCGACCACTTATGCCGGCCACCGGTTCTGGGAGGAGACCGATCCGGCGGTCCGGCGCCAGCAGCAGGTCCACTTCCTGAAGAACGTCTCCATGCTCGGCGGCTTGATCCTGGCCGCCGGCGACACGGGTGGGCGCCCGTCGGTGACGTGGCGGGCCAAGCGGGCCACCAAGAAGGCCGTCCAGGCCGTCAAGCCGTCGCCAGGTTTGAGCGAGTCAGCAGCCAAGTTGAGCCGCGAGGCCAAGCGCGATGCCGCCGCCGGGGCCACGATCGCCACGATGCAGATGGCGCAGCTCAGCCGCCGGGCGGCGAAGGTGGCCCGCCGGGCCGCCGAGGGCACACGAGAGGCCCTGAACGAGATCCCGGTCGACCGTATGCGCGACACGGCTGTTCAGCTGGCCCACACCGCGGCGGAGCTCAGCCGGGAGATCCCGGTCGAGCGGATGCGCGACACCGCGGCCCACCTCGCCCGTGACGTGGCCGAGCGGGGGCGCGAGGTCCTCGCTATCGCCAGCTGACATACCTAGTATTGGTAGGTATGGCGGGTGAGGCGCTCAAGGGTCATCTCGATCTACTGATCCTGGCCACCGTTGCCGCTGGACCGCTCCACGGCTACGCCGTCGTCGAGGAGCTCAAGAACCGCTCCAGCGGTCGTTTCGACCTGCCGGAAGGCACCGTCTACCCGGCGCTGCACCGTTTGGAGGCGGCCGGGCTGTTGAGCAGCGAGTGGTCGACGGTGGCCGGTCGGCGCCGGCGGGTCTACGAGCTGACCCGGCGCGGCCACCGGGCACTGGTGGCACGGGACGAGGAGTGGCGCCGTTTCTCGGCCGCCGTCACCGATGTGGTCGCGGGGGCGGCATGCCCGAACCCGGCGTGATCCAGGCACACCTCGACGAGCTGCGGGCCGCGCCGCGGGTGGGGAGCCGGTACCGCGACCGGGTGGTCGGGGAGACCGAGGACCACCTGCACGAGGCGGGCCGCGGCCCGGGCCGTAGGGGCCACGCTCGCCGCCGCCGTGGTGGCGGCCGGTCCCGGCCAGACCCGACCGGCGGCCGTGGCGACCGCCTGAAGCGGCTCAGCGGACCTGCTTGACGACCTTGCCGGCCCGCAGGCAGGAGGTGCAGACATGGAGCCGTTTGGGGGCGCCATCGACCAGGGCCCGCACCCGCTGGATGTTGGGGTTCCACCGGCGCTTGGTCCGCCGGTGGGAATGGCTGATGCTCATCCCGAACGAGGGATGCTTCCCACACACCTCACAGACCGCTGCCATTCGAAAACCCACACCTCTCGCTCTTGCCAAGGCCGCCCGCGCCGCGACGCCAGGCAACTTCTCCGGATAGGGGACAGGTTAGCATCGCCGCCCTATGAGGACGCTCGAGCGCCTCGGGGCCGAGGACCTGGCTTCGGTCGTCATCGCCTACCGGGACGCGCTGCGGGACCACCAGGACGCCATCAACCGGCTCAATGTCTACCCGGTGCCCGACGGAGACACCGGCACCAACATGGCGTTGACACTGGAGGCGGTGGTCGCCGAGCTCGGCGACTCGACCGACCTGGCCTCGGTATGCGCCGCCCTCAGCCACGGCTCGCTGATGGGCGCCCGGGGCAACTCGGGTGTCATCCTGTCCCAGATCCTGCGCGGCATCGCCGAGGCCTACCGTGACGATCCGCTCGGCGACGGGTCCACCCTGGCCCGGGCGCTGGCCAAGGCGACCACCGGCGCCTACGCGGCCGTGATGAGGCCGGTCGAGGGAACCATCCTCTCCGTGGTCAAGGCGGCGTCCGAAGCGGCGAGCTCGGCCGCCGGCTCGCCCTTGGTCGTGGTGCTCGACTCCATCCGGACGGCCACCTCGGCCGCGCTCGAACGCACTCCCGATCAACTCCCCGTCCTCAAGGCGGCCGGCGTGGTCGACGCCGGAGGTGCCGGGTTCGTGCTGCTGATCGACGCCTTCCTGCACCGGGCGGCGGGCCGTCCGCTGCCGGAGCCGCGGGCGTCGGCCGCATCGAGCACATCGGGGACCATCGCCGGCCCGGCCGGCCGCGGAGGCCATGAGCAGAGCCTGGTCGCCCCGGCTCACGACCCGATCGGTGACCTGCGCTACGAGGTCATGTACTTCCTCGAGGCGGCTGACGAGACCATTCCGGCATTTCGCGACGTCTGGGCCGGCGTTGGCGACTCGATCGTGGTCGTGGGCGGCGATGGCCTCTGGAACTGCCACATCCACACCGATGACATCGGCGCGGCGGTGGAGGCCGCCCTCGACGCCGGGCGGCCCCGACAGATCCGAGTCACTGACCTGTTCGAGCAGGTCGAGGAGGAGCGGTGGGTCCGTGAGGCCCAGGACAGCACCGACCAACCCGCTCCCCCGAGCGAGACGATCACCTGCGCGGCGGTGGCGGTGGCCACCGGCGACGGGATCCGCAGGATCTTCCATTCCCTCGGGGTGCAGCACACTGTGACCGGGGGCCAGACGATGAACCCGTCGACCGCGCAACTGCTCGACGCCGTCGCGTCCGCTCCGGGGAGCGAGGTGGTGCTGCTGCCCAACAACAAGAACATCATCCCGGTGGCCGAACAGGTCGCGCTGCTGGCGGAGAAGCCCGTCCAGGTGGTGAGGACGAGAGGCATAACCGAAGGGTTCGCCGCCCTCCTCGAGTATGACCCGCAATCCAGCGCCGCCGACAACGCCCGCGCCATGCGCTACGCCGCGTCGCGGGTCGTGTCAGGCGAGGTGACCCGGGCCGTCCGGGCCAGCATGTCGGACACCGGGCCCATCAACGAGGGGGACTACCTCGGCCTGTCACGGGCGGGCATCGAAGTGGTGGCGCCCACCGCGAGTGGGGCGGCCTGCGATCTGCTGGCCAAGCTGATGGAGGACCACCACGAGATGGTGACCATCATCGAGGGCGAAGGCGCGACCAAGGCCGACACCCGCCGCATCACCGAATGGCTGGAGGAGCGGTGGCCCGCCGTGAGTGCCGAGGTCCACCACGGCGGTCAGCCGCTGTACCCCTATCTGCTGTCCCTCGAGTGACAGGCCGGTCCCTCGTCTCGCTCGACCGCTCGAAGGTCAGAAGCCTGCCGGGTGTCGGCGACAAGAAGCTCGAGGTCCTCGAGGAAGCCGGGATCAACACGATCCTTGATCTCCTGACTCACTATCCCCGCCGTTGGATCGACCGGACGACCCAGGCCTCCATTCGAGAGGTCAAGGACGGCGAAATTGGGACGCTTGTGGCGACGGTCAAGCGGGTCAACGCCTTCCGGCCGCGGCAGGGTCGGACGGTCGTCAACATCGACGTCTTCGACGGGTCGGGCTACCTGACGTGCACGTTCTTCAACCAGCCGTGGCGGGCCAAGCAGCTGCCGGTCGGCACCGAGGTGGTGGTCTCGGGCAAAGTCGACCGCTTCCGGGGCAAGCGGCAGATGGCGAATCCGGTCGTCGACCTGGTCGGCAATCGCACCGGCCGGATCGTCCCCGTCTACCCGCAATCGGAGAAGTTCGGCCTCACGACGCGGGATCTGAGCGATTGGATCGAAGAGGCCCTTGACCGCCTGACCGAAGTTCACGGTGGGCTGGTCGAGCCACTGCCAGTGGCATGGCGGGATCGCCTCCAGCTTGTCGGCCGGGACTGGGCCATGCATCAGATCCACTTCCCCGAGTCGATGGGCGCCAAGGAGTCGGCGAGGAAACGGTTGGCCTTTGACGAACTTCTCCGCCTCCAAATGATCCTGGTGATGCGGAAGCGAGCCATCGAACGGGAAGCGACCGGAATCCGACACCAGGTCGAAGGGGCCCTCCTGACCCACTTCCGCCACGCTCTCCCTTTTCCCCTCACTGCTGCTCAGGAACGGGCGATCGGGGAGATCTCCCGGGACCTGGCGGGGCCCACCCCATGCACCGGCTGCTGCAGGGCGACGTGGGGGCGGGCAAGACGGTCGTGGCGGTGGCCGCCCTGCTGGCCGCCGTCCAGGGCGGGTATCAGGGGGCGTTGATGGCGCCGACCGAGGTGCTCGCCGAGCAGCACCATCTCGGCATCCGCGCCCTGCTGGCCGGGCTCCAGGTCCCCGACGAGCGGACCCTGTCGGGCGAACGGCCTCTCTCGGTGGCCCTGCTGACCAATCGCACCACCGCGTCGGAGCGGACCAAGCTCCACGCCGGCCTGGCCGACGGCAGCGTCGACATTCTCATCGGCACCCATGCCCTGCTCACCGAGAGGGTGGTGTTCCAGGCCCTCGGGATGGTTGTCATCGACGAGCAGCACCGTTTCGGCGTCGAGCAGCGAGCTGCGCTGCGGCAGAAGGGGGCGGGCGACGCGGTGCCCGATGTGCTGGTCATGACGGCCACGCCCATTCCCCGGACCGCGGCCATGACCGTCTACGGCGACCTCGACTCGACGGTCCTCGACGAGCTGCCTCCAGGCCGCACGCCCGTCATCACCCGGTGGGCCCAGGGGCCGCTGGAGGAGACGGCGGCGTGGGACCGGGTGCGGTCGGAGGTGGGCGCGGGCCGCCAGGCGTACGTCGTCTGCCCGCTGGTGGAAGAGTCCGAGCGGGTCCAGGCCCGCTCGGCGACCGACGAGTACGAGCAGCTGCGGGAGGGCGAGCTGGCCGGGCTCCGGTTGGGCCTGCTGCACGGCCAGCTGCCGGCCAAGGACAAGGAGTCGGTGATGGACGCGTTCCGGCGCGGCGAGCTGGACGTGGTGGTCGCCACCACCGTCATCGAGGTGGGCGTCGACGTGGCCAACGCCACCGTGATGGTCATCGAAGACGCCGACCGCTTCGGGATGGCCCAGCTCCACCAGCTGAGGGGGCGGGTCGGACGTTCGACCGCCACCTCGTGGTGCTACCTCCTCGGGGCGGGAAGCACACCCGAGGCCGAGGAGCGGCTGCGGGCGATAGAGCGCACGACCGACGGCTTCGAGCTGGCCGAGGTCGACCTCGAGCTGCGAGGGGAGGGGACCATCCTCGGCACCCGCCAGAAAGGGGCCACCGACCTGAAGCTGGCCTCGCTGCGACGGGACAAGGACCTGGTCCGCCAGGCCCGGGAGGTGGCGTTCGACATTATCGACCACGACCCGTTGCTGACCCTGCACCCGGACCTGGCCGAGGAGGTCCGGGCCCTGGTCGACGACGACGACCGGGAGTTCCTCTTCAAGAGTTAGAACTCCGCGTTGGAACTCTGCCTACGCTGCGGGTGGATGCCGCGTACCGACGATGCCGCTGCCCACACGTCCAATTGGCGGATGGTGCTCTTCATCGACGGCACCCTCGGCGTGTTGGTGTCCGTCGCCGGCCTGGTCCTCGCAGTAGCCGTCAATGCCGGCGCCGGCATCGCCGTCGTCATCATCGGCGCCGGCTACACGGCCCTGGTCGGCGCCCGGGCCCGGCGGTGGGCCCGGCTGCGCCGGGAGGCGGGCGCGGGCTGATTCCCCTGCCAGGCGATACCGTCACCGACGATGCGCATCGTCGGGGGTGAGGCCGGGGGGCGGCGGCTGGTCGCCCCACCGGGGCGGGGGACCCGGCCGACCAGCGACCGGGTCCGGGAGGCCATCTTCGATGTGCTGGGGAGCCTGGGCCCCGTCGTCGGGCTCAGCATGGAGGGCGCGACCGTGGCCGACCTGTTCGCCGGCAGCGGCGCGCTCGGCATGGAGGCGCTCTCGCGGGGTGCCGGGCGGGTGGCGTTCGTCGACCGCGACGAGAGGGCGGTCGCCACCATCCGGGCCAATCTGTCGTCGACCAGCCTGGCGGGGTCCCGGGCCGTGGTGCACCGTAGCGACGCCGAACGCTGGCTGGCCACCGCCCCGGCTTGCGATCTGGTGCTGTGTGATCCGCCGTATGCCTTCGATCACTGGGCGGCCCTGCTGGCCGCCCTGGAACCGGTCGCCGGCCTGCTCGTGCTGGAGGCGGGACGGCCCTTGGACCTCGGTCCGGCATGGCGAGCCCTGAAGATGAAACACTACGGCAGTACCGTGGTGATGGTCGCTGCACCGGCGGGCCCGCCGGCTGAGCCGATCGACCAGGAAGGTGGCACTTGAGGACCGCCCTGATTCCGGGGACCTTCGACCCGTTTCACAACGGGCATCTCGAGGTTGTCGAGACGGCATCCCGGCTGTTCGACAACGTCGTGGTGGCGCCCATGCGTAACCCCCAGAAGGGTGAGCCGCTCTTCACCATCGAGGAGCGGCGGGACATGATCGAGGAGTCGGTGACCCACCTGGCCAATGTGACGCTGGAGACATTCTCGAGCCTGGTGGTCGACCTGGCCCGCCAACTCCGGGTGGACATCATCGTCAAGGGGCTGCGGGTGGCGTCCGATGCCGAGGCGGAGTTGCAGCAGGCCCAGATGAACAAAGCCGTGTCCGGCATCGAAACCCTCTTCATCCCCTGCTCGTCGGAGTACTCGTTCATCGCCTCGAGGTACGTCCGCGAGTTCGCCCGCTACGGCGGCGCCGATCGCATCGGATCTATGGTGCCCGGCCCGGTATTCGTCAAGCTGAAGGAGAAGTTCGCCCGATGAGCGTGTCCGATGGTCGCACCGAGGCCGTGAGCGCCGAGGTCCTGCTGCGCCGGGTCATCGACATCATCAGCAATACCCGGACCCTCCCGCTGTCATCGTCGGCGAAGCTCGACAACAAGGACGAGGTGCTCGAGCTGCTGGAGGAGGCGTGCCAGCGCCTACCTGAGGAGTTGAAGGCCGCCCGCTGGCTGCTCAAGGAGCGTCAGGACTTCCTGGAGAAGATGCAGCGCGAGGGCGAGGACATCCTCGAAGCGGCCCGCATCCGGGCCGAGCGCATGGTGCAGCGCACCGAGATCGTCCGGGAGGCGCACCACACGGCCCGCCGGGCCGTCGACGATGCCCGGGAGGAGGCCCGCCGCCTGCGCCACGAGGCCGAGGACTACTGCGACCAGAAACTGGCTGCCTTCGAGATCGTGCTGGAGCGCACCATGAAGACGGTGCACTCCGGCCGGGAGCGGCTGTCGGTCACCCCGCTGCCGCCGCTGGAAGGCTCGGAGGCCATCGCCGGTGTGGACGCCGGCGACGATACCTTGGCTGCTGAGGACACGTTCTTCGATCAGGACCGCACCTGACCTACGCCTCCGGTCCGTCCGGCACCCGAGACCTCTGATGAGCACCCCTCCTTTTCTCGTCCATGTCACCAACCTCCGGCGCACCCCGAGCGGGCGTCTGTCCGTCGCGCCATCCGGTCCGATCGACGGCCTGGCGGTCGCCGGGACGGTGGTGCCCGCGGGCTCCGACGTCACGGTCGATGCCGTCCTCGAGCTGGCCGGCCCGAGCATCGTGGTCACCGGGGCGGTCTCGGCGGCGTGGTCGGGGGAGTGCCGGCGTTGCCTCGGTCCGGTGACCGGCGAGCTCCACGTGGACGTCCGCGAGATCTACGAACCCCCGGTACGCCACCGCGATCCGCCGCCCGACGGGTCCCTCCAAGCGGACGATACCTACCCACTGGCCGGCGACACCCTCGATCTGCTGCCCCTGGCCCGCGACGCCATCTTGCTCGAGCTCCCGCTGGCACCGCTGTGCCGGCCGGACTGCGCCGGACTGTGCCCGACGTGCGGCGCCGACCGCAACCAGGCGCGGTGTGAGTGTGCCGGGGAGCAGGTGAATCCGGCCTGGGCCGCGCTCGATGCGTTGCGCAGCCCGGATTCGGCCTAGACTCTTCGTTTGCTCTGAACGCGACAGGGAGCCCCCCGATCATGGCCGTACCCAAGAAGAAGACCTCCAAGGCCAAGAGCCGCAGCCGGCGGGCGAGCGCCTGGACGCTGTCTGAGCCGGCGCGCAGCGTCTGCCCCCAGTGCCGCCAGACCAAGCTGCCCCACGTGGTCTGCCCCAACTGCGGTTGGTACGGCGGCCGCCAGGCTATTGACATTGACTGATCTCCTGCCGTTCTGAGGCGGATGACTTCGTTTTCCGCCTCGTCGATCGAGTCGGCCCCGGTCGGGATGTTGCCGGTCGCCATCGACGCCATGGGTGGCGACCTGGCGCCCCACGAGATCGTCGAGGGCGCCCGCCAGGCCGCGGAGCTCGGGATCCCCGTGCTGCTGGTCGGAGACCCGAGCCGGCTGGGCGATGTCGGTGATCTGCCCGTCGAGATGGCCACCGAGGTCATCAGCATGCACGACGATCCGGCTCAGGGCGTCCGGCGCAAGAAGGACTCGTCCCTCGTGCGGGCGGCCGAAGCGGTGCGTGACGGCCGGGCGTCCGCCATGGTGAGCGCCGGCAACACCGGCGCGGCGATGGCCAGCGCCCTGTTCCGGATGGGCCGGCTGCCGGGAGTGGCTCGCCCGGCGATCGCCACCCCCATCCCCGTTCCCGGCCACACCCCGACGGTCCTCATCGATGCCGGCGCCAACGCCGAATGCTCGGCGGCCTGGCTGGTCCAGTTCGCCCAGATGGGATCGGCCTTCGCCCGGCTGCGCTTCGGTATCGCCGACCCGCGGGTCGGGCTGCTGTCGATCGGCGAGGAGTCGACCAAGGGCAGCCCACTCGTCAAGGAGACGAACGCCCTGCTGGCGGCCGGCGCCGCCGGTCCCCGGGTGAAGTTCATCGGCAACGTCGAGGGCCGGGACATCATGTCCGACTCTGTGGACGTGGTCGTCACCGACGGCTTCACGGGCAACGTGGCCCTCAAGGCACTCGAAGGCGGGCTCAAGCGCCTGGTTGACGCCATCCTGGGGACCATGATGGCGAGCGAAGAGACGCGGGACGCGGCCAAGATCCTGCTGCCGGCGCTGGCCCCGCTCGCCGACGAGTTCGACCCCGACACCTATGGCGGCGCCATGCTGCTCGGCGTCAAGGGGGTCTGCATCATCAGCCATGGTTCCTCGACCGCCCGGGCCATCGTCAACGCGGTGCGGGTGGCCCGAGACTCGGTCGTCGGTGGCATGGTCGAGCAGGTCCGGGCCGCGGTCGCGGCGACCGGCTGACGCCAGCTTCAGGGGCCTGCGCTGAGGCGGTAACATACCGCCGTCCTGGCACTCTCCGGTTCCCTGCGGGACCTCCATGAGTCGCCAACCGACCACCCGACGGATTGGACTCAGGAGTGCCCGTGCCAGCCGAAACCCATGTCGAACAGGCGCCGATGGACCGCCGTCAGGTATTCGAACTGATCCGGGACCGGCTCGCTGACATCTTGGAGATGGAGCCCGACCAGATCGCCGAGGGTGCCTCGTTCGGCGACGATCTGGGTGCCGATTCCCTGGCCCTGATCGAACTGGTCGAAGCGCTCGAGGAGGAGCTCGGCGAGCGCACCGTCGGTTTCCGTATCGACGACGAGGACCTCGAGGACCTGAAGACGGTGCGCGACGCAGTCGACTATGTCGCGGCCAAGCTCGACGCTGCCTAAACCCGGCCTCGCCACCCCGATGCGAGAGATGAGGGCCCACTGACCGACGGCGCCGATCGCATCTCGGAGCGGTTCGCGCTGGCCCGACGGCTGGGATGGGTCGTCAGCAACGACGCCCTGCTGGTGCGGTCCCTGTCGCACCGCTCCTGGTGCGCCGAGACGCCGGGAAGTGGCTCCAATGAGCGGCTCGAGTTCCTCGGTGATGCTGTGCTCGGCCTGGTCGTGACCAACCACCTGTTCCGGACCTATCCGAACCTTCCGGAGGGTGAGCTGGCCAAGATGAGGGCCTCGGTGGTCAATTCGGCCCTGCTGGCTGAGGTGGCGACCGGCCTCGACGTCGGCGACGCCCTCCTGCTCGGCAAGGGGGAGGGCCAGTCGGGCGGACGGGAGAAGCCGTCGATCCTGGCCGACGCCATGGAAGCCCTGATCGGCGCCATGTATCTCGACTGCGGATTGGATGCGGCCGCCGCCCTGGTCATGCGGCTGCTGGGCGAGCGCATCGAGGAGGCGGCGGAGGGCCCGGGCGGGCAGGACTACAAGACCAGGCTGCAGGAACTGTGCGCCCGGCGCTTCGACGTCCTTCCGCGCTATCAGGTCACCGACGAGGGGCCCGACCATGCCAAGTTGTTCGACGCCCTGGTGCTGGTCAGCGGCCAGGTGCGCGGCACCGGTCACGGCCGATCCAAGAAGCAGGCCGAGCAGGCCGCGGCGCGGGTGGCCTGGCAGCGGCTGAGTGGTGAGCTGGGGTCGGCCCAGGCGGCGTCGGGACCGTCGGTCGCCGAGACCAAGTCGTCGACCGAGGCGGGGCCGGAGTGCCACGTTGCCGGCACCGACCAGGCCGGCCGGAATGCCTGAGCTGCCCGAGGTCGAGACCATCCGCCGTGATCTCGACCGGGAGTTCGCCGGCAAGCACGTGCTGTCCGTCGAGGTCACCGGCAGGCGCTCGATCCGCCGGCACACCAGCGCCGATGACTTCGTCGCCCGCATCGCCGGGCGCAAGGTGGTCAGCGTCGTCCGCCGAGGAAAGTACCTGCTGGTGAAGCTCGACAGCGGGGACATCCTCGTCGCCCACCTGGGAATGAGCGGCCAGCTGTTGCTGTGCGACCCCAAGGAGCCGACCGGCCGCCACACCCACGTGGTCATCGGCTTCAGCGATGGCCCCGAGCTGCGCTTCGTCGATCCTCGGACGTTCGGTGAGCTGTTCGTCACCGCCCCCGACGCCCTCGAAGAGTCGGTGCCGGAACTTGCCCACCTGGGCTTCGACCCGCTGGATGACGTCATGCCCTGGACCCGCTTCGCCGACCTGCTCTACGTGCGCAAGGGCAAGCTCAAGTCGCTGCTGATGGACCAGCGCTTCATCGCCGGGATCGGCAACATGTACGCCGACGAGATCCTTTTCGCCGCCGGCCTGCGCTACGACCGCAGCTCCGAGACGCTCACCGCCCAGGAGGTCCGGCGGTTGTACCGGGCCATGGTCGAGACCCTCCAGGACGCCATCAAGCACCGGGGCTCCTCGCTCGCCGACGAGCAGTACCGCGACCTGTTCGGCGACATCGGTGACTACCAGAGCCAGCACCAGGTCTACGACCGTGAGGGGCAGGTCTGCCGGAGGTGCCGGAGCCGGATCGTGCGGGTCAAGGCCGGCGGCCGTTCGTCGTTTCTGTGCCCCCGGTGCCAGGTGTGACGTTCGCAGCGTCCGCCAGTACCAGGTGCCGCTGCCGCTAGCTTGAGGACCACGTGTTCCTGAAGTCGCTGACCCTCAAGGGCTTCAAGTCCTTTGCGGATACCACCACGCTGGACTTCGAGCCCGGCGTGACAGTGGTGGTCGGTCCCAACGGCAGTGGGAAGTCCAACATCGTTGACGCAGTGGCATGGGTGCTCGGTGCTCAGGGTCCCCGGACGCTGCGGTCCGCCAAGATGGAGGACGTCATCTTCGCCGGGACGCCGAAGCGTCCGGCGCTGGGTCGGGCCGAGGTCTCGCTGACCATCGACAACCAGGCCGGACTGCTGCCGATCGAGTTCTCCGAAGTCACCGTGACCAGGACCCTGTTCCGCTCCGGCGACAGCGAGTACGCCATCAACGGCGTGCCGTGCCGTTTGCTCGACATTCAGGAACTGCTCTCGGACACGGGCGTCGGTCGCCAGCAACACGTGATCGTGTCTCAAGGCCAGCTGGACGCGGTGCTGAACGCCCGTCCCGAGGACCGCCGCATGATCATCGAGGAAGCGGCCGGGATCCTGAAGTACCGGAGGCGGAAGGAGAAAGCCGAGCGGCGGCTGGAATCGACGGAGAGCAGCCTGCTGCGGCTGCAGGACCTGCTGCGCGAGGTCCGGCGCCAGCTGCGTCCCTTGGAGCGCCAGGCGGACGCCGCCCGCCGCCATGGCGATCTCGAGGCCGAGCTGCGAGGGGTTCGCCGCTACGTGGCGGGGCGGGAGCTGGCCGGGGTGGAGGCTCGCTTGGGTTCCGGCGCCGAGGCCCGGACCGAACTGGCGCGGGCCGAGGAGGAGCAGCGGGCGGCGCTCAGTGACCTGGACGGGCGCATCGCGACCGCCGAGGCCGAGCTGTCCGCCATCCACCGGGGTGCCGAGTTGGCCGATCTGGGCGACGCCTGGTCGAGGGCCGAGCGCCTGCGAGCCACGGCGCGGGGCCTCATGGCCCTGATCGGCGAACGGCAGCGATCGGCCCGAACGCGACCGGTTGGCGTCGGACGACCAGGACATCGTCGCTACGCTCGAGGCCGAGTCGGTCCGGGTCGCCACGTCGCTGGCCGAGACCGACGCCGAGGCCGTTGCGCTGCTACCCGCGGCCGAGGAGTTGTCAGCGGCCGAAGCGGCGCTCGAGTTGGAAACCGGACTGCTCGAAGGGCCGGTGTCCGAGCGCCCACGGTCCGAGGAGCCGGGCACCGGTGGCGACGTGGGGGCCGGCGACGACCTGGCCGAGGTGCGAGCCGAGGTGGCTGCGCTGCGGGCGGTGGTTCAAACGGGAACCGCCGAACAGGGCCGGCTCGACAGCCGCCTGGTCGCCCTCGACAACCGGGTCGCCCGCCTGGAAGAAGAGGAGGTCCGGTTGCAGGCTTCGGCCCGCGAGGCGGCCGAATCCCGCCAGGCCGCCGATCCGGACGAGGCCGGTTTCCGCCGCCAGGCGGCGGTCGCGGCCCTGGAGGAGGCGGAGCGGCGCCAGACGGAGTGTGATGCCGACCAGCATCGCTGGTCGGCTCGCGCCGAGGCCCTCACCCTCGCCCTCGCCGAGGCCCGGGCCCGGGCCGGCGCCGAACATCTGGCCGGGGTCGGAGGCGTGGTCGGCACCCTGCTGGACCTGGTGGAGGTCGAAGACGGATGGGGCCCGGCCTTCGAGGCGGCGGTCGGCGAGGCGGTGGCGGCCATCGTGGTCGACGGGGTCGACGCGGCCCGCAGCAGCCTCGAGCAGCTTCGGGGCCGGAACGCCTCGGGTGCCGTAGTACCTCTCGCGCTGCTCGGGGGGGACCGCGGGCTGGGCGAAACCGCTGCTCAGGCGGCCGCCCGACGGCTCGCGGTGACGCCGGTGCGCTCGCTGGTGCGGGCCCGGGCGCGGTCGGCCGTCGAGCCGCTGCTCGACCGGCTGCTGGCCAATGCCGTGGTGGTCCAGGGCGACTGGGTCGAGGCCTTGGACGTGGCGACGGACGACCCGACGCTCGTCGTCGTGACCCGGTCGGGTGACCGGTTCGCCCACACCGGCTGGCGGACCGGAGCCGCCGGCAGCGGAGCCACGGGCGCGGCGCTGGAGGACGCCTTGTCCCGTGCCGCAGGATCGGCCGGCGACGCCCGCCGTCAGGCCGCCGAGGTGGCAAGCCGGCGGGCTGCGCTCGAGCAGGCGCGGCTCGAGGAGGCGGTGTTGACCCGGCAGCGCGATGCATGCGCGGTGAGACTGCAGGCGGTCCAGGACGCGCTGGCCCGCGCCGAAGTCGAGCGCTGCGACCTGGACGGAGAACAGCGTTCGCTGCGTTCGATCCGATCGGAGCTGACCTCACGGCTGGCCGAGCAGCGCGAGCGGCTGGCGGTGCTCGAGAGTCGGCTGCCGATGCTGGAGGCGGTCGCATCCCACCAGGCGCAGCGGGCGATGGCGGTGCGAGCACGCCGGGCCCGGCTGGCCGAGCGGGCCGGGGCCGTGGCCGCCCTGCGGCGGGACGTCGAAGTGCGGGCGGCCAGCCTCGAACAGCGCCGGGCCATGCTGACGGTTCGGCTGGAGGAACTCGAGAGCTGGCTCCGGCACCATGCCGCCGAGCGGGAGCAGCTGGTGGCTCGGCGCGAGCATTTGCAGCGGGTGGCGACGTCCACCGGCCGTCTGCTGGCCCTGGTCGCGTCGCGGCTGGACCAGCTCGACCAGCTGTCGACCGCGCTCCGGGAGGCCAGGACCCGGGAGGCTGAGACGGCCCGGGCCGTCAGTGTGATGCTCGAGAGACTGCGTGGCGAGCGTGCCGCGGCCGAGCGCCGGCTGACCGAGCTGCGGGAGCGGCTGTCACGTATCCAGCTGGATGAGGCCGAGGCCAGGGTCAGGATGGAGACGCTCGTCGAGACGGTCCGCCGTGATCTCGATTGCGAACCGGAAGCGCTCCGGGAGGAGCCTTGCCCACCGCTGCCGGCGGGTACCAGCCCGGCCACGCGGGTCCGTGAGCTCGAGCGAGAGCTCCGGCTGATGGGCCCGATCAATCCGCTGGCCCTCGAGGAGTTCACCGCCCTCCAGGACCGGCACGCTTTCCTCGAGGACCAGCTCACCGACGTCCGGTCGGCCCGGCGCGAACTGGGAAAGGTGATCCGGGCCGTCGACGCCGAGATCGTCGAGGTGTTCCGCGCCGCGTACGCGGACGTGGCGGACAACTTCGAGCAGCTGTTCACCACCCTGTTTCCCGGCGGTCAGGGGCGTCTGCGCCTGACCGATCCCGACCACCTGCTGGACACCGGTATTGAGGTCGAGGCCCGGCCCTCGGGGAAGAACGTGCGCCGGCTTTCCCTCCTGTCGGGCGGTGAGCGGAGCCTGGTGGCGCTGGCCTTCCTCTTCGCCGTGTTCCGGAGCCGGCCCTCGCCGTTCTACCTGATGGACGAGGTCGAGGCGGCCCTCGATGACGTCAATCTCCACCGCTTCCTCGACCTGCTGCGGGAGTTCCGCCAGGAGGCCCAGCTGCTGGTCGTGAGCCACCAGAAGCGCACCATGGAGGCCGCCGACTGGCTGTACGGCGTCACCATGCAGCCGGGTGGGTCGTCGCGCGTGGTCAGCGAACGGATCGGCGCCGGGGCCTGAACCGCTTAGGCTCGGATCGCTTATGACGATCGCGCTGCTCCTCATTGTCCTGGTCGTCGTCGTGGTGGGAACGGCCACCGTGATGACCCTCACCCGCCGCCGAGAGCGGGGCCCCGAGCTCGAACCGCCGCCCACCCGCCCGGCGGCGACCAGTGCACCCGAAGTCCAGCTGCCACCCGAGCGGGTGGAGGAGATCGAGGAGGCGCTGGCTCCCGTCGCCCCACCGGCCGAGGCGCCGCCGGTTGTCAAGCCCCGGCTCCGGGACCGCCTCGGCAAAGCCCGTTCGCTCTTCTCGGGTTACCTCGGCTCGGTCCGCTCGCGGGGCAAGATCAACGCCGAGACGTGGGAGGAGCTCGAAGAGGCGCTGATCCGCGCCGATGTGGGTGTGGAGACGACGACGGCGCTGCTGGACCACCTCCGGCTGCGGGTCAAGGAGGAGAACATCGTCGATCCCGAGGCCCTGCTCGATGCCCTGAAGGTCGAACTGGTCGAGCGGCTGGGTGGGAGCCGGGAGCTGAGCTATCAGGCCGATGCCTTGAACGTGTGGCTCTTCGTCGGCGTCAACGGCGTCGGCAAGACGACCACCATCGGCAAGCTGGGACTCCAGGCGGCGAGCGACGGGCGGTCGGTGATCATGGCCGCGGGGGACACGTTCCGGGCGGCGGCGGCCGATCAGCTGGCGCTGTGGGCCGAACGGGTCGGCGCCGACCTGGTCCGTGGCGCCGAGGGCGGTGACCCGGGATCCGTGGTGTTCGACGCCAAGCAGCGCGGCGCGGCCCGGGGGACCAATCTGGTCCTGGCCGACACCGCCGGCCGCCTGCACACCAAGATCAACCTGATGGAGGAGTTGAAGAAGGTGCGCCGGGTCGCGGAGCGGCCGCCCGGAGTTCTGACGGAGGTGCTGCTCGTCATCGACGCCACCACCGGCCAGAACGGCCTGGTCCAGGCCAAGGAGTTCGCCTCTGCGGTCGGCGTGACCGGCGTGGTGCTGACCAAGCTCGACGGGACGGCCAAGGGCGGGATTGCGGTCGCCATCCAAACTGAGCTGGGCATCCCGATCAAGCTGGTGGGTCTCGGTGAGGGGGCCGCCGACCTGATCGAGTTCGACGCCGAGGAGTTTGTCGAGGCCATCTTCAGCTAGCCAGGGCGGCTGGTTGCCGCGCCGCTTCGAAAGTGGCGCGACAAATGGTGCGCCGGCGACCTGTTTGTCGCGTCAGTTCGAAGGGGCCGCGGGACGTGGACGCCGCGAGCCCCGACGCCGAGTCAGGGTGACCGTCCCGTTGGGGTACCCTCGCAAGCCGCCATGTTCGCATCGCTCTCCGATCGCTTCGACGCCATCTTCACCCGTCTTCGCAGCCGGGGCCGGCTGACCGAGGCCGACATCGACGAGGTCCTCCGCGAGATCCGCCTGGCGCTGCTCCAGGCCGACGTCAACATCGGCGTCGTCCGGACGTTCATCTCCCGGATCCGGGAGACAGGCGACCGGCGCCGAGCTGTCCCAGAGCCTCACGCCGGGCCAGCAGGTCATCAAGATCGTCCACGACGAGCTGGTCGCCATCCTCGGCGGCGAGATCGCTCAAGATCACCTACGCCTCCAAGCCACCGACGGTCGTGCTGCTGGCCGGGCCTGCAGGGCTCGGGCAAGACGACCGCCGCGGCCAAGCTGGCCCGCTGGTTCAAGCAGCAGGGCCGCAACCCGTTGCTGGTCGGCGCCGACCTCCAGCGGCCGGCGGCCGTCGAGCAGCTCCGGGTGCTCGGCGGACAGGTCGGTGTGCCGGTGTTCAGCGAGGCCTCCGACCCCGTCACCGTGGCCAAGGCCGGGTTGGAGGAAGCCCGGCGCCTCGGACGGGACGTGTTGATCGTCGACACCGCCGGCCGGCTCGCCATCGACGAGGAGCTGATGGAGGAGGTCCGGCGCATCTCGGAGGCCACCGAGCCGCACTACACGTTCCTCGTCATCGACGCCATGACCGGCCAGGACGCGGTCAATGTGGCCGAGGCCTTCCACGAGACCCTGAGTCTCGACGGGGTCATCCTGACCAAGCTCGACGGCGACGCCCGAGGCGGGGCCGCCCTGTCGGTCAAGGAGGTGGTCGGCCGGCCCATCGCCTTCGCATCCACCGGCGAAAGCTGGCCGACTTCGAGCCGTTCTACCCGGACCGCATGGCCGGCCGGATCCTCGGCATGGGCGACGTGCTCACCCTGATCGAGCAGGCCGAGCAGAACTACGACCAGGACGTGGCGGCCAAGGCGGCGGTCAAGCTGCAGGAGGGCCAGTTCACCCTCGAGGACTTCCTCGAGCAGATGCAGCAGATCAAGAAGATGGGGCCACTCTCCGGGATCGTCGGTATGCTTCCAGGGATCCCGAAAGAGCTCAAAGACGCCAACATCAGTGACAAGGAGCTGGCCCGGGTCGAGGCGATCATCCACTCGATGACGCTGGCCGAGCGTCGGGACCCGTCGATCATCAACGGTTCGAGACGCCTGCGGATCGCCAACGGCAGCGGATCGACCACCTCGGAGGTCAACCTGCTGCTCAAGCAGTTCAAGGAGATGCAGCGGATGATGAAGCAGTTCACCTCGATGCCCGGCATGAGCCGGCGCGTCAACAAGAAGAAGAAGAGCGGGGCCGCTAAGCGGCCCGATTGGGAGAGTCGTACGTGGCTGTCAAGCTCCGCCTGATGCGGATGGGCAAGAAGAAGCAGCCGACCTACCGGGTCGTGGCGGCCGACAGCCGCTCGCCCCGCGACGGCCGGTTCATCGAGATCCTCGGGACCTACCAGCCACGCGCCGAGCCGTCGGTCGTGCAGATCGACAACGGCCAAGGCGGTCAAGTGGCTGTCCGAGGGCGCGCAGCCGACCGAGACCGTGGCCAAGCTGCTCAAGCAGTCCGGCGCCTTGGACGAGTTCAAGGCGGCTCAAGGCCAGCTCACGGTGACGACCGACGTCCCGCAGGAGCACGGTTGGCGAAGTGGACGGCGAGGTCCGGGGTGCGCTGGCGCAGCGCCGTGCTCGAGTACCTGGCCAAGAGCATCGTCGACGACGCCGGACGGCGTCACGATCGACGTGGCAGAGGGCCGGCGGGGCGACATCCGGCTCTCGCTGCACGTCGCCCCCGACGACATGGGCAAGGTGATCGGCAGGCGGGGCCGGGTGGCCCAGGCCATCCGCACCGTCGTCCGGGCCGCCGGGGCACGCGAGGGCATCGAGGTCAGCGTCGACATCGTCGACTAGCTCCGGTCCGCTGCTCGAGGTCGGCCGGATCGTCAAGGCCCACGGCCTCCGGGGCGAAGTCGTCGTCGAACTGGTCACCAACCGCGACGAGCGGGTGGCGCCGGGTCGGCCCTGGTCGGCGACCGAGGACCGCTGGAGTGTCCCGACTCGCGCCCGTTCGAGGCGACCGGCGATGGCCGTGGATCGTGACCTTCGACGGGGTGGTCGACCGCAGGGCGGCCGAGGCGCTTCGCGGGACAGTCCTGCCTGGCCGAGCCCCTCGACCGATCCCGACGCGCTCTGGGTCCACGAGCTGATCGGCTCCGAGGTGGTCGACATGGCCGGGACCGTCCCTCGGCGGGTGGTAGCGGTTGAGGCCAACCCGGCCAGCGACCTGCTGGTGCTCGAAGGTGGCGGACTGATCCCGCTGCGGTTCGTTGCTGAGCACCAGCTGGACGGGTTGTCGTCGATCCCGCCCGGCCTGCTCGAACTGTGAGCGACCTGACCGTGGCACCCGGCGGACCCGCCATCCGGGTCGACATGTTCACCATCTTCCCCGACCTGGTCGACGGCTGGCTGGGCGCCAGCCTGATCGGCAAGGCCCGGCGGGCCGGTCTGCTCGACCTGCGGGTCCACGACCTGCGCTCGGCCGCCACCGACCCGCACCGCTCGGTCGACGACACCCCCTTCGGCGGCGGCGCGGGCATGGTGCTCGCTCCCGAGCCGGTCTTCCGGGCCGTCGAGGCTGATCGAGCCGCCCCGCCCGCTCTCCTGCTCGGCCCGGCCGGCCGCCGCTTCGACCAGGCCATGGCGCGAGGAGCTGGCCGACCGGTGCCGGGTTCTCGCTGCTGTGCGGGCGCTACGAGGGGGTCGACCAGCGCGTCGCCGACCATCTGGTCGACGGCGAGCTGTCGGTCGGGCGACTTCGTGCTGGCCGGGGGCGAGGTGGCGGCGCTGGTGGTCGTCGAGGCGGTCGCCCGGCTGGTGCCCGGCGTGATGGGCAACGAGCGTCCGCCGCCGAGGAGAGCTTCGCCGACGGGCTGCTGGAGTACCCGCAGTACACCCGGCCGGCCGAGTTCCGGGGCTGGGAGGTGCCCGAGGTGCTGCGCTCCGGCGACCACGGCCGGGTCGCCGGCTGGCGGCGGGCCCAGGCCCTGGCCCGGACCCGCGATCGGCGCCCCGACCTGCTGGCCGCCCGAGGCGGCCTGACCGATGAGGAGCAGCGCCTGCTGGCCGAGTTCGCCCCGTTGGTCGAAGCCGACCAGGATCCTCTATCCTGAACACTCCCGGTCGTGCTCAGCGCACGTGGGGCCGCTCAACCGCAATGACCGCTGTGAGGAGCATCGCGCCATGAACCCCACCGATCTCGTCGACCGCAGCAGCCTGCGCGACGACGTCCCCGACTTCGCCCCCGGCGACACCCTGAAGGTCCACGTCCGGGTGGTCGAAGGCACCCGCGAGCGGGTCCAGGTGTTCCAGGGGGCGGTCATCCGCCGGCAGGGTTCCGGGGTGCGGGAGACCTTCACCGTCCGCAAGATCAGCTTCGGCGTCGGCGTCGAGCGCACCTTCCCCGTCCACTCGCCGATCATCGCCACGATCGAGGTCGTGACCCGGGGCGACGTGCGGCGGGCCAAGCTGTACTACCTGCGGGACCGGACCGGCAAGGCGGCCAAGATCAAGGAGAAGCGGAGTCCGCTCCGCTGAGCGACGACGAGCGGGGCGGGCGGCTCCGCCGACCCGGCGCTCCGCGGATCCTGCGCGGCTGCTGAGATCCCACTGCCGTGCTCGCCGTTCTGATCGAGTCGTGCTGCGGTCGTGGTCCAGGCGTTCTTCATACCGTCGGCGTCGATGGTGCCGCAGCTCCGGGTCAACGACCGGGTGGTCGTGTCCAGGCTGGCCTACCGGCTCCACCCTCCTCGACGGGGTGACATCGTGGTGTTCACGGCCCCACCCGGGGATCAGCGGGCCCGGCGGGGATCTCCAACCCGGTCGTGCGGCTGTTGTCATGGGGTGCGGAGAGGCGGTCGGGCTGGCACAGGCCGACACCGAGTCTCATCAAGCGGGTGGTCGGCCTCCCCGGGGAGACCATCGAAGGGCGCGACGGCCGGATCTACATCGACGGCGCCCGGTTGGTAGAGCCTTACCTGGCCACCGGTACGGTGACCGGGCCGTTCGGACCTGTCATCGTTCCCAGGTAAGCTATGGGTAATGGGTGACAACCGATGCCAACTCGGACGACAGCCGCATCTTCGGTCCGATCGGGACTGGATCCGTGGTGGGCCGCACCGTCTGGCGTATCTGGCCGGTCGACCACCTGTCCTTCCTGTGAGCCGGGCCCTCCTCCCGGTGGTCGCAGCGGAGAGCTCCGCAAGCCGTAGCATGGAGCCATGACGACCCGAATCCGGGGCTGGACCAGGATCACGAGGGTGGTGCACCGGTGAGCGCCGAGGACCTCGAGCGGTACGAGACCGAGATCGAGCTCCAGCTGTACCAGGAGTACCGGGACGTCCTGCCCATGTTCCGGTACGTCGTCGAGACCGAGCGCCGCTTCTACCTGGCCAACGAGGTGGAGATGGAGGCCAAGGGCGAAGCCGGCCGGACCTACTTCGAGATCACCCTGGGTGACGCATGGGTCTGGGACATGTACCGGCCGGCCCGGTTCGTCTCGTCGGTCCGGGTGGTGACGTTCAAGGACGTCAACGTCGAGGAACTCCCCGAGAAGGAGCTGTAGCAATCCCGTCCCGCGGGCTCGACCGCCGGAGGTCTGGGCGCCGCGGGCGAGGCTGCGGCCGCTGCCTGGTACGAGGCCAACGGCTACGAGGTCGTCGCCCGCAACTGGCGCTGCCGTGACGGCGAGCTCGACCTGATCGTCCGCCGGGGCCGGACGTTCGTGTTCTGCGAGGTCAAGGCCCGCACCACCGACGTGTTCGGCATGCCGGCCGAGGCCGTCACCCCGCAGAAGCGGGCCCGGATCCGACGGCTGGCCGCCCGCTGGCTCGACGAGGATGCGCCGCTGCGGCCGCTGGAGATCCGTTTCGACGTGGCGGCCATCCTCGACGGGGGGCTCGAGATCATCGAAGGCGCGTTCTGAGGGTGGGAAAGGCGCGGCGTCGCTCAGTGGGCGCGTCCGGGGCGCCGCCGGTCGCGCCCATCCCAGCACGCCCAGTGCCAGTGGCGCCGTAGATCCGGTGCATCGGTCGGCACGACGACCACGTGGCCCGTGCCCGGCCGGATCTCCTGCTGGCATCCAGGGCACAGATAGGTTTTGGTCGCCTGGAACGGATGGATCCTGCGAACCTCGACCGGTTCCTCGGTCAGCGAGGGATCAGTGCCCACAGCAACATCACCGCGATCGCGGTGAGGGCGGCCGCCACCATCACGTAGTCGGATCGGCGGCGTGGCTGGGGACGGAACGGGTTGAGGCCCACACCTGAGGGTACCTTCGGGCACCGCCCGGGCGGTCGGATGGCCGTTATGGTCGCCGCCATGGAAACCCTGGAAACACTCCTTGTCGAGCGGGCGGACGGCATCGTCACGGTGACCATGAACCGGCCGGAGAAGAAGAACGCCGCCACCCCGGCCATGTGGCGGGAACTGCACCAGACCTTCGTCGACATCGCGGGCCGGCCTGAGGACCGGGTAATGATCCTGACCGGCGCCGGTGGGGCGTTCTGCTCGGGCGCCGATCTGGGCGCCCCAGGGGATCTGTCGAACCCCGAAGCCATGATGCGGCGGGTCTCCGACACCGCGCTCGCGCTGCACCGGCTGCCCAAGCCCACCATCGCCAAGGTGACCGGGATGGCGGCCGGCGCCGGATGCAACATGGCGCTGGGCTGCGATCTGATCGTCGCCTCCGAAGAAGCTCGCTTCTGCGAGATCTTCAGCCGCCGCGGGCTGTCGCTCGACTTCGGCGGATCGTGGGTCCTGCCGCGGCTGGTCGGCATGGCCCGGGCCAAGGAGCTCTCGTTCTTCGGTGACATGGTCTCGGCCGAGGAGGCCGCCCAGATGGGCCTGGTCAACCGTGTCGTCGCCGCCGGGGAGATCGACGTCTTCGTGGATGATTGGGCCCGGCGGCTGACGGCCGGACCGCCCATCGCCTTGTCGATGACGAAGAACCTTCTCGACCAGGCCTTCGATGTGTCGTTGCTTCACGCCCTGGAAGAGGAGGGGAGGTGCCAGACCATCAACTTCTCGACCCGTGATTTCGCCGAGGGCGGGGCGGCGTTCATGGAGAAGCGGCCACCCAGGTTCGAGGGCCGCTAGTCGACGGCTGTGCCGGCGTCCCGAACCGTCGGCGGCCGGCCATCGATCAACTGGGACCGCATCTCGGTGACGAACCACCGGCGGAGGGCGACGACCGCCTCCGACGGCGGCTCAGCGAGGAGGACCTGGTTGCGACAGAACCGGTCGAGCTCCTCCATCATCGTCAGAAAGGACTCCGCGGCCTTCACCGCCTCGGCGGCGAGGGCCGGGTCGCACGTTTGATCGAGGTCGGTGCTGAGCTCGCCCCGGGCCTGAGCCGCAGCCATCACGTCCCGATAGTCGTTGCTGGCGCCGGCAAACTGTTCGTTCAACCTCCACGCCAGGTGCAGAAGGTCCGACGGGACACTGCTGGTCGCCGGATCCAAGCCTGCCAGCAGCGCGCATTCCCGGAACACGCCGTCGTTGTGCTCCTGAAGCGCCAGGTAGGCGTCCACCGGGACTTGCAGGAACCGCACCGTATCCGTCCCTACCGAGCTCTCGGCCCGGACCGGCGCGGGTCCGTCGATCTGCATGGGCGCCAGGCCCTCGTCGCTCGACCGCAGGGAGACCGACGCCCACACCTCCTTCCCGCCGGCACCCCCGACAACCCCCCAGCCCAGGCTGCTCAGTGCCACCAGTCGCAGGCCGCGCCCGGTCAGGGCCAGACTGCCGTAGTCCCGCAGCGCCGGGGTCAGGGCCAGGCAGTCGCGCACGCCGATCCGCACCCCTTCGTCGGTGGCGCCGACGGTGAGGAGATACGGCGGGACGGCGTGGAGGAAGGCATTCGATGCCAGCTCGGAGGCGACGAGCATCGCCTTGTGGATGAGCTCGTCCGGTACCTCCCACTCATCGAGCAGCTGCCGGGTGAGACGTCGAGCGACCCGACCGACGGAAGGGTCGGCGGGCAGTTCCACCTCGATGCCGGCCGCCGGTCCCATGCGCCGGATGTTACGCGGGCGTAGTTGCGGTGATCGTTGACTTCTGCCAAGCCGTCTCACCCGACGGATAACGTCACTGCCGGCGCCTCGCGTGGCCGGCGCCCGAGTTCCAGGCCCTCTTCAGCTCATCCATCAGAGGAGGGATTCACGTGCTGGCTACCGTGCCATCCGCCACATTGCTCGGCGTCGAGGGCCGGCCCATCACCGTCGAGATCCATGTGTCCAACGGTCTGCCCGGCTTCACGATCGTCGGTCTGCCCGACGCGTCGTGCCGCGAGGCCCGCGACCGGGTCCGGGCCGCTCTGTTGTCCAGTGACCTGCCGTGGCAGAACCGAAGGGTCACCGTCAACCTGGCTCCGTCGGGTATGCGCAAATCGGGCGCCGGCCTCGATCTGCCTATCGCGGTGGCCCTGCTGGTCGCGGCCCAGGTTCTGAGGCCAACAGAGGTCGAGGACATGGCGTTCATCGGCGAGCTCGGCCTTGACGGCTCGATCCGACCGGTTACCGGCGTGCTGCCCATGGTCGATGCCGTCCGCCAGTCTCAGGTGGTCGTGCCACCCGCCTGCACCGCCGAAGCGGCGGTGCTCGGACGCCACCGCGTCCGGACCGCGGCCTGCCTCCGGGACCTGGCCGATGCCCTGCGGGGCTTCCGCTCGTGGCCGAGCGCCCCGTCCTCTGTCGAGCCCGAGCCCGGGCTGCCGGAGCCTGATCTGGCGGATGTCCGAGGACAGTCGTTGGGCCGCTTCGCCATCGAGGTGGCCGCCGCTGGGGGCCACCACCTTCTCCTGACCGGTCCCCCTGGCGCGGGCAAGACCATGCTGGCCCGCCGGCTGCCCGGCCTGCTTCCGGCGCTCGGCCCGGCCGAAGCGCTGCAAGCCACCAGGATCTACTCGGCGGCCGGTCTTCCACTCCCGCCGGGCGGTGTTCTCCGGCGTCCACCGTTCAGAGCACCCCACCACGGCGCCTCGGCGGTCTCGCTGGTGGGGGGCGGCACCGGGGCGATGAGACCCGGAGAGATCTCGTGCGCTCATCTCGGGGTGCTCTTCATGGACGAGCTGGCCGAATTCCCGGTCGCCGTCCTCGACAGTCTCCGCCAGCCGCTGGAAGAGGGGTCGATCCGCGTGTGTCGGGCCCGGGCCAGCGTCTCCTTCCCGGCTCGCTTCCTCCTGGTGGCGGCCACCAACCCGTGCCCGTGCGGCGACGGCACCACGCCGGGGGGCTGCCGTTGCAGCGACACGGCGCGGCGGCGTTACGGCGGACGCATCTCAGGACCCCTGCTGGATCGGTTCGACCTGCGGGTGACGGTCGATCGTCCCGATGTCAGCGAGCTGCTGCCGTGTGGATCCGGCCCGCCTCAGGCGTTCGAATCCACGGCCACAGTCGCGGCCCGGGTAGCACGGGCCCGGACCGCGGCCGCCGAGCGAGGGGTGCGGTGCAACGCCGATCTTCCGGCTCCGTCGCTGGAGGCGACGGCTCCCCTCAGCGACTCGGCACGGGCCGTGCTCCAGGCCCGGCTGCGGCAGGGACGGCTCAGCGGGCGGGGGCTGCACCGGCTGCGCCGGGTGGCGTTGACACTCGCCGATCTGGCGGGCCGCTCCGGGCCGATCGAGGAGGAGGACATCTGCGCCGCGTTGCTGCTGCGCAGCGATCCGTTCCCGGTCCCGGTGCCATCGTGACCTCCGAAGCCATACCGCCGGGCGGGTATGCGGCGGCCTTGGCCGGCCTGCCGGGTATCGGCGCCGCTCGCCTGCTCCGGCTGCTGCACGAGTGCGGGCCAGAGGAAGCCTGGCGTCGGGTGGTCGCCGGTGAGGAGCGCCGTCCCGATCCACCGCCGGGTCGACCACCACCGGCGCGGCGGGTCAGCTGGTCGGACGCCGCGGCAGCCGTCGAACCGGGACTGCTCCTGCGCCGCCTCGAGACTGCAGGTATCGGGACCACCTTCTTCGGCCAGCCGGACTTCCCGCCAGCACTGCTCGCCGATCCTGAGCCACCAGGCGTGCTCTTCTGGGCCGGGGACCTGGGCGCCCTGGCGCGGCCATGTGTCGCCGTCGTCGGCACCCGCCAATGCACCAGCTACGGCCGGACGGTCGCCGCCGAACTCGGCCGTGATCTGGCCCGGGCCGGGGTCTGCGTGGTGTCCGGGTTGGCGCTCGGTATCGACGGGGCGGCTCACGCCGGGGCGCTGGCGACCGGTCCGGCAGGCGCGGGCCCGGTCGGGGTGGCGGCCAGCGGGGTCGACGCGCCCTACCCACGGCGCCACACGCAGTTGTGGACCGAGGTGGTGGCAGCCGGCGCCGTCATTTCGGAGGCGCCACCCGGTCAGCCGGCGCAGGCGTGGAGGTTTCCGACCCGCAACCGCATCATTGCCGGCCTGTCGCAGCGTCGTGGTCGTGGTCGAGTCCCACGCCGGCGGGGGATCGATGCTCACCGTGGCGGCCGCCGCCGATCGCGGCATCGACATCCTGGCCGTACCCGGTCCGGTGACCAGCGCCGCCTCGATCGGGACCAACCAGCTCCTGTACGAGGGTCTGGCCCCGGCCCGCCATGCCGGCGACGTGCTGGCCGCCATCGGTGATCTGAGACCGTGGCCGGCACCGTCGCCGTCACTCGACCTGTCGGCCGGCGGCCCGGCCGAACCCGGGCCGGCCCCGTGTCACCCGCTCGGGCCGGTCGGCGTGGCGCACGACCCACCGTCCCGGCGGGTACTCGAGGCGGTCGACTGGACACCGACGTCGACCGCCGTCATCGGCGACCGCACCGGCTTGTCATGGGGACCGCTGAGCACCGTCCTGTTGCGACTGGAGGCGCGAGGCCTGGTGCACGGCGACGGCAGCTGGTGGGCCCGGTGCCGGCCATGACCCATTCCGGGCCCGCCCGTAGGTAGCGTCTATGCGTGAGCTGGCGGCTGGACGACTTCGAGCGATCGTTGACCGACCTGGCACCCTCCTCAGTCATCGCCTACCGCCGGGACGCTGCCGCGTTCGTGACCTGGGCCGGTCGGGCCGAGCTCCCGGGCCCCGAGGCCGTCACCCGCCTGGTGCTCCGCCGCTACCTCGGGTTCCTGGTGACCCGGCGCTACGCCCGGACGACCATCGCCCGAAAAGGTGCCGCCCTACGGAGATATTTCGGCTGGCTCAGGCGAATCGGCCAGATTCCCACCGATCCGTCGCTTCGCTTGTCCCTTCCGTCGGGGCCCTCCCGGCTGCCCCGGGTCCTGGGCGCGGCGGACATCGACGCGCTGCTCGATCACCCCCCGGCCAAGGTCAAGGACGATCCTGCCGAGGTCCGGCTCCGGGACCACGCGGTCCTCGAGCTGCTCTACGGGAGCGGTCTGCGGGTCGCCGAGCTGTGCGGGCTCGGCGCCGGAGACATTGATCTCGGTCGCCGTCTGGTCACGGTGTGGGGAAAAGGCTCCAAGCAGCGCCAAGTACCCCTCGGCCAGCCGGCCGCCGATGCTCTCGACGAGTGGCTCCGGCGCGGCCGCAGCCAGATGGCCAAGGCCGATACGCCGGTCGACGCGCTCTTCCTCAACCGTGGTGGTGGGCGGCTCGGCCCGAGGGACGTCCGGCGGATTCTGGACCGTCGAGCGGGGTCGCCGACCCACCCCCACGCCCTCCGTCACAGCTTCGCCACCCACCTCCTGGACGGGGGCGCCGACCTGCGCGTGGTCCAAGAACTATTGGGCCACGCCAGTTTGCAAACCACCCAGGTCTACACTCACGTCAGTAAGGAGCACCTTCGCGCCATTTATGAGACAACTCACCCACGCGCCTAAAGGGCACAATTGACGTGAACCAGGACCAAGAGCGGGGCACCATAGAGGAATTGTGGGCCGAGTTCAAAGGAACCGGCGGCCATGAAGCGCGGGACAGATTGATCGTCCACTACTCGCCGCTCGTCAAGTACGTCGCCGGCCGTGTGTCCGCCGGCCTGCCCAACAGCATCGAGCAGTCCGATCTGGTGAGTTACGGAATTTTCGGACTTATCGACGCCATTGAGAAGTTCGACACGTCGCGCAACATCAAATTCGAGACCTACGCCATCACCCGTATCAAAGGCTCGATCATCGATGAGCTGAGGTCGATCGACTGGGTGCCACGTTCGGTGCGGGCCAAGGCTCGGATGGTTGAGCGGACCTACGCCAAGTTGGAGGCCCAGCTGCTGCGGGCTCCGAGCGACGCCGAGGTGGCGACCGAGCTCGGCATGACCGAGGCCGAGTTGCACCAGATCTTCAACCAGATCTCCTTCGTCGGCATCGTCGCCCTGGATGAGGTGCTCTCGAGCGGCAGCGGGGAGCGGGGCGAGTCGACCACGCTCGGCGACACCATCGCCGATCGCGGCGAGGGCCCGGTCGCCGCCTTCGAGGTCGAGGAGATGAAGCACCTGCTGGCCAGCGCCATCAACCGCCTGGGCGACCGGGAGAAGATCGTCCTGACCCTGTACTACTACGAGGGTCTCACGCTGTCTCAGATCGGTGATGTGCTCGGGGTCACCGAGAGCCGGGTATGCCAGATCCACACCAAGGCGGTGCTGCAGCTGCGTTCGCGGATGGCGACGCCCCAACGCGAGCTGGCGTAGCCCGGCCCCCCGTGGCCTGCGGCTCCTCGCTGCGGTAGTCTCGTGGTCGTCCCGGCACCACCGCTGGGGCGCACCGATCCCCACTCACGTGCACCCACGGTCGCCTTCACCGGCGTCGCACGCCGAGTGTGAACCAACCGATGGGAAGGAGCAGACGTGGCCGTCGTCACCATGAAGCAGTTGCTGGAGGCCGGGGTGCATTTCGGCCACCAGACCCGGCGCTGGAATCCCAAGATGAAGCGGTTCATCTTCGGTGAGCGCAACGGCATCTACATCATCGACCTAAATCAGACCCTCGAGCAGATCGACCGCGCCTACTCGTTCGTGCGGGATCTGGTCGCAGCGGGCGGCACCGTCCTCTCGGTCGGGACCAAGAAGCAGACCCAGGATCCGATTGCCCGCTTTGCTGAGCAGAGTGGCATGCCTTACATCAACGAGCGCTGGCTCGGCGGCATGCTGACCAACTTCAGCACCATCTCGGGCCGGGTCAAGAAGATGCAGGAGTACGAGCGGATGAAGGTCGCCGGCGACTTCGAGGCCATGCCGAAGAAGGAAGCGCTCATCCTGTCCCGTGAGCTCGACAAGCTCGAGCGCAACCTGGGCGGGATCCGCAACATGACCCGGTTGCCCGAAGCGGTGTTCATCATCGACACCAAGAAGGAGCACATCGCGGTCACCGAGGCCAACAAGCTCGGCATCCCGATCGTGGCCGTCGTCGACACCAACTGTGACCCGGACCTCATCCAGTACGTGATCCCGGGCAACGACGACGCCATTCGGGCCGGCACCCTGATGTGCCGGGTCATCGCCGACGCCGTGGACGAGGGACGTTTCATCGCCTCCCGCCGGGCCGCCCGCTCCAGCGCCCAGGCCGGTGGGCCACCCGTACGTGATGCCGAGGAGGAGGGCCGCCGGGCCGAGCAGCAGCGTGAGGCCCGCCGGCAGGCGGCGGTCCAGGCCCAGGAGCGCGAAGCCCGGTTGGCGGCATCGCGCCGTCAGCCCGAGGAGACCGATTCCCCGCTCGCGGCTCCGGCCGCACCCGAGGCGGCTACCGCGACCGAGGCCCCAGCCCCGACTGCGCGGCGCGGCACTCGCCGCCCCGACCGACACCACCCCAGAAGCACCCGAGCCATCCGTCGATGTCACGGATGACTCCCCAGCGACCAAGGAGTAGGAACAGTACGCATGGCAGAAATTTCCGCCAAGGACGTCAAGACCCTGCCGCGACGCAACCGGCGCCGGCATCCTCGACGCCCGAAATGCACTGGTGGAGGCGGGCGGTGACCAGCAGGCCGCGGCCCGGATCCTCCGCGAGAAGGGCCTCGGCAAGGCCGAGGCCCGAGCCGACCGCGCCGCGGCGCAGGGCGCCATCGCCGCCGCTTTGGCCCCGGGTTCGGGCGCCGCCTCGCTGGTCCAGTTGAGGAGCGAAACCGACTTCGTCGCCAAGTCCCCCGAGTTCGTCAAGCTCGTCAGCGAGTTGGCGGCGCTGGTTGCCGAGGAGGGCGAGACGGCCGCCGAGTCCCGCAAGGACGCCATCGACGACCTCAAGGTGACGCTCAAGGAGAAGATCGAGCTCGGGCAGGTCGTGCGCTTCAAGGCGGCCGAAGGCAACCTGGTGGAGGTGTACCTCCACATCCAGAGCGGTCGGGGCGTCAACGGCGTGCTGGTCGAGCTGGAAGGCGGCACCGAGGAACTGGCGCACGACGTGGCCGTCCACATCGCCTTCGGCAAGCCGACCTATCTCTCCAGGGAGGACGTCCCGGCCGACCTGGTGGAGGCCGAGCGCGTGACTCTCGAGGCTCAGACCCGCAATGAGGGCAAGCCCGAGCAGGCCGTCCCGAAGGTGGTCGAGGGCAAGCTGAACGGCTGGTTCAAGCGGGTCCCGGGAGGCGTGCTGCTGGAGCAGCCCTACGCCAAGGACGACAAGCAGACCATCAGGCAGCTCCTGGGCTCCGCCAGGGTGGTCCGTTTCGCTCAGGTCCTGATCGGCGAGTAGGCCCGCCTTGGGTACGGCGTCGCCACCATGGAAGCGGGTCGTTCTCAAGCTTTCTGGCGAGGCCTTCGCCAGTTCGTCGGTCGACGAGACGATCGACGGGGTGGTCGTCGACCGCCTGGCCCGGGAGATCGCCGAGGTGCGGCGTGAGCTGGGCACCGAAGTCGCGGTGGTCGTCGGTGGCGGAAACATCTGGCGCGGCGCCACCGGCGCCGCCGCCGGCATGGACCGCGCCACTGCCGACTACATGGGCATGCTCGCCACTGTCATCAACGCCCTTGCCCTCCAGGACGCCCTGGAGCGTCAAGGTCAGCCCACCCGTGTGCAGACCGCCATCCAGATGTCGCAGATCGCCGAGCCGTACATCCGGCGGCGGGCCATGCGGCACCTGGAGAAGGGCCGGGTGGTCGTGTTCGCCGCCGGGATGGGCAACCCGTTCTTCACCACCGACACGCCGGCCGCGCTCCGCGCCGTGGAGATCGAGGCCGATGTGTTGCTGAAGGGCACCCATGGTGACGTGGATGGCGTGTACACGGCCGATCCCCGTCTGGACCCCACGGCGACCAAGCTGGACGACGTGACGTTCGATGAGGTGATGGCGCAGGGACTGCGCGCCATGGATCTCACGGCCATCACCCTCTGCCGGGAAAACGACCTTCCCATCCTCGTCTTCGGCATCATGGCGCCCGGCAACCTTCGTCGCGCACTCCAGGGTGAGCGGATCGGTACGCTAATCCGGTAATGGACGACTCCTTCGTCGACGCGGTCCTCGAGGACTGCCGGGACAAGATGGCCAAGGCGGTCAGCCACACCTCCGTCGAGTTCTCCACCACCCGGACCGGGCGGGCGTCGCCCGCCTTGGTCGAGAAGCTCAAGATCGACTACTACGGGACGGACGTGCCGCTGCAGCAGGTCGCCGGGATCCAGGTGCCGGAGGCCCGGCTGATGGTGATCACCCCCTACGACAAGTCGACGCTCAAAGCCATCGAGAAGGCCATTCAGCACTCCGATCTCGGGATCAACCCCAGCAACGACGGCACCCTCATCCGCCTGACGTTCCCCGCGCTCACCGAGGAACGCCGCAAGGAGATGGTGAAGGTGGTCCATCACAAGGCCGAGGATGGCCGGGTCGCCGTCCGCAACCTGAGACGGTCGGCCCGCAAGGATCTCGAGTCGCTCGAGAAGGACGGGGACATCTCGTCCGACGAGCTGGATCGGGCCGAGAAGGACCTGGACAAGCTGACGCACGAATATGTGGCCGAGATCGACCGCATGCTCGAACACAAGGAGCAGGAGCTGCTTGTCGTCTAGCCGCACCCGATTCACGCGTTATCTGGCAACAGACCATTCAGCCCAAGGCACAGAGAGGAGGCACTGTGGACAAGCGCCACGAACGGGATGAACCCCTCTCGCCACGGCTGGCGGCCGAGGGCGTGCGGATAATCCCCGCCGACGAGGCCCAGGCCGCGCTGGACGCCGGACAGGCCGCAGGGCGCCGACCAGAGGATGCGCCTCGATTCGGCGACGTCCCCGCGCCCCCGAGCGGCCCGCGGTCGCCACACCGCTTCCCGCTGCCCGACTCCGTGGACCCGGCCTCGGCCGTGCCCCGTCCTCCGGTCCGGCCCGGTATTCGGCGCGCCGGCCGGGGCGGAGCGGGACGCCAGCGGGAACCACTGGGGACGCCGCCACCCCCCCGAGTCGTACGGCTCCTGGCGCCTACCGCCGACCCGAACATGACCCTCCCGACGGATGACCTCGAGGCGACCCGGGCCTTTCCTGCACCGACCGCAGACGACCCGACCCGCTACGACACTTCGGCCCCAGGCACCCATTACGCCGGCGAGGAGCTTGCCGACCCGGCGCCGGGCGGAGCGTCGCGGACGGCCGGCGGCGCGCACTTCGCCCCGGATGCGGGTGACGATGCGGTGCTCGGCCAGGGCGCGTCCGGCGCGGTTGGATCCCATCCCGGAGGAACGGATCCCCCGTGGGAGGGACCTGACGAAGCCGTCCCCGACCTGGCGCCGCCGCACGAAGGCATCACCTTGGCCGCGGGATCAGGGCCGGAGCTGCCGCACTGGACCGATCCGCCGACCGGAGAGGTGCCGCGCATCCTGCCCGACCGGGAGCCGGCCCCTGGAGAGGAGCTCTCCGCCTGGCAGGCACTGGGCTCGCGCGGCCTGCGCTGGCGCGATGAGGCGTCGGACTGGGACGACCTCGAGGACGTGAGCCATCTGGCCGACGAGGACGAAGCCCGGTTGGGCGCCCTGGACACCACCCGCAGCGAGCACTCCGACATGTTCTCCTTCGACGAGCAGTTCGAACGGCTCGAGGACGAGAGGTCGGGTCAGCAACTGGCCGTCGATCGGGACCTCGACGTCCCGGCGGCTGCGCCGCCCGGGCGCAGCGCCGAGCGGACTCGCTCCGATCTTGGCAACCGGCGGCCGATCCGGCGCAATGGCGGCTCCGACGACCGGGGTCCGAGCCGGGGCGGCGGCCGCGATCTCCCGAGCGCGGTGGTGGTCGGCGTCGGACTCCTGCTCGCCGTGTTCATCGCCTACGCCGTCGGCGCGGCCGCGCTGATGATCCTCAGCACCATCATCGTGACCGCGTGTGCCCTGGAGTTGTTCAACCTCATCCAGCACCGGGGGTTCAAACCGGCCACCCTCCTCGGGTTGTGCGCCACCATCGCGGTCATGTTCGCCGCCTACTGGCGGGGCGAACAGGCCCTGCCCCTGATCCTGGCCCTGGTGTTCATCACCAGCATGCTGTGGTACATGCTCGGTGTGGTCGAGGCCCGACCAGTGGTCAACGTCGGGCTCACGGTCATGGCGTTCGTGTGGGTCGGCATGTTCGGCTCCTACGCGTCACTCGTGCTCCGGGCCCACCACGGCAAGAGCGTCCTGCTGCTGGCCATCCTGGTGACGGCAGCCGCCGATGTGGCCGCCTACTTCGCCGGCAACACCATCGGATCGCGCCCGTTGGCGCCCGCTACGAGTCCCGGAAAGACCTGGGAGGGCGCCATCGCCGGGGGAGCCGGGGCGGTCCTGGCATCAGTGATCGTCGGCCAGCTGTTCCTGAGCTCCACGTGGAGCATGGGCCACGCCATCCTGCTCGGCCTCGTCGTCGCCGTGGTCGCTCCCCTCGGCGATCTGTGCGAATCGATGGTCAAGCGGGACCTGGACCTGAAGGACTCGGGCACGACACTGCCCGGCCATGGCGGGCTGCTGGACCGGTTCGACGCCCTGCTGTTCGTCCTGCCCGCGACCTATTACCTCGCCCAGTACCTCAGACTGCACTAGTGAAAGTGTTTCCGCGGCGGCTCCGCGGTCCCGCCCGGGGCCCCGACTCCGGGCTCCTCCGGTGAAGACCGTCAGCCTGGTCGGGTCCACCGGCTCTATCGGGACCCAGGCCGTCGATGTGATCGGCTGCCATCCCGAGCAGTACCGCGTCATCGCCATCGGCGCCGGTCGCTCGGTCGACGCTGCTGGGCCGCCAGGCCGAGCTGCTCCACCCCGAGCAGGTGGCGATCGCCGATCCCTCGCTGGCTGCGGAGCTGCGGGCCCGGGTCCCAGCCGGCGTCGAAGTACTGGCCGGGCCGGAAGCGCTGGCCGAGATCGCCCGTCATGCCGACGTCGTCGTCAACGGCGTGGTCGGCTTTGCCGGCCTGCCCGTCACCCTCGCCGCCCTCCAATCCGGTCGCCGGCTGGCACTGGCCAACAAGGAATCGCTCATCGCCGGCGGACCGGTCGTGCAGAGAGTCCGGGCCACGCCCGGCGCCGAGATCATCCCGGTCGACTCCGAGCACTGCGCCATCCACCAGTGCCTCCGGGCCGTCGACGGCCACCGCTGGGCACCACCCCGGACCAACGACGCCGCCCCCCTCCGCCGCATCGTCCTTACCGCCAGCGGCGGCCCATTCCGCGGCCGCCGGCCCGACGAGCTGGCCGACGTCACCGTGGATGACGCCCTGGCCCATCCGACATGGAAGATGGGGCCGAAGATCACGGTGGACTCATCCACCCTGATGAACAAGGGCCTCGAGGTCATCGAGGCCCACGAGCTGTTCGGCCTGGGTTACGACCGCATCGACGTGGTGGTCCACCCGCAGTCCATCGTGCATTCCATGATCGAGACAGTCGACGGCGCCACTCTGGCCCAGCTGTCCCTGCCCGACATGCGACTCCCGATCGGCTATGCCCTGGCCTACCCCGATCGCTTCCCGACACCGTTCGGGGCCATCGACTGGACGGCCCTGGCCCGGCTCGAGTTCGAATCGCCGGACCGGGAGGCGTTTCCCTGCCTGGACCTGGCGTATCATGCCGGACGGGCCGGAGGGACGGCACCGGCGACGCTGAACGGGGCCAACGAGGTGGCGGTCGAAGCCTTCCTCAAGGGCGATATCGCCTGGTCCGACATAAGTGCCGTGATCACCGAGACTCTGGCGGCCCACCAGGTCACCATCCCGTCGACGGTCACCGACGTGCTGGAGGCCGACCGCTGGGCCCGCCAGCGGGCCGCCGCCGAGGTCACGGCCCGCATGGCCCGCCGCACCGGGGTGAGCGTCCGATGAGCAATCCGGTGGACGAAGCCGTCCCCGCGGGCCCCGACGGCCAACCCGATCGCCCCGCGCCCGCGCCACCGCCCACGCCCCCGACGCCCCTCACCCTCAACGACCAACGCGCCGCGTTCATCCGCCTGCTGCTGTTCGTCGCCGCCGCCACGTTCGTGTCGGTGGCGGCCGGCGTCGGCAAGACGGTAGCGGTGGTGCTGGCCATCCTCCTCATGATCGTGCTGCACGAGTTCGGCCACTTCGTCATGGCCAAGCTGGCCGGTATCAAGGTGACCGAGTTCTTCGTCGGGTTCGGAACCCGGCTGTGGTCGGTCCGGCGGGGTGAGACTGAGTACGGGGTCAAGGCCCTCCCGCTCGGCGGCTACGTCAAGATCATCGGGATGAGCAACATCGAGCAGGTCGATCCTGCCGATGAGGCCCGGACCTACCGCCAGAAGCCGTTCTGGCGCCGCATCTCGGTGGCGGTGGCCGGGTCGGCCATGCACTTCCTGATCGCCCTGGTCCTGCTGTTCACGGTGTTCTTCTTCGTCGGCGACCGCGGCCGGTTCGTGCTGCCGGCGGCCAACCAGGTGCGGGTGGCGGCGATCGAGACCCTCAATACCGGCCCCAGCCCGGCCCAGCAGGCCGGGTTCCGGATCGGGGACCGTATCCTGGCCATCGACGGCCGGACCTTCAAGTCCTTCGGGGACCAGGTGGCCTATATCCAGGCCCGCCCCAATCAGACCCTGGACGTCACCGTCGAGCGTCACAGCCAGTTGCTGCACCTCCATCCCACGACCGTCGACCTGTCCAAGGTCCAGGTCCAGGGCGTCCCCGCCGGCGTGTTGCCGGCCGCCGACCACCCGACCGGATTCATCGGCTTCTCGGGCAGCGACCCGACCATCCGCCTCGGCTTGTTCCAGTCCATCAGCAAGACCGGTGGCTTCTTCGTCGACCTGTCGGCCCGCACCTTCGACGCCCTGGGCAGCCTGGCCAGTACCCACGGCATCTCGTCCTACGGCCACATGCTGGTGGACCAGAAGGCTGCCAACTCGCCCAGCAACGGTGTCCGGTTCAGCTCGCCGGTGGGCATCGTGCGGCTGGCCAACACCGCAGCCGGCAACGGGATCGAGGACGTGCTGTTCCTGTTGATCCTCATCAACATCTTTGTCGGGATCTTCAATATGCTCCCGCTGCTCCCACTCGACGGCGGCCATGTCGCCATCGCCGTGTACGAGGCGGCCCGGAGCCGCAAGGGCCAGCCGTACCATGCCGACGTGGCCAAGCTGATGCCGGTTGTCTACGCCGCCCTGGCCCTGATCGTCTTCATCGGCGTGTCGTCCCTGTTCCTCGACCTGCGGGATGTCCTGTCGGTCATACGGTTGTGAGGTGAGCCCGACCTTCGCTCGTCGCCCCACCCGCCAGATCATGGTCGGCAACGTCCCGGTCGGCGGCGACGCCCCGATCACCGTCCAGTCGATGACGGTCACCAAGACCGCCGACGTGGAGGGCACCCTGGCCCAGATCTACGCCCTGCACGCCGCGGGCGCCGACATCGTGCGCTGCACGTGCAACGACCGGGCGGCGGCCGAGGGACTGGCCCGCATCATCCCCCGGTCGCCGGTGCCGATCGTCGCCGACATCCACTTCCATGTGGAGATGGCCCTGGCCGCCCTCGAGGCGGGCGTCCAGTGCCTCCGGCTCAACCCCGGCAATCTGCGCAAGCCGGAGGAGATCAAACTGGTGGCCCGGGAGTGCCAGCGACCGCCAGGTGCCGATCCGCATCGGCGTCAACGCCGGCTCGCTCGACAAGCGGCTGTACGAGAAGTACGGCGCCGCCACCCCCGCGGCGCTGGTGGAGTCGGCCCGGATCGAGCTCGACCTGTTCGACCAGGTCGGTTTCGACGACGTCAAGATCTCGGTGAAAGCCTCCAACGTGCCGCTCATGATCGAGGCCTACCGCCAGCTCTCCGAGGTGACCGATCACCCGCTCCACCTCGGGGTCACCGAGGCCGGGCCGCCGCCCGCCGGGACCATCAAGGCGACGGCCGGCATCGCCACCCTGCTCTCCGAGGGCATCGGCGACACCATCCGCTACTCCCTGACCGCCGATCCGGTGGAGGAGGCGAAAGCCGGCCGCCAGCTGCTGGAGGCGCTCGGCCTGCGGGAACGCAAGAGCGTCGACCTCATCGCCTGCCCCTCGTGCGGCCGGGCCGAGATCGACGTGTTCAAGGTGGCCCAGGAGGCCATGGAGGCGCTGGAGGCCAGGCAGCTGCCGATCCAGGTGGCGGTCATGGGGTGCGTCGTGAACGGCCCGGGCGAGGCCCGCTCGGCCGACCTCGGGATTGCCGCCGGCCGCCGTCGGGGCCACCTGTTCATCAAGGGCCAGATCGTCCGGGTCGTGCCCGAGGACGAGATGGTGTCGGCCCTGGTCTCCGAGGCCGAGAAACTGGTCGCGGAGGGGGTCGAAGCCCGTCTGGCCGCGGCCGACACTGGCGCCGCCGAGGAGGCGGAAGCCGACCGCCGGGCCCTCCTCGACCTCCAGGGTGAGGACGTCAACGCCAGCGAGACCCGGGTCGAGCTCATCGGGAAAAGGCTGCCCGGGTAAATCGCAGGCGTCCCTGGCCGGCCGACGCCACACTGGCCTGATGGCGCTCGAACCCCGACTGGTCGGCTCTGAGGGAGCCGAGAAATTCATCCGGGCGGTGGAGACGGCGTTCGGGCACGTGCCCGACGACGAGGACATCGCCGAGCATGCCGCGTTCTTCCACCCCGACTTCGCCATCGGCGTCCGTGACCGGGGCCGGATCGTGGCGACCGCCAGCTCCCTGCTGCTTGAACTGACCCTGCCGGCCGGCCCGGGCGCCGCGTGCTCCGACCATCACGGTGCCGGGTGTCACCGCGGTCGGCGTGGCCCCGACCCACCGCCGCCGGGGTCTGCTGACCAGCATGATGCACTACCAGTTGGCGGACTATCGGGACCGCGGCTACCCGTTCGCCATCCTGGTCGCCGCGGAAGCCGGGATCTACGGGCGCTTCGGGTACGGGGTGGCCCAGTTCATCCAGTCGATTGCGATCGACACCCGCCGAGCCGCCTTCCTGGCCGCCCCCTCGACCGCCGACCGTATGTGGCTGGTCGACGCCGACGAGGCCGGCAAGCTGCTGCCGGGCATCCACGACCAGGCCCGGCGAGCCCAGCCCGGCGAGCTGGCCCGTTCGCCGCAGTGGTGGGACCACCACCTGAAGGATCTCGAGAAGAACCGCGACGGTGGTGACCGGCGGTTCTATGCCGTCCACGAGTCCGCCGCCGGCGACGCCGACGGGTGGGTCAGCTACCGCTACCACCGCGACCACGACAGGGTCGAGGTCCGGGATGTGGTCGCCGCCGCGCCCGGAGTGGCGGCCGCACTGTGGCGGTTCGTCCTCAACCTGGACCTGGTGGAGGAGGTGCGGGCGGGCATCCGCCCGGTGGACGAACCTCTCCGATGGCTGCTCGCCGACGGCCGCCAGATGCGGACAACGCAGGTCGTCGATCACGTGTGGGTGCGCATCGTCGACGTGCCGGCCGCGCTGGAGGCCCGGGGCTACCGCGTCGAGAGCCGGCTGGCGCTGCAGATCGGCGACGACCGCTTCGTGCTCGAGACCGGACCCGGTGCGGGATCGTGCCGCAAGGCCAAGAATGGGGAACAGGCCGACCTGGTGTTGGGACTGGCGGAGCTGGGCGCTGTCTACCTCGGTGGGGTCCGGCCCACCGAGTTGGCGGCTGCCGGCCGGGTCAGCGAGGTTCGTCCGGGTGCGCTGGCCCGGGCCGACCAGGCCTTTGCCGGCGGAGTGGCACCGTTCTGCAGCATCGACTTCTGACTAGCCTCGGCCGCCATGAGTCAGGCCCCCGTTGTCACGCCGCGAGCCACCGACTTTCCCCGGTGGTACCAGGACGTGATCGCCCGGGCCGAGCTGGCCGACAACGGCCCGGTGCGCGGGACCATGGTGATCCGCCCATACGGCTACGCCATCTGGGAGCGGATGCAGGCCGAGATCGACGCCAGGATCAAGGAGGCGGGGGCCGAGAACGCCTATTTCCCCCTCTTCATCCCCGAGAGCTACCTGCGCAAGGAGGCCGAGCACGTCGAGGGGTTCAGCCCCGAGCTGGCCGTGGTCACCATCGCCGGCGGCAAGGAGCTGGAGGAGCCGGTCGTGGTCCGGCCCACCAGCGAGACCGTCATCAACAGCTACTTCTCGAAGTGGATCCAGAGCCACCGGGACCTCCCGCTGCTCATCAACCAGTGGGCCAACGTGGTGCGCTGGGAGCTACGGCCCCGGCTCTTCCTGCGCACCACCGAGTTCCTTTGGCAGGAGGGCCATACCGCCCACGCCACCGAGGCCGAGGCCCGGGCCTACTCGCTGCAGATCCTGACCGACGTGTACCGCGCCGTGATGGTCGACGTCCTCGCCGTGCCGGTCGTGCTCGGGCACAAGACGGCGAGAGAACGGTTCGCCGGGGCCACCAATACCTGGACCTGCGAAGGCATGATGGGCGACGGCAAGGCGCTGCAGATGGGGACCAGTCACGAGCTGGGCCAGAATTTCGCCAAGGCGTTCGATACCACCTTCTCCACGGACACCGGGGCCCAGGAGTACGTGTGGCAGACCTCGTGGGGGGTGTCGACCCGCCTGGTCGGCGCCCTGATCATGGCCCACGGCGACGACCGCGGCCTGCGCCTGCCGCCCCGACTGGCGCCTGTCCAGGTGGTGGTCGTGCTCGTGCGCGACGACGAGGGGGTCCGGCGGGCCGCTGAGTCGCTGGTCGCCGAGATCGAGGCGGCCGGATGGCGGGCCCGCCTCGACGACCGCGTCGGGGTGTCCTTCGGTCGCCGGGCGGTGGAATGGGAGCTCAAGGGCGTGCCCGTCCGTCTGGAGGTGGGGCCCCGCGACCTGGCGGAGGGCAACGTGACCCTGGTCCGTCGCGACGCAGGGACCAAGCAGCCGGTCCCCGTGGCCGCCGCGGCCGGGCTGACGGCCGCCGCCCTGGATGACGCTCAGCGCGCCCTGCTGGAAGAGGCCATCGCGCTCCGTGACCGCCGGACGGTGGTGGTGTCCACGGTCGAGCAAGCCATCGACGCGGCCCAGAACGGGTTCGCGGTGCTGCCGTGGTCAGCGGTGGGACCCGAAGGTGAGGACCGACTCACGGCGGCCGCCATCAGCGTGCGTTGCCTGCAGGACCCCGATGGGGCGCTGGCCGGCTCCGCCGACGAGCGCGACCTCGTCGCTGTCTGCGCCCGCGCCTATTGAACGGCGATCAGTGCCGCTCTTCCCACCAGGCATCGTCGTTGCGGTCCGGCGCGAACATGTTCTCGACCTCATGCCGCTCCCGGCGCCTGTTGCGTCCCATGAAGACCAGGCGGATGGCACCGAGGATCACGGCTGCGGCTCCGACGATTACGAGTACGACGTCCATAGTGGTTATCACCTGTCCAGATTGAGGCCACACTAACCGCCGGTCGGCCGTCGGCCGTGGACGGCCGCTGAACCACCCTCGGCCGCTATACTTGTCTGGTCGCTCGCCAGCCGGCGGGCGGACCGTGGTTGTCTGGCGTGGGCCTTTCTGCGACGGCAGGGTGCCCACGCTTTTGTTTGCGGTTTTATGTGGTCCTTGACGGGAGGAGGAGGTGGTGATGACGAGCCTGACGGAATCCATCGGCGCGCTGGTCGAGCCCCTCGTCGCCGCCGCCGGACTCGAACTGTGGGACGTGGAGCAGTCGCCCGGCGCCATCCGGGTCCTGGTCGACCGGGCCGGGGGAGTGGACCTCGATCAGCTCGGTGCGGTGGCGCAGACCGTCTCGGAGGCTCTGGACGCCCACCCGGAAGTGCAGCCCCAGCGCCGCTACGAGCTGGAGGTTTCCAGCCCGGGCGTGGAGCGGACGCTGAGCCGTCCGGCCCAGTTCCAGCGCTACCTCGGAGCGCTGGTCGCCGTGAAGACCTCGCAGCCGATCGACGGTTCCCGCCGATTCCAGGGGATCCTGGAGCACGCTGACGACAACGGGATCCGCCTGGCCCCCGAGAGCACCGATTCCGGGAGCGGCAGGCATTTTCCCTACTCATTGATCCAAAAGGCCCACACCGTCTTCGTGTGGCCGCAACTCCGCCTTCGATGAAGGACATCGCACCATGAAAGACAACTTCGCATTCCTGGAGGCACTCCAGCAGATCGCCCGCGACAAGGGCATCAGTGTCGACACCCTGCTCGACGCCCTGGCCAACGCGCTCGTCGCCGCCTACAAGCGCACTCCCGGCGCCGCCGAGGAAGCGGTCGTCACCGTCGATCCCGATTCCGGCGACATCCGCGTCTACGGACAGGAGCTCGACGAGGACGGCACGGTCGTCCGCGAATGGGATGACACCCCCAAGGACTTCGGCCGCATCGCCGCCCAGACCGCCAAACAGGTCATCCTGCAGCGCATCCGGGAGGCCGAGCGCGACCTCAAGTACGAGGAGTACGCCGGGCGGGAAGGCGACATCGTCACCGGGATCATCCAACAGAGCGACAACCGCTACACGCTGCTCGACCTGGGCAAGGTGGAAGCGCTACTGCCCCAGGCCGAGCAGGTCCCCTACGAACGGTACGACCACGGCGCCCGGCTCAAGGCCTATATCGTCGAGGTCCGCAAGACGACCAAGGGTCCGCAGATCGTGGTCAGCCGGACCCACCCCGGCCTGATCAAGCGGCTGTTCGAGCTCGAGGTCCCCGAGATCTCCAGCGGTGTGGTCGAGATCAAGGCCGCGGCCCGCGAGCCGGGTCATCGCACCAAGATCGCGGTGTGGTCCAACGACCCCAACGTCGACCCGGTCGGGGCCTGCGTCGGCGCCCGCGGCGCCCGGGTCCGCATGGTCACCAACGAGCTCCGGGGCGAGAAGGTCGACATCGTTCCCTACTCGGACGAGCCGCGGGAGTTCGTCATGCGGGCCCTGCAACCGGCGAAGGTCAAGGAGGTCCATCTGGACGAGGAGACCGGTACCGCCACGGTCATCGTCCACGACTTCCAGCTGTCGCTCGCCATCGGCAAGGAGGGTCAGAACGCCCGTCTGGCCGCCCGGCTCACCGGCTGGCGCATCGACATCAAGAGCGAGTCCCAGCTGGCCGAAGAAGAGGCCTATGCCAACCAGGAATGGGCCGAGGGCGAATGGGTGCAGAACGAAGCCGGCGAGATGGTCTGGCAGCCCGCCGAGGGCGGCGACGCCGTGTCGGCTGAGATGTGGGCCGAGACCGCGGATGGCGAAGTGCCCGCGGGCCCGGCGCCGGCGGACACCCCGGCTGATGACACCCAGGTTGCCCCCCCGGTAGCGGTGATGGTCGAGCCGGCCGGTCCGGGCGAGGAGGCGGCAACGTAGCGGTGCCGGCCCGCCCCGGGGCCGCCCGTCGGGGAGAGGGGCAACCGATGCGAACCTGCGTCGGCTGCCGCCGAGTGGCACCGGTCGACGAGCTGGTGCGAGTCACCCGGGATAGCGCAGGGTCACTGCAGGTCGGGCGCAACTTTCCCGGCCGCGGGGCCTGGATATGTGCCGGTGAGCCGGCCGACCTGCCGGCGGTACCCTGTATCGAGCAGGCCACCCAGCGTCAGGCCTTCAGCCGGGCCCTACATGCCAAGGTGGAGCCGGCTGCGGTATCTGCGCTTCGTGACAGAGTCGTAGAACGTGCGAGGATAGAGACAGTGACGGCGCATTCCGTGCGTTCGTCAGCAGAAGGGATTGACGTAGCACTTGCCCAAGAAGATTCGGGTCTATGAGCTGGCACGCGAGCTCGGCCTCACCAATAAGGAGGCGTTGGACCTCTGCCTCGATCTCGGTATCGGGGTAAAGAGCCACTCGTCGAGCATCGAAGATGCCCAGGGCGACCGGGTACGCCGCAAGGCGGATCGGGAGGGGCTCCGGCGCGACAAGCAGCCGGAAGAGCCCGTCGAGACCAAGGTCAAGGGTCGGACCGGCAAGTCGGGCGCCGACCCGGCGGCTGCGGAGCCCTTGACCGGGACCCGTGCCGCCGGCGTTCCCTCCCTCAGCGCCGACCCGGCTGCCGGCCAGGCCGCGGCCCGGGCGACCGAACCGGTCGCGCCCCTGACCGGCCGTGGCGACGCCGCGGCCCGCACCGCCGAACCCGGGAGCGACGCACCGGTCGCGCCTGCCACCACCCCGGCGCCCGATGCCGTTCAACCGGTCAGTCCTCCGCCGCCCGGGCCGGCGCGGTCGAACGACCCACGTCTTGTCACCAGCCGTCCGGCCGAGCCGGCTGCGGCATCGCCCGACCCGTCGATCCGGCCCGGTGAGGGCCGCCTCCAGGACCGCCGCCCCACCCCGCCGCCGGTGCCCCGCCCGTCGCTGACCCCTCCGCCCAGTGGGGGAGCCCGGCCGGGCCTACCTACCCGCCCCCCCGCCAGTCGGCCCGCGGCTCCCGCCCCCCGGCCGGCGTCCCCCGGACCCGCCGCGCCCGGTGGCTCCGGCGGTTCCCCGCCCCGGTCCTCCGCCCCGCCCCCCCAGGCCGGTCCACCGTTGTCCTCGTCGGGCCGGCCCATACCGCCCCCGCCAGGAGGTAACCGGCAGCGACCGCCCCTCTCGTCAACCGGCAAGCCCATTCCGCCGCCCCCGGGTCTCGGGGGGCGGGGAGCGGGTGCCAATACGCCTCGCCCCGGTCCGAGCGCCCCACGTCCGGGTAGCGGTCCGCCGCGGCCGGGTGGCACCGGCGGCGGCGGCAGCCGTCCCGGCTTCGGCAGCCGGCCGCCCGGCGCCGGTTTCGCCCGGCCGGGTGGCGCCGGCGGTGCAGGTGCCCCGGGTGCCGGCGGCGGTTTCGGCGGCCGGCCCGGCGGCCCAGGCGGTGCCGGCCCCGGTGGAGCCGGCCGAGGTGGTCCGGCATTCGGCGGTCGCGGTGGACGGCCGCCACAGCGCCGCGCCCAACGTCGCCGTCGTCGCAACTTCGAGGAGCTCGAGGCGCAGGAGCTGACCCGCTACACACCCTCGGACGCGCCGATTCCCGAGGGCGACATCATCATCGAGCGGGGCTCGACCGCCCAGGAGGTCGGCCCGAAGCTCAACCGGTCGGCGGCCGATGTGGTCCGTTTCCTGTTGCAGCAGGGTGAGATGGTGACCGCCACCATGTCGCTGAGCGACGACATGATCGAGGTGTTCGCGGCCGAGCTCGGCGCCGTGGTCCGGCTGGTCGACGCGGGCGAGGAGAAGGAAGCCGAGCTTCAGGCCAAGTACTTCGACGACGACGACGAGGAAGACGACGAGCTCCTGCGGCCTCGTCCCCCGGTCGTCACGGTCATGGGCCACGTCGATCACGGCAAGACGCTGCTGCTCGACCGCATCCGCGAGACCAACGTGGTCGCCAGTGAGGCCGGCGGCATCACCCAGCACATCGGCGCGTACCAGGTCGAGTACAACGGTCAGCTGATCACGTTCATCGACACCCCGGGTCACGAAGCGTTCACTGCCATGCGGGCCCGTGGCGCCGAGGTGACCGACATCGTGGTGCTCGTCGTGGCCGCCGATGACGGTGTCATGCCCCAGACCATCGAGGCCATCAACCACGCCAACGCGGCCGACGTGCCGATCATCGTGGCCGTCAACAAGATCGACCGCGACAACGCCGACCCGACGCGCGTGATGCAGCAGCTGTCCGAGCGTGGACTGGTCCCCGAGCAGTGGGGCGGCGACACGATCATGGTCGAGATCTCGGCCCTGCAGCGGGTGGGCATCGAGGAGCTGCTCGAGCACCTGCTGGTCGTGGCCGAGGTCGAGGAACTGAGGGCCAACCCTGAGGGCCGGGCCCGAGGCATCGTGCTCGAGGCCAACCTGGACGTGGGCCGGGGCCCGGTGGCCACTGTCATCGTCCAGCAGGGCACGCTGCGGGTCGGTGATGCCATCGTCGCCGGTGCCGCCTGGGGCCGGGTCCGGGCCCTGATCGACGATAAGAGCGACGCCGTCAAGGAGGCGCTCCCGTCGACACCGGTGCAGGTGCTCGGCTTCGACGAGGTACCCGCCGCCGGCGACGAGTTCCGCGTGACCGACAAGGAGAAGACGGCGCGTGACATCGCCGAGCTCCGCGAGCAGCGGTACCGCTCCGCCGACATGCGCAAGACCTCCTCGGCGACCGGCACCGGAGCCCGACTCGAGGACATCTTCGAGCAGATCCAGCGGGGCGAGACGGCCACGTTGAACCTGGTGCTCAAGGCCGACGTCCAGGGGTCGCTGGAGGCGGTCACCGAGAGCCTCCGCAAGCTGGAGCGCGACGAGGTGAAGCTGGCCTTCATCCACCGTGCCGTCGGCGGGATCACCGAGAACGACGTGACGCTGGCCGCGGCATCCAATGCCACGATCATCGGCTTCAACGTCCGGCCCGACCGCAAGGCACGGGATCTGGCCGCCGCCCAGGACGTCGAGATCCGGACCTACGAGATCATCTACAAGCTCATCGAGGACATCGAGAGCGCCATGGTCGGCATGTTGACTCCCGAGTTCGAGGAGATCATCACCGGCGAGGCCGAGGTCAGGGAAGTGTTCCGCATCCCCCGCGTCGGGGCGGTCGCCGGCTGCAGTGTGCGCAGCGGCGTCATCACCCGCGGGTCCAAGGTCCGGTTCCTCCGTGACGGCGTCATCATCTGGAAGGGCGCCATCACCTCGCTCAAGCGGTTCAAGGAGGACGTGCGGGAGGTACAGGCCGGCTTCGAATGCGGCATCGGCCTCTCGAACAACCAGGACCTGCGCTCGGGTGATGTCATCGAGACCTTCGAGGTGCGCGAGATCCCGCGCTCCTAGTGATCCGGGGCTCGTGCACGCGGCCGCCATCCGCTTCGACCTGCACCTGCCGGGCGTGCACTCCCTCAAAGAGAAGCGGGCCATCATCCGACCGATCCTCGACGGTTGCCGCAACCGCTACCAGGTGGCGGCGGCCGAAGTCGACCACCAGGACCGCTGGCAGCGGGCCGGGCTGGCCGTGTCGACCGTCGCCGGAACGGCAGGGCACGTCACCGATGTCCTCGACCGGGTCGAGCGGTTCGTGTGGTCGTTCCCCGAGGTCGACGTGATCGGCTCGGAGCGCTACTGGTTGGAGGAGGCCTGATGCCCGGCCGGCGGTCGCCGGTCGGTGGATCGCGGCGCTATCCGCGCTCGGCGAGGGTCAACGAGATCCTGCGTGAGGTGCTGGCGGAGGCCATCGAGCGCATGGCCGGCACCGACGACCGTCTTTACCTGGTGACCGTAACGGCCGTCGAGACGGACCCCGATCTCCGGCAGGCCAAGGTTCTGTTCGCGTCACTCAGCGACGACGCCAGGGAAGCGTTGGATGCCTCCCGTGTCCGCCTCCAGGCGATCATCGCCGGCCAGGTCCGGCTGAAGCGCACACCTCAACTTTCCTTCGCCACCGATCCTGCGGTAACCAGTGGTGACCGCATTGAGGAGATCCTGCGGAATTTGCACGATGACGATGGGACCGAGGGTGGGGTATGACCGACAGCACTCCCGAGGACTTCGCACCGGCGCTGGCCGCCGCCCATGCGCTCATCGCCGGCGCCGATGGGCTGGCACTGGCCTGCCACGTGTGCCCCGACGGTGACGCCCTCGGTTCGATGCTCGCCCTGCACCACCTGACCCTGGCCAACGGGATGCCGTCGGTGGCGTCGTGGTCCGAGCCGTTCGTCGTCGCCCCCCACTACCAGTTCCTGCCCGGTCTCGACCTGGTCACCAAGCCGGCGGATTTCCCCGCCGATCCGCCCGTCATGGTGACCTTCGACTGCGGTTCGCTCAGCCGCCTGGGCGACCTCGGATCGGCTGCCGTTTCGGCCCGCAATGGCGGCGGACTGATCGTGCTCGACCACCACGCCAGCAACGACCGCTACGGGTCCATCAACGCTGTCGATCCCACGGCCGCGGCCACGGCGGTGGTCGTCCGGCGCCTGGCCGCCCGGTTGGGGTGGGAGCTGACGCGCGACGCCGCCATCTGCCTGTACACCGGTCTGGTCACCGACACCGGGCGCTTCCAGTACAGCAACACCACCCCTGAGGTGTTCGCCCTGGCCCATGAGCTCTCGCATTTCGACCTGCCCATCGCCGAGATGTCACGGCAGCTGTTCGAGGAGCACCGCTTCGCCTACCTGCAGCTGATCGCCACCTGCCTGGCCCGGGCCGAATTGGATCCGGACCTGCGGTTTGTCGCCACGTGGATCACCGCCGAGGACTGTCGCTTCCACGACGTGACCATCGAGGAGACCGAGGGCCTGATCGACCTGGTCCGGCGGGCCGGCGAGGCCGAGGTCTCCTGCGTGCTCAAGGAGACCCCGGAGGGCGTCAAGGTATCCCTCCGGGCGGTGTCGGAGACCGATGTGGGAGCCATCGCCACCCGTTTCGGGGGTGGCGGCCACCGCTTTGCCGCCGGTTTCACCAGCACGGGCACCGTCGCCGAGGTACTTGCGGAGATCCGCTCGGCCCTCGACACCAGTGGCTGAAACGGCAGCGGCGGACTTCCGGGCCCGCGGCGGACTTCTCGTGGTCGACAAGCCTGCCGGCTGGACCAGCCACGATGTGGTGGCCCGGTGCCGCAAGGTGTTCGGCCTGAAGAAGGTGGGCCACGCCGGCACCCTCGACCCCGATGCCACCGGCGTGCTCCTGGTCGGCATCGGACCGGTCACCCGCCTGCTCCAGTTCGTCTCGTCGTGGCCGAAGTCGTACACCGCCGAGGTCGTACTCGGAGTCGCCACCGCGACCCTGGACTCCAGCGGAGACGTGACCGGCATCTGGGACATGGCAGCGGTCACACTCGAGCGGGCGCGGGAGGCGGCTCGCGATTTCACCGGGACCATCCAGCAGGTACCGCCGATGGTCTCCGCGGTGCATGTGGGGGGCCGCCGTCTGCACGAGCTGGCCCGTGCCGGCATCGAGGTGGAGCGGACGGCGCGCACCGTGACGGTGAGCCGGTTCGACGTGACGGGCGTCCATCCGGACGACCCGGGGGTGCTCACCATCGAGGTCGACTGCTCGACGGGGACCTACGTGCGCACTCTGGCCGCCGATCTGGGCACCGCGCTGGGTGGGGGGGCCCATCTGCGCCATCTCCGGCGGACCTCGGTCGGGCCATTCAGCTCTATCGATGCCACACCTTTGGAGGCCATCTCACCCGAGGCGGTGCGACCACCGCTCGACGCACTCGCCGGGATGACCAAGGTGACGGGAGACGCGTCGATCGTCGAGGCGGTCGGGCACGGCAAAGTACTGGCCCGGGACTTCCTCGCCGGGCACGGCGAGGGACCGTGGGCGGTGCTCGACGGCGACGGCGAACTGCTGGCCGTGTACCGAAGCCACAGCGGCGGCCGGGTCAAGCCGGCGGTCGTGCTCGCCCCGGGGGGTCCGCGGCCGTGAGGGAGCCCTCCCGGTAGCCTCGCCTCCGATGCAGATCCTCGACGAGCGCGCCAGCCCGCCACCCGACGGCTGCGTCCTGACGATCGGCGCTTACGACGGGGTCCATCTGGGTCACCAGTATCTGATCCGCCAGGTCCGGACCATGGCCGCCGAGCTGGCGTGCGCGTCGGCGGTCGTCACCTTCGACCGTCATCCGGCGGCGATCGTGCGGCCCGACTCGGCGCCCAAGCTGCTCACCGACCTCGACCAGAAGCTGGAGCTGCTGGCCGAAACAGGTATCGACTACGCCCTGGTCGTCCATTTCGACCGCGAGCGTTCAGAGGAGTCGGCCGAGGACTTCGTCAAAGTTGTGCTCGTCGGCCGGTTGGGAGCCCAGGCGGTGGTCGTCGGCCACGACTTCCACTTCGGCCACGGCCGGCGGGGCGACGTGGCCCTGCTGTCGAGAATGGGTGCCGAGTTCGGGTTCGACGTCCACGGACTCCGCCTGGTCGGCGAGGGGCCAAGCGGTCCACCCGTCTCGTCGACACGTATCCGCGAGCTGCTGGTCGAAGGCCAGGTCGACGCGGCGGCGGCCATGCTCGGCCGCCACCACGAGGTCCGGGGTTGGGTCCACCGGGGCGACGGGCGGGGACGGGAGCTCGGGTTCCCGACCGCCAACCTGGTGGTACCCGACGACATCTGCCTCCCGGCGGACGGCATCTACGCCGGCTGGTACGACTGGCCCGGCCATGGTGTGCATCCCGCCGCCCTCTCGCTCGGCCGCCGGCCCACCTTCTACCCCGACGCCAGGTCCTCGCTCCTCGAGGCCTACCTGCTCGACTTCGAGGGCGACCTGTACGACCAACCGGCCCGCGTGCGCTTCCTCACCCGGCTCCGGGGCGAGGAACGGTTCGACTCCATCGGGGCACTGGTCGACCAGATCCGGCGGGACGTGGCGGCCACCCGCCGGGCGACCGAGGACCCGGCCGGTGGCGGGTAGCCCCGGATCGGATGTAGTGGTGGTGCACCACGTTCCGTCGAAAGTCGCGATTCGACGTAACACGGTGCCGACCAAGTAGCGCTTGGGCGGCGCTCACTCCTCGCCGCGGCCGGCGCCCCGCTCCCGCTTGCGCTGGGCCTGCCGGCGCTTGGCCTCCAGGCGGCGTTCCTTGGACGCCCGGGTCGGGCGGGTCCGCACCCGGGGCGGCTCTACCTTGAGGGCGCCGGCCAGCCGTTCGGCCAGCCGTTCGAGGGCCAGTTCCCGGTTGCGGATCTGGGACCGCTCGTCGCTGGCCACCACCCGGACCAGGGGACCCAGCCGTTCGAGCAGGCGATCCCGCTGGCGGGGGCCGAGTGACGGTGACCCGGCAACGTCGAAACGGACCTCAGCTCGGGTGTTGGCGGTGTTGGCGTGCTGACCACCGGGGCCGCTGGATCCGCTGAAGCGCCATTCGAGCTCCTCGATCGGGATCGACAGCGTCTTGGTGACTCGGAGCATCTCGCCGGCCACCGAGGCCAAGGTAGTACCTCCTGCTACCATGGAAGCCGCCGACGGGCGCCCGCCCGTTCGCGTCCACATATCTTCAAGAAAGCAATGCTGCATGCCTGACAAAGCCGCAACGATCGCCGCCTACCGCCTGCACGAGACCGATACCGGCTCACCGGAGGTTCAGGTGGCGATCCTGAGCGAGCGCATCGCGCATTTGACCGAACATCTCAAAGCGCAGAAGGGCGATCATCACACCCGTCGTGGGTTGATGAAGCTCATCGGCCGGCGACGCCGCCTGCTCGACTACGTGCGAGCCACCGACGTCGAGCGCTACCGGGCGTTGATCGCCCGGCTCGGATTGCGGCGCTAGAACCAACCACGCGACGAGTGAGGTCAGCTGCCAGTCGAAGACCGCCGAGACCCGAACAACTCGGTCCGGCGCTCTCCGACTGGGAACTGGCCAGACGTCGCTCCAACCAGAGGGCCCGACAGAGTGCGGGCCACGAAAGGAGCGTGTCCTATGGGAGACGCCAAGTCCGTTTCCGGCCCGATCAGCGGGACCGACCGGACACTGAGCTTTGAAACCGGCCGCCTGGCCCAGCAATCCCAGGGCGCGGTCGTCGCAACCATCGGCGATACCGTCGTCCTGGCCACGGCCAACGCGGCCAAGGACGTGCGGGAGGGGATCGATTTCTTCCCCCTGACTGTCGACGTGGAAGAGCGCATGTACGCGGCCGGGAAGATCCCCGGGTCCTTCTTCCGCCGGGAGGGTCGCCCCGCCGATCAGGCCATCCTGACCGCCCGGCTGATCGACCGTCCGCTGCGACCGTCGTTCAAGGACGGCTACCGCAACGAGACCCAGGTCGTCGCCACCATCCTCGGTGCCGACCAGGAGAATCCCCACGACGTGCTCGCCATCAATGCCGCCAGCGCGGCGCTGATGCTGTCAGGCATCCCGTTCGAGGGACCGCTCGGCGCAGTGCGCGTGGCGTATACGTCCGAAGGCGAGTGGGTGCCTCACCCGACCTACCAGGACGGCGACCTGTCGACGTTCGAGCTGGTCGTGGCCGGCCGGCAGCTGCCGGACGGGGCCCAGGATGCCAGCGGCAGCGACATCGCCATCATGATGGTCGAGGCCAGCGGCACCGAGGACGCCTGGCAGTTCTACGCCGACGGCGCCCCGCACGTGACCGAGGAGGTCATCGCCGAGGGCCTCGAGTCGGCCAAGACGTGGATCCGTGACTCCATCCAGCTGCAGCGCCAACTGGTCGAGGCGGCCGGGGTGCACTCGCCGATCCCGTATGTGCCCCAGGTCGACTACGGCGACGATGTCTGGGAGAAGGTGGTCGAGCTGGGTTCCGACCGCATCGCCCACATCACGACCATCACCACCAAGGCCGAGCGCAACACGGCCACCGACGAGGCCACATCGTTCGTCAAGTCGGCCATGGCCGACGAGTTCGAGGGCCGCGAGCGGGAGATCAAGGCCGCCATCAAGGCCCTGACCAAGCAGCTGGTCCGCAAGCGCATCGCCACTGAGGGCGTGCGCATGGACGGCCGCCAGCCGGCCGAGATCCGGGCCCTGTCCGCCGAGGTCGGGATCATCCCGACCGCTCACGGATCGGCGCTGTTCCAGCGGGGCGAGACCCAGGTGCTCAACATCACCACCCTCGGCATGCCGCGGATGGATCAGCTGCTCGACACCATCGGTATCGACGAGAAGAAGCGGTACATGCACCACTACAACATGCCGCCGTACGCCAACGGCGAGGTCGGCCGGGTCGGCAGCCCCAAGCGCCGCGAGATCGGCCACGGCCTGCTGGCCGAGCGGGCCCTGCTCCCGGTCGTGCCGCCCGTCGAGGAGTTCCCCTACGCCCTGCGGCTGGTGTCCGAGGTGCTCAGCTCCAACGGGTCCACATCCATGGCCTCGGTCTGCGGCTCGACGTTGTCGCTGATGGACGCCGGTGTGCCGATCAAGGCGCCGGTGGCGGGCATCGCCATGGGCCTGGTCTACGCCGAGGGCAAGTACATCACCCTCACCGACATCCTCGGCGCCGAGGACGCGTTCGGCGACATGGACTTCAAGGTGGCCGGCACATCGGAGTTCGTGACCGCCCTCCAGCTCGACACCAAGATCGACGGGCTGCCCGTCGGACGTGCTCGCCGCCGCCCTGCACCAGGCCCGTGACGCCCGGCTGACCATCCTCGACGTCATGCACAAGGCCATCTCCGAGCCCCGCCAGTCAGTCCGCGACACCGCCCCCAAGATCGTCAGCCTCGAGATCCCGATCGACAAGATCGGCGAGGTGATCGGTCCCAAGGGCAAGGTCATCAACGCCCTCCAGCAGGAGACCGGCGCCGACATCAACGTCGACGACGACGGGATGATCGGCACCGTGACCATCGGCGCCAAGGACGGTGCCGCGGTCGAGGAGGCCCGGCGCCGCATCGAGCTCATCCTCGATCCGCCGAAGGCCGAGGTCGGGGCGGTGTACACCGGCAAGGTGGTCAACGTCACCAAGTTCGGTGCCTTCGTCAACATCCTTCCCGGCCGCGACGGTCTGGTCCACATCTCCAAGCTGGGACGCGGCAAGCGGATCGAGCGGGTCGAGGACGTGGTCGATCTGGGGGACGAGATCACGGTCCGGGTCGATGACATCGACCCCCAGGGCAAGGTGTCCCTGAGCGTGGTCGGCGATGACAGCGACGGCAACGGCGCAGCCGCCGCCCCGCCCCGTCCGGCCCGCACCCCGGTCCCGGCCGGTGCCGGCGGCGGCCGGCCGGCCCTGTCCGGACCGGTCCCGGCCGACGCCAGCCCGGCACCGGCTCCCGCCGACGCGGCCACCGTTTCCTTCGAGGACTCGTGGGAGGACGAGGCCAGGGCCACCTTCGGTGACCTCGGCCCGGCCGGCGAGAGCCAGGCCGACACCGGGGACCACGCGGCGCGTCGCAATCCCCGCCGTCGCCGGTAAACGGCCCTCTTGACCGTCGAGACCATCAGCCTCGACTGCGGGATCACTGTCGTCGCCGAGCGCATGCCTGACGTGCGCTCGGTGGCGGTGGGATTCTGGGTCGGCACCGGCTCCCGGGACGAAGACGACGCTGTCGCCGGCGCGTCCCACTTCCTCGAGCATCTGCTGTTCAAGGGCACCGATACCCGGTCGGCCCGTCAGATCGCCGAGGCGGTCGACGAGGTCGGCGGTGACATCAACGCCTTCACCACCAAGGAGTACACCGCCTTCTACGTGCGCCTGCTGTCGGACGCTCTCGAAACCGGACTCGACATCCTGTGCGACATCATGTGGCAGCCGGCGTTCCGGCCCGATGAGGTCGAGGCCGAACGTCAGGTCATCCTCGAGGAGATCCTGATGCGCGCCGACGAGCCCGCCGACCTGGTCCACGAGATCCTGGCCGAGGCGCTCTACCCCGGTCACCCGCTCGGCCGCGAGGTGCTGGGCGAAGAGGCCACCATCGTGGCCATGCCCCGGGATGACATCGCGGCGTTCCATGCCCACCATTACCGGCCCGGCAACGTGATCCTCGCCGCCGCCGGCGACCTCGACCCGGACCAGGTGGCCGCGGGGATCGAACGGCGCTTCACCGGCGCCGTGGGTGGGGCCAATCCGGCCCGGGTCACACCTGAACGCCCGGTCCGATCGCTCGCGGTGGTCACCAAGCCCACCGAGCAGGCCCATCTGGTGCTGGGCGTCACCGCCCTGGACCGGGACGACGAAGACCGCTACGGCCTGGCCATCGTCAACCATGTGCTCGGCGGCGGAATGTCGAGCCGGTTGTTCCAGGAGATCCGCGAGGAACGGGGTCTGGCCTACTCCGTGTACTCGTACCGGTCGTCGTACCAGGGGACCGGCGCGCTGGCCATCTACGCCGGCACCGCTCCCTCCCGGGCCAAGGAGGTGCTCGGCCTCATCCACGCCGAGATCGACCGGCTGCTAGACACCGGGGTCACCGACCGCGAGCTGGCCATGGCCAGGAGCCACCTCCGGGGCTCGCTCGCCCTCTCGCTCGAGGACTCGGGGGCCCGCATGAGCCGCCTGGGCCGCAGCCAGCTGGTGCACGGTCGGGTACCGGCGCTCGCCGAGATGGACGAGCGGCTGGACGCCGTTACCGTGGCCGACGTGGACCGGGTGATCCACCGGGTGCTCTCCCGCCCCCGGGTGCTGGCCGCCGTCGGTCCGTTCGGCGACGAAGACTTCTAAGCTGCGCCGGTGATCCGGGTGGGCGTGTTCGGGGCGGGCGGCCGCATGGGCGCCGAGGTGTGCCGGACAGTGGCGGCCGATCCTGACCTCGAGCTGGTGGCGGGCGTCGACCCGCACCGGGCCGGCACCGAGCTGGAGCTACCGACCGGGGTCATCCGTATCGAGCCCGATGCGCACGCCGTGGCCCGAGGCGGCGCCGAGGTGGCGGTCGACTTCACCGAGTTGAGCAGCGCCCGGTCCAATCTCGCCTGGTGCGCCGAGCATGGGGTCCACGCGGTGGTCGGCACGTCCGGGTTCACCGAAGCCCACCTCGATGAGGTCCGCCGGCTGTTCCCGGAGGGCAACCCGACGGGCTGCATCATCGCCCCCAACTTCGCCATCGGCGCGGTGCTGATGATGCGCCTGGCCGCCCTGGCCGCGCCCTGGTTCGACTCCGCCGAGATCATCGAGCTCCATCACGACGGCAAAGTCGACGCCCCGTCGGGTACCGCCATGGCCACCGCCCAGGGAATGGCCGCCGCCTCGGCCGAGTGGGCCCCCGACCCGACCAGGTTCCGGACGCTCGAGGGTGCCCGCGGGGGCGTGGGGCCGGCCGGGATCCGCATCCACTCGGTCAGGCTGCGGGGCCTGGTGGCCCATCAGGAGGTGCTGCTCGGCACGGCTGGCCAGACCCTCACCATTCGGCACGATTCGTACGACCGCAGCTCGTTCATGCCCGGAGTGCTGCTGGCGGTGAAGGCGGTGTCCGGCCGGCCCGGGCTCACCGTCGGCCTCGACCACCTGCTCGACATCTAGTGAGGAGATGCATATGCAGGGCCTGATGCAAGAAGGACCGCTGACCCTGCCGATGATCTTCCACCGGGCCGAGCGGTTGTTCGCCGACAAGGCGATCGTGACCGGCGGACGGCGACCCGACGGCGGTGGGCCGGCCCCGGTCGAGCGGACCACCTACGGAGCGTGGGCCGAGCGGACCCGGCGCCTCGGCGGGGCGCTGGACGACCTGGGGATCTCGCCGAGCGGCCGGGTCGCCACGTTCGCGTGGAACAGCGGTCGCCATCTCGAGCTGTACTTCGCCGCCCCCTGTACCGGTCGGGTGCTGCACACGTTGAACATCCGCCTGTTCGCCGATCAGCTCACGTACATCGTCAACCACGCCGCCGACGAGGTGATCTTCGTCGATCGGTCCCTGCTCGGTGTGCTCATGCCGCTGGCCGGCGGGTTCCCGACCGTCCGCCATATCGTGGTCATGGAGGATCTCGCCCCCGAGGCGGCGGCGGCCGCCCCGCTTCCCGACGACTCCCGAATCGTCCACTACGAGACGCTGGTGGCCGGCGGCCGCCGGGTGGCCTTCGAGGTGGCCGACGAGCAGCGGGCGGCGGCCATGTGCTACACGAGCGGGACCACGGGCAACCCCAAGGGGGTGGTGTACTCCCACCGCTCGACCGTGCTGCATTCCATGGGGGCCATGTTCGCCGACACCATCGGCCTGTCCGAGCGGGACGTGGCGATGCCGATCGTGCCCATGTTCCATGCCAACGCCTGGGGGCTGGCCCACGCCGCCACATTCTGCGGCGCGTCGCTGGTCTTTCCCGGACCGGACATGTCGGCTCCGGCCGTCATCGACCTGATCGAGCGGGAGCGGGTCACCGTGGCGGCCGGTGTCCCGACCATCTGGATGGCCATCCAGCCGCATCTCGAGGGCCGCGATCTGTCGGCCCTGACCCGGGTGATCGGGGGCGGCTCGGCGGTGCCCAAGGCGCTTTCCGAGGCCTACCGGGAAAAGTTCGGGCTGCCGATCCTCCAGGCCTGGGGCATGACCGAGACCAGCCCGGTGGCCACGGTGTGCGCCGTTCGCTCCACCATGGCCGATCTGACCGAGGAGCAGCTGGCCGAGGTGAGAGCCGGTCAGGGAGTCCCCGTGCCCGGGGTGGAGCTGCGCATCGTGGAGCCCGGCACCATCGACGAGCTGCCGTGGGACGGCGAGGGGCGCGGCGAGGTGCAGGTCCGGGGGCCGTGGATCGCCCGTGACTACTACGACGACCCGAGGTCACGCGACTCGTTCACCCAGGACGGCTGGCTGCGCACCGGCGACGTCGGGACTGTCTCCGCCGACGGCTTCGTCCGGCTGGTCGACCGCACCAAGGACCTCATCAAGTCGGGCGGCGAGTGGATCTCATCGGTGGCCCTGGAGAACGAGATCATGGCCCATCCGGCCGTGGCCGAGGCGGCGGTCATCGGGATCCCGAGCGAGCAATGGCAGGAACGACCCCTCGCCTGCGTGGTCCTCAAACCCGGCGAGACAGTGACCAGCGAGGAGATCATCGAGTGGCTGCGGCCCAAGGTCGCCCGCTGGTGGCTGCCCGACGGATGCGTCTTCATCGACGAGGTGCCGAAGACCTCGGTCGGCAAATTCTCCAAGAAGACGCTCCGGGAGCGCTTCGCCGACCACCCCCCAGCTGCGGGATAGGGTTCGTTCCATGCGAGTGGTGGTGGACTTCGACCTGTGCAAGAGCAACGCCGTGTGCATGGAAGTGGCGCCAGAGGTGTTCGAGGTCCGCGACGACGGCTACCTCTACATCCTCGACGACAACCCACCCGAGGAGCTGCGGCCCAAGATGGAAGAGGCGGTGCGCACCTGCCCGACCCAGGCCATCTCGCTGGAGGGCTGACGGGCTGAGACCCTCAGGCGGTGGCCGCCCGGATGTGACCCACCAGCTCGGACATGGTCGTCCGGGCGTTCAAGCCGCTGGTGGACGGCATCACGTAGGCGGGCGCCCCGCCGAACGTCCCGGGCTGGAGCCCCGGTCGGGCGTGGCCCTCGACGGCGGTCCGCCACCCGCCGAGGCCGACGAACAGCACCCGGCGGGGTTGCAGCCACGCCACCAGCCGCTCGACCCGACGGGCGCCGGCCCGGTACTCGGCGACCGTCACCTCGGACGCCTTCGGTGTGGCCCGCTTGACCAGGTCGGTCATACCGACGTGGTCCCGATCGAGAAGCAGGAGCGGGCGGCGGGCCACGTCGGCGCTGACCAGCCCGGCCGCCACCGCCGCCGGCCAGAAGCGGTTGGTGGCCCCGGCGTAGCCGAAGCCGGCGTCGGCGGCCACCAGGCTCGGGTTGAGCCCGCACACCAGGACCGCCATCCCCGGCCCCACGAAGTCGGCGAGGGTCCGGGCCCGGGTCGCCCGCACGGTGAGCCAATCGCCGGCCGCCGCGATGTCGGGCCCGTCGAACCCGGCCCCGGCCACCACGTCGGCCAGCTCGCCGGCCTGCCAGCGGGCGAAGAACCGCCCCGGGAAGTCGTCGTCGGGGAGCGGCCCTTCGCCCTCGCCGACCCGCAGCGTCATCTCGATCGGCGCGTCGGGCGCCAGCGCCCGGTGCAACTGGGCCAGGGCGGCCGGCAGGTCCTGGCGAGGCAGGTGCAGGTAGGAGGCCCGGGCCCACGCCCCGGCCAGCCGGCCCGGAGCGAACGGGAGCCGGGCCAGGTCGGCCTGGAGCCGCGGCACCCCGGGGTCGGCGAGGTCGAGCATGGCCCGGGCGCCGTCGAGGCCGATGGCCCGGTGGCCAAGGGCGGAGAGATAGCCGCCCGTTCCGCACCCCAGGTCGGCGATGGGCCCGGTGGAAAGGCAACGGTTGGAAAACGCCGCCGCCTCCTGGCGCAGCCGCGGTGGGCGGCGTTCGGCCCACTCGGCGGCCCGGGCCTCATAGGTAGCGCGGGTCGGGCCGTCCATGGCCGGCGAGCGTAGGGCGGCCTCCAGCCCTTACCGTGGCTGATCATGGCGACGGGCGACGCACGGGAGAGGATCCTCGCCGCCACGCTGCGCGTGCATCGGCCGCTACGGGCTGGCCAAGTCGTCCGTCGAGGACGTGGCCCGGGAGGCCAGGCTGTCCCGGGCCACGCTGTACCGCTACTTCCCCGGCGGCCGGGACCAGCTGATCGGCGACACGGTGGCGTGGGAGGCGGCCCGGTTCCTCGATCGGTTGGCGACCGCGACGGCGGACGCCGCCGACTTCGCGACCAAGCTGGAGGAGGCGCTGTTGTTCGCCCACCGGGCCATCCTCGAGCACGCTGTCCTGCAGAAGGTGCTCGAGACCGAACCCGACACCCTGCTGTCGCTGCTCACCGTCGGAGCCGGCCGCTTGGTGGAGCTGATCAAGACCTGGTTGGCCCCCGCTCTGCAGGGGGTGCCGCTCCGCTCCGGTCTGACGGTCGACGAGGCCGCCGAGTACCTGGCCCGGATGATGCTGTCCTGCATCAGCACCGAGGGCCGGTGGGATCTGAGCGACCGGGACCGGGTGGCGGACCTGGTCGCCTCCGAATTCCTGGGCGGGATTCTGCTGGGACCAGTTGACGATGAGACGGAATTGGTATAACTGTTTCAGTTGTGCCAGTTGCGGTTCTCCCGGGAGTGGACGCCAAGCCGCCGCGGATCCTGGACGCCGCGCTCGACGTGCATCGGGCGCTGGGGTGTCGCCAAGACCTCCCTGGACGACGTGGCCCGGGTCGCCGGCTGCAGTCGGACCACGGTGTACCGGGCCTATCCGGGCGGCAAGAACGCGCTGCTGGCCTCGGTGGCGGCCGCCGAGGTGGCCGCCCTCGGCGATGCCGTCAGGCGGCGAATGGCGGCAGCCACCAGCCTGGAGGAGGCGCTCACGGGGGCGATCCACGAGACCGGCCGGCGGCTGCGCTTCCACTCCGGCCTGCAGTTCCTGCTGGCCCACGAGCCCGAGACCATCCTGCCGTGGCTCGCCTTCCGCAAGGGCGAGGAGGTGCTCCGCTACGCCGGCGGGCTGGCCGCACCCGAGCTGGCCCGTTGGCTGTCCACCGATCACGCCCGCCGGACCGGCGAGTGGGCGGCCCGGATGGTCCTGTCGTACTCCCTCTGTCCCACCCCCCTCGTGGACCTGACCGACGAGGCCTCGGTCCGCCGCCTGGTGACCATGTTCATCCCATCAAGGAAGCTTCTATGACTGCCATCCCGATTCTGGACCCTGACGGCGTGGTGGAGATCACCAATACCGACGCCACCGAGGTCATCCACCACGTCGAAGCCCACTACGACACCATCTTCACCTGGGACTACGAGAAGGGCGCCCGGCCCAAGCTGAGCCGGTTGTACGAGAAGGCCAAGACCTCCATGTGGAACGGCCAGACCGACCTGCCGTGGGACACGCCGGTCGATCAGGAGCAGGTCATGGTGGCCAAGATCGAGGCGCTCGGCGGTTTCGACCGGGGCATCGACCTGGGCGGCACCGCGTTCGGCAAGTGGAGTGAAGCGGACTGGATCCGCTTCGGGATCGAGAGCCAGAACTGGACGCTGTCGCAATTCATGCACGGCGAGCAGGGGGCGCTCGTCTGCACCGCCCGCATCGTGGAGAGCGTCCCCTGGATCGACGCCAAGTACTACGCCGCCACCCAGGTGATGGACGAGGCCCGCCACCTCGAGGTGTTCTCCCGATACCTCGACACCAAGCTGTCGGGCCACTACCCGATCAACACCCACCTGCGGATGCTGCTGGACGACATCATCGGCGACAACCGCTGGGACATGACCTACCTCGGCATGCAAATCATGGTGGAGGGCCTGGCCCTGGCCGCCTTCGGGTTCATCTACCAGCTCTCGGCCGAGCCGCTGCTGAAGCAGCTGCTGCGCTATGTCATGGCCGACGAGGCCCGCCACGTGGCGTTCGGAGTCCTCAGCCTGCAGGACTTCTACCAGGAGCTGACGGCCGCTGAGATCCATGAGCGCCAGGTGTTCGCCTTCGAGGCGGCGGTGCGCATGCGGGACCGCATCCTGCAGCAGGAGGTCTGGGAACGCATGGAGGTGCCGATGGCCGATGCCCTGGCGCTGATGTCGCAGTCCGCGGACCGCGCCATGTTCCAGCAGCTTCTGTTCTCCAAGATCGTCCCCAACTGCCGCAAGCTCGGCCTGCTCGATGCGGGTGACGGCTGGCTACGCAAGAAGTTCGCCGAGTTGGGCGTCATCCAGTTCGAACACTGGACCGATACCAGCGATCAGTACCAGGAGCTGCAACTCGGATAGCGACGAGGGTGCGGTGACGAGCCGATAGGCTCCACCGCATGGGACCGCGGTCCGATCGGGAAGTCGACTTGCCGGCGGCCGGCGGCCCGGGCCGCTTCGGCGCGGTGCTCACGGCCATGGTCACTCCCTTCGACGACGAAGGTCGCCTCGACGTCGATGGGGCCGTCCGGTTGGCCCAATGGCTCGGCGCCCACGGCAGCGACGGCCTGGTGCTGGCCGGAACGACGGGCGAATCCCCGGTGCTGTCCGATCACGAGAAACGGGACCTGTGGCGCGCCGTGGCCGAAGCGGTCACCGTGCCGGTCATCGCCGGTTCCGGCACCAACGACACCGCCCACTCGGTCCAGTTGACGGCGATGGCGGCCGATGCCGGGGTCGCCGGGATCCTGGCCGTCACCCCGTACTACAACCGGCCCTCGCAGGCCGGGCTCGACGCCCACTTCCGGGCCGTGGCCGCCGTCAGCGACCTGCCGGTGCTCATCTACGACATCCCGATCCGTACCGGGCGCAAGGTGGCCCACGAGACGCTGGTCACCCTGGCCCATGAGGTGCCGACGATCATCGGCGTCAAGGACGCCGCCGCCAGCCCGGCTGAATCGGCCCGGCTGATCGCCGAGGCGCCCGCCGGCTTCGACCTGTACAGCGGGGACGACTCGCTGACCCTGCCGCTGCTGGCGGTCGGCGCCTGCGGCGTCATCAGCGTGGCCGCCCATTGGGCCGGTGAGGAGATCGCCGAGATGGTCGCCACCTTCTTCAAGGGCGACGTCGACGGCGCCCGGCGGATCAACGCCCGGCTGATCGAGTCGTGGCAGTTCCAGAGCGGTGACGCCACGCCCAACCCGATCCCGTCCAAGGCCATGCTGCGCAGCCTCGGGCTACCGGCCGGCGAGTGCCGGCTCCCGATCGGCCCGGCACCGACCGGCCTGGAGGACCGGGCGCGGGACGTGCTGGCCCGGTTGCGGGGGACGGTTGGCTGATCCGGTCAGGCTGGTCTTCCTCGGCGGGCTCGGGGAGATCGGCCGCAACTGCGCCTGCGTCGAGGTCGAGAACCGCATCATCATCCTCGACTGCGGGATCATGTTCCCCGACCTGGAGATGCCCGGCGTCGATCTGGTGCTGCCCGACTTCACCTACCTGAAGGACAACGCCTCCCGGATCGAGGCGTGCGTTCTGACCCACGGGCACGAGGACCACGTGGGCGGTCTGAGCTTCCTGCTGCGGGAGCTCAAGGTGCCCTGCTACGGCTCGGCCCTGACGCTCGGCCTGGCCCGCAACCGCATCGAAGAGGCGGGCCTATTGGACCGCACCCAACTGATCCCGGTGGTCGACGGGGAGCGGCGGCGGATCGGGCCGTTCGACGTCGAGTTCATCCCGGTGACCCACTCGGTGCCCCACGGCTTCGCCACCGCCTTCCATACGCCGCAGGGTGTGATCCTGCACTCGGGCGACTTCAAGATCGACCTGACCCCGGTCGACGGCCGGGCCACCGACCTGGCCCGCATCGGCGCCATCGCTTCCGGCGAGGGGATCCGGCTGCTGCTGTCGGACTCCACCAATGCCGAGGAGCCGGGCCACACGCCGAGCGAGCGGGCGGTCGGGAAGGTGCTGCGCGACCTGTTCGCGGCCAACACCGACAAGCGGGTGATCGTCACCTGTTTCGCCAGCCACATCCACCGCATCCAGCAGATCGCCGACGCCGCCCGGGCCAACGGCCGCACCATCGCCACCCTGGGCCGCTCGATGGGCAAGAACCTGGCTCTGGCCCGGTCGCTCGGTCTGCTGCACATCCCCGACGACGCGGTGGTCGACATCGAGAAGATCGGCGATATCGACCCCCGCCGGGCGTGCATCATCTCGACCGGTTCCCAGGGCGAGCCGATGTCGGCGCTGTCGCTGATGGCCGCCGGCGAGAACAAGTGGGTGACGGTCGGCGACGGCGACCTGGTCATCCTGTCGTCGCACGCCATCCCCGGGAACGAGGTGGGCGTCGGCAAGGTGATCGACGGGCTGTGCCGGCTCGGGGTCGACGTGGTCCACTCGGCCCTGGCCCCGGTCCACGTCAGCGGCCACGCCAAGCGGGAGGAGCTGAAGACCCTGCTCTCCGTCGCCCGGCCCGAGTCGTTCATCCCGGTCCATGGGGAGTTCCGCCACCTGACCCACCACGCCCGGCTGGCCAAGGAGATGGGGGTGCCAGGGTCGCGGATCCTGCTGGCCGAGGATGGCGACGTCATCGAGCTCACCGACGACGGCATCGACTTCGTCGGGGAGGTGCCGGCCGGCTACCTGTACGTCGACGGCATCGTCGGTGACGTGGGCCGCGGCGTGCTGCGGGACCGCAAGGTGCTGGCCGAGGAGGGTGTGGTCGTCGTGGTGGTCACCGTCGACACCAAGACCGGCGAGGTGCTCACCGGGCCCGAGATCATCACCCGCGGCTGGGTGTTCGCCCCGGAGGCCGAGGCGCTGCTCGACGAGGCCCGGGAAGCGGTGCTGGCCAGCCTGGAGGAGGCGGCGGGCAGCGGCGCCCCCGACGTCGAGACCCTGAAACGCCACGCCCGGTCGGCGCTGGGGCGGTTCGTCAACGAGCGCACCCGTCGCCGGCCCATGATCGTGCCGATCGTGATGCAGGTGTAAACACCTGTGACTCGTGGGGGCAGTGTTACCGTTGTTCCCACTGTGGCTCTCACTACTAAGGCAGGCACTACTACCAAGTCCCGGGCCGCCCGCAAGCCGGCCGCCAAACCGGCGACCGGCCAACATCGGGGTAATCGCCAGGCGCCGGCCCGTGGACCGGCCAAGCCTCGCCGGATCGCCCGTGCCCGCCAGGCACTGGCCGCCATCCTGGGCGGCCAGGCCGACGATGTTCTCGGGGTGGCATTGCTGGTCGCCGCGGTGCTGGCCGGCCTCGGTATCTACCTGGATCTGACCGGGCCGGCCGGCCACGCCGTGAAGGACCTGAGCGGCGACGCCTTCGGATGGGCCCGGGTCACGGTGCCGCCGGCGCTGGCCCTGCTGGGGGTGACCCTGGTCCGGGGCCGGCGTAGCAGCCACGAACCGGCGCGGGTGCTGTTCGGCTGCGCCCTGCTGCTGGCGGGCGCCACCGGCCTGCTGCACCTCGGGTGGGGACCAGCTCACTGGCGGGCCGGCTCCGCCGGCCTCCTCTCGCTTCGCGGCGCCGGCGGGCTCGTCGGCGCCGTCATCGGGACGCCGCTGCGCCGGGTGCTGGCCCCCTGGGGGGCCGGGATCATCCTGGTCACGTTGCTGGTCCTCTCGGTGCTGATCGTGACCGGCACGCCGGTCCGGGTGGCGACGGAGCACATGGGAGCGGCGTTCGGTGCGACCGGCCGGCGGTTGCGCCGGGCCGGATCGTGGCTGGCGTCCCCGGGTGGCGGGCGCGGCCGCCTGGCGGCCAGCCTCCGCCATCCGGCCTCGTCAGGCCCGGTGTTCGACCAGGATGCGGGACGGGGTGCGGTGGTTCCACCTGAGGAGCCGGCGGCGGTGGCTGGGCCTGAGCCCGCCCTGCCCGCCGTCGCCGCCGAGCCGCGGCCCAAGGTGGAGATCCACGTGCCGATCGATGCCGCCCCGGCCACCGACGCCGAGCAGCTGAGCATCGCCCTCGGGCCGTCGGCCCAGCCCGGCGCCTGGCGGCTGCCGCCCCTGGCGCTGCTGAAGCGGGCCAAGGCGGCCGAGGTGGACAAGAAGCTGGTCGAGGCGGCCGGCCGGACACTGGAGGACGCGCTGTCCGGTCACGGGGTCGAGACCCGACTGGTCGGCATGACCGTCGGTCCGACTGTCACCCGCTACGAGCTCGAGCTGGGCGCGGGGGTCAAGGTGGCCAAGGTGACCGCCCTCCACAAGGACATCGCCTACGCCATGGCGTCCGCCGACGTCCGGATCCTGGCGCCCATCCCGGGTCGGTCCGCCATCGGTGTCGAGGTGCCCAACAAGGTGCGCCAGCTGGTCGCCCTGGGTGACATCCTGGCCTCGCCGGAGGCCCACTCGGCCGTCCATCCGCTGGAAGTGGCTATGGGCCGCGACATAGCCGGCCGGGCGGTCATGGCCAACCTGGCCGAGATGCCGCACATCCTGATCGCCGGGGCGACCGGCGCCGGCAAGTCCAGCTGCATCAATTCGCTGATCACGTCGGTGCTGGTCAGGGCCACGCCCGACCAGGTCCGCATGATCCTGGTCGACCCCAAGCGGGTGGAGCTGGGCCAGTACAACGGGCTCCCGCACCTGCTGACCCAGGTGGTCGTCAACCCCAAGAAGGCGGCCAACGCCCTGTCGTGGGCGGTGCACGAGATGGAGCGGCGCTACGACGTGCTGGCCGAGGTCGGCGTGCGCGACATCACCGGCTACAACGCCGCCTACGACCGGGGCGACCTCAAGGCCGACACGCCGTTGGCACCGGGCGTGGCGGCGACGGAATACCAGCGGTTGCCGTTCATCCTGATCGTGGTCGACGAGCTCAATGACCTGATGATGGTCGCGGCACGAGACGTCGAGGATTCCATCTGCCGTATCGCCCAGATGGCCCGGGCCGTGGGCATCCACCTGGTGATCGCCACCCAGCGCCCCTCGGTCGACGTGATCACGGGCGTCATCAAGGCCAACATCCCGTCCCGGCTGGCGTTCGCGGTGTCGTCGCTGGCCGACAGCCGGGTCATCCTGGACCAGCCGGGTGCCGAGCGGCTGATCGGGCAGGGCGACATGCTCCTGCTCTCGGCGTCCTCCAGCGTGCCCCGCCGGGTCCAAGGCGCCTGGGTGGGCGAGGACGAGGTCCGCAAGCTGGTCGCCCACTGGCGCCGGCAGTCCCAGCCCCAGTACGTCGACGGCGTCGAGGGCTCCGAGGCCGCTCCCGGGTCGCGGGGTGCCGAGGACAGCGACGACGACGATCTCTTGGAGCAGGCCATGGAGTTGGTCATTCGGTCGCAACTGGGCTCCACGTCGATGCTGCAGCGCAAGCTGCGGGTCGGCTTCGCCCGGGCCGGCCGGCTGATGGATCTGCTGGAACAGCGGGGGATCGTGGGACCGTCGGAGGGTTCGAAGTCCCGGACCGTGCTCATGACGGTCGACGAGCTCGACGAGCGAGCCCGGGCCCGCCAGGACTGAGCGGCTACTCAGACCAGGGCGCAGGACCACGTCAGGTGGCCGGACAGCGGTGCCGTGCCCGGCTGGAAGACGGGCAGATTGGCGAACTGCAGGTCGCCTCCGCCGCCCGGCTGAACCGTCAGCACGGCCGTACTGGCCGTCGTCGCCGACCACGACTCGTACCTGGAGGCGTTGTGGGCGTTGGCGGTGAGCGAGAGCTGCGGGCGCTTGTAGGTGCCGGGCCCGCCGTTGCCGGGCGGCAGGCCGAGCGCGATTTGGAAGGTTGACCCGTCCGGCAGCTTGGCCCTGAAGTTCCATGCGGTGCGGAGGGCCTCTTTGGCGCAGGTCCCGCCCGTCTGCAGTTTGGGCGGGACCTGGGTGGCCACCTGGTGTGGTGCGACGATCGTCCCCGACAGGTCGAGCGGGCCCTCCAGCCGCGGGTGCCGGATCGACGGGAAGAAGGTCGCCACCGCCCGGTGCAGCGAGCCGCTGCTCCCGACGGCATAGAGACCGAGCCCGGCGAGGACCAGGGCGGCCAGAAGGATCGGTTTCAGCAAGCAGCCCCGCCTTCGACTCGTGGGAGCCGATCGCTCCGGGTCGCGTACCGGTGCCGCGGTTCCCTGCTCTCGTGCCGCGGTGGCCATCGCCGCCACGGCGGCCTGCCAGACGGCGAGGGCCGACGCGGCGTCCGGTCCCCGTGTGTCATCGACGCGGATGACCTTCCATCCGTCGCCGGTCCCGATCGGCGTCCCGCAGTAGCGACAGGTTCCGCCGACGCTCTCGGAGAGCAGCGCGCCACAGTTGTGGCACCGCTCGCCGGCCCCGGCCGCCTGCAGGGTCTTGGCCGTGGCCGGGCGTTGGAAGCACCAGTTCTGCTGGCGGCGGTCCCGCTTTCCCCGTCCGCCCCCGGCCGGCCGCCACTCCGAGACGAAGTGAACAACGATCGTGTCGTGACTGGCGTCCGACGCGACCGACACCAGCTGGCCGCTGTCGGCATCGTTGTCTCCGGGCGAGCTGCCCTCGCCATCGCGGCAGTCCCGCTCGACGGCGGCCCGGTCGCGTTCGGCCAGTGCCGGAGCCAGAACGCCGGCGCTCAACTCCGGCTTGCAGCGGGCGTGGGCCTGGCCGACCAGCCAGAACGCCTGTTGAGCCTCGGCCAGGAAGGCGTCGAGGTTGAAAAGCGGGTCGCGGGCGGCGATGGCGACGACCGCCTGATGGACCTGCTCGTGATCGGGGGCCGAGGGTGGCCCGCCCGGAAACGAGGCGCCCGTCATGTCACTCGCCCAGCCTGCACCGCCACCCCCTCGGCCCTTCTGCCCCTTCCGCTCCGCACGTTAGTGTCCTGCGGATGCGAGCACGGGCGCCGGCGTCGTCGGCTAATCTGGGGCCCGGCTTCGACACCCTCGCCATTGCCCTGAGCCTCTATGTCGAGGTCAGCGTCGAGCCGGCCGACCGCCTGATCGTCACCACCGAGGGCGAGGGAGCCGACCTGCCGGCCGATGCCGGCCACCTGGCGGCACGGGTGGCGACCAGGGTGTGCGGCCACGATCGGCTGGCCATCTGTGTACGGTCCGAGATCCCGGTCGGGCGGGGGCTCGGGTCCTCAGCCGCCCTGGCGGTGGCCGCGGCGGCCGCGGCGGGCGCCTCCGACCCGCTCGCGGTCGGTGCCGCGGTGGACGGCCATCCGGACAACGCCGCCGCCTCGTGCCTGGGCGGGCTGGTGGCGGCCACCGTGGTCGAAGGGCGCCCGGTGGCCCACCGGCTGCCACTGGACCACCACCTGGCGTTCGTGGTGGTGGTGCCCGACCGGCACCTCCCGACCAAGGAGGCCCGAGGCGTGCTTCCCGCCTCGGTGCCGCATCGCGACGCCGGGTTCAACCTGGGCCGGATGGGCCTACTGATCGCCGGCCTGGCCGACCACCGCCACCTCACGTCCGCGGCCACCGAGGACCGGCTCCATCAGCGGTACCGGGGCCCACTGTTCCCCGAGGCCGAGCCGCTGCTCGCCGGGCTGGTCGGCGCCGGCGCCCTGGCGGCCAGCTGGTCAGGCGCCGGCCCCAGCCTGCTGGCCCTGTGCACCATCGGTGGGGCCGCCAACGTGGCCGAGGCGGCCGCTGCCCTGCTGGCCGACGCCGGCGTCACCGGCCAGGTGTTGCAGCTGACCCCCGACCACGTGGGCGTCGTCACCGAACCCTGACGTCGTCGTCTGGCGCGGTGGTCAGCTGGCCAGCAGCTCGTGGGCGTCGGTGCCGACCAGGTCGGCCCGCAGCTTCCGCAGTGCGTTGCGCTCGATCTTGCGGATGCGCTCACCCGAGAGCTCCAGGCAGGCGCCCACCTCGTCGAGGGTGCGGGGCTCGCCCCGGTCGAGGCCGTAGCGGAGCCACAGCACCCGACGCTCGCTGTCGGGCAGTGATCCCAACAGCCGCTCGATCTCCTCGGGCAGCATGCTGTCGGCCACCGCGTCGAACGGGCTGACCGCGTCGCGATCGGCGATCAGATCGCCCAGTTCGGTGTCCTCGCCCTCGCCGACCCGACCGGCCAGGCTGATCGGCTCGTCGTCGAACCGGAGCAGGTCGATGACCGCCTGCTCGGTGATCCCGCACTCGGCGCCGACCTCGACGGGCGTGGCCAGCCGGCCGAAGCGGGCTTCCAGGCTGATCTGGGCCTTGCGAACCCGTCGGATCTGGTCGCCCACGTGGCCGGGAAGCCGGATGGTCCGACCGGCGTTGTCGATGGCCCGGCCGATGGCCTGGCGGATCCACCACGTGGCGTAGGTCGAGAACTTGAAGCCCTTGCGCCAGTCGAACTTCTCGACGGCGTGGATCAGACCGAGGTTGCCCTCCTGGATGAGGTCCAGCAACGGCAGCCCCGACCACTGGTACTTGCTGGCCACCGAGACGACCAGGCGAAGGTTGGCCTTGGCGAAGGTGTCAGCAGCCACTTCGCCCGCCCGGGCGGTACGCTGATGCTTCCGACGCTGTGCCGCTGTGAGGGCGGCATCCGATGCCAGCGCAGCCTGCGCTTCTTGTCCGGCTTGGACCAGCTGGCCCAACCGGGCCTCGTCATCTTTGGTCAGCAGCTGATAGCGGCCGATCTCGTCCAGGTACAACCGGACCAGATCCTCCTCACGCTCCTGACGAATCTTCGGCAACCGTTCCTCCTCGAAAGTTCTTCCATCAAAAGGTATAGCAATGGTGTAACACGCCATCATGCGTTTCTATGCCGGGCAATGGGGGTCGGGGGAGAACATTGCGGCTCGGTTTCCCCCTTGGGGCCCGCATGGCCCTAGTGTCGGGAGGTCCGCACGGCGGAAGGTCCAGGCTGGCGCCAATCGAGGTGCTGCCCCGCGGACCCGTGAGCAAGGAGTCAAAGATACATGGAAACCCATCAAGGGTATTGTGTAAAGTGCCGTGAGAAGCGGGAGTTCGAGGGCACCGAGGTCGAATTGGCCAACGGCCGGCGAGCGGCCCAGGGCACCTGCCCGGTCTGCGGCACCAAGATGAACCGGATGCTCGGGGCCAAGAAATAGCGGCCCGCGCTGTCCGCGTCATGCCTGAGCCGCTGACTCGGCGTCCTGGTCGCCGTCCTGAATCCGCATCCACGTCGTGTGAAGGCGCCTTCCACCACGATGTCACCAACCGCCTGCTCGACAGGTGAGGGCCAGCCACCCTCCGCTGAGTGCCCGGCCGGCCGGCCAGCCCCACACAGCTGACCGGTAGGCTCACACCATGGCCAAGCGGTACTGGGTGGAGACGCTCGGGTGCCCCAAGAACGAAGTCGATTCCGCCAAGTTGGTCGGCACCCTGATGGCCGATGGGTATGTCGCGGCCGATCGCCCGCAGAGCGCCGACCTGGTGGTCGTCAACACCTGCGCCTTCGTCGAAGCGGCCAGGCAGGAGTCCATCGACACGGTGCTGGCGCTCTCCGAGACCCGCCGCGACGGCGCCCGCCTGGTCGTCACCGGATGCCTGGCCGAGCGCTACGGAGGCGAGCTGGCCGATGCCCTTCCGGAAGCCGATCAGGTCCTAGGTTTCGGCGTCCCGGTCACGCTCGGCACCAAGGCCGGCGGACCTCCGGTGCCGTCGTTCGACCTGCTCAACCTGCCTCGGCCACCGTCGCCGGCGCCGTGGGCCTACGTCAAGGTGGCCGAAGGGTGCGACCGGACCTGCGGCTTCTGCGCCATCCCGTCGTTCCGGGGCAGGCAGCGGTCCCGCTCCATTGAGTCGATCCTGGACGAGGTCGACGCCCTGGAGGTCTCCGAGGTGGTCCTCGTGGCCCAGGACCTGGCGTCGTACGGCCGCGATGACGGGCGCCGGGGAGACATCCTGCCCCTGGTCCGCCAGGTCAGCCGGCGGGTGGCTCGGACGCGGCTGCTGTACTTGTATCCCTCCGAGCTCTCCGACGGTCTGATCGAGGTGATGGCGGAGACCGGTTGCCACTATTTCGACCTGTCGCTCCAGCACGCGTCGAAGGCCCACCTCCGGCGCATGCGCAGGTGGGGTGACCGGGACCGCTTTACCAGGCGGATTGACACCATCCGGCAGCGCTATCCCGATGCTGCGTTCCGCTCGTCGTTCATTGTCGGCTACCCCGGCGAGACCGAGTCCGATCATGACGAGCTGCTCGCCTTCCTCGAGACCGTGCAACTCGACTGGGCAGGTTTTTTCCCATTCTCCAAGGAGGAGGGGACCTACGCCGCCACGCGGCCCGACGCGGTGGACGGCGGGCTGGTCGCCGAGCGCCTCCGGGAATGCGCTGAGCTGCAGGACGCCATCACCGGCCGCAAGCGGACCGAGCTGATCGGCCAGGCGGTCGAGGTGCTGATCGACCGGCCCGGCGAGGGTCGCAGTCACCGGGAAGCGCCCGAGATCGACGGCATCGTGCGCCTGCCGGCCGCCGAGACCCAACGTCTGGTCGGCCAGTTCGTCAAGGTGACGGTGACCGGCGCGGCCGGCCCCGACCTGGAGGCGATCCCGGCGTGACCTGGGCCGGCGGCGCGGAGTCCGGAGCAGCTGCCGGCGCGAATGGAGGCACGGTAAGCACCTCGGGCTTCGGGCCGTCGGCGCTGCTCACCCCGGCCAATGCCATCACCATGGCTCGTCTGCTGACGGCTCCGTTGTTCGTCCTGATGGTGCTGCACCGGCCGACCGGCTGGGCGACGGTCGGAGTCTGGTTCGTGTTGTCGACCACCGACGGCGTCGACGGCTGGCTGGCCCGCCGCCACGGCACCACTCGTTCGGGAGCATTCCTCGACCCTCTGGCGGACAAGTTCCTCGTCCTCGGGGCCATGTTCGCTCTCGTGTCGGTGGGGCGCTTCTCGGTGGTGCCGGTCGTCCTGATCGCCACCCGCGAGGTCGGCATCTCGATGTACCGAAGTGTGGCCGGCCGCCACGGCATCTCCATGCCTGCCCGGCCCCTGGGCAAGGTCAAGACGCTGGTTCAGGACCTGGCGGTCGGCGCCGCGCTGCTGCCGCTGACCGGACCGCACACGGAGATCGCGGTGACCCTGCTGTGGCTGGCGGTAGCCCTGACCGTGGTCAGCGGCGCCCAGTACGTGCTCGACGGCCGCCATTCCGGGGCCGGCCCGGCGGCCGGCACCACCGGTGGCCCGGCGGCCGCCGGCACGGTCGGCGTCTAGCCGTCGGCGCCAGCGGGATCTGCGGGTTCGCGGACTGTGCGGTGTGAGGTGGTGGCGGTCGGCACCGAGCTGCTGCTCGGTCAGATCGTCGATACCAATTCGGCGTGGATCGGCGAGCGGCTGGCGCTGGCCGGGATCGACGCCCACTTCCAGGTCAAGGTGGGTGACAACCAGCCCCGTATCGTCGAGGCCCTGCGCGTTGCGCTGCGGCGCAGCGATGCCGTCATCGTCACGGGCGGGCTGGGGCCGACCCCGGACGACATCACCCGTGAGGCCATCGCCGAGGTCATGGGTGTGCCATTGCGCCGTGATGAGGCGCTGGTGTCGACGATCCGAGCCATGTTCGAGTCGCGGGGCCGTCGGATGACCGACAACAACCTGCACCAGGCCGACGTTCCCGAGGGGGCGGCGGTGATTCCCCAGACCCGGGGCACGGCGCCCGGTCTCGTCTGTCCGGTCGGTGACCGGGTCGTCTTTGCCGTGCCCGGGGTGCCGCACGAGATGCGCGACATGGTGGAGCGGGCCGTCATTCCCGACCTGCGACGGCGCAGCGGCACGACTGCCACCATCCGCAGCCGGACGCTGCGGACGTGGGGTCTGTCGGAATCGGGGCTGGCCGAGATCGTGGCTCCGCGCATCGATGCCCTGGACGTCGTCGGGAATCCGACGATCGCCTTCCTGGCCTCTGGCATCGAGGGGATCAAGGTGCGTATCACGGCCAAGGGACGGGACATCGCCGCCGCGACCGTCCTGCTCGACGCCGAGGAGGCCGAGCTGCGGGCCCTGCTCCGCGAGGCGGTGTTCTCTGTCGACGACGAGACGATGGAGGTGGCGGTGAGCCGCCTCCTGAGTGAGCGCGGCCTCTCCCTCGGTTTGGCGGAGTCGCTCACCGGCGGCCTGGTCGGCGCCCGCCTGACCGCCGTGCCAGGTGCCAGTGACTGGTTCCGGGGCTCGATCGTCTCCTACAGCGGGGAGGTCAAGCGTCGACTGCTGGGAGTTCCTGACGGCCCGGTGGTCAGCGAGGCGGCGGCCAAGGCCATGGCGACCGGCGCGGCCCGGGTGCTGGGCGCGGACGTGGGGCTGGCGGTCACCGGTGTGGCCGGGCCCGCCGAGCAGGACGGCCAGCCGGTGGGGACGGTGTGGCTGGGCCTGGCCATCGGCGGTGGGGGTGGCGACGCGTCGGCGACGGTCGTCCGGTTGCCCGGCGGGCGTGAGCAGATCCGGCAGTTGGCGACCATATCGGCGCTCGACCTGCTGCGCCGGCGGCTGGTGGCCGGTCGTGGGGCCGGGGCCGGCGGGCCGGGCGTCGAGTAGGCGTGCGGCTGTTCGTCGCGGCCTGGCCGCCGGCCGGCGTGATCGAGCAGTTGGCGACGCTCGATCGGCCGGAGCGGGCCGGCGTGCGCTGGACGACCGGCGACCAGTGGCACGTGACGCTCAGGTTCCTCGGGGAGGTGGCCGAGGTCGAACGGCCGAGACACGCCCTGGAGATGGTGCGTGCCGGCCCGGCGACCGCCGTCGCCGGCCCGGCGCTGGAACGGCTGGGCACATCGGTGCTCTGCCTGCCAGTGGCGGGCCTGGACGCCCTGGCGGGCGAGGTGCTCGGGGCGACCGCCGGGATGGGCGCGTCCGACGGCCCGCCGTTCCTTGGCCATCTGACCGTGGCCCGGGGCCGGCGCGGCGTGGACCTCCGCTCGCTGGCATCGGTGCCCGTGGCGGCGACGTGGCCGGTCGAGGAGTTCACCCTGGTGGCCAGCCGGCTGCATCCGGCGGGCGCCAGGTACGAGGTGCTGGCCCGCTATCCGGTCGACAGGTCGTGATCTCCGTGGGTCATGGCGCTATTCGACGTCACCGGAGTCAGACGGGCAGGAAGGTAGCCCGGTACTTCACCCCGTGGCCCGGATCCAACACCCGGATGGCGTGCACGGCACCGGTGCCGGCGGGCACCGCGGCGTTGAGCATTCCCTGCCCATTGACAACGGTGATGGTGCCGATCGGCACCGCCGCCCCGCCAGCGGCCGGCTCGGCCAGAACCTGGTAGGAGCCACGCGGATCGCTCGGCTCGTCGAGTTGGACGACCAGCCGGGCCGGCTGGCTGCCGGTGGCCGGGAACGCCACCAACTGGCAGGTCGACGTTCCCCTGTCGGCCCAGACCACGACCGTGCGAGCCGCCAACTGCTGGGCCGCCGCCGCCTGGTGCCGCTGGGCGCTGGTCCGCCCCCTCGACTGGCCGGTGACCAGTCCGGACAGGACAGCCACGACGATGGCCGCGGCTGCCGCCAACGCGGACACCGCACGCCATCGACGCCTGGGCCCGACGGTCGCTGCACCCACTTCGGCGGTCGTCGGGTGCGACGCCGGGCCGGTCGCGTCCGGCTCAAACGCACCCTCGCCGCCGAGGCGTTCCATGACCCTCGTCTCGAAGCCGATGGCCGGCTCACTCGGAGGCGCGAGCAGGAGCAGAGCGTCAGCGACACGCATCAAACCCTCCAGATGCTCCCGACAGGCCGGGCAGCCCGCCAGATGACCCAGCGCCTCGGCTCGCTCGTCGCCCGCCAGCAGACCGAGCGCCACTTCGGGCGCCAGCTGGGAGAACTCGTCGCAGCGAACGCCGGTCATCGCTCTGCCTGCTCCCGGTGAGAGGGGACGGGCTCCTCGGTCAGGACGTCGCGCAGTTTGCGCATGCCGGTTCGGATCCTGGTCTTGGCGGTCCCGAGTGGGATGCCTTCGCTTTCACTGACCTCCTTGGCCGTACGTCCACACAGCCCGGCGAGCACCAGTGCCCGGCGCTGATCTTCGGGGAGCCCGGCCAGAGCGGTGCGCAACCGCCTGGCGTCCTCGTCCAGTTCGGCGCCATGAGCCGGTTCGGCGCCCGGCCCGGTCGCCTGGGTGTCCATGGTGGCCATCACGAGTGGATCCACCGGGATGGCCCGACGCAGCCGCATGGCGTCGATGGAAAGGTTGCGGGTGATTGTCAGCAGCCAGGCGGTCACCGAACCGCGGCGTGGGTCGTAGGCGGCAGCGTGGCGCCAGGCGCGGGTGAACGCCTCCTGGGCCACGTCCTCGGCCTGGGCGGCATCTCCGAGGATGGTCATGGCCAGGCCGAAGACCCGTCGCTGGTGCCGGCGGATGAACGAGGCGGCAGCCTCGGGGTCGCCCATGCCGTAGCCGGCCAGCAGCGCGTCGTCGGCGGGAGACCACATCATCAACCAAATGGTACGGGGCAGGCTCTCGCAGGGATTGGCTGCCCGCATGACCATCCTCGCTCGAACGCATGTTCGGGTATAGGATCGGTGTAGTTACAGACCTGTAACCGTCACACCCTCTCCCTAAGGTTGGCCTCGATCAACGACACCCCAGACAGAAAGGGTTCTCCGGTGGAACGAGACAAGGCGCTCGACATGGCACTCGGCCAGATTGAGAAGCAGTTCGGCAAGGGATCGATCATGCGCATGGGTGAAAACGCCCATATGCAGATCGAGGCCATCTCCACGGGGGCGCTGTCCCTCGACCTCGCTCTCGGGATCGGGGGCTTGCCGCGTGGCCGGATCGTCGAGGTCTACGGGCCCGAGTCATCGGGGAAGTCCACGCTGGCCATGCACGCCGTCGCCGAAGCGCAGCGCAATGGTGGGATCTGCGCCTATATCGACGCCGAGCATGCCATGGACCCCGTGTACGCCAAGGCCATCGGAGTCAACATCGACGACCTGTTGATCTCGCAACCCGATACGGGCGAGCAGGCGCCTCGAGATCGCCGACATGCTGATCCGCTCAGGCGCATTGGACATCGTGGTCATCGACTCGGTTGCCGCCCTGACACCACGGGCCGAGATCGAAGGCGAGATGGGTGACACCCATGTCGGCCTTCAGGCCCGGCTCATGTCCCAGGCCCTGCGCAAGCTCACCGGCACCCTCAGCAAGTCCAACACCATCGCCATCTTCATCAACCAGCTGCGGGAAAAAATCGGGGTCATGTACGGCTGCTTCTCCTACAGCACCCGGGTGACGCTGGCCGACGGTCGCCAGGAGCAGATCGGCAAGATCGTCAATCAGAAGCTGCCCGTCGAGGTCCTCTCCTACGACCCCGAGACGGGCCAGATCGTGCCCCGCCCGGTGGTCAACTGGTTCGACAACGGGAAGACCGACGAGTTCCTGCGCTTCACGGTGGCCAAGGCCGGGTGGCAATGGGCGGGCTCAGTTCTCTGCTACCCGCAACCACCTGATCCGCACTCCCGGGGGGATGGCGGGAGGCGGGAACGCTCTCTGCAGGTGACCGGGTGCTGCAGCTGGCCAAGGTCCTGCTCTCCGAGTTCCAGATGGAGGTCATCCGAGGCGGTCTGATGGGTGACACCGGCCTGTCCCGAGCCCGGAACGGGATCTCTTCCCGGGCTCGGTGGTGTCATGGACCCCGGCAAGTGGACTACGCCCAGTGGAAGGCGGATCTATTTGCCAACATCGGGACCACAGTGTCCGCCCATGCCGGCGGTGGTATCGAGGTCAGTACGTCACCGCTGACCGAACTGGGCGAGCTGCACGATGGCGTGTATGTCGGCGCTGCCGGCAAGCGCGGCGCCAAGCGCTTCAGCGCCGACTTCCTGAAGACAGTCGGTCCGCTGGGCCTGGCCATCTGGTATCAGGACGACTTCGGCTTCATCGTTCGATCACTCGGCAAGCAGACCCGCACCCGAGAGATCACCGGGCGAGCTGACGTGTGCGTTGACGCCATGGAGCCCGAGACCCAGGAGCGCGTTGCCGAATGGCTCCGTGACACCTGGAACCTCCCGTGCCGGCTGACAACTCGAGGGGCCCTCCAGTCGCGTTGCATCGTGCTGACGGCGGAGGCGACCAGCCGCCTGCATGCCTTGATCGCTCCCTTCGTGCACCCGTCCATGGCCTACAAGCTGCTGCCCCAGTACCGAGGTCGGTTCGGGGTCGAGGCGGTCTTCGCTCCGCCTCACCGGACGCTCCTGCCCATGCCGATCATCAAGATCGAGGCCACGCCGCCGAACGGGAAGCAAACCCACCGCTTCGATATCGAGGTGGAGGGCAGTCACAACTACTTCGTCGACGGAGTCATGGTGCACAACAGCCCCGAAATAACGCCCGGCGGCCGGGCGCTGAAGTTCTATTCCTCGGTCCGCCTCGACATCCGCCGGGTCGAGTCGATCAAGGATGGGGCCGAGGTGATCGGCAACCGGACCCGGGTCAAGGTGGCCAAGAACAAGTGCGCGGCCCCGTTCAAGACCGCTGAGTTCGACATCATGTACGGCAAGGGGATCAGCCGCGAAGGGTCGATGCTCGATGTGGCGGTCGACCTCGGCATCGTCAAGAAGTCGGGCGCCTGGTACACCTACGAGGGCGAGCAGCTTGGTCAGGGTCGGGAGAACGCCAAATCGTTCCTGGCCGAGAACCTCGAGCTCATGATCGAGATCTCCGAGAAGGTGCGCAAGCAGGTCGGCCTGACCAAGGACGACGAGGTCGACGTGGCACTGGGGAGCGCTTCGGGTGACGATGACCCCATCATGATCAAAGACTGATGTCAGGGGCCCCAGCCTGCCCGATTTGCCCGAAATGCCAGCAGGAAGGCGAGGGTGTGCCGTCGAATCTTGTGTGAAGCGCGCGCAATAGCTTTCTTCCACTCTTCTGCGCCTGGGGACAGACCGTGGAAATCCTCAAAGTCTCTAGCAAGTCCAACCCCAATTCGGTCGCGGGAGCCATGGCCGGGGTGGTCCGCCAGTCAGGAGCAGTGGAGGTCCAGGTGGTCGGGGCCGGCGCTCTCAACCAGGCGATCAAGGCGGTGGCCATCGCCCGGGGGTATGTCGCCCCGTCGGGCGCCGACTTGACCTGTGTTCCGGCCTTCGCCGACATCGAGATCGACGGCCAGAGCCGGACTGCCATCCGGCTGTTGGTGGAACGCCGGCCCCTCAAGGCCACGGTCGCCGAAGCCGTCATCGCCGAGGACGGTCGGAGCGCCGCGGTATCGGTAGTCGTGGCCGCCGTCGTGGCGGCCGACGAACCGATCGCCACCGCGGCCGCCGAACCGGTATAGCGACCGCCACGGCCCCTCCCACGGCCTGAGCGCCCGAGGCCTCCCGGGCCCACCTCGGAGCGCCGCGGGCCGCGTCCGCCGGCCCGGGATGCGAAGATGTGCCGCAAAGGTAGGGGGAAGCCATCGTGCCCTCGGTGTATCGCGACCGGGCTGAGGCGGGCGAGATCCTGGCCCGCCGGCTGAGCGACCTCGCCGACCGGGGCGATGTCATCGTCCTGGCCCTACCTCGGGGCGGCGTGCCCGTGGCCTTCCCGGTGGCTCAGGCTCTGCATGCGCCGCTCGACATCCTGGCCGTGCGCAAGCTCGGTGTGCCCGGCCACGAGGAACTGGCCATGGGAGCCATCGCCGGCGGAGGACTACGGATCCTGCACCATGACCTGGTCGCCGACCTGCGTATCAGCGACGACACGGTCGAGGCGGTGACGGCCGCCGAACAGCGCCGGCTGGCGACCCAGGAGGAACGCTTCCGAGCCGGCCGGGCGCCGGCTGAGGTGGCCGAACGCACCGTGATCGTCGTCGACGACGGGCTGGCTACCGGGGCGACCATGGAAGCGGCCATCGCCGCCTGCCGGCAGGCCGGGGCGGCGGGCATCGTGGTGGCGGTGCCGGTCGGACCGCCGTCGACGGTCGCTCATTTTCGCATCCTGGTCGACCGCGTGGAGTGCCCGGCCACGCCGGCGCTCTTCCGCGCCGTCGGCCCGGCCTATGCCGACTTCTCGCCCGTCGCCGACGAGGAGGTCATCGACCTGCTGGCCGAGGCGGCGGCTCGCCCGTTCGAGTGACCCCGGCCGGTGGGGCCGCGAGCTGAGCACCAGCCGGTTGGGCGGGGCGCTCACCGGGCGGTTTCCCAATTGCCAGCCACCTCGGTCTGGGCCTCGGCGAGGGTAATGGTGCCGGAGCAGACTTCGCGGTGGAGCCGGTTCTCGACCAGATCCTTGGATTCCGCCCCTTGACCGGTCGGGGCCAGATGGGCGCCCCTACGCTCCCACGGCTCCATCCACAGGTTCCTGGGATCCTCCGGGTTGCCACCGATCTCCAGCGAGATCAGATGATCGAGCTCGTAGTCCGAGACGGCCCCAGGAAGGTGTTCGCCGGTCACGGTGTAGATGGCGCCGCTCGGGCCGGTGATGGTGCCTCCACCGCCCAGCTCCAATGTCTTCAGCCGGTTGGTATACGACACCGGCGGCCGGAACACGCGGGTGCTGAACCCGACCGCGCACAGCTGGGCGGCCGTGACGCCGGCACTGACCGCGCCCGGGTGGAGGGCGTGATCGGGAAGCAACCGTCCGGTGCCCCCGGCTAGGCCCCCGACAATGGAGGTGGACGTGACGGAGGTCGACGTGGACGTGTCGGGGGCCGGCGCAGCGGTCACGGACAACACCGACGTGGTCGTCGCCCTGGCCGTGACCGTGGCCGCCGCCGGACCGACGGGACCTCCCCCCGACCGGGCGACGCTGAGGGCGCCGGCGGCCACCACCGCCATGCCGGCCACCACGGCCCATGACCGACGGCGGCGGGATCCGGACTCGTGGTGGCTCACCAAGGCATCGTCGCGCGCCCGTGTGACGGGAATCGGGCACCCGCCCAACCACCGCCTCCCGTATCCTCGACCTCGTGGCCCCGACCCGGCGGTACCTGATCCGCACCTTCGGCTGCCAGATGAACGCCCACGACTCCGAGCGGCTGGCCGGACTGCTCGACGCCGAGGGCATGGTGGCGACCGATCAGCTCGACGACGCCGACGTGGTGGTGCTCAACACCTGCTGCATCCGGGAGAACGCCGACAACAAGCTGTACGGCCACCTCGGCCACCTCAAGTCGGTGAAGGCCGAGCGTCCCGACCTGCAGATCGCGGTTGCCGGTTGCCTGGCCCAGAAGGACCGCGAGCTCATCCAGCAGCGGGCGCCGTGGGTCGACGCCGTCTTCGGGACCCACAACGTGGGCCGGGCGGCCGAACTGCTGCGGCAGGCGGCGACCGATGGGCCGCAGTTCGAGATCCTCGACGCCGCCCAGCTCGACGACGAGACGGCGTTCCCCTCCGCCCTGCCGGCCCGTAGGGACCTGGCCCACTCGGCGTGGGTCACCATCCAGATCGGCTGCGACAACCATTGCGCCTTCTGCATCGTTCCCTCGGTGCGCGGCGTCGAGATCAGCCGCCCATTCGGCCAGATCGTCGCCGAGGTCGAGGACCTGGCTGCGGCTGGAACGGTCGAGGTCACCCTGCTCGGCCAGAACGTCAACTCCTACGGCCGCGACCTCACGACGACTCTGCGGACCGATCCACTCTGGCGACGGGCGACCCTCCGCACCGGCCGGATCTGGACCGAGGACGACCGTCCCCACGCCCGGCCCCTCTTCGGGGACCTGCTGCGGGCGGTCGCCAACATCGACGGGATCCGCCGGGTCCGCTTCACCAGCCCCCACCCGAAGGACCTCCGCCCCGAGACCATCGCCGCCATGGCCGCGGAACCGGCGGTGTGCGAGCACCTCCACCTGCCGTTGCAATCGGGCAGTGACCGCACGCTGGCCGCCATGCACCGGGGGTACACCGCCAATCGCTATCTCACCCGGCTGGCCGCGGCCCGGGCCGCCAATCCCGACCTGGCCGTGACGACCGACATCATCGTCGGCTTCCCCGGCGAGACCGACGACGACTTCGAGCGCACCCTCGAGGTGGTCGCCGAGGCCGAGTACGACAGCGCCTACACCTTCATCTACTCGCCCCGCCCGGGGACCGAGGCGGCGGCCACGGACCGACCGGTTCGTGGCGCCCGACGTCGTGGCCTAACGGTTCGAACGGTTGCGGGTGGTGGTCGAGCGCTCGGCCCTGGCCAAGCACGAGGCGCGGGTCGGGACGCCTCGAAGAGGTGCTGTTCGACGGGCCGAGCAAGCGCCACGCCGACGTGTCGAGCGGTCGCACCCGGCAGAACAAGCTGGTTCACGTCCCAACGCCCGATGGACCGCTGGCCGCCGGCACGTTCGCCACCGTGCGCATCACCCGGGGTGCGCCGCATTTCCTGGCCGGGGAGCTGGTGGAGGTAACCGCGCCGCCGCGACACAAGACCCACAAGACCCTCATCCCGGTGGTGTCCGTCTGATCGGCAGTCCCGATCAGGGCGCCCCCCCGCTGGCGCTGGTGGGCTGCACGGCATCAGGGAAGTCGGCCGTCGCCATGGCGGTCGCCAGGCGACTCCGCGACGACAAGACGGGACCGCCCCTCGAGATCCTCTGCGTCGACTCCATGCTGGTCTACCGCGGCATGGACATCGGCACCGCCAAACCCTCGGCCGCCGACCAGGCCGACGTGTCCCACCATCTGATCGACCTGGCAAAGCCGGATGAGGAGTTTTCGCTGGTCAGCTTCCAGCAGGAGGCGCTCGCCGCCCTCGAACGGATCGAGGGGCGCGGCCACCGGGCGCTGATCGTGGGCGGCACCGGCCTGTACTTCCAAGCCATCGTCGACCGGCTGACGCCACCCGCGCAATACCCCGAGGTCCGCGCCGATCTGGAGGCTGAACCGGACACCGCCGCCCTGCACCGGCGGCTGAGCGCCGTTGACCCGCTGGCGGCCACCCGGATGCTCCCGACCAACCGCCGGCGGGTCATCCGGGCACTGGAGGTCACCCTCGGCAGCGGCCGGCCCTTTTCCACCTTCGGACCGGGACTGCGCACCTATGCCCCGACCCGCTTCCGGATCGCCGGGCTGTGGTTGCCCCGTCCCGTCATCGGCCGGCGCACCGAGTCCCGGTTCGAAGCCATGCTGGCGGCCGGGCTGGTCGACGAGGTGCGCCGGCTCCTCCCGGACGGTCTGTCCCGCACCGCCCGGCAGGCGCTCGGGTACCGGGAGGTGCTCCTCCATCTGGAGGAGGGGGTACCGCTCGCCGACGCCGCCGCCGAGGCGATCCGGCGCACCCGGGCGTTCGCCCGGCGCCAGCGGATGTGGTGGCGCCGGGACCCCCGCATCACCTGGTTCGGGGCGGCCGAGAATCCACTCGCCGTTGTGCCGGCGCTGCTGGGAGACTGGAGTCGGCCATGACCACGCTCACCCTCGGGAAGTACCACGGTCTGGGGAACGACTTCCTCATCCTGCTCGACCCGGCCGGCGACACGCCGCTCGACGCGGCGCCTGGCGCGTGCCCTGTGCGACCGGCACCGCGGCATCGGCGCCGACGGCCTGATCCGAGCGACCGTGCCCGCCCCGGCCACGCGCCGCCACGCTCACCTTCGAGCTGCGCAACGCCGACGGCAGCGCGGCCGAGATGAGCGGCAACGGCATGCGCTGCCTGGCCCACGCCGCGTTCGACGCCGGGCTGGTCCCGGCCGCCGGCCCGTTCACCGTCGACACCCCCGCCGGCGCCCGCGAGCCGTGACCGTCCGCGATCAGCGAGCAGCCCGGGGCGGCCTGGGCCAGCGTCGACATGGGCCGGGCCGACCGTCGACGGCGAGACCGACCGGTGCAATGTCGGCCACGGCGAGCTGCGGGTCGACATGGGCAACCCGCACCTGGTGGTCCTCGGCCCCGACCCGGCCGACGGTCGACGTCGAGCGGCTCGGGCCGGAGCTCGAGGCGAGCGTGCCGGGCGGCGTCAACGTCGAGTTCGTGGCCCTCGGGCCCGGTCCCGACGAGCTCACCATGCGGGTCTGGGAGCGGGGCGTCGGGCGAGACGCTGGCCTGCGGCACCGGGTCGTGCGCGGCGGCCGCCGCGGCGTTCGCCACTGGGGTCGGGTCGGGCGGCCGGGTCACCGTCCACCAGCCCGGGCGGCGACGGTCGACGGTCGAGCTCCGGGACGACGGCACCGTCGTGCTGGCCGGCCCGAGCGCAGCGCGTCGGCCACCGCGTGGTGGAGGCGCCATGAGCCTGATCGACCGCACCTTCCGGGAGAAGATCGTCCTGGTCGGCGTGGCCATCCCGCCGGCGACGCGCGGACGAGACCGAGGCGCCACCTCGACGAGCTGGCGCTGCTGGTCGACACCGCCGGCGCCGACGAGGCGGCGCGGGTCGTGCAGCGGCGGGACGCGCCCGACCCGGCCACCTACGTCGGCAAGGGCAAGGCCGAGGAGCTGCGCGAGCTGTCGCCTCGCCGTCGACGCCGACACCGTCGTGTTCGACGACGAGCTGACGCCCGCCCAGTCCCGCAACCTGGAGAAGATCCTCGGCCGCACCGCCATCGACCGCACGGCGGTGATCCTCGACATCTTCGCCCAGAACGCCCGCACCCAGGAGGGCAAGGCCCAGGTCGAGCTGGCCCAGCTCCGCTACCGGCTGCCCCGCCTGCGGGGCCGGGGCAAGGCCCTGTCCCAGCAGGCCGGCGGCATCGGCACCCGGGGCCCGGGCGAGACCCAGCTGGAGGTCGACCGCCGGCGCCTGGTGCGCCGGATGACCAAGCTCGAAGCGCGAGCTCAAGGACGCTGACCGGCAACCGCCGGATCCAGCGCAAGGCCCGGACCCGCAGCCGCCTGTCGACGGTGTCGCTCGTCGGCTACACCAACGCCGGCAAGTCGACCCTGCTCAACCGGCTGACCGACGCCGGGGTGCTGGTCGAGGACCGGCTGTTCGCCACCCTCGACCCGCCGACCCGGCGCCTGGCCCTGCCCGGCGGCGAGTCGGTGCTGCTGTCCGACACCGTCGGCTTCGTGCGCAAGCTGCCGCACCAGCTGGTCGAGGCGTTCCGCTCCACCCTGGAGGTGGTCAACGAGTCCGACCTGCTGGTCCACGTCGTCGACTCGGCGCGCCGCCGACCCGGAGGGCCAGATCGACGCGGTGCGGACCGTGCTCGACGAGATCGGCGCCGAGTCGGTCCCCGAGCTGCTGGTCTTCAACAAGGCCGACGTGTCCGCCGGAGGCCAAGCGCCTGGCCGACCGCTACCGGGGTCGGTCGATGCTCTCGGCGCTGACCGGCGAGGGCATCGACGAGTCTGCTGCAGGCGGTCGGCGACCGGCTGCGGGCCCTGGCCCGGGTCGTCGAGCTGGGCGTGCCCTACGACCGGGGCGACGTGCTCGCCGCCGTGCACCGGGAGGGCGAGGTGCTGGTCGAGCAGCCACGGCGAGGACGGCGGCCCGGCTGCGGGTGCGGGTCGACGAGGCCGGAGCCGCCCGCTTCCGGGAGTTCGGCATCGGCACCGGCCGTCGCGCGCCGACAGGCGCACGGTCGACCGGCTTCGAGCCGCCCGCCTACCCCTACGACCGGCTCGACGCGGCCCGGGCCAAGGCCGCCGCGCTCCCGGGCGGCGTGGTCGACCTGTCGATCGGCACACCGACCGACCCGCCGCCGCCGGCGGTGCTCGCCGCGCTGGCCGCGCGCCGACGCGGAGCGGGGTGGTCCGGGGCTATCCGCCGTCGATCGGGTCGACGGACGCTGCGCCTGGCGGTCGCCGGCGTGGATGAAGGCGCCTCGGTGTCGACGTGCCCGCTCGATGCCGCTCGGCGTGTGCGTCGGCACCAAGGAGTTCGTGGCCGCACTCCCTCGTGGCTGCACCTGCGGGCACCCGAGCGGGACACCGTGCTGTACCCGGCGGTCTCCTACCCGACCTACGCGATGGGGGCCATCCTGGCCGGGCTGCCGGGCGGTACCGGTGCCCTCTGGACGCGTCCTTGCGGCTCGACCTGCGGCGCCATCGACGACGCCGACGCGGCGCGGGCGCTGGGCCTGTGGGTCAACACGCCCGGGCAACCCGGCCGGCGAGCTCGACGACCTGGCGGCGGCCGCCGCCTGGGGCCGGGCGCACGGCGTGCCGGTGTTCAGCGACGAGTGCTACGTCGAGTTCACCTGGGACGGGCCGCCCCGGACGATCCTGAGCCGTCCGGATCTGGACGGGGTGGTGGCCCTGCACTCGCTGTCGAAGCGGTCCAACCTGGCCGGGATGCGCCTCGGTTGGTACGCCGGCGACCCGGCCCTGGTCCGCTACCTGCGGGAGGTGCGCAAGCACGCCGGGCTGATGGTGCCGGGACCGGTGCAGCTGGCCGGGGCGGCGGCACTCGGCGACCAGGCCCACGTGGACACCCAGCGGGACCGGTACCGGGAGCGGCTGGTCCGTATGAGCCAGATCCTGGCCGGGGTCGGTCTGTCGGCCGAGATGCCAGCCGGAGGTTTTTACCTGTGGGCGCCGGCGCCGGGCGGCGACCCATGGGGTCTCGCCGACCGGCTGGCGGCCGAAGGCGGCGTGCTGGTCGCACCGGGGGACATCTTCGGCCCGGCCGGTGCCAGGTACGTGCGGGTGGCCATGGTGCGTCCGCTCGAGCGGCTCGAGCTGGTCGCGTCGCGCCTCGGTTTGGGGTAGCCGGGAATCCATCGTCGAGTTGAGCGCGTCATAGCGCGATCAACGCCCACTCCGAGGTGACCGGTCCCCCCGGCTGGGGTAGGAGCAATTGACGCAGCATCACCCAAGGAGGACATCAATGCCGAACGAGCTGCAGGGTATGACCGTGGCCTTTCTGGTGGCACCGGAGGGCGTCGAACAGATCGAGCTGACCGAGCCGTGGAAGGCGGTCCAGGACGCCGGCGGGACACCGAAGCTGGTGTCGACCAAGGCCGGTCAGGCCCAGGCGTTCAACCACCTGGACAATGCCGACACCTTCCCGATCGACGCCGTCGTCGACGACGGCGCCGACCAATACGACGCGCTCATGCTGCCGGGGGGCGTCGCCAACCCCGACTTCCTGCGCTGGCAACCGGGCGTGGCGCCGTTTGTGCGGTCGTTCTTCGACGCCGGCAAACCGTGCGCAGTGATCTGCCACGGGGCGTGGACCCTGATCGATGCCGGAGTGGTGAGCGGGCGCACGCTGACCAGTTGGCCCAGCCTGAAGTCCGACCTCCGCAACGCCGGCGTGAACTGGGTCGACGAAGAGGTCAGGGTGTGCGAGAGCGGTCCCAACTCGATCATCAGTAGCCGCAAGCCGGATGATCTGCCGGCCTTCTGCACCGCCATGGTCGAGCATTTCGCACGGCGCCCGGCTGGTTCGCGCCGCTAGCTCAAACCGGTGGCCGGCGGACGCCGGTACACGGCCAGAAAGTCCCGGGGGCCCGGCGCCAGCACGTGCGCAGGCGTCGGGCCCATCCCGGCCAGCAATGGCTGGGCCTGGACCTGCTCGGGTCGCTCAGGATCGGGGTGGTTGAACAGGGCGGCGAACACCCACAGGTGGTTGATGTCGAGTTGCATCCCCCGGATGGCGCCGCCGGCGATGAGCAATTGCGCCAGTTGCGCCGGGACCACATTGACCCCGACGGCAAAGAGCAACCGGCCACGACTGTCGATCCCGGCGCCGGATCGCCAGATGGCCACCGGCAGGGCGGGCCGGAACGACACGCCCCACCGCTCGATGATGTGGGTGCCGAGATCGGGCGCCGGCTGGCCGTTGTCGACCAGGAGCACCAGGTTCTGGACAACAGCCGAGGCGGGTGGGCCGTTGGCTCCTTGAGAGCCGTCCCATGTGCTCACGTCGGCGGATCCGTCCGCCCTGATCACCAGTGACGCGGCGCCGGGCATCAGTGTCCCGACGGTCCGTCCGTCGACCAGTTCGCCGCCGCGCGCATCGGCCCGTTTGAAACCGGCGTTGATGGCCATGACCAGCGCCGCCCGCCGGTCGGTGGGAACCATCCCGCCTTCAGGAAACGCCCCGCCCGGCTCGGCGGTGCCAGGCACCAGCGCCACCTCCAGCCGGCTGGGATCGATCCTCGTGACCACCCCGTTCGGTGCCGTCAGCTGCTCGAGGCCGGGCACGAGCGGCTGCCAGCGGGCACTGGACGGGGTGGTCGGGTTCGTGGTGGGCGCGGGGTGGGACGCGACCGGCGTGGAGGTGGAGGTCGTCGTTGTCGGCCGCGGCGGGGCGGCCGGGCCCGCCGGATGCGCAGTGGTGGCGGCGCTCTGGCAGCCGGCGGCGGCCACGGCCACGGCGATCAGGAGGCAGCGGGACCCGGCCGGGACGCGCCGCCCGGCGTGTTGCAGTTTCCGATGGTTCAACCCGCCACCTCCGGCGCCACCTATTGTCGCGCCCACGTCCTAGCTGGAGGCGGCAGCTTGATCCGAGGTCGATGCTCGAGCAGTCGGGCGTGGGTGGTCCTGGTGTCGGCCCTGGCCCTGGTCGTCTCCGTAGCCGTGCCACCGGGCGGGATGGTCGCGGCGGTCGCCGGCCCGGCGTCGGGCAACGACATCTCGTGGCCGCAATGTGGCCGGGACCTGCCCTCCGGTGCCGCATTCGGCATTGTCGGCGTCAGCGGCGGCCGGCCCTTCGAGGACAACCCCTGTTTGGCCTCCGAGTACCAGTGGGCATCGCGGTCGGGGCCACCTGGGCTGTACATGAACACCGCCAACCCGGGCCCGGGCAGCCAGGTGGTCGACTGGTACCGGCAGGGGAGCCCCAACGCCGGATGCGGTCCGGGTAACGACCGGGCATGCGGGTACGACTTCGGGTATGCCGCGGCGCAGCACGCCTACAGATTCGCCAATGCCAGGGTGCCGGCCGGGCCCGGACACACCTGGTGGCTGGATGTCGAGACGGGAAACTCGTGGTCGGCCGATCTCGGCGTCAATCTGGCGGTCATCGTCGGTTCGATCGATTACCTGGCCGCCAACGGCGTGAACGTGGGTATCTACTCCACCCGCTACCAGTGGGGCCGCATCACCGGTGGGGCCACCATGGCGTCCGTGCCCAACTGGGTGCCCGGTGCCCGCGATGCCGGGCAGGCGGCCGGCTTCTGCACGCCGGGCCGGTCGTTCAGCGGCGGTCCGGTCGTGGTCGTCCAGTACGTGACCCAGGGCTCCGACTACGACCATCCGTGCCCGGGTTCGGATGCCCTCCTGCATCCGCCGCCGGTGTCGGTGCCGCCGAACGGCCTGGCGGCGGTCGTCGCATCCGTACTGGCGGTGCTCGGATTGGGTCCCAAGTCGGCCGGGCGGTAGGCCCGGTCTCAGGTGTCCGACGAGAGGGACGGCTCCGTCCACGCGGCCGCCGGGCGCTCCGACCGGCGCCCGTTCAGCCACTGGGCCCACGTCCTGACCGAGTGGACCGGGACAGGATGGGCGGCCGCCACCATCATGGGCGCCTTCGTCGTCTGGATGGTTGTGGGTGCCCTTTCCGGCTTCGCCCGCTGGTGGGAGCTCAGCGCGACGGTCGGCCTGCCCTTCCTCACCTTGCTCATGCTGGCGCTGGTCCAGCACACCCAGAATCACAACGCCCTGGCCATCCAGTTGAAGCTCGACGAACTGATACGCGCCTCGGGCCCGGCGTCCAACCAGATGATGACCGTCGAGCATTCCAGTCGGGAGGATCTCGAGCGGATCCAGGCCGATTTCCGGAGCCAGTCCGAGGAGCCGTCCGGGCCGGGGTCCCAGGACCGCGGTCCCGGCTAGCTGGCAACTACCCGGCCGAAAACCGCTTGCCCGACCCCCGGGTCGGCCTGCCATGATGCCAGCCGGACCAGGCGCCCGGCCCGGCGAGGAGGATCGAGCATCAGATGTCGCGACGTGGCCGGCTGCTGTTCCTGGCCATGTGTGTCATCTGGGGCGTTCCCTACCTGCTGATCCGGGTGGCGGTCCGGGAGCTGTCGCCGCCGGTGCTGGTGTTCTTCCGGACCGCGCCGGCGGCGCTGCTCCTTCTGCCGTTGGCCCAGGGGCGCGGCTACCTGCGTCCACTGCTGGCCCGGTGGCGGATGGTGGTGCTGTACACCGCGGTCGAGATCGCCGGCCCGTGGCTGCTGCTGTCCCGCGCCGAGCAGCGGCTGTCGAGCTCGGTCACCGGGCTGCTCATCGCCGCCGTGCCGCTCATCGGGGCGCTGCTGGCGGTGCTGGTGGCCCACGGCGACACCCTCGAGCGCCGGCGCGTGATCGGCTTGCTGGTCGGGTTCGCAGGCGTGGCCACCCTGGTCGGCGTCGACATCGGCGGCACCAACCCAATCGCCTTCGGGGAGGTGGCGCTGACCGCGGTCGGCTACGCCATCGGGCCGATGATCATCAGCCGGCGCTTCGCCGACATCCCCGGGCTCGGCGTGGTGGCGGCGTCGTTCGGCCTTACGGCCGTGGCCTACGCCCCGTTCGCGCTCACCGACCTGCCCTCCCACGTCTCTGGCCAGGTGGTGGCCTCGGTGGCGGGGTTGACCGTGGTCTGCACCGCTATCGCGTTCCTGCTGTTCTTCGCCCTGATCGTCGAGGTCGGACCGTCCCGGGCGACGGTTATCACCTACGTAAATCCGGCGGTTGCGGTCATTCTCGGTGTCGGGCTGCTCGGGGAACGGTTGACGACCGGGATCGCCATCGGCTTCCCCCTGATTCTGGCCGGTTCGTTCCTGGCCACCCGGGGTCCCCGACGCCGGGGCACGCTGGTGGCGCCGGAAGAGGCGGCCGCGATCGCCCAGCCGCGCTGAGCCGGGCTGGGCCCCTCCGCGCTCAGCGCCCGGCCGGCGTGTTGACCTGGGCTTCGGCCTGGAACAGGTGGAACAGCAGCAGCAACTGGGCCACGGCCAGCGCCTCGCTCCGGTTGCCCGGCTCGATGGTGCCGAGGGCTTCGGGGAGTGGCTCCGATGTCTCCAGTTCGTCCCAGATGGACTCCTCGACCCTGCGGGTCATGGCTCGGTCGGCATAGCCGTGGACGTGGACAGTGTCGACCGGCTTGCCGTCGTCGTCGCGGACCAGCTTGACGTGCATGGCGTCGCGGGTGTTCTCGCCGATGATCTTGGACAGGTCCGGGTGGGGGATGGTCGGCCGGAGCAGCAGGGTGGCGCTGCGCGGGTCCTCGTCGGTCGTCTCGCCCCGCTCCTCGATAGGGGAGAACTGCACGACGATGTCGGCGTACGCCCGCTGCGGGCGGATGAAGGCCGCCGATTCAGGTTCCCGCTTCTCCAGGTCGGCCACCACCTGCTGCTCGGTGTAGCCCCGCTTCTTGGTGTCGCGGGCCACCTTCCATTTGCGGCGGATCTCCTCGGGCGGGTCCAGGTACACGGTGATGTCGAAACAGGCCCGGGCCAACTTGGTGTAGAGCGGGAGCAGCCCTTCGATGATGACGAACTCGCGCGGCTCGACCAGGACCGGGCGGCCCAGCATCCCGTCCTTGTGGTTGTACACCGGCTTGAGGATCGGCTGGCCCATGCTGAGCAGCTGGAGGTGCTGCTCCATGATCTCGACGTAGTTGCAGTCGGGGTGGAGGGGGGTGAAGGTCAGCGATTTGCGTTCGATCCGGTCGTAGCGGTGGTAGTCGTCCACGCAGACCGCGGTGATCCGCTCGGGGCCGAGGGCCGCGACCAGCCCCTTGGTGATGGTCGTCTTGCCCGCCGCGCTGTCTCCGGCGATGGCCAGCATGATCGGTCGGGCCGAGTTGCCGTTGGACCGCCCTGACGCTCGCTGGATGTTGATCTGCTTGTCCGGCACTGATTCCCCAATCCTGATCTCGACGGCCCGGTTGAATCTGTTCCGGAGTGTCCCCGGCCTGCCGGCTGGGGGTGGACGCACGTCCGCCAGTGGTAAACGGACATTCTACTGCGGCCGGCCCGGTCGTCGACAGGGACACTCGGCCGGTCGGCCGAGTACGTTCCAAGGATTGTGGATGAACTCCGGGCGACCATCACCCAGCTGTGGGACCGGCGGGGGGAGCTGTCTCCCCGCGACACCGAGGCCATGGTCTCGGTCCGCCAGGCGATCGACCTGCTCGATCGGGGTGAGGCGCGGGTTGCCGAGCTCGACAGCAGGGGCGAAGTGGTGGTCCACGAGTGGCTGAAGCGGGCCATCCTGCTCTTCTTCCGGCTGTCGTCGATGGAGACGACGGAGGTCGGGCCGTTCGAGTACGTCGACAAGATCCCGCTCAAACGGGGCTACGCCGAGCTCGGGGTCCGGGTCGTGCCCGGGGCATCGGCTCGCTGGGGGAGCTTCATCGAGCCGGGCGTGATCCTCATGCCGAGCTACGTCAACATGGGCGCACGGGTCGGCGCCAACACCATGGTCGACACGTGGGCCACGGTCGGCTCGTGCGCCCAGATCGGGTCCAATGTCCACCTCTCCGGCGGTGTCGGCATCGGCGGTGTGCTGGAGCCACCGCAGGCCGCGCCGGTCATGATCGGCGACGAGGTACTCATCGGCAGCCGGTGCATGATCACCCAGGGGGCCCGGGTCGGTGACGGGGCGGTGCTCGCCGAGGGCTGCATCCTCAATCCCGGGATCCCGGTGATCGACGCCGAGACCGGCGAACAGCTGTCACGAGGCGTGGTCCCGCCCTGGTGCGTCGGGGTGACGGCGACGCGGGCCCGCCGCTTCCCGGGCGGCGATTTCGGTCTGCCCTGCATCCTGATCATCCGCCGGCTCGAGGTCGGGCGGCGCCACGACCGGGCCCAACTGAACGACCTGCTGCGTGAGCACGGAGTGTCCGTGTGAAGGTGGGCGGGGGCCGGTGACCGACCTGTTGGCTCGCACCGCCGAGCTGGTCGACATCCCGTCGGTCAGCCACCACGAGCGGGCCATGGCCGACCACGTGGAGGGCCGGCTGCGCCCGGTCCCTGGCCTGGTCGTCGATCGCGTCGAGGACAACGTGGTGGCCCGCACCACCCTGGGCCGCGGCGTGCGGGTGGTGCTGGCCGGTCACATCGACACCGTGCCCGCCAACGGCAACGAGCGCGCCCGGATCGACGGCGATCTGCTCTGGGGGCTGGGGGCGGCGGACATGAAGTCAGGCCTGGCCGTGATGCTCGAGCTGGCCACCACCGTGACGGCTCCGGCCGTGGACGTGACCTACGTCTTCTACCAGTGCGAGGAGGTGGCCCGGGAGCACAACGGCCTGTCCCATCTGATGGCCGTGCGCCCCGAACTGCTGGCCGGCGACGTCGCCATCCTCGGCGAGCCGACCGGCGCCCGGGTGGAAGCGGGCTGCCAGGGGGTGCTCAAGCTGGCGGTCACCATGGGCGGCGATCGGGCCCACACCGCCCGGCCGTGGATGGGCGTCAACGCCATCCACCGGCTGGGGCCGGTGCTGGACCGGATCATGGCGTTCGAGGGACGTGAGCCGGTCATCGACGGTTGCCGGTACCACGAGGCCCTGCAGGCGGTGGCGGTTACCGGAGGGGTCGCCGGAAACGTGGTGCCCGACTCGGCTGTCTTGTCGCTCAACCACCGCTTCGCCCCCGACCGGACGCCGGCGGAGGCCGAGGCCGCGGTGCGGACCCTGCTGGCCCCGGTCATCGACGCCCGCCGAGGCGACCAGATCGCGGTGACCGACCAGGCGCCGGCCGCGCCGGCCGTCGCTCGGGCATCCGCTCCTGGCCCAGCTGGTGGCCGCCACGGACAACCCGCCGAGGGCGAAGCTGGGCTGGACCGACGTGGCGTTCTTCTCCGAGTTGGGAATCCCGGCCACCAACTTCGGCCCGGGTGACCCGGCGGTCTCCCACACCGCGGCGGAGCGGGTGGCGCGGTCCGAGATCGACGCGGTCCATGCCGCCCTCGCCGGCCTGCTGACGGCGCCGGCGGGCTAGAGCCGGCGCAGCACGGTCACGACCTTGCCGAAGATGGTCACGTCGGCGGGGTCGAAGATCATGGGCTGCAGGTCGGGGTTGGCCGGGGTCAGCACGACCTTGGAGCCCTTGCGCGAGTAGGTCTTCACCGTCGCCTCCTCGCCCGGGATACCCGCCACCACGATGTCGCCCTTGTCCGCCTCGGGCTGCTGGCGGACCACGACGTAGTCGCCGTCGAGGATCCCGGCGTCGATCATCGAATCTCCCCGTACCCGGAGCATGAACAGCTGGCCGTCGCCGGTGAAATCCTCGGGCAGGGGCAGCAGCTCCTCGATGTTCTCCTGGGCCAAGCACGTTGGTGCCGGCCGCCACTTCGCCGACGCAGCGGCACGTGCCGGGTCGGGCGGCGCTCGACGGCGTGACTCCGAGCTGGCGTCGTAGTGCACCTCGATGGCGCGCGGCTTGGTCGGGTCACGGCGCAGATAGCCCTGCCGCTGGAGGGTGGTGAGGTGGGCGTGGACGGTGGACGAGGAGGTCAGGCCGACCGCCTCGCCGATCTCGCGCACCGACGGCGGATACCCACGCTCGCGAACTTGGGCCGCGATGAAGTCGAGGATCTCCCTGCGCTTCCCGGTGAGCTCAGTATCAGTCAAGACATCCTCCCGTCGAACCTCTTGCTTCGCCATGTGATCTCAGTGTACCCGCCACACAAGGAAAAATCAAACACATGTTCGTGCCGATCGCTTGACAGGGAACAGGCGTTCGTGGTGAGATGGGTCCGTGCCGAACAAGCGTTCGCAGATGTCGACCATCGTACCGGGTGCCGGTGGCGGGAAGTGGGACCATGGCCGCCGTCGCCTATAGCGCCCTGGGGACCAAGCCCATCAGGTCCTGGTCGGTGGCGGCGGGCGGCCCCGGTCCACGGACCCCGACTCCCGGTCGGCCGGACATGCGGGTGTACCGCCGCCGAAGGGCGGTCACCCTGCTGGTCGGTACGACCGTCGCGGTCATGCTGGCCGTGGCCATCCGCCTGGCGCTGGCGGGACCCGGAGGTGGGGCCCTCACCACCACCGGGTCCTCCGGCGCCTGGCCATCGCAGCCGATCGCGGCTCGGGTCCACATCGTGCAACCGGGCGACACGCTCTGGTCGATCGTCAGGTCGAGCGGGGTCCGCGGCGACCCGCGACCGGCTGTCGACCGCCTGATGGGTCAGATGCGTGGCCGGTCCCTGCAGATCGGCCAGCGCATCGTCCTGCCCTGATCGTCCTGCCCTGATCGTCCTGCCCTGATCCTCCTGCCCTCACTGACGGGCTGGTCGTCAGGCCATGGTCTCGAGCAGTGCCGCCGCTTCCTCGACCGACGGCATCGACGCGATCGATTCGCCAACCTGTCCCGCGGCGTGGCGAAATGAGTCGTGGCTGAGCAGTCGTTCGACCGCCTCGGTCACGGCCTCCGGTGAGAGCTCTGCGGGCGTGAGGGCGATGCCGGCGCCGGCGGCCGCCACGGCGGCGGCATTGAGGAACTGGTCGGCACCCTGGGGCAGACAGAGCTGGGGCAGCCCGAGCGCCAGTACCCCGAGCACCGTCCCGGACCCGGCGTGGGACACGACGAGGTGGCATTGCCGGAGCACTGCGCTCTGGGGCACGTAGCGCTCGACCCGGACGTGGGCCGGCTGCGCCCCGAGGGTCGCCGGGTCGCCTCGCGGCCCGACCGTGACCAGGACCCGCACCGAAAGGTTCCGGAGGGCTTCGACGGCCACCCGGAGCGGCGTGATGTCGTTGAAGACAGTGCCCATGGTGACGTATACCAACGGTGCATCGGCCGGTCCTCCGGGAAGCGGGAGCGGAGAAGACGGATCGATCCCGCCGTCGTCGCGTCCCGGCCGCACCAGCTGGCGACGGGTCACGTGGCCGGCGAACTGCGGCTGCAGCAAGGGCGGGTAGCTGTCGAGGTACAACGTGTCATAGGCACCGCCGTACGGCCGAGGTTCCAGCCCGCGGGCGCGCCACAGCGGGGCCACCTCGTCGGCCGCGCCCGCCACCCGAGCCGCGGGCAGGAGCGGCCCGAAGCCCTTGGTGATGCTGGGCACGCCGCTCTCGGCGGCGACGATGTGGCCGGCGAGCTCGGCGGCGTCGGCGATCACCAGATCCGGCCGCCAGTCACGTGCCACCGGAACCAGCCCGGCGAGCATCTCGGGGGCGGCAATGGCGCCCCACAGCTTGGCGAACATCACCGCCGCCGCCTGGTCAGGGGGAAGATCGTCGAGCTCGGGGAACCGCTGCCTGGCCAGTGACGGCCCCATCGGGAGGGCCGGGGCGGTGGCCACCGCCCGGATGCCGGTGCGCTCCACCTCGGCGACGCCGTCGGTGGGCAGTGCCCACAGGACGTCGTGGTGACGCGCCGCCATGGCCCGGGCCAGGGGCACCATCGGATGAATATGGCCCAGCATGGCGGGACTGGTGATCAGGACGCGCATCTGATGCCCCGAGTCTGACATCGGCGCCATGACCGCGCACGCCTGCCGTGTCCGGAGCGTGCCGGTTATGGTCGACAGCGTGCGTTGCCCGACCTGCTCGAGCCTGGACGACAGGGTCGTCGACTCGCGGCTGGCCGACGAGGGAGGAGCCATCCGCCGCCGGCGGGAGTGCCTGGCCTGCGGCCGGCGCTTCACGACCTACGAGCGGGTCGAAGAGCTCCCGCTGACGGTCCTGAAACGATCGGGTGAGCGCCAGCCGTTCGATCGGGCCAAGATCGTCACCGGGTTGCGGGCGGCGGCCAAGAACCGGCCCATCTCCCTGCGCCAGATGGAAGCACTGGCCGCCGAGGTGGAGGAAGGGTTCCGCCTCGACGGTCCCGAGGTCACCACCGAGCAGGTGGGACGGTCGGTGCTGGACCGGCTCCGCGGTCTCGACGAGGTGGCCTATCTCCGATTTGCCAGCGTCTACAAGGGTTTCGCCGACGTCGGTGACTTCGAGCGGGAGGTCGGGCTGCTCACCAAGTCGACCGAGCCCAAGCGCCGGTAGGTCGGCTAGTTTTCTTGACCCCGGCTATCTGATCGACGGAGTGGCGCCATGCGAGTTGGAGTGCTGACCGGTGGCGGTGACTGCCCCGGCCTGAACGCCGTGATCCGGGCGGTCGTGCGCAAAGGCGAATCCTTCTACCACGACGAGTTCGTCGGCTTTCTCGACGGCTGGCGAGGCGTCATCGAGAACCGCACCATGGCGCTCACCATCGAACGGTGCCGGGGCATCCTGCCCCGCGGCGGAACCATCCTCTTCACCTCCCGCACCAACCCGTACAAGGTCGACGACGGCGTTCCCCAACTGCTGCAGACCCTGCGGGAGCACCGCATCGACGCGCTGGTCGCCATCGGCGGCGAGGACACGCTCGGCGTGGCCCACCGCCTGACGCGCGAGGGCGTCCAGGTGGTCGGCGTGCCCAAGACGATCGACAACGACCTGTCGGCGACCGAGGTGACGTTCGGGTTTCACACCGCGGTGCAGATTGCGACGGAGGCCATCGACCGCCTCCACACCACGGCGGAGTCGCACGACCGGGTCATCGTGTGCGAGGTCATGGGCCGCCACGCCGGCTGGATCGCCACCTACGCCGGCATCGCGGGAGGGGCCGCCGAGGTGCTGGTTCCCGAGGAGCCGTTCGATATCGACGAGGTATGCGAGAACCTCAAGGCCCGGCACTCCAAGGGCCGGTTTGCCTCCATCGTGGTCGTCGCCGAGGGTGCGGTCCCCAAGGAGGGAACGATGACCGTGGCCTCCCGGGAGGTCGACCAGTTCGGCCACGTCCGGCTGGGCGGGATCGCCAACATCCTGGCCTCCGAGATCGAGGCCCGCACCGAGATCGAGACCCGGGTCACCATCCTCGGGCACATCCAACGGGGCGGCACGCCGACCGCCTTCGACCGGGTGCTGGCCACCCGGTTCGGCATCGCCGCCATCGAAGCTGTGCACGACGGCGCGTTCGGCCAGATGGTCGCGCTGCAGGCCGACGAAATCGTGCGGGTACCGTTGGACGACGCGGTGATCGAACTGAAGACCGTCGATCCGCATCTGCTACACGACGTGGCGGGCGCCTTCTTCGGTTGATCGGGCGGCCTCCTCGAGCAGGGCCCGCAATGGCGCCAACAGTCCCGGCGCGGCCACCACCACCGTGCCGTCGGGCAGCTCGGCCACACCAGCCCCCGCCTCCTGGGCGATCAGCACTCCGGCCGCCAGATCCCATGGTTGGAGCCCGAGCTCGTAGTAGGCGTTGACCCGCCCGCCCGCGACCCAGCACAGGTCCAGGGCGGCGGCGCCGAAGCGCCGGATGTCACGCACCCGCGGCAATACGTGGTGGAGCACTCCGGCCTGGTAGGCGCGGCGCTCGGGAAGGTAGGAAAACCCCGTCGCCACGAGTGCGGCCGCCAACGGGGGAGGGGCGGCCGGGAGCTGCAGTGGGTGGCCGTCCAGCGTGGCACCCCGCCCTCGAACCGCCCGCCACGTCTGGTTCCGGGACGGGTCGACCACCACACCCACCGACGCCGCGCCGTCGATCTCGGCCGCCACCGAGACCGCGTAGGCAGGTACCCCGAACAGATAGTTGGTCGTGCCGTCAAGGGGGTCGACCACCCACCTGACCCCGCTGCTGCCGGTCCGGTCGCTTCCCTCCTCGGCCAGGATCCCGTCGCCGGGGCGGCGCCCGGCGAGGATGGTGACAATGCACCGTTCGGCGGCCCGGTCCACCTCGCTCACCATGTCGGTCGACGAGGATTTGGTACTGACCTCGGTGCGCCGCCGTCCGTACTCGGACTGCAGCACGGCCGCGGCGGCCGCCGCGGCCGCGTCCGCCACGGCCAGCAGATCATCGAGAAGAGAATCGGTCACTACCAAGTTCTAATGGGGTGGGCGGGGCTACGGTGCGATCGCTCCGTTGGTGACGATGGCGCTCGGCGTGCCCGCCGGCGTGGCCGGGCCTGAGCCATCACGTCCCCGGCTCCGTCGTCGTCGGATACCGGAGTGAACGTCCTCATCGGCCTGCCCATGATCTCCGGCGTGGTGATGGGCCGCCTGCTCTACCTGGCTCGCGGGTGACGGAGGGACGCAACCACACCTGGGTAGCCTCGATCCGTGGACGATCTGCGCTCGGACACCGTCACCCGCCCGACTCCCGAGATGCGTCACGCCATGGCCGAGGCGCCGGTCGGCGACGACGTCTACCGCGAGGATCCGACCGTCAACGCCCTCGAGGAGGCGTTCGCCCGCCGGGTCGGCAAGGAGGCGGCCCTGTTCGTGCCGTCGGGCGTGATGGCCAACCAACTCGCCGTGCGGGTGCTGACCCGTCCCGGCGACCTGGTGATCGCCGGCGCCCGCCAGCACCTGGTGCTGTACGAGGCAGGAGCCGCCGGACGCAACGCCGGGATCCAGTTCTCCACCGTCGACGACGCCGGCGGCACGGTCAGCCCCGAAGCGGTGCAGTGGGCGCTGGCCGCGGCCGACCACCACCAGCCGCGGGTCGGTCTGGTGAGCATCGAGAACACCCACATGCCCGCCGGCGGGACGCCTTGGCCCCTGGCCAGGCTCCAGGAACTGGCGCAGCTAACCGGCGCCGCGGGCGTCCCGGTGCACATGGACGGCGCCCGCCTCTGGAACGCCGAGGTGGCCACCGGCATCCCGGCGGCCGATTTCGCGGCGTCGGCCACGACCGTGATGTGCTGCCTGTCGAAGGGCCTGTGCGCGCCGGTGGGATCACTGCTCGCCGGCCCGGGGGCGCTGATGGCCGAGGCGAGGATCGAGCGCGCCCGGATGGGGGGCGCCATGCGCCAGGCCGGCGTCATCGCGGCCGCCGGTTTGGTCGCCCTCGAGACCATGGTCGACCGCCTGGTCGAGGACCACGAGCGGGCCCATCGGCTGGCCGCCGTGGTGGCGGATCGCTGGCCCAGCTTCGATCCCACGGCGGTCCGGACCAACATCATCGTCTTCCACCATCCAGACCCGGCCGCCCTACTGGCCCACCTCGAATCCGAAGGGGTGCTGGCCGGGACGATCGCTCCGGGCACGGTCCGCCTGGTCACCCATCGCGATGTCGGCGACGACGGCATCGACCGGGCGTGCAAGGCGCTGTCCGGCGCCCCGTAGGCGGAGCGCAGTTCGGCGGTGGGATCACCGAGCGATCGCCCGATAGATTCGGCCCATGGCGGAGCTCATGGACGAGGCGCCGCGCTCGGCGCTGGCGGTGTACGCCCACCCCGACGACCCTGACGTGTCGTGCGGCGGCACCTTGGCCCGGTGGGCCAACGCCGGAACCACCATTTCGGTCTGCATCTGCGCCGACGGTGACAAAGGCTCGCTCGATCCCACCATCAAAACCTCGGCGTTGACGGCCCTCCGGCGGGACGAGGTGGAGGCGGCCGGCAAGGTGCTCGGCGTAGCGGTCCACCATTTCCTCGGCTACCGCGACGGAGAGCTCGAGGACAATGCCGAGCTACGGGGCCGGCTGGTGGCCCTGATCCGGGACGTCAGGCCCGACGTGATGCTGTGCCCCGATCCAACGGCGGTGTTCTTCGGTCAGCAGTACGCCAACCACCGCGACCATCGCATGGTCGGCTGGGCCACCCTCGATGCGGTGGCGCCGGCTGCCGCCAACCCGCACTACTTTCCCGACGCCGGACCGGCCCATCAGGCCGATGTGCTGTACCTGTCGGGCACGCTGGAGCCCGACATCTGGGTGGACATAACCGATGTGGTGGAGCGCAAGGCCCAGGCGGTGGCGTGTCACACCAGCCAGGTCGGCGAGCCCGGGGAGTGGCTGCGCACCGTGGTTCGCCAGCGGGCCGAAGCCGGTGGCCGGCGGGCCGGAGTCCGCTATGCCGAGGGGTTCCGCCAGTTGCGGCTCCGCCAGTAACACCCGCGCCGCCAATCGAGTGGAGCACGAGTGGGTGTGATCCGGGGAAATCTTCCGGGTTTCACCATCACTCGTGCACCAGTCGATGGGATGGACGTCTACCCGACGCCCGGGTCAGGCGCCTCGTCGGCGCCCTCGCCGGCAGGCGCGGGCTCCGCCTGCAGGGCCCGCTCCTCTTTGATGGTCCGCCACTCGCCCATGGCCCGAAGCACCAGGACCGCGATGACGGCGACACCGACCGCGGCGATGACCGCCCCCACCACGCCGCCGACGCCCTGGGATGTCCCGCAGTTGGCGGTGCAGCCGACCTTGGTCAGGCTGCTGCCGATCAACGCCCCGCAGACGCCGGCCAGCACGATGGCCAGGAAGGCCAGGACCCGGGCCTGGACCGACGGGAGCGCCGAGATTCGGGACGAGCGGTCGGTTCTCGCCGGTGATGCCTCGTCGCCGCTGACTGATGCCATGCCGCCGGCCATCGTAGGCTCCGGCCGGTGTCAACCATGATCGTGCTGCCCACCTACCAGGAGGCAGCCAACGTGGCCACGGTGCTGCGGCGGATCAGGGCGACCGTGCCGGCAGCGACGGTTCTCGTCGTCGATGACGCCAGCCCCGACGGCACCGCGGCGCTGGCCGAGGCGGTCGGCGCCGAACTGGGCAGCATCGATGTGCTGCGCCGCCCGGTGAAGAGCGGACTTGGCAGTGCGTACCGGGACGGGTTCAGGTGGGGGCTCGAACGCGGTGCCGACATCCTCGTCGAGATGGACGCCGACCTGTCGCACGACCCGGCCGACCTGCCCCGGCTGGTGGCACTGGTCGCCGACGGCGCCGACCTGGCGCTCGGCTCCCGCTACGTCGCGGGCGGATCCATTCCCGCCTGGTCGTGGCACCGCCGGCAGCTGTCCCGGCAGGGCAACCGCTACGCGGCCTGGGCCCTCAACCTGCCCATCCGGGACGCCACCTCGGGTTTTCGCGCCTACAAGGCGTCGACGGTCGCCGATATCGACCTGTCGGCGGTACGGGCCGACGGGTACGGCTTCCAGGTCGAAATGGCGTACCGGGTGGCCGCACGGGGCGGCAAGATCGTCGAGACACCGATCTGGTTCTCCGAGCGGGCCCATGGGCGTTCGAAGATGTCGAGCCGGATCGTCGTCGAGGCGTTGATGCTCGTCACCTGGTGGGGCGTGCGCGACCGGGTGGTACGGAGCCGCAACCGCATTCCGCGGTAGACGCTGCGATCTTTTCCACCCTTTGCCAGACTGCGGCCATGACGCGTCCGTCGGCGTCCATCCTCCATGTCGACATGGATGCCTTCTATGCCTCGGTCGAGGTGCTGCTCGATCCGTCCCTGGCCGGCAAGCCGCTGATCGTCGGGGGCGCCGGGCGCCGCGGCGTGGTGGCGGCGGCCAGTTACGAGGCCCGGGCGTTCGGCGTGTACTCGGCCATGCCGTCGGCGGTCGCCCGCCGGCTGTGCCCGCACGCCATCTTCGTGGCCGGCCGGTACGACCGGTACTCCGAGTTCAGCCGGGCCATTCACGGCATCTTCGGTTCGTTCACGCCCCTTGTCGAGGGGATCGCCCTGGACGAGGCCTTCCTCGACGTGGCCGGCGTGGCCGCGCTGTTCGGTCCCGGTCCGGTCATCGGGCAGGAGATCCGCCGGCGCATCGCCGACGAGCTGGGCCTCCACGCCTCGGTCGGTGTCGCGGCATCCAAGTTCGTGGCCAAACTGGCGTCCGAGGCAGCCAAACCCCGCCCCTCGTCCAAGGGGGTGATCCCGGGCCCGGGCGTGGTGGTGGTGGAGCCGGGCGAGGAGCTGGGGTTTCTCCACCCCAAACCGGTCGAGGCCCTCTGGGGCGTCGGCCCGGTCACCGCCAAACGGCTGCACGGACTTGGCGTGGCCACCATCGGCGACCTGGCCGCCGTGCCGCCGGCGACGCTGGAGCTGACGCTCGGCACGGCCAGCGGGCGTCACCTGCACGAGCTGGCATGGGGTCGCGACCCCCGCGACGTGGAGGCCGAGCGGGCGACCAAGTCCGTCGGCCACGAGGAGACCTACGCCTGGGATCGGGACGATCGTGACGAGCTGCACCGCGAGCTGGTGCGCATGGCCGAGGCGGTGGCCGCCCGGTTGCGGGAGGCCGGGCTGGCGGGCCGGACGGTGTCGCTAAAGGTGCGCTACGGCGACTTCACGACCATCACCCGGTCCCGCACCCTGGCCGCCGCGGTGGACACCGGACAGGCGATCGCCCAGGCCGCGGCCGCCCTGCTCGATCAGGTCCGGATCGAGCCGGGCGTGCGGCTGCTCGGCGTGTCCATGGCCAACCTGGCCCCGGGCGGCACCCGCCAGCTGACCTTGGAGCTGGGGTCCGATGACCCCGATCGGGGGACCGGCCACCAGGGCCGTGGCGCCGGCTCCGGGGCACCGGGCCCCGAAGCGACCGACCTGTCCTGGCACGAGGCGACCGAGGCCGTCGACCGGGTGCGGGCCCGATTCGGACAGGGGTCGGTCGGGCCGGCGGTCCTGGTCGACCGTGGACGGCTCCGGCTCAAGCGGCCGGGCGACACCCAGTGGGGCCCGGCGGCCGGCCCTGAAGGCCCCGAGCAGGGCCCGGCCGGCCCTGAACGGGCTGACGGGGCCGTCTCTGGCGAATCGGGCCTGACGGGCGACGAACCGGTCCCGATCAAGGACAATTGACGACTTTCGGACACCTCGGCGCCATCCTCGATTCGTTCGCGTTGCTGTAGCGTGGGTGACAGCGCGAACATGAGAAGTGCGCGTGGGGTGTCCTGTGAAGAGGGGTTGAGCGGTGCCGCTTTCCGAAGACGAACAGCGGATCCTCCATGAGATCGAGCGTCGGTTCTATGAGCACGACCCCGAGTACGCCAGGTCTATTGAGAGCTCGACGCTCTACCGGGCGCTCGGGCGGAACTGCAAGTGGGGGGCCCTCGGCTTCGTCGCCGGACTGATCATCTTGCTGGTGTCGTTCGCCTCCAGCCTGTGGCTCGGGGTCTTCGGATTCGGCGTCATGCTGGTCAGCGCCATCGTGATCACCCAGAACGTGCGCAAGATGGGCCGGGCCGGCTGGCAGCAGATGACCGAGCAGATGCGGGCCCACAGCGTGAACGACCTGTTGGGCGACACCCGGCGCAAGCTCCGCGAGCGCTTCAAGCGTAACGACCCTTAGCAGGAGCGGATGCGGCCCGACGCCCGCAGCCGCGCCCAGCGGACCTAGCGGCTCCTGGTCGTCAGCCGGGGGTCGATCGCCAGCCGCAGCTTCTGACCGGCGGTGGCGGAGCCCAGTAGGGCCTGGCGCAGCGTCGCCAGCTGCCGGGCCGCGTCCCGCATTTCCTCGGCGGTCAGCGTGCTGACGTCGAACTCACCTCGGGTCCCGGCCTCGGCCAGCCGGAACAACGCCCGCGCCGCCTCGGGCTCCCCGCGCAGCGGCTCTCGCAACGCGACCGCGGCCCGCCTGGCCAGCTCGAGGTAGGTCTCCGACGGGTAGCGCCGGATACCCCACCAGGCCAGCAGGTCGGTCGCCTCGGTCCAGGTAAGGAGCATCTCGGCGCGGGCGATGACACCCGGGCCGGGCCGGGCCGGCGGCGACCGCCACGGCATGAGCGGCAGCAGCCACTCCAACAGGAGAATGGCCCGCAGCCGGGCCACGAATGCCTGGCTGGCGGTCAGGCCCTCGGCCGCCCAGGCGTGGCGGAACCGGGCCAGGCGATCCCACCGGTCGCCGCGCGCCGCGCCCCGTTCCCTCGTGTCGAGATCGGCGGCCTGGCCGACCGCCGCTTCCCGCCGCACCAGCCGCCGGACGAAGCGGATCGTCCAGATGGTGCCGAGGCAGGCGATGAGGAGGCCGACGAGCCCAGCCAGCCAGAGCACGAGGCGCCAAAGTGTCGAGCGGTGGTGGGACTTGGTCACCGGGGCGGCGGCCGGCGATGACGCCACGGTGGTGGTCGTCGACCGGGGCGCCGCCTGACCGGCGGTGGCCGTGGTCGGCACGGCCGTCGCCCCCGCCCCGGGGCTGCTCGCCTCGGCCGGCGCCACGTTGGTGTAGGCCTGGGCGCCGGGAATGCCCCGGCCCGGCGTGGGCTCGAACGACACCCACCCGACGCCGGTGAAGTACGTCTCGGGCCAGGTGTGGGCCTGGTCGTCCAGCACCTGGTACACGCCGGGCGCCGACTGGTTGCCGTAGCTGAACCCGTAGGCCAGCCGGGTGGGCAGCCCGACCAGCCGGGCCAGGACCGCGAACGAACCGGCGAACTGCTGGCAGTAGCCCTGGCGGGCGACGAACAGGAAATGGCTCAGCGGGTCCGGCCCCTGGTAGTCGTACGCCAGGTTGTAGGAGAACCGGGCCGGATCCCGAAGGTAGTCCTGGATGGCGACCGCCTTGTCGTACTCGGTCGTCTTGCCGGCGACGATGCTCTGGGCCAGCGCCACCACGTTGCGGGGCAGGCTCGGGAGTTGGAGGTAGCGGGCCATGGCGCCGCCCGACGGCGGCGGGGGCGCCGACTGGAGGGTGAGCGGGCGCAGCTCACCGGCGTTCACCAGCGAGGAGACGTGATAGGTGACGCCGCTGGTGGTGTCCTTATCGGAGATGAGGCTTCCCGACTGGGGGTCGTAGGTGACGCCCTTGATGCCGGCGATGGTGTCGGGCTCGAACGCGGCGGGCAGCCACGGTTCGGTGAGGTTGGCGATGGTGAAGTCCTGCTCGACCCGGAGTCCGGTCGTGGTCGCGGTCGAGGCCGCCGGCAGGTGGTGTCCGACGGCGCGGTAGTTGCCCAACGCGCTCCAGTTGGTGCCGTCGAACGAGTCGAGCGAGGTCAGCCGCCAGTAGCTCGGCACGGCGCTCGACACGGTGAAGACCGGGTCGGTGGTGGTGCTGAGCAGCCGGCCCCGCAGGTCCACCTGCGGACTCAGCGTGTTCCGGGTCCCGTTGCCGCCCCGATCAGTGCTGCGCCAGGCGACCAGCGCCTTGGCGTTGGCCTGCGGCAGGCGGAACCCCAGGTTGAGGGCGATGATCACCGCCGCCAGCCCGATGACCGATCCGGCGGCCACAACCGACTGGAGCGCCCCCTGGGTGCGGTTGGCGAACCAGGCTGACGACTCCTGATCGACCGTCGACTGGTGGACCACCACGAACGCCAGCAGGGCGGCCACCTCGACGGCGATGGCCGCCGTCCGTGACCGGTGGCTGCCCAGGGCGGCGCAGAACACGAACAGGGTGAAGGACGGCACCGTCGCCTCGAGCGTGGCCTGCATGCGGAACGCCGCCCAGTCCGCCAGTACCGAGAGCAGCCCCACGACGAGCACCGTCACCAGGAGGAACCCGGTGCTGACCGGCGCGGGCGCGTTGACGCTGTGGAAGTCGACCGACGCCTGGTGGAAAGCGGTCGCGGCCGCGTGCAGTGTCCGCGTCGTCGGGACGCCGAAGGCGGTCGAGCCGCCGAGAACCAACCAGGATGTAAGCAGTCCGACCGTGACCACCGCAACCACGGCCGACACCCACGGCGGCCACCGCAGCCAGCGGCCCAACCAGGAGATGGCATGGGCACCGAGCGCCACCCCGAGCACCGGCCCCACGTAGGCATGGGTGCTGAACAGGCGGTTGATACTGAATACGCCGGCGAGCGTCAGGGTGGTCAGGGCCACGGTGGCGATGGCCCCCGCGCCCCAGGTGACGGTCGGAGGTTTGCGGGCCGGCGGTCGCCCTCGCGGGGCCGGCGGCCCGGCCGGGGGTGCCGCCCGGGTGATGGTGGTCGTCACAGGGCCCGGGCCCTTGTCCGGCCGGGCTGCACCGGGATGGCCTGGTTCCAGGCCACGGCGAACGGCTTGGCGTTCGTCACCCGCACCACCCGGGCACCACCCCGACGGGTCATCGCCGGCCCGATCGGCGTTCCGGGGTCCCACGACGAGCGCTCGAAGATGACGATGACCACGGATCCGAACCGGGCCGTGAACCGCCCGATGGCGGCCAGATCGTCGTCGCCGGCCTCCTCGGTCGTCACCACCGCCACGCCACCGGTCGTGCCGCCCCGGTTGAGGACCCCGAGTCCCCCGAGGAGGTGGTTGGAGGTCTCGGTGGCGGCGACCGCGAGACTGCCGAGGATGGCGGTCATGTGGCTGTGGCCGCTGCCGAAGCCGCTGTCGCTGCCGCTGGTGGTCACCAGCCGTACCTGGCGTCCGGCCTCCCAGCCGGCGTGGGCGATGCTGGCCACGGCCGACAGCGCCAGCTCGAGCGACGGCAGGGTGTGCGCGCCGCTGCGCAGATCGGCGAACACCGACATCCGCTCCTGCCAGGGCAGCTCGTCCTGGCGGATCATCAGGTCGTCGGAGCGGGCCGAGCTGGGCCAGTGGACCCGGCGCAGATCGTCGCCTGTCTGATACGGCCGCAGGGCGTAGAAGTCGTCTCCGCCAGCGGTGAGCGACGGGTGGCCGGCCGACCCGTTGGGGTCGTCGCCCCGGGCGCGGGGCACCGGGTGGATGGCATCGATGCGGGGGTAGACGGTCAGGGTGGCGCCGGGCGCCGCCTCCCGGGCCTGGGCGGCCAGGCCGAAGGGATCGGTCAGGCCGATCTGCAGAGGTCCAAGGGGGAAAATGCCTCGCTCCGTGGTCGGGAGCCGGTAGGCGGCTCTCACCGTCTCTTCCGGGCCGAGCGGTGCGATGTGGAAGCGGGCCCATCGACGGCCATCGTCGAACGGGTCACGGGCGGTGAGAACCGGTGACCGGTGGCTGTCGACGTTGCGGACGAGCAGCTCCACCCGGCCGTTTCCCCCGGCGTAGACCTGGGGCGGGCGCACCTCACGGCGGGCCTCGATGTTCCACGGCGCAAACCGCACGTACACCATGGCGCCCGCGGTCAGTCCGAGCGCCACGACGGCCATGGCGTACAGCTCGGGGATCCCGAGCAGCCGGCCGACGAAAGCCAGCGAGACGCCGACCGCGCAGACCGCCCATCCCCGCCGCGTCAGCGAGGTCGTCATCGGCTGCGGCGATGGTGCACGTGCCGGAGGGTCAAGCGCCGGCGCGCCCGGCGGGCACCGGTACCGAGGCCACGATGTCGCCAAGGATGTCCGGGGAGCGGCCGCCGCCCAGCTGGGCATCGGGCGACAGGGCCAGACGGTGCTCGAGCACCGGTCCGACCAGCGCCTTCACGTCATCGGGGACGACGTACTCCCGTCCGTGTGCCGCGGCGTGGGCCCGGGCCGCCCGCTGCAGGGCCAGACAGGCCCGGGGCGACATCCCGAGGGCCAGGGCCGGATGCCGCCGGGTCGCCGCCGCCAGGTCCACGATGTATCCCTTGAGGGCGGGCGCCACGTGAATGGCCTTGGTCAGCTCGACCATGCTCTGCACATCGGCGGGCGACAGCACCGGGCTCAGATCGTCCACCGCACTGCCGCCACCGTGGGTGTCCAGCATGTCGAGCTCGGCCGCCCGGTTCGGGTAGCCCATGCGGATGCGGAGCAGGAAACGGTCGAGCTGGCTCTCCGGTAGCGGGTAGGTGCCTTCGTGCTCCACCGGGTTCTGGGTGGCGATCACCATGAACGGCGCCGGCAGCCGGTACGTCGTGCTGTCGACCGTGACCTGGCGCTCCTCCATGGCCTCGAGCAGCGCCGACTGCGTCTTCGGTGACGCCCGGTTGATCTCATCGCCCAGGACCACGTTGGCGAAGATGCCGCCGGGTCGGAAGGTGAAGGTTCCGCTCTGCCGGTTGTACACCGTCACCCCGGTCACGTCGGACGGCAGCAGGTCGGGGGTGAACTGGATGCGGTGCCACTCACAGTCGAGGGAGCGGGCCAGCGCCTTGGCCAGGGTGGTCTTGCCCACCCCCGGCACGTCCTCGATCAGCAGGTGGCCCTGGGACACCATGCACACGAGGGCCAGGCGGATGGCGGGTTCCTGCCCCTGGATGACCTGGGACACGTTGTCGACTGCCGCCTCGAAAAGGTCGGCGAAGCTGGCAACGGTCTGCGATGCCACCGCCCGTTGTCTCACCGCGCACTACCCTCCCGCTGGACCTGGTGGTCTTAGCGTATCGTCCGCACTCCCGGTACAAGCCTGCGGGGCCTTCCGGGTTCCCTACCGTGGGCTGACATGGACCTGCTGGCAGTTGACATCGGGGGGACGAAACTGGCCGCCGGCGTGGTCGACGACGAGGGTCGGCTGCTGGGACAGGCGTCGATGGCCACCCCGGTGACCGACGCCGAAGGTCTCTGGGCCGCCCTGGCCGACCTGGTCCGCGGGGTGCTGGACAGCGGGGAGCTGGCGCCTGTGGCGTGCGGGGTCGGGGTGGGCGGCCCGATGCGGCGGGATGGCGAGGCGGTCTCGCCACTCAATATCGGCGCCTGGCGTGACTTTCCCCTCCGGGGCCGCCTGGCCGCCCTCACTGGCCTGCCGGTGTTCGTCGATAACGACGCCAAGGCCCTGGCCCTCGGGGAGGGGTGGTGCGGCGCGGCATCGGGTGTCGACAACTACCTGGCCATGGTCGTCTCGACAGGAGTCGGGGGAGGACTCGTCATCGACGGGCGGCTGCTGGATGGCATCGAGGGCAACGCCGGCCACATCGGCCACTTGATCGTGCTCCCCGGCGGCCGGCGCTGCGAGTGCGGCGCCCACGGCTGCCTCGAGGCCGAGGCGTCGGGAACGGCGATCGCCGCCCTCACCGGCCGACCCGCGGAGCTGGCCGGCCCCGAGGTCATGGCCCGGACCGGTGAGCTGGTGGGCCGGGCTGTGGCGTCGGTCGCCAACCTGCTGGCGTTGCAGCTCGCGGTGGTCGCCGGATCGGTCGCCCTCGGCTTCGGGCCCACGTTCTTCGAGGCGGCCCGCGCTGAGCTCGACCGGTCGGCGCGGCTGGAATTCTCGCGGGGTACCCGCATCGTCCCGGCCGGCCTCGGGCACGACGGCCCGCTGGTCGGCGCGGCCGCCGTGGCCCGGAGAGCCGTTCGCGCAGAGTTCACCTAACTGGTAGAGGGCGTTTACGGGCGGGTCGTGGCGGCGTCATCTGCGGTCGCGAGCATCGCACCCAACCGACACGGGAGGGGAGATATGGGATCCGGTATTTGGCGGGCGCAGCGGACCCGGAAATTGGTGGCGATGGCCGGTGTGGCCGCCATCGCCGGCTTGCCAGGTCTGGCGACCGCCAGCCCCGCCGTCCGTCAGGCGGCCCCAGGCCCCGCGACCGCGACGCCTATCAAGCACGTGGTGGTCATCTTCCAGGAGAACGTGTCGTTCGACCACTACTTCGGGACCTACCCCAACGCCACCAACACGTCGGGTGTGCCGTGGGACCCGGCGCACCGGGCCCGGACCAACAACCTGGCCAGCACACCCGGGCGGAACGGGGTCGGCACGTTGCTGACCAACAACCCGAACTTCGACGGCAAAGGAAACCAGGCCAACCCCCGCCGGCTGGACCCGGCCAACATCAACGACGTGCTGACCTGCGACCAGGACCACAGCTACAACACCGAGCAGCAGGCCTTCAACGGTGGCGCCATGGACAGGTTCGTCACGACCGTCGGCCGCGGGTCCGGCATTAACGGACCCGGTCAGGTGTGCCAGGCCCGACAGGTCATGGACTACTACGACGGCAACACGGTCACCGGGTACTGGAACTACGCCCAACACTTCGCGATGAGCGACAACTCCTACCAGAGCACCTTTGGCCCCTCGACGCCCGGTGCCGTCAACCTGATCTCCGGCAACACCGGCGGCGTGGGCCTGGCGATCAACGGTGCCACAACCAATAACGAGACGGTCGGCGACGGACATGGCGGCTACTCGATCACCGAGGATCCGCAGCCCTACTACGACGACTGCTCGACCCGCGACGCTGTCTCACTCACCGGGTCGAATGTCGGCGACAACCTGAACGCTGCTGGTGTGAGCTGGGGCTGGTTCCAGGGCGGGTTCCGGCCCACCACCACCTTCGCCACCGCGACAGGTGGGACCCAGCCGACCAGCACCTTCACCCCCGATCAGTTCAAGGGCAAGTTCGCCGTCAAGCCGGCCAGTGATCAGGGGCTGTGCAACGCCGTCCACCCGGTGGCCGCGGCGCTCGGGGGTACCGGCGGCACGACGGCTCCCGGGACTGGCACCAACTACGGCAGCAAGGATGACTACATCCCCCATCACGAGCCGTTCCAGTACTACGCGTCGACGGCCAATCCCCACCACCTGCCCCCGGCGTCGCTGCCGACGATCGGGACCGACACCCAGACCGTCACCGCCGGTACGCCGCAGTTCAACACGGCCAACCACCAGTACGACATGAGCGACTTCGACTCGCTCGTCGGCGCCATCAGCCGCGGCTACCTGTCGCCCGACCACCTGCCGGCGGTGAGTTTCCTCAAGGCTCCGGGCTACCAGGACGGCCACCCGGGGTACTCCGACCCGATCGATGAGCAGCAGTTCGTGGCCAGCGAGATCAATGCCCTCCAGCACACGCCTGACTGGTCGAGCACCGCTGTGGTGATCGCGTACGACGATTCGGACGGCTGGTATGACCACGCCTTCGCCGGGGTGCACAACCCGTCGAACACCAAGCCGCCCGTGCCCGAGGGCCCGCAGGACTTCCTGAACGGCACCGGCCTGTGCGGGCCGGAGACCGCGGTGCCGCTGGCCGGTCAGGCCGGCCGCTGCGGCTACGGGCCCCGTCTGCCGCTGCTCGTCATCTCGCCGTTCGCCAAGGCCGGGTATGTCGATCACTCTCTCACCGACCAGAGCTCGATCCTGAAGTTCGTCGAGGACAACTGGAAGCTGCCCAGGATCAGCGGATCGTTCGACGCGATCGCCGGTTCGCTCAACAGCATGTTCAACTTCCACACCGAGGAACACCGGTCGAAGTTGTACGTCGACCCGGTGACCGGCCAGGCCCGGTCTTCATCGGAGAACTAACACCGGTCCTCCGGTGCGGTGCCCGGTAGCGTCCGGTCGTGGATTCCAACAACCAGGTCGGTCGGCGCACCATCGTGGCGGTGGTGGTGCGCCCCCGCCTCTGGGGGACCGCGCTCCTGGAATTGCTGCGGCTGGCCCGCCCCGGTTGGTGGCGGCGCTGGCCGCCCGTCCCGCGTCCCGATCCGGCGTACCTCGAGTTCCGCCTGCGCACCGCGTACGGCGACACAGGACAGACGATGGCCCCCGAGGAGGTGGTCGACTACCTGCGGTGGTGCCGGCGGATGCGGCAGATCGGAGGCTGAGCGTGGGCCGTATCTGTCGCCGATGCGGCGCGACGTCGTGCTACCGTGTTGGCGTGCCTGCGGAGCCACCAAGCGCCACCGATCTATCGGCTGGGCGCGCGCCGGTTCCGGACAGGCACCGAAGGTTCCGGCAAAGGTAGAGCGGCCGTGTCCAGAGCGCTCGTCCTCAACGCCAGCTTCGAGCCGCTCTGTGTTGTGTCGACCCGGCGGGCGCTGCTGCTGGTGCTGGATGAGAAGGCGGAGTTGGTGCACGGCACGGGTGAGCTGTTCCGCTCCGAACGTGTGGCGTTCGACGAGCCGTCGGTGGTGCGCCTGGCCCATTACGTACGGGTGCCGTACCAGGCGCGGATCGCCCTCAACCGGCGGGCGGTGTTCGCCCGGGACGGGCATCGTTGCCAGTACTGCGGGGCGGCGGCCGAGAACATCGACCACGTGATCCCGCGCAGCAAGGGCGGGACCCACGCGTGGGACAACGTGGTGGCGGCCTGCCGGCCCTGCAACTCGCGCAAGCGTGACCGGCTGCTCGAGGACAGTGGAATGAAACTGCGCCACAAGCCGGCCGTTCCCAGGGAGCGCACCTGGATCCTGGTCGCGAGCGGCAGCGTCCGGCCCGACTGGGAGCCGTACCTGGGGATCAGCTCGCTGCCGGCGGCCGTCACCCTCTCTGCTTGACCCGGCGCTGGCAGGTCGATGTCGGGTCGGATACAACCGCCCGGCTGCATGCTGCGTCGGCCGCCCTGCTGACCGCTGACGTTCCGCCCGCTCGCACGGTGCGCCACATGTGTGCGACCGACCGGGCCGTCGTGCTCGGCAGTGCCCAGCCGGAATCGCACGTCGATGCCGGGCGGGCGGCAGCGGCCGGCGTCTCGGTCATACGCCGGCGTAGTGGCGGCGGGGCGGTGATGATCGGTCCGGGCCAGCTGGTTTGGGTCGACATCATGATTCCGGCCGGCGACCCGCTGTGGGAACCGGACGTGGGCCGGGCCTTCTGGTGGCTGGGCCAGGCGTGGGCGTCCGCCCTGGCCGGCGCCGGGCTGGCCGGCGGCGCGGTCTGGCGCGGCGGGCTGGTCCGCAGCCCGTGGTCCGGCCGGGTGTGCTTCGCCGGCCGGGGGGCCGGTGAGGTGACCGTGGACGGCGCCAAGGTGGTCGGGATGGCCCAGCGCCGGACCCGGACGGCGGCGTTGTTCCAGTGCGCGGTGCCGGTGATCTGGGATCCGGCCGCCCTGCTCGATGTGCTGGCCCTGGACCAGGGGGCACGAGCGGCCGGCGTGGCCGAACTGGCCGCCGCCGCCCTTGGCGTGGGGGCCGAAGTGGCGTCGCAGCTCCTGCCGGCCCTGCTCGACCGCCTGCCCTAGACGTTCGGGACCACTCTGGGGACACAAAGTGGGCGAACAGCCCGGTTTGTCTCCCCAGAGTCGACGGGTCGGCCCGGCAGGGGACTCCCGGTCGTTGGATTCTCCGCCATGCACGGGTTTGCCCGCTGAGTTCGGCGCGCTGGGTGGCGAAGTGGTTGACCAGTGGGGGAGTGAGGCGTAGTGTGGAGGCAAGTGGCGAGAAGGGGAGGGCCCTGCCGTCACGGAGGGACAGTGGGTGTCATAAGTGGCGGCTCGATTCTTCGGGAGGTACGAGCACTCCCTCGACATCAAGGGACGGGTCATTCTCCCGGCGCGCTTCCGCACCAACTTCGGGCCCCAGGCGTTCATCTCGCAGTACCAGGACCGCTGCCTGGCGCTGTGGACGCCCGACGAGTTCCAGAAACAGATGGAGGACCAGGAGCGGCTGCAGGAGCTCGGGCGGCTGGAGCGCAACCTGGCCCGGGTGTGGGCGGCCGGCTCGGCCGAGGTGGACATCGACCGCCAGGGTCGGTTGGCGATACCTCTCTACCTCCGGGAGTTCGGCCGGCTGCAGAGTGCCGTGCTGATCAACGGCGCCCTCAACCGGGTCGAGTTGTGGAACCCGGACGAGTGGGAGCACAAGGTTCGTCCGGCCGAGGCCAAGCTGACCGACGATGCTCCGGAGGCGGAGTGAACGGTGGAGTCCGGCTCATGCGCAGCCCTTCGACCGGCGAGGTGGAGGCCCCCTTCTCCGCCCGCTTCCATCTTGGTCGCTCGGGGAGAAATCCCGACGGCAGGCTGGTCGGAGGGCTGCGGATGAGCCGGGCAGGCGACGAGCCGGGTTTCGCCCATGTGCCCGTCATGGTCAACGAAGTGCTGTCCCTGCTCGAACCCGTACCTTCGGGAACCGTCCTCGATGCCACAGTGGGCGGCGGCGGGCACGCCCGCGCCATTCTCGAGACCTACCCGCAGCTGCGGGTGCTGGGACTGGATCAGGACCCCGATGCCGTGGAGGCCGCCAGGGCCCTGCTTCGGCCGTTCGGCGACCGGGCCGAGGTCCACCGGACCAGGTTCGATCGCCTGGGCGAGGTACTCGATCAGGCCGGTATCGCCGAGTTGTCGGCCGCGCTGTTCGACCTGGGTGTCAGCTCACCGCAGTTCGACCGGCCCGAGCGGGGGTTCAGCTACCGGGCCGCCGCCCCGCTCGACATGCGGATGGACCCTGACCGCCCCGGCAGTGCCGCCGACCTCATCAACACCGCCGGCCGCGATGAGCTGGCCCGGCTGTTGGCCGACAGCGGCGAAGGACGGTTCGCCTGGCGGATCGCCGGAGCGATCATCGCCGCCCGCCCTATCGCCACGACCAGCGAGCTGGCCGATGTGGTGCGTACCGCCATCCCGGCCGCCACCCGGCGGACCGGCGGACACCCGGCGCGGCGGGTCTTCCAGGCCATCCGGATCGCGGTCAATGACGAGTTGGCCGTGCTCCCCGGTGCGGTGGATGCCGCCATCGACCGGCTGGCGCCCGGTGGGCGAGGCATCGTCCTCTCCTACCATTCCGGCGAGGACCGGCTGGTCAAGGAACGTTTTCTCCAAGCGGCCGACGGCGGATGCGTCTGTCCACCGGGTCTGCCATGCGTGTGCGGCGCCGTCCCGACGGTCCGGCTGCTGACGCGTGGCGCCAGGAAGCCCACGGCGGCCGAGGTCGAGGCCAACCCCAGGTCGGAGAGCGCCCGGTTGCGGGCCGTCGAGCGGCTGGCCCGGCCATGAGTGTCCACGGCATCGCCGGACCTCCGGGAGCCATCGCGCCCCCGCTCCGTGAACACGACTTCGAGTACGACCCGCGGCCCCGTCACCTGCGCGTCGTCGACAATCGCACTGCCCACGCCCAACGCCGCCGCCGGTGGATCCGGGTCGGTGGAGCGGCGGTCGGCGTGCTGGTCGTCGCCCTCCTGTTCGTGAGCGTGGGAATGCACGCCGTGCTGGCCCAGAACCAGTTCCGTCTCGACCGGCTCAACGCCCAGTCCGCGGCCCAGCAGGCCCAGTACCACCAGCTGAGGCTCCAGGTGGACCGGCTCGAGTCTCCCCAGCGGATCATCGAGGCGGCCAAGGGAAGGTTGGGGATGGTGCAGCCCGGATCGGTCTCGTACTTGGCCCCCTCGAGTGCCACGTCATCCGCCGCCGGCGCCACTGCGGCGCCGGCGTCCGACCGACGATCCTCGGCCATCCCGATAGCCGTGACTCCTCCGGGCTGGTCGCTCCTCAAACCGCAACTCGCGGCCAACCCGTGACCAGCCGGCCGGTTGGCCGCCGGCCGGTGAACAACCGCTCGGCCGCTCGCCGACCACCCGAGGGCCGCTCAGTCGACCGCCGGCCGCAGCAAAGCGGCTCGGCCGGCGGTCGACGAGTTCCGCCCCGCGCCACCGCCCAAGAGCCCGCCCGCCCGGTCCGCCGGCCCGGCGCGCCCAGAAGTCCGCTGGCCCGCCGGCGGCTGCGCCGCCAGACAGGCGGGCCGGCGCCGCGCCGGGCGGGCGGCCGGGTCCGTCCCGCGGCCCGCCACCGCGGACAGTGGCAGGCCGGTGATGGCGCCCCTCGCTCGTCACGGCGTCCCGCCGCTCGGGCCCACCCGGCCCGCTACCAGCCGGCGCATCGGGCGCCCCGCCGGCCGGGCATGTCGCATCGGAGCCGCCGGCGGGCGGCGGCCATGCTGCTGGTCATGGCCCTGATCTTCGCGGCGATCGGCGCCAAGCTGGTCGCGATTCAGGGGATGACGGCGGACCACTACGTGGCGCTCGGGAGGTCGCAACGGATCAGCACCGTGGTGCTGGCCGGCGACCGGGGGGCGATCTTCGACCGCAACGGCCACCAGTTGGCCGTGTCGGCGCCGCAGACCACCATCTGGGCCAATCCCCACCTGGTCAGCGACCCCCGGGGCGAGGCGGCGGCGCTGTCGCCTCTGCTGAGCGCGGACGGGGCGATGCTGCAGACCCGGCTGTCGAGCGGCGCCCAGTTCGTCTACCTGGCCCGACGGGTCGACGACACGGTGGCGGCCAAGGTCAAGCAGCTCCATCTGGCCGGCGTGTTCAGCCTGCAGGAACCGAAGCGCTTCCTGGCCGACGGGTCGCTCGCCTCATCCCTGATCGGCGTGGTGGGCACCGACAACACCGGGCTCTCGGGCCTCGAGCAGCAGTACAACCACCAGCTCTCCGGCCGCCCGGGCCAGCTGATCGAGGAGCGAGACCCGTCGGGCGGCGAGATTCCCGGCGGCCTGCGGCAGTACCAGCCACCGGTGAACGGCCAGGACCTGGTCCTCACCATCGATCAGTCGCTCCAGTACCAGGCCGAGCAGACGCTGGCCGCCCAGATCGTGACCGCCAAGGCCAAGGGCGGGATGGCGCTGGTCATGGACACCCACACCGGCGAACTGCTGGCGGTTGCCAGCCTGGTGGCGCCGCCCGCGGCCACCCCCAACGCCGCCCCGATCCCCACTCCGGCGTCGACACCGTTCACCGCTGTCTTCGAGCCGGGGTCGGTCAACAAACTGGTGACCATCTCGGCCGCGCTGCAGAGCGGTGTCGTCACGCCAGCGTCGAGATTCCAGGTCCCCAGCTCCCTGAAGGTCGGCGACGGCACGTACACCGACGCCGAGCCCCACGGGGTGCAGAACTGGACGGTGACGGACATTTTGGCCAACTCATCCAACGTGGGCACCATCACCATCGCCCAGAAGCTGGGAAAGGACGGTATCAACCAGTATCTCCGGGCCTTCGGTTTCGGTCAGCCGAGCAACGTGCGCTTCCCCGGGGAGTCAGCCGGCCTGCTGCCCGACCCGAGCCAGTGGTCGCAGACCTCCATCGGGAGCATTCCCATCGGCCAGGGCGTCGCCGTCACTGCCGTCCAGATGCTCGCCGCCTACAACACCATCGCCAATGGCGGCGTGTACGTGGCGCCCAAACTGGTCGCCGCGACCGTCGACGGGAACGGCCGGTCCCATCCCACGGCACCGTCTCCCGAACACCGGGTGGTGTCAGCCGGGGTGGCGGACGCCATGACCGCCATGCTCGGTGAGGTGGTGCGGGTCGGCACCGGCCAGCTGGCCAAGGTCGACGGCTACCGGGTGGCGGGCAAGACCGGCACGGCGCGCGTCCCCCTGCAGGGAGCCCGCGGTTATATGGACAACGTGTACGAATCGAGCTTCGCCGGCTTCGTCCCCATGGAACGTCCCAACCTGACCGCCATCGTGGTGCTGGACCAGACCGCCGCCTTCGGGGGGACGGTGTCGGCGCCGGCGTTCTCGGCGCTCGCCGGCTACGGGCTGCGCGAGTTCCGGGTACCGCCCCCGCCGGCCCAGGCGCCGCCGGCCGGCGTCCCTCTGGCCACCCCCCAGACCGCTCAGGCCGCCGGCGAGAAGCTGCCCCCCGGCGTGGCGGTCATCACGCCCACCACCACGAGCGCCCCGCCACCCACCGTCCCAACTGCCATCACCCTGCCTCCCGCGAAACGCACACCGGTCACGACGGCCAAGTCGCCGGCCACCACCGCCACCACCCGACCGGCGAAGCCCTGAGAGCCGTGCGGCTCTCGGCTCTGCTCGCCGACGCAGATCTCCCGGGCGCCGGGGTGACCGTCCGCCGGATCGCCGCCGGCACCGCCGATGTCGAGGTGGAAACCCTCACCCTCGACTCGCGCGCCGTGGCGCCCGGCGCTCTCTACTGTTGCGTGCCCGGCCAGCGCTCCGACGGCCATGACTTCGCCATGGACGCGGTGGCCGCCGGAGCGGTCGCCGTCCTCGGTGAGCGCCGGCTCGAAGTGCCGGTCCCGCAGGTGGTCGTCGACCATGTCCGGCCGGCGCTCGGCCCGCTGGCCGACTCGCTCTACGGCCATCCCTCACGGGCCCTCACCGTCGTCGGCGTCACCGGGACCAACGGAAAGACCACCGCCACCCACCTGCTCAGCGCCATCTTCGAGGCCGCGGGAATGGCGACCGCTACCGTCGGTACGCTCTCCGGTCCCCGCACCACGCCCGAGGCCCCGTCACTGCAGGCGCTCCTCGCCGACCTCCGCCGGCAGGGGGCGACCGCGGTGGCCATGGAAGTGTCGTCCCACGCCCTCGTGCAGCATCGAGTGGATGCCGTACATTTCGGCGCCGCCGTGTTCACCAACCTGAGCCATGACCATCTCGACTACCACCACACCATGGAGGAGTACTTCGACGCCAAGGCCCGCCTGTTCGAGCCCGGCCGCGCCGCGGCGGCCGTGGTCAATGCCGACGATCCCTGGGGTCGACGCCTGCTGCACCGGTTGACGGCCGAGGGGCCCGGCGACCGCTTGACCCGCCCGGTGGTGCCATTTTCCACCGACGATGCCGATCAACTCGAGATCGGCGGCTCGGGAAGCAGCTTCCGCTGGCACGGCCTGCCGGTCCGGCTCCGGCTCGGTGGTCGCTTCAACGTCAGCAACGCGTTGGCCGCCGCGGCCACTGCCGAGGTTCTGGGTATCGACGGTGCCGCCATCGTGGACGGCCTGGCCACGGTGGAATCGGTGCGGGGCCGGTTCGAGCGGGTCGACGCCGGCCAGCCGTTCACCGTGCTGGTCGACTACGCCCACACCCCCGACGGGTTGGAACAGGCCCTGCGGGCGGCCCGGGAGCTGACGACGTCGGACCTGGTCGTCGTGTTCGGCGCCGGCGGCGACCGTGACCGGGCCAAACGCCCGGCCATGGGAGAGGTGGCCTCCCGGCTCGCCGACCTGGTGGTGCTCACGTCCGACAATCCCCGCGGCGAGGACCCGCAGGCGATCATCGACGAGATCCAGGCCGGCGCCGATGACGCCGCCCATGTCCTGGTTGAGCCGGACCGGGCCCGGGCCATCGGCACCGCCCTGGCGGCCGCCGCCCCGGGCGACGTGGTGGTCATCGCCGGAAAGGGCCACGAAACGGTCCAGGAGGTGGCGGGCCGGGCTATCGCCTTCGACGACGCCGGCGTGGCCCGACGGGCGCTGGCGCGCATACTCCGGAGCCGGGACATCCGGTGACCGCGCTCCTCATCGCGGCCGGCACCGCCATGTTGGTGTCGATCCTGGGCACCCCGCTGTTGATCCGCTGGCTTCGGGCCCACGGCATCGGCCAGCAGATCCGCGAGGACGGCCCCAAGGGCCACTTCACCAAGGCCGGCACGCCGACCATGGGCGGGTTGGCCATCATGGCCGCCGCCCTCAGCGGCTACCTGGCGGCCCACATCAAGACAGTGTTCACCGAGCGCGGCCTGCTGGCGATGCTCGTCATCGGCGGGGCGGCGCTGGTCGGCTTCGCCGACGACTGGATCAAGGTGCGCCACCAGCGCAGCCTGGGTCTCAACAAGCGGGCCAAGATCATCGGCCAGCTGCTCATCGCCACCGCCTTCGCCGCCGGCTGCGTCTACTGGCAGGGGGTGGACACCCATCTGTCGTTCACCCGGGCGGAGTCGCTCCATTTCAACCTGGGCCCGGTCGGCTGGATGGTCTTCGCCATCCTGGTGATGCTGGGCTTCACCAACGCCGTCAACCTGACCGACGGGCTCGACGGGCTGGCCGCCGGGTCCTCGGTGTTCGGGTTCTCGGCCTTCACGGTCATCGGCTTCTACCAGCTGAAGCACCTCAACGTGTACGGCAACCCGGCCTCGTTCGACGAGGCGGTGATCGCCGCCGCCATGATGGGCGCCTGCGCCGGATTCTTGTGGTGGAACGCGGCGCCGGCCGACATCTTCATGGGCGACACCGGATCGCTCGGCATCGGCGCCGCCCTCGCCGCCCTGGCGCTGCTCGAGAACGTCGACCTGCTGCTGCCGATCATCGGCGGGCTGTTCGTGGTCGAGACCCTGTCGGTCATCATCCAGGTCTTCGCCTTCCAGGTGTTCCACCGCCGGGTGTTCCGCATGGCGCCCATCCACCACCACTTCGAGTTGCTCGGCTGGCCGGAGACGACGGTCATCGTGCGGTTCTGGATCCTCGCCGGCATGTCCACGGCCGTGGCCCTGGGCCTGTTCTACGCCGACTTCCTGCACCACGGAGGCGTCGGGTGAGCCCGGCGCCGGGTGCGGTCGTCGTGTTCGGGCTCGGTGTCACCGGGCGGGCCGTCGTGCGTTACCTGCACGAGCAGGGCCGTACGGTCGTGGTGATCGACGACGCGGTCAGCGCCGACGGGCGGGCGTGGGCCGACGGGCTGGGCGTGGAGCTGGTCGAGCGGCCAACGCCGGCGGACCTGGAGCAGATCGTGTCCGCCAGCCGGCTCATCGTTCCCAGCCCCGGGGTGCCCGCCGGCCACGCCGTCTTCCTGATGGCGGCCGCCCACCGGGTGCCGGTCCGGTCCGAGATCGAGCTGGGTTGGGAGCGGCTGGCGGCCCGGTCCGCGGCCGGGGCCGGCCCTGCGCTGGTGGCGGTCACGGGCACCAACGGCAAGACGACCGTGACCAGCCTGACGGCGTCCATGCTGGCCGAGTCGGGCCTGACCTCGGTGGCCGCCGGGAACATCGGCCTGCCGCTCATCGAGGCGGCCGGCCTCCGGGTGGACGTGATCGTCGCCGAGGTCTCATCGTTCCAGCTGCACTTCGTCGAGCGCTTCCGTCCGACGGTGAGCTGCTGGCTCAACCTGGCCGAGGACCACCTGGACTGGCATCCGGACCTGGCGCACTACGCCAGAGCCAAGGCCCGGGTCTGGGCGGCCCAGACGGTGGGTGACGTGGCGGTGCTCAACGCCGACGACGAGGCGGTGCTGGTGGCGGCGGCCGACCCGGTGGCGGGGGTGCCGGCCGGTGTGCGGCAGGTGCGCTTCTCGGCGTCGGGGGCGACGGCCGCTGACTTCACGGTGACCCGGCTCTTCGACGCCGACCGGCTGATCGGGCCGGACGGCCTGGGGCTGGTGGCGGTGGACGAGCTGCCTCGCGCCTTTCCGATCGACGTGGCCAACGCCCTGGCCGCCGCGGCGATCGCCCGGGCGGCCGGCGCCAGCGTCGAGGGCTGCCGCCAGGCCCTGCGAGCGTTCACCGGGCTGGCCCACCGCATCGAGCTGGTGGGTGAGAACGACGGCATCCGGTGGTACGACGATTCGAAGGCCACCACGCCGGCATCGGTGCTGGCCGCGCTCGCCGGCTTCGAGTCGGCCGTCCTGATCGCCGGTGGTCGCAACAAAGGCCTCGACCTCAGCGTCCTCGGCGCCGCCGCCCAGGTCCGGGCCGTGGTGGCCATCGGTGAGGCGGCGGGCCAGATCGAGGCTGCCTTCAAGGGGACGGTCCCGGTGGAGACCGCCGCCAGCATGGCGGCTGCGGTCTCGGCCGCCGGCCGCCTGGCCCGGCCCGGCGACGCCGTCCTGCTGTCGCCGGGCTGCGCCTCATTCGACTGGTACCGCTCCTATTCCGAGCGCGGCGACGACTTCGCGGCGCTGGTCAGGGCGCGGTTGCACGACGAGGATGGAAAAGGGGGAGCCGTTCAGTGAATGAGCCCAATGGCCCCAGCCGGACCTCGGTGCGGGATCGGCCGGCCCGGCCCGGAGGACCGGCGAAGCGAACGGGAGCGTCCGGGCCGGACAGGGGTCCGGTGGGCCCGCGGGGCCCGGTGGCGGAGCGCCGGCGCTGGCCGGCCGGCTTCGTCCTGCTGATCGCCGTGGTGAGCGCCCTCAGCCTGATCGGTCTGGTGATGGTCCTGTCGGCGTCGTCGATCGAGAGCCTCCGCCGCTACGGTTCGCCCTGGTACTTCTTCGAACGTCAACTGATGTGGCTGGGCCTCGGTACCGTCGCCTTTTTCGGCACCTTCCGTGTCGACTACCGGTGGTGGCGCCGGCTGGCCACGGTCGGCGCCGCCGGGACCATGATTCTGTTGATGCTGGTGCTGGTTCCCGGTGTCGGGATCAGCGTCAGCGGTTCGGCGCGGTGGCTGGGAACCGGTTCGTGGCGGCTCCAGCCGTCCGAGCTGGCCAAGCTGGCGTTGATCATCTTCGCCGCCGACGTGCTCGACCGTCGGTCCGAGCGGGTGGCGGAGTGGCGGTACAGCATGGCGCCGGTCCTCATCGTGTTCGCGGTGATGGGGGCGCTGGTGATGATCCAGCCTGACATGGGCACGACCATGGTGATGGCGTGCATCATGCTGGCCGCCCTCTACGTCGCCGGCTCGCCGTTGCGCCAGATGTTCGGGCTGCTGGTCGTCGGAGGTGCCATGTCCGCGCTGCTGGCCGTGAAGGCTCCCTACCGGTGGCGACGCATGACCGCCTTCATCCATCCCTTCGCCGACGCCAGCAACACCGGCTACCAGTCGGCCCAGGGCTTGGTCGCCCTCGGGTCGGGGCGGCTGGTCGGGATGGGCGTCGGGGCCAGCCGCGCCAGTTGGGGTTACCTCCCCAACCAGCACACCGACTTCATCTTCGCCATCATCGGGGAGGAGACCGGTCTGCTGGGTAGCCTGCTGATCGTGGGGTTGTTCGTCACCCTGGCCGGAGCCGGGATCCGGGTGGCCTGCCGGGCCCCCGACCGCTTCGGTGGCGTCCTGGCGGCCGGCATCACGGCGTGGCTGGTCGCCCAGGCGGTCATCAACATCGGGGCCGTCGTCGGACTGCTCCCGGTCACCGGCGTGCCGCTGCCGTTCGTGTCGTTCGGGGGTTCCTCCCTCATCTTCGCCCTGGGCGCCTTCGGCATCCTGTGCAACGTGGCCAAGCAGAGCCGTTGAAGGTGTTCGCCATCATCGCCGGCGGCGGCACGGCCGGGCACGTGCTGCCGGCGATCGCCATCGCCCAGGCGCTGGTCGAGCGGGGCCACCCGGCGGACACCATCCAATTCGTCGGGTCGCGGCGTGGCATCGAGGGCCGGCTGGTGCCCGGGGCCGGGTTCGCCATCACCCTGCTCCCTGGCCGCGGTGTCGCCCGCCGCGTGACGAGCGCCAATATCGGGGCCGTTGCCGGCCTGGTCGTGGCCGCCGCCCGGGCCGTGGTGCTGGTGGCCCGGCGCCGCCCGGCGGTGGTCGTGTCCGTCGGGGGTTACGCCAGCGTGCCCTGTGTGCTGGCGTGCGCCGTGTTGCGGGTGCCGCTGATCGTGGCCGAACAGAACGCCGTGCCCGGCGCCGCCAACCGCCTGGCCGCCCGGGTGGCCCGCGCCACCGCCGTCTCGTTCGAGGGTACGGCCCTGCCGGGAGCGGTGGTGACCGGGAACCCGGTGCGCCGGGAGGTACTGGCGGTCCGACGCACTCCCGCAGGGCGGGCCCAGGCCCGGCGGGCGCTGGGACTGCCCGACGACGGCCGGGTGGTGGCCGCGTTCGGGGGATCACTCGGCGCCCTGCGCATCAACCGGGCGGTGTCGGGACTGGCCACTCGGTGGCAGGACCGGACGGGCCTGGCGATCTATCACATCGTCGGCGAGCGGGACTGGGATGCGATCTCGTCTGGCCAGGAGGCGGCCGGCCGCGGCGGCCTGTGCTACCTGCCGGTGCGCTACCAGGACCGGATGGAGCTCGTCTACGCGGCGGCGGACGTCGCCGTCTGCCGGGCCGGCGCCAGCACGGTGGCCGAGCTGGCCGCGGTCGGCCTGCCCGCATTGCTCATCCCCCTGCCCGGCGCGCCGAACGACCACCAGACGGCCAACGCCCTGGCGCTGGTCCGGGCCGGCGGGGCCCGGCTGGTCGCCGATGCCGAGGCCACGCCCGAACGGCTGGGGGCCGAGCTCGACGATCTGCTCGGCGATCCCGAGCACCTGGCCACCATGGGACGGGCCGCCGGTCAGATGGCCCATCGTGATGCCGCCCAGGCCATCGCCGCCCTCGCCGAGGAGGCCGCCCGTGGGTGAGGGCTCGGCCGCGGCCGCCCTCGACCTCTCGAGCCGCCGGCGGGTGCACGTCGTCGGCCTGGGCGGGGCCGGGATGAGCGCCATCGCCGGCGTGCTGGTCTCCATGGGCCACCAGGTCAGTGGCAGCGACCTGAAGCCGTCGGCTGCCCTCGACCGGCTGATGTCGCTCGGCGTCGCGGCCCATGTCGGTCACCTCGCCGGTCAGGTCGGCGATGCCGACGTGGTCACCATCTCCACCGCCATCCCGGCCACCAATGTCGAGGTGGCCGAGGCCCGCCGGCGGGGCATCCCGGTCGTATCCCGGGCCGACACGCTGGCCGCCATCGCCGCCACCCGGCGCACGGTCGCCGTCTCCGGGACCCACGGCAAGACCACGACCTCATCCATGCTGGCGCTGGTGCTGGTGGAGGCGGGCGTTCACCCCTCGTTCATCATCGGCGGCGACATCAACGAGGTCGGGAGCGGGGCGGCGTGGAGCGACGGCGAGTGGCTGATCGTCGAGGCCGACGAGAGCGACGGGACCTTCCTCGCCCTCCGCCCGGAGGTGGCGCTGGTCACCAACGTGGAGGCGGACCACCTGGACCACTACGGCAGCCTGGCGGCCATGGAAGAGGCGTTCGGGAGGTTCGTGGCCGCGGGCCGGGTGGCCATCGTGTGCGCCGACGACCCGGTCGCGGCCCGGCTCGGCGCCGACGTCGGGGCCATCACCTACGGGACGGCCGAGGACGCCGGCTACCGGATGATCGACGCGGCCACCGCCCGTAGCAGCAGCCGGTTCACCATCCAGCACCGGGGGGAATCGCTCGGTGAGTTCCGCTTGGTCGTCCCCGGCCTCCACAACGCCCGCAACGCGTGCGGGGCCATCGTGGCCGGGATGACCCTCGGCATACCGGCGGACGCCGCCCGGCGGGCGCTGGCCCGTTATGGCGGCGTGGCCCGGCGCTTCGAGTTCCGGGGCGAGCGCCACGGCGTGACCTACGTCGACGACTACGCCCATCTGCCGAGCGAGGCCCGGGCCGTGCTGGCTGCCGCCCGGGCCGGTGGCTGGGAGCGCATCGTCGCCGTCTTCCAGCCCCACCGCTACAGCCGCACCGCTGCCCTGTGGCGGGACTTCGCCGACGCCTTCACCGACGCCGACCTGCTGGTGGTCACCGATATCTACGGTGCCGGCGAGGCGCCCCGGCCCGGCGTTTCGGGCCGGCTCATCTTTGACGCCGTGGCCGCCGCCCACCCGGAAGCGGCCAGTCGTTACCTGGCCGGCCACCAGGAGCTGGTGGCCTACCTGCGCGCCAGCCTCAAGCCCGGCGACCTGTGCCTGTCGCTGGGGGCAGGCGACCTCACCGCCCTGCCCGACGAACTACTGGAGGACCCGGTCTGAGTCCGGGTGGCGCAGGTCGCCCCGGCGCCGGCGGGCCGGCCGATCAGGCCGTCCTGGATGCCGCCCGGGCCGCCCTCGGGCCCCGGTGCCGGCCGGAGGTTCCGATCGGGCCGCGGACGACCTACCGGGTCGGGGGCCGGGCCGCGCTGCTGTTCGAGGCATCGACGGTGGCCGAGCTGGCCGACGCCGGCCGGGTGGCCGCCGGCCTCGGCCTGCCGGTCCTGACCATGGGCCGGGGATCCAACCTGCTCATCGCCGACGCCGGGTTTCCCGGCCTGGCGATCACCCTCGACCCCGACCGATTCGGGGCCATCACTGTGGGTGACGGCGGCGTGGTCCGGGCCGGGGCGGCGGTCCCCTTGCCGGTCCTGGCCCGTCAGATGGCCGCCGAGAGCCTCACCGGTCTGGAATGGGCGGTCGGCGTCCCCGGCTCGGTCGGCGGCGCGGTGAGGATGAACGCCGGCGGTCACGGGTCGGAGATCCGCGAACGCCTGACGTCGTGCCGGCTGGTCGATCTCAGTACCGGCGAGATCATGGAGTGGGGCCAGGACCGGTTGGCCTTCGGGTACCGGGGCTCGGCCGTCGAGGCGTGCCACGTTGTCATCGACGCCGGGTTCCAATTGTCGAGCGGTGACCGGCGGCTGGCCGAGGAGACCATCCGCGATATCGCCCGCTGGCGGCGCGAGCATCAACCTGGTGGCCAAAACGCCGGCTCGGTCTTCACCAATCCCCCTGGCGACCCGCCCGCCAACTCGGCCGGTTGGCTGGTCGACGCCGCCGGCCTGCGGGGCCACCGACGGGGAAGCGCCACGGTCTCGCCGAAGCACGCCAACTTCATCCAGGCCGACCCCGGGGGTTCGGCCGATGACGTGGTGGCGCTCATGCTGGAGGTTCAGCAGCGGGTGACGGAGCAGCTCGGCGTGGTGCTGCGGGCCGAAGTGCGGATGGTCGGCTTCGATGAGGCCTTGACCTCTACTTTAGCCTCAGACCTGGGCCCAGCGTGCTAGACGCTCCGCCGAGGGTGGGCCTGCCGATCGATCCCCGCATCCAGGCCCGCCTGCTGGAGGTACGTCGGGACGGGCGCCGCGGCCGACGGCGGCTCTTGGTCTCGGCCGGTGTGCTGACTGCTCTGCTCCTGGTGGCGTGGGGGGCGGCCCGTTCGCCCCTGCTGGCGGTGCGCCATGTCCAGGTCAGCGGTACCGGCCCCACCACGAGAGCCGCCGCCCTGGTCGCGGCCGGCCTGGACCGGCATCACCAGATGCTCGATCTCCGCCTGGGCCAGATGCGTCAGCGGCTCGAGGCGCTGCCCTGGGTCGACCGGGCGGTGGTCAGCCGCCATTGGCCGTCTCGGGTTGGGATAGCGCTCACGTCCCGGGTGCCGGCGGCCCAGATGCCCGGCCCCGAGGGCAAACCGGCGGTCATCGACGCCCGGGGACGGGTCCTGGCGGTCGGCGCCGAGGCGGCCACTGTTCTGTCCCGGCCCGGGACCCACCTGCCCCGGATGACAGGTATTGGCGCCGCGGGCGCCTCCGGGACCGTCCTCGGACCCGGATCCCGGCCCGCCCTGACCTTCGCCGCCACCATCCCGCCGGCCTTGCTGGATCTGCCTTCGGCGGTGGCGCCGGCGGGGGGATTGACGGTCGATGCGATCACCGCCGCTCCGGGCCCGGCGTGGAGCGCGCTGCTTTCGTCGGGCATCTCAGTCGTGTTCGGTTCGCCGGATCAGCTCGCCGACAAGCTGGTCGCCATGCGGACGATCCTGGCCCGGGCGTCGCTGGCCGGGGTGGCGACCATCGATGTCCGAGTGCCCGATACTCCCGTCTTGACCAGAGGGACCAGGGCCACTATCTTCTCAACCATTCCACGAGGTTGACATAACTATAAACCTCAAGTATAGGTTCAATGTGCCTGCCGGCGGTCGACTCACATGAGCGGACTTTGGGCGGCATTCATCCACGGTGGGGGTAACACCCCACCGCCATGCCCGGGAGGGTTGCCATGGCCGGTGCAGCGCAGAACTACATCGCCGTCATCAAGGTGGTCGGCATCGGCGGGGGTGGCGTCAACGCCGTCAACCGGATGATCGACGCCGGGTTGAAGGGCGTCGAGTTCATCGCCGTAAATACAGATGCCCAGGCGCTGCTCATGAGCGACGCCGACGTCAAGCTGGACATCGGCCGTCAGCTCACCCGCGGTCTGGGCGCCGGGAGTGATCCCGAAGTCGGGCGCCAGGCCGCCGAGGAGCACCGAGACGAGATAGAAGAGGTGCTGAAGGGCGCCGACATGGTGTTCATCACCGCCGGCAAGGGAGGCGGCACCGGGACCGGCGGGGCGCCGGTCGTCGCCGAGATCTCCAAGAACCTGGGGGCCCTGACCATCGGCGTGGTGACCCGCCCGTTCAGCTTCGAGGGCCGGCGCCGGGCGCTGCAGGCCGACGCCGGCATTCTGAAGCTCAAGGACGAGGTGGACGCCCTCATCGTGATCCCGAACGAGCGGCTGCTCACGGTGTCCAATGACAAGACGTCGATGGTCAACGCCTTCAAGATGGCCGATGAGGTCCTGCTGCAGGGTGTGCAGGGCATCACCGACCTGATCACCACGCCGGGGCTGATCAACACCGACTTCGCCGACGTCAAGATGGTGATGAGCAACGCCGGCACCGCGGTCATGGGTATCGGGACCGCCTCCGGTGAGGGGCGATCGCTGACCGCGGCCAAGCTGGCCATCACCAGCCCGCTGCTCGAGGCGTCGATCGACGGCGCCCGGGGCATTCTCCTCAACATCGCGGGCGGCAGCGATCTGGGTCTGTTCGAGGTCAATGAGGCGGCCGAGATCATCCACGGCGTGGCCCACCCGGATGCCAACATCATCTTCGGCCAGGTGATCGACGATGCCATGGGGGACGAGGTCCGGGTGACGGTGATCGCCGCCGGTTTCGATCGATGGGACGAATCGCGAGGACCCCAGCAGCACACCGGCCTCGGGCTCGATCCCGGCGACCGTGACTTCGGTCGCGAGGAAATCGGCCTGGTCGACGACGACGACGACTTCGACGTGCCGTCGTTCCTGAAGTAGCGGGTTCATCCGTGACCCCTGACCGGACTGCGGTGGCCGATCTGGCGCCGGCCGCCAAGCGCGAGATCGGCCTGGGGCCGGCGCGCGTCCGGTTCACCGGCCAGGCAGACGGCGACATGGCAGCTGACCCGGTCGTGGACCAAGGGGTGGCGGCCCGGCGACTGGCCGTCGTCGATCGGCCCTGGACGTGGCTGCGCCAGGTCCACGGCGCCGGCGTGGTCGTCGTCGACGAGCCGGGCGACGCGGCCGGGGCGGTGGCGGACGGCGTGGTGAGCGCGGCGTCGGGAGTGGCGCTGTCGGTGCTCACGGCCGATTGCGCTCCGGTGGCGCTGGCCAGTCCTGAGGGCGTCATCGGCGTGGCCCACGCCGGTTGGCGTGGGCTGGTGGCCGGGGTGATCCCCGAGACGGTCGCCGCCATGCGCGCCCTGGGGGCGAGCCGGGTGCTGGCCGCGCTGGGCCCGTGCATCCATGCCGAGTGCTACGCGTTCGGCGGAGGTGACCTGGACACCATCGAAGCCGCCCTCGGTGTGCCGGTACGTTCCAGCACCCGGGACGGGGCGCCCGCCCTCGACCTGCCGGCAGCCGTCGACGCCAGCCTCCGGCAGGCCGGTGCCGAGCTGGTGTTCGATGCCGGCGTGTGCACCGCCTGCGCCGGCGGGTACTGGTCGTGGCGGGCCGGACGCCCGGCCCAGCGCCAGGCCACGGTCGTGTGGCTGCCGTGACTCCTGCCCTCGCGTCGTCTGCCAGCGGGGAGGCGTCACTGATGAGCGTGCCGGGCCATCCGCAGGTGAGCGCCAACCTGGCCCACATCCGGCGTCGTATCGAGGCGGCGGGCGGTGATCCGGCCCGGGTGGCGGTGATCGCCGTGACCAAGGGATTCGGGGCCGGCGCGGCGCGGGCCGCCTACCGGGCGGGTCTGATCGACGTAGGCGAGAACTACGCCCAGGAGCTGCTGGCCAAGGCGCCACAGGTGGCGGTTCCGGTGCGGTGGCATTTTCTCGGGCCGGTGCAGCGCAACAAGGTGGCGGGACTGGCGCCGGGCGTTCACCTCTGGCAGGCGGTCGACCGGGTGGCGGCCGGCGCCGCCATCGGCCGTCACGCCCCGGGTGCCGCGGTGCTGGTGCAGGTGAATGTCTCAGGTGAATCGGTCAAGCACGGCTGCCGGCCCGACGAGACACCGGAGCTGGTTGCCGAGCTGCAGCGCCTTCCGCTCCGGGTGATCGGGTTGATGGCGGTGGGGCCGACCGGGCCGCCCGAAGCGGCCCGGACCGGTTTCCGGCTGCTCGCCGGCCTGGGCCGGCAGCTGGGTCTGACCGAACTGTCGATGGGAATGACCGATGACCTCGAGGTCGCAGTCTCGGAAGGCGCGACGATGATCCGTATCGGTCGCGGCCTGTTCGGGCCTCGCCCCCGAATCGGGTCGCCCGCGCCGATAGGCTCGTTGAACGGAGGCGATTGATGGCATCAGGGATCATGCATCGGGCGATGGTCTATCTCGGCCTGGTCGATGACGACTATGAGGAGTACGACCCGTACGACGAACCGCAACCGGTCGGGCGGTCCAGCCCCCGCGCCTACCCGGCCGAGCCGGACATGGGCGGAGGAGCGGTCGCCATCCGGACATTGCCGCGCGAAGCGGCTCCGGATCAGATGAGCGGCAGCCTGATCACATCCCGCCCGGCCGCCACCGCGGTGCGGCCCATCCCGGCGCCGGTGCAGAACGCCAAGGTGCATGTGGTGGCGCCGGCCAAGTTCGCAGATGCGCAGGAGATCGGCGACCGGTTCAAGAACGGACAACCGGTGATCGTGAATCTGCAGGGCGCCGACCGCGAGCTCGGCCGGCGCATGATCGATTTCTGCAGTGGCGTCACCTACGCCCTGGGTGCCAGCATGGACAAAGTGGCCGACCAGGTTTTCCTGCTCACTCCGTCGAACGTCGAAGTCTCACCTGAGGAGAAGCGCCGCCTCCAGGAGCGCGGGTTGTACCGCTCCTAATCGATGTTCAACTTCAATCTCAGCAAGCCACTGTGCCTCATCGGCCAGCTGTACATCCTCGTGCTGCTGGCTCGCGCCATCATCAGCTGGTTCCCGATCCGCCAGGACTCGCCACTTGTCCCGGTCGTACGGTTCCTCCACACGGTGACCGAACCGGTGCTGGCCCCCTTCCGGCGCATCATCCCGCCGGCGGGTATGTTCGATCTGTCGTTCCTGGTCGTGTTCATCGTGCTGCAGGTCGTGGTCAGCCAGATCCTCTGCCGCTGACGGACCGCCCGCCACTAGCATTGCCCACATGGACGTCTCGCCGAAGACGCTGCGCGAAGTCGAGTTCCGCGAGAAGATGCGCGGCTACCACCCCGAGGACGTCGATCAGTTCCTCGAGCGGGTGGCGGCCGGCATCGAGGTGCTCCAGGACCGGCTGCGTCAGGCGCTGGAACGAGCGCAACGGGCGGAGCAGGCGGCCAGCGAAGCCGGCAACAACGACGACGCGCTGCGCCGCACGTTGCTGCTCGCGCAGCGCACCGCCGACCTGGCGGTTCAGGAGGCGCGCGAGCAGGCGGCGCGGATCATCGCCGGCGCCGAACAGCAGGCCCAGTCGATGATCGCCGATGCCGAGCAACGGGCCCGCCGCGGCCACGAGGACGCGGTCATCGAGGTGCGCACCGAGCTGGCCAAGCTGCAGGCCTACCGCCAGGAGCTCGAGCTCGACGTGTCGGGGCTGGCGGCGTGGATCGACGAGCACCGGGCTCAACTGCGGGTCGCCCTCGAGGGGGCGCTGGCCCGGGTCGATCAGATCGATCTCAGTCAACCGCCCGCGGCGCCCTCCCCACCCTCCACCTCCCAGCCCCCCGTTCCGGAATGGGCGCCCACCGCCGCGGCCCCGGAGCCGGCGTACGCGCCCGCTCCTGCGCCTGCGCCCGAGGAACCGGATGCGTTCTCCTGGATGCCGGTCGAGACCGCCGCACCAGCAGCCACCTCCGCCGACCATGAGCCCGGAGCCGGCGACGGTGGCGATGAGGCCGGTGAGGCCGACCCGTACTTCGCCGAGCTCCGGCGAGCGGTCTCGACCCCCGATCCCCTGGGACCCCGACCGGAAGAATACCCGCCGGCCCGCCCGAGCGGGAGTGAGCCTCCGAGTGACCTGCTGTGCGGAACCGAACCGGCCGGTTCGCGGCCTTTTGGAGGCAAGCTGCACCGTCGGTTGTGACTCAGTTGTGACGACCATGTCGTGCCGTGCGTTCCTGTGCGCGTATGCTCCGGTTCGCTCAACCCGCCCCTGCTGCCTCTTCGGATGGTGATTCTGTGCTGCTCCTCGTGACCATCGGCTTGGTCCTAGTGGCTGCGGTGACGCTCGTAATCGGGTTCGTCAGCAATTCGCTGCCGCCGATTTACGTTTCGATCATCTGCAGTTTCTTGGCTGCGGTCGTGTTGTTCGTGTTCTCACGGATGAACCGCCGTCGGGCCGCGGCATCGACAGGCGGCGGCGCCCGCCCGGCGCCGGCCCCGGCGCCCCGGCGCGAGCGGGCGGCGGCCAGTTCGCCCTTCGGCGGGTCGGACTCACCCGCCCCCCGCCGCGGTCCGAAGGTGATGACCGGTCCGGGCACCGCCCCCCCGCAGTTCGACGGCGGCGATGCCGCACCCGAATCCGAGCCCACGAGGCAGTTCCGGCCGGCGCCGGCTGCCCGCCGGGTCCCCACCCCCGCCCCGGCACCCGCACCGGTCGCCACCGCGGTGGCGGTCGAACCGGTTTTGGCGTCTCTCGCGTCCCGCCCGGCGCCGGCCGCCGTCCCGGCGGCCGAGGGCGCCCCCCCGGCGGAGGAGCCCGACGCCGAGCCTGAGGCACCCGTCGCCGGGGCTGAGGACCTCGATGAGGGCACCGACGAGGCCGAGCTCATGGAGGGCGAGGAGCTGCCGTTCCCGATCGAGGACTACGACGACCTGCGGGTGGCCGAAATCCTGCCGCTGCTGGCTGAGCTCGACGCGGTCGAGCTCGAAGAGGTCCTGGCGTACGAGGAGGGGGGGCCCGCCCGATCCACCATCCTCAACCGCATCGACGCCCTGCTGGCGGCCATGCCGGTCGACGACGAGGCCGAGCCCGAAGAAGAAGAGCTCGAGGCCGAGGAGGACGAGGAGGAGCCGGAAGCCGAAGCCGAGCTGGAGGAGGAAGAAGAGGAGGAAGAGGAAGAAGAGGAGGAGTACGAGGTCGATCTGCCGATCGCCGACTACGACAGCCTCGGCGTCACGGCCCTCCTGCCGCTGCTGGCCGAGCTCGATGCCTCCGAGCTGGAGGAGATCCGGGACTACGAGGAATCCGGCCGAGGCCGGGTGACCATCCTGTACCGCATTGATGCCCTGCTCGACAGCGCGGACGCCTCCGAGGAGCCCGAGGAGGAGGACGAGGAAGAGGAGGAGGTCGAGGAGGAGGTCGAGGAAGAGGACGAGGTCGAGGAAGAGGAGCCCGAGGAAGAAGAGCCCGAGCCCGCCGCCGAGGAAGAGCTTGAGGAGGAAGTCGCCGACGACGGACCGGCCGAGGACTTCCCGGTGGAGGACTACGACGGCCTGCGGGTGGCGGAGATACTTCCGTTGCTGGGTGAGCTGGACGTGGCCGAGCTCGAGGACGTGCGGGACTACGAGGAGGCCACCCGGGGCCGGGTGACCGTCCTGACCCGGATCGACCTCCTGATCGAGCGGGCGGCGGCCGAGGAAGAGGAGGCGACGGCGACGACCGAAGTCGAAGCCGAAGCCGAGCCGGTTGAGGAGATCGAAGAGGAAGAGCCCGAAGAGGAGGGCGCGCCCGAGGACTTCCCACTCGTCGACTACGACATCCTGCGGGTATCAGAGGTACTGCCGCTGCTCGCCGAGCTCGACGCGGCCGAGCTCGAGCAGGTCCAGGAGTACGAGGAGGCCACCCGCGGCCGGGTGACGATCCTCAACCGGGTCGCCGTCCTGCTGGAAGCCGCGGACGAAGTGGAGGAAGAGCCCGAGGTAGAAACGGAGGAAGAGGAGGAGGACGTCTTTGCCGACGATTCGGCTCTCGCCGCCGACTTCCCCATCGAGGACTACGACGACCTGCGGGTGGCCGAGATCCTGCCCATGCTGTCGCAGCTGACCGCTGAGGAGCTGGAGGAGGTGGCGGCCCACGAGCAGGCGGCGGGCAACCGGACCACCATCCTGACCCGCATCGACCGCCTGCTGCAGGCCTGATCCGCCCCCGCGAACTCTGGCGCGTTAACGTCGCTCAGCGACCATAAGGCGTCAGAGAACGTGGGCGTGCTCGAATCTGCGGTGCACGGCACGGAATGGCGCCCGTAGCGCACCGCCGACGGCGCGGCGCCCGCCGCCCCCGTCCCTCAGCCGCCGGCGGTCGCCGGCTCGATGCGGACCCGCACCAGGCCGCTGTCCGGCAGCTCGGCCGACTGCCAGCCGTCCCCACCCGGGCCCGCCCCGATCGCGTAGACCTCGAGACTGGTCGCCAGGACCTGCTCGGCGATCCACACCCGGTGGACCTCGATCGCGGCCGCCACCACCGCCGCCGCCTCGATTCGCAGCACGATCCGGTCGCTGACCCGAAGGCCGAGCTCCCGACGGGCCTGCTGCACCACCCGCACCACGTCGCGGGCCGTGCCTTCGGCGGCCAGGTCGCTGGTGACGTCGATGTCGAGCATGACCAGGCCGTCGTGGCCCGGGAGGGCCCGGCTCACGTCGGGGGCCTTGGGCGAGAGCTGCAGCTCCCACTCCCCGGGCAGCAGGACGGAGGCGCCGACGCGGGCCCGGCCACTGTCCAGCACCTCCCAGTCCCCGGCTCGTGCCGCGGCCGCCGCCGCCTGGGTCGCCGGTCCCAAGCGCGGCGCCGCCACCTTGAAGACCACGGTGAGCCGCGGATCGGCCACCTTTCCCACCTGTGAAGTCAGCCGGACCGACTTCACGTTGACCTCGTCCCGGATCAGGTCCTCGAACGGCGCCAGCTCCTCGGCGTCGGGTGCCGCCACGGTGAGCGACGCCAGCGGCAGCCGGGCCCGCAGGCCGCGAGCCTTGCGGATCGAGTGGGCGGCCGAGCACACGTCGCGCACCCGGTCCATGGTGCGCACGAGCTGCGGGTCGGCCGGGAGAGCGTCGGCTGACGGCCAGTCGGCCAGGTGCACGCTGTCGCCCGCCTCGGCACCTGTGAGGTCACGCCAGACCGACTCGGTCACCAGCGGCAGCAGCGGCGCCGCGGTCCGGCACAGCACCTCCAGCACGGCGGCCAAGGTGTCGAACGCATCCTGCTGATCCCCCGAGCCGGAGCCGGACCCGGCCGCCGTCCCCCAGAACCGGTCCCGGCTGCGGCGGATGTACCAGTTGGTCAGGGCGTCGAGAAACGACTCGATGGCCCCGCATGCCCCAGACAAGTCATAGGCATCCATGGCGGTCGTGACCTCGGACACCACCTCCCGCAGCTTGGCCAGCACGTAGCGGTCGAGGACACCCGGCGGGCGGCCGCCGGCGGTCCGGCCGGTCTGCGCTCGGATCCCGTCGGCGTTGGCGTACAGGGTGAAGAAGTACCAGGCGTTCCACAGCGGGTGGATGGCCGACCGCACGGCGTCGCGCATGGTCGCTTCCTTCACACCCATGTCGCCGCCCCGCAGCACGGCGGAGGACATGAGCGCCCAGCGCATGGCGTCGGCCCCGTACTTGACGAACATGGCTTCGGGGTCGGGATAGTTGCGCAGCCGCTTCGACAGCTTCTGGCCGTCGTCGCCCTGGAGGATCCCGTGCGCCACACAGGTGCGGAATGCCGGCCGGTCGAACAACGCCGCCGCCAGCACGTGGAGGGTGTAGAACCACCCCCTCGTCTGGCCGATGTACTCGACGACGAAGTCGGCCGGGAAGTGGTCCTCGAACCACTCCCGGTTCTCGAACGGATAGTGCACCTGGGCGAACGGCATCGACCCGGACTCGAACCAGCAGTCGAGGACGTCGGTCACCCGGCGCATCATCGAGCGCCCGGTCGGGTCGTCGGGGTTGGGCCGGAGCAGCTCGTCGATGGCGGGCCGGTGCAGGTCGGTGGGCCGGACGCCGAAGTCGGCCGCCAGCTCGTCGAGCGACCCGTACACGTCGATGCGGGGGTAGGCCGGGTCGTCGCTCTTCCACACCGGGATCGGCGAGCCCCAGAAGCGGTTGCGGGAGATGGACCAGTCCCGGGCGTTCTCCAGCCACTTGCCGAACGAGCCGTCCTGCACGTGGGCCGGCACCCAGTTGACCTGACGGTTGAGCGACAGCATGCGCTCCTTGATGGCTGTCACCTGGACGAACCACGAGCTCACCGCCTTGTAGATGAGCGGCGTGTCGGTCCGCCAGCAGTGCGGGTAGCTGTGGACGTAGGAGTCCTCCCGCACCACCACGCCGGTGGCCCGCAGGTCCCGGATGATCAGGGTATTGGCGTCGAAGACCTGGATGTCGCGGTAGTCGGCCACCTCGTCGGTGAACCGGCCGCGGTCGTCGACGGGGCACACCACCTCGATCCCCACCGCCTCGCACGCCCGCTGGTCGTCCTCGCCGAAGCCGGGCGCCATGTGCACCACGCCGGTGCCCTCGTCGGTGGTCACGAAGTCGCCGGCCAGCACCCGGAAAGCGTTGGCCGCCGCGGTGAAATACGGCATGAGCGGGCGGTAGGTGCGGCCGACGAGTTCGGTCCCCTTGACGGTGCCGGCCCGCACCAAGCCGGCCAGCTGCTTCTCGTACCCGGCGACCGTGCCTTCCGCCAGCACGACTCGCTCCCCGGCCGGGTCGGCGAAGACCGCGTAGTCGACATCCGGCCCCACCGCCAGCGCCAGGTTGGACGGCAGCGTCCATGGAGTGGTGGTCCACACCCACAACGACAGGGGCGTGTCGCCGTCGCCGTCGCCGTCGAGCCGGAACGCCACCGTCACCGCCGGGTCCTGGCGGTCCCGGTAGGCGTCGTCCTGCCGGGTCTCGAAGTTGGACAGCGGCGTCTCGCATTCCCAGCAGTAGGGGAGCACTCGGTAGCCCTCGTAGAGCAGCCCCCTCTCCCACAGCTGCTTGAGGGCCCACATGACACTCTCCATGTAGGACAGGTCCATCGTCTTGTAGTCGTGCTCGAAGTCCACCCAGCGGGCCTGGCGGGTGACGTAGCGCTGCCACTCGTGGGTGTACTTGAGGACCGACGTGCGGCAGTGCTCGTTGAACCGGTCGATCCCGTACTCGGTGATCGGCCCCCGGCCCGAGACGCCGAGCTCCTTCTCGGCCTCGGTCTCGGCGGGCAGGCCGTGGCAGTCCCACCCGAACCGGCGCTCGACGTGGCGGCCCCGCATGGTCTGATAGCGGGGGACCGCATCCTTGACGAAACCGGTCAGCAGGTGCCCGTAGTGCGGCAGCCCGTTGGCGAAGGGGGGCCCGTCGTAGAAGACGTACTCGTTGCCGCCGTCCTCGCCGGCGGGCCGCTGCGCCACCGAGGCCTGGAACGTGTCGTGGGCCGCCCAGTACGCCAGCACCTCCTCCTCGATCTCGGGCAGCGAGGGGGAAGCCCGGACGTCGGGGTAGGGGCGGGCGCCGTCACGCATGGCCATCACGATAGGGGGGCGGGGCGGAGTTCCCGGCGGTTTGATACCTCGCCCCGCAGCGGCGAGGATGCCGGCATGGTGGGAAAAGGCGCAGCCGACGAGTTGTTCGACGTGGTGGGGCGATCGGCGCCCTCTGCTGGTCAGGAAGGGCCGGACGCCTCCGATGGCACCGAAGAGGTCGAGATCGTCCTGCGGGTGCACGTGCAACCCGGCGCCGGGCGCAGCGCGGTCGTCGGCCGTCACGGCGACGCGTTGAAGGTGAAGGTGGCGGCCGCGCCGGAGGGGGGCCGGGCCAACGAGGCGGTCCTCGAGCTGCTCGCCTCCACACTCGGGGTCCACACCGATGCCGTCTGGCTCGTGTCGGGCCAGTCGAGCCGGTCGAAGCGTTTCAGGATCGGACCGGTCGAGCTGGGCACGGCCCGGCGGCTGCTGATTGGGGCCACCGCCGGCGATTCCGCCCCCCGGCGCGGCGGCGGTGCTGCGGCCGGGAATGCCAAGGGCGTCCGTGGCGTTCGCTGAGCGGCTGCACAAAATCCTGAGGGCGATACCCGTGCTAGGGTCCGCGCCTTCTGACGAGCGTTTGACGGGTCAGACCATGCCGAAAGCCACGAAATCATCCGAGGCGGCGAACCGACCGGACGCCCCGGCCGGGACATCCGAGACCTCACCGGCGGTGTCTGCCGCGCCGGCCAAGCGAGCCAGGCGGTCCAAGGCGGCCAAGCAGCCGTCAGAGGCTGCCCCCAGGGCGTCCAAGGCCGTCAAGACGGCCAATGCCGCCAAGACCGCCAAATCCTCCAAACCCCCCAGGCCCACCAAGAGCGGAGCGAGCGCCACCAAAGTGACGAAGCAGGCAGCACTGGTATCCACGCCCGAGACGGCGCTGGCTCCCGACGACGGTCCAGGGGCCGAGAAGGAATCCGCCGAACAGGAGTCCGATGGTGCCGAGTTCCTCGTCGAGCAGCGGGTGCTGCTCATGGAGGTACGGGCCAGTTACACCCGGCAGGCCGACGAGTTGAAGGCGGAGGCCGATTCCCTGGCCCTCGAGCATGAGCCTGGCGACGTGCAGTTCGACGAGGAAGGCGGCGAAGGCGGCACCTCGAATGTCGACCGTGAGCTCGACCTGGTGCTGTCCGCCCAGGCGCGGGGCGCGGTGGCCGAGATCGACCGGGCGCTGGTCAAGGTCGATCTCGGGACCTACGGCGTGTGCGAGCAGTGCGGCCAGCCCATTCCCCACGCCCGGCTGAAGGCGCTGCCGTACGCCGCGCTCTGCGTCGCCTGCAAGAGCGGCGGGCTGTCGCGGCGCTGACGGACGCTGTCGCCCCGGGAGCGGTGGCGGTGCGGCTGCGGCGGTTGTCGATCTTCGTCATCGCCGCGGCCGTGGTCGCCGCTGACCAGGCCTCCAAGACCTGGGCCCTGCACCACACCCGGGTACCGGTGCACGTGATCGGGACCCTGCGGCTGGCTGTCACGTTCAACTCCGGCACCGCCTTCGGGCTGGGGCAGGACAGCACGGCGGTGATCGTGGCCGGGGTGGTCGTGCTGGTCGTGGTGCTGCTGGGCTTGGGCCGGCGGGCCAGCCGTACCGCCGGCTGGACGGCCACCGCCGCCATGGGGCTGCTGCTCGGCGGCGCTCTGGGCAACCTGGTCGACCGGTTGTTCCGCCATCAGCACGGGGCCGTGATCGACTTCATAGACCTGCGCTGGTGGCCGGTGTTCAATCTGGCCGACGCGTCGATCACCGTCGGCGCGGCCCTGCTGGTGTTCATCGGCTTCCGGGGCCGACCGGGGCGGCGGGCCGGCACGTGATCGAGATCGTCCCGGCCGTCCTCGACGGCGAACGGGTCGACCGGGTCGTATGCCTGCTGACCGGTCTGGCTCGCAGTGAGGTGGCCGGCCTGGTGTCCGACGGTGCGGTCCAGATCGGGGGCATACCCGTGCGGGCCCGCAGCCGGCGGGTGGCCGCCGGGGACACGCTCGAGGTGACGCTGCGGGCCGCAGTCGAGCCGGCGGGACCGGCGGCCGAGCCGGACGTGGCCTTCGACGTCGTCTACGCCGACGAGGCGGTCGTCGTGGTCGACAAACCGGCCGGACTCATCGTCCATCCCGGCGCCGGGCACACCACCGGCACCCTGGTGGGTGGTCTGCTGGCCCGCTTTCCCGACCTGGCCGGGGTGGTCGACCCGGATGCCGAGGACCGGCCCGGCATCGTGCACCGCCTCGACAAGGGCACGTCGGGCCTGCTGGTGGTGGCCAGGACCATGGAGGCCCGGCGTTCACTCACCGCCCAGCTCGCGGCCCATGAGGCGGAGCGGCGGTATCAGGCGCTGGCGTGGGGTCACGTGGAGTCCGACACCGGGCTGATCGATGCGCCCATCCGCCGGGCCGAGTCCGATCCGACGAGGATGGCGGTCCGGGCCGGCGGACGGGAGGCGCGCACCCGCTACCGGGTCCTTGAGCGGTTCGACCACCCGGTCGATGCCACCAGGCTGGAGTGCCGGCTCGAGACCGGACGGACGCACCAGATCCGGGTCCACCTGGCCGCTATCGGGCACGGGGTGGTAGGGGACAGCCGCTACGACCGCCACGGCCGTTGGCCGGTGGGCCTGCCCCGGTTGGCTCCCGGTCGGGTCTGGCTGCATGCGGCCGGCCTGTCGTTCGACCACCCGGTGACCGGAACCCGGGTGCAGTTCACCTCCGAGCTGCCGGCCGACCTGGTGAGGGTGCTGACCGCTCTCAGCTGAGAGCGGTCAGCCTGGATAATCAGGCCAGGGTGTGGGCGGGGCGCCCGCCGACTGGCGGACGAACTCGTCGAGGTACCAGTTCCGGAATCGCACCAGCTCGGGCGGCGTGGCCAGCGTGAGCAGGTGCTGCCCGGCCCGGCAGTAGTCGTCGGCATCATCCAGGATGGCCCTGAGCTGGACGGCGGCCTCGGCGGCATGGGTGGGAACGCCGGGAAAGACCAGATCCTCCATCTCCGGAACCCCGCGGCGGGCCGCGTCCGCGAGCCGCGCCTCCTGCTCGGCGCTGACGTTCCCGTACCGGGAGGTCACAGCGGCGACCAACTCGGTCAGCCGGACTGGGACGTCGCCGTGGGCGCCCTCGCCGCGCAGCTGCTCGGCGATGAGGGCGAACTCACGGATCAGCTCGTCGCCGTGCTCCTGGGCTTTGGCCCACAACGGGACCGGCAGCTTGAGCATGTGGATCTCCACCAGTTCGGTGTCGTCCTGATCGGGCTGGGATCTCATGCCGCCCGCAACATGAGCGCCGGCCCGGCCGACGAGTCGGACCCGGCGGTCCCTGGCTCGAGATCGGGGAAGGCAGCCAGGTCGACCTCGATCTCGGGACGGCGCCGCTCTTCCGGTCGCTCGGCCAGCAACTCGCACCAGACCGTCTTCCCAGGGTGGTGGCTCTCGACCCCCCATCGGCCGGCCAGGGCGTCGATCAGCGTCAGGCCCCGGCCGGTGGTCGCCTCGAGGCTGTAACGCCGGGTCACCGGTCGACGGACCGAGGCGTCCGTCACCTCCAGACGCAGCCGAGCCGGGCTCAGATCCAGCCGCACCGTGACATCGGTCCTGGCGTGAAGGATGGCGTTGGTCACCAACTCGCTCACCAGCAGCTGCGCCGTATCTTCGTACTCAGAGGCACCCCAGGCCGCCAGTGCGTCGGAGATGAACCGGCGGCCGGCGCCGGCGCTGCGGGCCTGGCCCGACAGCACGACCTCGGCGCTGGGCACGGGCTGCATCATATTTCGATGTGCCACCGGGAATTCACGATCTCGCCCCACATGCACCCCATTTTCTTGCCATCCGAGGCTCGTAGACTGCCACAGGATGAAGCCCAGGATCGGAGTGACAAGTTCCCCGGACCTCCATGACCGGCGAACGATCGACCGGCTCAACCGGGAGTACTCCGAGGCCGTCGTACTGGCCGGGGGTCTACCGCTCCTGCTGGCCACGCTCGACCCGTCCTGCGCCTCCGAGGTGGTCGCCGCGCTGGACGGGTTGGTGCTCACCGGCGGCGGCGACGTGGCACCGGAGTGGTACCACGAGGAACCGCGACCGGAGGTCTACGGTGTGCACCCCGAACGCGATGCCTGGGAAATGGCGCTCGTCGCCGCGGCCCTGGCCGCCGACGTGCCGATCCTGGGTGTGTGCCGGGGCGTGCAGCTGCTCAACGTGGCCGCCGGCGGCACATTGGTGCAGCACCTGGGCACCATCACCGAAGAACAGCATCACGTGCGCGAGCGGGACCACGAGGCGGTGCATCCGGTCGATATCCACCCCGGCAGCACGCTGGCCTCGATCGTGGCCACGTGTCGGCTCGGTGTGAACAGCCTCCACCATCAGTCGGCGGCGCTCGTCGGCCAGGGGCTGCACGCGGTGGCGTGGGCGCCCGACGGGGTCATCGAGGCGCTCGAAAGTGCTGAGGGGCGGCCGGTGGTCGGCGTGCAGTGGCACCCTGAGATGCTCATCGACCAACCCCCCCACCTCGAGTTGTTCGGGTGGCTGGCCCGAGAGGCGGCCGGCCGCCAGCCGGCGCTGGTCGAGGAACTGGCCTGACCTCAGGTCCTGGCGACGGTCTGGGCGGCGATGAACTCCACCACGTCGTTGATGTCACCGGTTCGGCGCAGGATGGCCCGTTGGCGGTCGGCGCCGGTGCCATCGATGAGCAGCCGGTCCACTCCCTCGCGCACCCGCGTCCAGTTGCCGGCGTCCTCCAGCGCGCCTCGTAGTGACGCGACCAGACTTTCGACCACATCGGGCGCCGGCCGGAGCTCCCCGGCGTTCACGTCGATCAACCGGTCTCCGAGCCCCCAACGGGCCGCCCGCCACACCGCCGCTTCGAGCAGCTCGTGCCGGGCGTCCGACATGGGGACCCGGGCCGCCACATCCTGCCGGGCCGTGCCGACCAGGGCATCGACGAGGCCGGTAAGGGTGACGGCGTCATCGACGGTCAGGCACACATCTGCCACCCGGAACTCCAGGGTGGGAAAACGGACCGAGGGCCTCACGTCCCAGTAGAGCTTGGTCGCATCCTCGATGGCTCCTGCGGCCACCAGGGTGGCGACCAGTCGCCGGTACTCCGCATCACCGCCGAAGGTCATGGGCACCCCCGTCGTGGGCCATCTCCGGAACATGACCGTTCGGTAACTGGCGTAGCCGGTATCGGCGCCGGCCCAGAACGGCGAATTGGCGCTCAGCGCCAGCAGCACGGGCAACCAGGCCCGAACCCGGTTCATGACGTCGATCCGCTCGTCGACATCGTCGATGCCGGCGTGGACGTGACACCCGAAGATCAGGGTTTCGCGCCCCATCTGCTGGAACTCGGCGCCCATCTCCTTGTACCGCTCGGTCGGCGTGAACTCCTGCATCTGCCACCGGGCCGTCGGATGGGTCCCGGCGGCGCCGAGCCGGCATCCGAGCCCGCCGGCCAGGCCGCTCAGCTGCCGGCGCAGGGCCCGTAATTCGGCATCGACCTCTTCGAGTGAGGAGCAGACCGGTGTCGACACCTCGATCTGTGAGCGCAGCAGCTCGGGATGGACCGTTTCACCCATGGTTGGCTCGGCGGTCTGCAGGACTGCGACGTTGACCGGCCGGAGTTCCCCGGTGTCGACATCCAGCAGCTGGTACTCCTCCTCCACTCCCAGCGTACGATCGGCCACGGATCGGCTTGTCCCCACCTGATGGCTGGTGCCAAACCCGGCCGCGTGCGGTAGCGCACCCAAGTGGGTGTGCGGTAGCGCACCGAAGTGGCAGAATGTCTGTGCCAGTGGGGGGGGCTGATATTGGGGCACGACGAGCAGATCGAGGTGACGGCGCCGTTCGGGGCCGACGACTGGCTGCGGCTGGTCGCGGCCAGCGTTCCGGTGATGATCTGGGTGTTGGGGCCGGACGGAGGTGGTCGGTTCTTCAACTCCCGTTGGCTGACCTTCACCGGTCGGCCACTCGACGACGAGCTGGGCCAGGGCTGGCTGGGCGCACTGCACCCCGACGACGGCCAGGAGCTCCTGACCGCCTACCGGGCCAGGTTCGACGCCCGAGAGACCCTCGAGATGGAGTTCCGGATGCGAAGGGCCGATGGCGAGTACCGGTACGTCTTCTGCCGGGCCCTGCCTCTCGTCGACCCGGACGGCTTGTTGGCCTGCTATATCGGCGGGGCGCTCGACGTCACCGAGCGCCATCAGCTCGAGGCCGAGCGCACCCGACTCCTCTCCGAGGCCAATGAGGCCAATGCCCGGTTGACGGCGCTCCAGGAACTGACGGCCCACCTGGCCCGCCTGCGCAAGCCGGCCGAAGTGGCGGAAGTGGTGCTCGGGCGAGGGGTGGCCGAGCTGGGGGCGACGACGGCGTCTCTGTGCCTGCTGAGCGACGATGGCGAGCACCTGGAGGTGGCGGCCCAGGTCGGCTATCCAGAGGCGGTCACCGGGGCGTGGGGGCGCTTCCCCCTCGATGCGCCCACGCCGGCGGGCGACGCGGTACGTCTGGGTGAAGGCGTCTTCATCTCGAGCCTGGCCGAACTGGACGACCGCTATCCCATCTTCCAAGGCCGGCCACTGGTGGGTGACGAGGCCATCGCCGTGCTCCCGATGGCCACCGCCGACGGCGGGATGCTGGGCGCCATGGTGATCGGGTTCGCCCGGCCCCAGACGTTCGAACCGGCGGGCCGCCGATTGCTGCTGGCGGTGGCTTCCCAGGCCGCTGACGCCCTCGCCCGCACCCGGTCCCGCGTCGCCCTGGAAGCGGCCCGGCAAGAGGCCGAGTCGGCTCGGAAGCAGCTGGCCTACCTGGCCGATGCCAGCTCCCGGCTGGCCGCTTCCCTGGACCTGGCCCACACCCTGGCCACCGTCGCCGACCTCTCGGTGCCCCATCTGGCGGATCGGTGCGGCGTGTACCTGCTGGCCGACGGCCGGGTCGAGGCCCGGGTGCTGGCGCCGGCCGATCCCGACGTCGACCTTCAGGCGCTGCTGGAGCGCTACCCGGTGGACCTCGATGCCGATTCGGGGGTGGGTCGGGTGCTGCGGACCGGAGAACCCGAGTTCTTCCCGGTTGTCGACGAGGAGATGCTGGCGTCGGGCGCCCGCTCCGAGGAGCACCATGGCTTCTTGCGCCGGATCGGCTTCGGCGCCGCCCTGATCCAGCCGATGCGTGCTCGGGGCCGGCAGCTCGGGGCCCTGGCCCTCACCAACAAGACGGGCCGGAACATGGATGCCCACGAACGCGCCCTGGCCGACGAACTGGCGGCACGGGCCGCCGTCGCCATCGACAACGCCCTGTTGTTCGCCCGTCAGGCCGACGTCGCCCGTCAGTTGCAACGGAGCCTGCTTCCACCCGCGCTGCCGGCCGTCGCCGGCCTCGACCTGGCCGCCGCCTACGCCCCGGCCGGGCAGGGGCTCGAAGTCGGCGGCGACTTCTACGACTGCGTGGCGTTCGGCGAGGGGCGATGGCTACTGGCCGTCGGCGACGTGAAGGGCAAAGGGATCGACGCCGCGGCGCTCACCGGCATCGCCCGGCACACCATCCGCTCGGCCGCGTTCAGGGGAGGAGGTCCGGCCAGCGTCCTGTCGCACCTCAATCGGGTCCTGGTGCACCATGAGTCGGAACGGATGGGTGGCAGTGACGATTGGCAGACCAACGAGCCCCGGTTCTGCACCGCCGTGGTCGCGGTGCTGACGCGCGGACTCAAGGGCTTCCAGGCGTCGATCGCCAGTGGGGGCCACCCATTGCCGATGCTGCGCACCGCCGACGGCCGCGTGACCCGGGCGGGGCGGCCCGGCAGCCTGCTCGGTGTGCACCCGAACGTCGAGATGCCGGAGACAACGGTGGACCTGGCGCCTGGGTCGATACTGGTCTGTTTCACCGATGGTGTCAGCGAGTGCCACGACGGGGACCGGTTCCTGGACGAGGAGGGGGTAGCCGCCGTCCTGGCCACCAGCGACGGATCGGCGGCCGGCGTCGTCCGCGACATCGAGACCGCAGCCCGGAGGTTCGCGCCCGGCGGGATCATTCGCGACGACATGGCGATCCTGGTCGTGCGGGTGCCTGGCTGAGCGGCGGTGCTTGCCGGCCCGGCTGGCTGGGTACGGAAGATGGTCATGCCAATCGGAAACGGTGCGCTGCTGTTCGACGTGGACGGCACGCTGATCGACAGCAACTATCTGCACGTGGTGGCGTGGATGGCGGCCTTCCGCGAGGTCGGCCATCCGGTCGACGCGACCGACATCCACCGCGCCATCGGCATGGGCTCGTCTCAGCTGCTGTCCGCCCTGCTCGGCGACCGACTGGCGCGCGAGCTCGGCCAGGCGGCGAAGGCTGAGCACAAGGAACGCTACCGCCGGAACTTCGAGAAGCTGCGGCCGTTCAACGGCGCCCGGGAGCTGCTCCGAGCCGTCTCCAAGCGGGCGGCGGTGGTGCTGGCTACGTCAGCCAGTCCCGAGGAGGTCGAAGCCCAACGGGCGGCGCTCGACGTCGAGGATGCCCTCACGGGGGTAACCGGGGCGCAGGACGTGGGTGCCGCCAAGCCGGACCCCGATCTCGTCGAGTCGGCGTTGGCGCTCGCTGGGGTGGGCCCCGACGCAGCGGTGTTCGTCGGCGACACGGTCTGGGACATCGAAGCGTGCGCCAAGGCCGGCGTGCCGTGTGTCACCGTGCTGACCGGCGGGATCAGCGCCGCCGAGCTCCGCGACGCCGGGGCGGTGGCGGTCTACCGCAGCGTCGCTGATCTGCTCGACGGCCTCGACGGCAGTCCGCTGGGCAGGGTGCTCAGCTGACCGCCGCTCTGTTGCCTCCTGCCCGAACTACGCGGCCGAGCTGGCCTGGTGGTTCTGGCTGTACTGGCGGGCGATCGAGTCACGCTGGGCCTTGGCGTTCTCCGTCTTGCCCTTGATGCGGCGATCGGAGGGCGTGACTTCCCACGTGGTGGTCGTGCCGCCGGGCGCAAAGTTCATGCCCATGGCGAAACCGAACGAGCGGGTGGACTGCGGATCGGTCATCTCTGCTTTGTTGATACCCATCGGGAACAGCAACTCCTTAGCTATGGCGACCAACTCAATTGCCGGACGCCATGCCCAACGTAGCAGCTTGTGAAAGTTTTCACAAATCGGTTTTGAAAACACAGGTGCCGGGGAGGCGCGGCTCCGACGATCAGAGCATGGGGGCCAGCGGCACGGTATTGGCCTGGGCCCGGGCGACCATCTCGGCCAGGGTGAAGCTGTCCAGATGGGTGCGCATGTGCTCGCCCACGTCGGCCCACACGGCCAGCAGCACACACTGGCCTTCGTGGTTGCAGGCCCCGTTCTGGTGCGGTTCACCGAAGTCGCCGGCGACGATCGGCCCCTCGACCGAGCTCACGATCTGACCGAGCGTGATGTCCGACGGGGAACGGGCCAGCACGTAGCCACCCCCCACCCCCCGCTTGGACCTGACCAGCCCGGCGCCCTTGAGGGCCAGGAGGATCTGCTCCAGGTAGGGCTGGGGGAGCCCGGTGCGCTCGGCGATGTCTCGCACCGAGGTCGGCCGGCTCTCGCCATCGTGCAATGCCAGGGACAACAGGGCCCGGCTGGCATAGTCACCGCGCGTCGAAACCTTCACCGCACCATGGTACGCCCCACCGGGCGGATGGCGAGGGACGTTGGTGCCGCCCGGTGGCCGCCGATGACGACTGAGCGAATCGGAGGATGGTCGAGATCTACCCCACCGCGGCGCGGTCCGTCACGGTCCGTCATCTTCGAGGTCAGACGCCCGATCCTCCAGCTGTGGGCGAGCAGCGCCAGGCACCTGGCGCGGCAGATGGAGGCGCGGCGGGCTGGCGTCGGTTCCGAACTCGCCGGCTGTACGGTGCCCGTTGTGGATTCGCCCCAACCGGCGCGCCCCGACTACGGCGGAGCGTGCCTGGACAGCCTGGCGCCCGCACTGCTGGCTCCTCCGGGAGAGCGCCCCACCTGGTTACCGGAACCGGCGCGCCACGCCGGCCAGATCGCGCTGCTGGTGCTCGACGGCCTGGGGTGGGAGCAGCTGATCGAGCGGTGGCAGCTGGTGGGCGCCATGGCCGAAATGGTCGGTGGGCCCATCACATCGGTGGTACCGACCACCACCGCGGCCGCACTGACCTCTATCACCCTCGGCATGCCTCCCGCCCGGCACGGGGTGGTGGGCTACCGGCTGGCGGTGACCGGACCGAGTGGCGACGAGGTGCTCAACGTGCTGCGCTGGCGGACCGCCTCGGGCGACGCCCGGCCGTTCCTGCCCCCGACCGGCTTTCAGCCCCGGCCGGCCTTTGCCGGACGTGGTGTGCCGGCGGTCACCAAGGCCGAATTCGGTCCTACCGGCTTCACTGCCGCCCACCTGTCGGGCACCCGCCAGGTGGGATGGTGGCAGGCGTCGGGCCTGGCGGTGGAGGTGGGCCAGCTCCTGGCCGCCGGCGAGGCGCTCGTGTACGCCTACTACGACGGCGTGGACAAGGTGGCCCACATCCACGGCTTCGGTCCGCACTATGACGCCGAGCTGGTGGCTGCCGACCGGCTGGTCGGCGACCTGCTGGCCGTTCTGCCGCCGGGGGCGGCGCTGGTGCTCACTGCCGATCACGGCCAGGTCCACGTGGGTGAGGGGAGCCGGCCCCTCGACCCCGATCTCCTCTCCCAGACCACCAGGTTGAGCGGCGAAGGCCGGTTCCGCTGGTTGCACGTTCCGCCCGGCACCGAGGCGACAGTGGCGGCCGCCGCCCGCGAGCGCTACCGGGACGAGGCCTGGGTGTGGACCCTGGACCAACTCGACGACGGCGGATGGTACGGGGGCCGGCTGACGCCCGTCATGCGGGCCAGGCTGGGCCAGGTGGCCCTGGTGCCGTTCGCGCCGGTGTCGTACTCCGACCCGGCCGACACGGGCGATGCCCGGCTGATGTGCCGTCACGGTTCGCTCACGCCTGCCGAGATGTACGTCCCATTGCTGGCTTCTGCCCTCTGACAACCTGACTGTTTGGCATGTGAGGCGATGTGGGCAAGGATCGCGGTATGTCCATGAGTGACGGGCCCGACCCCGGCTCGATTGTCGTTCCCGGAGGCGACTCCTCCGGCGAGAGCGTCGACCAGCCCGGCAAGGTCATGCGTATCGGATCGATGATCAAGCAGCTGCTCGAGGAGGTGCGGTCCGCACCCATGGACCAGGCCAGCCGGGAACGGCTGCGCGACATCTACGACCAGTCCGTCGAGGAACTGGCCTCGGGGCTGTCGCCGGACCTGCGTGACGAGCTGGCCCGCATGACGCTGCCGTTCGGCGACACCACCACGCCGAGCGACGCCGAGCTGCGGGTGGCCCAGGCCCAGCTGGTCGGCTGGCTCGAGGGTTTGTTCCACGGCATCCAGGCCACCCTGTTCGCCCAGCAGATGGCGGCCCGCAACCAGCTCGACGAGATGCGGCGCCGTAGCCTGCCGCCGGGAGGCAGTGACGAGCGCCCAACTCCCGGCGGAACCTACCTGTAGGCCTTGAGACGGTCACCCGCCCTGGCTAAGGTCCAGTAATCACAGCCATGTAAGTTGTTCACAGGTTCCTGTGGATGACGGCCATCGGCCGGCACATCAGCGTTGGTACTCAGCCAGAGGAGCTTGCGCCGTGGGGGCGTCCTTCACCCACCTGCACCTGCACACCGAGTTCTCCATGCTGGACGGCGCGGCCCGGGTCAACGATGTCATCCAGGCCGCAGTCGCCGACGGGCAACAGGCGATCGGGATCACCGACCACGGCAACATGTTCGGCGTCCTCGACTTCTACAAGGCGGCCCGGGCGGCCGGGATCAAGCCGATCATCGGCACCGAGGCCTACATGGCGGCCGAGTCCCGGCTCGAGCGACCGGTGCGCCGGGGGCGGATGGACGACGGCGGCGGCGACGGCGCCGAGGGCGAGAAGCTCTACTACCACCTCACACTCCTGGCCGAGACCACGGCCGGCTACGGCAACCTGATGAAGCTGTCCAGCGCCGCCTACCTCGAGGGCTACTACCACAAGCCCCGCGCCGATTGGGAGCTGTTGGAGCGGCATCACGAAGGCGTCATCGCCACCACCGGCTGCCTCGGGGGTTTGGTCCTGCAATCGCTCCTGCGAGGCGACTTCGAGCAGGCGGTCGCCCATGCCGGCCGGTTACAGGACATCTTCGGCCGGGACAACCTGTTCGTGGAGCTGCAGGACCACGGGCTGGAGAAGCAGCGCAAGACCAATCCCCAGCTCGTCGACATCGCCCGCCGGCTGGGCGCCCCGCTCCTGGCGACCAACGACAGCCACTACACCCATCGCGAGGACGCGGTCGCCCATGACGCCCTGCTGTGCGTTCAGACCGGGTCGACCATGGACGACCCGAAACGGTTCAAGTTCGAGGGCAGCGAGCACTACCTGAAGTCCTCGGCTGAGATGCGCAAGCTGTTCGGGGACCTGCCCGAGGCCTGCGACCACACCCTGTGGATCGCCGAGCGGGCCCAGGTCGAGATCGACTTCGGCAAACCCAAGCTGCCGTCCTTCCCGCGACCGCCGGGATTCGATGACGCCGACAGCTATCTGCGCCACCTCACCCTCGACGGAGCCGCGGCCAGGTACGGCAGCCCGCTGCCGCCCGAGGTCAGCGAGCGGCTCGAGTACGAGCTCGGGGTCGTCTCCAGCATGGGCTTCTCGGACTACTTCCTGGTGGTGTGGGACCTGATCGCCCACGCCCGGCGCCAGGGGATCCGGGTCGGGCCCGGGCGGGGCAGCGCGGCCGGCTGCTGCGTGGCCTACTGCCTGCGGATCGTCGACCTCGACCCCATCCACTACGACCTGCTTTTCGAGCGGTTCCTGAACCCGGGTCGCCAGCAGATGCCCGACATCGACATGGACTTCGACGAGCGGTACCGCGGCGAGATGATCCGTTACGCCACCGAGCGGTACGGCTGGGACCACGTGGCCCAGATCGTCACCTTCTCGACCATCAAGGCCCGGGCCGCGGTGCGCGACGCGGCCCGGGTGCTGGGTCTGCCCTACAGCGTCGGTGACCGCATCGCCAAGGCCATGCCGCCCCTGATCATGGGTCGGGACACCCCCCTGCGCGCCTGCCTCGAGGTTCAGGCCGGTCACGAGGACGGGTATGCGGCGGCCGGCGAGCTCCGGGACATGTACGCCATCGAGCCCGATGCCAAGGCGGTCATCGACGTGGCCAAGGGCTTGGAAGGATTGCGTCGCCAGGACGGGATCCACGCCGCGGCGGTCGTTATTTCCGCCGACCCGCTCACCGAATACCTGCCCATCCAGCGCAAGCCCGACCCTGGGGGCAATCCCGACGACGCGCCGATCGTCACCCAGTACGAGATGCACGGGGTCGAAGAGCTCGGCCTGCTCAAGATGGACTTCCTCGGCCTGCGCAACCTGTCGGTCATCGAGCGGGCCCTCGATCTGATCGAGATGGCCACCGGTGAGCGGCCCGACATCGACGCCGTGCCGCTCGACGACCCGGCCGTCTACGCCATGCTGCAGCGGGCCGACTCGATCGGCGTGTTCCAGTTGGAAGGCACGCCGATGCGGGCCCTGATGCGGGCGCTGGCACCAACCACCTTCGACGACATCGCCGCCCTGATCGCCCTGTACCGGCCCGGGCCGATGGCCGCCAACATGCACTACGACTATGCCGACCGCAAGAACGGCCGCAAGCGCATCACCTACCTCCACCCCGACATGGCCGAGGTGCTGGCAGACACCCAAGGGCTGATGATCTACCAGGAGTCGATGATGCGGGTGGCCCAGAAGTTCGCCGGCTACTCATTGGAGGAAGCCGACAACCTGCGCAAGGCGGTGGGCAAGAAGGTGCGGGCCATCATGGCCCTCGAACGGGAGAAGTTCGTCGCCGGCGCCGAGAAGACCGGCTACGGCCACGTCCTGGGATCGGCCCTGTTCGATGTCATCGAGCCGTTCGCCGACTACGCGTTCAACAAGAGCCACAGCTACGGCTACGGCCTGGTCAGCTATCAGACCGCGTGGCTGAAGGCCAACCATCCGGTCGAGTACTTCGCCGCCCTGTTGACCAGTGTGCGCGACGACAAGGACCGGACCGCCGTCTACCTCGGGGAGTGCCGGGCCATGGGCATCGAGGTGCTGGTGCCCGATGTCAACGTGTCGATCGCCGACTTCGGCGCCCTCCGAGGCCCTGGAGGCCGCCAACCGGGCCCGGCCGGCCCTGGAGGCCGCCAACCGGGCCCGGCCGGCCCTGGAGGCCGCCAGCAAGGCGCCATCACCTTCGGATTGGCGGCGGTGCGCAATGTCGGCGAAGGTCTGGTCGACCGGATCGTCGCATCCCGGGAAGCCGGCGGTCCGTTCCGGGACTTCTACGACTTCTGCGATCGGGTCGACCCGGTCGTGCTCAACAAGCGCACCGTTGACTCGCTCATCAAGGGCGGCGGCTTCGATTCGATGGGCCATCCCCGCCAGGGTCTGTGCCAGGTGGCGGAGCTCATCGTCGACCGCACCCTGGCCCGGCGCCGTGAACGGGAGCAGGGGGTGATGAGCCTGTTCGGCGACGGGGGCGCCGGCGACGGGGGGAGCGCCGTCTTCGACGACACCCGCGTTCCCATCCCGGACACCGAGTTCGACAAACGCCAGCGCCTGGCGTTCGAGAAGGAGATGCTCGGCCTTTACGTCAGCGACCATCCGCTGATGGGTGCCGAGGCCGCCCTGCGCCGCCATGTCGAAGTGACGGTGCGCGAGCTGCGGGAGCTGCGCGAAGGCGAGCTGCGCTGGGTCGGTGGCGTGATCACCGGGCTGACCCGCAAGTACACCAAGAGGGGCGAGCTGATGGCGACCTTCACCCTGGAGGATCTCGAGTCCACCGTTGACGTCTGGGTGTTCCCGAGGACCATGACCGAGATCGGGCACCTGCTGGCCGACGACGCCGTGGCCTGTGTCCGGGGCCGTCTCGACCAGCGCGACGACGATCCCAAGCTGATCTGCATGGACCTCAAGCGGCCGGAGTTGTTCATCGACAGTGTCATGCCTCTGCATCTGGTGCTCCCGCTCCATCTCCTCTCGGACGACCGGGTGGGGCGGCTGAAGGCGTTGCTGATCGACCACCAGGGCCAGGCGCCGGTGTTCCTCCATGTCGGCAGCAAGGTCATCCGCTTGGCCCCTATGTTCAACGTCGACGCCAGCAATGGGCTGGTCGCGGAGCTCCGGGTCCTGCTCGGACCGGACTGTCTTTGGAAAAGGCCGTCCGAAACCGCGTAACCTGGTGGGGCAAAGGGCCAAGTCGAGGAGAGAACTTTTACAGACATGGCGATCGACGTCGGAACCAAAGACTGCACCGCCCTCAGTGATGCCGAGCTGGCCGAGATGGCGGACATCTGCCTGGACGGACCAGCCGGCTTCGATATCGGACTCCTGTCCAAGCAGCGCGACGTCTGGGTGCTCATCACCCAGGGGTACGAGGCGGGCAAACTGGCCGGCTTCTCGTTCTGCACGCTGGAGCGGATCGGGGGCACACCGTGCCTGTTGTGGGGCCTGGCGTCGTTCAAGCGCTATGCCAGGAGAGAAGCCGCTCGGCGGGCCGTGACCGCCGACCAGTTCCGGCGGGCCGTGCTGGCCTTTCCCGACGAGGACGTGCTCGTCGGAACGCGTTTCATCGACCCGACTGCGTTCGCGGCGTTCAAGGGTCTCGAGGACATCTGCCCCCGTCCCGGGCACAAGGCTACGGGAGAGGAGCGGGCGTGGAGCCGCCGGCTGGCCAAGCGGTTCGGCGCCGAGGGCCGCATCGACGACCGGAGCTTTGTTGTGGTCGGCGACGGCAACCCGGTCGGGGTGTTCGACTACAGCGCGGCCAAGACCGAAGCCGTCGACGACGGCGTGGCCGAGTTGCTCGCCCCGCTGGACCACACGCGGCGCGACGTGCTGATCGCGTTCGGCTGGGGCATGGCCGAGGACCTGGCGTCCCAGTACGGCCCCTGATTCGTCATTTCCATAGCAGGTGCACACATGTGGTCATTTTGGTATGGAGATGGCTCCCGCCCTGTCTCAGGGACGGAGCAGGAGTGCCTCGACCACCTTGTGGCAGTGGCCCTCGATAGGCGGCGTCCATGCCACCAGCAGCCGGTCGCCCTTCCCGGTGGCGATCCGCATCCGCCCGCTAGCGGTCAGGGCCTTGGCCACACGGTGGTCGATGCACGGCATCTCCATCGCCATGGCCCTCCACTCGAAGGCGCACGACAGCCAGCCGTCGTGGCGACGGACAACCGCCGGCCCTTCGGGTTCGACGATGGCGATCGACGGCTGATCGGCGGTGCGCTGCCAGAACGGCAGCGCCGGCCCGTGTATGCCGAGCAGCGGTTGTCCCGGCGGGTGCACCAGGGCTCGCAGATAGCGTTCGGCCTGGCGGCCGACGATCCGGCCCACCCGGTCCGGGGGGGCGACGAGCGGGACGGCCTCGGGCTCGGACGGGTCGGGCAGCAGGGTGACCGCCTCGTCGAGGGTGGCCGCCACCACGTCGTAGGGACGCAGCTCCGGGTCGAGCCGCCGCGGGCTCAACGCCCGCACCAGGGCGCCTGACTCCAGGTCGATCCCGACGCACTGGTCGACATCGGAGGTCAGCAGCAGCAGCTTCAGCTCGGTGCCCGGCGTATCGGCCCGGCGGGAACGGACCGCCGCGCCGGACCCGTGCGCAGAACGAGCGGACAGGGATGACATGGAATACATGGTTGCGCACCGGGGGAGCCGAGCGGTGGATGGTGGCCCTACTGGCCCGGACTGCCGGCCAGCTGCTCCAGCATGTCGTCGAGGTCGTCGGCCGGCCGGCCGCAGACGAAGTTCCGGCACACGTAGGCCCGGCCGGCCGCCTCGTCGGTGGTCCGCCCCTCCCACAGGGGCGAAGGAAACGGTTCCCCCCACGCCAGCACCGCATTGGGGAGGTAGCGGGCGTGGGCGGCGGCCACCAGGTCGGGCCGGTCGCCCGTGATGGCCACCTCGCTGATGCCCGAGACCACCAGGTCGACGCCGGCCAGCGAGTGGGTGAACCCGCTCGGGTGGCGCGCCATCAGCGGTGCCAGCAACGTCAGGATCTGGCGGCCCGCATCCCCATATCGTTCCTCGCCCGTCAGGGCGGCCAGCCGGAGCAGCCCGACGGCGGCCACCGAGTTGGCCGACGGGGTGGCGCCGTCGTAGGTGTCCTTGGACCGCACGATCAGCCGCTCGGCGTCGTCGCCGGTCGTGAACAATCCGCCTTCGTGGTTGTCCCAGAACAGCCGTAGCAGGTCGTCGGCCACCTCCCGGGCCGCCTCGATCCATCGGGCCTGACCGGTCGCCTCGGCCAGCCGGGTGCAGGCCTCGATGAGCCAGGCATAGTCCACGGCATACGCCAGGTGCCGACCGGGCCGCCCGCCCTGCCAGGCCCGCAGCCACCGGCCGTCGGCCCGGCGCAGCGACCCCTGGAGGAACTCGGCGACCGAGACGGCGGCGTCTACCCAATCGCTGCGGTCCATCGCCGCCCCCGCCTCGGCCAGGCCGGCGACCGCCATGGCGTTCCACTCGGTCACCACCTTGTCATCGAGCCCCGGGTGGACCCGTCGCTCCCTCATCTCGAACAGCCGCTGCCGGGCCGCCTCGATCTCTGGCGGGCGCAACAGGGCGCCCCGTTCCGGGCGCCAGCAGATATTGGTGCCCTCCCAGTTGCCGGCGGCGGTGGCTCCGTACCAGTCGGCCGCCGCCTCGCCGCCGACCCTTATCAACTCGTCGCGAGACCACACGTAGAAGCGGCCCTCGACGCCCTCGCTGTCGGCGTCCTCCGCCGAGAAGATGCCACCTCCCTCCGCCTGCATCGGCGGCCGGAGCAGATACGCCGCGCTCTCCTCGACCACCTGGCGGTAGCGGCCGGCGCCCGTCACCTGCCAGGCGTGGGTGTACAGCCGGATCAGCTGGGCGTTGTCGTAGAGCATCTTCTCGAAGTGGGGCACCAGCCAGCGGCGGTCGGTGGCGTAGCGGGCGAAGCCGCCGCCGATGTGGTCGTAGATTCCCCCTGACGCCATGGCGTCCAAGGTGGTGGACGCCATGGCCAGCGTGCCCTCGTCACCGTTATGGGCGTGGGACCGCAGCAGCAGTTCGAGCATGGCCGCCTGCGGGAACTTGGGGGCCCGGCCGAAACCCCCCCACTCGGCATCGAACGATTTGGCGAGCGCCTCGACGCCGCCTTCGACGAGGGACGGAGAAAAGACCGCCTCGACGGCCGGCACCGGCGCGACCATGCCGCTGACCCGCGCCCCGGCCGCCACCGCCCGGGCCAACCGGTCGGCATCGCGCTCGATCTCGGTCCGGTGGTCGCGCCACGCCGCCGACACCCGTCGCATGAGGTCCAGGAACGTCGGCCGGGGGAAGTAGGTACCGCCGAAGAACGGCCGGCCGTCGGGAGTCAGGAACACCGTCATCGGCCAGCCGCCCTGACCGGTCTGCGCTTGAACCGCGTCCATGTAGACAGCGTCCACGTCGGGGCGCTCCTCCCGGTCGACCTTGATATTGACGAACAGGTCGTTCATGACGCCTGCCACCCCGTCGTCCTCGAACGATTCGTGGGCCATGACATGGCACCAGTGGCAGGCGGAGTACCCGACCGAGAGCAGAATGGGCCGGTCCAGCGTCTTGGCCCGCTCCCGGGCCTCCTCACCCCACGGATACCAGTCGACCGGATTGTCCCGGTGCTGGCGGAGGTAGGGGCTGGTCTCGTCGGACAGGTGGTTCACGCCGGTCAGCCTACGGGCGACGCCTACGATCGGGTCCCCATGAACCTGCGACTCGATGACAAGGTGGCGCTGGTGACGGGCGGGTCACGCGGCATCGGCCGGGCCATCGCCACGGCCATGGCCGCCAGCGGCGCTCGGGTGATGATCTCCAGCCGCAAGGCCGACGCCCTGGAAAGAGCGGCGGCCGAGATCCCGGGCGAGGTGGCGTGGTTCGCAGCCAACGCCGGCGAGGCGGAGGCCGCGGCGGCGTGCGTGACCGCCACGATGGCCCGGTTCGGCGCCATCGACATCCTCGTCAACAACGCCGCCACCAACCCTTACCTGGGCCCACTGATCGGTATCGACCGGTCCCGGGCCGACAAGATCCACCAGGTCAACCAGTGGGCGCTGGTCAACTGGACCCAGCTGGTGTGGGACGCCTGGATGCGTGACCACGGCGGCGCCATCGTCAACCTGGCCTCGATCGGCGGCATCGCGGTGGAGCCGGCGATCGCCTACTACAACGCCACCAAGGCGGCGGTCATCCACCTGACCAAACACCTGGCCAGCGAGCTGGGCCCGGGCGTGCGGGTCAATGCCCTGGCCCCCGGGCTGGTCAAGACGGACCTGGCCCGGGCGCTCTGGGAGGGGTTCGGCGACGCCATCGCGGAACGGCTGCCGCTGCGCCGGCTGGGGGAGCCGGAGGACATCGCCGGCGCCGCCGTGTTCCTGGCCAGCGACGCCGCCGGCTGGATCACCGGCACCACGCTGGTGATCGACGGCGGCGCGCTGGTTGCCCCGGTGGGCATCGCCTAACCGTCTCACGGCAGGCCGTCGCGGCGGATTTTGCCGATCGACGTTCTCGGGAGAGCGTCGACCACTACCAGGGCCCGGGGCGCGGCCCACGGTCCCAGGTGCTCCTTCGCCAGGCCCCGGAGGGCGTCGAGGGACGGCGGCGCCGAAGGATCGGTCGGGACGACCCACGCCACCACCTGTTCGCCCCATTCCGGATCCGGACGGCCGCCGACGGCTACTTCTGCCACCGACGGGTGCCGTCTCAGCACGGCTTCCACCGCCGACGGCCACACATTTTCCCCCCGGAAATGATCAGCTCCGAAAGCCGTCCGCGGACCTGCAGCCGTCCGTCGGGGCCGATCGACCCGGCGTCGCCGGTGGCCAACCAGCCGCCGGCATCCAGCGGCACCGTGCCGTCCCGGTAGCCCCGGAGCAGCATCGGGCCTCGCAGCCGTATCTCACCACCGCCGCCGATCTCGACTTCCACGCCGTCGAGTGGAACGCCGTCGTACACCACGCCGCTGCCCGTCTCAGTCATCCCGTAGGTCGTCACCACGTTGGCGGCCAGGCCATCGGGGGGTGCCGACCCGCCGAGGACGACGGTGCGGAACGCCCCCGGGTCGACCCGCCGCAGCGCCGCCGGCACCAGGGACACCAGCACGTCGGGCCCGGCCGCGGCCCGCACCGCGCCGGCGTCGAACCCGGCGTGGACCTCGACCGGCGTCCCCGTGAGCAGGGCCCGGATGACCACCGACAGGCCGCCCACATGGCTGAGCGGCAGGCAGGCCAGCCACCGGTCGCGGGCCGGGTCGACGCCGAGCCGGGCGCTGGTGGCCGCCGCCGACGCCGCCACCGCGGCGTGGGTGAGGATGACACCCTTGGGGGTGCCGGTGGTCCCGCTGGTGGCGACGACCAGTGCGTCGCCGGCGCTGACGGGACGGCCATAGGGTGGAAAAACCCGCCCGGACGGGTTCACGATCGTCCCCGGGGCCAGAGCTTCGAGCAGCCGGCGACGGGCCGGTCCCGGCAGACGCTGATCAATGGGCAGGACGGCGTCGCCGGCGTCCCAGGCCCGCTGGAGGGCGGCGACGAAGGCCGGCCCGCCGGGGAGATCGATTGCCACCAGTGCGGCCATGGCGAGTAGTTTGCCTCCCACCATGAACCGCTGGGTCGCCGGCGCCCGCCCCCGGACCCTGCCGGCGTCGATCATCCCAGTCGGAGTCGGCACGGCGGTCGCGTCCGCCCAGGGGACCGTGATCTGGTGGCGGGCCGCGGCCGCCCTGGTCGTCTCGATGGCCATCCAGGTGGGGACCAACTACGCCAACGACTACAGCGACGGCAAACGGGGGACCGACGCGGTGCGTGTCGGGCCGGTACGGCTGGTGGCGTCCGGGCTGGCATCCGCCGAGGCCGTCAAACGGGCCGCGCTGCTCTCCTTCGGCGTGGCCGGGCTGACCGGGCTGGCCCTCGCCAGCGTCGCCGGGTGGTGGCTGGTGGCGGTCGGCGCGGCGTGCCTGGCGGCCGGCTGGCTCTATACCGGCGGGCCCCGGCCGTACGGCTACGCCGGGCTCGGCGAGCTGTTCGTGTTCGTGTTCTTCGGCCTGGTGGCGACGACCGGATCGGCCTACGTCCACCTCGGGAGGATCACCGGGCTGTCGGTGCTGGCCGGGGTGCCGGTCGGGTTGCTCGCCGTGGCCCTCCTCGTGGTCAACAACCTCCGGGACATCCCCGGCGACACGGTCGCCGGGAAGAACACGCTGGCCGTCCGGCTCGGCGCCCCGACGACCCGGGTGCTGTACATCGGCTGCCTGGTGGTGGCGTTCGTGGGCGTCCTGCCGATTGCCCTGATGCGGCCGGGGGCGCTCGTCGCCCTGGTGGCGGCGCCGCTGGCGGTGCCGCCAGCCCGCCGGGTGGCGTCGGGGGAGGCGGGGCGGGGACTGGTCGAGGTGCTCATCGCCACCGGCCGGCTGCAGCTGGCCTTCGGCCTGCTGCTGGCCGCCGGCATCGCCCTCTAGCCGTGCCCGGCGTCCGTCAGGTCGGCCAGGAAATCGGCCAGAACGAGGCAGAAGGCGTCGGGCCGCTCGAGGTGGCAGGCGTGGCCGGCGCCGGGGATCAGGACCAGCTCGGCGTTGGGCCCGACGGCGCGGGCGCCCCGGCGGGCGACGGCCGCGAACTTGTCGTCCAGCTCGCCGGCGACCAGCAGGACGGGCATGTCGAGCTCCGGCAGGCGGTCCCACAGTGGCTCCTGCGTGCCGGTTCCGGCCAGGCGGAGCGACGTTGCGAGACCGTCAGCGCTGTTGGTGATCCGGTCCTCTCGGCCGGCCGCGTCGGCGGGGAGGCGCTGGAAGAGGGGCTGGGCCAGCCACTGGTCGACGAAGGCCGGCACGCCGTCGGCGATGATTCTGTCGGCCCGCGCCTCATCGGCGGCCCGGCGGGCGGCCCGCCGGTCGGGATCCTCGATGCCCGGGTCGGCGCCGACGAGAACGAGGGCCTGCACCAGCTCGGGCCGCTGCAGGGCCAGGTGCAGACACAGCCGGCCCCCCATGGAGTAGCCCATGTAGCAGGCCGGCCCGCCGGTTTCGCCCAGCAGTTGGGCGCCGGCCCAGAGGTCGGCGCAGACTTCGGCCGAGCCGCCGTGGCCGGGGGCGTCGACCAGGATGAACCGGTGGAGGTGGGCCAGCCGGTCGATGACCGGTTGCCAGGACCGGCGGGTTTGGGTGAAGCCGTGCACGGCGACGACAGGCGGCCCTTTTCCCACATTCTCGGCGAAGAGCACGTGAGGATCCTGGCATGACGGCCCAGGCCACGTTCGCCGCCGTGCTGGTGGACGAGTGGGCCCGGGCCGGGGTCACTGACGCGGTGGTCGCTCCCGGCTCGCGCTCGACGCCGCTGCTCATGGCGCTGGCGGCCGACGGTCGCCTGCGGGTGCACGTGGTGCTCGACGAGCGCTCGGCCGGCTTCGTGGCCCTGGGGCTCGGGCTTTCCAGCGGGCGGCCGGCGGTGGTGGTGACGACCAGTGGAACGGCCGCGGTCGAGTTGCACCCGGCGATCGTCGAGGCCGAGCAGGCCGGCGTGCCGCTGATCGCGGTCACCGCCGACCGGCCGCCCGAGCTGCACGGCGTCGGGGCGCCGCAGACAGTGCCCCAGGATGGTCTGTTCGGCGGATCGGTCCGATGGGCCCTGACACCGGGCGTGGCCGACCGGGCGGCGGCGGGGTCGTGGCGGTCGATGGCGTCGCGTGCCGTCGCCGAGGCATGCTCCGGGCCGGGCGGGCCGGGTCCAGTCCACCTCAACCTGGCCTTCCGGGAGCCGCTGGGGGGATCGGTGGAGGACCCGCCGCCGGGGCGGCCCGGGGGGCGACCCTGGCATCAGGTGGTGGCGGGAGTCGAGGGCGTGGAGGGGGTGGAGGGCGTCGCCGACCGGCTGGCCGGCCTGGCCGGCCGGCGGGGCCTGATCGTCGCCGGCGCCGGGGTGGAAGAGGCAGCCGAGGCGGTCGGTGCCACGGCGACGGCGTTGGGCTGGCCGGTGTTGGCCGATCCCCGCTCGGGCTGCCGGGTTCCGGCGACGTTGACCGTGGCCGCCGCCGATGGTCTCCTGCGTACGCCGCTCGTCGCCGGCTGGCAACCGGAGATCGTGCTGCGCCTGGGCCGGCCGTGGGCGTCCCGGGTGGTCAGTACCTGGTTGGCCGGCATGGACCGTTCGGTCGAGCAGGTGCTGATCGATCCCTTCGGGCGTTGGGCCGACCCGGAACGGACCGCTTCGTTGGTGGCGCGGTGCTCCGTCGGCGCCCTGGTGTCGGCGGTCGCCGAACGGGTCGGGTCGCCGCCGGTCGACCGGCCCTGGGTCGACCAGTGGTCCCGGGCCGAGTCGGCGGCGCAGCGGGCCATCGATCGCGTCCTCGCCGCTCACCGCGAGGTGACCGAGCCGGGCGTGGCCCGCGAGGTGGTGGACGCCCTACCCAGGACGGCCACCCTCTTCGTCTCCTCTTCCATGCCGGTGCGCGACGTCGAGTGGTTCGCCCGTCCCCGCCACGGACTGCGGGTGCTGGCCAACCGGGGCGCCAACGGGATCGACGGGATCGTTTCGACCGCCCTTGGTATCGCGGCCGCCGGCACCGGCCCGGCGGTGGCGTTGAGCGGTGATCTGGCCTTCCTGTACGACGCCGGGGCCCTGCTCTGGGCCGTCGACCGGGGCCTCGACTGCACGCTGGTGGTGGTGGACAACGATGGGGGCGGGATCTTCTCGTTCCTCCCGCAGGCGGGCTCGGTGGCCGCCGCGGACTTCGAGCGGCTGTGGGGGACCCCGCACGGCATCGACCTGGGTCAGGTGGCCGCTGCCTACCGGATCCCGGTCGAGCCGGTCGAGAAGGCGGCGGACGTGGCGCCTGCGATCACGGCCGCGCTCGAGAATGGGGGCGTCCGAATGGTGCACGTGCGCACGGACAGGCAGGCCAACGTGGCGGTGCACGCCGAGCTGCAGGCGGCCATCGCTGGTGAAGTGGCGGCTTCCGCCGCCCCTTAGGGCAGATCGACCGCTTTGATCCGGCGGGCGCCGAGCCACAGGTTTCTCCGACCGGTCATTCGGGCAGCTTCTGGGGGTGAGGACGCAGTCGCGGCGGTGGGTCGGCCGGCTGGCCCGGTTCGGGTTGGCGTGTCGGGGTTTGCTGTACCTGGTCATTGCCCTGCTGGCCATCGATCTGGCCCGCGGGCGGGGCGGCCGTCCCGACCAGCGTGGGGCACTCGAGACTTTGGCTCATCACCCGTTCGGCCATGCTCTGGTCCTGGCCATCGCCGTCGGGTTCGCCGGTCTGGCCGTCTGGCAGGCGGCGTGGGCCACGTGGCCTCCGAGAGTGAGCTCGACGACGGCCCGTCGCCTGGTCGCGGCCGGCAAGGCCGTGATCTACCTGGCGTTGTGCGCCAGTGCGATCGCCGTGGCTTTCGGGGGCCGGTCCGGGTCGAGCGGCGACCAGCAGGTGGTCGACGTCACCGGCCGGGCCATGCACGGCACGGCCGGCCGGGCGCTGGTAGGCACGGCGGGACTGATCATCTGCATCGCCGGAGTGGTGCTGATCGTCAAGGCGCTGCGCCGTGGCTACGACAACGAGGTGCGCATCTCCGATGTGCCGAGGCCGGCGCGTCACGCCTTCGAGGCGGTCGGCGTCGCGGGCATGGGCGCTCGGGGCATTGTCGTGGGGCTGATCGGCTATTTCGTCGTCCAAGCCGCCATCACCTACGACCCCGGCCACGCCAAGGGCCTCGACGGGGTGCTGAGCACCGTGGTCCACCATCCCTACGGGCCGTGGCTGCTGGGGCTGATCGCCATCGGGCTGGGCTGCTTCGGACTGTTTTCGCTGCTCGAGGTGCGCTACGCCCGAACCGGCATCTGAGGTGGGGGCCTACGGTCGGACGACAGCGGCCAGCAACGCCTGCAGCTTGAGCTGGGTCTCGGCCAACTCGGCGTCGGGATCGGAGTCCGCCACCACACCCACCCCGGCGAACAGGCGGGCGGTGTTGCCCTCGACCTCCGCCGATCGGATGGCGACCGCCCATTCACCGTCACCTCCCCGATCCATCCACCCGACCGGGCCGGCGTAGCAGCCGCGGTCGAACCCCTCGGCCGCCCTCAGGAAGGACACGGCGGCATCGGTGGGCGTGCCGGCCACCGCCGGTGTCGGGTGGAGGCGACGCACCAGATCCAGGGCGCTGACACCGCCGCCGGCCAGTTCACCCTCGATCAGGGTCCCGAGGTGCGACACATTCCTCAGCGGCACGATCGACGGGGCGTCCGGCACCGTCAACCGGCGGCACACCGGAGCCAGGCCGGCGGCCACCTCGTCGACGACCATGCGGTGCTCGTGGCGTTCCTTGTCCGACGCCAGCATCGCACTGGTCAGGTGGTCGTCGGCTTCGGGGTCGCCGCTGCGGGCCACCGTGCCGGCCAGCGGGTGGCTCCGCACCCGGGATCCGATCCGGCTGACGAGGAGCTCGGGGCTGGCCCCCAGGAACGCTCCGGTCGAGAACACCATGCACGACGGATAGAGGGCGTACAGGCGGCGGAGAATGTCGGCCGGCAGGAACTTCCGGTTGGCCTCGACGTACACCTCCCTCGCCAGCACGGTCTTGGCGAACCGGCCGGCCCGGATGGCCGCCACCGCGCCGGCGACCAGCTCCGACCATTCGGAATGGGGCCGCTGCGACTCGAGTGAGAAGCAGTCGGGCGGGGTGTAGGGCGGTAGCTCACAGAGCGCACCGAGATCGATAGCGGGTGAGCCGTCGTGTGGCCCGACGGTGGTGATCCAGCGCCGGCCGTCGGCGCGGCGGCCGACCATCACCGACGGGATGATCAGCGTGGCGGGGGCGTGCCGGTCGAAGGGCAGCGCCCCGAAGACCACCGGCCCGGTGCCCGGTCCGCCGACCTCGTTGACGACGGCGATGGCTCCGAGCACCTCGGTGACGGTGGCGGGTGCGTCCGGGTCGGCCAGGCCGCCGGGCAGCACCAGGCGCAGGGCCACGCCCCGCCCGGCGATGGCGAAGCTCTCACGGTGCCAGAGCATGGCGTCGGTCGTGCCGCCGACGGCCAGCAGGTCGACACCGGGTCCCTCGGGGAGGAAGGCGGTGCGGGCCATCAGGCCGCGGGCCGCAGGCCGCGCATCAGCCACCGCTATCGCCTCCAGCGCGGCGGTCGTCACCGTGCGACCGCCCTGGTCGCGGTGTAGAGCTGGACGATGCCCCCCGACAGCATCCGGCGTTCCACGTCGGTGAAGCCGGAACGCCCCGCCATCTCCATCAGCGTCGCGGGATCGGGTAGGTAGGCCAGCGACCGCGGCAAATACTGGTACGCGGTCCGGTTCGAGAGCAGCCCGCCGATCAAGGGCACCACGTGGCCGAGGTACACGGTGTGTCCGGCGCGGAGAGCGCGGAATTCGGTCGGGCCACGTCGAGCAGCGCAATCCGCCCGCCAGGTCGGGTGATGCGGGCCAGCTCGTCGAAGACCGGCTGCAAAGCCACGAAGTTCCGCAGGCCGAAGCCGCTCACCACGCCGTCGATGGCACCGTCGGGCAGGGGCATGGCCAGGGCGTCGCCCTGGACGAGAGGGCTCGGGGTCCGGGCGTTGTTCAGCATCCCGAGCGACAGGTCGACGCCGATCGCCCTCATGCCCCCCGCGACCAGGTCGCGGCACAGGTCGCCCGTGCCGCACGCCAGATCGATGATGACGCTGCCGGCGGGGAGCGAGAGCGAGCGCACCGTGGTCCGGCGCCAACCGCGGTCCATGCCGAAGGTCATGATCCGGTTGACCAGGTCGTAGCGCGGCGCAATGGTGTCGAACAGGTTCCGTACCGCCGCCACCTTGGCCTCGCCCTCCGGCAGCGGGGCGTGCGCCGACGGCAGGGCCGCCCCCGGACGCTCCACGGTCTGCCGGTGGGCCGCCCAGCGGTTCATCCGGCCGACGCTGCTCATACGGCCCACACCGCGCCTGCTGACCGAGGTTCGGCGGCGGCCATGACCACCTGCCGTTCGCCGTCGGATCCCACCCGTTCGATGTGCTCCTGGGCCACGGCGAGCAGGGTGCGGCGGAAGTGGTGGGCCACGATGGTCAACGTGGCGGGCAGGATGTCCTCGAAGGCGGCCACCAGCCGGGTGGCCGCCACGTCGTCGGCGACCCCGTCGGCGCGCACCGCCTGGCGGACGTGCTGGTCGAACATGGCGACCGCCCGCTCGGCGACGGCGTGCATGGCGTCGCGGTGGGCTCGGGCCAGCTCGAGCAGCTCGGGGAGGGGCAGACCGTGCTCGAGCAGCCGCAGCCCGGCGGCCGCCGCGGCCACGTCGTCCTCGGAGTAGCGCTCCTCGCCTTCCACCCGGCGGGGGACCAGCATGCCTTCGCGCGCCACGGCCCGCAGCAAGGCGATAGGGATTCCGCTGCGCTCGGCCAGGTCGTCGATGGTGAACCACGTGTCCTGGTCGGCCGCCGGGGCGTCCGCCGCCTCGGCGGCGACCGCGGCGATCAGTTCCTCGTCGGCCCGGTCCAGCTCCCCTTCGAGCAGGCGGCGGATGACCGACAACCCGAAGCCCCGATTCTGGAGCCGGCGGATCTGGGTCAGGCGGGCCAGGTGGTCCTCGCTGTACCAGCCGACCCGGCCCACGCGGACCGGCGCGGGCAGCAGGTTCTTGGCCTGGTAGTAGCGGATGGTGTCCACCGACACCTGGGCCTTGGCCGCCAGCTCCTCGACCCGGTACGACATACTCGTACTCTAGGAGTAATCACTCGTACAGTCCAGCCGGGTCCCCCCGGTCGGGTCATACAGATTGATTGGCGGCGGTCACGTCGCCGGGGCGGAGCGGCCGAGGTGGGCGAAGACAGGGCCGAGACGGTTGAGTTCGTCGAAGTGGGCCGTCGCCAGTGCCGCGAGCCGTTCGGTCCCCGACGCACTCAGCCGTAGCCGGACCACTCGATGATCGTCGGCGTCGGTCTGGCGCTCGACGTGCCCGGCCGCGACGGCGCGGTCGACGAGACCGACGACACTGTGGTGTCGCAGGAGGAGATGATCTGCCGCGTCCCCGATGGTGGGTGCTCGGCCTGGATGTCCGCGGATGGCGAGGAGCAACTGATGCTGGGCGGGGGTGATCCCAGCCTCGAGGGCGTGCTGCTCACTCCAGTGGAGAAAGCCCCGCAAGCGGTCGCGGAACACGAGCAGCTGTTGGTAGTCCGCATCCGACAGGTCACGCGACATCTCGTACTACGATAGCTTCATCGCGCCGGTCTCTTCGCCCCGTCGGTTGTTCCTCCTCGCGGCCCTGGCTGGCGTGGTCGGTTTGGCCGCCGGCGGGGCGGCCTACGTCCTCATCCACCTCATCGCCCTGATTACCAATCTGGCCTTCTTCCACCGTGTGGCTTGGAAGCTGCCCTCCTTCACCCACCTCCATCGCAGCCCCCTGGTCGTGGTGGTCGCGGTGGCGGGGGGGCTGATCGTCGGGCTCATGGCCAAGTGGGCGCCGATCATCCAGGGTCATGGCATCCCCGAGGCCATGGAAGCCGTCCTCACCAAGCAGAGCCGGATATCACCTCGTACCGCCATGGCCAAGCCCGTGTCGGCCGCTATCGCTATCGGCACCGGAGGGCCGTTCGGAGCTGAGGGACCGATCATCGTCACGGGCGGCGCGATCGGATCCCTTCTCGGTCAGATCGTGGCGGTGTCGCCCAGAGAGCGCAAGATTCTGCTCGCCTCGGGCGCAGCGGCGGGAATGGCGGCCACTTTCGGCGCCCCACTGGCCTCGGTCGTCCTGGCCATCGAGCTCCTCCTCTTCGAGTTCTCCACCCGAGCGCTCGTGCCACTCGTGGTGGCTGCCAGCGTGGCGGCTGGGATGCACGCCGCGTTCTTCGGGTCCGGCCCACTCTTCGCTGTCCCTCAGCACAGCTTCGCAGGGCTCTCGCAGCTCCCGTTCTACGTCCCCCTCGGTGTGGTCTGCGGCGGGCTGGCCGTGATCATCAACAAGGGCCTGTTTCTGGCCGAGGACGGCTTCCGGCGCCTGCCGGTGGGCCAGTTCTGGTGGCCCGCGATCGGCGCGTTCGGCTTCGCTTCTGTCGGGTTGGTCGTGCCCCGGGTCCTCGGCGTCGGATATGACCAGATCAGTCAGGTGCTTACCGTCCGGCTGACCCTCGGCACGCTGGCGGTCCTCGCCCTGGCCAAGCTGCTGGCCTGGTGGATAGCACTGGCGTCTGGCACCTCGGGAGGAACGCTCGCTCCGATCCTGCTTATCAGCGGTTCGTTCGGCGCCCTCCTCGGACGACTGGTCGAGCACGTTCCCGGGGTCCATCTCTCGCCGGGAGGCTTCGCGTTGGTCGCCATGGCCGCGACATTCGCGGCGGCGACCAGGGCTACGTTCGCCTCGATTGTCTTCCTCTTCGAGCTCACCCGCGACTACAACGCCATCCTGCCCCTCATGCTGGCCACCGTCCTCGCCACCCTGGTGGCGAGCGCCATCACCCGAGACAGCATCATGACCGAAAAGCTCACCCGCCGGGGTCTGCGGGTTCCCTCCGACTATTTCGCCGACATCTTGAGCGCGACATCCGTAGCCGCGGTGATGACCCGCGACGTCGACACCGTCCATGTCGGCGCGTCCGTCGGCGAAGTAGCTCAGCGCTTCCACGGCACCGGACACGGCGCCTTTCCGGTGGTGGACGACAACGGCCGCTGCGTCGGGATCATCGCACGCGGCGATCTCCTCCGGGAAGGACAGTGGACCGACTGCAGCCCGGTCGCTGACGTGGCGGCCCGCGACGTCGTGTCCATCACCTCCACCCAGACCGTCAACGACGCCCTCGAAACGATGCTGGAAGAACAGATAGAACATCTACCCGTCATCGACGGAGGCCGGCTGGTCGGCATTTGTACCCGCACCGACGTCATGCGGGCCCGCCGAACCCAGCGCAGCCACGAGCAACGAGAGGCCGGCTGGCGCCCACGGCGACAACGGGAGCCGCGATCACTCCAGGACCCTCCTCGCGACCGACCGTAGGGCGCGGCCGTGCCCCTGCGATCACAGAGACGCCGACCCTCAGCGGTCGGTGTCTCTCTTGGGCGCGACAGCCGACTCCGGACCGCTCGGTCGGGAGCAGTCAGCAGCTGCAGCTGGGGCAGCCCTGCGGGCCGTGCTCGTGGCCGTGGTCGGGAGCCAGTTGAACCTCGCCGGTCCCGATCCCGATCGCCTGGCGCAGCCTGTCGGTGGCCGCCCACCATGTCTCGGCGGCGGCCTTCTGCTCGGCGGCGTCGCTCTCGGGGTGGCGCATGACGTAGGCCGCGTCCACCATCCGGGCCAGGGTGGCCGCTGTCACGCCGATGGTGCCCATCATGCGATCCCGTGCCCCGTACGGACCGCCGAGGTCCACGTAGTCGAGGGCGTGGCTCAGCAGCTGGGCTCGCCAGCGCACCAGGTCCAGGGCATCCAACTCGCTCTCGCAACCGGCCGCCCCGAACGCCTCGGCGATGAGGACGTCGTGCTCATCCGAATCCTCCGGGGTGGCTCCGGTCTGGGCCTGCTTGGCCTGACCCTCGGCCGCGCCCAGCACCCGGAACGCCAGGACCGTGGCGGCCCGATCGGAGTCAGGGGTGGAACGGCCGCGTGCCGTCAGCGCGGCGAGGGCGGCCTGCAAGGCGTCAGTGTCAACAACCCCGGGCATCGGGCGAGGTTAGCGCCGGCCGGACTACTTGAACCAGATGCGCTGGTACTCCCGGCTCTGGGGGTGCAGCAGCAGCGCCACCAGGGCGATCTCGAACATGAGGGTCACGATGTTGGCCCCGCCGAGCGGGTTGTGAAAGACCAGCAGGGCCAGCACGAAGGGCAGGAAGGCCATGGCGATCCCGAGGCCGTAGCCCCACTTCTTCTCGTTGGCGATGCCGTAGCCCGCCGCCACCTGTCCGGCGGCCACGGCCAAGCCGACGGGCGAGAGGCCGAAGATGACGCCGAACACCGCGTTGATGTAGAGCAGGACCACGGCGATGAAGAGCGTCTGGGGCTGCGTCTGATCGATCCAACGGTTGCTTGGCATGGACATCAGTTTGGCACCCGGGAACGGTAAACGGGACTCAACGCTCGACCGGCGGCCAGCTGGCCGCACGCCGCGTCGATGTCGGTGCCGCGGTTGCGGCGAACCGTGGCATTCACGCCAAGCGCGAGCAGCTGGTCGCGGAAGGCCCGCACGTGGGGCAGTGGCGTGCCACGGGTGGCGTAGCCCGGGGTGGGGTTCAGAGGGATCAGGTTGACATGGGCGCCCAGCGGTGTGGCGGCGGCGGCCAGCTCCCGGGCATCGGTGGGCCGGTCGTTGACGCCGTCGATCATGGCCCACTCGAACGACAGCCGGCGCCCCTTGCTGGTCAGATAGCCCTCGCACGCCGATAGGAGCACGGCCAGCGGCCATTTGCGATTGATCGGCACCAACGAATCTCTCAGCGGGTCGTTGGCGGCGTGAAGCGACACGGCCAGGTTGACCGGGAGCTGCTCGCCGGCCAGCCGCTGGATGCCGGGCACCAGTCCGACGGTGGAGATGGTCAGATGCCGGGCCGAGATGCCCATGTCGTGGTGGAGGCGCTCGACGGCGGCCCAGACGGCGCCGTAGTTGGCGAGGGGCTCGCCCATGCCCATGAACACCACGTTGGAGACCCGATGCGGCCGGGCTTCGCGGACGGCGGCGATCACCTGCTCGATGATCTCGCCGGCTGTCAGGTGCCGGGAGAAGCCGGCCTGGCCGGTGGCGCAGAAGGTGCAGCCCATGGCACAACCGGCCTGCGACGACACGCATACCGTCGCCCGGTTCGGGTAGCGCATGAGCACCGTTTCAATGGCCCGGCCGTCGGCCAGGTGCCAGAGCCATTTGACGGTCTGACCGTCGGCCGCCACCGACCGAGCGGCCTCCGTCAGGGCGGGCTGGAAGGCGGGATCGGCGGCCAGCCGCCGGCGCAGCTCGATCGGCAGGTCGGTCAACCCGTCGATCGGCTCGGCCCGCCGGTGCAATCCGTCCCATACCTGGCGGGCCCGGTAGGGAGCTACGTCAGCCAGCACGGCCGCCAGTTGGTCACGGGTCACGTCGTAGGGGCCGGCCACCCGACCAGGCTACGGGGCCGCAGCGATGTCGCCGACGTATGCCCGGTCGACGTGGTCGACGTCGAAGCCCAGGTCGACGTACAGCTTGACCGCCGGGCGGTTGGCGGCATCCACGTAGAGCATGCCGACCTCCAGACCCTGCCGGGCCAGGTGGTCGAGGCCGGCCAGCACCAGCCGGCGGCCGAGGCCCAGGCCTTGGAAGTCGGGATCCACCGCCACCACGTAGATCTCGCCAAGCGGCGGGTGGTCATCCGGCGTGGACCCGGGTCCAGCAGAAACCGGCCAGGCGCCGAGGCGAGCCCTCTTCGTGCAGCAGGAAACCCTCCGGGTCGAACCAGGGCTGGGATTCCCGAGCCTTCAGGGTGGAGGTGTCCCAGCCGCCCTGCTCGGGGTGCCAGTCGAAAGCCCGGTTGTTGACGACCAGCCAAGCCTCCTCGTCCAATCCGGGCCGAAACGGGCGGGTTTCGAGCTCGAATGTCCGCGCCGACCGGCAGGGGGCGGCGCATCTGGTAGAGATCCCGTCCCTTGTTGAGGCCGTTGGCGGCGGCGATCCCATCGTGCTCCGGGCGGGGCTTGTTGACCCAGACATGGACATGGCCCCCGCCTTCGCGGCGGACGATGTCGAGCGCGGCGGCGACCAGGTCCCGCCCGATGGTGTTCCCGGGTACGCGGTGATGCGGGTCGATGACGTACTCGAGGGCCCAACTGGTCGGCCCCCGGGTCAGCTGGGCGTAGCCCACAGGATGACCGTGACCGGATTCGGTGGCGACCAGGCCGGCGAAGCCCTCCCGTCCGCCCAGGACCAGGTCGAGCCATTTGTGCTCCCCCAGGGGCTGGTGGCCGTCGGCCTGCGCCGCCAGGTCCAGCAGCTGCTGGATGGACGCGATCTCACCGGGGTCCATGGTTCGCTTCACTTCCACCTGGTGCACTCCGGGTGACCTTACCCGGCACCTTGTCGGCGCCAACCCTTACCCTGGGCCCGCATGGGGAAGCCACGAACGCCCAAGGGTCGGGCCCGGGAAACGGCGGCCCGGCTGGCCGGCGAGTACCCCGGCACGTCCAAGGAACTGTGCGCCCTGCAGCACGACAACCCGTTCCAACTGCTGGTCGCGACCATCCTGTCGGCCCAGTCCACCGACGTCCGGGTCAACATGGTGACGCCGGCCCTGTTCGCCCGCTTTCCCACGGCCGACGACCTGGCCGCCGCCGATCCCGCCGAGGTGGAGCAGCTCATCGCCTCGACCGGCTTCTTCCGCGCCAAGACGCGGAGCCTGATCGGGATGGCCACCGTACTGGTCGGGCGCTTCGGGGGCGAGGTGCCGGTGGACATCGACGATCTCGTCACCCTGCCCGGTGTGGGACGCAAGACCGCGAACGTGGTCCGCAGCGTCGACTTCGATGCTCCCGGACTGCCGGTCGACACCCACGTGCTGCGGTTGACGCGCCTGCTCGGCATGACCACCAATACCGACCCCGAGAAGGTCGAGGCCGATCTGACGGCACTGCTGCCGCCGTCGGAATGGGGCGCGTTCAGCCTCCGCCTCATCCTGCACGGCCGCCGCGTCTGCGTCGCCAACCGGCCCCGCTGCGCGGACTGTTCCCTGGCCGACTTCTGCCCTTCGTCGCGTTTGCCGAGCCGGCCGGCCAAACCCGAGAAAGCGGCCCGGCGCAACGCGCCTGTCACCCAATAGTGCCTGGTCCCGGTTGCATCAAGGACGAACCGTCAATTTTCGGTTGAGGATTCGACGACGGCATGCCCTGTAGTTGTAGGGTTGGCGGTGAGGAGACAGGTCCCGCCACCTGCTCCCACGAGCGGTTCCGGGATCCGCCGCCCGGACCGCTCCCGTCGACGGCGCCCGCTAAGCGGGCGCCGTCGGCATTTTTCGGCCCGGCTCGCAACCGTCAGTTGCGGGCGTCGAGCAACCGGCTGAGCCGCCGGGACGCGGTACCCAGCGCCCGCTCGACTTCGAAGAGGTCGGCGGTCAATGCCTCGGCTTCGTCCCCAGTCAGGCCTTCGACGATAACCGTGATCCGCCGCGCCATCTCTTCGAGGCCGGTGGCGACCGACGACAGCTCGGCGAGCGTGCTCATCGAACGCCATCTTTACCCAACGGGGACCGCCAGGAGGCCAAGTACCATCCACTAGTCCATGGCCGCGCCCCTTCGTCGACTCGACCTTCGCCACGTGTCCGGCGACGTGGGCCCGCACCTGCCACGGCCAGAGGTCGCCGGGGCCGGGCCGGTCGCCGCGGTCCGTGACATCCTGGCCGAGGTCGCTCAGGGTGGCGACCGCGCCGTGAAGGCGCTGACCGAGCGCTTCGACGGCGTTCGCCTCGACTCGTTGCGCGTGCCCGCCGAGGAGATAACCGCCGCACTGGTGAACCTTCCCGTCGCCTTGCGGGACGCCTTCGAGGCGGCCAAGAGGAACATCTGGGACTATCACCGCACCCAACTGCACCCCGCCGGCCGCAGCGAGCGTGACGGGATCGTCGTCCGCGACCTGCGCCGGCCGGTCCGCCGGGCCGGCGTGTACGTCCCCGGCGGCCGGGCCCCGCTGGCCAGCACCGTGCTCATGACCGCCATCCCGGCCCGGGTGGCCGGCGTCCCCGAGATCGTGCTCTGCACCCCGCCGCAGCGCGACGGCAGCGTCGATGGTCCGACGCTCGCCGCCTCGGCGCTGGCCGGTGTCGACGAGGTGTACCGCATCGGCGGGGCCCAGGCCATCGCGGCCATGGCCTACGGGACCGAGACTGTCCGACCGGTCGACGTGATCGTGGGGCCCGGCAACACCTACGTCCAGATCGCCAAGCGGGAGGTTGGCATCGAGGGACGGGTGGCGGTCAGCTCGGCGTTCGCCGGGCCGTCTGAGGTGGTGGTGATCGCCGACGACACCACGCCGGTCGACGCGGCCGCCATCGACGTGATCGTGCAGGCCGAGCACGGTCCTGACGGGCTGGCCTGGCTGGTCACCTGGTCCGAGGAGGCCGCCGAACGCATCAGTGCGGCCGTCACCCGACTGACCGACGCCGCGCCCCGCCGGGCCGAGATCACCTCGACCCTGGCCAGGAACGGCTACTGCGTCCTGGTCACCGGGCCCGAGCAGGCGATGGCGGTCGCCAACGCTGTCGCCCCCGAGCACCTCGAGCTCATGAACGACGATCCCGAGGCCCTGGTGGCCCTGGTCGACAGCGCCGGTGCGGTGTTCACCGGTCCGTACGCCCCGGCGAGCGTCGGCGACTACGTCGCCGGGCCCAGCCACGTGCTGCCGACCGACCGCACCGCCCGCTTCGCCAGTGGGCTCCGGGTGGACGACTTCTGCAAGCAGATCCATGTCATATCCCTCGGCCCGGAAGCACTGGCGGCCGTGGCACCCCACGTCGAGGCCATGGCCAACGCCGAGGGGCTGGCCTCCCACGCCGAGTCGGTACGCATCCGTCAAGGACTCGACCAGGACTCGGTGAGGACGCGGTGAGGACACCGACCGAAAGTCGCCACGCCCGCCTGCCCGCGCCCCGCCCCGACCTGGCGCTGCGGGAGGGCTACCACTCGCCCCAGGTGGCGGCCGAGGTGCGGCTGAACACCAACGAGTCGCCGTTCCCGCCGCCCGCCGGCTGGCTCGAGGCGCTCACCGAGGAGCTGCAGTCGATCCAGTTCCACCGCTATCCAGACCGCGCGGCGCGGGGGTTGCGGGGCGCGCTCGGCGAGCTCCACGGGGTGGGCCCGGAGCAGGTCTTCTGTGCCAACGGCTCCAACGAGGTGCTGCAGAGCCTGTGCCTGGCCTACGGTGGGGCGGGCCGGAGCGTGCTGACGGCGGAACCCACCTACGCCCTGCACAGCCACATCGCCCACCTCGCCGGCACCCAGGTCATCGAGGTACAACGCGACGCCAATTTCCAGCTGGATGTGGAAGCGGTGGCCGAGGTGGTCGCCACCGTCCAACCAGCGATCACCTTCCTCTGCTCGCCCAACAACCCGACCGGACTGCCCGAGGAGCCGGCGACCGTGGAGCGGCTGCTCGGGGTCACCTCCGGCCTGGTGGTGGTGGACGAGGCCTACGCCCAGTTCGCCGACTGGAGCGCCCTCGACCTGGTCGCCGCCGACCGGCCGCTGGTCGTGACCAGGACCTACTCCAAGACCTGGGCCATGGCCGCCATGCGGCTGGGCTACCTCATCGGGCCGGCACCAGTCGTCGAGGCGCTGGAGCGGGTTGCCCTCCCGTACCACCTCGACGCCGTCAAACAGGCGGCAGGACGCCTGGCCCTGCGCTTCACCGGCGAGATGGAGCAGCGGGTGGCCACCCTGGTCGCCGAGCGCCGCCGCCTGCTGGCCGCCCTTGCCGACCTGCCCGTCACCACCTGGCCGTCGCAGGCCAACTTCGTCCTGTGGCGCCCCGACCGTGACGCCGAGGCGGTGTGGCAGGGTCTGCTCGACCGCTCCGTCCTGGTCCGGGACTGCAGCAGCTGGCCTCGCCTGCAGGGCTGCCTGCGGGTCAGCGTCGGCACCCCCGAGGAGAACAGCCGCTTCCTCGCCGCCCTGGCCGAAGTGCTCACATGAGAGCGCCGGCGTGAGGACGGCATCCCGTACCCGGTCGACCCAGGAGACGGCGATCGAGATCAGCCTTCTGATCGAGGGGGTGGGAAAGAGTGTGGTCGATACGGGACTGCCCTTTTTCGACCACATGGTCGCCCAGCTGGGCAAGCACGCCGGATTCGACCTGACCGTCAACGCCCGGGGCGACCTGGCGGTGGACGCCCACCACACGGTCGAAGATGTGGGCATCTGCCTGGGCGAGACCCTCCGCGAGGCGCTCGGCGACCGGGCCGGGGTGCGGCGGTTCGCGTCGATCTCGGTCCCGCTCGACGAGGCGCTCATCGATGTCGCCCTCGACCTGTCGGGCCGGCCGTTCCTCGTGTACCAGGTCGACCCGGGCGGGGGGGCGGAGGCCTACCCGCTGGGCGATCCCCCCTTCGACCCCCAGCTGGCCGAGGAGTTCTGGCGGGCGTTCGTGACCAGCGCCGCAGTCACCCTGCATCTCCGGATGACCAGCGGCCGCAACACCCACCACATCCTCGAGGCCTCCTTCAAGGGGGTGGCGCGGGCGCTGCGGGACGCGGTGCGGATAGACGGCACCGGGATCCCCTCGACCAAGGGCGTACTGGCGTGATCGCCGTCCTCGACTACGGGATCGGCAACCTGCGCTCGGCTGAGAAGGGTCTGCAGCGGGTGGGCGGCGATGCCCACCTCACCACCGACCCGGACCTGGCCGGGACTGCGGATGGCGTCGTGCTCCCGGGGGTGGGGGCGTTCGGCCGGTGCATGGAGGCGTTGCGGGCCAGCGGGCTGGACAAGGTGGTGCTCAATGCCGTCGATCGCCAGGTTCCCCTGCTCGGGATCTGCGTGGGCATGCAGATGCTCTACGACGGATCGGACGAGGATCCCGGCGTGGCCGGGCTGGGCGTGCTTCCCGGCACCCTGCACCTACTGCCGGACGGCGTCAAGCGACCCCAGATGCAGTGGAACCGGCTCGACCGGGTCGGTGGCGAGAGCGCGCTACTGGCCGGGCTGGGAGCCGAGCCCTGGGTCTACTTCGTCCACTCCTACGCCGTCGGCTCCGATTCCGCCGATGTGGTCGCGACCTGCGACTACGGCGGGCCGGTGGTGGCCGCGGTGGCCAGCGGGCGGGTGTGGACGACGCAGTTCCATCCCGAGAAGTCGGGGCCGGTCGGTCTGCGGCTGCTGGCCAACTTCGCCGCGCTGTGCGCGCCGCCCCCGCTCCCGTGATCCTGTTCCCCGCCATCGACCTGCGCGAGGGCCGGTGCGTGCGCCTGATCCAGGGCGACTTCGACCGCCAGACGGTCTACGACGACGATCCGCTGGCGGTCGCCCGGTCCTTCGAGGCCGACGGCGCGGAGTGGCTGCACGTGGTCGATCTCGATGCTGCCCGGCGCCGGGGCGACAACCGAGACGTGGTCGAGGCCATCGCCGCCACCGTTCGGATCCCGATCCAGGTCGGCGGGGGGGTGCGTGACGCCGCGCTGCTGGAGCTGGGGGTCGAGCGGGTGGTGATCGGCTCGCTGGCCGTCGAGGATCCGGAGGCGGTGAAGCGCCTGGCGCGCGATCATCCCGGACGGGTGGCGGTCGGCCTCGACCACCGCGCCGGCGAGCTGCAGGTCCGGGGCTGGACGGATGGCGCCGGTGTCCGGTTGCCGGCCGCACTGGCCGCGGTCGACTGCCCGGAACTGGGGGCGGTCGTGGTCACCGAGATCGGGCGGGACGGCATGCTCTGCGGCCCCGACCTGGACGGTCTGGCCAAGGTGCTGGCGCTCACCGGGCGACCGGTGATCGCGTCAGGCGGGGTGAGCAGCGTCGTGGACCTCAGGGCTCTGGGCGAGGTCCGTGCCGGGGACCGCCGGCTGGCCGGCGTCATCGTGGGCAAGGCCATCTACGAAGGCCGGGTCGAGCTGGTCGCCGGGCTGCGGGCGGTGCGGTGAGGTCGGTCCGCGTCATCCCCTGCCTCGACGTCGACGGCGGCCGGGTGGTGAAGGGGGTGCAGTTCGTGAACCTCCGTGACGCCGGCGACCCGGTCGAGTTGGCCGCCCGGTACGACGCCGAGGGGGCCGACGAGATGGTCTTCTACGACATCACCGCGTCGTCGGGCGCCCGGGAGACCATGGTCGACGTGGTCCGGCGGACGGCCGAGCAGATGTTCATCCCGCTCATGGTGGGCGGTGGAGTGCGTTCGCTCGAGGACGCCCGGCGGCTGCTGCGGGTCGGTGCCGACAAGGTCGGGATCAACACCGCCGCGGTTTCGCGTCCGGAGCTGATCAGTGAGCTCTCGACCGAGTTCGGGGCCCAGTGCGTGGTGGTCGGCATCGACGTACGCCGGGCCAACACCGGCTGGGAGGTGTACACCCATGGGGGTCGCAAGCCGACCGGCCTGGATGCCGTGTCGTGGGTGGCGGAGTGCGAGCGACTGGGGGCCGGCGAGGTGGTGCTCAACTCCATGGACCGCGACGGCACCCGCCAGGGTTTCGACCTCGAGCTGACCCGGGCGGTCGTCGACCGCTGTGGCATACCGGTCGTGGCCAGCGGCGGTGTCGGCACGCTGGACCACTTGGTGCAAGGCGCTACCGTCGGAGGTGCCGACGCGGTGCTGGCCGCATCGATCTTCCACTTCGGCGAGGTGACCATCGGCGAGGCCAAGGCGCATCTGGCGGCCGCAGGCGTCCCGGTGCGCCCAGCTCCTGAAGGAGTCCGACATGACTGATCGCGGCAACGAGGATTGGCGTCAAGGCATCGAGCCCCCACGGAAACGGGCACCGGCACCCGAACCGACCCCTGAGCCGGTCCCCGAGCCGCCCGAGGTTCAGGCACCACCTGAGACGCTGGTGCCGCCCGGCGACGCGACGGTGCCGCTGGTGCCGCCCGCCGAAGCGCCGAATGCGCCGCCGGTCTGGCCGCCCCCACCACCGCCGGGAGCGGCTGGCTGGCCCGTTCCCGCGTCGCCGCCACCGACTGGACCGCCCGGCGGGCCGGGTGGCTGGCCGCCGCCGCCGGCGGGATCAGCCCCTCCGCCGCCCTCCGTGGGCTGGCCACCACCCCCCGGCGCGGCACCGCCGTCAGCGCCACCGGTGCCGCCGCCCGGTACATGGTCGCCCTCGACGGGAGGGGTGCCGCCCTACCTGAGCCCGCCGCCGCCGACCGGGCGCTGGCCGCCACCCGTCCCGCCCTACGGCCAGTACGGGGCGCCGGTCCAGCAGACCGAGCCCCTGTCGATCTGGTCGCTGGTGCTCGGGATGGTCTCGTTCTTCGTCTGCCCGCTCGTGGGTGGCATCGCCGCCTTGATTACCGGGTCCAAAGCCAAGAAGGCCATCGACGCCTCCGGCGGGGTCAAGGCCGGACGGGGCATGGCGGTGGCGGGACAGGTGCTCGGCGCGGTCGACATCATGGCGTCACTCGTCATCGGGGCCGTACTCATCGCCTTCCTCTCGCTCGCCAGTCATCACGTGTCGTACACCCACCTGGCGAAAGGCGACTGCTTCAACCGGGACACATCCGGTGTCTTCGCCGACCGGGTCACCAAGGTCGCCTGCCGCGGCTCCCATCTGGGTGAGGTGGTGGGCTCGTTCGATGCGCCAGACGGACCGTGGCCCGGGGCGGTGGGGATTCGCGATGTGGCGGGACCGCGATGCGGGGACATGGCCTCGCAGTACACTGCCGCCCGGCCGCCAGGCCTCGGCGTCTACTTCCTGTACCCGAGCCAGCACTCGTGGGACAACGGCACCCGCCTGGTCGTGTGCGAGCTGCACAACCAGGACGGCACCAAACGGGTGGGACCGGTCGGGCCCTAGATGTCCGGGGGGGCGGCCAGCGTGGTCTGGTGGTCCCCCAGCCGGCGGCCCAGCCGGTCGAGTTCCTCGGTGATCACGTCCACCAGGTGCTGAGCCGTGACATCGGACCGTCGGGCGTCGCGGGCCATCTGGTCGGTGAGGGCCTGGACCGCAGCCGACGACATCCGGCCCTGGTCGCGCAGCGCCGTCATCTGCACCTCGAGGGCTTCGACGGCGCCCAGCAGACGCGTCAGGGCGGTGGTCTCGATGACCGGCTCCGACTGGTCCCGGACCGCCGGTTGCACCGGCTCCACCGGCTCCGGCGTCCGGACGTCCGCCTCCCTCGCCGCGGCCACCATCCGCACGACCTGCTCGCTGACCCGGGCCGCGACCCGCTCAGCCAACGCCTCGGCGGCCAGGGGATCGGCATCGACGGCGCTGACCGGGCTGGGCAGGGGGCCGGCGGGGCTGGCCGCCGAGCTGACCTGGCTCGCCGCGACGGCGTCCTCGATGGTCTTGCCGATCAACGACTCCATCCCGGCCAGGTTGACGTCGACGGTCATCTCGACCAGCGACGACTGCACGGCGCGGGCGATGTCGTCGGCGGTCAGCGCCCCCCGCCAGGCGGCCAGAGCTCCGTCCCATTGCGCCAACGCCTGGCCCACGGTTTCGCCCGGGCCCTGGTAATGGTCACGGCCCGGGAAAAGGAAGGTCAGGCCCCCTTCGGGCGCCCTGGTCAGCACCCGGCGTTCCAGGCCGGCCGCCGCTCTGTCCGACGACGTCCACCCGGTCGGCGTCTCCCCGGGTCACCCGCAGCGCCTCCCGCACCGCGGCCGCCGCCGTCAGGCCGGTTGCGATCGAGGGTGCACCGCTGTCCCCGGAGCGGGCGGATCGCACCTCGAACGTGGCCGGCACGCCTGGGGCCGGGGCCAGGCACTCGGCGATCTGGTCATGGCTGCCCGACGCGCTGGCCGCCGCCAGTAGCCGGACCACTATCCGCCCGGCCATGGGATGGCCGGCGGCGCCGGCCGGGGCCAGGGCACTGCGCAGCAGTCCCTCGATGTACCGATCGTTGTTGGCCGCCGGCTGATCGGACATCGCCGCAGGTTACTGGCGGCACTGCCCGAAGTATGATCGACCGGGTGGTGGGGACCGGGTGACGGACTTTCTCTTCGGGGCGGTCAATACCGCGGCGTTCCTGCTGTGCGCCGCCTTCCTCGCCTATGTCGCCTCGATCGCGGTGCCGCTCCTGCGCCACCGGGCCGGGCTCCCAGGCATACCGACCGACTTCAGGTGGCACTTTCTCATCCCGTCATTGAATGAGGAGCAGGTCGTGGCGGCGACGGTGTACGACCTGACCGAGAAGTTCCCGTCGGCCGAGATCTGGTGCATCGACGACGCTTCGACGGATGCGACCCATCAGATCGTCTCGGACCTGGCCAGGGCCAACCGCCGGGTGCACGTGGTGACCCGGGAGCTGCCGAATGCACGAGAGGGCAAAGGACCGGCCCTGAACGCCGGTTGGGAGGCTCTGGTCGAATACCTGGGGCCGGACGCGGACTTCGAGCACACCATCGTGGGCGTGATAGACGCCGACGGGACGCTGGACCCCCTCTGCCCGGAGGTGATTTCCGGGCCCTCCTTCTTCGGCAACCCGAGGGTCGGGGCGGTGCAGATCATGGTCCGGGTGGTCAACGAGGATCCCCGGGCGCCGGCCCGAGTCCGGATCCTGACCCGGTTGCAGGACATCGAATTCTCCTGCGTCATCGCCGGGATGCAGATGCTGCGCCGCCACGTGGGCAGCACGGCCATGGGTGGCAATGGACAGTTCACCCGGTTGTCGGCGCTGCAGGCGGTGGCCGCCGTCTACGGCACGCCCTGGGAGAAGGCGCTGCTCGAAGACTTCGAGCTGGGCCTGCGCATCCTCCTGACCGGGGGCGAGACAGAGTACTGCCACGACACGTGGGTGGCCCAGCAGGGACCGGCGACGCTGGGGCGGCTGATGCGCCAGAGGAGCCGCTGGGCCCAGGGTCTGATGCAGTGCTTCCGGTACTTCATCCCGGTGATGCGGTCACGGCAGGTGTCGACCGGGGCGGCCATGGAGATCGCGGTGTTCCTGCTGCTTCCCTGGTTCCAGCTGTTCGGCATCGTCGTCTACCTGGTCTCCATGGTGGTGCTGGCGTATTGGGCGCTCTCGACGTCCGGAGGGCCGATCCAGTGGCTGGGCGCCGGGGCGTGGGGGCTCATCCCGCTGTTCGTGCTGTTCGGCCTGGGCCCGTTGGCCATGTGGGGGCCGGTGTACCGCCGCACCGCGGCCTGCGAGATCAGCCGCCGGCACGCGTTCGGCCTCGGGCTGGCCAACTGGCCCTACAGCTACATCCACCATGTCTCCACCTGGTGGGCGTTCGGGCGGGTGCTGCGGGCCCGGAACGACTGGAAGAAGACGGAACGGCTGGATCTGCCGGCGCGGCGGCAGGGGAGCCTACCGGTGCTGGTCGCCGCCGCCGGATGGTCATTGCCGCCCACCGTCCGCCCGGTGCCGGCCGTTCGGAGTCGCCCGGCCCTGACCGCCAGCGGCCATTTCCGGCTCCGGGCGCCGGCGGCCGACCATGAGGCTGGCGCGGCGCTGGTCACCGGGCGGCTTCGTACTACGGCGCCGGCCGGAGGTCAGCGGGCGGGCTGATCAGTCCGCCGGGCGGCACCCGTCGCCGACTCTGACCAAGGGCCGTCGGCCCGGGCGCAGGTGACGTCGGCGATGCGCCATCCGGCCCATCCGTCACCGAAGGGACAGGGCACGGTGGCCAGGTGGGCGGCCACCGCATCGGCGGCCATGGCCGCCACCGCGGCGACCAGCTCCTCGGGTCGGGCCATCCGGGCGAAGCCGGCGGCCACCGCCTCGGGTCGCTCGGTGCTGCGGCGCACCACGACCAGTGGCTTCTTCAGGATGGTCACCTCCTCCTGGACTCCGCCGGAATCGGAGACCAGGACCCGTGCCCGGGCCGCCAACCCCAGGAAGGACCGATGATCGATCGGTGGTAGGAGGTGCAACGGCCGGGCCAGCGCCTCCAGGTCGAATTCCTCGATCCGACGCGCCGTGCGCGGGTGGAGCGGCAACAGCACCGGCCAGGGCAGGGCGGCCAGACCTTCAAGGGTGGCCGTCAGCCGGTCCTGGTCGTCCACGTTCTCCGGCCGGTGGATGGTGGCCAGCACGAACCCGGCATCGTGGACGTGGTAGCGGGCCAACAGGCGATCCTGCTCCTGACGGCCGGGCACCGTCCCCAGGGTGGCCTCGACTATGGGGTTGCCGGTGACCACGATGGCGTCGTCGGCCACGCCGGCCCGGCGCAGGTGCTCGGCGTTGCCCTCGGTGGCGCAGCAGTGCAGGTCGGCCACCACACCGACGATCGTCCGGTTGATCTCCTCCGGCATGGCCCGGTCCCACGATCGCAGCCCGGCCTCGACATGGACAACGGGTATGCCCAGGTAGTGGGCGGCCTGGGCTGACGCATTGGTCGTGTTGGTGTCGCCCTGGACGATCACCGCCCGAGGGCGGTGGCGATCAAGGTGGGTGAGCAGACCGGCCAGGACGGCGACGATCTGGTCCGGGCGCCGCTCGCCCCCCACGCCGGTGAGGCGCTCGGCGGGCAGCACGAGACCGGCGCCCTCGAAGAACACATCGGCCAGGTCGAAGTCGTAGTGCTGCCCGGTCCAGATCAAACGGGCGCGCGGTCCGAGGGCTCGGACCACGGGCGCCAGTTTGATGACCTCGGGACGGGTCCCGAGGACTACCGCGATATCGGATTCCGACGTGTCGCCAGTGATTCGAAGCTCGATCCGGCTAGGCCGAAACAGATGAGCGGTCGCGCAGTCCAGGGAACAGCCGGCGCCGCCCGAACCACGCCGCCCCGCCGAAGCCGAGAATCATGGCGCCGGCGATCGGCAGGCCCTTGGTGGGCAGGACCGGGGTGGCGGCCGGGAGGACCGGGCAGCTGACCTGGCCGATGACCAGATGGGCGATATTGGGGATGTTCAGGTCCAGGGCGGTGAACTGCACGTTGCCATTGCCCAGGATCGTCCGGGCGTTGAGGGTCAAGGATCCCAATGCGGCCAGGGGGGCCGGAAGCGTGAAGGTCGTATTCGGGGCCGGGTTGACAGGTAGATCGGAGCCGCCGATGGTCGCGGCGACGAGCTGAGAGCCGCCGGACACGCCGCCGGTCGCCGTGTCGGTCGAGCAGAAGGAGTAGATGGCGTTGGCCGCCAGCACCGGGCCGGTCGCCAGGGGAAGGCTGAAGCCCCCGATCGTGACTCCGAACGGGATGCCCTGGGTGACGGTGCAGCCCGGAGTCGCCCCGATCTGAATGGCGCCACCCGTGCCCACCAGGCCGGCGCAGGCCGAGGCCGAGGTTCCGCCGGGATTGGGTGGCCCGATCTGCTGGGCGAGGACGCCTGCGGTGATCGCCGTTTGGGCCGGGAGCGCCGACAGCGGCGTACTGTTGGTGCACGTCGGGCTGCATGTGCCGGTGTCGAGGACAGTGACGCCGAGCAGACTGAGGTTGGCGGCGTGGGCGCTGGCCGGCGCTGGGGCGGCGACCGCAGGCGCGGCTGTCACCACGACGAGCAGCGCGACGAGGCCCAGAGTCGTCCCCGCCTTGGCTCCTATGCGGCGCAACAGCGGGCGGGTGGTGGATGATCTCATGACTCCTCCATCAGGGGCTAGGCGCGGGTATCGGCTGGTTGCGAGGCGATCGGACGGTCGGGGGATGGAATCAGGGTCCAGACGAAGATCACGATTCCGACGAGGACTCCCGTGGTGCTGAGGACGGTGCCGAGAAGGATGTGGCTGCGCTCAAATCCCGCCCGGATGCCCCAGAGGTCCATGGAGCCGGCGATGACGAACACGCGAAGCTGGTTGACCACGAAGACGATGGCGGTCACCAGGGCCAGGGCGGTGAGGATCCGGCGCGGCCGGATTCGGCGGCTGGCGAAGAGCAGTGCTCCGATGATGAAGAACGGAGCCATCAACAACGCCGCGGTGCAGCCGGCGGTGAGGGAGAGACCGACCCACTGACCCCGGAGGGGAAAGATGATGGTGTGCCCGGCCGAGCCGGCACCGGGGAACCGGGCCACGCCCAGGACCCAGGACGACAACGTGGCCTCGGCCACCCGAAACCGGCTCTGCCAGATCAGGAGCGCCAGACCCAGGGCCAGAACCGCCGCACCAGCCGGAAGGGCCGACCGATAGCGCTGCGGACCGACGTCCGAGCGGCCCGGAACGGGACCATTCAGGAGGACTGACACGGTGGAGCGTCAGCCCTCGGCCCGGCGCACCATCACGGCGCGCAGCACGACCAGACCCAGCGCGATCAGGACGACACCGAGCAGGAGCAGTCCCAGGATGGGGCTCCCCGTGAACGCCAGCGCCCCTGCTCCCAATACGCCGCTCGCCGTCGGTTTTGCGTACAACGCGCCCCCTCCCAGCCGGCCGAATCTCGTCAGCCGGCCGGGGTCCTACCCAGATACCGGGAGCCCACAAACGGGATTTGTCCGGGCTTTGTCCATTCGGACAATTGGCCCGGGTCGTGTCCTGGAGGCGCTCCTAGGCTGTTGCCGTGCTGGGCCTGCCGGACCAGATCCGCGCCTGCTTACTTGACCTGGACGGGGTGTTGACCAAGACCGCCGAGGTCCACGCGGCGGCGTGGAAGGAGATGTTCGACGGCTATCTGCGGCATCGGGCCGAGCGCACCGGACAGCCGTTCGTTCCCTTCGACGTGCGGCAGGACTACGACCAGTACGTGGACGGCAAGCCCCGGGCGGATGGCACCCGGGACTTTCTCGCGTCGCGGGGAATCCACCTGTCCGAGGGCAGTCCGGACGACCCCGCAACCGAGGAGACGGTCGCCGGTCTGGGCAACCGCAAGAACGAGCTGGTCTTGCGGTTGATCCGTGAGGGTGGGGTCCGGCCGTACGAGGGCTCGGTGCGCTACCTGCACCGGGCGGTGGAGGTCGGGTTGCGCCGGGCCGTCGTGTCGTCCAGTGCCAACTGCCACGACGTGCTGGTGGCGGCCGGCATCGACCACCTGATCGAGGTGCGAGTCGACGGCATCACGGTGGAGGCTGAGCATCTGCACGGCAAACCGGCGCCGGACACCTTCCTCGCGGCGGCCAGGAAGCTCGGGATGGCTCCCGACGTCTGTGCCGTCTTCGAGGACGCCCTGGCCGGGGTGGAGGCCGGCCGGGCCGGCAGGTTCGGCTTCGTCGTGGGCGTCGATCGCGTCGGCCAGACGCCAGCCCTGAAGGCCCACGGCGCCGACATCGTCGTCAAGGACCTGGCCGAGTTGCTGGACGACGCGTGATCGCCCAAACGGCGTACGCCGTCGAGCCCTGGTCCGTCCGCGAGACCGCCCTGCACCTCGATCTGCTGAGTCAGAGCGAGTCGGTGTTCGCCCTGTCCAACGGGCACATCGGGCTTCGGGGCAACCTGGACGAGGGGGACCCACACGGCCTCCCCGGCACCTATCTCAACGGGGTGCACGAACTCCGTCCCCTCCCGTACGCCGAGGCCGGCTACGGGTATCCGGAGTCGGGCCAGACGGTCATCAACGTCACCAACGGCAAGGTGTTCCGGCTCCTCGTCGAGGACGAGCCGTTCGATGTGCGCTACGGAGAGCTGCTGGACCACGAGCGGGTACTCGATCTGCGGGCCGGCACGCTGTCGCGCCGGAGCACGTGGCGATCGCCCGCCGGGACAGCGGTGCGGGTGTCCTCGGTGCGCCTGGTGTCGCTGACCCAGAGGGCGGTTGCGGCCATCTCCTACCAGGTCGAGGCTATCGACGCGGCCACCGTGGTGGTCCAGTCCGAGCTCGTCGCCAATGAGGCCCTCCCCATCGTGACCGGCGACCCGCGTGTGGCCGCCGCCCTCGAATCGCCGCTGGTCGCGGAGGAGCACGCGGCGAGCGACACACGGGTGGAACTGATCCACCGGACCAAGGCCAGCGGCATCCGGGTGGCGGCCATCATGGACCATGTCATCGAGTGCCCGGCCGACCTCGCCATCGAATCGGAGAGCTTCGACGACCTGGGCCGCGTGTCGGTGTCGGCCCGCCTCCTGCCCGGTCAAAACCTCCGACTCATCAAGTTCTTCACCTACGGGTGGTCCAATGAGCGATCCGTGCCGGCTTTGCGCGACCAGGTGGCGGCGGCCCTGATGGCCGCCCGCCAGACCGGATGGGACGGGCTGCTGGCCGAGCAGCGCCAGTACCTCGACGACTACTGGGACCGGGCCGACGTGGAGGTGGACGGGGCTCCGGAGATCCAGCAGGCGGTGCGCTTCGCGCTCTTCCACATTCTCCAGGCCGGCGCCCGGGCCGAGCGTCGGGCCATCCCGGCCAAGGGGCTCACCGGCCCGGGCTACGACGGGCACGCCTTCTGGGACACCGAGACCTTTGTGCTCCCGGTGCTCACCTACACCGCGCCCAGGGCGGCCGCCGACGCGCTGCGGTGGCGGCAGTCGATCCTGCCCATGGCCCTCCAACGGGCCGCCCAGCTGGGGTTCTCGGGCGCCGCATTTCCGTGGCGCACCATCGCCGGAGAGGAATGCTCGGCTTACTGGCCGGCGGGCACCGCCGCCTTCCACGTCAACGCCGACATCGCCTACGCCGCGTCCCGCTATGTCGAAGTGACCGAGGACACCAACTTCGAACGCGACGTCGGTCTCGAGCTGCTGGCCCACACCGCCCGCCTCTGGCGCTCCCTCGGCCACCACGATCCGGCCGGCCACTTCCGGATCGACGGCGTGACCGGCCCCGACGAGTACAGCGCCCTCGCCGACAACAACGTGTACACCAACCTGATGGCCCAGAAGAATCTCTGGGTGGCGGCGGCGACCGCCGAGCGGCACCCGGCCCGGGCCCGGGAGCTCGGGATCACCGAGGAGGAGATGGCCTCCTGGCGCGACGCCGCCGATCGCATGCTCATCCCGTACGACCCGGGCCTCGGCGTCCACTCCCAGGCCGAAGCGTTCACCCAGCACCAGGTCTGGGACTTCGCCGCCACGCCGCCCGAGCACTACCCGCTCCTGCTCCACTACCCGTACTTCGACCTGTACCGCAAGCAGGTCGTCAAGCAGGCCGACCTGGTCCTCGCCATGCAACTACGTGGCGACGCCTTCACGCCCGAGCAGAAGCGCCGCAACTTCGACTACTACGAGGCGATCACGGTGCGCGACTCGTCTCTGTCAGCCTGCACCCAGTCGGTGATGGCGGCCGAGGTCGGCCACCTGAGCCTGGCGTACGACTACCTGATCGAAGCTGCCCTCATGGACCTCAACGACCTCGAGCACAACACCCGCGACGGTCTTCATCTGGCGTCGCTGGCCGGCGCCTGGATTGCCCTGGTGGGCGGGTTCGGCGGCATGCGCGATGAGGCAGGCGTGGTCGGCTTCGCTCCCCGGCTGCCCGAGGAGCTCAGCCGGGTGGCCATCACCGTCGCGGTGCGGAAACGCCGGTTGCGGGTGTCCTTCACCGGCGCCACCGCCCAATACTCGCTGCTGGACGGCGACCCTCTCGAGGTCGCTCACTACGGCGAACCCTTCACGTTGGCGCCCGGCCGGCCCGCCGTCCGCTCCATCCCGGCACCGCCCCGGCTGCCCCGTCCCTCGCAACCGCCCGGAAGGGATCCGCGTCGATAGCCACTACCGTGCGGGTATGGGGAGCGACGCCAAGCTGGCGATTCAGATGTTGGCCGATCGTGTCCTGGTCCAGGTCCCCACCGGTGAAGGCGAACGCAAGTCGCGATCGGGCATCCTGATCCCCGCCACCGCCGAGATGGCCAAGCGGCTGGCCTGGGCCGAGGTGGTGGCGATCGGTCCCAATGTCCGCATGATCAAACCGGGGGACCGGGTCCTGTTCAACCCCGAAGACCGCTTCGAGGTGGAAGTGAAGGGCGACGACTACCTCATCCTGCGCGAACGCGACATCCACGCCGTGGCCTCGGAGCGCATCGACGGCAGCACCGGCCTGTACCTGTGAACCCGTAGCATGACCGCCCATGCCGGTCGCCACACCGATTCCCGCCACCGCTGACCAACTGGCTCGGGTCACCTACAACGCCGACGGGCTGGTGCCCGCCATCGTCCAGGAGCACGGCACCGGCACCGTCCTCATGCTGGCCTGGATGAACGACGAGGCGCTCCGCCGTACGCTCGAGACCGGGCGCACCTGGTTCTGGAGCCGCAGCCGCCAGGAGTACTGGTGCAAGGGCGAGACGTCGGGCGACCGCCAGTGGGTGCGCCAGGCGTACTACGACTGCGACGGCGACACCCTGCTGTTCGTCGTCGAGCAGGAGGGCAAGGGGGCCTGCCACACCGGTGCGTACTCCTGCTTCTTCCGGGCCTTCGGCACCGAGCGGTGATCCGGCCCAGTCGCGACGAGTTCCGATCCCTGGCCCGCCAGTACTCCGTCGTGCCGGTCTGGCAGGAGCTGCTGGCCGACCTGACCACGCCGGTCGCCGCCTTCGCCCGGGTGGTCGGCGACGAGCCCGGCTTCCTGCTCGAATCCGTCGAGCACGGCGAGCGGTGGGGTCGCTGGTCGTTCATCGGCCGCCGGCCCACCGCCGTCCTGGTGGCCCGCGGCAAACGGGTCGAGGTGACGGGATCGCTGCCGGCGGGGGTGCCCCGCGACCGGGGCATCCTGGCCGCCCTCGAGGCGGTGCTGGCCGAGTACCGATCGCCGGCGCTCGATGGCCTGCCGCCGCTGCACGGCGGCATCGTCGGCTACCTCGGCTACGACGTGGTGCGCGAGATCGAGCGGCTGCCGAACGTGCCCCCCGACGACCTGGGCCATCCCGATGCTGTGCTGTCCGTCATCGGCCAGCTGGCCGCCTTCGACCACTGGCGGCAGCGGGTGACCCTCATCGACAGCGTTCCGCTGCCGCCCGGCGCCACCGATCTCGACCGCCGCTACGACGAGGCGGTCGCCCGGCTGGCCGCCATGGCCGCCGACGGCGCCCGGGCTCTGGACGAGCCGCTGGTCGAGCCGCCGCTGCGCGACGACGAACTGCCGGCGGTGCGCCGGCTCATGTCCGCCGAACAGTACGCCGGCGCGGTGGCGGTCGCCAAGGAGCACATCGTCGCCGGAGATGTCTTCCAGGTGGTGCTGGCCCAGCGTTTCGACCTCGACCTGGACGCCGAACCCTTCGACGTGTACCGGGCGCTGCGCCAGGTCAACCCCAGCCCGTACATGTATTTCCTCCGCGACGATGACCGGGCGATCGTGGGATCGTCACCGGAGCCGATGGTGCAGCTGCTCGGGCGTCGTGTCATCTCGCGGCCCATCGCCGGGACCCGGCGGCGGGGCCGGACCGACGAGGAGGACCGCCGCATGGCCGGTGAGCTGAGTGAGCACCCCAAGGAGATCGCCGAGCACATCATGCTGGTCGACCTGGCCCGCAACGACGTCGGCCGGGTCGTCGATTTCGGGACCGAGCAGGTGGACGAGCTCATGACGCTCGAGCGGTACAGCCACGTCATGCACCTGACGTCGCAGGTGTCGGGCCGGCTGCGCGACGGGCTCGGTCCCATCGACGTGCTCCGGGCCACTCTCCCGGCGGGAACGGTTTCGGGAGCGCCCAAGGTCCGGGCCATGGAGATCATCGACGATCTCGAGCCCACCAAGCGGGGGCCGTACGCCGGTGTGGTCGGCTACCTCGACTTCTCCGGCAACGTCGACACCGCCATCGCCATCCGCACCATGGTCATCGGGGCCGGCGGCCTGGCCAGCGTCGAGGCCGGGGCCGGGATCGTCGCCGACAGCAACCCGGCCGAAGAGGACCTCGAGTGCCGCAACAAGGCGGCCGCCCTGCTGGCCGCCGTGCCGGGTGCCCGGCGCATCACCGCCGCCCGCCGCGCCGCCGCCGGGGTTCGGAGCGGGCAGACTGGCGCCGATGCCTGAGATCCCTGAAGTTGCCGACCTGGCCGGAGAGTGCCAACTGCTCCGAAACGGCGCCGCCGGGCACTGGCTGGACCGGGACTTCGTCGAGGTCACCGGGCCGGAGGCAGGCAAGTTCCTGCAGGGCCAGGTGAGCCAGGACGTCCTGGCCCTCGCCGTGGGGGAGTCGGCGTGGTCCTGGGTCCTCCAGCCACAGGGCAAGGTGGAGGCGCTGGTGCGGGTGACGAGAGTCGCCGCCGACACTCTGCTGCTCGACACCGACGGTGGGTGGGGTGAGGCGCTGATGGCCCGGCTCAACCGCTTCAAGCTGCGGGTCAAGGCGGACATCTCGCTCCTCGACTGGCGCTGCCTGGCGGTACGAGGGCCGGTCGCGGCGGCTGCGGTGACGGGCGGCGGTGGAGCCCTGGCCGTCGACACCGGGTGGCCGGGCTGGCCGGGAACCGATCTGCTCGGCGCTGACGTCCACTGGCCGACCGGCCTGCCGGCCGTCGGCGCGGAGGCGTTCGAAGTGAGCCGGATCGAAGCTGGTGTGCCCCGGATGGGGACCGAGTTGACGGAGCGGACCATCCCCGCCGAGACCGACCTGGTGGACCGGACGGTCAGCTTCACCAAGGGCTGTTACACCGGTCAGGAATTGGTGGCCCGGATAGATTCCCGGGGCGGCCACGTGCCCAGGCACCTGCGGGGCATCGTGCTCGCCCGCGCCGCACCGGCCGGGGCCGACGTGGTGGTGGGCGACAAACGGGTCGGCACCCTCACCAGCGTGGCCCGCCGGCCGGGCGGCGACGCGGTCGGCCTGGCTTACATCCGCCGCGACGTCGATCCGCCGGCCGACGCCCGGGTCACCTGGCCCGACGGCCCCACGGCGGCCCGTATCGAGCGGCTTCCCCTGGCGCCGTGAGCCGGTCATGAGAGGCAGCGGCCTCCGCGGCCTGGCGCCCGCCATCGCCGGCCTGGTCGTGCTGGCCCTCCTGGCGCTCGTCGTGCGCGGGTGCGAGGGTACCGGAGTCCGCAACCTGTCCTTCCCGACACCGCCGGCGACCGCGCCCGGCTCCGGGGGTGACACCACCACCACGGGGATCCCCGACCTGACCAAGATCTCCCTGGCACCCGTCCCGACCGGGCCGCCGCGATCCGTGCCCATCGGGCCCGGACCGGCCGCCCTGCTGGGGGTGGTCATCGGCCCGACCGGACCGGTCGGCGGGGCGATCGTGCATGCCGAGCGGCTGGTCGGCGACGCGGTGGGTGCCGCCAACATCGCCACCCTGCCGGACGGAACATGGAAGATGACGGGCGTCCTCGGCGGCCGCTACCGCATCCGGGCGTGGCGGGCCCCGGACCTGGCACTCACCACGCCGCAGATCCTGTACCTACGCGGCAGCGAGACCCAGAACCTGTCGCTCTCGTTGACCACCTTCAACGGCGTCTCGGCCTCCGCCGTGGTCACGCCCAGCCCGCCACTGCTCGGTCAGACGGTCAACCTGGTCGTGCAGGTGTCGACGCAGACGGTCGGCAACGACGGGGTGGTTCGTGCCGCCCCCCTTCCCGCCTCCATGGTGGACATAACCTCGGCGGCCAACGTGACGATCGTCGGCACCAGACCGGCCACTGCAGACGCCAACGGCCGGGTCAACTGGTTGTTGGTCTGCACCGCGCCGGGACCGCAAGTGCTGGGGGTGACCGTCGACGGTGTCAACAACTTCCCGCTCACCACCGCCGACTGCGGCAACACCGTGTACGTGCCGCCGACGACGACGTCCATCCCGGCATTCCCCCCGACGTCCATCACCCACTGATCGGCCGGGGTGGCCTTCGGGTGCCGGCGAGAAAGCCCCCGCCCCCGGCGAGGAGCAGGAGCACCCCGACGATGAGCCACGACCACGGGCTGAGCTCGTCGATACAGCGGCCGCTGGACGTGCACACGTTGCCGGGTCCGGAACGGTTCAACCAGGCGACATAGAGAAGCGGGACTCCGAGGCCGGAGGGGAGTCCGAGCAGCCGCGCCCGTTGTGGGTCAGCTTGGCCGCCACGAAGGTGGCGACCGCGGCGATCGGGGCGACGAAGATGCCGATCGTCAAGGCCCCGACCAGGGATACCGCCCACGCCACGCCCACCACGCTCCACGCGACGTACTCACCCCACGGGCGCACAGTCACGGTCATGCGGCCCCCATCCAGCCACGCAGTGCGACGACGACCCGGGTGCCGCCGGTGGCGGTGATCGGCGATTCGGCCCGGACCGTGGCGCCCATGGCGGTGACCAGTTCGGCGACGATGGCGAGCCCCAGTCCCGAGCCCACCTGGCGGGCCGGATAGCGGGAGGACATGAACAGCGGTTCGAAGACCCTTGGCAGATCGGCGGACGCGATGCCGGGGCCGTCGTCGTCGACCCAGATCAGCACCTGGCCGTCGACGGTCGACGCCGCGACCCGGACCCGGGCGGCGGCGTACTTGAGGGCGTTCTCGACCAGGTTGGCGACGACCTGTGCCAGGCGGTCGGGGTCGGCGCTGGCGGCCAGTCCGCCGTTCTGCTGGCGGCCGGCCGGGCCCGGTTGCTGGCCTCCCGGGCCGGCCGGGCCCGTGTTGCTGGCCTCCCGGGCCGGCCGGGCCCTGTTGGTGGCCTCCCGGGCCGGCCGGGCCCAGGTCGGCGAGCAGCTCGAGGCCCAGCTCGGCCGCCGCCGGCCCGAAACCGTCGACCGTGTCGCCGACCACTTCGGCCACGTCGATCCGGCGCAGATCGAGACTGAACCGCCTGGCGTCGAGCTTGGCCAGGTCGAGCAGGTCCCCTACCAGCCGTTCGAGCCGTCGTGCCTCGGAGGCGATCACGCCGGCCGCCCGGATGTTGTCCGGGGCCGCGCCGTCGGCGATGGCCTCGGCGAATCCTCGGATCGAGGTCAGCGGGGTGCGCAGGTCATGCGAGACCGACATGAGGAACTGGCGCTCGAGACCCCGGGAGCGGGCCAGGCTCTCGGTCATGCTGTTGACCGACCGGGTGAGGGACTCCAGCTCGGGATAGGTGTGGTCGAGCGGCGGGATCTGGGCGTTCAGGTCGCCGGCCGCGATCCGGCGGGTCACCTCTTCCGCGGCCCGCAGCGGACCGCTGATCCGCCGTCCCAACCGGTCCCCGACCACCACGGCGACCAGCAGCACCAGAAGCGACGACAGGAGGAACCACGGGGCGGCCTCCCGCAGCCCGGATGTGGGCTGACGGGTGAGGACGACCACCTGGGTCACCGGGGCGGGCCGGTTGGCGGTCAGGGGGGACTGGTAGGGGGCGGCCGCGTAGACCGTCGCCCCCCTGATCCCCGAGACCACCTGGCCGGCCAGCAGCTGGTCGGGATGCAGATCGGCGGCCCGCAGACCGGACGGTAGCGCCGCCGCCTTGGCCGGCTGGGTGATGTCGATGAGCCGGCCGTTGGGGCCGACGATGAGGACCACATCGTTCTCGTCCCGGAACGGAGTTCGGATGATCCGCAGGATGTTGGCGGCCGGCCGACCCTGCCCGATCTCGGACTTGATGGCGGCGGCGACGTCGGTCGCCTGCTTGACCAGGTCGCCCCGGGTCCGGGACCGGGCGGCATGGCCGGCCAGACCGAAGGTGACCAGTCCGCACAGCAGGATGGCACCGACGACGACGCCGATGATCGTGGCGATCAGGCGGCGCTGCACGCCACACCGGTTCCGAACACCGTCAACCCAGCCGGTACCCGACGCCCCACACCGTCGCCAGGGGCAGCGCGTCCGTCAGCTTCTTGCGCAGCTGGCGGACATGGACGTCCACGGTGCGCTCGTCGCCGCACCAGTCAGGGCCCCAAACCCCGTCGAGCAGCTGCTGGCGGGACATGACCAGTCCGGCATTGCGGGCCAGGAAGAGCAGCAGGTCGAACTCCCTGGTCGCCAGGGGGATCACCCGCCCGTCGACCCGGGCCTCCCTGCGGCCTCCATCGACTTCTACCGTGCCGACCATCAGGATGTCGGGCTGATCGGGTGGCGGGCCGTCGGCCCGGCGCAGGATGGCCCGGACCCGTGCCACCAGCTCACGGGGCGAGAACGGCTTGGTCACGTAGTCGTCGGCCCCCAGCTCGAGGCCGAGGACCCGGTCGATCTCGCCGTCGCGTGCCGTGAGCATCAGCACCGGAATGGCCTGCCTGGCGCCCCGCAGCCGGCGGCAGACCTCCAGCCCGTCGATCCGACCGGGCAGGCCGACGTCGAGGATGGCCAGCCGGGGCCGTTCGCGGTCGATGGCGACCAGGCCGGCCTCACCATCGGTCGCCTGGATGACGCGGAAGCCCTCGCGCCGCAGGTACATGTCGACCAGGTCGGCGATGTTGGCATCGTCCTCGACGACGACAATCGTTCCCTGGTCGGTTTTCACGCGCTCTCAGCATGACACCGAGTTGTGAGTGGTCTGTGAGCACCTGGGAGCCGGGGGGGGCCCGGCCGCCCTTCACTAGGCTGGCCTCCACCGTGGGCACCTACCTGGACCGGATACTTGCTGCCCACCTGGCCGCGGCGGCGGCCGATCCCCGCCCCATCGACGACCTGCTGGCCGCCGCCCACCAGTGTGAGAGTCCCCCGCGGCGGTTTCGCCAGGCGCTCGCCGCCGAGCCGGGACTCGCCGTCATCGCCGAGATCAAACGGCGGTCACCGTCCAGGGGCGACCTGGCACCCGACCTGGTTGCCGACGTGCTGGCCAAGGCCTATACCGATGGCGGGGCCACCTGCCTTTCGGTGCTGACCGACGGGGAGTTCTTCGGCGGCTCGCCCGACGATTTGGTGGTGGCCCGGGCCGCGACCGATGTTCCGGTGCTGCGGAAGGACTTCACGGTGGGGCCGGCGGACATCTGTGACGCCCGGCTGATGGGCGCCGATGCGGTCCTGCTCATCGTGGCCGCCCTTTTCCCACCCCTGCTTGCCGACCTGCTGAGGCTGGCGACCGAGCTCGGGCTCGACGCCCTGGTCGAAACCCACGATGAGGGCGAGGTCGAGGTGGCGCTGGCCGCCGGCGCCACCATGATCGGTGTCAACCAGCGTGACCTGGTCACCTTCGAGGTCGACACCCGCCGGGCCGAGCGGGTGGCGGGGCGCATCCCCGACAGCGTGGTGCGGGTGGCCGAATCCGGTATCGGCGGCCCCTCGGACGCCCGGCGGCTGGCCGACGCCGGCTACCACGCGGTGCTGGTCGGCGAGTCGCTCGTCCGGGCCGGCGACCCGGCCGGCGCGGTCGCCGCCCTCCGGAGCGTGTGATGTTCGTCAAGATCTGCGGCACCACCAGCGAGGAGGACGCCCTGCTGGCGGTGGCGATGGGGGCCGACGCCGTCGGGTTCATCTTCGCTCCCTCGCCCCGCCAGGTCGCCCCGGCCGTGGCCCGGGAGATCGTGGTGCGGCTGCCGCCGGAGATCCTGACGGTAGGCGTGTTCCGGGACGAGGCGCCTGAGCGGGTGGTCGACATCTGCACCGCCGCCGGGTTGAAGGCGGCCCAGCTGCACGGCCGGGAGACGCCGGACCAGGCCCGGTGGATCCGCCAGCGCCTGCGATGGGTGATCCAGGCGTTCCCCGCCGGCGACCCCGCCGTCACCCGGGCCGACGAGTACGGCGTCGACGCCATCATGCTCGACAACCCGACGCCCGGGTCGGGCCAGGTGTTCGACTGGAAGCTGGCCGGCGAGGCGCCCAGCGGCACCCGGCTGATCATCGCCGGCGGGCTGACGCCCGACAACGTCGGGGCGGCGGTGGCCGCGGTGCAGCCCTGGGGCGTGGACGCGGTCACGGGGGTGGAAAAGGAGCCCGGGCACAAGGACCCCATGAAGCTGCGGGCCTTCGTGGCCGCGGCCCGGGCCGCTGAGGTGGCGCCCTACGAAGGCAGCGAGGACGACCGTCCTTACGACTGGGAGGAAGAGTTGTGACCGCCGCCGGTCAGCCTGGAATGGCCGAGCCGTCGGCGAGCGGCCGCTTCGGTGAGTTCGGCGGCCGCTACATCCCCGAATCGTTGATCCCGGCGTGCTTCGAGTTGGAGGCGGCGTTCCGCGCCGCGTGGGCCGATCCCGGGTTCCACGCCCGGTACGAGGCGCTGCTCCGCGACTACGCGGGCCGGCCCACCCCGTTGACCGAGTGCCGGCGGCTGTCCGAGCGGCTCGGGGTCCGGGTCATCCTGAAACGGGAGGACCTGACCCACACCGGCTCCCACAAGATCAACAACGTTCTCGGCCAGGGCCTGCTCACGGTGAGCATGGGCAAGCGGCGCATCATCGCCGAGACCGGGGCCGGCCAGCACGGGGTGGCCACCGCCACCGCCGCCGCCCTGTTCGGCCTGGAATGCGTCGTCTACATGGGCGAGGTGGACACCGAGCGCCAGGCGCTCAACGTGTTCCGGATGCGCCTGCTCGGCGCCGAGGTGCGGCCGGTCCGCTCCGGCAGCCGCACCCTCAAGGACGCCGTCAACGAGGCGCTGCGGGACTGGGTCGCGACCGTCTCCGACACCCACTACTGCATCGGCTCGGTCATGGGGCCGCACCCCTATCCGTGGATGGTGCGGGAGTTCCAACGGGTCATCGGGGTCGAGGCCCACGCCCAGTGCCAGGCGTTGATCGGGGCCGAACCCGACTACGTGGTGGCGTGCGTGGGCGGCGGGTCCAACGCCGCCGGCACGTTCGCCGGGTTCGTCGACACGGGGGCCCAGCTGGTTGGCGTCGAGGCGGCCGGCGGGGCGGCGATCGGGCGGGGCGTCCCCGGCATCCTCCACGGTATGCGTTCCTACCTGCTCCAGGACGAGTACGGCCAGGTCAACGAGGCCCATTCCATCTCGGCCGGACTCGACTATCCGGGGGTGGGCCCCGAGCATTCGCACCTGGCCGCGACCAGGCGGGCCCGTTACGTGCCGGCGGGGGACAGCGAGGTGCTGGCCGCGTTGGCGCTGCTGGCCAAGACCGAGGGCATCATTCCCGCCCTGGAGCCGGCGCACGCCCTGGCGTGGGTGGTGCGGGCGGCGGCGAGCGGCGAGATCCCGGCCGGCTCCGCCGTGCTCATCACATTGTCGGGGCGGGGCGACAAGGACGCCGAGCAGGTCATGGGCCTGATCGGGTGAGCGGGCTGGTGGGTGGTCCGGCGCAGTCGTTGGAGGCCCACCTCCGGGGTCGCCGGGAGGCTGGGCACAAGCTGCTCGTCCCGTACGTGACCGGCGGTCTCGGATCGGACTGGATCGCAATGCTGGAGGCCATGGTCGCGGCGGGGGCGGACGCGGTGGAGGTGGGGATCCCGTTCTCGGACCCGGTGGTGGACGGCCCGACCATCCAGGAGGCGTCGCTGCGGGCCCTGCAACTGGGCGCCACCCCGCCGGGCATCCTGTCGTCGCTGCACGGTGTCCACGTCGAGGTGCCGCTGGTCGCCATGATCTACTACAACCTGGTGTTCCGGGCCGGGCACCGCCGCTTCGCCCACCAGCTGGTCGAGGCCGGTGTGGGCGGCATCATCATCCCCGACGTCCCACTGGAGGAACTGGGCGACTGGGCGCCGGCCGCCGACGATGCCGGTGTCGAAACGGTGCTGCTGGCCGCCCCGGTCACCCCCGACGACCGGTTGGACGAGCTGTGCCGGCGGTCCCGAGGGTTCGTGTACGGCGTCAACGTGATGGGCGTCACCGGCGAGCGCTCGGTCGTGGCCGCAACCGGCCGGCAGCTGGCCAAGCGGCTCAAGGACGTCACCGACAAGCCGGTCCTCATGGGCTTCGGTGTGTCGACGCCCGACCAGGCGGTCGAGGTGGCGGCCATGGCCGACGGGGTGATCGTGGGGTCGGTGCTGATGCGCATGCTGCTCGACGGGGCCGGTCCCGACGAGGTGGGCGAGCGGGTGGCCGAGATGCGCCGGGCGCTCGACGCCGGCTGAGCGGGCCGGAGGATCTCCGGGCTCAGTCGCTGAAGGCCAGGACCGTCTTCACGTCCCCCGGCTGGCGGGTGTACGCCCCCTGCCAGTCGGCGAGCGGGACCCTCCTGGTGATGAGCTTGGCCAGCCAGTCCCGGTCGGCCTTGGCCAGGGCCCCGGCCCCGGCCTCGTAGTGGCTGCGGTTGGCGTTGACCGAGCCGAACACCACGTCGTTCTGCAGCACCATCTCCCGGTTGAGCGCCCCCGCGTCGATGTCGAAGTTCCGCCCTCCGCTCGAGACGCCGGTGAGGCAGATTATGCCGTCGGGTGCGTTGTGCACCATGGCGTCGAGGATCAGCTGGGCGACGCCGGTGCACTCGATCACCACGTCGGCGGCGACCGCCGCGTCGTGGAGGGAGCCGTGGTGGTAGGTGGCGCCCAGTTCGGCCACCAGTTGGGGTTTGAGGCCGTCGGGCACCTGATCCAGGACGTGGGTCTCCAGGCCGCGCTGGACCGCGAGCATGGCGGCCAGCAGCCCGATGGGCCCGGCTCCGGTGACCAGCACCTTGGCCGGCTCCCACCGGCCCCGCCGGCCGATGCGCTCGATGTGGTCCCAGGCCTTGGCGACGACCGTGGTGGGCTCGAGGAGCACGCCGAGCAGGCCGAGCGTCGGGTCGATCTTGACCGCGAAATCGGGTTGGATGCGGTAGCGCTCGGACGCGTACCCGTGGAGCTGCTTGATACCGCGCTCGGTGTACTGCCCGTTGCGGCACATGTCCCACTCACCGATCTCGCAGTTGACGCAGGGAAGGGGGTCGGGGCGGCGGACGATGCCCACCACCAGGTCGCCGGCGCTGAGGCCTGACCCGGCCGGCGCGTCGAGCACCCGGCCGAGGGACTCGTGGCCGATGGTGAGCCGCTCCTCGCCGGGCGGGGCCCAGCCGTAGTCGCCGTTGATGATCTCCAGGTCCGTGCCGCACACCCCGACAGCCAGGGTTTCGACCAGGACCGGACCGTCGGTCAGGGGAGGCTCCGGCATGTCGGTCAGGGCGACGGAATTGGCCTGCAGGGGGACGACGGTGACGGCTTTCATGGCTTCATCCTCCAAGCGCGGTGGCGCCGTCACGGTAACGTGCCTGCACTACTCAGAGAACGAAGGAGGGCGGACACATGCCTGTTCGGAGCGCGCATGCGCGGTGGGAGGGGCCGCTGGTCGGGGGCAAGGGGACGATGGACACCGGGAGCGGAGCGTTCTCGGGGCCGTACTCGTTCTCCTCCCGGTTCGAGGAAGGCCAGGGGACCAACCCCGAGGAGCTGATCGGCGCGGCCCACGCCGGCTGCTTCTCGATGGCTCTGGCCGGCGGCCTGGCCGAAGGCGGCCATGTGGCGACGAGGATCGACACCACGGCGAGGGTCCGGATCGACGCCGTCGACGGCGGGTACGCGATCACGGGCATCGAGCTGACGTGTGAGGCTCATGTCCCAGGCCTCGCGGACGAGGATTTCCAGGCAGCCGCGGAAGCCACCAAGGTCGGCTGCCCGGTGTCCAAGGCGCTCAGCGCGGTGCCGATCACCCTCGATGCCAAGCTGATCCTGATCTAGCCGTCAGGACCCACACCCAGGTGCCCTTATCCGGCCGGAGCTACCTGCCAGTCGTGGAACACGGTACCGATCTCATTGAAGGCTGCACCCTCGCCATGCTCGATGTCCCCAACGTTCGCCGAACTCGGATGGTAGGTAATATTCCGCGCCAATGGCCGCGGTCGCTGTCACCCCGACCCTATCGGACCGGGCGGGGGCCGAAACGCGGCGCGCCAGAGCGGTATGGATCTACCGAGCACGCACGGACCTGTTCGTCTCGCTGTGCTGGATCCCGTTGTTCGTCGTCGGGCACCGGCTGTCGATGGCCCAAGGCCCGCATGCCGATGCGTCGTTGCGGTGGGCCGTCACCGCCGCGCTGCTGATCAGCTTCGGTCACCAGCCGTTCACGCTGGCACTGGTGTACGGCGATCGCCGGCAGTTCCAACTGCGTCGCCGGTTGTTCCTGTGGGCGCCGCCGGTGACGGTCGCCCTGGTCGTGGTGGCGGTAACCCTGCACCTGTGGATGGTGGTGCCGATCGCGGCGGTGTGGAACACCGTTCACACCCTGCAGCAGCGCTACGGGCTCTCGAGGATCTACGCCCGCCGGTCGGGGTACGGGTCGGCGCGGCTGGACCGCTGGGTGCTGTACGCCTGGATGGCGGCCGCCGTGCTGCTGGTGGCGGCCAACCCGGCGACCCTCGGACTGGTCCGGCGGGTCAGCCTGGATCAGATGAACGCCGGTGGTATCCGGTTGCTCGCCGACGCCCGCCCGGTGGCCCTGGCCCTGCTGGTGCCGGTCGCCCTGGTGGCTGTCGGCCTGCTGGCCGCCATCGTGCACCAGGAAGTCGCCGCACTCGGCGGTATCCGTGCGTCGGCTGTTGGATCGAGTGGTGCACGAATGGGGGTGATTTCGGCCCCAGACCACCAGATCACCCTCGTGCGTGCACCACTCGATGCTGTGACAGCGTTGGGAACCGCCGCCCCCACGCCCGACGCCCCCGCCCCGCCCCCCGCCAACCCGGCCAAGTGGCTCTACCAGCTGTCGTCTCTCCTTCTCATCGCCAGCATCGCCGTCGACCCGGCGGCCGGCTTCATCGCCTATGTCGGCGCCCACGCCATCGAGTACGGGGTGGTGGTGTACAAGACGACCGAATCCCGCTACGGCCGGGAGCATGACCGCTCGACCCTGCTCGGGCGGACAGCGTGGACCGCCGCCGGCCGGATCGGCGTGCTCGGGGTGGTCGTCGCCGTAGCCCTGGTGCTCAAATACCGCACCCACGGTGATGTGGCCAACGTCATGCTCTACACCGTCGGTGCTCTCCACTTCCTCTACGACGGGTGCATCTGGAAACTGCGCCGGCCGGCGGTAGCGGCCGACTTCTCCATCCGGCCTGCCGCCTGACATGGATCCGGCGCAGGTGGTGCGCCACGTGCGGCCGGCGGTGCGATCATGGAGGAAATGTCCATGAAGGGCCAGTTGCTGGTCGCCAACCCCGTGCTCCCGGATCCGAACTTCGATCGGACCGTGGTGCTGCTCCTCGCCCACCAGGACGATGGGGCCCTGGGCCTGGTGCTCAACCGGCCGAGCGACATGGACGTCGACTCCCCCCTACCCCAGTGGGAACGCCTGGCCGCCGACCCGGCCGTCGTCTTCGTCGGCGGTCCGGTGGCCCCGGCCGCCGCCATCTGCCTGGCCCGGGTCCCGGGCATGACCCTCCCCGCTCCCCCGGCCGACGACATCGGCTCGGACCATGGGATCGAGGGGTGGGTCCCGCTCGTCGGAGAGCTGGGAACCCTGGACCTCGAGCGCGATCCCGATGACCTGATGGTCCCCGTCGAGGCCGTCCGGGTCTTCGCCGGCTATGCCGGGTGGGGACCGGGGCAGCTCGAGGCAGAGATCGAGGCCGGGGCGTGGTACGTCGTGCCGTCGGAGCCCGGCGACGCCCTGTCGGACGATCCCGAGCAGCTCTGGAAGCGGGTGCTGCGCCGCCAGGGCGGCCAGCTGGCCCTGCTCGCCGCCTTCCCGCCCGAACCCCGCCTCAACTGAGACTGCGTCCATGGTCACCCACCAGGTCAGCAACCAGCCGCCGCCGCTCGAGGGCTACAACGTCTTCGGAACCGACGCCGCGCTCGTCGAGGGAACGGCCAGGGAAGGGGCCGGCTGGGCCGAGGACCGGCTGCGGGCCCTCGGCGACCTGGCCGGATCGGCCGAGGCCATCGGGTGGGGGAGGGACGCCAACGTCCACCCGCCTGAGCTGCGCACCCACGACCGGTACGGCCACCGCATCGACGAGGTCGAGTACCACCCGAGCTATCACCGCCTGATGGAGGTGGCGGTCGCCGAGGGACTGCACGCTGCCCCGTGGCGGACCGAGCGCCAGGGTGCCCATGTGGCCAGAGCCGCCGGCTTCTACACCTGGAGCCAGGTCGACGCCGGCCACGGGTGCCCGATCTCGATGACCTACTCGGTGCTCCCCGCCCTGCGGGTCGATCCCGAGGTGCTGGGGGAGTGGGAGCCACTCCTGACATCACCGACATACGACGCCACCTTCGGCCCCGCACCGGCCAAGTCCGGCGCCCTGGCGGGCATGGCCATGACCGAGAAGCAAGGCGGCTCAGACGTGCGGGCCAACACCACCGCCGCGGCGCCGGCGGACGGCGGCTACCTGCTGACCGGGCACAAGTGGTTCTGCTCGGCGCCCATGAGCGACCTGTTCCTGGTGCTGGCCCAGGCCCCGGGCGGCCTGACCTGCTTCGCCCTGCCCCGGTGGACACCCGACGGTGAGCGCAACCGGTTCCTCATCCAGCGCCTCAAGGACAAGCTCGGCAACCGCTCCAACGCCTCCTCCGAGATCGAGCTGGACGGCGCCTGGGCGCGCCGGCTGGGCGAGGAGGGACGCGGCGTCGCCGTCATCCTGGAGATGGTCAACCACACCCGCCTCGACTGCGTCATCGGTGCGGCGTCCGGGATGCGCCAGGCGCTGGCCCAGGCCACCCACCACGCCGCCCACCGCCACGCCTTCGGCCGTCAGCTCAACCAACAGCCGCTGATGGCAGCGGTGCTGGCCGACATGGCCGTCGAATCGGAAGCGGCGACCATCACCATGTTGCGCCTGGCCGGCGCCTACGACCGGGCCGCCACCGACGAGCACGAGGCGGCGTTCCGGCGCCTGGCCACCGCGGTGGCCAAGTTCTGGATCTGCAAACGCCAGCCGCCGCTGGTCGTCGAGGCGCTCGAGTGCCTGGGCGGAAACGGATACGTCGAGGAGTCCATCATGCCCCGCCTGTTCCGGGAGAGCCCGCTGAACGGCATCTGGGAGGGCTCCGGCAACGTCATCTGCCTCGACGTGCTGCGGGCGGTGGCCCGCCGGCCCGAATCCCTGGTGGCCTTCAGCGAGGAACTTGGTCGGGCCGGCGGCGCCGATTCCCGCCTCGACGCGGCGGTGGAGAACCTGCAAAGGGAGCTCTCGGAGCTCGAGGGGCTCGAGGGTCGGGCGCGCCGGGTGGTGGAAAAAATGGCGCTCGCGTTGCAGGGGGCACTGCTGGTCCGGTTCGGCCATCCGGCGGTGGCCGAGGCCTTCTGCGCGTCGCGTCTGGGAAATGACCGGGGCCGCAGCTTCGGCACGCTGGCCCCGGGCCTCGACGTCGCGCCCATCGTCGAGCGGGCCACGCCGAAGGTGGGCTAGCGGGCGACTGGGGAGACCAAGCGGGCTAAGACACCGGTTTGTCTCCCCAGAGTGGATCAGCGCTCCGTGATGATGCGGTCGAGTACCTCCGAGCTGTTCTCCGGAACGATCCACTCGGTGACTCCTGCGTCCCGATAGCGATCGAGGTCCGCGAGCCGGGCACCCCGCACCGAGATCGACAGCTCGTCCGGGTCCCGGGCGATCTCATCGCACCGCCGGCGCACCTGGTCGATCTGGGCCGCGACCGATTCCGGTTCACCCGTCAGGCACCAATGGGTGGCGTGGCGGGCCGCCGCCTCGACCGTGGCGTAGCCGTGGTCCCAGATCATCAGGGGCAGTGGCCGCGGCCCCGGTTTCGGATCGAGGGGTGCGTCTTGGAGCTGGTAGAACCGACCCCCCAGAGTGGTTCGTTCGTCGCGGGAGAGGCCTTTCACCACCTCGCAAGCCTCCATCAACCGTTGCATGGCGTCGGGTCGCGCGCCGGGATCCAGACCCAGAACGACCCGGCCACCGCTGACCAGATGGGCCGTGGCGGCCAGCTTGGCCACGACCGCAGGATGACGGTCCCGGTCGGCGTCGACCAGCGCGCCCAGGCCCACGCCGGGCACCGCGGCGGCCAACGCCCCGACCACGGCCCAGCATTCGAGCGCCGGGTCGGGCTCGTCGCCGAACCAGATTCCGTCCCATCCGGCTGCCGCCGCGTGGCGGGCCGCCGCCAGCAGATCGGGCCAGGGCCGGTGGGCATGGAGCCGGAGGCTGAACCGCACCCCCGGAAGCTACCTTCATCGCTGGTACTGTCCCGGGAGGCTCGCCGAGCCGGCGCGGGTCGAAGATTTGGGGGGTTCCCATGCGGCGCCTGGTTGTGGCGGTTGTCCTTGTCGGTCTGATGTCGGCGGCCTGTGGCGGCGGGTCGAGCAGTTCATCGCCAGCCAAGTACTGCGACGTGGCCCGATCGCTGAGCCAGGAGGTCAAGGTCACCGCCTCGACCGACTTCAGGGCGACATTCGCCCAGTTCGACTCATTTGCCGACAAGTTCCTGGCTGCCGTCCCAACGCCCATCAAGGAAGACGCCAACACGGTCATCAGCGGTATCCGCGAGTTGGAGACCGCGCTGCGGGCCGTCAACTTCGACGTCAACAAGCTCGACGTCAACTCGTTGAAGACCCTGAGCGATCCCAAGTTCACGGCCGCCGGCAACCGGCTGGCCGACTACAACTCCAAGAACTGCGGGATCACCACCCCGACGACGTAGCGGGCGAGGTCTCAGTCGGCTTCGTCGACCAGGGCCTGGGCGTCATCAGCACGGCGCCGGGCTTCGGCCGCGTCGCGTTCGGCCTCGTCGCGGCTCTCCCGGGCACCGGCCGCCCGCTGTTGGGCATCGACGGCGTTGCGCCGGGCGGCGGCGGCCCGTTGCTCGGCCTGGTCGGCCGCCCGCCTGGCTTCGGCCGCATTACGGTCGGCCAGCTCGGCCGCCTGCGTGGCCTTGTCGGCGTCCCGCTCGGCCCGGGCGGCGGCATCCCGAAGCCGGTCGGCCCGCCGGGCCCTGTCGTCGGCCTCACTTGCCAGTTCAGTGGCCAGCCGCTTGGCGCGTCGGCGGGCCACGTCGTCCGAGGCCGCGGCCGGCGGCTGGCCGGCGTCGGACGTTGTGGCCGCCTGCCCGGCCGTCGGCGGCGCAGGGCCGGGGCGGGCGGCGGCCAATCCCGCGGTGCTTCCATCGAGGCCGAAGCCGCCGAGCCCGGTGGCCTGGTGGTCCCGGTCCAGCACCCCCTGACGCAGCCCGGCCGCCACCTCGTCATCGAGCGAGGCGGCCCGGACGGTGCCGGCCATGCGCATCCGGGCGGCGTCGGCCGCCGGGTGACCGCCCCCCTCGAGGATCCCGGCGGCGGCGTCGACCAGTTCGTCCACGGCCCGCCGTTCGTCCAGCTGCGCCTGACGCATGTCGGACGGGTCGCCGTCGATGGCCCGTTGGGTGGCGGCGCCGAGTCGGGCCCGGGCGTCGAGCGCCGCCACCACCAGGTCGGGGCGCTCCCGGGCGGCCTGGTTGAGGGCCCAGGCCGTGAGGGACGGCCGGCGGAGTTTCTTGACCCGGTCGGACTCTGTCCGGTCGCCGGCGGCCCGGAGCTGTTTGGCCAGGGCGTCGCGGGCGGCGGTGAATGCCGGCACCTCCAGCCCGTAGAGGCCGGCCGCGTCGGGGCCGGGTTCCATTTCGAGCACAACCTATACGCCGCCGGTGCGGGTCTGCTCGGAACGGTTCGGCATACTGGCCTGGTGCCGAATCCTGGCGTGACAGGCAGCATGTACGAGCGGGTCGGAGGTCGGGACTGGTTCGTGGCGTTGGTCGACCGGTTCTACGACGGTGTCGAGGAGGATCCGGTGCTCCGGCCGCTCTACCCCGCGGATCTCGGTCCGGCGCGGGAGCACCTGACCGGCTTTCTCATCCAGTACTGGGGTGGCCCGACCGACTACAGCGACGTCCGGGGCCATCCGAGGCTGCGGATGCGCCATGCCCCCTTCGCCATCGGCGACGCCGAGAGGCGGGCCTGGTACCGGCACATGTCGGCGTCGGTAGCGGCGGGGGGCCTGTCAGCTATCGACGAGCAGGAGATGCTGCAGTACTTCGCCGGCACCGCGCTGCACTTGGTCAACCGGGTCTGACCCCGGGGCGGGTCCGGGGGCGCGATCCGGGCGGCCGTCACGGCCGGCGCCGGCGCCGGATGCCCCGGCTCTCGCCCATGCGCTGGCGGATGATCTCCCGGCGGGCCTGCAGGTCCCGGTACGTCAGGTGGTCGACGTCGGCGGTGATGCCCATGCTGGCCTTGACCCCTTCGAGGTCCACCTCCTGGGCCCGGGGGTCGATCCCGACATCGTGGGCGATCCGCTCGCCGTAGCGGGTGGCGAAGTAGGTGGCGACCACCGTGATCTCGGCGAACAGGTCGACATCGGGAGCGAGCGTCGCCGATCGCGCCGTCGAGGAACAGCAGGTCCTTGATGAACAGCATCAGCTCTTTCGGCATGCGCGCCCCGTAGGCGAGGAGCGCCTTGGTCAGCTCCCGGATCTCGCCGATGAGCTCATCGGGCGCCATGGTGGTGGGGTCCTTCACCGGCCGGTCCAGGCCCAGGTCGTGCATGACCGCCTCGAGGTCGGTGTCGGGAGGCAGGGCCCCGAGATCGCGCAGGGCGCTCATCTGCAGTTTGACGTCGTTGACGGTGCCGCCCATCAGCAGGCGCAGGAACGCCAGCCGTTTGGTTTCGTCCAGCCGGCCGGTGATGCCGAAGTCGAGGAGGACGACCTTCCCGTCGGGGCGGACGAACAGGTTGCCACCGTGCAGGTCGCCGTGGAAGACCCCGTACAGCATGGCTCCCTCCAGGAAGGCGATCATGCCGGCCCTGACCACCGCCGAGGTGTCGATCCCGGCCAGGTGCATGCCGTCCACGTCATCCCAGCGAAAACCGTCGAGCCGTTCCATGACCAGCACCCGCCGGGTGACCAGATCGGGATGGGGTCGGGGCACGACCAGGGCCCGCTGCTCGGTCTCGGCGAGGATGCAACGCGATGTCGAGCATGTTGTCGGCCTCGAGGCGGAAGTCGAGCTCCTCGACGATCGTCTCGGCGAACAGCTCGACCAGGGCCGGCGGATTGGCCAGCGCGGCTACCGGGATGCGCCCGATCAGCGCCGGTGCGATCCAGCTCATGACCGCCAGGTCGCGACGGACCACCTCGGCCACCGTCGGTCGCTGGACCTTGACGACGATCGGCTCACCGGTCAGGAGGGTGGCGGCGTGCACCTGGGCGATGGACGCGGCGGCCAGCGGTGTGGTGTCGAACTCCTTGAACACCTCGTCCAGCGGCCGGCCCAGGTCGCGCTCGACGATGGCGCGGATGGATTCGAAGGTCTCGGCGGGGACGTGGTCGCGGAGGAACTTGAACTCGGACACCAGCGGCTCGGGAAAGATGCCCTGACCGGAGGAGAGGATCTGGCCGAGCTTGATGTAGGTCGGGCCCAGCCGTTCGAACGCCTTGCGCAGCCGGCGGGACAGTCCGGCCTGGGAGATCTCGGGCCGGCCGGCCCGGCGCCCCCGCCACCGGTCGATCAGGTACCACCCGCCGACCGCGATCCCGAGGCGGACGCACACGACCACCAACCGGCGGACCGGAGGGATGCGCTGGCGGCGGAGCAGCCGCGGCACTTCGGCCGCGGTACTGGCCCGAAGCTGGTCGAGCCGGTGACGCCAGGACAGCTCGCCGGGAACGACCAGCCACGGCGGTGCCTCACTGAAGGCCCCGACGGCCAGATCGGCCGGCGCCTCGGTCGGCGACACCGGCTCGGGAGTGGGGTTCACCCGCCGACGGTATCGCGGGCGGGTGGGAGATGAGTCCCGACCCGGTCAAGTCCCTTCGCGGACCTCGGTGATCTCATCGGCCAGCAAACCGTGGGCTTCGGCGTGCACGGCGCGCGCCGCTTCGGCATCCGGTGCCTGGACCAGGCAGAAGACCTTGCCCGATCCCTCGTCGAACCAGTAGTGGAGGTACTGCACATCGTGACGGTCCTGCACCTCGAGGTCCCGCTTGTGGGCCTCGGCAACGGCGTCCGCGGTGAGCCCTTCCACCTTGTGGTGGACATCCATGAACAGCGGCATGTCTCGCTCCTAGCGTCTGGCATTGAAAGCGGGCTCCGGGCCCGCACCGCCAGCATGCGCCATTAGGGGAATCGCGACATCGGGAAAGTGCCCTAGATTTCGGTCAGGAGCTACCTATTCCTCTCACGAGGAGTCACGAGGAGTCACGAGGAGTCACGAGATGAGCGACCGGCTGGCAGCAGGGGACCAGGCACCCGATTTCAGCCTCAGCGACCAGTCCGGCAACACGGTGACCCTGTCGGGACTCAAGGGGCGGCACGTGCTGGTGTACTTCTACCCCAAGGCCGACACGCCCGGGTGCACGACCCAGGCGTGCGGGCTGCGGGACATCCTCGGTGAGATCGGTGACACCGTGGTGCTCGGGATCAGCCCCGACAAGCCGGCCAGGCAGGCCAAGTTCGATCAGAAGTACGGGCTCGGTTTCCCGTTGCTGGCCGACGAGGACCACTCGGTCGCCGAGGTGTACGGGGTGTGGGTCGAGAAGTCGATGTACGGGCGGACCTACATGGGCATCGAGCGGTCGGCGTTCCTGGTGGACGAGAACGGCGGCCTTGTTCAGGTCTGGTACAAGGTGTCGCCCAAGGCCACGCCCACCAACTTGCTGGACGCCCTGGCTGCCGGTTGAAGAAAATCCTGTACAAAACCTCTCTCGGGAAGACGCTCCGGCCACTTTTCGTCAACGGCGCCATCCTGTGGACTCGTCGGGATTGTCCCTTTGGGTCATCAATTTCTGATGAATGCGTGCCCCACTTGAGGAAGTGGTGTGCCCGGTACCTTCAGTCATAGGTAACCGCTGTCGATCACCTACCCATGCGGGTAGGCACGCCCAACCGATCGGAGACGGGCTTCACAATCATCGAATTGCTGGTGGCGGTCAGCCTCATCGTGGTCGTCATGGTGCCGATCACGAGTGTGTTCTGGACGGGCCTCAAGACCTCGGCTGCGAGCAGTCACCGTACCGATGCCTTCGCCATCGCGACCCGCGAATCAGAGGCCCTGCACGCCCTCCCGTACAAGCTGGCCGGCTTCTACTCCGACCAGGCGGCGCCTGCGTGGAAGACCAACACGACTGTTGTGCTCGGTACTTGTTCAACGACGTGCACCACGCCGTTCGCGCCGCTCATCCTGCCCGCTGGGACCACGACCCCGACCCCGGGCCACACCGGCGTCACCTACACCATTGCCCGCTACATCTACTGGACCGATAGCCAGGGGGTCAACAACGCCCTTACGTCAACGACGTTCCCCCAGGCATACAAAGGAACGACCGTGACAGTGACCTGGACCGACCCGGCGGGCACCCACGCTGTACAGCAGGATTCGATCATCTACCCCGGAGGGCAGGGCGTGTACGCCGGGCCCGGTGGGGGGGCTTCGACTACGACGACGTCCGCTCCCGTCGCGGCCCCGGGGACCCCAATACTCGTCGTGGCTCTCACGCAGCCCTCGGCGCTTCCTCCCCTGTACCTGAACACGTCCGAGATCGACCTGACCATCACCGCGCCGCAACTTGGTGGCCCGGTTGCGTACTACACCGTCCAGTGGTCAACCGACCCCCTCTTCCCGGCGCCGGCATCAAGCCCTCAACTGCCTGCGTCGAGCACGTCCTACGCGGCCCAGAACCTGGCGCCCAATACCACTTGGTACTTCCGTGCCTTCGCTGGGAACAGCGCGGGCCAGTCGGCCTACTCGCTGCCGGCCATCGGGGTGACGGCGACGCTTCCTGTGCTCACCACCACGACCGTCCCTGGGACGACGACCACAACCGCGGTGCCGACGTGCCTGCTCGGAGGCTTCAGCGTCACCACCTCGCTGTCGGGAAAAACCTATCTCGACAAGCAGGGAAACATGACCGAGAACGTCGGGCTCAGCCTGTCGGTAAACGGGCTGTGCTCGCTCTTGGCAACCGTCGTGTCAGTGCTGCACGGCACGGTGACGGTTGATCCCGGCGCCCCCTACTTGCTGGTGGGCCTTTCCACCGGAGGATTGTGGTCTTCCACCATCGCCGCCAGCGGTCAAGCCGGTTGGACCGTCGGCACCCACGATATGACCGTGTTGTTGAGCGGGTCGGCGACCCTGGTTACCCACGGCCTTTTGGTATGTGCCTGGACGCCGCCCGGACAGCGCAGCTCGTCGGCCAACGCGTGTTGACATGAACCGCAACCGCAGATACAGGCCCGCCAGGACCTCCGATGAATCAGGCAACTCGGTGATAGAGATGGCGATCGTCGTCGCCACCATGATGGTCGTACTCGCCACCCTGCTCGGCATCCTGCAGAGCCTGACGGCGTCCGACAAACGGGTGAGCTCCCTCACCGACAACCAGGAGCGAGTGCGATTCGCCCTGGACCAGCTGCAACGCGATCTGCGAGCGGCCAACCCGGTCGACGTCGCCTCGTCGACGAGCGCGTACGCGAACCAGATCGAGGTGCAGCTCGGCAACTACCCCGGGAGTCAGTACGTCAGATGGCGGTACGACACCACAGTGGGGTCGCCGACCTATGAGACCTTGCTCCGTCAGCTCATGTCGGGACCTGGTGCAGATGCCACCGTCGTGAGCCAGAACCCGCTCATCACCAGGATGCACAACGTCGAGACCGCGACGCCCGTATTCACCTACCTCGACTCGCACGGCAACGATCTGATCGCCGCCAATCCCAGCACACCGATGAACGTCAGCAACTGCGCCGTCCACATCCACATTCAAGTGAACTCAGACGCGACGCCGGGTCCGCAACCGTTCAGCGAGAACGTCGACGTCGAGCTCCGGAACCGCCTGCCGGGAGGAGTCGTCGGATGCGCGGCGTGAAAACGAGACACGACTGCGACGAGCGGGGCAGCGTCATTGTCGCCGTCAGCATTGTCATGATCCTCATGGTGCTCAGCACCACGGTGGCGGCGCGGACGCTCTCGGCGCTGGTCAGCGTTCGGCATGACCAGGACTTCGCCGCCTCGTTGGCGCAAGCCGACGCGGGTCTGTCCGATGCCATGTTCCGCATCGACCAATTCGGTGTCAATGACACCGCCAGCTTCTGCGTCGGCGGCGACATCAAGTGTTCCCCGAACTTCGTACCCGGCGCGGCGACGGCCGCCTACAAGGCGATCAAGGTTGACTCCAACACCTTCGCCGTCACCGCGCTCGGCAGGGTCAACAACCGTCCCCACGCCATTCAAGCCACGGTGGCCCGGTCGGCGCTCTTCCCGTTCGCCATCTTCGGTAACGGTGACGTGACGTTCAACGGCAACGGTACAGGCACCATTCGGGCCACTCTGCCCGATGGGTCGTTCGATCCGAACCGGTTGGCCGATGTGGGCTCGAACGCCACCGTGACCTGCCACAGCGGCGCTCAGGAAGGCGACCAACAGGTGAGTTACAAGGACAGCTGGAACGGCTGCCCGACTCCGATTTCCGGGACGGGCACGTACCTTCCGAAGGATCCCGTGACCTCCGCCAACTGCCCGTCACCGAACACCAACGTGCCGCCAGTGCCGTGCGTGCCGGCATCGGTCCCGACACCGAACTGTCCCCTGTTCAACACGTTCTCCGGCGTGATCTCGGGCACCTATTACTGCACGGGCAACGTCACCTTCGACTCCAGCAGCCCCCTCACGGTCGACGGGTTGTTCAAGTTGTTCGTGATCCCGGCGGGCGGTACGGCCGACATCAACTTCGCCAGCACCACTATCAACAAGGGCGGTGATCCGACGAAGTTCGCGGTATACCTGGCCGGCGCCGGAAACCTCAACATGGGAAACGGGGCGCACGCCGCCGACATCACCGGTACCATTTGGGCACCCAGCGCCAACGTCACGAGCAACGGGTGCAAGATGGCCCTCACGGGGGCTCTTGTGATCGGGACCTACACCTGCAACGGGGGCCCGAACCTGACCGTGAACTACGACTCTCGATTGCAGTCACTCCTGAGCCAGGACTGGGGAGTCCGCAACTACAGCGAGATCCCCTCGTCACAGTTCACGCTCCCGGGATTCTGATGACGGCATTGCTGAACGACGCGAACCCGGGATCTCGCGGCGAGGCCGGCTACCTTCTCGCAGTCAAGGGGTACGAGCGCCTGACCGTCGAAGAGGTGCTGGCCGACCTGCCTGAACTCGACCTACCCCAACTCCGTTTCATCCGCGCGATGGAGGAGGCGCACGGGGGTCGGGCGGTTGTGCTGGCCAAGATCTCGGAACGCTTGGAGGCACTGGGCGAACGAATTGACTTCGCAGTCGACATCCGGCCCGTCGAGTCTCAGGTCCGGCGTGATCCGCGGGGGGTCAAGATGATCGCCGCGTTCGTGGCCCTCGTAGTCGCCGCCGGTGGCGCGCTGGCGGTACTGAGCAACCCGGGCCGAACGCCCGCACCTGCTGTCGACAGGCCTGCCTCGACCGCCACGTCCACCCAACCGATCGACCCGGCCATGAATCGGCTGACCGGACTCACGGTGGCCGTCGTTCCGGCTGGCTACACCCAGGAACCTGACCCAGTCGGCTCGGCTCCCTCCGAGCTGTCCAGCGCCGTCGCGGATGATGGCATGCCCGGTGCCCAGTCGGTCCTGAGCTCGGCCGGCTTCGTACATGGCGTCAAACGGGCATGGCGAACGGGGGACCAGCACCAACTCACCGCGACCGTCTTCCAGTTCAAAGACCCGGCAGCGGCGACGGCATACACGAAGCGCCGGGTCGACGCCACTCGATCGGACCCTCAGGCGACTGTTACGGGTTTCGCAGCGGCAGGCATCCCAGGAGCTACCGGGTTGACGGATGCGGTCCGCAACTCAGTCACCTCCTCCGTGTACTTCAGCAAGGGGGGCTACTTCGTGCAGCTGTCAGCGAACTGGTACTCGGCCGCCGGGCTCGAGGGCACGGCGTTGACCGTGGCCCGTGACCAGTACCGCATCCTCTGATTCGGGTCGGCTCAGGCCGGTTTGATCACCAGGCAGCCATTGTGGCCGCCGAAGCCGAAGGAGTTCGACAGAGTCGGTCCCGGCTGCCACTGTCGGGGCTCGCCGGTGACGATGTCCAGGTGGACCTCCGGATCCACCTCGGTCAGGCCGGCGGTCGGCGGGATCAGCCGGTTGGTGATGGTGAGGACCGATGCGACCGTCTCGAGGGCGCCCGCAGCGCCCAGGGCGTGTCCGGTCACGCCCTTGGTCGAGGTCACCGGTGGGCCAGGAGTACCGAAGACCTTGTTGATGGCCTCGGCCTCGGCGGCGTCGTTGAGGGTCGTCGAGGTGCCGTGGGCGTTGATGTGGGCGATGTCCGACACGGTCAGGCCGGCGTCGGCGATGGCCAGCTCCATGCACGCGGCCGCTCCGGGTCCGCCGGGGGAGGGGGCGGTGATGTGGTGGGCGTCGGCGTTGGATGCCGCGCCGACCAGTTCGGCGTAGATGTGGGCGCCGCGGCTGACGGCCCGGTCCCACTCCTCCAGGACGACCACTCCGGCCCCCTCGGCCATGACGAAACCGTCCCGGGTGGCATCGAAGGGTTTGGACACGCCGCTCCGCGACAACGCCGTCATGTTGGTGAAGGCGGCGATACCCACCGGCGTGCATCCCGCCTCGGCCCCGCCGGCGAGCATGACGTCGGTCCGGCCGGTCGCTATCAGCCGGGCCGCGTTGGCGATGCTGTGCGTGCCTGAGGCACAGGCGGTCACGGTCGTTTCGCATGGTCCCCGCAGGCCGTAACGCATCGAGACACTCGCCGAGCCGGCATTGGCCATGATCATCGGCACCATGAACGGCGTGACCCGCCGGGCGCCCTTCTCGTGGTAGATGATGATCTGTGTCTCGAGCGTGTCGAGGCCGCCGACGCCGGTGCCGATGAAGACACCGACCCGGTCAGGATCCACGGCCAGACCCTCCAAGCCACCGGCATCGCTGACCGCCTGGTCGGCGGCGGCCACCGCGAACTGGGCGAAGCGGTCGACACGGCGGACTTCCTTGGCACCGAAGTACGGCGTGCCGTCGAAGTCCTCGACCAGCCGCATGCCGTCGGTCGGCGGAGACAGGAGCCCCTCCCAGAACGCCTGCTTGCCAGTCCCACAGGCCGCGATGACGCCGAGACCGGTAATGGCGACGCGACGGCCGGGCACCGAGCCCTGGCCGTCGGCCGCGCCGACGAGCGCCAGCATCAGAGCTTGGACGTGACCAGTTTGAAGGCCTGCTCGACCGTCTCGATGCCTTCGAGCTCGGATTCGTCCACGACCACGTCGAATGATTCCTCGAGGGCCATCACCAGCTCGACCAGGTCGAGGCTGTCGGCGTCGAGGTCATCGCCGAAACGGGCCGTCGGGGTCACCTTCTCGGCGTCTACTTGGAGCACCTCAACAGCGCACTGCTTGAACTTGTCAAACGCGGCTTGGTCGTCCATGGATCTCCTCCGGGTAGCGACGAATCAACTGAAATCTAGTTCGTCAAGGTCGGGTGGTTGCGCAGCCGGGGCCGTCCGCGGCCCCGGGCGTCAGCATCACGCGTGATCGGAGCCGGCGGTGCCGGCCATCGGGTCGCTGCCCCAACGCCAGACCGCTGACGCCCAGGTCATGCCGGCACCGAAGCCGGACACCAGCACGACATCACCATCGGACACCCGGCCGGCGTCGAGGGCCTCGGCCAGGGCGAGTGGGATCGACGCCGCGCTGGTGTTGCCGGTCCGGTCCAGGTTGACCGCCGTTCGCTCGATCGGGATCTCCAACCGGGCGCAGGCCGCCTCGATGATGCGGAAATTGGCCTGATGGGGCACGAAGAGGGCGATGTCGTCCGCGGTCACCTTGGCCCGCTCCATGGCGGCTTGTGAGGACTCGACGGTCGCCCGGACGGCCCGCCGGAAGACCTCCTTGCCCACCATCTCCATGTAGCCGCCGAGCTCGGCGAAGAGGATGGACTGCAGCGATCCGTCGACACCGAGATCCCAGCCCAGGAGCGACCCTTCGCCGGGAACCGCCTCGATGACCACCGCGCCGGCGCCGTCGCCGAACAGCACGGCCGTGCCGCGGTCGCTCCAGTCGACGAAGCGGGACATCGTCTCGGCTCCGATCAACAGGATCCGGTCCACGCCGCCGCAGATGAAGCTGGTAGCCGTGATCAGGCCGTACACGAAGCCGCTGCACGCGGCGTTGAGGTCGAACGCCCCGCAGTGCAAGCCAAGCGCAGCCTGCAGTGCCGACGAGGTGGGCGGGATCATCTGGTCGGGGGTAGCGGTGCACAGGATCAGCAGGTCGATGTCCTCGGGTCGCAGCCCGGCCGAGTCGAGCGCCTTCTGGCCGGCCTGCAGCGCCAGGGTGGCCGTCGTGCCCATGCCTCCCGGGGGGGCGGTCCAGATCCGGGGATCGGCGGGACGGGGGGCGAACGGGCCGAACGCCACCCGCCGCTCGCGGATTCCCGTCCGTTCGACGATCCACTGATCGCTGGTCTCGAGGACCCGGCAGAGGTCCTCGTTGGTGACGACCGTCTCCGGCAGTGCGGTGGCCCACCCGGTGATGGCGCCACCTCTCGTCGACGCCATGGTCAACCGGCCCGCAGCCAGGCGACGGGTTGCCCGCTCTGGACCCGTTCGCCGGGTAGCGCCAGCATGCCCATCAGACAGCCGGCGAACGGTGAGCGGACATCCTGTTCGCCTACCCGTCCGATGGCGGTGCCCACCTCGATGGCCGCGCCTTCGACGGGCGGTTCACCGTTGGCGGTGGCCGGTTGGAAGACGCCGGCGCACGGGCTGATGACCATGCGTTCCGACACGTACAGGTGCTCACCGTGGTGGCTGGCGGCGTAGGTGTGCAGGGCGCTGTGGCCCGACACCGCCTCGACGAGCCGATCGAGATCGGCGGGCGTGGCCACTGAGACGGCGGTAGCAGCCGGAACGATGCGGCGGGCCAGGCCCGACAGGACACCACCAGCGCCCAGTTCGACGAACAGGCGTTCACCGGAGCCGGCCAGTTCGGACAGGCGCATCACGCTCTGGCGCCAGCGCACCGGGCTGCACAACTGGGCCGAGAGCAGCACCTCCCACTCCTCGGCGGAGTGGTGGGGCAGAGCGTCGACATTGGCGACCACCGGCACCTCCGGCTCCCGGAAGGTGGCGGCTCGCAGCGCCTTGCGGAGGCGGTTGCGGGCCGGGGCCATGAACGGGGTGTGGAACGCCCCACTGACATGGACGGGCAGTATCCGGCTGGCACCCAGAGCGTTGGCCTGCACGACCGCCGCGTCGATGGAGGGGTGGTCGCCGGCGATCACGACATTGTCCGGTGCGTTGTAGTTGGCCACCCACACCTCGCCCTCGGCCCGGTAGCAAGCCACGTCGGCTGCGGCGTCGTCCAGACCCAGGATCACTTTCATGGTGCCGGGCTGATCCTCGGCCGCCGCCTGCATGGCATTCCCGCGCTCGGCGACGACCGCCACTCCGTCGTCGAACGACAGCGCGCCCGCCGCCACGAGGGCGGTGTACTCGCCGAGGCTATGGCCGGCGCAGGCCGTGGGCTCGATGCCCAGGCGCTCGACGGCGTCCAGCACGATCAGGCTGAACGTCAGGGTGGCCAACTGCGCGTTGCAGGTCTGGGTCAACTCCTCCGGTCCGGCGTCGACCAGCAACCACGCCAGGTCCCTGTCCGCCACCTGCGACGCATCGGCCACCACATCCCATGACGGATGATCCATCCACGCCCGACCCATGCCCGGACGTTGCGAGCCCTGTCCAGGGAACACGAAAGCTGGCACGCCTGGGTCTCCTCCTGTTGGCATGTTGGACGCTGCTGACCATCTGACCTCAGCATCTTGCCGGAGGTAACAGGTCCTGCTCGTTGCCGACGCGTTGAGATCGCGTTGCGTTCGGTTACCGAGCGGTTACTTCTCTGCTGGTTCTTCCCGCGGACTGCATATTCGCGGCGATCATGCGATTTCGCCACCACGCTACGGCGGCGGCGGCCAATACGCCCAGTACCGCCCGGCGCAAAATGGGTCCCATTCGGGCACCCTACCGCGGGTGGTCGATGACCGCGAACCCCAGGTCACAGGGGCCAGAGATCAGGCCTCGGACGGCGGCGCGAGGCGTTGTGAACACGTACACGACGTGGGGCCTCTCATTTTTGTGTGGCCACCGCCCAAGGCTGATTGCGTCGTCTATACCCGAGAAACGTCCTGCCACAAACGTTGTGCCCGAGGCGGGATTTGAACCCGCACGCCCTTGCGAGCAAAGGATTTTGAGTCCTCCGTGTCTGCCATTCCACCACTCGGGCAAGACGCCGGATGGTACACCGACGCCGTCGGAAGTGAGCCGGGCAGCAGCCGAGCCTGGGAGGGGGGGACCCTGGCTCGGGCTGCCGCGCCATGGCTGTGCTCCCATTGCAACATGCGCACCTGAGAGACCTCTGAGGCCGGTATAAGAATCCGATGAGAACTCCACGTGCCGGCGGTCACTGCGCCTGGGGGACGCCCTCCCGGACGGGATCGGACGCCGGGCCGTTGTCCGCGGCCCGGCCAGGCGAGCCAGACGGGCCAGCCGGGCCGTGGCTGGCGCTGCGGCCCCCCGCCACCTCGCCGCCGCCGGTCGCCTCGGCCGCCGGCAGGTGGAAACGCACCACCGTCCCGCCCGCGGGCGGCGCCACCGCCTCCACCGCCCCCCCGTTGGACTCGACCACTTGCCTGACGATGGCCAGCCCCAGCCCCGAGCCGGGCAGCGACCGGGCCCCGGCTGAACGGTAGAAACGATCGAACACGTGCGGCAGGTCCTCAGTGGCGATGCCCGGCCCGTGATCGCGTACGTCGAGCACCCAAGCGCCGCCGTCCCGGGACAACGCCACATCGACGGTGGAGCCCGGTGGGCTCCACTTGGCGGCATTGTCGAGCACGTTGAGGACGGCCCGCTCCAGCAGCACGCTCTGAGCCCGCACCAGGGCCGGCTGCAGAGACGTCTCGAACGCCAGGGACGCGGCGCGCCGGCGGGCCCGCTCGATCGCCTGGCCCACGATCAGGTCGAGCCGGACCTCCTCGGACTCCGGCCGCTGCTCGTCCTCGGTGGCCAGCTCGACCAGGTCCCCGACCAGGCTGGTGAGCTCGCCCAGCTGGGCGGTCACGTCCGCCATCAGCGCCCGGCGGTCGGCCTCGGGGAGCTCGTGGACCCTCATCAGCACCTCGATGTTGGTCCTCAGGCTGGTCAGCGGGGTGCGCAGCTCGTGGCCGGCGTCGGCGACCAGCTGCGACTGCTGGCGCCGTGACTCGTCGAGCGCGGCCAGCATGGTGTTGAAGCTGATGGCCAGGCGCGACAGCTCGTCGTCCCCGGTCACCTCGATGGTCTCGTCGAGCTGGCGGGTGGCGCCGACCCGTTCGACCGCCTTTGTGAGCCGTTCCACCGGCCGCAGGCTGGCCTTGGCCACGAGGTAGCCGAGCACCAGGGCCAGCACGATGCCGGCGGCCGCCACCAGCAGCAGGACCAGGGCCAGGTGGCGGAGGGTACGGTCGACGTCGTCGAGGGAGCGGGCCAGTTGCACTGCGGTGCCGCCGCCGACGCCGACGGTCAGCACCCGGGCGTGGTTGCCGGCGCCTGAGTGACCGATGGTGCGCGAGGCCTCGTCACGCCTGCCGCCGGCGACCGCCTTGTCGGCACCGGTGACGGGGAGGCCGGCGGCGGTGTCGCGCGTGATCACCGACCCGTCGGTCCGGATGATCTGGAAGGCGACGAGCGAGTTGAGGCCGCTGCGCTGCAGGGCCCCGGTCAGGCGCTGCAGGTTGGGGATCTCGGTCCGGATGCGCCGGGCCTCGACCAGGTCGGCCTGACGGTGCAGCTGGCTGTCGACCTCGTCGAGCAGCTGCCCGCGCACCACGACGAACGAGGCGGCCGACGCCAGCGCCACCGAGATGCCGACCGCGGCGGCGGCCGCGATCACGATCCTCGAACGGAAGGTCGCCCGGTGGGGGAGTGTCATCGCCGGTCCGCCTCCTGGGGCTCTCGCAGGACGTACCCGACGCCCCGCACGGTGTGCACCAGGCGGGGTTCGCCGTCGGCTTCGGTCTTGCGGCGCAGGTAGCCGATGTAGACCTCGAGGGAGTTGGAGTTGGCGCCGAAGTCGTAACCCCAGACCCGGTCGAAGATGACCTCACGGGGTAGTACCTGGCGGGCGTTGCGCAGAAGCAGCTCGAGGAGCAGGAACTCGGTCCGGGTCAGCTCGATGCGCCGGCTGCCCCGCGTGCACCTCCCGTGTCGACGGGTCGAGCGACAGGTCGGCGAAACGGAGGACGTCGTCGTACGGGGGTCCCGACCGTCGCAGAAGGGCCCGCAGCCGGGCCAGCAGCTCCTCCAGGGCGAACGGCTTGACCAGGTAGTCGTCGGCGCCGGCGTCGAGGCCGGCGACCCGCTCGGCCACCGCCACCCGGGCGGTGAGCAACAGGATGGGGGTGGCGTCCCCCGCGGCGCGCAGCCGGCGGCACACCTCGAGGCCGTCGATGCGGGGCATGGCGACATCGAGGACGATGGCGTCGGCTGGGCGCTGGGCCAGCACCGACATGGCGTCCATCCCGTCGTCGGCCATCTCGGTCTCGTAGCCCTCGAAGCGCAGGGCCCGGTCGAGGGCCTGCGAACGGCCGGTTCATCATCGACGACGAGGACGCGCATCAGCATCCAGTGTGGCCACAAACATGAGGGGAAGCTGAATCACGGTGACCGGAGCGGGCCGCTCGCCGCCAAGTTCACAGGTACCGTCGCCGCCCATGGACTACCCCCCCGCCCGCCGCGCCGACGTGGTCGACAGCCTCCACGGCCATCTGGTCTCCGACCCCTACCGGTGGCTGGAGGATCCGGAGAGTCCCGAGACCGAGCAGTGGTCGGCGGCCCAGGACGAGTTGACGGCCCGGTGGATGGCCGGCCTCACCGGCCGGGACCGCGCTACGGGCCCGGCTGGAGCAACTGCTGCCCGGATTCGTGGGGCCGCCCGCTGGTGGTCGGGTCGCGCCGCTTCTTCCTGCGCCGGCTCCCCGGCCAGGAGCACGCGGTCCTGCTGGGTGACCGACGACGGCGCCGACGAGCGGGTCCTGATCGATCCCAGCGCGCTCTCCGACGATGACACGGTCACCCTGGACGGGTGGGCCCCGTCGATGGAAGGCGGGCTGCTGGCCTACCAGCTGTCCCAGGGCGGCGACGAGGAGAGCACGCTCCGGATCATGGATGTCGACACCGGCAAGATGGTCGACGGACCGATCGACCGTGTCAGGTACAGCCCGGTCGCCTGGCTGCCCGGGGCGCGGGCCCTGTTCTACGTCCGGCGGCTGCCCGAGAGCGAGGTGCCCCCCGGGGAGGGCCAATTCCACCGCCGCGTCTACCTCCACCGGATCGGCACCGACCCGTCAGAGGACGTGGAGGTGTTCGGCGCCGATTGCGACAAGACCGCCTACTTCGGGGTGGAGACCTCTCAGGATGGCCGATGGCTGGCCGTGACCGTCAGCCTGGGCACCGCCCCCCGGAACGATCTCTACCTGGCCGACCTGACCGGCGCCGGCAGGCCGGAGGCTCCCCTCTGGCAGACGGTGATGACCGGTACCGACGCCCAGGCGTGGCCCCGTTTCGGGCTCGACGGCCGCCTGTACGTGGTAACCGACCTCGGCGCCCCCCGCCGGCGCCTGGTCACCGCCGACCCCGAGGATGCCCGCTCCGAGAGCTGGACCGACCTGCTGCCAGAGGACCCGGAAGGGTCGGTCCTGGAAGGCATGGCTCTGGCCGGTGACGCCATCGTCGTGGTGCGCAGCCATCATGCCGTCAGCCGGGTCGCGATCCACGACCGCGCTACGGGTAGCCACCGGAGGGACCTCGATCTGCCGGGGCTGGGCACGGCCAGCGTGTCGGGCCGCCCGGACGAGGGCCCGGAAGTGTGGATCGGCTACACCGACCACGTCACGCCCTACCGCACGCTGCACCTCGAGATGGCGACGGGCCGGGTCGAGCCCTGGGCCGATCCGCCCGGCTGGGAGGGACTCCAGAGCGGGCCGCCGATCACCGTGAACCAGGTGACCTACCGCGTCCGCGGACGGCACCGACGTGAGGATGTTCGTGATCGGCCGGCCGAGCAACGGGGGCGGCCCGCGGCCGGCCATCCTCTACGGCTACGGCGGGTTCAACGTGGCCCTGACCCCCGGGTACTAGCTCGTCGATCCTGGCCTGGGTGGAGGCCGGGGGCGTGTAGGCCATCGCCAACCTGCGGGGCGGCAGCGAGGAAGGCGAGGAGTGGCACCGGGACGGCATGCGCGACCGCAAGCAGCACACCTTCGACGACTTCCACGCCGCGGCCGCCTGGCTGATCGACGACGGCGTGACCAGCGCCGATCAGCTGGCGGTTATCGGGCGGCAGCAACGGCGGGCTGCTGGTCGGCGCCGCCCTCACCCAGCAGCCCGGAGCTGCTACGCGGCGGTGAGCTGCTCGGCCCCGCTGCTGGACATGGTCCGCTACGAGCACTTCGGGCTGGGCCGGACCTGGAACGACGAGTACGGGAGGGCCGACGACCCGGCCGAGCTGGAGCTGGCTGCTCGGCTACTCGCCCTATCACCACGTGGCGCCCGGCACCGCCTACCCGGCCGTGCTGTTCACCGTCTTCGACTGCGACACCCGGGTCGATCCGCTTCACGCCCGCAAAATGTGCGCCGCCCTGCAGGCGGCCACCGCTTCGGAGCGCCCGGTGCTCCTACGCCGGGAGATCAACGTCGGCCATGGCGCCCGGTCCGTCTCGCGGACCATCGATCTGGCCGCCGATCAGCTGGCCTTCCTGGCCGCCCAGCTGGGCCTCGATCTCTAGCGGGCGAACCCGACCCCCTGGTGGGCGGCGATGAATGCCCGGATGGTCCGCAGATCGGCTGACCGGCACGACAGCTTCCACGTCCAGGCCGTGGCCACCACGGGATCAGGGAGCGGCGCGACCGGCGGTGCCACCACCACGAGCGGGCCGGCCAGGAGGACCAGGTCCGCCGCCGCAGGGCCCGAATGCTGGACGATGACGTACCCGGATTCCAGCATGGCCACCTGGCGGGGTCGGGGTATGGGGGTGGAAATTACCCCCACGGGTGGCTGCCCGAGCTGATGGGGGCCCGAGGTCGGTGGGTCGGAGAGATAGCGGGGTTCGGGCGCGCCCGGGAACAGGTGGATGACCGAGTTCGGGTCCAGCCGCTCGTTCACCGGCGCCGCGCAACCAGTGGCCGGCGCGCCGTGACCCCCCCGGCACGCGGTCATGGTCAACAGGACCGACGCGGCGAGCGTGGTCAGCGCCTTGGTCCCCATTGATCCATCTTCGCCGAACGGCTCGCTCGTTTACACTCCTGAGACCGTGTCCAAGTCCCTCATCGAGCGCCGCCTGACCGATGTGTCGCAGCGGCTCAAGCGCGCCCGGACGGAACTGGCGGTCATCGAGGAGCAGCTGGCGGTACTGGCCGAGGCGGCGGACGAAGCGCGGGTCCGGGCCCTGGTCTCGGAGACGCCGTTGGCCAACAAGGAATACCAGGAGGCCCAGCGCCATGCCGATGCCATGGCCAACAGCCACCGGATGGTGTTGGCTTCGGTGGCGGAGCTGCAGCCAGGCCCAGGACGAGCTACTGGACAGGCTCGTCATCGATACCCACTGAGCCCCAAGGAGCCCGCCCCCGTGCCGGTGCGCGTCGTGATCGCCGAGGACGAAGCCATCATCCGCCTCGACCTCAAGGAGATCCTGGTCGAAGAGGGCTATGAGGTGGTCGGTGAGACAGGCCGCGGCGACGAGGCCATCGATCTGGTCCGCTCGCACAATCCCGACCTGGTCATCCTCGACATCAAGATGCCCGGGACGGACGGGCTGACCGCGGCCCGGGAGATCACCGGAGAGCGGCTGGCCGCGGTGCTGATCCTGACCGCGTTCAGCCAGCGCGACCTGATCGACCAGGCCCGCGATGCGGGCGCGCTGGCCTATCTGGTCAAGCCGTTCCAGAAGAGCGAGCTGCTGCCCGCGATCGAGATCGCCCTCGGCCGGTTCCGGGAGATGCAGGCGCTGGCCCAGGACGTCAAGAGCCTCGAGGAGCAGCTGGAGACCCGCCGGGTGGTCGAGCGGGCCAAGGGCATCCTCATGGACGAGCTGCGCATGAAGGAGGCCGACTCCTTCAACTGGATCCAGAAGACGGCCATGCGGGAGCGGCTGGCCATGAAGGAGATCGCCCGCCGGATCATCGACGAGGGCCTGCGCCCGAGGCCCGAGCCGACCTAGCGGCGCCGGCACGCGGTCACGTACAGCTGCTGGGCCAGCGCCGGGCCCAGGGCGATGGTGTGCTCGCCGAGCACCAGGGTGAGGGTACCGTCGGGCGCCCGTGTCCGTCACCTGGGCGTCGGGCCGGGGATGAACCCGGCCGCCGACAGGTAGCTCGAGCGCCTCCAGGTCGATCTCGACCTGCTCGGTGACCCGCTCGGAGCCGGACCTGCTCGCCACCATGCAACTCGCTCAGCGCCACCAGATCGGCGACCGGCTGGGCACCGCTCCTCGGGATGGGATTGCCGTGGGGGCACGCCGTCGGGTGCCCGAGCAGCTCGAACAGGCGGTCCTCGACCTCGTCGGAGATGACGTGCTCCCAGCGGCAGGCCTCGACGTGGGCCTTGTGCCAGGGCAGGCCGATGATCTCGGTGAGCAGCCGCTCGGCCAGGCGGTGCTTGCGGACCACGCTCTCGGCCCTGGTCCGGCCCTTGTCGGTCAGGTGCACGGCCCGGTCGTCGACCGTCACATACCCCTCGGACTTGAGCCGGCGGATGATCTCCGAGACCGCCGGGGCGGAGTGCCCGAGCCGTTCGGCCAGCCGGGCCTGGATGACCTGGGTGCCTTCCTCCTCCAGCTCGTGGATGGCCTCCAGGTACTCCTCGAGCGGGGGATGGAACCCGTCGGCCATGGCGCCTCATGGTACTACCCGCGGTAACGGTCACAGGGAGGCTCTGTCCCACCCGGGACATAGCATCGCCGTCGATGGCCCTGCTCATGCTGCTCGACGGCAACTCTGCTCGCCTACCGGGCGTTCTTCGCCCTGCCCACCGACATGGCCACCGCGTCGGGGCAGGTGACCAACGCCGTGTTCGGCTTCACCTCGATGCTGATCAACCTGCTCAAGGACCATCACCCCGACCACATCGCGGTGGCCTTCGACCGGCCCGAGCCGACCTTCCGCCACGACATGATCGACGACTACAAGGCGGGCCGGGCCGAGACGCCCGACATCCTGCGCCAGCAGATGGGCCTGGTCCGCCAGGTGGTCGAGACGCCTGCACATCCCGATGCTGGAGCTGGCCGGCTTCGAGGCGGACGACATCGTCGCCACCCTGGCCACCGAGGCGCCGCGACCGCGGCGACGACGTGATCATCGTCACCGGCGACCGGGACGAGTACCAGCTGGTCGAGGACCCGCACGTCAAGGTGCTGTACAACCGCCGGGGCGTGTCGGACTACGTGCTGTACGACGAGGCCGGGATCCACGACCGCACCGGAGTCACGCCGTCGCAGTACCCGCAGTACGCCGCGCTGCGGGGCGACCCGTCAGACAACCTGCCCGGCGTCCCCGGGGTGGGGGAGAAGACGGCGGCCAAGCTCATCAACACCTACGGCGACCTCGACGGCATCTTCGCCCACCTGGACGAGTTGACGCCGAAACTGCGGGCCAACCTGGCGGCCGCCGAGGATGCGGTGCGCCAGCAACGCCGAGGCCACCCCGCTGGTCCGGGACGTCCCGGTCGAGGTCGACGTCGACGAGCTGGTCATGGGGGGATGGGATCTCGAGGAGGTGCGCCGGCTGTTCAACTTCCTCGAGTTCCGGACCCTGTGGGACCGGTTGCTCGAGGCGACCGGCGAGGACCAGGTGGCGGACGAAATGGCGACCGCCGGACCGCTCCGTCGAGGTCGACGTCCAGCACCTGCCCGGCGCCGATGCCGTGGTCGAGCTGCTCGACGGCTGGGTGGCCAGGCCACGCCGGTCGCCCTCGCCGCCGGATGGGAGGGACGGGAGGGGCGTTCGGCCATCGACGGCCTGGCGCTTCGTCGAGGTGCCGCCCCCGGCCGGCGCCGCGGTCGAGGTGCTGTGGATCGCCGGGCCGCCTGCTGGCCGACCAGGCGGTCCTGGCCGCCCTGTCGCCGACCTGGTCGGCCCCGGCGGGGCGCCCACGTCAGCGCCCACGACGCCAAGGCCCTCATGCGGGGCCTGGCCGTCATGGGCGTGGACTTTTCCACACCTCGAACTCGACACCGCCATCGCCGCCTACCTGGTCGATCCGGCCGGCGACCAGTACCTGCTCGAGGACCTGGCCTTGCGCTACGCCGGCATCGACCTGCGGGCCCCCGACGCCCCGCCCGCCGGCCAGCTCGACCTCGTCGGGCGGTGCCGTCGACCTGTCAGTGGAGGCGGGCCGGCGGGCGGCGGCGGTGGCCCGGCTGGTCGAGCCGCTCGGCGCGCGCCATGTCGGCCCGGGGCCTGTCGCCGCTCTACGACGAGATCGAGCGTCCGCTGGTGCGGGTGCTGGCCCGCATGGAGGAGGCCGGCGTCCGGGTCGACGAGGACTAGCTGCGCAGCCTGACCAAGCGGCTGACCGAGGAGGCCCGCCAGCTGGAGCCCGAGATCCAGGAGCTGGCCGGCGAGCCGTTCGTGTGTCAACTCGACCAAGCAGCTGCGGGAGATCCTCTTCGTCAAGCTGGGGCTGGCGCCGCAGAAGCGGACCAAGACCGGCTTCTCGACCGACGCCCAGTCGCTCGAGAAGCTGCGGGGCCAGCACCCGATCATCGAGTCCCTGCTGCGGTACCGGGAGGTCGAGAAGCTGCGGTCGACCTACGGGGACTCGCTGCTGGCCGAGGTGGCGCCGGACGGGCGGATCCACGCCACGTTCAACCAGACCGTGGCCCGCACCGGCCGGCTGTCGTCGGACCAGCCCAACCTGCACAACATCCCGATCCGCAGCGAGGAGGGCCGGGAGTTCCGGCGGGCGCTTCATCCCGGCCGAGGGCTGCCGCTTCCTGGTCGCCGACTACAACCAGATCGAGCTGCGGGTCATCGCCCACCTGGCGCTAGGACCCCGGGCTGGTCGAGGCGTTCCGGCTGGGCACCGACATCCACAACGTCACGGCGTCGCGGATCTTCGGCGTGGCCCCGGGCGATGTCACGCTGGCGCAGCGCTCCAAGGCCAAGATGGTGTCCTACGGTCTGGCCTACGGGATGGAGTCGTACGGACTGGCCCAGCGGCTGGCGATCCCGGTCGACGAGGCGGCCGAGATCCTGCGGGCCTACTTCGTCGCCTTCCCCAACGTGCGGGACTACATGGACCAGGTGGTGGCCGAGGCCCGCAGCCGGGGGTACACCGAGACGCTGTTCGGCCGGCGCCGCCAGATCCCCGAGCTGCAGTCGGGCAACTACCGGATCCGCCAGGCCGGCGAGCGCCAGGCCATGAACGCCGGCATCCAGGGTCTGGCCGCCGACATCTTCAAGGTGGCCCTGGTCCGCATCGGCCGCGGCTCGAGCGCACGGACATGGCCAGCCGGCTGGTCCTGCAGGTCCACGACGAGGTCATCCTGGAGGTGCCGCCGCACGAGGAGGAGGAGGCGGCCGCCATCGTGGTCGGCGGGCATGACCGGAGCCGCCGAGCTTGTCGGTGCCCCTGGCGGTCAACCTGTCGTGGGGCGACACCTGGGCCGACAGCAAGTCCTGACGGCCCAGGTGCCGTCGATTACGGGGTGGCGGTGGTCTTGGCCTTGCCTTGCTGGAGCGCGTTGCGGATGATCTTGATGTCCGATCGGGCCGCCTTCAGGTCCTCTTGCGCGGCGTGGAGGTTGGTGCGGGCCGTGGCCAGCGGGCCGCCGTCGGCCGGGTAGCCGGGAGGCGTCACCTTCAGCACGGCGGGGACGTTGGCCTGGCCAGTGGCGGAGGCGGCCTTGGACACCTCGGTGAGCAGGTCGTTGTAGGCCTGGACGGCGTCGGAGGGATTCCCGGCCTTGGCGATGGCCGCCTGGAGCTTGGGCTCGAGCCTGGCCAGCTTGACCTCCAGGTCGGTCTGGGTGTCGGCGGCGGTGACCAGATGGACCTGCGGGGCCATCACCAGGTAGACGCGGTACTGGTCGACCATGGTCTTGGCGTACTGGCGCAACTGGGCGATGGTCGTGTTCTGCGGCGTGGCCGCCGCCACGGTGGCCGCCAGCTGGTTGATGCCCTGGGTCTCGGGGCCGAGCAGGTTCTGCAGGGCAGTTCGGTCGGTGGCGGTCAGGTACTTGTTGGATGCCGCCGAGGCGGTCAGGGTGGCCAGGGGGGCCTGGCGGTCGGCGAGCGCCTTGGCCACCTTGTCGTGCACTTGCTGCCAGGTGGCGGCGGCCGGTGCCGGCGCCGTTGGCGTGGCTGCGGGGTTGCGCGTGGCGGCGAGCGCCACCCCGGCCGAGCCGAAGGCGGCGATGGCGATGATCCCGCCTACGGCGATGGCGCGACGGACGATGCTGGTCATGGCGTGGAATCTCCTGATTCGTTGTGGGTGACGGCCTGGTCGGCCGAGCTGAGTGAGTTGGAGCCGTCGGAGAGCCGCTGGTCGAGCTGCGCCAGGTCGGAATCCGAGATGCCGGGGGTGGCGGCGGCCGGGCTGACCGCCTGGGCGCCGCCGGTGGGGCCGGTGGTGGTAGGAGCCGCCGGTTGGATACTGCTGGTTGGGACGCTGGTGGTCGGACCGTTGGTGGCCGTGGCGCCCGCCTGACGGCCGGTCCCGGCGCCACACGCCGTCAACGCCGTGAGCGCGCCCACGACTGCTATCCACCGGAAGGTCATCACACGAGCAATGTCGTCCCCGGGTGTGAACGGCGAACGGTGGAATTGCGAGGGAAGTGTGAGGGTCTTTACCGCGCCGTTACGGCACGGGCGGGTCCGGTAGTACCATCGTCACCCGGGGCGAAACCGGTCGCCCACCCTCTACGCGTCCATCGAGAAGGCCAAGGTCCATGTCCGACAACACCTCTACCGTCACCACCACCGACTCCTCGCCGTCCAACGGCATGGGCACCTTCGACGAGATGGGCGACTACACGCCCCGTCAGGTCGTCGTCGACGACCTGGGGGGCATGTCCCTCGAGGACGCCATCGCCAACACCATCGTCATGTTCGACGACGGCGACATCGTCGAGGGCACGGTCGTCAAGGTGGACAAGGACGAGGTGCTGCTGGACATCGGCTTCAAGTCCGAAGGGGTCATCCCGGCCCGGGAGCTGTCGATCCGCCACGACGTCGACCCCCATGAGGTGGTCTCGCTGGGCGACAAGATCGAGGCCCTGGTCCTCCAGAAGGAGGACAAGGAAGGGCGCCTGATCCTGTCCAAGAAGCGGGCCCAGTACGAGCGGGCCTGGGGCACCATCGAGTCGATCAAGGCCAACGAGGGTGTGGTTTCCGGTCCGGTCATCGAGGTGGTCAAGGGCGGCCTGATCCTCGACATCGGCCTGCGGGGCTTCCTGCCCGCCTCTCTGGTCGAGCTGCGCCGGGTGCGGGACCTGCAGCCCTACGTGGGCCGGGTCCTCGAGGCCAAGATCATCGAGCTCGACAAGCACCGCAACAACGTGGTCCTCTCCCGCCGGGCGTGGCTCGAGGAGACGCAGAAGGAGCAGCGCGACGAGTTCCTCGCCAACCTGAAGCCGGGCGAGGTGCGCCGTGGGGTGGTCTCCTCGGTGGTCAACTTCGGCGCCTTCGTGGACCTGGGGGGCATGGACGGACTGATCCACGTTTCCGAGCTGTCGTGGAAGCACGTCGATCACCCCTCGTCGGTCGTCACCGTCGGCGACGAGGTCGAGGTCCGGGTGCTCGACGTCGACCTGGACCGCGAGCGCATCAGCCTGTCGCTCAAGGCCACCCAGCAGGATCCCTGGCAGGAGTTCGCCAACGCCCACCGGGTCGGCGAGCTGGTCTACGGCCGGGTGACCAAGCTGGTGCCTTTCGGTTCGTTCGTGCAGGTGGGCGAGGGGATCGAGGGCCTGGTCCACATCTCGGAGATGGCCATCCACCACGTCGAGCTGCCCGAGCAGGTCGTGACGCCCGGTGAGGAGCTGTGGGTCAAGATCATCGACATCGACCTGCAGCGCCGCCGGATCAGCCTGTCGATCAAGCAGGCGGCCGAGGGCGGGGAGGTGGCGGCGGAGTACCGCGAGCACTTCGGCGAGCACGCCTACGACGATCAGGGCAACTACATCGGTGCCGCCTACGACACCGAGTTCGTGCCTGAGACCGAGGCCCAGGCGGCGTGGGCCGACTTCCTCGAGCCCGGCGCCGCCGCGGTTGCGCCGGGGCTGCCGGCCGATGGCGCACCAGCCGAGGCGGCGCCGTCGGGCGACGCGCCGGAGGCGCCTGAGGTTGCGGCAGCGCCGGAGTCCGAGGCGTAAGTCGCCCCGACCGGCTAGCCGCGGTTCGTGCTGACCGTCGGGCTGACCGGCGGGATGGGTGCGGGAAAATCGACGGTGGCGGCCATGCTGGCCGCCCGGGGCGCGGTCGTCATCGACGCCGACCGGATCGCCCGCCAGGTGGTCGAACCGGGGGAGCCAGCGTTCGTGGCGGTGGTCCAGCGGTTCGGGCCGGGCGTCGTGCTGCCTGACGGCCGGCTGGACCGGGCAGCCATCGCATCGGCGGTGTTCTCCGACCCTGCCGCCCTGGCGGACCTCAATGCCATCACCCATCCGTTCATCGCCGCGGTCATCGGGTCCCGGCTGGCGCTCGAGCGGGACACCGACCACGCCGTGGTCCTCGACATCCCGCTGCTGACCCCGCCGTTGCGGACCCTCTACGGCATGGCCGGCGTGATCGTGGTCGACGCCCCCGTCGAGGTGGCGGTCGAGCGCGTCTAGTTCAGCAACGAGGGCTGGACGAGGCCGATGTCCGGGCCCGGATGGCCGCCCAGCCGAGTCGGGACGACCGCCGGCGGGACGCCGACGTGGTGATCGAAAACAGCGGGACGTCCGAGGAGCTGGAGGCTGAGGTCGACCGGGTGTGGGAGTGGATCACGTCGCTCGCCGATGGTGCAGACGACGACCCGGAATCCTGAGCGAAGCTGTGGCAGGCTGACCGGATGCTTCCTCCCGACGACCGCCGGCGGGTGCTCGTGGTGGGACAGGGTTATGTGGGTTTGCCGCTGGCGATGCGAGCGGTGGAGGTCGGCCACAGCGTCGTCGGGTTCGACCTCGACGATGCCCGCGTCAAGGCCTTGGCCGACGGTGTCTCGTATGTCGAGGACGTGACCGACGAGGTGCTGGCGGCGGCACTGGAGTCAGGCCGATACCAGGTCTACGCAGACCCGAGTCGCTGTGCCGGCTTCGACATCGCGGTGGTCACCGTGCCCACCCCGCTGCGAGAGGGCGTGCCGGACATCTCGTTCATCGAGATGGCTGCCAAGGCCCTCGCACCGCTCATGCGGCCGGGAGTCACAGTGGTACTCGAGTCCACTACCTACCCCGGAACCACCGAGGATCTGGTTGGGCCGTTGCTCGAGGCCGGGTCGGGGCTGGTGGCGGGTGTGGACTTCCAGCTCGGGTACAGCCCCGAGCGCATGGATCCCGGCAACCGTGAGTGGACGCTGGCCACCACGCCGAAGCTGGTCGCCGGCATCAACGCGGCATCGCTAGCTGCGGTGCAGAGCTTCTACGACACCATCGTCACGAGCACGGTGCCGGTGACCGAAATCCGTGAGGCCGAGCTGGCCAAGCTGCTCGAGAACACCTTCAGGCACGTCAACATCGCGCTCGTCAACGAACTTGCCATGTTCGCCAAGGACCTGTCGATAGACATCTGGAAGGCCATCGAGGCGGCAGCGACCAAGCCCTTCGGGTTCCTGCCGTTCACTCCCGGTCCCGGCGTCGGCGGTCACTGCCTCCCGATCGACCCGTCGTATCTGTCATGGCGGGTGAGACGGACCCTCGGGCGCCCGTTCCGGTTCGTCGAGCTGGCTAATGACGTAAATGATCACATGCCCGACTATGTGGTCCAACGGTTGATCCTGGCCCTGAACCAACAACGAAAGTCGATCAACGGTTGCCGGGTCCTGCTCCTCGGCCTGGCCTACAAGCGGAACACGGGCGACGCCCGGGAGTCACCGGCGCGGGTCGTTGCCGAACGCCTGCTGGCCCTGGGCGCCGACGTCTGCGCCGCTGACCCGCACGTGACGGAAGGACACGTTGACCCCCGGGTCGTGATGGTCGAGGCCGAGCAGGTGATGGGCGAGGTGGACGCCGTGGTGATCCTGGCCGACCATGACGCCTTCGACCTCCAGGGACTCGTGGCGCGGGCCCGCTACATCCTCGACACCCGCCACTGCGTCCCCGCCGGCCCGACGGTCGAGTACCTCTGAGGCCGGCATCGGGCCGCCTTTCGGAAGCCGGGCGAGGTGCGCGGCGCGCCACCCAGCAGGATCCCTGGCAGGAACTCGCCAACGCCGGCTGAGAGACCAAGCTGGTGCCGTTCGGTTGTTTCGTGCAGGTGGGGAAGGGGATCGAAGGCCTGGTCCATAGCTCGGAGATGGCCATCCATCACGTCGAGCTGCCGAGCAGGTCGTGACGCCCAGGGTGAGGAGCTGTGGGTCAGATCATCGACGTTGACCTGCAACGACACTGGAACAGCCTTGTCGATCTAGCACGCGGCCGAGGGTGGCGAGGTAGCGGCGGAGTATCGCGGGATTTCGGCGAGCACGCCTACGACGATGAGGGCAACTACATCGATGCCGCCACGACACCGGGTTCGTGCCCGAGACCGAGGCCCAGGCGGCCTGGGCCGACTTCCTCGAGGAGCCGGAACCGGGCCGGTACCCCCGGGGCTGCTGCCGGATGCCCCACCGGCTGAGACGGCTGCGGCCGCTGAAACGGCGCCCCTGAGAGACGCCGAAGGCGACAGCGCCTGAGACACCTGATGCGGCAGCGCCTGCTCCCTCGCCCGAGCCGAGTGGCGCTCCGGTTCCTGAGCCATAAGTAGTCCCTTCCTGATCGCCGGGACTTGTGCTGACCGTCGGACTGACCGCGGCATGGGCGCGGGCAAGTCGACGGTGGCGGCCATGCTGGCAGCCCGCGGCGCGGTCGTTATCGACGCCGACGGGATCCCCCGCCAGGTGGTCGAGCCTGAGCAGGCCGCCTCTGCGGCGGTGACTCTCTTCGGGCCGCTGGTCGTGCTGCCCGACAGCCGCCTGGACCGGACGGCCATCGCCTCCGCGGTGTTCTCCGATCCCGTCGCCCTGGGTGACCTCAATGCCATCACTCATCCGGTCATCGTGGCCGAGATCCGCGGCTCAGCTGGCCGCACAGCGGGACACCGACCACGTGGTGGTCCTCGCCCTTTTCTGACCCCTGCGCTGCGGGTCCTCTACGACATGGTTAGTGTGATCGTGTCGACGCTCCCGTCGAGGTGGAGGGGACCGCCTGGTCCGACTGCGGGGGTTGGCCGACGACGATATCCGGCCCCGGATGGCCACCCAACCGAGTCGCGACGAGGCGTGACGCCGACACGGTGATCGACACAGAGCCTCTCCGGCCGACCTGAAACCGAAGTCGACCGCGTAGGGGAGTGGATCATCTCCCTGCTAAGAGGATCGTGCTGACCAACGCGACGCAATGAGGCGTCTCGCGGCACGGCTACGACGGGACTAGAGACTATTGCTGAGGCTGAGCTGTGTTGACCACAATCGGCGTTTGGGTCGGGGCAACGGTCGTGGGATGTGCGGCAGAGGCTTCCACTGACAGCCTGTCATTCAGGAAAATCGCCCGCACGACCGCCCCGACCGTCCGAAGCATGATGGTGAGGCGATCCAGCCACATGAAGAAGTGCTCGACGGAGTACTCGTCACATCTGATTCTTTCCGGATGCAAGTCGACGTGGAGTCCATGAATCTGTGCCCAGCCGGTCATGCCCATTGGCGCTCGAAGCCGATCGGCGTAGTGAGGGACCGTCTCTGTGAAGCGCCGGGGCGAAGTAGGGCCGCTCCGGGCGAGGACCGACGGAGCGACATGTCGCCGCGAATGACGTTCAGGAACTGCGGTAGCTCGTCCAGGCAGCTACGGCGCAATATGGATCCGACGGCCGTTACCCGTCGGTCATTGTGCACCGACCATGTTGTGTCAGAGTCGTCGTTGACCGTCATGGTGCGAAACTTGAGTAGCTCAAAATGGCGACCGTGCTGCCCGACTCTCACCTGTCGAAGTAGATAGGACCACTGCTGGTCAACCGCACCGCCAAGGCCGCCGCTACATGGAGAGGTGCTGTCAGGACGACCATCGACGTGGCTACCGCCACATCTGTGATGCGCTTGACGATTCGGGCAGCCGTGTGCTGCGTGGGCCTTCGCAGGTACTGCAAAGGGACGGCCCGGCCGAGAGACTCGGTCCCGACCTCGAACAGCGGTGGGAGGGTCCAAATATCGATCTCGCTGCTTGACATTGCCACAGGCTGGGGCCGAGGGTGGGGTACACATCAATTCGGCTCGCCACCATTAGATGTTTCACGCCCAGCTTCTGGCTCAGGTCATGGAGGTGAGCCAGATCCGCCAGGAGCGGTAATCCGTTCTCAAATCCGGGCACCGACTCCATCAATGAAGCCCACCGGCCGGATACCAGAGCGGCTTCGTAGCAGAGCATCTGCGACTGTGTAGCCGGACATGCCCGCGCCGACGATCAGGGCCTCCTCCGGCATCCCCGAACGCCCGTGGCGGGGATAATCGTGTAGGCGACCAGCCGCAGCGTGACGAGGAGCGCAATCGATATGGGAAGGCGTTCCGATAAGACCACCCGGTCTGGTCCGGCCATACCGATGCGATCAATGTGACCACGGTCAGCTGACCGAGGAGTCCGGGTAGCTGATTCCCCAGGCTGTAATAGATTCTCGGCCGGTAGGAACCACAGGCCCAGAGCACGAGCATCGTGACGACCGCGAAGGTGATGCCCAGTGGGGCCAGCCTACCAAGGCTACCGTGGCGACACCTAGCGCGGGAGGCATCAGCCAAAGCGATGATCCGTGAAGGTCGCATCATCCTCACTCGTCGACGGAATTCCGGGGACGCGGCCTCTGCTGCGGGAGGCAGGCGTCATCATATCCGAGGTGGACCTTCCGTCGAACGATGGGCCTGGCGTCCCACATGTAGACAAACCAACTGACCGGTCCGATGGTGACGATATGTCGGAATGAGCGCTGTCCTTCCGGATCAAGAGAGCTTCTGGAACTGGGGTGGATTGCACTCTAAGGGATCGAGTCTCCCTTGATGCGGATCCCGAGTGTGGTGGTGACCTCGCGGTACTTGGCTTGATGAATGGCCACGTAGTCGAGGCTGTGACCAAGGCCGTCATCCCGGCCCGGACGCATTCGTGTTAATCCCATCTGAAGGATGCTTCCAATCGTCCGGTCTATGCCAACGATCTTGTACCCGAGCGCGGAGATCTGCTGGACAGCGGGACGGGTCCACAGAGAAAGGGGCCGATCTGCTGGTCCGAAGATATGGTCATTGGACTCGAACACGATGATATCCGGTGCCGACGCCGCCAAGAACGCTTGCGTGCCCCGGAGAAAGGCCGGTTCGTGACCTTCGATGTCGATCTTCAGCAGTCTCACCGGGCCGAGTGCGAGTTGTGCGAGGTACGAACCGCTCGTTCTGCATATGTCACCGAGTAGGTCGAGCCGGGAGAATCGAGGGACCGGCTCAGGGAGGCGGCCCCAAGGTTCGTGGTCCGGCACGCTCAGTTCGAAGGATCCGTCGCGGTCCGACAGGGCGACCTCGTGCACCTGCACCTGGCTCATTCGGTTGAGCGCCACAGACCGCCGGAGGAGGTCGGCGACGCCCGGTTGAGGCTCGAAGGCAATGACTAATTTCTTCGGCCAACAGCCTGAGCCGCAAGCAGAGTGATCACGCCATAGTTGGCGCCGACGTCGACAGCGGTGTCGCCGGGTCTCAACACGCGGGTGCAGACCCATGACAACTTCGGCTCAAGATCTCCGAAGAAGTAGATGGTGCGCCCGATGTGCTCGTTGGGCCACAGGAGGATCCGTGGCCCACAACGAAGCTTCACCTCCTGCGGGCGGAACACCTGACCCAGTGCTACATTCAGGCCTTGGGGGAGCAATTGCGTGGTCATCGGCGAGTGCCCTCGCATCAGGGGATAGCGGTGGCCCGCTGCCACAAGGGCCCGCATGGCGCGGGCCCGAAGCCACGCTGGGTCTCAGCGGAGCGCATCAACCACGTAGTACGGGGCGAGATTGTCCCAGCCACGGGCGAGCGTGAACTCCTCCCACGCAAGGTATCCGGCGGTGGGAAGGAGCGAGTGATTTGAAGTAGCCGAGGCCTGCGTAGTAAGGGACGACTTCGACCTTCGACCAGGGATGCAGAAGCTTTTGGATCGCATCGCTCCAGCATTTGTTGTAGTAAGCAGGGAAGGTCACGTAGCCATGTCCGTGGAGCACTCTGTTAACAATCTTTTGTATCGCCCACTGTGGGACGACCCGATTCGCGAGACCGAAGACCCCAAAATGTTCCCGAGAACTGCGCCACCAGCCGGCCACCCGGGCGGAGGTAACATCGCATATTGTCAAAGGCGGTACCAAGGGAGCGGCCATGTTCGAGCACCTGGAAGCAGACAACCAGGTCGTACGAGTTCTCGAGTCCGGGCTGGAAGTCTGCTTCATGTCGGCCGTCACCTTGTCGTCATAGGACCCGGCGGGCGCGGTCTCGAGTTCCGTGGCAGTTAAGTCCAGGCCGACATACGCGGCGCCCGGCGGACGGAGGGCCGGGGGCGATCGTCGGTGTCCGTCCTGCACCAACGTCAAAGGATCCTCGCGCCGTCGTGCAGGTGTGAGGCAACCCGACTGTGGAAAGGGTCCGCCCATGCTGACTCGACATACCGGTCAGGAACTCGCCCACGCAGGGACCGTCTTCGCCGCCCCAGCTGCTTGCTTCCATGGCGGGATAGAGGTCACCTGGGCATTCTCCGTCGGGAGTATGTGACGCCAGAGCTTATTGAGTTTAGCTGAATCGACAGGCTCGGACCCAATGCCTCGGACTGTTGTGCTTGACTGCCGGTGGGTGACCTTTACCGGCGCCGGCCGAGTTGTCGAACTCCTGTTCGCGGGCCTGCGCTTGCATCCACCCAGGGATCGATGGACGCTTTGGGGGCCATCGGCGGTCGGGAGCTATGCATGGAACGGCGCCACGTTGGAGGCCATCGAGACGCGGCCAAATGCTTGGCGGGGACAGCGGGATTGGTTCCGCGTACCCTCAGGCCATCTTGGTAGTTTTCATGCATCAACAGAGACCCCTCCGCCGGGTTCCGTCGCTGACGACGATCCTCGACATCACGCCCGTTCAGTTTCCCGACAGCCGCCTAGACGGAATCGCCAAAGCGCAATTCCTCAAGCGGGCAGCGGCTCTCTGGCTTGGCGTCATGACCACTCGCGGTACTCGCGGGATCGCATCGTATCTGAACTCGGGGTGGCGCCGGAAGCCGTCGACGTCCTACGCCTTCCGGCCGACCAGGAGTTGGCGGCGCGGGTCTTGGGCCTTCGTTCCCATGTCGCCAAGCAAGACGTGGCTCTATACCTGGGACTGTTCCTCCCACACAAGAACCTCCCGCGGCCTGATCGCGTCGTTCGGGCGGACCGTGTTCCGCAAGGATGGCGGACGACTGTTGCTGGTGGGCGGGAAGGACCGAGCCACCTCACTCGCGGCATCGCTGGATGACGACCAACGCCGGTATGTCTGGATCTGGGCCCACTGCACCCAGGACCAGGTCGAGGAACTGCTCGCGACCTCGCTCTTCCTGGTCCAACCTGGACCGGCGGTAATGCGTTCGGCCTTCCGGTTTGGGAGGCGTTGGCGTCCGGACTTCCGGTGTGCGTGAGCGATGGAGGGGCCCTTCCGGAGATCACCGCTGGTTTCGCCGATCCATTCCCGGCCGAGTCAGACGAAGGCATGGCCGAGGCCATCGATTCCTGCGCCACGCAGGCCCGGCACATGGTGGACGCTGACCATTTCGCTCTCGTCGTCCCGCCTCCTGTCGGGAGCACCGAGCGTGTCGGATTTTGCCTCCCAGTTCGAGTGCATCATCCAGAGGTACCTCGAGCAGGTTCCACTGCGGCGGATACCTCGTGGGCAACCAACGCGGACTGACGTCCGACCAGGGTTGTCCCTAGCGAGCGTATGGCCCGACGAACTCTCGAAACTCACGGGTAAAACGAGCCTCTGAGAACTGCGACGCCCACGCACGGATAGGGTCCGCATCCCACGATCGAGCAAGTAAGGCACTGATCCCTTCTGCCAATCCAGCCGCTGTCGGCTCGGAAAAGAGCACTCCGGTCTCTCCATCTCGAACTGTGTCGAGGGCTCCGCCTTGTGCCAGGGCGACCACGGGGCAGCCTGCCGCCTGAGCCTCCACCGGGACCATCCCGAAGTCCTCTTCACCCGGGAACAACAACGCTATGGCGCCCGACAGCATGTCTTGGTACCTTTCGTCGTCGACACGCCCGACGAAACGCACCGACGGTCCGGCAAGAGCGTGAACCGCGATTTGTCGGAACTCCTGGACTTGTTGACCACGAGGCCAGCGCCCTTGGTGGAGCACACCTCGATCTGCCAAGCTCCAGTCGGCTTGTGGGGGAGTGAGCGGCCTAAGGGCAAGCCCCGCTGGCCCTCGGCGTCGACCTACGGTCCTGAAGGACTCTACATCGACCTGCGAAAAAAGGCGTAAGGGTTCCGAACGGTCCACCCGCCGGATCCGATCAACCACGGTTGTCGATATTCCGGCGAATGCGGTGACTCTGGCAGCTGAGCGGCGATCCCACTCGTGAACCAATGGCAGGCCCGCCTGGACGAACGGGCGGAAGGACGGCCTGAGGCGATGCATTTCCAGATCGGGTTGCCAAGCTGCCCGCATCGGCGTGTAGCAGTAGCAGAGGTGCGGCCAACGAAGCGCCGCCCCGCTTCTTTGGCGGCGAAATGACTACTCGAGACGAGCACGTCGACGTCTCGGATCCTGGTCGTGGACCACGCAACTACGATCGCTGGTCATACCGACGCCAGTGTTGGCGTGCGCCCGGAGACTGTCCGTCCAGAGGCGTTCCACAGGGTGGTCTTCGAACAGTTCAGCAACGAGGCGAGGGTCGCCGACCGCGGTCAGCAAGCGGCAGCCTGGCAGGGCCTCAACCATGGCCCGCACGGTCTTATCGGAACCCCCGAGGGCAGTGAGCCATTCGTGGGCGATGAGCACCCGACACGTCACAGCAGGTCGGTCGAGTTCGTTATCGGCCTCACGGTCTCCCGGGGCGCGACCGCCAGATCGCCACAAACCGCGGAATCATGATTACGGCGTACAGCCATTCCGCTGCCGCTATCCCGACGATAGCCCCACCCGGACCGCCGACGACGACGCCCACGATGGCGGCAGTGACCGTGACCGGGCCGACAGTGGCCCTGGCCTTCAAGGCTTCGCTGGGGACCCGCATGGCCCGCAGTCCGGCCGAAAGCACGATGACACTGCGGCACCGGCGACGTAGGCGCCGGCGCCGAGTACCAACGGACGGGACACGGGCCAGGTTGACCCGATGACGACAGTTCCGATGTTTGCCGGGAGAAGGCGCCAGGTGATTGCGATGCCATTCGGGACAACGAACGCCACCAAGCAGCCGGCGATCATCAACCGCGGGAAGCGCCGGTGGTCCGTCGCCAAGAGGCGGCTCCATCGGCCAAAACGATTGTTCCGATGCCAAGAAACAAGGGGTTGGCCGCATTCGTTGCGACCTGTGCCGTCCTCAGCCGCCGAGCGCAGCGGCACCTGAGAGAACTACGACCGACGTCAGGCCCAAGGCGTATGCGAAGTTGGCAATGAGATTCTCGCCCAGCACTTTGGCTCCGAAGTGCATGGTTGCCTGCCACCAGCGAAGTCCCCGTGTGATGCTTGGCCATACCTTGGTCTGCCAAATTCCGGTGAAAGCGCCAGTCGCAGTCGCAAGGCACCAGGCCGCGACCAGTGCGGTGGCGCTGCGCGGTGCCACCCGGAGGGCGAGCAGACAACAGGGAGGCATGGCAACGAGCACCAAGGCGTCATTGACCAGGGCTTGTGCTGGGCGCCCCGCTGTCAGGAAGACACATCGCCATGCGTCCTGCAGGAGGATCGCGGCTGCGCCCAAGGCAAAGGCCATCACGGCGTGGCCGATGGTGGGCTCGACGCCGATGCTGATACCAGATCCCACGACCAATCCAACGGTGGCCGTCCCCAAACCGAGTAGCAATGCGCCGCCGGTCGCGGCTGCGGATGCGTCACGTCTCGCTGTCTGTCCGGCGGCGCTGAATCCCACCGTAAGCGGATCACCGTTCAGCGGGCGGTTTACGGCCAGGAGGATCTGGTAGCTCGCAAACACAATGGCGAAGGCTCCGACTCCGGTCAACCCCACCGAATGCGTCACGAACAGGCCGATCAGGAGGCTCTGGGCGCTCGAGACCACCTGATCGGCAATCGTCCACGCGGCGCGCTGACGCTGCCATGGGGACCGCTCCATGGTGTCGGCAGCAAGAGCGATGGGGGCCTGCCCGCCCTCGTCGATGACCATCACTACCCTCCGGAGTCGGCTCTGAGACTAGTGGCTACATCCTGGGTTACCTGGCATGCCGAATTGCCGGACTCGGTCGTCGCCGGGGGGTTATGAGGGTGGATCTGGCGGGATAACCTGCGTAGGTGGAGGCCAGCTTGCCGTCGCGCCGGGAGGACAAGCTCGCCTTTGTGATGCGTTCGGCGGGCACTTTTCTGGCCCACCGCGAGAGTGCCCTTCTGAGCCGGGGCTACGTTCGGATATTGACCCATGCGTTGCCTGGCCGCGAACTTCAAATCACCGACCTATCGGGCCACCGCCAGGTCGTCGATACACGGGATCAGATGGGGGCAAACGCCCTCGTTGGACGGTACCGTCTTCCAGCCGCCGTCATTGCGTGCGTTGAGCCGGGCGACTGGGTCATCGATTGCGGTGCCAACATCGGCATCGTCACCAGTCAGCTTTGCGCTGCTGTCGGGCCCTCCGGCGCCGTGTGGGCGTGTGAGCCCATAGCGGCCAATGTGGCCCGACTTGACTTCCTGAAATCGGCCAATCAGTTGGATCAACTCACAATAGTCTCATCCGCCATAGGTGCCGAACCCGGGACCGCCATGATCGGGATCCCGCCACGAGGGCGGAGTGGTTGGGCCTCGATCACCAAGTCGTTCGGGATGGAAGAGCGAGTTCCGGTTGAGGTCGAGACTCTTGACCTTCTGGCGGTCCGACAAGCTCCCGACCGACGACTCCGGATGCTGAAGATTGACGTCGAGGGCTTTGAGTTCGAGGTCTTGGATGGCGCCAGAGAGTTGCTCTCGAATCACCGACCATTGGTCTACTGCGAGTTCAATGACATTTTGTTGCGGGATCGGGGCCGGTCATCGTCGGAGCTTGTCTCCGAATTTGCTGATTTGGGGTACCGAGCGCTTGCAGTAGCGGACGCCGCCCCAGGGGGAATTACTGGAAAGGTCGTCAACATCTTGCTCTCGCCGTAACTACCTCGACGGTACAGCATGTCGGCCTTCGGCGATCCATGCCGGTGTGTCTGCGGGCAGATCTGCGACTAGACATCCTGTTGCGGGAGCGGCGCCCACAATGGATGGCTGAAGCTGCAGTAGAATCTTGTCAAATGGGCTGGTGCCAGGAGTTCGGAGTACAGATCAGGGCGGGCTGCGACCATGTCATGGTTCCAGGCGACGATTCATGCTCCTGTTCCGAATGCGGAACGGTGTGTCCGGGTCGTTTTGCGGGCTGCTCTATCGTATGGAGGACGGGTGCGACCCCAGTCGACAGTCGCAACGGGAGGCGAGTCCTACCCGCACGTGCGACTGGCAGCCCATCGTTCGCAGCGCCTAGCGAGCATTCAGTCGTGGGCGGCGCCACGGTCAACGGTGGCCATCCTCTGAATGGCGGGCGGTCCTCCAACGGTGGGGACATCGGACCCGACGCCGACCCGCTGACCGGTCGTGTCACATCGGGCCGAGGATTCGAGGATCCCGATCTCTGGGAGCTGTATACCCACCTGGATGCCGGAGTACAACACCTCAGACTTGAGGTGAAGCATCTCGGCGAAGTCCCGCCTCTCGACGAGGCGACGATCCTCCGTCAGGTCGACGCACGATTCCAATGGCTGACAAAGGAACTCTCGAACCGCTTGGTGGTCCTTGGAAACGAGATAGGAGCCATCAAGCGGCGGCTCGGCATGATGACCGATGCCGCAGGATGAGCCCACTCGCCGCCGAGCCGCTGATTGGCAGGCATTCGTCGGCAGGGTCTTCAAACGGGAGCGCCATGACGTGGCTCATCCTTGGACCGTCTGGGTGGCCGCGGCGGCTTAACCTTGCCGTTCGTGCCGGTCCGTCCGCCGGCCGCTTCCACATATTTGTTGTCATAGGTGTATCCGTAGCGTGACTCCTCGTCGGCCCGATTGATGACAAGCCCCAAAATCGGCGCCTCCACCTGACGGAGTAACTCTATGGCTCGAGTCAGGGCTCGCTTCTTGGTTCGCCCGGCATCCACAACGACGACGACAGCATCAACGTGGCGGGACAGCACGGCAGCATCGGTGACTGGCAGCGTCGGTGGGAATGAACTAGGACAATATCGAACTGGTCGGACAGGCTCGTGAGCACACCCTTGGTACGCGTACGCGCCAGCACCTCTGATGGGTCGAGCGGAGCGAGGCCAGACGCGAGCAGATAGACGTTCGCCGCCGACGTCGGCCCGACCGTTCGCGAAAGGGGTAACTCGCCATTGAGGACTGATGTAAAGCCCGGTTCATTGGGAACGCCGAAGAAGGTATGGAGTCTAGGTCGTCGGAGGTCGCAGTCAACTGCGCACACCCGGCTTCCGACTCGACCAAAGACGACAGCTAGGTTAGCGAGAGTTGTAGACTTGCCTTCTGACGCTCCCGGGCTGGTCACCTGGATGATGCGCAACTCACGGTCGAGGCTGGCGAACTGTATGGCCGTCCGGAGGCTGCGATAGCCCTCCGCTGCTGGCGACGTCGAGAGATCAGCACGGCAATCAAGGGCTCGGTTGCGGTTTTCCACGACGGGACGGAGGGCATTAGGCCGAGAGTTGGAAGTCCATAAGCAGCGCACTCAGCATCCTCGTGAGACTTGACGGAGTCGTCCATGAAGTCAACGAGGAACACCAAAGCCGTGCCCACGAACAGGCCGAATACCAAAGCCGAGATCCCATTTGTCACAGGATGGGGACTGGAAGGCGACTTGGGAGTTGTGGCCGGATTCCCGAGTTGGGCCCCGGTGTTGGCTAGGGCTGACTGCAGTTGACTTTGGTCGAGCTGTTGCTTGAGCGCGCTTGCTGACCCAGCAAAACGTCCCGTTGTGGACCCAGCGTTGCCTGGGCATTGGCGCGGCTCGCAGCCGGCGCCGAGCTCATCTGGTTTGTGACGTCGTCGATTTGGTGCTGCAGGTCGACTATGCGCTTTTCGATGAGTTGTTCGGCGTCGAGGAGGTCGCTCACGGTTCGACTCTTCCGGTAGTCGATGTAGGCGTTGGCGAAGGCGTTGGCCACCCTGACTGCGTCGACTGGATCGGTGGAGGTCGCCTTGAGCTGCACAGCGTTCGCGTTGAGAAGCGCGGAGGCCGAAATGTTTGGTGCAACCGACACATGAAGGGCTGTTGCAACCAGCTTCCGGACCTGGGCACCTGTCATGACCGCGATCTGAGTCTGAATATCACGAGCCGGGTCGACGCTGACCGTATTGGCGGTGCCGTTCAAGGCACTCGGAGTCGAGTTGAAGACGATCTCGCTCCGTGCCTCATACGTCGGCGTCTGAGCAAGGCTGAGGAGCACAGCGACGACTACGATAACAATCGCCGTGACCGAGATGAGCGCCCGCCGTCGACGCAAGATACGCAGGTAATGGCGTATGTCGAAGCCGGGAGCAGCGTCGGTGGCAGCCACCGATGACACAGTAGTGGCTTGGCACGAGATGGCGGTGGGCAGCGCCCGTTCGTTGTAGGCAACCGATGACTTTCGTGTAATCGTGCGGTTCTACATCCACCCGTAGCAGCCGCGTGCATCACAGGTCGGTCCGTCGTACCTGCCCGGTACCATCGCGACGTGCCCCCGTTCCAGGTCGTCTCAGACTTCGAGCCCGCCGGCGACCAGCCGGCCGCGATCGACGCTCTCGCCGGGGCGTCGAGCGAGGGGACCGCTTCCAGACGCTCCTCGGCATCACTGGCAGCGGCAAGTCGGCGACCATCGCCTGGACGATCGAGCGGGTCCAGCGGCCGACGCTGATCATCGCCCCCAACAAGTCCCTGGCCGCCCAGCTGGCCAACGAGATGCGGGAGTTCTTCCCCGAGCAACCGGGTCGAGTACTTCGTCTCCTACTACGACTACTACCAGCCCGAGGCCTACCTCCCGTCGAGCGACACCTACATCGAGAAGGACAGCTCGATCAACGACGAGATCGACCGGCTGCGCCACTCCGCCACCTCGGCGCTGCTGACCCGGCGCGACGTGATCGTCGTCGCGTCGGTCTCGTGCATCTACGGCCTGGGCTCGCCCGAGGAGTACGCGCCAGCGGATCCTGCACGTCAGCGTCGGCGACGGAGCAGGACCAGCGGGCCATCCTGCGGCGGCTGGTCGACATGCAGTACGAGCGCAACGACATGAACCTGGTGCGGGGCAAGTTCCGGGTTCGGGGCGACACCATCGAGGTCCATCCCGCTTACGAGGAGCACGCGGTCCGCATCTAGCTCTTCGGCGACGAGATCGAGCGCATCGTCACCGTCGACCCGCTCACCGGCGAGCAGCTGGGCGACCTGGAGGAGCTGGTCATCTTCCCGGCCACCCACTACGTGGCGGGCGACGAGCGTATGCAGGCGGCGATCACGGGATCGAGAGCGAGCTCCAGGAGCGGCTGGCCTGGTTCGAGTCGCAGGGCAAGCTGCTCGAGGCCCAGCGGCTCCGGATGCGCACCGTCCTACGACCTGGAGATGCTCGCCGAGGTCGGGAGCTGTTCGGGCATCGAGAACTACAGCCTCCACATCGACGGCCGCGCAGCCGGGACAGCCCCGCACACCCTGCTCGACTTCTTCCCGACGGACTGGCTGCTCGTCATCGACGAGTCCCACGTCACCGTGCCGCAGCTGCACGGCCAGTACGAGGGCGACCAGTCGCGCAAGGAGACGCTGGTCGAGCACGGCTTCCGGCTGCCGTCGGCCGCCGACAACCGGCCGCTGCGCTTCGAGGAGTTCTACCAGCGGGTCAACCAGTGCATCTTCCTGTCGGCCACGCCGTCGCCGTACGAGATCGAGCAGTCGACCCAGGTGGTCGAGCAGATCGTGCGGCCGACCGGTCTGGTCGACCCCGAGGTCATCGTCAAGCCGACCCGGGGCCAGATCGACGACCTGATCGAGCAGATCGGCGCTCCGGGTCGAGGCAGGGCGCCCGGGTGCTGGTCACGACGCTCACCAAGAAGATGGCCGAGGACCTCACCGACTACCTCGCTGGAGATGGGCGTGCGGGTCCGGTACCTGCACTCCAACGTCGACACCATCCAGCGCATCGAGATCATCCGGGACCTGCGCCTCGGCGAGTTCGACGTCCTGGTCGGCATCAACCTGCTTGCGGGAGGGCCTCGACCTCCCCGAGGTCTCGCTGGTCGCCATCCTCGATGCCGACAAGGAGGGCTTCCTGCGCAGCGGGACGTCGCTCATCCAGACGATGGGCCGGGCGGCCCGCAACGTCGACGGCTCGGTCATCATGTACGCCGACCACGTCACCGACTCCATGCAGCGGGCCATCTCGGAGACCCAGCGCCGGCGGGGGGTCCAGCAGGCCTACAACGCCGAGCACGGCATCGACCCGCAGACGATCCGCAAGGCGGTCACCGACATCCTCTCGATGCTGCGGCCCGACGACGAGTCGGCACCCGTGCCGGGCCGGGACCGCCGCAGCCGGCGCCGGGACCACATGGCCAGCGACTTCGCCGAGCTGCCCCGCGACGAGTTGGGCCGCGCTGATCCGGACCCTCGAAGAGGAGATGCACCAGGCGGCGACCGAGCTGCGCTTCGAGTACGCAGCCCGGCTCCGCGACGAGATCTCCGACCTCAAGCGGGATCGTCGAGGCTGGCGGCAAGTCCCGTCGGTTCGAGCCCCCGACCAGGTACGGTCTGCCCGCCGAACGTCTGTTCGGTCCTAGACTGGTACGGCAATGTCGGACAGGCTGATCGTTCGCGGCGCCCGCGAGCACAACCTGCAGAACGTCTCGCTCGAGCTGCCCCGCGACCGGCTCATCGTCTTCACCGGGCTGTCGGGGTCGGGCAAGTCCTCGCTGGCGTTCGACACCATCTACGCCGAGGGCCAGCGCCGCTACGTCGAGATCGCTGTCGGCCTACGCCCGCCAGTTCCTGGGCCAGATGGACAAGCCGGACGTGGACTTCATCGAGGGGCTGTCGCCCGCCATCTCGATCGACCAGAAGTCGGCGTCGCGCAACCCCCGGTCGACGGTCGGCACCATCACCGAGATCTACGACTACCTGCGGCTGCTGTACGCCCGGATCGGCGTGCCCGCACTGCCCGAACGACGGCAGCGTGGTGCAGCGCCAGACACCGCAGCAGATCGTCGACCGGGTGCTGGAGCTGCCCGACGGGACCCGCTTCCAGGTACTGGCGCCGGTCGTGCGGGGCCGCAAGGGCGAGTACGAGGCCCTGCTGGCCGAGCTGGCGGGCCAGGGGTTCGCCCGGGTGCGCATCGACGGCGAGCTGTCTACGAGCTGGCCGGGCCGGCGGCACGAGCTGCCCAAACTGGCCCGGTACGAGCAGCACACCATCGAGGTCATCGTCGACCGCCTGGTCAGGCGGGAGGGCATCGAGCGCCGGCTGACCGACTCCCTCGAGACGGCGCTGCGACTGGCCGAAGGTGTGGCCGAGGTCCAGTTGGTTCCCGGCGAGGACGGGACGGCGTCGAGGCGGAGGTGCTGACCTTCAGCCAGCACCTGGCCTGCCCGACCTGCGGCCTGTCGTTCGACGAGCTGGCGCCCCGCAACTTCTCGTTCAACTCGCCCTACGGGGCCTGCCCCAACTGCGCCGGCCTGGGCACCAAGTTCGAGGTCGATCCCGAGCTGGTCGTCCCCGACCCGATCTGTCGATCGACGAGGGGGCCATCCAGCCGTGGGGCGGCGCCCGCAGCGAGTACTTCGGCCGGGTGCTGGCGGCGGTGGCCCAGACCTACGGGTTCTCGTCCACGACGCCGTGGCACAAGCTGCAAGAAGGCCGACCAGAAGGTGCTGCTGTTCGGCGTCGGGCAGCAAGCAGGTCCACGTCCAGTACCGCAACCGCTACGGCCGCACCCGCTCGTACCAGACCCACTACGAAGGCGTCGTCCCCTACCTGCAGCGCCGCCATTCCGAGGCGGAGTCCGACCACATGCGCGAGACGATCGAGGGCTACATGCGGGAGGTGCCCTGCCCGGCGTGCAAGGGTGCCCGGCTGAAGCCCGAATCGCTGGCGGTCACGGTCGACGGCCGCAACATCTTCGAGTTGTGCGACATGTCGATCCGCGATGCCACCGCGGCCATGATGGCGCCTCGAACTGTCCGAGCGGGACCACCTCATCGCCGACCGGGTGCTCCGGGAGATCCGGGCCCGGATGCAGTTCCTCCTCGACGTGGGGCTCGACTACCTGTCCCTCAACCGCTCGGCGGCCACCCTGGCCGGCGGCGAGGCCCAGCGGATCCGGCTGGCGTCGCAGATCGGCAGCGGCCTGGTCGGGGTGCTCTACGTGCTCGACGAGCCGTCGATCGGGCTGCACCAGCGGGACAACCGCAAGCTGATCGACACCCTCGTGCGCCTGCGCGACCTGGGCAACACCGTGATCGTCGTCGAGCACGACGAGGAGACCATCCGGGTGGCCGACTACGTCGTCGACATCGGCCCCGGGGCGGGGGAGCACGGCGGCCAGGTCGTGGTGTCGGGGCCGGTCAAGGCGCTGCTCGAAGTCGCAAGGAGTCGATCACCGGGCAGTACCTCACCGGTAAGCGCGTCCATCCCCGTGCCCGCCATGCGGCGGGAGCCCGACGGGGGCTGGCTGGTGGTGCGGGGGGCGCGGGAGCACAACCTCAAGGGCATCGACGTCGAATTGCCCCTCGGGTGCATGGTCGCGGTCACCGGGGTGTCGGGATCGGGCAAGTCGACCCTCGTCAACGACATCCTGCTGCGGTCGCTGATGCAGAAGATCTACAAGTCCAAGGTCGTCCCCGGCCGCCACAAGAAGATCGAAGGCGTGCGACCTGATCGACAAGGTCATCAGCATCGACCAGTCGCCGATCGGCCGGACGCCGCGGTCCAACCCCGCCACCTATACCGGCGTGTTCGACCACATCCGGCGCCTGTTCGCCCAGACGACCGAGGCCAAGGTCCGCGGCTACCAGCCCGGGCCGGTTCTCGTTCAACGTGAGAGGCGGGCCGCTGCGAGGCGTGCTCGGGCGACGGCACGATCAAGATCGAGATGCACTTCCTGCCCGACGTCTACGTGCCGTGCGAGGTGTGCAAAGGGGCCCGTTACAACCGGGACACACTGGACATCGAGTTCAAGGGGCACAACATCGCCGAGGTGCTCGACATGCCATGCGAGGAGGCGCTCGTGTTCTTCGCCAACCAGCCCGTGATCGCCCGCCACATGCAGACGCTGGTCGACGTCGGGCTGGGCTACGTCCGCTTGGGCCAGCCCGCCCCGACACTGTCGGGCGGGGAGGCCCAGCGGATCAAGCTGGCCAGCGAGCTGTCGAAGCGCTCGACCGGCCAGACGCTCTACATCCTCGACGAGCCCACCACCGGCCTGCACTTCGAGGACATCCGCAAGCTGCTCAACGTGCTGTCCCGCCTGGTCGACCAGGGCAACACGGTGCTGGTCATCGAGCACAACCTCGACGTCATCAAGTCCGCCGACTGGATCGTCGACCTCGGGCCCGGAGGGCGGCGACGGCGGGGGGCACGGTCGTGGTGGAGGGGCCGCCCGAGCGGGTGGCCAAGACGCCGGAGAGCTACACCGGCCAGTTCCTCGCACGGTTGTTGGGATCTTAGTGGTGCATGCCCGCGCCCCAGAAGGCGGTGTTAGTCGTCTGTCGCATGTTTCGATTTCGAGTGGTTAAGCCGGCATAGGAGATGGTAATGGCGGCGACGAATAACAGAAGTCCCGATCGCTCTGGAAAGTAGAACTTGGCGAAAAAGCCGAATGTGCCGGTGTAAAAAGCCCAGGCGAGGATATAGTTTAGTGATCCACCGGGGCGGTAGGCAGAGGCCGACACTAGCTGCTTCACCTTCACAGTGCCCCAGCCAACGAATATTCCTGACAACAGCGACCAGATAGCAACCCCCACCCACCCGAAAGCGGCGTAGCCCCACTCGGGCGCGGGCAGTCGGATGCCACCCGAGCCCACTCCGCTGGCGCTTGGCAGCAGCGTCAAAGTTCGAACGGCGTAGGCGGCCGGGTCCCAATGGCCCTTGTGCAAAGTGAATCCGGCAGTGAGATTCTTGGTTCCAACAAAATCATTGCCGAGGGTCTCGAATCCTGAGAGGAAGCCGATCTGGTCGTGGACGTCGGGCGCGCTGGCGGCCACCCTGGTCGCGAACGAGAGATTGGGGGCACCGGGATTGGCGGGGAGCAAGAACTCATTGGCGAGAGTGCCGACGACGAGGGCCCCGCAGACCAATGCCGCGATCGCAATCGGTTTCCATCGGGACTCGACTGCGAGCGCGACGACGACCAGCAGAGGTCCGCTGAAGGCATCCTGGCGACTCAAGGTGAGCACAAGTCCGATGAACAAGGCGCCGCACAGAGCGAGATCCCGCATCGAACGGCGACGCCATGCGACGATTGCGAGGATGGGCAGGGCCATCGTGGCCAGCGCCAATGCGATGTGGTAGATCAAGCTACCGCGAGCTGCACCCGCCGCGTAGATGCCGACACCGTATTTGGCAGACGTCCGGTCGGCGGCCAACGCTGGGACGTAGCCAAGCAGAGCGAACGCGGCGACCAGAATGAATAGGGCGGCAACTGCGAAGCTGCGGGCGAATTCGATGGATTCGAGGAGGAACCTCACCGCGCTCGAACGGCCGTGCCCATACCACTCCGTGACCAACCTGCGAGCGCCCGCCGAGGCCGCCGCCCAAGGCGAGACCGACGAGGTAGCAGCCGGCTCCGACCAGCAATATCCAGGTCAGGCGCCGTACAACGCGGGGGTCGGAGTCGGTGATGATCGAGGTACCGAAGAGCGGGACAAGGATCGTCACGATCCAGGTGGCGACGAGCACATAACCCAGAACGTTGTCACGACGTCGCCACCATAGGACCTGACCGCACATCAACACCCCGAGTGACGCCGCGATCAGGAACCTTGGCGAGGCGAGCCAGGAGATTGTGAACCAGCGAAGCACCAGCCAAATGCTAGTCAGGCGCCCAGCGGTCCTGCTCACGGCACGGACCCGGGCTCACGTGACGTCAAGCTCCCGCTCCGTGCCGCCGGGGCCGACGCCTGTCTCGCCGTCGACGGGTCGCCACCGCGACGGTCTGCTCGTTCGCTCGAAGAGGCTAAAGACAAAATGTCGCGAAGATGCGAGCGCCATCTGACGATCTACCCTGCAAGCGAAGACCGTCGGCCATGTCGGTTAATCCTTGGAAAGGCGGTTTGTCGTCATTGTCCAGTCACTGGACCGCTCGAGCTGCGATCGCAGGAGCCTCGGCCGCCGCGCTTCTGATGGGCCGGGGTACGGCACCGGCCTCGGCCTTGGCCTCCTGGGGACCTGCACAGCAGGCGGTGCCCAGCAGCCACCACCATGCGGTCTGCGGGAACGCCCCCGGTCGGCAGGTCCGATGCCATGCCGAGGTCATTGATCGCGGTGCCGCTGATCCGCGGCCCCAAGTGAGCAGTGCTCCCTTCGGCTTGGACCCGTCGACCGTCAAATCGGTCTACGGATTCCCAATGGGCCCCACGGTCGGCGCGGGGACAACGATCGGCATCGTCGATGCATACGACGACCCCAACGTCCAAGCGGACCTCGACAAGTTTGACCGCACCTACGGATTGCCATGCAGTGGTTGTCTCGCCAAGGTAAACCAGAGTGGTGGGACGACATACCCAGCACCAGACCCGGGCTGGGTCCTCGAGACCAGTCTCGACGTGCAGTGGGCTCACGCCATCGCTCCGGGAGCCCATATTCTTCTCGTGGAAGCGACAAGTTCAAACTTCGCGGACCTACTGGCGGCCGAGGACTATGCCGCGGCCCACGCCTCTTACGTGTCCAATAGCTGGGGCGGTCCTGAATTCTCGAATGAATCCCTCTACGACAGTCACTTCAAGGCGGCTGGAGTCAGTTTCTTCGTTTCTGCAGGCGACACGGGTCTGCCAGCCGAATATCCGTCGTCATCGCCCAATGTGATCGCAGTTGGCGCTACGTCGCTGGCCAACATCGGAACCCCTGCTTTCTCAGAGACGGCATGGTCGAAGGGCGGAGGAGGGTGCAGCATGTACGAGGCAGCAACCGCCCCTCAGCAGGCGTACGCAACTTACGGCCAGGTAGGCTGCAATGGAGCTCGGGCGACGCCGGACGTCTCCTTGGACGGTGACCCGGCATCGGGGATGTCCGTCTACGACAGCACGCCCAATGGCGGGAACGCGGGCTGGTTCCAGGTCGGCGGTACTAGCGCTTCAGCACCGATGTGGGCCGCCCGCTCTGCCATTGCCGGGGGCATGATGGACAGCGCCCGGATGTATGGGACGACGGCCCCTCCCTTTCGCGGACATCATCTCGGGGAGCAATGGCGCCCCCGCTCTCGTCGGCTACGACTTGGCAACAGGCCGGGGATCTTGGGCAGACCCCGTGAAGGCGTTGATCACGGCGCCGACCGATGGTGCGGTGAATGTGCCGACGGCTGAGACGTTCACGTGGACCCCTGCGACGGGTGCCGGGGTGCAGGGGTACTACCTGATCGTGGGCACCACAGCGGGCGGCTACGACGTGGTCAACAGCGGGGCGTTGGCGGCGACCACGACGTCGTTTGCTGCCACCTTGCCAGCCAGCAGGACCCTGTGCCGCGACCATATTCACCGAACGGAACGGGATCTGGACCGACTACCACCAGGTCAGCTTCGCCACGGTGGCCAAGGCGTTGATCACGGCGCCGATCGATGGTGCGGTGAATGTGCCGACGGCTGAGACGTTCACGTGGACCCCTGCGACGGGTGCCGGGGTGCAGGGGTACTACCTGATCGTGGGCACCACAGCGGGCGGCTACGACGTGGTCAACAGCGGGCCGTTGGCGGCGACCACGACGTCGTTTTCTGCCACCTTGCCAGCCAGCAGGACCCTGGCCGCGACCATATTCACCGAACGGAACGGGGTCTGGACCGACTACCACCAGGTCAGCTTCGCCACGGTGGCCAAGGCGTTGATTACGGCGCCGATCGATGGTGCGGTGAATGTGCCGACGGCTGAGACGTTCACGTGGACCCCTGCGACGGGTGCCGGGGTGCAGGGGTACTACCTGATCGTGGGCACCACAGCGGGCGGCTACGACGTGGTCAACAGCGGGCCGTTGGCGGCGACCACGACGTCGTTTTCTGCCACCTTGCCAGCCAGCAGGACCCTGTTGCCCGCCATATTCACCGAACGGAACGGGGTCTGGACCGACTACCACCAGATCAGCTTCGCCACGGTGGCCAAGGCGTTGATGACGGCGCCGACCGATGGTGCGGTGAATGTGCCGACGGCTGAGACGTTCACGTGGACGGCTGCGACGGGGGCCGGGGTGCAGGGGTACTACCTGATCGTGGGCACCACAGCGGGCGGCTACGACGTGGTCAACAGCGGGCTGTTGGCGGCCACCACGACGTCATTTGCTGCCACCTTGCCCGCCAGCAGGACCCTGTTCGCCCGCCATCTTCACCGAACGGAACGGGGTCTGGAACGACTACCAGGACATCAGCTTCACCACCCATTGACCATCAGGTGATCTCGAGCATCCGCTCCAGTGCCACCCGGGCCCAGTCCGCCGTCTCGCCGTCTACCGTGATGCGGTTGACGACCTCGCCGGCAACCAGGTTCTCCAGGACCCAGCACAGGTGGGCGGCATCGACCCGGAACATGGTGCTGCACGGGCAGATCAGCGGGTCGAGGGAGACGATGGTCAGGTCGGGGTGATCGGCCGCCAGCCGCTGGACCAGGTGGATCTCGGTCCCGATGGCCAGCACGCTGCCGGTTGGCGCCCGGTCGACGGCGGCGATGATGTAGTCGGTCGACCCCACCTGGTCGGCCAGCTCGACGGTCTCGTGGGCGCACTCCGGGTGGACGATGACCAGCCCGTCCGGGTGCAGGGCCCGAAACGCCTCGATGTGCGCCGGCCGGAACCGCTGATGAACCGAGCAGTGCCCTTTCCACAAGAGGAAGGTCGCCTCCTTCAACTCGCGATCCTCCATCCCGCTCATGCCCCGGCGGGGGTCCCACACGATCATGTCGGCGTCTGAGTAGCCGAGCTGGTACCCGGTGTTACGCCCGAGGTGCTGATCGGGGAAGAACAACACCTTGTCGCCCCGCCCGAACGCCCACTGCAGCACGGCCCGGGCGTTAGACGAGGTGCACACCGCGCCCCCGTGACGACCCACGAACGCCTTGAGGGCGGCCGACGAGTTCATGTAGGTGATCGGCACGACACGCTCGATATCGACGACTCCGCCGATCTCGTCCCATGCCTCCTCGACCGATTCGAGGTCGGCCATGTCCGCCATGGAGCAGCCGGCGTTGAGGTCGGGCAGGATCACCTGCTGGTGGTCGCCGGTGAGGATGTCGGCCGATTCGGCCATGAAGTGGACACCGCAGAACACGATGTACTCGGCGTCGCGGTTGTCAGCCGCCAGGCGTGAGAGGCCGAAGCTGTCGCCTCGGGCGTCAGCCCAGCGCATGACCTCGTCACGCTGGTAGTGGTGGCCGAGGATGAGCAACCGCGAATCCAGATGACGCTTGGCGGCGGCGATGCGGGACGCCAGATCAGCGGGCGTCGCCGAGGTGAAGCCGTCGGGTAGTGCTGGCTGGAGCCGGAACATGAATATGGAACCCCCGTAAGGAGGACCTCGATGTGGCCGGCGGGGACAGCCCGGACGCCCATCCGCGGGGATGTCGGCCTCGAAGTCTTATGTCGCCGGGATTCCGGGCCGGCGTGACGGAAGTGTACGTCGTCCGACTACACAATGCCTGTGGCGTCCCGTTCTTCCCGCACCGCGCCCAGGACCTCCAGCTCGATGCGGTCCTTGGGCCGTCCCGCAGCCCGTTTCATTCGGATCAGGTCGTCGAGGTCGCAGACCGGTACCACCAGCCCGTCACCCAGGTCGAACTCGGCGGCATTGGCAGCCAGTTCGTCGAAACCCCGGACGCCTGCCGGCATCCCCAGGATGTCGAGCGATCCGACGGTGGTGGTGAACGTGAAGTTCTGCCCATGGGCGAGGGTCCGGGCGTCAAGGAGGAACGGGACATCATCCTCCACACCCCGCAGGCGGCTCTTCAGCTCCTGAAGGGAGGCGAGCAGAGCCTCGAGATTTCCCTGGTCGCGTGCGTAGCAGACGTCCAGGTCGTTGGTCATGGTCGGCGATCCCCAGAGACGGGCGGCCACCCCGCCGATGACCACGAAGCGGACGCCGTGGCGCTGCAGGACCCGCAGCGCGGCCAGGGGGTCATACGGCACGCTCAGCGCACCCGCCGGGCGTGGGAAACGCGGTCAACGGTGTCCGCCTCGGCGACCAGGGTGGCGGCCCGCTCGGCCGGCGTCATGGCCAGCAGCGCCCGGATGCCACTGCGGTCTACGCCCTCGCCCAGCCGCGGCCCCACCTCAATGGTGTCACCGCAGCTCCGGAGCAGGCGTTCGAGTGTGTCCACCCTCGGCATCTCCAGGCCCCGCTCGATGCGGGCGATAGTCGGCTGCGAAACGCCGGTCCGCGCCGCCAGCACCCGCTGGGTCAGCCCGGCCCGCCGGCGGGCGTGGGTCAGGGCGCGAGCCGGGTTCATCGTCCGCCCATGATAGCGTATGCACTATCACCATGCAGCAGGCGATCGTGAGGCACACTCGGGGGTGTGGTCCAGCGTCCGCCGGCCGGCTCCATCCCCGACGCTCCCGGTTCGTACCAGTTCAAGGACCGGGACGGCCGGGTCATCTACGTCGGCAAGGCCGCGTCGCTGCGGTCCCGCCTGAGCAACTACTTCCAGAACCCGGCCCACCTGCCGCCCCGCACCGCCCAGATGGTGGCGTCGGCCGAGTCCGTCGAATGGATCCAGGTCGACAACGATGTCGAAGCCCTGATGTTGGAGTACAGCCTGATCAAGCAGCATCGACCCCGTTTCAATGTCCGGCTGCGCGACGACAAGAGCTATCCGTTCCTGGCCATCACCATGGCCGACGTCTGGCCCCGGGCCATGGTGAAGCGGGGCACCAAGGACAAGGGCACCCGGTACTTCGGCCCCTACGCACATGCCTACGCCATCCGGGAGACCCTCGACTCGCTGCTGCGGACCTTTCCCATCCGCACCTGCAGCGACAACAAGTTCGCCACCCACGAGAAGCGGGGCCGCCCCTGCCTGCTGTTCCACATCGAGAAGTGCAGCGGCCCGTGCATCGCAGCGGTGGAGCGGGACAGTTACGACCAGTTGGTCCAGGAGCTGATCGACTTCCTCGACGGTGACACCCAGCAGATCCTGAGCCGGTTGGACTCCGAGATGCGGGCCGCCGCCGGAACCCTCGAGTTCGAGAAGGCGGCCCGGATCCGTGACCGGCTGGCCTCGGTCCGCAAGGCCATCGAGAAGCAGCAGATGGTCACCGAGCGCCTCGAGGACCTCGACGTGTTCGGCCTGGCCGAGGACGAGCTCGAGGCTGCGGTCCAGGTGTTCTACGTCCGGCGGGGCCGGGTGGTCGGCCGCAAGGGTTTCATCGTCGACAAGGTCGAGGACCTGACGCCGTCCCAGCTGGTGGCGGACATCCTCGAACAGCACTACCACGAGGCGCCGATGGGCGTGCCGCCCCTGATCGTCGTGCCCCACGAACCAGAGGACGCCGACACGGTCGGCACCTGGCTGGCCGTGATGCGCTCCGGGGTGGCCGAACGAGGGCTCAACGACGCGGTCGACGCCGGCGTCGAGTGGTGGGCCGCCAGCGGCCGCTACCGGGTGGAGCGCAGCGTCAACCTGGCGGCCCGGGCCGGCTCCCGGGTCGAGATCCGGGTGCCGCAGCGAGGCGACAAGAGGGCCCTGCTGGAGATGGTGACCCGCAATGCCGGCGAGGAGTTCGCCCGCCACCGGCTGCGCCGGGCCGGCGACCACAACGCCCGGGCCCGGGCCCTGACCGCCCTGCAGGACGCCCTCGGCCTGCCCGACGCGCCGCTGCGCATCGAGTGCTACGACATGAGCCACATCCAGGGCACCGACTACGTGGGGTCGATGGTGGTCATGGAGGACGGCCTGCCCCGGCCCAGCGAGTACCGCCGGTTCAAGGTGAAGACGGTCGGCCAGAACGACGACTACGCGGCCATGGAGGAGGTGCTGACCCGCCGGCTCACCGCCTACCTGATCGAGCGGGACAAGCCGGTCGAGGAGCGCGGCAAGCGCTTCGCCTACCCGCCCCAACTCCTGCTGGTCGACGGCGGCCGGGGCCAGCTGACGGTGGCCATCCGGGTGGTCGAGGCGCTGGGCCTGGAGGACGACATCCCGGTGGCGGCACTGGCCAAGCAGTTCGAGGAGGTGTTCGTACCCGGCCAGTCCGACCCGATCCGGATCAGCCGCACGTCCGAGTCGTTGTATCTCCTGCAGCGGATCCGGGACGAGGCCCACCGTTTCGCCATCACCTACCACCGCCAGCTCCGGGGCCGGCGCATGACCGCCTCGGTGCTCGATGACCTCCCCGGCCTCGGTCCGGCCCGGCGCAAGCGGCTGCTCAAGGAGCTGGGCGGCTTGCGGGGGGTCAAGGCGGCGTCGCTCGACACGCTGCTCGACCTGACCTGGCTGCCCGACAACGTGGCCCGAGCGGTCATCGAACGTCTTCACTCGCCGGTGCCGGCAGCGGCATCGGCGGCACCCGCCGCCGGCCGGCACAATGCCCGGCCGCCGGCCCCGCCTGCCCCCCGAGCCCCCGCCCCGCCGGGCTCCCGCCCCGCCGAGCCCCCGGCCCTCGCCGACCTCGATGACTGACAGCGACTGGAAGGGTTGGGACAGCGAGTTCGTCGCCTCCTGGTGGGTCGAGGGCTTCACCGAAGGGGCGGACGCCGAATACGTCGAGCAGATCCTCCCGATGGCGGCCGACCACCTGGCCGGCGCCACGTCGGTCCTGGACATCGGCTGCGGCGAGGGCCAGGTGGCCCGGTTGGCCGCCTTGATGCCCGGGGTCCAACAGGTGGTCGGTGTTGACCCGACCGCCAACCAACTGGCCACGGCCAGGGAGCGCGGCGGCCACGTGGCGTATGGACGGGCGGATGCCGCGGCGCTGCCCTTTTCCACCGCTGCTTTCGACGCGGTCGTCGCCTGCCTGGTCTTCGAGCACATCGGCCAGGTCGACGACGCCGTGGCCGAGGTGGGCCGGGTGCTGCGCCCCGGCGGGCGCTTCCTGCTGTTCCTCAACCATCCGCTGCTCCAGACCCCCGGCAGCGGGTGGATCGACGACCGCATCCTGGACGAGCAGTACTGGCGGATCGGTCCGTACCTGACCGAGGACGAGTCGATGGAACAGGTGGACAATGGGATCTGGATCCCCTTCGTGCACCGGCCGCTGGCCCGCTACGTCAATGCCCTGGTGGCCGCCGGGCTGCTCGTGACCCGGATGGAGGAGCCGGCGCCGCCTCCCGGCTTCCTGGAGCGGGCCCACGAGTACGCCGAGGCGGCGACGATCCCCCGGCTGCTGTTCCTGCGGGCCGAGAAGCTGCGCTGAGGGCGCCGGCGTAGGCGTCTGCGATCTCGTTCGCCACCCGGGCCGGCTCGTGCACGATCTCCTTCCACGTGTAGATCTGCAGCAGCCATCCCTGTCGCCGGAGGTGGTTCCGGCGGGTGTTGTCACGCCGGACCTGGTCCGGGGAGGAATGCCAGGCATAGCCGTCCACCTCGACGGCGAGCCAGAGGTCCGGATAGGCGAAGTCGATGCGGTATTGGCCGTCCCGGCCGGCGTGCAGCTCAGGGTTGGGTCGGGGCAGTCCGGCGCCGTGGATCAGCCGGAGCGCACGGCTCTCGAGGACGCTCGGGTGGGGCGCGCCGATGAACCCCCGCTCGAGCAGGACGGTTCGCAGGATTCCGGGTCCGGCTCGGCCGTGGTGAGCCAGCCGTTCGGCCTCGGCCGTCAACGCGGGCACCGTCACCAACCGGGCGCTCAGCGCTCGGTCCACGGCATCGGTGAGGACCCGGCGGGGGACCGAGGCGCCGAGATCGACGAGTGTGCGCCTGGCGTCGGTGGTGTGGATGCCATTGCGGACTACGACCCGGCGGGGATCGAGGTCAGCCGACCGGTGGATTATCAACCCGAGGAGACGCGGATGGCACGGCCGTGGTACCGACACCTCCGCTCGCGTGGGCGGCTGCGGGACAAGCCCCCACAACCACGCCGCCGAGGCATGGGATGCGACCGCCCGGCCCTTGGTGGCCACCCGAGCGGCACGAAGCATCTGATGGATGCTCTCGGGGACAGCAGTGTCGCGGAAGACGCCCCGGCCCAACCGGGCCCATTCACCCCGGGCCAGCTTGGTTTGAACCATGGCCGCGGTGGCCCCGCATCGCCTGGCCTCCCACCAGCTGATCACCCCATGGTGAGCCCGGAGCCAGCGGCGTAGCGCTTCTTCGACCTGTCGACGACTGTTGTCCACATCCCTATCCATGCCGCGTCATGTTCTCGGACAGCGTTACGGGCGCTATTCCGTACAACGCGTCACAGAACGTCCGACGGCGACGCCCGCCGCCGCCCGCCCGTCGCCCACCCCTCGCCGCCCGCCCTCCCGGCGAGCGACAATGGAGCGGTGACCGAGTTCCTCATCATCACCGGCCTGTCCGGTGCCGGGCGCAGCCAGACCGGCGCCACGTTCGAGGACCTGGGCTGGTTCGTGATCGACAACATGCCGACCGCCCTGATCACCAAGGTGGCCGAGCTGGTGGGCTCCCCGGGCTCCGAGCGGGAACGGGTCGCCCTCGTCGTGGGTCGCAGCGGCGATCAGCTGGAGGAGCTCAGCGGCGCCATCGCCCAGCTGCGCTCGACGGGCAACCGGGTCCGGGTGCTGTTCCTCGAGGCGTCCGACGAGGTGCTGGTCCGCCGCTTCGAGGGCACCCGCCGCCGCCACCCGCTCAACGCCACCGAGGGGGTGGTGGAGAGCATCGCCATGGAGCGCGAGCTGCTGCAGCCCATCCGCGAGTCGGCCGACGTCATCCTCGACACCAGCGAGCTCAACGTCCACCAGTTGCGCACCCGGCTGGTCGAGACGTTCACCCATTCCGCCGAGACCATGCAGATCCAGGTCATCTCCTTCGGCTTCAAGCACGGCGTGCCGCTCGACGTCGACACCGTGTTCGACTGCCGCTTCCTCCCCAACCCCCACTGGGTCGACGAGCTGCGCCCCCTGACCGGCCTGGACGAGCCGGTCCGCCGCTTCGTGCTCGAGCAGCCGGCGACCGGCGAGTTCCTCACCCGGGTCGACGACCTGCTGGCCCTGGTGCTGCCGGCGTACGTCAAGGAGGGCAAGTCCTACCTGACGATCGGCATCGGCTGCACCGGTGGCCGCCACCGCTCGGTGGTCCTGGCCAACGAACTCGTGGCCCGGGTTCAGAGCCACGGCTTCGCGCCCCTCGTGCACCACCGGGACATCGCTCGTTGATCGGGTCCGAGGGTGGAAAATACCCGCCCTTTCGGGTGGTGGCCCGGGGGAGGGGGCATGGTGAACTGGCGGGAGGGGGTTCCAATCGACTGAGATAGGTAGGTTCGCCAAAAGATAAATGAGGAGAGTGGCGTCATATGGCGGTTCGGGTCGGCATCAACGGGTTCGGGCGGATCGGGCGGAACTTCTTCCGGGCGGCCCTCAAGTCGGACGCGGATGTCGAGGTGGTCGGGGTCAACGACCTCATTCCGTCGGCTACCAATGCCCACCTGCTGAAGTACGACTCGACCCACGGCCGCCTCGGCCTCGAGGTCTCCTGCGACGCCGACTCGATCACCGTTGACGGCAAATCCTTCAAGGTGTTCTCCGAACGCGATCCCAAGGCCCTGCCCTGGGGCGACCTCGGCGTCGACGTGGTGGTCGAATCCACTGGCATCTTCACCGACGGGCAGAAGGCCGCGGCCCACATCGAGGGCGGCGCCCCCCGGGTGCTGATCTCGGCCCCGGCGACCAACGTCGACGCCACGTTCGTGATCGGTGTCAATGACGGCGATTTCGACCCCGCGATCCACAAGATCGTCTCCAACGCCTCGTGCACGACCAACTGCTTCGTCCCCATGATCAAGGTCCTGGAAGACGCGTTCGGCATCGAGAAGGGCCTGATGACGACGGTCCACGCCTACACCAACGACCAGAACCTCCAGGACCTGGCCCACAAGGACCTCCGGCGGGGCCGGGCCGCGGCCGCCAACATTGTCCCGTCGGCGACGGGTGCCGCTCGGGCGACCAGCCTGGTGCTCACGGCCATGAAGGGCCGCCTCGACGGCACGGCGCTGCGGGTCCCGGTCCAGGACGGCTCGATCACCGACTTCACCGGGATCCTCAAGCGAGAAGTGTCGGTCGAGGAGATCAACGAGGCGTTCCGGGCCGCCAGCCAGAGCGGGCCGCTGTCCAGGGTGCTGGTCTACACCGAAGACCCGATCGTCTCCTCCGACATCGTCGGTGAGTCGGCCTCGTGCACGTTCGATTCCCTCATGACCATGGCGATGGGGTCGCTGGTCAAGGTCTTCGGCTGGTACGACAACGAGTGGGGTTACTCCAACCGGCTGGTCGAGATGGCCGCCATAGTCGGCGCCGCCAACTCCGCTTCCTAGGGCCCAGGTGGACCTGCCTCAGCTCGAGGACCTGCCCCCGGTCGAGGGCAGGTCGGTTCTCCTGCGTGTCGACTTCAACGTGCCCGTCTCCGACGGTCGCATCGTGGACGATCTGCGCATCAGGTCCGCTCTCCCCACCATCGAATGGCTGCTCGAGCGGGGCGCCCGGGTCACCACCTGCACCCATTTCGGCCGGCCCGAGGGCAAGCCCGACGCCCGATACTCGCTCGATCCCATCCGGGCCCGGCTGGCCGAGCTGGCCCCAGCCGTCGAGCTGATGGAGAACCTGCGCTTCGATCCCGGCGAGGAGGCCAATGACCCGGCCTTCGTCGACCGGCTGGTGGAGGGGCAGGACTTCTACGTCAATGACGCCTTCGGCGCCGCCCATCGGGCCCACGCCTCGGTCGTCGGGCCACCTGCCCGGCTGCCGTGCGCGGCCGGCCGGACTCTGGCCCGCGAGGTCGAGATCTTCGATCGGCTCCTCCATGACGCCCAGAGGCCGTTCGTGGCCGTGCTCGGAGGGTCCAAGGTCAGCGACAAGCTGGCGGTCATCGAGGCGTTGTGCCTGCCGGTCGACGCCTTGATCATCGGCGGCGGCATGTGCTTCACCTTCCTGGCCGCCCAGGGGCACTCGGTCGGAGCGTCGCTGCTGCAGAAGGACCACGTCGACAACTGCCGGAAGCTGCTCGACAGCGGCAACCGGTTCCTGATCCCGACCGACATCACCGCGTTGTCTCCGGGTGGCTCCTTCGGGCCCGACCGGGAGCACACCGGTGAGGTGCGCCAGTTCGGCACCGACCTGCCCGACGGATGGATCGGTCTCGACATCGGCCCCGGCACCGCCGCCGCCTTCGCCGACGAGATCGCCGGCGCCCGCACCGTGCTCTGGAACGGGCCCATGGGCGTATTCGAGGATGTCCGCTTCGTGGCCGGCACCCGGACGGTGGCCGACGCGGTCGCCGGCTGCCCCGGCTTCACGGTGGTGGGCGGTGGCGACAGCGCCAGTGCCGTCGACGGCTTCGGCCTCGCCGACCGCATCGATCACGTGTCGACGGGTGGGGGAGCGTCCCTCGAGTTCATCGAGCAGGGCGACCTTCCGGGCCTGGCCGCGCTCAGAGAGGGCAAGCATGGCTGACAAAGCCGGGGTTCGGAAGCCGCTGATCAGCGGCAACTGGAAGATGCACCACACCCACCTCGAGGCCATCGCCATGGTCCAGAAGCTCTCCTACCTGCTCACACCCGCCGACTACCAGGCCGTCGACGTGTCGCTCCACCCGGCGTTCACCGCCCTGCGGTCCATCCAGACCCTGCTCGACGCCGACCGCATCCCGATGGCGCTCGGAGCGCAGAACTGCCACTGGGAGTCGCGGGGCGCCTACACCGGGGAGGTCAGCCCCGTCATGCTGGCCAAGCTGGATGTGTCGCTGGTCATCATCGGCCATTCCGAGCGCCGGCAGCTGTTCGGCGAGACTGATGACGGCGTCAACAAGAAGGCCGAGGCCGTCTTCGGTGCCGGCATGACGCCGATCGTCTGCTGTGGCGAGACGTTGGCCGAGCGGGAGGCCGGGTCCACCGAGCAGAAGGTCCTGGGCCAGATCGAGGCCGACCTGGAGGGCCTGTCGGCCGAGCAGGTGGCGGCCCTGGTCATCGCCTACGAGCCGATCTGGGCCATCGGGACCGGCAAGGTCGCCACCCCCGACGACGCCCAGGCGGTGATCGGGAAGATCCGCCACCAGGTGGGCCGGCTCCACGGCGCCGACGCCGCGGCCGCGGTCCGGATCCAGTACGGCGGCTCGGTCAAGCCCAGCAACATCGCCGAGCTGATGGCCCAGCCCGACATCGACGGCGCGCTGGTCGGCGGGGCCAGCCTTGACGCAGAGGAGTTCTCCCAGATCGTGCGGTACCAAGCGGGCTGAGCCTGCTGCGCCCGCGGCGTTCGCCGCGTTGTACTGTTGTTGCGCTGGTCCGGCACGGCGCCGGATCGACAGAAGAGGCTTCCGGCAACGTGACGTTCGTCCTGCTCCTCATCCACGTGATGTGCTCGCTGATGCTGATCGTTCTGATCCTGCTGCACAGCGGACGGGGTGGCGGGCTTTCGGAGATGTTCGGAGGCGGCCTGGGGTCGGCGGCGGCCGGATCGACGGTCGTCGAACGCAACCTCGACCGGATTACCGTGCTGGCCGCGATCCTCTTCTCTTTCACCACCGTGATCCTGGCCATCCGGCTGCAGTGAGCACCGGCCCGGGTCATGATCGCGTCAGCGTCGTCTGCGGACTGCTAGCTTCCGCGCGTTGAGTATTCAACCTCATTGAAAAGGGGGAAAAGAGACAAGTGCGACGAATTGCTGCGAAGCCCTTGATCGTCCTGCTCGGTATCGCCATTGTGGGCGCCGCCTGTAGTAGCAATAAGAGCAGCACCGGCACCTCGGGCACGACTGCCCCGGCCGCCAAGAAGGGGGGCAGCATCGTCCTCGGCGCCGAGCAGTGGCCCACGTGCATCAACCCGATCACGCAATGCGCCAATTCGTCGTGGATGTTCTGGGTGGCCCCTCAGAACGTGCTGCCCAAGCTCGTCTACCTGGACCAGCAGAACAACTTCAAGGCGTCGCCGCTCATCACCGAGATGCCGACGGCCGCCAACGGGGGTCTCAAGGACAATCCGTTCGTCCTGACCTACCACCTCAACCCGGCGGCGGTGTGGGACGACAAGACGCCGATCACCTGTGACGACGTGGCGTTCACCCAGCAGGCCTACATGAAGACCACCGGTGCATTGAGCACCACCGGCTACGACCAGGTGGACAACGTGGCCTGCCCCGACCCCAAGACGGTCGTCATCACCTTCAAGGCGCCTTACGCCGACTGGCCGGACATGTACGGCGGCAACCAGGCCCACGTGCTCAAGAAGGCGGCCTTCCCCAACGGGCCCGACACGTCGAAGGAGATGCAGACCTCGCTGCCGTTCTCGGGTATGCCGTGGAAGCTGCAGTCGTTCACGGCCAACCAGTCGGTGCTCGTCCCCAACACCAACTACTGGGTGGCATCGGACATCCCCCTCCTCGACCAGGTGACGTGGGTGCCCCGCTCCGACCAGGACACCGAGGTCAACTCTCTGCTCACCGGTGAGGTGGCCGCCATCTACCCGCAGCCGTCGCCCGGCATCGCCAAGAAGCTGACGGCGGCCAGTGTGAAGATGACGTCGGGCGGTGGCTTCACCATCGAGGGGCTGTGGTTCAACCTGTCCAAGAAGCCTCTCGATGACCCGAAGGTGCGCCAGGCCATCACCATGGTCGTCGACCGCAACGCCATCCTCGACACCATCCTGCGGCCCGACAGCCCGGGTCTGCCGCCGTTGAACTGCTCGGGGTTGTGGACCAACACCGGGCCGTGGTGCGACAACAGCTACAAGGACCTGAAGCCCGACATCCCCGGCGCCAAGGCCCTGCTGGAGAGCGACGGCTACACCCTGGGCGCCGACGGGATCTACGCCAAGGGCGGCCAGAAGCTTGACCTCGAGTTCAACACCGTGACCGGCAACACCCGTCGGGAGAACATCCAGCAGCTGGTCATCCAGCAGACCAAGGCCGCCGGGATCACGTTCCACGTCAAGAACTACGACCGCACCACGCTGTTCCAGACCATCCTGCCCGGCCTCCAGCACACGGTCGCCATCTACGCCCAGGTGGCCAGCTCGGACCCCAGCGTGACCAGCATCTTCGCCTGCGACCAGATACCCTCGGCCGCCAACAAGAACGCCGGTCAGAACGACAGCGCCTGGTGCAATAAGACGGCGACCGACCTGATGAAGAAGGCCGACGGCACCGTCGATCCGACCGCCCGGGCCACCCAGGTCCACCAGCTCGGCAAGTTGATCCACGACGACTATGTCTGGGTGCCGTTCTACCAACTGCCGCTCATCACCGGGTGGCGGACGGACAAGATCGCCGGCCCGGTCGACGACTTCAACACCAGCTCGCTGGTCTTCTACAACATGAACAAATGGCACCTGCCCTGATCCGGTAGTCACCATGTAGAGGGAGGAGCGGGCGGGCGCCTCGGCGCTCGCCCGCTCGACTCGTCGCCAAGAAGGTTCCGGATGCTCAAGTTCGTTTTGCGACGTCTCGCCTACTCGATTCCAGTCGTCCTCATCGCGACTGTCATCGTGTTCTGGGCGGTGCACACCACCGTCAATCCCGCGGCCGCGTTGAGCAATCCGCGAGCCAGTATCGCCGACAAGCTGCGCTACAAGAAGGCCCTCGGTCTCGACCGGTCGGGAGTGGAGCAGTACTGGGCGTGGTTGACCCACTTCCTCCGCGGCGACTGGGGCACCTCGCTGAGCTCCGGCCTGAAGGTATCGCCCCAGGTGAGGGATGCATTGTGGAACACCCTCGTGCTCGGCATGGTCGCCACCGTCTTCTCACTGATCATCGGGGTGGCCGTCGGCGTGTACTCCTCGATTCGCCAGTACTCGCTGCTCGACCACATCACGACCGGCGCTGCGTTCTTCGGGATCTCCATCCCGACCTTCTGGTTCGGCCTCATGATGCAGCTCCTCTTCGGCTTGTACCTCACCCGGTGGTTTCACTGGAAGGAGCCGCTGTTCTACACCGCGGGCATGTTCAAACCCGGGACGGTCGGGTTCCACCTGACCGACCGGTTCCGCCACATCTTCCTGCCGGCTCTCGTGGTCTCGGTCCAGGTGATCGCCATCTACAGCCGGTACATGAGGGCCAGCATGCTCGAGGTCCTGGGCGCCGACTACATGCGGACGGCTCGGGCCAAGGGGCTCACGGAGCGGCGGGTCATCGCCAGGCACGGAGTGCGCAACGCCCTCATACCCATCACCACACAGTTGGCCATCGACATCGGAACCCTGACGGGAGGGCTGGTCGTGACGGAGTCCATCTTCCAGTGGCCGGGGATCGGCCAGCTGTTCCTCTCGGCCATGGACGAGGGTGACTACTCGATCGTCCTGCCGGTGGTGGTGGTGATCGTCGTGTCGGTGATCTTCTTCAACCTGCTGGCCGACGTGACCTACGCCATCCTGGACCCGAGGATCCGCTATGCGTGAGGTGACGCCCGAGCGGCCGGCGGCACCCGCGCTGGCGGGCATGGGTGGCGGCGGCCTGGTCGAGACCATGGAGACGCCCCTCGAGGAGGATGCCCCGAGTCTCGCCCAGTTGGGTATGGAGGAGGCCAACGTCTCCCCCCGACGGATGGTCTGGCGACGCTTCCGCCGTCACAAGTTGGCTATGGGCGCCCTGTTCATTCTTGTCCTGATCACCCTTCTCTGCGTGTTCGCCCCGCTGATCACCGCCCACCGCTACGACTACGTGCCCAAGGGCATCGAGAGCTTCAAGCTGCGGCTCAAGAGTCCGTCCATGGCCCACCCGTTCGGCACCGACACCATCGGCCGCGATCAGTGGTCTCGGGTGCTGTACGGCGGTCGCATCTCACTCGAGGTGGGCTTCGGCGTGGCGTTGTCCTCCTCGATCATCGGTATCGGCGTAGGCGCGGTGGCCGGTTTCATCGGCGGCCGCCTGGACAATTTCCTCATGCGCATCACCGACCTGTTCCTCGGTATGCCGCTCCTCGTCATCTTGATCCTGGCCTCCAAGGCGCTCAAGGGAGGGACGGCATTGGACATCGTCATCATGCTGTCGGCCTTCTTCTGGATGCCGATCGCCAGGATTGTCCGGGGCATGTTCCTCTCCCTGAAGGAGAAGGAGTATGTGGAGGCGGCCCGTTCCATGGGGGCCAAGAATTTCCGGATCATGATGCGCCACATCCTGCCCAACTGCATGGGGCCGATCATCGTCAACGCCACCTTGAGCGTGGCCGCCGCCATTCTCACCGAGTCGGTCCTCTCCTTCCTGGGCCGGGGGGTCCAGCCACCCGTTGCCACGTGGGGCAACCTGCTCGACTCCGGACGGCGGCTGACGACCATCGCCCCGTGGCTGGTGATGTTCCCCGGTATCGCCATCCTGGTCACGGTCCTGTGCGTCAATTTCATCGGTGACGGGCTGCGCGACGCCCTGGACCCGACGCAGCGCCGGGTACGCGCATGATCGATGAGGCCTATTTGGAGGACGACCGAGCCGGCCGGCCCCGGTCGAAACGGCCCGACCCCGGTGCGCCGCTCCTCGAGGTTCGCCACCTGAGAACCACGTTCCAGACTGAGAACGGCGTGGTGCGGGCCGTCGACGATGTGAGTTTCGAGGTGCGGTCCGGTGAGGTGCTGGCGGTGGTCGGCGAGTCGGGGTGCGGCAAGACGGTCACCGCTATGTCCATCCTCGGTCTCATCGACAAGCCGGCCGGTCGGATCGCCTCGGGCGAGATCCTGTACCGCGGTGACGACCTGGTGACGATGCCGATGGACCGGCTGCGCAAGATCCGGGGCGACCGGATCGCCATGATCTTCCAGGACCCCCTCACCGCCCTGAACCCGGTGTACCGGATCGGAACCCAGATCGCCGAGGTCATCCGGACCCACCGGGAGATGAACAAGGAAGCGGCGTTCAACCGGGCGGTCGAGCTGCTGGCTCTTGTCGGGATCCCCAATCCCCGCCAGCGGGCCCGGGACTACCCGCACCAGTTCTCGGGCGGTATGCGGCAGCGGGCCATGATCGCCATGGGCGTCGCCCTCGACCCCGACCTGCTGATCGCCGACGAGCCCACGACCGCCCTGGACGTCACCGTCCAGGCCCAGATCCTGGACGTGCTGCTCGAGGTCCGCGAGCGCCTCGGCAGCGCCATCATGCTCATCACCCATGACCTAGGCGTGGTCGCCGAAGTGGCCAACCGGGTTATGGTGATGTACGCCGGCAAGAAGGTGGAAGAGGGCGATGTCGAGACCATCTTCGAACACCCGAAGCATCCCTACACCTGGGGGCTGCTGGCCTCGACGACCAGGACCGACCGGCCGCTGCTCGATCGCATGTACCAGATCCCCGGGGCGCCCCCGAGCCTGATATCGCCTCCCGACGGGTGCCGCTTCGCGCCTCGTTGCCCATTCGTGCAGCCGGTGTGCCGGACCGACTACCCCGAGCCCAGACCCACCGGCGCCGGGCACCTGGTGGCGTGTCATTTCGCCGAGGGTGACGAGTGGACCATGGACCTGATGGCCGGCGGCCCGCATGCCAAGATCCCCGTCCCGCCCGTGGTGGACGGCAACGTGGCGGACGGGGTGTCTGCGGTCCCGACCAATGGCGCGCCCGAGAGGCCACCGGCGCGGTGATCCCAGCCACCGCGGAGAGCGGCACCAAAACGGCGGTCACCGACGACCTGGTCCGCGTTACCGACCTGATCAAGTACTTCCCGATCACCAGCGGCATACTGTTCCAGCGTCAGGTGGCCGCCGTCCAGGCCGTCGACGGGATTACCTTCTCGGTCAAGCGGGGGGAGACCCTGGGCTTGGTGGGGGAGTCCGGTTGCGGCAAGTCGACCACCGCCCGGCTGGTGTTGCGACTGCTCGATCCCACCTCGGGGACGATCGAGTTCGACGGCAACGACGTGACTCATCTGGCGAGACAGCAGTTGCGCCGCACCCGCCGCGGTATGCAGATGATCTTCCAGGACCCCTATGCCAGCCTCAACCCTCGTATGACGGTCCGGGAGATCGTCGGCGAGCCGCTCACCATCTGGGGCGAGTGGGACCAGGGTGGCCCGCAGCGGGTCGCCGACCTGCTCAAGACCGTAGGCCTCAACCCCGAACTGGCGGGCCGGTACCCGCACGAGTTCTCCGGTGGTCAGCGCCAGCGGATCGGCGTGGCCCGGGCCCTGGCCCTGCGCCCCAAGCTGATCGTCTGCGACGAGCCGGTCTCCGCCCTGGACGTCTCGGTGCGGGCCCAGATCCTCAATCTGTTGACCGACCTCCAGCGCGACCTGCAGCTGACCTACCTGTTCATCTCGCACGATCTCTCCGTCGTGCGCCAGATCTGCCAGCGGGTCGCCGTCATGTACCTCGGCAAGCTGATGGAGATCGGCGACCGCACGGCCATGTACGAGCAGCCGGCGCACCCGTACACCCAGGCCCTGCTGTCAGCGGTGCCCATTCCCAACCCGTCCAAGGAGCGCACCCGGCAACGCATTGTGCTGCGGGGCGACCTCCCGAGCCCTATCAACCCGCCCAGCGGATGCCGGTTCCGGACCCGGTGCTGGAAGTTCGCCAGCGATCTGTCGGCCGCCGAGCAGGCCAAGTGCACCGACGAGGAACCCCGCATGGAGGACCGCGGCGTCGGACACCCGGTCGCCTGCCACTTCGCCAGCACCCTGAAGGTCCTCTGACGGAGACCGCATGAGGACGCCGGCTCGGCTTCGGGTCGCCGCCGTCGGGATACTCGCCGGGCTGTGCGTCAACGGCCCGGGTCTGGGGTCGTCCGGGGCGCAGCTCTCCCGCCGTGCGGATTTGGTGCCGTCGGCGGCCACGTCCCGGCCCGTGTCCTCCCGGCCGGGGACCGTAGTGCTCGAGGTTCACGGTGGCATCCCGTTGTATCCCCAGCAGCCGATCGATGCCGCCACCTCTCTGGCGTTGGCGTCGGAGCTGTCCCGGGCGCGGACCGCAGCCATGCGCTATCCCACGGTGGCCGCCGCCAAGGCAGCCGGCTTCGTCGAGGCCACCGGATTCACCTCTGGCGTCGGCGCCCACTTCCTGAAGTTCTCGGACATCTCGGGCTCCTTCGATGTCGACCATCCGGCCATGATCCTGTATGACGGCCTCCAGCCGCAGTCGCGGGTCGCCGGGCTGGCCTATTACGTGATCTCCGGTGTGGGCACCCCGCCCGACGGGTTCGCCGGAGCCAACGACCATTGGCATCAGCACCCCGGAGTGTGCGTGACGCCCACCGGGCCGGTCCTGGCGGGCGATGCGTCCCAGACATGCCGGCTGGGCGGCCGCCCGGCGTGGATGCTTCACGTCTGGGTGGCGCCGACCTATCCCAGCCCCGACGGTTGGTTCAGCCCCGAGAACCGGAAGCTGGCCATAGGCGGGGTGACTCCCTCCCGGTACGGCTGTTCCTTCAAAACCTGACCCGCTGCTGACGGTCCGGTCCTGGTAGCGTCCCAGCGATCCAGATGGCCGGTGTCGACTGAAAGGGCGGGGCGGGACCCGAACCGGCGCCTGGGTTGCCGCGCTGGCGATCGTCGTCGTGGCTTGTCGGGGCGGGTCCACCAAGCCACCGATCACCACCACGGTGCCGACGACCATTCCGCTACTGCAGTTCCCTCAGGGCGGTGACATCACCATCGCCGCCCAGCAGGAACCCGGCTGTATGGACTGGATCCACACCTGCGCCGGGTCGCCCTGGGGCATCTGGACGGTCGAGACCAACACCATGCCCCGGGCGTACGACTTCACCAGCGACAACCTGTACAAACCCAGCATCCTGCTCAGCGGTGAGGCCGATCTGGTGACCGGACCCACCCAAGCAGTGACCTATCACATCAACCCGAAGGCGGTGTGGAGCGACGGGCAGTCGATCACCTCACACGACTTCAAGTACACCTGGGACCAGATAGCCCACGGCCAAAGTATCTACGACCAGACCGGATACCGGGCGATCGCGGCAATCGATGACGCCGATCCGCACACGGCGGTTGTCACCTTCGCCCAGAGCGTGGCCGATTGGAAGGCTCTCTTCGGCGGGAGGTACGGGGTGCTCCCCAGCCACCTGCTCGAAGGCCAGGACCGCAACGCCCTCATGAAGGATGGGTACAGCTGGTCGGGGGGCGCATGGGAGATCGCCCCCAACGGTTGGGTCAAGTCCCACTCGATCAAGCTGGTCCGCAACCCGAACTACTGGGGCAAGCACCCCAATCTGAGCAGCGTGACCTTCGATCTCCTTCCTGACCCGGCCAGCGCGCTACAGGCCTACACGTCCGGCAACGTCCAAGCCGTGTACCCGCCAGCCGAACCGGTGAGCCTCGGGTACAAGGCCCTCCCCGACACTTATTTCGACGCCGTCAACGGGCTGGACGTCGAAGGACTCTGGCTCAATACCCAGATCGCGCCGCTCACCAGCAAGGCGGTGCGCCAGGCCGTCGCCTACTCCCTCGATCGGGACACCATCGCCCGCCAGCTGTTCGGCGGATTCGTCCCCACCGTGACCGCGGTGCAGAGCTACCTCACCCCCGCGTCCCTCAAGTACTACACCACCGCCTTCGCCAAGTACCGCGCCGATGTCGTCAACGTCACTCAGCTCATGCTGGGCGATGGTTGGGCCATCGGGGCCGACGGTATTTGGGTCAAGGCCGGAAAGCGGGCCACCTTCACGATCACCTACGCAGCCGACAACCCCCGGCGCCAGCAGATGGCCCAACTGATGCAGTCGCAACTCCAGCTGGCCGGTTTCGTCGCTACCCCGACCCCCCGACCGGCGGTGCCGCTGTTCACCCACGACCTGCCCGCCGGCGCGTTCTCCGCCGCCATCTACGCCCAGGACCGGCGCATCGAGTCGCCGACCCTGCCCCCGAGTGGCCAGCCGCTCGACAACTACCCGAAGCTGTGCCAGCTGTTCTGCTCAGCCAACATCCCGACCGCGGCCAACGCGCTCACCGGCGCCAACTTCACCCGGATCAACGATCCCAATGTCGACCGGCCTCTGGCGCCACTCGACAGTGAGCTGAATGACGACACCCGGATCGACGACGTGACCCGGGGCGTCGCCACTCTCGCTGACCTGGTTCCGGCCGTCCCGATAGCCGCCGTCCCCGACATCATCGTCGTCAACACCAAGAAGCTCGGCGTCGAGGGCGGGACGTTCAATCACAACCTGGCCTATGGGCCCTTCGCCTACCTCAACCAGTGGTACCTCCGGTAGCCCAGTGGTTCAGAGGGTGCACTAGAGTCAAATGCCGCCCCGGCCTCCAGCCGGAGTCCACGTCGGAGTGGCGGAATAGGCAGACGCGCTAGCTTGAGGGGCTAGTGCCCGCAAGGGCATGGGGGTTCAAGTCCCCCCTCCGACACCACGGCCGACACGCGCCAGATCCGCCGTCGCCCGGACCTGGCCGGCGACCGGGTCGTAGCTGAGGTTGACGCCAAGCTCCTGGTAGACGGCGGCGCGGTCGGCCGGGCTGGCATTCTGGAGGATGGTGATGAGTCCACCCAGGGCCTCGGCCATCGCCGAGATCTCTCCGGGCGTAAGCGGCCGCCAGCTGCTGCGGTCGGGCAGCGTCCGCTCGAGCCGGTCTCGTTCGGCGCGGAGCTGGACGACCCGGTTGGCGATCCACTCGACGGGCATGCCTGCCTGCTCGACAGATGCCGTCAGCCGCTCGATGCGAAGGTCGCAGTCGGCGATCGCCGCGCGGGTCGCGCTGTCTCGAGCTGCGGCGTCTGGCGGTGGAGTCTGGGCGTGGGCCAGCGCTTCGGGAGTCACGATATCGGCGAGCCAGGCGTCGAGCTTGGGGACGATGGCGTCTTCGCGAACATAGACGGTGGGGGGATGGTCGAGCACGGTTGGAATGGACCGGGTGGCGCCGAACTCGCAGCGGTACAGGACCCGAACAGGACCGCTCGCGTTGCGAGAGCGCCGGGCTGAGCCTTGGAGCTTGCGGCCGCAGATGCCGCAGTGAAGAAGTCCGCGCAGCAGGTAGGGGTGTGTGGCGTCGCGCGCCCTGGTGCGCTGCGGCATGCTCCCGAAGCGGCGGGCGACTGCGGCGAGTGTCTCGGTGTCGATGAGGGCTTGGTGGGTGGCTGGGCCTTCGATCCATTCGTCGGCGGGTTGCCAGCGCATGCGAGTGACGTGGCCGGCGGCGACGTCATTGACGTCGAGCAGGTCTTCGTGGCGGCGCTGTTTGGCCCACACCCGTCGGCCGGCGTAGGTCGGGTTGGCGAGAATGGCGCGAATGGCAGTGTGGGACCAGCCTCGCGGGTCGCGATGGGGGTTGCGGGCCGGGTCGTAGGCGGCCGGCGAGAGGATGCCGTCTTGGGTCAGTGTGTCGGCGATCGAACGCAGCCCGCTGCCCTCGGCGTAGGCAGCGAAGATACGACGCACGACTGGGGCGGTCGCGGGGTCGGGCTCGAGGCGGTGAAGGCGCTGCCCGGCGGTCGCCTTGGAGGGATTCGGGTGGGGACCGGCGTCGACGAGGCGGTAGCCGTAGGGCGGCCGGCCGCCGAGGTACCGGTTGCCGTCGGCGGCGAGCGCTTCCATGGCGGTTCGGACGCGGAGCTTGATGCGAGTCCGCTCACCTTTGGACAGACCGCCGAACAGGGTCATGACCAGGTCGTGGGCTTCCGAGCCCGGGTCGACGGCGCCGCCGACCTCTGGAACCCAAAGCGCGACCTGATAGTGGGTGAGGACGGGGAAGGTGAGGGCGAACTGGCCACCATAGAAGGCGCGTGCTGGCTCGCCGATGACAACTGCTTCCCAGCTGCGGTCAGAGTTGGTCAGGTCGGCCAGCAGGCGGCTCGCCTCGGGGCGGCGCTTCCAGGGCAGCGAGCGGGACTGGCCGATGTCGAAGTACTCGGCCACCACCGAGCCGCCGTTGGGGATGATGAGGTCTGTCGCCCGCCGGAGCTGCCAGGCCCGGGACGAAGCCGGGTCTTGGGCATCCTCGGTCGAGACCCGACCGTAGAAAGCGAACCGCATCGCCACAGGTTTAGCCCATGGCCGCCGAGTCGTGGTGACTGTCCGGTTCGGTGAAGAGATCGAGCAGGCGTCGCAGCGCACCAGGCGGTAGCTGATAGGCCTCTGGGGTTACGAACGAGAGATCGGTCTCATCGTCGTGGCCGCGCGCTGCGGTGTTCGCGAAACGGCCGTCACCTGGACGCGCCCCTGCCTTGAACGAGGTCGTCACGGTCCGACTCCTGTGGGGTCGCTTGGGGTGCCGAGGAGGCGGCCTCACCGAACCGTCTCGATCGATGTGGGTGCGAGGCCGTCCTTGGCGGTCGGGGTCATCGGCTAAGCGATTGCCCGAGGTCTGGTTCGTCGAGGTCATACGGGTAGGTGTGGACGGGCGTCTGTCGAAATGGCTGCGTGGCCTGGGTCGGTCGGACGGCTTCGAGCTTGGGGTGAAGGGCGAGCCAGTCGGTTCGCTGTAGGGCACCAGCAGGTGGGGAACCGAGGTCGTCGCTGGTGATCTGCCAGCGTTCCCGGTAGGCGGCCATGGCGCCGGCGACGGCCATCCATGCCGCTTCGCCCCTCCGGCTGGCCGGCACGGCTCCGAGTTGGTTTCGGGCCCAGTCGGGCTGTTGCCAGCGAACGACCTGGCTGAGGAGTCGTTCGCGCTGGTGCAGCTGGGCGCTCAGCTGACGGTAGCGCCCGAGCGAGAGTCGATCCTCGACCGGCCGGCCGCTGCCGTCGACGGCGGCGTTTGCGTCGGCGTCGGCGTGAAGCTGGGCGGCCAGGTGGGTTCGCTCCAACCATGCTGCTCGGGCCTGCTCGGCGTCGCCCAGGTCGGGCAGGTGAGGGAGCGAATCGGTGGCGGGCGCTTGGGCTCGCGACACACTGAGGCGCTCGACGAGCTCGTCGATGGGGTCGGCCGGGCGGCGATCCTCGGGGTCGGCGGTGTCGGTCAGGTAGATGGCGTTGGTGTGTTTTCCTCGGCTGAGGGCGGAGTAGCCGAGCTCCCGGTAGAGGGTGTCGGTGCCGAGGAGCAGGGCGTGCTCGACGGTGAGGCCTTGGGCCCGATGGGCGGTGAGGCCGTATCCCTGTCGGAGGTGCTCGGCTACGTAGCTGGCGGGCAGGGTGAGCTGGTCGTTGCGGTCGAGACCCACGACGAGCCCGCCGTCGGCGGCGGCAGAGATGATGGTGCCCCGCTCGCCGTTCTTGACTCCGAGCCGTCGGTCGTTGCGGGTGGCGATGACCCGGTCGCCCACATACAGGGCGCCTGCTGGCGTGGTGGCTGCGAGGCGGCCGAGTCGCCGTTGGGCCAGCATCCGGGCTTGGGCTCGTGCGCCGAGGTCGTCCGCGTCGGCCCGGGTGGGCGCAACCAGCAGCACCTCGGCGGGGTCGGTGCCGGCGGCAATCCGGTCCCACCAATGTTCGACCATGGCGTCTCGCGAGGCCTGGGCGGTGGTGGCGATGGTGACCCGGCCGGCGGCGGTGTAGGCGGTCACGGCGGCCGCGACCGAGCCGTCCCGCAGTTGGGACAGCGCCTCGACCTCCCAGGCGCTCTGTTGGCGGCGGTTGTCGGTCAGGGTGATGGCGCCGAGGCGCTCGGCCAATAGCCGGAACCCGCCGCCGGCGTCGATTTCGGGCAGCTGGTGCTGGTCGCCGCAGAGCACCAGCTTGGCCCCGGCCCGGGCCGCGTGGTGGGCCAGCCGGGAAAGCATTCGCGAGCCGACGACGGCGGCCTCGTCGATCACGACCACGGTGTCGGATCCCAGCCCTCCGGTCTCGGGCCGGTCCAGGTCGGCCAGCAGCCGGTGCACGGTAGTGGCGGGGATGGCGGCGCCGGCCTCGAGTTGAGCCGCGGCCAGCGCGGCCAGGGAGGCGCCGATGACCCGGTAGCCGGCCCGCTGCCACCCGTCGCGGGCGGCGTCGAGCAGGAAAGTCTTGCCGCAGCCGGCCGGTGCCGCCAGCACCTCGACACCGTGGCCGGCGTCGAGCAGGCGCCTCAGGGCGGCGCGCTGGTCGTGGCCTAGGTCGGGACGGGCGGCCTCGACCGCCGCGACGACGGTTGCCGGCACCAAGCCGCAACGCTGGCCCCGTCGGGACAGGGCCTGGTCGGCCAGCGCCTGTTCCACCTCCAGGAGGTCTGAGGTGGTGAAGCGGCGGGCCTCGGGCCGGGTCCCCTTGCCGGCGCCGGCCAGTACCGGGATCACCTCGGGCGCGCACAGCAGCCGGTCGACCGCGTCGGCCACCTCGGCGGGGGACAGGTCGACAGCGGTGGCGACGGCCCGGATGATCTGGGCCCGGGTGAGCGTGGACGCCCGCAAGGTCAGCAGTCGGCACGGCCGTCGGGGCTCGTCCGCCGCCACCGTGGCGCCGGCCAGGACCTGCAGCACTCGGGTCAGCTCCACGCGGCTGGTCGGGCCGTGGTTGTCGCGGCCCAGCGCCCCGGTGACGTCGGCCGCCCGGGCCAGGCGGCAGCCCAGGTCGAAGGACTCCAGCCGGGTCTGCCACAGCATGCGCAGCGTCTCGTCGCTGGTCGAGGCCAGCCGGGGGTCCTTGGCCGGGCGGACCCGGTGGGCGGCGACGTTGGCCGCCTTGGCCGAGGTCAGGTCCCGGGTGGAGAGTTCGGCCTCGATCCGCTTTCGCTGGGTCGAGAACACCCGCAGCAGGCGGTGGTCGATGTCGGCCGACTCGCCCAGGCCGTCGGGCCGCACGGCCCACCGCAGCCCGAGGGGGGCCAGCTCGGCCCGCAGAGCCGACTGGTAGATCGAACCGGCCGCCGTCTGCATCGAGTACAGGCCCCGCGAGTCCAAACCCGTCCATCGGTGGTCCTCGACACTTTTGACGGCGTTGGCCACCACCACGTGGGTGTGCAGCTGGGGGTCTCCCGCTCGCGACGTTCGGTGGCAGAACCCGGCTGCGACCAGTCCTTCGACATCGTGAAGAGTCGTACCGCCGTGGCCCCGCCGCGCCCTAGCGACCGCGCCCTCCAGCCAGGCGACGGTCTCGGCGACCGCCTTGTCATGGGCCCGGCGGATCGCGGTGCTGACCTCGACGTCGCCAATGGCCCACAGCAAACTGAGCGACTTGGGGGACGAGAAGGTCAGATCCCAGCCCAGCACCTTGCGCCCAGCGGAGCGCTCCAGCAGGTGTCCCTCGCCATCCGGGACTCGTCCTTGCATGACGGCCAGGTACTGGCCGGCGTCAACCGTACCCGCCAGGCCCAACGCCGCCGCGCCGCCACCCAGCCAGATGCCCGGGGCCTCGCCCCGGCCCGCGTAGTAGTCGTCCCGGGAGTTGGCCACAACTTCGAGGTAGTAGCGCACGCCGTGGCGGCCCTGGCAATCCCGGATCGGCGAGATCGACAGCATCAGAGTCCGACCGCTGAGCGCGAGCGTGGGCTGGGAATCGCCGTGGAGTCGTCCAACATCGCCGGTCGGTGCTCAGGGACTCGCCGCACCTTGCAAGCGGACCGCGACCGCTCCCCACGGAGTCCCCACGACGTCGCGGCGGTCCCCACCGAGTCCCCAACCGTCCCCACAGAGTCCCCACCCCGGTCCCCTCGCTGTCCCCGGGCCTCCCGCTCGACCTCGGAGGCCGTGGACGCGACTCCGGTCCTGTCCCCAAGATGCTGACACCAGAGCGGGCCGATGGTGCCCCTGGAGCAGCGACGTAGGGTTCTTGCCCATTCGGCCGGTGAGCAGGGGCGCCCCTGAATGGCCTCCTCGACCGCTGTTGTTCCGCCCGGGCACCCGTTGGTGCTGATGTGTCTGACGTCCCAGCGCCCTTGTGGGGAGCGGCCAGACCCGGCGCCAGGCTGGAGTGGTCACCAAGCCTGGAGGGAGCCGACGGACCGGGGTGGGGGGCTTGCCAAACCTCGAGGGGGCGAGACCGGCGCCTGCGAAAGGTGACCCCGGGCACCGTTGCTCTCTACCATCGTTTCGTGGCCATCGAACCCGCTGAGGCCTCGCCGGCGCCCAGGACCGGCTGGACCCGTCCCGTATCCGTTCCCTCAGATGTCGACGATGCCGGCATTGAGAAGGCCGCGGGTGTCGTAGAACTCCCTGACCATGCGAGCTGGAGCGGTCCGAGAATCCGGTGGGACCTGGCTGACCGCCCTCAGCGGGCCCAGGTGTACGAGATCGTGTTAAGCGAAGGTGACGACGACGACGTCCGCTGGTTCATCGACATCGACCAGCTTCTGGATCTGTGGGACGAGTTGTGGCTGGCGCCCCATGTCCGGCACGCCTGGGCCGACCACCTCCAGCGCCTTCGGGGCGTTCGCGTCCGTTGCTGAGTCCTTTCCAGCGGGAGATCGCCCAGCTGATACCCGCGCTTCCCGAAGCGGCGGGCTTCGCCCTTGCAGGAGGGGCGGCCCTTATCCTGCGCGGCTTGGTCGACCGCGAGACGAGAGACCTCGACTTCTTCGGACGGGAAGCTACCGCCGTTGACCGACTCGCTCCTGCGTTCGAACGAGCTGCGGAGAATGTCGGCATGACAGCGGTGCGGGTGGTCAACGCACCGGGCTTCGTCCGATTCGAGGTGAAACGAGGTGACGAGCGTTGCGAGGTCGACCTCGGCTACGACGCCCGGCTGTGGCCAGTACAACAGACGCCCCTCGGTCCCGCAATCGGTGATGACGAGATGGCCGCCGACAAGACGCTCGCTCTGTTCGGGCGTGCGGCCGCGCGAGACTTCATCGACGTGCATGCCCTGGCAGAGCGGTACGGCGAGAGTCGCCTTGTTGAGTTGGCCGGTGCAAAGGACCTCGGATTCTCCGGCGCGCACCTCGCCGACGCATTGGCCGCATTTGATCGGCTTGACCGCCGCCAGTTCGACGTGGACGACGACTCGTACCGGACCCTTCGGGACTGGGCGTTCGGGTGGTCCCACACGCTTGGTCGCCGCGGCATCGAGCCCGACCCTCACCTCGCACCCCGCCGAGATCCACCCGACGTCGGCCTCGGCCTCTGACTGGTGGGCGTCCACTCCGGTCAGAAGGCCGTCAGCCTCGTGACGGCCGTTTGGACACGAGTTGGACACGAAACAGCCTCGTGACATGGCGTAGACGGGCTCACCGGATGGACGTGCTGGACACAAATCCCCTGCTCAGGGGCATTAGGACGGAGTTGCGGGGGAGGGGGCGGATCGATCTTGGCAGCTTGGAGGGGCTAGTGCCTGCGAGGGCATGGATGGTCGTAGCCGTCGCCATGCCATTCCATGCGACGATCGAAATTCGACCGTAGGATTGTGCGCTGCCGTCTGAGATCAGTGGTCGTTCCAAGGGCGCCATTTTGGACACAAGTTGGACACGAAACAGCCCCTGACTGGGCGGTGCCGGGGTGACGGGACGGACAGAGTGGACAGAAAACGCCTGCTCAGGGGCACCAAAACGGAGTTGCTGAAAGAGGCGGACGGATGCGGTCGGTGGCGGCCTGCTCAGACTTACTCGAACGGATGGCTCGGGACATGACGCGACTCGGCCGTCCGCGTCGAGCACCGTGGTCTGTTTGTATCGCCGTGACCATCGCACTCGGATATCTACTCAGCGCGTGTTCGGGCGCGAGCAGCGCGAGCAGGGCGCCGAGGTCCAGTTCGGCGCCAAGCACGCCAGCTCGAACCTCGGAGGACGCTGGCATCGTGTTTGGTGTCGACGCGACGCAGGCCTCTCGGATTTCGATTGTCGTGAGATTCTTGCAGACACTCGACGGTGGCGACACCACGGTGGCACTTTCGCTTTTTGCTCTTGACGGCCATGTGGGCGTGAGCGACTGCGACTACGCCGCCAAAAAGCCGGTTGAGTTCAACGGCAAGCAAGAGGTGGCAGCCTGGCTTGCGTCTCGCGTCGCCGACCACGATAGGTTCACACTGGGGCGCATATCGAATGCGAACCCAGACGAGCCATCCTCCGCTATTGGGATTGAATATACCCGCCGAGAGAGTAATACATTGGCGAGACTTGGCTTCACCCACGGGATCGTACCTCGCGTAGTTACCAAGGTTCGGTTCAATGCGGATTCCAGTCGCATTGAGGAGTTCGCGAACGGGCCGGTCGGTTCGCCTGACCCGACTTTGTGCGTTCCTATGTAGGTCCACGCGCGCCGGCCAACCGGCGCAAAGCGATCCACTTCGCCCGCGAGGTGCGCGGCGCCGAAACCGCGATCGTCCTTGACGGGGAGATGGTGACACTGTGGCCGGCGACCGACGCCAGAGTGGCGTAAACGCGTTGAGACAGCCGTACGCAACGCCCTACGCTCAGCTGACCCCGAGGCCTGCAACGCAGCCGCGGACCTGTAACGAGCTCAGCGACGGTGAGGCGGTGATCACCTCTGGATGCTCGAGAATTGCCACCCAAGCTGGCCGACTAGTGGGAGCGCTCGCGTCGTCGGCGAAGTCGTCGTCGGATTTGTGAGGTGAAGTCCTCCTGTGCCGATCGGGGAGTTCTCGTACAGTCGGCTCATGCGTGCTTCAAGTTCGACGATCGCGGTGGCCAGTGGTCTCGAGACGGTGGGGCTCCTGCTGGGGATCGTTTCTCCGGCCTCGGCGTCGCCGCAGCTGAGCGGGCGCTGGAAACCGGTCGTGGACCCGCGCGTCTTCGGGCGCCGGGAGGTCGTCGTCGAAGTCGCGTCGACGAACCGTGACTACACACCGATTCGGCTATTGCCAGCTGCTGCGCGACGCGGCGCTGCAACCGCTGCGTGAGATCGCCGACTACTACAGCGGCTTCGTTCACTTCGCCGACCGCAACTCGTTCCCCGACGTGGACGTGTTCGCCGAGCGCGGTGCGGGAACCGAGACGGCGCTAGGCGCGGTACTGCCCAACCTGCGTGTGACTCCTTTTTTGGTCGCGCCCGTGAAGTCACTACCGGGGCCCGTTTTCCATCGATCGTCATCAATACGCGTCACAGCGACGCAACAACGCCAGCGATGTGTCCCGACCGTCGTAAACGAGTCGACGCACCGAATCTCACATCGGAGCGCCAACTATTGCGAAGGCAATGTCGGGGAGTCCTCGCGCCGGCACGACGGCGATGTGCGCCTCGCTCACTGGCTACGAGCGCCTGGCCGGCACGCTCGGCAGCCACCCCTGCAGACTTTCCATGGGGCCGCTAGCGCCATCGCCTTACACAGGAGGCATGCGAGCAGGGTCGTCGGGGTTGGCGATGATCTCTTACTGGCTCTACCGGCCGTCGCTGGGCAGCACCGAGCAGGAGCGGGACGACGCTTCTGCTACATCTTTTCGTCGGTGGTCCACGTCGTGCATTTGCCCAGGGCCGGGCACACCGTCAATGGCCAGGTCGTCAAACAGCCGACAAATCGAAACCATGCGCAGGCAACGCTGTGCCAGATGGCGATCCCGTCGGGGCGATGATCGAGCGACCGACGTATTCTCGTCAGATGCTGGTTGCCGATTCGTGCGGCAGGCTGATCCCCCAAGTGACGGGTGGGTGCGCGGGGGAGTTGGAGTGGCTCAGCGGGATGCGTCACGCTGGGGTGGCTTCGGTTTTCGCCCCGTGACCCAGCAACCGGCGCCGGGGTCGTCGGCGGGGGTTGCGTCACCGTGGGGAGGCTTCGTCGGTCGGCACCGCGCACTCGATCGGCTGATCGCGATGGTCGATGAGGCAAGGGCCGGCCGCGGCGGCCTGGTGTTGGTCACCGGGGAGGCGGGCATCGGCAAGACACGCCTTGTCGAAGAGCTTCTGGCCGGCCTTGACCCGACCACGGCCACGGTGGTCTGGGGACGCTGCCATGAGGGGGCCGCAGCCCCGGCTTTGTGGCCGTGGCCGAAGGTCGTGCGATCACTGGCGAGCGGGCGCGAGGGTGGCGCGGCGATGGCCACTGCGGCGGCCGAGTACGCGCTGGATGTTCTGAGCGAGACATCGTCCCAAGAACCGTCGGGGTTGGCTCAGTCGGACGGGGCCCGGTTCCGTCTATTCAGCGGTGTCGCCTCGTTGTTGGCGGCCGCGGCCGGCCAGGTATCGGTGGTGGCCATCGATGATCTGCAGTGGGCGGACTCTTCGGCGTTGCGGCTGATCCGCTTCCTGGCTGACGAGCTTCGATCCAGCCGGGCGTTGATTGTGGCCACCTGGCGGGACACCGACGGCGCCGAAGGTGCCGCGGCGGTGCTCGGTGAGCTGATGTCTCGTGCCGCGGCGGTCGTGGCGCTGGCCGGGCTCGACGCCGACGACGTCGCCGGGTTGATGGCGGCCACGACGGGCACTCCGACGACAGTGGCACTGGCGGACGCGGTCCGGGCCCGTACCGGGGGCAATCCGCTGTTCGTGCGGGAGGTGGCCCGGCTGCTGGCCGGCCGCGACGTGGCGTCGCTGTCAGCGTTGGCCGTGCCCGAGGGGGTCCGGGCGGTGATCGACCGGCGGGTGGCCCGGTTGTCACAGCCGTGCCATGACTTGTTGAACGCGGCGGCGGTGTTGGGCGAGGGTTTCGGGGTGGAGGTGTTGGGGCGGATGAGCGGTGTGTCGGTGGACGAGGCGGTGGCGCGGTTGGATGAGGCGCTTGCCGCCAAATTGGTTGGCCTTGGTGCCGACCCGGGCTGGCTCCGGTTCGATCACGCCCTGGTTCGTGACGCCATTTATGCCGGAATTGGGCTGCCGCGTCGACTGCGCCTGCATCTGGCGGCGGGCGAGGCGTTGGCGGAGTCGGCCGGCGACGACCCTGCCGCCCTGGCCGCTATCGCCTACCACTTCCACCAGGCGATCCCACTCGCCGACACCGAGCGGGCCGTGCGCTTCTCCACCCGGGCGGCCGAGCGTTCGCGGTCGGTGTTGGCGTATGAGGACGCGGCGTCACATTTTCGGCGGGCGCTGGGCCTCCTCGACGCCGGCCGGGCGTCGCAGCGGCTGGAGCTGCTGTTGGCCCTGGGGGACAGCCTCATCCGGGTCGGCGAGCTGCCCGAGGCCCGGATCGTGTTCGCCGAAGCGGCGGGGCTGGCCCGCGGCCTGAGCCGTCCTGATGCTTTGGCCGAGGCGGCGCTGGGGTTCGGGTCGGGGCTCGGCGGTTTCGAGGTGCGGCTGTTCGACGATGCCCAGCTCCACCTGCTCGATGAGGCCCTGGCGGCCCTGCCGCCCGACGATTCGTCGCTGCGGGCTCGCACTCTGGCCCGCCTGTCGGTGGCGCTGTCGTTCGTGGCCGACCAAGGGAGGCGCCTGTTGCTGTCGGAGCAGGCGGTGGCCATGGCACGCCGGCTCGGCGACCGGGTGGTTGTCGGCTACGCCCTGGCCGGACACTGCGACGCCATCGCCGGGCCCGAGCACAGCGAGGCCCGCCTTGACGAGTCGGTCGAGATCATCGAGGTGGCGATCGCCAATGGCGACCGCCGTCTTGAGCTCTTGGGGCGCCGCCACCGCCTGGTGGCGCTGCTCGAGGTGGGCGACGTCGACGGCGTCGACGCCGAGATCGAGCGTTTCAGCCGGACCGCGGAATCGCTGCGGGAACCTCTCTACCGCTGGTATGTGCCGTTGTGGCGGGGTATGCGGGCCCTGATGGAGGGAAGAGTCGACGACGTCGAACGGTGGGCGGCCCACGCGGAGGCGCTCGGCCGGGCCGCGCATAGCGACAACGCGGCCATGCTCGTCCCCGTGCTGCGCGGCGTCGGCCTGGTCGAGCAGGGCCGCCCTGACGGCCTCGGCCAGCAGTGGTCGGCGTTCGCCGGCGCCGATTTCGCGGCGTACACCAATGCCGCGGCTGCCGTCGCCTGGATGAAAGCCGTCTGCGGCGACCATGCGGGCGCCCGGGCGGCCATGGCGCCCCTGGTGGCCCGATCCTTCGCCACCGTGCCTCGCGACTCGGAATGGTTGGCGTTCGGGTGCGAGCTGGCCGAAACGATCGCCTTGCTCGGCGACGACGATGCCGCCGCCGCCCTCTACCCGCTGCTGGCACCGCTTGCCGATCGCTTCGGGGTCGAGGGCATCGCCGCCGCCTGCTGGGGGTCACTGCACCGCCCCGCCGGGTTGCTTTGCCATGTTCTGGGCCGCTGGGACGACGCCGAGTCCCACTACCGCCAGGCCCTCGACGCCAACCGCCGGGCCGGGGCGACCCTGCTGGTCGCCGACACCCAACTCGCCTACGCCACGTTGCTCTACGCCCGCGGTCGCGTCGACACCGGCGACGAGCTGGCGGCCGAGGCAGAGAGAACCTTCCAGGCCATGGGGCTGGAGCGGCGGGCAGCGTCAGCTCGTGCGTTGCGCCCGGCCCGACAGACGCCGGCGGCGGCCAACGTCATCCGCCGGGACGGCCCGTTGTGGTCGATCAGCTACCACGGCACGACGGTCGCGCTGCCCGATGCCAAGGGGCTGCGGGACCTGGCGGTACTGCTGGCGTCACCCGGGCGGGCCGTTCCCGCGGTCGAACTGATGGCCGCCGGGGCGGTATCGGACACCCCCCGAGGCGCCCGTACCGCTCGGCCGGACCTGGCCGCGGCCGGCCACGCCGGCGAGGTGCTCGACGCCCGGGCCCGGCGGGAATACCAGGCCCGGGTCGGAGACCTGCGCGAGGAGATCGACGAGGCCGAGGCCAACGCCGACCTGGAACGGGCAGCGCGTGCTCGTGCCGAGCTTGACCTGCTGGTGGCCGAGCTTGCTGGCGCGGTCGGCTTGGGAGGCCGGCCTCGCCGGGCCGGGGACCCGGCGGAACGGGCCCGCACCGCGGTGGCGTGGCGCCTGCGCGACGCCATCCGCCGCGTCGAGGCCGTCCATCCCGCGCTGGGCCGCCACCTGAAGCGTTCGGTGCGCACCGGGGCGTTGTGCGGGTACGACCCTGAGCCCCCCGAGGTGTGGTCGCGGTCGTAGCGCCGCACAACGCGAGGCCGTTCCTCGCGCCCCTTCACCACTAACCACATACCTGGGAGGGTCCATGACCACCACCATCGAGACCGGCACATCGTCATCGGAGGAGGCGGCGGTTGGCGCCATCGTCGAAAGGCTGTTCGGCGCCGCCCTGGGCGCGGCCGAGCTGCTGACCGTCTGCCTGGGACTCAAACTCGACCTTTACCGCGCCCTCGATCACGGGCCGGCCGCGCCCCCGCAGTTGGCCTCGAGAGCCGGCATCAACCCTCGCTACGCCCGGGAATGGCTGGAACAGCAGACCGTGTCCGGCCTCGTCGCGGTCGACGACCCTTCGGCCGGTGACGACGATCGGGTCTACCGGCTGCTACCCGCGACCGCCGCGGTGCTGCTCGACGACGACAGCGAGGCCGCAATGGCGCCCCTGGCCCTCCTTGTCCCGGCCCTGGCCCGGGCTCTCGATGCGGTGGCCCACGCCTACCGCACCGGCACCGGGCTGACCTTCGCCGACTACGGCGACGACCTGCGTCACGGCCAGGGGGGTTTCAACCGGCCCGGATTCCTGGCCCACCTGGCGTCGGAATGGGTCGCCGCCATGCCCGACATCGCCGCCCGTCTCGGCGGAGCCGGCGCACGCGTCGCCGACATCGGTTGCGGTGTCGGCTGGTCGAGCATCGCTTTGGCCCGCGCCTTCCCCGGCGCTTGGATCGACGGTTTCGACACCGACGAGGCGTCGATCGCCGACGCCCGCCGCCACGCCTCCGACGCCGGGGTAGACGACCGGGTCCGATTCGAGATCCAAGACGCGGCCCACCTCGCCGGCTCCGGCTACCACCTGATCTGCGTCCTCGAAGCCCTCCACGACATGTCCCGGCCCGTCGAGGTCCTCGCCGCCGCCCGGGCCGCCCTGGCACCCGGAGGCGCCGTGCTGGTGATGGACGAGGGCGTGGCTGACAGCTTCACCGTCGACGCAGGCGAGGTGGAGCGCCTGATCTACGCCGGCTCGGTGTTGCACTGCCTGCCCGTCGGCATGGCCGAACAACCCTCGGCGGCCACCGGCGCCGTCATCCGCCCGGCCACCGTCCGCCGTTACGCCGAACAGGCCGGATACCGCAGCTGTGAACCCCTGCCGATCCAACACGACTTCTTCCGCTTCTACCGGCTCGAAGCCCCCATGGGTTAGCCAACCGTGCAAGGCCAGCTGTTGGCGGGAGGTCCACAACCTGGGCCGAGATCATGGAACCGAAGCTGGCGCCGCTCGCCGAGGCAACACGTTGCCGCGCTGTCACGACCGCGTAGCAGAGTCGATCTCGGCTCTGGCCACGATCGCACCGGCATTTGTCAGTCTCGGCGCATCTTGGCGCCAGTCAGCTGGCTGCGTGAGGTTACGCCGAGCTTGGCCAGCAGGGAGGATACGTGGCTCTCGACGGTGCGAACCGAGACGTAGAGCTTCTCGGCGATCGTGGCGTTCGACAGACCCTCCTCGACGAGCGCGAGGATGTCGGCCTCGCGGGCAGTGATGCCGAGCGGGATCAGTTCGGGGGGCACCGCGCCCATGCGCCGGCGCCTTGGCACCGGTCCGCCGGCCTGGCGCAACAGCCCGCGCACGCGGTCGATCGCTAGCTCGCCGCCGTGGGCCTCGTAGAGGTCGAGCGCCTCGCGTAGCCACCGCGCCCTCGCCGCACCGCCCATGATCTCGGCGGCAAAGACCCGTAACAGGGCGAGGTCAAACGGCATTCGGCCCGTCGCCGAGGCGAGCGCGGCGTCGACCGCGGCCTCGTCGCAGGCGATGACGGCGTCGGTGACGGCTAGGACGACCGAGCGCCCGTACCACCGTGAGGTGTCGGGGAGACCCCGGATGACGGCGAGCGCCTTACCTGCGGCCTCGTCACGTCCGGCGCCGAGCAGCGCCAGCGGGAGCCAGTTCGGGCTGTCGGCCGGTATCCCGCCCGGCGTCGAGCGCACGACGTCTAGGACTCGATTGATGTGAACCATGGCGTCGTCGTAGCGGCCGAGGTGCAGGCAGTGGTCGCTGGCGATGCCACTCGTGTGGATGACGGCGTCGGCCGCGTCACGACCTAGGCGCTGGGTCTCGGAGAGCAGCTCGTCAAACCGGGGGTCGCCCAGGAGGCTGACGGCTCCGAGCTGGGCCATCATCACGAACGGCAGCAGGTCGAGACGGTGCTGGCGGCAACGCTCCGCGGCGGCCGCCGCCACCCGGGCGCCGGCCGCCGGGTCGCCCTGGATCGACAGTGCGATCGACAGGTTCAGTTCGGCCCACACCCACTCGACCAGTGCTCCGCTGTCGCGAGCGAGGTCGACCGCGTCGAACATCCGGCGTGGCGGCTGACCTTCGAACAGCTCCAGCTCGGCCAGCGATACCAGGCCGCGGAGACGTTCGGAGGTGAGGCCGGCCGTCTCGGCCACGTCGGCTTGCCGGCTCCAGGCGGCGGCCGCCTCGGCTCGGCGGCCGAGGAAGTCGAGGGCGCGGCCTCGCAGGTCCAACGCGCCGCACAGCACCGACGGGTCGAGTCCGGCGGATGACGCCAGGACGCGGTCGGCGCGGGTCAGCGCGCTGCCGGCGTCGCCGTCGAAGAGCTCGAGGCGGCCCACGGTCACAGCGAAGAACGGCGACGGTTCGCCGAACCCGGCGGCCTCGTTGGTCAACGACCGGGCTAGGTGGATCAGGCGGCTGTCGAGGGCGCAGCGTGCCATGCGCATCCAGCGGTCAGTACTCTGACCGCGGCGTGTCACAGTGTTCTGATCGACCGCCAGGGCGTCGGACCACCGGCCTTGCGCGCTGAGCGCAGCGGCCAGCACGTCGGCCGCCGCGTCACGGCCGTCGGGGCGGGAAGCAAGAGCGTGCGCCCGCGAGGCGAGCGCCTCGGCGTGAAGCGGCGCGCGGGCCGCAAGCGAGGCACCGGCAGCGGCGACGAGCGCGGCCGCAGCGGCGTCGGACTCGCCGAGGGCGACGAGGTGGGTGGCCCGGCGCTCGAGCACCGATGGATCGCCCTCGGCGACCGGCTCGAGGGCGGCCACCGCCCGCGCGTGCGCAGCCCGCACCGCGCCGGGCGACGCGTAGTCGCGCACGGCGTCGCCGACGACCGCGTGGCGGAACTCGATCCTGCCGGCGATCGTCTCGAGTATCCCAGTGTCCACGGCGGCGATGAGCGCAGCGCGCACGGTGGTCGGAGGCTGCCGGGCGACAGCCGCGAGCAGGTCGCCATCGGCCAGACCGACGACTGCGCCGGCGGTGATGACGTCGCGTTGCTCGGGCGGCAACCGGTCGAGTCGGCCACCCACGACGGCTGCCACCGCCCGGGGCACGATGTTCACTCCTCCCCGCCACCGAACGCCCCGCTCGTCGATGATCAGCGACCCGGCACGCACATGGGCATCGAGGACCTCCTCGACCAGTAGCGGCACGCCGTCGGTGCGGCTGATGACCTCACGCACGAAGTCGACGGGCGGCCGGCTGCCGAGGATGGCCGAGAGGAGATCGTCGACCTCGCCGGCTTCGAGCGGCTCCACCGGCGCCACCTCGGCCAGGCCCAGGTGGGCGAGGTTGTCCACGAGCTGGTCGGCGACGGCGGATTCGCCCATGCGGGCCGCGGCCACGATCAGCACGCCGTCGAGGCCGGCGCCGGCCAGGTAGCGCAGCGCGTCCAAGCTCTCGGCGTCGGCGGCGTGCACGTCGTCGAGCGCGACCACGACTCCGTGGCCAGCGGCCAGGCCGCCCACGAGCTCGACCAAGCCCTCCAGCGCCAGCAGTCGAAGCTGGCTCGCGGTAAGCCCGCTGGCCGTCGGCTCGCCAGGCCACTCCGGGAGGATCAAACGCAGGCCGGCGTCGAAGACGGCCGGGGGTCGGGTTGCGCCGGCCAGGCGGGAACGAAGCCACGAGCGCAGCGCCTCGGCCATCACGCCGAAGCTCACCGGCCCGCCGACGCTGGCCCGCCCGACCAGTACGGGGACGCCCCGGCGCTTCGCTTCCAGGATCACCTCGTTGAGCAGCCGACTCTTGCCGATCCCGCCCTCGCCGGTAACGAAGACGCACCCGCCGACGCCGACCGCAGCCCCGCGGACGTGCTGGCGCAACCGCTCCAGCTCGGCCTGCCGACCTACCACCACCGACGATCGCCTTACACCTCCGGCCACGGTGACAGTCTGCTCTGTCGCCCGTTATCTCCGTGGTCGCCACGGATGTGGGCGGCCCCGGCGGCGATGCATGCTCCAGGCAGACCCGTCGCCCGAAGGGAGCGCGATATGACCGTGACCGACACCGAACTCGACCCCGAGCAGATCGAAGCGTGCTCGACGCATGTGCTGTCGATCTACGGCGACACAATGCTGAACTACATGATCGACATCGGCCACCGCACCGGCCTGCTGGCCGCCGCGGCCCAGGGCCCGGCCACCTCAGAGGCGCTGGCGGCCCGGGCCGGGCTCACGGAGCGGTACGTTCGAGAATGGCTGGCGACCATGGTCACCGGCCACATCGTCGAGTACGACCCGGCGGCGAAGGCGTATACCTTGCCGGCCGCGTACGCCGCCGTGCTCACCGCCGGCCCCCTGCCTTTCGCCAGTTTCGCCCGGCTCCAGACGCATCTGGCCAAACATGTCCACGACGTCGCCCGAGCGTTCCGCGAGGGCGGCGGCGTGCCGTACGCCGCCTACCGGCCCGAGTTCACCGACGTGATGGACGGCATCAGCCGGACGTTTTTCGACATGGCGCTCATCGATGCGTGTCTGCCGATGGTGCCGGGCATCTCCGAGCAGATGGATGCCGGCGCGCATGTTGCCGACGTGTGCTGCGGCACCGGCCATTCCCTAGTCGTGCTCGGGCGGCGCTTCCCGAAGTCGACTTTCGTCGGCTACGACCTCGACGACGGCGCCATCGCCCTCGCCCGCGCCGAGGCGGCCGGCGCCGGCCTGGCCAACGTCCGCTTTGAGGTCGTCGATGCGGTGGAGCTCGACGCGACCGACGTATTCGACGCCGTCTTCGTATTCGACGCCATCCACGACCAGGTCGACCCCGCCGGCGTGCTGGCTGCCATCAAGGCGGCGTTGAAGCCCAACGGCGTGCTGTTCATGAAGGAGCCGACCGCCTCGGACAACCTCGAGGAGAACATCGCCAACCCGTTCGCGCCGATACTCTACGGCGTGAGCACGCTGCACTGCCTCACCGTCTCCCTGGCCCACGGCGGCGCCGGCATCGGCACGGCGTTCGGCCAAAAACTCGCCCGGCGTTTGCTCAACGAGGCCGGCTTTGCCGACGTCTCGATCGAACCGGCGCCCGGCGACCCGGCCGATGCCGTCTACATCACCCGCAAAGCAGGATAGCGATGACCACGATCGAGGAGACGCAGGTGTCGATGCAGGACGTGATGGGTGCAGCGATGCGCTTCCAGGCCGCCGCTGACGTGGTGGCCGCCCTCGGCGCCCGGCTGGGCGAAGACAGCGATGCCCTACCGCCGGAGGTCGCGGCGGCGATCGACGACGTCCTCGCCGCGGCCGGGTTGACCGGGCTCGACCAGCTCGCGCCACCGCAGCGGGCGATGATCGCCGGGATGGCCCGGACGATGTTCGGCCAGGCCGCCGACCTGCTCCACAACGCGGTCCGGCCGGCTGGCTGGACCTACACCAACGTGGCCGTCCTCGAGGGTCAAGGCCGCGCGTCGATGGCGGTGCCCGGGCTGCTGGCCGCCACCGGCGAGTTCGGTGACGTGACCTCCTTTCTCGACGTCGGCACCGGCGTCGGCTGGTTGGCGGTGGCCGCCGCGCAGGTGTGGCCGAACGCCGACATCGTCGGCGTCGACGTGTGGGAACCCGCACTGCAGCGGGCGCGAGCGAACATCGCCGGCGCCGGCCTCGACCGCCGCGTCGAGATCCGTGGCCAGAGCATCGCCGATCTCAACGACAGCGAACGCTTCGACCTCACGTGGGTGCCGAGCTTCTTCCTCTCGACCGAGGTGCTGACGCCTGGCCTCGAACGCATCCTGGCCGCCACGCGGCCGGGTGGGCGGGTCGCCGTCGGTCGCTACGAGCCGCCACCCGACCCGATCGTTCGAACCACGCAGCGCCTGAGGACCGTGCGCGACGGCGGCGCCATCCTCAACGCCGACGAGGTCGTCGAGTTCCTCGCCGCTGCCGGTTGGTCCGACGTACGACCGCTGCCCAGGACCGGGTCCGTCCCGCTTCAGTTTGTCACCGGGCGCAGGGCCTAACTACCGCGACACTGTCGGCGTGTTTCCGCAGCCCTCCTGTCGGTCGCAATATCGTCATCACGCGGCCAAGTCGAAGACCGTTTCGCGTGTCGTCGGTGGGAGAGTCCCCCCTCCGACACCACTCTAAAACTGACAGAGATGGCACGGGCACATTGTGCGGGCGTATCGCGCGCACTGCTTTGTTGTCCTTGACCGTCGATCCCGCTGCGGACGTAGCCCCCGATGGTCAGAATGGGACGGCTAGGCGAGCAGGCCGTCGGCATGACAATGGTCAGGGCCGCTATTTGGGTGTACAGCGGGCCCGACGCCGGTCAAGTGACGCTGGCGAGCAACCTTCCAGCAAAGTGTCCGTCGACGAACGATCCGGCCTGGGGCTGAACACGGGCCGCGGGCCGGAAACTAGACTCTGACGTCGGTCCGGCCGGGTCTCCGTGTCAACAGATTTGTCAACGCAACTCGACCGCGCCACCCTCTCCAGACCCGACCAGACACCACGCGCCACGTCTGACACCTCGCCTGACCTACCCATACTCTCCAGACCGCTCCAGACCGCTCAGGCTCACCTGAATGGTAACCATTCAGGTGCCGACTATTAGCGCTTGAGCATCCACCACGTTCCGCGCGTTTCATGTACAAATTCGTGTGGCTGGTGAGGAGCGTGTCGCTGAGCTGGCAGCGGAGAACGACCGGTTGCGGGCCGAGGTCGTCGAGCTGCTCGGCCTGGTCGCCGAGTTGAAGAGTCGGGTCGCGGATCTCGAGTCGAAACTCGGGCGTACCTCGAAGAACTCGTCGATTCCGCCGTCGAGGGATCCGAATGCGACCCGGGAGGAGGCGAAGTTGAACCGGGCGCAACGGCGAGCGGCGGGACGGCGCCAAGGAAAGCAGCCCGGCGCCGAGGGCCATCATTTGTCGCAGGTCGCCGACCCGCATCGCCGGGTGACCCACCGTCCGTCGGCGTGTGCCGGCTGCGGCCGCGATCTGACCGGGGTGGCGGTGACCGGTAGCGAGAAACGCAGGTGTTCGACCTTCCCCTGATGGCGGTCGAGGTGGTCGAGCACGTGGTTGAGCGTGTCGCCTGTTCGTGTGGGTGTGTCACGGCCGGGGTGTTTCCGTCCGAGGCGACCGCCCCGGCGTGTTGGGGACCCACGGTCCGGGCGTTGGGCTTGTATCTGACCCATCGTCAAGCACATCCCGGTGGAACGGGCCGCCGAGATGATGAGCGACGTGCTGGGCGCCCCGGTGTCCACCGGGTTCCTGGCCGGCCTGGCGACCGAAGCCGACTCCCGCTTGGTGCCCTTTGTCGGCCGGGTCCGGGAGCTGTTGGCCACCGACACGGTGATTCATGCCGACGAGACCTCGATCCGGGTCTCAGCGCAGAGCTGGTGGTTGCACGTGATGGCCAACAACCGCCTGACCTTGTTGGTCTGCCACCGCCGCCGGGGTCGAGAGGCGATCGAGGCGATCGATGTGCTCCCCGGCTACCGGGGCGTGATCGTCCATGACGGCCTGAAGGCCTACGACTATCTGGCTGACGTGTTGCACGCTCAGGGTCACGAGCTGGTGGAGGCTGCCCACGAAGGTCACGGTGGCGACGACCATGAGCACCGTCACCGCGGCCCCCAACAAAGCGCACCGGCACCGCGGTGCGGTCCCGGCCCGGCTCGACCGCAAAGCGCACCCCGACCAGGGCCGGCGCCCCGAGCGGGGAGCGGGCAGTTCAACCGGGCCGCCATAGATGTGGTCGCCACCGCAGACGACCGGTCGCTCACCCGGTGGGGGCCCCCGGTAGGCCAGAACCGCCGCCACCGCCCCGAGTCCGGCAGCCCGCGCTGCGGTTCCCGCGCCCAGCACGGTCCAGTCGAACGCCACCGGAGCGGGATCAACCGGGCGCGCCGGCCCCAAGGGGAACAGGGGCGACAGACCGACGGCGACAGCTGCCGCCAGGAACGCGCCGAGAACGACGGCCGGCACCAGGCCAATCAGGTCGTCGCCGGCCGTCGTGAGGGGGCCGGTGCCGAGAGCCCGCAGGATCCGAAGATCCTCGTCGTTGGCCCGCAGCAGCCGAGCGATAGCGAGAGCGGCGAGCAGGAGGGCGGCCAGCGCGGCGATGGCCCCGAAGACGCCCAGCGCGACCGACTCCGGTTCGACCGCTCGCTCCGCTTTGGCCACGACCTGGGAAGTGACGTGAAAGTTCAGCCCGGCCGAGGAATGAGGCAGCCCGTGGATGGCGGCCTCGACCGCGGGGACATCCCGGCTCCGGTGGTCCAGTTGCACGCCGTAATAGGTGAACAACGTGCCGCCCACGGGCCAATCAGTTGGTAACGACCGGACGCTCAGCCGGTCCTGGGAGAAATACAGCCCGTCGACACTGCCGTAGCGGTCTGACCTGCCCCAGGCCGGTCAGACGGGGCGATCCGTCGGGGGCCAGGGGCGCGGCGTTGAGGGCGACGAAACGGGCCACGTGCCGCACACCGGGCAACCGGCCCATCCGGGTGGCCAGGTCGGCGGCATTGGCGACGTCGTCGGGGCCGGCCGTCTGGATGCTGAGGGTCACGATCAGATCGACGGGTTGGTGCCGGCCAGGAAACGGGGATAGGACGACTGGGTGCGCCGGGCCCCGGCCATCGAGGCCATGGCGACACCCCCGACCAGCCCGATGACCAGCACCACGCTCAGGTAGCCGACCGAGCGCCGGCGGAAGGATCGCCGCAGCCGGTACCACCCGACCCGCAGAAGTTGGCGGCTCATGGCGTCCCTCACTCCGTACGCAGGACCGGGGCCGGGCGGAGCCGTCCGGCCATCCAACCGGGCACCGCGGCGACCGCGTTGGCGATCACCAGTGCGACGGGGATTGACACGAGCACCGCCAGCAGGGGGATCTGAGGCTCGGGCGCGACGCCCAGCCGGGCCGCGAACACCAGCCAGACCCAGCGCCCGGCGGCGACGCCGAGCGGGAGGCCGACCAGCAGGGCCAGGGCGACGACGATCGAGGCCTGCCAGGCGACAGCCGCCGAGACCTGGCGCCGGACGAATCCCAGGGTTTTCAGCACGGCCAGGTCGCGGCGCCGGCGCCGGATCGAGGTGACAAGGTATTGGATCACGGTGGCCAGCGCCAGCACAGCCAGGACCCCGGCCAGGGCCAGCGGCGTGGACTTGATGCGGGCGTAGTTGCTCACGTCGGCCGGTCGCTGGGCGGTCACCGCGCCGTGACAGCCCTGGCCGGCCGGGCAAATGCCAGAGGCTTCCAGGTTGCGGGCCAAGCGGGCGATGTCGTCCGGTCGGCTCGGGCCGGGCGCCATGGCCACCAGCGCGAACTGGAGCCCACCGGTGAGGTCGGGCCGGGGATCAAGCGCCGCGGCGCCGTCGCCCAGGCCGGTCGGGGTGAAACTGCCCTGACCGAAGAAGGGGAACACCGCTCGGCCCACCACCCGGAATGGCCGCCTCGTACCGCCGGGAAAAGCCACCATGACCGTCTGTCCCACCCGGCGGTGGGTCCGGGCCAGGGTCTTGGTGCCGAGGGCGATCTCGTCCGCCGTCCGGGGAGCCCGGCCCTCCAGCAAGGTCGGGAACATAGGCGGGCCCTGGCCCGGTGTCAGCCCGATGGTGGCCACTTCGAGCCCATTGATGATGGCGTTGGTGTGGGCGCCGAGCGTCCATCCCGAGACGCCCGGTTGCCGGCGCAGGAAGGCCTCGACGTCGGCCTGGGGGAGCTGGCCGAACTGAGTGTCGAACGACACCTGCCAGGTCTGACCGTACAGTCGCGGCGTGTTGACCAGTCGCACCAGGCTGGTGCCGAAGGTAAAGGCGGCTGCCACCGCGGCGACCGCCACTGCGGAGCCCGCCAGGGCGGTCCGGGTCGGGACCGCGGTTCGGCCCCGTCCGGGCTCGAGTGCCATGCGTGCCCCGACGGAACCGCTGACCGGGACGCCGGTCCGGGTCAGGACGTCGGCCAGACGCGAGGGCCGCTCGATCCCTCCGTTGGCCGGCGCCGCCTCGGCGGCGCCGCCCTGCGCCGCCAGCCGCCGCAGCGAGGGGGTCACCCGGAGGCCGAACAGCACCACCATGGCCGCCCCGCCGATGCCGAGAAGAGCCCAGTTGAAGGCGATCCCGGGATGCGGTTCGGCTATCCGACCCGGGCCGATCGGCATGAGGGGCGACGCCATGACCGCGATCGCGACGGCCATCGCCGCCCCGGCGGCCGCGGCGGCGACGACCTCCACCAGGCCCACCGCGACCAGCTGATCTCGCGTCAGGCCGAGGGCCCGGAGCGCGGGATGGTCGGCCGAGGCCACGAAGACCTGGCGTACCAGCACCTGGCCGACGATGAACAGCCCGGTCAGCGCGGTCAGCAATGCGAACAGGGCCAGAGCCACCGCCTGGGGGTGGATGGCGTCGTTGACCTTGGCCGCCTGCTCGTGCTCGTTGGCCACCAGGACCTGTCCTCCGGTTTCGGGGAATTGGGCAGCCAGGGCCTGGGCCTGCTGCCCAAAGGCAACCACCGAGGCACCCCGATGCAGCCAGATATAGGCGCCATCGAAGGCGTAGCTGTCCGGGCTCAAGCCCCGAATTACCGCCGGTGACACCTGAAGAGAGCCGACGGAGGCCAAGGCGTTGACGGGCACGACGTCGTCGCGGTTGATGCTCAAACCGACGACTCGTACCGTCAGCGCTTTGGCGTGGGCAAAGTCGAACCCGGAGGGCCCGGACGGCCCGAACAGCAGGTGGAGCACACTGCCGACCGTCAACTGAAGCTGGGTCGCCAGGAAGCGGTCGGCTACCGCCTCCTCGACGCGGGCCGGGTCCGCCATCCGCCCGGCCATGAGCTTGGGCCGCTCGACGAGTCGCCCGAAGCGGGCGTCGGGAGCTGCAAGCAACTGGATATGTGACCCGGCGGTGCCCACGATCACCGCGGCGAGGCCCACGGCAGGGGCGACGAGGGCGACGCCGGGAAGTTTGGCGACCGCGGCGTAATAGCTCGGAAAGCCGGTGTTGTTGGGCGAGATGAGGACGTCGGCCCCGCCCGAGGCCCGGAGGAACCGGGGGTAGGCGGTGTCGGTGCGCCGGGCTCCGGCCGCGGTGGTGAGCACCACGCCACCGGCCAGCGCGACCAGGGCCGCGGCGACCAGCCACCCCCGCCATCGGCCCCGCAACTCCGCCCGTGCCAGCATGAGGACCGCCCGCATGCCGACATCTTCCCTTGACGCGGGCAGCGACGACAGTGGGCCTGCACCTGTTCCCCGGGGGGTGGCAGCCTCACTCCGACCGCAGGACCGCGCCCGGACGCGCCCGGGCCGTCACCCAGCGCGGGGCCCGCCCCGAGGAGGTTGGCCGGCACCAAAGTGACGGGGATGGCCTGTACCACCGAGGCCACAGTCAAAGCTTTCCTGGCGGCTCTCGTGACACCGTCGTGGACACAAGTGGACACAAACCGTGAGGTCGGAGGTCCAGTTGTTCGGCTCTATCGGGTCATGGCTGGGGGCGAGCCTATCGAGGATGCTCAGTGAGCCGACTGTTCCTATATGGCTCGCGTCCGCGCCCAGGCGGCCTGGCGGACCATATGGTCTCGCTCGGCGACGTTCGTGGCCCGGCGGGCGGCCTCGGCGTAGTCCGTGGCAGCGGCAGGGAGGTCGCCGCTGAGCTCGTGCAAGTGGCCGCGGACGGCGTGCCAGCGGTGCCGCTCGCCGAGCACCTCCCGCAGCCGGTCGGTCTCGCGCAGCCCGGCGGCGGCGCCGTGGACGTGGCCGACCGCGACCGCGCGCCCGAGCACCGCTGCGGGGTCCTGGCGCACGGGGTCGTCGGTGAGGGCGACGAGGTCGTCGTACCAGGCGAGGATCTGCGGCCAGTCGGTGTCCTCGGCGCTTGACGCGTCGTCGTGCAGGGCGGCGATGGCGGCCTCGACCTGGTAGCGGCCGGGGCGCTGTTCCTCCGTCTGCATAGTCAGCGCCGACTGCAGGACGCGCACGCCCTCGGCGATCTCGCGGGTGTCCCACAGGCCGCGGTCCTGTCGGTCGAGCGTGACGATGCGACCCTCTGAGTCGAGTCGCGCCGGGAGCCGGGCGTGGTTGAGGAGCATCAGGGCGAGCAGCCCGCGCGCCTCCGGTTCCTCGGTGGCGAGGTTGAGTTGGCGGGCGAGCCTGATCGCCTCGACGGCCAGGTCGACCCGACCCACGTGGCCGGCCGTGTAGACGAGGTAGAGCACGCGCAGCACGACGGCGAGGTCGCCGGGCTGGTCCAGGCGGCGCCCCTGCAGGGCGCGTTTGGCCCGGCTGATCCGCTGCGCCATCGTCGCCTCCGGCACGTAGAAGGCGTCGGCGATTTCCCGGGTGGTGAGCCCGCCGACGGCGCGCAGCGTCAGCGCCACCTGGGAGGTGGGCGCGAGGTCGGGGTGGCAGCAGCAGAAGAGCAGGAAGAGGGTGTCGTCGCCCTCCTCGGTGGCGGCGAGCCGCGGCTCGGCGTACGTCGCCTCCTCCCGGCGGTGACGGGCGGCCTCGCTGCGGCGGGCATCGACGAGCCGCCGGGTCGTCGACCGTCGCCAGCCAGGCGTGCTCGTCGCGCGGCGGGTGCTCGGGCCACACCCGCATCGCCTCCAGCAGCGCCTCCTGCAGTGCGTCCTCGGCGGCATCGAAGTCCTCGCCCCGCCGGACCAGGCCTGCGAGCACCCGCGGGACGAGGGCGCGCAGTGCGCCCTCGTCCAGCCGTCGCGTCGGCTCGTCGATCACGCCGCGTCAGTCGTCCGAGAGCGCCTCGGACATGACCTCCCGAACGTCGATCCACTCGTACAGCGGCGCGCCGCCCGGGCCCGGCTCGGAGGAGACGTAGGCCGCGAGCTCGACCGCGCGCTCGTGCGAGTCGACGTCGATCATGTACCAGCCCGCCACCAGATCGCTGGTCTCGGGCAGCGGGCCGTCGGTGGTGACCGGCGCGGCGTCCGGGCCGCCGTAGCGCACCCAGGTGCGCGCCGGCGTGAGCGCCTGCGCGTCGACGTACTCGCCGTTCTCCTCGAGCAGCTCGCTGACGTGCCTGAGGAAGGCCATGTGCGCCTCCACGTCCTCGGGGGCCCACTGGTCCATCGGCGGGAAGGGACGGTGCGGCTCCGGGCCGCCGCGGTAGTGCTTGAGGAGCAGGTACTTCGGCATGGTGGTCTCCTGGTGTCGTGGGCCGCGCCTGTCGTGGCCCTTCACCTGGTGAGCGGAGCCGGTCAGAGCTTCTCGACATGAAATCCTCATCTTGCTCCGGGACCGTCGCGTATGGGGAACCCGGTGCGGCGGCTGCAACCAGTCAGATATCGACTCCGCATACGACGGCAGAATCGGCGTGGATCCGTCTGGTAGGCGTCTCGCGTACAGATCCGAGCTCCGCGGTGGGTCAAGCCGAGGTGAACCGCTCAGCGTGGATCTCGCTCTCGGCTATCCCCAGTTGCTCCAGCACCTCCACGCATCCGTCGACCATCACTGACGGTCCGCAGACGAAGGCGTTGAGAGGGCGGGCCGACGCGCCGAGGGCGCCTTGCAGGATCTCGCCTCGGATGCGTCCCACCTGCCCCTTCCAGTCTGGGGGTGGCTGCGAAAGAACGTGGCATACCTTGAGATCCAGCGCACTCTCGAGTAGTTCGAGCTCGTCTCGGAAGGTGATGTCCTCCCACCGGCGATTGCCGTAAACAAGGGTGAAACGCTGCCGGTCTCCCCGGTCGACGGCGGTGCGCAGCAGGCTCATGATCGGAGTGATGCCGATGCCCGCGGCAATGAGAAGGAAGTTGCCCTCGGGATAGGCCGGTGTATAGGCGCCATGAGGTCCGTCGAGCAGCACGACCGTGCCGGGCGTCGCCCGCCAGCGACATGGGACCACTTTGAGCTGAGTTTCGCCAGCAGCATGGGACCACCCCTTCGCCAGTGATGGGACCACCGGGGAGCATCCACCAGCGGCGGCGCCGCTGAGGTTGGAGTCGCCACCTGACCGACGAGCGGCCCGGGTAGGTGGCGATGAGTTTCAGGGAGGTCCAAGTGTTTGAGATCAGGGAGGTCCTGCGGTTGTGGTTGCGCGGGGAGGGTCACCGTTCGATCGAACGGTTGAGCTCGGTGAACCGCAAAACCGTGGTCCGCTATATCCAGGCGGCCACCGCGTGCGGGGTCGTTCGTAACGGCGGTGAGTCCCAGCTTTCCGATGAGCTGCTGGGACAGGTGTGCGAGCGGGTCCGCCCGCAGCGCCGCGACGGGCATGGGGCGGCGTGGTCGACGCTGCGGGCGAATCACGCTCTGCTCAAGGGGTGGCTGGTCGATGACGGGTTGACGGTGGTCAAGGCCCATGAGTTGCTGGGCCGCCGGGGGATCGAGGTGCCAGCGCGGACGTTGCACCGCTACGCGCTGGAGGTGCTGGGCGTGGGTCGCTCGGCCAGGTCGACGACGGTGCGGGTGGCGGACGGCGAAGCGGGCCAGGAGCTACAGATGGACTTCGGGAAGATGGGCTTGATTCCCGATCCGGCGTCAGGAAAGCGCCGGGTCGTGCACGCGTTGATCTTCACCGCGGTGTTCAGCCGGCACACCTTTGTGTGGTTGTCGTTCCGGCAGACAACTGAGGTGGTGATCGCCGGCTGCGAGGCGGCCTGGGCGTTTTTCGGCGGGGTGTTCAAGGTGCTGATCCCCGACAACCTGTCGCCGGTGGTGGACAAGGCGGACCGGCTCGAGCCCCGGTTGAATCAGGCGTTTGTCGAGTACGCCCAGGCGCGAGGGTTCGTGATCGACCCGGCCCGGGTGCGCACACCGACCGACAAGCCCCGCGTCGAGCGGGTCGTGCAGTTCACCCGCAACTCGATGTTCGCCGGCGAGGTGTTCATCGATCTCGACCACGCCCAGGCGCACGCCGAGCGCTGGTGCAAGGAGCGGGCCGGGCTGCGCACACACGGCACGACCCAGTGCCGGCCGGTCGAGGTGTTCCTCCTGGAGGAACAGCCACATTTGTTGGAAGCGCCGACCGCCGCCTATGACGTGCCGATCTATGCCACGGCCAAGGTGCACCGGGATCATCACATCGAGGTGGCCAAAGCCCTCTACTCGGTGCCGGGCGACCTGATCGGCCGGCGGGTCGATGTTCGCGCCGACCGGGACCTGGTCCGGGTGTTCCACCGGGGTCAGCTGGTCAAGGTTCATCCCCGCACCAAACCGGGGGGACGGGTCACTGACCCAGCCGATCTCCCGGCCGAGAAGACAACTTACGCCCTGCGCGACATAGACCATCTCAAACGGCTGGCCGCTGATCACGGCCCGTCGATCGGCGCTTACGCGGCCGCCATCTTGGACACCCCGCTGCCGTGGACCAAGATGCGCCAGGTCTACGCCCTGTTGGGACTGGTGAAACGGTGGGGTCCCCAGCGCGTCGAGGCGGCCTGCGCCCGTGCCCTTGACGCCGAGGCGCTTAGCGTCCCGCTGATTGGGCGGATGATCGAGCGGGGCACCGAAGGCGACCCCAGCCCGGCCGGCAAACCCAGCACCGGCCAGGCCACGCCGGCCCGGTTCGCTCGCGACGCCGAGCACTTCGCGACCAGAACAAACACCGAGGCGAGCACCGGCTCCGAGGCCGATGAGGCCCAAGGAGGTGCGGCATGACTGCGCCTCCACCCACCGTGACCGCCGAGCTCAAAGTGCTGCTACGCAACCTCAAGCTCGGCCGGATGCTCGACACGCTCCCCGAACGCCTGGCGCTGGCCAAGACCCGCTCGATGGCACACGCCGAGTTCTTAGAGCTGATCCTGGCCGATGAGGTCACCCGTCGGGAGACCACCTCGGCTGCGCTACGAGCCCGCGGCGCAGGCCTCGACCCCGACATGTGCTTCGAGAACTGGGACGAGACGACCAAAGTCACCTACGACCGCAACGTCTTCGACGAGCTGTGCTCTCTGCGCTTCATTGACGCCGGCCACAACGCAGTGATCATGGGACCCGTCGGTGTCGGAAAAACGTTCGTCGCCAACGCTTTAGGCCATGCCGCCGTCCGGCGGCGTTACACCGTCATCTTCCAACGCGCTGACGTGTTGCTCAAACGTCTCCGAGCCTCGCGGCTCGACAACAGCCACGACACCGAGATGCGAAAACTCCTGCGCGTCGACCTCCTCGTCCTGGACGATTTCGCCCTCCAACCGCTCGATGTGCTCGACACCTCCGACATATACGACCTCATCGTGGAACGACACCGTGCCGCCAGCACCGTCGTCACCAGCAACCGCGAACCGATCGAGTGGCTCGGCCAGATGTCAGACGCCCTTCTCGCCCAGTCCGCGATCGACCGGCTCCAGTCGGCCGCCTACGAACTCGTGCTCGACGGCGAGTCCTACCGGCAACGCCAAAAGCCCGGCCTCGACGTCGGCAGCACCAACCCCCGGCCCCGACGCCGCCGGCGCACTTGACCCACCGGCACCACCCACGGCATCATCACCATGCCAACGCTGAAACCCCGACAAGTGGTCCCATGCCACTGGCGAACGGGTGGTCCCATCAAGCTGGCGGGCGACAGCCGGGCTCGAGGCTTCGGACGGCGGTGGTGAAATCGCCTACGCCTTTGATGGTGAAGCTCATCTGTGACGGCTTCGCCGCGCTCGACGCGAACGAGAACGGGTTCTCAGCCAGGGCGTACGGTGAGTCGCTCACCTAGAGCCACGCGAACTGACCGGCCCGGAAGGGCAGGGCGGGGCCATCGGTTTCGAGCTCCGAGGTCGTCGCACCTCCGGTTGGGTACGCACGGCTCGCACCCGGTACGGCCGGAGGCTGGACATGAATGGGCGCTCGGCGCGGAGGTAGGCGAATGCGCCTCCAGAGGCACCAAGAACCGCGAGGCAGATGCCGAGGAAAGGGGCGGTGCTCGAGAACTTGGCCACCCCGACGATGTGAACGAACGCGAGGAGCACGACGATGAGGCCGAGCGACCCGTGCAGGAACCGCCACCGCTCGTATGGGAGGCCCATTCGTACGCGCCACACCGACGTGACGACCAGGATGGTGAGGGCGACGGTCGCCATCACCGCCGCCTGGGCGCGCACTGGAGCTCGGGTGACGTCGAACAGAGCCAAAGAGGACGAAAACGGCGAACCCGAGTGCCCCGGCGGCCCCAGCACGGCCGCCACGTATACGCCGAGCCACGTCACTCTGCTCAGGCGGACAGCAGGACGGGCACGACGCTGCTCGCTCGCGGACGCCCGCAATCCCATCTCAGGCGCCCGGACCGTCGGAACCTCTCGATACGTTCAGAGAGGCGTAGTGCCTAGCGGCGGCGACTTGGCGTCCCCTCCGGGACGCTCTGAGAGTACCAGTCGCCTCATCGCCCTCACACGTTGGTGTGCTGGTCAGCCTCGAATGAGGTACTCGATCGCAAAACTCAGGCGTTGGCTCGTTCCGGCAAGCCGGCGAATGTCTCCATGGAATCGACGGGCCAAATGTCGGTTCGCGACCTCCACCCACTGGTTCCTGCGCCTCATTGCTCGGCCGCGTCGGCGAGCTGACCCAGGAGTCGTACCAGCTGCTGGCGTTCTTTCAGCGGGAGCCTCCCCAGCGCCCGGGTCAGGGCATCGATGTCCAGAACCGCATCATCGTCGATCGACTGCTGGCCCATCGGCGTGAGTGTGATGCGAAGCCGCCGCTCATCTTCCGGGTCGCGCTCGCGCCACAGGTACCCCCGGCGCTCGAGATGCTTCACCAGTACCGACGCCGTGCTCTTGGGCAGTCGGAGATGTCGCGTCACCTGTGTCAGGCTGGCACCGCCACCGAGGTGGGCGAGCAGCTCCCGTTCGTGCTGCCCGAGATCGCCTGGTTGATCGGGACGGTGGAGAGCGCCCCACAGACGCCGGTACAGCCATTCAATCCGGATTGATACTTGTACAGGATCCGAACTGTTCATTAGTTTGAACTATATTCGGGACGGGCGAACGACGAGCAGGCCCTGTACGCCACGACCGTCAAAGGGCGGGCGGTCGGCGGCATGTGGGAGGATCCTGGCCCGGCGACTGACGGAAGCCGGCTACGACGTCCTCGGCGTGGACATCTCACCGGCCATGGTCGAGCTGGCGCAGCGCAACACTCCCGCCGCCCGGTTTATCGTTGGTTCGCTGTACGACGCCAACTTTCCCGACGGCTGCGTCGGTGTTGCCGCCACGGGGGAGGCCGTGAACTACGCCACCGACGGGCGGGCCGGGGTGGAGGCCTTGAGCCGGTTGGCAGGCCAGGTCCATGAGGCCCTGGCGCCAGGCGGATGGTGGATCATGGACATCTCGGGTCCGGGCCGTGGGGAAGCCAACCGAACGACCAAGCAGTTCCACCGCCGGGATGACTGGTGTCTCGGCATGACGGCCATCGAGTCAGGGGACGGCGCCCGCCTGGACCGGGAGATCACCATCTTCGTCGCGGACGAGCAGACGCAGCCGGCCGACGATCGGCACTACCGCCGCATCGAGGAGCACCACACACTGCGCCTGTTCCGGCGCGAGGAGATCAAGCAGGTGCTGGTCGGAATCGGCTTCGAGGTCAACCTGCTCACCGATTACCGGTCGCCCGCCGTGCAACTCGACCTCCCCGGCTGGTACGTCGTCCAAGCTCAGAAACCCGTTCGCTAACCGGGCGGCCCGAGCGACGATGCGTCGGGACCGAACCGCTCGGCGTACGGGCTCGGTCAAGGCCCGCCACACTTTCTCGGGTGGATGCGACAGGACCCGGACGAAGCACAGCTGTGAGCGCTCACCTGCGGACCTCAACTCTCCAAACATCGTCGTCTCCGTTCAGTCCAGGTCGGACATGGTGTCAAGGTGACGTTCGAGGGCGTCGAGGCGCGCCTGCCACTCCCGACGGTAGGGCTCGAGCCAGTCGATGACCTCGGCGAGGGGTTCGGTCTCGAGCCGGTAGATCCGTTGCTGGGCCCGGATGTGGGCCGCCACCAGCCCAGCTTGGCGCAGCACCCGTAGGTGCTTCGACACGGCCGGCTGGCTGAGCCCGAGATGCTCGACCAGTTCTCCGACGGGCTGCTCGTGATCCAACAGCCGGTCGAGGATACGCCGGCGATTGGGTTCAGCCAGCACTTCGAACAACGCCACCCAACTATATAACTATCTACGCATATGCCTGTCAAGGCATGCTAGCAGAGGTTTCGGGGGCGGTCTAGGGGAGACCCCTCATTTCCCCGCTGGGGGCTTTCTGGGTGGTGGCGCCAGGCGTTCACTTGGCTAAATGACCGTCCAGCACAAGGAGCCCGAGATGATGACGACGACCCCCAAACCCCACCACCTCAACCGGTCGCCGGCCGGTCCGGCCGCCCTGGCCGACTGGCTGGACCGTCGAGAGCTCGAACTGGCCCACCCGGCCGTCGTGGAGGACGGGCTGCGCCGGGCCGGCTGGAGCCCGGTGGCGGCGGCCATGGAGGCAGCCCGGTACCGGACCCGATTCAACGAGCACCCGCTCGGGTACGCAGCCCTGCTCGGGTCAACCGGAGTGGCGGCGCTGGCGGCGGGAACTGTCGGCCACGTGCTGACATCCGGCATCGACCGGCCGATCAGCCACAACGCTCTGGCCTGGTGGCTGACCATCCTGGTCGTGGCCCTGCCCTTCGCCGTCTGGGCCCACATCTGGGCCGCCCGGGTCGACCGCGACGACCCGGTGGCCGTGTGGTCCAACTCCCGGCGGGGCCTGGTCCAGGCGCTCCTGTGGGGATGTGGGATCGTAGGCATCGGCCGACTGGTCGTGTACGCCGGGCAACTGATCGGCTCACTGGTCGGCGCCACCTGGGCGATCGGGGACTCCGCGCTGGCCGGCGCCGTCAACGTGGCCATCACCGTCGGAATCGCCCTGCCCCTAAGTCTGTGGGCGTTCTGGTTCCTCCACCGCTTCGATGACGAGAATCCGGCCCAACCGAAGCGGCAGCGCCACCGGCGCTGATGGTGCACGCTGGGGGCGTGGAACGAGGGGTGTTGATCGGCCTGGCCGCCTTCCGGTGGGCTGCCTGGCTGGGCCTCACCGTCGTGGCCCTCACCAACGTCCAGCGCGACCGGCACCCGGTAGTGGTGATACTGGCCATCGTGGCCACGGGCGCGGTGACCGCCGCCGACCAGTGGGCCCTGATCGGAAACCGGCGTCCAGCCGCTCTGCCGGCCGTCCTGGTCGCGACCGAGGTCGCGGTGGCGGCGCTCGTCGTCGGTGCCGACGGCTGGGTCCGCCAGGCCCACGCCACCGGTCAGACCCTCGCCGGGACCTGGCCGCTACCCGCCATACTCGTGGCCGCCGTCGCCGGCGGTGTCGTCTGGGGCGTCGCAGTCGGCGCTCTGCTGAGCGGTGCGCGCTTCGTCGCCGTCATGGTGGCCGCCGGCCGCGCCGGCCCGGCCGGCCGTGACCTGTTGGGCGCCTTCACGACGGGCATCTCGTGGATCGTCATCGGGGCGGTGTGCGGCATCGTCATCCGGCTGCTCACCCGGGCCCAGCACCAGCTGGCCGAGGCCGAGGCCCGGGACCGCATCGCCCGGGACCTGCACGACGGCGTGCTACAGACGCTCGCGCTGATCGAACGTCGGTCCGAATCGGTCGACATCGCCCGGCTGGCGCGGGACCAGGAGCGCGATCTGCGGCTCTACCTGTTCGGCGACCGGGCCGAGTCCGGCAACCTGCCGGCCGAGTTGCGGCTGGCTGCAGCACGGGCCGAGCGGGCCTGGCCCACCACCGAGATCACGGTGACGGTCACCGAGGACGTGCCGGTCCTGCGTTCCGACCAGGTGGAGGCGGTGGTGGGGGCGGTCACCGAAGCCCTGACCAACGCGGCCAAGCACGGCCCGGCCCGCCACGTGGTCGTCTTCGCCGACATCCACGACCCATCGGGTGGGCTGTTCCTCACCATCAAGGACGACGGCCGCGGCTTCGACCCCACGACTGTCACGCAAGGGATGGGGATGGCCCGCAGCATCCGGGGCCGGGTCGAGGACCTGGGCGGCAGCGTCGAGTTCGCATCCGCGGGCGGCGATGGGACCGAGGTCCGGATCGTCCTTCCGGTCGCCAGCCCAAAGCGGAGAGCCCCCCATGGTTGACCCTATCTACACGGTCGTCATCGCTGACGACCATCCGACCGTCCGCGCCGGCATCCGGGCCGACATGACGCCGCCGCTGCAGGTGGTGGGGGAGGCGGGTAACGCCACAGAGGCGCTGGCCCTCATCGACGCCCACAGGCCCGCCCTGGTCGTCTGCGACCTGAACATGCCCGAAGGCGGCGGCCTGCGGGTGGTCCGCGAGACCACCGCCCGCCATGGCGATGCCGTCAAGGTGGTGGTCTTCACCGTCTCCGAGCACGAACGGGACCTGCTCGACACGGTGGCCAGCGGCGCCTACGGCTACCTCATCAAGTCCACACCCGGCCCCGAGCTGCACCGCCAACTGCTGCGGGCCGTCCACGGCGACCCGCCGTTCGCCCCCCAGTTGGCGTCGCTGCTGCTCGGGGAGTTCCGGCGGGTCGCCAGCCAGGCGACGGGCACCAACCCCTTGTCGGAACGGGAGCGCCAGGTCCTCAACCTGGTGGCCCGGGGCTACACCTACCGGCAGGTGGGCAAGGAGCTGTTCATCGCCGAGAAGACGGTCGAGAACCACGTGCGCAACATCCTCGGCAAGCTTCACCTGACCCGGCGGGCCGAGCTCATCCGCTGGGCCGCCGACCACGACATCAGGTAGGGGCACCGGACTGGGGAGAGAAACCGGGGTATGAGCCCGCATTGTCTCCCCAGACCTGGGGGACCCCAGGGGGGAAATGAGGGCCGCCCCGGATGGCGCCAGCCGGTCCCGGAGCGCACCGTGGACCTCATGAACACACTGCCTCGAGAGCCGGTCGGAACCACAGTTGCGACGAACCCGGGTCGGGACCGCTACGTCGACTTCCTGCGAGCGGCCGGCCTGCTGGTCGTGGTGGGCTGGCACTGGGTGTTCAACATCGTCACCTGGCACCCCCACCCCGGCACCACCAGCCCGATCGGGACGATATCGGGCCTGTGGGCCATGACGTGGGTGCTCCAGGTCATGCCGCTGTTCTTCTTCGTCGGGGGCTTCGCCCACCTGACGACCTGGGAGTCGGTCGAGCGGGCCGGGGGCGGGTACGGACAGTTCCTCACCCGCCGGCTGCGGCGGCTTCTCCCGCCGGCGGCCGTCTGCGTCGGAGTGATCGTCGGTGCCTGGTGGCTGCTGCGGCTCGGGTCCGTCCGGATCCCGCACCTCACCGCCGGGCTGCTCCTGATGCTGACCCCGCTGTGGTTCCTCGCCATCTACGTCGGCCTGGTCCTGCTGGCCCCGCTCGCCATACGGCTCCACCGGGCGGCACCCTGCTGCGCTCTGGTGGGGCTGGCCGGCGGAGCCGTCATGGTCGACGGGCTGCGCTTCCACGACCACGTGCCCGGCATCGCCTGGCTCAACATGGTGCTCGTCTGGGGTTTCGCCCACCAGCTCGGGTTCTTCTGGCGGCGGCTGGTGGCAGCCCCCCGGCGCCTGGGCTGGACCCTGGTGCTGGCCGGCGTGGCCGGGCTGGCGGGCCTCACCAGCTTCGGCAGCTACCCCCGATCCATGGTCGGCGTGCCGGGGGAGGCATTTTCCAACATGGGTCCTCCGACGGTGTGCATCCTCGCCCTGACGGTCCTCCAGGTGGGGCTGGTCCTCCTTCTCCGGGTGCGCATCACCTGCTGGCTGGAGCGCCCCGGACCGCAGCGGTTCACGGCCTGGGCCGGTGCCCGGTCGATGACCGTGTACCTGTGGCACTTCCCGGCATTCGCCGCCGCCTACGGGCTGGTCGTGCTGGCCGGCTTCTCAGTACCCCAGCGGGCGTCGCTCGGCTGGTGGCTGCAGCGGCCGGTGTGGGTGGTCCTGCCGGCGGCGGGCACGTGGCTGTTCCTGCGGACGTTCCGCCGCTTCGAGCACCGCTGAGGGTTACTCGGTCGACACGCTGAAGAAGTCCCGGGACTCCCGGGTCGGGCCCAGATAGCGGGTGGCGGGGCGTTGCATCTGCGGGTACAGCTTGGCGCCCGACACCTGCGACGGGTCCGCCGGGTTGGGGTGGGTGAACAGGTTGAACGTCACCCACTCCGGGTTGATGTCGAGCGTCATGGCCCGCACCGCCCCGGCCCGTTGCAGCGCCTCGGCCAGGGTCTTGACGGTCAGGGCGGGGCCGGCGACGTAGAACAGCGCGCCGTCGGCGGTGACGCCGATGCCCGAGCGGGCCACGACGGTGTTGGCACCGAGTGTCGCCCCCCAGATGCGGGTGTCGCTGTAGGTGGCGTTGGGCGCCAGCTGGCCGCCGTCGACCAGCAGCACCAGGTTCTGCAGCACCGCCTGACGTGTCGGCGGCCATGGTCACCTGGTGCCCCAGGTCCCGATGTCGATGGTGCCGGTCGAGTCGATGACGACCGAGGCCGCTCCGCCCGGAGGGGGACCGCGGCTGGCCGTCGAGGTAGAAGCCGCCCTGGGCATCCTGGAAGCGGAACCCGCCGTTGAACGCCGCCACCGCGTGGGCGGCGGCGGTGCCGCGCGAGGAACGGCGGCGTCGGCCCACGTTCCGCCGGGTTCCTGAGCGCCGGGCATCAGCCGGACGCGCAGCCGGTGGGGATCGATCCACACCGCGGTGGTGATCTGGCTGGTGTAGGTGGTGTCGGCCCGGTACTGGGCGATGTACATGCCCGGGCTGGCCACCGACGAGCGGGCCGGTCGGCTGCCACTGCCCCTCGCCGGCCAGCGCCGGCGTGACGAGGAGCGGAACCGGCGCCGGGGGCGCCAGCCGCTCGGCCGCCGTCGAGGGTGCCGGTCGCCGGCGGCCCGACGACTGGGAATGGGGTTGAGGCCGCGCTGGCTGCCCGCCCTTGGCGCGGCGCCTGGTGGCCGTAGTAGTACCAGTGCTCGAGCGGGTTGACGATGAAGCTGGCGTGGTGGGCTGCGCAGCCAGTCGGCCCATTTGGCCTTGAAATCTGCGTTGCCAGGCGTGCGCAGCGCTCCGATCAGGGATATGGCCGCCAGGACCAGGACGATGACGGACATCGTCGCCAGGACCTGGACAACGAGCAGCCATCGCTTGCGGGGTCGCCGGTTGGGACCTCGACCTCTCGGCGGCGGGCCGACGGGGGTCAAGCTCGGGTACTCGTAGGGCCGCTGTCGTTGGCGGTTCGGGGCAACCACTCCGCCAGTCTTGTCGATTGACTGGTCGACCTCGGTAGCACCCCCTCCGCTACTTCGCACGCCGATCCGTCTTGGCGTTGATCCGGCGGTCTGATCGCACGATCGAGACCAGCAGGACCAACCCGCCACCGGCGGCAGCCAGAAAGCAGGCGATGGCAATGGCCGGGTATCCCAGAATGGTCGTGGAGGTGGGGACGCGCATCAGCATGGCGGCCCCGACGATGAGCGCGGCCAGCACCAGCCCCATGGTCAGCCGGTTGGCCAGTTTCTGTACGCCGCGGAGGAGCTCGGCCTCGTCGAACGCCTTGACGTTCACATGGAAATTCCCCTCGGCGAGGGAGTCCATGACCTTGTTGACCCGGGCGGGGAACTGCTCGACGAAGTCCCGGGCCTCGAGTAGGGCCGTGAAGGCGCTTCCGGATGACGCTTTCATCTGACCCTGCATGATCTCGTACGAGTGGGCCCGGATGGCCACGTCGGGCTCAAACCCGGGATCGAGAGCTTTGGCCACCTGATCCAGGTTGAGCAGGGCCTTGCCCAGCATTGACAGCTCCGGGGGGAGCCGTAGCCCGTTGTCGCCGGATATACGCATGATCGCCATGACCATCGACCCGGCGTCCATCTCCCCCAGGCTGACGCCCTGGCTCCGTTCGACCAGCTCGGACGCTTGAACACAGAAGGCATCCCGATCGAACAGCTCGAGCGGCCGGCCCAGCGCGATCGCGGCCTCGGCCGCCGCCGGCCCGTTGGCGTCGCTGAGGGCGAGGAGCAGTTTGACCAACGACTCCCGCATGGCCTTTGGGACCCGGGCGACCATCCCGAGGTCGATCAGAGCCAGCCGTCCGTCGTCGGTGAGCAGCAAGTTGCCCGGATGGGGGTCGGCATGGAAGAAGCCCTCGATGAGGATCTGGTCCAGGTAGCCCTCGAACAGCTGCTCAGCGAGGATCGCGCCCTCGAGTTCGAGCCGGCCCAGCGGCCCGATGTCTGTGATCTTGCGACCGCCGATGAACTCCATGGTCAGAACGACGGCGGTGGTGTAGTCCTCGATCGGCTTCGGCACGACCAGTCGGTCGTAGGGCTGCAGGATCCGTCCCAGCCGGACGAGATTGGTCGCCTCGAGGCGGTAGTCGAGCTCGGCCTCGAGCGACCGCCGGAACTGCTCGAACAGCTCGGCGAACCCGAAGCGGCGGCCGGCATCGGTGTGGCGGTCGGCGAAGGCGGCCAGGTCGGCCAACGCGTCCATGTCCTCGGCGATGCGCTCCCGGATACCGGGCCGCTGGATCTTTACCACGACCTTCCGGCCGTCGCGCATCTCCGCCCGGTGGACCTGGCCGAGGGACGCAGACGCCAGCGGCGTGGCGTCGAAGGAAGCGAAGGCCTTGGAGATGCGGACTCCGAGCTCCTCGGAGATGATGCGCTCGACGTCGCCGTAGCTGAAGGGCTCGACATCGTCCTGCAGGCGGGTCAGCGCCTTAGCGTAGGAGGGAGAGATGAGATCGCTGCGGGTCGAGAGCAACTGGCCCAGCTTGATGAAGGTCGGGCCCATGGCCTCGAGATCGTCAGTGAGCTCGGCGGCGTCGGCCGCCACATCCGGCTCGGGGTCGTCGAGGGCGGCGTCGAGCCCGACCTGGCTCACCAGATCGGAACGTCCGTGCTTGATGAGCAGCCGGGCGATGTCCCGGTAGCGACGGAGGTGCTGGGCGCGGAAGGTGAGCGACATCTGCCCGCCTTTACCCGATCGGTTCGGCCTCCAACCGGGATCACAGGATCCAGTGATGTTCGTGGTACCAGGCGATGGTGCGGGCGATGCCGGCCGACAGCTGACCATCAGCGAACGCGAACCCGGTGCCGAGGAGAGCATCGACGCTGAGCCGGTTGTTGGGATTGGCCTTGCCGAAGAACCGGAAACGCTCCTTGGTGAGCAGCAGGTCGGGTCGCATGCCCCGGCTGAGCATCACATCCCGCACCGTCTGGCGCTCGGGATAGCTCAGCCCGCACCCGGGGTCGTCGCTCAACTCGGTCACCATCCCGAGCTGGCCGGCCAGCAGGTCCGCCACCTGGTGGCTGGTGGGGTAGTCGGGAAACACCAGGTTGTAGGCGTGGCCAGTCGCTTCCGGGTGGCCGGCCAGGTGGAGCGACGCGGCCACCACGTCGTCGATGTGGACGAGTCGTTGCTCGACCGGCCGGGCCGGGACCAGGATCCGGCGCTCGTGGGCGAAACGCTCGATGGCCACGTCGAGGACCGCGCTGCCGAGCAGCTTGATGTTCCCTGGCCCGTACACCGAGACCGGTCTCAGCACGACCACCGCCAGCCCGGCCCGTCCGGCCGACCAGATCAGCTGCTCGGTCTCCCATTTCTCCTGGCCGTACGCCCGGCTGGGACGCGGTTGAACATCTTCGCGGACCGGTGACGGCAGCGGCACCTGCTCGCCGTAGACCGACGTCGAGCTCAGGTAGAGCAGGCGTTCTGCCGACCTGACCGCGGCCAGGCTCTCCAGTAGCCGCTCGGTGGCGACCACGTTGGAACGGTGCATGTCCTCGACGGTCGACAGGGAACTGGAGGCACCGGCCAGATGGAACACGTGGCTCACACCGTCGACCAGGGGGGCCAGGTCGTCGTAGGCCAGGTCCAGCCTCCGGTAGTCGACGTCCTCGGGCAGCCGGTCCGGTCGGGCCCGGCGGCCACAGGCCCGCACCGGCCACCCGTCCGCAACCAGGGCGGGCACCAGCCACGAGCCGATGAATCCGGTCGCCCCGGTCACCAGGGCGCGGCGTTCGTTCACGGCCGTACTTTGGCACAGTGTCCGTTCGACCCGATGTGAACCCCGGAAACCGTCGTACGGTTGGTCCGTGGGCGTCGGGGCAGCGTAGGACCTGTACATGAGACGGCGGCTCTTCGTCGGTGTGGCCCTCGTGCTGCTGGCCGTCGCCGGTTGGGCGGCACCGGCGACGGCCCATGCCCTCCTCCAGTCGACCGAGCCGGCGTCGGGCGCCGTCCTCCCGCGGTCGCCCGGAACGGTCACCTTGCATTTCAATGAGCGCGTCGAGGTGCAGTTCGGCGCCATCGGGATCTTCACCGCCACCGGGGCCCGGGTCGAGACCGCAAGTGCCTCCCACCCCGGCGACGACGGCCGGGCGGTCGCCGTCCCGGTCCCCGCCAACCTGGGCCCCGGCGGCTACGTGGTGACGTGGCGGGTCGTCTCCGCCGACTCCCACCCGGTGCACGGGGCCTTCACCTTCCAGATCGGCGCCGGCGGCGCGGCGTCCGCGGTGGCCAGCAAGGCCGAGGCGACCAGGCTGCTGGCGGCCAGCGGCGGCAGCCGGACGGTCGGGGTCCTGTACGGGGTCATCCGGTTCCTGGGCTACGTCTCGCTCTTCGTACTGGTCGGCGGGGCGGCGTTCGTGGCCGCCGGGTGGCCCCGGGGGGCCACCGACCGCCGCGTCCGCCGGCTGCTCTGGGGGGCCTGGCTGGGGGCGCTGGCCACCACCGCCCTGGCCATCGCCATCGAGGGCCCCTACGCCGGCGGGCTGTCGTTGAGCCGCATGGCATCCCCCTCGGTCGTGAGCTCGGCGCTGCGCACCCGCTTCGGCGAGGTCTACCTGGCCCGGCTCGTCATCTTGGCGGCGTGGGGCCTGCCGTTGGTGCGGCGGTTGCTGCGGGGCGGCCCCCGGCCCCGCTGGTGGGCGCCGGCGGCGGTGGCGGCGGGGGTCGCCATCATGGTCACGCCCGGGCTCGCCGGCCACTCCGGCACCGGCTCACTGGTGGCCCTGGCCCTGCCGTTCGACCTGATTCATGTGTCGGCCGCCGCGGTGTGGACCGGAGGGCTGGCGGTGCTGGCGATGGCGGCGCTGGCACCGCAGGCGGGAAACGGGGAGGCGGCGGCCGAGGCCGGCGCCGGTCCTCTGGCCACCGTGGTGCCCCGCTTCTCGCAGTGGGCGTTCGTTTCCGTCCTGGCCATTGTCGTCACCGGCGGGTTCGCCGCCTGGCGGCAGGTCGGCAGCCTGTCAGCGGTCACCACCACGCCGTATGGTCGGCTGCTACTCACCAAGACCGTCATCTTCACCGTGCTGGTCGCGGTGGCGTCCACCACCCGCCGGCTGGTGCACGGCCACCTGGCGCTGCCCTTCGGGCTCAGCCGGCCGCTGGCCGTGCGGGTCCGACCAGCCCGGCCAGCCCCGCTGTCACCCGACAGCGCCCGTTCGAAGGTGTCGCCGGTACCGGCCGGGGTGGCGTCGGCGGCCGGCGTGGCATCGGCGGCGCCGGCCACCATGACCGCGACGGCGATCGATCCGGCCCCCCCGGGCCCCCCGGTTGACGAGGCCCGGCCGGTTCACGAGGCCCCGCCGGTTGACGAGGCCCCGCCGGCCGCGCCGGCCGCGCCGAAGACCCCGGGCCAGCGCACGCTGACCTCTGGCAGCCCCCGCCGCCGGCCGCCGCGGCGACGACTGAGCCCCCAAGCCCGGCAGGCCCGGCTCCGGAAGACGCTCCTGGCCGAGCTGGTACTGGCCGCCGGCGTCATCGCCGCGGCCTCCATGCTCGTCAATGCCCAGCCGGCCCGCCAAGCGGTGGCCGCACCGTTCTCGGCCGAGGTCCACGCCGGCAGCCAGGTCCTGGTGGACGTGGTCGTCGACCCGGCCAAGGCCGGACCCGTCGCCCTGCATCTCTACACCCTCGGCACCGACGGTGAGCAGCTCGACGTGTCGGAGGCGACGGCCACCATGAGCCTGCCGTCAGCCGGCATCTCAGCCTTGAAGGTCCCGCTGCTCAAAGCCGGGATCGGGCACTTCGTCGCCTCCGGCTTCGACGTTCCCCTGCGGGGGCGCTGGCAGCTGCAGATAACCGTGCGGACCGGCAAGGTGGACGAGGTGTTCGCCGATCCGGTTACCGTGCGCATGCGGTGACGCTTCAGCGACGTACCGGTACGTCGCGCATCCAGATGACGCCCTGGGCCAGGAGCTGGTACAGCGTGCCGTCGGGGCCGAGGCTGAGGGGCTCGAAGTTGTCGTTCTTGATACCCCCGGCACCGACCCGCTGCTGCCACGCGACGCGGCCGGTGCGGTAGTCGATGGCCGCGAAATACCAGACGTAGCTGCCCAGCCCGGCACGGCCGTCGTCCTGCGTGTAGCCGTAGAGCAGACCGGAAGCGCTGGACAGCAATGGGCCGGACTTCATCCGGATGGGCGTCGACCAGGCGGACTGGCACGCCGAGCCGTCCGGTGCGATGTCGACGCGGGTCAGCCCGGGCGCCATACCGCTCATGTTGTTCGACGGGCCGTTGATGTCGCCGGCCGCGTTGAGGACCGGTGGTGCCTGATAGCCGCTGGCGACGATGACGCTGTCTGCGCTCTCGCTGTCGTACCCGATAGCGGCCGAGTTGACGGCGCTGGCGCCGGCCGTGAACAGCGGAACCCGGCAGAGCAGCCGCGGGTCGCTCACGTCGGGCCCGCTGACACCGGGGGGCAGATTCCCCTGGGCGTAGACGAGTAGGTGGACCTGCGGGTCGGCATTGTCGGTGACGGCCGCGAACCTGCCGCCCAGCAGCACGACGGGCGACCCGGAGCCCCGTGACGACCCGCCCGGTTTCCTGATCCCTCCGGCGTCGTAGCGCTCTCGCCACACCGTCTGAACCTGGCCCGGGGATGCCGTCACGCTGTAGACGTACCCGGTCGCACCCGCATGGTCGGCGGCGCCGGCCGGCGCAGTGGCGACGAAGAGGTCGTCCTGCTGGACCGCGGGATCGTGCTCGATCACCTGGTCGGCGAACTGGGTCACGATCACCTGGTCGGTGCTGGTGATGTAGCCGACGGTGCTCGTGGTCGCCACCGGCGCGTTGGTTCCGGGCGGCCCACCGGTGGTGAACCAGATGTTGCCGCGACGGTCCTCGGTCGCGGCCCGCAGCACCTCGCCGGCCTCGAGCGAGGACGTGACGTCGACGTCGCGTACCAGCCGGAACAGCGCCCCGGGGTCCTCGGGCCGCTGGACCAGGAGCACGTGATTCTGCCGGGTGGTCACCACGACCCGTTGCTGGTTGTCGATCACGGCCGGGGCCAGGTTGAGATCCTGACCCGGCGGCAGCCAGCGGGCGGTGATGGCCAAGGTCACAGGATCGACGGCGGCCAGGCAGGCCTTCACGGTGTGGGGGCCCAACTCGATGTGGCAGCCGGCGGTGAGTCCGCCGCGCCGGTCCCACAGCATGGGCGCGGAGACCGGCGTCTGGTCGCTGCCGGTGAACGGCGAGTGGCCCAGTGGTGCCAGGCTGTCGACCACGCCGCTGTTGGACGCGTCCATACGGGCGGTACCGAGTGTCGGCACGACCGCCGACTGATGGGCCAGCGGGTCGGCGAAGGCGTTGGCGCCGATGAACAGCGGCGCGTCGGTCGCCGGCTGGCTGTCGGCGATGGCGGGCGGCCCCACCGGCGGTGTCACCGGGGCCACGTTCTTCTTGGAGCACGACGTGGCCGCGCCGACCAACACGGCACCGCCGATGGCGACGGCGCCAAACGCTGCTCGGAACGGGGTCAGGTGGACGCCGCGGCGGGAGGCCGAGCGTGAATGGTGATGGTCGTCCAGGCGCCGATGTGGATCCGGTCGCCGTCGGTGAGCGGCACCGCCACGTTGGCGGTCAGCGGGGTCGGGTCGTCGTTGAGCGTCGTCCCGTTGGTGGAACCTGGATCGATCAGCGAATAGGAGCCGTCGGGCTGTTCGATCAGCAGTCCGTGCAGATGTGAGATGGCCATGTCCTCCGGTGCCCCGGACAGGTCGACCTCGGCCTCGATGCCTCGCGAGGCACTGCGCCGGCCGATTCTGATCTGGTCGCCCTCCAGCAGGAATCTCCTCGGCGGGCAGTGGGGGGGGAAAATGACGTCCTCCGGGGCTATGCGCTGGTAGTAGTCATGATCGGCCGTCACGATTGCTTCCCAAGCGGGGGCGCGGCTCCCGCCGTCAGCAGGGGCGAGCGCGGATCCGGTCGAGAAGTCGTAGCCGCACCCTTCGCAGAAACGGTCATCGCCCACCCGGGGCGTGGCGCACACCGGGCACGGTTCACCATCGGCGACAGGCGCGGCAGCCGCGACAGGTGCGGCAGCCGGTGCCGGCGGGGCCGGGGCAGGGGTGTCCGGGGGTGCTGCGGCCGGCGCCGACCCGCCGATCTTGGTGCCGCACTGGTCGCAGTAGTCGGTGGTGGAGGACTGGTGGCCGTTGGGGCAGAGGATCGTCACTCTGCGGATCTTTTCACGCGGACCGTCTTGGTCGAGCGGGTGTCCAGGGCCATCTCGTCGGCGTCGTCGACCTTGGACTTCAGCCGGACCGTGCCCGACGCCGCGTCGGTCACGTCGACCACCTTGGACAGCAGCTTGGTCGTCGCCTCGTTCCCGCTCTCGGCGGCGAGCTGGGCGGCCCGACCCAGCTTGACGGTGGCCGTCGCCTCGTCGCCGGCTTTGCGGGCCTCCAATCCCTCCTGAATGGCCTCGGCCAACTCGGCCTGACCGGTGTAGTGGGCCACCGCCTTGTTGATCCGGGTCGAGAGCTGGGCGTCTTCGGTCCAGATGGCCTTGACGAGAGACTGCGACATGACCTGATCGTCGACGACCAGGCTGATGCGGGCGGCCAACATCTCGTCGCCTACCTGGCCGGGGCGGACCCGGACGCACACGTGGTAGTCCCGGGACTCATCGCCCCATGCGCCGGTCGGGTAGTCACCGGAGCGGTCGTTCACCACCCGGCGCTTGGTGGACAGGTCCTCGATCGTCGGCGCCACCTGCTTGACGAACTCCACCTCGGCCGCCTGGGGTGACCACACCCGTAGCGCCACGTTGGCCGTGGCTTTGGCCATGGCGTGGTCGATCACGGCGGTGAAGTCACCTGCCAGCTGCGACGGGTCGGCCACGATGTCGACGGTGCCGAGAAGGGTCGACGCCACCTTGCGCAGCTCGCTCACCGTCCAGTCGGTGCCCACGCCCCGGCAGTCGCACTGGAACCGGCCTTCGCACTGGCCGAGGATCCGGTCCAGGTCGGCGGGTAATTCACTCTCGTCGCGACCGTCGGTCAGCAGGATGGCATGGCATATCCCCGGCGGACGGGTGGAAAACAGCTGATTGGCCAGTCCCAGCCAGGCCCCGATCGCCGTTCCGCCCTGGGCTCCGAGTTGAGCGACGGCGTACTTGGCAGCAACGCGGGTATCGACCGATGCCACCGCCATCGCCCCCGGTTCCGGATAGACCTGATGGGCCAGCTTGGTGCCGGCGATGACCGCGAACCAGACGCCATCGCGGATGCAGTCGATGGCCGCCGCGGTGGCGTCCTTGGCCGCCCGCAGCTTGGCTGGCGGGTAGTTCATGGATCCCGAGATGTCGATGATGATGATCTCGGCCGCCTCGGTGCCGCCCGTTGCGGCCGGGCCACCGCTGCCGGCGGCGGTCACCGTCACCACCGCGTTGACCTCGGTGGCGCCGTCGGCCAGGTACTCGTTCTGGTAGGTCTCAGCGGTGAATGTCGTCACGCGTTCCTTTCTCGGCCGCGGCCGGGGCCGGCGGGAGGTCGATGACCACCACGGTGATGTTGTCGTGGCCCCCAGCGTCGAGGGCGAAGGTGGTCACGGCCCGGGCCAGTTCTATGGGCGATGTCGTGGCACCCGGTCCGACGAGGTCCGCCATGTGGTCCTCGGTGGGGGCATAGTTCCACAGTCCGTCGGAGCACACCAGGAGCCGTCCCGGCGCGTCGACTGGAAAGGACAGCGTCTGGGGCTCCTCCTGCGGCGCGTCGGCGCCCAGCCAGCGGGTGATGGCATGCGACCTCGGATCGGCATCGGCTTCCAGCTCGGTCATGAGCCCGGCCGTGACCTGGGCTTCGGCCCAGGAGTTGTCCACCGTCAGCTGGCGGACTCCCGCCTCACCGATCCAGTAGGCCCGGCTGTCGCCGGCCCAGCCGATGGCGACCTGGTCGTCACGGTAGGCGGCCGAGACGAATGTGCACGACGGGCTGGCCAGGTCGTCGGTGCCGGCCCAGGGCAACGCCGCCACCGCCTTCTGGGCCGTGGCCATGGCTTCCGCGGTGGCCGCCGCCAAATCTTCGGTCGGGGGTATGTCGATCAGGACCGCACCGGCCGCGTCAGCTGCCGCTTGCGACGCGGCGTCAGGTTGCACCGACGCCGAGACGCCGTCGCACACGACCGCCACCACACCGCCGGTCGGCGCCACGGCCAGGAAGTAGGCGTCCTCGTTGCGGGAATGATGGAGGCCGCGGTCACTTACGGCCGCCGCCCAACCGAGATCGCTCTCCTGGTGGTCGCGGACGCTCGGTTGCCGGCGGCCGCAGACGGTGCAGTAGCCGTCAGGGTCAATGGCGTCGGCCGGGGCGCCGCAGTTGACGCAAGGGCTGGCCAGCCGGGGGGCGTCGGCCGGAGCGGTTGGCATCGAGTCGGAGCTGGGATGGGCCGTCACTCTCGCGGCGTCGGCGGACGCTGGGACCGTTGCTTCCGGGTCGCCGGTCAGGGACCGGCCGCACGTCTCGCAGAACAGGTCGCCGGCCTCGACCGGCGCCCCACAGAAGGGGCAGGCCAGCACCCCGGCGGGCGCCGCCGATTCGCTCACAGCAGGGTCCGCGGCCGGCTGCGGTTGGCCCGGTCGACCAGCGTGATCCGCTCTTCGGGGGTCGGGGCCAGCCGGGCGAGGGTCCGGTAGGCCTTCTCGAGACCGATCCGGAGGCGCTGCTCGGTGACCGGTTCGCCGGCCAGGACGACTCGGGCGTCGGGACGGATCCGACCGCTGCGCAACAGCTGCAGGGCGGCTTCGAGCAGTTCGCCCGTCAGGCCGGCCCGCTGCTCGCCGGGTAGGTCGAGATGTTCGACGGCGGCCGCGGCCTGGGTCAGATCGCCGAGTTCCGGGGGCGTGCTGCCGCCGGTCTGGATGAGCGCCCGGGCGGCACACAGCTGGGCCTCGAGATAGGAGCTCGACGCATCGGGCACCCGGTTGTAGGCCTCGACCGCGCCGACGCGGTCGCCGACCGCCAGCCGGCAGCGGGCCAGACCGAATGACGCGGTGGTGAAGCTCTGGTCGGTCCGGGACACCAGGTCGTACCAGGGCAGAGCGCGCGCGGCGGGTCGTTTCCTGTCTCTGCGGCTACCCCCAGCGCCAGTTTCGGCGCCAGCTCACCGGGACAGTCGGCGTAGACCTGCTCGAAGGCCGACCAGGCCCGACCCGGGTCACCCCGATTCAGGGCCAGCAGGCCCCGGTACCACTGGACCCGCCAGTCCTGGGGATAGGCCGTCTCGATGGCGTTGAGGATCTGCTCGGCGGCCGGTTCCTGGCCGGCCTCGATCAACGAGCGGGCGAGTCGCAGGTCCAGCTCGGTGCTGCGGACCGGGGCGGCCCGCAGGACGTCCACCAACTCGCCCGGATCAGTGACCGTGATGGTGGCCAGGAAGCCGGCGGCCGGGTCGTCGCTGGACACCCGCGGGGCCGGGAGCAGTCGCCAGTCAGGCTGCTGGGGAATGGCGCGCAGATCAGACGTGAACAGGTCGCTGGGCGCCGGATGGGGATGCCCGTCTGTTGCCGCCACGATCTCCCGCAACACGCCAACCAGCTGCTGCGCCATTTCGTCCGCCGATTGGAACCGGGCCACGGGATCGCCGGCGGTCCCCTTCAGCAGCAGGCGGTACAGCGAGTCGAAACGGGCGAAGAGGGCGACATCATCCGGCCCGGGTAGGCCGAACTTCCACGCCCCCTGGTACCCCTTGAAATCCATGATCAACACGGCCAGGGTGCGGGCCACGGTATAGAGATCCGACGGCACTGACGGGCCGTCGTCGGCGATCTCGGGCGCCTGATAGCCCACTGTGCCGTAGACCGCACTGGCGTCGTCGTCCATTCGGCGCACTCCGCCCAGGTCGATGAGTTTGAGCGCCTCGTCGGTCTGGATGACATTGTCCGGCTTGAAGTCGCAGAACAGCAACCCGAGCGTGTGGAGGTACCCGAGGGCCGGCAGGATCTCGAGGATGTAGGCGATGGCCTGGTCCACGGGAATGGGATCCGGCACCCCCGAATTGGCGTCCCGGCGCTGCTTCAGCAGATCCTTCAGCGACGAGCCACCGACGTACTCCATGACGATGTAACCGGAGCCCTGGTGCTGGACGAAGTTGAAGATCTTGACGATGTTGGGATGCTCCACCTCGGCCAGGAAGCGCCGTTCGGTCAGCGCGGCAGCCATGGCGTCGGTGTCGCCGGCGTCCAGCAGACCCTTGAGCACGACCCATCGATCTGACACATTGCGGTCCCGCGCCAGGTAGATCCAGCCCAGGCCGCCATGGGCCAGGCAGCCCACCACCTCGTATTGGGCGGCCACCAGCATGCCGGGCAGCAGCTTCGGACTGAAGGAGTAGTGGTGGCCGCAGTTGCGGCAGAAGCCTTCGGTCTTGCCTGTGGCGCCGGCCCGGTCCCGTCCGACCGGCTCGCCGCAGTGGGCGCAGAACCTCCGGTCCTGCGGGACCTCGGGGTTGGCCATGACTGCGGTCGAGGGGTCGCGGTACGGGATCGGAGGGACGTTCACCAGCCCAGCGCCCAGGTGGCTGCGCCCGGTCGTGCGGGTGCGGCTTGAACCGCTGCGCAACTGGGACGCGGATGACGAAGAGGCCCGGGTGCCGCTGCTCCCCGAGGGCACGGGCCCCGAACCGGCCGCGCTCCGGCCCGACGCCGGGGTGACCGGGTGGGGCGCAGGGATGGTCCTGACCGGCGCCAGGCCGCACACGTTGCAGTAGCCGTCCTCGATGGTGCCGGTGCAACCGGGGCGCTCACATCTCACGGGACACCCCGCGGCGGCCGAGCTCGGCTATCGCCTCCTGGTACTGCCCGACCAGGCTGGCCGCGTCGGCCAGATCGGTGGGCGCTGAGTACAGCGCGTCATGGGCCCGTTCGTACAGTCCGGCCACGATGTGGTTCTCCAACAATCCAAGCCCGAAGGCTTTGGCCCGGTAGGCGTCGAGGCGCCCCCGGAGCTCGTTGCGGGTCGCCATCGGCGCCCGATTGGCGTCGAGCACCCGGCGAGCCTCCGTGAGTGATGCCGTGGCTCTGCTGGTCCAATCGGCCAGCAGTCGACTGACCGTTCGCCAGTCGCCTCGGGCGCCGGATGTCGCAGCCCGCTCGAGCTCCCGCTCCAGGTCGGGCGGAACCGGGAGCGGGTCTGGAACGCCCGGTCCGGCGATCTTCTCGACCGTCACCCGGTGCGCATCCGCCCCGGCTGCGGCCACCCGCCTCAACTCCTCCAACAGGTCCCGGGCCTCGGTCACCCGCGCTGTCAATCCGTCGCGCCACGCGACCAGGGCCGCGATGTCTCGCCCGACCGACCGGAGAGACACCTCGAAAGCGTCGATGTCGGTGGCGGCCACGGCCAGCGGATCGCCGGCGACCGCGGCGCCCAGCTGACTCAGCCGGGTCTTCAGCCGTTCCAGCTCACCTCGATGTTCCGCGCCGAGGGATGCCGCCAAGCGGTCGGTCTGGCCGAGTTGGGCGTCGAGGATCTGCAGTCGGGCCTCGAAGACCTCCCAGGACCGGCCGGCGGCTCCCACCACGTCGGTGACCGCGACGAACGCCGCGGACATGCGGGTCAGCAGCTCATCGGGAGTGCAACGGGCCGTCGTCTGGCGGGCGCCGAGCAAGCCGCGTTCGCGAGCGGGATGTCGGCGGACGACAGCTCGATCGATTGCGCCGCCAGCAGGCTGGACAGCTCGGACAACCGTTCGGCCTCAACCCGTTGTTTGGTGCCCCGGAGCTGCCCGGCGCGGTCCAACACCTCGTTGAGCTGGCTGAACCACTGCCACAGCAGGCCCAGCGCCACCTTGGCCTCCGCCCACCGCGTTGCGGTCGTTCCGGCGAGGGTGGCCTGGTCGAGTCGCATCCGGACGGAGTCCGACTCCAGGTCGACCAGGTTGGAGCTCATGACCGCCACGGTGTCGCGGAGGCGGGCGAGCATCCGGTCCATCTGGTCCAGGTCCACGTCTCGATGGTGCCCCATCGGAGGGTAGGTACGCACCATCGCCTCACCCGGCCGCGACCAGGGTGGTGAGCCCGGGACGGTTGCCGTGGGCGAGCAGCATGACGTCCGAGTCGGTGGCCCGGGCCAGGTAGTGGTCGAGGAAGTCGACGGTGACCTGGTCGACAGCCGGCTGCCACCGGGTACCGCCGGCGAACGGCGCCAGGTGACCGGCGCCCTTCAGGGTGAGCAGGAAACGTGGACTGGTGGCCTGGTCGAAGATGGCCTGGCTGCGCACCGGCGGGTTGATGGTGTCGACGTCGCCCTGGGCGACCAGCAACGGCGGGTTGGGCGCCAGATGGGGGATGACCGGTTGACCGGACATGGCGATGACCGCCTTGATGGTCACATCCCCCTGCTGGGCCACGGCCAGCGCCGCCTCGGCACCGTCCGAGTGGCCGGCGACTCCCATGCGCATGTAGTCGATCCGCGCCGCCAACGGACCCGACGGGGTGATCAGGGCGTCCATGACGAAGCGAACGTCGGAGGGCTGGTTGTTGAGGTCGTTCTCGTCGAGCGCGGCGCCGGCGACCGCCGCGTCGCTCAGCGGGAATTCGATCGCGGCCACGACGTAGCCGGCGGCGGCCCAGGTCTGCAGCAGGTGGGAGTACGAGTCCGGTCCGACCTGGTACCCGGGCGCGAAGACCACGAGGGGCCAGGACGTTCCCACCGTCGGGTACCACACCACAGTGGTCAGGGCTCGGGTCGGCGCCATCTGGTGGCCGCGGCTTACCGTCGGACGGTTTGGATCGACCAGGGCCAGGGTGGTGGTGGTGATCGGATAGGGGCGGGGCGGCAGCGGGACCGTCGTGGCCACCGGGGTCGTCGGTGCCGGCGCCGTCGAGGGGGCGGAGGTCGGTGGCAGCGCCGCCTTCGGGCTGGCGCTGCTGCAGGCCACCGCCAGGCCGGCGACGCAGAGGACGAGGGCAGAGGGGCGGGACAGCGTGAACGGGGACCCTACCGGCGCCGCCGGCGGGCCGGGAGGCGGGCCACCAACCAGGCGGACCTCCGCACCGGGCACGGATGCCACCGATCGAGTGGTGCACGACTGGGGGAGAATTCGGCCCAAGCGGTTCCGATCTCCCCCCATTGGTGCACCACTCGATTGACGGAGGGGTGGAAAAGAGCGCCCATGCGGCCGGCGGTCCGCTCGGGGCCGGCGCGGCCGGCCCCGGGCCACCATGTCGGACTGGGTAAGCCATCGGCAGAAGCCGAGCGCCCCGCTCGTGGCGCCGCTAGCCCAGCTGCCGTCTGGCGCCCATGACGCCCAGCACCACGGCCGCCAGCACCAGGAAGACCATGACCACGCTGAAGATCAGGTCAGCCTTACGGGTGCGCAGGCCGTAGATGCCCAGGATCTGGGCGGCGACCAGGCAGGCGGCGGCGCTGTAGAGAAGGTTCACTCGACGGCAGGCTACTGGCCGTTGCCGGGCCGGCCCGGGCATCCCCGGTCGGCCCTCCGGCGCACGGGAGGAAGGGGCCGGGACGCACACCTGCATCCCGGCCCCCTTTTCCCCCCTCTTTCCTTTCGGCCCGTCCCGGCGGTATCAGTAGCGGTACTGCTCCGTCTTGTACGGTCCCCCCAGGTCGACTCCCAGGTACTCCGCCTGCTTGTCCGAGATGGGGGTCAGGTGGACGCCCAGCTTGTCCAGGTGCAGGCGGGCCACCTTTTCGTCCAGGTGGCGGGGGAGCACGTAGACTTTGTTCTCGTAGGCGTGGCGGCGGGTGAAGAGCTCTATCTGGGCCAGCACCTGGTTGGTGAAGCTGAACGACATGACGAAGCTGGGATGGCCGGTGGCGCAGCCCAGATTCAGCAGCCGGCCCTCGGCCAGCACGATCACCGAATGGCCGTCGGGGAAGTCCCAGCTGTCGACCTGGGGCTTGATCCGGGTCCTGGTGACGCCCGGCATCCGGGCCATGCCGGCGATGTCGATCTCGTTGTCGAAATGGCCGATGTTGCCGACGATGGCGTTGTGGCGCATACGGGCCATGTGGTCGGCGGTGATGATGTCGCGGTCGCCCGTGGCAGTGATGAAGATGTCGGCCACCGAGACCACCTCCTCCAGGGTCAGCACCTGGTAGCCCTCCATCGCCGCCTGCAGGGCGCAAATGGGGTCGATCTCGGTGACGATGACCCGGGCTCCCTGGCCCCGCAGCGCCTGGGCGCAGCCCTTGCCGACGTCGCCGTAGCCGTTCACGACGCACGTCTTGCCGGCGATCATGACGTCGGTCGCCCGGAAGATCCCGTCGATCAGCGAATGGCGGCAGCCGTACAGGTTGTCGAACTTGCTCTTGGTGACCGAGTCGTTGACGTTGATGGCCGGGAAGAGGAGGGTGCCCGTCTCCTGGCGCTGGTACAGCCGGTGCACCCCCGTCGTCGTCTCCTCGGTGACGCCCACGATGCCCTCCGCCATCCGGGTCCACCGCTTTGGGTCCTCCCGCAGCGTCCGGTTCAGGGTGGCCAGGATCACGCCGTACTCCTCAGAATCCTCGGGCCCGAGGTCGGGGACCACCCCGTCGCGCTCGGCTTCCATGCCCAGATGGATGAGCAGGGTGGCGTCGCCGCCGTCGTCGAGGATCAGGTTGGGGCCGTCGCCGTCGGGCCAGTTGAGCGCCTGCTCCGTGCACCACCAGTACTCCTCGAGGGTCTCCCCCTTCCAGGCGAAGACCGGCACGCCGGCCGCCGCCACCGCGGCCGCCGCATGGTCTTGGGTGGAGAAGATGTTGCACGAGGCCCAGCGGACCTGGGCGCCCAGGTCGATGAGCGTCTCGATCAGCACCGCGGTCTGAATGGTCATGTGCAATGACCCGCTGATCCGGGCGCCGGCGAGCGGCTTGGCGTCGCCATACTCCCGGCGCAGGGCCATCAGGCCGGGCATCTCGACCTGGGCCAGGTCGATCTCCTTGCGGCCGAAATCGGCCAGGGTGAGATCGGCGACCCGGTGCGGCAGAGGACCGGAGGGGCGTGGATCGGTCAGTGAGGTTTCCATGTTCAGGAGCTCCTTGTGATGGGGTGGTGGGCGGCGCGCGTCGTGCCAAGGTCGATCCGTCGTCCTCGGTCCTCCTCGCGCCGAGCCGGGGCCATCTGACCCTTCCCATCTGGTCAGCTCAGTCGGGGCCCATTGTAGGTGCCGGACCTTGACGACTGGGACCGCATACCGCGCGTTCCCTAGGCTGTCTCGGGTCATGTCCCGGCTACCACAGACGCCGACCGCCCGGCGCCGTCGCTACCGTGCGTTGGCGCTGCTCACGGCGGCGGTGCTGCTCATCCTTCTCGTCGCCTCCCGGAGCAACGGGAAGTCGACGAACCGGGCCGTCGCCGATGGCGTCGGGACCCCCGGCAATACCACCGCCAAACCGGGCCCCACGACCGCCCCGTCGAAATGCCTGGGAACTCCGGCCAGCTACGCCCCCGGGGTGCCCCCGAACAGCAACTGCCACAACATCTACGCCGCCGACGGGCCCAACCAGCTGAGCACGGCGGTGGTCAATGACCCGCCCCGGATCTACGTGCCCAGCCTGCAGACCAACACCGTGAGCGTTATCGACCCGGCGACCGACAAGGTGATCCAGACCATCCCGGTCGGCAGTCAACCGCAGCACGTGGTTCCCTCCTGGGACCTGCGGACCTTGTGGGTCAACAACGACAAGAGCAACTCGCTGACCCCGATCGATCCGAAGACCGGCGTCGTCGGGGCGCCGATCGCGGTCGACGACCCTTACAACCTGTATTTCACCCCCGACGGCACCCGGGCGGTCGTGATGGCCGAGGCCCGCAAGAAGATGGACTTCCGCGATCCGCACACCATGGCGCTTCTGCACTCGGTGCCGGTGCCGTGCTCCGGGCTCAATCACATGGACTTCTCGCCGGACGGCCGGATCGCCGTCACGTCGTGCGAATTCGATGGCCAGGTGCTGGTCATCGACATGACCAACGGCCAGGAGAAGGTCCTGCAGGCCATCAAGATCGGGGGGATGCCACAGGACGTGAAGCTGTCGCCCGACGGGACGGTGTACTACGTCGCCGACATGCAGGGCGGTGGGGTCCACTTGATCGACGCCACCACGTTCAAGGAGCTCGAGTTCACGAAGACCGGCAAGGGGGCGCATGGCCTGTACCCCAGCCGGGACGCGGTCCACCTGTACATATCCAACCGGGAAGAGGGCAGCATCTCGGTCCTCGACTTTGCCACCCGCAAGGTGGTGGCCAGATGGGTGTTCGACAACGGGCACGGCAGCCCGGACATGGGCGGTGTGTCAGCCGACGGCAAGGTGCTGTGGCTGAGCGGCCGCTACGACAGCGAGATGTACGCCATCTCGACCGAGACCGGGCTGCTCGTCACCCCGCCGATCAAGGTCGGGCGGGAGCCCCACGGTGCGTGTGTATGGCCGCAACCGGGGCGTTACTCCATGGGGCACACCGGCGTTCTGCGCTGACGAGCGCGGTTGCTCTCGATGCTGCCGTCTACCTGCAGGCGGTGGCGCGGGTTACGGGTCGGCCTGGTGCTGCGTCGCCGCTCGGGCGGCACCTCCCAGAGCCGCCGCCACCGGGCCGGGCGCTGCCAGCGCCGGACCGGCCACCTCCCCGAGCAGGTCACAGGCGTCGGCTCGCGACGCCGCTTCTCGTCGCCCAGCGGCGGCCGTATGGTCCTGGTCCCCATTTTCGGTAGTGCCCCCTTGACGTTTCCACATGCTTGAAACCGTCGCCCAGAAGGGTAGCGAAGGGGCGCCAGACCGCCGGGGTCAGGGGATGACAAGTTGATGAAGAGTTGCTTTTCGCCGAAGAGTCGTCTAGCCCTGCGGGCCGGTGTCGCTTTCCTCGCTCCCGGTACCGGTTTCGGCGCGGATCACCACTTGCTTTCGGGCGCACTCGATGCATGTGTAGCGGACGCCCTGCCCACCCGGGCCGACCATCGGGATCATGGCCTTCTGCATCACGGTCTGGCCACAGGTGGGACAGGTGACGAGCACGCCGGCGTCGGTGGCCACGATCAGCGAATCTAGCCGGCCGGGCGGGGCGCCGGCGGCGGACAGCAGTCGCCCGGGCAGTGGTCGTGGTAGGGCCCGTCCGGCCCGAGCGCCAGCCGGGGCGCCGCCGGATCGAGACGTTCCTCGACCAGTTGGCGGATCATGGCCACGAAGGCCGGGTGGGTACCGGCGGTGGCGGCGCGCACCATGGGAAGGCCGAGCTCCCCAGCCAACCGGCGGGCCTCGGTGTCCAGATCGTAGACCACCTCCATGTGGTCGGAGACAAACCCGATCGGGGCCACGATGACCGGAGCGTCGCTTTCGGCCCGGAGGGCCCGGAGGTGGTCGCCGATGTCGGGTCCCAGCCACGGCTGGGATGGGGGACCGCTGCGGCTCTGGAAGACGAGAGTCCACGCCGGCTCGGCCTCGGGCGCGGCTTCGGAAACGACCAGTCGGGCGGTCTCGGTCAGCTGGGCTTCGTAGTCGCTGGTCTGGGCCATGGCGACGGGGATGCTGTGGGCGGTGAAGGCGATGCGAGGTGCCGCGTTTCCCGTCGGGCTCTCATCGATCGCTCCCCGGAGCGCGTCGGCATTGGCCCGGACGAAGCCGGGATGGTTGTAGAACACCCGGAGCTTGTCGATCTCCGGCGCTCCGTCGCCCACCGCTTGTCGCGCCCGGGCGATGTCATCGAGGTACTGATGGCAGCCGCTGTAGGAGGCATAGGCCGATGTGACGAACGCCAGGGCCCGCCGCACACCGTCGTCACGCATCCGCTGGACGGTCGCCGCCAGGAGGGGGTGCCAGTTGCGGTTGCCCCAGTAGACCGGCAGCTCGACCCCGTGCTGGCCCAACTCCGCCTCGAGGGCGGCCACGAGGGCCCGGTTGTGGTCGTTGAGCGGGCTGCGCCCGCCGAACAGCTGGTAGTGCTCGGCCACCGCCAGGCGGCGTTCGGGCGGCACCGGGCGGCCGCGCAGCACGTTGTCGAGAAAGGGCAGCACGTCGTCGGGCCCTTCCGGTCCGCCGAACGAAACGACGATGACGGCGTCGTAGTTTCCTGCCATGCGACGGTGCTGAGCTCTGGAGCTCAGGCGCCGGCGGCGCCGGGAGCGCCGGGGGCACCCACCGTGGCCCGTACCTCCACCCGCTCCCGGCGGTCGGCTTCGAACCGGTCGCAGAGCTCCTCGGCCCACTGGCGGGCGACCTGGCGAGCCTGGTCCCGGTCGCGCAGCGGCCGGACCGTGACCTGACTGGATATCTTGACGACCCGCTCGTCGTGGCGACGGGCGACGACCGAGAATCCCTGCCGGCTCGGTGTCGGATGGACCTCGAATCGCCGGATGTCACTCCACGACAGGCATTCGTGCCCGACCACCCGCACCACATCGATACCGGAGTGATCGGTAACGATGCGTGCCTTCAAAGCCCGCCAGACGAGGACGGCCAGCAGGATCCCCCCGGGGATCACCATCCACAGGTAGTCGCCGGGCATGGGTTTCAGTCCGGTCGTTGGATCACGCTCCACGACCGAGCTCACCGAGACGGCGAAGATGCCGATCAGGGCGGCGACCAGCACCAGCCGCCGCCGCTGGTCGGAGTACACCCGCAGGTCCCGACCCTGGTCCTGCGTCGAGGTCACGCCGTCAGCCTATGCCGGACATCCCGAGGCCGCGATTACCGGCGGGGATGGTCGCGACGCCAGGTGCTCACCAGGTCAGCCCGCCACGCCAGCGCGGCGATCAGCGACGCGAAACCGACGAACGCGCCGACCTCGAAGATCACCTGACCGCCGACGATCAGGCCGGTCACGATCAGCAGGAATCCGAGGATGCCAAGCGCGCAGGAGACCAGGAACGCCGGATGGCTGGCCGGTGTCGCCGGAGTGCCGCGTGGGTCAGTGGTGGCCACCGCGGCCACGCTACAGCCCGTCGATGATGTCCAGCCCGTCGGCTGGGGAGTCGAGGCGCCGGCGGCGGCGGGACACCGGGAGCTGGGCCGCGGCCAGGCCGGCGATGCCGAGGGCGCCCAGGCTGAGCAGGACGCGGAGGGTGGCGTGATGATTGGGTAGACCGCGCCCGGCCGCCGCGCCGAGGGCGGCCGGCTGCGTACCACCGAGCGCCGCGTCCGAGGGGGTGGTCGTCCCCCCGGTCGGGGTGCCGGTCCCGGCCAGCTCTGGTGCGCTGACCGGCTGGTTCAATGCCGCCGGATCGATGGCGGGGGCGCCGGCCACCGCGCCCACACCCACCTGGAGTTGCCCGCCAGGGCGAGTCGTGGTCGAGGTGGACGCCACGACCTTGGTGGCCGTCTTGGTGGTCGGCGTGGTGGTATGGGCCGGCGCGGTCGTCGGCGCCGGCCCCTTGGTCGCGACCGTGGTTGGCGGAGGTTTGACGGTGGTGGTCGGACAGAGGACGGCCAGCAAGGTGCAGATCGGTTGCGGATCGGCCGTGGCGGGAGCGGCCGCGGCGACCAGGGCACCGGTTGCCAGCAACGCCGATGCGAACACGGTGGCAACGGCAACTCTGATGGGCCTGGCCGTCCTCAGCGTCTTGAGCACCCCCGCTCGGCAAACGGCCGGCAACGCCGGCCAGGTTCCGAGGGTAGTCTGGCGCCGTGTCCGAGACCAGCACCGTCGCCCCCACCCGGGTCGACCCGGCTCTCGACGGGGACCACGAGCGAATGACCCACATCGTGCTCGAGGGTGTCGAGACCGATGACGGCGAGTTCGTATCGGCCGGCCCGAGTGTGGTGGAGGGCATCGTCAACTCGACCGCCGTGCGGGCCCTGTGCGGCAAGGTCTGGGTGCCGGGACGGGACCCTCGCCGCTACCCTCTGTGCCCGACCTGCAAAGACATCGCCGAGTCGATGGGCTGGCAGATCCCGGCCGGCTGATCTGGGCGGCGGTTGATCGCCGATCCTGGCCGGCCAGCATGGGCGCCAGCCCGGTCATGAGCGCCGCGGCGTGCGCCGAGACCGGGGGCACGAGCCGTTCGGTCCAGGCGGAGGACCGGCTGTCGGACTGAAAGACCGCCACTGCGACGGCGGACGCCACGGCCAGCGGGTCGCTCCGGTCGACCGGCGGGCTGTCGACGGCGGGCGGGCCGACCGGGACGCTCGGCCGCCGGCCACGAGCGGACTCGGGGTGGCCCCCGCTGTGCGGCCGGCTGTAGGCATGCCGTCCGAGGATGGCCGCGCCGGCGGCGATCCCGAGCACGATCCATTTGGCCCACCGGACTCCCATGGCTGATCCGTTCACGGCCCGGGCCCGATAGCGCCGCGGTGGTCCCAGAGGGATTGGTAGCTGGCCGCCCGGGCGACGATTGTCGCGGCCACGGCATCCGGGCCGGTGACCGTCGGCACCGGGGGAGCGGCAGTCCCGGCGGGGCTGAGTCTCGGGGTGTCCCCACACTGGCGACCGGCATACGAGGGGTTGCCGAACGAGACCGTGCCCCAGGGCGAATGCCCGACCGCGGCGGCGACGGCCGCCACGCCCCCGCTGGCCTGCAATGTGGTGAGGATCGGCTGGTAGAGCCCGTTGAGGAGCGTCTCGACGGTGGCGCGGACGCCGGTGTCCAGCGAAGGGTAGTTCCAGACATGGCCGCCGCCCGGCAGGGTGTTGAACGGGGTCGCTCCCGGCTCGGGTTGGGTGGTGTCGAGCGGGTTGAACGCCGCGCACGACCCCTCACCCGCCGCCCAGGCATCGATGGCGTCGAGGTTGGCCGAGGTGACCGGCGCCCCCAGGCGTGGAAGCACCAGGCTCCCGAACACCCGTACCGGATTGTCGCCAGGAGGCGCCGGAGCCGGCGTGCCGACGGCCTGACCGGCGATGGCGTCGATGTGAAGAGGGAGTGACGCCACCACACCGGTCCACCACCGCAGGGCGTCCAGCGGCGTGACCGGACGGGATGCTGCCCCGGCGAGACGGGCCAGTGTGGCCGCCAACCAGCCCGTCGCGGCCCGGACATCCTGCGCCCCGACCGGGGACAGAGGCGCCGCCATGGGATCGATGAGAAACATCCCGCCCGCAAGGGACGGCACGACCTCCGGGTAGATCGACGTGCCGAGCGTCTCACCCCGTGCCACCCCGTCTGGACCGTGGCGTCCGAAGTCCGTGGCAACCGATGCCACCCCCGCCAGAATCGTCCAGGGCACGCCCTCGACCCTGCCCGCCTCTTGGAACACCGGAACCAGCTCAGGCGGGATGTCCCAGGCGAAAGCCGCAGCCTGCTGCAGCCCCACCGTGACCATCCCGGTCAGCGACAACGGCAGGACGACCACACCGACCATCAGCGGCAGGCCCAGTCCGACCGCCGACCGGATAATTGCTCTCACCACCGGCCGGCCGGACCGCCGCCGGAGCCGGCCGCCTGACGCAACGCTTGATCGATCGCCGCCAGGCTCACGGCAGCAGAGGGCTGAAACCGTCGCCGCGCCACGTCCGTGTCGAACAGCCGTCCCGAGTCGTGAAAGTCGGCCCAGCACCGGCGTCTGGTGGCCGCCGCGCTCTCGCGGCCCATCCGGAGGGCGGCCAGCACCTTGGCACCGACCCGACCCAGGGCCAGGTCGTCGCCCTCGGCCGCTTGGACGGCCAGCTCGGGGTCGTCGCTGACCAGGCGGGCCACCTCGGCGGCCACCCGACCCGGCTGGTCCACCACGGCGTCGAGTTCAGGTTGGAGGCGGGCCGCGCCCGCCTCCAGCTGGGCCATACCGAGGGACTCGAGCGCGGTCAGGGTGGGCGCCGTCAGCGCGGCATGGGCCTGCCAGGGCCCGACGCGGGGCAGCCGCAAGCCGATTCGCTCGACCGCCTCGGAGAGCACAGCCAGCGTGGTGGCGGGGTCCGACTGGGGTCCGACACCGGCGGCGGCCGCCAACTCCACGACGGCCGCCGCTTCGACCGGCACCCAGTCGAGTCGGGAGATCTCCCGCTGGACGTCCCGTGCGCAGTCCAACCGCAACATTCCGAGCCACGAGCACGGGGGTCGCTGCGGAGACGCGTACAGCGGCAGGAGGCGGGAAACGACCTGCATACCCCGCTGCACCACATCGTCGATGTCGACTGGCGGACGGTGATTGATGGCCCGGCGCATGGGGCCACGGCACGACTGGCGGACGACCCGTTCGGTGAGCTTCAGCAGCCAGTACTCGGCCACCCGGCCCTGCCGGATCAGCCGGCGACGCTGCCAGGCCAGAGCCGGTGGGGGAGCGGCGAGCAGGCGCCGGGAGATCGGCAACTGGGACGCCCAAGCCGGCGCCGCCACGTCGCGTCCCCGGCGCCGGAACCGGTAACCCGCGGCCCCCGGCGACGGCCCCTCCCGCGAGAATGTCCAGGTAAACCGGCCCGCTACCGACACGCCGGCGACCGTCCCCGACACTTCCGCCTCACCGTCGCCACGGACCACGCAGCCGGGCTCGGCGCCGGTCACCAGGGGAAAGACCAACTGGCCGCCTCGGGGGTCGGCCGTGACGATCGAGGTCGGAAAGTGCAGGAATGCCCCGTTGCGGCCGTTGATGTCCTCGCCGGCCGCCGCTCCGGCGGTGCGGATGTCGAGGAGCAGCGCCTCGGCGTCACCGTTGTTGAGGATGCTTGCCATCGTTTCCCCTTTCTCCGTTGGCAAGACGGTCGGGCGGGTGGTCGCGCTCGCCGGTTTGGGCACTTTCCCCCCTTGATCTCCCGCGGCATAGAACGGGGCGTGGAGTGAGCACAGGGAGGTGCCGGGTGAACGTCGTGGCGCTGCGGGGCCGGCTGGCCCGGCCGGCCGAGGAACGGTTGTTGCCGTCCGGAGACCGGTTGGTCGGCTACGAGGTGACGGTCGATGGTCCGACGGGCCGGGCGGAGACCGTCCCGGTCGTCTGGTTCGCGGCGCCGGCGGCCGGGGCATGGCTCGACACCGATACGGCCGTCGTGGTGGTCGGGCGGGTGCGGCGGCGGTTCTTCCGGGCCGGGGGCATCACCCAGAGCCGGACGGAGGTGGTGGCCGATGTGGTGCTCCGGGCGACGCAGGTCAAGCGCGGGCAGGCGGCGCTGAGGGAAGCGGCGGCCAGGATCGAAGAGGCCGCCGACTCACCGGTCATCACCCCGGCGATTGGCTGAAATTCGATCGCCCAATGCAGGACCGGCCCGGTCGCCACCACCTCGAATGCGGAACCGGGAACCGACTTGAGCTGGTTGAGATCGGTATCGTCCCAGCGAGCGTCGGTGGCTCCCGAGGCGTACCAGTTGGACCCGTTGTCGGCGATGAACCTCTCGTACCGGCGCAGGCACTCGAGGACGACCCGCGCGCGCCGTGCTCAACCGGAACGGGCGCCGATGGCGGCAGATTGGAATCTGAGCTCGACGCGGCCTGATGGGTGGCAGGGGAGCGCGGCCGCCGCGTTCGGGTGGGGACCCTTCTTTCAACGGCGCGAGATGGCATCGGGTTGACTCGTGACGTTCGATTCGGCCACCACCCGGGACGTCGGCCCGTCGGCCCACCACCGGATGGGTTCGAGGCCGCCGGCCCGGAGGAGCGCGGTGAGCTCCCGGCGATCGAGCGATCGGAGCGTCACCTCATCCTCGAACACCCAGCCGGCGCCGGTGAAACGGCGCCGATACCGGGACACCCGCCGGCCCAGGTCGTGGTTCAAGCCGGCGGTGAACTGGATGCCGTCGGCCTCGGCCAGCACCTCGTCGTCGACCGCACCGCCGCCGGCGCCGACCTGGAAGTCGGTGACTTCGAGGGCGAACAGTCCTCCTGGTGCCAGGTGCCTGTGGGAGCACGAGATGCAGGCGACCATGTCCGCTACGTCGTTGAGCAACTGGATGCTGTTGTAGGCGACGAACACGGTGCCGAACTGTGCCGCCAGGGTGTAACGGCGCATGTCGGAGGCAATCGTCAGCACGGCGCCGGTTGGATGGCTGCGCCTGCCGCGGAGGGCGGCCAGCATCAGGGGATCGATGTCCAGCCCGACAACCGGTGTCCCGGCTTCGGCCAGCGGGAGCGTCACCCGCCCCGTGCCGCAGGCCAATTCCAGCACCGGTCCCACCTGCCGGCGGGCCAGATCAAGCCAGAAGGCCACGTCCTGATCGCCCCGATGGTGGATGTGCCGGCATTCCCAGTCGTAGAGCTCGGCGGCGTCGGGCGCGGTGCCGGCTCGGATCAGCCCTGCACCTCGCGGATGACGAGACCGGTACGGGGCTTGGGCCAGAAGAACGTGGTCTTGGGGGGCATCCGTTCGCCCCCGTGGCCGACCGCGGCGATCTGCTCCACCGTGACCGGGTTGAGCAGAACAGCCGCCTGGGCCTGGCCGGTTTCGACCGCCCGTGCGGCCGTCGCCCAGCCGTCCTGGTAGACCACATGGTGGCCGGGGAATCCGCCCAGCGCCACTTCCAACCGGCTCGAATCCAGGTCCTGCCTGCTCGCCGCCACGGTATGGGGACGGGCCATCAGCAGCCAGGTGCCGGCCGAGGTGGTCAATGCCATGGCGCCCGCCTCGGCGAGCCGCTCGGTGATGCTGACGTCGACCGGATCGGTCGATGTCATCTCGAAATAGGCGTCGAAAGCGGCGGCCACGTCGAAATCAACGGGCAGCCCGCTGATCAAGCGGTGAACGGGCCGCACCGAGAGCCGCTCGTCGGCGAGCTCGACAATGAGCGCCATCACCAGGTCGTACGGTCCGGGCCGGTCCGACAATGCCTCCCGGCGCTCGGCCTGGTACGCCACCGCCGTCTCGAAGCGGTGGTGGCCGTCAGCGATCAGCACCGGCGCCGACGCCACCCGCTCGGCGAGGGCCGCGACGGTACCGGCGTCGGTGATGGGCCACAGGTCGTGGGCCACGCCTTCGGTGTCGACCGCGTGACTGGTCTCCGCCGGAGGCTCCAACAGCGCAGACAGCCCCACGGCCGGGGACAGCCCCCAGATGGGCGAAACGTTGGCCTTGGTGACCCGGAGCAACTCGAGCCGGTCGCTCCTGGCCTTGGGCGTGGTGTGCTCATGCGGAAGGATCGAACCCCCGCCCGGGGGCTCCAGCCCCAGCGCCCCGATCACGCCCACGGTCTGGCGCTCCCGGCCGGCGTCGTCGGCGAACGTCATCCGGTAGCCGTACATCGCCGGCCGCGCGTCACGTCGCAGGATGCCCGCGGCCTCCCACTCGGTGAGCCGGTGGGCGGCGGCGTGATAGCCGTCGAGTCCGGGCGCCTCGTCGGGCAGCTCGATCCGCACCGAGTTGTAGGCGCTGCGGGATTGGAGTGCTGCACGCGCCTCTGGCGAGATGACGTCGTAGGGCGGGGCGACTACGTCGTCGAGCCGTACCCTGTCGGGCGCGTAGCGAAGTCCGGCGAACGGCTCGAATCGGGGCACCTCACTTGCGTAGCAAGCGCCGGACACGGCCGCAACTCCCACTGTGACCTGATTTCCCGAGGCATTTTCGGGGGAGCGGGAGCCGGGTGGACCCGCTGGCACCCTCCGGTCGGTGACCGGCTCACGGGCCGATGAGAACGAGGAGGACGAAGCCCGGGGACGCCACGCCAGGGCGACGGCGGCCACCAGCGCGCCGAGCATGATGAGCAACAGCGTCGGCGGCCGCCGGGGCCAGGCGTTCAGCGAGTGCTCGGCAAAGGCCTCGGCCCCCACCTGATCGCGTCGGCCCCGCCAGAACGGCCACCACGCAGCCCACGTCTGCAACCCCACCATCTTGTTGGTTGCTGGCTGCCGGTTCGAGCCTGCCAGACTGCCCGGCGTGACTTGGCTTCTCGACCTGGACGGCGTGGTATGGCTCAGTGGCCGGCAGATCCCCGGCGCTACCGGCGCTGTGCGCCGGTTGCGCGAGAGCGGCCAGCGCGTCGTCTTCTTCACCAACAACTCGGGACCGACGTTGGCGGCCCATGTCGCGGCGCTCAGAGACGTCGGAATCGAGGCCGGCCAAACGGACGTGCTGACTTCGTCGCAGGCGGCGGCGTCACTCATCGACCCCGGTACCCGGGCCGCGTTCGTGGGCGGCATCGGTGTCGCCGAAGCGCTTGCCGAGCGCGGTGTCGAGGTCGTGCCGGCGGCATCGCATCCGGGTTCGATCGTGGTCGGGCGGACGACCGAGCTGTCATTCCGGTTGCTGGCCGAGGCGGCCGACGCCATCCGTGACGGGGCCAAGTTCATCGCCACCAACACCGACGCCACCCTGCCGACGCCCGATGGTTTCGAGCCGGGTGCCGGCGCGGTGGTCGCCTTCCTGCAGGTGGCTTCGGGGGCGGATCCGATCGTGGCCGGCAAACCGCATGATGCGGCGGCCGCACTGGTCGCAGCCCGCCTGGGAGCGATCGACGTGATGGTCGGGGACCGGCCGGAGACCGATGGCCTGTTCGCCAATCTGCTGGGCGCCAAGTTCGCCCTGGTTCTTTCCGGGATAACGGCGGAGGTCGACCTGCCGGTGCAGCCCGCTCCTGACTTCGTCGGGGACGACCTGGATGCCGTCGTGACACAGGTCCTTTCGCCCGGATAGGCAATGGCGGCCGGCCCGATCGCGCTGTGTAGATTGGCGCATGGCCCAACGTGACCTTCTCAAGCGATATATGGATGCCGGCATGGCTTTCACCGCGATGACCAAGTCGCGTGCTGAAGGCATCGTCAAGGAGATGGTCAAGGCGGGGGAGGTGCAACGCGACCAGGTGCAGAGCCAGGTCGAGGAGCTCATCGACCGCAGCCGCCGCAACACCGATCACCTGATCGCGCTGGTCCGCAAAGAGGTGACCACCCAGCTCGCGGAGTTGGGGCTGGCCACCCGGCGCGACCTCGAGACACTCGAACGCCGATTTCGCGGAGCCGGTAAGAAGGTTGCCGCACCCGCAAAGGCGGCCTCGGGGCCGGCCAAAGAGGCAGCGGCCGCTCCGACCAAGAAGTCGGCGCCGCGCCAGGCAGCCGCCAAGAAGTCGGCAGCCAAGGCGGCTCCGGCCACCGAGTCGGCGGCCCCCGAGGCGCCGGCCAAGAAAGCCCCGGCGCCGGCCAGAAAAGCGTCGGCGCGGGCCAAGAAAGCCCCGGCGCCGGCCAAGAAGGCCCCGGTCGCCAAAGCCGCCACCACCGAGGCGCCGGCCAAGAAGGCACCGGCCAAGCGCAGCCCGGCCAAGAAGGCGGCCAAGAAGGCAACGACCGCCCCAACCGGCGTCGGTGAGCCGCCCAACAGTCAATCGGCGAGCATCTCGCAACCGTCGGGGCCGGCCTCGATCACCGACATTTCTCCGGGCGCGGCAACCGGCAACGGACCTTCCGCGCCGGCCTCCTAGCCAGGACCACCTGACCGCCACCCCGCCCCCGACGTGGCGGCCCTGAAGGATCGTCGGCGGCTCGACCTGGAACTGGTGCGCCGCGGATTGGTCGACAGCCGGGAACAGGCACAGACGGCCGTGGCGTCGGGCCGGGTCCTCGTCGGTGGTGCGGTCGCCGACAAACCCTCGCGCCTGGTCGGCCCAGGCGAAGCGGTCGTCATCGCCGGGCCGCCGCACCGTTTCGTCAGCCGGGGCGGCGACAAGCTGGAGGCGGCCCTCGACCGTTTCGATATCTCCGTGACCGGGCGCCGAGCACTCGATGCCGGGTCCTCGACTGGTGGTTTCACCGACTGCCTGCTGCAACGCGGCGCGGCGTCGGTGCTGGCCGTCGACGTCGGACGCGGCCAGCTCCACGAACGGATCCTCTCCGACGCTCGGGTCACCTCCATGGAGCGAACCAACATTCGCCACCTCACGCTCGACCAGGCGGGGGGCGTTCCGTTCGACGTGGTCGTCGCCGATCTGTCGTTCATCTCGCTGCGAACGGTGGCGCCGGTCCTGACCGGCCCCCTGGCCGCGCCGGGCGCCGATCTGATCATCCTGGTCAAGCCTCAGTTCGAGGCTGGGCGTCAGATCGTCTCAGCCGGGCGGGGTGTCGTCAGGAATCCCCGGGCGTGGGCGGCCGTCCTGACGGCGGTGATTACTTCCTTTGCCGGCTGCGGAGCCACCATGATGGGCCTCATGGTGTCGCCGATAACCGGGGCCGATGGCAACGTCGAGTTCCTCGCCCACTGGAGGACGGGGCCACCGGCCACCCAAGATGACTCCTCCCCGGCGGCAGTCGTGGACCAGGCGGTCGCCGAAGCCACCAGTACCTTCGGTTCGGGATCCTGAGCGTGTCGGCCATCGGGTTTGTCCTCCATCTGTACCGGCCGGAGGCGACCGATGTATTCGAGTCGACGGCGGCATGGATGAAGAGTTTGGGACATGAGGCGCACCTACTGGTCGGCGGCGCCGCCGGCACCGACGGTGGGACCGACAGCGATGAGGAGCTGATCGAGAAGTTGGATCTGGCGGTGAGCCTGGGCGGCGACGGCACCATGCTGCGCACCGTCGACCTGGTGGCCCCGAGCGGTGTCCCGGTGCTCGGCGTCAATCTCGGCCAGCTCGGCTACCTGACCGAGGTGTGCCCGACGGGCTGCGTGACGCGCTCGAGCCGCTTCCTCGCCGGCGACTACCGCCTCGAGGAGCGCATGACACTCACCGTGGAGGTGGTGCCCCGGAGCGAGGCCGCCGGCGCGACCGGAGCGGACAGCCCCGATCACCACACCCCCCGCGCCCGTCATCACGTGGCCAACGCCCTCAACGACGCCGTGCTCCAGCGGCTGCCCGACGGCCACACCGTGCGACTGGCCGTGTGTGCTCGACGGCGCCCCGTTCCTCACCTACGCCGCCGACTCGATCATCGTCGCCACCCCGACCGGCTCCACCGCCTACAACCTCTCGGCCCGGGGCCCGATTGTCTCGCCCGCGGGCCCGGGTGCTCATCGTGACGCCGGTGGCCGCCCACATGCTCTTCGACCGCTCGCTGCGTGCTCGACGGCCCGACGAGGAGCGTCACCCTCGAGGTCATCGACGCCGGCGAGGCCGAGCTGGTCGTCGACGGCCGGCAGTCACGGCTGCCTGGCCAGCGGCGACATCGTCCGCTGCCGGGCCGGCCGGCACGACGCCCGGCTGGTCACCTTCGGCGACCGCGACTTCCACACCATCCTCAAGCAGAAGTTCGGGCTGACCGACCGCTGATGCGTGCTCCGAGCTGCGGGTCAGGGACCTGGGCGTGATCGACGACCTGACGCTCGTGCTCGGTCCGGGCATGACGGCGCTGACCGGGGAGACGGGCGCCGGCAAGACGCTCGTCGTCGAGGCCATCGAGCTGCTCCTCGGCGGGCGGGCCGACCCCCTGCTGGTCCGACCCGGGCGCCGCGAGGCGTCGTCGAGGGCCGGTTCAGCGGCGCCGGTGCGGACGGTGACGACGTGGTGCTGGCCCGCGACGGTGCCGTGCGCCGGGACGGTCCCGGGCCTACGTCGACGGCCAGATGGCGCCCTCGTCCGCCCTGGAGGCGAGCGTGGCCAACGCCCTCGTCGACCTCCACGGCCAGCACGCCCACCAGTCGCTGCTTTCGTCAGCGGTGCAGCGCGGCGCGCTCGACGACTTCGGCAGCGATCGAGCATGGTCCGGCCATCGATGCCCGCCGTCGCATCCACGACGCCCGCCTGGCCCTCGACCGGCCTCGGCGGCGACGCCCGGGCCCGGGCCCGCGAGCTCGACCTGCTGCGCGTTCCAGGTCGGCGAGCTCGACGCCGCCCGGCTCGACGACCCCGACGAGGACGACGCGCTGGCGGCCGAGGAGCGAGCGGCTGGCCGGCGCCACCGCCCACCGCGACGCGGCCGACGCCGCGGTCGAGGCCCTGAGCGGCGACGGCGGGGTGCACCGACGGCTGGGGCAGGTGTGGCCGGCCTGGCCGGCCGGCCGCCGCTGGCCGCCGCTCCACGACCGGCTCCGCGCCGTCGGCCGCCGAGCTGGCCGACGCCGCCAGCGAGCTCCGGAGCAGTCGCCGAGAGCCTGGAGGACGACCCCGAGCGCCTGGCCGAGGTCCGCGCCCGCCGCCAGCTGCTGCGGGAGCTGCGCCGCAAGTACGGCGACACCCTGGCCGACGTGATCGCCTTCGCCGGCGACGCCCAGGCCCGGCTCGAGGAGCTCGAGTCCTACGAGGAGCGGGCGGCGCGTCCTCGAGCCGGGCGCCGAGCCGAGGCGGAGGCCGACCTGGCCGGCGGAAGCGGCGATCGGCGACGCCCGCCGGCGAGCGGCCGCCCGCCGGTTGGCCGCCGCGGTCGAGCAGCCAGCTCCGCACCCTGGCCATGCCCAGGGCCCGCTTCGAGGTGAAGTCGGCGACGACCGGGCCGGGCGACGACGTCACCTGGCTGCTGGGCGCCAACCCCGGCGAGCCGGCTCTGCCCCTGACCAAGGTGGCGTCGGGCGGCGAGCTGGCCCGCACCATGCTGGCCGTCCGGCTGGTGCTCGGCCGGGGCCAGCCAAGGAGCCGGCTCCGACGCCCGACGCCCGCCGACAGGACCCTGGTCTTCGACGAGGTCGACGCCGGCATCGGCGGCGAGGCGGCGGTGGCCGTGGGCCGGGCCCTGGCCGCCCTGGCCCGGCGCCACCAGGTCCTGGTCGTCACCCACCTGCCCCAGGTGGCGGCCTTCGCCGACCAGCAATCGCGGTCGGCAAGGACGACCGCCGGCGGCCGCACGGTCGCCGACGCGCCCGGTCGCTGGACGGCAGCCGAGCGGGTGGTCGAGCTGTCCCGCATGCTGTCGGGCAGCCTGACAGCGCCACCGCCCGCCGCCACGCCGAGGAGCTGCTGGCCCTGGCCGGGCCGCCATGCGCCGGGCGCCGAGGTCCGCCAGCACAGGGTCGGCCGCTCGCGATAGCCTGACTTGGCCGCCGCCGAACAAGAGTCTCGACGGCCGTCCATGACGTCGGCACAGGAGGAATACACTTGGCGAAGCACATCTTCGTCACCGGCGGCGTGGCCAGCTCCCTGGGCAAGGGTCTGACCGCCTCGTCGCTCGGCCGGCTGCTCAAGAGCCGGGGCCTGCGGGTCACCATGCAGAAGCTCGACCCGTACATCAACGTCGACCCGGGCACCATGAACCCCTTCGAGCACGGCGAGGTGTTCGTCACCGAGGACGGCGGCGAGACCGACCTCGACCTCGGCCACTACGAGCGGTTCATCGACGAGAACCTGCACCGCGACTCCAACGCCACCACCGGCTCGATCTACCAGGCGTGATCGCCAAGGAGCGGCGGGGCGACTACCTCGGCAAGACCGTCCAGGTCATCCCGCACATCACCGACGAGATCAAGGACCGCATCAACCGGCTGGCGACCGACGACGTCGACGTGGTCATCACCGAGGTGGGCGGCACCGTCGGCGACATCGAGATCCTCCCGTTCCTCGAGGCCATCCGCCAGTTCCGCAAGGACGTCGGCCGGGACAACGTCTGCTACGTCCACGTCACCCTGGTGCCCGTACCTCGGCCCGTCGGGCGAGCAGAAGACCAAGCCCACCCAGCACTCGGTGACCGAGCTGCGCAGCCGGGGCATCCAGCCCGACGTCATCATCTGCCGCAGCGACCGCGGCCATCTCGTCGGGCCTCAAGCGCAAGATCTCGCTGCTGTGCGACGTGCCGATCGAGGCGGTCGTCTCCTGCGTCGACGCCCCCAACCTCTACGAGATCCCCCTGGCCCTCCACGAGGAGGGCCTCGACGCCTACGTCTGCCGGCTGCTGCGCTTCGACGAGCGCACGGCCGCACCCCCTCGACCTCTCCGACTGGGAGCGCCTGGTCGAGCGGGTCGAGGCCGCCACCCGGCCGGTGCGGATCGGCCTGATCGGCAAGTACGTCAACCTGCCCGACGCCTACCTGTCGGTGGTCGAGGCCCTCCGCCACGGCGGCTACCACCACGGCGCCAAGATCGAGCTCGAGTGGATCCAGGCCGAGGAGGTCGAGGGCCTGCTGGCCGAGGGCCGGCTGCAAGGACCTCGACGGCATCGTCATCCCCGGCGGGTTCGGGGAGCGCGGCATCGAGGGCAAGATCGCCGCCGCCGGCTACGCCCGCGAGCACGACATCCCCTGCCTGGGCCTGTGCCTGGGGCTGCAGGTCATGGTGATCGAGTACGCCCGCAACGTCGCCGGCCTGGCCGGGGCCAACTCCCGGGAGTTCGACTCCGTCTCGCCCCATCCGGTCATCGACCTGATGGACGAGCAGCGCGACGTGGTCGACATGGGCGGCACCATGCGCCTCGGCGCCTACGCCGGCCCGGCTGCGGCCCGGCTCCCAGGTGGCGCGAGGCCTACGGCGACGACGGTCGTCTACGAGCGCCACCGCCACCGCTACGAGGTCAACCCCGCTACCGGAACCGGCTGGAGGACGCCGGCCTGGCCTGCTCGGGCACCTCGCCCGACGACCGGCTGGTCGAGTTCATCGAGCTGCCCGGCCATCCCGTTCTGGGTCGGCACCCAGGCCCATCCCGAGTTCAAGAGCCGGCCCGACCGGCCCCACCCGCTGTTCCGGGAGCTGGTCGGCGCCGCCCTCGATCCGGGCCGAGGGCCGGGCCCCCCGGCTGCTCGACCTCGACCTGCTGCTGCCCCAACCCCGATAGCACCCGGTGCCCGGGTTCCGCCGTCTCAGTGAGGTCGAGCGCTACCGCGGCACGCTGATCACGGTGAAGACCACCACCTTCGAGGCCCCCGACGGTCAGCGCTTCGAGCGCGACATCGTCCACCACCCGGGGGCGGTGTCCGTCGTGCCCGTCCTGACCAGCCCCGGCGGCTCCCACCGGGTGGTCCTGGTCCGCCAGTACCGGGCCGCCGTCGACCGGGAGCTGCTCGAGATCCCGGCCGGCAAGCGGGACGTGGCCGACGAGCCGCCCGAGGAGACGGCCCGGCGCGAGCTGGTCGAGGAGGTCGGCATGCGGGCCGGGGAGTTGCAGCTGCTGGCCGAGTTCTACAACTCGCCGGGCTTCTGCGACGAACGTCGTTCATCTACCTGGCCGTCGACCTCGTCCCGCGCGACCGCCGAGGCCCAGGGCATCGAGGAGCAGCACATGACGGTCGAGCGGATCGCCCTCGACGACGCGCCCGGGCTGATCGCCCGTCGGGAGATCATCGACGCCAAGACGATCATCGGCTTGACGCTCGCTCGCCAGGCCCTACGCTCCGGGAAATGATCGTCGGGGTCCCCGCCGAGATCAAGACGGCCGAGGACCGGGTCGCCATGACCCCCGACGGGGTCCGCGAGCTCATCGCCCACGGCCACCGGGTCCTGGTGCAGCGGGGCGCGGGCGAGGGCTCGTCGATCGCTGACGCCGACTTCGTCCGGGCCGGCGCCGAGGTGGTCGACGTGGACGAGGCCTGGGCCGCCGAGCTGGTCGTCAAGGTCAAGGAGCCCCAGCCCGACGAGTTCGGGTACCTGCGCCCCGACCTGGTCCTGTTCACCTACCTGCACCTGGCCGCCTACCCCGACGTGGCCAAGGCGCTGCTGGCGGCCGGCGCCACCAGCCTGGCCTACGAGACGGTCCAGACCCCCGACGGCGCCCTGCCCCTGCTGGCCCCTATGAGCGAGGTGGCCGGCCGGATGGCGACCCAGGTGGGCGCCCACTACCTCGAGCGGCCCAATGGCGGGCGCGGCGTCCTTCTCGGCGGCGCCCCCGGCGTCCGCCCGGCCCGCGTCGTCGTCCTCGGCGCCGGCAACGTGGGCTGGAACGCGGCCTGGATCGCCCAGGGCATGGAGGCCGAGGTCCTGCTGCTCGACAAGAACCTCGACCGCCTCCGCTGGGTGGACCAGATCCACAAGGGCCGCATCATGACCCTGGCCTCCAACCGGGGGGCGGTCGAACGGGCCGTCGCCCGGGCCGACCTGGTCATCGGCGCCGTTCTGGTCGCCGGCGGCCGGGCCCCGGTGGTGGTCACCGACGACATGGTGGCGGCCATGAAGCCGGGCTCGGTCATCGTCGACGTCGCGGTCGACCAGGGCGGCTGCATCGAGACCACCCACGAGACGACCCATACCGAGCCGGTCTACGAGGTCCACGGCGTCCTCCACTACGCGGTGGGCAACATGCCGGGCGCCGTCCCGCACACCTCGACCTACGCCCTGACCAACGCCACGCTGCCCTACGTCGTCGAGCTGGCCACGTTCGGCCCCGGCGCCGTCCGCCACGACGGGGCCCTGCGGGGCGGACTGACCACGGTGGCCGGCAGCGTCACCAACGAAGCGGTCGCCGCCGCCCTCGACGTGCCACTGACCGATCCGCTCGTCGCCGTTTCCTAGGTGGGAAAAGGCGCCGCCTCCAGCGGTGAGCCGTCCGGGGCGCCGCTGAGCCTCGACGGCGAGGAGTTCCTGTCGTGGTTGGCGGTCGAGAGGGGCAGGGCGGCGAACACCTTGTCCGCCTACCGTCGCGACCTGCGCGCCTACGAGCGGTGGCTGCGCCAGCGTGGCGTGGCCCTCGGGGACGTCACCGAACCCGACGTCCTGGACTACATCGCCCACCTCTGGGCCGAGGGCCGGGCACCGGCGAGCGTGGCCCGGGCTCTGGTGTCGGTGCGCTCACTGCACCGCTTCCTCGTGGACGAGGGCCATTCTGCAGTTGACCCGACGGGCGACGTGGGCACGCCGAGGGTGCCCCAGGGCCTGCCCAAGGCGCTCACCGAGGACGAGGTGGCCGGCCTGCTCGGCGCGGTGGTGGGGGAGGATGCCACCGCCCGACGCGACCGGGCCATCCTCGAGCTGCTCTACGGCACGGGGATGCGCATCTCGGAGCTGGTCGGGCTGTCGCTCGGTGACCTCGAGCCTGGACCTCGAGCGTGCTCCGGGTGTTCGGCAAGGGCAGCCAAGGAACGGCTGGTGCCGATCGGCCGCTACGCCCGTCGGGCCCTGGACGCCTGGCTGTCGCCGGGCGGGCGGGGCGGTGCATGGCGCCGGACCGCTGGGCCCGGCGGGGCGACGCCGAGGCGGTGTTCCTCAACGCCCGCGGCGGCCGGCTGTCGCGGCAGGGGGCCTGGGGCATCGTGCGGGGCTACGGCGACAAGGTCGGCCTCGGCGACCGCCTCACCCCCCATGTGCTGCGCCACAGCTGCGCCACCCACATGCTCGACCACGGAGCCGACATCCGGGTGGTGCAGGAGCTGCTCGGCCACGCCTCGATCACGACCACCCAGGTGTACACCAAGGTGTCCACCGACCGGCTCAGATCGGCGTATGACGCGGCCCATCCCCGGGCCCGTCGGTAGCGGCGACGCCGCAACGCGAGCATCGTGGAGATGACGGGACGGTTACACTGCGGCTATGACGTCGACCGAGGCTGCGACTCCAGAGCTCCGCTCCCTTCTGGAGCAGGAGCGGAATTCGTTGCGCTCCCAGCTGGCCGAGCTGGGATCCGGGGCCAACGGAGTCGACTACGACCCAAACTTCGCCGACTCCAGTCAGGTCACCGCCGAGCGGGGCGAGGTCGAGGCGCTGGCCGCCACCCTGCACGAGACGCTGACTGAGGTCGAGCACGCCATCGAGAAGTTGTCCGATGCCTCCTACGGGCAGTGCGAGTCGTGCGCCAAGCCCATCGGTGCCGCCCGCCTGGAAGCCAAGCCCGCGGCACGATACTGCATCGACTGCGCCTCGAAGCGCTGACGCCTCCGCCCCTCCAGCGGTGAAGCGCGACACCGCGATCGTCGTCGGGCTGTTGGTGCTCGTGTTCGTGGTCGCCTTGACGCGGGGCGTGATCACCAGCTCGATGCTCCTCCTGCTGGGCGCGGTTATCCCCGCGATCATCCTGCACGAGGTGTCGCACGGCGTCGTCGCCCTGGCCCTCGGCGACGACACCGCCCAGCGGGCGGGCCGGCTCACGCTGAACCCGATCAAGCACATCGACCCGTTCGGCACCATCATCCTGCCGGCGCTGCTGGCCCTGAGCGGCCTCGGTGTGTTCGGCTACGCCAAGCCGGTCCCCGTCAACACAGCACGATTGCGGCATCCCCGCAACGACGGGGTGCTGGTCAGCCTGGCCGGCCCGGCCAGCAACTTCGCCCTGGCCGGCCTGTCGCTGGTGTGGCTGCGCTTCATCCGCCACCCCATTTTCCTGGCCACCGACGCCGGGCCCATGATGGATCGCGTCGTTCTGCTCTTCGGCTTCGTCAACGTCATCCTCGGGGTCTTCAACCTGCTCCCGATCCCGCCCCTCGACGGCTCGGTGCTCGTCGAGCGCGTGCTCCCCGACCAATGGCGGGCCGGGTGGTACAGGATCCGCCAGTACGGCCTCCCCATCCTGATCCTGCTGGTACTGCTGCGCCCCGGCACCCTGAGCGGGATCTTCAACCCCGCCATCCGGCTGTGGGAACGGGCGCTACTGGCGTGAGCATCGAGCATCTGGCCCGGCGCTTCTTCGGGTCGCTCGGGTCCGCGGGCCCGTCTCCTGAGGACGAGGCGTGGGCCGTATCGTGGCTGGGCCCGGGCGAGCAGGCATTGTGGCGCCGCATGTCCGGCCCCGACCGCCGCCACGCGGTAGGGGTGGCCCGCCGGGTCCCGGGGGAGCGGCCGGTGCTGGCTGCCGCCCTGCTGCACGACGTCGGCAAGATCGATTCCTACCTGGGAACCTGGGGACGAGCGGCGGCTACCGCCGCCGCACTGTTCTTTGGACGCGGCCGGGTGGCACTGGGTTCGGGACGGGCGGCCCGGTACCTGCGCCACGACCAAATCGGCGCCGGCCTGCTCGAGAGGGCCGGCGCCGACCCGCTCACGGTCGCCTGGGCCCGGGAGCACCACCTCCCGCCGGACCGCTGGACGATCCCCGCGGACGTCGGGGCCGCCCTAAAGGCCGCCGACGACGACTAGGGAATCCGTTCGTCACTTGACCGCGCTATAGCGCGGTCAACTGACGAACGGATTGGTCGAGGATGGTCGCGATCCTGGCGACGACGGTGCGATCAGACATCTTCGAGGTCAAGGTTCCGATGCGCCACCCCGCGGCGAGCAGCGTCAGGCCCTTCTCGGCATCGTGGTCGAACGCCGAGCGGGTTCCGTGGGCCGACCAGCCGTTGACCTCGAAGCCCACCATGTGGTCCGGAAAGGCGATGTCGATCTCGTAGCCGTCGACCTCCTTGTGAAGCTTCGGCTCGATACCGACCTCCCTCCGGATGAGGCGCAACCAGCGGAGCTCCTGATGACTGTCGAGCCGGTCGTCCCTCCGGGCGGCCAGCAGCCGCCGAACTCCAATCACACCAGGGCGCACCCCGGCACGCACGAGTGCCTCCTTCAGAGGATCGAGCCGGATGAGCCCTCGGACGATGGCGTCATCGAGCGCCCTCTCGACCAGCCACAGCCTCTTGGTGCCGGCCAGATCGATAAGGGTCCGGGCGACTGACGTGGTCGGGACGCCCTGACACCGACATGTGTCACGAGCGTCGAGAACCGTCTCATGGACGATCACCCCCGTTAACCGGGTACGGCGTGAAACGGATATCTCGAGGGTGCCGTCGGCCACACCCTTAAGCCGGTGGAGGGCGCCGGCCGCCCAGTGCGACGCAACCGCATCCGGGCCGGCCGCCAAGCAGGCGGCCAGTATCGGCTGGGCCGGATGCCTGGGCGCCGACGCAACGATCAGCACACCGCGCCGATAGGACAACAGGTCGCCGCGCCGGAAGGCCCACGTGGCGTCGATACCAGCGGCCGCCAGTTGCCAGACGGCCACCAGCGAGTGCTGCCGGCGGGTGAGGGAGGCAATTACAGGGTCGATTGAAACAGCATAGAAGACCCTGAGGACCATTACTCTCTGGAGAGAAGGCCCATCGCTCCCCGGGCCCGGCCGTAGGTCGCCGACGCCACCGATCTGGCCTTGTCGGCGCCTCGGGCCAGGACCTTCTCGACGTGGGCCGGGTCGGTCAGCAACTCCTGGTACCGGGCTTGGATCGGGCGGAGCAACTCGACGACCGCCGCCGCGGCGTCGGCCTTGAGCTGCCCGTACCCGGTGTAGCCCTGGGCCACGTCCACGACCGGGCGGTCGGTGGCGATGGCCAGCAGCTCCAGCAGGTTGGACACGCCGGGTTTGGCCGCCGGGTCGTAACGCACCGCGCCCTCGCCGGTGGCGGCGTCGGTGACCGCCCGGCGGATCTTGCGGTCGACCACCTCGGGGGGATCGAGCAGCAGCACCACGCCCTGCGGTGAGTCCGACGACTTGGACATCTTGGCCGTCGGCTGCTGGAGGTCCATGATCCGCGCCCCCCGACCGGCGGCCGGTATGGCCGCGGCCGGCACCACGAATGTCTCGCCGTAGCGCTGGTTGAAGCGCGCCGCCAGGTCACGCGTCAACTCCAGGTGCTGACGCTGGTCATCGCCCACCGGGACCCGGTCGGCGTCGTAGAGCAGGATGTCGGCCGCCTGCAGGACGGGGTAGGTGAACAGGCCGACGCGGGCCGACTCCTCGCCGCCCTTGGCCGTCTTGTCCTTCCATTGCGTCATGCGGCGCAGCTCGCCCATGCTGGCCGTGCACTCGAGCAGCCAGTTGAGCTCGGCGTGCTCGGGGACGTGGCTCTGCACGAACACGGTGCACCGCTCGGGGTCCAGGCCGATGGCCAGCAGCATGGCGGCCGATTCGAGCGTTTTGGATCGCACTTCGGTCGGCGGCCGGGGCACGGTCAGGGCGTGCAGGTCGACGACGCAGAAGTAGCTGTCGTGCTCGTGCTGGTCAGCGACCCACCAACGGAGGGCGCCCAGATAGTTGCCGAGGTGGAACTCTCCGGTCGGCTGGATGCCCGACAGCACGGTGGTCATGCGCCGATGGTATGCGCCGGCCCGTTGCGGCCCTGGCGTATTCTCGACGGGCATGCCCTACGAGGTCAGCACCCCTGTATTCGAGGGGCCCTTCGACCTGCTGCTGCATCTGATCACGAAAGAGCAGGTCGACATCTACCAGGTTTCGCTCTCGGCAATCGTCGACGGCTACATCTCCACTCTCGACCAGATGAGGACCGTCGACCTCAACACGGCGACCGAGTTCCTGTTGATCGCAGCCGTCCTGCTCGAGTTGAAAGCCCGCCGGCTGCTTCCCGGCAGCGACGACGTGGCCAGCGAGGAGGAGCTGGCGCTCTGGGAGGAGCGGGACCTGCTTCTCGCCCGGCTGTTCGAATGCAAGACGTTCAAGGACGCGGCGTCGGCCCTGCATCGGATGATGGACGTCGCCGGTCGCTCCTTCCCCCGGCTGGCCGGCCTCGAGGAGCGTTTCCTGGCCTTGAGGCCCGACCTGCTGGCGGGCGTCGGGCCCGACGACATCCACCGTGCGTACCTGCGGGCGGTCACGCCCCGGACCGTTCCCCGAGTCGACATCGGGCACCTGGCACCCATCCGGATCACCGTCACCGATGCGGTCGACGAACTGGTCGACGAGCTGCCCCGGACCGGACCGATCAGTTTCGGGCGCCTCACCGCCGGTCTGGTCGAGCGGGTCGAAGTGATCGTGCGGTTCCTTGCCGTCTTGGAGCTGTACAAGCGTGGGTGGATTGAGCTCGAGCAGCTCAGCAATGTCGGCCAGCTGACCGTGACGTGGTTGGGCACCGACGGAGACGGCGCCGAGCCGGTCGCCATTTTCCCCGTTGAGGAATATCAGGGCTGATGGCGAGCGAGGTCGAGCGGGCCATCGAGGCCATCGTCATGGTGGCCGAGGAGCCCATCCCCCCGTACCTGCTGGCCCAGATCCTGGAGGTGACGCCCGCCCGGGTCGAGGAGGTCTGCATCCGGCTGGCCGAGTCCTACACCGCCGAGGACCGTGGTTTCCTGCTGGTCCGCGTGGCGGGCGGCTACCGGTTCCAGAGCCACCCCGACCTGGCGCCGTACGTGGAGCGTTTCGTCCTGGAGGGCCAATCGCCCCGGTTGTCGGCGGCCGCCCTGGAGACGCTGGCCCTGGTGGCCTACAAGCAGCCGGTGTCGCGGGCCCAGGTGTCGGACGTGCGCGGCGTTACCGTGGACGGCGTGATGCGGACGCTGCAGCAGCGGGGTTACGTGGCCGAGGTCGGGCGGGATCCCGGGCCCGGCCAGGCGGTGCTGTACGGAACGACCACCCTGTTCCTCGAGAGGCTGGGCATCGATTCCCTCGATCAGCTGCCACCGCTGGCCGATTTCGTGCCCGGCCCCGAGGTCATGGAGGCACTCGAGGCCGGGCTGCGCCACAGCGACCGGGGAGAGAAGGCGCCGCCCGCCGCGCCGGACGAATGACGGCCGACGAGCCGGCCGGGGAGCGCCTGCAGAAGGTGCTGGCCCGGGCCGGGATCGCCAGCCGCCGGGCCACCGAGGAGCTGATCGTCGACGGGCGGGTCACGGTCAACGGTGAGGTGGCGGTGCTGGGCCGGCGGGTCGACATCTACTCCGACCAGGTGGCCGTCGACGGCGTGGTCGTCGGTGTCCGGCCCGGATTGGTGCACTATCTGCTGAACAAGCCGGCGGGCGTGGTCACGACTGCGGCTGACCCGCAGGGCCGTCCGACGGTCGTCGACATGGTGCCCGGCGAGCCGAGAGTGTTCCCGGTGGGCCGCCTGGACGCCGGCTCCGAGGGCCTGCTGGTGCTGACCAACGACGGGGAACTGACCCATCAGCTGACCCACCCCAGCTTTGGCGTCGACAAGGAATACCTCGCCGTGGTGGCCGGACATCCGTCTCCGAGTGCCGTCCGCCGGCTCCGGGAGGGGGTGGAGCTGGAGGACGGCAAGACGGCGCCGGCCCGGGTGGCGCTGGTCGCGCCGGACACGTTGCGGATCGTCATTCACGAGGGCCGCAACCGGCAGGTGCGGCGCATGTGCGAGGCGGTGGGCCACCCGGTGCGGCGGCTGGTGCGAACGCGGATCGGGCCGGTCACCGACCGCCGGCTGCGGCCCGGGGCGTGGCGGCCGTTGTCGCCCGCCGAGGTCCGGGCGCTGGCCGAGGCGGCCGCCGGCACGGTCGGAGCGAAATCCCAGCCTTGACGGAGCCTGGGTGGAGCCCGACGGGCGATTCTCGGGGCATGTATGTCGGCCGGAGCGCGCCCGGGGGTGAATCGTGACGCTGCGGCTGCGGCTGGTGCTGGCCATCGTCGTCCTCGTGGCCGCCGGGTTGGTCCTGTTCGGCGTGGCCAGTTACACGCTGTATTCGCGAGCCGCATACCGGCGGCTCGACTCCCAGGTCAAGAGCTCGGTCGCGATTGTCGACCCCGAGCTCGACCAGGCGGCCGGGGTGAGCACCGCCCCTGAGGGCGATCGCTTCGGCCACGGCGGTGGCCCAACCCCGGTCTACGTCCCGCCTGGCACCTACGCCGAGCTCCGTGACGCCTCGGGCAAGGTGCTCAGCCAGATACCGGCGACGACAACGTCGGCCCGGCCGTTGTTTCCGTCGCCGCTGCCCGCCAAGGCCCTGCGTGGGGACATCTTCACCGTCGGCTCGACCAGCGGATCGGGGAGCTTCCGGGCCTTGGCGGTCTCGGCGGGTGCTGTGCCCGGCGGCACGGTCCTCGTCGCCCTGCCGGCCACCGAGGTGACGACCGCCCTGCGGCGCCTGACTCTGATCGAGTCGGGGGGTGCCATTCTCCTGCTCATCGCCTTGTCAGCCGGGTCATGGCTGGTCGTGCGCCGGGGGCTGCGACCGTTGGAGCGCATGGCGGGCACCGCCCGGGCGATCAGCGCCGGGGACCTGTCATCGCGGGTCAGCCCGTCGGGCGGTCCGAGCGAGGTCGGCCAGCTGGGCCTGGCCCTCAACACCATGCTCAAGGACATCGAGAATGCCTTCCAGGAGCGCGACGCCACCGAGGCGCGGCTGCGCCAGTTCCTGGCCGATGCATCGCACGAGCTGCGGACCCCGCTGACCTCGATCCAAGGCTTCGCCGAGTTGTTCCGCATCAGCGGCGACGACACGCGGGTCGATCTGCCCACCATCCTGCGCCGCATCGAGGAGGAGTCGGCGCGGATGAAGGTGCTAGTCGAGGACCTGCTGCTGCTGGCCCGGCTCGACCAGCTGCGGCCGGCCGAGCGGGAGCCGGTCGACCTGGCCGTCCTGGCTGCCGACGCGTGCAGCGACGCGGTGGCCACCGCCCCCGAACGTTCGGTGACCCTCGACGCCCCCGAGCCGGTGGTGATCGCCGGCGACGAGGCCCATCTGCGCCAGGCCATGGCCAACCTGATCACCAACGCGGTGCGCCACACCCCCCCGGGCACGCCGATCGAAGTCGGGGCCCGGCTATCCGACGGCGCGGCGGTGGTATCAGTCCGCGACCACGGCCCGGGGCTCGACGGCGAGGTGCTGACCCACGCCTTCGACCGGTTCTGGCAGGCCGACAAGGCCCGGACGGGGACCGGTGCCGGCCTCGGTCTGGCCATCGTGAGCAGCATCGCCGCCGAACACGGCGGGACGGCGAAGGTGGCCAACGCCGCGGGAGGCGGGGCGGAGTTCACCATCCGGCTGCCGTTGACCGGTAACGGACATTCTCAGGCATTTCCCAGGCCCGGCTCAGGGGGCTCTGACCCCCAGCGCTGATCATGGTCTCAACGCGGCCGGCCGGGTGGCGTGCCCCGCCAGTTGCCCCCCCGGCCGGCCGCCTACCGCCGAGATGAATGGACTCCTTCGTTGACCGCGTTCGCCACCCCGACCCCGACCGACCACATCGAGTCGTCCGCGGTCGCCGGCGACGCTCGGCAGCTGGCGCTGCTCGCCGGACTGGCCGCCGACGGCCGGCCCATGGGCCTGGGCGAACACCGCCGGCGCTATCCCGCACCGCCGAGGCCCGGTACGTCAGCGTGGACCGAGTTGATCAACCTGGTCGAACACGCCGGTCTGCTCGGACGGAGCGGCGCAGGGTTCCCGACCGCCCGCAAGATGCGCAGCGTGGCGGGGCAGGCGGCGACCGGTGGTGGTGGCCAACGGCACCGAAGGTGAGCCGTACAGCGCCAAGGACCGGGTGCTGCTGACCGGGCTGCCCCATCTGGTACTCGACGGCGCCCAATGGGCGGCCGCCGCGGTGGGAGCGGACCGAGTCATCGTCGCCATCGACCGCACCCAGACGCCGGCGCTCGGCGCCGTGCGCCACGCCCTGGCCGAGCGGTTGCGGGCTGCCGAGCCACGGGCCGTTGAGATCGAGATCACCGACACCCCGCCCCGCTACGTGGCCGGCGAGTCGAGCGCGCTCGTCAACTGGGTCAACGGCGGTCCGGCCAAGCCGACCGCCTGTCCTCCGCGTTCACACGAGAAGGGGGTGGATGGCCGGCCGACGCTTGTCCAGAACATCGAGACGCTGGCGCAGCTGGCCCAGATCTGCCATGCCGGCGCAGAGTGGTTCCGTGAGGCTGGGACCACCGACGAGCCGGGGACGGCACTGATCACGGTGAGCGGGGCGGTTGGCCGCCCGTCGGTGGTCGAAGCCCCGATCGGCACACCCATCGGACACATCCTGTCCCTCGCCGGAGGTTCACTCGAGCCGCTTCGGGCGCTCCTGGTCGGGGGATTCTTCGGCACCTGGATCGACGCCCGCGACGCCATGGCCGCCCCGTACAGCCGGGCCGGGCTGGCCCCGTGGGGTGCGGCGCCGGGCGCCGGCGTGATCATCACCCTGCCGGCCGGTGCATGCGGACTGTCCGAGACGGCCGGAATCCTGTCGTGGTATGCGGCGGAGAGCGCCGGCCAATGCGGTCCCTGCCGATTCGGGCTGGCGGATCTGGCGGGCACCGCGGCCAGGTTGGGGGGCGGCGGGCCGGGCGACGTGACCCCGCTCAGGCGATGGGCCGATCAGATCGAGGGCCGAGGCGGTTGCGCCCATCCCGGACGGGGCGGTCCGGTTGCTGAGCAGCGCCCTCGCCGTCTTCGGGGCCGACCTGGACGACCCCTGGCCGGGGCCCCGTGCCGGTGGTCGTCCGATCGTCCGGTCATCGCCGTCCCTCGGCCGGCAACGGCGTGGAGGTGACGGTGGCCGCCCAGACCTTGAAGCTCGACATCATCCGGTGCGACGGCCACGGCATCTGTGCCGAGATGCTCCCGGAGTGGATCCGGCTCGACGACTGGGGCTTCCCGGCCATCCGGCCGGGCGAGGTGCCCCCGGAGCTGCTGGCCCAGGCCCGATGGGCGGTGGCCAACTGCCCGGTGCGGGCGTTGCGGCTCGAAGCGGACCGTCTCTAGTGTGCTGAGTTGGAGATTCGTTCACTATATCGGGCGATTGAGGCCAGGATCTGCTCGGCGGGTTTCGTCCACACGTAGGGACGCGGATCCTGCCCAGCGTCGCCGGACAAACTCTTTCGCGAATCACTTGCGCACGGCGCAATTCGGTTCAATACTCACGCTCGCACGTATGTGCTGTCTGGTACCTAGGGGAGGAACCTTGCGGTCGACCTTCTGCGAGCGCGCTCGCCTGGCGGTTCTCATCGGGGCGGCGACGGTCGTGCTCGGCGCACCGGTCGCCGACAGCGCACCGGCTCCGGGTCATCTGGACACCAACGCCCGCCTGACGGTGGATCGATCGATCCTCCGGGGCCACGACATGCCGGGCCTGGCGGTCGACCCGAACGACGCGAACCACATGGTGCTGATGGAAGAGAATTTCCTGGCCGGCCAGTGTGACTTCAACACCAGTTTCGACGCTGGAAGGACCTGGACTGGAGGCGTCCTCACCGTTCCCAGTGACTTCGCCAACCCGCCCTGCAACACGTTCGACGCCGGCGGCTACGCCCACTTCAACCAAAGCGTCGTCTTCGGCTCGGGGCAGAACGTGTATGCCGCGTTCTCCTCTCACCGCGGTCCGCAGGAGCGCCCCGAGATCAAGGTGGTCCAGGGTGAGGGCGACTCGATCCTCGTCGCCCACTCGACCGATGGCGGGCGGACCTTCCAGACCGGCGTGGTCGCCATCCACGGGTCACCCCAATCACAGCCCTACGTCATTCGGCCCGGTATCGCGGTCGATCCACGACCGAGCGGCGACCGCCTCTACGTGGTCGGATGGAGCGTGTTCGTGACGTCCGGTGGCGCCCAGGGCGGGGGCGGCGACCGGCAGATCGTCACGTCGGCTTCCAGCGATGGTGGTGCCACCTGGTCGGCGCCTGTGGCTGCCCAGGCTCCGGGCGAGCACATCCGCGAGCCGGCGCCGCCCGTCGTCGGGCCCGACGGCGCCGTCTACACCGCCTATCGCAATCGCGACGCCCCCTCCACCGCGCCCCACCCGGTCGTCGTGGCCAGGTCGGTCGATGGCGGCGCCACGTGGGCCCGCACTCCGGTCGCCGACATGCAGCCGGGCCCGAAGGACGCCAACAACGCCGCCGGCTTCCCGAGACTCGCCGTCGACCTAAAAGCGAACACGATCTATCTCGTGTATCAGAACTTCTCCGCCGCCGGGAACGTCGACCTCTTCGTCCAGCACTCGACCGGCGGGACCAGCTGGTCGCCACCCGTGAAGGTCAACGACGACAAGCCGTCCGCCTCTGTCGATCACATCGCCGGCCGGCTTTCGGTCGCACCCAACGGGCGGTTGGACGTCGTCTGGATGGACGGGCGCAACGCCTACCCGACCTCGAGCGCGGCTGATGGCCAGTCCCGAAGGGGACATCTACTACACGTCCTCGACGGACAGCGGTCAGACCTTCTCCGCCAACCGTCGAATCACCGACCGGTCGATGAACTTCGATACCGGACTGGACCAGCGGGTCGGCAGCTACATCTGGTACGCGCCCGCCATCGCCTCGGTGGGCACGGACGCCGTCGAGTTCGCATGGGCGGATTCCCGCTTCGGAAATGTCGACAATGACAACCAGGACATCGAATTGGCACGACTCCAGCTCACATCCTCGGCGCCGGCCGCGGTGCAGGACCTGCCCCATGCCAACGCCAGCAACGAATCGGTGGCCACGTCCCAATTCGCCTACCCGGCCGGCGCGGAACGGATCGGGTCGAGCGCCACCTCGAAAGTCGTCATCGTCAGTCAGAGTGACGCCGCGGCCGCCCTCGCGGGTGCGGTACTGGCCCGGGCCAACTTCGGTTCGCTGCTGCTCTCGCCCCCGTCGGGGCTGACCAAGCAGCTGCGGGAGGAGGTAGCCCGGCTCCGACCGTCGGCCGCGTATTTGGTCGGGACCACCTCGACACTGCCCTCCGGGTTGGAGAGGGATCTGTCCGCGGCCGGGGTGAAGAAAGTCACGAAGCTCTCCGGCGCGTCGCCCGAGGAGGTGGCGGTGGCCGTCGCCAGGGCCCTTGACGCCCGGAGCCCCGACGATGCGACCAAAGGCACCGCCGCCGCTCCCGCGGCGGTCGTCGTCAACCCCGCTTCGCCGGACGCAGCCGTCGGCTCGGCGCTGGCGGCGGCACTCGGCTACCCGCTGTTGTTCGCCAGCCGGGACGCGGTCCCGTCGGCGACATCCGCCGCCGTGCACGCGCTGGCCGTCCCGCAGGTGCTGGTGGTCGGCGGTCCGGCTTCTGTCGGCGACGCAGCCCTGGCCGCTCTGACGGGTGCCAAACGGCTGGGTGGCGTAGACGCCGGAGCGACATCGGTCGCGGTGGCGACCGAGGCCATGGCCAGGGGCGTTCCTACCAACGTAGTGTTCGTCGCGGCAGTGGGGCGCACGGCGGACGCCGCCCTGGCCGGGGCGGCCGCGGCGCGCGTCGGCGGCCTCGTGGTGCTGACTCCCGGCGCCGACGTCTCACCGGCCCAACGCCTGATCGACCAGCTGCGACTTACCTCACCGGTCGATCAGATCGTCGTCATCCGCAGCACGTCCTCGCACCCGACGCACACCCTGATCATCGTGATCAGCCTGGTGCTGGCGGGCATCGGCCTCCTGCTGCTCCTGGCGTCGTTCGGGATGCGCGCCCGAGCCAGGGAGAAAGCGGCCGGGGCCGGGTAGCGCCGGCTCAACGGCGCGTCAACTGAGGCTCCCGCTCATGCTCGTGCGGCGCGACCGGCGGGGCCGCGGGCGGCCCCGGCTCCACTTCTGACGGTTCCTTAACCTGCGACACGCGGACAACGACGAGGCCCGCGACCGCGGCGGTGACCATGACTGCGCCCACGATCGCCATCGGCCGACCCCCGTCCGTGCCGCCGGTGATGCCGTGGGCGGTCGACGTCACGAACAACGGCAGGCTCAGGAAATGCACCCGCCTCCACCAGCGGTAATCGAGGCGCCGGCGCACCAGCGATGTCAGCTCGACGGCGGCCAGCAGATACAGGGAGGCCACGCCCCAGGCGACGGCCGCCGGGTGCCAGCGCGAGGCGAACGGAATGAGCACCGAGGCCAGACCGAAATGAACAGAGGTGTCGCCCAGGATGGCGACGACATGGACACCGGTGAATACCAGGGCCAGACCGCCGAGCCAGCGCTGCAGGTCGAGCAGCCAGGAGTTCTTTACCCGCCGGCGCACCAGCCTGGACGTCATCAGGAGGCCCCACACCACGGCGCCGGCGAGCAGGCTCCAGGCGATCAGGCCCGAGGCCCGGGCCACGTACCAGGGAAGGGTTCCTGGCATGTGGTCATGGTGGGGCCTGAACCTCAGACCAGGCTCAGTCATCTCTCCGAATGACCGCCGATTGGTGGTACGAAGAGACGGTGGAGATCGAGGTCATTGTCGAAATCCCTAAGGGGATCCGCAACAAGTACGAGGCCGATCACACCACCGGAGAGATCTGGCTGGACCGGATGTTGTTCACGTCGACCAGGTATCCGGCCGACTACGGCTACGTGCCGTCCACCTTGGCCGGCGACGGCGACCCGCTCGATGCCATGGTGCTGCTCGAGGAGCCGACCTTTCCGGGCTGCCACATACGGGCCCGCCCGATCGGCGTGTTCCTCATGACCGACGAGCACGGCGAAGATGCCAAGGTGCTCGCGGTGCCGGCGACCGACCCGCGAGTGGCCGAAGTGCTCGACCTGGAGCATGTTCCACCGTACGAGCTGGCCGAGATCGCCCACTTCTTCGCCATCTACAAGCAGATCGAGCCGGGAAAGAACAGCGAGGTCCACGGCTGGCGGGACCGGGCGGAGGCCGAGAGCATCATCGCCGATTCGCTCCGTCGCTTCACGGTCACGGAAGCATGACGACCGGCGTCGACCTCACGCCGTGAACGGTGATGCTCTGCAACCGGTTCCAGTTCCCGTTCACCTCGGTGACCAGTGTCGCGTAGAGGGTCCGACCGGCAGGGAGTGACGGCATGGCCAACGACGACTGGCCGGGCGGCAGGAAACCGGAGTTGGACACGTCGTAACCGTAAAGGGCGGTGCCCACCTCCAGGTAGTACGCCTGAGCGCCCGCGATCGTCGTCCAGGTGATGGGCTTGGTCGTGTCCACGCCGACCTGACCGTTCACCGGGTTGGTGAACGTAGCCAGTCCCGGGGCGGCGGTGAAGGTGATGGACCGGGGGGTCCACACTCCGTTGGCGGCGGTGAACAAGGTGGCGTACAGGGTCTGGCCGGTCGGCAGGGCCAGGAGGCTGAGCGTCGTCTGGCCGGCCGGTAGCACACCGGAGTTGACCAGGTCGTAGCCGTAGAGGTCGTTCCGATGGCCACGTAGTAGCCCTGGACACCTCCGATCGGCGTCCAGCTGAACGGCTCGGTGGTGTCGACGCTCGCCACCACCGACGGCACGTAGTACTGCGTGTAGTTGATGTTGCCCAGCTGGCTGATTTTGTTGTTGCTGCTGGTGCTGGAGAAAATGATGAGAAGCAGGAGGGGGAAAATGAACGAGAAGCCGGCCACGGCCGGGTTCCGCCAGTACGACCGTTGTTCGTACCCGACCTGCCGGCCCAGGATGGCTGTGTCGCTCATTGCCCCGCCAGCTCCAGGTAGACGTCCTCGAGCGACGGGCGGGTGACCTCGAGCCCGGGCAACTCGAGCGAGCGCTCGATGGCCCAGGTGGTGAGGACGGCGAGCGCGCGTGTCGGCTCGGTGGTGTCGATCACGATGTCTCCGTTGTCGTACCTGCCGGCCACCGGGAGCTCCGACATCTGCACACCCTCGGGGAGCGTGGGCGGCGGCCGTGTCGCGGCCGCCGAGTGAGTCCTATGTGCCTTCCGCGACGAACACCCCCGCCGGCGATCACCGCCACCCGGTTGGCCAGGTGCTGGGCCTCGTCCATGTAGTGGGTGGTGAGGAGCACGGTCTTGCCCAACGAGCACAGGTTGCGGATGATCACCCAACTCGCCCGTCGTGCCGACGGGTCGAACCCGGTGGTCGGCTCGTCCAGGAAGATGCGATCGGGATTGCCGATCAGGGCCAGGGCCAGGTCGAGCCGGCGCACCTGGCCGCCCGAGAGGGTGCGCACACGGGCGTTGCGCTTCTCCTCCAGCCCGACCAGCTCGATGACATCGTCGGTGGCCAGGGGATGCGGGTACCAGTAGGCCCGCTGACTGAGGATCTCGGCGACGTGAGGTAGGGCTCGGTCGCCGACTGCTGGAGCACGATCCCGATGCGCTCCCGGTACCGCCGGCCGCCGTGCTCGGGGTCGAGGCCGAGCACCTCGACCGTGCCCGAGGACCGTTTGCGATAGCCCTCCAGGATCTCGACGATTGTCGTCTTGCCGGCCGCCGTTCGGGCCGTGGAGCGCGAAGACCTCGCCCTCGTGGATCTGAAAGCTGACGCCCTTCACGGCGTCCAGGGAGCCGTACGACTTGCGCAACCCTTCGACTGCGATGGCGACGGTCACGCCAGGCCAGGCTGACAGGGGGCGTCTTGTCGGTAGGCTCCCGGGTCGTGCCCCTCGCAGTCCGGGCCCTCCGGGGCGCCACCACCGTCGACGTCGACAGCATCGAACAGGTCAGCGACCGCGTCCAGACTCTGATCGACACCATGCTGGCCCGCAACGGTGTGGACAAGGCCGACCTGATCAGCGTGCTGTTCACCGCGACCGGCGATGTGCGATCGATGTTTCCCGCGACCGCGGCCCGGGCGGCGGGGCTGGGCGATGTCCCGCTTATCTGCGCCCGCGAGCTCGATGTGGAAGGCGGCACGCCTCGCTGTATCCGGGTGCTCATGCACCTGGCGACCGAGCGGTCCCGTGATGAGCTGCACCACGTGTATCTCGAAGGGGCTCGGGGCCTGCGCGATGACCTCCCCGACTAGCACCACCGCGCCCCGTGCCGCGGTGGTGGGCACCGGGCTGATCGGCGGGTCGATCGGGTTGGCCCTCCGGCGGCGGGGCTGGCACGTGACGGGAGCCGATCACGACGAGGCCCGCGTGGCGCGCGCCCTCGAGCTGGGCGCGCTCGACGCGGTCGGCAGCGATCCCGGGGCCGCCGTGACGTTCATCGCCACCCCGGCTGGGGCAGTGGTCGGCGAGGCGCGGCAAGGCGCTGGCGGCGAGCGGTCCGGAGGCGATCGTCACCGACGTGTCCGGTGTTAAGATCGTCGATCGTGTCCGCCATCGACCATCCCCGCTTCGTCGGCGGCCATCCGATGGCGGGGTCGGAGCAGGAGGGGATAGACGGGGCCGATCCCGGGCTGTTCGACGGCGCCACCTGGGTGCTGACCCCCACCGACGCCACCGAGCCGGCGGCGTACGCCCGGCTGCTCGGCGTGGTGTCCTCCCTCGGTGCCGACGTGATCGCCATGCCGGCGGCCAGACACGATGACCTGGTGGCCATGGTGTCCCATGTGCCACACCTGACCGCCGCTGCCCTCATGACCATGGCGGCCGACGCCGCACAAGAACAGCGGGCCCTGCTGCGCCTGGCGGCCGGCGGCTTTCGGGACATGACCCGGATCGCGGCCGGCCATCCGGGGATCTGGCCCGACGTGTGCGTCGACAACCGGGCCGGCATCACCGAGACCCTCGACCTGTTGCTCGAGGCCCTCGAACGGATGCGAGCCATGGTCGCCGGTGGTGACCGCGACGGCATCCTGAAGGTCCTCGAACGGGCGCGCGACGCCCGGATGAACCTTCCGTCCCGCGTCCTGCACGCCGAGGAACTGGTCGAGGTCCGGATACCGGTGCCCGATCGGCCGGGGGTGCTGGCCGAGGTGACCATGGCTCTCGGCGAGCTGAGCACCAACATCTACGACCTCGAGATCGCCCACTCGGCGGAGGGGGAGCGAGGCGTGCTCGTGCTCGCCATCGACGCCACCGCGGCCGGCGTGGCGGTGGCCGCCCTGGTCGGCCGTGGCTACCGGCCGGCCGTCAGGCCACTGGCGTGACTGACCTGGAGATCGAGCCGGCGGCCGGGCCTCTGGGCGGGCGGTTGCGGGTCCCGGGGGACAAGTCGATCTCGCACCGGGCCTTCCTGCTGAGCGCCATGGCCGAAGGCCGTTCCGAGCTGCGGGGCCTGAGCACCGGCCTGGACGTGGCGCACACCCTGGCCGCGGTCCGCGGATGCGGTGCCCGCGTCCACGGTTCGCCGGGCCCGGGGGCAGTCGTGAATATCGATGGCGGTCGCTCGCTCCTCCACGAGCCGGCGGCGGTCATCGATGTCGGCAACTCGGGGACCAGCATCCGGCTGCTGGCCGGTTGGAGTGCCGGCTTCGACTGGCTCACCGTCCTCCAGGGGGACCGGTCGATCGCCCAGCGGCCGATGGCGAGGATCGCCGAGCCGCTACGGGCCATGGGCGCCTCCATCGACGGGCGCCAGGGGGGCCGGCTGGCGCCGCTGGTGGTACGCGGCGGCCACCTGCACGGCATCGACTACCGGTTGCCGGTGGCCAGCGCCCAGGTCAAGGCCGCCATCCTGCTCGCCGGTCTGGCCGCGGACGGCGAGACGACGGTCCGCGAGGACGTCGCCACCCGGGCCCACACCGAGGAGATGCTGGCCGCATGCGGGGCCGACATCACCGTGGCGCCGGGCGCGGTCAGCGTGCGTCGCTCGACGCTCTCGCCTCTGGATCTGGACGTGCCCGGCGACCCGTCGCAGGCCGCGTTCTGGGTGGTGGCCGCCTGCATCGTGCCGGGCAGCGACCTGGTTGTCGAGAACGTGTACGTCGGGCCGGCGCGGGCCGGGTTCATCGATGTGCTGGTGCGCATGGGTGGTGACGTCGTCTTGGAGAGGCCCGATGCGGAGCGCCGGACAGCCGACATCCATGCCCGTCACCGGCCCCTGCACGCCACGACCGTCGGGGGGACCGAGGTGCCGGGCCTGATCGACGAGATACCCGTCCTGGCGGTGGCCGCGGCGGTCGCCGAGGGCATCACCACCTTCGAGGGCGCCGGCGAGCTGCGGCTGAAGGAGAGCGACCGGGTGACAGCACTGGCGGCGGCCCTGCAGGCGGCCGGCATCGCGGCCGAGGGACGGCCCGACGGGCTCGTCGTCCGGGGCGGGGCGGGCGCCCGCTGGCCCGGCGGCCGCATCGAGTCCGCCGGCGACCATCGCATCGCCATGGCCCTGGCGGTCGCGGCGCTCGCGGGCGCTGGTCCGACGCTCGTAGCAGGATGGGACGCGGTCGCGACCAGCTACCCGGCATTCGAGGAGGACCTGCGCCGATGCGTGTCATAGCCATCGACGGACCGGCCGGCTCCGGCAAGTCGACCGTCGCCCGGGCCCTGGCCTCCCGGCTGGGCCTGGACTACCTCGACACCGGAGCCATGTACCGGGCCGTGGCGTTCGCCGCCCTGCGCCGCGGCATCGATCCCGACGACGCGGCCACGGTCGCCCGGCTGGCCGCCCTGCTCGACATCGACGTGGCCGACACGGTCGTGGTCGACGGCGTGGATGCCACCATCGAGATCCGGGGTCCCGAGGTCACGCGGGCCGTGACCGCGGTCGCCGCCAACCCGGCGGTCAGGATCGAACTGTGCCGGCGCCAGCGGGAATGGGGTGCCGAACACGGCGGGGGAGTGATCGAGGGTCGCGACATCGGCACCGTGGTGTTCCCCGGAGCCGACCTGAAGGTGTACCTCACGGCGTCCGACTCCGAGCGGGCCGGGCGGAGGAGCAAAGAGGTGCTGGACATGGACTACGACGATGTGGCGGCGGACATCGCCCGGCGCGACCACGCCGACTCCAACCGCTCGGCCGCCCCGCTGGCCGTGGCGGACGACGCGGTGTTCGTGGACACCACCGGGATGTCGATCGACGAGGTGGTCGACCGGGTGCTGGCCCTGCTGCCCGATGCCGGCACCTCGCCATGACGACCGAGGCGCCGCCGGCGCCCTCCATGATCTCGTCCCGGGGCCAGATGTTGCTCTACCTGGTGGTCCGCGGCTTCCTCGCCGGTTTCTGCCACGTCTTCTGGCGGGTGAAGGTCGAAGGGCGGGAGAACGTTCCCGCCGAGGGGCCGTTCATCCTGTCGCCGGTCCACCGGTCCAACGTCGACACGCCGGTGGCGGGATGCGTGACCCGTCGCCGGATGCGGTTCGTCGGCAAGGAGAGCATGTGGCGCTTCCGGTGGTCGGCCTGGCTGTTCGACGGCATGGGGGGATTCCCGGTCCACCGGTCGGGCGCCGACCGTGAGGCGCTGCGCCTGTGCGAGGCGGCGCTGCGCTTCGGCGACCCGGTGGTCATCTTTCCGGAGGGGACCCGCAAGGCCGGTCCCGAAGTGAAGGACCTGTTCGACGGTGCCGCATTCCTCGCCACCAGGACCGGGGCGCCGATCGTGCCGGTCGGCATCGGTGGCAGCGCCCGGGCCATGCCGCTCGGCGCCCGGTACCTGCGTCCCGGCAAGGTGACGGTCATCATCGGCGATCCGCTGCGGCCGCCACCGCCGGCAGAAGGAAGCCGGAACAGGCGCCACCAGGTCCACGAGCTCACGGCGCAGCTCCAGGCCGAGCTGCAACGGCTCTTCGACCTGGCCGAGGAGAAGGCAAGACCCCGCCGCTCCCGCCGGGTGTAGTTCGACTCGCCCGTCACGAAGTTGACGGTCAGGTCAAATTCACGCGGCGATGAATTGGTGCTTGATGTAGTCGTACGAGGGTGCGGTCGAGTTTGCGTCAGGCTTGGGCCGGGGGGCTTCGTTTGGCGATGTCGTCGGGCCGGTTGGGTCGAGTTGCACCAGGCCGGGGGCCAGGACGCGGCCGTGGGCTTTGGTGAACAGCGCCGCCACGCGCCGCCCGTGGTCGGTGAGCTGGTAGCGACGGGTGCCGCCGAAGTGCTCGATCGATACCGTTGCGTCCGAGTCGTCGAAGGTCGTCGGTGGCTTGGCGGCCGGTGCAGAAGGCATCGAGCAGCCTGGCGGCCCCTTGGACGAGGGTGGGGTTGTCGAAGCCGGCTATCGGTTGGCTGAAGCCGATGGTGGCGGCCATGAGGGCCATCACTCTGCGGTCCCCGGGACGCAGTCGTGGGGCGGGCGCTTCGAGGCGACCGTATCGGGGGCGGCGACGGCGTCTTTGGCCTGGGCAAAGAGGCGATGGTTGGCCTGCTGACCAACGACGACAAGGGCATGCCGGTTCTCGGCATTGACGTGTCACCCGATCCCGAAATCTTGGGTATTTCAGATCAGGGTCTCGGTGCCAGCGCCCGGCCCTCCTTCCAGTAATGCTTCACCTGGGGGTCGACGCCACGGGTGATCACCTTGGGTCCGGAACTTCCGGGGTGTGGGGGCGCTGACTTTGCGGTCGAAGATCAGGGCGACCCGGTCGGGAAGGCCCACGAGCGCCTCCTCCAGGCCTGATCCCCCCCGCTGCCGCCAACTTTGGTACCTCATGGTCACTCAGCGACCATGAGGTACCAAGGAACACAAGACTCAGCCGCCGGCGCCGAGCCGGTCGCAGATCGGTTGCCGGGCGGCGGGGTCGTCGCAGGACCAGAACCCGTTGTCCAACGCTTGGAAGCCGACCGCGGGTGCGGTTCGTTCTCCTGACCCTTGGCCGGCCACGACCGCCACACGGGTGCCACCCCGACCGTCAGCTTGCACACCATCCGACCGACTGGAGCTGGGGGAGGTAGCTCGGCAAGAAGAACCGGTCCACACAGCGGACCTCCAAGCTCACATGGTCCCGCGCTCCAGGTTTCAGCAACCCCGAGGCTACGGCTGACCGCGACAGGGGAGGCCTTCTCGGCGGTACGAGGTTCGCTACCGTCTAGCGCGTCAACGCATCGAGCACGTCGCTGGCCGCCATGTGGCGCTCGTCCGGCAGGCCGTCGGCCCCGGAGCCGCGCCCCCACCGGCGCGAGGGGCCAGTAACGACACCGAAGCCGCCGCCGAGACCGCCCGGAGCAGCTCGCGCAGCTCGCGGGGCAGGGGGAAGTACTCGTCCTCGTCGGTGACCGGTGACCTCCTCGACGCCGTCGGCGGGGGCGAGGCGGTCGATGACCGCCTCGCACCAGCTCCTCGGGGGCCGACGCGCCGGCGGTGACGCCGACGATGCCGGTCAGGTCGTCGGGCAGCTCGTCGGCACCGTTGACCCGCAGCACCCGGGGGCAGCCGGCCGGCCGCGGCCGTCCGCTCGAGGGCCAGGGTGTTGGACGAGTTGGCCGAGCCGATGACGACGACGGCGTCGGCCTCGCCGGCGATGGCCTTGAGGGCGGCCTGCCGGTTGGTGGTGGCGAAGCACAGGTCGCTGCGTGCCCGGCATCCACAGGTCCGGGAAGCGGGCCGCGGGCCGCGTCCAGCACGCCCTCGCCACTCGTCGACGGCGACAGCGTGGTCTGGGCCAGGAAGGCGACCGGGCCGTCCGGGGTCGGGCGATGGCCGCGACGTCCTCCTCGCGCTCTCGACCAGGTGGACGGCGTCCGGGCGCCACGGCCATGGTGCCGACCGCCTCGTCGTGGCCCTCGTGGCCGACGTAGAGGACGGTGTAGCCCTTGCCGGCCCGGACCTTGACCTCGTGGTGGACCTTGGTGACCAGCGGGCAGACGGCGTCGACGACGACGCCGCCCGTTGGCCCGGGCCGCGGCGACGACCTCGGGCGCCGAGCCGTGGGCCGACAGCATCAGCGGCGCGCCGGCGGGCACCTCGGCGACGTCGTCGACGAAGACCACGCCCAGCTGGCCGGAACCGGTCGACCACCACCTGGTTGTGGACGATCTCGTGGTAGCAGTACACCGGCGGCTCGAAGACCCGGACCATCCAGGCCAGCGCCTTGATCGCCATCTCCACGCCGGCGCAGAAGCCCCGGGGCGACGGCCAGCAGGACCCGGTCGACGTCCATCGGACTCAGGCTACCGGCCGGACGCGGCGATACCGGCTACCCTGCAGTGGCGCTATGTCGCTGCCGCGCGTGGTGGCGGTGACCCCCGGGTCGCCCGCCGCCCGGGCCGGCCTGCTCCCCGGCGACGAGATCGTCGCCATGGACGGCCAGGTCCCCCGAGACGTCATCCAGTACCAGCTGCTGGCCGACGAGCCCGAGCTCGAGCTCGACGTGCGGCGCGGCGGCCTGGAGCTGTCCGGTCACCGTCACGCCGGACGGCAACGAGCCGCTCGGCATCGAGGTCGACGCCGCCCTGTTCGACCGGGTGCGGACCTGCGACAACCACTGCGAGTTCTGCTTCATCTACCAGCTGCCGAAGGGCATGCGCCAGAGCCTGTACCTCAAGGACGACGACTACCGGCTGTCGTTCCTCTACGGCAACTTCACCACCCTGACCCGCTTCACCGAGGCCGACCTCGAGCGGGTCGTCACCGAGGGCCTCTCCCCGCTGTGGGTGAGCATCCACGCCACCGACCCCGAGGTGCGGTCCCGCATGCTGCGCAACCGCCGGGGCGCGACCAGCCTGCGCTGGCTGCGGGCCCTGCTCGACCACGGCATCGAGGTCCACGGCCAGGTCGTGGTCTGCCCGGGCGTCAACGACGGCGCCGTCCTCGACGACACCCTGGCCGGCGTGCTCGACAGCTACCCGGAGCTGGCCACCGTGGCCTGTGTCCCGCTCGGCGTCAGCCGGTACAACGACCGAGCCGGCCATGCGGGCCCACACCGTGGCCGAGGCGGCCGCCGTCGTCGACCTGGTCGAGGACTGGCAGCCGACCTTCCTGGCCGCCCTCGGCCGCCGAGTGGTGTTCGCGGCCGACGAGTACTACCTGCTGGCCGGGCGGCCCTTTCCCGCCCTCGACGAGCTACGAGGACTCGCCCAGCACGAGAACGGCGATCGGCATGGCCGCCGCCTTCGCCGCCGCGCTTCGAGGGCCGCCGGACGCGCCGAGCCGGCGGCACCGGCGGGTTCTTCCAGTCCGTCGACGGCGCCCCGGCCGAGGGCTACCGGGCCGCACGGGCGCCCGGCAGCGTGACCCTCCTGCCCCGGCGCGACGCCCCGGTCGGCCGTGCTCACCGGCGAGTACGGGGCCCGGGTCCTCGCGCCGCTCGTCGTCCCGGCTGGGCCGACGCCGGGTGCTCACCGTGCCCAACGACTTCTTCGGCGGCAACATCGCCGTCGCCGGCCTGCTGACCGGCGCCGACCTGGCCGCGCGCCCTGGCCGCACGAACCCGCCGGCCACCGCTACCTGCTGCCCGACGTGTGCCTGTCCGGCGGGCGGTTCCTCGACGGCTTCGATCCCGGCCGACCTGCCCCGCCCGGTCGAGATCGTCGCCGCACCGACGGGGCCTCGCTGCGCCAGGCGCTGGCGCCGGCATGACCACCAAGCTGACGCACGCCTGTCGTCGCCGTCGTCGGCCGCCCCAACGTCGGCAAGACCACGCTCGTCAACCGCATCGTCGGCCGGCGCGAGGCGATCGTCGAGGAGCGGCCGGGCGTCACCCGGGACCGCAAGCGTGCTCGAGGCCGAGTGGACCGGGCCGGACGTTCACCGTCGTCGACACCGGCGGCTGGCTGGCCGGGCGGCACCAGCCTCGACCAGCCAGGTCAGCGCCCAGGCCGAGCGGGCCATCAGGGAGGCCGACGTCATCCTGCTGGTCGTCGACGCCACCGTCGGCGTCACCGACGAGGACGCCAGGTGGCCGAGCTCTGCTGCGCCGGTCGGGCCGGCCCATCCTGGTGGTGGCCAACAAGGTCGACGGCGAGAGCCGGGAGTCCGACGTCTGGGCCTTCGCCCGGCTTCGGCCTCGGCGACCCGCTCATGGTCAGCGCCCTGCACGGCCGGGGGACCGGCGACCTGCTCGACGACCTGGTCGACCGCCTGCCTGCCCGAGCCCGAGCCGAGCCGGATCGAGGTCCGACTCGACCCCGACGACCCGTCCGTCAGGTCAGGACGCCCCCGACACCGGTGTCATCTCGGTGGCCATCGTCGGGCGGCCCAACGTCGGCAAGTCGACCCTGTTCAACCGGCTGATCGGCGACGAGCGCTCGGTCGTCCACGACCTGCCGGGCACCACCCGCGACACCATCGACACCGTCGTGGAGACACCCGAAGGGCCGCATCCGCTTCGTCGACACCGCCGGCATGCGGCGCCGGGCCAAGGAGGCCGAGGGCGCCGAGTACTACTCGCTGGTGCGGGCCCTGCAGGCCATCGACGGCGCCGACGCCGCCCTGCTCGTCATCGACGCCACCGAGGGCGTCACCCACCAGGACCAGCGCTGGCCGAGCGGGTCGACGCCGCCGGCAACCCGGTGGTGATCGTCCTCAACAAGTGGGAGCTGCTCGACGCCGACCCAGCGGGCCCAGGTGCTCGCCGACGTCGAGGACCGCCTGGCGTTCCTCGCCTACGCCCCGGTGCTCAAGGTCAGCGCCCTGACCGGCCTCGGCGTCCACAAGCTGCTGCCCCGGCCTGGGCGCCGCCATCGACGCCTACCACCGCCGGGTGCCGACCCGGGAGCTCAACAAGCTGATCGCCCAGGCCCAGGCCGCCCACCCCTCGCCCGGCGGCCGGGTGCTCTACGCCACCCAGGGGGCGACCGACCCGCCGACGTTCACCCTGTTCACCACCAGGACCCTGCCGCCGACCTACCTGCGCTACCTGGAGCGCCGGATCCGGGAGCATTTCGGCTTCGGGCCGACCCCGCTCAAGCTCCGGGTGCGGCGCCGGTCCGGGTGACCTTGGTGAACGGGAGCCCAACAGCTCTCAACGAGACAATGTTCGATAGCGTCTGTTCATGATCGCCCGGCCGTGGCTGCTGGCGCTGTCCGTCGGGTGCCTGGTCGCCGCCGTCCTGTGGGGCCGCTCCGCTCGCCGGCTGGAGCGGGCCGCCAAGCGGATCGAGGCTGAGACGGCCGGGTCCACGAGCGGCCGCGACGCCGTCGACCTGGCCCGCAGCGCCTTGCAGAAGGACCTGCACGCCGCCGTGCTGTACGCGGTGCTGGCGGTCGGGCCTGTCTTCGTCTCACTGTCCTCGGCCGCCTGGTACTCGCTGCCGCTGCTGGCCGTCGCCGTGCCGGTGGTCGCGTCGATCCGCTACGCCCCCCGATTCCTGGCCGAGGCCCGGCTGGCCGAGCAGCGGGCCCAGCTCGAGCGGCGGGCCGAGGAGGTCCTGGCCCAGGAGGAGCTGGCGCCCCGACGCTGGGCCGCCCGGCTGGCGCCCGAGGACCTGCCGCTCATCGAGGGCTTCGAGGTCGGCCGGGTCTACGAGCCCGGCACCGGGATGATGGCCGGCGACTTCTACGACGTCTACCCGAGCGGCACGGACCGCCTGGCGTGCGTGATCGGCGACGTGGCCGGCCACGGCATCGAGCCGTCGATCACCGCCTTCCAGGTCAAGTACCTGCTGCGGAACTTCCTCCGCCAGTACCGGGACCCGGCCCAGGCCCTCGAGGAGCTCAACGTGGTGCTGTCGACCAGCGGCCGGCCCGAGGACCTGGTGTCGGTGTGTGTCGTGGTGTTCGACACCGCCGCCGGCAGCGTGCGGTACGCGTCGGCCGGCCACCCGGCGGCCTGGCTGTGGCACGACGGCGAGCTGCGGGCGCTGCGGGCCACCGGACCGCTGCTGACTCTGGACCCCGAGGCCAGCTACTACTCCCGGGAGATGCCGCTCGAACCCGGCGACCTGCTGCTCATGTACACCGACGGCCTGGCCGAGGCCCGCGCCGGCGGCCAGCTGTTCGGCGAGGAGCGGATCGCCGGCATCATCCGCCGGGACCCGGGCCAGGACGCCACGACCTTGTGCAAGGTGCTGCTCGAGGCGGCCCGGGACTTCGCGTCCGAGCCGCTGACCGACGACGTCGCCATCCTGGCGGTCCGGCGCACCTAAGGGTGGCTCACGACATCGCCGACGCCGCCCGGCGGGCGCTGCAGGGGAATGCGTCGCGGCCGCGGGAGCGGGACAAGCTTCTCGCTGCTTCGAAACTGTTCGTGCGCGACCGGCTGGCCCTGCTGCTCGACGCGGGCAGCTTCGTGGAGGACGGGCTGCTGGCCAACTCGCTGGCTTTGGAGGACGACCTGCCGGCCGATGGAGTGGTGACCGGCCGCGGCCTGGTCGACGGCCGGCCGGTGTGCGTGATGGCCAACGACCCGACCGTCAAAGCCGGCTCCTGGGGCGCCCGCACGGTGGAGAAGATCATCCGGCTGACCGAGTACGCCCTCGCCCACGAGTTGCCCGTGGTGTGGCTCGTCGACTCGGCCGGGGCGCGGATCACCGATCAGGTCCAGCTGTTCCCGGGGCGCCGGGGCGCCGGGCGGATCTTCTACAACCAGGTCCGGCTGTCGGGGCGGGTGCCCCAGGTTTGCTGCCTGTTCGGCCCTTCGGCGGCCGGGGGCGCCTACATCCCGAGCTTCTGTGACGTGGTGTTCATGGTGGAGGGCAACGCCTCGATGTACCTCGGATCGCCCCGCATGGCCGAGATGGTGATCGGTGAGCACGCCACCCTGGAGGAGACGGGCGGGGCCCGCATGCACGCAACCGTGTCGGGATGCGGCGACAACCTGGCCGTGGATGATGCCGACGCCATCGCCATGGCCCGCAGCTGGCTGTCGTACTTCCCGAACAACTGGCGGGAGCCGCCGCCGGTAGCGGTCGCCGGCTCGGCTGGGCCCCGCTGCGTACTGACGGCGTCGATGATCCCATCGTCGCCGGCCGAGGGGTACGACATCCATGCGGTCATCGACGCGCTGGTCGACGAGGACAGCTTGTTCGAGATCAAGCCGCTGTGGGCCCCGGAGCTGGTCATCGGCCTGGCCCGCCTCGACGGCAGCCCGGTCGGCGTGGTGGCGAACAATCCGGCCGTCAAGGGCGGTGTGCTGTTCGTGGACTCGGCGGACAAGGCGGCCCGTTTCATCTGGCTGTGCGACGCCTTCAATATCCCGCTGCTCTTCCTGTGCGACGTGCCGGGTTTCATGATCGGCACCCAGGTCGAACGCCAGGGCATCATCCGCCACGGCGCCAAGATGATCACCGCGGTGGCCGAGGCGACGGTGCCCAAGGTGTCGGTCATCGTGCGCAAGGCGTACGGCGCCGGTCTGTACGCCATGTCCGGGCCGGCGTTCGATCCCGACGCCTGCATCGCCCTGCCGTCGGCCAAGATCGCGGTCATGGGGCCCGAGGCGGCGGTCAACGCCGTGTACGCGAACAAGATCGCGTCGATTTCTGATTTGGAGTCGCGGGCTGAGTTCGTCGCGGCTCGCCGCGCCGAGTACGAGTCCGACGTCGATCTCATGCGGCTGGCGTCCGACCTGGTGATCGACGCCGTGGTCGAGCCGGAGGACCTGCGCCGGGAGCTCGTCATCCGGCTGCAGTTGGCCGGCGGCAAGGACCGCACCTTCAGCGAACGCCATCACGGCGTGCCACCGGTGTGAGTGGTGTGAGTGGTGTGTCTCTGCCGGCGAGGGTGGCCGTCCGGGAGGTGGGGCCCCGTGACGGGCTGCAGGTCGAGGCGCCGCTCGCGGTGGGGGAGCGCGTCGCCCTGATCTCGGCCCTGGTGGATTGCGGTATCCAGGACATCGAGGCGGCGGCGTTCGTGTCGCCGCGGGTGGTTCCGGCGATGGCTGGGGCTTCCGAGGTGCTGGCGGCGGTGCACCGGGTGCCGGGGGTGCGGTACTGGGCCCTGGTGCCGAACCTCCGGGGGGCCGAGATGGCGCTCGATGCCGGTGTCGATGGATTGTCCGTCACGGCCTCGGCGTCGGAGGTCTATTCGATGAAAAATGTCGGCCTGTCGGTGTCGGAGTCGGTCTCGGCGGTCGACCGGGTGGCGGCGCTGGCCGGCGGCCGGGTGCCGGTCGACGCCGTCATTTCATGTTCGTTCGGCTCGCCGTTCGAGGGTCCGGTCTCGCCGGCGTCGGTGGCCGCCCTCGCGGTTCGGCTGCGCCAGAGCGGGGCGACAAGCGTCACCTTCGCCGATACAACGGGGATGGCGACACCGGGGCGGATCTCGGCGTTACTCACGGAGACCGGGAACGAGGTGGGCCTGCACCTCCACGACACCCGTGGCACGGCCCTGGTCAACGCCTATGCCGCGCTCGTCCACGGGGTGGTGCGGTTCGACACGTCGGTCGGTGGACTCGGGGGGTCGCCGTTCGCGGGCGGTGCGGGTGGTGCCAACGGCAACCTGGCCACCGAGGACCTCGTCTACCTGCTGGATGAGATGGGCGTGGCGAGTGGCATCGACCTGGGATTGCTGCTGGCCGCGAGCAGGCTGGTGGCGTCGATGGTGGGGCATCCGGTGCCCAGCCGGGTGGCGGCGGCCGGCGGCCGTGGGTTGCCGGGGAACCAGTGACATCTGTGACGCGTTATGGGGGCACAGCCCCCGTAAGTCGTCAGAGTTCGCTCGTGGAGGGCTGACGCTGTGCCCTGGTGCGAGACGTGCAGCAAGTTCTGGAGCCCACCCGCCATGGGCAAGGGCGGCGAATGCCCGACCTGCGGGACGGTCATCGCCGAGCCCAAGAAGGCGCCGTGGCACTTCAAGATCCTGCTGGTGGGCATCGTGGTCTACCTCGGCTACCGGGGCTACCAGGGCGTCGAATGGCTGGCCCACCACCTGTGACTGTCTCGACCCGCGACGCTCACCAATTCGCTGTTGCCGCCGCCAAAATGTCGCGAGGACCGGACGATCTTACAGAGGTACTGATGGCAGCGGTCAACGTCGCAGGAACGCCGCGTGCATTCGTGACACCCGCCCGTACGTAAATCGAGCTCGCACCGCTGAACGGGACCAAGGTGAGGCTGCGCACTGGGACCGTTGACGAGGTGAAGGCCTGGCTTCCCAACAAGTTGGTGCAGGTCGATCCACTCCAAGGGACTCCGCAGAAACTCAGTGTTACAGTCGCCGATCCCAAGGCAATACCCGTGGTGGACAAAGCTAAGCCGTACGTCGTAGCCACGAGTCCGACTCCGTTGTTCGTAACGGTGAAGTTCTGCGGAGCGGGGTCCGAGAGGGCCGCCAGGGCAAAGGTGAGACTGGACGGTGTGGGAGCGACCGCCCACTTCGCACTCGATGCCGTCTGGGATCCGGTGCGCTGCACGTGGAGGTGCGTCGTCGCCGACGCTGCCGATGGTTCGAGGCATTGCACGACGGCGAGGGCAGCCGCAATCGCGGCTGCCCTCATGAAAGCCCGTGACGAGTGTTACGAGCGATCACCGTCGTGGGACCGGACTAGTTGTTGACGGTAGTGGCGGTACGCTGCGCCCTCATCGAACGTATAGGTGAGGGCTGTGCTGAGGTTCTGGATACTGCCCGTCGGGATCGTTCCGTTCACAGCGTTTCGGACTGATCGGGCAGGGTGACGCTGACCTGCAAGTGATAGACAGCGTTGATCGCGCCCGTTACGAGGGCACCGGAGACGGCCACGGCAGTCCCGAGCGCGCTGACAGCATGGCTGCTCATCAAGACGCCACTTGTCCCGCTGCACACACCGGCCGTAATGGTGTTCCAAACGATGCTGCACCCCGTGATGACGACAGCCAGACCCTTGCTCGCATCAGTCGTCAGCAGAGTATTCCCCGTCCCAGTCATCACAGTCAGCGTGAGGTTCTGGGCGATCAGACTGGCGCCGTTGGTGAGATCGACGTAAGTGTTGTTCACGTCGCCGGGGGCAATGTTCGTCAATGCGTGAGTGAATCCGGCGCTGCTCGTCCCGTTTGCCATGGTGAGTGACAGCGTTTGCTCTGCCGGGGCCAACGGGCCACGGTCATCGACCCAGAGCTCAACGCGATCGCGATTTCGATGGGCTCGCACCGACACGGCGCCGATAGGGCGTGGCGGCTGGCATGGATGAGCAGCTGGCGTATGACTTCGGCGAGCTCATCCGGTGGGCCGCTGACCACCAGATCCGCAGCGACGTCGATTTCGACCCGACCCCGCCAACCCGGCTCCTCGGCCAGAGCCGCCACCAACTCGGATAATGGGACGCAGCGCTCATCTGGGGCGGTCTCGACAAGCATGACTCGAAGGCGGCTCAGTCCGGCATCGAGTACCTCCGCGATCATCGTGCGGTCCGCGGCGCTCAGAGTCTCCCTCGAAATGATCAGGGGGCGCCTTCAACTGCGCTGAACGCGTTCACGAGGTCGTGCCGGCGCTTCCGCTGCGCTGCCGCCCGCAACCGCTGGCGGACGTCGCCGATCTCGGCATCGAGCTCGCGATCGAACAGCTGGCACCTGGCCTGGCGCAATTGGCGCTTGAGCCGGACCATTCGCGAGCGGCGGGAGGTGAATGACCTGGTCACGGGAATCGCTCAGGCCGCTAGTCGCGGCCTGGAGTGGGGGATGGATGGGCAATGTCACCGTGACCTCCGAGCTTTCGGCCGTTCGGGATGCCACCACTATCCCACCTCCGTGCTCCTCATTAGTCGCCTTGGTGATCGGGAGCCTGAGGCCGGTCCCTGGTCCAGCCGGATGCTCGGTTGATCTCGACCGGAGGAAACGTTCAGACGAACATCGCAGATCCGCCCGCAGGAATCCCGATGGCGGGGTCAGAACCCGGGATGTTCACCGTCGCCGGTTCCGATCGGCCAATGCCTTCCGTCATCGACGGGGCGACGTTCTCGCCAGCACCTGTTCGACCCTACTGAGCATCTCTCGCGGACTGAAGGGCTTGACGATGTAGTCGTCGGCACCGGCGGCCAGGCCCTCCTCGAGCCCCGATCCGTGGCCGTTGGCCGTGAGCAGGATGACGGGAATCCCCGCGGTCATCGGGTTGGCGCGCATAGCGAGACAGACTTCGATCCCGCTCCGCTTTGGCATCGTCCAGTCGAGCAGCACCAGGTCGGGCGGTTCGGCTCGGGCTGGATCCGGATCGCCTATGCGGCCGCCAGGCCTGACTCTCCGTCGGTCTTGACGATTGTGGCGTAACCGGCCTGCCTCAACTTCCAGATGATCAGCGCACGGATGTCAGAATCGTCATCGACGACCAGCATGGTCTTCATGGCTGTAGTTCTCCTGTCCCGGCGGGCGCGGCGAAGGCTTTGGGTCCAAAGGAGGCCCCACCCTCTGGGTCTCGGCACCCAACGTGCACAGCTGAAGGCCCGTGCCAACCTGCGCAGGTCACGACCTCGGTCTAGACTGACGGTTTCCACACGGGCTGTGGCGCAGCTTGGTTAGCGCGCTTGACTGGGGGTCAAGAGGTCCCGAGTTCAAATCTCGGCAGCCCGACCACAAAGGTGCAGGTCAGAGCCGGTGCCGGAAGCACCGGCTTCTTTCGTTCCAGGGCATGTATGCAGGATGTATGTAAACGTCGGTGGCTCGGCGTATCATCTGCGGTATGCGAGCGGTCGAGGCCCTGGAGCCTTCCGTGCAGCGTCAGCGCGGTCGGTGGGTCGTGCGCGTCTCGGGCTATAACCCGTCGACGGGACGCCGGCGCGTCCGCCAACTGGGGACGTTCGACACCAAGCGGGCGGCGCTCGCCTGCGCGCGGGCTGCGGCCCAGGGACGCGCCGACGGCGAGAACGGGACGATCGGCGCCTTCCTCGAACAGGTGTGGCTGCCGGCCAAGGAGGGCCGCGTGGAGGTGGCCACCTACGACCAGTACCGCTGGGCGGTGGCCCGCCACATCGTCCCGCTGATCGGGGCGGTACGGCTAGGGGACCTGACGCCCGAAGTCGTCGACGACTGGCTGCGCGAGCTGTCGGTGGCGCCCGAGGGTGGCAAGGCCAGGCTCGGCTCTACGTCGTCCCGGCTGGTGCGCAAGGTGCTGTCAATGGCGCTCGAGGAGGCGGTGCAGCGCGGGCGCCTGGCCCGCAACCCCGTCGCCCTCACCCAGCCGCCCCGTGCCACCCGGTCGCGCCAGCGCCTCGGTTGGACGCTGGAAGAGGCCCGGGCCTTTCTGGCGAGCGTGAAAGATCATCGGCTCAAGGCTGCATTTCATCTCGGCCTCGTAACCGGTCTGCGCCGCGGTGAGGTCCTGGCACTGCGCTGGATTGACGTCGATGTCGACCGCTGTCAGTTGGAGGTGGTGCAGCAGCTCGCCGTCGAGCGGGGCCGGCCGGTCATGAAGCAGCTCAAGACCGAGGCCAGCGAACGGGTCGTGACCTTTGGCCCGGCGACGGCGGACGTTCTCCGCGGCCACCGGGCCCGCCAGCTGTCTGAGGCGGCAGTTTGGAGACGCTCCTGGGTGGACTCCGGGCTGGTGTTCACGACGGCGTTCGGCGGCCAGATCGACCCCAACAACTTCGGACGGCTGATGGACGACCTCATCACCAAGGCCGGCTTGCCTCGCATCACGCCGAAAGGGATGCGCCACACGGCCCAGTCGGTCGGCCGGGTTGTGGTCGGCGACGACAAGGTGATGCAGGAGCGTCTCGGCCACGCCGACGTCGAGATCACCCTCAACACCTACACCCACACGGTCTCCGAACAGCATCGGCGGGCGGGCAACCAGATCGACGAGGTGTTCACCCGGCCGACGCCGGCATGAGCCCTTTTCGGGCCCGCGTCGAGGAGCTTGCCGACGACGCCCTGGTGGTTGTGCGGGGCGGAAGCCTTGATGCAAGGGCGATCCGGACCGATGCCATTGCCGCTCACGCCCGCTTCGGGGAGCACGGCATCTCCGCCTTCTCAGCAGCGGACCCGGCGACACTGGACGCACTGGCCCGGGACCGCCTGGCCCAGTTCGACATCCTCGTTCTGATGACGGCTGGCGCCATCCGCGGCGCCGGCCTGGAGCTTCGGCCGACGTTCCGGCGTCCCCACTACACGATCATGCTCCCCGACTTGGACCGGGACATCGAGCGGCTCGTCCGGTGCGACAATGTTCGCAGGACCAATCCGCACCACGTGCCGCCGGAGGAAGAACGATGACGATCGCTGTCGACATCGAAATCGACTGGAACGAGGAGGACGACACCGGCCTGCCCTGGACGTTCGTCGACCGCGCCACGGCACCCGCGAAGATCGTGCCGGGCGCGTACGTCGTTGCCGGCCGGGGGAGCGCGCTCGCCGTCGCCGAGGTCGTCGACGTGGACGCCGCTGGCGTGGTGCATCTCCGGCCGCTGCCGGGGCCGGTGTCCGCTCACAGCCACCTGCTGTCGGCCTCCGCGTAGCCGGCGCCGCATTGCGACTGGGCCATTCGGAGGCCCGGGCGTCGACCGCATCCGATGGTTACCCTTGTTGGCGTCGACCGCTTCTGGTGGCGAAGGCGTCCAGGGCGGCGAGCACCTCGTTTGCTGCGTACTTACGGTTTCGATAGTTGCCCGAAACCTTCGACAGCACACCGGCCTCGACAAGGGTCGAGATCGCCCGGTCTGCGGTCATGGCGGGAACACCGAGTGTGGCCATGACCGTTGGGGAGTCGATCACCGGCTGCTGGAGCAGGACATCGGCGACCTTCCAGGCCGTGGCGTCGGATCGGGCCGCGATCGTGGAGTTCCAGCTCCTCCGCGTCGAGCGCAGATCGTCGACCAGCTGGCGCCCGTTGCCGATGGCTGAGAACGACGCTTGGGCTATGAGGCGGACAATGGACTCGGGCCTGCCCTGGCGATAGTCCGTGAGAGCCGCGAAGTAGCTGTTGACGTCGGCGAGCAGCCCCGCAGAGACCGGCACGGTGACCCTCCGGGTGAGTCCCTTGCCCTGCAGCAGGGCATGAACGAGCGCCCGTCCGACTCGGCCATTGCCGTCGGGAAAGGGGTGAATCGTCTCGAACTGGGCGTGGGCAACGGCGGCCTGGACCAGCGGTTCGACGTCGTCGCGCTCCATGAATGCCACAAGGTCGCCCATCGCGACCGGGACCCTCTCGTGGTGCGGCGGAACGAACGACGCCCGATGAGGGCTGATGTCGCTCCCACCGATCCAGACCTGCTCCTGCCGCCAATGACCGACCCAGGCGGGATGGGAGGAGCCAAGGAGAGCGTCATGCATCCGCAGGATGGCATTTTCGTCGAGCGACTCGGCAAGAGAAATCGCGGCGCGGATGGCGGTGGCGTTGTGAACAATCAGCGTGGCGTTGCCCCGGCGGGGGTCTCCTAGTTCGGCAAGAGCGATGGCCTTCGCGGACGCGGTGAGGTTCTCGATCTTGGACGAGGCGGCTGACTCTGATCGCAGGAGCACGGAGGAGAACGGAGCCACGTCAGCGCCCATCTCGCTATCGAAGCGAGCGATCTCAGTGGACGCCTCGGTGACCAACAGGCGAGTCTCCGACGAGAGTGGGACCGTTGCTCGTTCGGCCACTGATGACACGACGGCCGCTTGATAGCGGCCGCTTTGAGCGGCAAGCCGGTCTCGACGCGGACCGGAGGGAGAATCGATCTGCTCCCATGGGCGTTCTTCGTAAGTGACCGCAGGCCAATCTGTTTCGCGTTCTTGGGTACTGTCGAGGTGGACCTGATCCTGGTCGGATGCAGACACGTCCCTGCCAGCGGAAAGGCCCCCGAGGGGAGTGCCCCCTGGAGGCTGCGGACGATGTCGGGCCATGGCCTCCCAGGTTACTCACACTTAGCTTCCTAAGTGTGAGTAACGGCGATGGTTGCTCACACTTCCCGCCTCCCCCAGAGACGTCGTTATCTGACCCGCCAGGCGGCGGGCAATCAGGTTGGCTCGTCATCTGGCCTCCCAGACGACGGGCATCAGGTTGGCGGTCAATCGCCCCTACTGGAGGAGTTGTGACGCGGCGTCAGTGTCGAGAACACGAGCTTCGCCGGAGTGGAGTCAGGGGCGCAGGCTTGGCGTACGCCAGCCGGTGGACGCCGCTCAGGAACTCCTCGAGCTCGTCGTCGGATTCCCCGATCACCGCTGTGAATCGGTCAGGATCCTCGAGCGACGGACATGCTGCTCGACTGCGAGACGAGCGAACGCGTTCTCGGTAGCTCTCAGGGCGCTGGTTTCGGGTGCCGGGTTCCAAGCCCAGATTGATAGGCGCGCTGGCGCTCAAACGAGATCATCACCAGCGCTTCTTCGCGCCCCGGGGCTGGCGTCGCCCGGTATCGGTGGTGGCGTTCCCTATCTCGCGGTCCATTTGGTCGAGCAGGTCGGCGAGTCGGCGCAAGACGTCTCGGGCCTGGCCGATGTCACCGAAGCGCTCTCGCACCAGGGCCCGGGCTTGCAGCTCGGCGAGCTCGGACGCCCGGGACGCCACGGTCGGGCCGTGCTCGACGCTGGGTGCCGTGCCGGCTCGTCGAGTGGTCCAACCGTTGAGCGCGTCGGCCCAGGCGGGCTGGGTCTCGGGGGTGCCGAGGACCAGGTCGACCAGTTCCGCGAAGTCGACGCCGTGGAGGGAGTGGTCGGGGGTGTGCATGGTGCCGTCGGGCGGTGGGGTGAACCACCAGCCGAGCGGGAGGCGGAAGGCGCGGCAGAGGGCGACGAGGTCGTCGGCTGAGAACTGCTTGACCCGGGTGGTGGCGACGGAGCGTTCCATGGCCGAGAAGCTGGCATGCGACAGCCGGGATCCGAGGTAGGGGGCCAGCTGGTCGGCCGCTTGCTCCTGGGTCCAGCCCCGCAGGGCCCGGGCCCGCACCACGTTGTGGGCCACGACCTGGTTGGGAGTCCAGGTCCGGAGAAGCAGGGTCTGGAGTTTCTCGGTGACTTTGCTCAAGAGGTTCTCCTTGCTGGGTGGACGCAGCGGTACGCCAACGGTCACAGCGGGTCGCAGCGGTACTCAACGGACACACATGGTATATCAACGGTGCAGTTGCATGGATGCTCACATCGGTGTAAGTTTGAGTCCCCGATCCCTTGGCGCGCTGCGAGGTTGCCAATGGCTGAGCCGTCTGCCGTTCCGGATTGTTTGACGATCGAAGAAGCGGCCCGTGTGCTGCGGATGAGCCGTACGACGGCGTACGAACAGGCGCGGGTGTATCGGGCGACCGACGGCAAGGCCGGCTTGCCGAACTTCGGGGTCGGGGGCTGCTTCCGGGTGCCGACCGCAGCACTGGAGCGGATGCTGGGCCGGCCCGTGACCCGGGTCCCCGACCCCAAGGGCTCGAAGGCGGCCGGCCCCCAATCCAAGTCGACGGTGGCGGCTGGGGGCGAGGTGCGCCAGCTGCGGGCCCGCAAGCGCCCGTCTGCCGGTGCGGCCGTCGGCCAGGCCGCCCTGCCGCTCTAGCAGCACCGTGGGCCGCTCGCCGTCTTGGCCCCCAAAGCCACGATGCGGTACGTCGACTGACATGAGGCGGAGCGAATGCCCAGTCGGTCAGGCGCGTAACGATGGTTCAACGCGTAAAGGCGGACACGAGATGGTCCGCCAGGTCGACGATCAGCAGAACCAGGGTCAGCGAACCGTGACGCCGAGCATCGTGCAGTCGATAAACACCGGTCGAGATGTTGACGTCTATGACGGCAGAGACATGATCGATGAACCGACGAAGGACCAGGCGAGCACAGACAACGTCGACAGAGCCGTTCGTGCAGTAGGGCATGGTCCGATAGACACTTGCCACCCCTGCGGGGAGGCGTCAGCGGCGCCTGCGGCGCCGTCCCCGGCCCTCGGGTGGTTGCGGGGGTTGCGGGGGTGTTGAGCGTGATCAAGCTGGCCGACGCCGAGTACACCCTCGGTCAGGTGGCGTTGGGGATCGAGGACTACTACCTGGGCATCGGCGAGGCGCCCGGGGTGTGGGCGGGACGGTGGGCGGCCAAGCTCGGCCTGGAAGGGGTGGTCGAGGCCGGCGACCTGCGGGCGGTGGTCAACGGTGTCGATCCCGGTGACGGGACGTGGTGGCTGCAGGGGCGGCCGGCCCGCAAGGTCAACGCCTTCGACGCCACCTTCTCATCCCCCAAGTCGGTGTCGCTGTTGTGGGCGTTCGGCTCCCCTGAGCTGGCGTCGGCGGTGTCGCGGGCCCATGTCGAGGCGGTGGCCGAGGCGCTGGGGTTCTTGGAGGACAAGGCGGCGGTGTCCCGCCAGCAGCGCGGTGGGGTCCGGTCCCGGGTGGGGACCGAGGGGTGGGCGGTGGCCACGTTCGTGCATCGCACGTCACGGGCCGGGGATCCGCAGTTGCACACCCATTGTGTCGTCCCGAACGTGGTGGCCCGGGCCGACGGGTCCCATGCCAGTGTGGATGCTGCGGTGCTGTTCACCTGGGCCAAGGCGGCGGGGAGTGTCTACCAGGAGCAGCTGCGCCGCATCCTGAGCGGCGAGTTGGGCGTGGCCTGGGGCGAGGACCGTAACGGCTGTCGGGAGATGGTCGGTTTCAGTTCGGACCAGTTGCGGGCCTTCTCCAAGCGGACGGCGCAGATCGACGCCTACCTGGAACGCTCCGGCGGGGTGTATGCCACCGCGGTGGAGCGGATGCGGGCCGATCATCTGGCGTCGCTGGCCACCCGGCCGGCCAAGGACCGTGAACTGACCCCCGACCGGCTCCGGGACCGCTGGAGCACCGAGGCGGCGACCGTCGGCCTCGACGACCCCGAGACGGTCGGCCGGGCGGTACTGGGCCGGGCCGGGCCTCGACGGCCGCCCGCCTTCGATGACGTCGTGGCCGCGCTCACCGACCCCGACACCGGGTTGTGCGCCAACGACTCCCGGTTCGGCGAGGCGCATGTCGTCGAGCGGGTGGCGGCACTGGGGGCGGGGACGCTCACCGTCGCCCAGGTCCGTGCCCTGGCCGAGCAGTTCTTGGCGTCTGAACATGTGGTGCGGCTCAGCGCCGACCCCGAGGAGGCGGTGCGCACCCCGCCGCAGTGGACGACCGCCGCCCACGTGGCACTGGAGCGACGGGTGCTGGACCGGATCGACCGGCTGATCGAGCGCCACGTCGAGGGTCTCGACCCCGAACAGGTGGAGCGGGCCATCGGGTCGCCGACGCTGGGGTTGAGTCCCGACCAGGCCGACGCGGTGCGCCTGCTGGGCGCTTCGGGGCCGGCGTTGCGGTCGCTGATCGCCCCGGCCGGGTTCGGCAAGACAACGGCCGTGCACACGGCGGCGGTGGCCGCCACGGCAGGCGGGTTGCCGGTGCTGGGGGTGGCGACCACCAACCAGGCGGTGGCCGAGCTGCGGAACGTCGGGATCCCGGCCATGACCATCGCCCGACTGGCCATCGAGACCGCCGACCGCCGCCTGGAGGCAGGCACGGTGGTCATCTTGGACGAGGTGTCGCAGACGGCGACCGCCGACGCCGAGGTGGTGCTGGCCGCCGTCTTGGAGGCGCCGGGGTCGAGGCTGTGGTGTCTGGGCGATGTCCGCCAGGCCCAGGCGGTGCGGGCGTCTGGTCTGGCCGCCGAACTCGACCGTCTCGGCCACGACGGCGCCATCCCGGCCGCGGCGTTGGCGGAGAACCGGCGTCAGCAGCACCCGGTCGAACGGGCGGCCCTGGCCGCCTACCGGGCCGGCGACGTCGAGGCCTCCCAGACGATGCGCAGCGACGCCGGCCTGGAGCACGAACACCGGACCCCGCAGGCGACCCGGGACGCCATGGCCGACTCGGTGGCCGCCGACGTGTCCGCCCACGGTGCCGGCGGGGTGGTGGCCCTGGCCGTGTCGCACGCCGACTGCGAGGACCTGGCCGACCGCATCCGGGCCCGCCTCACCGTCTCCGGCCGGCTCAGCGGACCGGTGCTGGAAGGACCGGGGTGGGGTGTCGAGCCTCGCCACTACCAGGCCGGGGACCGGGTCCTGCTCCACGCCCGCACCGGCGCCGGCGCTGACCGGCTCCACAACGGGACCACGCTGACCATCAACGAGGTGAGCCCGGCCGGGCTGACGGTGACCACCGCAGGCGGTGCCCGACGGGTGCTGCCCGCCGAGTTCGTGGCCGGCCGACGGTCCGACGGACGGACCAACCTGTCGCACGGGTGGTGCCGTACCGTCGATGGTGCGCAGGGCGGCACCTGGGACCACGTCCACCTGTTGGGAACCGCCGCTCTGGACAACTTCACCGGCTACGTCGGCCAGAGCCGGGCCCGGGTCGGGACCCATACCTGGAACGTGCGCCGACTCCCGGCCGGCGACTGGGGCGGGCTCCTGGCCGATGACCGCACCGGCGCCGAGCAGACGGCCGACGCCATGCGCCGGGCCCCGCTCAAGACCTTCGCGGCGCAGAGCGACCCGTACGACCTCGACCGTCGCCTCAACGCTGAGATCGCCGCCCACCGGGCCGTGCTGGTAAACGGGCCGCCCGACGTGACCGACCAACTCGAGGCGACCCGCCAGCAGCAGGCGAACGCCGTCAAGACCGTCGCTGAGGCCGCGCAGCGTCTCCGCTACGCACAAGGGCAGGTCGACGCCATCGGCCCCCTGGCCGCCCTGCGCCGCGACGCACGTGCCCGGCGAGAGCGCTCGCGTAGCGCCGCCGGCCGCCACCAGGTCGCCCTGACGGCCGCACAGCAAGCAGCCGTTCCGTTGGCTGCCGAGCTGGCCCGGCTGGAACCAATGGCGGCCCACCGGGCGGCATGGGAACACCAACAAGTGTGGCGAGCCCAGCGGATCGCCGACCTACGAGCCCAGCTCGACCACCACTGGGCCCGAGCGGTCCTGTCCGCCACCCAACAGGGCGACCCGCTGGCGTTCGGCGTGGACCGGCTCCGGACTGGCCGCGACCACTACCTCAACGCCCTCCGCATGCTGGACACCAGCTTGCCGCCCGACCATAGCGAGGCGCTGGCCCGGGCCGAGGCCAATCTCGCCCACCACCTGGTCAACCACGACCACGCCGCCGGCCGCCACGCCCGTGCCCAACGGCAGCTGCAGGAGGCGACGACCCGAAGGCGGCCGAAGGCCGACCGGAGAGCTCTGGCCCAAGCTCACACCGATCTGACCGCCGCCAGCCGCGACGTCGACCGAACAGCTGACCTGGTTCACAACGCGACGGCAGTTGTCACCACAGAACGCCAAGCGGTCACGGCCCGCAGTGATGCCGAGACCAAGACCGCCGTCGAGCGCGCCGAACTACGCCGAGCCGTCCGAACGATCAATGACGCGCTCGTCACCAGCCGAGCCGAGAGGGTCCGCCAGTCGCTCAACGATCACGCCGGGACGCGGCTCGGTCAGCTGCTCGGACCGCCGCCACCCGATCCCCGAGGCCGGATCGCATGGTGCGCGATCGCCGACTGCATCGAAACCGCACTCGACGACCCTGCCGACCGTGCGCGCCTGCGTTGGTCCAAAAATCCTTTGGACCGACTGACCCGAGGACTGCTCGATACCGACCCGACCGCGGTCGCGCGGGCGCATCGCATCTTCGCCGGCGACGTCGGTGCCGCAATCGATCGTCGAATGAATTCCCGCAAACCGTCTACAAGGTTGCAGCCGCCCGGGGTCGAATCAGGCGACGTCGGCCAAGTGCACGTCGTTCGCACCGCACGCGACGACTTTGGGCTCGGCCTATAGGCCAGGGCGTAGGACAGAACGATCATTAATACCCTCGGCGCTTGAATCCCTGAGCAACTCCCCAAAAGCCGCGAAAGACCCTCCAGCATAAAATAGATGGTCTTTGAAGTGCGAAATTTCGTGTCGGCGGTGTGCCGATACGAAATGGCCCAAACTATTTGCACCTCCTGACGGAATTTCCGGTACAGTCCATTTGAAGTCGTAGTCCGGCGCCCCTGAAGATCTCACTGGCCCACGTTTGTGTGACAGGGGATCTCAAGTGGGCTTTCGCGCGGCTGGAACATCTCCGAGTTCACCGATGCCGACCTCGTTCCATCAGCGGCGGCATCTGGTGTCGGTCGCCGCGATGTTCTCGGCCGCGGCGCTGATGTCGATGTCGATGTCAGTGATCGCGGCTCAGGTCTCGGCTGCGGCTCCTGCAACGCGGCCCGCACCCGCGGCGTTGCCGTCTGCGGTGCCGGGGGTGAAGGCTCTGCAGGTCCCGGTGGGCGATGTGCGTAACCCGCCGCAGTTGGATCCCGCGACCGGTGCCCGGGTCGGGTTGGCGGCCAAGCCGGAGGAGACCCCGACGGGCGCACATTTGGTGGGTCAGAGCGCTACGTCGGACACCTACGCGTTGGCGGATGGCAAGTTCTTGTTGCGGACCCATTCGCACCCGGTGAACTGGCAGGACCCCTCGGGAGTGTTTCATCGTCTGGATTTGGGGTTGGCGAAGGGGTCTGATGGTCGGTGGCGGCCGAAGTCGTCGCCGGTGGGGACAAGTTTCGCTGATACCGCACCGGCGGGCGCAGTGCTCTCGACAGGCGGTCACACCGTGCAGCTGGATGGTGCCGGCTGGTCGGTCGGTTTTGACGTTGCCGGCGGGCCGGCGTTGTCGGCCAAGGTGGTCCCAGCCAAGGTGGTGTCGGATTCGGCGTCATACGGTCTAGGGACCGGCGTCACGTTGGTGGAGCAAACCATGGATGACGGGGTGAAGGAGTCGATCCGTCTCGATGCTGTCCCGGCCGGTGTGGGGGATGTGTCGTACAGTTTCGGGCTGGACGTGCACGGTGTTGTCCCGTCGGTCGACGCCAACGGCGCTGTGGTATTTACTGCTCCCGACGGTTCGGTGGTGGCCAGGGTGCCGGTCGGAGCGGCGGTGGATTCGGCAGCTCCGGTTGCGGCGCACTCGCCGGTCGCGGTGGCCTTGGTCGGCGGCCCGGGTGGGTGGGTGTTGCGCGTGACCACCCCGGGTTCATGGTTGCGGGATCCCGCTCGAGTGCTCCCGATCGTGATCGACCCGAGTCTGCAGGCCGGCCGGGGCGGGACGGCCGCCCAGGACGACGCGTTCGTGTGGAGCGCTTATCCGACCACCAACTGGCATGGGGCCAGCCAGTACGACCCGAACTACGGAAACTACGTTGACTATGTCGGCATGTCGGGGACGTCGAGTTTCAACACGTTGTTGCGGTGGAACTTGGCGCCGCTGATCGGGACCAACAAGGGGATCGTGTCGGCCTCTTTGAGTCTCAAGGTGCTGGCCAACAGCCCGACGGCCGGTACCGGGTATCGGGTGCAACCCTTGGCCCAGGATTTCTCGACATCGACGGTGACGTGGAACAACCAGCCGGTCACCTTCGGCGGCGCCGAGTCAACGCTGCCCGCCACCGCCGTGGGTGGGCAGTCCACCGCGGATGTGACCGCCATGGTCTCGGACTGGGCCACCGGGTACCGACCGACGTTTGGCGGTTGGGCCACCACGTTGTTGTCCCCGTACTATCAGGCCGGCTACTCGGTGTTCGGGGCGGCGGCCGCCACCGGCGGGGCCGACCCGGTGCTGCAGGTCACCTACGCCGACTTGCCGGCGGCCACCATCGTGTCGCCGACCGTGCAGTCCCTGCCTTGCCCCCACCCCGATCGCAGCGTCAACTACTGCGTTCCGATGGTCGGAACCACCAGTCCCACCATCACCCTGGCCCAGGCCGGCAACCCGGCCGGCCACAGCGTGCAGTACTGGTATCAGATCTTCGACACCCGCCGGGCCCCGAATGGTCCGACGGTGCCCAACTACGGCGACGTGGTGAACTCGGGATGGGTGTCGTCGCTGTCGTGGGCCCCGCCGACAGGATCGCTGGTCGACGGCCGCCCCTACGCCCTGTACGTCTACACCCTGGTCGACGGGGTACTCAACCTTCCATCCCAGGGGGAGTTCGAGGTTCGCCTGGTCGCCCCGAATGTGACCCCGATCGACTCGGTTGGCCCGGTGTCGGTGAACTTGGCCAGCGGTAGCCCCAGCCTGGCGTTGGGCTCGCAGTCCTTCAGCGGGGCGGGCGGCCCGATCCGCCTTGGATTGGACTACGACCCGCAGCGGGCCATCTCCGGACTGCAGGGCAACTATTACGACAACTGCACCGCCACTACCAACCCGTGGCCGGCTCCGACGGTGACCCGAACCGACCCGGTGGTCAGCTTCAACTGGGGCAACGCCTACAACTCCAGCCCGGCCATCGGCACCATGGCGTCCGGTACCAACTTCTGTGCGTTGTGGCAGGGCTATGTCACCGTGCCCTATACCGGGACCTGGCAGCTCGGGGCCCTCGGGGTGAGCGACGGGGCCATGATCCAACTCGGTTCGACCATGGTGCTATCCGACTGGGCCGACCACACCGGCACCAACGAGTTCTGCACCGGGGTCACCTCGGCGGCATGCAACCAAACCTTGCAGGCCGGTGTGGCCTACCCGATCACCATGTGGTACTACAACCATGCCACCATCCAGAAGTCGGCCCAGATCCAGTTGGGGGTGAAAGGTCCGATCAACCCCGACGGCACCTACGCGGCCGGCCAGTTGAACCTTGCCGGTGTCCCGGCTCCGTGGTTGATGCCACCGACCCGGTCGATCGCCAGTGGGTGGCGGCTGACGGTCCCGACCCCGGCGTCGGCCTACACGTCGGCCACTATGGGCGCCACCGGCGTGACCCTGAACACCTTCAGAGGGCCAGGTCGGTATTACAACTGGGACGTCATAAACCAGACCTATTCGCCGCCCGACAGCGAGAGCGGATCACTACGCAAGGTCACCGAGGCCGGCGCCAGCAGATGGAAGCTGGCCGACGGCGACATCACCTACACCTTCGACAATGCCGGCAGACTGCTGTCCACGGTGTCAGGTGCCGACCTGTCCAACCCGGCATCGCCCAACTACACCTACGACGCGGCCAGCGGCCAGATCACCTCGGTGACCGACCCGGTGTCGGGCCGACACCTCGACGTCGTCTACGGGACCCGGGTTAGCGGCAGCGACCCGAACTGCCATGTCACGGGCACCGCCGGTTTCGACCCCGACCCCCCGATCGGCTCGCTGTGCAAGATCACACTGCCCGACGGGTCAACGGACCGCGTGTACTATCGCTTCGGGCAGATGGCCCGGCTGGTCACCTCTATACCGTCGGGGTCGAACAACCTGTTCGGCGGCAACATCACCGACATGGGCTACGACGCCCAGAGCCGGCTGACGTCGGTCCGCGACCCGCTGGGCTCGGATCAGGCGGCGGCCGGCACCGCTACGGCTGACACCACCTCGGCCACCGTGATCGCCTACGACGCGACCACCGGCAACGTCACCGGGCTCACCGCCCCCAAAGCCCAGGCGTCGGACACCACCCGTATCACCCACACCTACCAGTACGTGTCGGTGGCTGAGACCCGGGTCCATATCGCCGGGTTCACCGAACCGGGAACGGCCCCATGGGCCCGCAAGGTTGGCTTCGACCTCAACGGCCGGCTGACCGCCGACACCGATCCGGCCGGGCTGACGGCTACCACCAGTTACGACAACTTGGACCAGCCGCTGGTCACCACGGCCACCACCGGGATGCGGACCACCACCTTCTACGACATCGAAGGCCGACGGACCGAAACCTACGGCCCGGCCGCCGCCACCTTGTTCGACACCACCGACCGGCCGGCGGCGGGCAACGCGGCACGGGTTCCGCACGCCGTGGCCGGCATCGACGAAGGTCTACGCGGCCTGGCCGCCGAGTACTACAACGGCACCGACCTGACGGGCGCGCCGGTGGCCAAAGGACTGACCATCGGCGACGGGACTAACAACTTCTACAACACCTATTCAGCCAGCCCCGCCCCCGGGGTCAACGCCACCAACTGGTCAGCCCGGCTGACCGGAAGGATCACCTGGCCCAGCACCGGCCAGTACCAGATCAGCGCCGCGTCGGCCGGCAGTATCCGGGTGTGGATCGACGACATCCTGGTCGACGACGCCTCCACCCCCCACGCCGCGTCATGGGCCGCCAACCCGGGCAACGTGACGGGAACGGCCGGCACCACGTCGCGGGTCATGATCGAGTACTACAACACCACCTACAACCCCGGGCTGGTCCAGTTGACCTGGCAGTGGCAGGTCAACGGCGCCTGGGTTGACCACGGCAGCATCCCCACCTCGGCACTCGCCCCCAACCTGGGTGTCGTCACGTCGAGCAGCGACGCCGACGGGCACAGGACCGCCACCGAATACAACCGGCCCGAGCTGGGCGCAGTGTCAGCGACTGTCGCCGACCCGGCCGGCCTGGCATTGCGGACCACCCAAGCCCACGACAACCTGCTGCGCCCGACCGGGACCCGGCTGCCGGCCAACAGCTACCCCCAAGCGGTGCGAGCCGACAACCCCGCCGCCTACTGGCGGCTCGGCGACCACAGCTACCAAACCCTGACCGACGCCTCCGGCCACAATCTGACCGGCAGCTACAGCGGGCCCGGCGTGACCTTGTCCCAACCCTCGGCCCTCACCGCCGACGGCGACGCCAGCATCGCCCTGGACGGCACCACCGGCACCGCCACCGTTGCCGACAATGCCGCATTGCGTTTCGATCGCACCCAGACCTTCAGTGTCGAAGCGTGGGTCAACACCGCCTCGACCGGCACGATGGCGGTGGCATCCAAGATGGCGAACACCGCCCCCTACCAAGGGTGGGAACTCGGCATCACCGGCGGCAAGCCCTACCTCTTCCTGATCAACACCTGGTCCACCAATGCCATCTACCGTACGGGCAGCAACAACGTCGCAGACGGTCAATGGCATCACCTGGTCGCCACCTACGACGGCTCCTCGCGTGCTGCCGGCGTCAACTTCAGTGTTGACGGCACCGCCGACCCGGCACCCACAAGCGTCGTCGACACCCTGACCGCCATCGCCATCAGCGCCGCCCCGCTCACCATCGGCTCCCGAGCCGCAAGCACCTACTTCTTCCCGGGTCGCATCGACGACATCGCCCTCTACCCCTCCGTGCTCCCAGCGGCCCGCATCGCCGTCCACGCCGCCGCCGGCATCTCCACCGCCGCCGCGGTCACCACCGCCTACTACGGCGGAGGCACCGGAGAAATCTCGACCGCGCCGACCAACACCTGTAACGGCACGGCGGTGGTCGGCCTGCCGGCCAGGACCGTCGACGCCGACCCCGACGGGGCCGGACCCATCCAACCCATCACCCACCTGGCCGTCTACGACACCCTGGGCCGCACTGTCGGGACTGAGGTGGCAGGCGACACCAACTGGTCATGCACCAGTTTCGACCCCCGAGGCCGGGTCGTGACCGTGACTGACTCGGCCGCCAAACAGACCAGCTACAACTACAACGACACCACCACCCCCGGCACCATGACCCAGACCTACACCGACTCGGCCGGCACCCAACGGAACACCACCGCCGTCGTCGACCTGGTCGGACGGACCGTCAGGTACACCGACGAACAAGGCGGCACCACCCGGACCGTCTACGACCAGACCGGCCGGCCCACCGACACCTACCGAGCCATCTTCGCCGGCACCGAAACCCACCTCACCTCCACCGGCTACGACAGCTTTGGCCGGCCCAACACCGACACTGAATACCTCAGCGCAACGGCCCGGACCACCACCACCGCCTACGACGCCAAAGGCAGACCACAAAGCACCACCCTGCCCAACGCTGTGGTTACCACGCCCAGCTACGACCCCGATCGCAGCTACCTGACCGGGCTCACCAACGTCAACGGATCCGGCACCCACTTGTCGGACTGGACCTACCACCAAACCATGGCCGGCAGGATCGACACGGACACCAACACCGGCATCCGCACCCGCACCTACAGCTACGACAACCTGGGACGGCTCACCCAAGCCGTCGAAGGAACGACCACCCGACGTTACGCCTATGACGCCAACACCAACCGCTGCTCACTCGCCGCCACCTGCGACAACACCTGGACCTACAACACCGCCGACCGCATTACCGCCTCACCCCAAGCCAGCAGCTACACCTACAACAACCACGGCCAAATCACCGCCGTCGGACGGCTCGACGGTAAAACCGAGAACATCAGCTACGACGGCAACGACCTCGCCACCACCATCGACAATGGCACCACGACCACCACCGAGACCCTCGCACCCTCCGGCCGCGTCCTTGAACGCACAGTCACCAACAACACCACCCACGCCCTCACCGAAGACGCCCTCTACGGTTACTCCGACACCGCCGACAGTCCGAACTACTCCCGGGCCGCAATGGGCGGACCTGTCACAACGTTCCTCGGCGCCACGATCGACGTCGCGGGTGTAGCCACCTGGGAGATTCAAAACGCCCACAGCGACCTTGTTGGCGTTACGGACAACGCCGGCGCCTACAGCGCGAATCCCACCACTAACGAATTCGGCGTCGGCGCCGTCACAACCAGCCGGCTTGGATATCTAGGCGGCAGTGAACGGTTTAGCACTGACACCAGTCTTGGACTCATCCGGATGGGTGTCCGCATCTATGACCCGACCCTCGGGCGTTTCCTCCAAACCGATCCCATCCCCGGCGGATCAGGCAACAACTACGACTACACCGACCAAGACCCCATCAACCAGTTCGACCTCGCCGGGATGTGGGCGCGGTGCCCCGATGGATTCTGCGCCGGCGCAGACCAGGCGTACACGTACGGAATCGACCACGCTGGTGTCTTTCAAGTCCCTGTGCACAAGAACCATATGTCGTTCTGGCATAAGATTGGCCGTGTCGCTGGCTACGTCGGGGTCGGCGCCGCCGTGGTTGGTGTCGGTTTGAGCGTCGCTGCAACAGGCGGTCTTGCCGCGCCGGCTTGGGTAGGCGCGGCCACATTGGCAAGTGGTCTCACCGCCGCAACCGTCTCGACGACATCGACTTGCGCACAATACTTCGATCGCAGATGTGTCTACAGTGGCGCAGCAACGCTGGGATCGTACGTGACCGCCGGTGCTCTGAGGGCGGTCCCAGCGGGTTCTGCCGCTCATTGGACTTTCAGGGCCTTATCGCTCAACTTCTCGGCTGCTCGGGCAGCAACAGGATTCTGGAGGTAGAGCAGTTCCATGCGGTCACTTTCTAACATCGGTTTGAGTATAGGACCACTGTTATTGTTTGGCGGTCTGCTTTGGCGCTTCGCTCCGTCCGGGCCCAGACCAGGGGACCTTGAAGGCAATGCCCTCTGGCATGCCGGCCTTCCGATGATTGTTGTTGGAGCCCTACTCACGCTGTTCGGCATTGGAACGCTCCTCACGGGCTTGCGGTGAAGGAGATTAACGATGCTTAGAGTTAGTACGCGACTTGCTTCGTCGCGGCGTAAGGGGTCATCGTTGGATACCGGACGCTGATGGCCATGGTCCTATTCTCGATAGCGTGGATTGTTGGAATAGTGACGATGGGGTGCGGAGCGAGCTTGAGCGTAATGAATTCAAACCGCGGCCGAGACACCAATACGACAGCGGTACGATTGTTGGTCGGCGCCGGGGGCGTGCTTCTCTTGACAGGTCTGCTTGGTGTCTTCGCGAGTCGAGGTTGAAATAGTCGGTAACACATGTCGTGCTCCCGCGGTTCGGTTCACCTGTTGTGTGAGTGCTGGTGTTGGGTGAACGGTTGCGGGCCGCGCGGGCGGGTCGAGGTACAACCCGACGATGTTTTTGACCTTGTCGACGAACAGCGGGTCGGTCGACAGTTTGAAACGCTCGCTCCGGTGCGGTTGCAGATTGAACGCTCGCAAGATCTGACTGATCGACGTCTGGCTCATCCCCGTCGCTTTCGCCATCGACTGGTCGACCAATGGGTCGCATTCATAAGCGTCTCCTCCAAGGTCTTCACGATCACCGCTTCCACTTTGTCGTCGGTGACCGTGCGCGGCGCCCCGAGTGGTACTCGTCGATCAGGCCTTTCAGCCGGCGCTCCACGAACCGGTTCCCGCCATTTCGTCACCGTGGAGGCAGACACGCCGAGCTCTGCCGCCACCGCCTGATTCGTCGCACCGTCCGCGCACGCCCCAATACGATCCGGGCCCGCAACGCCATCGCCTGAGCGCTTTTCGGGCCGTCTGACCAGGCGTTCAAGGGTCTGGCGCTCCTCGACGCTGAGCACCAACAGCAGTTTCGGACGACCGGTTCTGGCCATGTGCACCTCCATCGTTCTGCACCCAGAACGCGCCTGTCAGACCGAAAATTCTTGCAAACCCAATATTTCCTACGAACTACCCACTCAGGACACTAGTGGCCCGATGGACATTCGCCGAATACACGATCTCGTCATTCGATGCGTAGTTGAGTCCCAACGAGTGGTGTACGAGATGAAGCGTGATAACCACACCAGCTTCACTTTCCGAATGGGACGAACGTATACGCGTATCTGAACGGCCAGAACCCGTATGGGAATCCAGACGAAGGGCACAAGCCGCTTGATACCAAACAGGCTACGATTCATTCATGATGAAGGCGGCTGCGGTCAGACGGAGGATCAGGCATGCGCTTGTCACCCGCGTGAGCATTTGCATTTTGAGGGCCATCCTTTCACGGTCAAGCGCTTCAAGATCCGGCCGCTTGGTGTCCTGGTTCCAGGCGAAGAGTTGCACATCGGCGGCGCCGAGGAACTCCAGCCGCTCCCTCCGGTCGAGCGGGGCCGATCCTGCCCTTGCGGGCGACGTCGGGTGACGGACTACGTAGAACCGTCCGGATGAACTCGAACATGTAAGGGAGGCTTTGCCACATGATCGGCGGGCCGACGGAGGAGTCGGCTACATCGCCTCGGGTATCGGCGAGACGCTTCCGGGTCGTAGGCAAACGCGGGGAACCACTGTTCAGGGTGCGGCGACGCGGTGTTCCAAGTTGGCCGCGTTGGGCGCCAGGTCGGCCTTGGCGACCTGACCGTCGCCTCCGAGGAGTGGCGAAGGACTGAAAACCAAAACGTATCTGTTCAGGTCCCGGCGGTCGGTGGGATTGTCCACGGCTGCCCCCATCGAGCTGCGGCGGAAACCCACAGCGGCGAGCGACACAGGCGACGCGCGAGACAACGGGGAAGCCCTCGGCGCGGAACTCATCGGGGAGTCAACGGCGTCATGCCATGGTCACGGATTGGTCACGGTTTGGTCACGGATTGCCTGTGACGAGCCGACATAGGGCGGACTGGCGGACGCCGAGATCGCTGTTCTCCCTGCCTAAGGAGCGCCACGGCGGCACAACGCAACACCACGAATCATGGCGCCCGGGAGAGTTCAAGCCTCGCCGCTATCAGGCTGGGGACCGTGTCCTTCTCCATGCCCGCATCGGCACCGGCGCTGACCGCCTGCGCAACGGGACCACCCTGACCATCAACGAGGTGACGGCCGCTGGCCCTGTGTGTGACCACTCGACATGATGTCCGACGGGTGCTGCCCGCCGACTTTGTGGCTCAGGCGACCGGCAGTGGAAGGACCGGGGTGGGGTCTGGGCCAATGCCGGAGAGGCGAACAAGCCCGGCGAGGCCGACCAGGATCATGGTGACCGCGGCCACCGGCGCGACGGCAACCCGCTGAGCCTCAGGCAGCCCCAGAGGGCTCTCGACGGGGCGGGCGCTGTGGCGGTCACCGCCATCAGTCTTCCAGGCCCCCGAGACCGTTTGGGGTTCTCGTGAGCCGTCCGGCGAGGCGGCTGGGCGGCGAAAGATGGAACGGCCGGGATCCGGGGGTTCAGGGGATCAGCTCGAAGGCCGGGCAGTGGCGGGGGCGCACGACACGGAAGTCGCGTTCGTTGAGGATGGCGAGGGTCGTGATCTGGTGGTTCTCGGCGACGGTGATCACGCTGGCGTCGACCAGTCCCAGGCCGAGGTCGGCGTAGCGTTCGATCAGCTCGACGCAGCGCCGGTAGTCGGCGATGGCCAGGTCGATGACGACCAGCTCGCCGGTGACGATGAGGCGTAGGAAGCCGGCCTCGGAGCCGGCGCCGAGGTTGCGTTCGATCTGCCAGCAGGTCTCGGGGATGACCGGTGCGGGGACCAGTAGCTGGCCTCGGTGGTCGCGTAGGAGTTGGGCGCATCGGGGGTGGTCGGTGTCGTCGTGGTCAGCCGCGGCGAGCAGCACGCCGGTGTCGACGACGATGCTCACAGCTCACGAGCGGTGAGGCCCCCGGTCAGCTCGGCGCGGATCTGGCGGTGGCGCCGGGCGAGGTCGCCACGGCCCGACGAGCCTGAGCCGATGAACGCCTCGAGGGGGTCGTCGGCGTCGGGGGCAGGCAGGTGGGCGGCGACGGCCTCGGCGACGACTTCCTCGGCGCTGACGCCGCGCTCAGCGGCGACCGCCTCGACCCGGGCCGCGAGGTCCTCGGGGAGGTGCACGACCAGGCTCACGGTTCTGCAGGATAGGCGCCTATCACCCTCGCCAACTGGCCGCGTTTCCTGGCCGGCCGAGATCGTCAACTACGCCCCGCAGCGGCGGCGCCTCCAACGCGCTCGCCCATGTATGCAGAATGTATGCAAATTTCTTTGGACAGGGCGTCAAGAGGTCATACGTGCCGGACGCCATCGGGGATGAACGGGCTGCTCAGCGGCACTATCGGGACCAGGTGACACGGGGCGAGAGACCCCCGAAGTGACTGGGGGTCAAGAGGTCCCGAGTTCAAATCTCGGCAGCCCGACTACACAGGTGCCACCGCCTGACGTAAGGACCGCGCCCAGCCCGGTCACCCGGAAGCAGCGGCGGCGTTGTACTAGCACCAGTGGTGTGACACCGGCCACCCCCCTTTTGCGACCGCGGCGGGACCCTTCACACTTAACTCGTGGCAGCGCAGGCGCCGGTCCCCTGATGGCGGCGGTGATCGTCCAAGCTCGGGCCGACTGGCGTGCCCATTGGCGTTCGTGGCTCACTTTGGCCCTGCTCGTGGCCCTGGCCGGCGGCGCCGCGCTGGCCCTCGCCGCCGGTGCCCGCCGGACCGACACCGCCTACCCCCGATTCCTGGCCACCGAACGAGCCGCCGACGCCGAGGTCTTCCTGAACGACCCCAGCCTGGTGGCACCGGTCCAACACCTGCCCGAGGTGGCTGAGTCGGCCGTCGCCCAGGTCATCTTGCCGATCGAGACCGATTTCGCGCCGGTGGTGCTCATCGACGGCCGCCTCGGCCAGACGATCAACCGCTTCAAGTTCTTGGCCGGCCGGCCAGTGCGACCGGACCGAGCCGACGAGGTGGCTGTCAGCTTCCTCGTCGCCCGGAGCCGGCACCTGAGGATCGGCAGTGTGCTCACCGTCCGTTTGATCACCGGCGTGCCCTCGGCGTTGCCCGCCGCTCAGCCCACCGGTCGGCCGGCCGGGCCGACCATCCAGGCCAGCGCCCTGCGGGTAGTCGGCATCGAGGCCTCCCCGGGCGAGTTCCCGCCGCGGTCGGCCACGTTCAACTTGCCGGTGTACCTGTCGCCGGCCTTTCTCGGCACCTCCGTCGGCGCCCAGGCACAGAACGTCCCGGGAAGCGTCAAGGAGCTGGCGGTGCGGTTGCATCATGGCGCTCGGGACGTGCCCGCCTTCCTGGCCGATGTCGGGCGAATGACCGGTGGACCGGTCGGTTCGACCGTGCTCGCCGATCAGACGGCGGGTGTCCGACGGTCGCTGCACCTCCAAGCGGTTGCTCTTTGGCTGATGGCCGGCTTCGTCGCTCTGGCCACCGCCATCATCGTCTTCCAACTCCTACTGCGCCAGGCCGCCGACGACGCGGCCGATCACTTCGCCCTCCGGGGACTCGGGATGACGTCGGGCCAGCTGGTCGTGTCCGGGACGTTGAGGGCCGAGGTCATGGCCGTCCTCGGGGCGGCGGGCGCCGCCGTCCTGGCCGCCGTCTGGTCACCGCTGCTCCCGCTCGGCACAGCCCGCATCGCTGAACCCCATGCGGGTTTCGCGGTCGACGCCACCGCCATCGGGCTTGGCACCCTGGGAATCCTGCTGGTCGTGGGCCTGCTCGGTGCCCTGGCGCAGCTCCGGGCCACCCGGAGCGCCAGCCCAAGCTCGAGCGAAACGGCTCGATCCACCCGCCCGTCGTCGGTGGGCTACGCCCTGTCCCGCGCCGGCGCGCCCGTGGTGGTGACCACCGGGGTTCGGCTCGCCCTCCAACCGGGCCGGGGCCGCAGCGCCGTGCCGGTGCGTGCCACCGTCACCGCGGCCGCCGTCGGGGTGGCTGCGCTCACCGCGGCCATGACCTTTGGGGCCAGTCTTTCCCACCTGCTGGCGTCGCCGAGGCTCTACGGCGTGACGTTCGACGCCGACGTCCAATACGGGGGCCTTTCCGGCGACCCCAGCTCGTTCCTGCCGGCCTTGCGCGCCGATCCAGCCGTGTCCGCCTTGGCCACGGCGTCAACGGGAATCCCCTTGCTGGCGAGGGGGGTGAGCTTCGGAGCGGTGGCCACGACTACCGAGGCGGGAGCGCTCGATCCCACCGTCATCGAGGGCCGGCTCCCAGCCGGCCCCAACGAGATCCTGCTGGGGTCCCGCACGTTGAGCGCGCTCCGCGCCCATCTCGGCCAGACAATCGAAATCACGTCCAGGTTCCTGACGCGTGGGGTCCCCATGCGGATCGTGGGCCGGGGCGTCCTGGCCGCGGTGGCCGACAACGAGCAGCTCGGGCAGGGGGCGGTGCTCGCCCCCGACGCCGTCAAGGTCTTTGCCGACCTGGCCACACCCGGGTTCAGTGTGCCACCCCCAGGGGACGTCTATGTCCGCTTCCGTCCCGGTGTCCCGAAGGACCGGGAGATCGCGGCCTTGACGGACAAGCTGGGCGGACCCGGTGCCGTCTTCGTGTATCGGCCGACGGTACCCAGCGACGTCGCCGACTTCGGCCAGGTCCGCAACCTCCCGCATATCCTGGCCGGCCTCCTGGGGGCGATGGCGGCGGCCGCCATGGCCCATTTGCTCGTCACAGCCGTCCGCCGGCGCCGACGCGATCTGGCCGTGCTCAAGACCCTCGGCTTTGTCCCCCGTCAGGTGTCCGAGGCCATCGCCTGGCAAGCCACAACCGTCTCGCTGACCGGCATGGCGCTCGGACTGCCAATCGGAATGGCCGCCGGTCGTTCGGCGTGGGGGGTCGTCGCCCGTCAGCTGGGTGTGGTCGTGCAGCCAAGGGTGCCATGGACGCTCGTTGCCCTCCTGGTACCGGCCGGGCTACTGGTAGCCAACCTGGTCGCGGCCGGCCCGGCGCTCGTCGCCGGCCGGGTCCGTCCCGCGGCGGTGCTCCGCTCCGAATAGCGGCTGGCCAGCCGTTCCGCAGGGCGAGGGAGTTGAACGAGCCGCTGGGGCCGCTGTACCCGACAGCCTGGACGATCGATGGCCCAGGCGTCGAGACCGAGCTGAGCACGCTGGAGCCGCTGGCCCCGTTGGGACTTGTGACCGTCACCCACGCCGTGCCGATCCAGTACAGAGTCCGACTCACGGTCGTGCCGGGGATCCGGTCATAGCCGACGGCCCAGACGTTGTTCGGCGGCGCGCGCGGTGGAGAGAGGCTGGTACGCGGACTTCCACTGCCGACCAGGTAACCGTCATCTTCGCTGACCGGATCTTCCGATACCGGCGAAATGACGCGATACAGACTCGCCGCCGATTCCCGAGACTTACTGGCGGCGTCAAGAGGTCCAAGTTCAGATCTCGGCAGCCCGACCAGGGAGGGGCAGGGCAGGGGCCTGCTCCAAGACGAACTGGGTGAAACAGACCACCGACGGCCCTCCAACCCGCCGCACAAGGTCCACTTGCCACTCGAACATCTGTTCGGTAGTCTGGCCAAATGGACGTCGCCGAACTGGAGCCCCACAACCTGGAAAATCTGCGCCGCTCGATCGTGATGCTCCCACCGGGTCGCTCCGGGCTCGACCGCAATGGGGCTATCCGGATCATCGAGGAGCTGCAACGACTACAGGCCAGCGACCTGCGCTACAAGGAGCTGGTTGCGAAGCTCCGAGCCATCCTTGACGGGGCGGACGGGGCGACCGGATAGCGTCCGGCCCATCGAACTCGATGTCCGCACGATTACCGAAGACGAGGTGCCGGCCTGGTGCGCGGCGCTGAACACCGGATTTCTCAATCCCGTCGGCGACGTGGACGCCGAGGCTCGCCGGGCGGGGTTGTTCCTCGACCGCACCTGGGGCGGCTTCGACGGGGACCGCATCGTGGCGACCCTGCGCAGCTTCCCGACTCGGATGACGGTGCCGGGAGGCGGCAGCGTTGCTGCGTCGGCCCTGACCGCCGTGACCACGACGTCGACCCATCGCCGGCGGGGCCTGGCCTCCCGCCTGATCGCCGGCGAGATGGCGGCTGCTGTAGAGCGTGGAGAACAGGCAGGTGTCCTCATCGCCGCCGAGTGGGGCATCTACGGCCGGTTCGGCTTCGGTGCTGCGACCGAGCACCAGGCCTGGACGGTGGATGCGGCCGCCGCTCGGGTCCGGCAGGTCCCCGGCGGGACGGTCGAGTTCGTTGACCGTGACACGGCTCGGGCTCTCGCCCCTGATGTGTACCGGGCCCACTGGTCGAACCATCCGGGCGAAATCGAACGACCGACGCGGTTCTGGGACATCGATTTCGGGATCCTGCGCTATCCGAGTCAGCCCGACCCCAAGCCATGTTTCCATGTGATCGCCCGATCATCCAGGGGTTCGGTGATCGGTGTGGCCCGCTACGAGTGCGAGGAGAAATGGGAGGGCCGTCAGCCCCGGGGCGAGATCACGGTGACCATGTTCGTGACCGCTGAGCCGGCCGCCGATGCACTGCTATGGCACCATCTGCTCACTTTGGACCTGGTGGCCCGGGTGAAGATCGCCGATCGCGGTCCTGATGAGATCCTGCCTTGGCTCCTCGTCGACGCCCGAGACGCCCAGCCCATCGACCGCTCGGATTTCTTGTGGGTACGCCCGCTCGACCTCTCCGGACTTCTTGCCGCCCGGACCTACTCCAGCGAAAGTCGGGTGGTCCTCGACGTTATCCACCACAGGGAACAGACCGGGCGGCGCGTGGCACTGGACGGCGGGCCAGGGGGTGCGACCTGCGAAACCAGCGAGATGCCTCCCGACCTGACCATGAGCATCTCCACGCTCAGTTCGATATATCTGGGTGGCTACGGCCTGAGCATGCTGGCCGGCGCCGGGCTGGTTGAAGAGCACACGGCAGGCGCGGTCGCCATGGCGGATGCCATGTTCCGCTCACCCGTCACTCCATGGTGCAGTACCTGGTTCTAGCCGTTCGGCGCCGATACTTATCGTGGCCATAACCGGACGGGCAACTATCTTGTCCTTCTAGAACCGGGGCGCGGAGAGATGAATCGTATTTGCGACCTATTCGACGCGCTATTCGTCGGATATGTAGTCAGGAATGTCTAGCTATAACTAGTCCTCAACTTGGGATCGGGTTGGACCGATTGTCATCCATGCTCCGCCGTGTGCTGCAGTCGCTCGCCGCCATCATGGCGCTGACACTGTCGCTGGCGATCTCGGTACCACCGGCGCGGGCCGACAACGTCAGCGACCTACTCGGTTGGGTCAACAGCCTGAGGGCCGGCCGGGGCCTCGCACCCCTCGCCGTCGACCCCACCCTCACCTCGGTCGCTCAACAGTGGTCGGCGCACATGGCCGCGACCGGCACTCTGGCCCACAATCCGAACCTTTATACGATCGTCCCGTCCGGTTGGGGCAAACTCGGGGAGAACGTCGGCGTCGGCGGCAGCGCCCTAGGCCTTTTCAACGCCTTCACCGCTGACCCAGCCCACTTGGCCAACATGCTCGATCCGGCGTACAACCGGACTGGCATCTCAGTCCTAGCGCGCAACGGGTCCCTGTGGGTGACGCAGGATTTCGAGCAGGTCGCCGGCACCGCCCAGCCCGGACCGACCACTCCGGCGACGACGGCACCCGCACCGGTGACCCTGCCCCCGACCACCCGGCCGGCCTCGCGGGCCGCGCCGCGGGTGGTGACCACGACTCCCGCCACCACCGCGCCCACCGTCGCATCCACCACGGTGGTGACCGCGCCTACGACAACCACGATTACGAGCGTGGCGCCCATCACGCCCTTGGCCGACCCTGGAATAGTGACCCCGCTGACGGTCCCGGGGGTCGGGTCCCAGGCCATCTCGTCGGTCGGCACCGGCGGTCGCCACGGCCAATCGGCGGGCGGTTGGGCATCCGCCCTGGCCGCCGCCGGTGTCCTGGCGGGGTTGACCGGGGCGATCGGTGCGGTCCGAAGGGCCCGCAAGCTCCCATAGGCTGTCGCCCGTGCCGAAGCCGCCAGCGCCGCCCTCTATCGACGCGGAACGCCGCCGGTTGGCCGAAGCCGACACTGGGGCCGTGCCGTGGCGGGCGTGGGGACCGTTCCTGGCCGAGCGGGCCTGGGGAACGGTCCGCGAGGACTACAGCGCCGACGGCGACGCATGGGCCCATTTCCCGTACGAACAGTCCCGTTCCCGGGTATACCGGTGGAACGAGGACGGCTTCGGCGGCATCTGCGATACCGGCCAACGGTTCTGTATGGCCTTCGCGTTCTGGAACGGGGTCGACCGGGAGCTGAAGGAGCGGCCATTCGGACTGACCAATGCCGAAGGCAATCACGGCGAGGACGTGAAGGACTACTGGTGGTACCTCGACTCCACGCCGACACACTCGTGGATGCGATGGCGGTACCACTACCCGCAGACGGAGTTCCCCTACGACGATCTGCGTCGCATCAATGCCGAGCGCGGCCGGGAGCTCGGGGAGTTTGAGCTGGTCGATACGGGCGTCTTCGACGACCACCGCTACTTCGCCATCACCGTCGACTACGCCAAGGCGTCCCCGACCGATTACTGCATCCGAGTATCGGTCCGCAACGCCGGACCGGACGAGGCGACCCTCCATGTGCTGCCGACCCTGTGGTTTCGCAACACCTGGGCGTGGGGTTTGCCGACCAATCACGGGGAGCCAGTCCTGCGAGCCGGCGCGTCCCGACTGGTTGGTGAGCACAGCACGCTCGGCCGGATCGTGCTGGCCGGTGACGGGGATCCCGGCACCGTGGCGTGCGACAACGAGACGAATTCCGAGCGACTCTACGGCAGCCCCGGACGATCCAGATACCCGAAGGACGGCATCGGCGACCACGTCGTCGCCGGCGCCCCGACGGTCAACCCGGAGGGCGAAGGCACCAAGGGTGCCCTGTGGTACCGCCTGACTGTGCCGACGGGCGCCACCCGCGAGATACGGCTGCGCCTGGTCCACGAAGACGCACCCTCCGCCCCGGACGCCCGGGCGAGCCTCGGCTCGGATTGGGCCGCGGTGGTCGCCGACCGGCAGGCTGAGGCGGACCAGTTCCACTCGTCGCTGCTGCCCGCCGATGCCACGGCGAGCGAAGCGATGGTCGTACGCCAAGCGCTGGCCGGGTTACTCTGGAGCAAGCAGTTCTACCACTACGACGTCGAGCGTTGGCTGGACGGCGATCCGGCCGGACCGCCGCCCCCGCCGCAGAGGTTGGGTGGGCGGAACTCGGCGTGGCGCCACCTGAACAACCACGACGTCCTGCTGATGCCCGACACGTGGGAGTACCCGTGGTTTGCCTCATGGGACCACGCGTTCCATGCCGTCGTCGCCGCCCACGTCGACCCGACACTCGCCAAGGAGCAGATGCTCCTGCTCTGTCGCGAGTGGTACATGCACCCATCGGGGCAGCTGCCCGCATACGAATGGAACTTCTCCGACGTCAACCCACCGGTCCAAGCCTGGGCCGCGCTACGGATCTTCCACACCGACGGCGGCCACGATTACGACTTCCTCGAACGCATCTTCCACAAGCTGCTTATCAACTTCACCTGGTGGGTCAACCGCAAGGACGTCGAGGGCAACAACGTCTTCGAAGGCGGATTCCTCGGCCTGGACAACATCGGGCCGTTCGACCGGTCCGCGCTCCCTGTCGCCGGTCACCTGGAGCAGAGCGACGGCACGGCGTGGATGGCCAAGTTCTGCCTGGAGATGCTCGAAATCGCCCTGGAACTGGCCATTCACGACTCCACCTACGGGGACGTGGCCACCAAGTTCTTCGAGCACTACTGCTACATCTGCTCGGCGCTCAGGGAGAGCGGCTTGTGGAATGAGGAGGACGGCTTCTTCTACGACGTGCTGCAGACCCCCTCGGGCGACCGCGTGCCCCTGGGCGCCCGGTCCATGGTCGGCCTCATCCCGCTCTGCGCGGTGCTGGCACTGCACTCCGACCATCTCAAAGCCTGCCCGGACTTCGCCGCCCGGATGCGCTGGTTCACGGACAACAAGCCGGCGCTCAGTGGCGGCATCGACTTCGGCATGGCGCGCCCCGATTGGCAGCTGCTGTCGGTGGTCGACACGACCCAGCTGACCCGGCTGCTGACCCGGTTGCTCGACGAATCGGAGTTCCTTTCCCTCCATGGCCTGCGGGCCCTGTCTGCCTACCATCGCGACCATCCGCTGGCCGTCACGGTCGAAGGCGCATCGGCGTCGGTCGACTACGAACCGGGCGACTCCAGAAGCGGACTGTTCGGCGGTAATTCCAACTGGCGGGGGCCGATCTGGTTCCCGCTCAACTACCTGCTCGTGCGGGCATTGCGGCGTTTCGACGCATCGCTCGGCGATTCTCTCATGGTCGATCTGCCGGCGGGCTCAGGTCACCCGGCGACCCTCAGCCAGGTGGCTGATGAGATCACCCGGCGACTGGTGTCGATCTTCGTCGACGACGAGTCAGGCCGCCGTCCGGTGTTCGGGAATCAGGAGCTGTTCCAGTCGGACCCGGACTGGCACGACCTGCTGCCATTCCACGAGTACTTCCACGGCGACACCGGCTTCGGTCTCGGGGCGTCCCACCAAACCGGGTGGACCGCGCTGGTGGCCGCCCTGGTCCTCGACCGGCGCCTGGCCAACCCCCCTGGCACCGTGATTCCAGCGATTGACTGACGACCCGGTCAGAGGGCGTCGATGATGCAGCCGGCCTCCTCGCGGACGCCGCCGCCAGCGTCCACCCAGCTCGGGCGGTTGCCATGGTTGGCGAAACGCAGTGCCTGCCAGGCCGCCTGAAGCGTCGTCCCCCGGCCCATACCCGCCGCCTGGTTGGCGATGGCGGCGGCCGCGAACGGTGCCGCGAATGAGGTGCCCTGCCACACCGCCCAGGGGTCGCGGGACGGGAACAGTGAGCCCTGGCCGGGCCCGCTGTAGGGAATGGCCGTACCCGGCACATACGCGCCGGTCACATCTGCGCCGAGCGCCCAGCAGTCCACCCAGTCGCCCCGGCTGCTGAACGCCGCCACCCGGTCGTCAGGATCCAACGCGCCAACTGATACGACATTTTCATACGGCAGCGCTGCCGGCCACGTCTTGCGGTCATCACCATTGTTGCCGGCCGCCACGACGAAGAGAACATGCTCATTCCCTGACAGGTTGCTGATATATGCGGACAAGGGGCCCGGTGGCGGCGCGTTATCGAGCGTCTGAGCACCGAACGACATATTGACAATGAGGTTGCCTCCCGCAGCCTCGGCACGTGTCACGACGTCGACCAGATCATTCAGAATCTGCTGCTCCCCGAACGTGAACCCGGTGTCGTCACGTCCGACGCGGCGCATGTACACCGGTAGGAGCGACGGACCCACGCGGTAGGCGACGTCAAGAATGAACAGGCCGTGAGCCGCATCGATCATCAGATCATCGCGGGCTGGATCCGCCACGTAGAGGGGCGTGTCCACGTCGGCGAGCGACACTGGCGTCTGCACCGCGGCGGAGAGATGCGGGTGCAGCGCGGCGTAATCGGCGGGGACCCCGGTATCGAGCACCGCCAGGTTGATCGAAGCGGTCGCGTGGGCGTCCCCGAGGCTTCTCGGGCGCCGTCCGAGCGTTGGAGTTCCGTAGGGGCCCCAATGGCCGGGGGCTTTGGCGTAGACCGTCAGTGGGCTGAGGCGGCCTCCGGCCTGCTCCACGAGCTCGTAGATGTTGAACCGTTGGTTCTGCGTGCGAGCGGCGCTCAGATCCCACAACTCGTACCTCAGCTCGTCCCTCATATGGGAGAGCGACGCATCGACGCGGCTGCGCTCCTCTCTCGGCGACCGTCCGCACCAGTGTTCAGTCGATACGGGATGTCCGCCTACCGCACGCAACCGCTCGACGATCGTGTCGTCGTCGCTGGCCGAGGGTCTATTGAGATACAGCAGCTCAGATTCGATCAGAGAGAGTTCGGTGCCGCGTCGAATAGTCAGGACAGTAGGGTCCGACGCGATCGAGGCCAGACGCAACTTATCCAGCTCACACACCAACGTGTCCTGGTCCAATGTTCGACCTTTCTCGGCTGTCGCGGCCTGCGGCACCGCGACAATAGATGTATATCGACCATCCACTGATACACGCCGCCTGACAAACTGGCGAGTATGGGGTCAGAGGTCGAGGCGTCGTCGCCGGCGGACGAGGCCCTCGAATTGGCGACCAGTGACCCACCAAAGGCCTTGACCCTGGCTACCCGAATCGTGGCCGACGGTGAGCTGTTCTCCGCTCGGGACCGGGTGAAGGCGCTTCGGGCGCTCGGGATGGCGGCCCGCACCCAGATGGACTTCGATCGCTCGCTCCTCCACTTCGGTGCCGCCCTGCAGCTGGCCACCGAGTCCGGCTTGGTCACTGAAGCCGCCATGGTGAGGCTGAGCCGGTGCGCGTCATACGCGCTGACGGGCCGGCACACCGAGGCCCTCGCTGACATCGATGCCGCGGTCGGGGTCCTGACCGGACAGGAGCAGGCCAAGGCCCGCAACCAGAGGGCCAACATTCTGGTCGTCATGGGCCGAGTGGACGAGGCGCTGGCCACGGTCAGTGAGACGGTGCGGGTCTTTCGGCGGGCCGGCGACCTCCTCTGGGAGGCCCGCGCCCGCGGCACCCGATCCTACGCGCTCCAGCTATCGGGGTCGGTGGAGGCGGGTGAGCGGGAAGCCAGGGCCGCTCGTGACCTGTACCTACGAATCGGACACCGGGCCGGCGCGGCTTATGCCGAGCAGGATCTCGCCATCCTGGCCGGCCTCAGGGGGGACATCCCAGCCGCGCTCGAGGGTTTCGAGCGGGCCGCCGAGTCGTACCGGCAGCTGGGGATCCCACCGGAGCAGGGTGCGGACGCCCAGACCGCCATCCTGCTGGCGGCGCGGTTGGCTACCGACGCCAGGCGGGTGGCGGCCGCCGCGCTGGTCGAGCTGCGCCGGAGGGGTGCCACCGTGGGCCTGCCCGAGCTGCTGCTGGCGGTGGCCCGATCAGAGCTGTTGCTGGGCGCCCACGACCGGGCCCGAACGGCGGCCGACGAAGCCGCCGGATGGTTCGCCGACCAAGGTCTCGAGGTCTGGGCCTCGCTGGCGCAGCTGGTGTCGGTGACGGCCCGTTTCGGCAGCGGTGAGCGCAGCGTCGCGCTGCAAGACACAGCCGTGGCCCTGGCTGGCGCCCTGCGAAGCTCCGCCTGGCTGGCGGCGTCACTGGAGGCCGACCTGATAGCGGGACGGGTGGCGGTGGAACGCGGCGATCGCCCCGGCGCGCTCCGCCTCCTCCGGCAGGCGGCGGCCGCCCGCCGGGGCCAGGTCCTGGCTTCCCGCCTGAGCGGTTGGGAGGCCCACGCCCGCGTCGAGCTGTTGGAGGGCCGCCCCAAGGCGGCACTCCAGGCCGTCGCCCACGGCATGCGGCTGGTCGATGACTACCGGGAGGTGCTGGGCGCAACCGAGATGCGGGTCGGGGCGGCTGCACATGGCGAGAACCTGGCCCACCTCGGGCTCCAGCTAGCGTTCGCCGGCGGCCGTCCGGCCGAGATCTTCGCCTGGTCGGAGCGGCATCGGGCCGCCGCCCTGCTGCAACCCCCGGCCCGTCCGCCCAAGGATCAGCAGCTCTCCCGTACCCTCGCCAGGCTGCGCTCGACCACCGCCCGGCTAGCAGCAGAAACGGCTGGCCTGGGACCGGCGACCGCCCCGGAGGGCGAACGCCGGCCACCCGGCCTCGGGAGGAAGGAGCTCGAGCGTCAGCAGAGGCGGCTCGAGCAGGAGGTCCGCCAGCTGACCCACGCCGCCCGCGGCAGTGGGACACCCGCCGCGGCCCGTCCCACTGCCACCGCCATACGGAGCTCGCTCGGTGACGCGGTCTTGCTTCAAATCATCAGCAACGGCGACCAGCTCCACGCCGTGGTGCTCAGAAGGACTGGGGTAACGGCCGCTCGGCTGTGTCCGGCGGCTGCCGTCGATCAGGAATTGATCGCCGCCCGGTTCGCGCTCGGTCACCTGACCCGGCAGCCCGGCAGCCGCTCCGGGCCGACCATGCTGGCCGGCCTCGAGCGCAGTGCCCGGCGGCTCGACGACTTGTTGTTCGGGCCCGTCATGACGCTCATCGGAGATCGCCCGCTCATCGTGTCGCCGCCTGGGCAGCTCCATCTCCTCCCGTGGAGCATGCTACCGACCGCTCGGGACCGGATGGTCACCGTCGCCCCGAGCGCCGCAGCGTGGCTGCGGGCCACCAGCCAGATGCCGCCGGCCCGGTCCAAATGGGTCCTGGCCGCCGGCCCCGGCCTCGATTTTGCCGACACCGAGGTGAACGAGGTTGCTCGGCACTATCCCTCCGCCCGAGTCCTGGTCGGCCCGGCCGCCACCGCGGTGGCCGTCGCCCGGGCGCTCAGCGGGGCGACGCTCGCCCACCTGGCCTGCCACGGCCGGTTCCGTGCCGACAACCCGTCGTTCTCCTCGTTGCAGCTGGCCGGCGGACCGCTCTACGTCTACGACCTGGAGCGGCTGAAGCGGCCACCACATGTGATCGTGCTCTCGGCCTGCGATTCCGGCCTGTCGACATTCAGCGCCGGCGACGAGGTGCGCGGGCTCGCCGCCGCTCTGCTGGCGCTCGGCACCCAGACCATCGTGGCCAGCGTCCTACCGGTACGGGACGAAGCGGCCCGGGCCCTGATGGCGGACCTTCACCTGCACCTGGCCGCGGGCGCCCCTCCGGCGGCGGCCCTGGCCCGAGCCCAGTCGATAGCCCGCGCGACAACGGATCCCGCCGCCATCGCTGCCGCCGGGGCCTTCATGTGCTTCGGAGCCGGGTGGCCGTTCGAACGGTCCACCCGGCTCCATGTCCCGCCACCTCCTGTCCCGCCACCTCCTGTCCCGCCACCTCCTGTCCCGCCACCTCCTGTCCCGTCGCCTGCTGTACCGCCACCCGCTCCGCCGCCACCTGCGGCTGTTACTCGGGCTCGTCCGCCTCGTTGAGTGGTGCGATCGACACCCAGGGGGTGGCCGCCGGATCGTCACCGCTCCCGCTCGGCAGGATGCGCAGGCTCATGGCGCCCCCGTCGAGCCGGTCGGCCCAGAACCGCCCGAACTCATCGGCCTTGACGACCATTGCGGTGTCCGGCGAGCGGATCTCGACCTCGGCCGGTCCGGGAGGAACCAGTTGTCCGACCAGCTGCGGCTGGGCGTGGAGATCGACTTCGAGTTCGACCACCAGATGGGGCGCCTCGAACGTCAGCTGACGGCTGCCCCCGGGGGACCTGACCCCCACCAGCCGGTCTCCGCCCCGGTCCGAGTCGAACAGCAGCTCGGCCAGCTCGGCGTCGATCGAACGCCACTTGAAGCAGCCGACGGCGGCGTCGACGACCTCCGGCGGTACCGGATCAACTCGAGCCGCGACCGAAGCCAGCAGTTGAAGAAGCTCTTCGGCCTCGTCGACCCAGTGCTCGCTCACCCGGATTCTCCCTTCGTTGTCACTATTAGGAGGCGGTCGGACCCCTCGGTGATACCAATCAGTTCAGGACGGTGACGAAGTCGCTCCAAGCACCTTTGCCGGGTCGGTCCGATGCTGTCGATCGGCATGTCCAAGGCCGCCGCGACCTCCTCATAGGTGGGTCGTGGATCAGACACGAGCACCCGCAGCAGGAAGCTGCACTGGTGGGGGAGGGCGTCGACAGCCCTCCCCAACTCGGCGTTCCTCTCGTCGAGCAGCAGTCGCAGGGCGACATCGTCGTCGTCACTGTCGTCGGACCCGCCATCCAGCCCGTCTCCGCTGCCAGCGGCGCTCACGCCCGCCGCCTGGCGCAGCACACGCAGGCATTCGTTGCGGGCACAGCGGCCAGCCACGCACCGAGCCGCTCCGGTTCGGTGATGCGGCCCAGGTTCTCGACCAGGCACAGCCAGACCACCTGGCTCACGTCCCGCAGCGTCGGCCGAGCGCAAACGGTGCGCCGGGGCCACCGACCGGACCAGCCCCGGCGAACCGCTGGACGATTGCGTTCCCTGCTCCGGCGTCACCCACGGCGGCCACGCTGAGCAGGCCCGCCAGTCCATCGGGCTCTCCCGACCGGCCCCGCTCGAGATGCGGTTGGTACTCACCTGTACTGTCTGAGCCGAGCACGGGGGGCATCTGATACTCATTTTCCGCCCCTCGACGTGGCCCATAACCGTCGAAGGGCACGGCAGGCAGCGTAGGATGGCGGTGCGAGTCCTCTGAGGCTCCCATAGGAGCCTTACATGCCTGAGCACCGGCCGACCATGATGAACCCGCCGATCGAGCAACTGCTCGACCGCGTCGAGTACTCCAAGTTCGCCCTGGTGACCCTGGCCGGCCGCCGGGCCCGGGAGATCAACTCCTACTTCAGCCAGTTGGGCGAAGGTCTGGGGACCATTGTTCCGCCCCAGGTCCATTCGCTGTCACACAAGCCGGTGACGATCGCGCTGGAGGAGATCTGCCAGAGCAAGATCGTCGCCGTCGAGCCCAGGCTCGACCCTGCGGACCCGACAGGCGACGAGGCCCCCGGCGAGATGGCCCCCGCCGTCTGAAGCCGCAGTCAGTCGACCGGGAGTCGGGCCAGCAATTCGGCTTTGGTCTGCTCGAAGGTCTCGAAGTCGATGGCCTCTTCCTCGAACTGCCGGTGAACGGCTGCTACCAGGGCGAGTAGCTCGGACACGCTGATCTCGGCCCCGGCATCGTCGAGCATCTGGCCGGTGTCCACCGCTTCGGCAGCCTCGGTTTGGCGCTCCTGACGCCGGTCCCGCTTGGCGGCCGCCTTGGCCTGGCGGTCGCGGTCTCGCTGGAGCTTGGCAAAGCTGGTGCGCTGCGTCACTCTGCCCCCTCCAGCAGTCCGGCGTCGATCTCATCGGCCGGGCCGACCGAGTCGGCGTCCCCGTCAGCTCCCGCCGGTACGAGGACCGCGTCCCCGGTAGCCGGTCGTTCGCCAGGCCGTCCCGCCGGCCGGCTACGCCGGCCAGAGGACTTGTCGGCCGCCAGGGTGCGCACGAGGTAGGGGAGCATCACCAGTTCACGGGCCGTCTTGATGGCCAGCGCCACATCCCGCTGATGCTGCGCACAGGTCCCGGTATTGGTACGAGCCTTGATCTTGCCCCGATCAGTGATGAAACGACGCAAAAGATTGGTGTCCTTGTAATCGACCCAGGTGATGTGTTGGGCGCAGAACATGCACACCTTCGGCCGGCCACGCCGGACGCGGCCCTTGGCATCGTTGGGCTTGGTTCGGGAGCGATCTTTGCCGTGGGCTGCCATATCTCCATCCTTCCGACTCCACGCGAATCAGTTTCGAACTCGGCGCCCAAATAGAGGCCGCGACAGCGTGGGTCAGCGTGGCGAGTGACCGGTGCCACCGGGCAGCTTACCCGACCGGCTTGTTTCGGCGGTGCCGCCGGCCGGTAGGATGAAAATATGACAGTCGCGAAGGGCAATCACAACATCGGTCCGCAAGACGGCAAGTTGGTCGTCAAGGTCTACAAGGAGGGTGTGGCCGCCAAGATGGGCCACGACCTCACATTCGAGGCCGGCAGTTGGAGTGGCAACGTCACGGTCGACCCGGATGATCCCTCCTCCTCGAGCGTCCAGGTCACGGTAGATCCCAGCTCCCTCGAGATCACCAACGCCTCGGGTGGGGCCAAGCCGCTGAGCGACAAGGACAAGGGCGACATCGCCAAGAACATGAGCAAGACCCTCGGACGCTCGGACATCACCTTCGAGAGCACCGGCGTGTCGGGGAACCCGCCCAGCGTCTCGGTGAAGGGCAACCTCACCGTCAGCGGAAACACCCGTCCGACCACCTTGGACGTCTCGGTTGACGACAGCGGTCATGCCAGTGGGAAGACGACGTTCAGCCATCGGGACTTCGGCATCAAGCCATATGCGGCCCCGCTCGGAGTGCTCAAAGTCAAGGACGGCGTCGAGATCGAGTTCAGCGTCGACCTGCCGACCGCCTGAAGATCCTGGCGCGCCGCGCCGATTTGGGTACACTAGCGGCGAGGGCATCACCAGCACTTCGCAGGGAAGTTCCCTCCGGCTCTTAGGAGCCAACCGGCCAAGACCCTTGATCCACGGGTCGACTCTGGCCAGGAAAGGAGGGATCCCCATGGCGAGTGGCACCGTGAAGTGGTTCAACGGCGAGAAGGGCTTCGGCTTCATCACTCAAGACAGCGGTGGTCCTGATGTGTTCGTGCACTTCAGCGCCATTGCAGGAACCGGCTATCGCAACCTCGAAGAGGGGCAGAAGGTCGACTATGACGTCGCCCAGGGCCCCAAGGGCTTGCAGGCAGCCAACGTACGTCTCATCTGACTAGACGCAGGTAGAGGGGGTCCCGTCAAGGGGTCCCCTCTTGCGCGTCCGGACTCGGTTCGGACCACCCGATTACCTCTCGGGTGGCCAGATGGTTACCGTGGGTCGCAGTGTCCCTCGAGCAGAGTGGGGAAGTCGTTGTGCCGCGACCTCGTTTACGGGGCCGGTTCCACCAGGTGGCGTTCTGGGTCGCCATTCCGGCCGCCGCCGCCCTGGCCGTCATCGCTCCCGGTCTGAAAGCCCGGCTCTCCGTGATCGTGTACGGCGCCGGCGTCTGTGCCCTCTATGGGGTTAGCGCCGCCTATCACCGGGGGGCCTGGTCGGTCTCCGGCCGGCGGCGCATGAAACGTCTCGACCACGGGACCATCTTCGTCATGATCGCCGCCACCTACACGCCGGTGTGCCTGCTCGTGATCCGGGACCGGCTGGGCACCGGCCTGCTCATTGGAGTGTGGGTCGGCGCGGCGGCCGGGATGACCCTGGCCGTGACTGGTATTGCCGAGCGCCGCTACATCGGCTTCGTCTGCTACCTGTCACTCGGCTGGCTGGCCATGCTCGGCCTGCCGGCGGTTCTCAATCACGGCACGCCGTTCGTGTCGGCCATGATGATCACCGGTGGAGTGGTGTATACCGCCGGGACTGTCGTACTGGCCTCCCGCCACCCGAACCCCTTCCCGCAGACCTTCGGCTACCACGAGGTGTGGCACACCATGGTCATCGCGGCCAGCGCCTGCCACTACCTGCTGATCCTGTCGCTGCTGCGTGCCGGATAACCGTCTCACCGGGTCGTAACCTGCACGAGCTGGATGGAGGGGCAGTCGGCGACCTGACGCTCTGGGGCGCCACCGCGGGTTCAGGTGTCGCCCTCACCTGCGGCCTGGCCGTCTCAGCGCGACCGCATCCGCGAGACGAGAGCCACCAGACGGCTGTGCATCTCGTCCGCCGGGCGGCACTGGCGGTCGCCGTGGCCGGCGAGCACCCATTCGAAGCTACGGGCGCCGGCGAGCCGGGCGAGCGACCTGGTCTGGGCCGCCCAGGAGTACCAGCAGGCGCCCCGGAACGCCGTCAGATCACCGACCGCCGGGTCCCAGGCCAGCGAGTCGCCGCTGAAGAGGTACCGACCTTCGAGCAGGTAGGCCACGCTGCCGCGGGTGTGGCCGGCGAGCGGTATGGCGATCAGGTCGTCGGCGATGGTCACGTCGGCGTCACCCTCGAGGATGTCGGAGGCGAAGGGGGCGGCGTGCCGGTCGTGCTCGTGGATCCAGACCCGGGCCCCGAAGTGTTCGGCCCACCGGGCGGCGTCGGCGACGTCGTCGCTGTGGGTCAGCAGGATGTGGTCGATCCCGCCCATGGCCGCCAATGGTTCGGCGAGGAACCGCGTCCACCGGGGGGAGTCGACCAGCAGGTTGCGACCGCCGGGCCGGGCGACGAAGAACGAGTTGGCACCGAAGGAATGCTCGGAGTTGTACCCGCAGTAGAAGACGCCGTCGGAAAGCTCCTGGGGGAAAAGGGCGGCCGGTCGGCGCTGCCGGCTCTGCGTGCCGATGGACTGGGTCGGGCAGGCGACCGATGCCCTCCAGGCCGCACGCTGGTCACCCTCGCGGGCGCCGGGTTGGCGGGCGACCAGCGACTGGTTCCGTCCGGCCACGAAGACGTCGGGGTCCAGCTGGCGGCAGGCGCCGCAGTCGATGCACCGGGTGTCGACGTACCAGTCGCCGGGCGCGTTGCCCGGGTGTCGGTCGGCGATGCGGGCCATGCCCCCATTGTCCGTCATCAGCGGGCTTGCGGGCGAACGTCCCGTAGACTCGCGGCGTGGCAGCCGGGGCGTCGAGGGACCAGGGCCCCGGCTTGGATCGCATTCTGACGCTGCCGAACGCCGTGACCATCGTCCGGCTGCTGTGCGTGCCGTTGTTCCTGTGGCTGCTGTTCGGACGCCAGCCACATGACCGTTATGGCGCGGCGTGGCTCCTCGGCGCCCTGGGCGCCACCGACTGGGTCGACGGGTATCTGGCCCGGCACCTTCATCAGGTTTCCACGCTCGGCAAGGTCCTCGATCCGACCGCCGACCGGGTGTTGCTCGGCGCCGCGGTGATCGGCATCATGATCGACCGGTCGGTGCCGCTGTGGCTGGGCGGCGTGGTGCTGTCACGCGAGGTGCTGGTCGCGGCCGCGGCACTCATACTCGCCGGCGCCGGAGCCCGCCGGATCGACGTGCAGTGGGTCGGCAAGGCGGGGACCTTCGGCCTGATGGTCGCCTTCCCGCTGTTCCTGGTCGGCCATTCCCATGCCGGCTGGCACGCGGTGGCTGACGTCCTGTCGTGGTGTTTCGCCATTCCGGGTATATGCCTGTCGTGGTACGCCGCCGTGACCTATGTCCCGCTGGCGCGCCGGGCCCTCGAAGAGGGTCGCGCTGAACGCTCGCCCGTGATTGGAGAGGACCACACGTGAAGGCCGTGATCATGGCGGGCGGCGAGGGGACCCGCCTGCGTCCGCTGACGTCGAAACCCCCAAGCCGATGATGCCGCTGGCCAACCGGCCGATGATGGAGCACATCGTCGGGCTGCTGAAGCGGCACGGCTTCGACGAGATCGTCGTCACCGTGGCCTTCCTGGCCAACGCCATCCGCACCTACTTCGGCGACGGCTCCGAGTTCGGCGTCCGGATCGTCTACGCCACCGAGGAGACCCCGCTCGGCACGGCCGGCTCGGTGCGCAACGCCATGGACGAGCTCGACGAGACCTTCCTCGTCATCTCCGGCGACGTGCTCACCGACATCGACCTCTCCGCCATCGTGAAGTTCCATCAGGACAAGGGGGCGCTGGCGACCATCGGCCTCAAGTCGATGGAGAACCCGCTCGAGTTCGGCATCGTGATCACCCGGGAGGACGGCTCGATCGAGCGGTTCCTCGAGAAGCCGACCTGGGGCCAGGTCTTCAGCGACACCATCAACACCGGGATCTACGTCCTCGAGCCGGAGATCTTCGACTACATCGCCGCCGGCAAGCCGGTCGGACTTCTCGAGCGACGTGTTCCCCGCTCTGCTCGAGCCGGCGAAGCCGCTGTACGGCTACGTGGCCGAGGGCTACTGGGAGGACGTCGGCACCCTCGAGGCCTACGTCCGGGCCCACCAGGACGTGCTCGACGGCGGGTCGACCTCGACATCCCCGGCTTCCGGCTGCGGCGAGGGCGTCTGGCTGGGCGAGGGCTCCGAGGTCGATCCCGGCGCCAAGGTCGAGGGCCCGGCGATCATCGGCGACTACTGCCGGGTCGAGGCCGGCGCCCACCTGCGCGAGTACACCGTGCTCGGCTCCAACGTGCGGGTCGGCGCAGGACGCCTTCATCGAGCGGTCCGTCGTCCACGACAACGTGCTACCTCGGTCCCGGCGTCCGCCTCCGGGGCTGCGTGGTGGGCCGCTCCGGCGACCTGCGCCGGGGCGCCCGCTGCGAGGAGGGCGTCGTCCTCGGCGACGAGTGCTTCGTCGGCGAGCACGCCGTGATCAACCCGGGCGTCAAGGTCTACCCGTTCAAGACGGTCGAGCCGGGCGCCATCGTCAACTCCTCGATCGTCTGGGAGTCCCGGGGCGCCCGCCACCTGTTCGGCCGCCTCGGCGTGGCCGGCCTGGCCAACGTCGACATCTCCCCCGAGCTGGCGGTCCGGCTGGCCATGGCCTACGGCACCACCATGAAGCAGGGGCGCGACCGTCATCGCGTCCCGCGACACCAGCCGGGCGGCCCGGGTCCTCAAGCGGGCCGTGATGGTCGGGCTCGAACGCCGCCGGCGTCAACGTGAGCGACCTCGAGGTGGCGACCATCCCGCTCACCCGCTTCCACGTCCGCAGCGACCGCAGCGCCGGGCGGCATCACCGTGCGCCTGGCCCCCGACGACCCGCAGTCGGTCGTCGATCCGCTTCTTCGACGCCGACGGCATCGACATCAACGAGGCGGCCAGCGCAAGATCGAGCGGCTCTTCTACCGGGAGGACTTCCGCCGGTCGCTGGCCGGCGAGATCGGCGACATCGGCTTCCCGGCCCGGACCGCCGAGCACTACACGCGCGGAGCTGATGCGACCAGGTCGACGTCGAGGCCATCCGGGCGGCCGGCCTCAAGGTCGTCGCTCGACTACGCCTACGGCGCGGCCAGCTTCGTCATGCCGAACGTGCTGGCCAAGCTCGGCGCCGAGGTGCTGGCCGTCAACCCGTACGCCTCCACCCGCCAGGCCCTCGACCTTCGACCGGTGGCAGCACGCCGGCGAGGTGGCCGACCTGGTCACGGCGTCGGGCGCCCACCTCGGCGCCGTCATCGACTCCGACGGCGAGCATCTGACCCTCGTCGACGACACCGGCCACGTCCTCTCCGACGACGAGGCGCTGCTGGCCCTGCTGCGGCTCGTTCTCGACACGCACCGAAAAGCCCACCGTCGCCCTGCCCGTGTCGCTCGAGCCGTGCGGCCGAGGCCATGTGCGAGGCGGCGGGCGCCGCCCTCATCTGGACCAAGCTGTCCACCCCCCACCTGATGGAGGTGGCCTCCACCCCGGGCGTCGACTTCGCCGCCAGCCAGGAGGGCGGCTACATCTTCCCCGGCTTCCTGCCCGCCTACGACGCCGTGGCCACCCTCGTCAGACGCTCGGGCTGCTGGCCACGAGCGGCCAGCGCCTGTCACGGGTGGTGTCCAGGCTGCCCCGGGTCCACATCGCCCACGAGAGCGTCGTCACGCCCTGGGAGCAGAAGGGCCTGGTCATGCGCACGATCGTCGAGCGGACCAAGGACCGAGCATCGTCCTGGTCGACGGGGTCAAGGTGCTCCACGACGACGGCTGGGCCCTGGTCCTGCCCGACCCCGAGGAACCGCTGACCCACATCTGGGCCGAGGCGGCCAGCGACGCGACGCCCGCGTCCTGGCCCAGGAGTACGCCCGCCGCATCCGCCAGATGCTCCGGTAGCGAACGTAAAGGAACCTTGACTTGGCCACCGCCTCAAGCTGGCGGCCCTGTTCGGCCGTCCCATCGAATCGTTGTTCCTGCCCGACAGGGGCGCCCCCGAGGCGACCGGCCGCGGCCAGAAGCAGAACCGTCAACCGACACAGTAGGGTCAGACGGCATGAACGTCCCCGACGACCTTCGATACACCTCGGACCACGAGTGGGTCAAGCTCGAAGGTGCCAAGGTCCGCGTCGGGATCACCGACTACGCCCAGGATGCGCTCGGCGACGTGGTGTTCGTTCAGCTCCCCGAACTCGGCGCGACGGTCGCCGGCGGCGATTCCTTCAGCGAGGTCGAGTCGACCAAGTCGGTGTCCGACATCTATGCGCCGGTGGCGGGACCGTCATCGAGGTCAACAGCGAACTGGCCGACGCGCCCCAGCGGCTCAACGAGGACCCCTACGGCGACGGATGGATCTGCGTGATCGAGGTGACCGCCACGACCGGTTTCGACAGCCTGCTCGACGCCGAGGCCTACCGGCAGCTCATCTCGGAGTAGCGGGGAAGCGAAGGCGGCCGTGACGGGCGTGTTCTGCAACCAGTGCGGCCACCGGAACCCCGTGGGTTCCAACTTCTGCTCGTCGTGTGGCGCGGTGCTCGAGAACAAGAACGACGACGAGACGACCACCATCACCTTCGTGCCGGTGGAGTCGGCGGGCGAGGTGGCCGAAGAAGAGATGTCCGTCACCATCGATGAGGCCGAAGGCGGTTTCGGGGTCCTGGTCGTCAAGCGCGGGCCCAACGCCGGCTCCCGGTTCGTGCTCGAAGCGGACGTCACCCAGGCCGGCCGCCATCCGGACAGCGACATCTTCCTCGACGACATCACCGTGTCGCGCCGCCACGCCGAGTTCGTGCGCCGGCCCGACGGCTACCTGGTCCGCGACGTCGGGTCGCTCAACGGCACCTACGTCAACCGGGAGCGGATCGAGGAGGGCACCCTGCAGAACGGCGACGAGGTCCAGATCGGCAAGTTCCGGCTGGTCTTCCTGGCCGGTGTGCACGAGGGACACGAGGTATAGGAGGCATGGCGGAGCGAGCCCATCTGTCCATCGGCGAGGTCCTCTCGCTCCTGCGCGAGGAGTTCCCCGACATCACCATCTCCAAGATCCGCTTCCTGGAGAGCCAGGGTCTGCTCGACCCCGAGCGGACGCCGTCGGGCTACCGCAAGTTCTACGAGGACGACGTCGACCGCCTGCGCTGGATCCTGCGCCAGCAGCGGGAGCACTTCCTGCCCCTCAAGGTCATCAAGGGCCGGCTCACCGATCAGGCCGAGCAGGCAGAGACGACCGACCTGGTGGCCCAAGAGGCGGCCCGCCCGCCGGGACACGAGGTGGCCAGCGAAGTGGTGCGCCAGGTGGCCCACGAAGTGGCGGTCGCCCCGGTCACGACCCCCGTCGCCCCGCCGGTCTCGATCGCGCCGGGCCCGTCGGGCGGCAACTACACCCTGGAGGAGCTGGCATCGGCCACCGGCCTGACCGAGCCCCAGGTGCTCGAGCTCGAAGGGTTCGGGCTGATCGGCCACCGCGATGTCGGGGGCAGCGCCTACTACGACGAGGAGGCAGCCACGATCACCGCCCTGGCCGCCGGGTTCGCCCGCCACGGTGTCGGCCCGCGCCACCTGCGGATGTACAAGAACGCCGCCGAGCGCGAGGCCGGGCTGTTCGAGCAGGTCGTGATGCCGATGATCAAGCAGCGCAATCCCCAGGCCCGCCAGACGGCGCTCGCCACCCTCGACGAGCTGGGCCGGCTGAGCATCGAGTTGCGCCGCGCCCTGCTCCGCCAGGCTCTCGGCAACACGCTGTGACACGGCGGCTGGGCCGCCGCGCCGCCTCGGGCGGGGCCGCAGGTCCGCCGCCGGACCGACCCCGGTGGCCGTCGTGATTCTTGATCCGTGAGCTGATCGGCGCCGCCGAGCTGCGGGCGGCGGTCGCCCGCCTGGGGCACGAGGTGAGCGCCGCCTACCCCGACGGAGCGGTCCTGGTCGCCGTCCTCAAGGGCTCGGTCCCATTCCTGGCCGATCTGGTCCGGGCGATCACCAGCCCGGTCGAGGTCGACTTCCTCGCCATATCGTCCTACGCCGAGGGCACCGGTCGGGTCCGGATCGTGAAGGACCTGGAGGCCGACATCTGCGGCCGGGACGTGGTCCTCGTCGAGGACATCGTCGACACCGGTCTCACCGTCACCTACATCGCGGGCGAGTTGCGGCGTCGCGGCCCCCGGAGCCTCGCGATCTGCACCCTGCTCGACAAGGCGGTCCGCCGGCTCGTGCCGTGGACCTGCGCTTCGTGGGCTTCGAGATCGGCGACGAGTTCGTGCTCGGTTACGGCATGGACATGACCGAGCGCTACCGCAACCTCGACCGGATCATCGCCGGCGACCTGCATGCGCTGCGGTCGGACCCAGATGCGCTCATGCCCAGCCTCTATCAGAGGTAAGTTGCATCCATGGTGGAGATGCACCTCGCCGCCGTGCGGGTTGAGCTGCCGACCAACACCCCCATCCTGCTGCTGCAGGAGGCGGAGGGTGCGCACCGGACGCTGCCCATCTACATCGGCGCGGCCGAGGCGACCGCCATCGCCTATGCCCTGCAGGGGGTGGCCACCGCCCGGCCCATGACCCACGACCTGATGCGGGACCTGCTCGAGGAGCTGGGGGCGGTGCTCGACTGCGTGGTCATCACCGAGCTGCGGGACAACACCTTCTTCGCCGAGATGCGGCTGACCCTGGCCGGCCGGCGCCATACCGTCTCGGCCCGGCCGTCCGACGCCATCGCCCTGGCCGCCCGGATGGGCACGACCATCTACGCCGAGGAGCCCTCATCGACGCCGAGGGCGTCGTGCTCCAGACCGAGGACGAGCCGGAGCGGGCCCCGATCAGGACGAGCTGGAGCGCCAGTTCCGGGAGTTCATCGAGGGGATCCGGCCCGAGGACTTCAGCCCATGAGGTTGGCCCCAACTCTTTGACGGTCGCCCTCGCCGCGCCTATCCTGCTTCACATTGGCGTAACTACGCTGCTGTGACCTGAAGGGAAGGGACAATGGGCGAGGCCACCAGGCCGGAGGAGGGCTACCGCGGTCCGCAGGTGTGCTCGATCGTCGGCATCACCTACCGGCAGCTCGACTACTGGGCCCGGACCGACCTGCTGAGGCCGTCGATCTCCGAGGCCCAGGGCAGCGGCACCCAGCGCCGCTACTCCTACCTCGACCTGCTCCAGCTGAAGGTGATCAAGCGCCTGCTCGACGCCGGCATCTCCCTCCACAGTCCCGCCGGGCCATCGACTGCCTGCGATCGAGCGGCGAGGACGTCGCCACCGCCAACCTGGTGATCGACGAGGGTCGGGCCGTTCTGCCGCACCGGCGAGGAGATCATCGATCTGCTCCGGGGCGGCCAGGGCGTGCTCAACATCGTCCCGCTGGCCGGCGTGGTCTCCGAGGTCGACGCCGCCATCCACCAACTGGCTCTGAACAAGGCGGCCGCTGTTCTCGAACGCGAGGACCGGGCCCGGGCCACTGGAGGGTAGTCCACTGACCGAGCCGGCCGGCCCCACCGCCGCACCCCGCTTCGCCCACGACTCGGAGCGCCAGTTCGCCCAGCTGCTCGACTTCTACGGCGTCGCCTGGGAGTACGAGCCGACCGAGTTCATCCTCGAGCGGGACGGCGACAACCACCCGGCGCAGGCCTTCCGGCCCGATTTCTATCTCCCTGCCTACGACCTGTACATCGAGATCACCACCCTCAACCAGCGGCTGGTGACCAAGAAGAACCGCAAGGTGCGCCGGCTGCACGAGCTGCACCCGGAGGTCAAGGTCAAGGTGCTCTACCAGCGGGACTACCTCAATCTGCTGGTGAAGTTCGGCTTGGAGGGCAGTACCAAACCGGCGCTGCCGGCAGGGGTGTAGCGAGGCGTCGCCAGTAGATTGCAGCAGGTGAGTCCCCCCCGCTCGCCGCTCGACGCCGCCCACCGCCGGCTGGGCGCCAAGATGGTGCCGTTCGGCGGGTGGGAGATGCCGCTCTCCTATCCGGGGGGCACCCTCGCCGAGCACTGAGCTGTCGCCAGAAGGCGGTCGCCTTCGACGTCAGCCACCTCGGCACCGTGCGGGTCGACCGGCGACGGCGGGTTCGAGCGCCTCCAGGCGACCCTGACCAACGACCTGGCCAAGATCGGCCCGGGCCGGGCCCAGTACACCCACCTGCTCGACGACGCCGACGCCTCGGTCCTCGACGACATCATCGTGTGGTGGGTGGACGAGGATCGCTTCGACGTCATGCCCAACGCATCCAACACCGACCGGGTCCTGCGACGCCATCGGCGGTCGGGACGTCACCGCCACCCGGGCGATCATCGCCGTGCAGGGGCCCGACCGCCCGGGCCCTGTTGGCGCCGGTCGCCCCCGAGGCGGCGGCCGTGCCCCGCTTCGGGGTCGGGCCCTTCGAGTGGAGGGGACACGCCTGCGTGGCGGCCGGCACCGGCTACACCGGCGAGGACGGCGTCGAGGTGCGCGGTGCCGGCCGAGGGCGCCGAGGCGTTCTGGCAGGCGACGCTGGGCGCCGGCGTCCGTCCGGCCGGGCTCGGCGCCCGGGACACCCTGCGGCTCGAGGCGGCCTGCCGCTGCACGGCCACGAGCTGGGCCCGGGCATCACCCCGCTCCAGGCCGGGCTGGGCTGGGTCGTGGCCTGGGACAAGCCGCCGGCTTCCGGGGCCGCGCCGCGCTGGCGGCCGAGCGGAGCGCGGGTGTGGCCCGGCGGCTGCGTGGGCTTGCCACCGACGGGCGCCAGCCGCCCCGGCAGGGCTACCCGGTCCTGATCGACGGCCAGCCGGTCGGCGAGGTCACCAGCGGCAACTTCTCGCCCGTGCTCGGCCACGGCATCGCCCTGGCCCTGCTGCCCACCGGCCATCGCACCCGGCGCGGCGGTCGAGATCGACGTGCGGGGCCGGCGGTGCCGGCGCGCGGTCGTGCCCACTGCCGTTCGTCGCCAAGCAGCCCGCAGCCAAGCAGACCGTCACCAGGCAAAGTGCGGCCAAGCAGAAGGGAGCATGAGTGGGCCACTTCGTCCCCCACACCGACGCCGAGCTGGCGGCCATGCTGGCCGCCATCGGGCTGTCGTCGCTCGACGAGCTGTTCGACTGCGTCCCCGCGGCCCTGCGCCTGGCGGCCGGCGGCCTCGACGTGCCCGCGGCCTCTCCGAGCCCGACACCCTGGCCGAGATGGAGCGGCTGGCCGGCCGCAACCGGCGGCCGGCCCCGACCTGGTCTGCTTCGCCGGCGCCGGCGCCTACGACCACGAGGTGCCGGCCGCGACCCGGCGCCTGGCGTTCCGCTCCGAGTTCGTGACCGCCTACACGCCGTACCAGCCCGAGGTGGCCCAGGGCGTCCTGCAGGCGCTGTTCGAGTACCAGACCATGGTGGCCCGCCTGGCCGGGCTGCCGATCGCCAACGCCTCGCTCTACGACGGCGCCAGCGCCACGGTCGAGGCGGTCAACCTGGCCGTCGCCGCCACCGGGCGCCAGACGGTGTGGGTCAGCGGCGGCGTCCACCCGCACTGGCGGCAGGTGCTGCCACCTTCGCCGCCGGCACCGGCCACCGGCTCGTCGACGTCCCGCTGCGCGACGGGGTCACCGACTGGCCCGACGGCGAAGCTGGCGGAGTGATGCGCCCGGCGCGCTGCTCGTCGCCAGTCCCCAACTACCTCGGCTGCCTCGAGGACCTCGCCGCCGCCCGGGCCGTGGCCGACGCAGCACGGCGCCCTGCTGGTGGTCGGCGTTCGACCCGGTCGCCGGCCGGGCTGCTGCGCAGTCCCCGGGCGATCACGGCGCCGACGTGGTGGTGGGGGAGGGGCAGCCGTTCGGCACCCCGCTGTCGTTCGGCGGCCCCTACCTCGGGCTGTTCGCCTGCCGCCAGGAGCACGTCCGGCGGCTGCCCGGCCGGCTGGTGGGCGAGACGGTCGACACCGAGGGCCGCACCGGCCTACGTGACGACCCTGCGGGCCCGGGAGCAGGACATCCGCCGGGAGAAGGCCTCCTCCAACGTCTGCACCAACCAGACCCTCATCGCGGTGTGCTGCATGATCCAGCTGGCCTGGCTGGGCACCGGCGGCCTGCGGGAGCTGGCGCTGCGCTGCGCCCGGGGCACCCGCTACGCCCGCGAGGCGCTGCTCGCCATCCCGGGCGTCGAGCCGCTGGTCGACGGCGCCGATCCTGCGGGAGTTCGCGGTCCGGCTCCCGGTCGAGCCGGCCGTGGTCGTCGACCGCATGGCCGACGAGGGGTTCCTCGCCGGCGTGCCGGTCGGGCTGATCGACGGCGTGGCGACCGACGGCGGCGACCGACGGCCTGCTGGTCGCCGTGACCGAGCGGCGGACCCGGGCCGAGATCGACGCCTACGCCGCGGCCCTGGAGAAGGTGATCCGAGTGACCGACGCGTCCGGCGGCCCGGGCCCGTTCGGCATCCCGCTGATGGGCGCGTGACGCCGAGCCGACGATCTTCGAGCTGTCCGTCCCCGGGCGGCGGGCCTGCTCGTTCCGCACGACCGGGTCTGCCCGAGTGGTCGGCCGAGGAGCTGGTGCCCGCGGAGCTACCTGCGGCCGGCACCGCTCCCGCTGGCCGAGGTGTCCGAGCGCGACCTGGTCGGCCCACGTCACCCGCCTGACCCACCGGCAGTACTCGGTCGACCTCGGCGCCTACCCGCTCGGGTCGTGCACCATGAAGTACAACCCCAAGCTGTGCGACGACGCCGCCGCCCTGCCCGGCCTGGCCGACGTCCACCCGGCGGCGCCGGCGCTCTGACACCAGGGCTGGCTCGAGCTGCTCGTCGACCTCGAGCGACGCCCTGTGCGCGGTCACCGGCATGCACGCCGCCACCCTGCAGCCGCCCGGCCGGCGCGGCCGGCGAGCTGACCGGGCTGCTGCTCATGCGGGCCTGGCACGAGGCCCGTGGCAGGGCGCGCAGCGCCGGAAGGTGCATCATCCCCGACTCGGCCCACGGCACCAACCCGGCGTCGGTGACCCTCGGCGGCTACGAGACGGTGACCGTGCCCTCCGACGACCGCGGCCTGCGTCGACATCGACGGCCCTCGCAGGCCCGCCTCGACGACCGACGTGGCCGGCATCATGCTGACCAACCCCAACACCCTCGGGCTGTTCGAGGAGGACATCGCCGAGATCGCCGCCGCCGTCCACGAGGTCGGCGGGCTGCTCTACTACGACGGCGCCAACCTCAACGCCATCCTCGGCGTGACCCGGCCGGGCGACATGGGCTTCGACATCGTCCACATGAACCTGCACAAGACCTTCGCCGTGCCCCACGGCGGCGGCGGCCCGGGCGCCGGCCCGGTGGCCGTGTCGGAGCGCCTGGCCGAGTTCCTCCCCGGGCCCCTCCCGACCCGCGCCGACGACGGGACGCTTCGACTGGGAGACGCCGGCCCGATCGATCGGCCGGGTGCACTCCTGGCACGGCAACGCCCTGGCCCTGGCCCGGGCCTGGTCCTACATCCTGGCCAACGGCGGCGACGGGCTGCGCCGGGTCGCCGAGGGCGCGGTGCTCAACGCCAACTGGCTGCGCCACCGGCTGCGGGGCACCTACGACATCCCCTACGACCGGCCCAACATGCACGAGTTCGTGGCCTCGACCACCAGCTCAAGAAGGCCAACGGGGCCTGCGGGCCCTCGACGTGGGCAAGCGCCTGCTCGAGGAGGGCTTCCACGCCCCGACGGTGTACTTCCCGCTGATCGTCGACGAGGCGCTCATGATCGAGCCGACCGAGACCGAGAGCCCCCAGACGCTGGCGGCCCTGGCCGACGCCCTCATCCGCATCGCCGAAGACGACCACGACGACGGCGGTGCGGCGCCGCGGACCACGCCGGTCGGCCGGGTCGACGAGGCCCGGGCCGCCCGCCAGCTGATCCCCACCTTCGACGCCCGACCGGCGTAGCCCCACTTGCGCCGCTAGGCGCCGGGCTGGAAGACCAGGTTGAACGGCTGGGAGCGGGCGGGCGCCGAGAACGGGAGGAGCGCCCCGTTCACCTCGACCGACACACCCGGCGGATTGCCGATGCGGACCCAGACCGGTTGGGCGTCCGGCACCGGCCGGCGATCGCCCTGGTGGAGGACACCTGTGAACAGGACCACGCCAGTGGCGTTGCCAGCGCGGATCTGGATCCAGCAGGCGGCGGTGGCGACGAGGTCGATATTGGTCCCGCTTCGGGTCACCAGGAACCTGGCTTCCTGGTTGTCTCCGGCGGTGAGCACGACGGGCGCTGACCTGGTCGTGGGCGGCGCCTGGGGTAGCCGGGTGGCCGCCGCCGCCGCCGGCTTGTTTACGCCCGACTTGGAGTGGTGGCCACCGACGACCATCGCCAGACCCACCGCCAGGCCCAGTGCGCCGATGACCACCGCGCCGACCGCCCCGACAAATGCCGGCGGCACGGCTCGCCGGCGGTGCGCCGGCGGCCGTCGTCGCACCGCGCCACTGCTGGCCAGGGACTGGGCCACCAATGCGGCAGCCGGCATCGGCGGCGCCAGCGACCCCTCAGCCGGATAGCCGCCAACGGGCGGGCCGGCGGCCGGCGGTCCTGGGACAACCGGGGCCCAGCCCGCGGGATCAACGACGCCTGCCGGACCCGACGCCGGGACAGCCGGGCCACCGCTCACGGGAGGCCGCGCCGGCGGCCGCCTCTTGTCCCGGGCCGGGGCATGTGCCGGCCGTCGCCGTGCCGGCGCCCGGACCGGCGGGGGACTGGTGCCGTGGGCGGACATCTCGGCGAGGGTGTCGAGCGCCCGGTGATGGGCTTCCAGCGTCTGGCGATCACCGATCCCGCGGCGAGCCGAGCGGATGGTGAGCCCGATCGCCACCGCGGCGATCGCGACCACCAGCAGCGGGCTCACCGGCGCATTCCGTTCGGAATCATCATGCGTTGACCCAGGCTCGGTTAGAGGAAGTGGAAACGGTGCAACTCGAACAACCACGAGAGCGCCACTGCGGTGGTCACCGCCGGCGCCGGAAGCCAGAACTGCTGAAGGTGGGGCCGCAGCAGCAGCACGACGGCGGCCACCACGATGACCAGGCCGGCGGGATTGGCGGCCAGGGCGGTCCAGAGATGACCGCCGACGGTGGCTTTCACACTGGTGGTCAGTCCGCAGAACGGGCACGGCACGCCCGTCATGGTCCGCAGGGGGCAGGGCAGTCCGGGATTTCCGGGGATACGAGGGAGGGCCAGACCCAGCGCCAGCATGGCGGCCCCGGCGTAGCGGAGCGGCCGGAGGTCGAGGTCGAGGCGGGCCGACATGGCCCGTCGGTACCGCGGCTCGCCGTGCTCGTGGGGACCCGAGACGGTCACATCCCGCAGGCTAGATCGTCCGGACGGCCAGGGCCGGCCATCCCCGGGCGGCGGCGCTCGACCACTAGGATCGACGTGCGACTCCGGGGGGAGGTCTCCATGGAAGACGAGGATGCGAGGGTGGTGCTGGCCCGCCGCGAGAACTCGATGATCGGGTACCGCTGGACAGGGAGAGAACCCGCGGAGATGTCCGAGGAGGCGGAGGCGCTCGAACTGGGTGCCAGGTGGGAGGGTGACGAACTGGTCACCTACGACCTACGCGGCATCACCGAGCTGTTCGACTACTACCGCAGCGGCGAATACCTGCCCGACAACGACTGACAGACTTTGCCTGGCAGTTTCGACTGACCGCTTCATCCCGCATCGACGCCTGCTCCGTACTAGGGCGTGCACGGGCCGTGCCCGCCAACCCCTGCGTATGGAGGCCGTTGTGAAGGAACCGAAGTATCCCGCGTACCTGCCGTTGTCCTACAACCAGATGTTCGACTACATCTTCGGCCTGGTCTATCTGGCGGTCGGTTTCGCCGGATTCGCGGCCACCAACCACATCGCCTTCTCGGCCACCTCAGGTGGCCGGGAGCTCCAGTTCTTCTCCGTCAACCCGCTGCACAACTACATCCACATCGCGGTTGGCGCCACGCTGATGCTGGCCGGTTTCGCCGGACCGGCCATCTCGCGCGGAGTTAACGTCCTGGTCGGCGCGGTCTACCTGCTGCTGGCGGTCGCCGGTCCGTTCCTTGTCGGGTCGAGCGCCAACGTCCTTGGCTTGAACGCGGCCGATCATCTGCTCCACCTGGCGACCGGTGTCCTGGCCCTGACCGTGGCTATCTTCGTCGGCGGCCGCGACCCGCTCCAGCGGCGCACCCTGGCCAGGTAGGTGCGCCGGCGCCTCGCCGCCGCCACCCTCATCTCCGTGGTGGTACTGGTCGCCCCGGCCCGGCCGGCCTCGGCGCACACCGTCTCAGGTATGGGGGCGAACAACTGGAAGACCACTTTGGTCGGGATCAGCCCGCCGCAGCCGGGTCTGAGGGTCAGGGTGGTCGAAGGCGGCAGCCGCATCCAGCTCACCGCGACCGCAGCCGAGGTGACGGTGCTCGGCTACGAAGGCGAGCCGTACCTCCGGATCGGCCCGACGGGTGTCTACGAGAACACTCGGTCGCCTGCGGCCTATCTCAACTGCAGCCGCAACGGATGCCCGGTGCCGGCCCGGGCCGACCCGCTGGCCCGGCCCGTGTGGGATCGCATTTCGGGCGGACCGACCGCCCGGTGGCACGACCACCGCATCCACTGGATGGGCAGCCAACTCCGCCGAGCGTCGTCCGGGCGCCCGGCCGGACCCACGTGCAGGCCGAGTGGAGGATCGACCTCCAACAGGCATCGGGACCGGTAGCTGTCACCGGCCGCCTGACCTGGATCCCGGGCCTCAGCCCGGCGCCCTGGCTGGCGGTGGCCGCCGGCCTGCTGGCCCTCGGGCTGGTGCTCGGCCTGACGCGCCGGTGGGGTGCGCTGGCCGGCGCTGTCGCCCTGGTCACCGTGAACGATGTGTTCCATGCCGTCGCCACCGCATGGTCGTGGTCCGGAGATGCCGTATACCGGGCCACCAGGCTCATAGATGGCAACTCCTTCTCGATCGCCGGATGGGTCGTCGGAGTGGTCGCCTTCGGCTGGCTCCGGCATCAGCGGGCCGACGGCTTGTACGCGGCGGCACTGGCGGGGGCCTCGGCGTTCCTCTTCACCGGACTACTGGACTTCGGGGTGCTCGGCCGCTCCCAGGCCCCGTTCAACGGACCCCTGGCCCTCGATCGGGCGACGGTGGCCATCTCGCTGGGTCTCGGGCTCGGGGTGGTGCTCGGCGCGCTGGCCGGCGTCCGGGTCAACCGGGCGTCGCCCGCCGGTGACGACTGCGACACCGAGGAATGCGCCCCGGCCGAACGGCCAGCTATTGTCCCCCGTTCAGCGTGAGTCTCGCCGGGAGACATCGCTCGCCGGAGGATCGACCGATGGATGATGGGTCCGTCACCGCTCGGAGCTTGACGTCCAACGGAAAGACCCGGCATCGCATGAGCGGCGGGCCGCGCCTGCAGGCCGGAGCCGACGGGATCCGGTTCTACACCATTGAGTGCGAGTGCGGTTGGGAGAGCGAGGCGTGCACGAGCGCGGTACTGGCCGAGGCGGTCGGTGAGCAGCACCTGACGTTCTCGTCCTCCAGCGGCCGGTCCAGGAAACCTACGCGATCGGGTGATGCGTCACCGCGTCGCTGAGAACGACGCTCAGTGGCCCGTCTGGACCTGCTGGACGACCGCCATCACCGTGCTGATCGGTATGGCGTAGCCGGCGCCGCCGGATGACGCCACGACCATCCCGATCACCCGGCCGCTGGCATCGGCGACCGGTCCCCCCGAGTCGCCGGGTTGCGCCGCGGCGCTGATCTCGATCAGGTTGTTCAGGTGCTCCACGGCGCCGGCGCCGTCGGAGGCCTCGAGCGACTGGCCGGTGGCGACCACCGACCCGGTCCTGATGCTCGGTGTTCCGCCGCGCCCGTACGTGTTGCCGATCGCGGTGACCGGATCACCCAGGTTCACTGAGCCCCCGACGTTGAAGGTGACCAGTCCGGCCGGGTTCTGCATCTGGAGCATCGCCACGTCCTGGACCGCGTCGGTCCCGACGACGGTCACGCGGTACGCCCGACCGGTGTTCACCGACGTGACGGTGATCGTCCTGGCCCCCCGCACCACATGGTTGTTGGTGAGGATCTGCCCGGATGTGGTCAGGACCATGCCGGTGCCGAAGGCGTGCTGGACGCCGTCGGCGGCGTCGATGTCCACGACGGCCGGCGCCACCGCCGCCACCGCCGGTGACACCGATCCCGGGAAGTGGTAGACGACCGGCGGCGGGGCGGTGGGGACCGCCGGCCGGGCGGCGGTCGCCGGTGGAGCCGCCGGCCGCACCGTCGTAACGGGCGCCGTTGTGGTTGCCGGCACCTCCGTCGTGGCCGGAGCGGACGACGTGGGAGGCACGGCCGGGAGGGTCGAAGCCGGTTCGAGCGGGGCCAATGCGGCCGGTTCGGCCGGGGAATCCGGGGTACGGATGTTGGGGTTGTACGTGATCGGGTAGGTCCGGCAGCCTCCGGCCGCCAGCACGGTGACGGCCACCAGCAGGGCGGCGGCACCCGTCCGACGATTCCGTCCCCCCCTCCGCCTGAGCATCACCGACGCCAATTTGTACACGGGAAACCGACCGGAGCCGGCGCGGGTCCATGAAGCTAACGTTTGGTGTGGCGACACCCTGGCCTCTCATCGGAAGGGACGAGGAGTTGGGGGTCATCGCCCAGGCCCTGGCCAGCCGCGACTCCGGAGGCATCGTGCTGGCGGGCGCCGCCGGCCTCGGCAAGTCCCGTCTCACTAGGGAATCCCTTGCCCTGGCCGAGAATCTCGGGTGGGCCACGGTGTGGGTCGCCGGTCTCAAGGCCCTGTCGCCGATCCCCCTCGGGGCCTTCGCCCAACTTCCCGTGGCCCACGGGACCGGTGATCAGCGGGAGCTGCTACGATCCGCCGCCCGCGCCCTGGCCCTCCAGGCGGGCTCCCGGCGTCTGGCCCTCGGCATCGACGACGCCCACCTGCTCGACGCCACCAGTGCGGCCCTTGTGCACCATCTGGCCGCCACCCGCGCCGCGTTCGTCATCGCCGCCGTCCGCACCGGGGAACCGGTGCCCGATCCGATCGTCGCCCTGTGGAAGGACGACCTCACTGACCGCCTCGAGCTGCAGGCCCTGTCAGATGCTGAGGTGTCCCGGCTCGTGCGGGACGTGCTCAGCGGCTACGTCGAGGACACGACCGCCCACGAACTGTGGCGGGTGAGCGGCGGCAATCCGCTGTACCTGCGGGAGTTGGTCCTGAGCGGGCTGGGATCGGGTCAGCTCGACCAGGACGGCGGGGTGTGGCGGTGGAAGGGTCCGCTCGCCGAGGGCCAGCGGCTGAGCGAGGTCATCGAGGGACGACTGGGAGATCTCGATACCGACGAGCGTCGCGTGCTCGACGTGCTGGCGGTGGCCGAGACGCTCAGTGTCGGGGCCCTCGAGACGCTTCAGGCGCCCGGGACGCCCCTCGCCGACGGCGTGCTCACCGCGCTGGAAACCAAGGGCCTGGTCACCGTCAACCAGGACGGGCGCCGTTCCGAGGTCAGTCTCACCCACCCCCTCTACGGGGAGGTGATGCGCAGCCACGCCCGCCTGCGGACCAGGTCGGTGAAGTCGGCGCTGGCGGACCATCTGCGGGCCACCGGGGCCCGGCGGCGGGAGGATCTCCTGCGCATGGCCACCTGGCTGCTCGACGCCGGCCGGGTGCCGGAGGTGGACGTGGCACTGAGCACGGCCCGCTCGGCCGCCGGGCTCGGCGATCACCAACTGGCCGAGCGGCTGGCTTTGGCCGCCGTGGACGCCGGCGGCGGTTTCCCGGCGCGGGTGGCGTGGGCCGAAGCGCTGGCCGGGCAGCGCCGCGGCGCCGAGGCCGAGGCCGCCCTGGCCCAACTGGCCGCCGACGCCGCCTCCGACGTGCAGGACGAGCAGCAAGGGCAGCAAGGGCAGCACGAGCACCTGGCCCGGCTGGCCATGGCCCGGGCCACCAACCTGACGTTCAACCTCGGCTCGCCGGCCGACGGCGACCGGGTCCTCGCCGAGGGCGGGCTGTCGCTTCCTCCCGGGCCATGGCGCGACGAGCTGGCCCTGATGCGGGCCAACTTCTTGATCTTCGGCGAGCGGCTCGACGACGCGGCCGAAGCGGTCATCCCGATCCTGGACCGCCCCGAGGCCAGCGATCCGGCCCGGCTGCGGGCCCTCGTCACCGCCGCCACCGTGTGGGTCCTGAAGGGCCGCTTGGCCGCCGCGGCGACCGCGATTGACGAGGGCCTGACGCTGGCCGCCGAGCTGCACCAGGACCTCCTGGCCGCCGGGCTCGAGGCGCTGCGTTCCATGGCCCTGGTGTTCGGCGGTCACCCGGCCGAGGCGGAAACGCTCGCCGTCGAACGCTACGACGCCGCCATCGCCACCAATCGTCTTGACTCGGCCGGGATGCTGGCCCCGCTCGTCGGGTTCGCCCCGCTGTTCCAGGGTCGGGCGGCGACGGCGGAGCGGCGGCTGTCCCAGGCGCTGCCCCTGCTGCGGGAGCACGACCGCTTCGGGATGCACCCGATGGCGCTGGCCTTCCTGGCCCACGCTGCGTCCGTGACCGGGCATCTGGAGGTGGCGACGGCCGCGGTGGCCGAGGTGATGGGACCGGGCATGCTCCCCACTCACCGGACCTGGGTCGGTATCGGGCGAGCCTGGGTCGCCGCCGCCTCCGGGGACCTGTCCGTGGCCCGGACGCTCGCCGTGGAGGCGGCGGACGCCGGCCGCCATGCCGGTTTCAGTGTCGGGGAGGCGCTCGCCCTGCACGAGGCCATACGGCTCGGAGCCGGTGGCGACGTGACGGACCGGCTGGTCGCCATGGATCCGTCTTGGTCGATTCCGGTCGTCGCCGCCTGCGCGTCGCACGCCGCGGCCCGCGCCGCCGGTGACGGCCATGGCCTCGACGCGGCGGCCGCCGACTTCGAACGGATGGGGTTCCTGCTGTGGGCCGCCGAGGCCTCCGCCGAGGCCGAGGCCCGGCACCGCCGGGCCGGCCTGGTGGCTCGAGCCGAGTCGTCGTCGGCCCGGGCCCGCGCCCTGGCGGCCCGTTGCGAGGGCGCGGTCACGCCCGCCCTGGCCGCCCTCATGATCGCCGCCGCCCGGCCCCTGACCGAGCGCGAACGCCAGATCGCCCGTCTGGCCGCCGAAGGCCTGTCGAGCCGGCAGATCGCCGAGCGCCTGGTGTTGTCGATCCGCACCGTCGACACCCACCTGGGGCGGGTCTACACCAAGCTCGGGGTCTCGAGCCGGGAGCAGCTGCGGGGCCTGATCACCTGAAGTTGCGTAGTCGACTACCGATGGCGGCCGCCGCGCTCGGCCTTACCGTCCTCGGCATGGATCGAAGCTTGGCATTGCAAGCGCTTCCCGCCGTCTACGCCGATGTACTCCGGTGGCGCGACGCCGGTCTCGATGACGCGGCCGTCGCCGCCCGCCTGGCCATCGAGCCCAAGTCGGCCGCCCTGCTGGTGCACGTGGCCGAGGTCAAGTTGATCGGATTGCTGGCCGCCTGCGCCGCCGCCGAACCGGACGCCACCCGTTGACCGATCAACCACCGCTGGCCCCCGAGCCGCCCTCGCCGGGCGCCCTCAGACAGAGAACCTCGGTGCTGGTGCGGGCCGCGGCGGCCGGCGACGAACAAGCGTGGGTCGAGCTCGTCGACACCTTCTCCGGACTGGTCTGGATGATCGCCCGGGCCCACGGCCTGGACCCGACGGCCGCCGCCGAGGTCAGTCAGGTGGTGTGGCTCCGGCTGGCCGAGAACCTGCGCCGGTTCAGCGACCCGGGCCGCTTGGGCGGATGGCTGGCGTCGACGAGCCGCCAGGAGTCCGAGCGGGCGGTCCGCATCGCCGCCCAGGCGTACCGCTAGAAGGATCGATCGAGGCGAGGGGGACCGCTGGTCGGCTACGGGCGATCAGACCGGTTTGGCCGGCGCAGCTGGGCCAACCCCCGGACACCAACGCCGATGGCGGCGGTCTGGATGACAGCGGCCGCGGCGGCCAGCCACAACGACCGGGTGAAGGTGAGGAGCATCACAGCGGTGGCCGCAACGAGGGCCACGGTGGCGACGGCCAGCTGACGAGCCGGTGACCATTTGATCCACGAACGCGAGAAGGCGCGAACCCACGATCGGCGGGCGGTGCGCAACCACGCATCGAGATGCGGGTCGGACTCTTTCGTCGCCCGTTCCAGGTCGGCCAGCAACTGCTGCTCTCTCGAGGTGAGGGTCACCTGGTGGTCTTTGCTATCCATTGGCTTCCTCCAGCCCGGGCTCGGTGGATTGACCTGTACCCACTTCAGTCAACCCCACTGCAGGGTCTTCATAGAATTCATCGGCACCGGATGCAACCATCCTGACCAAATACCTGGACACTTGGATCATCTCGGCTTCTGTCCGGCGACGCGTAGCGAAATGACCGGGATCTGACGGCTCGTCATCTTCTGGTAGTCCGCCAGTTCCGGGAACTGCTCGACCTGGAGGTCGAACAGCCGTTGGCGTTCATCGTCGGTCTGGATGGTCGCCGTGGCCTGGAAGGCCTTGTGCCGGACCTCGACCGTCGCCCACGGTTCAGCAACCAAATTGTCGTACCAGTGGGGGTGCTGCTCGCTCCCGGCGTTGTCGGCGAACACGATCATCCGGTCGCCGTAGGCGAGGAACCTCAGCGGTACCGTATGCGGCTCGCCGGACTCGGTGCCCGTGGTGGTGAGCAGCAACAGGGGCACGCCGTCGAACTGGCCACCGACTTTGCCGCTGTTGGCCCGGAACTCCTCGATGACGGCGCGGTTGATCTCGTTCGTCTCCGGCACGGAACCTCCTTGTCCCGGACCCACGATTCTCGACGACTTCGGGATACCGACCATTCTGGCCCATCCGCGACCCCGCCACCACAAGTAACAACCAGGCGGCACTCAAGCCAGGGCCAGCAGGGCGACCGTGAGGAGCAGGCCGGTTACCAGATAGCCGGCATAGTCGTTGACCGAGCCGTTCTGTATGGACCGAAGGCGAGCTACCACGGCGTTGTCGCCGGCTGACATGGCCCAGCGGGCGACCGGAACCGCCGCCACCACGGCGGCCAGCGCCACGCCTAGCTCGCTGACACTGAAGAAGTGGAAACTGACGTCGGCGACGGGGAGCGCGGCCCCACCGGCCAGCACCCCGTGCCCGTACCCGGGGCCCGCCATCAGGGCCCCGGCGGCAGGCCGGAAGATGTGGCGCAGCAGCACCGACGGCATCACCCCGAATGCCAGGCACGCTCCGCCGAGCACCCCCAACCCCACGGCCATGCCGGGACGGAGGCGCTCGTTGCGCTCGAAGCCGCCCCCGTCGTGCCGAGGCCGGTAGAACGCCTCCCATGCGGCCCGCCCCAGGGCGGCGATCGTCAGCACCTGGGCGACGATCATCACCACCTCGGGCACCCACTGCCCGGTGCTCCGCAAGGCGTCGTGGATCAAACCCACCGACGGGTACCCGTTGAGCGGGGGCACCCCGGCGATAGCGACCACGCCCACGGTGAATGCCCCGGCCAGCCACGGCGACCGCCGGGCCAGGCCGCCCATCTGCGACAGCCGGGTGGCCCCGGTGCCGTGGACGATCGCCCCGGCGCACAGGAACAACAGGGACTTGAACAGCGCCTGGTTCACCAGGTGGTACGACGTCCCGGCCACGCCGGCCGCCGTGCCGCTCCCCAGACCGACGGCGAGCACGCCCATCTGCGAGATGGTGTCGTAGGCCAGCAGCCGCTTGAGGTCATCCTGGAACAGGGCGAACACCGCCCCGCCGAGGGCCGAGGTGCAGCCCAACGCCATCAACAGCCCCAGCAGCCGGCCGGCGCTCCGGGGTCCGTAGACCTGAAAGGCCAGACGGCCGACGGCCACCACGCCGAGCGCGACCATCAACCCCGAGAACAGCGCCGACACCGGCCCGGGCGCCGCCGTGTGGGCGTCGGGGAGCCAGCCATGGAAGGGAACCAGTCCCGCCTTGGTGGCGAAGCCGGTCACCAGCAGGGCCAGGGCGATGAGGTCGACGGTGCTCCGGTGGGCGCCCACCGCGGCCTGGATCTGACCGAGGTTGAGGGCGCCATGGCCCGTATAGATCAGCGATGCGCCGAGGAACACCGCGAAGCTGGCGATGGTGGTGAGCACCAGGATCTTGAACGCCGCCTCCAACGCATGAGGCCGCTCGAGGAAGAACCCGGTCAGGGCGTAGCTGGCCAGCGCCGCCACCTCGAACCACACGAACAGGTTGAACAGGTCGGCGGTGAGCGCCACACCGATCAGCGCCGCGTCGAGCAGCAGGAACAGGCAGGCGAAGCTGCCGAGCTCCCGCCGCCCCAGGTCGCCGAGCTCCGAGAGCCCGTACACCAGCACCAGGGCGCCGATCACCGACGCCGCCAGCCCGAACGTCAGGCCCCAGCCGTCGGCGGCGAACGCCACGCCCAGCACCGCCCCGCCGACCGGGACCCAATGGCCCATGTAGTGGGTCAGCAGGTGGCCCCGGTAGACCGTCGGCGCCATGGCCCCGAGGATCACGCTCGAACCGGCCAGCGCAAGAACAGAGGTGGAAAAGGCCCCGCGTCTCGACAGGCGCGCCGCGAGGGGTGCGACCGCCGATGCGGCCAGCGGCATGGCGACGGGCAGGGGCAGCAGCGACGCCAGGCCCGCGTCGGTCATCCCCGCAGGGCCCGCACCCGGTCGGCATCGAGCGTGCGGTAGTGCTGGGCGATGCGCACGGTGACGGCGAGGAACACCCCGGTGACCGCCACCCCGATGACGATGGCGGTCAGGCAGAAGTTCTGCAGGACCGGATCGGCCACGTTGCCCGCGGCCAGTTGCCCCGGCGTCTGACCGGGTGGGGTATTGATAAGGACCGGGGCGGTGGATTGGGGGCGATAGGCGAACGACAGCAGCAGCAGATAGGTGGACGCCTCCATGAGAGACAGGCCCATGACGATCTTGACCAGGTTGCGCCTGGTCAGCACGGCGTACAGCCCGGTGCAGAACAGGGCCACACCCGCCAGGTAGTTGCCGGCGATCATTCGGACCAGTCGTGGCCCATGGCGAGCAGACCGAACACGGCCAGCGTCAACCCGGTCCCGACCTCGATCAGCTCGCTCACCGAGAACGCCTGCAGCACGCCGCCGCTGCGGATGGTCCCGACCGGGCCGAGGGGGAGGAAGTTGGCCGAGAACGAGCCTTTCAACATCAGGCCCAGCAGCTCGATGAGCAGGATGGCCAGCGCCCCGCCCAACTCGACCGGCTCGACCACATCCGCCCGGATCACCGGTTCGACCCGTCGGTACCCGAGCGACACATAGGCCAGCAGGACGACACCGAGCAGCACCAGACCGGCCGGGAACCCGCCGCCCGGTGTGTAGCCCCAGGCCACCAGGTACAAGCCGGCGGTCACCAGGACCGGCGCCGCCACCCGCACCGCGCCACGCACTACGACGGACATGGCCGCGGCCCGCTCCGGACCCGGCGTTCCGAGGGGAACAGCGTCCGGCAGCTCAGGTCCCGACCCTTGCCCCTCCTCGCCCTCCTCGGCCAGTAGCGCCTGCGCCTGGCGGCGGCCGCCCTTTTCCCCCCTATTGCCGACCTGTCGCCGCTCGCCCACACCGGCCAGTTCCTCACCGATGAAGCCTTGACGTTGTTCCCGCCGGCGGGAGATGGTCGTCATACCGACCACGGCCGCCAGCAACAGGAACGTCTCGCCGAAGGTGTCGAAACCCCGCGTGCCGTAGACCACCTCGCTCACCGGTTCGGTCGTGTGCCAGCGGGGGAGCGACACCTCCATGGCGTACCGGGCGACGGCGGGCAGCGGGGCGTGGCCTCGGGGCAGGCCGAGCACGGCCACCGTCAGGGTCACCGCCACGCCGGCCACCAGGACCGCCCCGACGGCGGGCCTATGGTTCGCCGAGGTGCTCTTCATCGGTCACGTCGGTGCGGATCTTGCCGATGGCGATCAGGTAGAGCGTCGGCAGGGCGATGGCGCCCACCACCACCTCGGCGTGGGCGTCGTCCGGCGCGCCCAGCACCACGAACAGCAGGCTGAGGATGGTACCGACGCCGGAGAGCGCCATGACCGCACCGTTCAGGTTCTCGCTGCGCACGACCAGCACCCCGCAGGCCAGAATGGCCGCCAGGCACGCGTAATCGATGGCCCAGAACATCTAGTGCTTCCTGCGTTCCAGGGGTTGATCAGCGACCGAGCCGGGCCACATGGGCACCCCGCTCTTGTATGCGGCCCGGGCCAGGGCGTGGGAAGCCAGCGGGTTGACCACCACCAGCAGGAAGGCCACCAGCAGCGCCCGGCCGGCGTAGTTGGAGCGCCATCCCTGGGCGACGACCAAGGCGAGCAGCGCCGGCAGGGCACCCATGGTGATGGTCTTGGACGAGCACTGGATCCGGGTGTACACGTCGGGCATGCGCACGATCCCGAGCGCCCCACTCAAGGAGAAGGCGACACCGATGACGACCAGGACCATGACCGCCATCTCCTTCACAGCAGTCCCCGCTCGAGGTAGCGGGACCACACGATGGTGCCCAGGTAACTGAACGAGCACAGCCACAACGACACGTCGAGATAGATGGGCCGCTGGGCGAACGCGGCGAAGAACAGCACCGCCAGAGTGGCCTGGGTCGACATGGTGTTCAAGGCCACGATGCGATCCGACACCGTCGGTCCGAGCGCCAGCCGGACCACCAGGACGAACGTGACCGCTATCTCGGCCAGGCAGGCGGCGGCCATGACCGTCGTCACGGGCGGGGGAGCGTGGCGGTCAGGTAGGCCTCCACCGGACCGTTGATCTTGTGCCGGTTGGCCTCCGGGTCCTCGCTGTCGACCCAGACAGCGTGATACTGCAGTTCCTGACCGGGCCGGTCCACGTCGACCAGCTGGTTGTCGACGATCAGCGAGGTGATCAGGCCCACGGCTGTGAGCCCGGCGTCGGACCGCATCGCGGTCGGCACGATGATCATCCCCGGCCGCACCGGGTGGCTGGGCGACCAGATCCGCTTCGCCAGGGACAGGTTCGACCGCACGATGTCCACTCCGGCCCGGCCGCAGAGGCGGGCCACGTTCACGAAGGGCTTGGGGCGCAGCAGTGACCAGGGGGCGGCCACGTCCCCGAGCGGTGCGCAGGCCAGGGCGACCGCCGCGGCCACGGCCGCGCCGACGATCGACTGCTCCGCGGTCCGGGTCCACGTGAGGATGACCCAGACGAGGTAGGCCCAGCAGAAAAGGGCCAGTCGCCGACGGGTCACCGCCAATGTCTCCCCGCCGCCGGGCCACATCAAACAGAACCACGCGATCCCGGGGATGTCGCCGGACGGATCGGGGACCTCGACGACGAGTTCCTCGATGCGACCGTGCAGCTCCATCACCAGTTCGATCCGCGGCTACGGAGGCGACAGCCGACCGGCCAGCGTGGAGGCCAGCCGGCCCGCTGACCCTGGCGCCCGTGGCAGGAACAGCTGCGGTTCGATGACCTCCAGCTCCATCACCATAGGACCGTCCCCGACCCGTCGCCAGATCGACGCGGCCGTAAGCGGACGGCGAAGGCGCCACCTTGAGCGCCGCCTCGGCGACGGCCCGCTCGTCGGGGCGGGCCACGTGCTCATGCACCGAGCCGCCATGGTGCTCCTGCACCCGGTAGTCATCGCCGGCCGGCAGTTTGCGGACCGCGTGGCTGTAGCCGCCGTCGATGTACACGAGCGACGCTTCACCGTCGCGGTTGACCGACGCCATGAACGGTTGCACCAGCACGTCACCGCGGCCGGCGAGCCGACAAAGATGGTGCCGGGCGGCGTCGCGGCCCGACTCAGTTCGCAGCGTCTCGAAGGCGCCGGCCGAGACCGCGGGCTTGATGACCACCATTGAGCCGTAGCCCGCCAGCGCCACGGCCTGAACGGCTTCTCCCGCGCCGCGCCTCACCATCGTCGTCGGCACCACACCCACGCCCGCCGCCGCCAGGTCGAGCAGGTAGGACTTGTGGCTGTCCCACGTCACCACGTCGATCGGATTCTGGGTGCGAGCCTACGGTCCGGCTAGAGTCGGCCGTTGGTGTGCCGGGAAGACTGGTCGGCGAGCTGACCAGCGCGACCGGGAGCCGCACGGCATGCCGATTCTGCACCGAGGGGTGACACCGCACCACAAGGCGCCGGGGTGGCGCCGGGAGGCGATGCGCACCACCTTGTGGCTGTTGCCGACGGTGATGCTGGCCGCCACCGGGGCGCTCTTCGTCGCGACCTACGCCATCGACCGCGCCGCCTTCGACGGTCAGGTCGTGCTGCCCGGGTGGATCAATACCGACGGGGCCGACGCCGCCCGCCAGGTGCTGATCGGCCTGGCGGCCGCGGTGATCACCGTCGCCGGCGTGGTGTTCAGCATCACCATCCTGGCGCTGACCCTCGCCTCTCAGCAGTTCGGGCCACGCATGCTGCGCAACTTCATCCGTGACCGCGGCACCCAGTTCACCCTCGGCGCATTCGTGTCCAGTTTCGTCTACTCGGTGCTGACGCTCGGATCGGTGTCCAACCAGCGCGGCCGCCAGTTCGTCCCCGACCTGTCGGTGGCCGTGGCCCTGGCCCTGACCCTGGGCAGCGTCGCGGTCCTCATCTATTTCATCCACCACGTCGCCACCTCGATCCAGCTGACGTCGGTGGTGTCCTCGATCGCCGACGATTTCCAGACCACCGTCGACGAGGTCTTCGGCGAGGAGACGCGTCTTCGCCATGGGCCGGACGAGACGGGCCTGTCGGTTCCGGAGCTGCTGACGCGGATCGAACACGACGGGGCCATGGTGGCGGCCACCGACAGCGGATTCCTCCAAGCGGTCGGTCACGGCCGGCTGGTCCGCATCGCCGCCTCATCCGATGCCGTCATCCGCCTGCTCAACCGGCCGGGCCACTTCCTGGTCGAGGGGCGACCGCTGGCCCGGGTGTGGCCCGCCGACGCCGCCCCGTCGGTGGCCCGGGCCCTCGGACGGGCCCATGTGGTCGGGCCCCACCGGACGCTCACCCAGGACGTCGGCTTCGCCGTCGACCAGCTGGTCGAGATCGCCCTGCGGGCTCTCTCGCCGGCGGTCAACGACACCTTCACCGCCCTGAACTGCATCGACTGGCTCGGCGACGGCCTGTGCAAGATATCGGCGCGGGAATTGCCGAGCGGCATCTACCGGGACAGCCGCGGGCAGGTTCGGCTCATCGATCCCGTTATCACCTACGAGCGCCTGGTCAAGGGGGCATTCGACAAGATCCGCCAGGCCGGACGCGGCATGCCCGCCGTCTACATCCGCCAGTTGCAGAACCTGGAGAAGATCCTGCAGTACGTCACGAGCGAAGCCCAGCGCCAGATCCTGATTCGCCACGCCGACATGATCCTGCGAGGTAGCGAGGAATCGGTTCCGGAGAAAAACGACCGCCTCGATGTTGTCGCCGCCCACGACCGTGTGCTGAGCGCCCGGTAGCGACGCATGGCCGGCAGCCATGGCCGCGCGCCGGGTCGCCGCGCCGGGTGGGCGCCACTACTGCGGGATCATTGTGGGGCGGCCGGCCATCCACTCGAACCACCGCGCTACCGCCTCCTCGTGGAAGATGGCGAACTGCAGCACGTTGGCCAACCCGGCCTCTTCAGCGCCAAGGGTGTCATAGACCTTGCGGTACTCGTCCAGCGTCTGTTCGTGGCGCAGCCGCTGGATGGCCATGAACCGGCGGCGACGGGTGTCGTCCAGGTGGGCGGCGAAGAACACCATGAGCATGAGCGGTGAACGGATGATGTCCGGCCCTGGCTCGCGCCGGATCCAGACGGCGAACGCCGCCCGCCCCTTGTCGGTGATGGAGAACGGCTTTTTCGCCCGCCGCCCGGCCGGCCCGGCCTCAACCAGACCGGCTTCCTCGAGCGTTCGCAGCTCACGGTAGATCTGGCTGTGGGTGACGTTCCAGAAATCGCCGATGATGGTCTCCGCCTGGCGGGCCAGGTCCCAGCCGGTCATCGGGCCGCGGTGCAGGAGGCCGAGCAGCGACGCGGCCGTGGCGTTCAACTTGACCAGGCGGCCTTCCAGGTCGTCAGTCCCCATTGACATCCCACTTCGCTACGTTACAGTGTCCCGTAGTGCATGCTATCTGGGGGAGCCGTTCCGGCCCCCCGATGGGCGTCGACCCGGCCCTCGCCCGACACTCGCTGATGGCCGCCGCCGGGCGCACCGCCGAACTGGTCGCCTCACTCGATATGGACCGGCCGGTTGCCGGGTTGGACTGGTCGGTGGGTGAGACCGCGGCCCACCTGGTCATCGCCTTGCGGGTATTCACGAGCTCCGTGCTCGGGGACGACCGGGAATGGAGGGAGTGGGAGGACAGGATCCCCGACGTGGCGACACCGGACCGGATGGAGATCGTGAATCGGTTGATGATCGCCGCGGAGCCCCGGCGGGTCGCGGCGGCCGCGGCCCGGGCGATCGCCGACGGGGCCGGGGCCTTCCTGGCCGCCACCGCCGGCTTGTCGCCGGCGCAGGTCCTTCCCACCCCGTGGTACGGCCGAAACGACACCTTGACCGTGGCCGCCGCCACCTGCCTGCTGCTCGGCGAGCAGGTAATCCACGGCCATGACATGGCCCGATCAGCCCGGAGGCGTTGGCCGATCCGCCGGGAGGATGCGCTGCTCATATTCGACGCCGTCCGCACCATGATGCCCAAACTCGCCAATCCGGCCATGTTGGACGGCGTCTCGGCCAGCTACGACATTCGGCTCGGCCGGTCGTCACGATTCGTCGTCACCTTCGGCCACGGCACGGCCTCGGTCGAACCCGGCCCGGGCCATGGGGTCGACTGCCACCTGCTCGCCGAGCCGGTGGCGCTGCTGCTCCTGGGGTACGGCCGGACCACCCAGTGGCGGGCGATCGCTGGCGGCAAGCTGCTCACCTGGGGGCGCCGGCCGTGGCTGGCGTTCCGGCTCCCAGGCTTCTTCTCCCACCCCTGAGAAACACGAATCAGAGCTCGAAGGGGGTGCCCACCCCGTTGGGCACGAACGCCTCCGGGAACAGGGCCGCCATGGCGCGCTGGGCCCGCCAACGGCCATCTCGCATGCTATGCAGCCGCGATGGTACCCCCCATGCCACTCGGAGCGTGGAAGATGCAGACGTAGGCATAGCTGCCGGCCTTCGGGACGGTGAACGTGAAGCTGCGGGCAGCCAGCGGCGGACCGGCGCCGGGCGGGGCGTCGGGAGGTAGCACACCGGTGTTGTACAGCCCGGTGGCGGTGAGCGACTGCGGCGACGGCCCCGGTGACGGTTTGGCGGCCGCCGGATCCCCGGGATTCTGTATCGGTGGCGTGTTGTTGAAGAAGCTGGCAGTGTGCGGTGCCCCGGAGCCGTTGACGAAGGTGACCTTGTCGCCGGGCTTGACCTTGGCGGGGGAGGGAGCGAAGGCCAGGACGTCGGTGTGGGGCGTCGAGGTACCCATCTGGACCGTCCAGGTGGTGGTCCCGTCGGCGTTGGGCGTGCTGACCGGAGCGGATGCCAGTTTCTGGGCGGCGGCCTCGCCTTCGGCTATCCACTGGGCCTGCTCAGACGACTTGCGAGTGGCGACATCGGAGACCTGGTCGACGGGGGCGCCGGCGGCGACGGCCTCGACCGTGCCGATCATGTTGGGGTGGATGACGCAGTGGTAGGTGTAGGTGCCGGCCTTCGAGAAGGTCATCGAGAAGTTCTGGGCGGGCGCCGGGCCCTGCGGCTGCAGCCCGGAGTTGACGAACGTCGAGCCGTCGTATGGGCCGGTGGGCGGCGTCGGCCCGAACACCGACGAGTCGCCGGGGGGCGGCAAGGTCCTGCCCGGGTTGAGGAACGTGACCGAGTGCGGCTCGGTCGTCCCGTTCCACGACCAGGTGATGGTCTCGCCTACGGCCACCGTCACCTTGGCCGGCATGAACTGCAGCACGGCGACCGACTTGTTGCCGGGGTCGTTGATGCCCGCCTGGACGCTGATCGCCGACGGCGGGGACGCGGTGGTCGGCGGTGATGTGGATGTCGACGCTGTCGTCTTGGTCGAGCTGCTGCACGCGGCGCTGAAACCGCCGAACAGAGCGACGGCCGTGACCATGGCCGCAACCTTCGGGGACGGTCGCAGCCGTCCGATGATCAACATTCTCATGTTCCCCCTTCGATTCGCCGTGCCTTGTCCCGGGCGGTATGACCAAAATGTCTAGCGCAAATCCTGGCCGCCGGCGCAGTTTTTGGCCGAACGGATCCCTACGGGCACCACACGTCGATCATCGAGACGGGGGTCTTCTCGGGCTCCGGCGGCAGCTGGTCGCCGAAGATCTCGCGCAGCATGGGAACCATGACGGGGTGCAGCCGCTCCTCGGTGAACCGCTCGCTGTCCTCCTGCGACTCCCAGACGTCGATGTAACGCAGGCCGCCCTCGGAGCGTTCCATGGCCAGATGTACGAGCAGGCCTTTCGGCGGGTCGTCGCCCAGAGCGTCTTTGATGCGCTGGTAGAACGCGGCATCGATCGGTACGTCCTGAATGAAGGCGTGGGTCACGGCGAGCCCTCCGGCACTTTATTCCGATGGTCTATCGGATTAAAGTATCGTGTCACGCATGGCCGCGCCCGTCAAGAGCCGTTCGTATGATGCCGCCGGCCGCCAGGCCCGATCGGCGGCGACCAGGCAGCGCATCATCGACTCGGCTCGCCAGCTGCTGCTGGAGCACGGCTACCGCCGGACCACCATCGCGGCTATCGCGTCCCGAGCCGAGGTGAACGCCGACACCGTGTACCAGCTGGTCGGGCGCAAGCCGGTACTCCTCCGGGAACTCATTGAACAGGCGCTGTCTGGGACCGACCACCCGGTCGTCGCCACCGAGCGCGACCATGTCAAGGCCATGCGGGCCGAGCCAGATGCGGCCAGCAAACTGGCGCTCTACGCCGGGGCGGTGCGGGAGACCCAGGGTCGTATGGCGCCGTTGTTCGTCGCCCTGCGCGATGCCTCGTCGACCGAGCCCGAGGCCAATGAGGTGTGGCAGGAGATCAGCCGGCGCCGGGCCGCCAACATGCGAACGCTCGTTCAGGAGATCCAGGATGCCGGCGGATTGCGCCCCGGCCTGTCCCTCGAGACGGCCGCCGACACCATCTGGGCCATGAACAGCTCCGAGCTCTACGTCATGCTCACCGTCGAGCGGGGCTGGACCCCTCGGCGGTACGAGGAGTGGCTCCGCGACAGCTGGTGCCGCCTGCTGCTCGGCTGAAGCCGGGATCTGCCGCTCGGTGTCAGCCTGATGTCTGACACGCGCGACATTCACCGATCATGGCGAAGTGTGGGGATGGATGCGAAAGCCGCACCGGCGGCCATGCTCACCGGGTAGGGCGCCCGACGGGTCGGAAGGTGGCGATGGCCATACCCCAGCCGATGACCATGACACCGTAGAGCCCGAGCGGGGCCGCCGACGCCGGTCCGAATGCGGCCACGGCGATGCCGGCGGCGATGGCGAAATCCCGCATGGAGGTGGTAAGCAACAGGGCTCGGACTACAGGTGCCGGCGCCCGGAAACCGAGCGCTAGTCCAAGGATCGCGGATCCGGCCAGGAATACGGCCAACGCCAAGGCGACTGCAGCATAGGACTTCGACAGGTGGACCTCCGACGCGATGAGCCAAACCAGGAACGCCACCACGGCCACGCTGACGCGCGCCGCGACTGTCTCCTGGCGGACTGAGACGTTGAGCGCAGTGCGGGCTGCGATGCCCGCCGCCAGTGGCAGGCCGACGATGAGTGCCAGGTTGGTGAGGAGCGGGAACACCGCGATGGCACCGCCGCCCAGAAGCCGCAGCCCGATGCCGGCGCCGGCGATGGCCAGCAGAGAGGAAACGACGAGGATCCCGGCGGCCAACGCGGTGTCACCTCCGGCCAACGACGTGGTGGCGACTGAAGCGATCTCGGCGGGGGCCAGGCCCACGGTCAGCACGCCGCGGCGCAACGTGAGCGACGGGACGAAATGCGAGACCAGCCACGCCAGGGCGGGAAGGGCCAGTGCGGTGGAGATCAGGGCGGCGACCAGGCGGCCGGCATGAGTGGCCAGACCCCCGAACGTTCTCGGCGGGATGCCGAGCGCGGTGCTGAACACGAGAACGGCCAAGGAGAGGTCCAACGCCCGGTGGTCCAGGAGAAACCTGGCGGGTTGAGGAACGAGCTGGCTGAGTACGGCGGCGACCAGTACCAGGAACAGTTCAATATGGCGAAAGGGCCGTGGGGCAACCATTCCTCGGCAAGCTACATTCGGGGTTCCGTTTTCAGAAAGTGCTCACGGCAACCGTCGGAGCAGAACCAGTACCGCTCCCCCTCGCGGGTGGCCTGGGCCGGGGCATCCGCCGTCCGGACCTGCATGCCGCAGACCGGATCGAATGCATACCCGCCCCCACCACCGAAGCGTTGCTGACTGCGGCACAGCCAGAAGAGCACGGCGAACACGGCCAGGAATGCGATGTTGAGGAAGGTGGTGTAGTTCCAGAGGAAGCGGGTCGCCACTATGGTCTGCGACCGGTTCGTCGGGATGAGGCCGGCCACCGAGAACAGGCCTTCGACGGTCAGCCCGGCCGCCGCCATGACCACCCAGAACAGTGCGACCAACCGCACCGTCAGCGCGGTCCCGTAGTACTTCCGGTAGATGAGGAGCAATGGGAAGGTGATGAGGTCGGCGAAGATGAAGCTCACCACGCCGCCAAAGCTGATCCCACCCTTCCATAGCGCGGCGGCCAGCGGCACGTTGCCGATGGAGCATACGAAGCTGATCACGGCGATGAACGGCCCGACGATGGCGTTCTCGATGGAGGTCCAGAACCCGTGACCGTGGATGAACACGGCATTCCACAGCTGATTGGGGACGAGCACGGTAAGGGCTCCGGCCACGACGTAGCCGATGACCAACTCCCGACGGAGCATCTTGAGATCGGCCATCGTGTAACTGGCGGCGTCGGACCATGCCGCCTTTGAGGTCAGCTTCTTGGACCAGGGCTCGGATTCGAGTTCCGCTTGGCGCTCTTCGCTGACGCCCACCATGGCGTGGTAGTCATGCCCACCGCCCATCTTGGCGTGCTGGAGGCGGGCGGGCGCCGACTCGCTGAGCCGGCGGTGCAGCACGACACCGCCGAGCAGCGCCAGGAGGACGATCATGATCGGGCCGCCGATGAACTCGGCCGCCGCAAACTGCCAGCCCATGAGGATCACGAGCACGATGCCGAGCTCGATGACCAGGTTGGTGGAGGCGAACATGAACACCATGGCGGTGACGAAATCGGCACCCTTCTGAAAGAGCGATTTGGCCATGGCGGCGGCCGCGTAGGAGCACGACGACGAGACCATGCCGAGGCCACCGGCTCTGGCCACCGCCGCCGGCCGGTGGTTGCCCATGACCCGTTCCATCTGCTCCTTGGGCACAAACGCCTGCACCGCGCCCGACAGGCCGAAGCCGAGCACCAGGGGCCACAGTGTCTCCCAGAACATGAAAAATGCCTCACGCAAGCTGCGTCCCGACCAGGTCACGACACTGGCCGCCAGAACCCGGGTCATGACTTCACGAGCCGGGCGATGGCGGCGGTGGCTTCTGCCAGCTTGGCGTCAGCCTCGTCGCCCCCATCGGTGACCGCCTGGCGGACGCAGTGCGCCAAGTGGCCATCCAGCAACTCGAGCGCCACGGCCTGCAGGGCCTTGGTGGCCGCTGACACCTGGGTGAGGATATCGATGCAGTAGGTGTCCTCGTCAACCATGCGCTGGATGCCCCGCACCTGGCCCTCGATCCGCCGAAGACGCTTGAGTACCGCTTCCTTGTCGTCTGTGTACCACCGCATGGCCACTCCTCCGGTTACACTACCCCCCTAGGGTATAGCCGAGGCGGGCTTCCGGTTGGGTGTCAGCGGCGATAGAGGTGGGCCACGGCCGCGATATCCGCTTCGGTGAGCCCAGACGACGCCGCTTCTGTGTAGCGGTCACGGGCCGCCGCGGTCAGGGGCAGCTCGCCACCGAGCGCGTCGACGGTGTCCACGGCCAGCCCGGCATCCTTGGCGCCGAGCACGGTGGTCCACCATGGCTGTTGCTCGCCCGTGATCACCCCCTCGAACCGGTTCTTGAGTCCGGGGGCCATCATGGCGCTGTCGCCGAGGAGCTCTCGTAGCTGGTCATCGGAGAGACCGCCCGACCGGCCCACGGTGACCGACTCGGCGAGGGCGACCAGCCCGTCGAGCAGCAGCACATTGACCGTCAGCTTGGCCGTGCTGGCCAGTGGTGGCGCCGGATAGCGGCGCACCTTGTCGGTCAGGCTCGGCAGCAGGGGGTCGACCGCCGCCGCCACGTCCGGGTCGCCGCCGATCAGGTAGATGGCCTGGCCGCCGGCGACCGCCACCGGGCTCCCGAGGATCGGCATGGCCACGAACCGGGGGAACCGGCGGTTCAGCTCTTCGCACAGCGTCGGGGAGATGGTCGAGGACTCGACGTAGACGGCGTCGGCGCCGATGGACGACCGGATGCCGCCGTCACCCAAGGCCACCCCGCGGACGGCATCGTCGTTGGCCAGGCTGGTGATGACGACATCGGAGCCCGAGGTCGCCGACGCCACGGTCGGTGCCTCCTGCGCCCCCCGCTCGATCAGCTCGGGGGCCCGGCGGGGGGAGCGGTTCCATATCGCCACGTCATGGCCGCCCTCCAGTAGCCGCCCGGCCACCGCCCGCCCCATACGTCCCATGCCCAGCACCGCGATAGTCATGGTCCATTCTTGCCTCCGCCGGGACGTGGGAAAAGTCCCGCCTTCGACATCGGGGGAGAGTGGACCCCGGACAGAGCACGCACGCGACGATCCGGCGCCGCACCTGACAGCCCCGCCCCCCACCGCCTGGATGGCGGCCACATGGGCCCACCAGGCATCGTCGCGGTACGACCACGCTGACCGGGCCATGGCGCGACGGTAGCGGCCATCGTGACGTAAGGCATCGGTCCCCTGGGGGAGTGGTGACTCTCCCTGGGGGCGGACGGACCCGAGGTGTCACTACGGCCACGGTGGGCAATGATTCCGGGGTGACAGGGCGCGATTCAGCCGAGGACGAGCAGCTCGGTGAAGCCGTCGAGGCCATCGGCCACGGGGATGCCCGGCAATGGGCCAGGGCGGCCAAGGTCGTGGGGGAGTCGATGCGAGCCGCCGGCGCCCGTTCCATCGGCAGCGGCCGGTGGCTGGCCGACAGTGTCATGGATTTGGCGGCCCACGTCCCGACCCGTGATCTGACCACCCTGGAAGCCCACCACTCGGGCCTCTCCGGCCGGGCACTCGCCGATCGGCTCATCGCCAACGCCACCCGGACCACGGCCGGAGTCGGTGCCGCGGCCGGAGCCGTGGCCGCGGTCGAGGAGTTCGCACCCCCGGCGTGGGTGGCCCTCCCGGTCGAACTGATGGTCGAGGTCCTGGGGGTGGTCGCGGTCGAGATGAAACTGGTGGCCGAACTGCACGAGGTCTACCACCAGCCGATCAACGGGACACCAGCCGAGCGAGCCCTGATTGTGGGCCGGGCCTGGGCCGAACGCCGCGGGGTGTCCGCCGCCACGCTCGCCAATCCGGGCGGTATGACCCATGTCGTCGGAGCCACGGCCCGGCGCGAGGTGACACGACTGGTCCGGCGCCGGCTGGCCCGTCGCACGGCCCGCAGCGTGTGGACCCTCGCGCCCCTGCTGGTCGGCGCGGCGGCCGGCGCAACCATCAACCGTCGGGCGACCAGATCGCTGGGTCAGGCCGTCCGCGACGACCTTGAACAGATGGGCTAGTGAGAGGCGGCGCCCCGATCCGGGCACAGATGGCGCGGACATCGCCGTCCTCATCGGCCATGACTTCTATCTGTGTGAATCCGACCTCGCGAAGCAGCCGGCTGATCGATCCGCCCTGGTCGCCACCAAGTTCCATCAGGAGCCAGCCGCCCGGACTCAACCACCTCGGGCTTCTGTGCACGACCTCTTCCAGCAGGACGGTGCCGCCGGTGCCGCCGTCGAGCGCCACTCGTGGCTCGAAGGCCAGAACGTCGCGCGGCAGGAGCCGGAGCGCATCGGTCGGCACGTAGGGCACGACTGCGGTCAATACGTCGACCCGGTGCTCAAGCTCCCGCGGCAGCGGATCATCCAAGAAGCCCTCGTACACGTCGATTCCGTTGCTGCGGGCGCAGGCCACCGCCCGTCGGTCGACGTCGGTGGCCAGCACGTGGGCCGTCGCCATTGCCGACGCCAGGACCGCGGCGATGGCGCCGGCGCCCGTGCAGAGATCGACCGCTACTCCGTGTGGGGGGAGGAGCCCGGCGGCTCGTCGCGCCATCGGCTCGGTCTGCCATCGCGGCACGTACACCCCCGGGGCGACGAATACTCTGATGCCGCAGAACGTGACCGCGCCCGTCAGCCATGCGACGGGCTCTCCGTTGACGCGACGGGCCAAGAGGAGCTCGAGCACATCCGGGTCGCCTGCAGCGGTCTTCACCAGCTCGTCGGCCTCCTCGGCGGCGGCCACACAACCGGCTGCCGCGAGCGTCCGGCTGACTGAGTCGAGGTCGAGCTCCACAGCACCAGTCTGCCTGCGGGGCGGCCCCTCGGCGCAGAATTTGGCGTGTCCCCTCGCGCTCACCCAACTGCCGATCTGCCCGGAGAGTGGTAGCATCGGTCTCAGACGAGTCGAAAACAAGTCACTCCGGACCCCGGTGGCGCTCACGATTGGAGCGCTGTGAATGTCCGGTTCCGACGAAGTGTGGGGCCATGCGTAGGGGCGGCGCCTCATCGATCGCCCCGGTCCTTCTTGTCGTATGGCTGATTATTGGTGCCATCGCCGCCGGTCAGCGGCACTACTACAACGGCTCGGCAGAGAACTGCGCCAAAACCGGAACCATCCTGGTGACCATCGTCGCCGGGCCGCTCAACTACGTGGGCGTCAACCCGAAGATCAAATCGTGCAAGACGCCTCAGCCCAGCAAGTGACTAGCGTCTTGCACCATCACCAGTAGCTCATGGCGGGCGCCGGCGGCGCGCATCGAGGCGGCCCTGGCGGCGCGACGTGCGCCGGACCGTGATCCGGCGCGCCTGCCGTTTCCGGATCGACCGGCAGGGTCGGACTGTCTGCCACAGATTCGCCACATCGTGGTTCTCATGATGGAGAATCACTCGTTCGACAACTACCTCGGCGTGCTCGGGCGCGGTGACGGGCTCCCGACCGACGCGGCCGGGGCCGTCTCGGCGTCGAATCTGACATCGGCCGGCGTGCCCGTCACCGCCGCCCGTCTCCTTTCTCCGACCCAGCAGGTCGGTGTGCCCACTCAGTCATGGGATGCCAGCCACGTCCAGTGGGACGGCGGGACCAACGGCGGGTTCGCCCGGGCGGTGGAGGTCTGCTGTCCCGGGGGTGCCCCGCCGACGGCAATGGGATACTGGACCGAGGCCGACCTGCCCTTCTACTACGGGCTGGCCCGCACGTTCCCCTTGTCCGACCGCTGGTTCTCCTCCTGCCTCGGTCCGACATTCCCCAACCGCCGCTTCCTGCTCTCGGGAACAGCCAACGGCCTGACCACCGACTCACTCAGCCACATCGTCGACTATCCGCCCAACGGCACGATCTTCGACCTCCTGAGCAGTCATCGCATCAGCTGGGCCAACTACCACTCCGTATCGCACGCCGGTCCGATTCTCACCCGTCTCGGCGGAATCCACGGCCACCGGGCCGGAAGGTTTTTGAGGGGCCTGCGGGCCGAGCCCAACAATGCCAAGGCGTTTCTCCAGTTCAGCGCGGACGCCTACCCCCTCGGCCTCCTGCGGTACCTCTTCCACCTGCGCTCGGTCGACCGGTTCTGCGCCGACGCGGCCCAGGGCCGACTGCCCGCGGTCAGCATCGTCGACCCCGATTTCCGCGCCAACTCCGAAGAGAACCCCCAGGACATTCGGGCCGGCCAAGCGTTCGCGGCCCGGGTCATCAACGCCGCCATGCGAGGCGCGGGCTGGAAAGGTACCCTCCTGGTCTGGTGCTACGACGAGGCCGGCGGGTACTACGACCACGTCCCACCGCCCGCCGCGCCCGAGCCCGACCGGAAGTTGCCCGAAGGCGGGGGATCGTGGCGCTTCGACCGCTACGGCTTCCGCGTCCCGGCCGTGGTCGTCTCTCCGTACGCCCGCCCGGATTACGTGTCCCACGTCGTGCGCGACCACACGTCGGTGTTGAAGCTCATCGAGCGGAAGTGGAACCTGCCGCCGATGACCGATCGTGACGCGGCCGCCGATGACCTGCTCGACATGCTTGACCTCGACGCGGCTCCGGCCTTCGCCGTTCCTCCCGTACTCCCGGCCGCGCCGCCGGCGCCTGACTGCTAGGAGACAAAGTCGATCGGCGTTCCAACCGGCACCGTGGCGATGGCGCTGATGGTTTGCGGGTTGGCGCGGATGCAGCCGTGGGAGGAGGCGACCCCAGCCGTGGACCACGGAGCTGACGGGTATCCGTGGATGGCGACGGTCCCGTCACCGCCGCCGAAGTCGCTGTACACATTGGAGTGGGACGCGGTCACCACGATCGTCGGGCCGTACACGTAGCGCTCCCTGCCCGGCGTGGCAATGATGGCGTCGACGAAGGACGGCCCGAGCGGTGTGGGCGTGGCGGACATGCCGACCCCCACCGGTGCCGAGAAGACGGGCTGGCCCTGTTGAAACAGGGTCAGGGTGCGGCGGCAGGTGGAAATGACGATCCAGTAGTCCGTCGAGGTGACGGTGACGTCCTGCTGGCGCACCCACCCGGTGGACGCGTTCGGACGATGGTCGAGACGGACCTGCAGCCATCCGTTCTGAGACGCGACAACCGGCCGGACCGTGGGGCCACCCCAGCTGCTGATCGGCAGCCCGCCGACAAGCTGGCCTCCGGGAGCGTTGGCGTACGCCAGTCCGGCTACGTTCGGCGACGCCAGGTCGATGCCCGTGGGTACCGTCGGGAAGGGATCCGGAACACACGTCGTGCTGACCACCGAAGCGGCGTTCGGGCCCGGTGCAACGGTCGTCGCGACCGTATTGTCCGGGGCCAAGGTGATCGGGGCGACGGTGGTCGCCGGCGCGGCCGTCGTCGGGACGGCGAGTGCCGGCCGATGCGGCGCCTTGGCTCGGTGCGGCGCCGGGCCGAGGATCGTCATCATCAGTGCCAGCGCGATCAGGACCACTCTGGTCCGCGGCACATAAACAGTTTTCCAGCCGGCTTCGGAGAATGCAACGCAAAGCCCCAGATTGTTCGACTAGTCGGCCGCTGTGCAGCGCAGGGAAACTGACAGTGATGGCGCAAGGAAACTGACAGTGAGAGCGCAGGGGAGCGGGACGTCCTGCAGCGGATCATCGACCAGGCGATCAGCGGAACGACGATCAAGTCGCGGCAGTGGCCAACTCACGATGGCTGGCCATTGAGCGGGAGGGGCCTGTCGGCAGGTTGCCTCAGGCGGTCGCGGGTTGGGGCACGCCGGTGGCCTGCCATCCTGCTCGTGTCGATCAGTCCTCCCAGCGGGGCGCGTAGTGCTCAACGAACACCTGGCCGACCAGCTCGCCTCGGCTGCGGACACCGGTCTTTGTCGAAGATCGAGGTGAGATAATCCTGGACGGCGACACGGCCGGCGCCTGGGCGATCTGTTTGGTGGAGCTCCCCTGCAGGCACAGCCCGGGTCCCTGGCATTCCCGTGGTGTCAGCCCGTAAGCCAACGCCACCAGCGGGGCCACCTCGTTGGGCGGGGCGGGTTGAATGATGACCGCGGTGCGCCCCGGGGTGGCGCGACGGCAACTGCCTACCCCGGGCCAGCAGCAAAGACTTCAAGTTGGATGTCGTCGGGGTCACGAACCACCACCAGGAAGGACCCGGGAATAGCGGCGGCTTTGATTTCGGAGTGCGCGACTCTCCGTTCATCAAACCGCAAGATCCAGGCGTCAAGCGTGTCCCGATCGGGAACCCGGAGGGCGAGGTGGTCCAGGCCGGCTCGGCGCTCGTCAAATGCTCGGCGCTGACCGGTCCGACGTGTCGGTTCAAACCGATGACCGCCCCGCTGTCGGGGTGGCGCATGATGACGCGCTCGAAGGTGTCGGTGGCATAGTCGGTGACCCGGGCGAAGCCGAGCACCTCGCAGTACCATCGTTCAGACTTTTCGACGTCTTGGACATTCAGGGTGACATGGTGGGCCGGATAGTGCCGGTGGGCTCATGTGTGTCTACCTTTCTCGGTTCGGGCGAAGGTGACGAAGTATCGGGCGGCGTGACCTGCCAGCCGGCGCCATCGGTCACCGCCGGGATCATTGGCTAGCTGCTCGGCGGCCAGGCCGAGTAGGAGGGCTCGCCATAGATCAATGTCTCGTTCGGAGGTGATGCCAGCGCGCTGAAGCCATGCCTTCATGTCTTCCAGGACGCGTTTGGCGACGGAGTAAGACCCCTCGGTTGGTTCGAAACCGGGCACCGTCCGCTGGAACAGGAGCTGGTAGCGGCTGGGGCGTTGCGCCGCGAAGTCCACGAACACCTCGGCCGCCGTGGCCAGGAAGGCCACGGGATCGGCGCCGGGGTCCAACGCCTGGTTGCAGGCCCGGAGTTCCTCGAAGCCCTGCTTGTACATGGCGTCGTAGATGGCCTGCTTGGAGGGGAAATAGGTGTAGAGCGACTGAGGACGCATCTCCATGGCCCGGGCCAAGTCTCCGAGAGATACTCCGGCCAGGCCGTCGCGTTCGGCCAGCTGCCAGGCGACGTCCAAAATGAGCGCCTTGGTGTCCTCGTGATGCACCCGCCGACGATCTTGTCCTACGACCATCAGGTAAACCGTATTCTAGTAGGATAGGATTGTCAAGGCTTCCGACGGGGGGGACTCGGGGCATGATCTCCATGACACCGGCCAGGCATGTGGCCTTCCGGTTCGCGTCGCATGCGATGGTTGCTTTCATGAGCCAGGTTTGGATGCCGTTGACCTGCTAGCCCGGATAACGCAAACCTGAGATCTCCACGACGGCCTCACCGCCGAGATGGAGCACTCCGCCAACGGGTAGGGGACAAAGAGCTCGAGTTTCGAGAGATCGGAGCGCAAGCCGCTCCGATCCTCGGATATTTTGCTCAGCACTGCGTTGCTCTCGGCATCAGCGCGGCGATCAGCTGGTCGGTCAGCCAGTCCTCGTAGTCCTGTGTTGACCATCCTCGGTCTCGTACTAGGGCCAGGTAGGTTCGTTCGCTGGCGAGAGTCCAGATGATGTCGGCGGCGTGGGCGGTCGACCGCTCATTGCGGAGGTGTCCGCCCTGGTGCAGGGATTGGGCGAGTCGCAGCTGGTCTTGGTAGCGGCGTTCCGCGGTTTGGTGCATGAGCGTTCTGATGTGGCGATCCGAGCCGGCGGCGTCGGCCATGATGGAAAAGGCTGGTGCCTCCCGATCGCAGATCTCGCGGTGCAGTCGCACGAACATCCTCAACGTCGTTCGAGGATCGGGTTCCCGCTCGATTTCGAGCCAGCGTGAACTGGCGACCACCGCGACTGGTTCGTCGCTCCCACTGACGGCCAGATCGATGATCCCCTTGAGGATGTCGCGCTTCGACTTGGTGCTGGCGTACACGGTCTGTACCGCGACACCTGCTTGGTCCGCGATCGCATTCATCGTCGTCGCGGTGTAGCCGTCGCGAATGAACAGCATCTGAGCCGCGTCGAGGATCCGGGCTTGCGTTTCGGCCGCCTGCCGGTGGCGGTTTGAGGAGTCGTACCGGCGGGCCTTGACATTCTTGGACACGATGTTAGAGTACCACTCTATCAGTTAGAGTATCATTCCATCAAACTTGGAACCCGAACGGAGGTCACCATGCCAGCAACTACCCCTGCACAGCTGCACGCGTTGTTCCAGGAGGCGGCGAACAACTCCGACGTCGAAGCGCTCGTCGCCCTGTACGAACCCGATCCCGCCTTCGCCGTCCAGCCCCGAGGAGCAGCCTCGGGAAGCGAGGCGTTGCGTTCACATCTTACGGAGTTGCTCGCACTGCGGCCCCGGTTCGAACGGGTCACTACCACCAAGGTGTTCGAAGCGGGCGACGTCGCGTTGACCTGTTCTGACTGGGCGGCCACGGCGACGGACCCTGCCGGTTCTGCCTTCACAATGGCGGGCCGCGGGACAGAAGTGGCACGGCGGCAACCTGACGGAACCTGGCTGCTCGTCATCGACAATCCGTGGGGAACGGAATGACCGACGACAACCTCGAGGTAGTGCACCGGTATTTCGACGCCATCAACCACCACGACTGGGACGCGGTCGCCCAGGTGACCATCGAGCCGCTCAGTTCCGCGGTACGGGACGGCTTGGGGCGAGCACATCCCAACCTGCACATCGACGTGGAATGGATGAGCGCGCACGGCGACAAGGTTTCGGTGTGGTGCTACGGTTCCGGGACCCATGACGGCGCGTGGGAACTGCCGGCCGCGGGAAGCTTCGGAGGTTTCGCCGGCCGCACGGTGGCGCCGACTGGCAGGAATTGGCGGGCCGCGTGCGCCACGACCTATCGCGTCGAAAATGGTCGGATCGTCGACGTGTGGGCGGTGTGGGATTGGCTCGGACTTCTCAGCCAACTCGGCGTCGTTGCCATCGACTGCATCTGAATCTGATGAGACCGGCGTCGCCGGGACGTGTTTTTGGTTCAGCGGATGTACCAGCCGGTGCCGCCGACGGGCACGTCGTCGGCCATGCGAGGGACGTGCTGATCGAAGAACAGCTTGGCGGTGAGCTCGGCCCGGCTGCGCACATCGAGCTTGGCGAAGATCCGCTTTATGTGGTCGTCCACCGTGTGGGCTGACACTGCGAGCATGCGGGCGATCTCGCCTCGGGAGTAGCCGGTCGCAAGGAGGCGCACCACCCCCCGTTCTCTGGCGGTCAGGCCGTAGGCGTCGGCTATGAGCTCGGCGATTTCGACCGGGCGGGTCGGTTCGATGATCACCGACAGGTGGGTGGGGTCGTCGGCGAGCGGCTCGGCGTGCAAGGTGAGCCAGCGACCGGCCCGGGTGCGGGTCCTGCCCCGCGCCGGCATGGTGGGGTCGGCGAGGGCTCGATGAGCGACAGTCATCACCGCGTAGGGCAGACCGCTGGCTGCGTCCACGCCGTCATCGATCTCTGCCAGCCAACCCAAGGCGCCGCCGGTGGCGTTAACCCTGGCCAGCGACGCATCCAGCAGAAGCAGTCCCGGGCCGTCGGTGTCGTCGCTGCGGTCGATCTCGGTGAGCACCATCTCGCGGCGGATGGCGGCCGCGACACCCGCCGTCGAGCGGTCTATCAGCGCTGCTTCTGTGGGTGTGAAGTCGTTGTTGTCCGACCCCCGGAACAGCACCAGCGCGCCCCACAGCCCCGAACTGGTCTTGAACGCGGCCCGCAGCTCATGTCGCAGACCCGACGGGGCGAGGACCTCGCGGAAGCGCTGGCTGGACTCCAAGTGACCGCCGGTGGCCTGACTCAAGGTGACCACCCGGGCGGTGGAGCGTGCCAGGGATGGAAAGGAAAGCGCGTCCTCGCCTCGAGCCTCGATCTCGACCAGGTGCGGCAGTTGGCGGTGGGGCACGCCCTCCTCGTGGAAACCGCCGGTGGGCAGCACCGACGCCGGATCGATGGTCAGCACACACCAGGCGTCGAAGCCGACAGCTGCCTGCAAGCGCGCCGCGACACCGCGTTCGATCGCCACCGCCCCCGACGTGGTCCGACAGACCCGCTCGATCCCGGCCGCCAGACGCTCCTCCGACACCTTGACCATGACCGCGATTATGGCCCGTCTGTCCCGCCGGGAGCGGTCGCCATCCCCCCGGAACCGGGGATGGTGCCAGCCGCGTTTCTCAGCGATCTTTTCCCTTATGACGACGCTCGACGCCTCACTGAACGGGTTCTCCGGTGTGCTGCTGCGGCCCGGCGACGACACCTACGACCAGGCCCGCCGGGTGTGGAACGGCGCCATCGACCGCCATCCCGCATTCATCGCCCAATGCCGGGTCACCAGCGACGTGGCCGCGGCGGTGCGATTCGGGGTCCGCCACGGCCTGCCGATCGCGGTCCGCGGGGGCGGCCACAGCATCCCCGGCCTATCGGTGTGCGAAGGCGGCCTGGTCATCGACCTGTCCCCCATGAAGAGCATCGAAATCGACCTTGACGCCCGGCTCGCCCGAGTGCAGCCCGGTGTGCTCTGGCGGGAGTTGGACGCCGCCACCCAGGTCCACGGCCTCGCCGTGCCGGGAGGGGAGGTGTCCGACACCGGGGTGGCCGGGCTCACCCTGGGCGGCGGGGTCGGCTGGCTGTCGCGCCTGTACGGACTGACCTGCGACAACCTGGTCGGCGCCGAAGTGGTCACCGCGGATGGGACAGTGTTCGACGTCGACGAGCAGCGCCAGCCCGAGCTGCTGTGGGGTTTGCGCGGCGGTGGCGGCAACTTCGGCGTGGTCACCCGATTCACATTCCGGCTCAACCCGGCGCCGGTGCCCCTGTATGCGGGAATGGTCCTCCACCCACTCGAACAGGCCCGGGCGGCGCTACGGGTCTTCCTCGACCTGGCTGAACAGGCCCCGCCTCCTCTCGGGATGAACGCCGCCCTCTTCACCGCCCCGCCCGCACCGTTCATCCCCCGTGCCCTGCACGGCAGGCCCGTCGTGGCACTCGCCGCCGGCTATGTCGGCCCACTCGACGACGGCGCCCAAGCGGTCAAGTCGCTGCGCGACTTCGGCACCCCCGCGGCCGACCTGTTCGGGCCCATGCCCTACGTCGTGCTGCAATCCCTGGTCGACGACTCACTACCCGCCGGGCTGGCCTCCTACGCCCGTTCGGAATGGCTCGGCCCCCTCGACGACGCCGGTATCGACGCCCTGGTCACCGCCGCCGAGGACATGACCTCACCCATCTCGCAGGTCCTGCTGCGCATCATGGGCGGCGCCATCGCCCAAGTCCCCGGCGACGCCACCGCCTTCCGGTTCCGAAATGCCCACGCCATGGTCACCATCGCCGCCATGTGGCCCGACGTCACCGACCAAGGCGAAAACCACCGGACGTGGGCCCGGATCTCATGGCAGAGGCTACGCCCCTGGTCGGCGGGCGGCGGCTACGTCAACCATCTCTGCGACGAAGGCGCCGACCGCGTCCGCGAGGCCTACGGCGGGGCGACCTGGAACCGGCTGGTCAGCCTCAAACGCCACCACGACCCCGGCAACGCCTTCCAGCTCAACCAGAACATCCCGCCCACCGGCTGAGGACTCCAACGCCTTCGCCTTCGCCCGACTGCAGATCAACCTCAGGCCGTCCGGACCCTCATCATATCGGGGATCCCGCTCGTCCTGGGACTAGGACAGAAGGTTGGCTTGTGGCTGGACGATCAAACAGACAAACAGAGCATGGCGTCGGCCAGACGTACCGTTGACGACCACACAAACGAATCCTCTCGAAACTGGCGGTGCGCAGCCGAGTGGAGCTCGCCGCCAAAGCTGTTTCTTCTACCAGCATGTTCCCGCATCGCCGAAGATGTGCCTATTGGCGGCACCGCCTGGTGCATCGCTGAAGAAAGCTCGGCAGTGCCGCCGGCATCGTCGACGCCGCTACCGGCAAGAGCCGGTAGCGGCTCCGCGCGGTCGTGGCTCGGTGACGAGTCCGCGAGCAGTCTAGGTCCGTTGTGCCACGATGAGACTGGCCGGGCCAGCAACCTGCCGTCGATCCTGCACCGCCCAGCCGGCGCTCTCCAGCACGTCACGTATTTCATCCTCGCTGTAGACGTCTCCCTCGCCGCCGGCCAGCAAGAATTCGCCCGCCATCACGGCGGCGAAGAGCGGCTCGGTGTGGATGGGATTCGTCCAGAAGTCGACCAGCAGCAGGCGCGCGTCGTCTGGGGCGCTGCCGTGAACGTGCTCCAACAGAACCCTGTTCTGTTCGGGCGAGAACACATGGACGACGTTCGCGAGCAAGATCGCGTCATAGCCTTCAGGAATACGGTCGGTCAGGAGGTTGCCTTCAAAGACCTTCACCGAACTGGCGGGGGTTCGGGCACTGAGCCGGTCTCGTGCGATAGCTGCGACCGCCGGAAGCTCGAAGAGCGCACATTCGAGATCGGGAAAGTTGGCCATGACCGCCAGCAGAAAAGATCCCGTCCCGCCGCCCAGATCGAGGAGACGACGGTGCCGGTCGAACTCGTAGGTGGCGGCCAGCGCCTGGGCCGCCCCGGCGCTGACAGCCTGGACACCCTCGGAGAATATCCGCTGCTTCTCTTCATCCATCTCCGTGATGAACCCCGGTCCCTGGCCCAGCCGGATCGCCTGGGTGAACTCGGCCCACGTGGCGTAATTCTGGTTGCACAACCTCAGGAAGGGACGCAGGTCGGTCGGGTACTTGCCACTCAGAAACTTCTCGGCGGCGGCGCCGTTGCGGTACCGATCGCCGTCGCGGTCGACCAGGCCGAAGGCCACCATGGCATCGGCGCAGATCCTGGCGGTGCGTCGCGGGATCCCCAGTCGTTGCGAGAGCTCATCCAATGCAAGGGGCCCCTCAGCCAGAACCTCAAACAGCCCAACCTCGCTGGCCGCGATCAGATGCCTGGTTACCATGAACGAAGTAGCCAGTTGCAGGATTTGTCCTGGGTTTGCCTGCGCCCCTTCATGCTCACTCACAGAGCCCTCCCCGCTAGAAGTGGATGCCGGTTCCCGGCGGGGACAAACTAGCGGCACCTTCCTGGCTGGCGGCCAAGGCGGCATTTCGGCGTCTTTGAAACTTTCTTTGGAATAGGCCTCTGACACCAGCGCGTTTGCCCTGCGAGGGTGCTCGCGAAAGTTAGCGTGAAGGTGTAGTACGTACATAAAGTATGGCATCGATCGTGCACAAGACCGTAGGCGGGCAGACCTACTACTACCTGCGGGAGATGGCCCGGGTGGGCGGAAAGCCCAAGATGATCTCCCAGCGTTACCTGGGTAAGGCGTCCGATATCGCCGCCGCGATGGACGGGGCGATGGCGGTGCCCGAACGCACCCGTCATCTGGCTTTCGCCGACCTTGCGGCGGTGTGGTCGATCCTGGAACGGCTCAAGGTGGCGGCCATCGTCGATGATGTCGTCGGCGGCCGCCGTTCCGACGCGGCAGCCTCGGTCGGGACCTATATCGCCCTGGCCGCGGCCAACCGGGTGGTGAAACCGTGCTCGAAGGTGGCTTTCGCCGATTGGTGGGCCACGACGGCCGGGGACCGCTGGGTGCGGGTACCCCCCGCGGCCATGGATCACCGCCGCTTCTGGGACGCCATGCACGCCATCGACACCGAGGCGCTGGTCGAGATCGAACGTCGTCTGGTGGACACGATGGTCACCGAGTTCGGGTTGGACCTGTCGGGGATGGTGCTGGACATGACCAACTTCGCCACCTACATCGATTCCGCCAACGATCGGGCCGACATCGCCCAGCGAGGCCACGCCAAACAGAAACGAACCGACCTGCGCCTGGTCGGGCTCGGCCTGGTGGTGTCGGTCGACGGTGGGATCCCGATCTGTTCCCACGCCTACGCGGGCAACAACCGGCCTGGCTATTGAACTTGACATAACATACATTCTCGGCGGCCGGCGCAGTGCGCCCGTGGGGAGTGTCCACCTAACGGTGTGTAGAACGACACTCGGATGTCAGTGGGAACGACACTCGGATGTCAGTGGCAGCGCCACGATGATGTCAGTACCTGCGACACGGAATTGGCAGTCGGTTAGGCGCAGGCTGAACGCGACGTCAGCCGTCGCTTGGTAGTGACTTCGTTCCCGGACGACGAGCCTTCGGCGCTCGAAGGACTGTATAGCGGTCTGTCCCGGGCCATGTTTGTGATAGCCAACGGTTCCGAAGCCTTGCAGGATTTGGTAGAGGGTATCGGCCTCGTCCTGGTGTCGAGGTTTGGGGGGCCGGTTGATCGGATCAGTTGGGTTCGTTCGACGGTCGTGAGAATGGATAGGTTCGGCCCGAGGGTGTAGCGCTGCCAGCCGACGTGGCGGAGTCTGCGCCCGGTGGGTCGCAGCCGAACCTCGAGTGCAGCCAGAGCCCGTTCGACTCTGGCCAGGGTCCAGCCGAAGGCTTCCGCCAGCGCGGTCGCCGCCAACGCGGCGATGCCCGAAGGCACCGTCGAAGCCGTCGAGCAGGTCTCGCCCACCCCGGCCGGCCCGCTGATCAACCTCGACCACACCGACACCAAAGCGTTGAACGCCCAATGGCTCAACACCTTCGCCGAACACCTGGCTGCGGCGGGCTGGTCGGGCCGGGTCGGGCCGACCAAAAACATCGACCTGGTACCGGAATGGACCAGCGGCCTCTACGGACGCCAGCAACCCCTCCTCACTGTCTGGGCCGGCGCCACCCGGCCGCTGGGGGGCGACGGCGGGCGGGGACACCCGGGTCGGAATCGGCCTCGCCAGCTTCGAGGTCGGCGATGCCGATGTCGCGGACCTGCTCGTCTCCGGACTGCAACGAGTCCCAGCGGTCGGCGCCGCCTGGGGCCACCCCGACCCCCCAGTCCTGCGCCACCTCATAACCAGCGTGCAAGGCTTCTTCGCCCTGCAGGTCCTCCAACCCGGCCTCGGCTGGCAGGCGCGCCTCGACCAGCTCCGCCCCATCATGGTGGCCCAAGCCCAGCACCTCGACGTGGCCTTCATCCGACATCACCAGCACGAGCTTCCGGTGCCGGCTTATCTGGCCTCGCACTACCGGCTCCCCTACTTCGACGGAACCTCGTACAACCTCGCCCGCCACGCCTGGTACTGCCACACCCCCGACGCCCACGGCATCCAGATCCTCACCGACTCCCACCTCGAACAAGCCTCGGACCTGACCCGCTGGCACATCCAATCCCTCGGTAACGACCGCCACCTCGTCCAAGCCCCCGACCTCCAACCCTGGTACAGCGCCGCCACCCCCGACCCCGACGTCCTCGACCGAGCCCGCCAAGACTTCGGCGAAATCATCCTCAGCCCCGACAACTGGCCCGGACCCGGTCTCACGCCCGTACGAAACCCCTGGTGATCCCCACGCTCACGACCCGCACGCCAGTGGGGTCACGCGACCCCGCTGGGTGGCCCTTGACACGACCACACCGCAGGGGCCTGGCCTGTCCGCAGGCATCAACACCATCCCGAGACGTCGAACACCCCGGGACCCGCGGTCGACCACTGTCATTCTCCTGACGCCGCCACTGTCATTTTCCCGTCGTTCTACAGCGGTCGGCTCGATTCCGCCGCTTCGGCCGCGGCCGGCATGCACCGTAGGAGTCCGGCACCCAGGAGGTTGACAAGCATGCGCCTGCCCATGTCATCAGAGCTGCCAGGCGTTGCAATACTGGCCGCTTTCTATTGTCCTTTCGGATCCGGCCATTTCAATGCCGCGACCCCTATCGGCCGGGCTCGGTTTTCCGCCGTCAGTGTTGGGTAGGAAGGGTCGGGAAAATCAACAACGGGAGGATCAACTATGGCTGATGCACCGGAAGGCACACACGTTCCTGGCACTGGCAGGCCCGAGCAGGACGACAGCGATGAGCCCACGCATCCGGAAGGCCCGGTTGGGCGCCCCGCTGGTCAGGTCGAGGGCGACCTGATGGACCCCGACAAGGCCGAGAGCACGATGTAATTTGCCGCGGGCCGGAGCTTCGGCTCCGGCCATGCCGGCGCCGCTCAAAATGGAGGCGATAGTTGTCTTGAGCGGCGACCCGCCGCCAATGGCAGCCACAATCCTCCTTCCACGTCGTGTTCACCCGACCGGCAAAGGAGGCGGCTGAGGGGCACCCTGTTGGCGTCGGCCAGGCGCGCCAGCACCGCCAGTGGCAGTTGTTCCAGCGGGAGTCGCTGCACGTCGTCGGGGTCAACACCGGCACAGTCGGCGACCTCGGTGAAGGTAAGCCCGTATGTGCCCGTGCCGCCGACAACCAGGCCCCGCACCGGTCCCCGGGCGGCAAGTTGGTGTTCCACATCTTCGGGCCCTGGCCGAGTCCGAGCGCGGCTTGGCTTCGCTGAGGCAGACGGGACGCTGGGCAAGATGATGGGCGTGATCGCGGCCAGCGATCCGGCGATCCTGCTCATCTCCGATGCGGCCATGGCGAAGCGCCATCGCGAGTGTTCACCGCCCTCAAGCCCGGCGCCACCCTGGGGCTGTCGCACGGCTTCCTACTCGGCTACCTCGGGACGATCGGAGGCGACTTCCCTGACCATGTGTCGGTCATCGGCGTGTGCCCCAAGGGGATGGGGCCGTCGGTCCGACGACGATACGAGCAGGGCCGCACCCTTGAATCGTCAAGTCCGGAGACAAGCCTGACATTGCGCCGCACGTCGCGTCGGGTCCTGGCGTTGCCCAACGCGCTCTTAGCAGTGGAACACCGACCAGCAGATGTGGTTTCGCAACCGCTGGTCGTCGAGTACGAGGGCGCGGATCGCCTCCGGGAGCTGTTCGCGTTGCCACCGACACTCGAGTCGCCCTGCGCTTTCGCCGTCCGCTTTCGGCGCGGCGGCACGTGCGGCCTTGATCGCGTAGGCGGCCGCACCGAGCTCGTGCGCGGCGACGTGTGCGACAACCGCCGCTTGGCCGGCGGCGTACGCGGCATGGCGTGGCGCCCCACTCAGATCTCTGGCCGCGGCCATTGCATGGCCCCCTGCCGAGCGTGCCTCGGTCATGGTTATCTCGCCGCGCGTCCAGGCCCGCCCGAGTTCGATCGCGCGACGCGGTCGCGGGTCCTCAAGCCGAGCCGACTCGAAAAGGTCCAGGACGTGTTCCGCGCACGATGCCGCCCACAAGGCGAGAAGAAGGTGATCCGAATCAGTGAGGGTCCCACCGCGGCGGATCGTCACGAAACGAGGGTCGCGTTCGTTCGGGAGGATCAACCCAACACTTCTCCTGCTCGCAGCTGCCCCACGTCCCCGCACCCTACGGGAGCGACCTCACAGCGGGCACCGGTCATGCCTTCATTTTGACCGACTGCAGCTGCGACCTGTGTCGATACACCGAGAACTTCAGGACCCTCTCCCGGTACCGGACGCTCGTAGTTCACCCCGGCTTGAAGTCGGCCGGTCTCTCCGAATCTTCACGTCCTGGCGCCGAAGTCGACATCTTTGGTCTGGACGGTCCCCGCCATCCGCCCCGGGGCGGTGTGGTACTTCCAGTAGAGGTTGGTATGCACAATGACCTGGTCCGGCGGCGGCGCCCCCCATGACGTCAGGTCTTCGGTCGTGTGGGCGTCGCCGACGAGGGTGGCGTCGTACCCCCTCACGATGGCGCCATGAAGCGTTGAGCGGATGCACGTGTCGGTCTGTGCACCGACAACGACGAGGCGCCCGATTCCCAGCCGCGACAGCACGGTCTCGAGGTTGGTGTCCTCGAAGGAGTCGCCGTAGTTCTTCTCGACCAGCGGCTCGGCGGCGCCTGGAGTCAGCTCGGGGACGATCCGCCAGGCGTCGCTCCCCCGCTCAATGTGCTCGTCGGAGTGCTGGACCCAGACGACGGGGACGTCTTCCTCCCGGGCCTTGTCGACCAGGCTGCCGACGTTGGTGACGACCGCATCGCGCTCATGTGCCCCTTCCACGACACCGTTCTGGACGTCGATGACGAGGAGTGCCGTGTTCTCCCGGTTCTCAAGTGTGGTCATCGTCTCCCCCTTGCTCACATGGGCTGCTGTGCACACACAAGGTACCTACCTCCGACCGCCTTCGGTGATGCTGTGGACACGGTTTCACCGGCTTGCGCAGAGGCGGCGGATCGCGTCGCCGCCGACCTGGCTGCCGCGGTGAACCCCGTTGACCGATACGACCCCGGCGTCCACGGGCGACACCGATCAGCGCAAGAGTGTCTGACGCTCGCGGGCTGGTGCCGGTTCGCCTTCGGAGATGCCGACACGGTCGTGGATGCGCCGCATCCACGCGGGTGCCCACCAGTTGGCCTCACCGGCCAGTCGCATGAATGCGGGAACCAGGACACCTCGGATGAGGGTGGCGTCCATAACGATGGCGAGCGCCAGTCCGAGCCCGAACATCTCGATGAAGCTGATCCCGCTCGTCCCAAAAGCCAGGAAGGTGACGGCCAGCAGGACGGCTGCCGCCGTCACGATACGTCCGGTCCGTTCGAGGCCAACCGCCACCGAGTGGGTGTTGTCCCCCGTCGCGTCGTGTTCTTCCTTGATGCGGCTGAGGAGAAACACCTCGTAGTCCATGGAGAGGCCAAAGGCGATGCAGAACATCAGGATCGGCATAGTCACGTTGAGGCTGCCGGTTGGGGTGAAGTTCAACGGTCCCGAGAGATGCCCGTCCTGGAAGATCCACACCATCGCTCCGAAGGTGGCGGTGAGCGACAGCAGGTTCAAGACGATGGCCTTGATAGGAACCAGCAGGCTGTTGAACACCAGGAACAGGAGCACGAAGGTCACGGCCGCGATGATGCTGAAAGCGAATGGCAGCCGGGAGAAGATGGCCGCCTTGGTGTCCGTCAGGGTGGCGCCCTGGCCCTCCACCCCGACGCTGAACGGTACCGGGAGCCGGCGGATCTGTCCCACCAGATGCTGACCGGCGTTGGACACCTGGTCGACGGAGGGCACAACCGTGAGCCACGTGCCGGTCGGCCTGGCAAGAGAAGCGTTGCGGGGCCCGGGCGGTGTCACGAGCTGACCACCCTGGTAGGTTCCGGTGAGGGCGTCGACGCGCGACACGTTGGGCAGCGTCGACACCTTCACCGCCAATTTCGCGATGTCGATCACGCGGGCGTGCGGATCACCGATGCCACTGATGACGACCGCGAACGTGTTGCCGCTGTCTCCGTTGAAGTCGTGCAGCAGAATCTCGGAGACGGCCCGGGACGAGGCGCTGGCCGGCAGCGCCTCGGCACCGGAGAGCCCGAAGTTGACCCGGATGAACGGGGAACCGAGGATGAGCAGGAAGACGATGGCCGCTGTGGCGAAGACGACCGGCCGGCGCATCACGGCGGTGGCGAGCCGGTGCCAGAAGCCCTCCCCCACCGGTTTGGGCGTGTGACGCCAGACCCGTAGACCGTTGACCCGGGTGCCGGTCACGGCCAGCAGGGCGGGGAGGCTGACCACCGCGCCGAGGGCGGCGATCACCACGACCGAGCTGCCGGCGTAGGCGAACGAGCGGAGGAAGTACAGGGGAAACACAAGCAGTGCGGACAGCGAGGCGGCGACCGTGAGTGCTGAGAAGGCCACCGTCCGGCCCGCCGTCTCGACCGTGCGCACCACCGCCTCGTCTGGTTCCAAGCCCCGGCTCAGCTCTTCTCGGAAACGGTTGACGATGAACAGGCTGTAGTCGATGGCGAGACCCAGCCCCAGGGCGGTGGTCAGGTTGATCGAGTAGATGGACACATCGGTGACCTGGGAGATCCCGAACAGCGCCAACAGCGTCCCGAACACCGCAATCAGGGCGACCAGCAGTGGTAGCCCGGCCGCCACCAGGCCGCCGAACACGATGACCAGAAGGACGATGGTGATGGGCGCCGATATGCCCTCGGCCTTGCCGAGATCGGCTCCGATCTGGGTCCCGATGTCCGAGCTCACGGCCAGGTCGCCGCCGAAGCGAACGACGACCGGACCCTGACGGCCTCCGACGTCCCTCTTGAGCTGCTTATAGGTGTCGTTCATCTGGGTGTCGGTACCAGTGACACGGGCCACGACGATGGCCTTGGTGCCATCGCGGCTGCGAAGCGGCGCCGACCGGTCCAGTGACCAGTACGACGCCACCTGGGTCACCCGCGGTATGGCGGCCAGCCGCTCGGTCAGCTGACGTCCGGCCGCCACCACGTTAGGGTCGTCGACGCTCCCGGCGGTCACCGAAGCCAGAGCCACGACGTTGGGGTCCCCTGCGCCAAAGGTGTTTTTCAGGAGATTCTCGGCCTTGGTGGACTGAGCGCCCGGATCCTGGAACCCGGCGGACTTGAGCCGTGCGAACGTTCCGGTCCCGAGCACCGCGGCGACCACGATGAACGCCGCGGTGCCAATCAGCACCAGCCGGCGCCGGCGGACGCAGAACCGGCCGAGGCGGGTGAACAGCGTGGTCTCCATTTTGGGCGCGTCCGGGTACGCCGTGGTCGGCATGGAAAGCTCCTTGGCTTCGTGGACGCGGGTGCGTCCCGATCGGATCAGGCGGGGGTGGCCGACTCCCGCGGTTTCTGGTTCAACCTGCTGCGCATCTCTTCGGCCCAGAGCATGGTTGCCTCGGCGTGGCGGAGGCCGAATACCGCGGTGGACCGTATCCAGTAGGCCGTCGGCAAGTGGTCGAGTTGATCGACGATGGCCGCCAGGCGAGCGCGCTCGGCGGCCGCCTCCCGATGCGTCGCCTCGACCAGACCAACAACCTGCTCATCGGTGAGCCGGTCGGCGAACAGCATCTTCACCAGCAGCGAATTCTTCCGCCGTTCCTTTCGGAAGGTGGGTTCCCGAAGCCATGCATCGAGAGTCTCCACGCCGGCATCGGTGAGCAAGAACACCCGCTTGTTCGGGAGCTTCTCCTGGCTCACGTCGGATGCCTCGACCAGTCCGAGCCGCTCGAGCCGTACCAACTCGGCGTACACGTTGCTCTTGGACATGGGCCAGAAGTTGGAGATGGCACCGTCAACCTGCTGGGCCAGGGCATAACCGGAGGCTGGAGACTGCGACAACAAGCCTAGGACGGCGAAGGCGCTCACCGGCAGGTCGGTGGACATAGTCCAAGTTGTAACAGTCCAACTAGGACTATGTCAAGGCCTGCGTGGAATGAGCCATCTCGGTCTGGTCAGCCAGGCCGATCGCCAGGCCGCGGCATACAGGATCCCGGTGCCGCCCCAGCTCCACGCAGAGCGCCAGCTGAGCTCGTGCGAGATCAGCTGCTGCGTGCTTCCCGGTCATCACCTCGTCCATGCACCAGGCCAGAACCTGTTCCGAGGTCAACGGCGACGGCGTCTCGTTCTCCCGCATGGCCATGAAGGTGTGGCTCGGACTAGCTGGACGACTCGATCCAGCGTCCGACCTCGACCGCCTGGGCGCTGAGCCGCTCGGGGAACCGGGCGTCCAAAGTCATCTCGGGTCGCTCGAAGGCGCACGGAGCTCGGCCAGGCGGCGGTGATGGCCCAAGCGCAGTTCGTCAGTCATGCCTCACAAGGGCTGATCCCGCCAGGTGCCGCTACCCGCGACCTGGCGGGCCACATCCCTCAACTTGATATTCCGCCGCTGCGACACCGAACGCAGAATCTCGAACGCCCGCTCGGAGCTGCAGTGCTCCCGCTCCATAATGATCCCTTTGGCCTGGCCGATCACGTCCCGTGAGTCCAACGCCTCCCGCAGCTGGCCGACAAGGTCCTGGACCCGTTGGTAATCCCACACGTTGGCCAGCAACGCGCCGGCCCGGGAGGCCAGCTCGGACGCCGCCAACTCGTCGTCCGCCCCGAACGACTGGGTCGCGGAGTAGAGGTTCAGGGCGCCGACGCTGTGTTCGCCCACCAGAAGAGGGACTGAGTAGGAGCTGACCACCCGCTCGTTCCTGGCCGCGTCGGCGAATACCTGCCAGCGCGTCTCCTCCGCCATGTTGTCCACCCTGCGGGGCGCACCGGCCCGTACCGCTTCGAGGCAGGGACCGCTCTCGGCCGCGTACTGGGCATCGTCGATCCGCTCGGCCGCCTGGTTGGTCGCCACCCGGGCCATGACCCGGCCCTGCTCGGTGAGGGTCACCCCACAGAAGTCGCAGGAGCCGATGACGCTCACCGCGGTGGCCGCCACCCGCCGGAGCACGGTATCCAGCGATTCCTGGGCGAAAAGCACCTGTGACAGGGCCACGATGTGATCGTCCACCGGAGGCGTTGGCACGTTCTCACTCATGTCCATCGTCAGCACTCCGCTTCCGGCACCATCGGCATCGGGCTCGGCCAGGGGACCGGGCAAGCACCGCTACCGGACCTCCCTACAGTCTGTACGTTACCGTACGAAGACCCGCGGTGCTGACTTTTTGCCGACGAACCGAGGCGGTCCGGCGGACTAACCCAGCAGTCGGTCGAACTCCTCACGGATCACCTGGTAGCACTCGCACGACGAGGCCTCGAGCCCGGCCCGGTCGATGATCGTGATCCGACCGTGCCGGTAGCGGATGAAACCGGCGTGCTGGAGGGCGCCGGCCGCCAAGGTGACCGACGCCCGCCGCACGGCCAGCATCTGGGAGAGGAACTCCTGGGTCATCGGGAACTCGTCCACCCCGACCCGGTCGTGGGTGAGGAGCAGCCACCGGCTGCAGCGCTCCTCGACCGAGTGCAAACCATTGCACGCCACCTGTTGTGAGATCTGGCTGAACAGCGCTTGGGTATAGCGCAGGACCAGGGTGCGGAACGGTCCGTCGCGGGCGATCTCAGACGTGAAGGCCCACGTGTCCATGCACCACATTGAGCCTGGCACCTGGACCTGGGCATACTCCCGGGCGGGCATCGTCGAGGAGCCCAGGACCACCGCCGCGCCGACCATCCCCTCGTTGCCGATAGTGGCGATCTCGACCCCCGGACTGTCCTTCAAGGCGGTGAGCACCGATACCACCGAGTCGACCGGGAAGTAGACCGCGTCAATAGGCCCGCCCTTGGCGTACAGGACCCGTTTCATGCGGCCCTGCTCGCGCTCCAGTTGGGCCGCCAGGCGCGCCTGCTCGTCGCCCGGCAGGCTGTCCAAGAGTTGGTTGCCGAAGCCGCCGCTCCCCCCCTCGGGGGTCCCGATCGCATTGCTCGTCTGGTGATCGCCCATCACCGATGTCCCTTGTGGATGGTGGTACGAATAATTGGTCCAGGGGCTGAAGACTGCCCCTACACTATCGGGGAGTCAAACCCCACGCGGCCGCGTCCTCCGCAACTATCGGCCCCGAGCGACAAGGAGTTGGCGGAGGTGGACGGGAATCGATCCCACCGCTGGCCCGCTTCCGGGACCTGCTGTTGAGCATGGACTACGCGATCCGGAACTCCCTGGACGGGCGGGTGAGCGGTTAATCGGGGGGCGATCACCGCTGCGGGAGGACGCCGTCGACAGTGGCCCCGGGTGTCGGCGACGAACTGACGATCATCGGCAGCGACCCCATCTGGCCGTCCATCTGGGTGCCTGGGCCCGAAGCCGTTGACACCGGACGGGTGCGAACGTGATCGTGAAGGGCAACGCTACCGGCGAGACGCGCAACGGGCGGGGGTACCCGAGCCGAGAGCAATATGGGAAAAGACGCCCCGTCCATGAGGACTGGCGGCGCGGGGCGCGCTGGTCGAGGCGCACAAGCCCGACCTGGCCACGGCTGACCTCAATACCAGGTCGGCGGTCTGGAGTGACCTGGCGCCCAAGCTCTACGCCCCGGCCGCCGCTGTTCAGCCGTCGGGCCCTGCTGGTGACAACAGGCCGCACGAAGTTGCGCCCACCAGCGATCAGAGTTTGCCGGGAGGGTTACCAGCCGGCGTTGGCGATCTTGCCACCGCCGCCCCACCCGGTGTTGGCCAGCCGGTCCATGGGCCGCCACGTCCGGGGTGGGCTCTCGGTGAACAGCTCCTGCCGCCGGCGATAGGCCTGTCCGCCGAGGCCATAGATGTCCTCATCCGCCAGCTTCGGCAGCACGGCACGCTCCCAGGTGCGGATATGTCGGGCCACCGCCTTGAAGAGCAGGTCCATGGCCCGGGCGAGGCCCGGCTCGTCGGGCTTCAGGGCGCCGATCCGGGCTATCAGACTCTCGATCTCGGCGTGCTCGGTCTCGGCAAGCGCGGCGTCAGCGGTGTCGAGCTTGCCCCACACGACCGGTTGCAGGATCTCGTCTTCGAGGGCGAGGTGCACGCGCAGAGTGTCGTGCACATTCATGGCATCGTCGAGGCTCCAGGGCGACTTGTGATAGTCGGTGAAGGCCCTCCGGATCCGGGCGTGATCGTCGATGATGAACTTCCTGATCTCGGGCATGGCTCTCCTATTCGGCCAGGGACGGGCTAGCGGGTGAAGATCAGACGATCGCAAAACGAGCAGTAGAAAGAGGTGTCGTCCAACTGCTCCCGCCAATCAGCCGGCAGCCACTGGACGGAGTGGCATCCCGGGCAGGTCACATTGTTCGTGAACCTGGCCAGACCCAGGCCCGACAACTTCGGTCCCTGCAGCGGCCTCCTCGGCCTGCCGACCGCCTGGCCCTGCGGGCAGGCCTGCTCTCGCTCCTTGCGGGCCTGCTCGGCCCGGACCGCCTCCTCGGCCCGCTGACGGACCGCCTCGTCCCAAGGAATGCCGGTGAAGATCTTCCGGCCGGGTGACGACGGTCCGTTTCCCTGATTGCGGACGATCCCGTTGGGGTTCCCAGCGGGCCGCACCGCCAGGGCCCCCTTGCGGGCCGCGGCGTAGGCCTCGTTCAAGGCAATCATCAACGCCTCGCTCTCCCGCCTGACCTCCTCCGGACTGTCCTGGTAGCGGTCCGGGTGATAGATCTGGGCCAGGATCCGGTAAGCGGCGTTGACCTGTGCGGGCGTCGCGGTCGGTGAGACGCCCAGCACCTCGAACGGCGCCAGCTGCGGTTTGCTACCGGTCACGTCGCCGCTCCTGTACCCACGGCACGCATCTAGCGTATGCCACTCCAGTACCCCGAAACATCGCCGCGGCCGGGTTCGGGTCCAGACGGGGTCAGAAGAGGTGCGCGACCTGGAAGGTATAGGTGGCCGGCCGGCCATTCCACTTGTCGAACGATGAAAGGTCGACGGTAACGGTCTGACCAACCGGCACCACGTGGGCCAGGGCGGTCGCGGTGGCCACCTGTTTGCCATCCTGGCGGAACTTGAACCGCATATCCGCGGTGTGGGTGTGCCGGCCGGAGTTCCTCACCTGAGCGGTCCCGCTCATGAAGCCCAGAGCATCCTGCTTCAGCTGCACATCGATGACTTCGAAGCCATTGTCATGGGGTCTGGCGATGCCGCTCGACGCGGAGTGGGAGGCGCCGCATCCGACCGTCATCAGAATAAATGCAATACAAATAATGGCATATCGTTTCACGGCTATCTTCTGCTCCTTCGCTGTCTCATCTGTCTCGCCAATTCTCACTGTTGCGCCCCAGTGGGTCCTCCAGGAGCTGACTCAGTCCGGGAGAGATTCCCTCGTGCTCGTGCTCGTATTCATCGAGCCATGCGACCAACTCACCCACAGCATCGAGGACGACCTCGTCCTCGGAGTCGACGACGTAGACGGCGAAACGGTCGCCGAACGGTGTGACACCGAGCCTGGACTCGCCTGAAAGACCGAAACACCACATGGGCCCGTCGTCATAGTCGGTGTACTCGCGTGGATCGAGGAACCACCACCCGACCCGGCCTCCGAGGGCGTGGCGGAGCTGCTGCCAACCGACAAGGCTTTCCTCGTCATCGGACCATTCCCGGCTGAGTGCCTCATAGTCAGGCGGGACGACGCCCCCAATCATGGGAAACTCCCAGTCACATGATTCTCAAAAGATACCCGCTTCAGGTAACCTGAACCCGTGCAACGACCACGCTGCAGCGAGGACGACATATTGTCAATATTGACGCCGGCCGACGAATGCGAGTTGGTTCCCCGTCTGGCCACCGTCGCCGAAGAAGTGGACCGCCTCCGGGCATCTGGGTACGAGCGCCGCGAAGTGAGTCGGATTCTGGGGATCGACGAAGAGGCCGTGGTGGTGGCTGAGGTGCTATGGCGTAGTGTCGGTCCGCCCTGCTGAGACGCCGGGCCTGACGCATGGTCGGTCCCGGCGGTCTGCCGTCGCTCCCGTCGGCGCTGGCCGCCAAGATGGTCGCAGGCGGAGCGCCAAGCCTCGATGCCCTGCCCACAAGCGACGAGGTGGCGGCCCTTCCAATCGGAGAGCGACGCGAGCTGCTGGCCGGCCTGCGTCCCGAGTTGTACGCCATGGCGACCGTCCTCGCCGACGGCACCATCCGGCGAGCTGACCGAGCCCGGCCGTCGTACCCGCCTTATGGGCTGGCCAGGTCGATGTTCTCCCAGCTCCGGATGGTTAACAGCTCGCCTCAACCGTTCGAAGCCGGTTCGATCGACAACTACGACGACCTGGGCCGAGCCACGGTCGACACCATGGTTTTCCATCTGAGCGCCGAGCTCACCGGCCTCCGGACATCCGAACGCCGTTGGATGCTCGACCGCACCGAGCAGCTGCTGTCCCTGTTCCGATCGGCGGCCTCCCCCACTCGTCGGGCGAGGATCCGCGACGTCTTCAGCTTCATGTACGGAGGGCTCCACTTCGGCACCAGCGTGTGCGTCCAGATGGTCGAGGTGATGTCGAGAGTCCTTGACGACTGGGAGCCGGCGGGATCCTGCCGAGACAAGGCAACGGTGATCACCCGTAGCATTCGGGCCGTCTCGCAGTTGATGGCCCTGGATGTCGACAATGTCGCCCGCGCCTACCAGCAGCTCCAATCCTCGAGTGAAGGGCGCCGGCCGGTATCGGCGGTGGCCCCGTCCACCCGTTGGCTGGCGGCCGGTCATTTCGTCGTGCATGCTCCCTCGGGTCGTCCCCATCGGATCGATCTGCGGACTGGAGCGCTGCCGGCCGGCACCGGCCTCGGGTGTCCGGCACGGGTTTCGCTGGCCGGAGCGCCGTCGGCCGTGGCCACCCTGTGGAGGTGGTCGGTCGAGGCGGCCGAAGCCAGCGGGCTGCTCAGTAGAGATTGCTCACCTGGAATGCGTAACTGACCGAACGACCATCCCACTTTTCGGTCGAGTTCAGTTGCACAGTGACCGTCTGGCCCACACCCACATCGTTGGCCAGGGCGTCGGCGGTGCCGACCACCTTGCCGTCCTCGGTGAAGGTGAACGTCATCGACGCGGTATGGGCGCGCTTGCCATCGTTGCGGATCTGCGCCGCCCCGCTAAAATAGCCCAGCGGATCCGGCCTCAGCTGAATCGACACGACCACGAAGCCATTGCTATGAGGCTGGACCGAGGTTGTGGTCGCGGCAGGCGCAGCCGTCACCGTCGTAGTGACCCCGGCCAGACCCGTGATCTGGGTTCCCCCGGCACCGCCGCCGCACCCGGCAATCACGACGGCCAGACACGCCACTACCAGCGCTCGTTTCATGGCAAACTCCCTGCGACCCCGTCGGACCGTTGACGTCCTCAGCCTAGCGGCATGCATCATATAGATGTAAAGGCCATCTAGCCACTCGTATCGGGCACAGAGCCTACGACGTGGTCGGGCTCTGGGCCCGATCGACGATGTGGGCGCGGGTCGCCGGTTCGAGGGGGACGAACCGGGCGCGCCCGCGCCCACATCGGCCCTGACGGAAACGCGGCTGGTGAGTCCCGGACTCAGCCCGCGCCGACCGGCTGAACCTCGCGCACCTTCGGTGGCGGCGGTGGCGGCTCCACCCGACGGCGCCGGCGCAGGGCCAGTAACAAGACCACCGCCCCGGCCAGCGCCAGTCCCGCCGCACCAGCCGCCAGGTACCGAAGCGCCCTGCTGCCACCGGTGGCGACGATCGGCTTGAACTGGACTACGCCGGCGAAGACATCCACGGTCTGGGTGTCGGCCGTGCCGAGCCGGCCATCACTCCACCCGACGGCGGCGTACTGGTCGGCGGAGGCCACACCAGGAGGGATCCGGATATCGAAGTTGGCGTTCGGGCCGGTCGTCCGGTTGATGGACTGGTCGCTGGCCCGGACGTTCTTGGCCCAGGTCGTACCGTTGTCGGTCGAGTACGTGTAGTAGACGTCGTTCTCGAACTGCTTGGCGTTGCGGAAGTCGTACCAGACGACGTCGATCCGACCATTTGGCGCCACGCTCATGTTGGGCATGAAGTGGTAGGTCTGGTTGGCCGGGTCATCGTCGTTGAGCCGCAGCGGCTGGCTCCATGTCTTGGCCCCATCGGTCGAGCGCCGGAAGTAGATGTCCTCGCTCCCCTGGGTCTGACCACCGAGCTTGTCCTGGTACACCAGTAGCAACGTGCCCTCGGGCCCGCCCTGCTTGGAGACCTGCAGGATGGGTTGGCTGATGTCGTGACTGGCGTCGGTGAACTTCTGGACCTTCCAGGTGTGCCCGTGGTCGGTCGAGACGGCCGAGAGGAACGGGAGCGGCGGGAAGACATTGACCGAGAAGGGGACGGCGGCGCCCGCCACGGCGTAGAGGGTTCCGCTCGGACCGACACCGAGGAACGGCGTGCCCAGCGCCACGTTGTACTTCGTGCCGTCGCTGTCGGTGTACGTGTCGCTGTAGAACTTGTTGACGTTGACCGGGGTGCCGAACGTCTGGCCGCCGTCAGTCGACGTGGCCACCAGGGTCGGCGAGTCCGGGGCCTTGGACTTCGGGAAGCTCTGGTTCCAACCCACGTACACGATGTCCTGGGCCGAAGAATGGGAGTCGACGGCGACCGAAGCCACCGGGCTGTCGTTCTGGATCTGCTCTCCCGTCTTGCCCCTGGAGTTGTCCACCACCGTGGTGCGCCAGCTGTTGCCCAGGTCGGTCGACCGGGCGAGCAGCACGCTCATGTTGCCCTTCCGACCGCTTCCCCCGTCAGCCTGGTCGTAGCCCAGCAGACCGTAGTACAGAGTGTCGTTGCGACCCCACGCCATCGGGCTCTGGGTCTGGCCGCCGTTCACGGTGAAGCAGTCGGGGAAGGCGCTCGTCCCAGGAACGCCGGGCACCACCACCCACGAGGCGCCGGCATCGTTGGAGCGCATCAGGTAACAGATCTTGGTGCGCATCTCGACGGCCGACGCCACGATGATCTTGGGATTGCCCGGGTCGACCAGCAGGGACGGCTCGCTGTAGGTCCTGGTCGGGACGGGGTCGTCCTTGGTGACCTGGCTGGACCCGGTGACCCGCAGCGGCGGGTAGGCCTGAGCCGCAAATGATGTCCCGCCCGGCGTCACCTGTGAAGGCAGGGCGCCCACCGTCATGGCCGGCGTCAGGGCTCCCAGTACGACCACGGCGACGGCAGCAGGTACCAAACGGCGCGACAGGTGCATGCTCTTCATCTCGTTCCCCCCAAACTCGAGTGACCGGTCGGCGCCCAGCGGTGGCCGCCCGGCGGATTTGATCTTTAGGAGCGCACCTTCTGCGCGGACGCTTCCTCGCGACGACCACTGGTCAACAGAGCCAGTCCGCCGGCAAGGAACAGCGCCACTCCGAAAGCACCCAACCCCACCAGCAGCAGGGCTCCGGTCGCGACGCCTGAGCTCGACGTCACGACTCCGGATGGCCGGCCCTGTCCGGCGGAGCTGACCGACAGCGGGGCGCTGCCTCCTGGTCCGACGATCTGGACGACGGCCCGTGTCGGAACGCCCGGCGACGAGCCTCCACCACCCGACGGCGTGGCGGCAGCTTCTGTCGCGATCAGGACCGCCGGGCCGGTGGGTGCATTGGCCGGTATCGTGACCGCCCCCGAGATGTTGCCGTTGCTGTCAGGCGTGAGGGTCGCGAGCACCAAGCCGTCGAGGGCGTTGAAGTGGATCTGGACCGGATTGGACCCGAACTCCGAACCTGTGATGTTGACCTGCTGGCCGCCTTGCGCCGTCGCCGGGGCCGCCTTGATGTTGGCCACCGGAAGACAGGCCCAGGCGACAGCCGCCGATAGCAACAGCGCGCCGCAACCCACTGCAGCGGCGAAGCCAAGACCCTTCCACGCGGATCGACGAGTCATCGGTCATCCCCTCCTCGCGCGCAACACAGAAAAGCCAATTGACGCTACTCGCGCATCGTAAACCCAGCGGCGCCACGGGTCAACACATAGATGGCACTGACAACTACGTTCACATTCCACCTACGGAGCACACCGGCGGCTCGCCCAGCGACTCCGGGACGAGGGTCTGCATGGAACCTCACCCCGGCATTCGTATTGCGAACGCCGACGGCCCGCGCCAGGCGACGACGTAGTCAATAATGCGAACATGAGACTGGGCGTATCCGGGAAGGGCGGAGTTGGCAAGACGACGATCTCGGCGGTGCTGGCTCGGGCCTTGGCCGTGCGCGGCCATCGGGTCATCGCGATCGACTGTGACTCTGACCCCAACCTGGCCGTCAACGTCGGGTTGAGCGGGTACGAGTTTGCCTCGATGCGTCCCATTTTGGACCAGTCGGGCCCCGTCCGCATGGTTCCGCTCGGCCAGAGCCCGATCTCGTTGGTCCAGGTCTTCGGGCGGTCCGGTCCCGATGACGTCACCTTGATGCTGGCCGCCAGGGCTGAGAAGGCGGGATCGGGCTGAACAGGCGAAGCCCACGTCACGGTCCGTGACTTCATAGAGCATTTTGATGAGCTTTCGGGGAAGGTCGTTATCGCGGACATGGAGGCCGGCCTCGAGCACCTCTCGTGGGCCGGCGGAACCCTTCGACACGTCGATTTGCTGCTGGTGGTCGTGGAGGCGACCTTCAAGGTGCTCATGACGGCCGAGCGCATTGTCGCCCTGGCCCGAGAGCTCGGGATTCCAAGGACAGCATTCGTCGGAAATCGGGTTCTGCCCGGGGATCGAGAGCAACTCGAGACCTTCGCCCGCCAGCAGGGGTGCGAGCTGTTGGTAGTGGTCCCCGACGACGATGCCGTACGGATGGCCGATCGCGTTGGAGTATGTCCGATCGACGTCGCGCCCGACTCGGAAGCGGTCCGGGCAATTTACGATCTGGCGGCCATCCTGCAGGATAGGTTCATGGCCTAGGCCCAGCCTCGAACCAGATTATGGGCAACGACGATCAGGCCGCCACGACGCCAGGGCATGCAGCCGGTGGGCTGGTCCTGGAGGTGACGGACCTCGCGGTGCGGTTCGGCGGCCAGGTGGACGCGCTTCGGGGCGTGAGCTTCTCGATGGCGCGGAACGATTCCTTGGCCATCGTCGGTGAGAGTGGGTCGGGCAAGTCCACTCTTGCCAGCTGCCACAGCGCCGTTGTCACCGGATGGCCGTGGCTCCTGAGTCAGTGTTGACCATGGCGAACTCGCCGCCCGGCGGAATGGCCAACTTCCATCCGAACATCTGGGCATAGAACGTTCTCAGCTCCACGCTGATCCTAACGATCCTCACTGGCGCGAAAACACCCGGGCTCGAGGCCCGGGTGCTTTCGGCTTTCAGACTGCGAGGACTACTAGCTGCGCTTGATGCGCTCGGTTGCGGGAACCTCACGCCGGCGAGCCTGCCGGGCGAAGGAGCCGACACCAGCACCGAAGAGGGCCAGACCGAGGACGCCGAGGGCGATCGTCAGTGCCAGCACGCCGGTGTTGGATGTGGACGAGCTGACCGTGCCACCGGGGACCGCGTTGGGCGTTACCGCCGCATGCTGGCCGGGGGCCACGATCTGGAAGGCCGCACGGGCCGGAGTGCCGTAGGCGTCAACCCCACCGACCACCTGGGTGGCCACCAAGACGTAGTAGCCGGGCTGGGCGTCGGGTATGGTGACGGTTGTCGAGATGTTGCCGGTCGAGTCGGGGGTCACCGTGGCCAGGATCGGTCCGGCGGCGCCGTTCCAGTGCAACGCGACAGCCGTCTGCGGGCCGGTGGATGCGACCTTGAACGATGAGCCGGTCACCGTGATGTTCTGACCGGACGTACCGGCGGCGCTACTCAGGTTCAGGGTGGCGAGATTGGTGCATGCCCAGGCAGCGCTTGCGGCCAGCAGCATGGCACCCGCAACCGCACCGAGACCTACAACCATTCGGCGTACATGCATATGGTTCTCCTCTTCTCCCGATGACGGGGAAATCTCCTCGCTCCTACACTACGCCCGGCATCCTGTACTCGTCAACCGAGACAATTTCTCTATATACTAAACCCGCTTAAGAGTCTACATTACTTAGTTCTCACACATAGTACTGCAACACTTACATGGGGCGCAGCTATAGGTTATCCACAGTAATTAGTGACCTAAACCCACCAGACCCTGCGCACTGTCAGGCACGCACCGAGATGCATGCGATAGCCTCGCGGCGGCGCACCGATCGGCACACAGGGGCATCGGCCGCCTCCGCCGTCATGTCAAGGAGGACCGCAATGGCGACAGATCTACGCGGCAAGGACGACACCATCCGGCGGCGTCCAGGCAAGGCCAAGGGACCAGGTGACGAGGGCGAGCGCAACGGTCGGCGTACCGCCCTGATCCTGTGCCTTCTCGCCCTGCCGGTTCTCATCGGCTTCTACGTCGTCGTGCTGTACTTCTCCAACCCGCATACCCCGGGCCGCCAGCTACGGCTCGATGCCTACCTGACGCTCGTACGCCAAGGGCAGGTGCAGGACGCCACCATCCTCGACGTCGACAACCGCGTCGTGGGGCACTACACCGGTGGTCGCTACTGGATCGCCACCGGCACCAGTCAGCTCAGCCCCATCTTCCAGCAGGCGTATGCCGCCCTGACCCAGGCCGGCGTCCCGACCGTCGTGAAGCAGCAGCCGCTCAAGAACCTGGTCGGCCCCGTAACTACCGTCCTGCCGGTCATGATCCTGCTCGATGGCCTTGTAATTGTCATCCTGCTCGTCTCAGGGCGAGGCGCCGACGCGTTCGGCGGCTTCGGGAAGGCCCGGGCCCGCCGCAACGTGCACGGAGAATCCAAGATCACCTTCGCCGACGTGGCCGGGGTGGACGAGGCCATCGAGGAACTGCGGGAGGTCAAAGACTACCTGAGCAGTCCCGACCGCTTCCTCGCCATGGGTGCGTCTGTCCCCAAGGGCATCCTGCTGGCAGGCCCACCGGGCTGCGGCAAGACGTTGCTGGCCCGGGCGCTGGCGGGCGAGTCGCACGTGCCGTTCTTCTCGATCTCGGGTTCGGACTTCGTCGAGATCTTCGTCGGGGTTGGCGCGGCCCGAATCCGGGACCTGTTCCGGGTCACCAAGGCCAACGCGCCCGCGATCGTGTTCATCGACGAGCTGGATGCCGTAGGACGGAGCCGCACCGTCGGGGCGGTGAGCGGTCAGGACGAGCGCGAGTCGACCCTGAACCAGCTGCTGGTCGAGATGGACGGATTCGACTCCGGCTCAGGCATCCTGGTCGTGGCGGCCACCAACCGACCCGACATCCTCGACTCGGCCCTGCTCCGGCCCGGACGGTTCGACCGCCGGATCACGATCGACCGCCCCGACATCCGGGGCCGGTTGGACATCCTGCGGGTACACGCCCGGGGGAAGCCCATGGCCGAGGAGGTCGACCTCGAGCTCATCGCCCGCCGGACCGTCGGGTTCTCGGGCGCCGACCTGGCCAACGTGGTCAACGAGGCGGCCATCCTCGCGTTCGCGGCGCGCCAGCGAGGTCATCAAGTCCTCCCATCTGGTCGAGGCCATCGAACGAGTCGTCGCCGGGCCCGAGCGGAAGTCGCGGATCCTGAGCGCCGCCGACCGCGATCGGATCGCCTTCCACGAGGCCGGCCACGCGGTCGTGGCGTCCTCCATCCCGGGCCACGACCCGGTCGGCAAGGTTTCGATCGTCTCACGAGGCGACATCGGGGGTTTCAACTGGATCATCCCCGAGCGGGACCAGCTGCTGGCCAGCCGCGACGACCTCTGCCATCGCCTCGCCGTGCTCCTGGCAGGTCGGGCGGCCGAGCAGGTGGTTCTCGGTGACAGCTCGACGGGATCCGAGAACGATCTGCAGCGGGCCAGCACCCTCGCACGACGGATGGTGTGCGACTTCGGTATGAGCGAACGGCTCGGACCGCTGTCGACCAAACTCGACCCGAACGCCTATGACGTCACCGGACCCTCGCAACGCCTGGCCTCCGACATCGACGACGAGACGCTCGCCCTCCTGCGCCGCGGTGAGACGTACGCGGCGGCGGTGATCAGGGAGAATCGGGCAGTGCTCGACCAATTGGTGGCCAAGCTGGTCGAGGTGGAGAGCCTCGAGGGCGAGGTCCTCGAGGCGTTTCTGACCGGGGTGGTGGCTCCGCAGACTGAGCCGGTGGAGTGAGCCAGGTGGGAACGCGGGCGCCCGACACCTGCGCCCGCCATCGCAAACCGGCGCTCTCGACGTGCGTGGCGTGCGGCGCCACACTCTGCGCCCAGTGCATCGTACGCACGCCCGTCGGTTTCAAATGCGCCTCCTGCACCGGGGACCGCGTCGATCCGCCCCCGCGCGGTTGTCGGCACCGGTCGGCGCCGCCCGACGACCTGGACGCCGAGGATACCGGCAGCGGTGCCTGGCGCCGCTGGGCGTTGCCCGCGGGCGTGACCATCACGTTGCTCGGGCTGGTCACTCTCGCCGCGTACGCGCTCACACGATCCAGCACGACCGCGACGGTGACGACCGGACAGATCGCACCGCAAATCGGACCGACGGACATACAGGTGCAGTTCGCGGGCGCCGGCGGTCTCCAACTCAGTGGCATCCTGAGTCTGCCCGCCAAGTCATCCCAGCCGGCCGCGGCGGTCCTCGTCGTCCCTGATTCCGGATCGGTGGACCGCGATGGCATCGCTCCGGCCGGCAGCCTCCCAGACCCCTTGTATGCCGATGTGGCCCGCACCCTGACCTCGCGCGGCATCGCCAGCCTTCGCTATGACCCCCGGGGCCAGGGCCAGAGCCCGCTGCCACCAGGCACTGCCCTCCAACTGCCCGACCTGGTCGGTGACAGCCGGGCGGGTCTACGGCTCCTGGCCGGTCGGACGGAGATCGACCCCAAGCGCCTGACCATCCTGGGCGACGGCTGGGGTGGCCTGGTCGCCCTCCAGCTGGCGGCCCAGGACCACAGCGCCGCCGCCCTGGTGCTGGTGTCCACCCCGGGTCGGCCGGTGGTTGACACGGTCGCTGGGCAGTTGCAGGCGTCGGCCGTGACTCCGGCCGACGGTCAGACACAGGTCCAGCAACTCCGTGCTACTGTCGCCGACCTGCTGGCCGGGGCCCATCTTCCAGGTCCCGCCGAGCTCGATACCGCCCTCCGACCCATCCTCCAACCTGGCCAGGAGGCGTACCTCCGCGCCGTGTTCGGGCTGTCACCAGCCGATCTGGCCAAACAGATCCGGCTGCCGACCCTCATCGTGCGGGGGGGCCTGGACCCATCCATCGCCGCCGCCGACAGCGATGCACTCGACACGGCGATCGGCGCCCGGGCCCAGGTGCTGGTCGCCAAGGCCGCCGGACATACCTTGTCGATCGTGACGCCGGCATCGACCGGGCCCACGACCGTGCCCACGCCTGCCGGCGGCATGCAGAACATCCACCTCGGGAGCTCTGCGCTGATCGTGCGGGACGACACCACCCTGATCGCCATCGTCGGCTGGATCTCTCCGCAGGCGGTAAGCCCGGCCGCCCCGGGTCCCCCGCTCACGCCGCCAGTCCCTGACGGTCATATCGGTCACTGAGCGCCGTGTCCCCATCGCCCCGCCACGAAGCGTTGACCACCAGCCTGGCCCGCCAGATCGCAGTCGTTGAGGGACTCGCCGACCGGGCTGGCCACCCGCTGGGTTGGCTGGCGTTGCAACGCCAGGCCGGGAGCTACCTCCGCCACGTCGGACCCATGTTGACCAGCGGTTACTTTCAGGAACAGGCAGCCGAGCTCGAGGGCCACCGGAGCGCGCTTAGTCAGTACCGAGCTCGGGCCGCGGCCGGACTCCGGGACGTCGATGCGGAGACCGTCGCCCACGCCCGGACCCGCCTGGGCCTGCGACTGGCCCTCATCGGCAAGGGGGGCGCCGGCAAGACCGTCATCGCCGGCACCCTGGCCCGCCTCCTCGCCCGTCAGGGACGGAGGGTGTTCGCCGCCGATCTGGACACCAACCCTGGCCTGGCCCTCAGCATCGGAATGGGCAATGTCGACCTCGGCTTCCCCGCCGCCCTGGTGGAGGAGCACGAGGGCGCCGCGTACGGCTGGCGATTGACGGGTGACCTGACGCCACTCCAGGCGGTTGAGCATTTCGCCACGCTCGGTCCCGATGGGGTGCGGATCCTCACCCTGGGCAAGATCGCCGGTTGCGACAAGATGGGACCCAAGCAGTCGGTCGTGGCGCTCGTCCAGTTGCTCCTGGGCTTCGGCGAGCCCGAGTGGGATGTGATCGCCGACCTCGAGGCCGGCCCAACCACGCCTTTCGAGCGCTACCACGCCTTCGCCGATGACGTGCTGGTCGTCGTCGGCCCGGCCTGGCGATCGGCCCTGACCGCCCGCCGGCTGCTGCCTATGGTCGGCGATCGAAACCCCGTGGTCGTCGGCAACCGCTTTCGTGACGAGCCCGATCACCCCGGGCTGTCGCCCCGGATCAGGATCCCGTTCGACCCGTCCCTTGCCGAGGCGGAACGGCAGGGCCTGTCTCCGCTCGACGCGTGCCGAGACTCGCCCGCCGTCGAGGCGATCGGCCGGCTGGCCCATCTGCTCACCGCTACCCCACAGGAGGTCAGGACATGAGGATCGCAGCAACAGGCAAGGGCGGCTCCGGCAAGAGCACGATCGCGGGCGCCTTGGCCCGGCAGCTGGCCCGCCGTGGCCACCAGGTCGTCGTCGTCGACGCCGACCCCAACCCCAACGTGGGGATCGCGCTCGGGGTGCCTCGCGACACAGTCGAGGCGATGCGACCCATCCTCAACGCCCTGCTCGACAGTGGCCACACCCACAACGACCCGCCACCGCCGGCCGAGGAGCTTTTGGCCCGGTTCGGAGTGGACGCACCTGAGGGTGTGCGGTTGGTGGCGACCGGCAAGATCGAACGGCCGAGCGACGCCTGCCTGTGTTGCGGCTCCCACAACACGACCCGCCAGTTCTTTGGCGAGTTATCCGCCGACGATCGAATAGTGCTGGCCGACCTCGAGGCCGGCCTCAACGACCTGATCTGGGCCCACCCCGGCCCGGGCGACATAGTGCTGGTCGTCACCGAAGGCAGCGCCAAGTCCGTCGAGATCGCCAAGCGGTCGGTGCAGTTGGCCGGCGAGATGGGCGTGATGCGAGTCATCGTGGTCGCCAATCGCACCCTTACCGATGCCGACTCCGAGAGCATCGAGGCGGAGCTCGGCGTTACGGTGTTCGTGGTGCCCGAAGATCCCGCCGTCGAGGCGGCCGACCACCTCGGCCTCTCCCCCATCGACATCGAACCCGACTCCCCAGCCATGCTGGCCATCGCCGAACTGGCTGATTTGCTCCTGGTGCCGACTCGTTAGCCCCTCCTAGGGTACTTTCAGCTATAGGTACGCCTACATGACGGGGGGAAGGTCGCCAGGGGCCGCGACAAACGAGATATGACTCCGACACCACAAAGGAAGCTAGATCTTGCAGTTGGTGGCCCGCTCCACCGACCAGGGGAAGACCTGGACGTTCTCCGCTCTCGGTCCGCCGATCTTTACCGGCACCGGGAGCCAGACGGGGCTCGGCTGGGTGCCCCAGGGTGGACCGAGCGGGTCCTTCATCGCCACCTGTGCCCGGACACCGGGCACCGCCGCCACCTCCGGGGCGGCCGACATCGTGGTCCAGCGCTCGACCGATCTGGGGCAGACCGGGACCGACCCGGTTGTGATCAAGGACGACGATCCGACCCAGCAGTTCACTCACTTGTATCCCCAGCTGGGAGTGGCGCCCAACGGGAGGATCGACGTTGTCGGGGGGGACAATCGCGTCCAGCACGATTGCCACTTCCAGGTGTTCTACTCGTACTCAACCGACGGGGGTGTGACCAGGGCCCACAACGTCCAGGTGACAGACCAACCGATCAACTTCAGTCCGGGGGTCAGCTTCAACTCGGACATCCGCCAGCCGCCAGGGGTGGCATCGGCCAACCAGTACGCGGCCATTGGATGGGGCCGACACCCGCCTCGGCAACGACGCGACCCCGACCCAGGACGACTTCGGTGCCGTCGCCCAGTTCTCCGCCCCGCCCGCCAAGAGCTCGACGGTTCTGCCCGTCCTGGCGGCCGTCTTCGGCGGCTTGGCGCTGCCGGAATCATCCTGGTGGTGAGCCTGTCGATCCGGCGACGGCGTCCAGACTCGATCGCCCCGAGAACGGAGCCGCAGGTCGTCGGCGCCGGATGGCGAACCCGGCTGTCATCGGGCCGATCACAACGAAATGGCAGTACCATCGCATTCGTCTGCTGTTTCCCCGGAGGGCGACAGGGGCCGGGTCCGGGGTTCGGCACGGATGGGGATAGGAAGGTGCGGCTGTGATTAGACGACGTCTCATCGCGCCGCTGGCCGCCGGAGTGCTGGCGATCAGCGCCGGAAGCGCGCACGCCGCGGCCACAGCGATTCCATCCTCGATACCTGCTGGCGTCAACGCCATGGTCAACCAGGACAGTTCCGTTATCACCGCCCACAATTCGCCATCACTGGGCCAGAGCCCCGTCAACCCCGCCAACCTGATCGTGGTCGACAGAGTCGATCGGCCCGACTACACCGCCGGTGTCCACCTGTCCCGAAATGGCGGGACCAGCTGGCAGGACTCGTCCCTCAACCTCCCGGCCGGGTCCAAGAGCAAACTGTTCGCCCCCACCGTGGTCTTCGACGGGAAAGGCGTCGCGTACGTCCTCTTCGTGACGTTGAGCGGTCCCGGCAATGGGCCGGACAGCGTGTGGATCGAACGTTCTACCGATAGCGGCGTCACGTTCGACCACCCGAGCCAGGTGGCCGGCGCCAACGCCTTCCAGACGACACTGGCCGTCGATACCAGGACCGGTCGGCTGTTCGCGTCATGGCTGCAGTCCAACCCCGCCGCCACCCATTGCAACCTGTGCTTCGCCGAGACCGGGCTCCCGATCCTCATCACGTACTCCGATGACGGGGGCCGGTCATGGTCGCCGCCCGCACAGGTGAGCGACCCGGGACGGGCACGCATCGGCGCTCCCGCGCTTGCCGTCGACAGGCAGGGAAATCCCTCAGTGCTGTACTACGACTACGGGTCCGACCGGGTGGACTGGGAGAACCTGCCCGGGACCTATGACGCCAAGTTCGGCCTGGTTGTCGCCCATTCAAATGACCGGGGCGTGACATTCAGTGCCGGGCAGGTCGTGGACACCGACATCGTCCCCCCGCACCGCTTCCTGATCTACCTGCCGGACAGCCCCGGCTTCGCGGTCGGCGCCAACGGTCGCATGGTGGTGGTGTGGGCCGACGGCCGCAGCGGGGAGTCCGATATCTTCGCTCGCACGTCCGGCGACAACGGCGCCACCTGGACCGCACCGGCCCGGGTCAACCAGGATCCTCCCGGCAACGGTGTGAGCAAGGATCGGCCGGCGGCCGGAATTGCTCCCGACGGCCGGGTGGACGTGCTGTACTACGACCGAATCCTGGATCATCGAGGCACGACCGCCGATGTGTTCCTGTCGTCATCCTCGGATGGGGGCCGCAGCTTTCCCAAGGTGGTCCGGGTCAGCTCGCAGTCGTCGGACCGCAGCGTCGGTCCGCAGGGATCACCATTCGATACCCAGGCCGACTTCGGAACGCGCATCGCCCTCCACTCCACCAACCGCCAGGCGGTCGCGGTCTGGACTGACACTCGTAGTGGCACCGCCGACACCGGGCGTCAGGACATCTATTCGGGCATCGTCGCTATCCCCCAGTCGTCAGCCATAACGCTGGCTCAGGCCGTCATCGCCATCGGCGGCGTTCTCCTCGGCCTGGCAGGTGTGGCTCTCTTCCTGGGCTCTCGCCGTCATCGGGACGATGATCGCAAGGTCCCACCCCGCCCGCCCGCCCGCCTGGACACGCCGCCTCCCCTGCCGCCCCTGGTGCCGTCACCCGGCCAGGTCTAGCCATGGTCCGGCTCGCCACGGCTCGGTCGACTGTCGTCCAGCGGCCACCGGCTGCCGTCGCCGACAGCCTGTCGGACCTGGCGGCGATCAGTAGATGGAGCGACCGGATGGTGGCCGCCGCCGGCCTGCGGATCGTCGATGTGCCGTTCGTGGCTGTTGGCGGTGGACTCGGGTCGTTCGTGATGGTGGACTACCTCCGTATCGCCGGTGTGTCTGCGTCGGACATCAGAGTCCTCACTGCTCTGGATTATCCGTGGCAGAACTACAAGTACCTGACCGAGGTGTCGCAGATCCCGGCCTCCGGCCGGCTCCGGTCCGACTCGGCGTCGTGCCCGGACAGCATCTGGGCCTTCCCCAGCTACGCGGTCCGCGAGGCGTTCGCCGCCCGCCGGCCGAAGGAGTTCGCCGCCCCGCTCTGGAACGTCCTGACCGAGCCCGTGTTCTGCGACTTCTGGACCCCCCGCGCAGGGGATATGTTCCGGGCGATGAGGCGCGAGGCCAATCGGATCGGCTATTGGGAGGGCGTGACCCACGGGCAGGTGGCCATGACGCACCGGCGCCAAGGGGGTGGCTACTTCACCGTGCTCATGCCGCGCCACGGTCCTGAGCGCCACATCGCCTACCGGAGCCGATTCGTCCACTTCTCGGTCGGATACCCGGGTCTGCGCTTCCTCGACGATCTCCAGGAGTATCGCTCCAGCTCCGGCGATCATCACCGGGTGGTCAACGCCTACGAGCCCCACGAGCACGTCTACGCCGAGATCAACCGGCGGGGCGGCACGGTGCTGGTGCGGGGCTCCGGCATCGTGGCATCGCAGATCCTCGACCGCCTCATCACCGATCGCGACCACTACAACTCCGGGGTTCAAATCGTCCATCTGGTGCGCACCTATGTCGATGGCCCGCACGGCCGGTCGTTGTTCATGCGCCGCCGCGGTGGCGACGGTTGGGCTTACCAGGGCTTCAACTGGCCCAAGTCCACATGGGGCGGACAGGGCAAGGCCCGGCTGAACCGGCTCGAGGGAGAGGCGCGGGCGGATCTGTTGCGGGCCATGGGTGGGACGACGACCGCCTACCGCAAGCGATGGCAGCGTCAGTTGGCGCGGGGCCGCGCCGAGGGCTTCTATCACGTCTATTCCGGCGAGGTCGTCCGCGTCATTCCTGGAACCGTCGGGACGGTCGTGACCTGCCTCGAGCCCATGGACGACGAGCCCACCGTCGAGGTCCCGGCCAACTTCATCATCGACGCCACCGGCCTGGTTGCGGACATCCGCGAGCATCCGGTGCTGGCGGACCTGCTCAGCCATGCCGGTGCCGACCGCAACCCGCTCGGCCGGCTCGACGTCGACCGTACGTTCGAGTTGCCGGGCTGCCGCAACGAACCTGGACGGATGTACGCGTCAGGGGCCGCCACCCTGGGTGGGTACCTGGCCGGGGTCGATACCTTCCTCGGGTTGCAGATCGCGGCGCTCGAGGCGTGCGACGATCTGGCGCGACTCGGGTTCTGCGCCCGGATCGGCGTCATCAGGTCTTGCGGGCAATGGCTGAAATGGGTGCGCGGAGCCCGACCTTGAGACTCGCCGAGCTTCGCCTGTCAGTGCTTCCCGGTCGAGGCTTGGTGGCCCGGTTTCCGGCCGCCGTCTTCATCGTCACTTCCGACGATTGGTCCGGGCTGCCCGCCATTGACCGGCTGATCGAGGAGTGTGCCGTCGAGGGCCATGGGCAGACGTTGGCTCAACGCCTGTCTGCACTCGTCGGCGCCGATGAATACAAGGTTCCATCGTTCTGCGCGGTGGCCGACAGCGACGAGGGGCTCTCCCTCTTCGTTCATGGCGACGCCCAGGTCGTGATCATGGGCGCCCGGCCTGGGATTCAGCTCTCAGGCGGCACCTCGGCGGAGTGGACGGGCGGGGTCGAGGATCACGTGGCGTCACTTGCCATCGGCCCGGTGGCTGCCGACCTGCCGTCCATTTGGGCCGACTCTCATTCCGATCTTCGCGACGGTGTGGTCCTCGGATCGGCCGTCTTGCTCACGCCCCGCCCGGCGCCGATCCCAGTGGCGGCTCCGCCCGCCCTGGTACCGGAGACGACCAGCGCTCAAGTCGACGCGCCGGAGCCCTACGTGCCGACGGCCGCCGTGCATCCGCCATCTGTTCCGGCCGAGGTGCCTGTGCCGGCCGCGGCGATCGACGCCGAGCCACCGATGGTTTGGGGCATCCATTGCAAGCGGGGTCATTTCAACAATCCCGATGCCCGGTACTGCCGGATGTGTGGCACCCACATGGTTCATCAGCGCCGCGACCCTGTCCTGGGCCCGAGACCGATACTCGGATTCCTGGTGGTGGACGATGGCTCGACCTTCAAGCTCGACGCCGACTATGTCCTCGGGACCGATCCTGGACACGATGCCGGGGTGCGCGCCGGCGATGCCCGCGGCGTTCTCCTCTCGGATCCTGAGGACGCCATGTCACCGGTCCACGCCCGGGTGCAGCTCGACGGGTGGGACGCGTATGTCTCGGACTGCGACTCACACTTCGGTACGCACGTCTGGACACCTGGAAGCACCGGTTGGGTGCGGCTCAATGGCGGCGAAAAGCACCGGCTCGAACCCGGGACACACGTGCTGCTGGGGCGTCGGAGTGTCGTCTTCGATTCCCTCAACCGGCGCTGACCGTTACGCTGGAGCGCTCCGGCGACGCATCAGACCCACCCCCAGGAACGCCAAGCCGGCGACCAGGAGACCCACCGCGCCGGCCAGCGCCAGCTTGGGTGCCTTGGAACCCCCGGTATGGATTGTGGAGAACTGCACGGCCGACACGAAGATGTCCTGGACACCGCCCCCGACGCCGATGGCGTTCACCGGATCCGCGACGAGGACGTGTCCGGCCGGGCCGGTCGAAAAGCGGGTGTCGTCCCAGCCGACGAGGGCCACGGCATTGGTTGACGCCAGGCTGGGGGGCGAGTTCTGGTCGAAGTTATTGCTCCAGACGCCGAAGCGCCGGTCGATGGTCTGGTCGGTCATCCGGATGTTCTTGGCCCAGGTGGCACCGTCGTCGCTGGAGTACGTGTAGTACACGTCATTCCCGCGAACGCCTGGGTCGTCCCGGGTGTCCCACCAGACCACGTCCACCCGTCCGTTCGGCGCTACGACGACATTAGGCAGGTACTTGCCGGACACGTTGGCCGGGTCGTCGTCGGCCAGGCGTCTAGGCGCGCTCCACGTCTGGCCCATATCGGTGGACTGCACGTAGAACACCTCGGCGAACGAGTCGATCTCGGGGCGGCCGACGGCGCCCTCGTAGACGAGGTGCAGCGTGCCGTTGGGGCCCCCACCCGGGCTCCATGCCAGGCGGGGATTCTGGCGATTGTCATAGCCGAACGGTCGGGCCAACACCGAGGTCCAGGTCTTGGCCTGGTCTGTCGACCTGGACACGACGATGGCCGATGGCGGGCTGGGCGTGATGTTGGCGCTGCCCGTCATGAAGGCCACGTAGACGCTGCCCTTGTCATCCATGGCCAAGCCCTCACCGTTGCTGGCCACCCCGAAGTTGGCAGGCTGGTTGGGCGTCGCGGCCAGTGACCCGGCGGGGAGGGTGGTGGTGGTTGCCGCGGTGGTCGTGGGGCCCGCGACGACGGCGGTCGTGGTGGTGGTGGCCGCCGGCACCCCAGTGGTCGTGGTCGGCTTGGGGACCGTCGTGCGGGCCGTCAGGCCGGCGCTGCGCACGCTGTCGGCCGCAAAGGCCGTCGAGTTGGCGAAGGTGGGCGCCGCAAACGTGGCGCCGCCATCCGTGGACACCGAAACGGCGGCCTGCTGGGGACGAGAATTTGGGCGCCTTGGTGTTCGGATAACCCTGACGGTACAGAACGTAGACCATGTCGTTCGTTCCGCTCTTGGTGTCGACCACCAGACCGGTCACCGGCGTGTCGTTCTCCTGGGTGACCCCCGACGTGGCCCGGGCGTCCCGGACGATCGTGGAAGCCCAGCTGTCACCGAGATTGGTCGACTTGAACAGAAGAACGCTTCTCTTGGTGCGAGTGGTGGCGTCGTAGCCGATGGAGGCCATATAGAGGGCGCCGTTGCGGCCCCATGCCAGCGGGGCCTGGAAGATGTTGCTGTTGTTGGCCAGGCAGAACGGGAGGGACTGCACCTGCGGAGGGTTCTCGAAGAACCTCCAGGTCGCGCCTCCGTCGGTCGAGCGCATCAGCTGACACCGGTTCCTCCTGAACTCCAAGGTGCCGGCGACCATGACCTTGGGATTGGTCGGGCTGACGAGAAGAGATGGCGCGCTGAACGTGCGCTGCGGGTCTACGTCATCCTTGGTGGCGTCCACCGGCTTGGTGATCCGGACGCTGCTGGCCGCACCCGCCGTTCCCTGGATCAGCAGCAGACACGTCGCCGCGGCTGCGAACACCGCCCATGGGCGGCGTGACGTAGTCATCCTCATCAACTCTCCCCTTGATCGAGACCAGTTCACGGCGCAGCACCACCGGCACAACCGGCGCCGGGCCCTAATCGCTACTGACTACTGACTGCTCTTCACCGTCTCCGCCGCACCGCTTCGCCGACCGGCGACCAGAACCCCGAGCCCAGCCAGGAAGATGGCGACGCCGGCCACGCCGACCGCCGTGAGGATCAGGCTCGCCGTGCTCACCGCACCGTGGCTGGTGACCAGTCCATCGGCCCTGGAGCCGGCCGCACCCGAAACGAAAACCGGTGCGGCGGCACCGCTCGCGTTCACGGTGATGACACCCCGTATGGGCGCCTGCGAGAGCTTGCCGGCCGGCGTGGACTGGGTGAAGATGACGACGTAGGTTCCGGTCGTGGCATCGGCGGGGACGGTAAACGCCCCCATCGCGCCACTGTCATCGGGCACGTGCATGGTGGCCAGCAGCGGTCCGTTCAAGCCGTTCCAGTGGACCGCCACCGCGCTCTTCTGGGTGAAGTTGGCGCCGGTGACCAGAATCTGGTCGCCGGGTTTGGCCGCGGTCGACGAGAAATGGACCGATGGGCCGGAGACGCAGGCCCAGGCGGCCGCCGCACTCATGAGCAGGACCGCGCTCACCCCGAGGATCCCTGACATCAACCGGCGTGCCGTCATCGCAACCCCCGTCCCGCCGGCGCGCGCAACCACCGGCCTCAAAAGGCTATGTGTCATGACTCTATAGCGACCTCGATCATATTCGGAATCCCTAGGAACATCAATGACTCATTTCTGCGCCGGGAGTCCACGCTGCCAGCACCCTCGGCCAGGCCACAGGGATCCCTCAGGTCCGAGAGGCAGCATGATTGATTGCGCCCAGCGACGCGGCTCTGCCTCGGCGAATAAGAAAGAGCACCGTGAGGACCAGACCGGCCAGGACAAGACCCCCGAAGACCGCGGCGACCCTGGGCAGGGTCGTGTTCTTGGTGGTTGGCAGGCTCGAGAATTGGACGCCGGCGCCAAAGTTGTCCTGCGTTTGGGTTGTGTCATTGGCCAGGCGGCTGTCAGCCCATCCCATCCACGCGTACTGGTTTGCTGACGCGACTCCTGGCGGCATCCGCAGGTCGGAGTTGAAACTGACTCCGTGGTTGAAGTCGAGGGGCCGGTCGCTGATCAACATATTGTGGGCCCAGGTGGCGCCTCCGTCGGACGAATAGGTGTAGCGGACGTTGAAGTGGAAGTCGGTCTGGTCCCGGCTGTCCTGCCAAACCACGTCGACTCGCCCGTTGGGCGCCACGCCCATTTGGGGATAGAAACTGGTGTTCAACTGGCTGGGCGGGTCGTCGTCGATCGCCACAGGATCGGTCCAGGTCTTGCCGCTGTCGGTTGAGCGCTGGACGACGACCTGAGCCGGCCCGGAGCTCTGTGCCCCTGTCGGGGTCGCCTGATACGCGGCCAGGAACGTCCCCTGGCCGCCGCCAGTAGCTGTCCATCCCACTCCGGTCTGACTACCCGAACCGTTGAACACGGGTGGACCGATTGGCGCCATCGTCCATGTTTTGCCGTGGTCTGTCGAGCGGGCGGCCAACTGGGGCAGGGCGTAGCCGAAGCGGGCGCCGAAATTACCTTTCGTACCCGGAGAGTTGTCAAACGGTGTCTGGGAATGAGAGAACGCCATGACGACTCCGTTGTGGGCGATCAAAATCGGCGACCCAAAAAAGCCTTCCATCAGCAACGGATAGGACTTGCCATCGATGTCCTGCGTGAGGTGCGCGAACGTATTGAGGTCAAGGGCCGGGGAGAAGGTCGCACCCGCATCGTTTGAAACCATCACCACGACGGGACCATTGTTGAGCGGCGAGGCCGAGGCAGCCTTGGGGAAGTTCTGGTTGGTCATCGCGTAGACGACATCGGTCGGCCCCGAGGTGTCCACGGCCAGCGAGGCACCATTATCCGTTGCCGCCGGCTCCGGCTTGCCTCGGTTGTCATCCGCGATGACCGACGTCCACGTATCTCCCAGGTCGGTCGACTTGGCCACGAACAGGCTGACATGACCAGAGCGGAAGCCGCCTTCTTGGTCACCGAACCCTTCGGCTGCGTAGTACAGGGCGCCGTTGCGGCCCCAGGCGATGGCGGCCGGGGCGACGCCAGCCAGGCCATCCTGGCAGGAGGAGTAGGATTTCGGGGCCGGCAACGTCTGCGATAGGTGCCAGGTTTTACCCCCATCGACGGAGCGCACCAGCTGGCACACCCGGGTCCGAAGGTCGGCGGTGGCGGCTACGATGACGCGCGGATTGGTCGGGCTCACGAGCATGTCCGTCGGCCCGGTAAAGGCGCGAACAGGAGCCCGGACGTCCTTGGTCATCTGGGTGGCGGCAGTAAGCCGCGTGGCCTTCGCTGCCTGGTCTGAGAAGGTCGCCTGTTTGAACGATGGCTGATCGGCGTCCGCCGAGTAAGGTGCGGCGACCAACAGAACCCCGACTGCCGCGACCACGGCGGAGACTCGGACGCATCGCAATCTGGTCATGCCACCACCGCCCGGGACTGACGGCGGGCGCTGCCCCGAGACGCCAGGTAGATCCCCAACCCGGCAACCAGCAGGGCGGCTCCGGCGGCCCCGAGACCAATCAACATCAGGCCGGCCGCGCTTGGTCCGGAACTGACCGCCAGAGCCGGAGGCCGGGCCTGCGCTGCGCCAGAGGCCGGGGCGCTGGTACCAACGTAGAAGACCGCCCGGGCGGGTGCGCCGGAGTTCATGTCGTGCTGGTCCTGGGTGGCGAGCAGCAAGTGCGATCCGCTCGAGATGTTCGACGGCACGGTGACCATCTGAGTCCAGGAGCTGGTCATGGTGCCCTTGGGTCCCGCAACGTTAGCCAGGACGGGCCCCGTAGCACTGTCGAGGTGGATTTCAATAGGGACACCATTGGCGAACTCCCGACCGGTGACCGTCAAAGTGCCCCCGGGCTGCACGGTCGACGAAGCAAGCGTAAGTGACACCACAGCCACGCACGCCCACGCCGTTGCGACAGGCACCAGGACGGCGGCCCCGGCCGCGATCGCGGCGGCCACATGGCGAGGTGACAGAGTCATTCGAATCCCCCCAGTCAACACGGCAACTATAGAGACGCGGACTCTATCAGTGGGCTCTTCAGTAAGGCAATGATGGAGTCTGTCGCGCCGTGTCCCGATCCAGGCGGCTGGAGCGTCGAAGACGCCGTGGTCTTGCCGGCCGCGCGACCTTCAACGACAACCACGTCACCGGCACCATGGACGATGGGCATGAGGGCGAACTCGTTGAAGTGCTCCACGACGGCGACAACACGTTGTCCAGCACCTCCTGGTCAGGGCGTGTAGCGGTCGACGCACCCCTGCGCCACCGGCGGCTGGCCGGGAAATGCGGTGTCGCCGGCGACGACCAGGACGCTGCCGTCCTTGAGCAGGGCGTTGCCCTGACCGCTGCGGGGGCAGGACATGTTGCCGGCCGGGGACCAGGTGTTCTTGGCCGGATCGAAGACCTGGGCGGTGGCCAACGAGTGACGGGCGCCCTGGTCGACGGTCTCGCCTCCCGTCACCAACACGGAGCCGTTGTTCAACATGGTGGCCGAGGCACCGGTCCGGCCCTGGGCCATGGCGGCCACCGCCGACCAGGAGGCGGTGGTGGGGTTGAACCGTTCCGCCGTCGACAGAGTCACCGTGCCGTCAGCGCCCCCCACTCCCCCGGCGACGACGACCTCGCCGCTGCTGACCCGGGCCGCGACCTGCAGGGCCCGTCCTTCGGTCATGGTGCCGGCACCGGTGAAGGCTCCGATCGCATGGTCGAAGATCTCCGCCGTTTTGAGCGGCCCGTATTGGAGGCCACCGCCGGCGCTCGCCACCGGGGGGCCACCGAGGCCGCCGACGACGAGAACGCGACCATCCGCGAGAGCCGTCGCGGTCGCCTCGAACCGTCCGGCCACCATGGAGCCTGTCGACGACCATGTGCCGGTCGCCGGGTCGAAGATCTCGGCGGTGGCCGACGGGCTGATGGTCTGGCCGGCCCCAGTCCCGGTCTGGCCGCCAGTGGTGGTCCCCCCGGCCGCCAGCACCCGGCCCCCTGGGAGCAGGGTCAACGTCCCGCCCAGACGGGGGATCGTCATCGAACCGGTTGAGGACCAGCGCCCGCCGGTCGGATCGTAGATCTCAGCCGACGACAGCAGCGTCGGCCCGGCGACACCGCCGGCGACGAGCACTCGGCCATCGCCGAGCAGCACGACTGACGCGCCGCGCCGTGGTTGGCTCATCGCTCCCGTGGCACTCCAGGCTTTGGACGTCGGATCGTAGACCTCGGTGGCGGCGAGAGGGAGTGCGCCGACTCCGCCTCCCGCCGCCAGCACCCGACCGTCGCGAAGCGCCACGACCGCCGTCGTACCGCGGATGGCGGTCAGGCTGGCGTCCTTGGTCCAGGTCCCGACCACCGGCTGGGCGGCCGGAGGCGACGAATTGCCTGAACCCCGGGTGCTGATGGCGATCAACGCGGCGAGGACGAGGACGGCACCGATGGCACCCAGTAGCCACGGCAGCCGCGACCTCGTGACCGCGGCGATTGTCGGCGAGACCGGCCGGGCGCAGTTTTCGCACTTGGTCCCGACCTCGGTCCGGACCATGCACTTGGGGCACACCGGACTGCCACACTCGACGCAGCTGATCCGGGTCGGCTGTCCGTGCGGCTCACAGGTCAGCGTGGGAGTGGTCGTGTCGCCAGATGCGGTCATGTCACCGTGGAGGGAGAGGGCTGGGCTTTTTGAGGATAGCCCGCCCGGCCGCTTTAGGGGCCCTGCATGAGCCCGGTTCAGAGCGCACATAGGGTCATACGGTCTATACAGTTCGGCCATGAGGCGATCGGCCTTGATCATCGGGGCGACCATGGGCGCGGTGGCGCTGGCGACCGCCGCGTTCCTCCAGCATGATCGCCCTCGGGTCGGTCAGAACGTGTTCGTCAACCCAGCGGGGATCATCGACGCCTTCAGCACGCCGGCCATCGCCCTCAATCCCCGGCGGGCCGGCAACCTGGCCATCGCCTACCGGGAAGACCGTCCGGATCTGTCGGCCCGGCTCGGCTGGACCACCGATGCCGGCGCCACGTGGCGTCCGACCTCACTGCCGCTGCCGGCGACCATCGATCGACCGTTCTTCCCCGACGCCACCTTCGCCGCAGACGGAACGCTGTACCTGACCTACGTCAACCTCGGCGGTCGAGGCAACATCCCGGAGAATCTGTGGTTCGCCCGCTCGGCGGACGGTGGCGCGACCGTGGCGCCGCCGGCGCTCGTGACCCAGGGCACGGTGTTCCAACCGCGGATCGCGGTCGGGCCCGAAGGCACGATCCATCTCACCTGGCTGCGGTCCACCCGTATCGGGCAGACCCCGCTCACCGGTGAGCAGGTGCGGGTCGAAACGGCCCGTTCGAACGACGGTGGTCGCACCTGGTCGGATCCGGTGTCGGTGAACCCCGGCGACGGCCGGCTGGTGAGCGGCGCCAGTGCGGTCGTCGACGGGAAGGGCCTGACCATCGTGTACCAGCGGTTCGGGACGGTGGCCACCAATCTGTCCACCGGCGGCACGGCCCAGCAGCCCGAGAGCCACGACATCCTCGTCGCCCGGTCCAGCGACGGCGGCGCGACCTTCTCTCCGCCGACTGTCGTGACCTCCGGTATACGCGCCAGTCAACGATTCTCGCTCTTTTTTCCCCAGTTTCCTTCGTTGGCGGTGGCACCTGACGGTGCGCGCTACCTGGCATGGGCGGAGAGTCGGGGCCGGGGCCAGGACGTGCTGGTCGCCCGGTCGCTGGACGTCGGCGCCAGCTGGTCTCCGCCGGTGCGGGCCAACGACAATCGGGCCGGTGACGGCACCTCCCGGTCACTACCGGCGATGTCGATCGCGGCCAACGGGCGGATCGACCTGTTGTTCATCGATCAGCGGGGCGATCCGTCGGGCACCTTCGCCGAGGTGTACCTGGCGTCGTCCCGGGACGGGGCCCGGAGCTTCCACGACATCCGGCTCTCGACAGCACCTTTCGACACCCGGGTCGGCCCGTCATTCGGGGGCGGCCTCCCACCCGACATCGGCTCCCATCTGGGCGTGGTGAGCCTGCCTTCGACCATCCAGGCGACCTGGGCCGACAGCCGGCTGGGCAACGAGACCACGGGACGGCAGGACATCATCACCGCCCGGGTGCTGGTGGCCGGCTCCGGATCGAGCCGGCGCAGGTGGCTCGGCGCCGCCTCTGTGACGGTGCTGCTGGGGGCCGTGGTCGCGGCTCTCGCCGAATGGGCTCGCCGGACGGGAACACCGACATGAGAAGATGCGGGCGGAAGAGGTAAGGGGGACACAACGGAGAAGACCCGTTCCACGCGATCCCCGGGACCGGGGGATCAGCGGCTCCCGTCGGCGCTGCTGGGCGCAGGGCTCGCCATCGGCGTGTACGCCATGCTGCCCGCCTTCTTCCTGGCGGGCATCCACGTCCGAAAAGGGGTCGAGGTGGTCGACCACGCGGTGCCCGGACTGATCGTCCTCGGCGTCGTGCTGGTGGCCATTCTCCTCGGCGTGAGGTCGGACACGCTCATGCTCGGCGGCGGCGTCGTCATCCTGCTCGCCGGCTTCTGGATGGCTGCCACCCACATGTCCCTGCTCTCGCAGGCCCTCGACCACCGGGCCAGCGCGTCGGGCGCCGCCTACCATTGCTCGACCGCGATTGCGGTCCTGGCACTGGGCGGGGTCTGGGTCTGGCGCTACCGGGACGCCGGCTCCTAGCCCCCGCTCACGACCGATGTCGTCGGCAGCCCGTGCGCGGGTTCGGTCGGCGTCCCGCTGTCGGCCGGGGACAACCCTCGATTGGGCAGGGCGCGGGGAGCGGGCGTGGCGAGGCAGCCGGCTTGACGACCCAGCAGCCGGAGCCCGACCACGTCGCCGAACCCGTATGCCGACGTCGGCGAGGTCTGGTCGGTCACCGGGTCGTGCATGACCTCGTCGAAGCTGGTGACGTGGCCCAGGCCCATGACGTGGCCCAGCTCGTGGAGCAGGATGCGCCCGAAGGTCACGCCCGAGCCGAAGCCGTTGGGCACCGGAGCCCCGCCCGGCAGCCGGGCATCGACGTTGACCCCCACGATCCCGCTGACGTAGACCCCGTCAACCGGTTCGGGGAATCCACCACCCGCCACTTCGGTGAAGCCGTTGCCACCCCCCAGATGACCCCAGCTGATCATCACCGGTGCCCACCGCCGGCCGAACACAGCGGGTTGATACGACTCGTACGTGCGGGGATCCTGGGTCGTGGTCCCGTCGAAGACGAACTGGATGCCGGTCGCCTGGGCCACCGTGTCGATCGCCTGGCGGGCGTCCGCCAGATCGGCGGGTCGGGCGAACTGCTGGTTGAACACGTAATGGATGGGCTCGCAGGGGTTCCATCGCACCGGGAGGCAGCCACCGGTCGTCGTGAACAGGAAGGCGTAGTTGTCGGGCTCGAGCACCTTGGCCCGGATGGCCCCATTGGCGTCGTGGGCCAGGTGCGCCCCGCTCGGGCAGTTGGTGCCAGTGCCCGACGCTACCGGGCGGGGTGGCCCGCCTGAGGAGGCGAATACGGTGGCATTCAGGACCGCGGCGATCAGCGCCACGGCGGCCACCACCGCCCCGATGGCGAGCACGGCGCGCTTGGGGGCCCGACCTGCACGTATCGACGTCTCGAGCGTGACGGGCGCACCATCGGAGGGATCCACGACGATCCGGAGTTGGCCATCCCGGCGGCGCCCGAGTACCGCCCGGCGAACTTCTGCGCTGACTCGCGCTTCACCCCGTCCACCCGGGGCCGCCTCGACATCGGCTGGCACGATGGCCACCTTCAGGTCGCGGCCCTGGCTGTCCGCCCTGAGCGCCACCCGCAGCGGGGCGTTGCCACGGTTGTCAACCGTCAGCGCGAACGCCGATCGCCGGCCATCCGGGGTGACCGGGTCCAGTGCTGCCGACAATTCGTGGAACGGCTCGACGTCGACAGTGGCACTGGCGACGGTCTGGGTCCTGGGGTCACGGTCAGCACGAATCTGGACGCTTATCTCGTGGTGCCCGGCCGACACGTCCGGCGAGCGGGGCGGCCGCACGAACACCCGGGCTTCTCCCTCCTGTCCCGGCCCGAGAGTGAGGGCGAATGGGCTGATCGAAACCCACTGGGCGCTCTCGCCCACCACTTCGAGGGTGAAACGGTGCTCCTCGGGCCCGTCATTGCGGATCCGGGCTTCGAGCACGGCACTCCCGCCGGGCGCCACTGACGGTTCAAGGGGGAAAAATGATGCGCTCGCGTAGTTAGGCATCGGTGCATAGAGTACGCCCGCACTGACGGGCATGGCCCCGGTAGCATGCCGCGATCCGCATCCTTCAACGACCGCGTCAGCTCACCATCATCGGCGCCGCCCTGCTGGTCGCCGCCGGCCTCCTGGTGGTGACCGGCGTCGGTCGGGCCAAGGCACACGGCCTTCCGATCGCGTGCGGCTTGACGGCGTGCTCGCGCCAATCAGGTCCCCATCCCGCTGCGCGGTTATGAGGGCGGGTATGTGGCTGCGGATACCAAGTTGCCCGGTCACGTCGTCGTGACCGCGTCCGATCTGATCAACAACCAGTGCGGCTGGCACACCACGTTCGACGGCGGGAGGCACTGGATCGACGGCGCATTCACCCTTCCGGCCGGATTCACCGGCTGTCGCCTCAACAACGGCTCGGGTGGCCACGTACCGAACGGCAGCGTCGTCATCGGATCCTACGGCCAGGTCTACGCCGTGTTCGGGTCCGCGGACGCGGCGGACAGCCACCGCGAGAGCGTGCTGGTGACCACGTCGATCGACGGTGGTCGGAGCTTCCTGCCCGCCCGGGTGGCCGTCAGGCCCCCTCCTCCCGACATCGGCCTCGGCCGGCCGCTCATGGCCGTCGGGCGGGGATCGTCGGGCAAGGACGCACTGCTCCTGTCGTTCTGGGGTTGCCATCCCACCGCGCAGGGCACGGCATGCGACAAGGCGTACTTCGCCCAGTCAACAGACGCCGGTGCCACGTTCGGTACGGCGATCCTCGTCAACAAGCCGCCGGGTGGCCAGAACCCTTCGCAGCCGGCGGTCGGCCCTGACGGAACCATATACGAGACGTTCCAGCGCCGCTTCCCGGACAACCACGTCGACCTGTTGTTGGCCAGGTCGACCGACAACGGCGCCACCTTCGCCGAGTCGCCTCTCGACACCGAGAACCAGATCGGCCTGCAGTACGACCCGGCCAAGCTGGTCGTCGAGCCTCGTAGCGGGGCGCTCTACACGGTGTGGTCCGACACCCGGTCCGGCAGTCCGCAGATCTTCTTTCGCCGGTCGACTGACAAAGGAGCAACCTGGTCGACGGCCCTGCTGCTGGCCCCGGACCCCCAAGCCACGGGCGCCAGTCGCTCCCCGAGCATCTCGGTGGCGCCCGACGGGCGGATCGACGTCGTCTACTACCACACCGCCCCCGAGCAGCCGACGTTGGACGATGTGTACCTGAACTTCTCCAACGACGGTGGCACCACCTTTCCACTCCGGAAGGTCAACGACCGGCCCATCGACCGAACCCTCGGGTACTCCGGGCCGCTGCGCGCCCTCGGGCTGGTCGGCAACCACTATCCGCCCACCGTCTCGTCGCTCGACACGGTCTCCTACGTGGTGTGGAGCGACACCCTGAATGCCACGCCCCTCACCCAGACCCAGGATGTGATGGTTCGCACCCTGACCTTCGCCCCACGAAGCGGTCCGTAGAGATGACTCCGGTGTACATCGGGCGGGTCCAGACCCGCCTGTTCGCGCTGGCACTCGTTGGCGGCCTGTGGACCCTGGTCATCGCGCCTCAGCTTCCGGGCTCCGGATCGACCGGCGCGAAGTACATGGCGGCGTTCATCGTGCTGGCCGTGGTGTTCGCCGCCGGCATCATCTGGGATGCGACCTACCAGCTCCTCCAGCAGTTTCGTTGGGAGAAGGACTGGCCCATCATGTTCAGTCTGCTGACGGCGATCAACGAGGGCCTCGCGGTGTGGTGGATTCTCCGGACCGGCGACGTGCCCGGTCACCCGAACCTGAGCGGAACGGCATTTGCCATCCACTTCAGCACCGTCTGGCTGCTCACCTGGCTGTTCACCATCGGCCCCATGAGGGTGCCGTTCATCAGGTGGCGCTTCCGCGGCGGCCGCCTGATCTGAGCATCCCTCAGGGCGAGAAGCGTGCGCCGCTGGCCGTGGCCTCGACGCCGCCCGCGGCGTTCGTGACGACGATGCCGCCCCAGATCAGGACTTGTCTCCCGCTCCAGGCGGCACTGTCGACAAATCGAGCCGAGGGGGCGGGCGCGGTCGCACTCCAACGATCCGTTGCCGGGTCGTACCCTGCACCGTTGGCAAAAAAGAATCCGCCCGCCGCGCCGGAGCCGCCCCACACCAGCATCTGCTGCCCCGTCCACACCATGTCGTGGCCTCGCCGGGCTGCGAGCGGCGCCGGCGCCAGCCGGCGCCAGGAATTGGCGGCCGGGTCATAGGCGGCGCCGTCGTCATAGGCGGTGTTCATGCCCTCGCCGCCCCAGACCAGGAGTTGCCGACCGGTCCAGACCCCTCTTGTCAAACGGCCGGCCAGCGGGCTGGGTGCCAGTGTCCTCCAGGTGTCGGTCGCCGGGTTGTAGGCGGCGCCGTCGGCCAGGTAGTCCTGGCCGACATGGGCCTGGCCGCCCCATACCAGCACCTCGTTGCCGGTCCAATCACCGGTGACCGAGACTCGGGCGCCCAGAGGCGACGGTGCCACCTTCCGCCAGGTGTCGCTCGCCGGGTTGTAGGCGGCGCCGTCACCGAGGATCTGCTGCCCCGAACCCGTTCCACCCCAGACGAACATCTCCGTGCCGGTCCACACCAGGTACGGCGAACGCGGCGACAAGGGGGACGGCGCCAGCTGGTGCCAACTGTCGGAGGCCGGGTCGTAAGCGGCGCCGTCGCCCAATGGTTGCCGGTTGGCGGTGTCGCCGCCCCAGATCAGCATCTGGTGACCCGTCCACAGCGCGATCGTGGCCCGCGCCGAGAGAGGAGACGGAGCGAGCCGGCGCCAGGTATCAGTGGTTGGGTTATAGGCCGCGCCATCGGCGAAAGGTGGCAACGAGAAGTCGTCGCAACGGCCGCCGGCGCAACCCCTACCGCCCCAGATGACCATCTCGCTGCCGGTCCAGACCGTCGCAGGGAAGATCCGGCCGGCGAGCGGCGACGGGCTCATGGATTGCCAGTGCCCGCTGGGCGCGGCCGGCGAGACGCCGCTCGGTCCTCCTCCGCCACAGCCCACCGGGCCGGTGGCGACCAGGATCATCAGCACGGCCTTAGCAGCCCGGCGGCGCACCGGCTACACCGGTGGTGCGGGGTCGTACTGGATCACCCGCCGCACCTGCCGGGCGCGACCCGGCGAATGCAACCTGGCGACCAGGTGCAGCGCCATGTCGATCCCCGCCGATACGCCGGCGGCCGTCACGATCTCGCCATCGTCGACGAACCGGTCATCGGGCCGGACCTGGATCCCGCTGCCCAGCAACCTTATGTCATCGAGCGACGCCCAGTGGGTGGTGGCGGGGCGTCCGTCGAGCAGGCCGGCGTCGGCGAACACCAGCGCGCCGGTGCATACCGATGTCATCAGTCGCGCCGAGCCGGCGAGGGCCCGCACCCGGTCGCGGACTTCTTCGACGCCGATCTGTTGCCTGGTTCCGTAGCCCCCGGGATACACGACAACATCGATGACGCCGGCGGTGTCCCAACCGTGGTCGGCGAGCACGGTCAGACCGTTGGCGCATCGGATGGTGCCGGGCTGGTCAGCCACCGTGAACACCTCGACGCCATCGCCGGGCCACAGTCGCGCCCACGTTCCGAGCACTTCCCAAGGTCCGGCGAAGTCGAGCTCCTCGACGTGATCGAACAGGACAAAGGCGATTCGAAGGACTCGATCCGGATCGGTCACGTTTGACACTATGCACCTAGATGCGCCAAGCCGCCACCGCGGGTAAATTGCCAGTAATGGCGCGCCGGAGGCATCGCATCCTTCTCGTGATCGGCAGCGCGGCGTTCGGTTTGACGGCCGGCGCCTGCGGCACCGGCTCCCCCAGCACTCTGTTCTCCACCACCGTGCCCGGGCCGGCGGTAACCGCCGGCGCCGTCACCACCGTTGCCGGTCCTCGGACCGTGAATGTCGACATGGCCGATATCAAATTCGACACCCCGTCCGTTGATGCCAAGGTCGGCGAGACCGTCCGGTTCGTCTTTCACAACCAGGGCAAGCTCACTCACGAGGCGGTGATCGGCGACCGCGCGGCACAAGATGCCCACGAGCAGCTCATGGCCTCCATGGCCCCCGGCATGACGATGACCGACACGGCGGACGCCGTCTCGGTCCCGGCTGGCAAGACAGGCGAGCTCACCTATGCCTTCAAGACCACGGGCCAACTCTTCATCGGATGCCATCAACCCGGCCATTACGCGGCCGGTATGAGAATCATCATCAACGTGAGCGCTCATTAGGCTGAATTTCATGATTTCATGCCGTTGACGGAGATGTGCGATATCTGCGGGCGAGACGTGGATTTCCGTGACGCCATCCGCGCCGAGATGACGACCGATGAACTGATGTGCCCGACGTCGATGACCTTCCATCCCGCTTGCTACGAGGCGGCGGCGGCCATGTGGCACGTCGACGGCGAATCGATGTGCACAGTTGACGCCGAGTTTCGCGAGGTCGGGCTTTGGGATGACGCGGCGCACCCGCTCCCGGGCTGAGCCCCGGCAGCTCCCGGGATCACCACGCGACGATGCACCCGGCGACCATGATGCCAAAATGATCGACTCGAAATGACCACCGGCGACCTGACACCTGTGCGACCCGAACGCCCGGAGCGGCGGGCCCTGACGGCGGTGGGTCTGCTGGCACTGGTCGTCAGCGCCCTGGTCGGCGGAAACGTCGCCCACGCCCGTGATCGGCTTCTGGGCTCGGCCACGCCCCGACCGGCGTCGCCCGCGCTCAGCCGACAGGCCGGCGCGCCCGGGCCGACGGTTGCGCCGGCGATCAGTGGCGCGTCGGCGCCGACCACCAAGCCGACCGACACCTCTTTGCGGTCGGAGCCCTGGTGGCAGGCGGTCACGACCCTCGACGGCTCGGGTCCGATGGTCGGACCGGCGTTCCCCGTCGACCCCGGTTCCATCCAGTGGCGGGTCAAATGGGACTGCCAGACCGGCCACCTGGTCGTCAGAGCAACCGGCCGTCCCCGACCCGTCGTCGACCACTCGTGCCCGGGGTCAGGTACGGGCTACGCCACCCAGCGGGGCAACCAGAACCTGCAGGTCGGCGCCGACGGTCCATGGCACCTCAAGATCGACCAACAGGTCGATGTCCCGTTGATCGAGCCCCCGCTGCCCGTCATGACGGCGCCTGGAACGAGATCCGTCGCTGCGGGATCGCTCTACAGGATCGATCAGTCGGGGAGCGGCAGGGTCACCATCTACCACTCGGCCGACGGAGCCGATTCTCTGCGGCTGGACGACTTCTTCGTCTCGCCGAACATCGATCTGGAGATCCGTTTGAGCCCGCTCGAAGCGCCCCGGAGCACGGATCAGTATCTCGCCGCCGCGCCATCGGACGCGGTCGCGCCTCTCGATATCACCGCCGGATCTCTCAACTTCGCCGTGCCGGCCACCATTGATCCCACGAAATACAGATCGGTGGTCATCTGGTGCCCCGACCTCCACAGCGCCTATGCCGCCGCCACCCTTGTCCGGCGGTGATCCCGACGCCCCGATGACCGCCGCGGTGACCGGCCGTCACCTGGCGTTCCGTGGCCGTGACATCCCGGTCGTCCTGCCCAACCGGAAGGACCCGCGTCTGCGGGTGTCCGCGGTGCTCCTGACGGTGCAAGTGCTGGGCCAGACGGTCCTGGGATTCAAGCTGTCAATCGCGCAGATCCTCGTGTCGATCGGACTGTGCGCCGCAGTCGAGGTGACCGTGACACTGCGCCGACAGCACCTGCTGGCCTGGCCGGCGAGCGGACTGCTCACAGGCAACGGCGTGGCGTTCATCCTCCGGGCCTCCGGTACCCGGCACGGCGACTGGTGGAGCCTGCACGGGATCCAGTACTTCATCCTGGCCGCCTCCCTGGCCATGCTGTCCAAGTATCTAATCCGCCCCGGAGGGCGGCATCTCTTCAATCCGTCGAACTTCGGAGTCGTCTGGACCCTGCTCGTGATCGGACCCAAGAGCGTCTTTCCCCAGTACCTGTGGTGGGGACGGCTCGGGGTGCCCGTCGTGCTGGCCTACTGCGTGATCGTGCTCGGGGCGCCCTGGGTGCTCAGACCGGTCCGGATGGTCAGGATGGCCCTGGCCTTTATCGGCACCTTCTGGCCACTCGTCGCCGCACTCGCCCTGGCGGGACACCGCTTCGCGGCCATCTGGCACACCGGACCGATCAGCGGCACCTCCTATTGGGCCGACATATGCCTCTCACCCGAGCTTCTGATCTTCGCCTTCTTCATGATGTCCGACCCGCAGACCGCCCCCAAGAACCAGAGGGGCCGCCTGATATACGGGTCTGGTACCGCGATGATCGCGGCGGCGTTGCTGTCGTTCCAACCGACGGAGTTCGGGATCAAGTTGGCCATTCTGTCGTCGCTCACCGTCACCTGCGCCCTGGTCCCACTGATCGATCGCATGACCGGCCTGGTCCGACCAGCGGTCCGGGCGGCGCGACCCCGCGGGCAGCGGCTGGTGGCGTTGGCCCTCAACCCGGCCATCGTGGCCGCGGCGATCATTGCCATCGCCGCCCCGGCCGACACCGCGGCGTTGGCCGGCAACCGGCAGTTGATCAATATCGAGCGGGGGCTCACCGGATCGAAGAACCCGCAGTAGTGCGTCTACTCGGGTCCGTGAGTGACCGCCCAGGGAATACCGTCAGGATCCATAGCCGCATCGGGATGGATGTCGAAAGCGTCGGCCAGACGGACGAAGACACTGAAGAGGGCGGCGATGTAGGTCGCCTCGGCGATCTGCTCGTCGCGCCAGCCAACGTGGCGCAGCTCCTGCACCTGGCCATCGGTGACCCGATAGGCGTGCCGAGTCACCGTGCCCACATACGCCAGCAGCAGTCGCTCTTCGGCGCTGACCGGCAACTCCTCCAGTCGCCCGTCACGCAGCGCCCGACCCAACTCCCCGAACTCGTCGCCCTGCAACTGCAGGAACCATACGTGGCTGGACAGTCAGTAGTGGCAGCGGTTCAACGCCGAAACGTACGAGGCGATCATCTCGTGCTGGGCCCGGGTCAGCGCCCCGTCGTTGAAGTGCATGTCCGACGCGTCCCGCATGGCCGACAGGAAGTCGGGTCGCAGGCTCATCGTCTTCATGATGTCGGCCACGTTGCCGCGCGGACTTCTGGCCCGGACGTGTTCATAGGCATCCGCCAGCTCCCCGGTGGCGTCGGCTTCGTCGATCCAGCGAATCCTCGGCATACCGTCTCCTTGCACCTAGTCGCCGGCCACTCAACGCTACTGTCGTCCCCCGACATGCGACCGACAGGGCCAGGTTGACACGGATCGGGCTGGTCCTGATGGCCGTCCTGCTGACCATTGCGGCGGCTGCTGAGACGCTGCGGGCGGCTCATGAGCCCGCCCGGGCAGGACCGAACCACGTCGTCGACGTCCCGGGCCCGATCAACGCCGACAACTCGCCGTCATTGGCACGGAATCCTCGCCGTCCCGGCAACCTCGCCCTGACGTATCGAGTGGACCGCCCCGGCTATTCCGCGGCGCTGGCTTGGAGCCAGGACGGTGGCGCGGTCTGGCAGGCCACCGCCCTTCCCCTCCCCCTTGGCCTAGACCGTCCTTTCGGCCCGGACGTCGCGTTCGGCCCGGATGGCACCCTCTACGTCAGCTACGTCAATCTGGCCGGCAACGGCAACGCGCCCGACGGACTGTGGCTGGCCCGGTCGACCGACGGCGGTCGCACGCTGTCGCCGCCCGTGCGCGTCTCCGACAGACTCGCATTTCAGGTACGCATCGCAGTGGGGCCCGACGGGACCGTGTACGTGACCTGGCTGCAAGCCGGGTCGGTCGCCATAAATCGACTCGTAGGCTTTCCCAATCCCGTCGTCGTGTCACGCTCGCTCGACGGAGGCCGCACCTTCTCGGCGCCGGTGCCGGTGAGCGACCCCGGCCGCCAACGGGTCGGCGCCGCCAGCCCGGTGGTCGATGCCCATGGCCGCCTGTTCGTCCTCTACGAGGACTTCAAGGACGATCGGCGTGATTTCGAGTATCTCGAGGGACCGGCCGCCGAGACCCCGTTCTCCCTTGTCATCACCTGGTCAGACGACCAGGGGCGCTCTTTCGCTCCGGGGATTGACGTCGATACCGACCTCACGGCATCACATCGGTTCCTGGTGTTCCTGCCCGATTTTCCATCGCTCGCGTTGGGGCCCCAGCAGCAGCTCTATGTCGCTTGGGCGGACGGGCGCCACGGGGACGAGGATGTGTTCCTGCGCCGCTCCGACGACCGGGGGCGCACCTGGTCACCTGCCGTGCGGGTCAATGACAACCGCCACGGCGACGGTACCGACCAGTACCTACCCCGAGTCGCCGTCGCCCCATCCGGCCGCGTCGACGTGCTGTTCCTCGATCGACGCCGCGATCCGAGACACAACGTGATGACCGACGCGTTCCTGGCCAGGTCCGGGGATGGCGGCCGGAGCTTCACCAACATCCGGGTCTCGTCGCGTTCATTCGACTCGACGGTCGGGCCGTCCGTCGCCGGTTTCATGCCGGTCGACTTCGGCTCGAGGATCGGCTTGGCCGGCTCGGATGGCGCGTCACTGGCCGCGTGGACCGACAGCCGCTTCGGTAGTCAGGACACGGGACGCCAGGACATTGTCTTCGCCGTGGTCGGCCGGCGCGCCGTGACCATCGGAGAGCTCATCATCGTCGTCGGGCTTTGGCTGCTGGCAGCCGGCACCGGCGTCCTCACTCTCCTGTCACGACCGCCGCCCGATACCGCTCGAGCATGAGCTCGATCGCCCGGTTCTGCTTCTCCAACAGGGGGGCGAAGTCGCTCAGGTGCTGCCGGCCACTCGGAGTGATGGCGTAGATACGTCGTGGTGGGCCGCCCTGGGCACTCGTGTCCCAGGACGAGGCCACCAGGCTCTCATTCTCCATACCTCGTAGCACCCCGTAGAGACTGGCCGAGTCGCGAGCTTCGAAACCGAGCTCAGCGATGCGGCCCAACAGCTCGTAGCCGTGGCTCTCGTGCTCCAGGAGCAGGACCAGGATGGCGGGCCGGTAATAGCTGTAATGCCGCGCTACGGCGCTCGCTCGGTCCCTCGGTTTGAAGTTGCCATGATCGTCCACTGAGGTGGCGGCTCCATCGGTACGGGATGCGGCATCTGTGACCGCGGTGGTCACTCCAGTGTGCAGCCGCAGGAGTTGACTTCTCTGACGATGATGCCTATGCCGGTGTCCATGTGGGTGGTGCAGGGCATGCAGGGGTCGAAGCTGCGGATGGCGCGCAGGATGTCGATGCCTTTGACGTCTTCGTCGGCCACGCTTTCCAGGATAGGGGTGTCGACAATGGCCTGCTCGTAGGGGCCGAGACTGCCGAAGGGATCGCGGGGGGTGGCGTTGAGCGTCGAGGGGGTGGTGATCTGGTAGTTCAAGATCTTGCCCTTGTCGGTATGGAGGTGATGGACCAGCCACCCCCGGCCCGCCTCCCAGAACCCGACCGCCACCCGCTCGTCCTTGGGCACCTTGTACGAGGTGCAGACCTTGGTCTCACCGGCTCGCCAGTACTCCAACGCCTTGGCATGCAGTTCATCCCGATCGCCCGCCGTGAACGCCATGGCATAGGCCCGACCCTCCGGGCCCGCCAACAACCCCAGATGCAACGGATGGTCATAGAACATCTCGCCGACCTCACCCAAATTGCGGACCTCCACGACGGCTGTGTCTCGGCCGAGCGTAGGCTGAGGTGGTCGAGCTCCCTGTCCGCCAACCGGAGACGGGCCTGGCCGACCTGGTCCCGTTGTGGTGGAACACCTGAGCGCCTCAGGTCCTGGGGATCAGGGCGATGAACAATGTCCGGATTGCCGCGACTCCCTGCACTCGCGCCGGGCCAGGGCGCGGTATCGATCGAGCATGACGCCGAGGGCGTATCGCTGCCGCACCATGATCGGTGCCATATCCCGCAGCTGGGCGGCACCTTCGGCGGTCAAGGTACGCACCTGGTGCGGCGGGCCGCCGTCAGGGCCAACCTTCCAGGAGGACGCCATCAGGCCCTCGTCCTCCATCTCCCGGAGGACACGGAGGACCGTGGACGCCGAGCGCGACTGGAATCCCAATTCGGTCAGCCGGCCGAGAAGATCGTCGCTCTGGCCTCCTTGTTCGGTGAGCAGCACCAGGACCGTCGAGCGGTAATAGAGGTCGGAGCATATGTCCGGCCGGCTCCATCGCGGGTCATGATCGACCGGGGACGGCTCGGATGACGACGTCGTCATCTCAGGGCGTCCCATATAGGTGTAAATCTACACCTAACTGTTGTCGGCAGGAACTACAAGATTGGCGGAGGTGGACGGGAATCGAACCCGCCGGACGGGGATCGCCCGTCCCACCCGCTTTGAAGGCGGGGGAGCCCACCAGGTACCCAAACACCTCCACGGTCGACAGTAGTCAGCCGAAGCGCTCATCCCACCGCTCGTCCAGCCAAACCTGGAGGCAGGCGGCGACGTCGCTGACCTCTTCGTCCTCCTGGCTCGACTGCGCCTGACCCAGAATCAACGTCGGGCGGATCTGGCGGGCGCGATGCCATTGGCGGCGTCCCCGCACGATCCTGACGCTGGTCACGGCGGCGACGCCAGAGACCGCCGCGGTCAGAAGGGCGACACAGACGAGAAGAGTGGTCACACGACCCGCAGCCCGGTAGATGCGATCCGCTGAGTGTATCAACTCACATATATGCGGTCCAGTTGCGGATACCGATGCTGAGTCGCCGCCTACCATGGCGTCATGAAAGTGGCCTTTGTCGGCAAGGGCGGTTCTGGCAAATCCGCCATCGCCGGCACGTTTGCCCGTGCCCTCGCCCAGCGAGGCGAGCCGGTCCTCACTATCGACTCGGATCCGATGCCGGGGTTGGCGTTCTCCTTGGGCCTGCCGGCGAGCGATGCCCCGATCCCTGACGACGCGGTGGTCGAGCGAGCCGAAGGCGAGGAAGGCCCACGCTTCCGATTGCGTCCGGGTCTGTCCGCCGTAGATGCCGTCGAAGCGTACGCCGTGACCGGGCCCGATGGCGTTCTGTTCCTGCAGTTCGGCAAGCTCCGTGGCCACATCGGACCGTTGATGCGGTCGCAGCACGCGTTCATGCAGATCATCGACCAGCTTCCTTCGGATGCACCGTGGAACGTCGTCGGTGACCTCCCCGGCGGAACCCGCCAACCCTTCGCCGGATGGGGCGACTACGCCGACGTATTCGTCGCCGTCATCGAGCCGACGGCAAAGTCGATGCTGGCTGGTCGCCGGCTGGCTCGGCTGGCCAGCCGGACGGAGGGGCCCAGGGAGATCCTCGCGGTCGCCAATAAGGTACGTGAGGACAGTGACGCGGATATGGTGGCTCGGCGCACCGGGTTACGTGTCCTTACTTCCATTCCGTGGGACGAGGCGTTCGCCAACGCCGAACGTCAGGGCCAGGCGCCGATCGATCTGGTACCGGATTCAGCCGCGGTCCGGGCGGTAGAGTTGTTGTTGGAACGACTGAGCGAGGAGCACCAGCCATGAAGCTCGCAGTGGTAGGCAAGGGCGGTTCCGGCAAGACCACGACCTCGGCGGTGGTCGCCCGGACATTCGGTCGCCTCGGATGGCCGGTCGTGGCACTGGACTGCGACAGCAACCCGAATCTCGGGCTTTCCCTCGGCGTGGGTGACACGGAGACCGAGCGGTTGGTCTCGATGCGCCAGGCGCTCGACGAAGGCAACGAGGAGCACACGCCAGGCTGGGACGAGCTTCTGGATCGCTTCGGGTCCGATGCCCCCGATGGCGTCCGACTGGCGGTCGTCACGAGAATCGAGAATCCCGAACCGGGCTGTCCCTGATGCGGGCTCTCCCCCGAGCAGTTGCTCGGATCCGGTGAGTTCGGAGATTCCATCGTCGTCGCCGATTTCGAAGCGGGCATAGGTACCATCACCCGGCTCGGAGACCAGAAGATCGATATGGTGCTGGTGGTCGTGGAGCCCACCCCAAAATCGCTCGAAGTCGGCACACGAGCCGCGGGCCTGGCTCAGGAGAAGGCGATCGGCCGCGTGATCGTTGTCGCCAGCCGCATCCGCGATGACGACGATCTGGCGACCGTGCAGGCCGCTTTTCCCGGCTACGAGGTGGTGCCCATCCCCGACGATCCCGAGATCGTGCGGGCCGACCGGCTAGGGGTGTCGCCGCTTGACCTGCCCGAGCCGGGGCCCGCCGTGCTGGCCCTGGTGGCCATGGCCCAGAAGCTGGCACCGCTGCCCGTGTGACCCGTCCTCACCATCCGCCGTCTTGGCTGCCGGCTCGGCCGTCTCACGGCTGCCGGGTCGGCAGGGTCTGCGAGCGGGCCGGCGGACGGTCTTCGTCGCAGACGAGCGCGGCGTGGGCCGCGGCGGGCATGCGGATGGTGGAGCGTTGGCGGCTGCGCCGTAGCCGCACACCATCCCAGTGGCCGAACTCGTTCTCCGGGATCCATTCGTTGGCCCAGCATCCCTCGGGCCACCGCTGCGCCAGAGCCACCAGCGCCGGCGAGTCGAGCAGGCGCCGGGGCCCCTCCCGGTCCCGCCACACCGCCATCAGGTAGACCTCGCCCAGTCGGCTGAGGCCGACGACGGCCCGCAGGCAGTTCTCGTCGGCCTCGACCTGGCGGCGCAGGGCGCGCAGGCGACGCAGGGCAGTAGGGGTACGTCGCCGCGATGTCCGCAGGTGTACCACCGCGCCGCCGGCCTGCCCGACCTCGGCCCGGCGCCGGCGGGCGAACGGGGTGCTCTCGTAGTGGGCGGCGCCGTCGGTTCCTGTCGCCGCCTTCAACCGCGGGAGATGTTCGAGCGCCTGTTCGAGTGCCGAGGACCGCTCGGTCGAGGCCGGGTCTGACGCGCCGGTCGGCTCCGCCTGGGCGAGGGAGATCCCCTTCCACCGTCCCACCTCAATTGGTCCGGGGCACCACCGCATGAGCCAGAACGACTCGAGCAGGTGCGAGAACATCCACATGATCTCCTCGTGTGCTCCGGACCGCATGAACTCCTGCATGTCGTGACGACTGCGCCACACCGTGATGGTCCAGAATTCGGTCGGACCGGCGACCACGCTGGCCCAGCAGAGCAGCCCCCCGGTGGAGGTCAACTGCCGGCGGATGCGCAGTGTGGCCCACATCATGGTCGGAAACATGCGGCGGCTGCGCAGCCGTGAGCGGGTCGTCACGACCAGCGGTCCGCCTGTCGCCAACGGGTTGACCGCTTAACCGACGGGCAAGGCTTCGAGAAAATCCAGTACCCGGACCACCTCGGCACGGACGATGTCACCCTGGCTCGAGTTGAGACTGGCGCCGGTCCGATCGGCACTCACCACGCCGGCGTCGAAGGGGATGACCCCGGCGAGCGGCACGCCATATTCGCCGCATACAGCCTCATAGAACTCCCGGTCGGCGGGAAGGCGGGCCTTGTTGCCAAGACCATAGGTCCGGGGTATCCCGAGTTCCTCGGCCAGGGCCATGGTCCTCGCCGCGGTGATGATCGACTTGCGGGTCGGTTCCATGACGGCGAGCAGGACGTCGGCATAGGCCAAGGTGCCCCCCGAACGGCTGAGGTGCTCCAACCCGGCTTCCATGTCAACGATGGTGACGTCGGCCTCGTCCTCGATGGCAGAACCCAGGATGCTGCGCACGGCAGCATGGCTGGAACACGTTCAGCCGGCGCCCGCTTGACTCACCCTCATGGCGGACATCAGCCGAACTCCGACCGGCGTCTGGCGGCTGTACTGACGCATCAACGCCTCGGGAGTCATACCCGACTCAGTGCCCATGACCAGCGATCGGGGGATCACCGGCACGGCCTCGGCATCGAGGAAGCTCAGACCGAGTGACATGCCCAGGTTGGGGTTGGAGTCAGTATCGATCGCCACGACCCGTTGTCCGCGGGCGACGAAGCCCTGGGAGAGCAGAGCGGACACGGTCGTCTTACCCACCCCACCCTTACCGACGATGCCAAGCTTCACGAGCACTTCCTTTCACGATCGACAGTCAAGTATCGCGCGCTAAATGGCGGTGGAGCTATAGGACGCCTGTCTCCGGGGTGCCGGCTGCAAGAACAGGATTCCAGGGTTCTCCGACCGCCGCGGCCCGGAGTGCGGCGTACGCCGGGTCAAGCTCGCTGCCCCACAGATCCCAGCTCGAGATCCTCAGGCCGAGGACCTGAATGGCGACAGGTACCGCCAGCAGACTGTCGTGGTCGAGTCGTGTCATGCCCGCCTCGGCGAGGGCGTGCTCGACAACCGGCTTGGCGGAGAGCTGGTCGTCATCCAGGTCGAGCCGAACCAGGACGGCGTTTGGCCCGATCCGTAGCGCGGCGGCATCGAGACGATCGACCATCAAGGCCGGACCCTCCACGTGGAACCGCGGCGAGCGCCCGGCGTAGACATGCCCCGCGAAGGCTCGGGCAGTGTCGGCGTCGTCATGTGCGGGACCAGTGGGCGAGGCCATCGGTGACAGGATGTGGTCCGGCCGGACCATCAGCGGTCGGCGAGTCGCTCGGCCGACATGGCGGCGGCCTCGAGATTCTGAGCAGCGGCCGCGAGATTGGCGTTGACCTGCGTCACCGCCGGCCCGATCACCGCGCATTGAGTCTCCACTGCCCGCACGCCGAAGGTGACCTTGCCGAGGGTCGCGGAAATGCTGTTGAGGAGCTTGGACACCCAGTTCAGGAAGAAGGCGAGTATCAGCACGAGAAACAGGATGTCGCCGACGGTCAGGGCCACCTGCATTCTCATGGCTGCCTCTCTTTCGCGGCCAGGGCTTCGGCGTGGCGGGCCGTCTCGTCGCGTAGGGCGGCGGTCGCTGTGCCCGTCTGCTGCAGCATCCATGTGGTCGCGGTGTTGCGGGCCAGCCGGGTGGCCGTGTTCCACAAGCTCTTCACATAGGCGTCGATGTCCTTGACCAGCGCGATGAGCAGTGAAAGCAGGACGATCACCACGAGGCAGACGACGAAGCCCATACCGATGGCTACCCACCACAGACTCAGGTTCTCATGGGCGAAGGCGAGCGTCATCACAACCCCTCGACCACTGAGCGAGCCGTCTCGGCCTTACCGACGATCTCGTACAGCGTGTCGTTGATCCTCGACACGTCCCAGAGCCCCAACGTGTTGATGCGGCCTTCATCCAGGCTCACCTCAATGGCCAATGCCTGAGTCGCGATGCGCCGGGCCAGCACCAAAATTGAAGCGACGAGAATCACCACAATAGCGATGACAAGCGTGGCTAGGGCAAACCCGATATACCAACCAGTCAGGGCAATCGCCAGCATCGGTCATCTCCTCCTCTTACGTCCTTCGGATCGCCTTCTTGACAAAGTTGGCGATGGTGTCGGTCGTCACTTGTACCCGATGCTTCTTCTTGACGTGGGCAGCGACTTGGGCCATCAACTCCTCCTCGCTCGCAGCTATGCCATGCCAACGGCAGGCGTGGTCGGCATCTCTTCACCTGAATTCGTATGCCACTTGCCCTCCAACCATCGAAAATATCAGCGGTGAATGGCGCGCATTGGTTGTTTCGGCTGGTCGGGATCCTCGCCGAGCAGCGCGCCCAGGGCATTGTCGATGGCGACCGCGTTGGCGGTGATCGCCGCGACAGCGTCACCGACCGGTTCGACCTGGAGTGCGATGGAGCGTACGCCGATCAGGACAGTACCGAGAGTGAAGCTCACATCCCACAGGATCCACACGATCGTGCTCAGATAGCCGGCGAGAGCGGCGACGATGATGAATGTGCCGACGAGCGTGACAATGGCGGCGGCTGGCATCAGGATCCCCTCTTCCGGTTTCGAACCGACGGCCTCACAGCAGGCGCTCCAACGCGGCACCGTAGCGACCGACGAGGCCACGGGCGACCCGGGTCAGCTCCTGGGTCTCGAGCAGGGCAGGAATCGAGTCGACCGTACCGGTCAACCCCACACCGTGCACCAGGACGTCATCCGCGTACTTCTTGATCTCTAGTGCCGGCCGCAGCACACGGTTCAAATAGAACAGAAGGAGCGGTATGACAACCAGAATAAGCACGGCATTGCCTATCCACCATAGGACCACGAGGCTACCCCCGACCTTAATCTGTGGCGAAGTCCGATTCACCCGTCAGTATATGTTCCTGACACCTAGTGCGCAAGTCTCGGCGAGCTAGACGATCTCCAACTCGCGGAGCATGTCGACGGTGATGCGCTCGACCATGCCGGTCGTCGATGTGAGTTGAAGTCGCCCTCGCGAATCCACCCCGGTGGCCTCGCCTCTGGTCTCCCCGGTCGGCCGTAAGCGCACCTTCACTCGAGCCCCGATCAGGGCACAGCGCCCCTGATAGGCCGCGGCGAGTGCGCTCGTGTCGTCCTCCAGATTGGCGCCGGCCCGGTCGAGCGAGTCGAGGATGCCGGCGAGCAGCTGTTCGCGTTGCGACCCGTCGAGACCGAGGGCTCCAAGGTCGATCCGCGCCGTGATCACCGCGGCCCGGATCCGCCCGGGTGCCAACTGGACTTCGGCGTTGATGGCCCCGAGGACCTGCCCCGTCGTCGCCTCTACCACCTTGTCGGGCCACCACGTCGCCACCGGGCCGGTGGTGATGGCGTCGATACCGCCGGCCACCGCCAGACCACCGATCAGCCAGGCGGCATCGGCGTCGTCAGCGCTGAGCGGGGGTCGCAGCACCACCGCGAAGACGAGCGTCGAGGGAGCGGGCGTCTCCCAAGGCTGGCCGAGCCGTCCCAGGGCGGTGATCTCGTGGTCGACCAGGACCGTCGCACCGTGCGGCGCCCCATGCTGACGGGCCCACGCCTGGGCCATGGCGCCGGCGGACACCGCGACAGGGAAGTGGCGGAACAGCCGGCCAAAGCGCTCGGTGGTGGTCACCGGGTCTCCAGCCGGTCCGCTCATCCGCTGGTACGGGGCGTCAGCCGCTCGACCCGCCATCGGCCGCCGTCGCGGACCAGCTCCATCGATGCGACCGGCAGTGGGGCGCCGAGACCGGCCAGCATCGGAGCCAACAGCATCACCCGGGCGGTCTCGCGGTCACTGACCTTGTCATCTGGGTCGACGGCGGTATCTGGTTGATACTCGAGTGCGTCAAGGTCGTTGCCCCGAAGGTCGGCTCGCAGGCCATTGACCAGGTCGGTGAGGAAGGTGTCCCGCTCGGCACGGCCGGCCGTGCCGTCTCCGAGTCGTGCCGCCAGACCCTCATCCATACCGCGGCTCACCGCTATGCGCAGCACGGACCGGCGGGCCTCGAGGCCGAACAGGTCCCACAGCGTGATGTGCTCGCCCCAGATCACCGCGGAGACGAACCTCCTGGCCAGGTCGAGAGCTTCCGGCTCAGATCGGCCGGCCTGTCCCGAATTGCTCGGCCGCGTGATTGGGCCACTCATGGTCGCTCCCATCCCAGCGAATACAGGAAGTCTCTCACGTGCATCCGCTGGGGCCCGACCAGGGAATCACCGACCGCCTGGTCCCACGCCCGGTCAGCCGCCTCCCGGCTCTCGCCGGTCAGCTCGAGATGGGCGGCGAACCGCGCCCGGAGGCCGGCTTCCAAGTGTTCGGTCGGCAGCTCCATCAGCACCTGTATCTCGGCCGTCGCCACCCGCCGGGCGGCGTCATAGCCGAGGCGCGCCGAGGCCCGCGCCAGCTCCGCCAGTGCGCCATGGCGCTGGGGATCGGGCAGCAGCAGCAGCCGGGTCAGGCGCTCACGCAGAAGATCCGTCGAATCACCATAAGGCCAGTTGATGAGCAGGGCGGCGAAATTGTCGGCGCGAGTACCGACGATGTCCCGGGCCGCGAGCTCGTCCTCCGCCTGCTTGAGATTGCTGTACGCCAACCGCCACTCCGCGACCTGCACCCTCGGATCGAGCAGGGCGACGGTGTCTTCGAAGCAGGCCACCGACCACCGCAGGTCGACGGCGTCGTCTCGACCGGGGGACATCGCCAGCCCGTACAGCGCCAGCCCGAGGTTGTGTTTCACCAGCGCATGCTGATAGGGAAATGCACTCCGGGTGAAGACGGTGAGCGCCTGCTGGAATGCCTGGACACCATCGCCTAGTCGCCGGTCACGGCGGCCTGGATCGAGCCCGGCCAAGGCCACACATGCCGCGCCCAGACTGTCATGGACGATGGCGTAGTGGTAGGGCGCGGCTGAGCTGTCGAGGTCGGTGAGGGCCTCCTGGTAGTCCGCGACCGCAGCGGCTAAGCCGGCTTCGTCGCCGGCGGCGGCGTGAGCCAGGCCTCTCGTGTGCAGTGCGGCCACCCGGCCCCGGCGACCCTCGGGCGTCGAGGCATCGAACAGTCCGGCCGCCTGGTCGCACGCCTCGACCGCCCGTCCCGGTTCTCCCAATTCGGTGAGAACCAGTCCCAGATTGTTGAACGCCGCGGCCCGCTCGTCGTCCCGGCCCCGCTCGGCCAGCAACCGCGATGCCGTTTCGAACAGATCGGCGGCCTGCCGCCGGTCGCCGAGCGCCCGGTGGGCGGCGCCGGCGGCATTGAGGACCCGGGCGTGCGGGATTGGATCCAGCTGAGGATCGAAAACGCCGGCCGCCACGTCGTAGCACGCCAGCGCCCTCCGCAACCCCTCCGTGGGATTAGAGCCGGCCGATTCGGCATACGCCAGCCCGAGGCGGTAGGCAACGGTGGCGTGATGGTAGGGGTACATACCGCGAGGGGTGGCGGCCAGCCGGGCCGTCAAGGTGGCCACGACATGCTCGCGCTCATTCGGTGGGTTCCCGGCTTCTTGGTGCGCGACCGGTTCGATGCTCAAGCCGGGGTCAGCCCTTCATGTGCTGACGACGTCGAGCACCGCCAGTCGGCGAACGTGATCGGCGATGGCGTCGACTGCGATGTCCACGGCCGCCGACACTTCGGCCGACAGGCCGTCGCCCATGGCGTCGGCGTCGACTGGCTGGCAGCCGACGAGGAGTACACGGGGTGGCAACACACCGAGGGCCCGGGCCAGCATCAGGGCCCGCTCGGGGGTTGCGAGGTGCATGTCCGCCAGCAGGTCATGGCGCTCGGACAGTGAGAGGTCGGCGACGTCGACGACATCGGGGGTGATGAACAGCACCGTCCCGGGCGCGCGGCCCCGGTCGACGGCATCGGCCACGACCAGTGCGTCCCACCCGTCCTGGAGCTCGTGGATCAGGGCGATGCCGCCGATGCCGGTCTCGACGACCCGGACACAGTCGGGGAGCACCGTGTCGGCCAGTCGGTGCGCCACCTCGACCCCGAAGGCGTCGTCTCCGCGCAGCACGTTGCCGACCCCGGCCACCAGTACTCTCATCGGGGCACGGGCCGGCGCAACCCGATCTCGGCGGCTCGCAGGGCGTAGCCCCGGACGACCCACCAACAGATGTAATCCTCCAACTCGATCCAGGCCTTCTCGTCGACGCTGTCGCGCCAGTTGTCGAGGCGGCGGGACACCTCCGAAGCCACGACCCGGTCGAGGGCGGCGATCACCCGCTCGGACTGCTGGTCGCTGTCATGGCCCAACGTCGACCGCGACACCACGGCCGCCCCCGAATCACGAAGGTCGCCGGCGATCCTGGCGGCCGCCTCGTCGAGCTCGTCCAAGCCGGCGCTCGTGCCATCGTCCTCGGGGCGCAACCCGAGCTCTTCTTCCTCCACCCGACGCACGCAATACCCGGTGAGCAGGGCGGCACCGGCCCAGCGCCCGATCTCGGGGAGTGGCTGGGCGCGGGCCTGATCCTCCACCGCCCGGTCGAGATAGCGCTTGGCGATCGGGGTGAGCGGATGGGCCTGAGCGAGGGCCCGAGCCCGGTAGGCCATATCTTCGGCGCCCATGCCGTCTTCAGCGTCGGTGCCGCTCATCGGATCTCGTGACCCCGGATCTGCAGGAGCGGGGCCTGGGGAGCCGGGACGGGATCGGGGACGATCACGCAGGTCAGATCGGCCTTGGCCGGGTCGAAGGCGGTGGCCGGATCGAGCAGTTCCAGGCGGCGGAAGTGGACCCAGTGGTCGCGCAGCGCCTGCTCGACGCCGTAGGTGAGCGTGGCCGCCGAGCTCGGGCATCCATCGCACGTTCCTTGCATCCGGACCTTGACCACCCCATCGGCCACACTGTCGACCTCGATCGCTCCCCCGTGCGACTCCACCAGGGGACGGACCTCGTCGATCGCCGCTTCCACGGAAGCGAGCGCCTCCTCTACCGTCTCGCCGCCGTCCCCCAGGCCGTAGGCGGCCAGCAACATGCCGGTGATGTCGTCGGCTGCGACCGACTCGAGGAAGATCTCTCCGCGCCATTGCCGGATCATCTCGACCAGCCGCCCCAGCCCGTCCCGATGGAATGCGTCGATCCAATCCAGCAACTCCGCAGCCTGAGCGGCGACATCGGGGTCCGGATGCCGGACTAGCCGGTCGGCCAGCTCACCGATGCGCTCCAGGACGGCGCCGTAGGACAGCTGCTCGTCGGCCATGACCATCAGTCCCCCGAAACGCCTTCCCAACGCGATGGCGGTGCCGGCGACACCGGGCCGTAGACCGCGCTGCCCACCGGCTCGGCAGGCAGGCCCAGTTCTTCGCGGACCATGGCCAACACCGGTTCGACGGCCGCCTCCACTGCGTCGCTGAACCCCAGTCCGAACGAACGGTCGCCGGGCTCCACCTCGATCACGACGGTGTCGGTGGGGAGCGCCTTCCAGTAGCGGACCACGGCCAGGGTGTGATCCAGGTCGATGATGCCGCCCACCGCTTCGGTCAGCCGCTCATGCACCTCCTCGTCGGAAGGTGGCGTGAGGTCGAGTCGGTACTTGCGCACCGTCCCCGGTGGGTCGATGTCGCGCGGCATGGCCCCCACCAGGATCACCTTGGGTGGCCGCAGATCCTGGAGCAGATGCAGGACCCGATGGGCGGCGTAGGAGATGTCCTCCACCACGACGTCGTCCGGCCACCGCAACTGCTCGACGCGGCGCACGAACTGGGTTCCGAAGTCCAGGTCCCGGAGCCAGGGCAGGCCGATGCCGCCCACCAGGGCGCGGACCGCAGTGGTCACTCCAGTGTGCAGCCGCAGGAGTTGACTTCTCTGACGATGATCCCTTTGCCGGTGTCCATGTGGGTGGTGCAGGGCATGCAGGGGTCGAAGCTGCGGATGGCGCGCAGGATGTCGATGCCTTTGACGTCGTCGTCGGCCACGCTTTCCAGGATAGGGGTGTCGACAATGGCCTGCTCGTAGGGGCCGAGACTGCCGAAGGGATCGCGGGGGGCGGCGTTGAGCGTCGAGGGGGTGGTGATCTGGTAGTTCAAGATCTTGCCCTTGTCGGTATGGAGGTGATGGACCAGCCACCCCCGGCCCGCCTCCCAGAACCCGACCGCCACCCGCTCGTCCTTGGGCACCTTGTACGAGGTGCAGACCTTGGTCTCACCGGCTCGCCAGTACTCCAACGCCTTGAGCATGCAGTTCATCCCGATCGCCGCCGTGAACGCCATGGCATAGGCCCGACCCCGGTTGCGTTCCAACGCGTTGAGACTGCGAGGCACCTTCCAGAACAACTCGTCCTCGGGCAGCTCATGGCGGGGCATGATCATCCGCAGCCCGTCACCAGTGGCCTCCACGAACGGGTTGGTCGGCATGTCACCGATCAACGCCGTAGTCCACATCCGCCCATAGGTGCCGGTCTCGACCACCTGGCGGTCCCAACGCGGCGCCGTGTCCCAGGTGTAACGCTCCTTGAAGTTCTTCCCCGTCGGGCGGGGGATGGTCGTCTTGTTCCACGGATGATACGGAGAGATCGGGTTGCCCAACGGATCAGAGGTGAACCTAGGCGGAGTATCAGTCCAATCGTCATAATACGAATGATCGACGAACTCCTCGAACCCGATATTGATATCCGTCAGATCCGTCGTCACGATCTTGCCGTCAATGATGATCCCAGGCCGGGCCCACCGCCGGTTACCCCACTCGTTGCAATTGGCGTACGTAGCGTCGTACGCATCGGAATCATCCCAAATACCCGTCTGCGCCAGATTGCACGGCCGCTTGCCGACCTCCTCATACAACGGGTTGGCCTCCAAGAAGAAATCGACCAGATCATCCCAGATCCGGGCGATGACCTTGCAAAAATCGAAGATCTTCCCCAACTGGGTGTAGTACTCGTTGAACGACGACGTCGAAATCGTCGTCGACATCCCACCCGGCACGATCGTCGACGGATGCGGATACTTCCCGTACATCAACATGCACATCACCCGGCCCACCCGGGTCCACTCCAACGCCTCCAAATAGATCCGGCCCGTCAACGGATTCATGGCATCCATGATGTCCTTGATGGTCCGATACCCATGCAGATCACCATTGGGAGCCAACGTCCGCTCCGCCTTCACCACCAACTCCGGATTCGTCACCGAGACAATCGACGTCGAATAATCCGGCCCCGCCAACAACCCCAGATGCAACGGATGGTCATAGAACATCTCGCCGACCTCACCCAAATTGCGGACCTCCACCCCCAACGGCGGCGGACAGATCCCGAACGCCTGCTCAATCGCCAACGCCGACACCGTGGCATGTACCCCACCACACACCCCACACGCCCGCGAACTGATATCAATCGCATCCCGAGGATCCCGGCCCTGCAGAATGATCTCATACCCCCGAAACAACATGGCCTGCGAATGAGCCTCGACCGCCTTACGCTGATCGAGATCCAACACGGTATGCACCGCCAACGCCCCCGCCACCCGAGTCACCGGATCAATATTCCAATCCCGCAACTTCGGCGGCGCCGCCAACATCGCCCCCGGCCCCTCACGACGCCGCACGAACTCCTTCGACTCCGCCAACGTATACGAATACGGATCCCCCACCCCCGCCCGCAACGACGCCTTCCCATTCTCATCAAACTCAACCGGCAAATTTTTGAAACACATAACCTAAAACCCCTCGCTCACAGAAGCTCCGACCGGATCCACGTCCAATGCGCTAGCCGCCTTCATGGGAGTGCTGATACTTTGAATAGAACTTGTGGATCACCTTCACCGAACCTCGCGGACCAGTCTTGGCCCGAGCCCAACCACTGGGCGCGTCCTTGTCCCAGCGAACCGTCATGTTCTTGTCGAGCCGGCTGACATTGCGCATCCGGCGAATGAAGCCGCCGGTGACGCGGGAGGTGTTGCTGGACAGCAGCGACCCGGGCGGCGTCTCGGTGAAGGGCGAGAACTTGTCGGGGAACCCCGGCATGGTGCACCCGATGCAGATACCGCCCATGTTCATGCAGCCGCCATGGCCGTCGACGATGCCGCGCTCGGCAATGTTGCATTGGACCACAGGCCCCCAACAGCCCAGCTCGACCAGGCACTCCTTGTCGCCATACTCCTCGGCGAAGACGCCTTCCTCGTAGTAGCCCGCCCGAGGACAGTGACGGTGAACCGTCTCCCCGAACAGCCATGCCGGGCGGCCCAGCTCGTCGAAATCCGGCAGGGGCGCCAGACCGTTGAGAAACAGCAGGACGGCGGCCGCAGTCTCGAGCACGTTGTCACCGATCGGCGAGCAGCCGGGCACATTGACCACTGGCACGCCGAATGCGGACCGGTAGTCCTTGCCCAGATAGTCCATGACTCCCATCGAGTTGGTCACGTTGCCCTTGGCCCCCGGGATTCCGCCCCACGTGGCGCACGTCCCGACCGCCACCACTGCCGCCGCTCCCGGCGCCAAGCGGTCCAGCCACTCCAGGCTGGTGATTTGTCGACCGGTGTCGGGGTCCTCGCCGAGCCCCATCCAGTAGCCGTCCCCGGAGATCGATTCATCCATGATCGATCCCTCCCAGCACACGACATAGGGCGCATCCATCTCGCCCCGCTCGGCCATGAAGAGGTTGTGGACCCACTCGGGGCCGGATTCCATGGACACCACGGTGTGGATGAGTTCGACCCTCGGCAGTCCGGGCAGGATCCCGGACAGCAGGTGCTCCAGCCGCGGGTGCGTCGCCCCCGATACGGCGACGGTGCAGCCGTCGCAGGAACCGCCGACCATCCAGATCAGGTAGATCTTCTCCAGGGGGCCGAGCCGCAAACTGTCGCGATTGGGCTCGAGCGCCCGGCTCCTCATGGCGATCGGCGCCAGCGGATCGTACGGATCCAACCACCGGGCCATCGACCCCTCGTGACCGGTGACGACCTGGCCGCTGTGGGAGTCGCCGCTCCCGTAGCGGTCGGGCTCGTACCGACCGTCGCCGGCGTTGGCATCGGACGTGGCGTTGGATCGCAGAGATGGTTTCCGGGCCGTTCGGGTCAGGGGCCGGTCACTGCTCATGATGAGACTCCCATTCCGTCTTCCACTAAGTGTAAGATAACACCTAGCTGACACCCGAACACAAGTTTGAGCCGAATATTGGCCCCCAAGAGGTGGGCCGAACGCCGTGGAGGCCCCACTGTGGATGATATAACGGCATACCAACCCAAGTCCGAGGCACTCCGGGCCATGTACTGGCGGAGCGAGATCCTGCAGGTCATGTACTGGCTGCGGGGCGAGGGCTTCGGGGACCAGATCGACCCCCGGCTCCTCGAGCGGTTCCTCGGGGTCGACTCCGATGTTGGCGTCCAGTACCTCGACAAGCTGGTCGATGAGGGTTACCTGGTGGCCAGCGGAGCCCGCTACGCACTGTCCGACCTCGGTGTCAGGGAGGGCGGCCTCGAGTTCGTCGCCGCCTTCAGCGAGTTGACCAAGACCTCCCACGGGGAGTGCAGCGCCGACTGCTGGTGCCACAACTCCCCCGACGAAGCCGATGCATGCGCCAAGGAACGGGCCGCGCACGCCGGCCACGACCATTGACCGCCGCATCGTCGAATACATGACCAGCCAACGGCTACCGTTGCAGTCTGGCGACCTGGTCGTACCGGATCCGAGTCAGGAGAAGCCGTGAAGGAAAAGCGCACCGCCGAGGAGCCCCAGGGGGGGCTGCCTCGCAACTACCTGCGGGCCTGCCTGCTCCTGCTGATCTGCGAGGAGCCGGCGCACGGCTACGACCTCCACGAGCAGATCTCTCAAGTGGGTCTCGGCAACGTCGATCCCGGCGCCCTCTACCGGGCGCTGCGGGTGATGGAGAACGACGGGCTGGTGGAGTCGTGGTGGGAGCACTCCTCGGCCGGTCCGGCCCGGCGCACCTACCGGTTGACCGACGAAGGTGTCGACTGGCTCCACGCCTGGGCCGGCGCGCTCCGAGAGAGCCACCGCTATCTTTCCTTGTACCTCCAGCGGTACGACCGGGCTGCCGAGCGGATCGCCACGCAGACGACGCGGTGAACGGTCTCCGCATCGCGGTCGCCGGCAAGGGAGGCGCCGGCAAGACAACGTTGTCCGCCACCCTTGCCCGGCTCACCGCCCACCGCGGTCGGCGGGTGATCGTCGTCGACGGCGACAGCAACCCCAATGTCGCGGTGGCGCTCGGAGTCGACCGTGAGCAGGCGGCGCTGCTGCGGCCGCTGCCGGCCGGATTGGTGTCCCGTCGGTTGCACGGCCCGGGCCTGATCGAACCGGTCTCAGATGTCGTGACGCGTCACGGCACTCCCGTCGACGGGGTGACTGTCCTGCTCATGGCCCTGCCCGCCCACGCCGACGAGGGCTGCCTGTGCTCGGCTCACGCAACAGTCAGCGCCCTGCTTGGCGATGCCGGCCACGAGGTCGACACGGTCACCATCGTCGATCTCGAGGCGTCGCCGGAACACCTGAGTCGGGGCACGACCCGCCACGTCGACGCCCTGCTGCTGGTGGTCGAGCCCTACTTCCGCTCCTTCGAGACCGCCCGCCGCATGGCCGAGTTGGCGGCCGAGCTACCGATCCCCACGGTGGGCGTGGTCGCCAACAAACTGCGCCGACCCGGTGACGCCGAGGCCATCAGCGAGTTCTGCGACCGGCACCGTCTCAACCTGGTGAGCCGGCTGCCGTGGAGTGAGGCGGCCCTCGACGCCGACAAGGCCGGGACTCCGCTACTCGACTACGCCCCTGACGACCCTCTGGTAGCCGGTATAGGCGACCTGGCTGACCTCCTCATGGGAGCCGTGATACCGGTAGCGCTCTGAGGCGGCCTGCGCTGACTGTTCCCCTGCGCTAGGTGTAGCATGCATCTACTGCCACTGGAAGCGGGTTGCCATGTGCTTGGGAATACCGGGTGAGATCGTCGACATCGCCGGCGTCGCGGCGCACAAGGCCGTGGTCGAGATCAGTGGCGTCCGTCGCGACGTGAATGTCGGCCTCGTGCTGGCCGATGGCATCGCCGTCGGGGACTGGGTGCTGGTTCACGTCGGTTTCGCCATGTGCAAGGTCGACTATGAGGAGGCGCAGAGCCAACTCACCTTCATGCGGGAGCTGGGCCAGATCTTCGACGACGAGATCGAGCAGTTCCGGGAGTCCTCGCCCCTCTGACCGTCAGCTGGCTGCCAGTGCTGCGCCGACCGCCTGGCGGGCGTCGTCCACCGACAACCCGACCAGTTCCGGCAGGGCATGGCCGAGGCCCGCGACCAGCCGGTCCGCCAGGTAGTACCCGACCCGCCACCTCCCGTCGACCAGCCCACCGCCGAAGAAGGTCTCGGCCGCCTCGGGGACATCGAGAGAGGCCTGCAAATGGCGTCTGAGGTCCGGCGCCTGCTCCTCGCACCACGACAGCCACTCCTCCACCTCGGGATGGCCGTACCAGAAGTAGACGACCTCCGGCAGTCCCGGGACCACCGCCCGGGACACCTGGGTGGCCAGGCCCTCGGAGAAGATCCTCCAGGCCAGGTCGTCGTCGGGAGGTAGCTGCTGGCCGGCCCGCTGCAGTGCAACCTGGTGCCACCCGTGAGTGGCCTCGTGGGCGACCAGCGCCCGCGCCCCGTCGACAGACTGGAACCACTCGAGGCAGTGGAAGACGGCGACGTTGCCGGCGACCCGGCCGACGGCGGCGTTGGTGGCAAAGGTGCCGATCATGAGCACGTGCTCAGGTGACGGCTCGGCCGGCACGCCCAGTAACTCCGCCAGCTTCGGGTCCACCTCCTCGATGACGGCTCGCATCACCGGCGCCGCCTCCTTGACCCGGGCACGAACCCTGGAGAGCTCGCGTACCATGGCCGGCAGGCCGTTGAGGTACCCGGGCACCGCCTCCTCGAACCCGGCGAAAACGTCCGGATGGGCGGGCCGATAGAGGTCCTTCCAGAGCAGTTCGCGTTGAAACGGGCTTTCGACGCCGGCTTTGCGCGCAAACGCTTCGAATGCCGGGGTCGTGTCGCGAATACGAGAGGTGCTCAAGGCCGAACGCAGGTCCTCAACGTTGCGCTCCGGCTCTCGGGCAGCTGTGCTCGTACACGAGATCCCTTCTGATGATTGAGCCCGACGCTGTCAGCATCGCGCGGATGTACCCGCGACATCTAGATGTCGCCTGGTACTACCCGGCCTCGCTCAACATGGCATTCTGTGAGCCATGACACCTGAGGAAGTACTGCCTCTTCTCCGCGTCATCCGCGATGGGACAGAGACCACGTCTGCCATCACCTTGACGATCGGCCTCGAGGCGGCTGTGGCCGAGTACCGGCTGGAACAACTGCACCGCCAGGGATATCTGCACCACCGCTGGCGGCAGGGACTCGGGGCCAAATGGGAGTTGAGCGGTGACGGGCTACGATTGCTCGACGCCAGCGGGGGCTGACTCACCGGCGTGGGGATCGCCGCAGGACGGCCACCCCCCGACGGCGACGAGGCCGGAGCAGGGAGTCGGCCTCGGCTCGCCTGGTGGCGGCCTCCTTACGTAGCCCAAGGTCGATCAACCGGCTGGCCAGATTCTGCAGCGAGTCCCCCAGAACGATTGCGTAGCGCGCCGGGTCGGCCTCAACCAGGCCCCGAAAATGGGTCACCGCCTCGGTCGCAGCCGCTCGCGCCTCCTCGTGGCGCCCCAAGCCGGCCAACTGCACGGACAGGTCGCGGAAGGCGCCCGCCAACCTCGGGAGATAGACGGCCGGACCCTCGATGGCGAGCGACCGGTAATGCGCCACCACCTCGGCGGTCGCCGCCCGCGCCTCCTCCCGGCGCCCCAGATTGGTCAACCACAGCGACAGATTGTGGAGCGAAATGTTCAGCTCGGGTCGGAAGGTGCCGGTCCGATCGACCTCGACCAGACGCCGGAACTTGTCCGCCGCCTCGGCGGCAGCTGCCGCGGCTGGGCCGTAACTGCCGATGTGGGCCAGCCGGACCGAGAGGTTGTTGAGCGCGATAGCGAGGTTCGGCAGAAAGGCGGGGTCGGCCGCGGCGAGACCGCGGTAGTACGTTCCGGCCTGCTGCGTGAGCACCAGGCACAAAGATCTGAAGCTGCCGCTGGAGAATGCCGGCATGGCGTCGAGAATTGCCGGTAGCAGGCCAGGATCCGGAGGGCACGTCTGCACCAGATCGGTGAGCGCGGCGGCCAGATCCATCTCGCTGGTGAGCCCTTGGCCACCCGGGTCGCTCGACGCTTGCGCCACCGCCCGATCGCACAGATGGCGCAGCCGGCGGTCCAGCACCGGCCGAACGGCGCCCGCGAGAGCCGGATCCGCGCCCACCGCTTGAGCCAGCAGGCCAACCGGACGGGCGAGTAGCGCCGGTAGGCGGTCGCTTACCAATTCGCCTAGCAGCCCGACGTGGTCGCCGACGGGCGCCGGCTCGCTCGGCGAACCCGGACCGCTCACGTCCACAGAGTCGCACCTGATGGGCCGCTTTGCATCCGCCTACTAGAGCTACCGTGACCCTATGGACGATCCGGACGTCATCGACGCCTTTGTGAGCGGCGGAGGGCGCAAGGCTTTCGGCCCGGCATTGCACATCGAGGGCGACGCCCTTCTCCTGTCGGGTTGGTGGCAGGCGGCGTTTCGTGTCACGCCGGAGGTGTTCATGCTGCGAAATGAGGACCCGCCCGAAGAGGCGCAAGTCGTGCAGAATGTCGCTGGCGCGCTCGTCGAACGTGGGCTGACTGAAGTGGGCGCCGACTTGCCGGCGATGACTGCGATCATCTACGCCGAGCTGACGCTTGGCGACGTGTCCTGGACGTTGTGGGCAGCTGATCGGGTGACGGGCGAGCAGGCATTGAGGGCCCGGGCCACCGTCGAGTCCTTCTTCGGCGATGCTCCATCGGCGCCGGCGGAGCTGGCAGACTTCGGCGCCGAGCTCGGAGGGGCTCGCCGCATCGCCGGACTTCCACCGACACTCGTCCTGACGATCGGACTGCAGCCAGATCTGGCTGAGCAGCTGGAGGCCAGCCTCGCCGAATGCCGGTTCGTGTCGAAAAGCTTCGACCAGATCGCCGTGGACGCCTGCAGCGCGCTCATCCCGACCATGATCGTCATTGACGCCTCGGAGCGGGTGGGACAGGACTTCATCGCCGATCTGCGATATGACCCCTTCTGCCGTTTCCTTCCGGTGGCGGCGGTGATCGGCGCCGCCGACCTCTCCACCCCGGTCGATGTGTTTCTTGATCCGGCGCTACCGCCCGGCGCGTGGGCCGATAGATTGCGCCGCGTACTGCCGTGAGCGGCGCCGGCGAGTCCGAGCCGACCTGGGCGAGGATCTCGCGTTACGACCGGGTGGCCCAGGTCGTGGCGGTCGACCGGCTGACCACCACCGGCACGGTTCGCATCCGCTACCGCGTCGCTGATGCCCTTCCGTTCGTGTTCCTGCCCGGTTACTGGGTCGGTTTCGAGGAGGCAATACCCGGGTTCGGGGTGCGCCACAGCCCGTACTGCATCTTCTCGGCGCCGGGCGAGGATCGTCATTTCGACGTCCTGATACGGGTCTTTGCCGAAGGCCCACTGGCGCGACATCTGGCATCCATGCGTCCTGGCGATTTGGTCCACTTTCGCGGCCCGTCAGGCCGCTCGATGGTTCCGAGGGATCGCACCAGCGATCTGGTCCTGCTGGCGACCGGGGTAGGGGTCAGCCCGTTGTATTCCCTCTGCCGTCATCTCGCCGACAGGGGCGACAGCCGGCGCACCCGCCTGTACTGGGGGCTGCGGCTGCCCGACGACATCTGCCTGCTCGACGAGCTCGATGACCTGGCGGGACGGCATCCGGATTTCGGATACCTGATCTCACTCTCTCAGCCGCCCGCCGGGTGGGCGCAACTTCGAGGCCGGGTCACCGAGTCGGTGCCGCCGCTACTCGACAGGCTGGGCGGCACCCGTTACTGCCTGAGCGGCAACGGTGCCATGGTGGAGGAGATGGAGATCGCCCTCGGTACGCTCGGCGTGGACCGGACGTTCATCCACGGGGAGCGCTTCTTCAATGTCCGGCATCGCCCGGACCCGGGGACGATCGACGACATCCTGGCCCGATTCGTCGCCACCGATCTGCACGCCAGCCGGACCAACCTGGAGACCGACGTGCTGACGTTCCATCTCCACCGGGACGTGCACGGCCGGGTGGTGGGGCCGGCGGAGTGAGCCCGCGGGTGGTGGAGGACACGATCAGGTCCGGTCGGTTCGGGCGGACCCTCCGGCTGCGGATCGATCTGCACGGGGTGTCGACGTTCGGCCCCGGGACGCACCGCACCCTGATCAGATGGGAATGGATCACCCGGATCAGCGCCCACAACCATGGCGTCGTCGTCGAGTCCGACAAGCTCGAGATCGTGTTCCCTTCCGGCTCGTTCGGGCTGGAGCCGGCCGCGCTGGCCGAGCGGCTGATCGAAGCCGGTTCGATCTTCAAGCGAGCAGATGTCCTCCAGGCCCTCCAGGAGGCGGCGTCGGGGTCGTGAATCCCCGGGCCGGTCAGACGGTGGCGAGGAAGTCCCGGACCAGCTTGGGCCAAGACCGGACCGCGTCCATGTCGGCCGCCACCTGCAGCTCGCTCTGGATCATCAGGTCGGCAAGCGTTTCCGCAATCGCGACCGGGTGACCGGCGTCGCCGGACCAGGCCAGGATGAGTGTTGGCACGACGACGAGCCGCACCTCCTTCGGGCTCGGGAGATCCGACACCGCGGCACCTCGCAGAATGGCGGGCAGCGCCCTCCTGTCCATGGAGAACAGCTGCCGGGCGCAGGCCTCCGCCCCATCGGGGACGGCTTCGGACACGAACGGCGCCTGACCCCCGACCGGTGACTCGGCCACCAGGGCTGCCGGCCCGCGTCGCTCGACGGTGGCCGCCAGCTTCTGATAGCGGGCTGCCTCGTCTGAACGGTCCTCCCACGCGGTCGGGGGGATCGCCAGCACCAGGGCGGCAACCCGGCGCGGCGCCCGAACCGCTGTCAGCAACGCCGTCGCGGCGCCCATCCCGGCGCCTCCGGCCACGAATGGACCGTTCCCGGCCTCCCGCAGCATGTCGTCGACCAGCGCCGACCAGCGGTAGGCACGGGTTTCGTACAAAACCGAACCGGTACCGTGACCCCTGGCGTCATAGCGCACCAGATCGGCCATGCCGGCCGCGCAGCCCCAGTCGAACAGGCCTATCTCCGCTTCATGGCGAACCGAACTGAGCACTCCGTGGGCCCACACGAAACGAGGAAGCGTCGCCGGATGCGACCGCATGGCGCCTCGATCTGCTCCGGGTCAGTCGGGCAGCTCGTCGAGGAATTGCTCGACGAGCTCGCGCAGTTCGGCTGCGTGCCGGGCGATCTCGTCATAACGCTGTTCGCCGCCCGGGTGGTCGTAACGGGGCGACGGCAGCACCTCGAACGATCCGAGCAGCATGGACAGGGCGGCCATCATGCAGTGCGACGAGGCGGCCAGCGCCTCATCGGGGTCATAGACGCCGTCCACTTCCACTTCCGTCTCATCTGCGGGCGGCGCCGGCCGGCTCTCGGCAGGTGGCACAAGGGCTTGGCGCCCATTGCTGGCCGGTGCCGGGTGGTAGGCCTGGTTCGGCAGGTCAGGCGGTTCGAGCTCGTCGGTGGTGGCCACGCCCGACTGCGGGGGGGTCACCAGGTCGCGGGCGGTAGCGACCACTTTGGATCGACCGGCAACCGGGGCAGCGGGAGCCGGGGCAGGAGCCGGGGCAGGGGCCGGGGCGGCCTTGGCACGGCGCGGCAGCGCAGGGCGGGCGGCGGGCGCGGAGTCGACGGGCGCCCCTCTGCCTGGTGGTCGTCGCGAGCGGGCGGCGGGCGGCGGCTTGGGGCTGAGGATCTCCTCGGGGACCGGGGACGTCCTGGCCGACGACGTCAGGGTGGGGGCCACGGTGAGCCGCGGCGCCCCCGGCATGTCGGAGCTGGTCCGTTTGACCCGAGGCCCGCTGGGGCTGACCACGCCCCCCGGACGGGCGTTCCGGCGGGCCACGGCGGGCGGCGCCAACCCGGCGCCGACCGGGCCGATCGGCGCACCGGGCAGAGCCATGTGCGGCCGGGGGGCAGGGGGGGTCTCCCGAGCCATCCGCGCCTGGCGCTGGGCCAGCTCGGCCAGCGCCCGATTGCGCATCTCCTCGGGTGAGGTCGCAGCCGCCGTCAACTGCGTGAGATCGTCAGGCCGGTGGCCGCCGATCTCCCGGTCGGCGAACTGCTGAAGCGCCAGCTCGGTGAGCGTGTGCTTCTCGTCGTCGGGTGTGATCGACGGCTCAGAACGGCCGAACGTCGGGACGCCGGGCATGGTGGGCGGCTCCGCCCGGCGGCGCGGTGGCGATCCCCCCGGCACTCCCGGTCGGGGATCGCCTCCGGAGATGGCCCGCCGCAACTCAGCGGCCGCCTCTGCTTCCAGATCTTCCTTCGACCTTGGCGTTCCACCCTTCATGAAGGCGGATGGCTTCAACGCCACAGTCGCCCCCGGGCAAACGAGTTCGCCGCGGTACTCACGGCTGTCCTCGGCTAGCCATGCAGCCTTGCTGCGGTCGGCCCACGACGTGAGCATAACGATGCCGACTGCATGCCTGGCGGCGATGGCGCTCGAACCGGCAGTGGGTGATGGCTTACTATAGCAACCACCCCAACATGGCATACGATGGGGCGACCGCGTCTGGTCCGCGGCGATCCGAAGGGAGGAACTGTGCCCCACCGCCGCTGAGCTCACCTGTTCACCGTCCGGTCGGGCGGTTCCTGCACCGCCCCCCTTCCCGCTTGACGTGGCGTGACGGGGGTCTGCCCCGTCATCGTCGATTGTCCAACGGGAAGGTTCTGTCAATGAACGAGTACTCCGACGCCCTGGCGGGCGTCATCGAAGAGGTCGTCGAGCCACATGCCGGCAACGTTGACCGGCAGCAGCAGTTTCCGGCCGAGGCGGTCGACGCCCTCGGTCGGGTGGGGATCCTCGGCATGACTTCGTCGGTCGAGTTCGGAGGTGGAGGCGCCGGACTGCGAGACGCCAGCGACGTCATCGAAGCGTTGGCCGCCGCCTGCGGATCAACGGCCATGGTTGTCCTCATGCACCTGCGCGGCCACTGCGGTCATCGAGATCTACGGCCCTGAGGACGTCCGGCGCGACATCGCCGCCGGCCGGCATCTCACCACGCTGGCCTTCTCGGAGGCGGGATCCCGCAGCCATTTCTGGGCGCCGCTGGGCACCGCGTTCCAGAAGGGCGACCACGCGATACTCGAATGCCCGCAAGAGCTGGGTGACCTCGGCCGGCGAGGCCGACAGCTACGTCTGGTCGAGCCGGTCCCTTGCGGCCGGCGGGCCCGATGACGCTGTGGCTGGTGCCGAGCGCCACTCGCCGGCTCTGCAGCCACACCGGCGCCTTCGACGGTCTCGGGCTTGCGGGGCAACGGCTCGATCCCGGTGAACGCCGACGGCGCCGCCGTCCCGCCTGACCGCCATGCTCGGCGCCGACGGCGCCGGGTTGGACATCGCCCTGGCCGCCGTGCTCCCCTGGTTCCTCGTCCTGTCGGCGCGCTTCAGCGTCGGCCTCATGGAGGCGGTCACCGCCGAGACCGGCCGGCACCTGGCCGCCACCCGTCTCGAGCACCTCGGCCGGTCGCTCATCGAGCAGCCGGTCACGCGGGCCGACTTCGCCCGCATGCGGCTGGCGACCGACACCACCCGGGCCCTGCTGGCAGACACCCTGGCCGCCGCTCGAGTCGGGGCGGCCCGACGCCATGCTGCGCGTGCTCGAGGTCAAGGCGGCCGCCGCCGAGGCGGCCATCGACGTGTACCGACCTGGCCATGAAGGTGTGCGGCGGTGCGGCGTTCCGCAAGGAGCTCGGCGTCGAGCGGCGCTTCCGTGACGCCCGGGCGGCGCGGGTCATGGCCCCCACCACCGACGCCCTGCTCGACTTCGTCGGCCGGGCCATCTGCGGCCTCCCCCTGCTAGGCGCCTGATGGCGCGGGACGCTGGTGATGGGCGCCGTCGCCTACGACCCCAAGGTGGTCACCATCTGGGAGGGCTTCCGGCGCTGGTTCGCGACCACGGACCTGCCCTTCGACTACGTGCTGTACTCCAACTACGAGCGCCAGGTCGAGGACCTGCTGGCCGGGCGCATCCACGTGGCCTGGAACTCGCCGCTGGCCTGGGTGCGGGCCCGGCGGCTGGCGGCCGCCGGCGGGTCGTCCGTCGCAGCTATGGCCATGCGCGACACCGACCGCGACCTGACGTCGGTCGTCGTCGTGCGTGCCGACTCGCCGATCGTCGCGGTCGCCGATCTGCCAGGGCGCACCGTCGGCCACCGGCGCGGTCGACTCGCCGCAGGCCACGCTCCTGCCCCTCGACCTGCTCCGTCAGGCGGGCGTCAGGGCCGTCTACGGTGCGACGCTTCGACGTTGGCGTCGGCCTGCACGGCGACCACATCGGCGGTGAGCGGGCCGCGGCCCAGGCCCTGGTGGCGGGCGAGGTGGAGGCCGCCTGCATGATCGACGGCAACCACCTGGCCTTCGCCCGGGAGGGCATGCTCCCGGCCGGCAGCACGAAGATCATCGCCCAGACCGCGCCGTACGACCACTGCAACATGACCGTCGTCGAGGGCGCCCCGGTCGAACTGGTCGTCCGTTTCCGCCAGCTGCTCCTCGGCATGGACTACGGCGATGCCGGCGGTCCGCCCCTTGCTCGACCTGGAGGGGCTGACCAGATGGCTGGCCCGGACGGGTCAGCGGGTACCAGGCCCTCGAGGACGCGGTCGATCACGGCCGACTTCTATGACGCCGAAGGGGGCGATCACCGCTGACGACTACCGACCCTGAGCTCGACCTCGGCGCACTCGGCCTCGACCGTGGCGGTCATCTGCTGGTCGAGCGGGCCTTGCTGGCCGTGGCTCCCGGCACCGACTGGCCGTGTTACGGAAGCGACCCCACCTCGACCGTCCACCTGGGCGCGTGGGCCCGGAGCCGAGGGCCACCGGGCCGTACGACGAACATGATCGTCAGAGGCGACGGCGGCCGGCGCTCGCTGGCGGGACGCCGAGCGGGCGGGGGGACCGGGACCAGAAACGATCGTCGGAAAAAGGCGCCGCGCTCGTGGGGACTGGCGGCGCGGGGCGCACTGGTCGAGGCGGGTGGCCCGACCTGGCGACCGCCGACCTCGAGACCAGGTCAGAGATCTGGACCGACCTGGCCCCGAAGCTGTACGCCCAGGCGGCCGCCGCCCAGTGGGACCCGGCCACCGCCGTCGACTGGGACGCGGCGGTTGAGCTCCCGGACGAGGTCGAGGCCGCAGTTGTCCAGGTCATGACCTACCTGGTCGAGAACGAGCAGGCCGCGCTCATGGTCCCCGCCCGCTTCCTCGGCCGGATTCACCCGCATATCCGCGAGGTCGTCGCAGTTCCTCGCCGTGCAGACCGCCGACGAGGCGCGCCACATCGAGGTGTTCACCCGCCGGGCGCTGCTGGTGGCCGGCCAGCTCGGCGTCTCGGGCGCCGGCGGCCGGGCCTCGCTTGCAGACGCTCCTCGACGAGCCCGACTTCGCCGCTGGCCTCGTTCCTGCTGTCGGTGCTCGGCGAGGGGACGTTCCTGCATCTGCTGGCGTTCCTCGACCGGTCACGCGCCCGATCCGGTGACCGCGCCAGGTGTGCCCGCCTGGCGCTGCAGGACGAGGCCCGGCACGTGGCGTTCGGCGCTCGGCTCACCTCGAGCAGCAGCTGCGGAGCCGAGCCCGCGCTGCGCGAGCGACTCGGCCGCCGCGGTCGAGCGCCGCCACGACGCGCTCGCCGTCGACCGCCGGGCTCAACGCCGACGTCTTCGACGCGCTGGTCGTCATGGCGGCCGGCGACGTGGGCGCCGACGCCATCGCGCCGGGGCTGGATGCGGTGCAGACCTCTGCAGGCCGAGATGGACGAAGGGCGCCGGCGACGGCTGGTGCCGCCTCGGGTTCGTCGACCGGCGAGGCCGGCCGAGCTGTCGGCGCTGCACACCCGCAACTTCATGTGAGGGCAGGAATTTCTCCTCCTCGCACCGGATGCGCACGATGTCCGCGGTGCGGTAGCTGGCGACCCGCTGAGCCCAGCAGTCGATGACGGCCCGGCCCGGCCGGGTCTGGAAGAACGTCGTGAGCGGACCTTCCTGCTGGTACGCATCGGCGCGGTCGACGATGTCGACCTCGCCGCCCTTCAACCGCACTTCGTAGGTCACATCGGCGACGGTACGCTGCGGACCCTGTGGGCATCCAGGGGTCGAAGCCTGTGAATTTCGATGGTTGTCCCCAGGCCCGTTTCGTCCCCGACCGGGGTGGGTACCCCGGGAGGTCACATGGCTACTGATGGATCCCCGCCCGGCCGGGCGGGCTGGCCGGTACTGCGGCAGCTGACCGGCCCCGACCGGCTGGGCCTGGGCCGGGCCGCGGCCTCGGCGCGCAGCCTCGGCCTGCACCCGCGCACCGACGACGCCGAATCGGTGGTCGGAAGCGTCTGCCCCTATTGCGCCGTCGGTTGTGGCCAGCGGGTCTACGTCGAGGGCGGCCGGATCACCCAGATCGAGGGGGACCCGGACAGCCCGATCTCACGCGGCCGGCTGTGCCCCAAGGGCTCGGCCACCCTCGAACTGGTCACCGGGCCCGGGCGCGAGCACCGGGTCAAATACCGCCGGCCCTACGCCACCGAGTGGGAGCGGCTGCCGCTCGACCGGGCCATGGACATGATCGCCGAGCGGGTCATCGACACCCGCCGGCGGACATGGCAGGACACCGACGACCAGGGCCGACGGCTGCAGCGCACCATGGGCATCGCCAGCCTCGGCGGGGCGACGCTGGACAACGAAGAGAACTACCTGATGAAGAAGCTGTACACCGCACTGGGCGCTATCCAGATCGAGAACCAGGCGAGGATCTGACACTCGTCCACCGTCCCCGGTCTGGGGACATCGTTCGGGCGGGGGGGCGCCACCACGTTCCAGCAGGATCTGCAGAACTCGGACTGCATCATCATCGAGGGCTCCAACATGGCCGAGTGCCACCCAGTCGGATTCCAGTGGGTGATGGAGGCCAAGGCCCGGGGCGCCACCATCGTCCACATCGACCCCCGGTTCACGCGTACCAGCGCGGTGGCCGACATCTTCGTGCCGATCCGGGCGGGCACCGATATTGCCTTCCTCGGCGGCCTCATCAACTACATCCTGGCCAACGGCCGGGAGTTCCGCGAGTACGTGGTGCCGTACACCAACGCCCCCACCATCGTCGACGAGCGCTTCCGCGACACCGAGGACCTCGACGGGCTGTTCTCCGGTTGGGACGCCGACGGGCGGCGCTACGACATGAGCAGTTGGCAGTACGAGGGAGTAGAGGCCCGGGACCCGACCCTTGAGCACCCCCGCTGCGTGTTCCAGATCCTCAAGCGCCACTACGCCCGCTACACCCCCGAGAAGGTGGATGAGATATGCGGGATACCGCCGGAGCTGTTCGTGAGGGTCGCCGAGGCGCTGTGCGCCAACTCGGGCCGGGAGCGCACCAGCGCCTTCTGCTACGCGGTAGGTTGGACCCAGCACACGGTCGGGGCCCAGTACATCCGCACCGCGGCCATCATCCAGCTGCTACTCGGCAACATCGGCCGGCCGGGTGGGGGGATCCTGGCCCTGCGGGGTCACGCCAGCATCCAGGGCTCGACCGATATCCCGACGCTGTTCAACCTCCTCCCTGGCTACATCCCGATGCCTCACGTGACCGACGCCGATCGTGCCGGCTTCATCGACCGCACCATCGTCAGGACGGGCTTCTGGGGCCACCTCGACGCCTACCTCGTGAGTCAACTCAAGGCGTGGTGGGGTGACGCCGCCACCGCGGCCAACGACTTCTGCTTCGGGTACCTGCCCCGCCTCACCGGCGACCACTCGACCTACCGGACGTTGGAGGGGATGCTCGACGGCGCCGTCAAGGGGTTCTTCGTGGTCGGCGAGAACCCCGCCGTCGGTTCTTCGAATTCCCGGATGCACCGGCTCGCCATGGCCAATCTGGAATGGCTGGTCGTCCGGGATTTCTCCGAGATCGAGAGCGCGGCGTTCTGGTACGACTCGCCGGAGATCGAGAGTGGAGAACTCCAGACGGCCGCCATCGGCACCGAGATCTTCTTTCTGCCGGCCGCCGCCCACACCGAGAAGGATGGCACGTTCACCAACACCCAGCGCCTGCTGCAGTGGCACCACAAAGCGGTCGAACCCGAGGGCGATGCCCGCTCGGATCTGTGGTTCTACTACCACCTGGGCCGGATCATCCGGGAGAAGCTGGCCGGCTCGACCGATCCCCGGGACCGCCCGCTCCTGGACCTCACCTGGGACTACCCCACCACGGGTGCCACACTGGACCCCAGCGCCGACGCCGTCCTGCGCGAGGTGAACGGGGTGGATGCGGACAACCACACCCTGTCGGGCTACACGGAACTGAGGCCCGACGGGTCCACCCGTTGCGGGTGCTGGATCTACAGCGGCGTCTACGCCGACGACGTCAACCAGGCGGCCCGCCGCAAACCGGGTCGGGAGCAGACGTGGGTGGCGCCGGAGTGGGGTTGGGCCTGGCCGGCCAACCGCCGGATGATCTACAACCGAGCCTCGGCCGATCCCGAGGGCCGGCCGTGGTCGGAACGCAAGCGCTACGTGTGGTGGGACGAGGCGCAGGGCCGGTGGACAGGACACGACATCCCGGACTTCAAGACCGACATGCGTCCCGACTACCGGCCGCCGGAGGCGGCCACGGCCGAGAATGCGCTCGGCGGTGACCAGCCGTTCGTGATGCAGGCCGACGGTGTCGGTTGGCTGTACGCTCCGAGCGGGGTGATGGACGGCCCGTTGCCCACGCACTACGAGCCCCACGAGTCCCCGTTCGCCAACCCGCTGTACGGGCAGCAGGCCAACCCGGCCCGCCGCCAGATGAGGCGGAAGCACAACGAGTACAACCCGTCCTACGGGGCGGCGGGAGCCGAGGTGTTCCCCTATGCCTTCACCACCTACCGGCTGACCGAGCACCACACCGCCGGCGGCATGAGCCGGTTCCTGCGCCACCTGTCCGAACTGCAGCCGGCCATGTTCTGCGAGGTGAGTCCGGACTTGGCCGCCGAGCGAGGCCTGGTCCACGGCGGTTGGGCCACCATCGTGACCTCCCGAAGCGCGATCGAGGCCCGGGTCATGGTGACCGACCGCATGGTGCCACTGCGCATCCAAGAGCGCTGGACCCATCAGGTCGGCCTCCCCTACCACTGGGGCTCCCGGGGGCTGGTCACCGGGGACTCCGCCAATGACCTGACCAGCGTGGTCATGGACCCGACGTCCTTCATCCAGGAGTCCAAGGCCGCGACCTGTGACATCCGGCCGGGACGGCGACCCCGTGGCCCGGCCCTGCCCCGACTGGTCGACGGCTACCGCCGCCGGGTCGAGAAGGCGGGGGCGGACGGGTGACCGCCATCTCCCAGGATCCGGCCGGCGCGTCGGGCTGGTCCGACCATCCGCCCCGCATGGGGTTCTTCACAGACACCTCAATCTGCATCGGGTGCAAGGCGTGCGAGGTGGCGTGCAAGGAATGGAACGGCGTCCCCGACGACGGTTTCGACTTTCTCGGCCGGTCGTACGACAACACCGGCGAGTTGAGCGCCGACACCTGGCGCCATGTGGCGTTCGTCGAGAAGCGCCGACCGGCCGGCGAGATCCGCTGGCTGATGAGCTCGGACGTGTGCAAGCACTGCACCTCGGCGGCCTGCCTCGAGGTCTGCCCGACCGGAGCGCTGATGCGCACCGAATTCGGCACGGTCGTCGTCCAGTCCGATGTCTGCAATGGCTGCGGCTACTGCGTGCCGGCCTGCCCGTTCGGCGTTATCGACCAACGCCATGACGACGGTCGGGTCTGGAAGTGCACCCTGTGCTATGACCGCCTGAAGGGTGGAATGGAGCCGGCCTGCGCCAAGGCCTGCCCGACAGAATCGATCCAGTTCGGACCGCTCGACGAGCTGCGCCGGCGGGCCGCCGGCCGGCTCGGGACGCTGAAGGAGGCGGGCGTCGCCGAAGCCCGCCTCTATGGCGCCGACGACCACGACGGCGTGGGAGGCTTCGGCGCCTTCTTCCTGCTCCTCGACGACCCCGAGGTCTACGGGTTGCCGCCCGATCCGGTATCCACCACCCGCCATCTCCGCGGGATGTGGAAGGCGGCCGGCGCGGCCGCCTTGGCCCTGTCGGCGGCGGTCGGCACCAGCTTCCTCGGTCGCCGGCGGTGAAGTGGGCCGAGGCGTCGATGGTGCCGGGCGCCGAAGTCCGCAGCTACTACGACCACCCGGTGCTCAAACCACCCGTCTGGAAGTGGCCCGTCCCGGCCTACCTGTTCACCGGCGGACTGTCGGGAGGCAGCGCGCTGCTGGCGGCGGGCGCCTCGATGTGTGGCGACCCGGCCCTGGCCCGGCGGGCCCGGATCACGGCTCTTGTCTCGATCGGCGTCAGCGGGATCCTGCTGGTCAAGGACCTGGGCCGCCCGGCGAGGTTCTACAACATGCTCAGGGTGGTCAAGGTCACCTCACCGATGAGCGTCGGCAGCTGGCTGATCGCGGCCTACGCGCCGCTGACGGCGGCCGCCGCCCTGAGCGACGTCCTGCATACCTTCCCGAAGGCCGGTGACGCGGCCGGGCTGGGCGCCGGAGTGTTGGGTTCGGCGGTCGCCACCTATACCGGGGTCCTGATCGCCGACACCGCGGTGCCGGTGTGGCACGAGGCCCGCCACCAGCTGCCGTTCCTGTTCGCCGCCGGCGCGGCGGCCAGTTCCGGGGCGGTCGCCACCATGCTGACACCGGTCGCCCGCGCCGGGCCGGCCCGGCGCCTGGCGGCCGGCGGGGCGCTGGCCGAGGTGGCCGCGGCCCAGATCATGGAGCGCCACCTCGGAGACCTGGCTGCGCCCTATCACCTGGGCACCGCGGGCCGGCTCAACCGCCGCGCTCTGGCCCTCAGCATCGCCGGGGCGGCGGTCACCGCCCTGTTCGGCCGGCGCCGGCTGCCGGCGGTGGTGGGCGGTGCGCTGATCGCCGGCGGTGCCGCATTGACCAGGTTCGCGGTCTTCGAAGCGGGAAAGGCGAGCGCGAGCGACCCGAAGTACGTCGTCGGTCCCCAACGGCGCCTGGTCGATGAGAGCCGTCCGCCTGGTCTGACATGAGTTGAACGACGCGGGCGCCTGAGACAGGCGCGCCACGCTCGACGCGGCGACGAACCTACGCTGGTAGTGACGTGATACTCGCAGGAGGCCACTTTGGATCGCCAGCCGCACCAGATTCCGCAGTTCGACACCCCGACCGACGAACGCCGGCACCGCAAGCAGCGGCTGGCCGCCGGCTTCCGGCTGTTCGGCCACTTCGGCTTCGACGAGGGCGTCGCCGGCCACATCACGGCCCGCGACCCGGTCCAGCTCGACCACTTCTGGGTCAACCCGTTCGGCATGCACTTCAGCCAGATCCGGGTACGCGACCTGATCCTCGTCAACCATGAGGGCCGGGTGGTCGAGGGCACGTGGCCGGTAAACCAGGCGGCATTCTGCATCCACTCCCAGATCCACCAGGCCCGGCCCGATGCGGTCAGCGCCGCCCACTCCCACTCGATGTACGGCCGGGCGTTCGCGGCGCTGCACCGGCGGTTGGAGCCGATCACCCAGGACGCCTGCTCGTTCTACGAGGACCATGAGCTCTTCGAGGACTACGCCGGGGTAGTCGTCGACACCGAGGAGGGCAAGCGCATTGCCCACGCCCTGGGCGGAGCCAAGGCCTGCATCCTCACCAACCACGGCCTGCTCACGGTCGGCAGTTCCGTCGAGGAGGCGGTCTGGTGGTTCATTGCCATGGAGCGGTGCTGCCAGGCCCAGCTGTTGGCTATGTCCGCCGGTGAGTACCGGGTGATCGACGGTGAGACCGCCAAGCTCACCCACGATCAGATCGGGAGCCCGCTGGCCGGATGGTTCTCGTTCCAACCTCTCTACGACTGGATCGTGGCCCGCCAACCCGATCTGTTGGAGGAGTAGGGCAAAACAGCTTTGCCGCCACCCTGTAGGTTGAACGCATGGCCCGCAGGATCGAGATCGAGCTGACAAGCGCCCGGTCCGATGGCACGTGGACGTGGCGGGCGGCCGGCGCCCTCAAACCACGCCGGGGTTCTGGACGGCAAGCTGCTCCACGACGGCGCCAAGGCCGGTGACGTGGTGCGCGCCGACGCCGAGTTCGAAGTTGAGGGCATCACGATCGTCGGAATCTTGCCGCCCAAGGAGAAGAAGCGCGCCGAACCCGACCGCCTCGAGGTCATCGGGCCGCCGCGGGCCGCCACGCCCGGTGTGACCACCACGCTCACGTCGCGCGGCCACGACGATGGCGGCCCGCCACACGGGCCGCGTCGCGCCGGCGAGGGCAGCCGTGGTAACGGACGCTCGAACACGCCCCGCGCCGACCGGGCGGCACCCGACCGGCCGGGAACCGACCGGCCGGCAATCGACCGCGACAGCCGGCCGGGCGGCGATCGGGCCAATCGCCCGGCCTCCGACCGAAGCGGCCGACCGCCGGGTGACCGGGCGTCGAGACCGTCGGGCGAGGGCACCGGACGACCCCCCTCCGGTCGGGCGGCTCGACCGGCCGGTGAGCGACCAGACCGCCGTCCGTCCGAGCGCACCTCCCGACCGGCCGGCGAACGAAGCCCGCGGCCCAGCCGCAGCGCCCCTGTTCTCGCCGGCTCAGCCGAGGGGGCCGGCTCACGGCCTAAAGCCCGCCGGCTGAATCCCGGCAACACCCACCGCAACGCGGTGCTGGAGTCGCTACCCCCAGAGCACCGACCCATAGCCGAACAGGTTCTGCGGGGTGGGATCCCGGCGGTACGCACCGCCATCCATCTTGAAGGGGAGAAGGCGACCGCCGAAGGCCGGCCGGCGCCCAACGCCGACGCCCTGCTCGGCATCGCCGAGGAACTGCTCCCGCGGCTGAAGGCCGCGGAGTGGCGCGATCGGGCCGAGGCGGCCGAGAAACTGGCCGACGAGCTCCCGCTGCGCGACCTGCGGTCGGTTGTCGACGGCGCCCAGGCGGCCCGCGACGACGAGTCCCGGCATCTGGCCGCCAATCTGCGTGAGACCCTCGAGCGGCGGGTGGAAGCGCTCCGGCTGGCGTGGCTGGAGGAGATCCGGACCAACCTGGCCGAGATGCGGCTGGTCCGGGCGCTGCGGCTGTCCTCCCGACCGCCGGATCCCGCCACCCGCCTGCCCGCCGATCTGGCAGCCCAGTTGGCCGAGGCGGCGGGCCTGGCCATGAGCGCCGACACCCCGGCCGAGCGTTGGGCTGCCCTGCTCGAGGCGGTGGCTACCTCCCCGGTGCGCCGGGCGGTCAAGCCGGGCGGACTGCCCGCCGTCCCCGGTGACGAATTGCTGCAGGCCGCCCGCCAGCAGTCGGGTCGGGTACCGGCGCTGGCGTCCATGCTCGGGATTTCGATGCCTCCCCCACCCGGGCCGATCCGCCGGGCCGCCTCGCCGGCGTCGTGACCGCCGCGGTCCCCCGGCGGGCCCGATGATCGACTACATCCTCAGCGGGCGGGTGGCGATCATCACCATCCAGCGGCCCGAGGTGCGCAATGCCGTCAACGGGGCGGTGGCCACCGGCATCGAACAGGCCATTGACCGGGCGGAAGCCAATCCGGGCTGTTGGGTGTCCATCCTCACCGGCGAGGGCCCGGTGTTCTCCGCCGGCGCCGACCTGCACGCCATCGCGTCCGGCCAGGCCTCCCACCTGCGCACGCCGCGCGGCGGCTTCGCCGGCATCGTCGAGCGGGAGCGCAAGAAGCCGATCATCGCGTCCGTGGAGGGGGCGGCGCTGGCGGGCGGCTTCGAGATGGCGCTGGCGTGCGACCTGATCGTGGCTTCCCGCCGGGCCGTCTTCGGCCTACCCGAGGTCAAACGGTCGCTCATGGCCGGCAGCAGCGGCCTGGCCCGGCTGCCACGGACCATCGGTCCCAAGCTGGCTATGGAGATGATCCTGACCGGCGACCCGATATCGGCCGAGCGGGCCTACGAAGTCGGGATCGTCAACATGCTGGCCGAACCCGGCGAGGCGCTGGATGCCGCCCGGTCACTGGCCGGCCGGATCGTCGCCAACGCCCCGCACGCCGTTTGGGAGAGCCGCGCCATCGCCGACCGGGCCTTGACGACCGACGACGCCACGCTTCGCCAGCTCACCGCCGACGCCTTCGCCCGGGTGGGAGAGACCGACGATTTCGGCGAGGGGCCGCGGGCCTTCATCGAGAAGCGGCTGCCGGTCTGGCAGGGCCACTGACACAGGCGAGTAGCGCAGGGAGGTAGGTCCCACGTCCCCCCTCCAACGACTGGGGAGAGAAGCCGGCCCGGCGGAGCCGGTTTGCCTCCCCAGACCGGCAGGCCCACGTCCCCCTCCAACGACTGGGGAGAGAAGCCGGCCCGGCGGAGCCGGTTTGCCTCCCCAGACGAACAGGCAGGGTGTGGCTCGGCATAGAAACGTGTGTGGATCGCATCAAGCTCCGACAGTTGCTGGCCCTGGCCGCCGCCCAGGAGTTCGTCGTCTCGACCCGTCAGGGAACCGAGCTCGGTTTCTCCGCTGAGATGATGCGGAAGGCGACTCGGCCGGGTCTACTTCGCCGCCAGCGGCGGAGCGTCTACGGGCTGGCTGGCGTCCCGGGCTCATGGCGGCAGCGCCTGGTGACGGCCGCGCTGGCGGCCGGCCCCGATGCTGTGATTTCCCATCGGTCGGCGGCCGTGCTCCATCATTTCGACGGGATCGTCGCCGACACACCCGAGTTGCTCTTCCCGCACCATTGCCGGCGCCAGCTCCAGGGCGTCCTTGTCCACCGCTCCCGCACTCTGGACCCGATCGATATCACCGTCGTCGGCGGCCTTCGTGTGACCACTCCCATCCGGACGGTCATCGACCTGGCGCCGATGGTCGGCGACTATCTGCTCGGGCGGATACTGGATGAGGGGGCCATCAGCCGGCTGTGGACCGCCGAACAGGTGCTGGCCCACGTCGAACAGTTGGCCAGGCCCGGGCGAACCGGGGTCAACCGGTTGCGGAGCCTGCTCGCCCTGCGGCTCGACGAGGGCCATCCGCACAGCGTGCTCGAGCAGCGGGTCTGGCGGGTGCTCAGGGCGGCGTCGGTCCCGCATTTCGAGACGCACCACGTGGTCACGATCGAGGGCCAGCGCATCGAAATGGACCTGGCATGGCTGGACCAAAAGATCGACGGCGAGGTCGACGGTCTGGCGGTCCGGCGGTCTCGGACCAAGTTCGAACAGGTGAGCCGCCGGGACAACCTCCTTGGCGCCGACGGCTGGCACATCGTCCATTTCACCGCCCAGATGACTGACAGTGAGCTCGTCGCCGCGGCGACGCGGTGCCTGCGCTAGGCGATGACGTCGAGCATGCCGTGGTCGTGCAGGAACTCGGCCAAGCCATCCACCAGCCGCAGCTCGGCCACTTCGCTGAGCGGCACCCATGCCGCCTCGGCCGCGTCGTCTCCGGCCCTCGGCGGCTCGGCGGACAGTACCGTGACCGAGAAGTCGAAAATCACGAAATGGTGGTCATCGCCGATCCGCTCGACCCAACCGACCAGTCCGTCGCACATAGCCTCGAGGCCGGTCTCCTCGGCCAGCTCCCGGACTACCGCCTCAGCCAGGGTCTCGCCCGGATCCACCCGGCCCCCCGGTACCGACCACTCACCCGCGGCCGGGCCCCGGCCCCGGCGGATCAGCAGGATCTGATCATCCGAGACGGCGATGGCACCGACACAGACCGAGGGACGTTCACGGTCGGGCAGCATCGTGTTCAGGGCCGGCCGGCCTGCAGCTGGGCGATCCGGTTGAGAATCGTACGGCGCCCCCGGCCCGAGGCCTCGTAGGCCCGTACCGCCTCCAGCTCGTCGGGAGCCAGGCCGGCCAGCCGCTGCACGACCTGGGAGGCGGACAGCGAGTCGTATCCGGGGATGGCCAGGTCGGCTGTCCCGGTCCGGCCGTTGCCGGTTGCGGCGATAGCCGGAGCGCGAAGGTTTGCGTGAGTGTCGCCGGTCGGCGGCTCACCGGCACGGTCGGTGTCCACGGGTGGGGGACCATTGCCCCGCTGCGGAGCGCCGGGAATGAGCCCCAGGTCGACCAGGGTCCGGGCCGAATGCTTGACCGCCTGCTGCACCACCCGTTGGCCGTGGCGAGTGGCGTGCTCGCCGATCATCCGGGCCAGCAGGACACGGTTGCGGCCCTTCTCGACCATCCGGGGAAGTTCCTCGCGGGCGGTGATCGCCAGGCCGAGCGGTCCGAACACCATCAGATCCAGGGCCTGGTCCACCGGCGACCGCTGCTCGTCGGTCACGGCGCGGTGTGGACGATCATCACGTCACACGGGGCATGGTGGGAGACCTTGTTGGGAACGTTGCCGAGCAGGAAGCGGCCGGCCGAGCTCAGGCCCTTGGAGCCCACGACGATCAGATCCCCACCGCGGGCTTCGGCGACACCCACCAGCACATCAGCCGGATCGCCGGGCTCGGCGATGGCGTGGACCCGGTCCGCCGCCACGCCCCGGGTGACGGCCACGTGGGCGGCGTGCAGGGCGTGGTCATTGGCCACCGCCGAGTCGGTGATCCGCCACTGGATCTCCTCGGGAACGTCTCCGGGTACGTCGGTGGCGTGGGACTGGAAGGCGGTGACAATCAGCAGTTCGCTGCCGAAGGCGCTGGCCATGCCGGCCGCCTCCTCGACAGCGAGGGTGGCCGTCGGCGACCCGTCGGTACCCACCACGACTCGACGGTAGGTCATACGCAGTCCCTACAGAGCATGGCGTCCTTGTCTGCCAGTTGGCTGGGATGCTTCACGAGGAAACAGGACTGGCACACGAATTCCCCCGGCTGTTTGGGCAGCACCTTGAGCGGGCTGTCCGGTCGGTCCTCGCTGTCGGGTCCGTCCTCGTCATCATCGTCCTCCTCGTCGTCCGGGACGACCAGCCGCTCCTTGAGGATGACGTCCAAGCTGGCCTCCACGTCATCGGAATCGGCTTCTTCGTCATCGTCCTCGTCCTCGTCCTCGTCCCGCACGGGGGCCGGAGCCGGCTCGACGACGGTGTCGACCACCAGCGCGTCGTCATCCAGCACGACGTCGTCGAGCGGCTCGTCGTCAAGGACGTCCTCGTCGAGGTCCTCCTCCTCCATGTCTTCGAGGTCGGCCTCATCGAGGTCTTCGGGGACGTCGGTCTCACCGGCGAGCAGGTCCTCGTCGAGGTCGTCGTCTGCGGTGCCCATTCGTATCCCTCACCTAGGCTCGGAGCCGGGATGATAGATCCACTCGGGGCGGTCGCGTGACACGTTGGGCCCTACGGGCCGGACTTGGCCGTGGTGGGCGTGGTGGGGCTGGCCGGCGCCGCGCCTGAGCCGCTGGAGGTGGTCCCGCTGCCGGATTCGATGGTGTATTGAACGTCGTCCACCCGCCACCGGCCGCCCACCTTTAGGAGGGTGAGTTGCACGTACGGCTCAATGGTGTGGGTCCCGGTCAGGCTGGTGACGGTGATGCGGACCAGCACGGTCGTCGTCGCCTGGCCGCCGTTCGGCTGCCCGACCCAGACGCCTTCGACAGTGCTGGTGCCCCGGTTGTGCTCGGCCACATAGACCTGCTCGAAGCCCTGCAGACTCGACTTGAAGGTGTTCTGGAACGAGCCGGTGAGGTTGCGCAGTACGCCGGCCCGCCACTGATCCAGATGCTGGTAGTCGTAGTTGGTGAGGGCGGCCACGGTCTGGCCTGATATGTCCCGCAGGTCCTTGTTGAGGGCCCGGTCGGATCGAAGGCTGTTGCGCTGCTGCAGGCCGAACAAGGCGGCCACCACGGCGACCGCGGCGAGCATCACGCAGGCGACGAGCGGCCACCGCGCCGCCGGACGGGCCGGCTGCGCGGGCGCGGCGACCGGTACCGGCGGGCTGGGTTCCGGAATCATGGGGTCGCCGGCCGTCCCGTTGGCCAGGCCGGCGGCGAACAGGCCAAACTCATCGACCTCGGGCGCCGGCATCTCATCCCCCAGTGGGTCGACAGCGTGTTCGACCGGCGGGCGGGACCGTCCGAGGAGGGTCACCTGACCACCATGACCTGCCGGATTTGCCGCCGGCCCCGGTAAGCCAGGCCCATCAGACCTAGACCCACACCGACGATCACCCCGCCGGCCGGCGGCAGGGGCCGGCCGAGCACCGAGAACCGGGCCGAGATGTTGGCCGGCCGGTAGTCGGCGGCCACCGGGCGCAGCGCCGTCGTGCAGGCGGTGACGGCTACCGGCTGCGGCTGGGGCAGCGGGGTGCTGTACGAGACGGAGGGGTTGGTGGAGTTAAGGACCAGGCCCACTCGCAGCCACACACCGCTGTACCCGGTCCCGGTCGGCCCTGAGTCGACATCACGGCTGTCGAAAACACCGCCGAAGGCCTAAGGGCCCACGTCGAGCAGGGTCGTCAGCTCTTTCTGTTTTCTGGGGGTGGTGAGCAGATCGAGAATGGGATTGATGCCTTTCAACGTGCAGTCGAGATGCCCCTGCTGGGCGGCCAGCAGGTTGGCCACGGTCTGGAAGAGGGGGTTGGCGGTGTCGAGGAGTTGGTTGGTGGTCGGCTGAATGCTCTGCAGGGTGGCCGCCAGCTGGCGCAGGTCCGAAAGCTGCTGGGTCAGGGCGTCGCGGTGGTCGGTGACCACATGCACCAGTTTGGTGCTGTCGGTGAGCAGTTGGTTGAGGGCCTGTGTCCGGGTGACCAGGGCGCCCGAGAGGCGGTCGCCGGACTGCACCAGGGTACGGAGCGCGTCGGTGTTGCCGTTGAGGCCCACCGCCAGTTCGTGCAGCAGCGAGGCGATGGCGTCGGGCGGGATGGACGTCAGCAGGCTGTTAGCCGACCGCAGCAGATCGGCGAACTGGACGGGGGTGGTGGTGTAGGCCACAGGGACAGTGAATCCGGCCGGGTAGTAGGGACCGTGGTTGCCCTGGTAGCCGGCCGGTGGCTGGAAGTTGATGTACTGCTCGCCGATGGCTGACTTCAGGTCCAGGTTGGCGACGGAGCCGCCGGGGATGTTGTGGCCTTTGGTGATGGCCATGTGGACGACCACGCCGCCCGGTATCCGATCGACCCCGGACACCTCACCGATCGGCACGCCGAGATAATCGACCTCGTCATGCGCCAGCACCCCGTTGGCGTTGGTGAAGTCGGCGTTCAACCGGTACGGATGGGTGATCTGCCCGATGGTGATCACCGATCTGGTGGCTTCTACCAGCAGCACGAGGAACAGGATGCCGAAGAACAACAGGTTGAGCCGGACGCGGGACCGCTTCATTTTGGAGACCGTGGGTCGAAGATGTACGGGACCACCCGGAGGAACAACTGCCCGAAGTCGGCCGGGATACCGGTGGGGAATGCGATCGAGAACTTCTGCAACCAGTCGATCAGGGTGGACACGTCGCCGAGGGCGTTGACCAGGCCGGCGGTCACCGCGTCGACCTGCTTGATCTCGCGGCTCGATGTCGGCCTGGTACTTGTTGAGGCTGTAGTCGGCGGCCTTGGCCAGGTGGGTGAGAGAAGCCAGCCCGGTGACCACCTGGTTGCGGTCATTGGCCAGCAGGGTCGTCGCCTGGGCCAGGTTGGTCAGCAGCGCCGCCAAGTCCGGTGAGCCGGCGGCGAGGGTCTGGGTGGCCCGGTCGAGGTTGTCGATCACCTGGCCGATCTGGGTGGTCCGCGAGGCCAGGGTCGCCGACAGCTGGTTGAGGTCGCCGATAAGCGCGCCCAGCTCCGGACCCCGTGTGCCGAATGCCTGGGCGCCGGTCTGGATGATCGACGCCACCGAGCTGGCGTTCACGCCCGCCAGCAACTGGACCGCGGTCTGGGCCACGAACTCCAGCTCAGGTGCCTGAACGGACTGGGTGACGGTGTCGCCGTTCTGCAGGAACGGTCCCTGCGTCGGGTTACCGAGCGGGCGCAGCTCCACGAACTTCTCGCCCAGCAGTGACGTGGTGCGCAGCACGGCCTGGGAGTTCCGCGGGACCTTGACGCCCACGTTGAGGTGGAGCTGGACCTTGGCGCGGAAGTCCTTGGTCAGGTTGATCTTGCCGATGGTGCCGACTCGGACGTCGGCGACCTGGATCCCGCCCCGGCTCTGCAGGTCGCCGGAGTCGGAGAAGTAGGTGGTGAGCGTCAGGGCACCGCCGTTGCTGCAGGCCGACAGGCCTCCGGCGCCGAGGGAGATCACCAGGACAGCTGCTACCAGGCGGGCGCGCCTCACCACAGGTTCTCCAGCACATGGCGCGACCAGCGGGCCACGCGCGACACGAGCGACGGCTGAGGCGGTGGCGGCGCTGGGGCCGTCAGCCCGTAGCCGGCCACGTCGGGCGGTGTATCGCCGCCGCTGCCGAGAAGGGCCAGCACCGCCGCCAGCGGGCTGGCCTCGCTGCCGGCCGGGAGATTCTGGACAGCCGGGAGATTCTGGACGGCCGCGACCGCCTTGGGCGGGGTGAGCAGCGACAATTTCGGCAGCGTCAGGGGTGGAAGGGAGACGCCCGGCAGCAGTTGAATTCCCGGCAGCAGCGGCTTCACCGCGGTCGCGGTCGACTTCTTGGGCACCGCGGCCGGGGTGGTGCGGCTGCCCGTGGCGGCCGGTGTGGCGGGGGCGGGCGCGGCGGTGCCGGCGGGTGCGGCCCCTACCGGGATCAGGATGCTGCCCGGCGCGCACTGGGGCGTCACCGCCAGCGCCGGGATGGCCAGGCAGAGCGGCAGCCCGAGGGCCTGCAGCAGGCTGTTGGCGCTGGCCCCCAGGTCGTCACGGAGGTCAAGCCGGTGATAGGTGGGGTTGTAGGCGGCGATGACCCCGGCCCGGCTGTCCAAGTTGGGGCCGGCCGCCAGCTCGGGCAGCGACGAGAGGAGCACCGAGACGTTGCTCAGGTTGGCATCGAGTATCGACACCAGGTCGTTCAGGTTGGTGAGATCGGTCTGTAGTGGGTTGGCGTGGCGACTGATGAGGTCGAGGGCGTTGGTGGACAGGCCCGCCAGGTTGGTGACCAGGGCGGCGATGGTGTTGCGTTCCTGGGCCAGGAGGGACGTGGTCTGGGCGAACAGGTCCATGACCCGACCCAGTTGGGCTTCCCGGGTGTCCAGCACCCCGGTGAACCGCTGGAGGTTGTCGATCAACTGCACCAGCTGCTGGTCCTTGTCGGCCAGGGTGTTGCTGAGCGCCGACAGGCTGTGCACCGCGGCATTGAGGTTCTGGCCGTTGCCGGCCAGATCGGTGTTGAGGTTGGTCACCAGCCGCCCGGTCGCGTTCGGGTCGAGGGTGTCGAGCAGGTGCTTGAGGGCGGCCAGCGCCTCGTCCGGCTCGGCCGGGATCGAGGTGCTTTCCAGGGCGATGACCGACTGGGCCGGGTTCTTGGGGTCGAGCTGGGGCTCGCCGTCGACCCAGGCCGGGTACAGCTGCACGAACCGGGCACCGAGCAGGGATTGGGGGACGAGGGTGGCCCGCACCCCCTGCGGCAGTTTGACACTGTTCTTCACCGTCATGGTCACTTTGACCCGGTCGCCCTCGGTGACCACCTTTTGGACCGAGCCCACCTTCATTCCGAGCACCCGGACGTCGGACTGACCGTACAGGGACACAGTCTTCCGGAAGTAGGCCACCATCTGATACGTGCCTGAACCCCCGATCGAGCACGCGGTGAGCGTGGAAGCGATGATGACGGTGGCCAGCAGCGGCGCGCCGAACCGCCGCCCGGCCGGATCCCCCGTTGCCCGTGCGGCCCGCATGGCAGGGACCTTTTCCCCCCTCATCCGTCTCACGGCAGCTTGCCCAGGGTCTTGAGCAGGGTGGTACAGAGGGCGTCGAGGGGTTGGCCGTCGAAATTGCCCTTCAGGGCGTTGACGCAACCCAGCACATCGAAGCCGATGGTCTTGATGTAGACGTCCTGCCACGGGCCGTGGGACACCGATATCGACATGGTCTCGATGCCCGGGCCGAGCGAGGCCAGCATGTTCTTCAGGTCGGCCTCGTGGGCGGCCACCGTGTTGAGCACCGGGTGGATGCGGTTGAGGATGGAGTCGAGGGTGGCCTTGTTGGCGGTGATGAGCCGGTCCAGTTGCGCCACCGCGGCGTTGGCCTCGGTCAACCCGACGCCGATGTCGGCCCGACGCTGCTGCAGGGTCTGCAGGATCCCCACGCTCTGGTCGATCAGATTGACCAGCACGTGGTCCTTGTCGGCCAGCTCCTTGGAGAGAGTGTCGGCCCGGTCCAGCAGGTCCCGCACCTGGCCGTCACGGGCATTGAGGGTGTCGGCGATCTTGGTCACCGAGGTCAGGAGGGTGGTGATCTGCTCCCGTTTGCCCTGGGTGACGTCGGCCAGTTCCTTGATCAGCTGGTTGAGCTTGGCGGTGTCGGTGGCCTGGATCTTCTGGGTGCCGTTGGTGAACAGGTCGAAGACGTCGAACGGTACCTCGGTGTTGTCGATCGGGATGACCCGCTGCCGGGCCGGGAGGGTCTCGAGGTACGGCGTGGTGACCGGGCCGCTCAGGCGGAGCACCCGGGCCCCGAGCAGCGTCTCGAGGACGATGTCGGCGCGGGTGCCGGCGCCCAGGTGGATGCCGTTGTTGACCTTGAAGGTGACCATGACGCAGCCGGCCTTGGGGCCCTGCGGCAGCAGCACGTTCGGATCGGGGACCTTGCGAGCGCACGGCTGCGGGGCGTGCACCGCCTGGACCTTGGTGACCCGGCCCACCTTGACACCGGCGAGCAGGACATCGTTGCTGCCCTGGATGCCGCCTGAGTCGGTGAAGATACCGTTGAAGGTGGTCGCCTGCTCGCTGCGCCACGGCGTAAGCGGTGGGCGGTGCTTGACCCCGACGAGGAGGGTGCCGCTGACCACCACGGCGATGCCGAGCACCGACGCCGCGCCGATGATGAACGGGTTGCGGTCCCGGAAGGACTTCACCGCCACCGCTACTTGCCCCCCATGGCAGCGAGCAGGGCGCCGAGCCCCCGTGCCGCGGCCGGCGCGGCGGGAGCCGCGGGTACGGCGGCGGGCGGCGCGACGGTGGCCGCCGTTGGTGCGGCGGCGGCAGGCGCGGCAGGGGTCGCGGCCGGGCTGTTGAGCGGGGTGTTGCAGGGGAGGAGGGCGTCTACGCCGGCGAGGACCGTGATCGACGTGCAGAGCACCGTCAGGTTCAGCCATTGGCCCCGGTCGCCGAGGGCGAACAGCTTCTGTGACGTGAGCGGGAAGTGTTTCAGGGTGTCGTCGATCTGTGGCAGCTTCCCGACGACCACACCGAGCACGGTGTTGACGTTGGCGATGATCCGGTCGATCTGGGCCTTGTTGGCCCCGAGCAGCCGGTCCAGGTTGGCCGACACGGTGCTGAGGTTGGTGATCGAGTCGTTGACCACCTGGGTGTTGGCGCTGAAGGTGGTGACGATGGCGACCAGGTTGTCGAGCACAGTGCGGATCTGCTGGTCCCGGGAGCTCACGGTGGCAGCCACGGTGTCCACGTTGCCGACCAGCCGGCCGATGGCGTCGTCGTGGGACGCCACGCTGGCGGTGATGGCGGCCAGGTTGTTGAGGGCCTGCTCGAGGTTCTGTTCGTTGCCGGAGAGAGCGCCGGATACGGCGTCGACGAACTGGTTGACCTGCCCGGGGTCGATGGCAGCGACGATGGGCCCCAGCCGGTTGAACAGGTCACCGATGTCGACGACCGACGCTGTCTTGGTGACGGTGTCGCCCGATCTCAGGACCACCGGTTCGGCCTGGGACGGATCCGGGGGGTTCAGGTACAGGTAGCGCTGGCCGAGCAGGTTGCGCCAGCGGATGGAGGCGGTGGTGTTGGCCGGCAGTCGGATGCTCTTGTGGACCGAGATCCGCACCCGGGCCCGTCCGGTGCCGTCGGTCGGTCGCCCGGCCGCACCGTCGACGACCGAGATCGAGTTGACCTTGCCGGCGATCACCCCGGCCACCCGGACGTCGTCGCCGACGTTCAGCCCCGAGACGTCGGTGAAGTTGGCCGTCAGGCTGTAGTCCTTGTGGAAGATCCACAGGTGGCTGAGCCGGATGTTGCCGATGGTGAAGGCCAGGTATACCGTCAATACCGCGCACACCACGCAGAAGGCCAGGAACTTGAGGCCGCTGTGGCGGATCAACGCAGCAGACCCTGGAGGAGGTTCAGCAGGGCATTGCCTCCGGTAACCTGCGTGGGACCGCCGCCGGCAGCGGACGCGGCCGCCGGGGTGGCACCGGCCGGTGCGGTGGCGGCGGGCGCGATGGCGGGGGTGGAGGTGGCGCGGGTGGCCGCGGCGGCCGTCGCCGCCTTGCCGGTGTAGACGCTGGTCGGGCTGCACGGCGTCGCCTGGCCGAACAGACATCCCCCGCCGAGGACCAGCTTGATGGCCCCGGCCGTCGTCCCACCGTTGATCTGGATGTGGCCGATCTCGGCCAGCACCTCGGCGAACTGGCGCACCCCCACAATGGCCGGGCCGAACTCGTTGACCCGCGGTACCAGCAGGTTGAGCAACTGGCCGCCCTCGTTGACCAGCTTGTCCTGGGCCGGGCGGTTGGCGTCCAGCAGGTTGGCGGCGTCGTTGGACACGCGGGACAGGTTGCCGAGGATGCTGGTGATCTCGTCACCACGCTGAACGACGGCCGGCAGCACACCGTTGAGCGACTGCGCCAGGGCGATGAGGTCCGGCGACCCGTTGGCCACGGAGTTGCTGAGCAGCGACAGGTCGGAAAGGACCTGCTGGGTGTCGAGGTTGTGGACCACCGCCACATCCGCCAGTTGCTTGAAGTTGCCCAGTTGGCGGTTGATGGCCGGTCCCTCACCGGCGCCGGCCGACGCCAGCGTGTCCAGCACCGCGGTCAGGTCCTCGGGATGGATGTCCCTGAGCAGCGGGTAGGCGGCGGCCAGCACGTTCTCGAGCTCGAAACCGCCGACGGTGTTGGTGATCGTCCCACCATTCCCGAGGAACGGTCCGGTGGTCTCGGATTGCGGTGGGCCCGGATTGATGTCGACGAACTTCTCGCCGAACAGGGTCTTCGGTTGCACTACGGCCCGCGAATCCGACGGGCACATGCTGGTTGTCGCGGATCTCCATTTTGACCTTGGCCCGGCCGTTGACCAGGGCCACCGTCTTGACCCGACCGATGTTGACGCCGTGGATCTTGACGTCGGAGCGGGCCTGCAGGCCCTGGCCGGCGGTGTCGAACGAGGCGTACAGGATGTAGGCCGAGTGCAGATCGCCGTTGGTGTACTTGACTCCGTAGAACACCGCGCACGAGAACAGGATCAGGGCGATGGCCCCGACGAGGGTGTGCGTCGCCCGCTCTCGCTCCGCCTCGTGCGTTCGGCCCGTACCTCGGACGAGAGTCCTCAGACCCATCTCCTGCCTACCCCGCGATCTTCACGGTGTTGGCGCCGCCCCAGAACAGGATGGACAGGATCAGGTTGAGGATGACGACCGCCACGATGCTGGCTCGGATGGCCCGGCCCACGGCCACGCCCACCCCGGCCGGCCCGCCCTTGGCGTAGAAGCCGTAGTAGCAGTGGATCAGTGAGACGACGACTGCGAACAGCGCCGCCTTGCTCACGCTGTAGACGATGTCAATGGGGGGCAGGTACAGGCGGAAGTAGTGGTTGTACACACCCTGGGGACAGACCGAAGAACCGGGTGGTGACCAGCTGGGTGGCGAAGAAGCTGGCGTACAGCGACAGCAGGTAGAGCGGGATGATGCACAGCACGGCCGCCATGACCCGGGTGCAGACCAGGTAGACCAGGGCTGGGACCGACATGACTTCGAGGGCGTCGATCTCGTCGGAGATCCGCATGGCCCCGAGCTCGGCGGTGAAGCCGGCGCCGACCTGGGCCGCGAACGCCACCCCGGCGATGAGCGGCGTGATCTCGCGGGTGTTGGCGAAGCTGCCGATCAGCCCGGTGAAGGCCTGGGCGCCGATCGCCTGCAGGCCCTTGAAGCCCTGCAGGCCGACCTCGGTGCCGGTGAAGAAGGACATCGAGAAGATGACGAACACCATGCCGCCGCCCACGATCAGGGCGCCGGCGCCGATGGCGATGTCGCTCATCAGGGCGAAGACGATGTTCGTGTAGCGTCGCCGGATGACCTGCAGCGTGGCGATGTCACCGAGGATCCGCAGGTAGAACGACAGCTGCCGTCCCGCCTCCTCGAAGACGTTGGTGAAGCCCGTCAGCACGCCCACGGTCAGAACTTCTGGGGCACGAGAGCGAAGTACAGCGGTCGTCATGACGAAGTTGGCGAAGAAGATGAGGATGAACGTGACCACGACGGCCTGGTTGACGGCGTCGCCCACACCCTTCGGGCCGCCGCTTGCAGTACAGCCCCTTGTAGCAGGCGACCATGGCGGCGATGATCCCGAACACGAACGCCTTGGCGATCGCCGACCAGAGGTCGGCCAGCTGGGCGAAGGCGGTGAAGCCCGAGAAGTAGGCGCCGGCGGTGGTGTGTTGCACCACCACGTTGAAGAAGTAGCCTCCGGCCAGGCCGGCGACACCGGCCAGGGACACCAGCAAGATGCTGACGGTGGCCGCCGCCCATAGCCGCGGGGTGACGAGCCGGTGGACGGGGTTGACGCTCATGACCTCCATGGCTGCGATCTCGTCGCGGATCTTGCGGGAGCCGAGGTCGGCGGTCATGGCCGAGCCGCCGGCGCCGGCGATCATCAGGGCGGCCACGACCGGTGCCGCCTCCCGCACGATGGCGAGGACCATCGCCGCGCCGGTGGCCGACTCGGCACCCAGCTGGCGGTTGAATGACCCGACGTCCAGGGCGATGACCATCCCGAACGGGATGGAGATCAGGATGACGGGAAGGCTGGTCACCTTGGCCATGAACCAGCACTGGTCGATGTACTCGTGGAACCAGTCCTTCACCGGAAGGTGGCCCGGAACCCCTCCAGCGCGACCGCGAACATGTTGCCGGTCTCGCGGACGAGGGTCTGCGGCTTGGTGGCGAAGGTCGACGCCATCTAGGACGGCGGCCTCATATTGTTCTGGTCGTCCTTTCCGTCACACCCAAACAACACCGGCGGACTTCCCCCTTCTCCGGCCCAGCCGCGGCCTCCGCGGCACGAACCACCGCGGCAGCACCGACGCGCGCCAAGCCCTCAAACCGTCATGATCTCGCCGTCCGCGCCAGACTCCTCCTCAGACCATTGCCGGTCGTCGTCGGTCGCCATCTCGTCCATGCCGATCGGGTCCCCGGGCCCGGCCGGCGAGGAACTGGCGGATGATCGGGTTGTCGTCCACCTTCATCTGCTCCTTGGAGGCGAACTTGACCAGCCCGGACCGGAACAGGATGCCCATGTACTCGGCGGTGCGCATGACCGACGGGATGTTGTGGGTGATGATGAAGAAGGTGGCGCCCGGTCTTGCGCCTGGACGTCGACGACCAGCTCGTCGAGGTAGGCCACCCGGACCGGGTCGAGCCCGGAGTCGGGCTCGTCGAACAGGACGATCTCGGGGTCCATGGCCAGGGCCCGGGCCAGGCCGGCCCGCTTCTTCATGCCGCCCGACACCTCGCCGGGGGTCTTCTTCAGGTGGTCGAGGAGGCCGACCAGACCGGCCTTCTCGATCACGATGTCGCGGATCTCCCGCTCACCCTTCTTGGTGTGCTCACGCAGTGGGAAGGCGATGTTGTCGAACAGGTTCATCGACCCGAACAGGGCCCCGTCCTGGAACAGGACGCCGAACTTGCGCCGGATCCGGTAGAGGTCCTTCTCGCCCATGCCGACGGTCTGCTCGCCGTCGACCCAGATCTCGCCCGCGTCGGGCTTCAGCAGGCCGATGATGTTCTTGAGGAGCACGGACTTGCCGGTGCCCGACGGGCCCAGGATGCAGGTGATCGTGCCCTTGGGGACGTCGAAGGTGATGTCCTCGAGGACGGTGTGGGACCCGAAAGACTTCGTGACACCGCGAAGCGAGATGATTGACTCAGGGTCCTGACCATTGGATAGCGGCACTGCGCGCATCCTCCATGAGCGGTGTTTGCCCGGCAGAGTGTACTCACCGGTAACGGCGTGTACGTGGCAGGGCAACAGCAGGTCCGCCGGTACCTCGGCGCAGTCTAAGGCTGGTCGTGAGGTTGAGGGATAGGATGCAGGGTGGCCCGAAACTCCTTTGGTACCGTCAGCGGCAGCAACCCCGGGCACGAAGCCAGCGTCCGAAGCCGTGTGACGTTGTCTACTTGGTGATCCGGGCCACCCTCTCCTTCCCAGCGCGCCCGCCAATGTAGGCGTGCCAGGTGCCCCAAGTTCTGTCACATCCCATTGGCCCAGTCAAGCCTCAGAAACCGCCCACGACCTGCGGCTTCGCGCGTCGGTGCTGGTCAACGGGCCCGAAATTTTCTCGCCGCTGTCGCGAATGTGTGTCGTCGGCCGTCACGTCGAATCTGCGCAGATGTCACCGAAAGGACATCATCCGGCCAGGTCTCCTGCGAACTGGGGCGGGCGCCGGGCGGATGGCGGGCCTGGTGACGGTCAGCGGAAGTGGGGCCGCAGGCCCAGGACGCTGCGCACGTAGACCTGGCTTTCGGGCAGGACGCCGACGTGGGTGAGGGTGCTGAACCCCTCGTAGTACGACGCTACGGCGCCGCACACCTGACCCTTGGTCAGCTTGAGCAGGTAGGCCAGGTAGCCGACCATCATCCTGATGTTGTCCTCCGGCACGGTCATCTTCAGATGGGTTCCGAGCAGGTGGTTCATGAAGTCGGCCGTCTGGGGTAACAGCTGGCCGATCCCGCGGGCATCGGCAGAGGAGACGACGTTGTTCTGCCACCCCGACTCCTGCCAGGCCTCGGCCTCGACCAGGTCGGTGGGGACGCCGTACGCCTTGGACCACTTGGCGAACAGCGGACGCAGGGCCAGCCGCTCCCGGTGGGCCAACAGGTCGCTCGGCATTGGGCCGCGGGGGCCGGTTGGGGCCCGGTAGGTCGTGCAGAAGGTCCTCATGGCGGCCGCGGTCGCGGCGTCACGAGTGGAAGCCCTGGACTTGGTCGGGGCGACCGCTTTGGCCGGGCTGGCGGGCCGGACCAGGCCAGGCAGCTCGATGGTCCGGCCCGCCAGTAGGACATCGGTCATCTTCATGTGGTTGGCCGCCGCCAGGCGGTCGACGGCGATGCCGTATCGCTGTGAGAGGCCCCAGAGGGAGTCGCCCCGCTGCACCTGCACCGTCTCCGCCAAGCCAGCGCGGCTGCCACACGTGAAGGCGGCCTGGCCGGCCAGGGCCAGGAGGCCCAGGACGGCGACTGCTCGGAGGAGGGATTTGGGAGGAGGCATGGTGGAGTCCGCTTCTCCGTCCCGGTCCGAACATTACACGTTCACTTCAGCCTCCTCAACCCCACTATCAACATTAACCACAGATCTTATAGTCGCTAAAGTCTCGATTGAGCGTTAATAGTTCATGCTACGTGGTCACTCACCCACGTAACGTAGTATTCCGTAGGCATCCAGAGAGCGCCGACGACTCGTCCCTGTGCCATCTGCCGTCTATCTGTTCAGCGGGACTGGCGGCGCTGTTCGGCCCGTCGTTCGCCCTCGAGGCGCTCGAGGGCGTCGAACTCGTAGTCGTGGTGGTCGACGAATGACATGAGGGCGGCCAATGCCCGGTGACCGGCCTGCTTGTCGATCAGGGTGTGCATGTCCTGGCACACCTTGCGGTACTCGGGGTGGCCCTGAGGGCCGGTCCGCAGCTCGAGCATGTGCATGGCCTCGCGGGTGTTGAACTGCATGACGTAGCGGACCCGGAAGGCCAGGGCCACCGCATACGACGCCTGCACCGGCCCGAAGCGTTCGGACATGGCGCCGTGCAGCTCGGCCGAACGCACCATCGATGCGTGGTAGGCGTCTCCTGCGCCGGCCTCGATGACCGCATCGGGCAACGTGTAGCCATGCCCGGGGGTCAGGTTCTGCCACTCCACGGTCAGCATCCGGTGCCGCTGGAGGTCGCGGAACGCCCCGTAGTCCGACAGCACGTCGAACCGGTAGGCCGTACGCTCCAGCGCCCGGCCCGGACGGTGGCGGCGGTTGAGGCGGTCGCCGGCGTACTTGCGTATCACGTCCAGCCGGTCGTCGAGCGACATGGCCTCAACGCTCGCCAGCAGCCGCTCCTCGGTCTGGTCGGTGTAGGGGTAGAGCATGGCGGCGACGGTCTTCACCTCGCCGTCAGGGTCCCAGTCGACCAGGGTGACGACCGGGCCATCGGCCGGGCTCGGATCGGGGGCCGCGGCGGTCGGGTCGGTCGCCCGGCCGGGAGCGAAGAGTGCGTCGGCCAGGTCCTGCATCGCCTGGTAGTTCTTCTCCATGTAGGCCGACCAGGCGCCGCCCCGGTCCGGGACGTCGACCCGCCGCAGGAACGACGGGATCACCTTGCGCAGCTCGAACAGGATCATGTCGGCGTACGCCCGGGCCTCGGGCAGCGGATGGGCCCTCATGCGCAACAGCAGCGCTTCGTAGGCCTGGCCGGTGCCGTAGATCCCGACGTTGGAGGTGGCGGCCGCGGGCAGCAGCCCCCGCAGGGCGTCGAACGCCTTGGCCCGGATGGACCGGCGGTAGCTGAAATCGGAGTCGTCGGGCGCCTTGGGGAACTGCCTGGCGAACCAGGCCTGCAGTACCGGGATCAGCTCGGCGTACGTGTCGAACATGCGGTCCATCTCACCCACGTAGCGGGCCCCGAGGGGCGAGGCCAGCACGTCGGGGTCGCGGTAGTACCGGTAGCGGCCGTTGCTGAGCCGTGCGTCGTAGGCGATATAGCGGGTCGACTGCTCCATGTAGGCCATCAGCCGGCCCCACTCAAGCACCTTGGTCAGGAGGTTGGAGGTCTGCTCGCAGGCCAGGTGGACACCGCCCAGCTGGGCGACCGAGTCGTCGCCGTACTCGAAAAACACCCGGTCGTAGAGCTGTTCAGCCCGGACCAGACCGACCGTGGCGTCGATCGACTTGTCCCCGGACACGTCGAGCTCGCCGACGAACTCGTCGAGGAACAGCCGGCGGAGGCTCTTCGACGACCGGGAGTAGCGGGCGAACAGCGCGCCCTTGACGATCTCCGGCAGGTTGACCAGGGCGAAGACCGGGAGATCGAGGTTGGTGAAGTAGCGGCGGAGGACCTCGGCCTCGTCCTCGGTCCATTCTTCGGCGGCGTAGAGCGACATGGCGGACCCAGAGCCTACGGTGCACCACCGTCGCGGGTGTGGGACGCTCCTTCCTACACCACGACTCGGAGGGCGTCGGGATGGACCCGTATCGAGAGGGCCCTCGCCTTTCCCACCGAACCGCCGTCCAGCTCGACCGGCAGTGGGCGCTCGAAGTCGAGTTGCAGGGCCGCCACCCGGCGCTCCCGGATGCCCGGATGGGGCAGATGGCTGCCGTGACGGAGCCGGGACCGCACCTTGAGCAGGTCGGCGAGCGCCAGTCGGGCGTCGTAGGTGTCGAGCAGGCCGTCACCGGGGTGCGAGCGCGGCCCGAGGTCCCAGTCGCCATACCACTGGGCATTCATCGCCGCGAACGATCGGCGCCAGGCCCGGGTATGGGCCAGCAGGTGGGCGACGAAGTAGTGGAACTTGCCGTCGATGAGGGCCTCGCCGACGTCGACGTTGAAGGTCATGGCCTCGGGCGAGCGCAGCCGGCCGGGATCCCGGCCACCCCCGAGCGTCCGGCACAGGTCGCCCCCGACCAGGCCGAGCACGGGGAGCGGGCGGCCCCGGCGGCGGGCCTCCTCCACGGCGTCGCGGGCTTCGCGGTCGCTCCTGACCACCAGGCCGTCGGCCGGCATCGGGGCCGCCGTACCCCATGGCTGACCCTTGTCGATCGCCATGGCGAGCGGTGTCCGATGCCTTACCGGCCGGTCCGGGCCGGCGGGACGGCGAGTCGGCCCGGCGGGGCGCCAGGCGAGCCGGGCGCACCAGGCGAGGCGGGCGAGCGGGGCGCACCAGGCGAGGCGGGCGAGGCGGGCGCACCAGGCGAGGCGGGCGAGCGGGGCGCACCAGGCGAGGCGGGCGAGGCGGGCGAGGCGGGCGACACCGCCGGGTCCGGCGATCCGGTCGACACTGACGACGAGACGGCCACGACGCCCCGGAACAGGCGGTCTGCCCCCTGCCGGGCGGCGGTGGCCGTCTCCGGGTCAGGAGCCATATCGCCCAGCTGGCGGAGCAGATCGATGAGCTGCTTGACGTTGCGGACGAAGTCGCCACCGGTCACGTCGGCGTCGCCGAGCAGGTCCTCGAGCTCGGTCCCGTCGGCCCAGCCGTACGCCAGCTCCACGAATCCCGGGTCGGGTGGCCGGGTGAGCGGCAGGCCGGCCTCGTCCTCGGCCGCGTTGAGCTCGCCGGCCAGCCGCTCGATGGCCGCCCAACGTTCCCGGACCGCAGGCGTGGGGAACCCGCCCGCCGCCTCCGCGGTGCCGCGGGCCTCGTAGGTGAAGGTGGAGGCGACGGCGACCAGCTCCGGCGTCGTCAGACCGTCGAGCAGGCTCTGGTGCAGGCACTCGGCGACCAGCAGGTCGGCCTCGTGGTACACCCGGGCCAGGCGCTGGCCCGGCACTGTGAGTGACCAGCCGTCGACGTAGCCCCACGCCTCGAGGACCCGCAGCACCCGGTCGAACTGGCGGGCCAGCGACTCCGTCCGGCCACGGATCCGCCGCTCGAGCCGCTCGGCTTCGCGCGTCAGCCGCTCGGCCCGGTCGGCGGCGCGTAGGTGGTGGCGCAGGTCGGGGCAGCCGGCGATCGGGTGGGCCGCCGTTGCCTCGGCCCGGGCCATGGCCTCGTGGCCCCGCCGGTCGGCGCGGGGACCGTGGATCCCGACCAGCCCGTCCTCCCGCAAGCGGGCGCCGGTGAGCGCCGACGCCGCCCGCCTTTGGAAACCGGCGTTGTTGGGGGCGTAGGGCTCGGGCAGCTCGATACGGGCCACGGCCCGCGGCGGGGCCGGAAAGTCCTTGGGCCCGAGCGACAGCACCTTGCGGTCCGGGGTGATGGCCCGCAGCCGCAGGTCGCCGCCGCGACGGCGGGCCGTCGACAGCACGGCCACCCGGCCCCCCGACTTGCCGCCCGGTACGACCAGTACATCGCCCGGCCGGACCAGGTCCAGCGCCGCCAGCACGTCCTTGGTCGACGAGTGCCGGTGGCGGGGCGTCTCGTCGCTGACCCGCAGCAGGGCCCGGTAGGTGTCGATGTCGCCCCGTTCGCAGGCGGCGGCCGCCCGGGCCTCGGCGATGGTCGCTCGGGTTCGTTCCAGCTGGGCCTCGAGGCGGACCACGTCACTGTCGGCGCGGTACTGGGCGAACGACAGGTTGAGCAGGTGGTGGGCCACGTCAGGCGGGTAGCGCCGGACCAGATTGGCCGCCATGTTGTACGTGGGTCGGAAACTGCTGGTGAGGGCGTAGGTGCGGGTGCCGGCCAGCCCGGCCACCTGATCGAACGGCACGAACGGTGACCACAGGACGACGGCGTAGCCGACCTCGTCAATTCCGCGGCGCCCGGCCCGGCCAGTCAGCTGGGTGTACTCCCCCGGCGTAAGGAACTCGTGGCGCTCGCCGGTGAACTTGGTCAGCTTCTCGATCACGACCGAGCGGGCCGGCATGTTGATGCCGAGCGACAGGGTCTCGGTGGCGAACACCGCCTTGACCAGGCCGGCTGCGAAGCAGGCCTCCACCGCCTCCTTGAACGGCGGCACCATGCCGGCGTGGTGGGCCGCGAAGCCGGCTTCCAGCCCGGTGATCCAGGTGTTGTAGTCGAGTACCCGGAGGTCCTCGTCGGAGAGGGCCTCCAGGTGGGTCTCGGCGATGGCGCGGATCTGGCGCCGCTCCTCCGGGGTCGTGAGGCGGTGGCCCTCGCGGGTGCATTGGGTTACCGCGTCGTCGCAGGCCGCCCGGCTGAAGATGAAGTAGATGACCGGAAGCATGTTCTGCTCGCCGAGCAGCTCGACCACCTCGGGCCGGCGGGGGGTGAACAGCCGGCCGCGGGGCCGGCCCCGCTGGCCGGGATGGCGCAGCGTCTTGCTGTCGAGGGCGCTGGCCTCGGCATTGGGTCGTCCGTCGACGAGGGTCGGGAACAGCAGGAGCTGCTCGGACGACCGGTCCCCGAGCAGGTACAGGTTGTGCAACTCGACCGGCCGCCGCTCCTCGATGATCACCGCCGTGTCGCCGCGCACGGTGCGGATCCAGTCGGCCAGCTCCTCGGCGTTGGAGACCGTCGCCGACAGGCACACCAGGTCGACGGTGGACGGACTGTGGATGATGACCTCTTCCCAGACCGGGCCCCGATAGGCGTTCTGGAGGTAGTGGACCTCGTCGAGCACCACGTACCGAAGCCCGTCGAGCGCGGCGGCACCGGCGTAGATCATGTTGCGAAGCACCTCGGTCGTCATCACCACGATGGGGGCACCCCCGTTGATGGCGTTGTCACCGGTGAGAAGCCCGACCTGGTCGGCACCGTGGCGCCTGACCAGATCCCCGTACTTCTGGTTGGACAACGCCTTCAGCGGAGTGGTGTAGAAGGCCTTGCGGCCCTCGGCCAGCGCCTTGGCGATCGCATACTCGGCCACGACCGTCTTTCCAGATCCCGTCGGCGCCGCCACCACGACACTCGATCCGGCGTCCATGGCATCGAGGGACTTGGCCTGGAACGGATCGAGCTCGAAGCCGAGCGAGGCGACGAAGTTCAGGGCGCGGCATAGCCTCCACGGTTCAGTTCTACCCGAATGAACGTCACTTCTTGAGGATCCGGCCGACGAGGATCGACAGCTCGTAGAAGAGATAGAGCGGTATCGCCATACCGACGAAGGAGTAGGGGTCGTTGCTCGGTGTGGCGACCGCGGCGACGATCGCGATACCCACGATGGCGGGCCGGCGGACGTCTCGGAACTTCCGGCTGGTCACCACGCCGGTGATCTCGAGGAAGACCAGCACTATGGGAAAAAGGAACACGACACCGAAGATGGCGGCCGCCGCCACGTAGAGGTTCACGTACTTCTGCGGGCCGAACAAGCTGGCCACGTTGTTGCCACCGATGTTGATCAGGAACTCCAGCGCCTTGGGCCACACCAGGTTGGCGACGAAGACACCGAGGCTGAACAGCAAGATGGCCGAGATGACGAAGCTGATGGCGTATTTCTTCTCGTTCTTGTGCAGGCCTGGGGTGATGAACCGCCACAGCTCCCACAACAGGACAGGTGACGCGAAGAAGATGCCGAGATAGGCGGCGATCTTGAGCCGGACGCTGAATCCTTCGAGCGGTCCGTTCACGACCAGCTGGCCCCCGCCGATGACCTTGTTGGGATGCTTGTGGGCGAAGGCCCGGTAGGGGTTGCTGATGAAGTGGATGACCGTGCTGTAGAGGAAGAAGCCGAGCAGCGTACCGACCGCGACCGCGATGACACAGATCACCAACCGCCGGCGGAGCTCTGTGAGGTGCTCCATCAGGGTCATCCGGGCCAGATCGTCGTCCTCGGCATTCTCGGGTTTGGAGCCGTCGGGATTCTCGTTCTTGGCCCGCTTGGCGCGGCGGATGCGGATGGCGATCGGAGCGTCCCTTCGAGCGGGCAGCCGCGGCTAGTTGAGCGACGGGTCGTCAGGCACCGGCGGCAGCGCCGGCAGCCCTGTTGCTGCTGAGGGTACGGAGTAGGCCCAGGGATCGGATGGGGAGGCGGCGGGCACACCCAGGTTCGTCGTGGCCGACGGGTCGGGCGATGGCGGGGTGGCGGGCGTGCCGGAACCGAGCACCAATCCGTGCAGCTCGTTGCGGAGGCTCCCGACCTCGTCACGGAAGGTGCCGACGGCGGTGGCCAGCTCGTCCTTGTGATCACCGAGCGCGCCGTGGAGCTCCTGCTGGAAACGGGACGAGAGCTTGCGCAGCTCGCCGACCCAGCGTCCCGCGGTGCGGGCGGCGCCGGGGAGGCGGGTCGGGCCCAGCACGATCAGGGCAATGATGGCGAGGATGATGAGCTTGTCCGCGCTCGGAAAATTCGATCACGTCTCCCGAGTCTACTGGCGGGCCAAATACTCCACGGCGTGCCGGGTGGCCCGGATCTCGGCCGTCACCTCGTCCAGCGCCGGCCGATCCACCTGCAACCGGGCGATAGCGGCTCGCAGCCCGGCCAGCTCGGATTCCAGCCGGCGGATCCCCCGGTGGAGCGGCACCAGGCCGATCGCCCCGATCGTGACGGGCAGCCACCACAGCGGCGAGATCATGGCTGCAAGCGTAGGCCCGACGGCACGGTGCGGTCCTGCCGACGACCGCGCCAGGATGGGGCAATGGACTCTCCGCGGCAACCGCCGATCGGTTTCGCCCACCGCGGCGCCCGGGCCCATGCCCAGGAAAACACCCTCGACGCCTTCCGGCTGGCGCTCCGGCTCGGTGCCACCGGCTTGGAGAGCGACGTGTGGCTCACCGCCGACGGCGTCCCGGTCCTCGACCACGACGGGGTGGTGCGCTCCGGGCTGCGCCGCCGCCCCATCCACTCGATGGTGCGGGCCGATCTGCCCGACCACATCCCGACCCTGGAGGACCTCTACCAGGCGTGCGGCACCGGCTTCGAGTTGTCGCTCGACGTCAAGGACCCCGAGGCGGCCGGGCCCGTGGTGGCGACGGCGGCCAGAGCCGCCGGACGGGACGCGAGCGCGGAAAGCGGCACTGGCGGCAGCGGCCCTGCGACCGCAGCCGGCAGTGGCCGCGCCGGGCGGCCGGGCGACGCCGACGCCGTCACCCGGCTGTGGCTGTGCCATCCCGACTGGCAGCGGCTGGCGTCCTGGCGAGAGTTCTTGCCCGACGCCAAGCTGGTCGACTCCACCCGCCTGCGCCGGCTCCACGAGGGTCCGGAGCGCCGGGCGGCCATCCTGGCCGACCGCGGGATCGACGCCATCAACATGCACGCCACCGACTGGACCCCGGGTCTGACCACGCTCTTCCACCGCTTCGAACGTCTGGCGTTCGCGTGGGACGCCCAGTTCGAGCGGGTGCTGAAGTCGCTCGTGCAGATGGGGTGCGACGCGGTGTACAGCGACTACGTCGACCGGATGGTCAGCGCGCTGACCGCGGGGCGGACGTCCGCCCCGGAACCGGGCGGGCCGTCAGAGCAGTCCGAGGCCTGAAAGCGGCCAGACCCGGACGAACGCCCGCCCGACGATCAGGTGACCGGCGATCGCCCCGATGAACCGGCTGTCCTTGGAATTGTTGCGGTTGTCGCCCATGACGAAGTACTGGTCGGCCGGCACCGTCCGTAGCGGGAGGCTGGTGGTCAGGGTGCCGCGGGGCAGATAGGACTCGTCGAGGAGCCGGCCGTTGATGTACACCAGGCCATCACGGGCCTCGATCGTCTCGCCGGGCAGGCCGACGACCCGCTTGATCAGATCCTTGATGGTGGGATCCCCGGCCTCGCTGGGCGGCCGCTTGAAGACCACGATGTCGCCGCGGTGGATGCTGTGCAGCTGGTAGCTGAGCTTGTTGACCAGCACCCGGTCACCCGGCTTGAGGGTCGGCTCCATCGACCCTGAGGGGATGTAGAAGGCCTGGAAGGCGAAGGTCTTGACGATGATCGCGACCAGCAGGGCGGCGCCGATGATGAGCGTCCACTCCACGGCATTGCGCATTCCCGAACGCTCGGTCGCGGGGGCCGGCGGCGACGTGGTCGGTGCCGGTGACTCCAGGAAGGGGGGAACCGGTCCACCGCCGGCGGCCGCGGGCATCGCAGGTTCCTCGGGTGGCCGGGGCGGCCTGGACGGACCTCCGGAGCCGGCGGTGGGTGCAGGGGAAGGGGCGACCGGCGGGCCAGCCGCCCCGCTCACCGGCGGCCCAGCCGCCCCGCTCAACGGCGGCCCAGCCGCCTCGGCCGGTAGAGGTGCGTCGGAAGCCGCCAGCGGCGGTCGGGCCGTGGGGCCCACAGGCGGATAACTGGCGACGGGTTCGGGCACGCGGCGTCTCACGTTACTGAACCGCCGGACCTAGCTCGACACAGCTCCCTGGTAGCGGGCCAGGATCCGGGCGGCCGCCACCACGCCGACCATGGCCGGGCCCTCGACCACCACGGCCTCCGGGCCGGCCCGCAGGAGGAGACGCTCCAGCCAGGCCCGCTCGCTCACCCGCAATGTCACCCGCAGGATGCCGCCGGGCTGCTCGACCACCCCTTCGTTGGGGTACTGCTCGGCGATCCAGCGGGCGGCCGGGGCCAGGTCCAGCACGATGCGCTCGTCCGCCGGCCCGGCATGGAAGGTCTTCCTCTCGGGTAGGGGGGCGGGCGGTTCGAAGTGCTCGGGCAGGATGCCGGCCCGGCCGATTCGGTCGACCCGGAACAGCCGTTCGCCGCCGGCCTGCCGGCAGAAACCGCTCAGATACCACTGACCTCGGGCATTGAAGACCCGCCACGGCTCAACCACCCGGGTACTGCGGTCGTCCCGGCCGAACGAGTAGTAGTCGAGCTCGACCCGTTGGTGTGCGGCGGCGGCCTGCTGCACCACGGCCAGCACCTCGGGGGTCGCGGCGCCCAACTCGACAGCGACGGCATCATCGCTGGCCACACCCAGCACCAGCGCCAGCTTCTCCAGGGCCCGGGCCAGGGCGCCGTCGCGGTCGGCGCCAGGGACACCCGCCAGGGCGGCGCCGGCACTGATCAGCGCCAGCCCCTCGGGCGGCGTGAGCCGCAGCGGCCGGTGGAAGTACTCGGCGAAGCGGATCCAGACCCGGCCGTCGGCGATGTCGACCTCGATCAGCACGTCTGGTGTGAACGGGTAGACACCGCACAGGAACAACAGATCCAGATCCTCGAGCAGCTGCTGCTCGGTGACGGCGAACCGGCGGCATACCTCTTCGATGGCGGGGCCGTCCCGGGCGGCCACCCAGGGGACGATGGCGAGCAACCGGCCCAGCCGGTCCTGGGCTGCCGGCCGACCCCCGCTCACCCGACCATCCGCTCCAGCCAGGTCACCAGGTCTTCGACCAGCCCGGGTGGCCCGAGGATCTGGGCGTGGTCCAAGAACCCGAGCACGAAGCTGCGGAACGCCCCGACGTTGGTGACCGGGACGGTCAGCACCACGCCGCCGTCCGGCCGGCGCTCGGCCGCCGCGGCCGGGCCGACCGCCCCGGCCGCCCAGTCGGCTTGGGTGGCGTCAACCAACAGGGAAGCGGTGATCTCCTCGTCCTCGCCCAGCTGCCATGGGGGCGGGGGAGCCGTCGACGACGAGGGCGGCCGTTCGAAGGCCCCGATCTCACCAGCGAGATCGGGCATGGTCTCGATGCGGTCGAGCCGGAACGTCCGGCTCTCACCGCGGCTGTGGTCGAGCCCGGCCAAATACCACTGGCCGTTGCGGAAGGACAGCCGCCACGGGTCGACCTGGCGTACCTCTCCGCGGTACCGGAAGCGCACCCGCTGGCGGTCGACGACCGCACCGAAGAGCACCGCCACCCGCTCGCCGGCCGGCAGCTCAAGGGCCGGGATCTCGCCGGCACCCCCACCCGTCCCCCCACCCACAGCCGGGCGCTCGCCGGCGCCGCCGCCGGCCCCCCCGCTCGTGGCCGCCGCCAGCTTCCAGAGAGCGGTGGTGGCGGCGCTGCGACCCCACGCCCCCTCGACGTCGACCGCCGAGGCGGCCAGGTGCAGGGCGGCCAATTCGTCGTCGGCCAGCCCCGGGTCGGGAAGCTGGTAACGGTCGCGAGGGATCCGGTACCCGGCCGGGCCCTCGGGCTGGCCCGGATCGAGCGGTTCCAGCACCAGAGGCATCCCCATCTGGCGCAGCAGGTCCTTGTCGCGCTCGAAGTTCCGCCGGAAGGCGTCGGTATCGTCGGCGTAGCCGCCGACCCGGAACCGGAGGTCGTCGCGGCTCAGCGGCCTTTCCGCCTCGAGCAGCGCGGCAACCAGGTTGACGAGACGCTCCAGCCGGTCCATCCGGTTACAGCGAGGCGATCAGCTTCTCGACGCGCTCGTCGTGGGCCTTGAACGGGTCCTTGCACAGCACCGTCCTCTGCGCCTGATCGTTCAGCTTGAGGTGGACCCAGTCCACCGTGAAGTCCCGCCGGCGCTCCTTGGCCCGCCGGATGAACTCGCCCCGCAGCCGGGCCCTGGTGGTCTGGGGCGGCTCGTCGATGGCGGTCTCGATGGCCTCGTCAGTGCAGACCCGGTCGACCAGCCCCTTGGCCTGCATGCGGTAGAACAGGCCACGCTCGCGGCTGACGTCGTGGTACTGCAGGTCGATCAACGCCACCTTGGGGTGGGTCAGCGGCAGATCGTTCCGCTCCCGGAATCGGTCGATCAGGCTGTGCTTGATCACCCAGTCGCACTCGCGGTCGAGTCCCCAGGGATCCTTGTCGATCTGCGTCAGGCAGTGCTCCCACATGTCGAGCGCCTGGTCCTCGAGCGGGGACAGGCCCTTCTTGTCCTGGTAGCGACGGGCCCGGGTCAGGTACTCGGACTGGATGTCGAGGGCGCTGGCCTCCCGCCCGTTGGCCAGCCGGACCCGGCGCTTGCAGGTGGTGTCGTGGCTGATCTCCCGGATGGCCCGGATCGGGTTCTCCAGCGTCATGTCGCGCAGCACCACACCGGGATCCTCCAGCATCCGCAGCAGGATCGAGGTGGCGCCCACCTTCAGGAAGGTGGCGTACTCGCTCATGTTGGAGTCGCCGACGATCACGTGCAGCCGGCGGTACTTCTCGGCGTCGGCGTGGGGCTCGTCACGGGTGTTGATGATGGGCCGGCTCCGGGTGGTGGCCGACGACACGCCCTCCCAGATGTGCTCGGCCCGCTGGCTGATGCAGTACATGGCGCCCCTGGCCGTCTGCAGCACCTTGCCGGCCCCGGCGTAGATCTGGCGGGACACGAAGAACGGGATCAGCACCTCGGCGTAGTGCCCGAAGTCGTCGCGGCGGCTGGTCAGGTAGTTCTCGTGGCAGCCGTAGGAGTTGCCGGCTGAGTCGGTGTTGTTCTTGAACAGGAAGATGACGCCCCGGATCCCCTCCTCTCGCAGCCGGGCCTCAGCCGAGGTCACCAGGTGCTCCAGGATGCGCTCGCCCGCCTTGTCGTGTACGACCAGGTCGTAGATGGAATCGCATTCCGGTGTGGCGTACTCCGGATGGCTTCCGACGTCGAGATACAGGCGGGCGCCGTTCTCCAGGAACACGTTCGACGACCGGCCCCAGCTGACCACCCGCCGGAACAGGTACCGGGCCACCTCGTCGGGACTGAGCCGCCGCTGGCCGCGGAGGGTACAAGTCACCCCGTACTCGTTCTCCAAGCCGAAGATGCGACGATCCACTACTTGCGCACGCTACCGTGGCTGATGATGTCCCGGGCCAATCTGGTGCACCTTCGGACAGTGCACACAACCTTTCACGCCCGGGTGATCGCGGCCCGCCTGGGCGCCGACGGCATCGTGACACAGTTGCAGGGCAGCGTGGACGGGCCGTACCCCATCGGCGACGTCTCGGTGTGGGTCACCGAGGACGACGCCGACTCGGCAAAAGAATTGTTGCTGGCCGACGAGGTGGAGGCGGCTTTCGACCTGCCCGACGAGGGCGAACCGTGGGCGAGGACCAAGCGGCCCGTCCTCCTCGGCCTGAGCCGCACCCAGCTGTTGGCGGCGGCCGGCATCGTGATCATGCTCGGGTCCGGAGTCATGGCCCGGGTCATTGCCTGACGGTCCTCTGTCAGGCGTCACGGTCGTCGATCTCTCCCGGGTGCTGGCCGGGCCCTATTGCACCATGGTCCTGGCCGACCTGGGGGCCCGGGTCATCAAGGTCGAGCAGCCGCCGGGAGGCGACGACGCCCGCCACATCGGCCCGTTCGTCGCCGGACGCTCGGCGTACTTCGCCTCGGTCAACCGGGGCAAGGAATCCATCGCCCTCGACCTGTCGGCCGCCGCCGACCGGTCGCACTTCGAGCGGCTGCTGGGGGGTGCCGATGTGCTGGTCGAGAACTTCCGGCCCGGTGTCCTCCATCGTCTGGGATACGGGTGGGAAAAAATTCACCATTCGTGGCCTGGCCTGATCCTCGTATCGGTGTCCGGATTCGGCCAGACCGGGCCGTACGCCGGTCGACCGGCGTATGACATGGTGGCCCAGGCGATGGGCGGCATCATGAGCATCACGGGTCCACCGGGGGGCGAACCCACCCGGGTCGGTACCTCGATCGGCGACCTGGCTGCCGCCCTGTTCTCTGCCGTCGGCGTAGTCAGCGCCCTGTACGAGCGGGCCCGGACCGGAGTCGCCCGCCACGTCGACGTGGCCATGCTCGACTGTCAGGTAGCCATCCTGGAGAACGCCCTGGCCCGCTACACGGCCACCGGCGAGATCCCGACGCCCCTCGGCGACCGGCATCCGTCGATTGCGCCGTTCGGCGTCTTCCGGGCGGGCGGAGGAACCCGCCTGGTCATGGCGGCCGGCAACGACGCCCTCTTCCGCTCTCTCTGTGCCGCCCTGGGTTCTCCCGCCATGGCCGTCGACCCCCGTTTCGCGTCGAACGACCTCCGGACCGGCAACCAGGTGGCGCTGACGGTCGAGTTGGAGGCCATCCTGGTTCAGCAGGCCGCCGGCGAATGGCTCACCGTCCTGCAGGCGGCCGACGTGCCCTGCGCCCCGATCAACGACATCGCGGCCGTGGTCGCCGATCCGCATGTCGCGGCCCGCAACATGCTGGTCACCCTGCCCGACGGCCTGGTCGTGGCCGGCAACCCGATCAAGCTGAGCGGTGTCGCCGATCCGACGACCCGCCGGCCGGCGCCGCTGCTCGACGGCGACCGGGCGGCACTCCTTTGGGAGCTTGACCAGCCGTGACGAGGCGTCCCACCCTTGGCGAAGTGGTCAGCCCTTCTTGTCCTTGGTGACCACGTTGTCGACCGCCAGCTCCTCGCCGGCGCCGGGCTTGGCCGCCAGCGCATCCGCGTGCAGCCGGGACGGCCGGCAGGCCCAGCAGCTCGGCCGTCCGCTCGTCGTCGATACGGTGGAACGCCCGCCGCCCGTTGGCCCGGGTCAGGATGGCCACCTCGAGGTCGGGGACGGCCAGCGTCTCCTCCGGCCCGCTCAGTGCCGCCGACGCCGCCTTCAACGCCTCATCCAGGGACCAACCCACTTGGAAGGCCTCCGCCATGCGCCCGGTCACCGCCTCGGCCTCACCACCGAGAGCCGAGAACCGGTCCTCGTCGACGACCGAGCCGTCGTACAGGATGTGGAACAACTGGTCCCCCCCGGTCTCCGTCCCCACCTCAGCGACCAGAATCTCGACTTCGAGCGGCTTCATCTCGTGGGTGAAGACGTTGCCGATGTGCTGGGCGTACAGGTTGGCGAGCGCCCGGGCGTCGACGTCCTCCCGGCTGAACTGGTACCCCTTGATGTCGGCGTGCTGCACTCCGGCCCGGCGGAGTGAGTCGAACTCGTTGTACCGGCCGACACCGGCAAAGGCGATCCGGTCGTAGATCTCGCTCACCTTGTGCAGCGTCTTGGAGGTGTTCTCAGCGCAGATGAGGATCCCGTCGGTGTAGACGGTGGCGACCAGTGGGCGGCCCCGGGCGATATTCTTGCGGGCGAAGTCCGCCTTGTCCTTCATGAACTGCTCGGGCGCTACATAGAACGGCATGCTCATCGAAGGAGCCCCTGCGATGACTTGTGGGCGATCACCGCCGCGAACCGCTCGGCGACCTCGGTCTCGGGGACCCGCTCGAAGCCGGCGGCGGTGATGGTGGCGACGGTGGGGTAGATGCCCCGCACCGCGTCGGGGCCACCGGTCGCCGAGTCCTCGTCAGCCGCCTCGTACAGCGCCTGTACCGCCAGCTCCACCGCGGCGGACCGGTCCATCCCCTCGGTCCAGCCCAGCTTGATGGTGGTCCGGGCATCGCGGCCCCCGGACCCGTCGGCATGGAAGTCGGTCTCCTCGTACCTACCGCCCGTCGGGTCGTAGGTGTAGATGCGGCCCCGGCGTCGCCGTACGTCGTAGCCGGCGAACAGCGGAACGACCACGAACCCCTGCATGGCGAGCCCCAGGTGGGCCTTGACCATCTGCCCCAGCTGGTTGGCCTTTCCCTCCAGGCTGACCGCCTGGCCTTCGACCTTCTCGTAATGCTCGAGCTGCAACTGGAACAGTTGGACCATCTCCATGCCGAAACCGGCGGAGCCGGCGAAAGCCACTCCGCTGTGACGGTCGGCCGGCTGTACCTTCTCCATGGCCCGGTGGGCGATCGACGGCCCGGCGGTGGCCCGGCGGTCGCCCGCCATCACCACGCCGTCGGCATACCGGATGGCGGCGATCGTCGTGCCGTGCGTGATCTCGAACGGCGGCTGCCGCGCCGTTCAACTCCCCCCGCGGGCCGGAACGGATCCTGCCCGACTTTGCGGAGCAGATTCACGAAGCTGGGGCCGGGGTCGTCCTCGGGACGGAACAGCGGCAGGGTCACTGACCTCCTTTCTGCACATACGCCCGGACGAACTCCTCGGCGTTGTCTTCCAGCACTTCGTCGATCTCGTCGAGGAGATCGTCCAGCTCGGCCTTCAACTTCTCGCCCTTTTCCGTTGATGCCGGAGCGGCTTCCTCCGTCTCGGTCTCCGTCCGGCTTGGTGATTGCTTCTTGACCTGTTCCCGTTCAGCCATTTGACCTCACACTCCGTTTACGTTCCCAGCCGCTCTAGCAGCTCGGCAGGGCTCGAGCAGCCCTCGAGAAGGGCATCGACATGCGCAGCAGTTCCTCTGAGGGGTTCCATCATGGGCACCCGGCGCAGCGGGTCGGTACCCAGATCGAACACCAGCGAGTCCCAGTTGGCGGCCGCGACTTGCGACCCCCATCGCTCGAGGCATTTGCCCCGGAAGTACGCTCGGGTGGTCTTCGGCGGCTCCGACATGGCCTCGATCACCGAGTCCTCATCGAGCAGCCGGATCATCCCGACCCTCTCGTACAGCGACTTTTCCGGCCGGACATCGTGGTACTGGAGGTCCATGGCGGCCAGCTTCGGGTCACGCCACGCCAATCCGTGTCGCTCCCGGTACCCGTTGATGACCCGGTATTTGGCCACCCAGTCGAGAGTCGTGGCCAGCGACATCGGATCGGTCTCCAGGCCGGTGAGGACCTCCTCCCAGTGGCGCAGGATGTCGCGCCCGATCTCATCACCGCCGACCGCCGCCAGGCCCCGGTCCTCGGCGTACTTCCGGGCCAGGTCGAGATGCTCCCACTGCATGTCGAGGGCGGTCATGGTCCGACCGTCCGCCAGCTCCATGGGCCGGTTGAGCGTCAGATCGTAGGAGACCCGCCGCATGGCCTGGACCGGATTGGCCAGGCCGAAGTCGTGGTCGTTGCGGGCGAACCAGTCGTCCTCGATCATGGCCAGTACGAGGGCGGTGGCGCCCACCTTGAGGAACGTGGCGATCTCCGAGAGGTTGGCGTCGCCCACGATGACGTGCAGGCGGCGGTACTTCTGGGCATCGCAGTGCGGCTCGTCCCGGGTGTTGACGATCGGCCGCTTGAGGGTGGTCTCGAGCCCGACCTCCTCCTCGAAGAAGTCGGCCCGTTGTGTCAGCTGGAAGGTGACATCCATCCCGAGCGTGGACGACGCCTCGGTGCCGACCTTCCCGGCGCCGGTGTACACCTGCCGGGACACGAAATGCGGGATGACGTGCTGGACGATCCGACCGAACGGGACCGCCCGGTCCATGAGGTAGTTCTCATGGGTGCCGTAGGAGTTGCCCTTGCCATCGGAGTTGTTCTTCAGCACCATGATCTGCTGGCCGGGTGGCAGGATGCGTCCGGCGGCCACGATGGACCGGGCCAGGATCCGCTCCCCTGCTTTGTCGTACATCACTGCGTCGAGGGCGTTGGCACATTCGGGCGACGAGTACTCCGGGTGGGCGTGATCGACGTAGTAACGGGCGCCGTTGGTCAGCACCGCGTTGACCAGGTGGGTCTCGATCTCCGGCGGCATGGCGCCCTCACGGGCGAAGCCCCGGGCATCCTTCCCGGGCGACTCGTCCTCGAAGTCCCACGCCACCCGGCGGGCCAGCTCGGTCACATAGGCGTTGATCAGCGCCGAGGACGCGGCGATCGGGTTCGGATCGACCGCCCCCCTGATGATGATGCCGTACTCGGTTTCCAGCCCGAGCACCTTGACGATGGCCACAGGACCGACCTTATCCCTGGCGACGACATAGGGCCGGGAACAAAGCGGTCACCGTCACGGTGCCCGCCCTGGGCACCTGGTCACAGGTACTGGCCAGTGGCCACTCGTTCGATCGCTCGACCACCGGTCGTTTCCTTACCCTGAGACACCAGCGTACGCACGTACACGATGCGCTCACCCTTCTTGCCCGAGATCTTGGCCCAGTCGTCGGGGTTGGTGGTGTTGGGCAGGTCCTCGTGCTCCTTGTACTCCTGCTTGATCGAGGCCAGCATGTCCTCGGTCCTTATACCCCGCCCGGCACCGGCGATGACCCGTTTGATCGCCAGCTTCTTGGCCCGCCGGACGATGTTCTCGATCATGGCCCCCGAGGAGAAGTCCTTGAAGTACATGGTCTCCTTGTCGCCGTTCTGGTATGTCACCTCGAGGAAGCGGTTGTCCTCGTCGGTCCGGTACATCTCGGCCACCGTGGTCTCGATCATGAGCCGGACGCACTTCTCCCGGTCGCCCCCGCCCATGCTCGTGACCTCGCCCTCGTCGAGCGGCAGATCAGCGGTCAGGTAGCGGGCGAAGATCTGCGCCGCCGCCCCCTCGTCCGGCCGTTCGATCTTTATCTTCACGTCCAGCCGTCCCGGCCGCAGGATGGCCGGGTCGATCAGGTCCTCCCGGTTGGAGGCACCGATGACGATCACGTTCTTCAGGGTCTCGACGCCGTCGATCTCGGCCAGTAGCTGCGGGACGATCGTGGACTCCATATCCGAGGAGATCCCGGTACCTCGGGTACGGAACAGCGAGTCCATCTCGTCGAAGAACACGATGACCGGGAAGCCCTCCTCACTCTTCTCCCGAGCCCGCTGGAAGACGAGGCGGATCTGACGTTCGGTTTCGCCGACGTACTTGTTGAGCAGTTCCGGGCCCTTGATGTTGAGGAAGTACGAGCGGGCGCTGGCGTCACCGGTGACCTGGGCCACCTTCTTGGCCAGCGAGTTGGCGACCGCCTTGGCGATGAGGGTCTTCCCGCAGCCGGGGGGCCCGTAGAGCAGAATGCCCTTGGGCGCCGGCAGCTTGTGCTCCAGGAACAGCTCCCGGTGCAGGAACGGCAGCTCGACGGCGTCCATGATCGCCTCGATCTGACTGTCGAGGCCCCCGACGTCCTCGTAGGAGATGTCGGGCACCTCTTCGAGCACCAACTCCTCGACTTCGGGCCGGGGCAGCTTCTCGAGCAGCAGCCCGGTCCGGGCGTCCATCAGGATGCTGTCGCCGGCCCGCAGCTTCTCGGCCCGCAAGGTTTCGGCGATCTCGACGACGCGCTCCTCGTCGGCCCGGCCGGTGATGATGGCCCTGACGCCGCCTTCGAGCACCTCCTTCAACACGACGACCTCGCCTGAGGTCTCGCTCCCCCGGGCCAGCACCACGTTGAGCGACTCGTTGAGGACCACCTCCTGGCCGCGCTTCAGGTCGGCATCGGCCAGTTCCGGGTGCAGGGCGACGCGCATCTTCCGACCGCCCGCGAACACGTCGATGCTGCCGTCATCGTTGGTTGCCAGGAAGGTGCCGTACGCCGACGGCGGCTGGGTCAGCTTGTCGACCTCTTCACGGAGGGCGGCGATGTGCTCGCGGGCCTCGCGGAGGGTGTAGGTCAGCTTCTCGTTCTGGCTGATCGCCTGCTGCAGCTGGCCTTTGGTCTCGAGCAGCTTCTCCTCGAGGGTGCGGACACGCTTCGGCCCATCCTGCAGCCGCTTGCGCAGCGTGGCGACCTCGTCCTCGAGGGCCTGCACCTGCTCGTGCAGCTCGGCGGTCTCTCGCTCGGCAGCGAGGCGCGAGGCGTTGTCTTCGGAGTCGGCCAACCGGACCACCTCCTCTCCTGAAGCGGCGACTGTCGCTGGCGACCATACCCCCTGGCACGACCCAAGCGGAGGACGGGTGGGATGTTTCCCCGGTGATGGCCGTGATAATTGACAGTCGCGGGGTATGCTCGGTACGTTCCCTCAATGGGAATCCCCTCTGATTTGGCAGAGGCCGTGACTGGAGAGGCGAAGGCAACCTGATGAAGGTTTGGATCGATCAGGATCTCTGCACCGGTGACGGGCTGTGTGAGGAGATCGCACCCGCTGTGTTCACCCTGCTCGATGACGGACTGGCATATGTCAAAGAAGGTGCCAAGGTGTTCGCCGATCCCGGCGGGCCCGACGGCCTGGCCAACGTGCCGTCCGGGATGGATGATGCCGTGATCGAGTCGGCCGAGGAATGCCCAGGAGAGTGCATCTTCATCGAGGTCGAGTAGCGCTCTGGGCGGTCAGTTGACCGTTCTACGTGGCTGGAGCCACATGGTTCCCGTATCTCTGACGCGTTATCGTTGCTATTCCCTATAACGCGTCCAAGATTGCCGGCGCACCCACGTTGGGATCCTGGTCTACCGCGTTGTGTGGTCGTTGACCGCCGCCGCCACCGCTTCTGACCACAGCCGGTAGCCGGCGTCGCTCGGGTGGAACCGGTCGGCCGAGAAGTACCGACCCGGGTCACGCCGGAACGACGGGCCGGTGCGACCGCTGATGTCCACATAGGTCGCCCCGTGCCGCCGGGCCAGGTGGCGGATGTCGCTGTCGAGGGCCCGTCCCCGCCACCCGGCGATGGCCCGCAACGGCTGCGGTAGCCGCCGCGGCGCCCCCATATCGGGCACGCCCAGGACCACCACGCGGGCCGAAGTGGGCAACCCGGCGAGCAGCCGGTCGTAGTCCCGGCGGAAGTGTGAACGCCAGGTGAAGTGAGTCGTGTCGTTGGCCCCGACGGTGATGATCACCTCGGTCGGGTGCAACTGAGCCACCAGGGGGAGCTGCCGGTGCAGGACCTCGGCCACCCGGGCGCCCGACCGGGCGAGGACCGTCAGGCGGATCGGCCGGCCAAGTCGGGCCGCCAGCTGCCGGGGCAGCGTGGTCTCCGGCCCCGAGGCGCCGACACCGACGGCCGTCGAGTCACCCAACCACACCACCACCGGGTCCGCCGCCGGGCCCCCACCCTGACCGCCGGCCGGGGTGTCGTTCGCCCTCGGGACCGGATCGGGCAGGCGGCGGCCCCTTTGGGCCAGCCGCACCTCGCCGGCCAGCACGCCGGCGCTCGCCACCACCACGATGGCCACCACCGCCAGGACCCACCGGATCGTTCTCACCACGGAACGAAGATCAGTCGCTGAGGCAGGGGCCGGTGCTGACCACTGTGGTCAACGGCTGGTTCAGGACCGCGGTCACCTCCGTGGAGGCCAGAGCGTAGGCGGTGGTCGGCCGGTCGGGGGCGATAGCGAACGCCACACCGATCACGTTGCCGGCCGTGTCGGCGAGCGGGCCACCGGAGTCACCTGGCTGCAGGTGGGCCGCCAGGATGTACACATCGCGGCTGGTCTGCCGGCTGTTGTAGAGGTCCTTGCCGACGGCGGTGACGTTCTGGGCGATCAGGGCCGGGACGACGACCAGCCGGTCGACACCACCCGGATGACCGAACACCGCCCCGGTCTCACCTACCGTGCCCTTGGCCCGCGTCAGCGGCGGGGGGGCGGTCCCGGTCACCCGGAGCACCGCCAGGTCTCGTTCCGGATCGAAGACCACGACGGTCGCGACCGACTGGGCACCCGAGGCGAACTTGACCTTGGTCTTGCCCCTTCCCTCGCCTGCGATCACGTGGGCGTTGGTAACGATGAGATCTGGCCCGGCGACGAATCCGCTCCCGTCCTGAATGCGGGCGCACGCCTCGCCTTCCACTTTGACGGTCGACGCGCCGACCCGGGCCTCCACGGTGGCCGGCAACGGCACCGCAGCCGGGGGCGGCCCGACGGCCTCCCCCGTGTGCAGGGAGCCGAACACCTGGGGAAAGGCCTCGGTGCCCACCACGTTGCGCAGTGTCTGGAGTGGGTCCGGCGGCCGGGGGAAGTGGGTGTTCACCCACGCCCCGATCGCCGACGAGCGCGCCGCCCGGGCCGGCCAGCCCTGGACGACCGAGATGGACGGAAGCAGGAGCCAGAGGGCGACCAGCACGCCGAGGGCGCCGACGCCCGCGCCCACACCACGGTCGATGTCTCGGATCGGGCCGAGCGGAAGGGCCCGGTGCAACCGGGCGCCGGCCAGCAGGCCGATGCCCTGACCGATGAACGCGCCACCGATCAGCACGACGGCCGCGATCAGCAGCCGGCTGGCCGGGACGGCCAGGTTCAGCCAGTTCATGATCTTGGGTAGGAAGCGGGCCGCAACATACAGTCCCACCGCCATCCCGATCCACGACACCGCCCGGGCAAGGAAACCCAGCCGGTACCCGCCGACCGCGGCGGCGATGACCAGGACCACGATCAGTACGTCGAGGCCGTTCATGTCTCCGCCGCTTGGCGGCCGGTATCGACCGCCCCACCCTCATCGACGCCCTCGACGGGGTCGGCCTCGACCGGCGACCTCCCCCGGCGGCCGGCTGCCGGGGCGGTCAGCAGACGGGCCGACGTGAGGAAGCCGGTGTGGGCCACCATCCGGTGATCGGGCCGGACCGACTGACCGTCGACGTGCCAGGTCCGGTGCAGCACCTCGAGCGTCTCCTCCATGCCGAAGCCGCTGTGGTGGAGCGCCTCGCGCAGCTGAGCCACCTGGCCGATGGTGGGCAGATAGGAGACGATGATCCCCCCGGGGGCCAAGCCCGTCTCGGCGTGCTTGACCACCCGCCACGGTTCGGGCAGGTCGAGGATAATCCGGTCGAGGCCCTGCTCGTCGATCCCGTCGTAGACGTCGCGCAGCTCGACCCGGTAACGGTCGAGCATCCCCTCGCCGAGAAAGCCGACCACGTTGGCCCGGGCCCGGTTGGCGAAGTCGTCCCGCATCTCGTAGCCCACCACGTCGGCCCCGGCCCGCAACAGGGTCATGGACAGCGCCCCGCTGCCGACGCCGGCCTCGAGGATGCGGGCGCCGGGGAACACGTCGGCCAGCATCAGGATGGGACCGAGGTCCTTGGGATAGATGACCTGGGCGCCGCGCGGCATCTTGAGGATGACCTCGGCCAGCGTGGGCCGCACTGCGATGTACCGGCCACCGCGCGTCGAGCGCACCTCGGTCCCTTCGTCCCGGCCGATCAGGTCGTCATGGCTGACCGGACCGGCATGGGTATGGAACTCCCCGCCCGGCGCGAGCGTCTGCAGATAGCGCCGATCCTTGCTGTCGAACAGCATGATCCGGTCGCCGGCCTCAAAGGGCCGGGTCACGACGCCGGCTCTGTCGACGCCGGCGGCCCGGTCCGCGCCACCAGCTTGCAGAAGGCGCACAGCTCACCCGTCGTCGGCGACCCGCACCCGGGGCAGGGGTGCAGACCTTCCCGCTCCTCCTCGCTCTGCAACGAGAACAACGGCGAGATCCGCTCCAGGAACGTGAAGTAGAACGCCGCCTTGGATCCCGGGGACTGGACCTCGATCTGGTTGAGCACGTCCTTGTACCCGAGGTGCTTGTTGCCGGCGGCCATCGGGCACTCTTCCACGATGTAGTCGATACCGCGCAAGACGCAGTACGCCGCCGTCTCCCGTTCGCTCAGGCGCACCAGCGGTTTGACCTTGCGGGCAAAGCCGTCTCCGCCTGGCAGCACCGGAAGTTGGCGCCCGAGGTAGTCGGTGTTCCAGCGCAGCACGTTGCCGAACAGCACCGCCGCCTCGTCATCGAGGTTGTGGCCGGTCGCGACCACGTCGTAGCCGCCATCGATGGCGGCCTGGTTGAACAGATGGCGCTTGGACAGCCCGCACGCCGAGCACGGAACCCGCTTGGCCGCCCGGGCCCCGGCGGGGATGTCGAACCCGAACTCAGTCGGTATGTCGATCTCGACCAGCGTGGCGCGGCGCGCGCGCGGCAAAACCCGCGGCATAGCCCCGCGACGACCCGCTGTACTCGCCGATCCCCAGGCCCAGGTACAGGCCGTCTGCGGCGTAGCCGAGGTCCAGCAGCACATCCCAGAGCGCCAGAGAGTCCTTGCCGCCCGACACCGCGACCAGGACCCGCTCCCCCTCGCCGATCATGTCGAAGTCCTCGATGGTCCGGCGGATCTGGTCGTGACAGTGCTTCAGGAAACACGGTTGGCAGAACGCCGCGTTGTGGCGGCGGACGTCGATGATGGCGGGCTCCCGGCACACCCGGCATCTCACCGGTCGCCGCCCGAGATCACGGGACGGATTTCGACCTCGGCGGTGTCGTCCAACCAGGCGTCGCCGGTGACGAGCGTGTCGCCGACAATGACCAGAACCGACTCACGGTTGATCCCGAGCCGTTCGAGCATCACGTTGACCCGGACGGGAGCCGTCACCTCGACGGTGCGGCGCGGGTTCCGGAGGACGACATTCACGACGCCATTGTCGCGGACCGGGACGGTCAGGTCGCGGGCTCGTGGGCGATGATCAGGGATTCTCCAGGGCGGAGCTCCTCGCGGTACACCACCGACTCCTCCCTGGCCGCCGCCCGCCGCAGCATCCGCACCGCCAGGGCCACGCCGCCGGCGATCAGCCACGGCCGGCTCCCCTCGCGGACGCCGCGGTGCCAGGCCGTGCGCAGGGCCCATGAGATCAGGGCGCTCATACTCGGCGGATCACAGTCATACCCGGCGGATTTCTACCACTGTTTTCTTCTTCCTGCCCTTGCGCTGCCCGAGAAAGTAGGCGAGCAGGAGCAGCACTATGACGCCGCCGATCCCGGCCATCAGGGCGATGGGCTTGGCGCCCTCGACGGTGTCCTCGATGTCGCCGGCGATCTCCTTCAGCTTGGCCTCGATGTCCTCCTTGGACACCGCCTTGTCGGGCTTCCCAACCATCAGCGCTCCTCGCCGGCGGGCGTCTTGGATATCTGCCAGACCATCCCTGCCGCTACCAGCACACAGAACGCCACCGCCGCCACGTAGGGCACCCACGACAGACTGCCGTCGAAATGGTCGCCGGCTTCGAACTGGACGGCGCGCAGCACGCCGACCGCCAGCAGCAAGGAGCCGAGCCCGATCAGGATGGCCCCGGCTACGCCATAGGCGACGAAACGACCGAGCGCCTTCAGCGGGTCGAGCGTCTGCTGCTTGGCGTAGGTGAGGATCAGCTCCCAGAGCTCCCGCACCTCAGTCGGCAGGCCGGCGTCTCGATCTCTCGTCTGCGCCACTCGCCACCTCTCTCGGGGTTCCGCCAGCATTATTCCTGTTCGAGCTCGCACGCAAGCATGACGGCCTGCTCCTCGGCCAGCACCGTCAGTCGCCGGAGCCTACCGGCCGGATCGTCGATCTCGAGAAGTTCCTGGCGGTCGAGCGGCCCGATCGGCGCGGCGGCGATCAGGTCCCAGCCGGCCGTGGCGGCCCGGTCGACGACGTCGGGGGAATCGGTGCTGGCGATCTCCACGCCCCGGCGTACCGCCAGCACGTCCGCCAGCGCCACCACCCGGTCGACCGCGGCCTCGGCCTGGCTCCGGGCGGCGTCCGCCTCGCCTGACCACGGTCCGTCGTCCAACTCGTCGACCATGGCCACCGGGTAGGGGTCGTCGGGGAGCCACTCCGCCACCCGGACCCGCCGGGTGCCGACGGCATACAGCACCCATCGGCCGTCGGGCAGCTCACCGGCTTCGACAATGCGGGCCACGGTGCCCGTGGCGAAGCGCTGGTCGCCGCCGCCGGTCTCGTGGCCCCGCTCGATGAGCACCACCCCGAACTCCCGCTCGCCCCGAAGGCAGTCGAACATCAGCACCCGGTACCGGGGCTCGAAGACGTGCAACGGCAGCACGGCATGGGGCAACAGCACCATCCCGAGCGGGAACATGGGCAGCCTCACAGCCATCAGCCGGCGGGCAGCGGTCCGAGCAGGCTGACCGGAGGCGCCTGGGGGAACTGCGCCAGCAGGATGGCCACCCGGTCGCTGAGTGCGTCACCTGTCGCCATGTTGGGCAGTCCGTTGACCAGGAGGGAAAATGCCACCCCGGGTGCAGATCCAGCGGGGGCGCCGGCTGCGACCGCGGTGGGGGTCACGAAGCCGCTCAGCGCCGTCACGCCCTCGAGACTGCCGGTCTTGGCCCGCACCCGGCCGGCCGCGACCGTTCCCAGCATGCGCTTCTCCAGCGTCCCCGACTGCCCGGCGACGGGCAGGCCTCTCCCCAGCGTGCCGTCGGCGCCGCTGCGCAGCAGGGCCGAGAGGACGAGCTGGCAACTGGCCCGGTCGCTGCGGTCGAGCCCGGATCCGTCGACCATGTGGAGCTGGTCGACGGGCAGGCCGGCGGCTCTCAGGTCGGCGACGGTGACCGCCACCCCGGCCAGGGTCGTCGGGGTCTGAGGGTTGGCCTGGCGTCCCAGCTCCTTGGTGATGAGCTCGGCGCCGTTGTTGTCGCTGCGGCGCAGCACCTCGGCCAGGACGTCGGGCAGGGGCGGCGAGTCGAACCGGGCGACGACGCTCCCCCCGGCCGGTGCGGTTCCGGGGGCGGGCGCCCCGGCGATGGCGACGCCTCGTTGCTGGAGCAGGCCGGCGAGCGTGGCTGCCGCCTGCTCGGCCGGCTGGGCCGCCGGGACGGCCGCGGGCCGCCACGCCGAGAACCCGTCGTTCACCGACAGCGCCGAAAGCGGGCCGACCTCCCCGGTGCCCGCGTAGCGGGCCGGCCAGGTCGGGACGTAGCGCTGGGTGTCGTATCGGGAATCGTCTCCGATGACGCTACCGGTGACCCGGGTGATCCCGGCGGCCCGCACGCGGTCGGCCAGCACGTTGAGGTCGTCGTAGATCTGTTCCCGGTAGTGGAGGTTGGCCACGTAGTCGGGTGTGCGCAGCAGCGGGTCTCCGCCCCCCACCAGGTACAGGTTGCCGGTGATGGTGCCGTTCGACGGGGCGTGATCGGCGGTCACCGCCGTGCTCAGCCGGTCGGACGCGCCGAGCTTGTCGACGGCCGCCATGGCGGTCAGCAGCTTCAGGTTGGATGCCGGGATGAGCATCTGCGTCGGGCGCCGCGAGTAGATGGTCCGCCCGCCGTCGTTCACGATCAGGCACGACTGGCCGACCCCGCCGCCGAGCCTGGGGTCCGCCAGCGTGGTGTCGAGCGCGCCGGCCAGCTTGATCGCCCCGACGGTGCGGGACAGCAGGTCGGGCAGGCGGCGCAGCGAGAGCACAGGCGTCTGGAGGACCGCCGGCGGCCCGTCCGCAGCCGCGACAGCGGAACGAGCGGTGCTCGGAAAGGTAGCCACGCACAGGGTCGCCAGCCCCGCGCGCCAGAGGTGACGGCGGCTCACCGCCGGGCAGCGTAGTAAGTAGGAGAAGCTCGGTTGTCCGCGGCCGGATCAGCCGATGGGCTCGAGGGCAGCGCGGAAGAACACCCGGACGTGCTCGAGCCGCTCGTCGAGCGCGTCACGGGACAGAGGGTCGCGCGCCAGCAGCGTCTCCACGAAAGGGACGTCGCTGAAGTAGGTCAGCAGGGCGCCGTATCCGGTCAGCATCAGCTGGGTGGGCTCGTGCCAGCGGAACCGGCCGGCGGCCATCTCCCGGGTCAGGAACCCGGCGGCCCGGTCAAGCTCGGGCCGCAGCAGGGTGGCCAGCTCGGTGGCCAGGCGGCTGCCGCCTTCGAGCGCCTCCCGGCGGAAGAGCCGGACGAAGTCGGGATTCTCGGAGAAGAACTCGAAGCTGTCGTCGAGGACCCGGTCGACCTGCGCCCACCCGTCGCGGGGTGACGAAGCCGACCGCTCGATGCGTCGGAACCAGTCCTTGAGGGAAGCCTCGAACACCTCGCGGTACAGGGCTTCCTTGGACGGGAAGTGGTACAGCAGGCTGGGCCGACGGATGCCGACATCTTCTGCGATGTCGTTCAGCGAGGTGCCGTCGTAACCGCGCTCGGCGAAACGTCGCAAGGCGGCCGAAAGGATCGCGTCACGGGTGGTCCCCGCGGCGGGACCCGCCGCCGTCGGAGTCACCATGCCGACAGGGTAGCCGTCGAGGGCCGGACAACCACGAAGATTCCGCTCAAGAACCGACCTTTGGGTGGCGATCTTGTGTCCAATGGTCTTATACCGGGGTGGTTCACGTCATCGCTGGCCCTCGAGACGAGAGCCCGAGGGCGGCTTCACAATCGTCGAGATCATGATCGCCATGCTCGTCCTCTCGATCGCCCTGGTGGTGCTGGCCGCCGCCATGTACAGCGCCTTTGGCTCGGTCGGTTTCAGCCGTCAGCGCACCGAGGCGACCGCCCTGGCCAACCAGACGCTCGAGCAGATCCGCGCCCTCCCCGCCGATGAGCTGTTCATGAGCATGACTGATGCCGTCACGGACGCTCAGCTTCTTCCATCCGGCTGCATCACCGCTGGGACCTGCACATTCAACGGTCGCACCGTGCCCATGGCCACGTTCGGAGCGTCGCCGCCGACCACGCCCTTCCTCCCGACCCATGTCACGACGCAGACCCCACCGCCGGGTGCGAGCGTCTACACGATCAAGAGCTACCTCACCGTCGATCCCACGGATTCCACGGGGCAGACCCGGGTCGCCACCGTCCAGGTGAATTGGACCCAGCCCCAGCAGGGCGGGGTTTCGGCCAACGTCCAGGTAGAGAGCAAGCTGCACACCTCATCGTTCAACGACAACGCCCCGAGTACCCACGCCTACACCTCGACCGCCACCGGCCAGGGCGCTCTGGTGTCCATCACCGGCGCGCTACTCAACCGCAGCGCCGTCAACCTGGGTCTGAACTTCTCCTCGACGAACGCCTCATTCAGTGGGGGAATCGGCGGCACCAACGTGGGGCCGACCGGCAACCTGGTGTCCGGTGGGTCGGCGGCCAGTTCGCTGTCGGCCGCCGGAATCACCCCGGCGACGATCAGTTCGTCGATCGCCACCGCGACCAGCCCGGCCGGATCGGCGGTTGACCGACACACCGCGCAGGTAGATGCCGGCAATCTCAGCCTCGCCGGCACATCCGGATTGACCAGTGGGACCATCTCTGTCGTGTCGGCCGATTCGAACGGCGCCGCCACCGCCGCCAGCCGGGCCGACGGCACCGCAAACATCCCGTCCGGCAACCTGCCCAACAACCATCTCGGGTACGGCCGGGGCACCGCCACCCAGAGTGGCCCCATCGCCGCCAACCTGAATCTGGGCGCCGGTCTGCTCAACCTGGGCCTGGTCTCGGTCACACCCGCCGGCAACGCCACTCCCGATGTCTCCACGGTCGCCGAAACGACGAGCACCTACACCGCCACCGCCAACAAGTCCTTGTCGCAGGTCAAGGTCCTGAGTGGCCTGCTGCTGCTGCCACCGGTCGTGCAACTCGACGGATTCACCTCTTCGGTGTCGGCATGTGCCGCTGCACCGGGCGGGACTTGTCCGACCTCCACGGCCACGGCATCGGTTGCCGACCTCAAGATCAGCGGTGTCGATGTGCCGTTCAGCCTCACGAATGCCGTCCAGGTCGTCGGAATCACCCCCATCAGCGTGTCCGTCCCACTGGTCGGCACCGTCGCCGTCACCGGCAACGTCACCATCGGGGCCGCCTCGGCCACGGCCCCCGGAAGCGCCTCAGTCACCTCCGCGGTCAAGGTCACCCTCCATCTTCAGGTGGCGTCACTCGCACTGCTGGACATCACCGTCGATCTGGGCAGCCTCACGGCGTCCGCCAGCTACACGTGATGGGCCCGACTCGGCGCTCGGCCCACGACCGGTGCGAGCAGGGAATCACGCTCATAGAAACCGTGGTGGCCTCGGCGTTGATCCTCGTGGTCATGGCCATGGTCATGCCCCAACTGATCCGGGGTCTCACCACCTTCGACGACGTCCGGGTGCGCTCGGACACGACCGATCAGGCTCAACTCGCCATGCGACAGATCGAGCACGACGTGGTCTCCGCCAGTGTCATCTACACCGACGCCGCCCTGCCGAGCGGCCTCCATCTACAGAGTTACAGCTCCGGTGGGAGCATCACCTGCATCGAATACCAGGTCGCCGGCGGCGCGCTCCAGCGCCGTACGAAGGCGACGGGCGGCGCCTGGCCGGCCGCAACGGTCGGCTGGTCCAACCTGATGTCCGGCGTTGTCAACAGCGCGCGGACACCGGTGCAGCCAGTGTTCGCCGTCCCGGCCGCCAGCCAGTACCGCAGCCTGGTCGTGACGCTGTGGGTGAATACCGACACCCGTTCCAGTTCCAGCGGTGCCGCGGCGCCAACGATGTACACCACGACGGTTACCGGTCGGGCTGTCCCGGCCGCCGACACGTCGGTCGCTCCCGTAGGGACGCCGTGCTGATGGCCACCTCGAAGCGAGACGACCGCGGCATCGCCATGATCACCGCGATGATGGTCCTGATGGTCGTCACCATCGTGGTCGCCGGCGCCGCCGGGCTGGCGGCCCACACCGCCCAGCGCAGTGGCCTGGACCGCAATCGGAGCGCCGCCCTCCACGCCGCAGAGGCAGGAATCGAGGCCGAGATAGCGAAACTGACCGACGGAAGCTGCCGGTCCACGGCCGACGTCACCGACACCGCATTGCCGGACCAGAACCTACCGACCGAGTCCTATCGGGTCCTGGCCCCGGCCTCGTGCACGGCAGGCGGCACCGCCGACATCGTGGCCGTGGGCTACGTGCCCAACGCCACCCGACCCGTCGCCACGGTGACGCTCGTCGCTCGAATGAACCGCAGTATGGGCGCTCCGTTGTCGGGCGGCACCAATGGCGGATACGTGTTCCCCGATGCGCTGTTCACCGACGGAACCCTGAACGCCACCTCAGGCGCCGGACTGTCCGTCTTCGGCCTCGGCGGCGCCGTTCCCAACCTCACGGCCAACGGCGCCATGACCATCACCGACTCCCCTGCCGGCCATCTCGATGGGGCGATCCATGGATGGAGTACCGTCAGCCTGAGCGGGGTCCAGATCGGTGGTCCGACGGTCGCCCAGAGCGTGACCCTGAGCGGAGCGACCGTGCAGGGAGACGTCACCGCCTCAGCCAGTCTCTCGCTGTCCCCCTCAACCGTCGTCAACGGCAACGCCAGGTACGGGACCACCAACAGCTCGTCCGGCGCGACCGTGACCAAAACCGGCCCGACGCAGGCCGCGACCACGCTGCCGCAGGCCCGCCCGCTGCCGGTCTTCAGTGACAACCAGTCAGAGATCGGTACCGCACTCGGCGTGGGCACCACGCCGAGTGCGACCTGTCCGGGAAATGGCACCGGCACGTTCTACGACTTCTCGCAGTCCGGCGGAGCCACTTGTTCGTACAACCCCGGCGTGGCGAGCGGGAATGTCGTCGTCATCGCCCACGGCGGGACCCTCAATGTCACTGTCCCCCAGACCAGCGCCGGCCAGCTCTATGTCATCAACGACAGCGGGAACGTGACGGTGAACGGCAGCAATTCCACCTTGCCGGTGTTCGCCTACGCCTCTGGGACCCTCAGCCTGAACGGTGCGTTCGTCGGCCAGGGGGCCGGCCACGCCATTGTCACGACCGCCACGGCGACGATGACCTTCAAGCCGCCGGCGACGACCATGCCGGACCTTGCTTTCCCCGGGGGGTTTCAGCGCGCCCACAGGCACCGGCTACGTCACCACACTCGTCTACCAGTACCAATGCCCTGGAACCACGGCCTGCTGATCCCTTCGGATTGTGCCTACTGACTGGTAGGTAGGTACGCTGCAGTTGTGTCCCAAATCGTCATGGCCGTCGTGGTCGGGCTGGCAATCTGCCAGGTGGCCCTCTTTCTCACCACCGTCTATCTGCACCGGGCGCTGTCGCATCGCGCCCTGCGCCTCCGGCCGTGGTTGGCCGCCGCCTGCCGCACCATCCTGTGGGTCACGACCGGCATCAAGGCCCGCCAGTGGGTCGCGGTGCACCGCAAGCATCACGCCTTCACCGACATCGCCGGCGATCCTCACTCCCCGGTGCTGAGGGGGTACGCGGCGGTCCAGTTCGGCAATGTGGGCATGTACCGCAAGGTGGCCAACGACGAGGCGACGGTGGCCCGCTACGCCCGCGACCTACCCCCCGACCGTTGGGACCGCGTGCTGTTCGACCACGCCCTACTCGGACTGGCCATCGGCATCGGGCTGGCGTCGGAGGTGTTCGGCTGGCGGATCGCCCTGCTGGCGTCGGCCGTCCACATGGTCTCCTACCTGCTGCTCAACGCCGCCGTCAACGCCGTCGGCCACACCTTCGGCGCCCGGCCCCGACCTGGATTCGCGACCAATAGCCAGTGGCTGGCCTGGTTGACCGCCGGCGAGGGACTGCACAACAACCACCACTCGGCGCCCACCTCGGCCCACCTGGCCCTGGTCAAGGGCGAGATCGACCCGTCGTGGTGGGCCATCCGGATCGGACGCCGCTTCGGCTGGCTGACCGTGCGCCACGACCAGCCGCGGTTGATCCCTCGTGAGAGGACCCGGGACAAGAAGGAGAGGTTCGCGGCGTAGGAGCGCAGTAGCCTCCCTGGACCGTGGATATCGTCTCTGCTGTCTTCGCCGAGAACATCAACCTGCGCTCGGTTCCGGGCCCTTCGACCCGGATCGACCTGACAGGGATCATGTTCTCGATCCCCGCCCCTTCCGAGCCGCCGGTCACCATCACGCCGCACCTGATCGTGCTCATCCGCTGCCGCAGCACCGAGGCGGGTCAGGGCATCCTCGAAGCCGTCTTCACTGACGAGAAGGGTGCCGAGGTGGCTCGCAACGTGTCGCCGTTCAATGTCGAGCCGGGCAAGTTCACCTACCGCCTGGTGCGGGGGGAGCTGACGTACCAGGGCTACGCGACCGTCGAGGCCAACTGTCGCCTGCTGCCTGACGGCCCGGTCACCGTCGTTCCACTGGCCCTCCTGCCGCCGGTCTGAGGCGGCCCGTGCGCTTCGCGTCCAGCCTGTCGACCCATCCGGTCACCGCCCAGGCCACCGGCGAGGTGGTGGGCCAGGTCATCGAGCAGCTCGGCCGCTTTCCGGACCTGGCCATGCTCTTCGTCACCCGTCCCCACGCCGGCGCCCTGGAGGACACGGCCGCCACCGTCTCGGAACTGCTGCGACCGAGCGTCCTCGTCGGCTGTGCCGCCGAATCGGTGGTCGGTCAGCACCGAGAGGTGGAACAGGCTCCGGCCGTGAGCCTGTGGGCCGGGCTCACCGGGCCCATCGCTCCGGTCCGGCTGTGGGCCGAGTTCGACGACTCCGACGCGGGCGACGAGTCCGAGGGCGCCCCGGTGCCGCAGGTGGGGGGCTGGCCGATCACTTTGCCGTTCGAACCCCAGGGCGTGCTGCTGCTCTCCGACCCCTACTCGTTCCCGGTCGACACGCTGCTGAAAGGGCTCGGTCAGAGCAATCCCGGTCTGCCGGTGCTCGGCGGTATGGCTTCGGCCGCCTACGGTCCCGGTGGCAACCGGTTGGCCCTCGACGGCCGGGTGTACACCGAGGGCGCGGTCGGCGCGGTGATCGGCCCCGGCGTCAAGCTGTCGACCGTGGTCTCGCAGGGCTGCCGTCCCATCGGCCGGCCGCTGGCGGTCACCCGGAGCGAACGCAACGTCATCTACGAGCTGGCCGGCCAGCCGGCGCTGGACCGGCTGATGCAGATGGCCAAGGACGGAATGTCCGAGCACGACATCGAGCTGATCAACCGGGGCCTGCACATGGGCCTGGTCATCGACGAGCACCAGGCCGACTTCGGGCGGGGCGACTTCCTGATCCGCAATGTCATCGGCGCCGACCGCTCCAACGGGGCGATCGCCATCGGCGACGTGGTCGAGGTGGGCACGACGGTGCAGTTCCATGTCCGCGACGCCGGCGCGGCCGACGAGGACCTCCGGGAGCTGCTGGCCGACCGGCCAGCGCCGACGGGGCGTTGTTGTTCACGTGCAACGGCCGGGGGTCCCGTCTGTTCGACGGTCCCGACCACGATGCCGGGGTCGTCGGTGACCTGCTCGGCGATCCACCGGTGGCCGGTTTCTTCGCCGCCGGCGAGTCGGTCCTGTCGGTGGACGCAACTTCGTGCACGGGTTCACGGCGTCATTGGCCCTGTTCTCCGACGTCGAGGATTCCGCCGGCTGACCTCGCCGGTCGCTGTCCCCCAGCCTGGGTAGGGTTGTGATATGAGCGATCCCGACATCGAGCAGCTGGGCATCAACGTGATCCGTGGTCTGGCCATGGATGCCCCCCAGAAGGCGAACTCCGGCCATCCAGGTACCGCCATGGCCCTGGCGCCACTGGCTCACGTGCTGTGGACCAGGATCATGCAGCACGATCCGAGCAGCGCCCGACTGGCCTGATCGCGACCGGTTCATCCTGTCATGCGGCCACGCGTCGATCCTCCTGTACTCGATGCTGTACCTGACCGGCTACGGGATGACGCTGGACGACATCAAGGATTTCCGCCAGCTGCACAGCAAGACCCCAGGTCATCCCGAGGTGCACCACACGCCCGGGATCGAGGTCACGACCGGACCGCTCGGTCAGGGCTTCGCCAACGGTGTCGGCATGGGCGTCGCCGAGCGGCTGCTGCGGGCCAACTTCGGGCCCGACCTGGTGGACCACCACACCTTCGTCCTCTGCAGCGACGGTGACCTGATGGAGGGCATCAGTCACGAGGCCGGCGTCGCTCGCCGGCCATCTTGGTCTGGGACGGCTCATCTACGTCTACGACGACAACCACATCACCATCGACGGCCCGACCGAGATCGCATTGACCGACGACGCCGGCCGCCGATTCGAGTCCTACGGCTGGCATGTGGACCGGTTGGGCGAGGTGGCGAACGATCTCGACGCCCTCGAAAGCGCCATCCGGCGGGGCCATGGCGGTCGAGGACCGACCGTCGTTGCTCATCCTGCGCAGCCACATCGGGTGGCCGGCGCCCCACAAGACCGACACCCCCTCGGCGCACGGCGAGCCGCTCGGCGACGACGAGATCCGGGCGACCAAGGAGATCCTGGGCCTGCCGCCCGAACGAGCAGTTCTTCGTGCCGCCCGAGGTCCTCGACTTCTACCGCGGGACCATCCCCCGCGGTCAGGCGCTGCGCCAGGCGTGGGAGTCCCGGCTGGCGGCATGGACCGGTGACCGCGACATCTGGGACGCCTGTCTGAGGGGCGAGGGGATCAGCGGCTGGGACACCAAACTGCCGACCTGGCAGGTGGGCGAGAAGCTGGCCACCCGCCAGGCCATCAAAGCCTGCATCAACTCGGTTCTCGACGTCGTTCCAGGGCTGGTCACCGGCGGCGCCGACCTGACCGGCAACACCGGTATCAAGCTGGACAACGCCCCGTTGCAGAGCCCGGAGCACCCCGAGGGCCGGCAGATCGCCTTCGGTGTCCGTGAGCACGGCATGGGGGGCGCCATGAACGGCATGGCGCTCCACGGCGGCGTATTGCCCATAGGCGGGACGTTCTTCATCTTCAGCGACTACATGCGGGGGTCGGTGCGCCTGGCCGCGCTGTCCGAGGCCAAGGTCATCTACTCCTGGACCCACGACTCGGTCGGGCTGGGTGAGGACGGCCCGACCCACCAGCCGATCGAGCATCTGGCCGCCATGCGGGCCATCACCGGCTTGCGGGTCATCCGTCCCGCGGACGCCAACGAGACGGCCCACGCGTTCCGCATCGCAGTCGAAAGCGACGGTCCCACCGCCCTCATCCTGACCCGTCAGGGCGTTCCGGTCCTGGAGGGCACCGCCGAGCGGGCGGCGGACGTGGCCAAGGGTGGCTACGTGCTGGTACCGGGCGGCGACGAGCCGGAGGTGGTCCTGATCGGGACCGGCAGCGAGGTTTCGGTCTGCGTCGAAGCGGCCAAGCTGCTCGAGGAGTCAGGCGTCGGCGCCCGCGTTGTCTCCCTGCCGTCGTGGGACCTGTTCGAACTGCAGGGCGACGACTACCAGACCGAGGTGCTCGGCTTCGACACGCCGGTGCTGTCGGTCGAAGCGGCCACGTCGTTCGGGTGGTCCCGCTGGGCGGACGACTCGGTCGCCATCGACCATTTCGGTGCCTCGGCACCTGGCGCCCAGGTCCTCGCCGAGTTCGGCTTCACCCCGCAAAACGTGGCGTCACGCGCCCGTGAGCTGCTCCAGGCGATCGAGGAGGATGAGCTGGAATGACCACCACCCGTTTGCATCAGCTGTTCAGCCAACAGGGCCAGAGCCCCTGGATCGACAATCTCATGCGCGCCTACATCACCCAGGGGAAGCTGGCTGAGATGATCGAGGTCGGCATCCGGGGCGTGACCTCCAACCCGACCATCTTCCAGAAGGCCATTTACGGCTCGTCGGACTACGACGATGAGTTCTCCGAGCTGATCAGGTCCGAATCGGTCGAGAGACGCGTACTGGGACCTGGTCATCGACGACGTGGTCCACGCGTGCCGCGTCCTCCGACCGTTGTACGACCAGAGCGGCGGGGGCGACGGCTTCGTCTCCCTCGAGGTAGCGCCGAGTTTGGCGCACAACACCGAAGGCACCATCGAGGCGGCCCGCAACCTCCATGAACGCATCAAGCTCCCCAATCTGATGGTCAAGATCCCGGCCACCAAAGCGGGAATCCCGGCCATCCGCCAGATGATCGCCGAAGGTCGCAACACCAATGTGACGCTCATCTTCAGCCTCGAGCGCCACGCCGAGGTGATGGAGGCCTACGTCAGCGGACTCGAGGGTTTTGTCGGCGGCGGCGGTGACCCGGCGCAGGTCCACAGCGTGGCCTCGTTCTTCGTGAGCAGGGTCGACACCGAAGTCGACCGCCGGCTCGAGAAGCTGGGAGCCCAAGGGGAGGGGTTGGAAGGCAAAGCGGCCGTCGCTCAGGCCAAGCTGGCGTACCGGCAGTTCACCCGGGTCTTCTCCGGTGACCGGTGGGCGACCATGCAGAGCCAGGGCGCCCACCGGCAGCGGCCGCTGTGGGCGTCGACGTCGACCAAGAATCCCAAGTACCCCGATCTGCTCTACGTGGACAACCTGATCGGTCCTCACACCGTCAACACCATGCCCGATGCGACGGTGGCCGCCTTCTTGGACCACGGCACCGTGGACCGCACGATCGACCGAGACGTCGACGAGGCCGAGGCCGCTCTCGAACAGCTGGCCGCTGTCGGAATCGACATAGCGGACGTAGCCCGGCTTCTCGAGGACGAGGGCGTGGCCAGCTTCGCCAAGAGTTTCGATGAGTTGCAGCAGGCCCTGACCGACAAGGCATCGTCGCTGTAGCCGCGCCATGACCGCGGCGGAGCTCACCCTCCCGAACCCGCTCGCTGCCGGCCTCGACGGCCCACGCCGGGCGCCGCCCGGCGTACTGGTCGTATTCGGTGCGTCCGGCGACCTGACGGCCCGCAAGCTCATGCCGGCCGTCGAGCAGCTGGCCCGCCGCCGGTTGCTACCGTCGGCCTTCGCGGTGGTCGGTGTGGCCCGCAGCCGTATGAGCGACGACGACTTCCGGACCAAGATGATCGAGGCCATCCCCGACGCCGGACCGGCATGGGCCGAACTGGTGTCCGGGTTCCGGTACGTGGCCGGTGACTACGGCGCCGCTGACACTATGCAGCGGCTCAAGACCGTCCTCACCGAGGTCGAGCAACAGCGGGCGACCGGCGGCAACCGGACCTACTACCTGGCGACCGTCCCCGCGGTGTTCGAGCCAATCGCCTCGGCGCTGGGGGATGCCGGGCTCAACCGTCCGACCCACCCGGGTGCCGCGGTCAGACTGGTCATCGAGAAGCCGTTCGGGCATGACCTGGCCAGCGCCCGGGCGCTCGACGAGGCCCTCCACAGGCACTTCGACGAATCGCAGATCTACCGCATCGACCACTATCTGGGGAAGGAAACGGTCCAGAACGTTCTGGCCCTGCGATTCGCCAATGCCATCTTCGAGCCCATCTGGGACAGGCGTTACGTCGACCATGTCCAGATCACGGTGGCCGAGTCCCTCGGCGTCGAACACCGGGGCAGCTTCTACGAGACCGCCGGGGCGTTACGCGACATCGTGCAGAACCACGTGATGCAGGTGCTGTCGCTCACCTTGATGGAGCCGCCCGCATCCGTCGACGCCCAGGGCATCCGGGACGAGAAGGTCAAGGCCCTACGAGCGGTCAAGCCGCCCTCGGTCGACGATGTCGCCGTCGACGTGGTGCGAGCCCAGTACGACGCCGGCTGGTCGGAAGGCCGGCCGGTGCCCGGGTACCGCCAGGAGGAAGGGGTCGATCCCGACAGCCGCACCGAGACCTATGTGGCCATGAAGCTCAAGGTCGACAACTGGCGGTGGGCCGGCGTGCCGATCTTCATCCGGACCGGCAAGCGCCTGCCCAAACGGGTGACCGAGGTGGCGTTGCAGTTCCAGACGGTGCCCCACCTGCCCTTCCGGGCCCACGAAGCCCGCGACCTGCACCCCAACGCGCTGGTGATGCGCATCCAGCCTGACGAGGGCATCAGCCTGCGGTTCGGCGCCAAGGTGCCGGGGCAGGCGTTCGAGGTCCGGGACGTGCTGATGGACTTCTCCTACGGCGCCGCCTTCCTCGAGGAACCACCGGACGCCTACGAGCGGTTGCTGCTCGACGCCATGGTCGGCGACCCCACCCTCTTCATCCGCAGCGACGAGGTGGAGCAGTCGTGGTGCATCGTCGATCCCATTCTGCAGGCCTGGAAGGACCGGGACGCACCCCTGGCCAGTTACCCGTCCGGAACCTGGAGTCCCCGTCAGGCCGATCAGTTGCTGGCCCGCGAAGGGCGCAAGTGGCGGACGCCGTAGTCCTGGACCAGTGGCACGCGACCGACGTCCGGCTGGGGACCGTCGTCGACATCCTGATCGATCTGCGCCGGGCCGCGGCCCGTACCGCGTCTCGGATATGGGTCATGACCCTGGTGGTGGTGGCGACCACCGACGAGGAGGCGTACCAGGCCACCGAGGCCATGCGGGCCCTGGGCCCCCACCACCCGGCCCGGGTGCTGGTCCTGCGGCCCCAGCCCGACGGCCCGGACGGCATCGACGCCCAGGTCACCCTGTACGGGGCCGAGGCCGACGCCCACCAGTTGTCATTCGACCAGATCGTGCTCACGGTGCGGGGCGAGTTGACGCAGCACCTCGACTCGATCGTCGAGCCCTTCACCCTCTCAGACCTGCCGGTCGTGGTGTGGTACCCGGACAACCTGCCGTCGGTGTCGGAGCCGCTGATGAAAGGCGCCGGGACGGTGCTGGTCGATACCAAGGACGCCCACGACATCGCCGGGCTGTTCACCCTGGCCGGACGCCGAGCCACCGTCGACCTGTCGTGGGTTCGGCTCCGGCCGTGGCGCGAGATGGTCGCCTCGCTGTTCGACCCGCCGCAGTGCCGGCCGTTCGTGGCCCAGATCACGTCGGTCGAGGTCGACGGCAAGGAGGGGCCGCGCCGCATGCTGGCCGGATGGCTGCGGTCCCGCCTGGCTCTGCCGTCCGACTGCATCCGCCTCTACGACGCCCGTCACGCCCGGGTCGTCCTGCTGGCCGGCGACACCGCCCGATTCGAGGTCGGCCGCGACGAGGGCGAGCGGGTGGTCCGGGCCCGGGCCACGATCAATGGGACGCTGTGCCACCAGACGGTGATGCCCCTTCCGGACGACTCACTGGCCTGGTCACTCGCTGAGGCCCTCACTCATCTGGGCTGGGATCTGGTGTGGCAGCAGGCGCTGGCCAGCAGCGTGGCCGCCGGCGTCTGGGGGTAACGCACGTCCCGGGCTCGGCGGTGAAGCGCCAGTTAGAGTCTGCGGGCAGTGAATGGAGAACTCGTCGTCGTCAACGACGTTCCCGGCGCATTCGCCGAGCGGGTCGTGGCCGCATTCGGTGCCCGGGTGGACGAGGAGTTCTGTCTCGCCCTGTCCGGGGGGCAGACGGCGCGCCGCTGCTATGAGCGGCTGGCCGTGGTCGGCGCCGAGCTGATCGACTGGTGGCTGGTCAACATCCTGTGGTCCGACGAGCGCTGCGTGCCGCCCGACGATCCGGAATCGAACCAGCTACTGGTGCGCCAGGCGTTGCTCGAACAGGTGGGGGCGGCCAACGCCGTCTACCCGATGCGCTGCGAGGAGGGACCGGAGCCGTACCAGCTGCGACTCGGTGAACTGGGCAAGCTGGACCTGGTCCACCTGGGCATGGGCCCCGACGGCCACACGGCATCTCTGTTCCCCAACTCGCCGGCGCTCAATGCCGATCCGGGGCAGCTGGTCACCATGAACGAGGACCCGTCCGGCCGCAACCCCTACCTCCGCATGACCTTGACCTACGCCGGCATCGCCCGGGCCCGGCTGGTGATCTTCACCGTCGAGGGCGAATCCAAGCGGGAGGCCATGCAGGCGATCTATGACGGTGCCGACCTTCCGGCGGCGCGTGTCACGGCCGACCACACCGTCTGGTTGGTCGATCCGGCCGCTGCCCCCAAGGGCACGGCCTGAGCCGCTACCCGTCGACTGCCTCCCCGTCGAAGAGGCCGGTCGGCGGGGCTGCTACCGCCGGGGAGACCGGCTCGGGATGCGATGCCGGCGCGTCGGGCGGCGGCTCGGCCGGTGCTTCCACAGGAGCGGCGGCCTCAGGGAGGCTCGGCGGTTCGTCGGCGGGAGCCGGGGCGCGCCGTGGCGGACGTCCGCCAGACCGGCGACCGCTTCGTCGCGCTGGGCGGTCAGCCCGGCCAGCTCCGCCGTCAAACGGGTCCGTTCGGCCGCCAGGGCGGCCAACTCGGCGTCCAACCGTGTCCGGTCGGCCGACGCCTGTTCCAGCTGCTGCACCCGTTGCGCGTCGGCCTCGGCCACCCGCTGGAGCGCCTCGGTCTCCCGTGCGCCGGCCCGTTCGTCGGCTTCGGCCATCCGACGCTGGGCCCCCGCCTCGGCGTCCGTCACCATCTGCGCGGCCCGGGCCTCGGACTCGGCCACCCGGCGCTGCGCCTCGGCGTCGGCCTCGGCCACCCGGCGCTGCGCCTCGGCCTCGGTGTCCGTCACCATCTGCGCGGCCCGGGCCTCGGCCTCGGCCACCCGGCGCTGCGCCTCGGCGTCGGCCTCGGCCACCCGGCGCTGCGCCTCGGCGTCGGCCGCCGCCACCCGGCGCTGGGCCTCAGCCTCGGACTCGATCAGCAATTGCCCGGTCCGAGCCTCGGTTTCATTGGCTCTGCGCTCGGCGCGGGCCACCCGTTCGTCGGCGCGGGCCACCCGTTCGTCGGCCTCGGCCTCCCGGGCCGAGGCCTGTGACTGCGCCTCGTCGGCGATCTGGTGGGCCCGCTGCTGGGCCGCCGCCTCCCGCCCCCCGGCCTGGGTCTCGGCCTCGGCGATCAACCGGGCCGCATTCTCGGCGGCCACCGCTTCCGCCTCGGCCAGCGCGGTCGAGACCTGCTGGCTGGCCCGGGCCAGCAGCGATTCGGCCTCGGCGTGCTGGGCCCGGGCGAAGCTGATCAGATCGGCGGCCTCCTGCCGGGCCCGATCCAGGAGGGCCTCGGCCTCGGTCTGCGCTTCGATCTCCAACGCCAGCGCGCTCTCTTCGGCCAGCTGCAGGATGCGGGCCACCCGGTCGCCGAGCGCCAAGAAGCTCCTGGGCGGCTCGTCCACCGCCCGCTGGTCCAGATCGGCCAACCGGTCGCGTAGCAGCAGCACCTGGTCTCGGAGCCCGGCGGCCTCGGCCTCGGCCTGCTCCATCCGAGCGCCGGCGTCGTCCGCCCAGTCGCGGAGCGCGTCGATGTAATCGTCGACCTGGGCCCGGTCATAACCCCGGACGGTGATGGCGAACTCGGGCGACAGCTCAGTGGTCATCAGTTTCCTCCATCGGGCTCCAACCTACTGGGGGGCTCCACGCCGATCCGGTATAGGCGGTGCCGCATCACCGGCCGGCGGGCGTCCGGCGCCCACGGGCTCAACACCCACGAGTACCCGGCCCGCCTGGCCGCCGCGCACAGCCCCGGTATGAGAACCGACTCCGGTCCGTCGACGGCGAGGACGACGCAGCCCGTCCAGGCCCGGGTTCGGGCCTGGCGGGCCAGCGACCACGCACCTCGCGGCCGGTCGCCGGCCCGACCGACAGCCAGGCCGCCGGCCACGTCCGGAACGGCCACGACCGATCCTCCGCTCCCGGGATGGCGGAGCAGGAGGGCCGGGTCGGCGAAGCGTTGCAGCTCGGCGGGCACGGCGAAGGCGGCGGGTGTCAGCGCCACCGCCCCGGCACCTACCTCGACGGCGAGCCGGTACGAACACATCTCGTCGGCCACCTCGAGCCCCGCCGCCTCCAACAGCGGGCCGTACCACGGCGGCGTCCACGCCCTCCCGGTGATCGGCGGCTCGTCGTGGCCGGCCACCAGCACCCCGGCCTCATCGGAGCTGGTCCACGAGAGCGGCCCGAGCAGTGAAGTGCAGCCCCGGTCGGCCAGCCACGACGCGGCCGCGTCGAGCAGACCCCTGGCCACGTCGAGATCATCGGGACCTTCGATGACCAGGAACCCGAAGCATCCCTCGGCGTCACTCTCCTGGTTGGCAGCCTGGCGGTGAGCCGTCAGCCGCCCGACCGCCCGACCGCCGCGCCGGGCCAGGAACAGGGCGGCGTCGCCGTCAGGCGGGTCCAGCGCCCGGAGCCGGCGACGCTGCCCGGCCATCAGCCATCCGATGCCGGGCCGGTCATCACCCAGGGCGATCCCCAGATCGGCGAACTCTCGCATGGCGGGCCCTTTTCCCACCTCGGTAACCATCACCGGCAACACAAGTTGCAAACCTACGGCGCATAGGGTGGCCGGCAATGGCCATTGACGACCTCGCCGTCCAGCCCCTCGACGCGCTCCTCGCGGCGGCCGCCGGGCGGCGGGACCGGGCGTCGGGGCGCCGCATCACCTATTCGCCGAAGGTGTTCATCCCCTTGACCATGCTGTGCCGGGACCGCTGCGGGTACTGCACGTTCGCCAAGGCGCCGGCCCACCTGCCGGCGCCGTACCTGACGCCCGACGAGGTGCTGGACATCGCCCGCCAGGGTGCGGCGGCCGGCTGCACCGAGGCCCTGTTCACGCTCGGCGAACGGCCCGAGGACCGCTATCCGGATGCGGCCGAGTGGCTGGCCGCCCGTGGGTTCGGGTCGACGGTGGAGTACCTGGTCGCCGTGTGCCGGCTGGTCGTGACCGAGACCGGGTTGCTGCCCCACGCCAACGCCGGCGCCCTGTTCCCCGACGAGCTGGCCGCTCTGCGGCCGGTTACCGCCTCCCAGGGGATGATGGTCGAATCGCTCCGCGGGGACCTCGACTGCCACCGGGGCGCGCCCGACAAGGACCCGGAGCGCCGGCTCGCCACCCTGGACGCCGCCGGCTCACTCGCCATCCCGTTCACCACCGGCATCCTGGTGGGCATCGGTGAAAACCGGCGGGACCGGCTGCAGGCGCTGGAGGCCATCGCCGAGTCGCACCGGCGTCACGGCCACGTCCAGGAGGTCATCGTCCAGAACTTCCTGCCGAAGCCGGGCACGGCCATGTACCGGTCGCCGGCGTGCCCGGCCGATGAGCTCCGGTGGTCGATCGCCGCCGCCCGCCTGCTGCTGCCCGATTCCATCCAGGTGCAGGCGCCCCCGAACCTGTCGGACCCCGGCGACCTGGCGTCGCTGCTGGAGGCGGGCATCGGCGACTGGGGCGGGGTGTCGCCGGTGACGGTCGACCATGTGAACCCCGAGCGGCCGTGGCCGACCGTCGAGGTGCTGCGGGACGCCACCGAGCAGGCGGGCTACTCGCTGGCGCCCCGACTGACCATCTACCCCCGCTACGCCCTGGACCCGGAGCGCTGGCTGGACCCGGCCATGCGGTTCCCGGTGCTGGACCGGTCGGACGCCGAGGGGCTGGCGCGCGAACCTGGGGACCGGTGGTACTCCGGCGCCGATGGCGATCCACCGGTGGTGGTGCCGCCATCCGGCGCGGGCGGGTCCCGTGCGGTGGTGGGGGGTGCGGTCGCCGAGGTGCTGGGCGGTGTCCTGCTCGGCCAGGAGCCGGGAGTCGCGCGAGCTGACCACGCTCTTCAGCGCCCGGGGCCCCGAGGTGGCGGCGGTGGCCGACGTGGCCGACGACGCTTCGGAGCGCCACGGTCGGCGACGTGGTCACCTGGGTGGCCAACCGCAACATCAACTACACCAACGTGTGCACGTTCAAATGCCGTTTCTGCGCCTTCTCCAAAGGCCCGCTGTCGCTGAACCTGCGCGGCGCCCCCTACCTGCTGGGCGTGGACGAGATCACCCGCCGGGTGGTCGAGGCCGAGGCGGTCGGCGCCACCGAGGTGTGCCTGCAGGGCGGAATCCACCCGAGCTTCGACGGTGACTACTACCTCGAAGTCATCAGGGCGGTGCGGGAGGCGTCGGAGACGATCCACATCCACGGCTTCACCGCCCTGGAGGTGACTGAGGGGGCCCGGCGCCTCGGCGAGCCGCTGGCGGCCTACCTGGGCCGGCTGATGGAGGCCGGGCTCAAGACGCTGCCGGGCACCGCGGCCGAGATCCTCGACGACGAGATCCGCGCCGTGCTGTGCCCCGACAAGATCAACACCGAGGAATGGCTGGAGGCCCACCGCACCGCCCACCGCCTGGGCCTGCGGTCCAACATCACCATCATGTTCGGCGCCGTCGAGCAACCGGTCCACTGGGCCCGGCACCTGGTGCGCACCCGCGACCTGCAGAAGGAGACGGGCGGCTTCACCGAGTTCGTCCCGCTCCCGTTCGTCCACATGGCGGCGCCGATCTACCTGCAGCACAAGGCCCGCCGGGGCCCGACCTTCCGCGAGGCGGTCCTCATGCACGCCGTCGGCCGGATCGCCTACCACGGGTGGGTGCCCAACATCCAGGCGTCGTGGGTGAAGATGGGGCTTCCCGGGGTCGCCCAGTTGCTCCGTGCGGGCGGCAACGACCTCGGGGGCACGCTCATGGACGAGAACATCTCCCGGGCCGCCGGCGCCCGCCACGGCCAAGGGGTCGACGAGGCCACGTTGCGGACCTTCGCCGAGTCGATGGGGCGGCGCCTCGAGCAGCGCACGACGCTGTACGGGCGGGTGGCGACCAGCGCCTGAGGCCGGGCTAGTGGGGCTTTGGTACGGCCGCCCGCGTGACCAGCTCGGCGAGTGAGCGGTGCAGGCCCTCGGCCAGTTGATCGGGCGCCTCGATCGAATCGGCGAAGGTCAGGATGCCGAAGCACAGGCGGCCGGAGTAGTCCCAGAGCACGATGTTGGCGCCGACCCCGTTGTTGGGTGGTCCCGTCAGGTACATCTCCTCCGCCACGGCCGGACCGAAGGACCACGGCTCGGCCGGGCCCCGCACGTTGGAAACGACGATGTTCACGTCGACCTTGTCCGGATGCCGCCGCCGGCGCCGGGCGTGGCGGCGCACGGCGCGCTCCGCGGCGGCCGGTGGTACGAACTCGAGCCAGTCGGGTAGGAGCTCGGGTCCCAGAATGCCCAGCCGCCGCTTGGCTTCGCCCGTCACCTCGCTGATCACCCGGAGCCGGGCCCACGGGTCATCGACATCGGTCGCCAGGGACGTGGTCAGGCTGGAGAACCGGTTGCCGTCCGTCCTCACCGTCGCCCCGGGTGCCGCTATGCCGACCGGAACGCTGGCCAGCAGCGGTCGGGCCGGTAGTTGATCTCTCGCCTCCAGGTAGCTGCGCAGGGCTCCGGCGACCACGGCCAGGGCTACGTCGTTGACGCTCACGCCGGCCGCCTTTCTGACCACCTTCACGTCGTCGAGGGGGACCGACGCGGTGGGCGAAGCGCCGGTCAGCGGTGAACGCCCGATTGATGATCGACGCCGGAGCGTCGCGGCGGGCCGGGCACGGCGGGAGCCGCGTCATCCGCCTTCAGGGCGGCCACGTTGTGCCAGGTGATGCGTACGAGGGCGGGGAGCCGCCGGAGCGCGGCGACCTGATCCCGGACCGCGGCGGCGAGCAGCGCTCGGGGGCCGGGCGGCGGAGGCAACGGCCCCAGCGCCGGCGGCGGGGTCTCCGGCCGGTCCTCACCGGTGAAGATGCGCGAGAGGGCATTGATGGTGGCGAATCCGTCCATCAGGCAGTGGTGGACTCGGAGCACAGCCGCCTGGCGCCCGTCCGCCAGCCCATTGACCAGGGCGAGCTGCCAGAGGGGCCGGCGGCGGTCGAGCCGCTGCTCGGCCAGGGCGGCGCACACGCGGTCCAGCTGGACCTGGCTGCCGGGTGGCCGCAGGGAGATCTGGCGGAGGTGGTGGTCGATGTCGAATGACGGGTCTTCGACGTACACGGGATGGTAAATACCGAACGGCACCGGATCGACCCGCCAACGGAACGCCGGCACCTCGTCGAGGCGCCGCTGCATGTGCCGGCGCACGTCGGCCAGGGTCAGAGGACCGGAAGTGGTATTCAGCAGGGCCAGGACCATGGTGTTCATGGGCTGCACCGGGGTCTCCAAGGCGAGGAATCCCGCATCCTCACCGAGGAGGCGGCGCATCACGCGCCGGGCACCAGAGCCGGGAGTGCCACTCCGATCGGTCGGCGCACCACGGCCACCGCCAAGCGGTCGTACGGGGTGGGATCGGCGTTGACGATGACCACGGGGATCCCCGCCTCGGCCGCCAGTGGGACCAGGCTGGCGGCCGGGTGCACCGTCAGCGTCGAGCCCACGGCCAGCAGCAGGTCACCGGCGAGGACGGCGGTGGCCGCCCGCTCGATCACCGCCCGATCGAGCGGCTGCCCGAAGCTGATCGTCGCCGACTTCAGGATGCCGCCACACACCTGGCCGGCCACCTCGGCCAGACAGTTCGGGTCCTCCTCGCCGGCCCGGACCCGCTCGAGGACAGGCACAGTCTCCGAGCGCCGGCCACAGGACCAGCAGGTCACCTGGTGCATGGTGCCGTGCAACTCGACCACCAACTCGGGGCTCGACCCGGCCTTCTGGTGCAGCCCGTCGATGTTCTGGGTCACGATGGCGACCAACCGGCCCTGACCCTCCAGCTCGACCAGCGCCAGATGACCTGCATTCGGCGCCGCGGTCCACGCCGGCGAATGCAGCCGGGTCTGCCATACCCCCCGGCGCACCTCGGGATCCGCCAGATAGTGCTGCAGGGTCGACGAACGCTCGGCCCCCGGATTCTTGGTCCAGACGCCCTGGGGACCCCGGAAGTCGGGGATCCCAGAATCGGTCGAGATACCCGCGCCGGTGAGCACCACCACTGCCGACGCCGACGCGACCGCCGCCTGGGCGGTGGGCAGAGCATCCTCCAAGGGGGCAAACGTTAACGAAGCGCCGGCGGGCGTGGGAGGCTGTCGGGAGATGCCTGAACAAGTCCCCCGCCGGCGCCCCGGCCGAACCGGTGACCCCGAAGTCGACCAGCAGCTCGAGGCCCTGCTCGACGCCGCCGGGGTGTCCAGGAACCGCGACCAGCTGCTCGACATCCTGGCCACCGTCGTCCAGTTGGCGAAGGACGACGCCGACCGGCTCGACCTGAAGATCACCAGTGCCGCCCTGCGCGAGATGCGGGACGGCTTCCAGGTGTTCGCCCCCTACCGCCACGTCCGCAAGGTGACCATGTTCGGGTCGGCGAGGACCCATCCGACCGACCCGCTGTACCGCCAGGCCCGCGATCTGGCCGCGGTCCTGGCCGCCCACGACTGGTCGACGGTGACCGGCGCCGGGCCCGGGATCATGGCCGCCGGTCTCGAAGGGGCCGGCCCGGACCACGCCTTCGGCATCAACATCCGGCTCCCGTTCGAGCAGGAGGCCAACGAGTTCATCGTCTCGGACCCCAAGCTGGTCTCCATGAAGTACTTCTTCACCCGGAAGCTGCTGCTGATCAAGGAGTCCGACGGCTACGCCGTGCTGCCCGGGGGTTTCGGAACGCTCGACGAGGAGTTCGAGCTGCTCACGCTCCTGCAGACCGGCAAGGCGGTGCCGGCACCGATCGTGCTGCTCGAGGTACCGGGGGGCACGTACTGGCACGCCTGGCAGGACTGGGTCACCAAGGAGGTCGAGGCCCGGGGTCTGATCTCCGCGGTCGACCGGAACTTCTACCGGATCACTGACAGCGTCGATGACGCGGCCCAGGAGATCCTCGGCTTCTACCGCAACTACCACTCCCTCCGGTTCGTCCGGAACACCCTGGTCATCCGGCTGCATGCCCGCCCGACCGACGAGGAGCTGGCGGGCTTGTCGGAGGAGTTCGGCGATATCTGTACGACCGGGGCCATCCAGGCGCTCGATGGACCGTTGCCGCCGGAGATCAGGGGCGACGACCACGCCCAGCTGCCTAGGCTCGCGTTTCGCTTCGACCGGGTGTCGTACGGCCGGCTCCGCATGCTGATCGACGCCCTCAACCGCCTTCCCAGCGCACCGCCGATGCCCGCCATTTCCACGGTCGGCTAACGATCCTCGGCACCGGCCGGGCTACTCGCGGTCGTCGGGCTCGGCCAGGATCGACGCCGCCTTCTCGACCGCCCGCCGGGCGCGGGTCAGCCGCCGCTCGTCGACAGGAAACTCGGTGCCACCGGCGTCGATCGACTCCCTCAGCCGCTCGATGGCCAGATCGGCCAGCTCCTCGGCGATGGCCTCGAGGCGGGCCCGGATGTCCTGGAACTCACCGGCCACGCCGACTCCCGGCGTCGATCGCCTCGGCGATGATCTCGACCGGATGGCGGACCTCGAGCCCGGCCGCCGCCAGCCACATCGAGCACCCCGGATTGGCGCTGACCACGACTGGGTGCGCCGGCCCGGGCGATGGCCGCCAGCTTGCGGTCGCGGATGGGCCCCGGCCAGCTCCGGGTGCAGGGCGCTGTAGGCACCGCCGGCCCCGCAGCACAGGCCCTCGTCGTCGAGCTCGACCAGGTCGACGTAGCGGGCCGAGCACGGTGCGGACGTCTTGGTGGCCGCGCTGGACCTGGCGCAGGTGGCAGGGGTCCTGAACGGCCACCGGGCCGGTCGGGCCCATCCAGCCGGCGGCCGGGCGGCCGGCAGCCGGTCCAGCCGCGCGGCCAGCCACTCGTGGATGTCGAGCACCCGGCCCGCGAACCGCGCCGCCTCGGGCGTGCCGAGCAGGTGGCCGTAGTCCTTGAGGGCGGCCCCGCAGCCCGGCCGAGTCGACCAGGATTGGTGCGTCGCCGGGCATCGCTGGCCATGACCCGCGCGGCCAGCCGGCGCGCCTGGCCGGTCAGGCCGGCGTGGATGTGCAGGGCCCCGCAGCAGTCGCCGCCCCGGCCGGGCAGGGCCACGCCGGCCCCGGTCGCCTCGATGACCGCCTTGGCCGGCGGCGTGGACCTGGCGCTGCCAGGCGTCCATCACGCAGCCGGTGAACAAGCCAGACGTCGGTGCCGCTCGGGACCAAGCGGCGGCTGGCGCAGCGGCAGGCGGGGCAGGGCCAGCCGGGCGGTCAGCCGGCGGGGCACCAGCCGGGCGCCGCTGGGCCACGGCGCCGGCCGCGGTGAGCGCGACCAGCAAGGCGGTGGTGGCCGAGCGACGGCGTACCCGGCCCGCCGCCACCACGGCTGGTAGCCGGTCTCGGCGGCCAGGGCCTGGCGGGCCCCCTCCATCAGCCGGCCGAAGGGCACCGCCGACGGGCAGGCCACCTCGCAGGCCCGGCACTGCACGCAGAGATCCATGAACCGGGTGAACGCCGGCGTCCATCGGCGCGCCGGCCTGCACGTCCCGCATGGCCGCGATCCGGCCCCGCGGCGAAGCCGACTCCTCGCCGGTGACCCGGTAGGTCGGGCAGGAGGGCAGGCAGAGACCCGCACGACACGCACGCGGCCAGTTCGTCGTCGTCGACCGGCAGCCGGCCGCCGGCGGGGCTCACGAGGCCATCACGCCACCATCCGGCCCGGGTTGAGCCGGCCGGACGGGTCGAACCGTTGTCTTGAGCGCGCCGCTGCAGATCGGCGACGCCGGGGCTCGAGCGGCGGCGGCCACGGCGCACCGGCGGCGGCCGTCACCTGCCTCGGGCTCGGTCGGTATGCGACCGTGCCGACGCCGACCTCGGCCAGCCAGCCGGCGCCGCCGGGACCGAGCCGAGCGAGCCGCCGCAGCTGCCCGGCGGTAGCGACAAGCGGGCGCCGCCAGCCCGGCAACCGCCGGAGGCGGCCCCTGCCACCTCGTCGAATCCGGGCCCAGCACCCGGCCGCCTGGTCGGCCACGTCGTCCGGGTGACCCTCGAGCAGCACCCACGTCGACGCGTCCGTCCCAGAGGATCGTCGACGGCCGGTACAGCCGGCGGTAGCAGGTCGAAGGGGTCACGCCGCCCCGGCGGCGGCGGCGAGCGGAACCACTGGCTGCGCGGCCGGCACCGGCTGGCAGCGCAGCACCACCTCGGCCAGCAGGCCCGAGCGTGCCGAGCGAGCCGACCAGCAGCCGGCACAGGTCGAAGCCGGTGACGTTCTTGACGACCGGGCCGCCGGCTTTGACCAGCTTGCCCGGCGGCGGAGACGAAGCGGGCCTCGAGCACAGTGTCGCGCACCGGCCCGTACCGCAGCCGCCGCAGCCCGCTGTGGCCGACCGCCAGCACCCCGCCGACCGTGGCCCGGTCGGGTCGCAGGGGTCGAGCGGCACCATCTGGCCGGCCGCGGCCAGGACTGACGACAGCTCGGCGACGGTCGTGCCGGCCCGGACCCGCACGATCATCTCGGCCGGCTCGTGGCGTGACCACCCCGGCCGGGGCGGCCACCTCCCGGGTCCCCGGCGCCGGCAGCCCGCCGAGCTCCCACTGGGTCCGGCCGCCGACCACGCAGACCGGGTCGTCGGAGCCGACCTCGGCCGAAGCGGCCAGAACGGGATCGCGACGCCCGGGCGAGCGTCGAGCGTCGCGGCCAGCGAGCTCACACCCACGCCCCCGGGGGCAGGTGCTGCAGGTCGCCGCAACGGGACCCCGCCGGCAGCACCTTCCACGGGTTGCAGCTGCCCGTCGGGGTCGAAGGCGTCCCGCAGCCAGGCCTGGGCGGCCAGGTCGTCGTCGGAGAAGACCAGGCCCATGTAGTCCCGCTTCTCGAGGCCGATGCCGTGCTCGCCGGAGAGCAGCCGCCGGCGGCCACGCACGCCTCGATGATCTCCTGGCCGGCGGCCAGCACCCGCTCCATGACGCCCGGGCTGGCGCCTGTCGAACACGATCAGCGGGTGCAGGTTGCCGTCGCCGGCGTGGAACACGTTGCCCATCATCAGCTCGTACCGCTCGGCGATCTCGTAGACCTTGGCCAGCACCTCGACCAGCTGGGTGCGGGGTACCACGGCGTCGTGCAGGTAGTAGTTCGGGGCGATGCGGGCGATGGCCCCGAAGGCCGACTTGCGGCCCTTCCACAGCAGCGCCCGCTCGGCCGGGTCGGCCGCCACCCGCACGGTCCGGGCGCCGTGGGCCTGGGCGATGGCGATGACCGCGTCGAGCCGCGGCCGCCACGCCGGCGGGCAGGCCGTCGACCTCGACCAGCAGCACGGCGGCGGCGTCGGTCGGGAAGCCGGCGTGGACGTAGGCCTCGACCGCGGCGGTGATCCTGGCGTCCATCATCTCGAGGGCGGCGGGCACGATGCCCGCCGCGATGATCGCCGCTGACGGTCGCGGCCGGCCGCCTCGACCGATGGTGAAGTCGGCCAGCATGGTGACCACCGCGGGCGGCAGCGGGGTGAGCCGCACCGCGATCCGCGGTGGCGATGCCCATGGTGCCCTCGCTGCCGACGAACGCGCCCCGCAGGTCGTAGCCGGCCGGGTCGGGGTCGAGCTCCGCCGAGCACGACGACGTCCCGTCCGGCAGCACCACCTCGAGGGCCAGGACGTGGGCGGTGGTGACGCCGTGGAGCAGGCAGTGGGGGCCGCCGGAGTTGTTGGCCACGTTGCCGCCGATGGTGCACGACTGCTGGCTGGACGGGTCGGGGGCGAAGTGCAGCCCGAGCGGGCGACCGCCCGGGACAGGTCGAGGTTGAGCACGCCGGGCTGGACCCAGGCCACCCGGGCGTCGGCGTCGACCTCGAGGATCCGGTTCATCTTGGTGGTGACGATCACGACCGGCGGGACGTCGCCGGCCGGCACGGCGCCGCCGGCCAGGCCGGTCCCGAGCCGCGGGCACGAACGGGCCGGCCGTGGGCCCGGCTGACGCGGACGGCCGCGGCCACCTCGGCGGTCGTGGTCGGGAAGCAGACCACCGCCGCCTCGCCGGCGAGGATCGATGCGTCGCGCCCGTAGAGGGCGAGCTCGGCCGGCTGGGCCCGGACCCGGTCGGGCGTCATGGCTGCGCCCAGGTCGTCGACCAGGTCGCCGAGCGGCGGGGCGATGCTGGTGGCCACCCCCTCAGTCTGCCTCGCCCGCCCGCCGCCTGGTCGCTTCCGGCGCCGGGAATCCGATTGTTGTTGCGCCATAGAACGTCGAACGCCAGCTGTCGACGACACATGGCGACGATGGGACGCCTCCCGCCGAGAAACCGGCTGCCGGCGTCCACGCATGCCACCACGTAACGTCGAATCTCGTCTTTCGACCAAACGTGGCGGGAAACCAACTGTTGTCCGCACCGCTCGTCGATCCCCGGCGCAGCCGTGACAACTACGGCGACGGGCAGCTCAGGGCGGCCGCCGGCAGGGTGCGGTTGGTCAGGTAGGCGTCGACCGCGGCGCGGATGCAGGCGCTGGAGCGGTACCCGGTGTGGCCGTCGCCGACCCGTGTGAACAGCACGCCGTGCTCCAGCTGGCCGGCCAGGGCCTGGGCGTCGGCGTACGGGGTGGCCGGATCGCCGGTGCTCCCGACGACGACGATCGGCGGGCTGCCCGCCGCCTTGATGGCGTGTGGGTGGCTGGTCGGCTGGCCGGCCAGAGGGTGCAGGTGAGACCGCCGTAGAGGTCGGCCACACCGAACTCCGGTGCCCGCTGCTTGGCCAGCGCGGCGTTGGCCTGCAGCACGCTCGGATCGGTCGGCCACGGGGCGTCAAGGCAGTTGATGGCGTTGTTGGCCTCCTACTCGTTGCTGTAGGTGCCGTCGGGATTCCGCTGCGTGTAGGTATCGGAGCTCTGCAGCAGCACGGAGCCGTCACCCTGGCTGGCCCGCTGCAGAGAGTCGGCCAATCCGGCCAGGACGCGGTCGTACAACGCGACGGCCACACCGAAGAACGCCTCGCCCGGACCGAGCGTCCGGGTGCTGGTCGCCGGCAGCCGCTGGGCGGCGATCCTGGCCATCAGCGCGTCGTAGGCGGCCCGCATGCTGCCGCTCGGCCTCCAGGCGCAGTTGGGGGATGCCGCGCACTCGGCAAAGAACGCCTTCAGCTCCTCGTCGAAGGCCGCCGCCTGGTTGATGTTGGCGGTGACCGGGTCCTGAGCGGGGTCGACCGCCCCGTCGAGCACCATGGCCCGGATGCTGGTGGGGAACAGCTCGGCGTAGGTGGCGCCGAGCAGGGTGCCGTAGGAGAAGCCGAGATAGTTGAGCTTGGGCTCCCCCAGCGCCTGGCGGATCTGATCCATGTCCCGCGCCGCGTTGGCGGTGCCGAGGAACGGCAGCAACTGCCCGCTCATGGTCTGGCAGCCCTGGACGAACGTGCGCGAGACATTGACCAGCGCCTGGAAGCCGGCATCCGTCGTGGGCGCCGGATCGGGATCGAAGTACTGGTCGAGCTGGGGGCCGGACTCGCAGCGCACCGGGGCGCTGCGACCGACGCCCCTCGGGTCGAAGCCGACGAGGTCGAAATGGGCCAGGATGGCCGGCGAGAAGATCTGGGCGAAGTAGTCAAGCTCGTCGATGCCGGACGCACCCGGGCCGCCCGGGTCGACCAGCAGCGAGCCGATCTTGACGCCGTCCGCGGGGCGCCGGGCCAGCGCCACTGCGATCTTGGTGCCGCCCGGATGGGCGTAGTCGAGCGGTACCTGCACCGTGGCGCACTGGGCGCCGGTAGGCCCGGTGATGGCCGAGCAGGCCTGCCACACCGCGACCGGCTGCGGGGGCAGGGCGACCGTCGTGGTAGATGTTGTCGCCACCGATGACGGGCTGGCGGCGCTCGACGACGACTCGCCGGCCGATCCGACACCGAAGCCCTTGGACGACGTGCACCCAGCGGCCAGCACCGCGACGGCCGCCCCGGCCACCAACGCCCGCCCACGCCTGCTCATGGAACCCACGCCGCCAAGGTACCGACTGGAGCCCACCATCCGGGCCCGCCCGGCCGCCTGGGACAGGCGCTGCAGTACCGTTCCGGAATGGTTTCCGACTTGGCGTTGGCTCAGCACCTGGCGCTCGATCGCGATCGGATCGTGGCCGACCTGTTGGCCTGGCTCAGGATCGCCTCCATCTCCGCCCATCCGGAGCGGGCCGCCGATGTTGAGGCATCGGCCGAGTTCTGCGCCGGCCTGCTCCGCCAGGCTGACATGGAGCATGTCACGCTGCTCGCCACCCCCGGTGCTCCGGCCGTCTACGGGGACTGGCTGCATGCCGGACCCGACGCGCCGACGGTCCTCGTCTACGGCCATCACGACGTGCAACCGGTGGATCCCCTGGATCAATGGACGTCGCCTCCCTTTTCCCCCGTCCTCGTCGATGGCGAGTGCCGAGCCCGGGGTGCGGTCGACGACAAGGGACAGGTGCTCTACCAGATCGAAGCGGCGCGGGGCCTGCTCGGCACCGCCGGCCGCCTACCGGTCAACCTCAAGTTCCTCATCGAGGGGGAGGAGGAGATCGGCAGCCCCAACATCGAGGACCTGCTGGTCCGGGAGGGCCGCCGGCTGGCCTGCGATGTGGTCGTCGTCTCCGACACCGGCATGATCTCGCCCGACATCCCCTCCATCTGTGTCGGGATGCGGGGTCTGGTGGCCTTCGACGTGGACGTGCGGACCAGCACCATCGATCTGCACAGCGGGCTTTGGGGGGGCACCGTGCCCAACGCCGCCCAGGTGGCGGCCGACCTGGCCGCCGCCCTGCACGACGTCGACGGCCGGGTCACGCTGCCCGGCTTCTACGACACCATCCGGGCGCTCACCGAGGTGGAGCAGAAGTCGCTGGCCGCCCAGCCGTTCGACGAACCCACCTTCATGGGCCAGGCCGGGGTGACCGCGCTGACCGGGGAGCGGGGGTACACGCCGATCGAACGGACATCAGTTCGACCCACAGCCGAAGTGGTGGGCATCACCGGCGGGTACGGCGGGGCCGGGATCAAGACGATCGTGCCGGCCACCGCCAACCTCAAGATCGCCTTCCGGCTGGTGCCCGGACAGCGCCCGGAGCTGGTGGCCGCGGCGTTCCGGGAGTGGCTGGCGGAGCGCACCCCGCCCGGCGTGGCGATCACCGCCACCCAGGAGGGCGGCGTGGCGCCGGCCCTGACCGCTGTGGACCACCCGGCGGTGGGCGCCCTGGTCCGGGCCATCACCCGGGTCTGGGGAACCGCCCCGCTGTTCACCCGCAGTGGCGGCAGCGGGCCTGAGGAGGCCCTCGGCCGGATCCTCGGCGCACCGGTGCTGTTCCTCGGCATCGCCCTGCCCGACGACCGCTTCCATGCCCCGAACGAGCGCATGGTGATGTCGCAGTTCTGGAAAGGCCTGCTGGCGGCCGGTGAGCTCATCACCGAGCTCGGGCGGCTGCATGGTTAAGGGTGGGAAAAAGGGCGGCCGCCCGCCGCCGCCCCTGGTCGATGCCGCTCCGCCCGAGGCGCATGAATGGCTGTCGTTCGCCGATCCGGATGAGGACCGCACGTGGGTCTTCGATGTCACATTCCTACTGTCGGGGTGGCAGTGCATCTACGGTCACGGTTGCCAAGGGGTACTGACCGGGCCGGCGCCCGACCTCGAACAGGGGTGCTGCTCATACGGGGCCCACTTCACCGACGCCGATGACCAGGCCCGGGTCGAGGCGGCGGCCGCCACCCTGACCGACGCACAGTGGCAATTCCGCAGCCGGGGCCGGCGGGGCGGGATCATCCGGGTCGGCGAGGACGGCGCTTCCGTGACCCGCGTGGTGGATGGCGCGTGCGTCTTCCTCAACCGGCCGGGCTTCGCCGGCGGGGCGGGTTGCGCCCTGCACCGCGCCGCGCTGGAACGGTCCGGGCGACCCATGGACCTGAAGCCGGACGTGTGCTGGCAGCTGCCTCTGCGACGCGAGGACGCGACCGACGAACGGGGGCATGTGACGTCGACGGTCACCCAGTGGGACCGGCGCCATTGGGGCGACGGCGGTGCGGAGTTCCACTGGTGGTGCACCGAGGCGCCTGAGGCGTTCGGTGGCGCCCGACCGGTCTACCAGGAGATGGCCGATGAGCTCGACGGCCTGTGCGGGCGCCAGGTCGGGCGACTGGTCGCCGCCTATCTGGACCGTCGGACGGCCGGCGACCGAGGTGCCGGTTTGCCGCTCCCCCACCCGACGGTGCGGGCCCGCACCTAGCTGCGCAGGGCCTTCAAGTGGGACCAGGCGGCCGGGTCGGTGGCCGTCCACTCATAGAGGCTGCCCCCGGATGTACCGCTGGCCTGCACCCCCGCCACGAACCGGTCGACCTGACCCAGACCGATCCCGTCGATGGCGTTGCCGCCGATCGGGTGGATCCGGGGCGCGACCAGCCCCAGATTGGCCCGCAACCGCCGGACGCTGTCCACCGTGTAGGCGTAGCCGTCCCGGAACCCCGAATCCTGCAGCCGCCCCGTCCAGTACGCCATCGGAAGCCACGCGTCGTAGAACCGGGCGATGGCGCGCCACGGGAACCCCGGCCAGAAGCCCGGGTTGACCACCTCGAGCAGCGAGGGTGGCAGAACAATGGCGCCGAGCGGCCTCGGCCCGACGATCGACCGGAGCTGCTGCGAGAACGTTGTGAGGGCGGCGTTGCGCTGGCCCGCGTCGGCGACATCCTTGGACTCGATATCGACACCGACACCCTCGGCGGGCAATGCCGCCACGGCCCGCAGCCGGGCCAGGTCACTGGCCGGGTCGGCCAGGCTGGGCAGGTACCACACGACGACCGCCAGCCCCCGTCGGTGGGCCCGGTCGAGCAGGCCACGGAGCCGGACAGGCTCCAGCACGGCGGGCGGCCCGGTCTGCGAGGCGGCCTGGATGAAGAGGGTCTGCACTCCGACGGCGGCCATGGTGTCGATGTCAGCCGGTGCGAAACGGGGATGGCCTCCCGTGAAGGTGTCGCTCCACGCGTACATGTCGACCCAGGTGCCCAGCCCGGTGAACGGGTTCCGCGGCACCTCCGTCGACCTGCCCTCCGGGATGGCGGGCGCCGCCTGCAGGTGCCAGGCCAGCATCGCGGCGAACTGCACCGACACCACCAGCACCGCGGTCGCCACCAGCAGTAGCCGCCGCCGGAACCCGACGACGCGGCGTGGCTCCAGGCCGGTGATCAGCTGGGGGCCGGACCGGCCTGGTGGTCGGTGTACTCCTCTTCGTCCTCCGTGGCAAGACACCAGGAGGCGTGCTCATCCTCGGGATCCGCTCCGCATTCGGGGCAGGGCTCCACAACCACTTCAGCTGAGCGCTTCAAGGCCCGCGCTTCCTCGAAGCGCCGATGCCGTCCCTTTTTCACGTGGTGCTCCCCGTATTGGACGTACGGACAGCGAGAGTCTACCGCTGGCCGCACCGTTGAGCGCCGTCAACACCGGGTGGTGGGCACTACCCTCTCGGTTGTGGCCGGTGAGCTCGATGTGGACGCCATGATCAGCCGGTTCAAGGCCAGAGCCGCCGCGGTCCGCCAGCGCAGCATGCCCCCGGTGGAGGGACCGGAGCGCAAACGGTTCATCGACCAGGCCCGCGTCGACTACTTGGACTACGCCATGGTGGGCGACGCCGAGGCCACCCTCGAGGACGGGATCCTGACCCTGCGCATCGATCTGCGCCCCCCGCCGGCCGAACCTTCCTAGGTCCGTTACGGGCGGGGCATGGGTTGGCGGGAGCGGATCTCCAGGATGAGCCGGCCCCCGCCCTCGAACGCCAGTGCCGCCTCACCGCCTACCAGCTGGGCGAGTGGCCGGCCGATCAGCTCGGCCCGCCAGCCGCGGGCCAGGCGAGCCCCAGGCTGTTGGGAGAGATAGGCGACCAAATCGCCGCGGGTGGCGAGTAGCGACGCGTCGATCCGTTCGTCGCGGGCCAGCTGGGCCACCCAGGCCGCAGCCAGCGAGACCGCCGGCCGCCACTCGCGGTCCACCTCGTCGGCGGGCGGCAGCTTCAGGTTGGCCTCGGGCAGCTCCAGGCCCCGGGCGATACCGGCGAGCAGCTGCTCGGGTACCTCGCCGCGCAGATGCCGGCCGTCGAGGCCTCGGACCGCCCTGAGGGCGGCGACCGTCCGGGGCTGACCGTGGATCATGGCCTGGAGTGCCAGGTCCGGGAGCACGAAGCGGACCGGCTGGTTGACCTCCCGCCCCCTGCGCTCCCGCCACGCCGCCAACTCCTGGGCGACACCCCGGGCCGCGCCCCGCAGCTGGCGGGCGTCGCGGAGCTTCCACCACGCCCGGTCCGGGTCGCCCGGCCCGATCGCCCGCTGCCGGAGCAGCTCGCACTCCTCTTCGACCCAATCCAACCGGTCGAGCTCAGTCAGCTCCTTCGATATGACGTCTGCCAGTTCGAGCAGATGGGCCACGTCTGAGGCGGCGTAGGAGATCTGGCTGTCGGTGAGCGGCCGGGTGCTCCAGTCGGTCAACCGGTCGGCCTTGGCCAGCCGGACGTGCAGGAAGGTCGACAGCAGCGCCGAAAGGGATGCCGAGCCATGGCCGAGGAACCCGGCCGCCACCTGGGTGTCGAACAGGCGGCGCGGGCGTTCACCGCACGCCTGGTACAGCACCTCGAGGTCCTGGTCGCCGGCATGGGCGACCATCTCGGGCGGGCCGGCGAGCAGCCGGCCGAGGAGCCGCACATCGACGCCCTGCGGATCGACGAGCGCGATTCCGGCCGGGCCTTGGGCGGTTGCCGGCCACGCGACCTGAACCAGTGCCAGGTCGGCCCAATAGGTCCGTTCGCGGTGGAACTCGGTGTCGAGGGCATACCGGTCAACCTGGAGCAGGCGATCGATCAGCTCGTGGAGCGAGCCGTCCTCGGTTATCAGCTCGGCCAAAAAGGGCTCGGTCTCCTTTGTTCCCCTTCCGGCGGGTGAGTCTACGCCGATCAGGTGTGGCGGCTGATGTAGCCGCGGGCCCGGAACACCCGCAGCATCTGGGTGACGAATCCGGCCGATGCGGCGGCCATCGTGACACCGCCCACCGCGGCCATTCCGAGCTGGCCCCAGGGCACGTGGTGGCCGGCGACGACCGCCCGGGCGGCGGCGAAGGCGTGGGTCGTCGGCAGCACCGCAGCCAGCGGCTGCAGACACGCCCGGAAGGGCGGTCACCGGATAGAAGACGCCCGACAGCGGCATGACCATGGCCAGCAGGCCCCAAGCCAGGATCTCCGCCCCCTGCCCGACGCGCAGGATGAGGCCGATGACGACCAGCCCCACCGACCAGCCGACCACCAGCAGGATGGCAACGATCGGGAGCAGAGCCAGGCCGACGTCGGTGATGCGGAAGGCGAAGAGGAGCGAAGGCCACGGCGGCGACCGTGCCGACCCCCATGACCAGCTTGGCCAGACCGAACAGCACCACGCCCGCCACGTACTCGAGCTCGGTCAGGGGCGTGACCATGAGATTGAGCAGGTTGCGGGACCAGGTCTCCTCCATGAACCCGGTGGCCAGCGAGATCTCGGCCTGGAACACCACGTGGAACAGAATGATGCCGGCCAGCAGGAAGGCCACTCCGCGCGGGCCGGTCCCGGATTGCCGGCTGAAGTACACGCCGAGCGAGCCGAACAGCACGGCATCGACGACCGGCCAGAAGACCACGTCGAACCAGCGTTGAGGCGCCCGCTGCAGCACGTAGAGCTGGCGCCGGGCGACGGTGCGTATCCGCAGCCACGCCGCGCCGCTCACGGCTGACCCGCTCACCCCTGGCCCTCTGCCTGCTCGGCCAGGTGCAGGAACACGCCCTCGAGGTCGTCGCGGCCGAAACGGTCGGCCACCTCCTGCGGCGTCCCGTCGGCCACGATCCGGCCACCGGAGATGAAAACCACCCGTTCGCAGAGGCGCTCGACCTCGACCATGTTGTGGCTGGTCACCAGCAGGGCGGTGTGCTCCTCGGCGCACAGCCGGGCCAGGCCGGTGCGGACCCGGAGGGCGACGTCAGGGTCGAGCGAGGCGGTGGGCTCGTCGAGCACCAGCAGCCGGGGCTGATGCAGCGTGGCCTTGATGATCCCGACGAGGGTCCGCTGACCCGATGAGAGCTCGTTGCCCATGTTGGCCGCCAGATGGGTGATGCCGAACCGCTCGCAGCCCGGTGTCGACCGCATCGGTCGGATCGGCCAGCCCGTAGAGCCGCCCGAACATGGTGAGGAACTCGCGTACCCGCAGCCGCTCGGGCAGCGGCAGGTAGCCGGCCGCGAACCCCATCTCGCCGGCCGCCTTGCTGCGTGCCCGGGGCAGGCGGTGACCCGCGACCTCGACGCTCCCCTCGTCGGGAATGACGACGCCGAGCAGCATCATCAGCGTCGTCGTCTTGCCCGCCCCGTTGGGGCCGATGAGGCCGACCCGCTCGCCGCCGTGCACCACCAGGTCGACACCGGCGACGGCCGTCGTCTGCCGGTAGCGCTTCACCAGGCCGGTGGCACGAAGGATCACCTCGGAGGAAGGCACCCGGCCAGTGTCGCAGCCGCCTCGGAGGCCGGCATCCGGATTTCCCGGGACCAGCCGCCGCACCGAAGGGCGTCAGATGCGAGCGAGGTAGCGCTCGTCGTACGCCTTGGCCAGGTTGCGGAGGGCGGCGCCGCCGTCCCCGGCGAATGAGGGGCCGTGCATCAAGGCGAGGGTTCGAGGCTCCAGGGCGGCGAGACGGTCCATGACGATCGCCGTGTCGGGGGCCAGGGTGCTGTAACGGAACATGGATTCGGCCACCAGAGCCGGCTCCACGATGTCGCCGGTTGTCAGCGCCGGCCCGTTGCCGGCCTGGGTGAACAGGTCACCGCACAACAAGGTGGCGGTGGTTTCCTCGTACAGCACCTCCGCCTCCCAGCCGTGAGGCACATGCGGTGTGTCCAGGTGGCGGATCCGCTTGCCCCCGAGATCGAGCACCTCGCCGTCCCCCAGGGGCCGTGGCGGCCGGTCAGCCAGGTCGTTGATCTGGACCATGCACCCCAACCCACCATGAGCCACCTCGGCGTCGGGCGCGGCGGCCAGCCATTGGTTCATGGAGCCGCATTCGTCGGACTCGACGTGACCGAAGGTGATCCAACGCAGCCGGACGACCGGGACGATCCGCGCCACGGCTGCGGCGACGAGCGGGAACATGGCTCTCGGGCCGGTATGGAACAGCAGCGGCTGCTCGGCATTGATCAGGAACTGGTTGAAGACCAGGCCGGTGGGCGGCGCCGCCTCGGCCACCCAGGTGGACAGCCGGAAGATGCCGTCGGCGATCTCGTCGACCTTGGTTTCCATGGTTGAACCTCCCGTCGTGCCGATGCTCCGGCGCTCTTCGCCCACGGTCGCAGGTCGAGGCCACCCGTCGCATCGGGTGATCCCCCTATGCGCACCCCCAGATGGGGCGATCAGCTGCCTCGATCGGCCCCGGCTGCGACCGCCGCGGCTTCGGCCCGGCTGCGAACCCCGAGTTTGGTCAGGACCCGGCCCACGTGGTGTTCGGCCGTCTTGGCGGTGATGTACAGGCGGCCGCCGATCTCGGCGTTGGTCAGGCCCTGGCGCACCAGGCCCAGGACCTCGGCCTCGCGAGGGGTCAGCTTGGACACGGCATCACCGGACGCACGGGGCCGTGAACGGCCCGGGGCGCCAAGCGTGCGCAGTAGTGCCGCCGTCATGTCGATGTGGACCGCGGCACCCAGGCGTTCGAAGACGGCCAGCGCGGCGCGGGCCTCGGTGATCGCCGCCGGCCCGTCTCCCGCGGCACGTCGCGCCCGGGCCAGCTCGTAGCCGATGCTGCCGCAGAGCACCGGCCGTTCCTCAGTGTCCAGGTGCCGCCGGGCGTCCTCGAAGCACAGGGCCGCCAGCGTCGGTTCGGCCTGAGCGGCCAGGACACGTCCTCGGGCCAAGGCCGCTTCGGCTTTGAATACCGCGCTGTCGGTCCCGCGGGCCAGCGCCGTGAGCTGTTCGGCGGCACCGGCTGCCCCATCGACGTCGTCGCGACCCAACTCGACTTCGACCAGTTGGGCGAGGAGGGGGCCCTGCCTGAGCCGGTCGGCCACCAGAGTCTTCAGACCCCGCTGGAGTACGGCGCCGGCCAGGTCGAGCTCACCCGTGCTGACATGCAGCCGGGCCAGCGGCCCGCACGCCTCCACCCGGTCTTCGTACGGCCGCAGTATCTCGGCGGCCTCCTCGCTGCGTCCCTGGAGGAGGAAAAGGTCGGCCAGGTGCGAGCAGGTGACCACCCGGTGGTAGAAGCTGGACGACGCGGCGATCGCCTCCAGCATGGCCGCCTCGGCTTCGGGCCAGCGGCCGATGCCGCACAGTACGGAGCCGTAGGCGGAGCGGCAGTGGGTATAGAGGACTCTGGGACGCCCCTGGAGGCGATCCGTCGTCAGCGTGGCCACCAGTCGGGTCCACTCCTCGGCCCGGCGCGTGTCACCCGTCCGGTCGCATGCCGTCAGCATGGCGCAGAAGCTCTTGCCGGCCACGCTCAGCTGGCGGACTTCACCGGCCGTGATGGCGGCCATGGCTTCGTCCAGACGGGCGAAGCCCTCGGTCACCCGTCCCGCGCACACCAGCGCCAGCCCGCTGTCGGCGAGCGCCCGCACTTCGAGGTCAGAGTCGCCGAACTCGATGGCGATCTCCAGCGCCCTCTGCGCGTTGTGCTCGACGGACGCCATATCCGGGACGTCACAGGCGATGACGGCAAGGGCCAGATAACCCCACTCCACGCACGGTCCTACCCGCTCCAGGAGACGGGTGGCCCGTCCGTTCCAGCCGCGACCCGCCGCCTCGTTGCCGAGGGCGCTGGAGTGGAGGTCGACGAGGTCTATCGCGGCGCGGGCGGCGTTGCGCAGGTCGCCGGCGTCGCGGAAACCACGGAATGCGGCCTCCCATTGCCGCCGGGCCTCCTCGAACCGGTCATCGGCAAAGGCGAGGCCACCCAGCAGCTGGCGGGCCAGCGGAAGATCATCGAGCTCGATGGCGCCTTGAAATGCCTCGGCCGCGCCGGCCAGATCTCCTGCTGCCTGTGCCTGCATACCCCGATCCAAGAGCTCGGATGCGTCGGCGTTCACAGGACGATGTTACGGCGGAGCGTCTAGTCTCCCGAATGATGGCTGGCGCGACTGGCGAACCGATCGGTCCGTTCCCCGATGGCGCCGACCCCGGAGAATACGACAAGCTGCGCCGGCGGGTGCTCTGGAAGATGCCCTACGGCCTCTATGTGGTCGGCAGCCGCTCGGCCGAGCAACGCCAGTTAATGACCCTCAACTGGGCCACCCAGGTTTCGTTCGCCCCCAAGATGATCGCGATAGGCGTCGAGCAGGACGCCCTGACCCACCAGTTGATCAGAGAGGGCCAAAGCTTCAGCCTCTGCATGATCGACCGGGAGGACCGGGCGATAGTCCGCAAGTTCGTGAAGCCCGTTGAGGTCGATCTCGAGGCCGGCACCATGAACGGCTTCGCGTTCCACGACGCGCCCGTCACGGGGGTACCGGTGCTCGACCAGGCGGTGGCGTGGATGGACTGCCGGGTCGCCCAGACGGTCGAGTGCGGCAATCACACCCTGTTCATCGGTGAGGTGGTCGACTGCGGGTTCCAACGGCCCGAGGACACCGAGGTGCTGCGCATGGAGGACACCCGGATGGTTTACGGCGGCTGATCGCTTGGTGCGAACCCCTGGCGCATGGTGTTCTCGCTGACCACCCTCGGCTCGAGGAACTGCAGAAGGTAGTCCGGGCCACCGGCCTTGGAACCGACACCGGACAGGCCGAAGCCGCCGAACGGCTGGCGACCGACCACTGCCCCGGTGATCCCCCGGTTGACGTAGACATTGCCGGCCCGCAGTCCGGCGGTGACCCGGCGGATGGTCGCCGGGCTCCTCGACAGCACGCCGGCGGTGAGCGCGTAGTCGCTGTCGTTGGCCAGGGCCAGGGCCTGGTCGACATCGGCGGTGCGGAAGACGCTGAGAACCGGGCCGAACACCTCCTCCCGGGCCAGGCGCCCGGCGGGATCGACGTCGGTGACGATGGTCGGTCCCACGAACCACCCTTCGGAGGGCACATCCCGGCGCTGCAGCACGACGGTGCCCTCGGAGGCCGCCAGCGAAGCGAAGCCGGCGACCTTGGTCCGGGCGTCGGCGTCGATGAGCGGGCCCATCTCGGTACCCATGAGGCGGGGATGGCCGATCGTCAGGAGGGTCGCCGCCCCGACCAGCCGTTCGACCAGCTCGTCGTGGACGGTGCCGACGACGATCAGCCGGGACAGAGCCGAGCACTTCTGACCGCTGAAACCGAAGGCGGACGACAGGATGATCGGAACCGCCTGGTCGACGTCGGCATCGGTGTCGACGATCAGCGGGTTCTTGCCGCCCATCTCGGCGATGACCCGTTTGACCTGCCGCTGGCCGGGTTGCACCTGGGCAGCCGTGGAGTTGATGGCCATCCCCACATCGCGGGAACCGGTGAATGCGATCAGGGCCACATCCGGGTGGGCCACGAGGCGGGCGCCGACCTCCTCACCCCGGCCGGGCAGAAAGGCCAGTACGCCCGGCGGCAGTCCGCCCGCCAAAAGAGCGGTCACCAACTGGGCGGCGATCGCCGGCGTCTGCTCGGCCGGCTTGAAGCACACCCCATTGCCGGTCACCAGCGCGGCGGTGACCATGCCGGTGGCGATGGCGAGAGGAAAGTTCCACGGGGCGATCACGACCGCCACCCCGCGTGGCTGGTAGCGCATGGTGTTGACCTCGCCGGGTGGCGACTCCACCACGCCGGCCGCCCCGCTGCCGGCGTCCAGCGCCAGCATCCGGCGGCCGTAGTACTCGCAGAAGTCGATCGCCTCGCAGACGTCAGCGTCCGCCTCGGCCCACGGTTTGCCGGCCTCGAACACCTCGAGGGCCGCCAACGCCGGGCGCCTGTCGCGCATCCACTCCGCGGCCCGGAACAGCACTGCGGCCCGCTCCTCGACCGGGGTGTCGCGCCACCGGGCCCAGGCCCTCAGGCAGCCGGCCACCGCCCGGTCGGCGTCAGCGGTGCTGCACGCCGCCGAGCGGGCGATCACCATCGACGGCCGCGACGGGTCCACCGACACCAGATTCGCCTCCGGCGATAGAGGCTCGGACCGACCGTCGATAACCGCCGGGACCTCGAGCGGCCCCCGATGGGCGGGGTCGGCGGCGGCGACCGCCGACGTCATGGCGGCCCGGGCCGGCGCCCGCCGCCACTCGGCAACCGGCTCCGGGCGATACGGTGCCGGGCGAACCGGATCGGTCGGCGGTCGCCGGGACGCGGCCGGCAAGGCCGGGGCCGGCAGGGCGGACACGACGGGAGCGGCGACCAGTTGCTCGACCGTGTGGCCGTCGGCGAAGCGCTGCCGCACGAAGCTCTCGTTCGAGGTGTTCTCCAAGAGCCGGCGTACCAGGTAGGCCATGCCCGGCACCAGCTCGCCGACCGGCGCGTAGACCCGGAGCCGGAGACCGAGCAGCCGTATGGCCGCCTGCACCGGCTCGGCCATGCCGTGCAGCATCTGCAGCTCGTAGCCGTTGTCCGGGATGCCGAGCGACCGGGCGCAGGTCACGGCGTAGGCCAGCGACCGGAGATTGTGGGAGGCGAACGCCGCCCGGACTGTCCCGTGGTGCTCGTGCAGCATCCGGGCCAGCCGCTCGAAGTTGGCGTCCGTCTGTGCCTTCTCCCGGAACACCGGCGCCGGCCATCCTGCCGCCCCGGCCTCGATGGTCTCGGCGTCCCAGTACGCCCCTTTGACCAGGCGCACGCCGACCGGTGGCTTGCCGATTTTGACCCGGGCGGCCGACCAGGCGCACAGATCGGCCAGGTCGTCCCGGGAGTCGACGGTGTAGGCCTGGATGACGCAACCGGCGTCGAGGCCCGACAGCGCCGGATCGTCCAGCAATTCCCGGAACAGCTGCAGCGTCAGGTCCTTGACATCGAAGTGCTCCATGTCGAACCAGACGTAGGCGCCCTGCTCGGCGCAGAGCCGGAGGATCGGCAGCAATCGACCTGTGGCCGAGGCCAGCCCCTCGGCCCGGGTCAGCGGGCCGTAGTGCGTCGCCAGCGCGGTTGGCTTGATGCTCACCGCCACCCGGGGCAGCGGACCGAGATCGTCCCGTTCGAGATGGTCGTCAGGTGCCCAACCGGCGGTGGCGGCCAGCAGGACGGTCACCAGTTGAACCACCCGATCGGCATAACGGTCAGCTTCGGCGTCAGTGACGGTCTTCTCGCCCAGCAGATCAACCACGAAGCCGTTGCCGGACCGCCACAGCCGGTGCAGCCGTTCGACGGCCGCCTCGGGAGTGGCGCCCACGATGAACTGCTCGGCCATGCGCCGGATGTTGCGGCGGGCCACGCCGGCGGTGATCGACCCGCCCATGGGCAGGTGGTCGGCCAGTCCGACGCCGAGGTCGAGGACCCGGGGCACATCGGCGCCGTCGAAGTACTCCCGGACGTGGCGCAGCACCTCGGCGTCGGTCCGGGTGGCCGGGAACACGTCGACAAACCGGAACAGCTGGGTTTTGAACGACGGGTGGGACATGGCCCAACCGAGCATGCGGTCGCTCCACCACGACATCTTGTAGACGCTGGCCTGCTCGCCGGCACCCAGCTCGGCGATCCTGGTGGCCAGAGAGGTGACCTGGTCGTCGAAGGCAACCGCCACGGACGCCAGCGTACGTCCCACCCAGTCGGATCCAGGACGTTTCCGGGCCAGGACAGGTGACGCGACTAATCGGGCGCCGGCCGCCGATTTGTCGCGTCAGTTCCGTCTCCGGGCATCCAGCGCTCAGGCCACCACGGCGAAGCGCAGCCCGGGCAGCGCCGGCAGCGAGCCGGTGCCGGTACGGCCGGTGAACAGACCGGCCAACCCGTCCACGTCGGCCAGCGCCAGACGCACCGACAACTCGCCGCCCTCCAGCCGCCACCCCACGTCCGACGCCACCGAGAACCGGACTACCCCCTCGTCGCCACTCACCACGAAGCTGGCCCCCTCATGGCTGAGCATGCGTCGCAGCGCCGGACCGAGGGCGGTGGCCGCGCCGGCGCCCATGGTGACCACCAAGCGCGTACGCCGGACGCCGTGCCGGCGCCACCGCAATGTGCCGACCCGCAGCTCGTCGAGGGCACTGCCGTCGGCCGCCACACCTGCCTCGGCTTCGGTGCGCAGCGCCGGGTCGTCGAGCCGCGAGACCCGGTCCAGGTCGGTGATCAGCAGCGGGTTGCCGCGCCCCACCAGGTCGACCACCGCCGACGTCCGCCACGAGCGGCACAGCTCCAGCTCGTCGGCGGTCAGCCCCACGATCTGGAGGAACTCCACCTGGCTGACCGGCCCCAGAGTCGGGTCCAAGGACAGAGCGGCGGCGGTGATCAATGATTTGGCGTCCAGCTTCATCGGGCCCCGAAGGTCGATGTGGTGCCCCACCGCGAACGGGTGGGCGCCCCTGCGGCTGTAGCGGACGAGGCTGGTCACGAAGTCGACGGCCCAGGTCGGGAGGTGGTCGTCCGTCCGCGGCAAGCGGATGGTGAGCTCGAACCCGAGGTCGCCCACCCCGACAGTGACCACGTGCCAGTGGGCGGGTCCGTCGGCGGCGTAGATGCGGACCTGCTCCAGCACACCGCCCCGACGGGGGGAAAAGGACTCGCGGGGCGGCCCGCCGGCCACCCGGTCGAGATAGGCGATCATCAGCGCCCCGGGGCTGTCAGCCTCGGGCAAGGCGCCTAGGCCTGCTCGCGGCGGTCCCAGTCCGGGTCGAGTTGGTGCAGGAAGAGCAGGCAACGCTCCTCCTCGTCCCCCTCGCCGATCCGCGCCGCTCGGAGCCGCAACTGCTCGAGGGCCGTCAGGAAGCCCCGGTTGGTCTTGAACTGCCAGCGGACGTACCCCGATCCCCGCCACCCGGAGGCCCGCAACAGGTCGAGGCCCCGGTGGTAGCCGACCCGGGCGTAGGCGTAGGCCTCGACGTCGTCGGTCGTGCACTCGGCCAGGGCGGCCCAGGCGTCGACGTAGCGGGGAAAACGGGATGCCACCCGGGCCAGCGCCGCCTTGCGCTCCTCGCCGGTCAACTCCATGGCGTTGGCCAGGGCCCCGGTGGCCTGGCCCGGCGGCTGGGGCAGGATGGTCTCGGGCAATCCGGAAGTGAGGGGTACGGCGGACTCGTTGGCCATGCCTGCATGCTGACACACTGGGCGCGGTGGCCGAGGAGGCATGCACGTTCTGCCGGATCCGTGACGGCCAGATCCCGGCCCACCTGGTGCTCGACGAGCCCGAGGTGCTGGCCTTCCTCGACCAGCGGCCTCTGTTTCCCGGCCACGTGCTGACCATTCCCCGCACCCACTACGAGACGCTCGCCGATCTGCCGGCCACGCTGGTCGAGCCCCTCTTCTCGGCGGTGCGCCGCCTGGCCGGCGCCGTCCCCAGAGCTCTCGGCGCCGACGGAACGTTGATCGTGGCCAACAACAAGGTGAGCCAGAGCGTTCCCCACCTCCATGTCCACGTGGTGCCCCGCCGCCACAAGGACGGCCTCCGCGGCTTCCTGTGGCCCCGAGGCCGCTACCCCGACGACGCGGCGATGGCCGCCACCGCGGCCGCCATCCTCCGGGCGCTCCATTCTCCCGATCTCTGACGCGTTATCACTGCTATTCCGTATAACGCGTCACAGAACGGCCGGCCCCGCCGGCAATACCGGCCGGACGGCTCAGTCCGCCACATGCAGCACGTGCTGCTGCGCTTTTCCCCTCCGTAGCAGTATGAACCGGCCCCCGATCACGTCCTGCCGCCCGAGAGGGCAGTCGGCCGCCTGGCGGCGGTTGTTCACGTACACCCCGCCACCCTTGATCTGTCGCTGGGCGTCGCTGCGCGACGACGCCAGACCGGTCCGCACCAGAGCATCAACGATCGAGAGACCTCCCTCGAGCTGCACCGGCGACGATGGCGCGTCCGCCAGAGCCGCGGACAACACGGCCGGTTCGAGCTCGGCCACCTCCTCGGTGAACAGGACCTCGGCCGCCCGTTCGGCGCCGGCCGCCTCGTCCGGACCGTGTACGGCAGTGGTGACCTCCCGGGCCAGCACCCGCTGGGCCTCCCGGCGCTCGGGTGCCGCCGCCGTGGCCTCATCCAACGACTCGATGACACCCCGGTCAGCGAAGGTGAAGGCCCGCAGGTACCGGCCCACCTCGTCGTCGGGGGTGCGGATCCAGAACTGGAAGAACTGGTAGGGGCTGGTCCGCGCCGGGTCGAGCCAGACGTTGCCGCCCTCGCTCTTGCCGAACTTGGTCCCGTCCGCCTTGGTGACCAGCGGCGAGGTGAGCCCGAACGCCTGGGCCTCGCGGCGCCGGCGGATGAGGTCGATGCCCTCGGTGATGTTGCCCCACTGGTCGCTGCCGCCGAGCTGGAGCCGGCAGCCGTAGCGGTCGTACAGCTGCAGGAAGTCCTAGGCCTGCAGCAGCATGTAGCTGAACTCGGTGTAGGAGATGCCCTGCTCGCGGCCCTCGAGCCGGGAGCGGACGGAGTCCTTGCGCACCATCTCGTTGACGGTGAAGTGCTTGCCGACGTCGCGGAGGAACTCGAGCAGCCCGACCTGGCCCAGCCACTCGGCGTTGTCGGCCAAGACCGCACCCGCTCCCGGGCGGAAGTCGAGGAAGCGTTCGAGCTGCCGGCGGATACCCGCCTTGTTGGCCGCGAGCTGCTCGGGGGTGAGCAGCTCCCGCTCGTCGCTGCGGCCGCTCGGATCGCCGATCATCCCGGTGCCCCCGCCGACCAGGGCGATGGGCCGGTGGCCGGCGAGCTGGAGCCGCTTGAGCAGGCAGATCTGCAGCAGGTGGCCGACGTGCAGGCTGTCGGCCGTGGGGTCGAACCCGACGTAGCCGACCAGTGAGTCGCCGTCGAGCAGCTTGGGCAGCGCCTCGGCGTCGGTGACCTGGTGGACCAGGCCCCGCCAGGTCAGCTCATCGAACAGGGCGGCCATGAGGGCCAGTATTCACTATCACGACCGTCGGGTCGGGCGAAATCAACGGCGGCCGACCGGCACCGCCGGCAGCCGCCGGGTGGAGCCGGTGGTGCGATCGCGCCCGGCGCTCTTCGACTTGTACATGGCCTCGTCGGCCGCGGCGATGAGGCCCTCGCCGTCAGCCGCGTTGGTGGGGATGGTCGCCACACCGGCGCTCAGGGTCACGCCCGAGATCCGGAGGTCGACCGTAGCCGAGGTTCTCATCCGCTCGGCCACGCCCATGGCGTCGGCGAGGCTGCAGTTGGGGAGGATGACGGTGAACTCCTCGCCGCCGTATCGGGCCACCAGGTCAATCTCGCGGGCGGCGCCGACCAGCGCCTGAGCCACGCACCGCAGCACATCGTCGCCGGCCAGGTGACCGAGCGTGTCGTTGACGGCCTTGAAGTGGTCGACGTCGAACACGATCAGGCTCAACGGCTCACGGCTGCGGTGCGCGCGCGTCACCTCGCGGCTCAGGACGTCCTCGAAGACGCGGCGGTTGGCCAGACCGGTGAGTCCGTCCTCCTTGGCCAGGCGTTCGATCTCGGCCCGCAGCCGGCTGTTGCGGACCGCCAGTGAGGCGTGAGCGGTGAACTGCGACATCATGGTCACCGCCCGCACCGGCAGCTTGACCCCGAACGGGCCGCCCCGCTCCACGGCCAGCACGCCGAGCGGCTCGCCGTCGGCGGTCAGCGGCAGGACGACGACATTGCGGGCCGAGGGGATGAGGCGGTCGAGCAGCGGGTCGGTCTCGGGGTCGAGTGACCTGACCAGCACCGGCCCCCGCGCCCCCCAGGCCCGGTCGATGACCGCGTCGCCGCCCGGCGTCGATGACCGCCACCGGCCGGGTCTGGCCGGTGGCGATGACGGCGGTGGTCGTCGACTGAGGGGGCGGGCAGGTCAACACCACCGCGCCCCGGGCGAAGTGGTAGGCCTCGGTCGACTTGGCGAGCAGCGCCACCATGATGTCCTCGGGGCAGGTCGCCTCCTCGAGGGCGGCCCCCATCTCGGCCAGGGCCTGCAACTCCTCCTTGCTGCGGCGCAGCTCGCGCTCGTTCACCCACGAGAAGAAGGCGGTGCAGGTGGCGACCAGCCAGAAAGCCAGGACGCTCAGCACCACATCGCTGGTCGGCGGGTGCTGGGCGAACGAAGCGCCGAGCAGCCGGCTGACCTCGGTGTTCAACGAGAACGTGTACAGCGGCACGAACAGCAGCGAGTCGTACAGCGCCACCCGCAGGCCGGTGCGGTGGGTGCCGAGCAGCGTGACCGCGATCAGATGGACATAGAAAAGGAACACCAACTGGCTGTGCGGACCGCCCGACGGGGCCAGGATCATGGCGATGTAGAACACGTCGACGACGAGCATGACGTTCTGGACGTTGAGGACCTCGGGGCGGCTCTGCCGGCGGAACAACTCGGCGCCCGCGGCGATGAGGACATAGGCGGCGGTCACCGGCGCCACCACCTTGACGCCGATGCCCACATCGGAGGGGACCACGGCGGCCACGATGAGCACGGTCCCGGCGATGGCGAGGCGGACCACCAGCAGGGCACCGAACTGCTCGGCCTTGGTGGTCAGTTCCCAGACCAGGCTGGTCGTCCGCTGCAGCTGCAGCGGACGGTGACGCCACGGCCTCATCCCGGGGCCCCGAACAGGCATGGGTCGAATGACGGCGTGGCCGCCGCTCGACTCAACCCACGACGCCGTGCCGCGCTCGGGCGCAAGGGCTTCTCCTGCGTGCCAGAGACCACTTCTGCAGAAGTATCGGCATCATGGCCGGGGACCTTGAGAGGTTCTGACCCTTTTTTTCCGATTTGGCCGGTGATCAGTTGAGGCGGGCCCGGAGGGCGGTGGCCCGGTTGCGGGCCTGGAGACCGGCACCGGTATCGGCGTCCGCCAGATGCTCCAACACGTCAGCCGCCTCGGCGAAACGGCCCAGGTCAGTGAGCGCCCGGGACAGCTGCGCCAGCTCGGAGGGCGGCACGCCGGGGACGGCGGCCCGCAGCCGGCCCACCCACGCCAGGGACCTCGAATCCTTGCGGGTGGTGTAAATGCGCTCGAGATTGGCCAGCATGCGGGCCAGGATGGCCCTCGGGCCGGCCGCTTTGAGCATGGAGGGGGAAAAAGCGCGGCTGGGTCCGAACAGTGACCGGAACAGAGCGGCACATTCGTCGTGGCTGATGCGCCGGCCCTGGCGGAACGGATCGATCAGCATCAGGGGATCGAACGACTGCCGGAGCAGGAAGTGTCCCGGCATCCCGACCCCCTGGAGCGCCACCCCGGTGCGCCGGCCCACCTCCATCATCAGCACGGCCAGCGAGATCGGAATTCCGACCCGCCGGTCGAGGACCTGATCAAGGTACGAGTTCCGGGGATCGGCGTAGTCGCCGCGGTTGCCGGTGAAACCCTCGTCGGAGAACAGGAGCCGGCAGAGGGCGTCGACGGTCGGTGCCGTGCAGCGGGCCGCCAGCTCGTCAAGCCGGTCCAGCTCCTTGGCCACGTCCATGTCGGGCCGGGCATGGGCGGCCAGCCACAGCGCGGCCTCGTCAAGGCGCAACCTCTCCTCGGGGCCCTGCACGAGGGTGATGAACCGGCGGGTGGCGTCAGGGGTTTCGTCCAAGCGGGCGCAGCCTAGACTTTCGCCAATCATGCGCATCGGGATGATCGGGGTCGGCCGGATCGGCGGGACGCTGGCCCGGCATTTCGTGGAGGCCGGCCACGACGTGGCCATCAGCAACTCGCGGGGGCCCGACACGCTCCGGGAGCTGGCCTCGGAGCTGGGCGAGCACGCCCATCCCGCCACGTCCGAGGAGGCGGCGGCGTTCGGCGAGGTGGTCGTCGTTTCGATCCCGTTCGGTCGCTACCGTGACGTCCCCGCCGAGGACCTGGCCGGCAAGGTCGTGATCGACACCAACAACTACTACCCCGGACGCGACGGCCGGTTTGCGTCGCTGGACAGCGGCGAGGACAGCTCGAGCGAGATGCTGCAGGCGCATCTTTCCCGGTCCCGGGTGGTCAAGGCGTTCAACGCCATCTTCTGGGAGCGGCTGGCCAAGCTGGGCCGGCCGGCAGGCTCGGCCGACCGGCTGGCCATCCCGATCTCGGGCGACGACGAGCAGGCCAAGGCGACGGTGGCCGGGCTCATCGATCAGATCGGTTTCGACGTCGTCGACGCCGGAAGCCTGGGCGACGGCGGTCGCCGACACCAGCCCGGCACAGCGGTGTACAACCAACCCCTCACGGCCGCCGAAATGAGCTCCGTCCTGGAGGAGCCGTAGGGCGCGCCTCAGGTCCAGGCACGGACGGCTGGCATCCCTACCCCGCCGCTGGAGTCGGGCACCACACCGAGCACCTGGTGGATGGCCACCCCGCCGTCCTCGAATCCGAGGGCCGACGCGGCCATGTACAGCCGCCAGATCCGGGCCCGGCCGATCCCGGCGAGGTGGACGGCCTCATCCCAACCAGCCTCCAGGTTGGCCAGCCAGGCCCGGAGGGTGCGGGCGTAGTGCTCCCTCAGCGACTCGACATCACGGACCTCGAACCCGGCCCGCTCCATGGCGAGGACCACCTCACCGACATCGAGCAACTCGCCGTCGGGAAAGACGTAACGGCCCATGAACGACCGGCCACCGAGCCTGGACCCGCCCGGGGAGGAGATGGCGTGATTGAGCAGCCGCCCCCCGGGCCGCAGCAGGGCCCGGGTGGTTTCGAAGTACTGCTCGGTCCGCTCCGAGCCGACGTGCTCGAACATCCCGATCGACGAGATGGCGTCGAACTGCTCGCCGGCGACGTCGCGGTAATCCTGCACCCTTATCTCCACCCGGTCGGTCATACCGGCCTCGGCAACCCGTTTGCGGGCCAGCTCGGCCTGGGCCCGGCTGATGGTGACGCCCACGACCGTCGCCTGATGCTGCGTGGCGGCGTGCAACGCCATGGAGCCCCACCCGCACCCGATGTCGAGCAACCGGGCGTCGGGTTGCCCCGGCAGGCCCAGCTTTCGGCAGACCAGTTCGTGCTTGGACGCCTGCGCGTCCTCGAGCGTCGCCCCCTCGTCGACGAACCGGGCACACGAGTAGGTCAGGCTGGGACCGAGCACGATGCGGTAGAAGTCGTTGCCGACGTCGTAGTGGTGGCTAATGGACCGGGCGTCGCGCCTTTTGGAATGAAGCCGGCCGCGGGACCGGAGCTCCTCGGGCGGCGGGGCGGGGGGCCGGCCGAGGACGCCCAACCGGGTCGATGCCTCGATTGCGGCCCAGGCCGGCCGGGCCCCGAAGCGGAGGTCCTTCGGGGCCGCCTGCTCCAGGGCCCGCAGCACCCCGAACAGGTCTCCTTCGAAGTCGAGGTCGCCCGCCACATAAGCCCGGCCCAGGCCCAGGTCGCCAGGTGCCCACATCAGCCGCCGCAGCGCGTCGCGGGACCGCACCAGCACGGCGCCCGGACCGCCGGCCGGACCGACCGAACTGCCGTCCCAGAACCGGAACTGGAGCGGGATCCGCCCGGCGAACACGGCGCTCAGCAGAGGTGTGACCGTCGCGGCCGCGACGGGCGCTCGTGCCCGCCTGGCCACCGGGTGCTGGGTTCGGATCATACGTTGGTCCTCCGCGGCCGGGGACGTTCGGTCACTCGGTGAGGGGCGCGGCAATCCAAGCGAGCCCCTCCCCGACTCAGTGGCTACAACCGCGCCGGGGCCTGCGGGATTCCCGAATCTAGTGTCGGGCCGCCCAGGCCAGCAGCTGATCCGCCTCCCAGGCGTTGACCACCCGGTCGAGGGGGACGTCACAGGCGATGGCCCGTTCACAGCCGTTGATCTGCCATTCGAGTTGCCCGGGGGCATGGGCGTCGGTGTCGATGGCCACCTGACATCCGTGCTCGAGGGCCGTCCGCAGCAACCGCTTCGGCGGGTCGAGGCGTTCGGGCCGGGAATTGATCTCGACCGCCTTCCCTCGGCGGGCGCAGGTCTCGAACACCTGGTCGGCGTCGAACGTCGACTCGGGACGACCCCGTCCAACGACGATGCGTCCGGTGCAGTGGCCCAGGATGTCGGTGTGGGGGTTCTCCATGGCCCGGACCATCCGCCGGGTCATGCCGTCGCTGTCCATGCGGAGCTTGGAATGGACGCTGGCCACCACCACGTCGAGGCCGGCCAGCATGTCCTCGTCCTGATCCAGGCCGCCGTCTTCGAGGATGTCGACCTCGATCCCCGTCAGGATCCGCATGGGGGCCAGTTCGTCGTTGAGCCGGGCGACGACGTCGAGCTGCTGGACCAGCCGTTGCCGGGACAGGCCGTGGGCAATGGTGAGCCGGGGTGAGTGGTCGGTGAGCACCATATACGTGTGGCCCAGGTCGCGGGCCGCCCGGGCCATGACGTCGATCGGGCTACCGCCGTCGGACCAATCGGAATGGGTGTGGCAGTCACCGCGGAGCGCGGCGCGCAACTGGGCGACGGCCGGGTCGATGATTCGCTCCTGCTCGGGCCCGGCTTCGTCCTCCAGCCGTCGGAGGTAGCCCGGCACCTCTCCGCCGAGCGCCTCGGCGATCACGCGGGCCGTGGTGTCCCCCACGCCCGGCAGAGTGGTCAGCCGGCCGGACCCCGCCAGCTCGGCCAGGCGTTCGGGCCCGGTCTTGGTCGCGGTGGCCGCCGCGCTGCGGAAGGCCCGTACCCGGTAGGTCGGTTCCCGCGCCTGCTCCAGGAGATAGGCGATCCGCTCGAGGGCCTGGACGGGGTCCAACGGATCAGTCGCCGCCTCCGCCACCCCCGTTGCCGGGCTTCTTGGGGGGGACGGTCGTGGGGGAGAGCGGTTGGCCGGCGATAGGAGTGAGAACGGCCGTCGCCTGCTGGAAGGCGGCGTCGGTCAGCTTGCCCTGCTCCCACCAGTTGCCGGCCTGGGTCAGGACGACCGTGGCGTAACCGGGCTGGGCGATGGCGGGCAGGCCGGCCAGCCGGACCAGATCGGTGACCAGTTGCTGATAGGCGGCCCCGGCGGCGGGCGTGAGCTGACTGACCAGGGCCAGGACCGCTTGGTCCGGATTTGCGGCGGCCACCGGGACCGAGGTGGTCACCGGTGCGGTGCCGGCGGTCGTTGACCGTGTGGTCGGTTTGGTCGTCGTGGTCGGGCTGGTGGTCGCCACCTTCTTCTGGTGGCCGCCGGTGAGGGCCCATGCGACGAGGACGGCGACGAGGACGGCGGCCGCGGCGGCGGCCACCGCCACCCGCGGGCGCTGCCGTACCGCCACGAGGACGTCGGGGACGCGACGACGCGAGGGCCGGATCGGGGGCGGGGCGATAGGCACCGTCGCGGCAGCCGCCGGCAGGGGCGCGGCGGCTGCGAAGATCTCGGTGGGCGCCGGTGTATCGGTCCGCAGGGCGGACGCCATAGCCGCCGCGCTCGGGAAACGTTGCTCCGGATCGGGTGCCATGGCCCGGGCGATGGCGGCAATCATCCGGGGGTCGGCGTCCGGCCGGAGCTGGGCCGGATCCGGTGCGCCGGCCGCGCCCTGACTGGCGGCCGCGGCCACGGCCAGCGGGGTGCCGCCGGCGAACGGTTTGCGACCGGTCAGCGCCTCGTAGAGGACCACACCGACGGAGTAGATGTCGCTCTGGGCGGTCGCCGGCTGGCCGAGCATGCGCTCGGGCGCCAGGTACTCGGGTGTACCGATGATGAGGCCGGTCGAGGTCAGGCCGGCGGCTTCGGTGCCGGCGACGGCCGGGCGCTCGATGACCCGGGCGATGCCGAAGTCGGCGACCTTGGCCCGGCCGTCAGCCGCCAGCAGGATGTTGGCCGGCTTGATGTCGCGGTGCACGATGCCCGCGGTGTGGGCCGCTCCGAGGGCGGCGAGGATGTCCGCCGCCAGGCGCCGCAGCCAGGCCTGGTCGACCGGTCCCCGGGCGATGCTGTCGGCGAGCGACTCGCCGCCGAGGCGTTCCATGACGATGTAGGCCTGGCCGGCGTCCTCACCGGCGTCGTAGACCCCGACCACGTTGGGGTGCGACAGCCGGGCCGCCGCCTCCGCTTCCTGCTCGAACCGTCGGCGCAGCGAGGCGTCGGCGGCCAGTGAAGGCAGCAGGAGCTTGATGGCGACCGGTCGCCCCAACCGCATATCGAGGCCGTCGAACACCTGCGCCATCCCGCCCTGGCCCAGCAGGGGACCGAGGCGGTACCGGCCGCCGAGCACCACGCCCTCGGCCACCGGACTCTCCACAACCCCTATGCCTACCCAACCAGGAGCCTGCGCGCACGCCGGGCTGGGCAGAATGGGGTATGGCCCACGACGGCGCACACACCAGCCCGGTCGCCGGCATGCTGCTGACTGGGGGTCGGAGCCGGCGCATGGGCCGCGACAAAGCGGGCATATCGGTCGGCGGTGAGCGGCTGTCCGATCGCACCGCGGCCCTCCTGTCGGCCGTCGCGGGACCGGTCATCGAGATCGGCCCGGGGTACACCTGGCTGCCGTCTGTCTCTGAGGATCCGCCGGGCGCCGGTCCGCTGGCCGCGGTGGCGGCGGGGGCGGTGCCGCTCGGCCCGCGGCCGACCCTGGTCGTCGCCACCGATCTGCCCAGGCTGACCTCGGGTCTGCTCCGGTTGCTGGCCCGGCATCCGGGAAGCGGTTGCGTCGTGCCCCTCGACGCCCGCGGACGGGCCCAGGTGGCCTGCGCCCGCTACAGCGCCGCGGCGCTCGACCTGGCGCCGGGACTGGTGGCGGCCGGCCACCGGTCGTTGCAGGCGCTGCTCGACCAGGTCGAGGTCAGGTGGCTCCCGATCGAGGAGTGGATCGACGCCGCGGGCTCCGGCGACGCCCTCACCGACGTCGACACACCGCAGGACCTGGCGGCCGTCCGGCAGGCGGTGGTGACCGGTGACCACTGACCTGTCCGTCAGTGGAGGCGGCGCGGTGCGGCGACCGGTCACAGCGGTGCGGGTGGTCAAGGTGCGGCCGGACCGCCACCTCGAGGTGCCGGACCGGGTGGCGACCGAGGAACCGATGGAGATCCGGGCCGCCAACCCCGGCGAGCACCCCCAGCCGATCGCCGTCACCATGCGCACACCCGGCCACGACTTCGACCTGGCGACCGGATTCCTCCTCACCGAGGGGCTGATCAGCGGCCACGACCAGGTGGCGGCGGTGAAGTACTGCGATCTGCCCGAGGATCAGGAGCAGCGCTTCAACACCGTCACTGTCGAGCTGACCCGCCCGGCGGCGGACCGGGCGGAACGGTCCTTCGCTGTCAACGCCAGCTGCGGGGTGTGCGGCAAGACCAGCATCGACCAGATCTCGGTGACCTGCCCCGTCCTGCCCCCCGCGCCCCTCGTCCCGCCGGCCCTGCTGCGTCAGCTCCCCGGGCGGTTGCGGGCCGAGCAGAAACTGTTCGACCAGACCGGAGGCCTGCATGCGGCGGCCATCTTCGACACCGCCGGCGACCTGGTCTGCCTGCGCGAGGACGTCGGCCGCCACAACGCGGTCGACAAGGTGGCCGGCGACGCCCTCCTCCACGACCGGCTGCCCCTGACCGGTCACGTCCTCATGGTGTCGGGCCGGGTCAGCTTCGAGATCGTCCAGAAGGCGGCGGTGGCCGGTCTGGCCGTGATCGCCGCCGTCTCGGCGCCGTCGAGTCTGGCCGTCTCCGCAGCCCAGCAGCTAGGCGTGACCATCGCCGGATTCGTTCGGGACGACCGCTTCAATCTGTACAGCCACCCCGAACGGGTCGACCTGGAGGCCTAGGCCGCCGGTCGCGGCTCCTTCGGCAGACCCAGGATCCGCTCGCCGACGATATTTCTCTGGATCTCCGCGGTGCCGCCCCAGATGGTCTCGGAACGCGATGCGAAGAACGAGGCCTGGAGCACGCTCACCGGATAATCGGGCCGGGTCCGCAGCAGCCCGTACCCGGGGACCACTTCACCGCCCGGCGATCCGGTCAGGATCTGACTGTCCATCCCCAGCACGTCCACGGCCAGCTCCATGGCCTCCTGGTGGTACTCGGACCAGAACATCTTGTTGGTCGCGGCCAGCGCCGCCACCCCCTGGTCGTGACCGTTGCCGGCGGCCGCGGTGAGCGACCGGTAGCCGTTGATCTGCATGATCTTGACCTTGGACCACGCGGCCGCCAGCCGCTGGCGGATCAGGGGGTCAGCCGCCCGGCCGTTGCGCCCGGCCAGGGCGATCAGCTCGTCGAGCTCCTTGCGGAACCGCCGGTAGCCGGTCGTCGCCGACGTGCCCCGCTCGAAACCGAGGGTGGTCATGGCGACCGTCCAGCCGTTGTTGACACCTCCCACCACGTTGTCGCGCGGGCAGCGGGCGCCGTCGAGGAAGACCTCGTTGAACTCGGCCGAGCCGTCGATCTGGGCGATGGGCCGGACCTCGATGCCCGGCTGCCGCATGGGGACGAGCAGGTACGAGATGCCGGCGTGGCGGGCCACGTCGGGGTCGGTCCTGGCCAGCAGGAAGATGTAGTCGGCCCGCTGGGCCTGGGTCGTCCAGACCTTCTGACCGTGGATGACCCACTCGTCGCCATCCAGCTGGGCCCGGGTGGTGAGCGATGCCAGGTCGGACCCGGCGTCGGGCTCGGAGAACCCCTGGCACCACGAGATCTGTCCCGACAGGATCTTCGGGAGGAATTCCTGCTTCTGGGCCTCGGTCCCCCAGCGCAGGATGGTGGGGCCGACGAGGGTGTCTCCAAAGAAGTCGGCCCGCATCGGTACGCCGGCCCGCTCGAACTCCTCGCTCAGCACCGCCGCCTGCATGACGCTCAGACCCCGGCCCCCGTACTCACGGGGCCACGTGGCACAGATCCAGCCCCCCTCGTGCAGGGCGGCCGTCCATTCGTCTCCGCCCCGGGCCGACGGGACGTGCTCCTCGAGCCACCCGCGTATCTCGTCCCGGAACTCCTCGGCCTCGGGCGGGTACGTGAGGTCCATTGCCAGATCCTAGAGGGGGGCCGGCTAGTGGACCCGGGGGGGCGGCGCCCAGGCATAGTCGCCCAATGCCGACCACTCCTGTGCCGTCATGTACTGCCAGACCCAGAACGACGCGCCCGTGGCGCCGCCCCGCCGGGCCACGTCGAGGAAGCGGGCGATCTCGGCGCCGCTGGGTGAGCCCACCCGGCCGCCGTAGGGCCCCATGTCGTACGCCTGTCCGATGGGATGCACGGGCGCCAGGCGGCTGAGCCGCTGGATGGCGGCGGCCACCGCATCGCCCGGCTCCCGGCAGCTCCAGTACACCATCGGCGCGAAGGCATCCACGGCCGGCGCCATGGCTTCATACGGGTAGTTGACCAGCCAGTAGTCCGTCGGCGGGTACACGGTCGCGATCAGGGGCCGGCCGGCGGCGTGGGGCCGGATCAGCCCCAGGTAGGTGGCCGCTCGCTTCGCCGAGAGGGCCACTCCCTCGCTGGGCGCCTCGATGTCCGCGCTCCAAGCGTCGAGGCGGTCGCCCGACGATGCCTGCCAGGCCAGGGCCTGGTCGGTCCAGCCGGCGTCGCCCACCGGGTCGTACAGGTAGGGAAAACCCCAGCCGATCACGGCCAGGCCGTGGCGGTGGGCCAGAGGTACCAGGGCTTCCAGGAATCCCACGTTGTAGAAGCCGTCGAAGGAACTGCCCACCCGCACCCACAACTGGCTGAGGTGGGCGCTCACCGCCCGCTCGACGATGGCCGCCGCGTCGCCCCCCTCGGTGGCTGCCGGTTGCCAGATCCACATGCCCTTGCCGGCCAGCGGCGCCAGGTTGGTGACCCGGGGCGACGGCGGGGGCGGGATGGGCAACGACGCTTCGGGGACCAGCACCGCCGGATGCGACGGCGTCGACGGCGGTTGAGGTGGCCGAGGCGGCGGCGGACAGCCGGTCAGGGCGACCGCTCCGAGCGGGCCGGCGACCCGCGGCGGCGAGGTGGTGGCCGGCGTGGTCGTGGTGACCTGCAGGGTCGTGGCGACGGCCACGGTGGTGCTGGTGGTCGTGGCGGTGTCGCCGGTCGTCGTGGTCGAGGGCACGGGCGACGACACCCTCTCCGCCGGCCGGGACGTCGATCCGGTCCCTCGGGTGGCGGCGACCGCGACCCCGGTGGCGAGCAGGAGCGCGGTGGCGGCCAGGACGGCGCGGACAACCCAGCTCCTGTTCACGCCGGACTCGCCTGGAGCGCGAAGATTCCCACCATGCGGCGCATGGCATTCACGGTAATGATCGCCCTGGCCTGGCTGGTGGCGATGAGCCAGCCGGCATCGGCGCACAGCGTGTCCGGTGTCGGTGCCAACAACTGGAAGACGGTGATCACCGGCATCTCGCCCCGCGTGGCCGGATTGTCGCTGAAGGTCGTCGAGGGCGGCAGCCGGCTGGTGTTGACGAATCGCGGTGCCGAGATCACGGTGTTCGGTTACGAGGGGGAGCCCTACCTGCGGGTGGGCCCCCAGGGCGTCTTCGAGAACGTCCGCTCCCCCGCCACCTATCTCAACTGTGCCCGGATCGCGTGCAGCGTGCCTCCGCAGGCAGATCCCCAGTCACCTCCGCAGTGGAAACGCATCTCGGCGGGCACGACGGCGCGTTGGCACGACCACCGCATCCACTGGATGGGGTCGCGGGTGCCGCCCCAGGTGGCCCAGGCGCCCAACCAGGTGCACGTCGAGGGACCTTGGACCATCAACCTGCAACAGGGACTGACCCCGATCGCGGTGACCGGCAACTACACCTGGATCCCTGCGCCCGCCGCCTGGCCCTGGCTGATCGTGGCGCTGGTCCTGCTGGTGCTAACCGTGGTCACCTGTGCCATTGGCGCCTGGGGACCTCCACTGGCGGTCGCCGTCCTGCTGCTCACCATCAACGACATCTACCATGCGGTCGCCATCGCCTTCTACTGGTCCGGCGACCTCGCCACCCGGGCCGGAAAATTCTTCACCGGGAGCCTGTACTCGATCATCGGCTGGTCGCTCGGGTTGGTGGCGGTCTGGCTCTTGCTGCGCCGGCGCGTCGACGGTCTGTACGCCGCGGTGTTCGCGGGGGTCTCGGCCGCCCTGTTCACCGGCCTGCTCGACTTCATGGTGCTGGCCCGCTCACAGGCGCCGTTCGCCGGACCGGTCACCGTCGACCGGTTGACGGTCGCCGTCTCACTGGGCCTCGGTCTGGGCGTGGCGCTCGGCGCGCTGGTGGCGATCCGGCGGACCCCGCGAGGCAGCTACGACGACGACTACGACCTCGAAGGCCCGGCGCAACCGGCCTGACATGCAAAGGCGCGGGCGCGCCGAACGGACCTACCGAAGCCGGTGGACGTTGGCCGCCTGGAGACCTTTCGGGCCCTGGCTGACCTCGAACTCGACTTCTTCGTTCTCCTCCAGGTTGCGGTAACCCGAACCTTCAATGGCGCTGAAGTGCACGAACACGTCAGGGCCGTTCGCCTGGGCGATGAAGCCGTAGCCCTTCTCGGAGTTGAACCACTTCACGGTTCCCGTTGCCATCGCAATCCCCCCTATCCGCCGGAGTCCTCTTCGCCTCTGTCCGGACCGGCCTCCGACTGTCGTCGTGAGGGAACTGCTCGACCTGCGATGCTGCGCCCTCGGCCTGGGACGGTAGCACGGAGAACGGTGCAAAGCCTGCGAGAACCGCCCAAAGCGGTCGTCCTGCTGTGAACCCGTTGTCAGCCCCGCTCGGGGCCCGACGGGACCAGCGCAACCTCCAGTTGCGGGGCCACGCCCGCCCGGTGGCGATGCATCAGCCCGGCGGCCAGGACGGTCAGCAGGGCCAGCGGGAGCGGACGGTGGGAAGGGATTCCCAGCAGCATCGAAAGAGGCATGACGACAGATGACCAGCCGGGGCTGGGACAGTGCTGGACAACCGCTGTGAACCGGGTGTGAGTTCGCTCACCCGTCCGGCGTGAGGGCCTTCAACCCGGCGACCAGCACATCTTTCACCGCGGCCGCCGGCGGCGGCGCGGTGCCGTCCCCGGGTGCCTCGACGTCGACCATTACGATGCTGCCTCCGGCCTCGGGCACCAGAGTCATCTGGCAGAAGCACGGCGCCGGCTCGGTGAGGTACACCTCGAGGCGGTACGGCTCGTCCGAGGACAGGATGTCGCCCAGCCCGTAGGCGACGAGGAACAGGGCCTCGTAGGCGTCGACCGGCAGGTACTCCACCGTGAAGCTGTCGCCGTCGACCGGCTCGGCGGTCGGGGCGCTCTCCGTGGACCGCGCTTCAATGTCGGCCAGCGCCCGGTTCACCAGGATCATCTGCGCCGACCGCGCCGATCGCTCCTCGCCCGAGTCACCGGCGTACAAATCGGGGTGCAGCCGCTTGGCCAGCCGCTTCCGGGCGGCCCGGGCCTCGGCCACCGACGCCCCGGCCGGCAGCCCGAGGATGGTCCAGGGGTCAGCACCGGTCACCGCGACAACGGTACGCCGGCCGCATTCCGAGCGCAGATGCACGTCATGCGTAGGTTGTGTGCTCGGAATGAGATGACGCCCTATCGGGAGGCAGGTTGGAACGGTTTCTGCTCGTGCACGTGCCGGGTCCGCTGCTCGGCGTCCTGATGGTGGGCACGGCGATGGCCGCCGCCGTGATCGGGCTGTTGCTGGTCCGGAGGAACGTGGCCCTGGCCACCCTCGAGCAGCACAACGATGTGGCCGGCTTCATCATCGCCGTCATCGGCCTCCTGTACGGGGTGCTCCTCGCATTCGTCGTGGTCATCGTCTGGCAGCAGTACGACGCCGCCGGCTCCAATGCCAGCCGCGAATCGGTCACCGCCCGGCTCCTGTACCGGGACGCGGCGTTCTTCCCCGACCAGAGTGTCGCCGTCCGCCAGACCCTGAGCGATTACGCACGGAGCGTGGTAGACGACGAATGGCAGGCCATGGCCAGGCACCAGGCCGAGAGCCTCCGGACCGACCAGCTGGTCGGCCAGCTGCTGACCGAGTTCCGGGCGGTCCACCTCCAATCGACGGAGGAAGGGGCGTTCTATACCGAGGCCGTCAAGCGGGTCTACGACCTGGCCGAATTCCGGCGCCAACGGCTGGATGCCAACAGCACCCCGCTGCCCGGCCTGTTGTGGATCGTGCTGATTGCCGGGGGCATCATCACCGTCGGGTTCACCTACTTCTTCGGGGTGTCCCACTTCGGCTCCCACGTGATCATGGTGGCGGCACTGGCCGCCATGATCGCCCTGACCCTGTTCCTGGTGCTGTCGCTGGACCTGCCGTTCAGCGGCGACCTGCGGGTCGCACCCGACGCTATGGCCCGGGCGCTCCACACCTTCCGGGGCTGAAAGCGACCGGTCGGCTACGCTGGCAGCGCTCGGATTGGTGGGCGCCCGTCGGTTCGGGTCGGCGCGGGTTGAATTCTCCAGCCCGTGCCACGTTTTCAGTCCTACCCGCCCGCCCACGGTGCGAGCGTCCCCTCGTCGGAGGCAGGGTGAGCGAGATCCCGACAGACGACATCGCACCAGGTCAGCGGCTGGCCAGGACGGTCGCCATCGTCCCCCATACCCATTGGGACCGTGAGTGGTACCTGCCGTTCCAGGGTTTCCGCCTGCGCCTGGTGGAGTTGCTCGACGACTTTCTGCCCCGCCTCGAGGCGGACTCTTCCTACGGGCATTTCCTGCTGGACGGCCAGATGGCAGTGGTCGACGACTACCTGGAGGTGCGACCTGATGCCGCCGCACCGCTGCGCCGGCTGGCGGAGTCGGGCCGGCTGGCGGTCGGACCGTGGTACATCCTCATGGACGAGTTCCTGGTGTCGGGCGAGACGATCGTGCGCAACCTGCAACTCGGTCTGGAACGGGCCGCGGCGTTCGGCGGGGCCATGCGGGTCGGGTATCTGCCGGACATGTTCGGCCACGTCGGGCAGATGCCACAGATCCTGCGGTTGGCGGGATTCGAGCATGCGGTGGTATGGCGGGGCGTACCATCGGCAGTCGACAAGACCGGCTTCTGGTGGAGCGCGCCCGACGGTTCCACCGTCCGGGCCGAGTACCTCAGGGTCGGTTACGGCAACGGGGCGGCGCTGCCGACCGATGCCGAGGACCTGGTGCGGCGCATCCACGCCCACGAAACTGAGCTGGACGATTTCCTCCTGGGCGACCAGGCCGCGATCCTGTGGATGAACGGCACCGATCACCAGACCCCGCAACCGTGGCTGGGCCGGCTGATGGCCGAGGCCAACGAGGTACAGGACCGGTACCAGCTGGTGGTCATGTCACTGGCCGACTACCTCGCCAAAGCGCCGACATCGGACCTACCGTCGTGGCGCGGCGAGATGCGCAGCGGGGCCCGGGCCAATGTCCTGATGGGGGTGGCGTCCAACCGGGTCGACGTGAAGATCGCCGCGGCGCGGGTCGAGCGGGCGCTCGAGCGGCAGACCGAGCCGCTGTGCGCCCTCTGGCTCGGTCCGGACCAGTGGCCCGACGAGCTGCTGCGGGTGGCGTGGCGAGAGACTATCCGCAACTCGGCCCACGACTCGATCTGCGCCTGTTCGGCTGACGAGGTCGGCGCAGCCGTCCTGCACCGCTACGGCGAGGCGGCGACCATCGCCGACGGCCTGCGCCGGCGGGCACTCGACGCGGCCGGGGCGGTCATGTCAGCGGCCGGCCCCGTGGTCGTGAACCCCACGTCCCGGGCGAGGGGTGGCGTGGTGGAGATCACCGTTGCCGGCGACCAGCCGGTGGAGGGGGGCCAGGTGATGACCCGGGTGCCGGGCGGCCGCATGGAGGTGGCCGGGGTCGGAGCGGAAGTGGCGGCGTTGTTGGGTCAGCTCGCCGGCGCCGGATTCCTGGCCGACGACGCCATACGGGCCGTCGAGCTCGAGAGCGACGAATCCGGCGTGTCGATGAGGATCCGGCTGGCGCGAAGCGGTCCGGCGGCGGTCGGGATCGGCCCGGTCATGGCCGAGGCGTGGGCCCAAGCCGGCGCCCACCGCGAGCAGCCGTTGCGGATCACGGCTGAGCGGGAGGGGTGGCAGCAGGTGGCGGTCCAGGCCCCCTCCGTGGCCGGCTTCGGCTGGGCCGCCTGGACACCCCGACCCCTGGCGGTTCCGCCCGTCAGGGCCGGCGGCCTCACCCTGGCCAACGGCTTCCTGGAGCTCACGGTCGACCCCAGCGACGGCACCTGGTCTCTGGCCGCGGCCGGCCAACTGGTGTCCGGCTTGGGCCGGCTGGTCGACGAGGGCGACGGCGGGGACACCTACAACTACTCACCCCCCTCCGCCGACCGCGTCGTCGACCGGCCCGAGGCGGTCTCGGTCAGCGTTGTCCAGCCGGGCCCGGTCCTCGGGCGGCTGCAGGTCAATCGGGTGTACCGCTGGCCGGCCCAGCTGGTGGACGGCGCCCGGGTGGGCGAGGAGCGGATCGAGGTGGCCACCGACCTCGAGCTGCGGGCGGGTGAGGATTTCGTCCGGGTCACCACATCGTTCGACAACCGCTGCCGCGACCACCGGCTGCGAGCTCTTTTCCCGTTGCGGTCAGCCGCCCGTCATTCACGGGCTGAGTGCGCGTTCGGAATCGTCGAGCGCGGCCTCGAGGCCGAGGGCGGCCCCCACGAGCATCCACTGGCCACCTTTCCGTCGCGGCGGTTCGTGACCGCGGGCGGCGTCACGGTCCTGCACGAGGGGTTGCTCGAGTACGAGCTCATCGACGACGGCCGGGTGCTGGCCCTGACCCTCCTGCGGGCCACCGGGATCCTGTCGCGGCCGGTGATGGAGTACCGGCCCAATGCCGCCGGCCCCGCTCTCCCGCTCGAGGGACCACAACTCCAGGGACCGCTCAGCGTCCGCTATGCCGTACATTGCGGCGATCGAGATCCGTATGCGCTGGCCGATGAGGTGTGGGTGCCGCTGGAAGTGACCACCGGCGCCGGGACCGGGCCCCTCCCAGCCGAGGGCCGCCTGCTGGACATCACCGGTGCGGTGGTCTCGGCCGTCCGACGCCAGGCGGGTGAGTTGGAGATCCGGGTGTTCAACCCGTCCTCGGAACCCACCGCGGTCGGCATCGGCGAGCGCTCGGGCCGGCTGGTTGACCTGGAGGGCATGGCGATCGAACCGGTGGACCGCTCATTTCCCCTGCGCCCGGGCGGAATCGCCACCGTCCGCCTCGACCCGGCCGAGTAGGACCGCCGGGTTTGGCGGTCGCCGCCGGCCGAGCGACGCGGGCCGAGACCGCCGGCACGGCGTTGCGGTTCGACCGGGTCGACGTCATCCGGGGCGAGACGCCCGTTCTGCAACATGTCAGCTGGCAGGTCTCAGCCGGTGAGCACTGGGCGGTCCTCGGTCCCAATGGGTCCGGGAAGACGACCATGCTCCAACTCGCCTCCGGCTATCTCCACCCGACGCGGGGCACCGTCGAGATCCTCGGTCATGTCCTCGGCCGGGTCGACGTCCGGCGGCTGCGGGAGCGCATCGGCGTGGTGAGCGCGGCGGTGGCCAAGATGCTGGTCCCCGCCGTGACCGCCACCGAGGTGGTGATGAGCGCCCGGTACGCGGCGCTGGAGCCCTGGTGGCATGACTACACGGCCGCCGACCGGCGGCGGGCCGTCGATCTGCTGACCCATGCCGGCTTCCAGGCGGTGGCCGACCGGCCGTTCGGCGTCCTCTCCGAGGGTGAGCGGCAGCAGGTCCTCCTGGCCCGCAGCCTCATGACCGATCCCGACCTGGTGCTCCTCGACGAGCCGGCAGCCGGGCTGGACGTGGCCGGACGGGAGCGCCTGGTGAGCCGCCTGAGCCAGCTGGCGGCCGACCCGTACTCACCGCCGATGGTCCTGGTGACCCACCACGTGGAGGAGATCCCGGCCCTTTTTTCCCACCTCCTGCTACTGCGCCAGGGGCAGGTCGTGGTCGCCGGACCCATCCGTGAGGTCTTGAGGTCTGAGACCCTTTCGCTGTGTTTCGGACTCGGGCTGCGGCTCGAGTCACATGCCGGCCGCTGGACGTGCCGCGCCGTCGCGCCGCCCTGAAACCCGGTGTCGTAACAACTGGCGACGACGCTCATTACACGTTGCTCACATATCCGTGGCCTACTGGCCGCGATGACCGACCAGACCAGGAGTGACATCGCGCACCTGTATCGCCGGGCCGGGTTCGGCGCCCGTCCCGACGAGCTCGACCTGGCGGTGCAGCACGGCTACCAGGCCACAGTGGAGTCCATGCTCGCCGGCCTGCAGGCTCCGGATCGGCGCGGGGATCAGGTCCCGGTGCCGACGTTCACCTCGCCGTCTCCCACGCCGGCGTCGGCATCGGCCGATCCGGTGGCGCGGATGGCCGCCAACCGCCGGCACCAGATGGTTCAGGACGAGCAGTACCGGGCGTTGCAGGAGTGGTGGCTCGACCGCATGATCGTCACCGACACCCCGCTGCGGGAGAAGCTGACCCTGCTGTGGCACGGTCATTTCGCGACCGGTTTCATCAAGGTGCGCCACGCCGGTTTCATGTACCGCCAGAACCAGCTCCTGCGAACCATGGGCGGCGGAAGCTTCGAGGCGCTGACCCAGGCGGTGGCCAAGCGATCCGGCGATGATGTACTGGCTGGACACCCAGACCGACGTGGTCGGCCACCCCAACGAGAACTTCGCCCGTGAGCTGATGGAGCTGTTCACCCTGGGTATCGGCCAGTACACCGAACACGACGTGCAGGAGGGGGCGCGGGCCTTTACCGGGTGGGCGTTCGTCCCGGCGACCGGTGACTTCCTGTTCCGGGCCGGCCGCCACGACAACGGGACCAAGAGCTTCCTCGGCCAGACCGGCAACCTCAACGGCACCGACATCGTCCGTACCGTCACCCATCATCCGGCTTCGGCCCCATTCGTGGTGGCCAAGCTCTGGAGCCATCTGGCCTACCCAGTGACCACCGGCGACAGCGTCGTCGGCCAACTGGCATCGGCTTACGCACGGGATCTCGATATCACCGCGCTGCTGCGGGCCATCTTCCTGCGCCCGGAGTTCACCAGCGCGCCAGCCAAGCAGGGGCTCGTGAAGCAGCCCATCGAATATGCGGTCGGGGTGGCCCGGGCCTTCGGGCTCAACGCCAGCCTGCAGGGCGCCGGCGTGGCGTCTCCTGCCGGGTCTCACAAGGGTGCCGCCAGCGTGGCCGCGGTGCTGACGGCTCTGGCCCAGGAGCCCTTCAACCCGCCCAACGTCGGCGGCTGGCCGCAGAATGAGTACTGGTTGAACACCGCCACCTCCCTGGCCCGGCTCCGGTTCGGCCTGGCGGTGGCGGCGCGGCTGGACCTGGCCTGGCTGACCGGCCTGCCGGTCGATCAGCGGGTCGGGGCAGTGGCCCACCACCTCTCGATCGACGCTTGGGGTCAGACGACCACCGCGGCCCTGAACCATGTGGCAACCGACCCGGCCACTCTGGTCGGGCTGGCCCTGTCCGCCCCCGAGTACATCCTCAACTGACCGAGGAACCAGCCATGACCAGCGATCCCGCCCAGCCCGAGTCCGGCTCCGGCCCAGAGCGTCCAGGTCGGGGAATGACCCGGCGCCGGTTCGTCGTGGCCGGTGCCGGCGTGGGGGCGGCGGCCGCCGCCGGGGTGGTGCTCGCTCAGCACCCGTGGCGCCACACCCCGTCCTCCCGCGCGGTCGCCAGCCGGGCCCTGGCCAGCGGCAAGGGGATCCTCGTCATGGTCACCCTGTACGGCGGCAACGACGGGTTGAACACCGTGATCCCCTACACCGACGGCAACTATCTGGGCGGCCGCCAGACACTCGGCTACCAACCCAGCCAGGTACTGCCGCTCGCCGAGGGACTGGCCCTGCATCCCAGCCTCAAGGGGATGAAAGCGCTCTGGGCCAACAAGCAACTCGCCATCGTTCGCGGCGTGGGGTACCCGAGCCCGGTACTCAGCCATTTCCGGTCGATGGACATCTGGCAGAGCGGATCTCCCGATACTCCGATGACGACCGGGATATTCGGCCGCTGGCTGGACGCCACGGGGACCGACCCTATGCGGGCGATCAGCGTCGGAAGCACCCTGCCCCGGCTGCTCATCGGGGAAAAGGCATCCGGAACAGCGATCACCGGCAACGGGATCACCCTGCCCGGCGGCCGCGGTCTGCTGCCCACGCTGACCCTCCTCGACCTGCCGGGACCCGATCGCACCGGGCTGGCGGGCCGGATCGCCGGCACGGGCGCCGACCTGATACAGGTGCAGCACGCCCTGGCCGACCTGCTGTCCGGGGCGGGGGCCAGCGGGACCGGCGGCGGCAATCACCTGGAAACCGGGGCGCCGCCGTCGGAGACGACCACCACCGCCCCGAAGCCCGCCGGCCAGCGGGCGGCCGCGGGCGGACTGGCCGGAGAGCTTGATGCGGTCGCCCGGCTGATCAAGGCCGGAAGTCCCACCCGCGTCTACCAGGTGAGCCTGGGCGGATTCGACAACCACGCCCAGGAGAAGGACATCCACGCCCGCCTGATGACCGAGCTCGACGGTGCCATCAGCGGCTTCACGTCCGCCCTGGCGGGGACGGCCGCCGGACGGTCCGTGGTGCTCATGACCTACTCGGAGTTCGGCCGCCGGGTGGCCCAGAATGCCAGCGGCGGGACCGATCACGGCACCGCGGCCCCACTCTTCGTGGTTGGGCAAGCGGTCAAGGGAGGTCAGTTCTACGGCGCGGAGCCGTCCCTGACCGATCTGGACAACGGGAACCTCAAGTACACGACCGACTACCGGTCGGTCTTCACGACCATGCTGGCCCGCGTCATCGGGGTCGACCCGAAGGTCGCGCTGGCCCAGCCGTTCCCGATCCTCGACCTGGTGTAGGCCGACGCCGGGCTAGGAGTTGACCGTCTCCAGGCCTGCCAGCCGGCGCAGACGGTCGATCAGATCCTGGGTGGTGTAGAGGTGGCGATCGAGCGTCTCGGTGAGCCAACGCTCTACCTCGCGGCGAGGCTCGCCCTCGTCGAGCATGCCCCAAAGGTCGAACAGGCGGTCCTGAACGGCCGACGCCGGCAGCGACAATCCGTCGCTCAGCTCGGCGATCCACTGCTCGACCGTAGCCTGGACTGAAGTTGCGACCACTACAGCTCCTTTGCTGGATACTCGTCCATCACACCTGTAAGAGCATCGGAAAACCTTCGGTTGTTCCCAAGTGCCATTTACCCACACTGTGACATTGTTCACCCACAGTAGGCCGGCCACCCCGCCAACTGGCGCCGCGACCTAGCCGCCGATCGTAGGGCGCCTGTGCACCCGGGTCGGCGTGGTGAAGCCTCGGGTTACGGGCGGCCGGAAGAACGGCCCGGTGGTCGGGGTGAAAGTGGGGGTGAATGTGGTCGACGCGGTGCCAGCGCCGGTGCCCGGCACGGTCGAGCTGGTCGTCGTGACCGGGGGTTGTGACCGGATCGACGACTGAGTCGGGTTGGACGGATGCGACCGCCCGGCCGGGCCGGCGCCGAACGCCGCCAGCAGGTTGGCCATCACCTTGCCGAGGACCCGCCCCCCGCACCCGACCGGTTCGCAGTTGACGTCCATGTTGGCGACGAAGTCGATGGTGCCGCTGGCGAAGACCCCCGCACCGCTGGCTGCGGTGTAGTAGGTGGCATCGGCGAAGTCGGATTTGCCGTGACAGACAACCGGGGAATGGGTGAGGATCTCGACGTTGGCCGGCCCCGGGACGTTTGGCTCGTAGCGATCGTACTCCGAGCCGATCACCTTCGGCAGATGCTGGCCCTCGACCGCGTTGGTCCCGGCGAACAACCAGTTGGATGGATCAACGATCACCATGTCAGCCCGCGCCGGATTGCACTGGTAGAAGTTGCCGATCAGTTGGCTCTCCGGATTGTTGTTGGGCGGGTCCCGCCAGCTCACCGTGACCTCGGCGTTGTTGAAGCCGTACAACGGATCCTCTCGCGCCGACTTGTAGTCGATGATCCGACGATCCGGTCCGAGCGGCGACGAATCGAACCGGATATGACGAAAGACCGAGTTGGCGCCCAGAAAAGCCAGGTTGACGCCGTGGTCCCGGGCCGCCTCAAGGGCGTCGCGCATGGCCCGCGAGTAGTACTCGTCATGGCCCATGGTGAACACCGCCCGGTGTTGGAGGAGCTGCGCGGGCCGGGCGTTCAGATCGACGTCTGTCAGGTAGGTCACGTCCAATCCGAGTGACTCGGCCAGCGAGACAGCCGGATACTCGAGTCCGAGATAGTCGCCGGTACCATCACCGAAGAGGATTGGCCGGTCGAACGAGACGGAGCGGGCACGGTGGGCAAAGTCGGACCCGTTTCCGTTCTTTCCCTCGTACAGGTCGTATCCACCCCACAAGTTGTATGCCTGCCAGGTGGTGACGGCGTTGATGATGACATAGGCGGCGGTGCTGGCGTCGTTGCGCAGCGTGATCGGCACGTACTGCTCCTTGCCGGTGTTCGCCACCAGCTTGAGCAGGTAGGTGCCTTCGGGCCAGCCCGTGGTCGTCACCCGCAGGGATGGTTGCCAGCCGGCTTCGACCAGGTTGAGGGTGGGCGCCACAGTGGCACGCGGCTGAGCGACCGCGGTCGTCTCCGGCGAGGTCCACAGCAGTCGCCCACCGGTCCCGTGGTAATAGCCCATCCGGTACGCCTCGACGTGGAAGCTGGTGCCCGTGGTGGAGACGAACAGGCTGAAGGCCTGGCCCGCGGGGACGCTGGTGATGTCCGCGTATCCGGAGATCTCCCCGTTGTGGGCGGGGGTGGTGATCTTCCAGCCGCTGGTGCCGGAAAGGGCGTTCTCGGCCGCCAGCCATCCGGCCTTCACAACCGTGCCGTCCTGCGGGCCGCCGACCACCTTGGCGGGCGTGGACGGCGGCGGTTGCTCCTGCTCGGTTGGGCTCGTGGGCGACCGTTGGCCTCTCACGTAGGCGTACGAGACGGCGGAGCTGGCGACCAGCAGGATGACGGCCAGCACGGCGGTCACCCAGCGCCGGCGGCGGATGACCACCCCGGTCCGCTCCCAGCGGTGGGCGCCTCGCCGGGCGACGCCGGCGAAGGGTCCAGCGACCGGGGTACTCCCGACGCCGACCGTGCCATCGTCAACCCGGGGCCCGCTCGCCGGCGCGGCCGCGGTGGCCTGGGCGCCGTCGCCAATCACGTGTTCATCTCCGGCCGGCGGGCCACCCACGGTGACGGGGATGGGCGGCGGCACGACGACGCCGGTTCCGGGGAGCAGGGGGACGACACCGGTAGTCGGAACCCGCTCGAGCCTCACCCGGGGGGGAGGCGTGCTCCGGCGACGGAAACCCCGGTGCGCGGGCCTATACCGGGCCAACTGCCCGCTGGTGCTGCTCAGTCTGCCAGATGGCCCCAGAGGCTAACCGGGCGCCGCCGGCCGCGGGTGGTCATCGGACGACAGGCCGGCATTTGCACGACAGCCGGTCATCCGCCGAATCGGGGCGGCCGGCGTTCCACGTACGCCAGCACCGCCTCCAACTGATCGGGCGAGCCGACCAACCGGCGTTGGGCCTCCTGCTCGGCCACCAGGGCGTCGTCCCTGCCGCCCAGGCCGGCCCGGTTGAGAAGCGCCTTGGCCGCCCGGACGGCACCCGGGCTGTTCCCGGCGATCTCGCCGGCCAACGCCAGGGCATCCTGCCTCGGGTGGTCGCTCAACCGGGTGGTGAGACCGATCCGGAACGCTTCGATACCTGTCACCATTCGCCCGGTGAAGGTCAGCTCCTTGGCCACGTCCAGGCCGACCAGGCGGGGCAGCAGGGCCGTTCCGGTCATGTCCGGGATCAGGCCCAACCGGATCTCCAGGACCGAGAGTTGGGCGTCGGGCGCCATCACCCTTATGTCCGCTGCGAGCGCCAGCTGCAAACCGCCGCCGAGGGCGTGGCCGTGCACGGCGGCGATGACCGGCACCGGGAGTTCGGTCCACACGTTGACGGCCTGCTGGACGAAGCTGGCGGTTCCTCCCGCCACCCGGGCCAGCGCGCTCTCGACCCTGAAGCCGCGGCCATCGGCACCTTCTCCATCGTTCCCGGCCAAGGCGGCCAGGTCTATCCCCGCACAGAACGCCCGGCCCTCGCCCGACAGGACCACTGCCCGCACCGCCCGGTCGGTGGCCAGCGCCTCGCCGGTCCGGATCAGGGCTTCGAACATGGGGCCATCGAGGGCGTTCAACTTGGCGCCGCGGTTCAGCCGCACGTCGGCCACGCCATCTCGGATCGTGCAGCTGACTCGTTCGGCCATCGGATCTCCGGAGCCGCAGGCTAACCCGGGTGGGTGATCCGGAGCGGCTACGCCATGATGGAGCGGTGGGCGAACCGCCGGTCGCGGTCGGTGCCGAGCCCGTGGGGGCCGGTCCCGAGTTGCTGGAGTTGCGAGCCGGTGACATGTCCGCCGGCGGGGGGTGCGTGGCCCGGGCGACGGACGGCCGGGTGGTCTTCGTCCGCCACGCGGTGCCCGGCGAGCGGGTCCTCGCCCGCATCACCGCCGAGGCCAGGTCCTTTCTGCGGGCCGACGCCGTGACCATCCTGGACCCCTCACCCGACCGGGTGGCGCCGCCATGCCCGTACGCCGGGCCCGGGCGGTGCGGCGGGTGCGACTGGCAGCACATCGCCCTCGGCGCTCAGCGGACCTTCAAGGCCGGGCTGATCTCGGAACAGCTCCGACGGCTGGCCGGCGTCGACCCTGCGATTCAGGTCGAGGCACTCCCGAGCCCAGGGGACGATCCCGACGCCGGGCTCGGCTGGCGGAGCCGGGTGCGCTTCGCCGTCGACGGCGCCGGGCGGGCCGGGCTGCACCGGCACCGGTCCCACCAGGTCGAGCCGGTCGACCGCTGCCTGATCGCCACGGCCGGCGTGGAGGCGGTCGGAGCCGAGCGCCGCCGCTGGCCGGGTGCGCAGAGCGTCGAGGTCATGGCGTCGCCCGACGGCGTCCAGCGGGTGGTGGCCGTGACCCGTTCCCGGGTCGGCGGGCGGAGATCGGCCGCGAGAGGGCGGCCCGGGGGCAGAGCCCGGGCGGGTGGCGGAGACGGGGCGCTGGACACCGACGGCCTCGATTCCGGTACCGGCCTGGTGATCGACGGGCGGGCCCGCCGCCGGCCCGACGGCCTTGACCTGCTGGTGGCCGGCCGACGCTTCCACGTCTCGGCCGGGGTTTTCTGGCAGGTGCACCCGGCCGCGGCCGAGACGCTCGCTCGAGCGGTGCTCGAGGAACTCGCGCCGCAGCCGGCCGACCGGGTACTGGACCTGTACACCGGCGCCGGGCTCTTCGCCGCCCGGCTGGGGGAGGCGGTCGGGCCGTCCGGATCGGTGCTGGCCGTGGAGGGCCAGAAGCGGGCCTGCTCCGACGCGGCCCGCAACACTGCCGACCTGCCGCAGGTCAGTGTCCTGAGCGCGTCGGTGGAGGCCGCCCTGGCGGACGGTCGGGCCGGCCATCCGGATCTGGTCGTCCTCGACCCACCGCGGGCCGGGGCCGGCCGGGTGGTGGCGACCGCCATCGCCCATCTGGCGCCGGCGCCGCGACGGGTCGTGTACGTGTCGTGCGACCCCGCCTCGTTCGCCCGCGATCTTCGGGTCATGCTCGAGGAGGGATGGATACTGCCATCGGTCCGCGCCTTCGACCTGTTCCCGATGACCGAGCACGTGGAGCTGGTCGCCACCCTGGAGCCGCCCCGACACTGAGGGAAAATGCCGCGAAATGGCCCGGCCGGGCGCAGCGGCCTACGTTGTCCTGTCCGACGACCGTCGGCGTAAGCAAGGGGGCCTGAATGGCGATGGACGAACGCCGGCTCAGCGAGCTGATCGCCGAGTCGGAGGATCTCCAGTCGGACGGCCTGCGGGCGGCGCGGACCGCCCTTCCTGACCTCCGGGACCTCGGCCGGCCGAGGGGCGCCGACGAAGCCGATCCGACGGAGGCTGGGCACCTCGATCGCAGCCGGCGGAGGCTGATGCTGGACCTCGGAGCCGGCGGCCTGCTGGCCGGCCTGTTCGGAACCGGGCTCGGCAGTGCCATGACGGCTGTCCTGGCCCGACCGGCCGCTGCCGCGTCCCCTCTCGACGTCCAGATCCTCCAAACCGCCTCATCGCTCGAGCGGTTGGCGATCAACACCTACACGGCCATCGTGGCCCTGCCATTCATCAAGAACGGCAACAAGACGCTCCTGAAGTTCGCCCAGACCACGCTGGCTCAGCATGACGCTCACCGAAAGGCGTTCCAGTCCCAGACAACGGCTCTCGGCGGTGTCGTGCAGGACAACCCGAGCCCGCACCACACACCGACGGTTGCGCAGGCGTTGCCCACGCTGAAGACCCCGGCGGACGCGGTGCGCTTGGCGGTCACCCTCGAGACGGTCGCCCGGGATACCTACCTGTCGGACCTGGCCCAGGTGACCGACACCCCGACCAAGACGCTGCTCGCCAGTGTGATGGGTGTCGAGGCCCAGCACCTGGCGGTCCTGCGGACCGTGCTCGTCCTGGTCCAGGGCGGGGCCCCCCAGTTGGTGGCCATACCCGTCGACCCGGCTGCCCTCCCGGCCGCGGCCGGCAACGCGGCGTTCCCCGATGGCGCCATCCCACTCCCGACGGCGGCCAGCCCGGCCCAGGAAGGGGCCTTGTCATGACCAGGCAAAGGGGTGCCGAGCCTCCCCGCCCGGGATCCCACGGCCGGGCCGACGGCTCCGGCTCCGGCGACGGGCTTACCCGGCGGCGGCTGTTGATCGGAGGGGCGGCGGCGGCCGGGGCGGCGTCGCTCGCCGCCTGCTCCAGCATCAGCGTGCCGCCGCAGCGGGTGGCGGTCATGACCGGTGCCGACGCCAAGGGCAGCGCCCATTTCGGGGCCCTCGAGGTGCTCGCCGTCTCGACCTACGAGCGGGCCCTGGGTCCGGGAGCGGTCAAGTTGCCTCCCGCCGCGACCGCGTTCGCCACCGCCGCCCTGAGCCATCATCAGCGGGCTCTCGGCCAGTGGAACAGCGCCCTCGCCCTCACCGAGGCGCCGGCCGTCACCCAGCCGCCGGCTGGACTCCAGGCCGCCGTCGACCAGGCCTTCGCCAAGGTCACCGATGCCAAGTCTTTCGCCAAGGTCGCCCTGATGGTCGAGCAGAGCGTGTGCGACAGCTATATGGCCACCTTGCCGACGCTGGAAGCCAAGTCCGCGGTCACCCTCGCCGGCGCATTCCAGGTGGTCGGGGCCGAGCACATCGCGGTGCTGCACTTCCTGCTCGGCGAGTACCCGGTCCCCGACATCTTCCAGAAGCCGGATCACGCCGTCCCGGCCTGAGCGATACCGGCGTCGTGGTAGGCACATCCGCCACACAAACGGTGCGGGTGCCGCACGGCTCGAAGACCTCGGTGGCGGGCAGGAGACGTGGGGTGCCGCCTCCGCCGGCTCGGTCTGACGGGAACCGACGGCTGACCGGGTCAGGCCAGCCCGAGCACGTCGACCAGCGCGGCCGGGGATGTGGTGGTGGCCAGGCCGAGGTGCTGCACCACCCACTCCCGATTGCGGCGGTGCAGGTCGTCGGAGGGGTCGTAGCGGTTGAGATGGACGACGACCGAGGACCGGTTCACGGCGTCGACGCTCAGTCTGACCAGGTTCAAGGTGCCGAGCGATGCGCCGGCGACGAGGACGACGCGGTCGGGATCGAGCGCCGCCACCAGGTCGATGGCGTCGCCGTCACCGGCCAGGGGCGAGCGGACGCCACCTACCGTCTCGACCAGGCCGACGTCGACGCCGGGCGGCCACGCCAGCTCGCCCAGCAGGTCCGCCAGCGTGAACGCCGGGCGTTGCAGTGCATCGGCCGCCAGCGGAGGCGCCATGGCGCAGTCGTACCAACGGTGCGGAGGGCAGACCTGCTCAGCGGTCTCGCCGGTCGCGGCGGCGAGCAACTCGGCGTCGGTCGCCTCGCCGGGCTCGAAGGACTGCACCGGCTTGCGGACCGCCACCGACCACCCCGAGCGGCGCAGTTCGGCGATCAGGGCCACCGTGACCCAGGTCTTTCCGACCTCGGTGCCGGTGCCCACGACGACGACGAGATGATCAGGTCGCGGCACGCGCCCCCTGTCCCGGCGTCCGTCCCGGACCCAGTCCGAGGTCGTCGAGGGCGGCGGCCAGGCGTTCGATCTGTTCGTCGGTATGGGCGGCCGAGAGGGCCAGGCGAAGACGGGCGGTGCCCGGCGGGACCGTCGGCGGCCGGATGGCCGGAACGAGCAGGCCCCTCTGCAGCAGCCGCTCGCTGAACTCGAGCGCCCGTCGCTCGCTGCCCAGGATGAGCGGCACGATGGGCGTGAAATGACCGGGCCTGATGCGATCGATGTGGGCCCGCAGCCGCTCACGGCGGTCTGCGCCCTCGGTGGAACGGAGGATCCCCAGCGCCGTCAGGGCGGCGGCCGCGGCGGCGGGGGTCGGTGCCGTGGTGAAGATGAACGGCCGGGCCCGGTTCACGAACAGCTCGACCCACCGCCGGGATGCAGCCACGAAGCCACCCAGTGACCCGAGGGCCTTGGAAAGGGTGCCGACCAGGATCAGGTCGAGATCGGAGGGGACATGGCCCATTTCACGCCCGTCGGGACCGAGCACCGCGTGCGCCTCGTCGAGGACCAGCAGCGCGCCATGCCGGTGGCAGAGCTCCATGAGCTGAGGGATCGGCGCCACGTCGCCATCCATGGAGAACACGGTCTCGCTCACCACCAGCGCCCGCCCCGCGTCACGGGCGAGCATTTTCCCCAATTGATCCATGTCGAGGTGCGGGTACACGGCGACGTTCGCCCGTGAGAGCCGGCATCCGTCCACCACCGACGCGTGGTTGAGTTGGTCGGAGTAGACGGTCACATCAGGGCCGCCGGCGGTCGCCAGCACGCTCATGTTGGCGGCGTAGCCCGTCGAGAAGACCAACGCCGCCTCGGCACCCTTCCACTCGGCCAGGGCCACCTCGAGCTCCTGGTGAACCGGGCGGGATCCGGCCACCAGGCGCGACGCGGCAGCGCCGGCGCCCCAACGGGCCAGCGCGGCCCGGCCGGCATCGACGACCGCCGGATGGCAGGCCAGACCGAGGTAGTCATTGGACGCGAACGAGACGACCGGTACTCGGTCGGGCCCGAACGTCCCGACCGGTCCGGCGGCGTCGAAGGTGCGGAGTTGGCGCCACTGGTCCCGCGCCCGGATGCCAGCCAACTCGCCGTCGAGCCAGGCCTGCCAGTCCGGCCCGCGCCGGCCGGTCACGGATGCAGACTCACGGGTGGCACACCTCGGCGACGGCCTCGCCGAGGGCCGACACGATCAACTCGATCCCTTCGGCCGTGATGGTCAGGGGAGGCATCACGACCACCACATCGCCAAGTGGGCGCAGCAGCACGCCCCGGCGCACGCACGCGGCCGACACCCGTCGTCCCCACAACAGCCCGGGCGCCGGGGGGGCCAGCTCGACGCCGCACATCATCCCCCGCTGGCGGACGGCGGCGAGTGCCGGGTCCCGACCGAGGGCCTGGGCCAGGGCGTCCGCAAGTTGGTCGGCCCGGGCCCGGACATTCTCGAGGACCTTCCAGTCATCCAGCAGCTGGAGGTGGCGCAACGCCACGGCCGCGGCCAGCGCGTTACCGCCGTAGGAGTGCCCGTGGAGGAGCGTCCGCGGCGAGCCGTCGGGGCCCAGGAAGGCCTCGAACACCTGCCCGCTGGCCACGGTCGCCGCCATGGGGAGGTAGCCGCCGGTAATGCCCTTCCCCAGGCACAGCAGGTCCGGCGTCCAGCCGCACTGCTCGCTCGCGAAGAGAGTCCCGGTCCGGCCGAATCCGGTCGCCACCTCGTCGGCGATCAGCAGGACGTCGTACTGCCGGCACATGTCCCCCAGCCGGCGGAACGACGGGGCGGGGGCCACCTGTATGCCGCCGGCGCCCTGGACCAGCGGCTCGACCACTACCGCGGCCAGCGTCTGGTGATGCTCCTGCACCGCCGCGCAGGCGGCCGACAACTCGGGATCGGCGGCGAATCCGGGCGCCCGCCGCACCGGGAAGCGCAGCGGGTCGAAACGCTCGCTGCCGAAACCGTCGCCCACGGACAGAGCGCCGATGGTGTCGCCGTGGTACGCCTCCCCGAATACCAGGTAGCCCGTCCGCCGCGAGCCCTGATTGGCCCAGTACTGGAAGGCGATCTTGATGGCCTGTTCGACCGCCGACGCGCCGTCCGAGGCGAAGAGAAAGTGCGCGCCGTCCACGGGTACGAGCGGTGCCAGCGCTTCGGCCAGCTCGACCACGATCCGGTTGCTGTTGCCCAACATGGTCGAATGCGCCACCCGCCCGAGTTGGTCGATGATGGCCTGGTCGAGCTCGGCGACGCGGTGGCCGAGGGTGTTGACCCAGAGCGAGGAGACAGCATCCAGGTAGCGCCGCCCGTCCACGTCGATGAGGTAGTGCCCCTCGGCCCGCTCGACGACGATCGGCTGGTCGCCGGCGAAGGTCGCCATCTGGGTGAAGCCGTGCCACAGCACGGCGGCGTCGCGCGCGATCCAGGCCGGCGTGGTTTCCATGTGCGCCCAATCTGCCAGAAAGGGGGCCGGGGAGCGTCCGGGTAGCGGTTCTCGGCCGTCGTGCAAGGACTCTGCAAGGACCTGCCAAGGATCCCGCCCAGCGCCACCCGGACACTTCGGGTCATGACCCGACCCATGACCGTCAGCCGTCAGCAGTCGTCCTCCCAGCTGGCCACCGCGGCCAAGGCGGGCGACACCGCGGCGTGGGGTGAGCTGTACCGGCGCACGGTCGGGCCGGCCCAGGCGGCGGCTCGGGGCTTCTGTCGCCCGGCCGATGTCGACGACGCGGTGGCCGAGGGCTTCTTCCGCGCCTTGGCCCGACTCGAACAGCTGGTGGACACAGGCGCCGTCGAAGCGTGGCTGATCCGATGTGTGGTCCGGGCGGCCATCGACCTGTCGCGCCAGTACCAACGTCAGCGTCCCGCCGGCGACCTGGGGGCGCGGCACGAACGGGTCCTCCCGGTGGTCGAGTCGGCGGCCGATCAGGCTCTCTCGGTCATCGAGGAGCGGGCCCTGGCCGCGGTCGTCAGCCAACTCGAGCCGGGACCCCGCCAGCTGCTCCGGCTGCGCTACCACGAGGGGCTTTCGGTCCGGCACATCGCCGGTGCCCTGGGTCGTCCCCCCGGCACGGTTCGCCGCCAGTTCGTCGAGGCCCGCCGGCTGGCCGGCGAACGCTTCCTGGGCCGGCAGCTGCTGCCGGCCGCTGGCGAATGCTCGGCCGCCATCGGGCTGCTCTGTCGGTCGGCCTCCCGGGGGCCGTCGGCGCTGGCCGGCCGCCGGCTGGATGAGCATCTCCGAGGCTGTGGGGCCTGCCGCGACCGTCAGGCCGAGCTACGCGCCCGGCTGGCCGAGCTCGGGGTCCGAGGCGGCTTTGGCGGCCGGCGCCCCGCCACCAACGCGGCGTGATGCGGTCGCCGGTCCGTCAGCAGGCGATCGGCGGCGGTCTGCCATACCTGAAGCGGTCGCCCGCCCGCGGGTCCCTGCGCCGGCCTTATCGACCGCCGGGCTCACCGGCGCCGGCCAGGAGATCGTGCCCCTGGCGCAGCCAATCGAGCGCCACTTGCCGCTGGTCGCCGGCCTCGACCAGCTCGGAGTACGACAGGCTGGACCCGAAGCTCTCGTTCCAGTACGACCCGTCCTGGTGGGTCCACGGCCCGACGTAGAGGTAGGGCTCAGGGTGACCCTCGTCGCCCGGGGAGCCGCCGTAATTGGCTCGCTGCCCCGCCGCATCGTCGCCCAGGTCCACTGCCAGGTCGAAATGCTCCGGCCACAGCTGGACACGGGACGCGTCCGCCGATTCGCTGCGCAGCTGCTCGAGCACCGATGCGCAGAACCCGTACCAGGCACCGAGCGCCCCGGCCGCCGCCTCGTCCACCACCAGCGGTACCTCCGGATCGAATGTCGTCGCCGGGGTGTACACGTCGGTGGGCGCGCCGGGCCGCACGCCCACGAACTCGCCCGCAGCCTTCAGGGTGGTGATGGTCGCCCGGCGCACCTCGCCTCCGCTGACCAGTACCAGTTGCCCGTCCTCGACCCGGACCTGACTCCCGGTGCCAAAGAACGGCGTCCCGAATCCGGCACGCGTGAAGCGTAGCCCGATCTTGCCGTTGGCTTGGTGGCGGGCCGGCACCACGACATGCTCGGCCACCGCATGGAGGGCGCGGAGCGTCTCGGCGAACGATGCCGGCAGGTCGGTCAGGCGGTGCCAGGCGGCCAGCCAGCGGTCGGCACACCACCCGGCCAGATCCGGATCCCGCGGCGCCCATTCCTGGCACAGGTCCTGCCAGGTGCGGGCTCCGGGCCGCTCGATAGGCAGCACCTCCCCGCCCGCAACCGGATCGTCGGCGAAGAACGGAGGTTCATTGACCACCGGCGGGGACGGCTCCAGTACTCGGATATCGAAACGGCCGCCCACCCGCTGGGCGGCCTCGGCTCTGGGCCCGGAGTGCATGATGCGCCTACCGTACCTGACCGCCATGACCGCACCGCTCGCCGGACCCGGACCTGCCGGGCCGGTCCTGGACGCCGCCCGCCGGATCGCGGACGACATCCTGTTCCCGACGGCCATGGCGACCGACGACGCCGGCGTGGTACCCGTGCACCACCTCGACGTTCTGGCGGAGGCCGGCCTGTACGGGCTCGACGGCCCACCCGACGCCGGTGGCCTCGGAGCCGACCCCATCACCGTTCATCGGGTGATCGAGGTGCTGGCGGGTGGATGCCTGACCACGACGTTCGTGTGGCTGCAGCACAACGGGGCGCTGCGGGCGGTGGCCGCCACCGCCAACCGTCCCCTCCGGGACGAGTGGCTCAGGCCGATGTGCCGGGGGCAGCGCCGGGCCGGGATCGCGGTGGCCGGCCTGCGTCCGGGCGTCGAGGGACTCCAGGCGCAGGAGGTCGACGGCGGCTGGCGGCTCGATGGGACGGTGCCGTGGGTCACCGGCTGGGGTGGCATCGATGTCATCCACACCGGTGCCCGCCGCGAGTCCGGGGACGTGGTCTGGGCCCTCGTCGATGCCTGCGCAGGCGCCGGGCTGTCGATCGAGGTGCTGCGGCTGGTGGCCGTCCAGGCCAGCCGCGACCGTCGTCGTTCACTTCGACGGCTACCTCCTGCCCGCCGGGCGAGTCACGTCCGTCGAGCCCTATAAGCGCTGGACGGCCCGCGACGCTGCCGGGCTGCGGGCCAACGGGTCGCTGGCCCTCGGCGTCACCGGCCACGCGTGCCGGCTGCTCGGGCCCAGCCGGTTCGACGACCAACTCGCCAAGTGCCGCCGGGCGCTCGACGAGGCCACGCCGCGGACCATGCCGGCGGCTCGGGCCGCGGCCGCCGATCTGGCGTTGCGGGCCGGGGCGGCACTGGTGGTGGCCGGGGGCAGCCGGTCCATCGTCACCGACGACCACGCCCAGCGCCTTGGGCGGGAAGCCATGTTCCTCCTGGTGTTCGGCAGCCGGCCACCGATCAGGTCGGCGCTGCTCGACCGGCTCGGGCACGATCCCACCTGACCATTGTGCGGCGCGGCACAGTGTCGTCGTGGATCCGCGCCCGCAGTTCGTCAAAGCCACGGTGCTGGTGCCGACCCTGGTCACGATCGACCCGCCGGCTGGGCGTGGACTACCAGCTCGTGGCCTGCGCCCCCGAACTGGCGGACACGTGGCGTGGGGGTCGCCGGCTTGGCGGCGAGAAGGCATCTACCTAGTCTGAGACGTGGATTAGCGGTGTCTGCAGGCTTGGGAGGCGACGAACCTGGCAGGTGCCAGATAGAATGCGTTCATGCCCAGCTTTACGATCGGCGAGGCCGCCGCCATGCTGCAGGTCAGTCCGGACACGGTGCGGCGGTGGGTCGACAGCGGGCAGCTACCCGCCGAGCGAACCCCGGGCGGCCGGCGCCGGGTCGACGGTGCGGCGCTGGCCCGGTTCTCGGCCGAGCGGGCCGGTACCCCGGCCCCCCCCGCCTATCCGGAGTCGGCCCGCAACCACTTTCCGGGCCTGGTCACCAAGGTGACCAAGGACAAGGTCATGGCCCAGGTCGAGATCCAGGCCGGTCCGTTCCGGGTCGTGTCCCTCATGAGTCGGGAGGCGGCCGACGAACTGGACCTGGCGGCCGGGGTGCGGGTCGTGGCGTCGGTGAAGTCCACCAATGTCGTGGTCGAAGTCCCGGAGCGCTGATGTCGGGTCGCGTCGTGCCGCCCGCCACCGCCGTCCGCTTGCTCGTCGGCGGCCTGGCCGCCGCACTCGCGGTGGCCACGACCGCCTGCTCATCGACCAAACCGGCGACCACCTCATCCACGACCGCCGGCGCCACCCCGACCATCCCCTCGGCTCAGTTGACCGGCGCGCTCAACGTCTTCGCCGCCTCGTCGCTCACCGGAGCCCTCACGACCGCCAAGTCAGCGCTGGCGCCGGCCAACCCGGGGCTGTCGATCATGTTCAACTTCGCCGGGTCCAACGCCCTGGTCAGTCAGATCGCCCAAGGCGCACCCGCTGATGTCTTCGCCTCGGCGGACGCCAAGAACATGCAGAAGCTGGTTGACGCCGGACTGGTCGAAACACCCGTCACCTTCGCCAGGAACAAGCTCGAGATTGCGGTCGCCGCCGGCAACCCGAGGCACATCGCGGCATTGGCCGATCTGGCCCAACCAGGTGTGACCGTGGTGCTCGAAGCGCCCGGCGTACCGGCCGGCGACTACTCCCGCCTGGTGCTCGCCAGTCACCACATCACCGTCACGCCGAAGTCACTCGAGACCGACGTCAAGTCCGCCGTCGCCAAGGTCATGTCCGGCGAGGCCGACGCCACGGTCGTGTACGTCACCGACGTGACCGCCGCCGGCTCCAAGGTCACCGGAGTGGCGCTACCCGACAGCTGGCAGCCGGCGATCACCTATCCCATCGCCGTGGTGAAGGCGACGAAGAATCCGTCCGCCGCCCGCGGATTCGTGCAGTCGGCGGTGTCGGGCGACGGGCAACGGGCTGTGGAGGCCGCCGGTTTCCTCCCTCCGGCATAGATCACGGGTCCTGCTCGGCGTCGTCCCGGCCGCGCTGGCCGCCGCGGCCGTGGCCCTGGTCGTGCTACCCCTCATCGGCCTGCTCCAGCGCGCCCCGTGGTCGTCGCTGGCCGCCGAACTGAGGGCCCACGATGCCCTGCAGGCGCTGCGTCTCTCGCTGGAGACGTCGCTCGGTGCCCTGGCGCTGTCGATCATGTTCGGCGTACCACTGGCCTGGATCCTGGCCCGCCGGCGGTTTCCCGGCCGGGCCGTGGTCCGCGCCCTGGTCATGCTGCCTATGGTGCTGCCGCCGGTCGTCGGCGGCATCGGCCTGCTCTACGCCTTCGGCAAGCGCGGTGTCGCCGGCCAGCTGCTCTACGACCTCACCGGGTGGAGGCTGGTGTTCAACATCAGCGGCGCCATCGTGGCCGAGGCCTTCGTGTCGATGCCGTTCCTGATCGTCACCGCCGAAGCCGCCTTCCGCACCATGGATCGCCGGGTCGAAGAAGCGGCGGCGACCCTCGGCGCCGGACCCGCCTACCGGTTCCGACGCGTCGTCCTCCCCGCCGTGGCCCCCGCCCTGGCCGCCGGCGCCGCCCTCACGTGGGCGCGCGCCCTGGGCGAGTTCGGCGCCACCATCACCTTCGCCGGCAATCTCGCCGGCTCGACCCAGACCACTCCCCTCCTGGTCTACCTCGACATCGAGTCGGGCCACGAGGGCACGGCGCTGGCCCTGTCGCTGGTCCTGCTGGTGGTGTCCCTGGCGGTGCTCGTGGGTCTCAGGGACCGCTGGCTCGGCCAGCGATGAGCCTCGACGCCCGAATCGGCCTCCGCGTGGGATCGCTCGACCTCGACGTCGATCTGGAGGTGGACGACGCGGCCGTGCTCGCCGTCGTAGGTCCGAATGGCGCGGGAAAGACCACGCTGCTACGGGCGCTGGCGGGGCTGGTGGAACTCGACCGCGGTCGGGTTGTGATCAACGGTGCCGTGGTCGAGGACCCGGGGAACAACATCCGGGTCGCGCCGGAGCACCGTCGGCTGGGCGTGGTCTTCCAGGAGCCGCGACTCTTCCCGCACTTGAACGCCCTGGAGAACGTGGCGTTCGGGCTGCGGGCCGCCGGCCGATCGCGCGCCGAGGCACGCGCCACGGCGTCGGAGTGGCTGGCGCGTGTCGGCCTGCCCGATGTCGCCCGTCGGCGGCCCGGGGAGCTGTCCGGTGGCCAGGCGCAACGGGTGGCCCTGGCCCGGGCCCTGGCCACTGAACCGGCCGTGGTGTTGCTGGACGAACCGCTGGCGGCCGTGGACGCCGCGGCCCGGGCCGAACTACGTCACGCGTTGCGAGCCGAGCTGCGCCGGTACCGCGGGGTCCGGGTCATCGTGACCCACGACCCTATCGAGGCGGCGGCGCTGGCCGATCGAATCCTGGTGCTGGAGGAGGGCCGCATCATCCAACAGGGCGACCTGGTCGAGGTGACCGCCCGGCCCCGATCGCCGTGGATCGCCACCATGGTCGGGCTCAACCTGCTGCAGGGGGTGGCGACCAGGACGACCGTCCGGCTCGACAACGGGGCCGAGGTGACCACGGCCACTGCCATGGACGGACCGGTCTTCGTCGCCTTCCGCCCCAATGCGGTGGTCGTGCATAGGACGGCGCCGCACGGCAGCTCCCGAAATGTGTGGCGGGGGCCGGCGAGCGAGTTGTACGTGGCCGGCGACCGGGCCCGGGTCAGGATCGGGGGACCGGTGGCCATCGTCGCCGAGGTCACGGCCGCCGCGGTTGCCGAGTTGCACCTGGTAGATGGCGGAGACGTCTGGGCCTCGGTGAAAGCCACCGATGTCGACGTGTACGCCAGCTGATCGCGTCGCCGGCGCGAGCCGCTCGCCGGCGGCTGTTCCGATGGCTTCGACGGCCCGGCCCGGCGTCCCGACCCGACTCTGGAAGGGAGGCATTTTCCCACCCCCTCGTCGGCGCCGTCCGGCCCTATTTGGGCGGGCGACGCCCGCCCGACCGCTTGGCCCACCCCGCGGCCCGGCCGGGCAGGCCGAACAACCCGGGCCGGACGGCATCGTCCCCGCCGGGCACTGGAACCGGCTCGCTCGGAGGCGTAGGTCGGTAGTCCCACAGCACATCACTGCTCGGGGCGGTCACCACCGTCGGCTCTGGGTCTCCGGGCGGCCAGGTGATGATCCACCCCTCACTGCTCTGCCGGAACTGCTCGGTATGGGTGGCACAGAGCCGCAGCGGGCCGGGCAGATCGTCCCGGGTCACGGACGCCGCGATCCCCCGGTTGCACCCGGCTTCGAAACATCTGTCGGCATCGGTCATGGCTGCCAATCCGCTCCCGCTGGAACCCCGCGGTTGGTGGGGTTGCGCACGAGCCTGTCACTGCACCCTACGACCTTCAGGACCCCTGACGAACGTTCGGTCGCAACCTTGTGAAGGCGTTCACAAAGTCTGGATCGGCTCCCGTTCCGAAGCCCATAGCGTGAGGGGCATCACCGACGACCTGGTCACCCGGATGAGAGCTCGGCGGCGCGACCGGTTGCGGCCCGCCTGGTCGCCTTACGACGTGGCCCACGGGAGTGACCCGGCAGGCGAAGCGGGGGCGCCGGACCCGTCCGATGGACCGGCCACCGTGCCGTTCAACATCATCGACGAAGCCATCCACCTGCTCGACTCCGAAGCCGCCCCGTGGAGCATCCAGCTCGAGCTGAGGATCAATGGTGCCCTCGACGAGGCTCGCCTGCGGGCTGCACTGCTGGAGGCCCTCGGGCGGCATCCCATGAGCCGGGCCCGCAAGAAGCCGTCCCGGCGGACCCTGCATGAGGACAGCTGGGAGATCCCCGCCGCCGTCGACGTCGACCCGCTCCGGGTGGTGGCCTGCCGGGACGACGAGGAGCTGCAACGGGTCAGGGCCCAGCTGCAGAGCCTGGCTGTGCCCCTTGCCGAGTCGCCGCCGCTGCGGGTCCGTCTGGCCCGGCACCCCGATGGTGACGTCCTCATGCTCAACGTCAATCACGCGGCCACGGATGGTTTCGGCGCCCTGCGGGTGCTGCGTTCCGTCGCTCGGGCCTACGCCGGCGACGACGACCCGATCCCGGTGCTGGACTTCTCGCAGGTTCGAGACCTGCCCCGGCGGCTGGCGGCCCGCAACCTGGCGACCAGGATCCGTCGCCAGCTGGTGCTGCTCGAGAAGTTGCGGGATCTCATCCTTCCGCCGGCCCGCCTGGCCGGCGACGGGGCTAGCGGCGAGACGGGGTACGGCTTCCATCTGGTCCGGCTGTCCGCCACCGAGACGAAGGCGCTGCTCGGTCTGCAGTACCCGGGCACGGTCAACGATGTGCTGCTGGCCGCCCTGCACGGCGCCATCGCCGGATGGAACGCTGAGCACCACGCCCGCGTCGGCCGCATCGGCGTGCTCGTTCCGGCCAACCTCCGTCCCGCCGGGTGGCGCAACGACATGGTCGGCAACTTCTCGCTCCCCGCCCGCGTGACGACCACTAGGCGCAGCCGGCGGGACCCGATGGCGGCGCTGGCCGCCGTCACCGCACAGACCGCCCGGAAGAAGAAGACCGGCATGGGAACTGCCCTGATCGAGATCCTCGGTCGTTCGTGGCTCCTGCCCCTGTGGGCCAAACAGGGACTGGTGATGCTCCTGCCCGTCACCGGGAACCGGCTGGTGGACACCGCCATGCTCTCCAACCTCGGCGCCCTCGACGACATCCCCTCCTTCGGGCCCGATGCCGGACGGGTGACCGAGGTCTGGTTCTCGCCACCGGCCCGGATGCCGCTGGGGCTGGCCATCGGCGCGGTAACGGTGGCCGGGCGGCTCCATCTGAGCTTCCGGTACCGGCATCGGCTCTTCGGACCGGCGGCCGCCGAGCGGTTCGCCGATCGTTATCTCGACGAGCTCCGGCGCTTCGCCCGCTGGCAGTAGCGTCGCCGCGGCATGCCGCCGCGTTGGTCCTTCCTCGACTGGCCCACTCCCATCGCCTTCGCCCATCGTGGCGGGGCGGGCGAACACCCGGAGAACACCATGGTGGCGTTCGATGCCGCCGTCCGCCTCGGCTACCGCTACTTGGAGACCGACGTGCACACCACATCCGATGGTGTGCTGATCCTGTTCCACGACGATGATCTGGCACCGGTGTCGGACCGGCAGGGTCGCATCTCCGATCTGCCGTACTCCGAGGTCCGCCGGGCACGGGTTCAGGGACAGCCCATCCCTCTGCTGACCGATGTGCTGGGCGCCTTTCCTGATGCCCGGGTCAACATCGACGCCAAACACGACGAGTGTGTTCCCGCCCTGGTCGACACGTTGCAGCGGGCCGGCGTCCACGACCGGGTCTGCATCGGCTCGTTCTGCAACCGGCGGGCCAACCGGCTGCGCCAGCTCACCGGCGGCCGGGTGTGCTCCTGGATGGGACGCAGTGAGATTCTGCGGCTGCGGCTCACCAGCCTGCACGAACGGATCCCGGGATCATTCGCCCCCTGCGCCCAGGTACCGGTCCGGCGCGGCGTGCTTCCGCTGGTCGATACGGCCTTCGTGCGCGGTGCCCACGCCCGGGACGTGGCCGTCCATGTGTGGACCGTCAACGATCGGGCCCAGATGGAGCACCTGCTCGACCTGGGCGTGGACGGGATCTTCTCCGACCGGCCCAGCCTGCTCAAGGAAGTGCTCGTGCAACGGCAACTGTGGACCGAGGCGGGGCTCGGCTAGGGCCCAGGTGCTCAGCCGGCCGGGTCCCTGCCGTCCGACGTCGGGTGACTCCGGTTCGACTCGCCGGCCGGATGGGCGCCCCGGCTGTCCCACGGGGCGCTGGGGCCGCCCCGCGGTTTGCGGGCATCGCCGTCAGGACTGACCAGCCGGCCCACGCCTGCCGCGGCCAATGCCGGTTGGATGGCGTCAGGGGGGCTGCTCAGGAGCAACGTGCCGCCTCGGGCCGCGGCAAGTTCGGCGGCCGTGGCCAGCACGGAGAATCCGTCGGCGTCACCCTCGCGCATCGTGGAGGTCGACAACGAGGTTCACCTGGTCCTGGCTGTTGATCAGGTCGGTGAGGACACTCTCGAGATGGCCCGCGCCCGGCAGGTCGAGCTCTCCGTGCACCGTGACCACGACGGCGCCCAAGGCTCGTCCGATGGCAATCGTGAACCGAGCAGACGACTTCAGCGGACCCAACACCCGGGTCGCCGCGCCGCCACCTGATATGACATGACCACCTCTCCTGAGCGCCTGAGCCCGTCCAATGGCTGACTGCCCAACCGAGGTGGCTGTACAACCTACAACTCTTGAGGATATCAGGAGGCCGCCCTCGCCGCCCCGTTCAGACTTCACAGCCGCGTGGCATGAAAAGAGATATGAGGCCGGACCGCAAGACCTGTTGCCAAGGGCGAGTGGGCATGAAAAGCTCCTTGCCAGTGCTGGCGGCACTCCACGACGGTGGTTCTCGCGCTCGGGTGGCATGACCATCACCCGGCCCGCCCCCACGGCACCTCCCGCCACGCCATACGCGACCGGCTTCGGACCGCCACCGCCACCGCGTCCGGGCCGCAGCGTTGCCGGCGCCCTGCTCGGCGTGGTGCTCATCGTGTTCTGCGCAGCCGCCGTCGGCCTCTACACGGCCCGAGTCGGGCACCGGAGGGCGGTGCTGGTTGTCGTCCGAGCCGTCCCGGCGGGCACGGTCATCCAGAGCGCCGACATCGGTGAGGCCCGGCTGTCGGCCGACCCGTCGGTGCGGACCGTCGCCGCAGGCCAGCGGAACCGGGTCGTCGGGCGGGTGGCGGCGGTCAACCTGGTGGTCGGCACGCTGCTCACGACCGGCCAGCTGGCGACCACTCCCCGCGTCGACGCGTCCCAGGCGGTCGTGGGTCTGGCTCTCAAACCGGGCCAGTACCCGGGCGGGCTTCGCGCCCAGGACCGGGTGATGCTGATCGATACCGGCCCGGCAGGAGCCACACCGGCGGCCGAGACGGCTGCGGGGGTGGTCCTGACGGCCGATGCCGAGGTCGACGCGTCGACCACCGCCCCCGACGGGCAGACCACGCTCGTCTCCGTCGTCGTGCCCCGCCCGCTGGCGGCCACCGTGGCCTCTGCCGGGGCGCGGCCAGGTGAGCGTTGTTCTCAACGGAGGCGCGGCGGGCCGATGAGTCTGGTGGCGCTGGTGTCGGGGCGTTCGCCGGGCCTGACGACCACGGTGCAGGCGCTGGCGACCGTATGGCCGGCACCGCGCCGGGCCATCATCGCCGAGCTCGACCCGGCCGGCGGATCACTGGCCGCCCGGCACGAACTGGCCTCCGAGCCCGGCCTCACCACCCTGGCCGCCGCCGGTCGTCGGGGCGTGTCCGCCGCGAGGGTGCTCGACCACTGCCGGCGCCTTCCGTGCGGCGCGTTGGCCCTGATGGCCCCGGTCGGGCCCGACCGGGTCGGGTCGGCGCTCTCCGTCCTCGGCCACCACCTGGCGGCGGCGCTGGACGCCATGCCGGGGACCGACGTGCTGGCCGACTGCGGCCGCATCGATCCCGGCTCGCCGTTACTGACCACGGTGCGCTCGGCCCGGAACGTGGTCGTGGTGGTAACCCCGACAGTAGAGGGGGTGGCTCAGGTCGAGTCCCGCTTGGCCAGCCTCGGTCTGGCTCCGGGTCAGGCGGCTGTGGTGACCGTCGGGGCCCGGCCCTATCCACCCGACGAGGTGGCCGCCACCCTCAAGCTGCCGATCCTCGGGACCATCGCCGAGGACCGACGTGGCGCACACGACCTGGTGGCCGGCCGGTCAGTTGGCCGGAGCCCCCTGCTGCGCTCGTCGGCGACGGTCGCCGTCAGGCTGGCCGGGTTCCTTCCGGTCCGGCCGTCCGAATATGCCGGAGACCGGGCACCGTCCTGAGCTGGGCCAGGTTGGACCGATGACCGGCTGGGCCACGGAATAGGGCGTCGATGGCGTCCGGTCGGGCACGAACGTGCCCCACGGCAAGGCATCTGGTCCGGTCCACGCCAGCTATTGCAAGCAACCCGGCACCGCAGCTACCCGGGTGTTCAGCCGGCGGCGCCAGCAGTCGTCGCCCCGGGAGCGTGGATCCGTTGGGCGGTCACGCCTCCCTGGGCAGAGCCTGATCGAGCGCGGACAGCGCGGTTCGCGTCGTGTCGTCGGCCATCAGGCTAACGCCACCTCTGCGGGACGTCCGATTTTCCGCTACTCCATGCGCAACGCCATAGCGGGTCGGGTTCTCGAGGCGATGAGGGCCGGCACGCCGGCTACCAGGTTGGCCAGAACGAGCGCCGCGGGCACGATCAGCACCGTTCCCCAGGGGGGTGTCATCGGCTCGGGAACCGTACCGAGACCGGAGGCGAAGGCGTCCCAGACCAGGCGGCCCGCTGCGACCCCGAGCGGCAACCCGATCGCCAGGGCGACGCAGACGAAGGTGGTCGACTGCCAGGCCACCACCCGTCGAATCTGCCGGGGCAGGAATCCGAGTGCCCGTAGCACCGCCAGGTCGCGGGCCCGCCGTCGGACTGAGGTGACGAGAGTGTGGGCCAAGGTGGCCAACCCCAACACCGCGAGGAGGCCGGCCAGTATCAGCGGGAGGTGTTGGACATGGCCGAAGTTCACCAGGTCGTTCGGCGCCTTCGGGGTATAGATCCCGATCTCCGGGCCGGCCCGGCGACCCAGATCGGCCAGCAGCGCGCCACGGTCGGTCCCGCGTACCACCCGGAGGAGCACTTCGCTGGGCAGCGGCGGGTGGACCTCGGGTGGAATCAGGGTCCTCTCGCCCGACCCCGTCATCACCACCCCGACACCGAGGGCGGCACTGTCGGATTCGGGGGGGAGGATGACCGTCCCCACCACCCGCTTGGGGACCTTGAGCTGGCGGACGGGGGTGATGCTGACATTGACGGTGTCGCCGATGTGGGCGTGGGTGGCCCGCAGGGTCCGCTCCCCGAGGGCCACCTCGTCGGGCGACTCGGGGGCCCGGCCCCTGACCACCACCGGCGCCAGGTGGCCCTTCAGGTCGTCGACGACGAGCGAGGACACATCTTGGTTGGCGACAGTGACGGGGGGACTGTCGTCGATGGCGACGGCTTCGATCCTCGGGTCCGACTGCAGGAGTTTGGCCAGAGGGGCGATGCCCGAGCCCCGGTTGGAGCCGATATTGACGAGGTGCAGGTCCCAGTTCCATCCGTAGAGGCGCGGCGTCGTCAGCAGATGGGTCAGGCTGGCCCCGAAGGTGAGGGCCGTGGCCAGCGCGAGCACGCCCACCGTGACCGACGCCAGCGAACTCTTGACGGGGACCGCGGCCCGGTCCCGCCCGGCCTGCAGGGCCATGGTGGCACCGATGCCGACGGTGGCCGGCAGTCCGGCCGCGGCCACCACTCTCCCCGACGTCGACAGTGAGGCCGGTATCTCGCCGTGAAGATCGCCGGCCGCGGGAGTCGTCCGGCGCCACGTCCCGGCGGCGAGGGCGGGGAGTACCGCCAGCACCAGTACCGCGCCGGCTCCGACCACCAGGCCGTCCAACTGCAACCCGGGACTGGTTTCGGCCAGCCGGGCCGTGCCGATCGGCAGGAGCGGTGAGATGGCGACGGCGGTCAGCGCCGCGATGGCGGCGGCGACCAGGCCCGACAGGGTGGCCACCGCGACACCCGCCAGCCACAGCTGGCGCCCGGTCATGCCGATGGCGCGCAGCGTGGCGTGGTCGTATCCCTCGATACGACTCTGGCGGGCCAGGAGCTGCCAGATGACCACCGTGGCTGTAAGGGCCACGAACGCGCCGAGGAGCAGGAGGGCCTGGGCCTGGAGATGGATGCCCCGCTCGACGTTGACAGCCTGCGAGGATTGCTGGCCGCTGACCAGAGGCGAAGCATCGGGCCGGCTGGCCGACGCACGTCGCAGCGCGGCGTTGAACGCGGGGAGGTCGGCGTCACCGTGGGCCAGCCGTACGGCCAGGGTGGGCACGGGGGCCCCGAGGCGGCCCGCATTGGCCGACGCAAAGGCCGGCGTCACGAGGAACTGGGCGACGAAGCTGCGGTTCGTCACCAGCGGTGGAAACTCGCCGGGCGAGACCTCGATACCGACGACTCGCAGCTCGACTGGCACAACCGGCTGCCGTCCCCCGGGCGGGGGTGGGCCGAGGAGGTTCACGGCCAGCCGGTCGCCGACGTGCAGATGGGCGCTCTGGGCATAGGTGTAGGTCACCGCCGCGGCGTCGGGCTCGTCGGGGCGTGGCAGCCGGCCCGAGAGGACCCGAGGCACGTTCACCCGTCGCCCGTAGCCGTTCCCGAGCACGACGACGATCCCGGTCGAGGCGTCGAAACCCGACGCCACGCCGGAGGCGACCACCTGGCGAACTCGGGTCAGAGGGGAGAAGTCGAAGTCGGATTTGACATCGCTGGGGGGAAAGACGACCAGCGTGGCGGCCAGATTGCGCCGGGCGAACCGGGGGTAGGCGCTATCGGTCCGGCGAGCCCCGGCGACGCACGCCAGCACCACCCCCCAGGCGAGACCGCACGACAACGCCAGGCTCAGCCAGGCCCGCCAGTTGCGGGCCAGGCTGGCACGGGCCCAGATCGCTACGGCATCCACCGCACTCCGCCGTCGAGCGTTCGAGCCACCCGCGAAACATACGGCGCTCTCGGTCCGCCGTCGAGGGTGCCAGCACGACGGCCGCCGGGGTGCTGCTGCCCCCCGCCTTGGCCCACCCGGCCCACCCGCACGCCACCGGCCGTCGTTGAAACGCCGGTTACCGATCGGCTCGCGATGGGCTTCACAGGCGACTCCAGCGGGTCCATTCCTCGCTCTTCGCGGTCCCTGCCAAATATTTTCGCAGGGCGGTGCCTTGATGGTCCCCGACAAGCTCGGCGTTATGTGCGGCGGGTGCTCCCGGCGGACCGCAGGGTACTTCGACGAGTCGCCACACCCGGTTCGGTACGAAGAAGGTGCGCCCGCGCATTATTCCCGGGTTATCTATGCGCTGGCCACGAGCCAGCGGGACTCGAACTCGATCCAATAGCCGCCTGAGGGCGTCCGGCACGGGGCGAAGGCGTCGATGATTGCCTGGTTGACGGCAGACTCCCCGGCCACCTGTTCTGCCAGCAGCGCCATTGGCGTTGACCGCTGGGCCCGGAGCATTGTCGCCTCGTCTGCGAATTCGAACCGCCCATCGACGTAACCGGCGTCGGTCGCAGCGAGGCCAGCCTTTTCTGTCATCTCCTCGAGCGCGCCTGGGCGGGATAAGACTAAGGGGTCGGGAGGGCGCGACGCGCTGGGCGGCAGCAGTCGGCCCAGGGCCCGCCATTTGGTCGCCAGCTCGACCCGTTCCTCCCGCCCAAATACGACCACCAAGACGGTGCCGCCCGGCCTCATGACCCGTCGCGACCCAGCCAGCGCAGCGACCGGATCTGTGGCGAACATCAGGCTGTGGAAGGCCGTGACGATGTCGAACGAGTCGTCTGGGTAGGGCAGCGACTGGAGGTCACCCAGGTCAAAGCGTCCCTCTGGAACCCGGCGACGGGCGAGTTGCAGCATGGCCGGCGAGGAGTCGACCCCCGTTACGTCGGCGCCGGCGTCGGCTGCCAGGCGACAGAACGCTCCAGGGCCGCAGCCGAGGTCGAGAAGCGCGCTTCCGCGGCCGGTTCCGGTCAGACGGATGCCCTCCTCGAAGAGCCTTCGGTTTTGGGCCTCGTCGAGCTCGGCGTAGTCGCCGGCCCGCGCTTCCCAGATGTCGCCGACGACGGGCGACTCGGTGTGGACGCGGTCGGTGTTCGTCATGTCGTCTCTCTCGTGGTCGCCGTGCTGTCGCTGGCCCACTGTTTCGTGAACCCAACGAGAACTGTGCGCCATCGGCCTCGTCGCCTGCTTCGCCCAAACAGGCCATCTGGTCCGGATGGCCGGATCGGGTTATAGGAGACCCTTGCGTGCGGCCTCGGCAACGGCCGCTGCACGGGAGGCGGCGCCAACCTTGAGAAGGACGTTGGAGATGTGGCGGTGAATGGTGTGCCGGCTGAGCACGAGCCGCCGGGCGATTGCCTGGTCGCCGAGTCCGTCGGCCACCAGGCGCAGCACTTCGAGCTCCCGTCCAGTGAGGCCGGCCTCGCCAGCGATGGTGGTCTGCGGTGCTCGGGCCGCCCCCAGGCGCTTGAAGGTCTCGGCCGCCCGGCGGGCCTCGCTGTCCGCCGCCTTTCGCCGACCGGCCCGGCGCAGGAGTTGCCCCAGTTCCATGCGGGCCACGGCCGTCTCGAACGGCAGGAGGCAACGCTCGTAGCGGTCCACCGCGTCCTCGAGGAGGGTCCTCGCGATCTCCGGTTGACCGGAGGTCGCCTCGACCACACCCACCGCGAAAGACACGGCGGCGTGCAAGGGCTGACTGCCGGTGCCCTCCGCGGCTCGCGCCAGGCTGTGGGCGGCCTCCCTGGCGGTTTCTACGTCGCCCAGGGCCGCCTCTGACCGTGCCAGTAGCTCGAAGCCATAGGCCCGCTGGGTCAGGTCAGCCTCCGGTATCTGACGCAGGAAGCGCTCGGTCCAGTCCTTGGCGGATTCGGGATCTCCGCGATCCAGCGCCACAGCGGCGTGGCCCAGCTGCCCCCGGGGATGGAACACTGCCCGGTCGAACAGCGACGCCGCTTCGTCGAGGCGGCCCTGGCGTCGGCGCAGCTCGCCCAACCGGGTGACAGCCTCGGCCGCCTGGCCCGGCCGCAGAGCGAGCTGCTCGCCCGCGCCCAACAGCTCAGCTTCGGCCTCGCTCCAGTCGCCCTGCTCGGTGAGCACAGTGGCGTAGTGCGTCCTACACACGGCGAAAAGCGCGGATAGCCCTGTTCGCTGGCAGTAGTCCTTCATCCTGGTGCACCACTGGCCTGCCCGCTCAAAGTCATGCACCCGCTCGCAGGCGTAGATCATGAAGCAGCAGGACTGGGCGACCAGCTCGACCTCCCCCATGTCGCCCCCGAGGGCGGCCGCCGTCGCCTCGTCCAGCAGACGCATACCCTCGGCCACCTCCCCCTGCGCCACCAGTGACACCCCCTCGAGCGCCAGAGCCTGTATCTCAAGGTCGACCAACTGGAAACGGCGGGCGAGATGCGCACCCTCCACCGCCCGTTTCCGGGCAGTGACCGGGTCGTTGGCCAGCATGTAGGCGAAGAAGGCCTCGTGTACCGCCAGCATGGCATGCTCCGGACAAGGGTCGGCCTCCCCCAACAGCCGGCGGGCCCGCTCCGTCCAGCCGTTGAACACGGCGTACTCGCCGCGAATGGCGGCCAGGCGCGCCAGTTGCACCGCCAGCCGGCCCGCGCCTCTTCGCGTCACTGCGCTCGCGGTACAAGCGATAAGCGCGCTCCCGGTACTCGCACGAAGCGACCACCTCGTCAAGCCACCAGCAAGCCCGTCCCAGGCCCTCCAGGGCGTCAGGTGTCTCTTCAGCAGCCAACGGCGCCTCGAACTCGCGGAAGCCTCCCGCCAGTGTCCCAGGGCGAGCGCCGCCTTGGCTGTCCCCAACCGCTCCACAGCAGCCCTCGACACGCGGCAACAATAGCGATGAGGCCAGTCCGGACATCGAACAAAGCTGCTCAAACCCGGTGACAGTTGTGACTGAAGGATCCCAGGCCGAAGTCGAGAATCTTGTCGGAGTGACGGAGCGCTGTCGTCCCCCGGGCGGCGGTGGAAGCATCTCCGCTGGCTAGCGGACCGCCCAATTACTTGATCTGCGCACACTACGTCCCGATCAGCCGATCCTTTCCTCCGCGCCAGATCGACGGTACGCGAGCGACTGCTTCGCCTGGTGTGGCGCCTTGAAGGCACGCCGATACCCCATGCCCGGCCGGTCAGTAGGCCCAGCCTCAGTTCGACGTGGACCAGGCACCACTCGTTGCCCTCCGGGCCGCGCATCACCTGGAACGACCCCCGCGAGTCTTGATCAACGCCGCCTACCCGCGTATCGCGTAGGGCTTCGGCCTCACTGATGGCCTCCGGGATATCGGAGCCCCCGACGTCGAGGTGGAGTCCGGTTCTTCACAATCTTGCTCTCGGGCACCAGTTGAAAGGCCAGACGAGTCCATCTCGGCGGATCGACCTCCGGCCCGCTCAATGCTCACTCCGGCGACCGGGGGCGCAGGCGAACGAAGTAGAGAGGCCGGACCGTTCCATCGCTCCTGCCGGTTGCCGAGTGACGCCGGGGCAGCAAGTCCGGGTCCCGGTGTCCTCAGGTCATTGACGTCACCCCGTTGTGATCTGATCGCCGATCGCTATCGTTCCGTCCTCCACGACGGTCGCGTAGATGCCGGCGCACGACCAGGTGCCGAGCCCTTCGACGGTGACGCGGTTTCTCGCCGCGACGATCTGCAAGATGCTGCGGTCGACCTCGAGGTTGGGTTGGCCGAGCGTGGTCATGACACAGCGAGGCGCCGGGAGTGCGACAGATACCCTGACCGTGGCGCCGATGCGGAGCGTGTGATCCAACCATTCGTTCTCCATGAAGCCTTCGCCGGGCCCGCCGACGACCAGGTTGGGCCGGAATCGTCTCAGATCGACATGCCCACTGCGGTGGTGTCGGCCAAGTTCGCTCAGGGTGGCGTCGGTGATGAGATGGAGTGGCGCGCAGTCAAAGAATGTTCCCGGTGGCGATACCAATCCCATCGTTTCCTGGGTCACCACCTCGTGCTCGTCTCCCGTGGCGATGCGCCCGGACTCAATGTGCTCGGCCGGGGCGAGTCCCTCAATATCGGGCCACCACTCCTCGAGCTTGGCGTCCTCGGGCGCGATGGCAGCCAGGGTGACATCTCGCCCAATGAAGCGGGACAAGGTGGCGTCGACGTCCGGGGCGTCGCTCCGGGTGGCCAAGCCATCGGGCAGCGTGATTTCAACCGGGGGTAGAGGCCGTCGTAGGGCCGGCGGTTCCACGAAGCATGCCCGACACGACAACAGAGACGCCCATTTGCGCGGGTGCTTGGCGCTCGCCACCCGCCCATCACTTCGGTCCACCACCGCGAAGACTCGGTCCCCGAGGACGCCCCTTTCAGAGAGTGATGCCTCCCCGACACGCTGGCCTTGCATCGACTTGACCGGGTAGCGCCACAGTTCCCGTACCGACCCCACGTCGCCCATATCCCTCTATTTATAGCGCGCGTGCGATATAAGATCAAGCCTATGCCAAAGATCGTCGACCACGACGCCCGTCGCCGGGAACTCGCTCGCGCCGCCTGGCGAGTCGCTGGCAGAGAAGGACTCGACGGTCTGACGACCAGGGCCGTCGCTCGTGAGGCGGGATGGTCAACCGGGGTGCTGGCCCACTACTTCGACAACCGCGACGGCCTGCTGCTGGCAGCGTTTCGCCTGGTGTTCGAAGAAGTCATGGAGCGGATGCAGGCCACCCTGGCCGCAGGACCCGACCCGACACGCGCCCTCATCGCCGCCCTGCAACAGGCGATCCCGATCGACGCTCGGCAGCGCAGCGAAGCCATCGTCTGGTTCAGCTTCCTTGGCCTCGCCGCGGGTCAACCAGCCCTGCGCAACGAGGCGAAGCTGCGGTACACCATGTGGGTCGACGTGGTCGAACAGGCCGTCGCCGCCGTATTTGCTGACCACCGCCCCGCCGAAGTTGACGCTCGACGAATCGCTCGCGTACTCGTCTCCCATGTAGACGGCCTAACGGTGCAGGCGCTGTTCGATCCAACCGGCCTCCCCGTTCGACGCCTCAAGGCGGAGCTGGGTAACTGTATTCGAGCCACACTCGAAGCGGCGCGAGATCACAGACAGCACACCGGCACCGTGCGTGACCCGCCCACATAACGACCGATATGGAGCCGGTCGCCGAGGCTTCGCTTCGCGGTTCCGGTCTGCCGGAGGGACGACCGACGACCGGCGGATATCTGCACGTCCCGCCAGCTCGGTATCGCTCGCCCTCGGTCGGCGGTGCCCGGGCCGTCAAGTCGGGCGGACGGTCCGCTCATCGCGCCGGTTACCGATCGGCCAGCGCTGCCCGGGACCGGCGCTTGGGGGCGGTCGCCGCCGGTCATTATGGGCGAGGGGTCCTCGGCTCCGGTAGCGCCAGAGCCATCGATATGGCGGCTCGAAAATGCCCGCGGGTGGCGCTGCCGGCTGCGCACAGATCAGATAATCCGTCGGACACCGTCGCTGCTGCCGCCGACCCACTGACCCGGCTGATGACCCCATCACGCGGGGCCGCCAGGACTCGACCCGATGGACCGCCGGCTCAGCCCACGAGGGCGCCATGGATCCGCCACCGCCACATTCAGACAGACGCAACCGGGAGCGACACCTAAACGCTCCAGTCTGAAGATAGTCACGGTACTATGCCCCCCGTGGGCCTTGTGACCAACTCGTCGGCGCCACATTTGATCCTGTCCGGCGAGGTCGACTTGTCCGTGGCTCCGAGCCTTCGGGACTCGGGCAGGGAACTGGCCAGATTGGTCGCGCCGGGAAGGCTGGAGCTCGATATCGGCGACGTCACCTTCATCGACTCGAGCGGGCTCGGCGCCCTCATCTCGCTGCGCAATACCGCGAAACAGTGTGGTGCAGACCTCGTCCTTATCCGTGTGAGTCCGACGGTCGATCGATTTTTCGAGCTGGCAGGGGTCCGGGAAACATTCAAGATCGAATAATGGTGGAAGGATTCGAGATCGCAGGTGGTTTCAAGGTCAGCCGGTCGTGAACGACGCAATGTCCCCCGGTAGAGTGGACATGCATCGCCTCTTTGAGTCCGCCGACGGCGTCGGCAACGACATGATGAAAGTCGATTGGGGGAAGGCCGTCACGAATATCTGCGGCGAGCGGGGACATCCTCGGGCCGGAGGGTAAGCTGCGGCTCTGAAGGGGGCTCATGGTTGGACTGATCCAGAAGCTGCTGTTCGACTTGGCCGAAGCGACCGGTGGAACGGCGGCGGTGACGGCGATCCGCAAGGAGGCGGGAATACCCGACGATCGCGTCTACCGACTCGACACCGTGTACTCCGACGAGGAGTTTCAGCGCCTGCTCCGTGGGGCCTGCCACGTGCTCGGCATGACGCAGGACGAGATCGAGATAGCCTATGCCGACTTCTTCGGTCGCGACTCGCTCCGCCGCTGGCCGACCTGGTTCGAGACCTCGGTCAATGCGCGCCAGTTTCTGGAACGGCAACAGACGATCCACAACACCTTTGCGACCGGAGTCCGAGACGCCGAGGCGCGCAAGGGCATCCGGGACAAGTTCCTCCTCGAGAAGTTCGACGACGAGCTCGTCACGCACTACCGCTCGCCCAACAACCTGTGCGGCCTCTACAAGGCGTTGGCGCGCTGGGTGCTCGACTACTACCAGGAAGACGCCACGCTGGATGAGACGCGCTGCACCAAGCGCGGCGACGAGGAATGTGAAATCCACATTCGCTGGCCGGCGGCTGTCGCCGGATGACAAGCGACGGGGACTTCGTGCAGCGACCGGCCGGGCTCGGCGGTGACGCGAGCCTGCGCGCGGCAATCGACGACCTTGCCAACCAGCTGTGCCAGGCCGTGGACGGCGACTTCGACTTTGCCGTGCGTGCCGGGATCGAGGACGAGACGCTAGAGAAGCTCTCGATGCTGACGAACTTCGTCCTCGATACTGCGCGGCGCGGCATGGCCGCCTTGCGCGACCACAACGAAGCACTCGCACAGCTCGATCTGGCCAAGACGACGTTCTTCACCAATGTCAGCCATGAGTTTCGGACCCCGCTCACCCTGATTCTCGGGCCGACGGGTGATGCGCTCAACGACCGGCGCGATCCCTTGAGCCCGCATCAACGCTCCCGGATCGAAACGATCCACCGGTCCAGTGAACGCCTGTTGAAGCTGGTAAACACTCTGCTCGACTTCTCGCGCTTTGAGTCTGGTTGGACCGAGGCGCGACTCCAGGCAGTCGACATCGCCGCCGAGACGGTGCAAATCGCGGAGATGTTCCGCTCGGCAATCGAACGGGCAGGACTCAAATTCGTCGTCGAATGCCGCCCGATCGAGACCCCCGTAGGCGTTGACCGGGAAATGTGGGCGAAGATCGTCTCGAACCTGCTCTCGAACGCACTGAAGTTTACGTTCGAGGGGGAAATCACGGTCCGTCTGGCGCGGGAAGGCGAGGTCGTCGAGCTCGCCGTGGGCGACACCGGCATCGGCATTAAAGCCGAGGACCAGGTGCACCTTTTCGAGCGATTCCACCGGATTGAGGGTGCACGGTCACGAACCTTCGAGGGCTCCGGTATCGGTCTGGCACTTGTTGCGGAGCTCGTTGGCCTGCACGGTGGCTCGATCAGTGCCACAAGCGCCGCGGGGGAGGGCAGCACGTTCACGGTCCGCCTTCCGGTCCGCGCTGTGGGCGCACGTCCGCCGGTCGTCGATGAGGAGTCCGGTCGGCACGTGGCGTCGAGCTACGTCGCTGAAGCGATGCGCTGGTTGGCTCCCAATGACGAGATGAGGGCGTTGTCCGCCTCACGGATGGTCGATGGGCTAAGGAGCGATCGGCCGACTGTGCTCGTCGCGGACGACAACCCCGATATCCGTCGGTACGTCGCGGGGCTGCTGTCAGCTAGTTACGACGTCGTAACGGCGGAGGACGGTGCCGCCGCTCTGGATGCCGTCCGGTCTGTCCGTCCCGACCTGGTCCTCTCCGACGTGATGATGCCGAACCTCAGTGGCTTCGATCTGCTCAAGGCGCTGCGCTCAGACGCCGCTACTTCCGGAACGCCGGTCATTTTGCTGTCCGCTCGTGCAGGAGAGGATTCGGCGGTCGAAGGATTGGAGGCCGGAGCGGACGATTACCTGGTCAAGCCTTTCTCCGCAGGCGAACTCCTGGCGAGGGTTCGGTCGAATCTGGAGCTCGAGCGGAGCCGGCGAGCTGCTGCGCGCCGTGAACACGAGATCGCGGTGGAGCTGCAGGAAAGGCTCGTTCCGAACCAGCAGCTTCGCTCACCGATGTTTGAGATTGCGACCTACTACCAGCCGGGCGTGCTCGGAACCCAGGTGGGCGGCGATTGGTTCGAAGCGATCGACCTCGGGCGGGGGCGCACGGCGCTAGTTGTGGGCGACGTGATGGGCAAGGGCATTCCGGCAGCTGCGACAATGGGTCAGCTGCGCGCCGTGGTCCGCGCCTACGCCGGGCTTGACATGTCGCCAGCCGACCTGTTGGAGGCAGTCGATGCACGAGTGCGCGAATTCGGCACCGAACAGATCGCTACATGCGTCTACGCGGTCGTCGACACCCGATCGTCGTCGCTCGAATTTGCAAACGCCGGGCATCTTCCGCCCCTGCTCGTCGCTGAGGGCGACGTTTCAAGACTGGACTCCCCCCTCGGACCACCGCTTGGTGCGGGCCCTGTTGCGTTTCGCCAAGGCCACGTTCGCCTAGGGCCTGGGTCGATGCTGGTTCTCTACACAGACGGCCTCGTCGAGACACGCACCGGGAATACAGACGAACGGATCGATCGAGCCGGAGAGATCGCCAAGCGATGGAACGGCGAAATCGGCGGCCTGCCCCCAGCCTTAGCTTCGGAGCTCTGCCCCACCGGATCCTCCGACGACGTTGCTATCCTCGTCGCTCGACTCCTTCCTGTGGAGCATCCGCCGACATCGGAGACAATCGTCCGATCAGACCCCACGGGGTTGTCGTCCGCCCGACGGTTCACCTCAGAGACGATCGCTAAATGGTCCATGGCACCCGGACCACCCGATCTGGTGCTCCTCGTGAGTGAGCTGGTGACGAACGCGATCGTTCACGGCCTCCCGCCCATCCGGCTACGCCTCACCCACCTCGGCGATGAATTGCTGATCGAGGTTGACGACGGCTTCGCCCACGTACCCCACCGGCGACGTCCGGATCCCGAGGAGGAGACTGGCCGGGGCCTGCACATCATGGCGATGCTCGCTCACCGGTCGGGTGTCTCGCTCCGGCCGAACGGCAAGACCGTGTGGTGCAGCTTGCCCGTCGGGCGCGCATTTGCCCATTGAGTGACAAAAGTCGGACGATGGATGAACCTAAAATGGATGGTCACCTTCGGACCCGGAACGCCGCCGGGTGGCCCGCCAGCTGGGCCGACCGCCAGCGGGAACACCAGGGCCAGGGCCGGCTGCCCCAGGCCGACGAGCAGGCCCTGGGCGCCAAGCTCGTCAACGACGCCCTCGAAGCCCACGCCCACGACCGGATCAGCCGAGGGGCGGCGCCGCCCACCGCCGCCGACGAACAGGCCCTGCACGCCGAGGTGTTCAACCTGCTGTTCGGCCTGGGCCGGCTCCAGGACCACCTCGATCGCCCCGACGTGGTCAACATCCACGCCGCCGGCGCTGAACCGGTCTGGCTGGACCTGACCGACGGCACAAGCCTGCGGGGCCGCCGGTGGCCGACTCCGACGAGGAGCTGGTCGAGTTCATCCGGGAGCTGGGACGGCGGGTCGGGTTGTCCGAGCGGCTGTTCGACCCGGCCCATCCCCGCATCAACTTGCAGCTGATCGACGGGAGCTAGCCTCAAACGTTAGTCAATCGATACATCGGTGACATCGGCGTGCTCACCACGTATGACCTGCCATTCCATAGCCTGTATTACCTGCCATTCCACTGACTACCGTGCGCTGCTCCTGGCCTCGGTCGAGCTCGCAGGTCCATGGCAGTGTCCTCGACCCGGTCCGAGGTAGCGGAACACGGCAGCAAGCTCTCCGCCAACACACCCCCTATGCATCGGACGAGCGAGGGCTCGACAACCCTGATCGACAATGTGGTGGCCCCACTCCCGCGTCCTCCACGAGTGCTATGTGCGATAGTCACGCTCGCTTGCCTTATATACCAAGGTTCGAGGGCAGTTGGGAAGTTACAGCCAGCGAAAACAAAGGTGTCGACCCCTAGACATCCAAGGTGGGCTTGGAGCCGCGTTTGGAAGAAGGCGCCCCATCTGGCTCGGCCAGTGTTCGCCTGACCCGCTCGGTCAACTGGTCGTGGTGTCCGGCCGCCAAGGTTCTGATCGGCTCAAGGTCGTCGGTGGCGCGGATCCGCTCGAAGACGGCCACCGCGCCCGCCAGCGGGTTGCCGCCGCACCGCTCGGCCGGGCCCGCGCCGAGGCGGGCCGCGACCTGGCGCAGCGAACCGACGATCTCGTCGTCCACAGCCGCGTGACCGTGGTCGACCCAGGCCACCCGGTTCGGACGGGCGAGGGCGAGATCCGCTTGGCCAGGAACACCGGCAACGCGGCCGCCAGCGTGGCCACGTCGGGGACCGGTGGCCCAGGCATCGAGGACCTAGCCCGAGGCGACGCCGAAGGTGGGCTCGGCACCTCACCTCCAGCCGGTATCGACCGACGGGCGGGCCGTCCCCAGAGATCCCGGTGCAATGGGCCGGGAAGCGAATCGAACCCCCGTACTCCGTGCCGAGGCTCAGTGAGACCAGCCCAACCGCCACCGCCGCGGCGCACCCCGCACTCGAACCGGCAGGCGTGCAGCCCGGCGCGACCGGATTAGCGGTTCGGCCGTAGCGAAGGTTGGTGGCGATCGGCGCAAGCGCAAACTCTGCACAGCTCGTCACGCCGACAAGCAGAGCATCGGCACTCAGCAACCGGGCTACCAACGGCGCGGGGCGCCCAGGACGATCGCCCACGAGCAAACTACGGGCGGTGGCCGGCAGCACGCCCGTTCGCACCGTCGCTTTCACCGTGAAACAAAACCCGGCTAGGGCACCGACCGCCTCGCGGACGGCCTCCCGCAAGTTATAGGGCTGAGTTGTCCACGATCTGCCGCGATTTCAACAAACTCGATGGTTGGTGCGACACCGTAGAGTCCGGTTACGCGCTCCCGGAGTTCGTCCGAGAAGAACCTCTCCGCGGCGTCTTGTGACTCCCATACGTAAAAGTTCGTTGCCGCGTTGCTGCTTCTCGTCGAAGGTGAAGAACTTGAAGCGCAAGCCCGGCATGCCCTCGAACATTTCACGAGCGTTCTGGGCGACCGCCAGAACCCGAGCACGATCGAAGTCTCTGTCGTAGTCAAAGGTGACGTTCACACCAATCACGGTGCCCTCCTTCGGCGGTAAGGACCGTGCCACCGCCCCGGCTGCCGATAGTATCCACCCTCGATCGTCCCGCGCTGTGGTCGGAGGCACGACCCGCGACGCTCTGACCTGGTCAGCTCGAGAGTCGCCCCAGCCGGACTCCGGCCAGTCAATCGCCGCTCAACGTTCCGCCGTGCCCACGCGCCGACTATGTTCGCCCACGCCGTTCAAGGGCACTCGGGGCTGCAGCGGCACCCCATCGATTACCTTTACGGACGCATCGCTGAAGTACTCCTTCAACGTCTCCCACAAATGCTGGGCATTCCCGATGTGCCGATAAGGTGACGCTCTCAATGGCGGCCCGGCCACCACCGCTTCTTCTGGAATGCTCACTACAGGCGCGTGACTCCGCAAAGAAGCCGAGCGTTACCGGCACCATCCGCGCCGTAAGGACAGTGCGCAGGTTGCCGGGTCGGTCGGTGTTGTCTCCGCCACCAAATGCTGGTTTACGGTGGCGATCCTGGGAGCCGCCCCGGTCAACCCCCCGGCGCTCGTCCTTAACAGGTGCGGCGGCACTCGGCGTGCTCCAGGACCTCGCACATCTCGCCGAACTCGGGCCGGACTGCGACGCTTGATGGATCGTCGGTCGCCCTTTAGCGCGTGAGCCGCACCTACCGTGCCCCCGAGCCTCTCGCCGACCACCATGACCTGACCCGCTTCCGGTGCCGCTCATCCGAACGTACCGATTGGCTCCATCGCATGCCCGCCAGTAGCAGAACCACCGGGTCTTTGTCGTCACCGAGCACGGCAGCGATCGAACTGTCGCCTACTACTACCGGGGGGTTCGAAGTGCCGAAAAGCCCCCTCCCGGCCGACGTTCAGGGGCAGACCCGGCTCTTCGTCCCTCCGTCGCGACATAGCCTCGCGGCATGACAGCCAAGTGGGAGGTGCGAGCGCTCGACCAAGAGACCTGGCCGTTCTTCGCGGAACTGGTGGAGCATTGCGACGGATTCCCGAGTGGCTGCTGGTGCATGGCGTTCCACACCGAGGGGGTCGAGAAGGGCGAGGACCACACATCTGTGAACCGCAGGCGCAAGATGGCGCGTGTCGCCGCGGGGTGCGCGCATGCGGCTCTCGTTCTCGACGGTGACGCCTGCGTGGGGTGGTGCCAGTTCGGGTCGACAGACGAATTGCCCAAGATCAAGTGCCGAGCTGCCTATGACCGATCGCGCACGACGCTGCCGGACTGGCGGATCGGATGCTGTTATGTAGCCAAGGGCTATCGCCGCCAGGGCGTCGCGGTCGCCGCGCTGGAGGGTGCGTTGCAGCTGATCGCCGGTCTCGGGGGCGGGGTGGTGGAGGGCTATCCCGAACCTGCCGGTGTCGTCCCGGCCGGGTTCTTGTTCAACGGCGCCCTGTCCAGCTATGAGCAGCTCGGATTCAGCCGCGATCGGATGATCGGCAAGCACCGCTGGGTTGTCACTCGCCAGGTGGAGCCGATCCGCTGAGTCCCCCGTCACTGGGGGCCGTACATCTCGACGAAGCTGTCCCGGACGCGCCGCTCGGCCGCGCTCGCAATCGCGATCGCAAACGCGGCCCGGCCGGCGTTGGAGGGCACCCGCCACCGCATCGGGCTGCCCGCTCGGCTGGTTCCGCCCAGAACAGCTTGGGCACCCCGCCCAGCTCCTCGAAACAAGCGGCCAGGGCCGCCAAGGTGGTCTCCGCCCGCTGGTTATCGGCGAAGCACACGAACCGGAACCGTGACCACGCCAACACCGCGCAGCACACCATCAGCGGCCCGATCTGACCCCAGTCGATGACCAGCATGTCGCCCGGCGCCCACACCCCGGCCGGCGTCCCCGGTGATGCCCCCTCCGCCACTGTGCCTTGGCCTCGGCCACCAGACGGCGGAAGTTCCGTGACGAGCCGTCGTAGCCGGCCGCCCGCACAACCGGCAGCAGCGGCTTCGCCGAGATCAAGCCCTGGGTCTTGTCGACCCGTTCGGCCACGAGGTCGCGCACGGCACCCATCCCTGCGGGCCATCGCCGCCACCCTCGCCCGCGCCCTGCCCGACGCCCGCTTCGTGGAGCTCGACGGCTCAGGGCATGTCACCTACGCCGAACGTCCCGACGAATTCGCCTGCGCCGTGGCTGCCTTCGCCGGCGAGGTCGCCTCAACAGCACCCGCTCCGCTCGCCACGCGGTGACGTACTCACCTCGTGCCTTCGGCCCGCCCCGGCCGCCCGCCGGCCGAGACGCCCCATCCACCGATCCGTACACCCCGTTTTGACGAGGAGGAATACCCGCTCCGCAGGCTCTGGCCGCTTTTCGGGCGACCTTTGAGATGCTGGCCTCCGGCAACGTGGCACACATCACCGCGGCGTGGCCCCATGCCGACGAGCGTGCCACCACTCTGCTCGTCGAGGTCGACTCGGCCGAAGAGCTGGGCGACACGCTCGCCGGGCTGCCCGGCTTCATGCTGTCCGCCTGGGAGGCACACCCCGTCTCAACCCCCGCCCATGTCGCGGCGTCGCTGGCGCAGATACAAGCCGCGATGGGGACCTGAAACGTCGCTATCGGACAGACTGCCGTGCTCCACGCTTGGCCTCGGTCCCTCCGAGCGAGCTTGCAGCTCCATGGCGGCATCCTCGACCCGATCCGAGATAGCGGAGCACGGCAGCAAGCTCCCCGCAACACCCCCACGCATTGGACGAGCGAGGGCTCGGCTGCTGCGGATCGCTGAAATTCCCCAGTCTCGATCATCGAAACTCCCCAGTTGGTCCCTGGGGAGGCTGTCGCCCGCCAGCGACATGGGACCACTTTGAGCTGAGTTTCGCCAGCAGCATGGGACCACCCCTTCGCCAGTGATGGGACCACCGGGGAGCATCCACCAGCGGCGGCGCCGCTGAGGTTGGAGTCGCCACCTGACCGACGAGCGGCCCGGGTAGGTGGCGATGAGTTTCAGGGAGGTCCAAGTGTTTGAGATCAGGGAGGTCCTGCGGTTGTGGTTGCGCGGGGAGGGTCACCGTTCGATCGAACGGTTGAGCTCGGTGAACCGCAAAACCGTGGTCCGCTATATCCAGGCGGCCACCGCGTGCGGGGTCGTTCGTAACGGCGGTGAGTCCCAGCTTTCCGATGAGCTGCTGGGACAGGTGTGCGAGCGGGTCCGCCCGCAGCGCCGCGACGGGCATGGGGCGGCGTGGTCGACGCTGCGGGCGAATCACGATCTGCTCAAGGGGTGGCTGGTCGATGACGGGTTGACGGTGGTCAAGGCCCATGAGTTGCTGGGCCGCCGGGGGATCGAGGTGCCAGCGCGGACGTTGCACCGCTACGCGCTGGAGGTGCTGGGCGTGGGTCGCTCGGCCAGGTCGACGACGGTGCGGGTGGCGGACGGCGAAGCGGGCCAGGAGCTACAGATGGACTTCGGGAAGATGGGCTTGATTCCCGATCCGGCGTCAGGAAAGCGCCGGGTCGTGCACGCGTTGATCTTCACCGCGGTGTTCAGCCGGCACACCTTTGTGTGGTTGTCGTTCCGGCAGACGACTGAGGTGGTGATCGCCGGCTGCGAGGCGGCCTGGGCGTTTTTCGGCGGGGTGTTCAAGGTGCTGATCCCCGACAACCTGTCGCCGGTGGTGGACAAGGCGGACCGGCTCGAGCCCCGGTTGAATCAGGCGTTTGTCGAGTACGCCCAGGCGCGAGGGTTCGTGATCGACCCGGCCCGGGTGCGCACACCGACCGACAAGCCCCGCGTCGAGCGGGTCGTGCAGTTCACCCGCAACTCGATGTTCGCCGGCGAGGTGTTCATCGATCTCGACCACGCCCAGGCGCACGCCGAGCGCTGGTGCAAGGAGCGGGCCGGGCTGCGCACACACGGCACGACCCAGTGCCGGCCGGTCGAGGTGTTCCTCCTGGAGGAACAGCCACATTTGTTGGAAGCGCCGACCGCCGCCTATGACGTGCCGATCTATGCCACGGCCAAGGTGCACCGGGATCATCACATCGAGGTGGCCAAAGCCCTCTACTCGGTGCCGGGCGACCTGATCGGCCGGCGGGTCGATGTTCGCGCCGACCGGGACCTGGTCCGGGTGTTCCACCGGGGTCAGCTGGTCAAGGTTCATCCCCGCACCAAACCGGGGGGACGGGTCACTGACCCAGCCGATCTCCCGGCCGAGAAGACAACTTACGCCCTGCGCGACATAGACCATCTCAAACGGCTGGCCGCTGATCACGGCCCGTCGATCGGCGCTTACGCGGCCGCCATCTTGGACACCCCGCTGCCGTGGACCAAGATGCGCCAGGTCTACGCCCTGTTGGGACTGGTGAAACGGTGGGGTCCCCGAGCGCGTCGAGGCGGCCTGCGCCCGTGCCCTTGACGCCGAGGCGCTTAGCGTCCCGCTGATTGGGCGGATGATCGAGCGGGGCACCGAAGGCGACCCCAGCCCGGCCGGCAAACCCAGCACCGGCCAGGCCACGCCGGCCCGGTTCGCTCGCGACGCCGAGCACTTCGCGACCAGAACAAACACCGAGGCGAGCACCGGCTCCGAGGCCGATGAGGCCCAAGGAGGTGCGGCATGACTGCGCCTCCACCCACCGTGACCGCCGAGCTCAAAGTGCTGCTACGCAACCTCAAGCTCGGCCGGATGCTCGACACGCTCCCCGAACGCCTGGCGCTGGCCAAGACCCGCTCGATGGCACACGCCGAGTTCTTAGAGCTGATCCTGGCCGATGAGGTCACCCGTCGGGAGACCACCTCGGCTGCGCTACGAGCCCGCGGCGCAGGCCTCGACCCCGACATGTGCTTCGAGAACTGGGACGAGACGACCAAAGTCACCTACGACCGCAACGTCTTCGACGAGCTGTGCTCTCTGCGCTTCATTGACGCCGGCCACAACGCAGTGATCATGGGACCCGTCGGTGTCGGAAAAACGTTCGTCGCCAACGCTTTAGGCCATGCCGCCGTCCGGCGGCGTTACACCGTCATCTTCCAACGCGCTGACGTGTTGCTCAAACGTCTCCGAGCCTCGCGGCTCGACAACAGCCACGACACCGAGATGCGAAAACTCCTCCGCGTCGACCTCCTCGTCCTGGACGATTTCGCCCTCCAACCGCTCGATGTGCTCGACACCTCCGACATATACGACCTCATCGTGGAACGACACCGTGCCGCCAGCACCGTCGTCACCAGCAACCGCGAACCGATCGAGTGGCTCGGCCAGATGTCAGACGCCCTTCTCGCCCAGTCCGCGATCGACCGGCTCCAGTCGGCCGCCTACGAACTCGTGCTCGACGGCGAGTCCTACCGGCAACGCCAAAAGCCCGGCCTCGACGTCGGCAGCACCAACCCCCGGCCCCGACGCCGCCGGCGCACTTGACCCACCGGCACCACCCACGGCATCATCACCATGCCAACGCTGAAACCCCGACAAGTGGTCCCATGCCACTGGCGAACGGGTGGTCCCATCAAGCTGGCGGGCGACAGGGAGGCTGGTGGGCTTGGGTTGAGTCTATGGGCGTGGCAGGGGCGACCTCCGTGGCGTAGTTGGGGTCGGGATCATGAGCCGGTGACGGCGCGGCGGGTGGCTTCGGCCCGGGCTCGGTGGGGTCGCATGCGGTAGCTGTCACCGTTGATGGTCAGGACCACGCTTCTGTGGAGGAGCCGGTCGAGCATCGCCGAGGCGATCATGGGATCGTCATTGAAGACTTTTCCCCACGACGCGATCCCCAAATTGGTCGTCAACGCAATACTGCCTTTCAGATATCTCTGCGAGACGACTTGGAATAGCGCGGCGGCGGCTTCGGCCGGTAATGGAAGATATCCGACCTCATCAATTATCAGTAACCGGGGGCCGGCGTAGAAGCGCATGACGGTGGTCCACCGTCCCTCGAGGGCGGCGCGGTGGCAGCGGGCCGCCAGGTCGGCGGCGGTGGTGTAGTAGGTCCGCATCCCGGCGGCCACGGCGGCGTGGCCGAGGCCGACGGCCAGCATCGTCTTGCCCACCCCACGCGAGTGCAGCGATGCACCCGGCTGGCGCGGCCAACTCCGGCCTGGCTGGCGGCCAGCACCACGAGGGTCGGTTTCCGGCTGACGCTATCTGCCTTGGCCGCGGCGGTCGACCCTGTTTACCTGGTCGGTGATCCGCCGGGTGAGGTCGGACGATACCTGGTCGGCTTGCGCCTGGGTCAGCCTGGCGTTGACCACGGCGGCCGCCAGTTCGCTCCTGGCGTCGGGCACCAGGGCGTCGATCACCTTCTGCGGGTCGACGCTGTGCGCTTTGGCGACAGCGGCCAGGAACTGGCCGGCACGCAACGCGGTGGTGAGGTCGGACTCGGAGATCCCGATGGCCGTGGCCGCGGCCGCGGCCGACAAGTCACACACCGCCTCGGCCGTGCCGCCGCGACCGCCGCATGCGGCGATGGTTTGGTGGTGGTCGGCGTCGCCTGGGCGCCGCCTTGCACGGGGGTGAGCAATACGGCGCCAACGGCTCCTCCCGCCAGCATCGATGCGGCGCCCGCCGCCATCCAATTCATTGCAGGGGCTTGACACGGATTTGGCAGCGGCGCGATGATTCATTGCATGACCTTACAATCAACTGACCAAGCCACCACCGGGATCACGTTCCGCACGAAGGCCTTGCCGGCCCTGCGGGTGATGGACGAGCGAGTGACCCCGCTGCTCGATGCGGCGTTGGGCGCCGCGGCCTTCGAAGTGTTCGACGTCGTCGGGCCCGAAGGTGCCGGACCGCCGCCCCACAGCCATGTCTGGGACGAGGGCTACATTGTCATCGACGGTCAGCTGGCGGTGTTCGACTGGTCAGACGATCTCGAGCATCCGGCCGAGCAGGTTTTGGAACCAGGGGGCTCGGCCTTTGTTCCGGGCGGCACAACCCACAGCTTCCAGATTCGCAGCATCCCGTGTCGCTTTTTCGTTGTGACGACCCCCGGCGCGCACGCCTTGTTCGCCGACATGGACGAGACGGTCGGCGGTGCCGACGACGTCGAGGCCCTAGTCGCGGTGGCGAAGCGAAATGGCATGGGCAGCCCGCTATTTTGAGTACGGCCGGCCCGAGCGCCGGGCCCCGCCGCTACTCGAGTCCCCGCCGCCAGGAGCAGGCTGAAGCTACCCGGCGTCGGATCCTCGAGGCGTTCGCCCGCCAGCTCGGACGGCCCGGCGCCTTTGACATCAACGTCACCGAGGCGGCTAGTGACGCCGGCGTCTCGGTGCGGAGCGTCTACCACTATTTCCCCGACCGTTCCGCCCGGGTCGACGCGTTGGCCGAGTGGACCCGCGAAGCACTTGGCCCAGTCGACCACCCGCTCGATACCGCAGATGACATTGTCGGTTTCATGCGGATGGCCTACGCCCGCGCTGAACGCCAAGAGGCATTCTGGCGAGTCGGCATGGTCCCCGGCCTGTCGACCGATGTACGCCTTGCTCGCCACCGCCTGATCCGGGACCGCATCGCCGAGCTGATAAAAGGCATTGGCGCACCGGGCCCCGAGACCCGCCGGGCCGCCGCCGCCGTCACACTTCTCGAGTCCGCCGAAGGGGCCGTCGTGCTCATCGATCTCTACGGGCTGAGCTTCACGGAGGCCGCAAACACCGCCGCGCAGGCGATTGAGGCGATCATCGCCCACCTGCGGTCCCTCGCCTAGCTTGAGACCGGCGACAACCCCGAGCCTGACCCGCGGCGCGACCAGCCACCCGGCGTGGACGTATTTAGACTGGCCCTGAAGAGGTCGAAGTCCGGTTATCCGGCTCTGGCGGCTCGTAGCCGTTCCCGTTGCCGGGGTCGTTCATGGGCCGAGATCACCAGCGTCCGGACGCTGTCCGGACGTTCCTTGTCACATAGGCGTTCCGGCGGCCCTCCTGTCACACATCAAGCTGTTGCACAAAGGCTGCTGCTAAATCCTGACCGTCGCACCAGCGTCGAAAACCCGGGGCAAGGTGGCCCGCTCCGTCAACCAGCTGGCTAAGTCGGTCGAGTTGTCGAGGCTGCCGGTTGCGTGGCCGCTGCGGCCACCGCCGACGTGACCGATGGTGACGCCCTTACCGCCGCCATCGAACAGCTCCGCCGTCAGCTGGGCCCCGTCGACCTGCTGGTCAACAACGCCGGCATCTGCGGGCCGGTCGGCGACGCCTGGGATGTCGATCCTGAAGCCTGGTGGCGCACCATCGACGTGAACCTGCGCAGCGTCTTCCTCTGCTCGCGCCTCGTGCTGCCCGACATGGTGGCCCGCCGCAGTGGCCGGATCGTCAATATAACCAGCCGGGCCGGCGTGTACCGGTGGCCGCAGGTGTCGGCGTACTCGGTCTCCAAGGCGGCCGTGGTGAAGTTCACCGAGAACCTGGCGCTCGAGACCCGGCGGGCCGGCGTCAGCGTGTTCAGCGTCCATCCCGGGATCACGCCCATCGGCCTGTCCGAAGCCGCCCTCGCCAATAGCGCACCGCCCGGGTCGCGCGAGGCGAAGGTGCACGCTTGGATCCGCCAGGAGCTCGAAGACGGCCGCGGCGCTGATCCGTCCTGGGCGGCCGAGCTGGTACTGCGCCTCGCCGCCGGGCATGCAGACGAGCTGTCGGGGCGGCATCTCTGCGTCGATGACGACCTCGACACCCTGCTGGCCGGCATCGACGAGGTCCAACGCCAGGATCTGTACCACCTCCGGGTCGGAGAGCTTTGACGAGCGGCACTGTCTCCGGGCCCGAGCGGGTCTTGTTCGGCGCAGGCATCGCCTGACCGGTCGACGAATGGCCGGGCCAACGACCCACCACACACGACGAGCACACCCAAAGCGGGGGCGGCGTCGAAGCCATCTCGCTGACTGGCAGCCCCCTCTCCAGTTGCCCGTCGGTCGGCCGGCAAGACAACTCGGCCGGTTCCTCCCCCAGCACACGGCCGTTGCCACCCGAAACGCCGACGGAAGCATCATCGGCCCCTCCCCGGCCGCCCGGAGCCGGTCGTCGACTCGCCTGTGGCATCCCGCGCCCTCGCGGCATGAGATACAGCAGTGAGCGTGATTTTCACTGCTGGCGCGGCCCGACCCATTGCCAACCGCACGTTCCCGTGGCAATGTCAGGACCGGTGGCAGCGCGCTCCCTCCGGGGCGGCAACGGCGGCTGGCGACGGTCATGACGGCCGCCGCGCCAACCCGGGCGGGAGGCCGCCGGTGGTGCTGAGCGCCGGCACCGACGGCTTCGGCCCGGCCCCAGCCTGGCCCGCCGAAGAGCTGCTCGACGCCGCACTAGTACGCCGGCTGCGCAGCCGGGTGGCCCGCCAACTGGCCGACACCCAGCGGGAGCGGGAACACCAGGGCCGGGGCCGGCTGGCCCAGGCCGACGAGCAGGCCCTGGGCGCCAAGCTCGTCAACGACGCCCTCGAAGCCCACGCCCACGACCGGATCAGCCGAGGGGCGGCGCCGCCCACCGCCGCCGACGAACAGGCCCTCCACGCCGCGGTGTTCAACCTGCTGTTCGGCCTGGGCCGGCTCCAGGACCACCTCGATCGCCCCGACGTGGTCAACATCCACGCCGCCGGCGCTGAACCGGTGTGGCTGGACCTGACCGACGGCACCACCCTGCGCGGCCCGCCGGTTGCTGACTCCGACGAGGAGCTGGTCGAGTTCATCCGGGAGCTGGGCCGGCGGGTCGGGCTGTCCGAGCGGCTGTTCGACCCCGCCCATCCCCGCATCAACTTGCAGCTGATCGACGGGAGCTGTCCTCAAACGTTAGTCAACCGATACATCGGTGACATCGGCGTGCTCACCCCGTATGACCTGCCATTCCATAGCCCGTATTACCTGCCATGCCACTGACTACCGTGCTCTGCGCTTGGCCTCGGTCCCTCCGAGCGAGCTTGCAGCTTCATGGCAGTGGCCTCGACCCGGTCCGAGGTAGCGGAACACGGCAGCGAGCTCTCCGCCAACACCCCCACGCATCGGACCAGCGAGGGCCCTACTCCCGCGACCTCCGTGCCGACCGTACGGGTCGGCAGGGCCGGATGACCGCTCTCTCCCCCACCCCACCCCCAAACCCCATCGACATCCTCCGCCCAGCCCGGCAATGAACCCACCCGTAGGGTCATGAGATCGGACCGACCGGGAAGGGGCGTAATGCGCACTCCGCACTGGCCGTCGACTCGGCGGTGACACCCCCCTACCCGCCTGCTATCACCGGACGGTCTACCGCCCCTACCTCCGCCGGTCGAGATCCGCAGTGGCCGTCACCCAGACCCGGCGTTCGGTGACAGGTCGCCGTGGGAATCGGCAACGCGATATTGGGACGCGTCCGTGGACCCTGGGCGGGCGCCCATCTGGCAATCGGAGGGGCCGCTCCGCCCTAGGCCTTCCGCTGGGTTTGTGGTTGTTTGCGGATAAGGCCGGCTAGGCGCTCGCGCTGGTCGGGGTCGAGCCGTAGCTCCAGCGCGTCGGTCACGTCGGCGAAGTGTGGGGCACGACGGGCGCCGATCAGCGCCGCTGTCACGTCGTCGCTCGACAACACCCACGCCAGGGCCAGCGCGGCCCCGCCCACACCGAGCCGCTTGGCTTCGCCCGACCAGCGCTGCACGCCCTCGAGGACCTCCGCCGTCAGGTACGGCGCGTAGTCGCTGGGGCGCAGCGCCACCGTCGTACCGGCCAGGAGCTCCGCCCCGGGCAGAAATTTTCCTGACAGCACTCCACCAGTCAGCACGCTGTGGGCGGTGTAGCCGAGTCCGTGGTCCCGACAGATCGGGATCACCGTGGCCTCGTCATCCCGGGCCAGGACGCTGTACTCGTTCTGCACCCACTCGTAGCGGGGAAGCCCCAGTCGGTCCGCCTCGACCAGAGCCTCGGTCAGTTGTGTGGCGGAGATGTTGCACGCGCCGATGGCACCGACCTGTCCCGTCTCCATCAGCGCGGCGAACGCCTCCAACGTCTCGGCGATCGGCGTCGACTCATCCGGGGCGTGGGACATGTACATGTCGACCTTGTCCGACCCCAACCGCTGCAAGCTGGCCGGGAACTGGCGCAAGATGTGGTCGCTCGTTAAACAGATGTCCACCTGGTCGGGCTCGACGAGGTTACCCACCTTGGTGGCCACCAGCACGTCAGCCGATCGTTCCCTCAGCCACGCGCCGATCACCTCCTCGCTGTGGCCGCCGGCATAGCTGTTGGCAGTGTCGACGACGTTGATGCCCAAGCCGACCGCAGTGTCAAGCATCTGGAACGCCTCATCATCGGTCAGTCCCTTGCCCCAGGTGGCGCGGGCACTGCCGATCCCGCCGATGGTGCCACCGCCCACCATCACCATGCTGACCTCGATGCCCGAACGACCCAACGACACCCGACGCACGATCCGCAACCCTACCCGCCGTCTCCCAAACCGCGGACCCACGCCCACCACCTGCCAGAACTGCCATCTCCCGGATCGATGACTACCCAGTTGCGATCCGAGCCGGTGGCGCTCCGATGACACCGGTCTCGGACCTGGGACGGACCGCGCCAGGCGTGCACCCGACCAAGCCAAACGCCCACCAGCGGCAATCGGGAGGCTCAGCTTGGTTAGGTTTCAGGGTGCCTGCGCGGAATGCTACGGGCGAGAATGCCCGTGCCCGCCCAGTCAGCACCGCCCTGGGGCGACCCAGTCAGGTCAGATCGCTCGATCTCTCATCGGCCGCCGCGAGATGGGCGAGGTCGAGATGGGCTCCGAGCGATTCGAAGGACGCCCGGGCGGCGTGGAACTCGCCCTGAGCGCGTCTCCGCTCGCCCTGCTGAAGCAGGGCCGTAGCGAGCAGTGCCCGGGCGCGGGCTGTGTCGTACGGCGCACTGGCATCCCGCCAGAGTTCAACCCCTCGCCGAAGGCGCTCGACGGCGCCTGCGCTGTCACCGTCCGCCAGGAGCACGGCGCCCTGGGCGCTGTCGGCTGCCGCCAAGATCGCTGGACTGGCGAAGACGGTCGCCAACTCGGCGAGCTCCGTCGCCGCCGACCGCGCCGTCACAATGTCGCCGCCGGCGAGCGCGATCTCCACCTGAGCGGGGAGCAGTCGGGCTCGGGCCAGGCGGTTCCAGCCCTCTTCGGCGAGCGCCGCGCCGATCAAGGTCATGGCTCCGGCCGGGTCGCCCCGGGCCAACTGAAGCAGGGCGGTGCCGGGTTGCGGTGGCGCGCCGTTCTCGGCCGCCTTGGTGAACGCCTCGGCGGCGCTGTCGAGGTCACCCATTCGTAGCCGGATCTCGCCGATCTCCGAGAGGGCGAGGCCGACGTGGCCGAGGTCGAGCAGTTCCATCCCGGCACAGGCGCGGCGTGCTCGCAGCTCGCCCTCCGACCACGCTCCTCGGCCGACGAGGATGCCGATGCTGTGGAGCTCACAATCGCCCGGCAGGCTGGTGACGCCCGTCCGGGCCAAGCACTCGGCGATGGCCTCCATCCACTCGCCGGCCCGGCGGTAGTCGCCGAGCTCGTAGCAGGTGCTGATCGTCCGGCAGAAAATGAGCTGAGCCGGGAACGGCGCCACCTCCCCACCGATCGCCCACGCCATCCCCTCGTCGATCATCGGCATGCCCTGTTCGACCTCGCCCTGGCGTACCCGGACACAGCCCCCATAGGTGAGGCCGAGAGCCTGGAGGTCGGGGACCCGGAATCGCCTTCCAATGTCGAACGCCCGCTGGGCCGACGCCCGGGCGGCCTCGTGCCGGCCGGTGCCCACGGCGAACATGGTGGCGACCCATTCCGCGAAGCCGTGCACCGGGCCCTCCGGTTCGTCCTCCAGCAGGCGTTGGGCCCGTTGGAACCAGCCGCCCGCCACGGACAACCGCAGGCGGGAGGCAAACAGGATGGCGAGGATGAGGGCCACCATCGCCGCCCGCGCCATGTTGCCCTCCTCGAGCAGCGCGGCATGTGCTCGCTGGCGGACGACGAGGCCCTCGTGCGGGTGTCCGGTCCAAAGGTGAGCTTCCGCCAGCGCATCGAGATCGTCGCCCCGCAGCACGGCACCACGGTCGGCAGCTGAAAGGAGATCGGCTGCCTCCTGCCAGCGGCGATCGGCCGCCGCCTGGCGGCCCCTGAGGATGAGATCGTCGCCGGACCCGGCCACGACAGCAGAAGGAGGAGGGGTCGCAGTCTCGGGCACCGGCTCAGCGTCCAGCGGCGACCAGTCCAGGTCCGCGCGCTGTTCGAGGATGGCCTGTTCGAGCCGGGCCAGCGTTGGGCTGGGGTCGATCCCGAGTTGGTCGACGAGCGTCTTGCGCAACTGGCCGTACACGCGCAGGGCGTCGGCCTGCCTGCCGCTGCGGTACAGCACGACCATGAGCTGGCCCCATAGGCGCTCCCGCAGCGGGTGCTCGCCGACCAGCTGGGCCAGCTCACTCGCCAGGGTGCCGTGGTCGCCGAGCGACAGGTCGGCGCCGATGCGGTCCTCCAACGCCGACAGCCTCAGCTCGGTCAGCCGGGTGATGTGGGCCTGGGCGAACGGCTCGAAAGTGAAGTCGGTCAGCGCCTCGCCCCGCCATAGCGAGAGCGCGGTTCGCAGTGTCTCTGCCGCCTCGGCCGGCGCCGTAGCCAGTTCGCGCTGGCCTTGACGAGCGAGGCGCTCGAAACGCGCCGCATCGATCTGGTCGGGCTCGACGACGAGGATGTAGCCCGGCTCGCGGGTGACGATCAGCCGGCTCGGTCCGCGCCGGGCTCGATCGGGTTCGAGGGCGCTGCGCAGGTGCGAGACGTAGGTCTGCAGCGTGTTGGCCGCGGTCACCGGTGGCTGCGCGCCCCAGAGGATCTCGAACAGACGGTCTGTCGAAACGACCTCGTTGGCGTGGACGACGAGAGCCGAAAGGAGCAGCCGTGCCTTGGCGCTGGGGAGCTCGGCTGGTATTCCGTCGATGGCGACTTCGAGCGGTCCAAGAACCCGAATTTCCACGCGCCACTGTCCCACATTCCAGTCTGGCTCACCTCCCCTTCCAGTCGGGTGCGGAAGATGACCAGAGACGCCTCGCCGAGGCCCGATTAGGGGGGATGACATGGTGATTCGCAGCCCATTCGACGACGTCGAGTTGGCCGAGCTGCCCCTCACGACCTACGTGCTGAGAGGAGCCGAGGCCCGGGGCGACACACTGGCGATCGTCGACGGCGTGACCGGACGGTCGCTCACCTACCGCGAGTTGGGCATTGCGGTACGACGGGCTGCAGTTGGGTTCGCAGTCCAGGGTGTGAAAAAGGGCGACCGGTTGGCGCTCTGCAGCCCCAACTGCCCGGAGTTCGTCGTGGCGTTCTACGCAGCTTCGTCGGCCGGGGCCGTCATCACCACTGTCAATCCGCTCACCACGGCCCACGACATGGCCCGCCAGCTCGCCCATAGCGGCGCCCAGTGGCTGGTCACGACGGCCGATCTCTTCGAAGAGAAATGCCGGGATGCCGCCGAATCGGCCGGGCTCCGCACAACATTCGTGTTCGGAGAGGCCGCCGGCGCCGTGAGCTTCGCATCCCTGCTCAGCCGCGATCATTCCGCCCCGACCGCAGACGTGGCGCCCGACGACCTGGCACTGCTGCCCTATTCCAGCGGGACGACCGGCCTGCCGAAGGGCGTCGTCCTGACCCACCGCAGCCTGGTAGCCAGCTTGTGCCAGAGTCGGGCGGTGCATCGCGTCGGCGACGGCGACGTCGTGATCGCCGTACTGCCGCTGTTCCATATCTACGGCCTGCAGGTCACGATGAACCTGGCGTTGAGCGAGGGGGCCACGATCGTCACCATGGGCCGGTTCGACTTGACCACGTTCCTGCGCCTGGTCCAGAACTACCGAGTGACCCGTGCCGAGACCGTCCCTCCGATCGTGCTGGCCCTGGCCAAGCAGTCGATCGTCGACGACTATGACCTCTCCAGCCTCCGGGTCATCACCTCGGCCGCCGCTCCCCTCGGCGCCGAGCTGGCCCGCAGCTGCGCCGACCGTCTGGGATGTCGAGTCAAGCAGGCGTACGGCATGACCGAGCTCGGCGGGGGCACCCATTTTGCACCCGACACTGGGCGGGACGACCCCGAGTCGATCGGTCCCTGCCTCCCAGGGGTCGAGAGCCGGGTGGTCGACTCCGCGACCGGGCTCGATGTCGGACCGGGCGAGCGCGGCGAGCTGCTGGTGCGTACGCCGGCCACCATCCGCGGCTATCTCGACAACTCCGAGGCCACCGCCAACACGCTCGATGCCGACCGGTGGGTCCACACCGGCGACATCGTCATCGCCGACGCCGACGGTTGGTTCCGTGTCGTCGACCGGGTCAAGGAGCTGATCAAGTACAAGGGCAATCAGGTGGCACCGGCCGAGCTGGAGGCCATCGTGGTGTCGCATCCGGCGGTCGCCGACGCCGCCGTGGTGGCCAGTCCCGACGAGGAGGCCGGCGACATTCCCAAGGCCTACGTCGTCCTGCAATCGCCGGCCTCGGCTGATGAGCTGATGCGCTTCGTTGCCGACCGCGTCGCGCCCTACAAGAAGGTCCGCCGCATCGAGTTCATCGACGAGATCCCGAAGTCGCCTTCAGGCAAGATCCTTCGCCGTCTGCTGCTCGAGCGAGAGCGGGCCGCCCGGGCCGGGGCGCTCGTGACCGCGGGGCGTTGACGATGACCACCACCATCGCAGCCCGGCCCATGGCCGAGCAGAGTCTCGCCGGCTCCGTCGCCCTTGTCACCGGCGGCGGGCGCGGCATCGGGCGGGTTCTGGCCCGGGCCCTCGCCGGCGTAGGGGCGGCCGTGGGCCTGGTGGCCCGCTCCGCCGATCAACTGGCTGAGTCGGTCGAGTTGATCGAGGCGGCGGGTGGCGTGGCCGCGGCGGCCACCGCGGACGTGACCGACGGTGACGCCCTCAGTTCCGCGCTCGACGAGCTCCGACGACAGCTGGGACCGGTCGACCTGCTGGTCAACAACGCCGGCATCTGCGGGCCGGTCGGCGATGCCTGGGATGTCGATCCTGACGCCTGGTGGCGCACCATCGACGTGAACCTGCGCAGCGTCTTCCTCTGCTCGCGCCTCGTGCTGCCCGACATGGTGGCCCGCCGCAGTGGCCGGATCGTCAATATGACCAGCCGGGCCGGCGTGTACCGCTGGCCGCAGGTGTCGGCGTACTCGGTCTCCAAGGCGGCCGTGGTGAAGTTCACCGAGAACCTGGCGCTCGAGACCCGGCGGGCCGGCGTCAGCGTGTTCAGCGTCCATCCCGGGATCACGCCCATCGGCCTGTCCGAAGCCGCCCTCGCCAATAGCGCACCGCCCGGGTCGCGCGAGGCGAAGGTGCACGCTTGGATCCGCCAGGAGCTCGAAGACGGCCGCGGCGCTGATCCGTCCTGGGCGGCCGAGCTGGTACTGCGCCTCGCCGCCGGGCATGCAGACGAGCTGTCGGGGCGGCATCTCTGCGTCGATGACGACCTCGACACCCTGCTGGCCGGCATCGACGAGGTCCAACGCCAGGATCTGTACCACCTCCGGGTCGGAGAGCTTTGACGAGCGGCACTGGCTCCGGGCCCGAGCGGGTCTTGGTCGGCGCAGGCATCGCCTGACCGGTCGACGAATGGCCGGGCCAACGACCCACCACACACGACGAGCACACCCAAAGCGGGGGCGGCGTCGAAGCCATCTCGCTGACTGGCAGCCCCCTCTCCAGTTGCCCGTCGGTCGGCCGGCAAGACAACTCGGCCGGTTCCTCCCCCAGCACACGGCCGTTGCCACCCGAAACGCCGACGGAAGCATCATCGGCCCCTCCCCGGCCGCCCGGAGCCGGTCGTCGACTCGCCTGTGGCATCCCCGCCCTCGCGGCATGAGATACAGCAGTGAGCGTGATTTTCACTGCTGGCGCGGCCCGACCCATTGCCAACCGCACGTTCCCGTGGCAATGTCAGGACCGGTGGCAGCGCGCTCCCTCCGGGGCGGCAACGGCGGCTGGCGACGGTCATGACGGCCGCCGCGCCAACCCGGGCGGGAGGCCGCCGGTGGTGCTGAGCGCCGGCACCGACGGCTTCGGCCCGGCCCCAGCCTGGCCCGCCGAAGAGCTGCTCGACGCCGCACTAGTACGCCGGCTGCGCAGCCGGGTGGCCCGCCAACTGGCCGACACCCAGCGGGAGCGGGAACACCAGGGCCGGGGCCGGCTGGCCCAGGCCGACGAGCAGGCCCTGGGCGCCAAGCTCGTCAACGACGCCCTCGAAGCCCACGCCCACGACCGGATCAGCCGAGGGGCGGCGCCGCCCACCGCCGCCGACGAACAGGCCCTCCACGCCGCGGTGTTCAACCTGCTGTTCGGCCTGGGCCGGCTCCAGGACCACCTCGATCGCCCCGACGTGGTCAACATCCACGCCGCCGGCGCTGAACCGGTGTGGCTGGACCTGACCGACGGCACCACCCTGCGCGGCCCGCCGGTTGCTGACTCCGACGAGGAGCTGGTCGAGTTCATCCGGGAGCTGGGCCGGCGGGTCGGGCTGTCCGAGCGGCTGTTCGACCCGGCCCATCCCCGCATCAACTTGCAGCTGATCGACGGTTCCCGGCTGTTCGCCATCGGCTGGGTCTGCCGGCCCACTCACCTGTTCCTGCGCCTCCACCGCCTGCTCGACGTCACCCTCGACCAGCTGGTCGCCCGCTCCAGCCTCTCGCCCATGGTCCGCGAGTTCCTCGGCGCGGCGGTGGGCGCCCGGTGCAGCCTGTTGATCTGCGGCGGCATGGGGGATGGCAAGACCACGCTGCTGCGGGCCCTGGCCGCCGAGATCGATCCGGCGGAGCGGCTGGTCACGGTCGAAACCGACTACGAGCTGGCCCTCGATCGCTTCCCGCAACGGCACCACGAGGTCGTCGCCCTGGAAGCCCGGGAAGCCAACGTCGAGGACGTGGGCCGCATCACCTGCGCCGACCTGGTCCGCTGGGCCATGCGCATGAACGCCCGCCGGGTCATTGTCGGCGAAGTCCTCGGGGACGAGATCGTGCCGATGCTGAACGCCATGAACTCCGGCGCCGCCGGCTCCCTGTGCACCGTCCACGCCAACAGCTCGGCCGACGTGTTCAACAAGCTGGCCCTGCTCGCCGCCCAGGCCCCCGAGCGGGTGGAGTTCCGACACACGTTCGCGCTGGCCGCCGAAGCCGTGAACTTCACCGTCTTCGTCCGCCGCGACCGGGCCGGCACCCGGGTCGTCTCCTCGATCCGGGAGGTCACCGGAGCGACCGACACCGCGGTGATGACCAACGAGCTGTTCGCCCCCGACGGCGACGGGCGGGCCGCTCCGACCGGCACCGTGCTGTCCGAACGCACCCGGGACCGGATGCGGGAGCACGGTTTCGACCCGACCTGGCTGGCCCGGGCGTACCGGTGACCGCGCTGCTGCTGCTCCTCGGCGCCGGGATCGGCACCGGCATGGTGCTGGTGGCGTGGGGACTGCGACCCGGGCCACACGGGCCCCGACCCCGCCTGTGTCCCAGCCGCAGCCCGCGCCTCGGGGATATCCGGCCCCGCCTGGTTGCCGCCGCCGCGATCGGTGTCCTGGCCGGACTGCTCACCCGCTGGCCAGTGGCGGTGGTGGCCGGCGCCGCCTTCGGGTTCTTCGCCCGCGACCTGGTCTCGGCCCACGCCCAGCGGACCGCCGACGCCAGCCGGACCGCCGCCATCGCATCGTGGACCGAGATGCTGCGCGACACCATGGCGGCCGCCTCCGGGCTCGAACAGGCCATCATCACCACCGCGCCATTGGCGCCCGAATCCATTCGTCCCGACGTGGGTGCCCTCGTCACTCGACTCCAGCGGGAACGGCTGGGTGCCGCCCTGACGGCGTTCGGCGACGACCTGGCCGACCCGGCGGCCGACCTGGTGGTGGTAGCCCTCACCCTGGCCGCCAGCGGCGAGGCGTCCGAGCTCGGAGAGCTGCTGGCATCACTCGCCAGTGCCGCCCGTGACACTGCGTCCATGAGGCTGAAGGTGGACGCCACCCGGGCCCGGACCCGCACGTCGGTCCGGATCATCTCGGTCGTGACGATCGTCTTTGCCCTGGCGCTGGTCGTGCTGAACCGCGGCTACCTCAATCCGTTCGACTCGGTAACCGGCCAGGTCGTACTCCTGGGCGTGTTCGCCTGTTTCGCCGCCGCCCTCGTCTGGCTGGCGTCGATGAGCCGGTTCGTAGCCCCCGAGCGGTTCATGGCCGGCGCCGGGCGCGACGATCGGACGGCCCTGTGGCCCTGATGCTGCTGGCCGGCGCCGGCCTGGCCCTCGGGATCCTTCTGGTGCTACGCAGCCTGGCGCCGGCCCGCCCCGACCTGGCCACCGCCCTGGCCCGGTTGGATCAGCCGGCCACGGCCGCCATCCCCCGCCGGCGCCCCACGGGCGAACCGCTGGCTCGCGCCCTGGGTCTCCAGCATCTCGTTACACCGTCCATCTCCCGTGACCTGCGGCTCCTGGGCCGCACCCCGGCCGACCACGCGGTGCGCTGCCTGACCGCCGGCGTCGAGGCGGCGCTGGTGGCGCCGGCCCTCGTCGCGGTCCTGGCCCTCGGGGGCGTGGCGGTGCCACTCGGGATCCCGGCCGGCCTCGTAGCGGCATTCGGCGGCGCCGGCGTACTGCTCCCCAACCTGGTGGTAGCGACCGAAGCCCGCGCCCGCCGGCACAGTTTCAACCACGCCCTGAGCGCGTTCCTGGATCTGGTCGCCGTCAACCTGGCCGCCGGCCGTGGCGTCGAGGGGGCCCTCGACACCGCCGCCGGCGCCGGCCACGGCTGGGCGTTCAGCGAGATCCGCCAGGCCCTGTACGGGGCCAAGGTCATGGGCGAGACTCCATGGGCCGGCCTCGACCGGCTCGGCGCCGAGCTCGGGGTCACAGACCTCCGGGAGCTGGCGGCATCAGTGAGCCTGGCCGGCGACAACGGCGCCAAGGTCCGCACCAGCCTGGCCGCCCGGGCCCAATCCCTGAGGATCAAGGGGCTGGCCGAGGTCGAGGCGGCCGCCCAGTCGGCCAGCGAACGAATGTCCCTGCCCGTGATCCTGCTGCTCTGCGGCTTCGTGTTGTTTATCGGCTACCCCGCCATCGCCCGGGTGCTCGAGGGCATCTGACCAACCGACAGGAGGCATTCCCATGGTGTTGCCAATGCTCATCTGGTTGCGGGCCCGCTGGGTTGCCGCCCGGGCCGACCAACGGGGCATGACCACCGAGACGGTCATCCTCATCGCCATTTTCGCCGGGCTGGCCATCGCCGCCGGCGCCATCATCGTCGGCAAGGTGCTGTCCAAGGCCAACGGCATCCCCACCAGCTGAATGGTGGAAAAGGGGGACCGTCGCCAATCGGGCGTCGCGACCCTGGAGGCGGTGTTGGTCTTCCCGGTGCTCCTGGTGCTGGTCATGTTCGTCATCCAGGTTGCCCTCTGGTACCACGCCGCCGACCTGGCGCACGCCGCCGCCCAGGACGGCGTTCGCGCCGCCCGGGTCGACGGAGGCACCGCAGCCGACGGCTTCGACCGGGCCAACTTGGAGCTCGACCAGACGGGACCGAGCATTCTCCAGGGCCGGCAGGTCACGTCCACCCGCGGTCCGGCCGTGGCTCGGGTCGAGGTGCGGGGCCATTGCATCGCGCTCGTGCCGTTCGTGTCGTTGCCCGTCCACGCCGTCGCCGAGAGCAGTACCGAGCAGTTCCGCAGCCGGCGGGTCCGATGACCGCACAGGGTGAACGTGGGTCGGCGGCGGTCGAGCTGGTGCTGATCACGCCGGTGCTCCTGTTACTGGTGATGTTCGCCCTGGCCGCCGGCCGGTTCTCGGTCGCCCGCAACCAGGTGGTCGAGGCGGCCCACGACGCGGCGCGCGAGGCGTCGACCTGGTCGTCGCCGAGGGCCGCGACCGATGCCGGCGTCCAACGTGGCCTCGACAGCCTGAGCGCCGACCGGGTCTCGTGTCGGTCACCGCTGGTGAGCATCGACACCAGCCGGTTGCGGCCGGGGGGTTCGGTGGTGGCCGACGTTTCGTGCACGGTGGCCCTCGGCGACGTTCTCGGGCTTGGTATCGGGGGATCGAAGACGCTGCGTGCTCGTGCGGTATCGGTGGTGGACAGCTTCCGGAGCGGCGGATGAGATCTGTTGGAGACTTCGGTGACCTATAGGTCCCTCAACTCTCCAACGGATTGGGGCCGCGGGGAATCCGGCATGGTCACAGCGTTCGTCGTGTCCTTCACCATGGCGCTCATCCTCTTCATCGGCCTGGTGCTCGACGGGGGCTACACGCTCGCGGCCCGTCGGGAGGCGATCGACGAGGCGGAGGGGGCGGCCCGGGCCGCGGCCCAGGCCATTGCCCCGCCGACCCGAACCTCGGTGGTGGCGGTGATCGACCCCGGGCAGGCGCAGGCGGCGGTCGACGCGTTCCTCGCCCCGACCGGCCACACCGGCTCGGCGTCGGTGTCCGGTGACCAGGTCACGGTGAGCGTGTCGTTCCCCCAACGGATGTACATCCTCGGCGCCGGCGGGCTGCTGTCGGTGACCGTCACCGGACGCGGCACGGCCCGGGCGGTCCGTGGCATAGACAGGGTTGGAGGACCGTGATGCCTCACGATCGCTGGCGTGTGCTTCGGGGTGTGGCCGGCGCGGCCGGCCTCTTCGGCGCGGTCGCAGGGGTGCCGGCGGCCCTGGTGTCGCTCGGGCAGCCGCTTCCGGCCGCACCCCCGCAGTGGCCTCAGGTGGTCGACGGCCTGGGCCGGCCCATCAGTGATTCAACCCTGCTGCGGGCCGCGGGGGTGCTGTGCTGGCTGGTCTGGGCGGCGTTCGTGATGGCGGTCGTATTCGAGCTGGCCGGCGGTGTCGGGGCGGCGGCGGCGGGCCGGCGCCGCGCCCTTCGGGTGCCGGGGCTGCAGCGGTTGGCCGGCACTCTGGTGTTGAGTGCGGCGTTGCTGCTTCCACAGCGCGGATTTTCGTCGGCGCCGGCGTGGGCGACTCCGATCACCGCCCCGGAGCACCACCGACCTGCGGTCGTCGAGCGCGAGGCCGACGAGGACAGCCGACACGAGCGGGCCGAGCGGCCGGTGACGCCGGCCACGCCGCGTCCGGCGACGAGCAGCATGGTGCGCTACATCGTGCAGCGCTACGACTCGCCCTGGGCGATCGCCGAGCGACACCTGGGCGACGGCACCCGCTGGCGTGAGCTGCGCGATGTCGAGGGCCGTTCACTGGAAGGGTCCAGTGGTGAGCGCCACCCGCCCGGCGGCGCCCGGTTCATCCATGCCGGCGACGTGCTGCTGGTGCCGGACCCGGATACCAGCTCACCGGCGAGCGCCAGGGTCCAGCCGATGCCAGGGCCTCAAGCCCCGCCCATGGCAGTCCCTACTTCTCCGGCCGGCCCGGCCGCCCCGGCCGCCCTTACTGGCACCGCCGACACCGCCCCGGCCGGCCCTACCCCTACCGCCACTCCGGCCGGCACTACTCCCACCGTCGCACCCGCCGCCCCAGGAGGCCCTACCCCTACCGCCGCCACCGCCCTGGCCGGCCCTACCGCCACTCGGGCCGGCTCAACTACCACCGCGGCACCCGCGCCGTCCGGCCCGCCGCCACCCACCATGCGGGCGGTACCGGGCCCGGACAATCCCGCCAACGGGCAGCGGCCGCCGGAGATGCTCAATGTCACGAGCGAACGCCGGCCGGCCCGTCGAGGCTCTCTCGCCGGCACCCTTCTCGAGGCAGGGATGGCCGGCGCGGCGGTGCTGGCGCTGCTCGGTGTTCTACGGCGCCGCCAGGCCCAGCACCGGCCTCCGGGCCGGCGGATACGGCTGCCAGGGCCGCAATTGGCCGGCTCCGAGCTCGCCATCCGCCGCGCCGAGACCGCCGACCGGGCGGCGCTCGTGGCCTCCGCCATCGACCACCTGGCCGACTCGCTCGAAGACCGCGGCGTCGCCCCGCCGGCCGTGCTCGGGGCGCTGGTGGATGACGACGCCGTCGAGGTGCTGCTGGACCGGCCGGCGCCAGCACCCGCGCCATGGGTGGCCAGCGCGGAAGGCTTCCGCTGGCGCATCGGCTCATCCATCATCGATGTGGGGCCCAGCCGCCGATCGGCTCCCCTGCCGGCGCTGGTCTCCCTTGGCCGGGTCGCCGCCGGTGGTGCCGACGTGCTGATCAACCTGGAAGCCGCCGGCCTGGTCGCCATCACTGGCGAGCCGGCCCGGGCGACCGGCGTCCTCCACGGCCTGGCCACTCACCTGTGCGGTGCCCCGTGGGCCGGCGCGGTCGATATGGTCTTGATCGGTATGGCGCCCGGGCTGGCACTCGCCGACAGGGTGCGCACCGCGACATCGGTGACGGCGGTGAGGGACGAACTGAGGTCCACCGGCGAGATCATGTCGGCCACCATGGCCGACCACGATTGCGCCGATGCCTTCGAGGGCCGGGTCCGCAGGCGGGCCGGCGACGGTTGGCCACCGACCGTGGTGCTGTCGGCCCGACCGGTTACCGCCGAGGAGTCGGCCTGGCTGACCGATCTGGCCCGACCCGGCCGCGGCGTAGCCGCAGTCGTCTGCGGGCCCGTCACTCCCGGGTCCTGGACCATCGACGCCGACGCCAGCCCCATGCCGGTCGATCCCCTGCGGCTGGCGGTGCAGCCACCGGTGCTCGACCAGGCCACCATGGTCGACATCGGCCGGATGCTCGAGGTCGCGGCCGACGACAGCGGGGCCACGCTGGCCGACCCGCCCTATGACCAGATCGATCTCAGCGTCGAAAGCGTCGATGTGTCCGCGCCGGCGCCGACCGTCCCTGCGGGAACGCTGGCGCAACGCGTCGCCGGGGTCAACGGCAGTCACCGCGATGAGCTGCCGACCCCGAGCGAACCCGAGATCCTCGTCCGGGTGCTCGGCACGGTCGACGTCGACGGTGCCGGCGAGTTCAGGCGGGCCAAGGGACGGGAGCTGGTCGTCTACCTGGCCATGCACCCGCACGGCGTCGGTGAGGCCGAGCTGGACGAGGCGCTGTGGCCGTCGGGCGACGGCCGGATCGTGTCGCCCGCCACCCGCGACTCGACGGTCTCGGTCGCCCGGCGCGCCCTGGGGGGTCCGGCCGGCCTGCTGCCGGCGCAGGGCCAGGGCCGCGAGAAGCGCTACCAGCTGGGCCCGGGCGTGCAGTCGGACTGGGGTCGATTCTGCGTCCTGCACCGCTGGGGCCGGGACCGCTCGTCGGTCACCGCCCTCCGAACGGCGCTCGAAGCGGTCCGCGGCCGGCCGTTCGAAGGGGTGGTCTCGGGCCGCACCTACGGGTGGATCCACACCGAGGGCCACGGTCGCCACATCGAGGCCGAGGTGGGCGACGCCGCCGACCTGATGGCCCGGTTGGCCCTGGAGGCGGGGGACGGGATGGCGGCCAGATGGGCGGCCCGCCAGGGCCTGATGGCCGATCCATACTGCGAACGGCTGTGGGTCCGGCTGATGGAGGCGGCCGACGCGCTGGGAGAGAGCCAGGAGATCGAGCGGGTCATGGATGAGCTCGGGACCGTCCTCGACCTCGAGGGCGACTTCTCCGGGCTGCACCCCAACACCCTGGCGGCGTACGACCGTCTGAGCCGGCGCCGCCGGTTTTCAGCCGCCCGGTGAGGCGGATCCCGGTCTCCGAACGTCGGGCCCGGCTCGCCCGGCGCCACCACCTGGCCCCTGACTCCCGGGCCGCCACGCCACTCCAGGTGGCCCGGGACCTGGTCGCACTCCACGGGACCGACCCGTCCTCGGTGTACCTGGCCACCATGGCCCGAACCATCACTTCCGACCCGGCCGGCTTGGAACGGGCCCTGTACGACGAGCGCTCGCTGGTCCGGATGCTCGGGATGCGGCGCACCATGTTCGTCGTACCGGTCGAGACGGCACCGGTGATCCAGGCGGCGTGCACCCGAGCCATCGCGGTGAAGCAGCGCCGGCGGTACTGCCGGCTGGTCGAGGAGGCGTCGATCACCACTGACGGCGCGGCCTGGTTCCAGCAGGTCGAGGCGGCCACCCTCAAGGAGCTGGCGGCGCGGGGCGACGCGTCGGCCGCCGAACTGAGCGCGGTGGTACCTGAACTGCGCCGGCAGATGGCGGTCGGCGAGGGCAAGAAGTGGGCCGGCGTCCAGGGCGTCTCGACATGGGTGCTGTTCCTGATGGCGGCCGACGGTCACATCGTGCGGGCCCGGCCCCGCGGTTCGTGGACCAGCAGCCAGTACCGGTGGGCCACCGTCGAGCACTGGCTGGGACAGCGGCTGGCCGATCTTCCTGTTGATCCGGCCCGAGCCGATCTGGCGGCCATGTGGCTGGGGTCGTTCGGGCCCGGGACCGCCGCCGACCTGCAGTGGTGGTCCGGCTGGACCGGCGGCGAGACTCACCAGGCGCTGGCCCGGTTGGCGACAGTGGAGGTCGAGATCAACGGGACCACCGGCCTGGTGCTGGCCGACGACGTGGCGCCCGTTGACCCCGTCGAGCCGTGGGCCGCCCTGCTGCCGGCGCTGGACCCGACGGCGATGGGGTGGACCGAACGCGGGTGGTTCCTCGGCAAGCACCGGGTACCGCTGTTCGACCGGTCGGGAAACATCGGGCCGACTGTGTGGTACGACGGAGGGGTGGTCGGCGGATGGGCCCAGCGTAAGGACGGCGAGATCGCGGTGCGGCTGCTCGAGGACATCGGGGCCGAGGGCACCGGCGCCGTCGAGCAGGCGGCCCAGCGCCTGCAGGGCGCGATGGGGCCGGTGCGGGTCATTCCGCGTTTCCGCACGCCGCTCGAACGCGAGCTGTCAGCCTGAACCGGTGGCTAACGCGAGGGAGCAACGGCTGGTCTTCGGCGAGGACGCCGAGCTCTACGACCGGGCCCGCCCGTCGTACCCGGCCGAGCTGATCGACGACGTGGTGGAGATGGCCGGCGCCGGGGCGCGGGCGCTTGACGTCGGTTGCGGCACGGCCAAGGCCGCGGTGCTGCTGGCCCAGCGGGGCCTGACCGGCGTCGGTGTCGAGCCCGATCCGGCCATGGCGGCGGTGGCGGCCCGCAATCTCCATGCGTTCCCCACATGGTCGGTGACGGTCAGCGACTTCGAGGCGTTCGAGGGGGCCGCCTTCGATCTGGTCAGCTCGGCCCAGGCGTGGCACTGGCTGGACCCGGAGGTGCGATTCCGGAAGGCTCACCACCTGCTCCGTGCGGGTGGACGGCTCGCGCTGTGGTGGAACCGGCCGGCCTCCGACGACTCGGACCTCCGGCACCAGATTGATGCCGTCTACGGGGAGCATTTTCCCACCCTTTCGCCGTTCAACATCCTGGCCGCCGGACGCCCGCCCGTCGGCGCGTTGCCGCCGGATGTCGGGTTCGGGCAACCGGTCGAGCGGCAGTATCCCTGGGTGCGGCGTTACTCGACCCAGGAGTGGATCGACGTCATGCGGACGTCGTCGGACCACCGTCTGCTGCCGCCGGCCCGGCTGGAGCCGCTGCTGGCCGCGCTGGGCGGGGTCATCGACCGGCACGGCGGTTTCTACGATCACTTCTACAGTTGCTGGCTGTGGAGCGCCGAGAGGATCTGACCGCCGCCACGGTCGCCGTCGCCGGCGCCGGCGGCGACGAGATCGAGGCCTACCTGGCCCGGCCCTGGGATGACAAGCGGCACGGGGGGGTAGTGGTCATCCACCATCTGCCCGGGTACGACGAGGCCACCCGGGAGATGACCCGGCGGTTCGCCGCCCACGGCTACCTCGCCGTCTGCCCGAATCTCTACTCCCGGGACGCCCCGGGCCTGGCGGCGGAGCAGGCGGCGGCCCACGTCCGGGCCCAAGGCGGGGTCGCCGATGACCGACTGGTGGGCGATGTCGCCGGCGCGCTGGCGTTCCTCAAGTCCCTCGACGCATCGAACGGCCGGGGCGGCACCATCGGGTACTGCTCGGGCGGTCGGCAGTCGTTCCTCGCCGCCTGCTCGCTGGCGCTCGACGCGGCGGTCGACTGCTACGGGGCGTTCGTGGCCAAGCCGCCCCGGCCGAGCGTGGGGCTGAAGGCCCGGCCCATCCTCCACCTGGCCGAGAACCTGTCCTGCCCGATGCTCGGCCTGTTCGGCGCTGAGGACCACAACCCGGCGCCGGAGGAGACAACCGAGATGGCCCGGGTGCTGGAGGGGCTGGGGAAGAGCTTTGAGTTCCACACCCTGCCGGACGCCGGGCATGCATTCTTCGCCACCGACCGCCCGGCCTACCGGCCGGCGGCGGCCGAGGAGGGATGGCGGCTGGTATGGGACTTCTTCGGTCGCTACCTCAACTAGTGGCCTCATCGGCGGAGAGAGGCGTCGCCACGTCCTCCAGGGATTTCTGCTCGGCGGCGACGCCGAGCCAGATTTCCAGCAGGCCGCCGATGAGCATCAGCAGGGCACCCAGCGCACAGCCATAGAGCAGATTGTGCCGGTTCCCGGTCTGGACGAGCTTCCCGAAGAGAACGGGGCCGGCGATGCCGCCCACGCCGCTGCCGACGGCGTAGAAGAAGGCGATGGCATTCGCCCACACCTCGAGCGGGAACACCTCGCTCAGGTCAGGTAGCCCGCACTGGCGCCGGCCGAAACGAAGAAGAACACTGCCCCCAGGCCGACGGTCAGGCTGAGCGGCCCGAAGGCGTGGCCGGCGAACATGAACCCGATCAGCAGCGTCCCGGCGGCCGACGCCAGGTAGGTGCCGGCGATCATGGGCCGGCGGCCCACCACGTCGAACAGCCGGCCGATGGTCAGCGGCCCCAGGAAGTTGCCGACCGCGAAGATCAGGATGTACCACCCGACGTCACGGTCGCCGACCTTGAAGAACGTGGTCAGCGTGATCCCGAAGGTGAAGAACACGGCGTTGTACAGGAAGGTCTGCCCCACCATACAGCCGTTTGCGGCCCAGCCGGTCGGTGAGATAGCCGAAACCGAGCGCCCCGACCACATTTCCGGCGACGTAAATGCCACCGGCCAGCCCGATCTGGGTGGTGGTCAGCCCGAACGTCTGCTTGCTCTTGAGGACCGGGGCGACCGCTCCCACGATCGTGACCTCGAGCCCCGTCGAGCAGCCACGTGATCCCGAGGGCGAAGACCACCAGCCAGTGCCATCGGCTCCACGGGAGCCGGTCCATCCGGGCCGGGATGTCGGACTCGACCGTGTCCCGCTGAGAGTCCTGGTGCCCAGCCGGGTGATCGCCATGCCAACCTCGCCTGCTCAAAACAAGGTGATCGGCCCGCTTCTACCCAGTGTTGCCTACGATTGAAACTAGGGGGAAATTTGCGTGATCTTGCCTGCGGAATAGGTTTTGGCGGGCGCAATACCACCGAGTTTCCGGTAGACAAAGCGTTCCAGTCGCTCGCGATCATCCGACTCGACCATCGTGAAGACCAGGCGGACAATCACCTCGCCGTCCTCGAAATACGGGCCGGTCACATCGACCACCCGGGCCAGCATCACCACCACCGGCTGGCCGGCGCCCACCAGGTCCAGGGCCAGGCTCATGGTGGCGCCCTTGACGAGCGCCGGGTGGTTCCCGATGGCCATCCTCAGGCCGCCGGCGCCCAGGTTGCCGACGTTTCCGATGGCCGCCACGAAGGTGGGCTCGTCGCTGGCGTCGAGCAGGGCGCAGGCGACCGGCATGTCGACCTCGGCCCGGACGAAACGCCGGCGCTGCTCGATGGCGATCTTGCGGGGCGGGTCGATCACCACGATCGTCGGTTCGCCGGCCGTCTGAGAGACGACCACGCTGTCGAACCGGCACAGCCCCGAGTGGTCGCCGTAGCTGGCCCGGAGCGCGGTACCGGGCGTGAGGGCCGCCATCGCCTCCGCGTCGGTGGTGGTCACGCTGAATCCGTGCTCGTCCAGGCCCTGGACGCCCATGGTGTACGTCGCCGGCATCTCACTGTCGCCGACGACGACCTGCAGCCAGACCTGTTCGGGGAGTCCTGTCGAGTCGCTGTCGTCCATGCCCGTCATTCTGGCCGGTTGAGCGGACCGATGCCGCTCCGGTCAGTGGTCAGCGCAGAGCCCGGAGGCGCTGAGCGGTATCGAACGAGCTCGGTGCCGTAGCGTCAATTCGCCCGAACAGGTCACGGGCCCGAGCCACGTCACCGCCGCGCTCGTACAGGTCGGCCAGTGCGTACCACTGGCGCAGGTGGTGCTCCTTGGGCTTGTGGACGTTGGCGCCACGTTCCAGCAACCTGGTGGCGGCCGGCAGGTCGCCACGATCGGCGAGTGCCCCGGCCATGACGATCCGGCCCTCGGTGACCACCTCGGCGCTCGGCGATGCCTGGCGCAGCTCCTCCCACAGCCGATCGGCCTGCCGGTAGCTGCGCAGGGCCCGGTGGCAGTCCATCATGACCGGGTGCTGGTCGTAGCCGCCGCCGAGGGCCCGGTACACGTCGAGCTCCTTGAGGGCCGCCCGCCAGCGGCCCATCCGGTACAGCGTCAGGCCGTAGAGTTCGCGCACTGCGGCCGATCCGGGGACGCTGCGGGCCAGGGACCGCAGGATACGCAGCGCGTCCTGATACCGGTCGCGGTCGTAGGCATGGCTGGCCTCGGCCAGCCGTTCGGCCAGCTTGGCGCCCTGGCGGACGCCGGCCGCGCCGGCCAGCTCCTCGGTCACGGGAGAGGGGACGGTGTGGCGGAGCCGGCGGGTGTCGGTGGTGGGAGCGGCGGCCGTGGTTTCGCGGGCCCGCGTCCGCGGCTCGGGCTCGGGCTCCTCGTCGTGGATCCAGATGTCGGCCTGGTCGGCGGTCAACTCGCCGTTGTCGTCGCCGGTTCGGGCCCGGACCACGGCGGACTGCCAGGCGCTCGAGGCTGGGCCGCGATCGGTTTCGTTGAGCACCTTGGCGCCCTTGCGGGCCACACTGCCCCACTTCGGGTTGACCGGCGAGGCGGTGCGGGTGCCGGGAGAGCGCAGGCCGGCCCTGGGGGGTCCATCCCGGCGAGCGGGGGGCGGGCCGGCGGCGCGCCCGGCATAGGGCGCCCCGCTGCTGGAACGCCGGGCGGACGAGGTGGGGCGGCCTTCACGGGAGGCAGGGGGCTTGCCGTCAGGGCGGCGGGGGGACGGGGGGGCGGTGTCGGAGCGACGGGCCGAAGGGGGCACGACGTCGGAGCGACGGGCCGGTGCCGGACCGTTGGCGCGACGGGCATGCGGGGCGCCATCACGGCGGGACGGCGGAGTTCCGTCAGGGCGGCGGCTATGGGTCGGGCCACTGTCTGTTCGATCCCGAGGTGCACCCGGTGCCCGCGCGGCCGATCCCTGCCGGCGGTCATCGGGCCGGCGCCGGGGCTCGCCGGACTGCCCGTTGCGCTCGGAAGCAGCTCGCGGGTTGCGTCCCTCATATCCGCCGCGGCCGGTGGGTTCGGCTCGTCGAGTCTCGCCTGTTCGAGGACGGCTGGGCGCCGGACGTCCTCCCTCGCGGCCTCCGCCTGCGCGGGCGGCGGTCGTCCGTGGCTTGCCTGCTCCAGTTCCCTCGGCGCGGCGCCGGGCCGCGCCTCCAACGCCTCCAACGCCTGCTCCGCCGGCCCGAGCGCTTCGTGGGCGCGCCGGAGGACCGTCCGGTTTCGGGGCGCGCCGATCGCCGCTGCTGGAGGGGGCCATTGGCCGATGTTACCGCCCAGGCGCGGCAACGCCCCCCACCGTGTCGATGGGGGGCGTTGCTCTCGAATTATTCCGGCGACGACCTACTCTCCCAGGGGGCTACCCCCCAAGTACCATCGGCGCAGGCGGGCTTAACTTCCGTGTTCGGGATGGGAACGGGTGTGACTCCGCCGCTATGGCCACCGGAAAACTTGCTCAACTGCGGGGTTGTCCCCTGTGAGCGTTCCATAGCGAGCACGGGCAGGTTTGTCCCAAGCCCTCGGCCGATTAGTACCGGTCGGCTGAACACATTGCTGTGCGTACACCTCCGGCCTATCAACGTGGTCGTCTACCACGGGCCTTACCAGGTTAACCCTGTGGGAGACCTCATCTTGGAACGAGCTTCGCACTTAGATGCTTTCAGCGCTTATCCCTTCCGCAGGTCGCCAACCAGCCATGCCCTTGGCAGGACAACTGGCACACGAGAGCTGCGTCCGTCCCGGTCCTCTCGTACTAGGGACAGCCTTCCTTAAGTCTCCTACGGCTGCATCGGATAGGGACCGAACTGTCTCACGCATGTAATCCCGTATTACTACGGGCACAGACTATACCTTCACCCTGTTTCCAGGGGCCGGCGTGTCATGGCGTCTGTGATTGAAGGTATGACGCCATCCCCTCGTTGAGCAAACGAGGAAGTCGTTACAGGGGCACAGCAGCCCATACTACGAAGCTGTCGCTCGACAGCTTCGGCGGTTACCCGCTTCGATTTTCGAACAGTTTAGGGCGGCGAAAGCATCGACGTCCCGTGCCAGTTGCAGAAATTCCTCCGGGCCGATACCCGGTTTGATCCTCGGAAGCAGCCCGAGCGCCTGTCAACGTGAACTTTTTAGAAGATCACGTACGGCTCGACTGCGACCAAGATCTCATGCACCTACGGCCGGCTAGTGATTACAAGTTCACTCATGCCGGTTCCGCGGTCTCGCAGATAGCCAACACCACCGAGGATCGTCTGGATCATCTCCAGACCTCCTCGAGCAGACGTCGATTGCGAGAAGGAGATACTCGCCGGGATGTAGTACCCGTAGCGGTATCCCGCTTGCTGGACGAGTTGGAAGTGAATACTCCCATCCCCGTCCAAGAACCCTGCCACATAGGACTCCTTCAATGCTTCCACTGCTGGCCTTCCCTCGGTATTGCCCTCACTGTATAAGTTCGGTGTGACAGTAAGGGTTTCACCGATATGAGCCGGTGAGCACCCAGGAATTACTTCCTGGGGACGCAGTGTTCCTACGTTCTAAACCCAGCTCGCGTACCGCTTTAATGGGCGAACAGCCCAACCCTTGGGACCGGCTTCAGCCCCAGGATGCGACGAGCCGACATCGAGGTGCCAAACCTTGCCGTCGATATGGACTCTTGGGCAAGATGAGCCTGTTATCCCCGGGGTACCTTTTATCCGTTGAGCGACGGCGCTTCCACACGCAACCGCCGGATCACTATGCCCTGCTTTCGCACCTGCTTGACCTGTAGGTCTCGCAGTCAAGCTCCCTTGTGCCATTGCACTCGACGGCTGATTGCCAACCAGCCTGAGGGAACCTTTGGGCGCCTCCGTTACAATTTAGGAGGCGACCGCCCCAGTCAAACTACCCACCTGACGCTGTCCCCCATCCGGATAACGGACGTGGGTTAGAGTCCCGGCACATGCAGGGTGGTATTTCAACGTTGACTCCACCACAGCTGGCGCTGCAGCTTCCTAGTCTCCCACCTATCCTACACAACAGGTACCAAAACCCAACATCAAGCTATAGTAAAGGTCCACGGGGTCTTTCCGTCCTGATGCAGCTAACGAGCATCTTTACTCGTACTTCAATTTCGCCGGGTCTGTGGTTGAGACAGTAGGAAAGTCGTTACGCCATTCGTGCAGGTCGGAACTTACCCGACAAGGAATTTCGCTCTAGGAACCCCCATGTCGCCATGGGGCTAGGACCATATCTTCGTCTCACCCGTCGAGGTGAGATGGCTGGCGTATGGCCTCTGAGGATTCCACCAGTTGTGACCGCTTCCGACGATTCATCGTCGCGGCGATGCCGGCTATCTGGACCAGTCCCGCCTCCGTGAGGTGGGCCCGCCCTTCCATGAGCCGGACGACCGCTGCGAAGCCGGCGACAATCACCGGCCTTGGCGGTTCTCAGTGGGTTTGCTTCGAACAACGGAACACACGGTCGACAGATCTGACAGCCGCCTGACGTGATAACGCCAGACGTCCTCCCGATGATTGTCATGCCGGCCATTGACATCGACCGACCCGCATCCGAAGAACCGCTCCAGTGCGTGCAGAACTGCCACGCTCCGGGCTCCCTGGACGACCGTGCACTCGGGCTGGACTTGCCAACCCAACTTGCACGTACCGTTCCAGAAGATCGGATCACTGAAACAATCTTCGCCGTCGACGAAGCCGACGACCCACTGCACAGCTAGTGGCCTTTCCTGCTGATTGTCCGCACCGGACGCATTGTCACCTCCACACCGCACACCCTATGAATCGGGTGTGACAGTGAGGTTGGTAGCGCCGGATACACGGTGTTTCCAGCATTTGGCCAGCTGCACTCTGCAGGATCACTCCTGCGAGGGGCAACACCCGGGCACGAATCCGGGCCATTACCTTAGGACCGTTATAGTTACGGCCGCCGTTTACCGGGGCTTAGGTTCAGAGCTTCGCCCTTGCGGACTAACCCTTCCCCGTAACCTTCCGGCACCGGGCAGGCGTCACAGCGTATACATCGTCTTACGACTTCGCACGCTGCTGTGTTTTTAGTAAACAGTCGCTTTCCCCTGGTCTCTGCGGCCCCCTCGAGCTCAGGACGCGAAGTCCTTCACCCTAATGAGGCCCTCCTTCTCCCGAAGTTACGGAGGTATTTTGCCGAGTTCCTTAACCACAGTTATCCCGATCGCCTTGGTATTCTCTACCCGCCCACCTGAGTTGGTTTGGGGTACGGGCACCGTGCCTACTCGCTAGACGCTTTTCTAGGCAGCATGGGATCAGTGACTTCGCCTATAACGGCTCGGGATCACGTCTCAGGCTTCATGGGGCCCGGATTTGCCTGGTCCCCGCCCTACACGCTTCCCCCAGGACAACCAACGCCTGGGTTCACCTACCCTCCTGCGTCCCGCCTTCGCTGCCCTCCCCAGGGTCGGTCGGTTCGCCCTAAGGCAGCCCCTTAGTACCCCTGGTTTGGGATTGACGCGGGCACGGTGGTACCGGAATATCAACCGGTTGTGCATCGACTACGCCTTTCGGCCTCGCCTTAGCTCCCGACTTACCCTGGGAGGATTAGCCTTCCCCAGGAACCCTTGGGCTTTCGGCGGAGGGGTTTCTCACCCCTCTCTCGCTACTCATGCCAGCATTCTCACTCGATCACGCTCCATAACGGTTCACACCGCCACTTCACTGCATGATCGACGCTCCCCTACCACTCCGCACAAATGCGGAATCCGCGGCTTCGGCTCGAAGCTTGAGCCCCGTTACATTGTCCGCGCAGGACCACTCGACCAGTGAGCTATTACGCACTCTTTCAAGGGTGGCTGCTTCTAAGCCAACCTCCTGGCTGTCTATGCAATCCCACATCGTTTTCCACTTAGCTTCGAATTTGGGGCCTTAGCCGGCGGTCTGGGCTGTTTCCCTTTCGACCAATGAAGCTCATCCCTCATGGTCTCACTGCCGGGCTCTGGAGCATCGGCATTCGGAGTTTGATTGGGGTTGGTAAGCTTGTAGGCCCCCTTACCCATTCAGTGCTCTACCTCCGATGCTGAACACCCGACGCTGCACCTAAATGCATTTCGGGGAGAACCAGCTATCACCGAGTTTGCTTGGCCTTTCACCCCTATCCACAGGTCATCCCCCCTGTTTTCAACCAGGGTGGGTTCGGCCCTTCACGGGGTCTTACCCCCGCTTCAGCCTGCCCATGGATAGATCACTCGGCTTCGGGTCTACCGCACGCGACTGAACGCCCTATTCAGACTCGCTTTCGCTCCGGCTCCCCCTCACGGGTTAACCTTGCCACGTACGGTAACTCGCTGGCTCATTCTTCAAAAGGCACGCCATCGCGGCCGGCACAAGTGCCGACGACGCTTTGACTGTTTGTAAACCAACGGTTTCAGGTACTATTTCACTCCCCTCCCGGGGTGCTTTTCACCTTTCCCTCACGGTACTAGTTCACTATCGGTCGCCTGTAAGTACTTAGCCTTACGAAGTGGTCTTCGCAGATTCACGCCGACTTTCACGGTTCCGGCGCTACTCGGGTGTCTGATCGGAGACTGCTTACCTTTCGCATACGGGGCTCTTACCCTCTGCGGCGCGACGTTCCAAAACGCTTCTGCTAGGTAGCAGCTTTGTAACTCCGTGGAGAGTCTGGTGCCTCTCCTGTCAGATCCCACGACCCCGAACCGGCAACGCCACCAGGCTTGACACCGGCACGGTTTAGGCTCTTCCCGTTTCGCTCGCCGCTACTCAGGGAGTCGCTGTTGCTTTCTTTTCCTCAGGGTACTGAGATGTTTCAATTCCCCTGGTTCCCTCTACCCGCCCTATATATTCAGGCCGGAGTACCGCAATCATGTTGCGGTGGGTTTCCCCATTCGGATATCCACGGATCAAAGCTTGGTCGGCAGCTCCCCGTGGCTTTTCGCAGCCACCCACGTCCTTCATCGGCTTCAGGCGCCAAGGCATCCACCGTTGGCTCTTTGTAGCTTGGAAAACAAAGATGCTCGTGCTCGCTATGGAGTTCTCAAGGGGCACGACCAAACCGCCGGCGAAGCCGGCGTTGTTTGGTCGGGAGAGACAAGCGGCCCGCCGCAGGCGGGCATTGCTCTTCGCTTTTGCCTATCTGCGCCGGCCCGAGGGCCGGTCGCAGCTGGGAGCACGCTCCCAGAAAACGGAACAGAGGATGCCCGGTCACTGGCCTGTCGACGAAGGAGGTCGAAACCTTCAACAATGTCGAACGCCGGCGAGCCGAATAGCTAGTGATCAACTGGGAGTTCTCGAGCACTAAGGCTCCGAGCAGGAACTCCTTAGAAAGGAGGTGATCCAGCCGCACCTTCCGGTACGGCTACCTTGTTACGACTTCACCCCAATCACCGATCCCACCTTCGACAGCTCCCTCCTTGCGGTTGGGCCACTGGCTTCGGGTGTTACCGACTTTCGTGGTGTGACGGGCGGTGTGTACAAGGCCCGGGAACGTATTCACCCCGGCGTTGCTGATCCGGGATTACTAGCGACTCCGACTTCATGGAGTCGAGTTGCAGACTCCAATCCGAACTGAGACCGGCTTTTTGGGATTCGCTCACCCTCGCGGGATAGCAGCCCTTTGTACCGGCCATTGTAGCATGTGTGCAGCCCTGGACGTAAGGGGCATGATGACTTGACGTCATCCCCACCTTCCTCCGAGTTGACCCCGGCAGTCTCCTACGAGTCCCCGGCATTACCCGCTGGCAACATAGGACAAGGGTTGCGCTCGTTGCGGGACTTAACCCAACATCTCACGACACGAGCTGACGACAGCCATGCACCACCTATCGCAGGCCCTTGCGGACACCGCATCTCTGCGGCTTTTCCTGCGTAGTTCAACCCAGGTAAGGTTCTTCGCGTTGCCTCGAATTAAGCCACATGCTCCGCCGCTTGTGCGGGCCCCCGTCAATTCCTTTGAGTTTTAGCCTTGCGGCCGTACTCCCCAGGCGGGGCACTTAATGCGTTAGCTACGGCACGGAACCCGTTGATAAGGTCCCACACCTAGTGCCCAACGTTTACGGCGTGGACTACCAGGGTATCTAATCCTGTTCGCTCCCCACGCTTTCGCTCCTCAGCGTCAGTTCCGGCCCAGCCCACCGCCTTCGCCACCGGTGTTCCTCCTGATATCTGCGCATTTCACCGCTACACCAGGAATTCCGTGGACCCCTACCGGACTCTAGTCATGGCAGTATCGAGTGGCATCACCAGGTTGAGCCTGGAGGTTTCACACCCGACTTACCAAACCGCCTACGAGCTCTTTACGCCCAATGATTCCGGACAACGCTCGCCCCCTACGTATTACCGCGGCTGCTGGCACGTAGTTGGCCGGGGCTTCTTCTGCAGGTACCGTCACAATCGTCCCTGCTGAAAGAGGTTTACAACCCGAAGGCCTCCATCCCTCACGCGGCGTTGCTGCGTCAGGCTTTCGCCCATTGCGCAAGATTCCCTACTGCTGCCTCCCGTAGGAGTCTGGGCCGTGTCTCAGTCCCAGTGTGGCTGATCGTCCTCTCAGACCAGCTACCCGTCGTTGCCTTGGTAGGCCGTTACCCCACCAACAAGCTGATAGGCCGCGAGCCCCTCCCGAAGCGGAATCCATTTCCTCACCAAGCCAGGAGGCTCGGTGGGGACATCCGGTATTAGCAGCGGTTTCCCACTGTTATCCCGGTCTTCGGGGCAGGTTCCTCACGTGTTACTCACCCGTTCGCCACTAGGTCTTCTCCGATCTTTCAACCGGATGGACCTCGTTCGACTTGCATGTATTAAGCACGCCGCCAGCGTTCGTCCTGAGCCAGGATCAAACTCTCCATCGAGATCTTCGGGACCGAGGACCCTGTGATCTTAGAGAGCTGGCCTCGGAGACTCCTAAGTCCCCAAGACCAACTGGCACCAAGACGGACTTCTTTTGGTTGTCCGTGTTAGTGCTTGACAGGTGCGCGATCGTCACCGACCGCGCCCGCACTAGCTTTTGGCTTTCCTCTGTTCCGTTTTCAAGGAGCGTGCAGCGGGGACACGCGTTTCACACAGAAACGGAGGTGTCTGACCGCCTTGGCCGGAAGGTGGAGGGGGTATCCCCCCTGCGTTATCCGACACACTCGGGGGCGACTGGCGCCCGACGAGCAGCGTTTCAGATTACCGACGGTTCCCATCAGTGTCAACCTGGGAGC
>CAWBWS010000003.1:0-201093 GCA_963792645.1 uncultured Actinomycetota bacterium
GTCATCTATCAAGGAGCGCTCGTTGTCAAGAGTGCCGGGATGACTTTTCCCGGCTCGTTTGCGCCCCGCAGGGGCGGGGGTTTCCGTCTTTGGGCGCGACGAGGTAGGGCGGTCAAGGCCGGCCGGAGGCCGCCCGTAGGGGAAGCCTTGACGGCCCGGGCGTCCGCCGTGGGGATAATGGATGTCGAAGCCGCTGTGCGGCTTCGTGGTCGCGCTGTTCCCCGTGGGGGGGCGCGTTGCGTGCCTTCTCCAGGTGAGCGCTTGAGGCTCAGGGGCGTGCCGGGTTGACCCAGACGCCGGTCATCTATCCGCCACGACGAGGTGGCATGGAGGGGTGCGGCCGCAGCCAGACGGGCTCAATCAAGCGGGCGACCACGCCGCCGGGGGGCGGGGGTCATGACAAACCACGAGCTCGCGTGCTGGCTGCGCCGGGTCTCTCAACCCGTCTGGGCCAGGCAACGGATCTCTCCGTCGCGCAGGCCGTAGTAGACGAGAGCGAGAAGTTTGCGGGCCGCGGCGACCCGGCCGATGCCGTTGCCTCGCCGCTCGGCGACACGACGGCCGTGGGCGGCGACCAGGCTCTGGCCGCGCCCGCGGCCCACCGCCTCGACCGCCGCCCAGCGGACCAGGCGGCTGCCCTGTTTGGAGATATGGCCCCGGTGCACGGTGGTGTCGGACTCGCGGTGTCGGGGTGTGAGCCCGGCCCATGAGCACAGCGCGGCGGCGGAGGCGAAACGGTTGACGTCGCCGATCTCGGCCACGAACACCGCGGCCAGCACCGGGCCGACGCCGGGGATCGTCTGCACGGCGGCGTAGCCGGGGTGGCCGGCCAACACGTCGGCGACCAGCGTCTCGAAGCGGGCCACCTCGACGTCGAGGACGTCGATCAACCCGACGAGGGAGTCGACCCGCAGCCGGTAGGCGTCGCCCAGCGCCACCTCGGCCAGCATGGCCCGCCCGACGGGGCTGAACAGGCCCCGGGGGGCGGGCACCGCCACCCCCTCCTTGGCCAACACCGCGTGCACCTGGGACTTCATCCCCGAACGCAGGGCGACGAGCTTGGCCCGATGCCGGACCAGTTCTCGCAGCTCCCGTAGTCCCGGCGGGGCGACCCACGCCTCGGCCAAACGCCCGATACGCAACAGGTCAACCAGGTCCTCGGCGTCGCGCTCATCATTCTTCACACGCCGATTCCCCCAGGCGTTGCCGAGAGGGTGGGCCAGATGGACCCGGGCGCCGAGCTCCTCGAGCACGTCCGCCGCCCAATACCAGCCGTAGGTGGCCTCGAGGACCACTTCGGGCGACTCGCCCGCAGCGGCCACCGCCTGAGCCAACGCCAACGGGCTGTTGTCGATCCGCACCGTCGACAACACCTTGCCGGCGCTGTCCTTGCGGACGATCACACTGCGCCGACGATGAAGATCAACGCCGACATACTCTGATTCCACGGGGGTCCTCCTTCGAGCCTTGGTGGTTGTGGAAACCCGTCCAACGCTCGGGACCCCCGCCCTATTCGCCACCATCGCCTTCCCTCCCAACGGCTGGCGCCGGGCCGCTCCCACCGACCCGCTCACGCAAGAGCAGCGCTGCGCTCCTGCATCCCATCAAGAGGGTCTCGACGTAGTCGAGGCGATTGTTGGGTTCTGCCAGGGCCCGGGGGCTTGGCTGATGGACGCGTCGGAGCGCAGCCGGTGTCAGGACCGGCCGAAGGCCGCCCGTAGGGCTTGGTCTTGACGCCGGTGAGCACCGGCGCATCGTGTCTATTTGCCCCCCGGCTCGTGGGGCGCGTGCGGACCGTCTCCAGTTCCCTGCTGGTCAGGGTTCGGCAGTCCCGACTGGGATGCCATCCATCCTTTCGCCACGCCCGAGGGGTGGCATGGAGCGGTGCGGCCGCAGCTCGACGGGCCCAATCACCAGTGCGACCCGGAAATGGGTCATGGACCCTGCCGGGCTCGCGTCGAGCTGCGTCCGGTCGGTTACTCCCGTCCCGGGGCGAGACAGCGGATCTCGCCGTCTCGAAGCCCGTAGAAGACCAGAGTCCAGTTAACAGTTTGCGGGCCGCGGCGACGAGGCCGATCATTACTCCTCGCCGTTCGGCGACGTTGCGCCAGTGAGCTCGGATCGGCGACGGGCCTCGGAGTGGGGCCACGGCTTCGACCGCCGCCCAGCGCACCAGTTTGGGGCCCTCCTTGGTGATCTTCCACGCGGCGAACCTTGGTGTCTGACTCGCGGTGGCGAGGCGTGAGCCCCGACCATGACGCCAAGTGCGCTGGCGTGGGGGAAGCGTGTGATATCGCCGATCTCGGCCACGAATACCGCCGCCAAGATCGGGCCGACACCGGGGATGGCCTGGATCGCCGCGTAGCCTTGATGTCCGTCGAGCGCCTGGGCGATCTTGCGTTCGACCATGGCGATCTCACGGTCGAAGACCTCCAGCAGGTCTCGCAGCGATTCCACCCGGGTGGCGTACGCGTCGGCCAACTCCGCGGCGTCGAGTAGCTCCTGTCCGGCCTTGCCGAACAGATCGGTCATCGGGACGATCACGCCCTCTTCGGCAAACACCGAGTGGACCTGGCAGCGCAGCCCGGTCCGCAACTGGCGCAGTTTGAGCCGGTAACGGGTGAGTTCGCTCGCCGATTCTCCCGCCAGCGCGCGCCAAGGTCAAGGAACTTCGTTTCACCGACACTAGCCCAGGGGTCCCCTCCCGGCCAGCATCCCGTTGGTCGGCGGGAAGGCCCGTCGTCGGCTGATGCCGCCGGGATGGGGCGGAGGACCCGTCGTAGTCCGAGGCCGGGAATGCCGGCCACATGGCGAAGGGGTCCAGGGTGTTCGCGGGATGCAGGCGTGTGCGGAGAACGTCGGCTGCTCGGCATCGGCCACCATCAGTTCGGACATCAGCCCGGCCGCGGCGATACGTTTCGTGGTCCATTCGACGGCACGGGGCGTGAAGTCGACACCGACGAGTCGAGACGGCTTGGAGCGAGCCCACTCGACGTGATCCGCTCCCATCCCGACCCCGACCTCGAGAACATCCTTACCCGAGCCGTCGAAGCGGGCGAAGGTGCGCAGGTATGGCTCCAGCGCGTACCGCGTCTCGGCATGACTGGTGAACTGCTCGCCGATTGTCTCGCCCTGGGCGTAGATCTCGCCGCACGAAGCTTCCTGCCAGAAGTCCCGAACGGCTGCCTTGTCTTTGAGCACGCCTCCGAGTCTCCCGCTAAGGCTCGTGCAGGCTCAGGTCAGGCCTCGACACCTCGACGCCGGCGCTTGCGGCTGACGAGCACCAGCAGGCCGCCGCCGCCGATGATCGCCGCGCCGACCCCTGTGGCCCGGAGGGCGTTGGCCCCGGTGAAGGCGATACCGCTCGGAGTCGGGGTCCCGGCCACGGTGGGAGCCACGACAGTGATTGCGCTCGAGGCCACCCGCCCGCTGCTGCCGGTGGCCACGACATGGTGGACCCCGAGGGTCGCATCACTGGGCACCCTGAAGGTCATCGAGACCGTGCCGTTGGCATCGGCGACGGCGGTGCCTAGAACGACCGGTGCTGACTCGAACGTGAATGTGATGGTCTCATTGAAGCTGAACCCTGTGCACGTGATGGTGATCTGGCCGCCAACGGTGGTGATGCTGATGTTCACCGTGCAGGAGACCGTCGGTCCCGGGCCATAGGTCTGAGCCATGGCCGCAGCCGGCGAAAGGATGACGAAAGCGATGAGCAGCGGGGCGGCCAGCAGGCGCCAGAACGATCGGGTCACAACGGGATTCTCCAAATCTTCAGGGCTGCCGCACGTAAGCCAGGATTTACTATACCCGGTTTTTGGAATGCTCCCCGAAAGTGCCTCTGGTGCTGCCCCCGAGGGCCCGACACGTCGGTCCCGGCTTTCTCGTTTTCTTTATCAGCTCGAATGTTGAAATCTCACCGCGTGGGTTTGCCGCTGATCTGAATTCGGGGTCCAAGTGGGGGGACCCCGACCAATCCACCCCGCTGTGGGGGTCACCGTGACGGTGTCGTGCTCGGCGGTGGCCAGCGGCTGCTGCCGGACCTGCAATGTGTAGGTCGAGCCCGGTGGGACCTTCCCGCTCAGCGCCACGGCAATCTTCACCGTTTTTCCTGGCGGGATGTCGACGAACACGCTGAAGGCGTTGACCCCCAGTTCGGTCATAGATGAGAGCGAGATGGGCCTCGCATCCATTACGGCGCCGGCGAGTCCGAAAGGCGTGTAGAGCGACAGCCAGGTGCGGTTCGTGGCCGGCGGCAGGTGGCTGCCAGCGAAGCTGCCGGCCACTATCGGGGGCAGACCAGTGGCCGGCGCGCTGTTGTATAGGGAGATGGTCACGTGGGCGGTCACCTGGCCGGTTGCCGGGTCGACCGTGACCTGGTCGTCCGTGGTTCGCTGCAGGTAGGCGTCAATCTTGTTGTTCGCACCATTCTGGGTGGTCACCGCCAGGTAGTCCCCCGGTGCTGTCGGCACCGCTCCCCCGTCCAGGCCCAACCGCCTCAGGAACGGCTGATCGTCGGCGTGCGAGGTCCAGAACAACAGGCGCCCCTGCCGGACCGCCGGTGCCAGGTGCTGGCCGATGGCCCGCGGGCCGGGCAGCGAACCGGCCAGCAGCTTCGGGAAGGCGATGGCCACCGCCTCTTGGAGCAGATCATGCCGCACGGTGCTGGAGTTGCCCGGCTCCAGGGCTAGGTACTGGTCCTTCAGCAGCACTTGCGCCGCGTTGGAGCTGGTGACGGGCTCGGGCAGGCCCGGAATGGTGATGGGCCCGGTGAAGGCAAGCAGCGCTCCCAGTCCGGCCGGGTCGATGGCCAGCACCCCGTCGATCGGCCCACCACCGGATTGCGGGTACATCTGGGCGATGACGTCGGCCACCGAGTGAAAATCGGGCGAGTAGGTCAGATCCTGAAACAGATCCTGCGGTCGGAAGCCGCCGTACCGGGCCAGGTAGTCGGCCGGGCCCGAGATGTGGCGGGACCCTACCGGCACCCGGTCGAGCTCGCCGATCGGGCCGCTACGGGTCAGGGTGATCCGGCCGTGATCGGCGACCAGCTCGCCGAAGCTGCCGATGAACCCGTCGAGGCCCCGGCTCTCGGCCGGGGTCATGAACGCCACAAAATAGTGGCGTGGGCCGTCGCCGCCCAGTATCGCCGGGGCCACGCGGGCCGTCTGGGACGCCAGGTCGATGGCGCCCCGCGCCCGGTCGAGCTTCGATGTCACGGCATCCAGGCGGGACCGGAGCGGCGGGAGCAGCCACACCGAGCGAAGCGACGTCAACTCGCGATGCGCGGTGACAAACTGGTGGTTGAGCGTGGCCAGCGGCTGGCGCCATTGCTGACAGGCGGGTCAGGTCCAGCGACCCCTGGCGGTAGGTCAGATTGTGATAGTCGATGCTGGTCGCCTGGTCGGCCGCGGCTCTGGTCAACTGTCCAGCCCACGCGGTCGCGCGGGCCAGGCGCGTGCCCGTTCTGGGCCGCGATCGGCACCACGACGGCTGCCGAGCGTCCACCACCCCGCCACCTCACGATGGGCGGTGGCAAAATCGTTGGCCGCTGTTCGCAACTGGGCGCTGAGCGCCGCCGTGTTCCCCTCCCCCGCGCCGTCCAGGGCCGACTGGGCCGCGGCCGCCCCCGGGTGACCACCCGGCGGCTCATCACCGCCCCGACCACCAGCGGACGGCCAGCAGCGCCAGCCCCCCGGCGGCGCCAAGAGCCGCTCAACGCGGTCCGGCGCCGGGCGGGGGCCCGCAGCCGCCGGTAGCCGCTGACCGCCACCGGCGCGATGGCGGCCAAAGCCAACCAGCGCGGTCAGGCCCCGGAAACCCACCGCCGGCCAGCGCAACACGGCTTGCATGGCGAGCGCCCCGGTCAGGGCCCCGACCCGCCGGCGTCGACGCTTGGCCCAGACCGATCCGAAGGCCACGGCCAGCGCGCCGGCACCGGGTACCAGCACCCATCCCCGGCTCAAGGCGGCCGCCAAGACCGCCAATATGAGATGGGTTTCGCGACCGGCCCGCGACGCGGCCAGCGTCACGATGCCGGCGGCCAGCGCCGCGTAGAGCGGGTCGACCACCGGGGTTCCCGTGGCATGGGTCCCGGCCAGCGCTCCGCCCAAGGCGGCGGCCACGACCACTACGGCCACGACGATGTCAGAGTGGCGCGTCCGGCGTTTCCTGCGAGCCCGCGAGTCCACAGCACCCATCGCCTCGTCTCCGTCAAGTGCGGATTCCGAGTCGGGTCGCGGACTCTGTCTCAACCCATCCAGTGACTGCGACCCTACGTGACAGTGCGGGCGTTCACCAAATACACGGCTGATCCCTGGATTGCGCCCGCGCCGATCGAGTGATGAGGCACGAACGTTCCAAGGTCGACCATAACGCCTGTGGAGGATGGGATTTATGGCCTCACCATGGCTCGGTGGGCCCGGTTATGCGACCTCAGTTACCTGCGACCTTTGGCGAACCTCCATCCCCAGCCGGCGACCGCGAATATCAGAAAGATGATCAGAAGCCCGAACAGGAAACCCATTTGCTCACTTGTCCTTTTTCACGCGCAACGAATGGTTGGGCCGCCGCACCCCAGCCCAGGGGCGGCGGGCTGGGGTCGGCGGCACCGCGCTGCCTCGCGGGGGACGGGCGGCGCGGGATTCGCTCGATCACCCGGCTTTGCGACGACGGCCGGCGACCCAAGCCCGGCGCAGTTTTCGTCGCTCATCCTCGGTGGTGCCACCCCAGATCCCGGCATCTTGGTTGGTCTCGAACGCGAAGTGCAAACAGGCGTCCTGGACCGGGCACGCTCGGCAGAAGGATTTGGCGTTCTCGATTTCATCCACTGCGGCGCCCGTTGTCCCGGCCGGAAAGAACATGCTGGGGCTGGTGTATCGGCAGTTCGCCTCCTGGCGCCAAGTGGTATCGATCCGAGAGGTCGATTGCGACTTGCGTTCCTTGGCGATCGTCACACGCCCCTCCTCCCTCAACGTCGTAACTTCTGACGCTGCCAGGGTCCGGGGCAGATAGAGCCGAGTACCGAAAGTCAGGGCACTGGCCCCACACGTTGAACCTACTCTCAATGGCGAGAGCCGTCAACGGCCAAAATCGTGTCTCGGGCGCCCGAGGCCCCCACCTCGGACGCCCGACGACATGGGCCGTTACAACTGCGTACAGATTGCCTTAACTTCCGTGTAAGCCTCAAGCGCTTCGTGGCCCATTTCCCGTCCCCAGCCCGACTGCTTGTAGCCACCGAAGGGCAGCGCGGCGTCGAACACGTTGTAGCAGTTGATCCACACCGTGCCCGCCCGGAGCCGCTTGGCCAGGGCGTGGGCCTTGGAGATGTCCCTCGTCCAGAAGCCGGCGCCCAGCCCGTACGGGCTGTCGTTGGCGGCCGCCGCGATCTGGTCCACCATGTCGAACGGTGCCACCACCACGACCGGACCGAATATCTCTTCCTTGACGACCCGCATGTCTGGCCTGGTGTCGGCGATGACCGTGGGCTGCAAAGAAATAGCCCTGGTGGCCTTCCCGGCGGCCTCCGGCCACCACGGTGGCACCCTCATCTCGACCGGAGTCGAGGTATCCACTGACCCGGCTGAGCTGCTCATCCGAAACGAGGGGCCCATCTGGGTGTCGGCCTCGAGCCCGTCGCCCAGCTTGATCGACTGGGCGATCTCGGCGACACCGGTGACCACCTCATCGAACCGGTCGGCCTCGACGTACAGGCGGGAGCCGGCGAACAGCACTGGCCGTGGTTGAAGAAGATGGCATTGGCGGCCCCGGCAATCGCGGCCTCGGGATCGGCATCGGCGAAAACGATATTGGGACTCTTGCCTCCCAATTCCAGGCTCACCTTTTCAGGTTTCCGGTAGCCGCCCTGGCGATGAGCCGGCCGACCTCGGTGGAACCGGTGAAGACGATCTTGTCGACGCGTCGTGGGCCGCCAGCGCCGCGCCCGCCGTTTCGCCGAATCCGGTGACAACGTTGGCCACACCGTCGGGTAGTCCGGCCTCGGCCATGATCTCCGCCAGATATAGGGCTGCCAGTGGCGTCTGCTCGGCCGGCTTGAGGACCACGGTGTTCCCTGTCGCCAGAGCTGGGCCGAGCTTCCACGTTGCCATGAGGAGCGGGAAGTTCCACGGGATGATCTGGCCGATCACGCCCAGGGACTCCCGGAGGGTGTAGGCGTGGAACTCGGCGCCTGGGGCGTAAGGCACCGACACGGCGGTGGTGTTGCCCTCGATCTTCGTCGCCCAACCGGCCATGTAACGGGACAGCTCGGCGGCCAGGGGCACGTCGGTAACGCGGGCCACGGAGAGCGGCTTGCGGTTGTCGAGCGTTTCGAGCTCGGCGATCTGATCGAGACTCTCGCTTATTAGATCGCCGATCCTCCAGATGATGCGCCCGTGCTCCGACGGTGCCATACGGCTCCACGGGCCGTCGTCGAACGCCCGCCGGGCCGCTCGTACCGCCAGGTCGATGTCGACAGCATCGCCCTCGGCGACGGTCGCGATTGCTTCGCCCGTAGCAGGATCGACGGTCTCGAAGGTCTTGCCGGCTTGGCGTCGACCAGATGGTCAATGAAGAGCTGCCGGCGGATGGAAATGAAATCCTGGACGCGGTTGTCCTAGGTGACTGGGCTCACGGGTTGTTTCCCCGTTCCTCCCACTGTGGCCGGGGTAGGTGCTCCTCGGCCCGGCGCCTGCCTCACCTTGACAAAGCACCAGCTTCCCTTTGTGCGCCAGGCACATCGGTAGCGATATGGGTACACCGCTTGGCCCCGAGAAAACGGGCGTCTTTCAGGAACTACAGAATGTCCCTTTCACGGACGACCGTACGCTCGCCGGTCACGACGGTGCCACGACCCCTGGTGTTGCCGAACCCGCCCCAACTGGCCCAGAAGGCGATCGACAGGATGGCGCCGATGATACCTACCACCATCAGCACCATGCCGGCAGTGTGGACGTTGAAGCCTTTCCCCTGCGCTGAGACTGCGAAGCGCATGATGGCCCCTACCGCGATCATGAACATGCTGATTCCGATTCCCACGATGCCAACCGTCACTTTCCATCCCGGCGACCCATCGGGGCGCTTGTAGAACAGGATACACCCGCCCAGAACTACTAGAAACATGGTTCCGGTATTGGCTACTGTCGCGGCCGTGGTGGTGCGCTGGAGCTTCTTGACCAATCACGCCCGGGCCCTGCTCTTCATCGCCGGCGATCCGAAGGCCCGGCTGCGGGACATCGCGGCGGCCCTGGACGTGACGGAACGCACCGCCTACGGCATCGTGGTCGACCTCACCGAAGCCGGATATGTAGTGAAAGAGAAGGACGGTCGCCGTAACCGCTACCACGTCCAGGCCCACCTACCGCTGCATGACTCGATGAGCCGGGAGCGGACCATCGGAGAAGTCCTGGATCTACTGGTCGCTAGTGGTGAACCTTCCAACTCAGGTTGAGCGTCTTGTTCCACGGGCCGGTCCAGGTCGGAGACCCGTTGATGTGCCACCCGTCGGCCTTGACCGATATGTCGAGGGTGGGGTCGACCAGCCGAGGCTGGGGCACGTACCGCAGCTCGAGTTGGCCGTTGCGGACCGCGTTGGGGATGACCGTGACGAATGTCGCCTGCTTGGTCAGGCTGGCGTAGATCCGGTCCACGACGGTGTCGCTCAGGTTGAGGCCCGACTCCACCACCGAGCCCGGCTGCTGAGCCCCCGATGGGCCCCACAACAGCACCCAGGCCCAATACTCGGCCGGCTGAGTCGTCCCGGATCCGTCGGGGCCGGCGGCGAAGGACGGCTTGGTTCCGACCGGCGCGGTGTTGTGCACCGCAATAGTCGTCCTCACGATGGCTGTTCCGGCCGAGGTGATCTCGATCTGCTGCTGGGTGGCGGTACGGATGTAGTAGTCCATCTTGGTGGCGTTCCGGTTTTCCACTGCCACATGGAACGTCCGATCGGCGGCGGTCACCGCCGGCCCGCCGCCGAGTCCGTCCTTCTCGAGCAGGTGCTCCTCGCCGGCATCGGCGCTCCACGCCCGCACGTGCCCCCCGGCGGCCGACGTGGCCAGTCGCTGCGCCAACGGGACCGGGTCGAAGGTACCGCCGGAAATGCGGCTGACCACCGCCGTAGCTACATCGGACAGGACCTCATGCCTGGCCAGCTGTTCCGGCCCGGGAGGGAAGGCGTCGTACAGATCGTGGAGCAGCACCGAGCCGGCGTTGTCGGCCGTCAGCGGCTGGCTCACTCCCGGCAGCGTCACCGGGCCGACCACGGTAAGCAGGGCGGATAGCGCCGGGACGTCGAGGGCGAAGACGCCGTCGACGGTCTGCCCGGTGGCCTGGCGATACATGGCCTGCATGGCCCGGCCGCTGAACGCGAAATCAGCGGTGGCGTCGACGTTGGGCCAGAAGAAGGTCGGCAGCGTGCTGCCAAAGACGATGGCCGTTCCTGAGGGAATGGGAATGGCAGCCGGGCTCTTGAGGAACAGCGACACCTTGGTGGGCGTGTTGCCGATCTGGAGCGGGGTGTTCACCGAGCCGTGCTGGTCGACGTGTATCTGCCCATGATCGAAGGTCACGGCGGCATAGGAGAGCACCGCGCCCTGGTCACGCATCTCGGCGTTGTTCTCCAGGGCGACCATGTAGTGGCGGGGTCCGCCGGATCCCAGCAGGGTCTGGGCCACCTTGAGGGCGTCGGCATCGCCGAGCAGTCGGTCGCCGGTTGACGTGGTCAGGACGTTCAGCTCGCGCCGGGCCTTGGCCAGCGGAGCGACCAACCCGGCGCTCGGGTGATGGAGGCGCTGCATCGCTGTCCCGGCCTGGCGCAGGTCAGTCTCGAATGCGGCCAGGGCAGCCCAACGGGACTCGAGCGCCGGTTACCTTGCCCTGGGCGGCCAGACCGTCGACGCTGGCGAGCAGGGTTCGCGTCGAGCCCAGGGCGGTCCGAGAGTCGGCGATGAGCCGGACTACACCGGAGCGCTGGGTGGACAGCAAGGGGATGAAGCGGGCGACGCGCAGTGCGAATGACCCGTTGACGGTGGTTCCGGCGACCGTCACCTCATCGATCGCGGAGTCGATTCTCTGGGTGGCGCTCGCCCGACCGTCGGCGGCGGCCAGCGAAGACGTGTGGGCGGCAGTCTCCGACAGGGTGTTCTTGGCCGCCAGCAGGCGGTTGCGGGCCGTCCGCAGATCGCGGAACCCGGCCGCCGCGAGAACTGCGAAGGCAGCGAGCAGCAGGCCACCGATCACCATGGCCATTCGGCGGCGGCGATGGCGCCGCCGGCGGCGTGATCTCGATGGCACGTGCTAGGTGGGTCCTCGCATTGAGAGCCGGATCCTAATGGCGGACCTCGGTAGGGTCACCGTCGCCCTGGAGGCGTCCCGCTGCGCATCCTGTTTTGTATCTAAGATAGGCTTCCAGTTGATCTAGTGCAGGGGAGAAAGAATCGTGGTCACGCTTCGGCACAGGTTTGCCGCCCTGACAGGCGTCGTCATGCTCGCCGCGACCGTGGTCGGAGTTGGCGCAGCATCGGCCCAGACGACCCCGACCTACACCCCCGGCACCTCCACCGGGCCGCTGTGCACGGGTGGCCCGGTCAACGCCGGCAACGTCTCGATCGGCCAGACGGTGACCTTCATGCTCTGCGGCCCGTTCCAGCCCGGGGCCACGGCCGCCATCAACGTGAATGGCACGGCCGCCGGCAGCAAGACGGTGGCCTCGAACGGCACGGTCACCATCGTCATCACTATCAACTCGGCCACGTCCGGCACCGTCAACGACCCGGTCACCGTACCTGTGACCTGCGGGTCCAACACCGCGACGGCGACTTCGGGTGGCGTCTCCCAGACGGGCACCTTCAACCTGATCTGCGGGTCGACGACCAAGACCTCCGGTCTGGCCTTCACCGGTGCCAACGTGATGAAGGCGGTCCTCGCCGCCCTGCTCCTCATCGCCATCGGCGGCGCCCTCGTGCTGGCCCAGCGGCGGCGCCGATCCAGCCACGCCCTCTGAGCCTCTAGCCAAGGATTCGAGCCCGCACGCTCATCTGCTGAGGTGCCGGTCACGTCGTCGGGTCAGCGTCGAACATTTTGGGCGATTTTCCTTGCACGCTTCACCGCGAAGAGGTAGGATTCGAACATACGTTCGTAGCTGATGTTCAATGCGAACGGGCTCGCCGATCGTCGGGGATTGGCCTTGGTCAGGTCGGTTTCGATCCGGGACGGTGAGCATGTGCCAACAGATACGGGAGTTCCGAGAGGCTACGGTCAGCTTCGCAGCTGGCTTTGACCCGGCATTGCTCTCTTGCCAGGACGCTCGGGCGGTGGTGGCCCACGCGACGGTGATCGAGAACGCTTGGTCGACGATCAGGTCCTTGGCCGCCGCCCGGGTGGCTGATTGTGGCGACCGGCGCCCCCACGCTCAGCGGGTCGCGGCCGAGGACCTGGCCCGCACCACCGGCACGACGGTTGGCGCGGCCCGCAACATCATCGAGACCGGCCGCAAGCTGCAGCATCAGCCCGAGGCTGGTGCGGCCGCCCGGCGAGGCGAACTTTCGCCCGCTCAAACGGCGGCCATCGCTGACGCCGCAGCCGCCGACCCCAGCGCCGAGCGTCGGCTGCTGGAGATAGCGGCCGGCGGTTCGCTGTCTGAGCTCCGCGACGCGTGTGCCCGGACCCAGGCCGCTGCTCAGCCAGACCCCGACAAACGCCATGACGAGATCCGGGCCGGCAGGCGGCTGAACAACTGGACCGATGCCGGCGGCGTCGGCCATCTGCACGCGGCAGGGCCGGTCGAGGACTTAGCGCAGATCATGGCCGCCCTCCGACCGATCACCGAACAGATCTTCCAAGATGCCCGACGCGACGGCCGGCGTGAATCACCCTATGCCTACGCCTTCGACGCCCTCGTCGCCCTGGCCACCGACGCGTCAAGCGACGACGTGAACGACCCCGACCCCGCGGACTCCGGTACCGACGATCACGACACCGACACCGACGCCGACACTGACGCCGACGCCGGAGCCGTCGCCTCGGAGACCACGTCGGCCACCGGTGCTGTCACGCCGGGCACGACCCGCCGCCGCAAGCGGCGGCGGCGGGGTGCTCCGGTAAAGATCCTGGTCCGGGTCGACTTGGACACCTGGCTGCGCGGCGTGCCACTCGGTGACGAGGTATGCGAGCTCGTCGGCCATGGGCCCATCCCGGTCTCGGTGCTCAACCGGCTCGTCGACCAGGGTGACCCGTTCGTGGTCGCCGTGCTCACCAAGGCCAAGGCCGTGGTCGGCGTCGCCCACCTGGGGCGAAGACCGACCGCCCATCAGCAGAGCGCCCTGGAGTGGCTGTACCCGACGTGCGCCGTCCGGGGTTGCCACGCGCACGCTGATCTGGAGGTCGACCACCGCATCGATTGGTCCAAGACCCATTTCACCATGGTCGATTGGCTTGATCGGTTGTGCCGGATCCATCACCTCATGAAGACCCGGGAGGGTTGGGGCCTCGTCGAGGGCGGCGGCAAACGGGACTTCGTGCCTCCGGACGATCCCCGCCATCCCGGCACCACCAGCGCCGCCGCATGATGCCGCGGCCCACATTCAGGCCGGCCGGCTGCCGTTACCCCATGCGCCATGCGCCGGCGCCGCCGCGGACTCGCCGGCGAGCCATCGGCTGCGCAACCGGCCCCCCGATCGCCCGCCGCCCCGCCGTCCCCGCGGCCATGACGGCCGTCGACCTCCTGCAGGCTGCAACCTCGCCCGAAGCCATCCGCTGCCTGAAGAGCGAGGGAAGGGACGGTCGGCCGACCCAGGCGACTCATCATCCTACCCTTGGTACGATGCTTGGTATGCCAAAGTCGAAGGTGTCGGTGACACTCGATCCCGCCAAGGCGGCCCAGGCGCGGGAGCTGCTCGGCACCACCACCCTTTCCGAGCTCATCGACATCGCTCTCGACCGCCTCATCGTCGACGAGCTCGAGCGACGGCACGCGGCCGGCTACCTCCGCCTTCCGCCCGAGCCCGGCGAGGGTGCATGGGCCGAGATCGAGCGCGACCCGAGCGCGGTCGCCGACGATGTCGATTGGGCCCGTCTCTACGGCATCACGAGGCCGTCGTGAACCCGCCCCCGCTGCCCCGTCGCGGCGAGGTGTGGTTGGCCGATCTCCCCGGCGACAAGATCCGGCCGATCGTGGTCATGACCCGAGGGAGCGTCATTCGCCGGCTCCACTCGGTCGTGGCCGCGCCCGTCACCGCGACGGTGCGGGGCATCCCCACGGAAGTCGAGCTGACGATGGATGAGGGCCTGCTGCACCCGTCGGTCGCCAACTTCGACCACGTCCAACTGGTGGTCCGCACCCGCCTGCTTCGACGTATTGGTGCGCTCTCCGATGAGAAGCTGCTCGAGGCTTGTCGAGCCCTGCGCTTCGCGGTCGCCTGCTGAGATGCGAACGCCCGGGTTACCGGCCCAGCAGGCCCATCTCGATGAGAGTCTCGGCGATCTGCACGGCGTTGAGCGCCGCCCCCTTGCGGAGGTTGTCGCCCGACACGAACAGGGCCAGGCCCCGGCCGCCCGGCACGCCCGGGATCGACCCGGACCCGCCCGACGAGGGCATCGTCGCCGCCGGCCGAGGCCAGGGGGGTCGGCATGTCGACCACCCTCACGCCCGGCGCCGCGCCCAGCAACTCCAGGGCCCGCCCCGGGGACAGCGGGGCGGCGAACTCGGCGTTGAGGGCCAGCGAATGACCGGTGTACACCGGCACCCGCACGCAGGTGCACGACACCAGAAGGTCGGGGATGCCCAGGATCTTGCGGCTCTCGTCGCGGAACTTGTGCTCCTCGTTGGTCTCGTCGTCGACCAGGGTGCCGGCGATGGACAGCACGTTGAAGGCGATGGGGCCGGGGAACACCGCCGGCGGCGGGTACTCGACCGCCGCGCCGTCGAAGGCCAGGGCGGCCGACTTCTCCCCCACTTCCCGGATCTGGGCCTCGAGCTCGGCCACCCCGGCCAGCCCGGCCCCGGACACCGCCTGGTAGGTGGCGGCCACCAGGCGCTGGAGTCCAGCCTCGGCGTGCAGCGGGGCCAGCACCGGCATGCAGACCATGGTGGTGCAGTTGGGGTTGGCCACGATGCCCTTGGGGATGTCGGCCAGGGCGCCGGCGTTGACCTCGGGCACCACGAGGGGTACCTCGGGGTCCATCCGCCAGGCCGAGGAGTTGTCGATCACGATGGCGCCGGCCGCCGCGATGTGGGGCGCCCACTGCCGCGACGCCGTCGCCCCCATGGACAGCAGGGCCACGTCGACGCCGCGGTGGTCGGCCGTGGCCACGTCCTCGACGACCAATCCGTCCAGCGAGCGGCCGGCGGAGCGGGAGGAGGCGAAGTAGCGCAGGTCGTCCACCGGGAACGACCGCTCCCGGAGCATGGCGCGCATGACGCCGCCCACCTGGCCGGTGGCGCCGTACACGCCGACCCGGACGCCCATCACTCGGCCTCCAGCTTGAAGGCGTCGTGCAGGACGGTCACCGCTTGCTCGACCACGCTCTCGCGGACGACGCAGGTGATGCGGATGGCCGAGGTGGAGATCATCTCGATGTTGATCCCGTCCTGGGCCAGCGACTCGAACATGGTCGCCGACACGCCGGGGTGGGTCTTCATCCCCGCTCCGATCAGCGAGACGGTGGCGATGTCGGCGTCGGCGAGCACGTCGGTGGCGCCGATCTCGGCCTGCAGCGACCGGCACACCTCCAGGGCGATGGCCAGGTCCGGGTGGGGCACGGTGAAGGAGATGTCGGTCGTGCCGTGCAGCGACACGTTCTGCTCGATCATGTCCACGTTGACCGAACGGTCGGCCAGGGCCCGGAACAGCCGGGCCGCCACGCCGGGATGGTCCGGCACCCCGGTGACGGTCAGCTTGGCCTCGGACGCATCCGAGATCACCGCCGAGATGATGGGTTGTTCCACCGACGGGTCCTCCTCCTCGATCCACGTGCCCGGCTCCCACGTGAAGCTGGAGCGGACATGAAGCCGCACTCCGTGGTTGCGGGCGAACTCCACCGAGCGCATCTCGGGCTTGGGGCAGCCGGCGGCGCACATCTCCAGCATCTCCTCGAACGACACCCGGTGCAGCTTGCGGGCCCCGGGCACCACCCTCGGGTCGGCGGTGAACACCCCCGGCACGTCGGTGTACAGCTCGCAGGCGTCGGCGCTCGAGGGCGGTGGCCAGGGCCACGGCGGTGATGTCCGAGCCGCCCCGGCCGAGGAAGGTGACGTTGCGGTCGACCGACACCCCCTGGGAGCCGCCGACCACCGGTACCCGGCCGGCGGCCAGCGCCTCGCGGATGCGGTCGGGCCGGATCTCGACGATCTTGGCCCGGGTGTGCTCCTGTGTCGGTGATCAGCCCGGCCTGGCTGCCGGTGAAGGAGTCGGCCGGCACGCCGAGGTCGTGCAGGGCCATGCACAGCAGGGCCATGGACTTGCGCTCGCCGGCGGTGATCAGCATGTCCATCTCCCGGCCGGGCCGGGTCGGCCGAGACCTGGGTCGGCCAGGTGGATCAGCTCGTCGGTCTCCTTGCCCATGGCGCTCACGACGACGACCACCTGGTCGCCCCGCCGGCGGGTCCGGGCCACGTAGTCGGCCACGGCGCGGATGCGGTCGGCGTCGGCGACCGAGGTCCCCCCGAACTTCTGCACGAGCAGATGGCCCACGACCTGCGAGGCTACCAGCGGCCTTTCTGCATCCCGGCCCGGGTTTTCGGGCCGCATGGCCGTTGTCACCCGCTAGCGGCTACCGTCGTGCCCCGTGCCCAGCGAGAAGCGCCTCCGTCAACGGGAGGGCCGCTCGGCCCGGCAGGAGGAGCTGCGCCGGGCCCAGCAGAAGTCCAGGAAGCGTCGCCAGCTCATCATCGGCGCAGTCGTCGTCGTCGCCTTCGGGGTGATCTTCTACTTCACCACCAAGGGCAGCGGGTCGTCGAAGAAGGTGGCCACCGGCACCTCGACCACGACCAGCTCGGTGCCGGGGGCCACGACGTCCACCCACCCCGGCGCCTCGACCACCACCGTCGTGGGCAACGTCGGGGTCATCACCGCGCCGGCCGGCACCGGCTGCCCCAAGCTCGACGGCAGCTCGCCGCACTACACCCAGTTCAGCGCCGCCCCGCCCAACTGCATCGACCCGGCCAAGACCTACACCGCCACCATCAGACCGACGCCGGCAACATCGTCATCACCCTCGACACCAAGCTGGCGCCCAAGACGGTCAACAACTTCGTCTTCCTCGCCGGCTACCACTTCTACGACGGCACCATCTTCCACCGGGTCATCCCGGGCTTCGTCGACCAGGGCGGCGACCCGACGGCCAGCGGCAGCGGTACGCCGGGCTACCAGTTCGCCGACGAGCTGCCCCAGCCCGCCGACTACAAGGAGGGGGCGCTGGCCATGGCCAACAGCGGGGCCAACACCAACGGCAGCCAGTTCTTCATCCTGGTCGGGCCGACTGCGGCCCAGACCCTGCTCGGCGGCGCCGGCGGGGTCTCCAAGTACTCGCTCTTCGGCCAGGTGACGAGCGGGATGGACGTGGCGACCAAGATCAACACCGACGGGTCCAGTGCCGGGCCCCCGACCGTGGTCCACAAGATCCTCAAGGTCACCATCGCCGTCACCTGAGCCCGGTGCTCCGTGCGGCCCGCCCGATTGGAGAATCCCTGATGACCACCGACAGTCCCGCCGCCGACGGCTCCAGCGCCAAGCGCCAGCGCTTCGACGGCCCGCCGCCCATGGTCATCGACCCGGCCAAGCGGTACACCGCCGAGATGGTGACCAGCAAGGGCACCATGGTCGTCGGCCCTCGACGCCGTGCGGCGCCCCGAACACCGTCAACAACTTCGTGTTCCTGGCCCGCTACCACTACTACGACGGCATCGTCTTCCACCGGGTCATCCCCGGCTTCATGCTCCAGGGCGGCGACCCCGAGGGCACCGGGCGGGGCGGCCCGGGCTACAAGTTCGCCGACGAGCTGCCCAAGCCGGGCCGCTACGAGCTCGGTTCGGTGGCCATGGCCAACGCCGGGCCCAACACCAACGGCAGCCAGTTCTTCATCGTCAGCGGGCCCAACGGTATGGGGCTGCCGCCCAAGTACTAGCCTGTTCGGCAAGGTGGTGGCCGGCATCGACGTGGTCAAGGCCATCGAGGCGGTCGGCACCCAGTCGGGCAAGACCAAGGAGACCGTCACCATCGAATCGGTGACAATCAGCGAAGCGGAGTAGCTCAGGCCGCGGAGGCGTGCTGCGTCGCCGGTGCCGGTGTCTGGGCCGCCACGTCGGCATCCGGGCCCGCGGGCTGGCCTACCAGCTCCGCCGCCGTCCGGATCGCCGGGTCAAACCGCAACGGTCCGGCGGGTGTCTCAGACACCCAGCTCGGCTGGCTTGTGGTCCGCTCGGGCCGCCTGCTGCTGAACAGTCCCATCGTGCTCCACCTCTCCGCTTCCTACACCTCTGTGAACCAAGGAACCCGCAGTTGTGTTCCGTGATACAGACAGTCGGCAGAAGGCGGAAAAATTATCAGTGGATTGCCCGGCGACGCGGCTTACGTGGCCAACGCGTCCAGCGGCGCGGGCCGGCCGTCGACATAGACGGTGACCTTCCCGCCCCCCTCGACCCGCCACGTGCCGTCCGGATGGCGGATGAGCGCCGTCTGCTCGTCGATGGCCGCGATCTTGAGCCCGCCGGCCGCCAGCGAGAACGTCCGGTGGGCCTTTTCTGGTGACCAGGTGTCGGCGTGGGGCATGACGGCCAGCTGCTCGACCAGACCCAGGCCCACGGTCAGCGCCCCGCCCCGGGGGTCGATCATGGGATCACCGAGCACCATGGCCCCGGCCGACGACGCGGCCACCACCGCCCCGTCGTGCCAGGCCTCCTCGAGGGCCTGCCACACCTTGGACTCCTTGAGCACCGAACGCAGGTGGAGCGGCGAGCCGCCGCTCAGGTAGATGAAGCGGGCGTGGCGGACGGCGCTGGCGTTGGCATCGTCGGCGGCGTCCACCCGGCCCAGCACCATCAGCCCCCGGGCCCGGCCGCCCAGCTCCTCGAAATACCGCGTGGCCACCTCGACCGCCCGGTCGGGGTGCTCGTAGGCGGCGGCGGTCGGCAGCACCAGCACGTCGGTGCCGCCACTGGCCGCCAGCAACCCGGCGTCGAAACTGCATCTCTCCCGCCATTCGGCGCCGCCCACCAGGGCCAGGGGCCCGGGATGACCGGCGGAGGACGGGGTCATGTCCCTCCTTCCAACGGAGGCGCCACGTCGTCGGCATCGCCGACCGGCCGGCGCCAGGCCACCCCCTGCACGCACGCCCGGAGCAGGGGGCCGCCGGCCGGCAGGGCGAAGCGTTCACAGTCCGACACCACCAGCCCGGCGCCCCGCAGGGTGTCGAGGGTCGGGCGGTCGAGATGGCAGCCGCCGACGGCGAGGGACCACAGCGGTGTCACCGCGTGCTGCACCGCCCCCCGGAACCCGATGGCCCGGACGTGCTCGATGAACAGCAGCCGGCCGCCGGGCTTCAGCCAGCGGTGCACGGCGGCCGCCGCCGCCCCGGGGTCGGCCACGCTGCAGAACACCAGCGTGGACACGACGGTGTCGAAGCCGGCCTCCGGCAGATCGGCCTCGTCGATCCCGGCCGTCACCACCTCGAACGGCACGGTGGCCTCCGACGTCCGGGCCGTGAGCCGCCGCCGCATGGCGCCGTCGGGCTCCAGGGCCACCAGCGACGACACCCGCTCGGGCCGGTAATGGGGCAGGTTCAGGCCGGTGCCCGCCCCGATCTCCAGCACCCGGCCCTGGGCGGTGGCCAGCAGCCGGTGGCGGCGGTCGGCCAGGCCCCGGGTCTCGCTCTCGGCCAGCACCCGGTCGTAGGCGGCGGCGAAGAATCGGTGATCGGCCATGGCGCCGGTTCACCGTAGTGCTCGAAACTGATGGCGCCCGCGTTCACGCCGCGTGGTCGACCTGGCCGACATCGGCCTCGTCAACGACTCAGAGTCTGATAGTCGATGCCGATCGCCGCGGCGGCAGATCGGATCGCTGGTCCGTCATCACCGTCCCAGACGCACAACGGCCCGGCCAGGCGCTCAGCGGCGGCGATCGCCTCGGAGCCCAGGGTTGAAACTCGGTGTGCGTCGGCCACCTCCGCCATCCGGTAGCCAATCAGACGCAGGGGCACCATGAGAATCGAGTCTGGGAGCTGGAGGAGTCGTTGACCGAGCGCCCGGCGCCGCTCAGGGGTCCAGTTCCCCGTCAGTTGACCGCCGCGTGCTCCGACGACGCTCTTGCACAGGCGGACGAAATAGAGATTCGTCGTGGCCAGCTCATACTCGCTCACGACGCGATCGAGTTGCTCCCCGAGATCTCCCGCCACCCAATCACGGAGGAGATGATCGTCGATGACGGCGTGGGTCATGTGGTGGCGAGGTCGGGATCCTCGGATAGAGACGCCACAAAGATCGCATGCTCCTCGCGGCTGAGAAGGTCGCCGAGAAGACGTCTCGCCTGGCCGGCGGGAACGGTCAGTACCCCGAATCCCAGATCGACAACATCGACCGGGCCCCCATGGTCAAGCCGCCAGCGCCGGCGCACCGCGGCCGGCAGGGACATTTGTCCGGATGCCGAGACCAGGAACTGCTGGACCGCTTCCACACCATCCAGGATACTTGGTACCGAACCTGGTCCCACCAAGCGTCGGTCACACTTGCTTCGGTGGGAGCCGTTACCGGACGGTAATATGAGGGCGATGGCCGTGAAGCGGGTGGGAATCGTCGGATCGGGGATCATGGGTGCCGGGATCGCCGAATGTGCCGCGGCCGGCGGCCACGAGGTGATCCTGCGGTCGCGCCGGCCGGAATCGGCCGCGGCCATGGTGGCCGGGCTGGAGCGGTCCCTCGCCCGTCGGGTCGAGCAGGCCAAGCTCACCGATCAGGAACGGACCGAGATCCTCTCCCGCATCACCGCCACCTCCGACCTCGACGCCGTCGCCGGCTGCGACCTGGTGATCGAGTCGATCGTCGAGGACCTGATGGCCAAGAAGCTGCTGTTCGCCGAGCTCGACCAGATCTGCCAGCCCGAGGCCATCATGGCGTCCAACACGTCGACCCTGTCGATCACCGAGCTGGCGGCCAACACCACCCGCCTCGACCGGGTGTGCGGCATCCACTTCTTCAACCCGGCCCCGGTCATGGCGGTGGTGGAGATCGTCCGGCCCCTCACCGCCAGCGACGAGACCATCGCCGCCTGTCGGGCCTTCGCCGAGGCGTGCGGCAAGCAGCCGGTCGAGGTGAGGGACCAGGCGGGCTTCATCGTCAACGCCCTCCTTTTCCCCTATCTGAACAACGCGGTGCGGCTCCTGGACTCGGGCGTGGCCACCAAGGAGGACATCGACGCGGCCATGAAGGGCGGGTGCGGGTTCCCGATGGGGCCGCTGGCCCTGCTCGACCTGGTCGGCCTGGACACCAGCCTGGCCATCCTGGAGACCCTGCACCGGGAGTTCGGCGACGCCAACTACACACCGGCCCCGCTCCTCCGGCGCCTGGTCGCCGCCGGCCGGTTGGGCCGCAAGGCACGCCGCGGCTTCTACGAGTACCCTCGCTCGGGCTAGATGACGCCGGCGCGGATGGCGATGGCCACCGCGTGGGCCCGGTTGCGGGCTCCGATGCGGCCCACCACACCGTGGATGACGTGCTTGATCATGCTCTCGGAGTAGGCCAGCTCCCGGGCGATCTCCGCCGTGCTCTCGCCGCCGGCCAGCAGCCGGAGCACCTCCAGGTCCCGCTCCGACAGCACCAGCTGCCGCGACCCACGCGGCCCTGGCCTCGGGCACCTGCTCCTGCCAGCGGGCCGCGGCACGCTGCTCGGCGTCGACCCAGCCGTGCAGCGACGAATCGTCGATGACCGACCAGCGCGAAGCGTCCGATTCGCGGTTCATGGGCTTAACGGCGGCGGTCAGAGGGAGGAGCGGGCTGCCGGATGATCCCTTGGGAGGCACACTCGGGGTAACGGGATCGGCGCCCCGAACTTGCGGTCGAGTTAATGCCGGGTTAACCGAATCCGGGTGTCGATGTCGCGACGCCGCCCTTCGGTCGTACCATCCGGGGCGGTATGGACGACTCCGAGCTGGTTGCCGCCACCCTGAGTGGCGACCGGGACGCCCGGGCCAACATCTACGACCGCTACGTCGATCGCGTCCACGATTTTGTTCACGCCGTCCTCCGGGACCGGGGCGAGGCCGGCCGGGTGGTCCAGCAGACGTTCCAGGTGGCCTTCGAACGGCTGGGGCAGCTCCGCGATCCCGACCGGCTCGGGGCGTGGCTGTACGCCATCGCCCACTACGCGGCAGTCAAGCGGGCCGTCGAGCTCGAGGGCCCCCATACCCCCGACGACATCACCGAGGTGGTGCCGGCTGCCGCCCCCCGGCCCGACCGTCCGGCGTTCTCGGCGACCGAGGCGCCGACCGGCCCCCTGGCCGTGACCCGGGTGTCCTCTCCGGCGCCGGACGCGGCAGGGGACGATTCGGCCCGGTTCGTGTGGCAGGCCACCAGCACGCTGGCGCCCCGCGACCGGGCCACGCTCGACCTGCACGTCCGGCAGGGTTACGAGGGTCGGGACCTGGCCGATGTGATCGGTGCCGGCCTGGCCCAGATCGACACCACGCTCGACCGGCTGCTGGCCCAGGTCGAGCGGTCGGTAGGCGCCCTGCTGGTCGCCCGCAGCGACCGGCGGGACTGCCCCCGGCTGGCCGAGCTGCTGGCCGGCTGGGACGGCGTCCTCACCCCTGAGATGCGGGCCAGGATCACCAGCCACGTCGACGACTGCGAGACGTGCAACAGCCGGCGCCGGCTGGTGCTCAACCCCCTCGAACTGCTGGCCGCCGTGCCCCAGGTGCCGGCGCCGGCCCGGCTGCGCCGCCTGGTGCTCGGCCCCACCGACGCGGGGCCCACCGTCGGCGAGGGCGGCGGGGACGGGGCCGCCGCCGAGGGGTGGATCTTCGACGCCGACGGCTTCCCCTATCAGGGCGGGGACCGGCAGATCGATCCGCCGGGGACCGGGCCGGTGCCGGCAGTGGCCGCCACGGGGCGGCAGCGGGCGGCGGCCACCTACACCCGGGTCAACCCCTTCCGCCGGGCCGGCGCCGGCGCCGGGCCACCGGTGACCGAGGCCTTCGTTCTCCCGCCCCCGGCCGACCCCCGCGACCGGGACCGGCGGGGGGTGCTGCTCGGCGCCCTGGCCGGTCTGATCATCCTGCTGGGTGGCATCGTGGCGTTCGCCGCCACCCGGGGTGGAGGGGGCAAACAGGTCGCCATCACCGTCGCCACCACCGCCTCCCCCGCCCCCACCACACCGCCCACCACCCCGGCGCCCACCACGACCCGGCCGCCGGCGCCCACGACGGTTCCGCCCGGCCATTTCGTCGTCGGCGCCAAAGGTCTCGACTTCGGCCTCACCGGGACCACCCAGTCGCTGGTCGTGGGCAACGACGGCGCCGGCCCGCTCACCTTCACGGCCACCGCGCCGAATGCCGCGGTGACCATCGCCCCGCCCAGCGGCACCGTCCAACCGACGGCCAACACCACCCTGACCGTGACCCTCAACCGGGCCAACCTCCCGGTCGGGCCGCTGTCGACGACCATCTCCATCAGCAGCGGCGCCGGCGCCGCCATCGTGGCGGTGACGGCCGAGAACGACCCTGGCGCCTCCATCACCGGGGAGCAGGCGGCGCCGGACGCCATCTTCTGCCCGGCCACGGCGGCCGGCCGCCCCACCCAGGCGACCGTCTCCGCCCAGGTCGTTTCGCCCATCGCACTGGTACCGACCGGCGTCCGGCTGCACTGGCAGCCGCCGCCGAACACCGACACCAGGATGACCCTGAGCGGGCCGCTCGCCACCGGCACGCTCGGGCCCTTCCCCGCCGCCCCGGCCAACCCGGCGGGTGTCGAATGGTGGGTGTCGGCCACCGACACCGCGGGCGTCACCACCTCCACTGCCCACCACTACGTGGCCGTGCAGTGCTGAGCCGCGGTTCTGGCGGGAGAATGGAGTCATGACCGACCGCCCCTGGATGATGCGGACCTACTCCGGTCATTCGACCGCCGCCGCGTCCAACCAGCTGTACCGCAACAACCTGGCCCAGGGTCAGACCGGGCTGTCGATCGCCTTCGACCTGCCGACCCAGACGGGTTACGACCCCGATGCGCCCGAAGCGGCGGGCGAGGTGGGCAAGGTCGGCGTCCCGGTCGCCCACCTGGGGCACATGGCCGAGCTGATGGCCGGGATCCCGCTCGACGCCATGAACACGTCGATGACCATCAACGCCACCGCCGCCTGGCTCCTGGGACTCTACGTGGCCCATGCCGCCGACACCGGCGCCGACGTGGCCCGGCTCACCGGGACCACCCAGAACGACATCGTCAAGGAGTACCTGTCCCGGGGCACCTACATCTTCCCGCCCGAGCCCAGCCGCCGGCTCACCGTCGACACCATCGCCTGGACGGCCCGCCACGCCCCGCAGTGGAACCCGATCAACGTCTGCAGCTACCACCTGCAGGAGGCCGGGGCCACCCCGGTCCAGGAGCTGGCGTACGCCCTGGCCACGGCTATCGGGGTCCTGGACGCGGTCCGGGCGTCGGGCCAGGTCGAGGCGGCCGACTTCCCGGCGGTGGTGGGCCGGATGAGCTTCTTCGTCAACGCCGGCATCCGCTTCATCACCGAGACCTGCAAGATGCGGGCCTTCACCCGGCTGTGGGACCGCATCTGTCTCGACCGCTACGGGGTCGACGACCCCAGACTGCGGCGGTTCCGCTACGGCGTGCAGGTCAACTCGCTCGGCCTCACCGAGTCGCAGCCGGAGAACAATGTCCAGCGCATCGTGCTCGAGACCCTGGGCGTCACCCTCTCAGCCGGCGCCCGGGCCCGGGCCATCCAGCTCCCGGCATGGAACGAGGCCCTGGGCCTGCCCCGCCCCTGGGACCAGCAGTGGTCGCTGCGCATCCAGCAGGTCCTGGCCTACGAGACCGACCTGTTGGAGTACGGCGACATCTTCGAGGGCTCCAAGGTCATCGAATCCCGGACCGCGGAGCTCATGGAGGCGGCCACCACCGAGCTCGACCAGGTGCTGGAGCTGGGCGGGGTGTTCTCGGAGGCGGGCATCGCCGAGGTCAAGGCCCGGCTGGTCCGCAGCGAGGTGGACCGCACCCGGCGCATCGAGTCGGGCCAGCTGCCGGTGGTCGGAGTGAACGTGTACACCACCACCGCCCCCTCCCCGCTCGGAGGCGAGGAGTCGATCCTGCGGGTCGATCCCGCCCTCGAGGCCTCGCTCGTGGAAGAGGTGGGAAAATGGCGGGCGTCTCGGTCGGAGGCCGAGGTGGGCGCAGCTCGGGACGCGTTGCTGGGGGCGGCGTCGTCGGGGGAGAACATCATGCCGGCGACCATCGCCTTCGCCCGGGCCGGAGGGACCACCGGCGAGTGGGCCGGGGCGCTGCGGGACGTCTTCGGCGAGTACCGGGCCCCGACCGGCGTGTCGGGCGCGGTCGGGTTCCGGGGGGCGGATGCCGGCCTGGCCGCGGTCCGGGCCCGGGTGGCGGCGATGGGGGCCCCGCCGCGGATGCTGGTGGCCAAACCGGGGCTCGACGGGCACTCCAACGGGGCCGAGCAGATCGCGGTGGCCGCCCGGGATGCCGGCTTCGAGGTCGTCTACCAGGGCATCCGGACCACGCCGGCCCAGATCGCGGCGGCCGCCCGGGACGAGGACGTCGACGTGGTCGGCATCTCCATCCTGTCCGGGTCGCACCTGTCGCTGGTCCCGGCGGTGATCGCCGAGCTCCACGCGGCCGGTGTCTCGGTCCCGGTGGTGGTGGGCGGGATCATCCCGTCCACCGACGTCGCTCCCCTGCTGGCGGCCGGCGTGGCCGCCGTCTACACCCCGAAGGACTTCGAGCTGACCAGGATCATGGCCGAGGTGGCCGACCTGGTAGCAGCCGCCGCCGCCAACCGGGCCGGGGCGCAGGTGACGGCGACCGGCAACTTTGCCGGTCGCCGTCGGACCCAACGGATTCAGGCCGGCGGGAGGTCGGCGGTGGCCGGGCCGTCTTCGTAGCCGCCCTCGGAACCGGGACCCTCGAACGTGGACTCTGTCTTCTCGTCCCGGTAGCCGGTGCCGGGGTTCTTGCCCGCCACCTGGGTCGTTCCGCCCGGACGGGCCTTCATGAGGTCGGCGTTGGGATCGACCTGCTGGGGGGCGTCGGACTGGGTCTCGGTCGTGGTGATCTCGTCTGACATCAGTGGGGCTCCTTGTGCGTCGGTTGAGTGCATCTGTGCACTTTGTACCGCGCTTCCCGAAATAATAAACTAGCAAACGGTTTCTAGTAATGATTTGCGGTCGCTCGCCGTAGGTCGACCCGGGCCTCCTCGACGTGCTTGCGGACCGTGCCCGCGGCCATGCCCAGGGCGGCCGCCACCTCGGAGGTGGGCAGCCCGACGACCAGGTACAGCACGGCGCAGACCCGCCGGCGGGGCGGCATGGCGGCCAGTGCGGCGGCGACGGCCAGCCGGGTGGTGATGAGTCCTTCCGGCCCCGGTGCCGCCTGTTCCGGATCGGGGGCGGCTTGGCCGGGGCCCTGGCCGCGGCGGTACAACAGGCGGAAACCGGTCCGGTAGGCGTAGCCGGCCGGGCTGCTGCCCTTGCTCACCCGCCGCCAGTGGGCCAGCACGCGGGCGAAGGCCTCCTGGGCCGTGTCCTCGGCCACCGGGCGGGGGGCGCCGGCCAGCTCCAGCGCCCGCACCAGGCGTGGGTAGTGGACGCGGTAGCACTCGACGAAGTCGTCGCCCTCGATCGGGAGCAGGGTGCCAGTGTGCGCCGCGCCGGCGACCGGCGCCAACAGCGCCGTCGATTCAGCAGCCACAGACGGCTGTCGACGCCGTTCCTGCCGGGATGGTGGTCTTCTTGGGCGCCGGGATCCCGGGGGGCGGGATGATCAACGGCGCCGGGCACGCCTTGAACGCCTGGCCGATCTTCCCGGGAACCGTCTTCACCGGCCGGCCGACGGCCGGCGGCGGGACAGCGGGAGCGGGAACCGGCGGCACGACCTGCTTCGGCAGCGGCGAGGTGAGCGCGGTGCTGGCCATCACCCGGCCCGAGGCGTCGAGTGCCTGGACGGTACCGGTGGGGAGGGTCGCCTGACCGGCCGGCGCCGCCGGCAGCAGATGGGCCAGGACCGACCAGCCGTCGACGGGCGGCATCTGATCGGTCTTGCCGTCGGCGAAGGTGACCCGGACCTGGGCCACCGACGCATCGGTCCTGACGGTGACCACTCCCACCGGGGCCGCCTCGATCACCCCGATGGCGTTGGCCGACACGGAGACGAACGGGGCCGCCGTGGTGGCGGCCGAGAAGCCGCCGCCGACCGCGCCCGCGACATCAGCGGTGGACACCTCGGCCATGAGCCCGGGCGCGAAAGCGCAGGCATTCACGCCCGCCGGGGCCGTGGTGCCCTGCTGGTAGGCCCGGATGGTCACCCCGTCGCCGGTGGTCCGGACGAACTTCTTGGTGAAGGTGAACGGGGGAGACGCCACCGGGCCGCCGGCCACCCCCGCGCCTCCGGTTACCACCCCTCCTCCCGCGCCCAGCGCCGACGGAGTCGCCACGGTCGTGCTGGTGTCCGCCCCGGCGGTGGCCACCGGAGTACCGCCGGCCGAACGTCCCGGTCGGACCACCCAGCCCACCACCCCGCCGATGACCAGGGTGGCCGCCATCCCGGTGGCGGTGATCCTGGCCCGGCGCCGGCTGCTGCGGGCCACGATCGCCTGGAGCTCCTGGCGACCCGCCGGGGGTCCGGGTGGCTGGTCGAGCATGTAGTCGAGCGGTGGGTCGGGTTCCATGCACATACAAAGCCGGGTACCGAGCGGATCGCGTAGTCGGTGTTCAGAGATTGAACGCCCTCCGGAGGCTGGCCGCGGTCGTGGCCGCCCCGAGGAGGGGGACACCGAGCAGCTCCTCGGTCGTGCGCAGCAGGGCGTAGTGATCGACCGGCTCGGACATTTGCGTCCCCGGCCGGGTGGACGGCGAAATGACGATGTTGGGCACCGGGGTGGACTCGTCCCACACCACGAAGATGGCCATTCCGCCCGACCGGTAGGCGGCGCTGGTCACCAGCTGGCTCACCCAGCCCGAGAGCCACGTGTCGCCGGCCGACACGCCACAGTCGTGGGTGTCATGGCACAGGTCCGGCGTGACGAACGAGAAGGTAGGAAGGTGATCGGTGGCCACAGCGTCGTGCAGCGCCCCGGCCTGGGGCGTGCCCAACGGCACGTCGTCGGTGCGACAGGCCGCCCGGTCGCCCCCGCCGACGTAGTACGCCGCCGGGTTGTGCTTGACGGCGTACCCGCCGCTGCCGTCCAACTGGCACGCCGAAGGCATGGACTCGAGATAGCTGACGGCGCCGCCCCTGGCCGCCCGGACCTGCCGGAACAGGTTGTCCGCACCGAGCGGGTGGGCGGCCGGATCCTGGTCGTCGGTGATGCCCTGGGTGGCGCCCGAAGTGGCGGCGATGTAGTTCGGCAGCGACGGAGAGCCGACGGTCGACCAGCGGGTCGCCGACCCGCAGGCGGCGGCGAGACCGGTTTCGTACGGTGCGTCAGGACTGCCGATCACGTCGCCATAGACGTGGTTCTCCATCCAGATCCAGATCACGTGCCGGTAGGCCGCGGGATGGAAAGACACCGCGCCGCAAGTCGGTGGCGCAGTCGTGGCGGTCGTCGCACCCGTTGTCGCCGGATGCGCGGCGCGGCTGCAGCCCGAGGAGGCCAGCAGGAGGCCGGTGAGGGCGGCCGCGATCCGTAACATGCAACCGTGATACTGGCCGCCCGGCTCATTTTGGTGGCGGTGTTCGTGGTCAGCGGCCTCTCCAAGCTGATGGACCAGCCCGCCACGCGCCTGGCGCTGGGCGAATTCGGTCTCCCGCCATCGTTGACGCCGGCCGCGGCCGCGGTGCTCCCGGTGGCCGAACTACTGGTGGCCGCCGCCCTCCTTGCCTCCGCCACCGCCGCCGCCGGCGCTTCGGGGGCCCTGGCGCTGCTCACGGTGTTCATCGTCGCGGTGGCGGCCAGCCTCGGGAGAGGTCGCCAGCCCGACTGCCACTGTTTCGGCCAGATCCACGCCGGGCCGGTCAGCTGGGTCACCCTGGCCAGGAACGCGGCGCTGGCCGGGCTGGCCCTAGTGGTGCTGGTGGCGTGAGCGCAGGGCACCGACACCCCGGGCGCCGAAAGGCGCCGACCCCCCGACCGACTACCTGACGCCCGACGGGTTCCTGGCCGCCAGGGCCTCATCGCCTTCGGCCACGCGCAGGGCGGCTCGAACCTCCTCGAACGCCGGCGCGATGAGGGCCACGGCGTCGATCGCCCGGTCGAACCGGTGCTCGATGGGGGCCGCCTCCAGGGCCAGGCCACCCATCCTCGTGGCCCCGACCGCGGCGCAGCTGCCCTTGAGCGAATGGGCGACCATGGCGGCCGCCGGGAGTTCGGCATTGGCGATGGCGTCGTTCAGGGCGGCGATGTCCGCCGGCACGGCGTCGATGAACATGTCGGCCGGCTCCTCGAGAAACGCGGAGGTGTCGCCCCCCATCATCCGGAGACTGTCCAGCATCTTCCTGTCGAGCACCCCGCCGGTGGCCGGACCGGCGAGCAAGCCGGCCAGCACCCCGCCGAGGGCGTCGACGGTGATGGGCTTGGTGACGTAGGCGTCCATCCCCGCCTCGAGACACCGTTCCTCGTCGCCTTTCATGGCCGACGCGGTGAGGGCGATGATCGGCACGTGCCGGCCCGGGCTCTCCAGACGCCGGATCTCCGCCGTCGCCTCGTAGCCGTTCATCTCCGGCATCTGGCAGTCCATCAGGATGGCGTCATACGGAACGCGAGCGACCGCTTCGACCGCCTCGGTGCCGTTGGCGACCACATCGACCTGATAGCCCAGCTGCTTCAGCAGAGCGGCGGCCACCTTCTGATTCACCGTGTTGTCCTCGGCGACCAGGAGCTTGGCGCCCGACCTCGGTGGCGGCGGCTTGGTCGCCACGCGGCGGGCCTCCGACTATGCAGCCGACCGGGCCGCCTCCCCATGGCTGGGCAGGGGAATGGCGAACCAGAACCGACTCCCCACGCCGACGGCGCTCTCGAGCCCGATGGATCCCTGCATGAGCTCGACCAGGCGCTCGGAGATGGCCAGCCCCAGGCCGCTCCCGCCGTAGCGCTGGGTGGTCGACGGATCCGCCTGGGCGAACGACTCGAAGAGCCGCTGCTGGTCGGAGCCGGCGATGCCGGCGCCCGTGTCGGAGACTTCGAAGCGAACCAGGTCGGCCGAACCCGGGGACGCCCGAAACCGTCAACCCGATCTGCCCGGTCTCGGTGAACTTGATGGCATTGCTCACCAGGTTGGTGAGCACCTGCCGGATGCGGCCCAGGTCCCCCGAGACCACCGCCGGCACCTCCGGGCCGGTCATCGCCACCACCTCGAGGCCCTTCCGCTGGGCGACCGGGTTGAGCAGGTCGGCGACACTGTCCACGACGTCGCGCAGTGCGAACTCGGAGATCTCCAGGTCCATGCGTCCGGCCTCGATCTTGGAGAAATCCAGGATGTCGTTGACGATCTCGAGCAGCTGCTCGCCCGACATGCGAGCCGTCAGCGCGAAGTCGCGCTGCTCGGCGTCGAGCTTGGTGTCCAGCAGCAGGCCGGCCATTCCGGTCACCCCGTTGAGCGGCGTGCGGATCTCATGGCTCATGTTGGCGAGGAACAGCGACTTCAGCCGGGAGGCGTCTCCGCCTGCTGCTGGGCCGTCTTGAGCGAGGCGAGGGAGTCCTCGAGCTCGGCGGTTCGTGCGTCCACCAGGTTGAGGGCGTAGTCACGCCGGCGGGCCATGGCATCGAGTGCCGCCAACAGGGCCAGCGACGCCAGCAGGCCCAGGATCAGGATGCCCAGCGGCGAGCGTTGCAGCAGCGGTCCGACCAGGGGCTGCTTGGCGCTGACGGCCAGCAGCCAGTGGCTGTCGCCGGCGGCCAAGGGTCGCTGGAGCCCACCCGCCGGAGACTGTGGCCGGCCGTGCGGGCGGTTGGTGAGAGCTCGGCCGTCCGCTCCTTCAGCAGCCCCTGCTCCTGGTGGTGGACCAGCCGCTGCACCATCCATGCCGATCCCAGCGAGACGGAGATCAGGACGGCGAGGAAGGTGAGGGACAGGCCGCGGATGCGGCGGCGGTGCTTGCGGGTCGCGGCGGACAAGGAGTGGGTGCTGCGCTTGATGCCTCGTGTGAGCATGTTCCCTCGGGGCCCCGTGTGGGCGCCTGGGACAGCAACACCCTTACGACATCGAGTCGGCAGATCGGTGCCTCCACATGAGGGTTCTCTTGCGCGGCCGGGACTCTCAGGAGCCGGTTCGTGACAGCCTCAGAGCGGAGTCGGCGCGCCGCCCGCTGGACCTGCGGCTCATGCCGGAAGGTCGGGGTGGGCGGTGACCAGGTAGTCGGACAGCCAGGCGTTGACGGCGGCCGAGACACCGTCGGCGTGAACCAGGGTCAGCTCACGCTCGAAGCCGGCCGCAATGTCGGTGCAACAACGGAGATGGGCCCGGAGCGGCTCGGATGAGCCACTTTCGATCCACACCCGGATGATCAGCAGTCCGGTCGGTGAAGGTCCCACGGCGGGGACGGTATCGACCGCTCGTCACCGGAGCGTTACCGCGGGCGGAGGCTGGCGAGTATTTGGCTGAGTCTCGTCGTCGGCTCGATCCCGAGCTCAGCGCGGAGCAGGACCCGATAGCGCTCGAACTCTCCGAGCGCATCGGACTGGTTTCCCTGAGCCATGTGGACCCGGATCAGCGCCGCCCGCGAGCTCTCCCGCAAGGGCTCAGCCCGGACTGCAGCCAGGGCGGCCACCGCCGCCTCGGCCAGCCGGTCGGCGGCGGTCAGCCGGGCGGCCACCGCTTCGAGGGCGTGCAGCCGCAGTTGGTGCCAGTCCTCGGCTGCGATCACCGCCCATTCGTCGTACCAGCCCGGCAGCAGGTCATCCGAGAGTGCGGAGACCGCCGGCGCGGAGATGTCGAGATCCGACTGAGGTGCGTTGCCGTCGATCAGGCGGCGGGCCAGGGCCTTGGCGTTGTGGACGTCGACGATCAGTCCTTCACGGAGGCCCATGTCGTGGGCGGTGACCTTGACGGCGCCACGGGTTAGACCGTCCAGGCGCGAGACCGCCGAGCGCAGGCTGGCGCCCGCGTGCTCGGTGGACGATTCCGGCCACAGCGTGCCGGCCACCTGACCGCGGGTCACGACCCGTTCTTTGACCGCCAGGAAGGCCAGCAGCCGCTTCGAGCCGCCCGAGATCCCGAGCAGGGCCGCGCCTTCGACCGAGAAGAGGAAGCCTCCCAGGACGCCGAGCACGTTGGGGCTCTCCGATCCGCCGGTGGCCGCCACCAGCCCAGACTATTCGCGTGTGATAGGTACAGAATCGCGCATCCTCCGACCTGCGGTTTCCCGGGCTGGGAGGCATCGCGAATGCCTCTCGTTCGCCGGCGGTCACAGGCAGGTCACGGTCCCGTGACCCCCTTCCAGGCACGCTGGCGCCAACCAAGGAGCACCTATGGCTACCGCCGATCTCATCAACACCTCCCCATCTGCCATGAGGCCCCAGTGGACGTCAGGCAGGCGCACCGTGCTGGCGGGGCTATTCCTGGTGGCCGGGTTCCTGGTCCTGTCATGGGCCGCTTCGAGCGGCACCGCCCTGGCTGAAAGCGCATCGCCCGGCGCGCCCGCCGCGGCCTCCCGGCGACCTCACGTGGGCACCGCTCTGCCTGCGGTGACGACTGTGCCGGCGCCCCCAGCGTCCGTCGCCGTGCTGCCGGTACCCGGCGCGACCGCGCTGACCCCGGTCGTGGTCGTGGTGGCGCCGGCCATCGCCACTGTCCCCCTGACCCCGGCGATGCCCAGCCGCGCCTTGGCCGTCAGCCAGGCCAAGGCGGCCATCCGCCAGGCGGTCGTCGCCACCAAGGCCGCCCTCGGGCACACCGTCGTGGCGGCCGTGGCCACGCCAGCCCCGACCTCGCTTGCCGCGCCGACAACCACCGCGCCGATGACCCCGTTGGCCGCCGCTCCCAAGCTGATCGCCTCCGCACCCACCACGCCGAACGTCGTCAGCCAGTGCAACCCGCCCTACCCCGCGCCACCGGCTGTGAACTACAACCTACGGGCGACCTGCGACGTCACCATCGTGAACAACGTCTCCCCGACGGGGGCCACCAGTTCGACCGTCACCACCAGGTCGTGCCTGACGCCTGCGGGTGTGATTCCGCTCGAGCCCGCCTGTAAGACCACCGTCACCGGTTCCAGCCAACTCGTCTCGGGCGTCAATCAGTGCAACGGGATTCTCTCCTACGGGAGCAACGTGAGGTGCAACGTCCACATCATCAACAACGTCCCGGTCGGCACACCGCTAACGGGCGTCACCATCAAGCAGTGCATTGGTTCAGGCACCGGCGGGGGTACCGAGCCGACCACGCTGTGTGCGCCGGGCGACACGACGGGTGCGACCGTCGACCAGTGCAACGGCTCGGCCAACGGCGGCGGGGGCACCATGCGGGTCATGTGCAGCGTCACCGGCCAGGTGACCGCCGTGCCCGTCACGATCAATCAGTGCAACGGCTCGGCCAACGGCGGCGGCAGCACGGTGATCTGCTCGACCACGATCACCAACAACTACATCTCCACACCGGTCGTGACCCCACCCGGTGGCGGCGGTGGCACCCCACCACCCGGTGGCGGCGGTGGCACCCACCACCCGGTGGCGGCGGTGGCACCCCACCCCCCGGTGGCGGCGGTGGCACCCCACCCCCCGGTGGCGGCGGCGGCACCCCACCCGGTAGCGGTGGCGGGGGCGGCACCCCAATCCCCGGTGCCGGCGGCGGCAGCACCCCACCCCCCGGAACCGGCGGAGGCTCTCCGAGCGGCAGCGGCAGCGGCACCCCGAGCGGCAGCGCTGGTGGCAGCTCGGGACCGGCGGCCGGCGGCTCTGTGGCCCTCGTGGCTGCCCGGACCAGTCTGGCCGGATCGGGGTACGGTACGGCAACGGCCGGTGGCACCCTCTGCGGTCGCCGCCAACTCCGGCGCCGCCATCTCCGGCGCCGCCAACACCGAAGCGGCCGGTCTCAGCGCCGGTACCGCGGCCGGCGCCAACACCGCCACCAGCCTCGCCCGCACCGGCTCGAACACCACGCCGATGCTGCTGGCGGCGGTGCTGGCCCTGCTGCTCGGCAGCCTGCTGGTGCTTGCCTCAGGGCGTCGCCGCCGTGACTGGTAGGCAACCCAACCGGGGCCGCCAACCCGCCCAGGTCGAGGAGCTCAAGGCCTTGCCCGACCAGGACCTGCTCCTCCACGTCGAGTCGACCCTCGAGGACAGGGGCGGCGAAGCCCTCACCGAGGGCGAACTCACGAACCGGGTCAAGGGGCGAAAGCCTCGAAGGCCAGGGCGACGATCTCCTTCGCCAGCGCCCGCGCCTCGTCGTCGGTCATCATCACCCGGGTGATCGGTGTGGCTCCCATCCGGGTGGTCACCGCCGCCATCCGGGCCCCGAGCTCGGGGGGCAGGTCGTCGACCACCACGTGACTCAAGGCCTCCATGAACGCCCGGTTCAACCGCTGCTGTATGGCACCCGGCGCCTCGGCCAGTACGGTCACCGCCTGCACCAATAATTCCTGGTTCGGGGAGATTTCCATGTTTGGGCACGGTACCCCGTGGGAATATTCCCCAGGCTTTTCCCCCAAGCGTCCACAACCTTATCCACAGCGGTGGATAACTGTCAGGAACGGGGCCAGATGGGGAAGCAGCGGTCCTCCAGCCGGCCGAGGGCGTACTGCGGGTAGAAGCCGCTGAGCATGGCCCGGCACCGCTCGCTCCACGCCAGCGCCTCGGCGGTGCCGATGCGGTGGTTGACCTGGAGGATCCCGCCCTCGAACACCCGGTACTCGGCCCACGTGCCGGGGAAGTCCTTGACGCACGCCACCTCCACGAAGGGCGTGTCGCCGGTGGCGGCGAACCGGCGGACCCGGTTGCGGTGGGTGTGGCCGGCGAAGTACCCGACCAGCGCCGGCCGCCGGGCCACCAACTCGACCAGCCGCTCCGAGTCGTCGGGATGGATGCCGAAGTAGTTGTCGGGTCGGGCGTTCGACCCGGGCTTCCAGCACTGATGGTGGCCGAAGACCAGCACCGGGCGGTCGGCCTCGGCCGCGATCTGGTCGAGCCACTCGAGCTGCAGGGAGCCCACCCGGCCGCTCGCCAGGCCCCGGATGGCCGTGTCGATGATGGCCAGGATCACGCCCGGCAACCCCACCGCCTGGGGCGGGTCCGGCGGCATCTCGGCGTCGTGGTTGCCCCGGACCCAGAACAGTCGGTTGCCGAACGCCGTGCGGTACCGGTCGACGAAGGCCTTGAACTCAGATTCAGTGCCGGCCGTGGTCAGGTCGCCTTTGGCGATCACGGCATCGGGTGCGAGACGGCTCATCTCGGCGATGGCGCCGCGGTTCATGACCTCGGGGTAAGGATCGTCGCCTGGCTCGGCGTACAGCACCGGGCCGATGGGCAGGCCCTCGATCTCGCCACAGACGATCTCGCCGAAGTGGAGGTCGTTGACCGTGGTGATCGTCGCCAGCCGCTCGCCCGGCGGCCGGGGCAGGGTGCGGAAGGTGAGACCCCCCTCGGTGTACTCCGTATCGGGATTGAGGGCGTCCAGGCGCACCGGCACCGGGCCGTCGAACAGCACGGCCGAATCATCGGAGACGGTCTGTACCTCGAGTGGCACCCTTTTCCCCCCTTTCAGCGCCGCCGGCCTACGACCGGCCGAGCCCACCAGCGCCCCGAGAACCTCCAGCGGGTGGCGCTGTCCGCCGGCGGCGACGGGGCCGCGACCGGCCGCGGCCAGGCCACCTCGACGGCGGCGACGACGGCCGCCAACTCGTCCTCCGTCAAAGGGGCACGTTGCCGTGCTTGCGCTTCGGGAGCTCCTCATGCTTGGAACGGAGCAGGTCGAGGCTGCGGCACAGCACGTTGCGGGTGTCGGCGGGGCTGATGACGTCGTCGATGTAGCCCCGCTCGGCGGCCAGGTAGGGGTTGGCGTAGCGCTCGGTGTACTCCTCAGCCAGCTCGTGGCGCCGTACCGCGGGGTCGGGCGCCTCGGCGATCTCCCGCCGGTACAGGATCTCGACCGCCCCCTCGGGGCCCATGACGGCCAGCTCGGCCGAGGGCCAGGCGAAGGCCAGGTCGGCGCCGATGGACTTCGAGTTCATCACCACGTAGGCGCCACCGTACGCCTTGCGGGTGATGACCTGGATGCGGGGGACGGTCGCCTCGCAGTAGGCGTACAGCAGCTTGGCCCCGTGGCGGATGATGCCCCCGTGCTCCTGGTCGGTGCCCGGCATGAAGCCCGGGACGTCCACGAAGGTCACCAGGGGGATGTTGAGGCCGTCGCAGGTGCGCACGAAGCGGGCGCCCTTCTCCGAGCTGTCGATATCGAGCACCCCGGCCAGCACCTGGGGCTGGTTGGCCACGATGCCGACCACGTGGCCGTCCAGCCGGGCAAAGCCGCACAGCAGGTTGGCCGCCCAGTGGGGGAAGTACTCGAAGAACTCGCCGTTGTCGACGACGGCGGCGACGACCTTCTTCATGTCGTAGGGCTGGTTGGGGCTGGCCGGCATCAGCTCGGCCAGCTCCGGGCTGGCTCGCTCCGGGTCGTCGCCGGTCTCCAGGTACGGCGGTTCTTCCAGGTTGTTGGAAGGGAGGAAGGAGAGGAGGTAGCGGACCTCGTCCAGGCATTCCTTTTCGTCCGCCGCCACGAACGAGGCGACCCCCGACTTGGTGGCGTGGGTCATGGCCCCGCCCAGCTCCTCCAAGGTCACGTCCTCGCCGGTGACGGTGCGCACCACGTCCGGGCCGGTGATGAACATCTGACTCGACTCGCGCACCATGAAGATGAAGTCGGTCATGGCCGGGCTGTACACCGCCCCGCCGGCGCAGGAGCCCATGATCACGCTGATCTGGGGGATCACGCCCGACGACTGGACGTTGCGGTGGAAGATGCCGCCGTAGTAGGCGAGACCGACCACGCCCTCCTGCACCCGGGCACCGGCGCCGTCGTTGATGCCGATCATCGGCACGCCGATGGAGGCGGCCAGGTCCATGACCTTGTGGACCTTCTCGCCGAACACCTCGCCCAGCGAGCCGCCGTTGACCGTGAAGTCCTGGGAGAAGACGCATACCCGCCGGCCGGCGACGGTGCCGTAGCCGGTGATCACGCCGTCGGTGTACGGGCGATTCTCGTCCGGCACCCCTGGCGCCCGGGTCCGGGCCAGCATGTCGATCTCGGAGAACGTGCCGGCGTCGAGCAGGTAGTCGATGCGTTCCCGAGCCGTCATCTTGCCTTTGGCGTGCTGACGCTCGACGGCGTGGGGGGCACCGGCGTGCAACGCCTGCTCCTTGCGGCGCTCCAGGTCCGCCAGGCGCTCGGTCATCGGGTGCTGTGGCACGGTTGTCAGGCTAGTGAGGGAGGCGTGGGAGCGCCGGTTGGCAGACTGCTGGTGTGTCTCCGATCGAGCCGATCGAGCCGCCGCCGAGCCGGTGGACCTTCCCCTCGGGGGCGCCGGCGATCGCGGCGGCCGCGGGGGACGGCGAGGTCGTCGGCGTCGGCGCCGACCTGGAGCCGGGGACCATCCTGGCCGCGTACCGCGGCGGCCTGTTCCCGATGCCGGCCCGGCGGAACGTGATGGCCTGGTGGTCGCCGTCACCGCGGGGCGTCCTGCCCCTCGACGGGCTGCGGGTCAGCCGGTCGCTGCGCAAGTCGTGCGCCCGGTATTCCGTGCGGGTCGACACTGCCTTCGAGGAGGTGATCGCGTGGTGCGGAGACCGCCGGCGGCCCGGTGCCTGGATCAACAAGGAGGTGGTGCGGGCCTATACCCGGCTGCACCATCTGGGCTGGGCCCACAGCGTCGAGACCTGGTCGCCCGACGGGCGGCTGGTCGGCGGCCTGTACGGCATCTCTATCGGCGGCCTGTTCGCCGGCGAGTCGATGTTCCATCTGGAGACCGACGCGTCCAAGGTGGCGCTGGTTCGCCTGGTCGACCGGCTGGTGGCGGGCGGTGCATCGCTGCTGGACATCCAGTGGGTCACGCCCCATCTGGCGTCCCTGGGCGCGGTGGCCGTGAGCCGGGAGGAGTACCACGCCCGGCTGGCGGCAGCGCTCGCCTACCCCGGGCCGAGCGCGTGGGCCGCCGGCGGCGGCCGCGATGGCCGGCCGGACGGGCCGCCGGCGTGACCTGGTGACGGTGGGGTGTGAGAGGGAGAAAGCGCCCGAGGTGGCGCGCCAAACTGACAGCCGGCTCGCGGTTCGGCGCGCCGACTCGTGCTGGCGCGACTATGAGTCAGGCTATGAGTCAGCTGGGCGGCGCCAAACCGGCCGATCAGACACGCCAGCCGAACTCGGTGACCGAGAAGGCTCGGCGGCCTGGCGGCCGCCCGCTGCCGCCCCTCCGCCGCCTGCGGCGGCTACGGGTTGGCCTCAAAAACCAGCGGCCGCCTCCTGGTAAGGAGACAGTCGGCGGAGCCCTATCCGGACGATCGGGTCTCGGCGATGCGCTCAGCCCGGCGAGCCAGGGGCGGGGCGTCGATCCGTTCGCACACCGGAGCGAAGTCGTCGGTCGGCCCCCGCCACCTGAGGTCGTCGACATCGGCCAGCAGGGTGCGGTCGATTCGCAACGTGGCCAGGTCCTTGAACCGCATGGCCAGCGGGCGATCGGCGGCCAGAACCGCGGCCAGGGCGGGTCCGTTGCGGACCGATACCTTCCAGTCGGCGCCTGAATCGGGAATCTGCTCGAGGGTGCCGTAGTGGGCCAGCACGGCCGCAGCCGTCTTGGCACCCCAGCCGGCCAGACCCGGGAACCCATCGGCCGAATCGCCCACGAGGGCCAGGTAATCCGGAATCGACGCGGGCGGTACACCGAACTTGGCGATGACGCCGGCCTCGTCCCTCACCTCCCGCTTGCGACGGTCGAGTTGGACGACCCGGCCGTCCCGCACGCACTGGCCCAGGTCCTTGTCCGGCGTGCAGATGACCACCTGATCGACCGCATCGTCGTCGGCGGCCACGGCCGCAGCCGACGCCAGGGCGTCGTCAGCCTCCAGATCGACCATGGCCCACACCGGGACGCCCATGGCCCGCAGCGCCACCTCGAGCAGGCCGAACTGGCCGAGCAGCTCCGGCGCGATACCCGACGACGACTTGTAGCCCGGCCACAGCCGGTTGCGGAACGACTCGATGACATGGTCGGTGGCCACGCCCAGGTGGGTCGCCCCTTCCTCCAGCATGCCGAGCACCGACCCCAGGACGCCCCGGGTGGCGGCCACCTCCGCCCCGTCGGCGGTGCGATGGTGCGGCACACCGGGCGCGAAGTAGTAGCGGAACAGCTCGTATGTACCGTCGAGCAGGAAGACGCGGCATCTCAAGTGGGATCATGCCGCAGCCAGGCCGCGAAGAACGGGTCGGTGACCTGCCACCGGCCGTCGCGCTCGGCCACCAGTTCGTCGGCCACCAGGGAGTCGATCGCCTTCTTGACCGAATTGCTGCCCGCCAGGCTCACCGAGTGGGCGAACGCCGACGAGAACACCTGGTCCCGGCCACCGTCGGCCAGGGTGGCGAGCACCCGCCGCTGGCCAGGCGACCGGGTGGCGAAGATCTCGGCGTAGGTCGCGGCCTCGTGGGCCACCGCCTGCTCGAGCCCCGCGGCGATGGCCAAGTCGTCGACCATGCCGTCGGCCACCTCGAACGCCTCGTAGGCCAGCCGCTGTATGTCATTGGGGACCGGGCCGGCCAGGGCCACACACACGCGGGCCGTGGACTCCGTCATCAGCTGGCCACCGGCCGCGGCCCGGGCGCACAGGAACCGGGTCATGACGTCGGAGGGAATGGGCCCGAGGGCCAGCTTCTGGGCCATGCCGTAGAGCGGCGCGCCCTCCCCGCTCACCAGCCGTTCCATCAGGTGCCGCTTGGAGCCGGCCATCACCAGGCACACCGCCGGATGGTTGTCGGCCAGGGATTTCAACAGGTTGGGCAGATGGGCGCCATGGTCGACAATCGCCTGGAATTCGTCGAGGATGAGCACCGCCGGCCGGCTCTCGGCGACCTCGGCCAGCAGGTCGAAGAGATCGCTCAGTACGCCGTCAGCATCCGGTCCGGCCAATCCGGACTCGAATCCGAACACCGGGCGGCCCTGGTCGTTGATCGTGACCGTCGGTCGAAGCCTGATGCGTTTTATGAAGTCCGGGACGGCTTGGCGGCTCTTGTGCCAGCGACCGCCGATTACGCGGTAGACGGCGGTCGTCAGCTGACCGGCCAGGGTCGCCAGGTCACGGGCCCGGAGCACGTTGGCCCGGACCAGGGCGGGCTGCGGCCGGGACCGGGCCAGCTGGGCTTCGGCCCGGAGCAGCAGGGACGTCTTGCCGTACCGCCGAGGCGAGAGCAGCACCACATTGATACCGTCCCGCATGCGGCCGGTCAGGGCGGCCAACTCCTGCTCCCGGCCGGTGAACTGGTCACCCTCGACCGGCGTGCCGTAATGGAACGGGTTGGCGGCCATGGCCAGAGTCTAGCGACTACGCTAGTTAGCGAGTCGCCATTTAGCGAGTCGCTAATCAGGATGACCGTGGTGCGTGACCGGGGGAGGTCCGGGCGGCTAGCCTGTCGCCGACACGGGGAGTTGGTAGCTGGGTGAACTGGTGGCGCAATAACCGGCAAATACCCCAGAACTCACAGAAATCACAGGAACCTCATCAGGCTCTTGACTCTCAGGAGCCCCGTGCCTACCGTTGGTGGATCGTGTATCCAAGCTCAAAGGTGTCATACCTACGGGCGCGGGTCCTTGGGTGTGGCCTCGCCGCCGCGGCAATCATCTCGATCGTCGGGGCTTCGATCGCTCCGGTCTCGGCGTCCGCCGACCCCGTCAGTGACCAGAAGGCGCAGGCGACGGCCCTGGCCGAGAAGATCAACGCCCAGGTTCGACAGGTGGAGATCCTGGCCGAGCAGTTCAACGGGGCGCAGTTGCACCAGACCCAGGTCGAGGAGCAGCTGGCCGACGCCCGGGTCCGGTTCGCCAATGCCCAGGCCCAGGCCGAGCAGTTCCGTATGGCACTCAACCACGAGGCGGTGACCGCCTACGTCCATGGTGGGCTGGTCTCGCATCCGACCATGACCGGGTACCAGGGCGCGGCGGACATCGCGGTGGCCAAGGGCTATTTCAATGTGGTGACCAGCAACCAGGTCGACGCCCTCGACCGGATGCGTCTAGCCGAGCAGGAGCTGCGCCAGCAGCAGGCCGTTCTCCTCACCGCCCAACGCGACTCCCAGCAGGCCGTTTCCCAGGTCGCCAGTCGCAGGCAGGCGGTCGAGCAGGCGAACAACGCGGCAACCGCCACCCTGAACCAGGTCCAGGGTGACCTGGCCACCCTGGTAGCCGAGCAGCAGGCTGCCATCGCGGCCCAGCAGCAGGCCCAGGCCAAGGCGGCGTTCGACGCGGCTCAGGCCCGACAGCAGCGGCTGCAAGCAGCCACCGCTGCGGTGGCCCCCACCCGATCGGCGCCGGCACAGTCGGCGGGCACCCCGTCAGCCGGCGCCATCGTCTCCGGCATCCTGCCTCCGACCACGATCAGGCCGACCACCCCGACGACCGGGTCGGCCCTGCCTCCGGTCAAGGCCAGTGGTGGCGCGGCGGCCGCGGTCGCCTACGCCCAAGCGCAACTGGGCAAGCCCTACCTGTGGGCCGGGGCGGGACCCAGCTCCTTCGACTGCTCCGGGCTCACCATGCGGGCATGGGGCGCGGCCGGGGTTTCACTGCCCCACTCGGCGGCCGGCCAATACGCCAACACCGCCCACGTCGCCATCGCCGACCTCCAGCCCGGCGACCTGGTGTTCTTCGGCTCGGACATCGGCCATGTGGGTATCTACGTCGGGGGCGGGAGCATGATCCACGCCCCCCACTCCGGCGCGGTGGTCAGCTACTCGACCATCTTCTGGCCCGATCTGCGGCCGTACGGCGGCCGGCCGTAACCGGTCCAGGCGGGTAGCCCTCACACCCGAGGTGCCGGCGTCGTAATTGGGCACCCCAGCTAGATCGTCCAGCCTTCCTCTTCGGCCAGCTGGAACGTGAGCTCCATCAGCTTCTCCGGGGTCGCCATCAGGGCCAGGAACTCATCCTTCTCCTGGGGGTCCTCCTGAGTGGCGTCGGCGACCGCCCGGGTGATGCCGGTGGATCCGTGAACCAGCATCTCGGTGACGACCGACATGGCGGCCAGCAGGCTGGCGACCCATGCCATCCGCTCCTCCATCAGCGGCTTCAGGTCGGCCGAGACGTTCACCCCGTCGAAGATCCGGTTGACCTGCCGCTTGAGCTCGGCGTTGAACAGCCGAGGATCGTCGCGCTCGAGCCGGGCGGTCGCCAGGGCCCGGGCCGCTTCCGCGGCTTCCCGGGAGAGCGACGACCCGGGGTCCAGTTGGAGCAGGTAGGCGAACGGCCCTGAGCTCCCCTCATCGGCCTGGTCCGCGGTCTCGTCGATCGGTCCGCCCTCCTCGTAACTCAGTGACCTTGATACATATCAGACAAATGGCGGGCCATCGAGTCGACGGTGAGCCCTCGAGAGGCGAAGGCGTCACGACGGGTCGCAGCCGACGATCTCGTCGAACATTCTCGGGCCCTCTGCCATGATCTCCCGATGGCAGGCGAGGCGGTCACCGCCATGCTGGCCGTCGGCCGCAATCCGGCGCTACGCCGGGTGGAGTTGGCGTGGGCCGGTTGCATCACGACCGACTCCGCCCTCAACGTGGCGCTGGCGGTATACGCCTTCCGGGCCAGCGGGCTGGCCGGTCTCGGCATCCTGGCGGTGGTGCGTTCGCTCCCGGCAGCCGTGCTCGGCCCGGGACTGGCGGCGGTAGCCGACCGTTACCGCAGTGACCGGGTCCTGGAGAGCGTACTGGCCGCCCTCGCCGCCCTCTTTTCGGCCATCGGGCTGGACATCTGGGCGAACGGCCCGGTGGCCGCCGTCTACCTGCTGGCCGCGGTGGCCGCCGTCGTCTACGCCGTGTACTGGCCGGCGCAGTCCGGCCTGCTCCCGCTCCTGGCCCGCACGCCCGAGGAGCTCACAGCCGTCAACGTGGCCTCGACAGGCATCGAGAACGTCGGGACCCTGCTCGGCCCGGCCGGGGCCGGGGTCCTCGTCGCCACCGTGGGCACGGCCAGTGTGCTGCTGATCGGCGCCGCCCTGGTCGCCGGGTCGGCCCTCGCGGTGCTCACCGTCGGCCCGACCGTGCGCCCGCCGGTGGCCTCGCCCACCGGACCCGGGGCCGGCGCCCAATTGCAGGGCGGTTTCCGGGCCCTGGCCCAGGACCGGCTGCCCCGACTGATCGTGCTGGTGTACCTGGCCCAGATCTTCCTCGTCGGCGCCCTGAGCGTGCTGACCGTCGTGATCGCCCTCGAGGCCGTGCACCTCGGCCCGGGCGGGGTGGGCTACCTCAACGCCGCGGTCGGTGCGGGTGGCGTCGCCGGGTCGGTGGCCACCCTGGGGCTGGTCGGCCGGCGGCGTCTGGCCCCACCCCTGGCCTGGGCCCTACTGGCCTCGGGCGCGGCCCTGACCATCGTCGCCGCGGTGTCCAACGGCGTGCTGGCTGCCGGCCTGCTGGTGGTGCTCGGGATCGGCAACGCCATTGTCGACGTGACGGCCCTGACCCTGCTGCAACGGGTGGTACGCCGCCGCATGCTGATCCGGGTGCTCGGGGTGGTGGAAGGGCTGTGGTGGGCCATGGTCGGCCTGGGCGGGCTGGTGGCCACTGGCCTGGTCGATCTGATCGGAGTCCACCCGGCGGTCGCCGTCACCGGTGCGACGGCCATGGCCGCGGCCCTGCTCTCGGCCGCCGCCCTGAGGCGGGTCGACGAGCACGCCCAGGTCCCGGAACGCCAGCTACGGGCGCTGCGCAGCGTCCCGATGTTCGCCGGCCAGCCTCCGCTGGCCATGGAGCGCCTGGCGTTCGACCTCATCGAGGTCGAGGTCCCGGCCGGGTCGGTCGTAATCCGCCAGGGCGATGTCGGCGACCGCTTCTACATGATCGACGAGGGCCGGGTGGAGGTGGTCGACCGGGCCATGCTCGACGCCGGCGACTGGTTCGGTGAGATCGCGCTGCTCGACGACGTGCCCCGCACCGCGACGGTCACGGCGGTCACCGACACCCGATTGTTCGCTCTCGAGCGTGAGGACTTCCTCGATGCGGTCACCGCCCCGACCCGGCGTCGGGATAGCGGGGTGTGGAGCCGGACGTGAACGGCCCGGGCCGGACCGCGCGCCGGCCTAGGGCCGGTGGCGCGGGCAGCTATCCGGCGCGGCCATTTTCCCCGTCCCCCGCCCCCTGGGTGGCCCAGAAGACCTCCCGCACCTGCTCGTCCTTCTTCTGGTCCACCCGCTCGAGGATCGTGCGTTCGATCCTCGCCCGTTCCTCGGGCCGGAAGTGGCGGACGCAACCGTACGGGAGCTTCTTGAGCGGCATGTCCATGACTTCCGCCGCCACCTCCAGGATGGAGTCGTACTCCTCCAGCAGCTGCCCCCACTCGACCGTCTTGGTGGGCCAGGTCTCGGGCTCGTCCTCGTAGGCGACCAGCCATTCCTTGACGCGTTTCATCTCGCTCAGGACGACGGCCACCTTGAGCGACTCCCGGGGGAAGTCGAGGAGCATGGGCTCGATCTCGTACTGGGCGATCATGGAGCGGGCCTTGGCCCCGAAGGCCTCGACCTCGGCCTCGTAGTCGCTCGACTCGGCGGTCGCCAGCAGGCCCCGCACCTTGCGGAGGATGCGCAACTCCTCGGCCTGGGTGCGCTCCTCGGCGGCCGCCTGGAGCCGGGCTTCTTCAGTTGGTCCAAAAACCGGTTTGATGGAGGATCACTCCTCAGCGGGCGGCTCGGGCGTGATCGCTGTCACCTTGGGCGTGGAGGACTCGGCGACGTGGGCCCCGCCGACCATGGGTCCGGTCTTGCGGGGCGCCGGCTGACCTTTGGGCCCATCGAAGCGGAACCCGCCGGGCCCGATGGCCTTCCAGCCATACTTCTCGTTGCCGGACTCGAACGGCGAGTCCCCGCCCCCGGTGTCGGGCGAGTCATCCTGGGGGGGCACGCGCAGTGTGTCCCACTCCACGATGACGAACACCCGTTTGCCGGCCTGGTCGATCTCGGAGATCCGGCCATCACCCATCAGCCCTTCCATGGGCTCGATGACCATGGCGTCGGCGCCGATGGCCATGGGTCCCACGACCTGGTCGAACGCGACGTAGGTCCCGTCCCCGACCCGGGCGTTGGCGTCGATTGTGACAACAGTGGTCATGAAATTCCGCACCTTCTCTTGACGTCTGCCGGCCAGTTCCGAAGATCAGCGTACTTCGTCCCGCCCGTGCTCGACATGGCGGCGCCCGCCGCATACGTTGCCTGCGGTGGTCCAGCGGGAGATCGAGCTCATCCTGACCCGCCAACTGGCCAGCTATCTGGCCATGCCGATTTTCCTGGTCGACCTCGACGGGACACTCATCTACTTCAACGAGCCGGCCGAGGTCGTCCTGGGCCGCCGGTACGAGGAGACCGGCGACCTGCCGCTCGGCGACTGGGCCGCGGCCTTCGCTCCGGCCGACGAGTCCGGGCGACCCATGCCGGTCGAGAACCTGCCGCTGACCATCGCCGTGCGCGACCGCCGGCCGGCCCACGGCAGCTTGTGGATCACCGGGTTGGACGGAATCGCCCGCCAGATCTCGGTCACCGCCATACCACTGGTCGGCCAGGGGGACAGGAATCTCGGTTCGCTGGCCATCTTCTGGGAAGTCCCGGCTTCGTGAGAGTGAAGCTCTGGGGCACGAGAGGGTCGATTCCGACCCCGCGTCCGACCACCGCCGTTTCCGGCGGCAACACGGCGTGCGTCGAGGTCGGGGTGGCCGACAACCGGACCCTGGTCATCCTCGACGCCGGGACCGGGATCTGGTCGCTCGGCGAATGCCTGCCGGCCGCGGTGCGGCGCATCGACATCCTGCTGACCCATCTCCACATGGATCACATCATCGGGCTGGGCTTCTTCTCGGGGCTGTTCCGACCCGACCTGGAGGTCCACCTGTGGGGGCCGAGCTCGACCATCCTGACCCTCGGCGACCGGCTGGGCCGATATCTGTCGCCGCCGTTGTTTCCTGTCCGGCTGCGCGAGCTGCCGTGCCGGCTGCGGCTGCATGACGTCCCGCTCGGGACGTTCGACCTGCCGGCGCTGTCGGTCACCGCCGAGCTGGTCTGCCATCCCGGCCCCACCGTCGGGTACCGACTGGACGACGGCATGGGCTCCATGACGTATCTGCCCGACCACGAGCCGGCCCTCGGCGTCCGCCACTTCCCCGACCGGCGGGAATGGACCTCCGGTCACACGCTGGCGAGCGGGGTCGACCTGCTCATCCACGACGCGCAGTACGACGACGTTGAATACCCCGAACATGCCGGGTGGGGGCACAGCTCCATGTCCCAGGCGGTGACGCTGGCCCGCAGGGCCGAGGTCGGACACCTGGTCCCGTTTCATCACGATCCGGGGCACGACGACCAGATGCTCGACTGGCTCTACAGCCGGCTCATCGAGACCGAGGCGGCACCGTTTCCGGTCACGCCGGCCCGGGAAGGCGAGACGTTCAGGGTCGGCGAATGAGGCGGCCGGGCCAATGCCGGCTCGAGGGTTCGGGTGACGGCTGCGGGTGCCGGCTGTGGGTGACGGCTGTGGCGGCGGGTCAGACCCGGGCGAACGGACCGAGGACGACCTGGAGGTGTTCGGCCTCGGCACGGACGTCGTCGGCGAGCGACCTGAGCTCGTCCTGCTGGTCCCGGTTGATCCCCAACACCCGGTCGGCGAGCCCGTCCAGCTGGACGGCACCGAAGCTGAGGGCCGAGCCCTTGAGCTGGTGGGCCACGTACCGGCCCTTGGGGACATCTCCGATCTCGGCGGCGTCCACGAGGTCGCTCACCTGGCGCGGCAGGTGGGCCAGGAAGGCGACGAGCAGCTGCCGGTAGACCTCGGGTCCCACCTCGCTCTCGAGGGTGTGGACGGCCGGGGAATCCTCATGAGCCGTGTAGTCCTATCGGTTGAACCTGGCTGAACTTGACCTGGTTCTACGCGTGGCGTCCCTACCCGACCGGCTCGGGCAGGCGTTCGTCCTGGTCGGACGGGGTGCTCCGGTCGGGGCCGGCGGCACCAGGCAGGGCCGGGAGCGCGCTGCCGTCGATGTGGACCTTGGGCAACCAGGCCAGCCACCGGGGGAACCACCAGTTGGCGTCGCCCAGCAGCTCCATCGCCGACGGCACGAGGATCATGCGGACGATGGTGGCGTCGACCAGCACCGCGACGGCCAGGCCGAGACCGAACTCCTTGATGATCCTCTGGTCGCCGAACACGAAGCTGGAGAAGACGCAGACCATGATGGCGGCCGCGGCGGTGATGACCCGGGCCGTGACCGCCAGGCCGTTGGCGACCGCCTCACGGTTGTCGTTGCCGTTGGTGTCGTACTCCTCCCGGATACGGCTCAGGAGGAACACCTCGTAGTCCATGGACAGCCCGAACAGGATGGCGAAGAGCATCATGGGCAGGAAGCTCTCGATCGGTCCGGTCTTGCCGACCCCGATCAGGCCCCTGCCCCAGCCCCACTGGAAGACCGCCACCAGCACCCCATAGGCGGCGCCGATGGAGAGCAGGTTCATGACAACCGCCTTGGCGGGTACGACCAGCGATCGGAACACGACCATCAGAAGCAGGAAGCTGAGGGCCAGGACGACGCCGATGAACAGTGGGAGGCGGGTCTGGAGCTTGCTGGCGATGTCGTCGAAGGACGCCGTCACACCGCCGACATGGACCTTGACGTCGGTGCCGTTGGTCACCGACGGGATGACCTGGTGGCGCAGCGTGGAGATCAGGTCGACGGTGGCCTTGTTCTGCGACGAGGTGGTGGGGATGACCTGGATGACGGCGGTGTCGCCGACCGGATTGAGCCGGGCCGGGGCCGCCTGGGCGACACCGGGCGTGTGGCTCAGGGCGGTGGTCAGTTTCTGGAGGGTGGGCAGGTCGCCGGGGCCGCGGATCTCGGCGGCCAGCACCAGCGGTCCGCTGGCTCCGGCGCCGAAGCCCTGGGCCTTGAGGTCGTAGGCCCTGCGGGTGGTCTGCGTGGTCGGGGTGTTGCTCTCGTCGGAGGAGCCGAGCCGGATGGACAGGATCGGCACGGCCAGGGCCAGGAGGGTCACCAGCCCGACGGCGAGGAACGGCCACGGGTGGCGCTGGAGGAAGTGGCCCCAGCGGTAGCCGGCCGAGGTGCGGTGGTCGCGCTGGCGGCCCACACCGGGAATGTGCAGCTTGTCCACGTTCAGCCCGACGAAACCCAGCAGGGCGGGCAGCAGGGTCACGGAGCCGGCCATGGTGACCAGGACCACGGCTGCCGCGCTGACCCCGAGGCCGCCTATGAAGGTGATGCCGATCAGCAGCATGCCGAGCAGCGAGATGACCACCGTGGTCCCGGCGAAGACCACGGCCCGGCCGGCGGTGTCGAGGGCGGTGACGACCGCGGTCTCGGGGTCGAGACCCTCCTGCAGGCCCTGGCGGTAGCGGGTGACGATGAACAGTGCGTAGTCGATGCCCACGCCCAGGCCGATCATGGCCGCCAGCTGGGTGGAGAAGCTGGGCACCGATGTGAGATGGGAGAGCAGGCCGACCACCGCGAAGCCGGTGCCGATGCCGACCAGGGCGGTGAGGATGGGCAGGCCCATGGCCAGCAGCGACCCGAAGGCGATCAGCAGGATGACCGTGGCGGCCACCAGGCCGATGAGCTCGGTGCTGCCCAACGCCTGCTTGCCGGTGAAGGGGTCGCCCCCGCCTTCGACCTGGAGGCCGCCGCCGTTGGCGTTGCGGACCAGGGACTGGAGCTGGTCCTTGGTGGCCTGGGTGACCGCGGCCCGGTCGACGCGCAGGTTGACCGTCGCGTAGCCGATCGTCCCATCGGCGCTGATCTGGCGGGCCCCGCCGGTGGCGTAGGGGCTGAGCACCTCGCCGACCTGGGGCAGCCTGCCCACCCGGCTGAAGAGGTCGTTCAGGCGGGCCTCAGCGGCCGGGACCCTGACGCCGGCGGCGGCTTTGAACACGATGTCGGCCGAGCTGCCGGCCTGGGACGGGAACCGGGTCTGCAGGAGATCGGTGGCCGCCTGGGAGTCGGTGCCACCCAGCCGGAACGTCTGGCTGTAGGCGGAGCCGGCGCGGCTGGACACGAAGGTGAGAAGCACCAGGGCCACCACCCAGCCCAGCAGGACGAGCCGGCGGTGACGGTAGGACGTTCGGGCGAGGCGAGCGAGCACGGGCAGTCTCCGAGGAGTCACTGGACAGGGGCAACCATTACTCTAGTCAGATAGTTGGTAAAGTCAAGTTTCGGATTTATGAATATTTCTTTGGACAGTCGCGCTATTGTGAGCAGCAGGGGAACCGGAGGGCCCATGAGCATCGAAACGACGGATCGGGAGATCATCGACCTGCTGATCGCGGCGATGGACACGTTCAAGCTCCAGTTCCTCGTGGCCCTGGAGCAGCTCGACCTGTCGGCGTCACAAGGCCACGTCCTCATGTGCCTCGATGAGCCGACACCGATGAGCGGCATCGCCAAGCGCATGGGATTCGACGCCTCGCACATCACGGCCCTGATCGACCGGCTGGAGGAACGCGGGCTCATCGAGCGCCGGGCCGACCCCCACGACCGGCGGATCAAGCGCATCACGATCACCGAGGACGGTCTGGCCGTCAAGGACCGGATCCGCAACCTGGTCTCCGAGGCGTCACCGATACTCGCCCGGCTCACGCCGGACGAGCGCATCCAGCTACGGGACCTGCTGGCGATCGCGACCGCGAGCAAGGCCGGCGCGGCTGGCGGGCGGGGGCGGCACCTGGCGCCTCAGGCGTCCTAGGCGCCCTGGCCGCCGGCGACCGACCGGACTCAGCTGTAGAACTCGTCGTACTCCCGCTGGTCGTCGTACAGGAACCACGACTCGGTGAACTTGCCTTCGTCGTTGATCTTGAACGCCATCGCGCCCCTGGCGCTCAGCGACTTCCCCTGGCGCTCGGCCTCGAGCTTCCAGAACATGACGGCGTGGTTGTCGGCGCCGATGGCGTCCTCCAACTCGAGACGCATGGTCCCTTCGGTGACCACCCGCAAGTGGATGAAGAAGTCGCGGATGGCCGAGCGGCCGCGGAAGTTGCCGCTCACCAGGTTGTGGCCGGGCACCCGGTACACGGCGTCCTCGGCGTAGGCGTCGATCACTGCGTCGAGGTTGCCCTGGGCGAAGGCGTCGGCCAGGGAGCGGACCTTGGTGGCATTGGGGTGCTCGCTCATCGTCGCTCCTCCACAACTCGTCTAGGACCAGAACGCATCGACTGCCTCCTGGTCGTCGGGCATGGACCAGAATTCCGACCAGGTGCCATCGGGGCGGACGGTGAAGGTCTCCGCCATCTCGATGTCCAGCGACCTGGCGCCCCGGGCCGCGGTCACCGGACGAACATGGCGATGGGCGCCACGTTGAGCGACCCTCCGGTCGACTCCCTGGCCTTCTGGAAATAGGAGATCAGCTCGTCCTTGCCGTGATAGTCGCCGCTCAGCGGATGGCTGCCGGCCACGTGCCAGACAATGTCGTCGGCGAAGAAGTCCCGTAGTGCCTCGAGATCGCCTCGAGCGAAGGTCTCCAGATACTGTCGCGTCCGAATGGCATTGCGGTGCTCAGTCATCGGGACGTCTCCTTTCGCCGGCCGCGGCGCCAAATGTGAACCGAAACGAACCGCATGTCATCTGGTCCGATGAGCCGGTACACCTACGTGGCCATGCTCCGCGGCATTAACGTCAGCGGCCACAACCCGATCAAGATGCCCGCCCTGCAGGCCATGTTCGAGGCCCTGGGCCATTCGGCGGTGACCACCTACATCCAGAGCGGCAACGTGGTCTTCACCAGCGCCGACGATGACCCGGCCGCCGTCGCCGATGCCATCGAGGCCCGCATCACGGCCGATTTCGGGATGGACGTCCCGGTCATCCTCCGCACCGGCGACGAGATGGCGGCGGTCGTCGCCGGCAACCCCTACACGCCGCCGGGCGCCGACCTGGCCCGGGTGTACGTCACCTTCCTGGCCGATCCGCCCGATCCCGGGGCGGTAGAGGTGCTCGAGGTCATCGGGGCCGGGGACGACGAGTTCGCGGTCCGGGGCCGGGAGATCTACCTCCACTGCCCGGGCGGATTCGGCCGGACCAAGCTCAACAACGCGCTGTGGGAGCGCCGGCTCCGCATGCCGGCCACCACAAGGAACTGGAACACCGTGACCACGCTGGCCGGCCGAGCGATCAGCTCGCCCGAGTGCTGATTTCGTGGCCGTTCCTCAGGTGGTGCAGGCACCTCTGGCGCATCGGCCCGATGTGGCCGACCGGGACGTCGATGATGGTTGCGATCTCGGCATAGCTCAGGCGCGGCTCGAACATGAGCAGGAGCATCAACAAGCGGCCCTCGACCGAAAGACCCTCGAAGGCCCGCCACAACGTCGCCCGGCGCTCGTCGGCCAGAACCCCCGGGTCAACCTCGCCGACTTCGCCGGCCCAGGTCGCCCGGCGCAGGCACTGGCGTCTGGTCGCCGATGCCAACCAGGCGCCGACGCCGGCCGGTTCGCCAAGACACCCAGGTTCTCCACGAGCGCCAGCCACACGGACTCGATCACCTCGGCCGCGTCGTCACGGCTGAGCAGGTGGGCCCGGGCGATGGCCCAGACCAACCCCGAGAAGCGCCGGACGAGCGCCTCCCAGGCCGCCTGGTCGCCCGCTTCCGCGGCGACGATCAACTGAGCGACATCCCGTGCGTCCTGTGGCCCGAGACCGGGCACCGGCTTCGCGTCTTGGAGCACGGGACCATCCTTCACTGACCGGGCGCCGGCGTCTGTCGCGACCGCTACACAGGAGAAGTAAGCGGGCCGACACAACGGCCCAAGCAGTTCACCGGGCGGCGGCCAGGGCCTGCAGGCCTGTCGGGTCCAGGATCTCGATTCGAGCCCGGCCGGTCCGCACCAGGCCGGCGCGGGCCGCTTCCCGAAGCACCTTGTTGACCGTCGGACGCGTCGTCCCGGCCAGTTCCGCCAGGTCATCCTGCGTCAACGCCACCGTTCCGCCGTGGGCGAGGACACCCCACAGTTCGGCCGAGGACACCAGACGGCGGAGCACCCGGACCTCAGCCCGCTGGTAGAGGGCCTCCAACAGGGCCGCCGAGGTGGCCCGGAGCTGGCCGGCGACGGCATCGAGCAGAAGGCGATCAATGCCGGGATGGGTCTGGCGCAGCTCATCGAATGCGTCGCGACCCAGGCTCATGGTTTCGCCCCCATCGAGCGCGGCGACCGTCGCCGTCCGCGGCGTCGGCTCGCCGAGCAGCGCCAATTCTCCGAAGAAGTGGCCGGGTCCCATCAGGGCGAAGGTGACCACATCCCCCAGCGCGGTTGAGCCGCGGGCGGCGAAGTGGCCCGAAACGATCATGTGCAGGCTGTCGGCGGGGTCGCCTTCGTGGAAGACGACCTCGCGCGGACCGAAGCGCCGGCGACGAGCGCTGGCCAGCACCCGCCGCCGGTCGGCATCGTCCAACCCGCGCAGCAGACCCTGCTCCACCACCGCCAGCCTGTCATAACGACGTAGTCGACGCTGGCGCCCGGTCCGAGTGAGCCCTCGCCGGCGATCAGCGAGCCCAGCCGGGCCGACCCTCGGCGGTCACGGTCAGGATCTGGGCGTCTTCATCGCCGACCAGCAGGGTGTGCTCGAACTGGGCGGTGCGCCGTCCGTCGGCGGTGACGGCGGTCCAGCCGTCGTCCCAGACCTTCTCCCGCCAGGTGCCCATGGTGATCATGGGCTCGATGGTGAAGGTCATGCCCGGCCGCATGATGGTCGACGCCGACGGGGTGAAGTAGTGCGGGACGCTGGGCTCGATGTGGAACTGCTCGCCGATCCCGTGGCCCACGAACATCCTGACCACGCCGAAGCGGTTCTTGGCGGCCACCGCGTCGATGGCCTTGCCGATGTCGGAGATGGGCCGGCCCGGGCGGACCGCGGCCACACCGTTCATCAGGCACTCCTCGGTCACCCGGACCAGACGGCGGGAGGCCTCGTCGACGTCGCCGGCGAGGAACATGCCGTTGGTGTCGCCGTGCACGCCGCCCAGGTACACCGTGACGTCCAGATTCACGATGTCGCCGTCGGCCAGCGGCCGGTCGTCCGGGATCCCGTGGCAGATGACCTCGTTGACCGACGTGCAGACCGACTTGGGGTAGCCGCGGTAGTTGAGCGGGCTGGGGTAGGCACCGCGCCTCAGGCACGCCTGGTGGCAGATGGCGTCCAGTTCGTCGGTCGTGATGCCGGGCCGCACCGCGGCCCCGGTCTCGGCCAGCACCTCGGCCGCCACCCGCCCGGCCACGCGCATGCGCTCGATGACATCCGGCGACTTGACCATCGGCTCGGGCCGGTACCGGGGGTCACCATCGGCGGCGTACGGGGGCCGGGCGATCTGCGGGGGCACCGATCGGACCGGGCTGATCATCCCGGGCGCGATGCGGCCCTCACCGGTCTTGTGGCACCGCTTGTACTTGCGGCCACTGCCGCACCAGCACGGATCGTTGGCCTTGGGCAGCACTTGGTTCATGGCGATTCCAGTGTATTGGAGCGTTCACCCGTGCCGGCCCAGCGGGGGCGCCAGGGCCGGCTGGAATGCTGGCCGGGCCGTCGGGCGGCCGCTATGATGTCTGGTTCGCTGACCGATGGAGACGGGAACATGGCGATCGAAACGGATGCGCGCTTCGCGGCCGGCGACCATGTTGTCCACTTCTTCGACACCGACGAGAGCCTGGCCCATCTCGTCGCCGGCTACCTGAGCGCCGCGGTGCTTGATGGTGATTCGGCCGTCATCGTCGCCACGCCGGGTCATCGTGAGCTTTTTCAGGCCGCGCTGGCGACGGCTGGCGTCGACCTCGACGCCGCGGTGCGCGACGGCCGGCTCCTGATGCGTGACGCGGCCGACTCTCTGTCGCGCTTCTCTGCCGGCGGCTCCTTGGACGCCGACGAATTCGACAGAGTTGTCGGCGGGCTCATCCGCGAAGCGGGCGCGTGGGGACGCCCGGTGAGGGCATATGGCGAGATGGTCGCCCTGTTGTGGGCGACCGGGGACGTCACGGGTGCCATGGAACTGGAGGCGCTCTGGAACCAGTTGGGCCAGACCGTGCCGTTCTCATTGTTCTGCGCCTATCCCCAGAGTCTGTTTGTCGACTCGCGTGGTGCCGAGGCGTTCGCTGAGGTCTGCCACCTCCATTCCGGCGTGGTCGGCGGAGCGCCCGCCGCGCCAGGCGCGGAAGTGACTCGACGCTTCGCGAGAACACCCCAGGCGCCCGGACTGGCCCGCCGATTCGTCTGCCAGACGCTGCATCGGTGGGACCGAGACGATCTCAGGGATGACGCGGCCCTGGTGGTCGCCGAACTGGCGACCAACGCGATCGTCCACGCCGGTTCAGACGTTGCCGTCGGGTTGGTGCGCCTGGGGGGCGGGGTCCGAGTCATCGTGGGCGACACCAGTGAGATCGCCCCGATCGTTCGTGCGACGGACGCGACGGCGTTCAACGGGCGAGGAGTGTGCATGGTCGGCGCCATCGCCCGCCGCTGGGGTCACGATGCCGTCGACGGCGGCAAGCTGGTGTGGGTGGATCTCGGCACGGTGACCGAGAGCCGAGTGGTATAGCGGTGGGCGTGACCGTCGAGCCCTCGGAGCCGGCCGACCTGGTGCGGGGCAGCCATGTCTGCTGGGTCGTCGGGGAGCCACCCACCTACATCCGCCGTGCCGCGTCGGTATTGATGCAGGCGGCGCAGACGCACGAGAAGCCGATCGTCTTCGGGCCGGAGGGAAGCCACCTGCTCGAAGCTCTGCGACCCCTGGCCGCGATCAGCGTCGACCCCCGGATCGCGTTCCTGGACGGCGGACCCCTCGATCCTGACGTCATGTTCGCCATGTTCGACGAGCAGTCCGCGTGCGCCCGTGACGAGGGCTACCGCGGACTGCGCTTGGTGGCCGACATGGACTGGCTGCTCGCGGGCCGACCGACGACCGAGGTGGTCGTCGACTTCGAGTTGCTCCTCGACCGTCACGCCAAACGGCTCGGCGCGACGATCGTCTGCGCCTACCGGGAGGCGTCGTTCGACACTGAGGTCCTGGCCGGTGCTCTGTGCGTGCATCCGATCGATATGGGCTACAAGCCTCAGCCGCAATTCAGGCTCGTCGCCGGACCCTCCGACACCTGGCGTCTGATCGGGGATATCGACATCGCCGTGGTCGCCAACTTCAAGACGGCTGTCTCCACCGCCGTCCAGGCCGGTCCGTGCATCCTCGACGCCTCAGCGTTGAAGTTCATCGACGTGGCCGGCATCCGCGCCCTCGCCGAGGCCAGTCGCTCGCATGACGTGACCATCCAGGTCGTCGGCGCGCCGCCGATCGTCCGGCGCGGTTGGGAGATGGCCGGCTTCGCCGACGTCGCTCCTGCGGTGCATTTCGTCAGCTGACAGCGGCCGGCGCGGTGGGCTGCAGGCCCGGCGCCCGAGATGGCTGACGGCCTGACCCACCCACGGGCCGGGGCGCACCGCCGCCCCGGCCGGCGGGCCCGATCGGGGCCCGGGCCGCCGAGGGCGCCCTTTTCCCCCCTTGCCGTCAATCGAGTGGTCGATCTACTCCTGGACCAGCTCGATGAGGGTGCCGAACGCCGCCTTGGGGTGCACGAAGGCCACGGTCGTGCCCCGGGAACCCGGGCGGGGGGCGTCGTCGATGACCCGGCCGCCGTTGGCCTTGCAGGGTGGCCAGGGCGGCGCCGCAGTCGGCGACCCGGTAGCCGACGTGGTGGAGGCCCTCGCCGTTCTTCTCGAGGTACTTGGCCACCGGCGAGTCGTCCGGGTCGGGGTGAGCAGCTGGATGTAGGAGTCGGCCACCTTGAGCAGCGCCTCCTCGACGCCGTCGGTGTCGACGCGCTCGCGGTGGTCGACCGTGGCGCCGAACATGTCGCGCGTACCAGGCGATGGCGGCGTCGAGGTCGCGCACGGCGATGGCGACGTGGTCGATCTCGGTCAGCACGCGTCGCTCATGCGCCCGTGCCTCCGGAACAGCGTGATGCGGTCCTCGCCCACCTGCTCGCGGAACTCGGGGTCGTCGATGCCCAGCCCTCGCCGGGCGCCAGGCAGAGCACGCCGATCTTGCCCTCGTGCAGGTTGTGGTGGACCTGGTAGGCCGCCTCGCCCACCTGGTCGAGCGGGTAGATCGCCGACAGGATCGGCTGGATCTTGCCCTCGGCGATCAGCCGGTTGGCCTCCCACGCCTCCCGGTAGTTGGCGAAGTGCGAGCTCTTGATCGTCTTGAGCTTCATCCAGAGGTGGCGGTTGTCGTACTCGATCATGTAGCCGCTGGTCGCCGCGCAGGTGACGATCGTGCCGCCGCGGGCGCACGACGAACACCGACGCGCCCATGGTCTGGCGGCCCGGGTGCTCGAAGACGATGTCGGGGTCCTCGCCGACCAGCGCCCGGATGTCCTTGCCGAACCGGCGCCACTCCGACTCGTCCTGGGTGTGCTCGTCGGACCAGAACTGGTAGCCGGCCGGCCTTGCGGTCGATGACCGCCTCGCAGCCCGAGCTCGTTGAGCAGCGTCGACCTTGTCCGGCGCTGAGACCACGCCGACGGGGGTGCCGCCGCCGTTGAGCACGTACTGGACGGCGTAGCCGCCGAGGCCGCCGGTGGCGCCCCAGATCAGGACCACGTCGCCCTGCTTCATGCGGGCCCCGTTGCGGCAGACGAGCATGCGGTAGGAGGTCGAGTTGCACAGCGCGTTGACCGCCGCCTCCTCCCAGGTGAGGTGGGCCGGCTTGGGCATCAGCTGGTTGGCCTTGACCACCGCCAGGTCGGCCAGGCCGCCGAAGTTGGACTCGAAGCCCCAGATGCGCTGGTTGGCGGCCAGCATCGAGTCGTCGTGGGCGGACGGGTCCTGGTCGTCGACGTAGTTGCAGTGGACGATGACCCGGTCGCCCGGCTTCCAGTTGCGCACGGCCGAGCCGACCCGCAGCACCACGCCGGCGGCGTCGGAGCCGACCACGTGGTAGGGCAGGTCGTGGCGCTTGCCCCAGACGCTCTCCTTGCCCAGCCGCTCGCAGGAACCCGAAGGTGGGGAGCGGCTCGAAGATCGACGTCCACACGGTGTTGAAGTTGATGGCGCTGGCCATGACCGCGACGTACGCCTCGTCGGGCGCCAGCTCGGGGACCGCGACCTCCTCGACGTGGAGGGACTTGCGGGGGTCCTTCTCGCGCGGACGCGAGGCCGGCGAACATCTCGACTGCTCGTCCCTGCGGACCACCGCGGCCCGGTAGGTCTCGGGAGGGGCAGGGCGGCGATGTCGTCGCCGGACGCGCCGGCGCTGATGGCGTCGAGGAAGGCTTGTCATGGGAAAACGGTTACCGGGTCGGTAACGTCACGGTGCTCTGGCTTCGAGTAGGCAGAGTGGTCGTGCGGATCCGGTCCGTAACTGGCACTCGCCTGGAGGTCTGCTCATGCCTGGATCTGTCATCGTCGCCGGTGCCCGCACCCCGATCGGCAAGCTGTCCGGCGCCCTGTCGCCAGCTTCAGCGCCATGGAGCTCGGCGGCTTCGCCATCGCGCGCCGCCCTGGAGCGGGCCGGGGTCGCGCCCGAGCAGGTCGACTACGTGTTCATGGGCCAGGTGCTCCTGGCCGGCCAGGGCCAGATCACGGCCCGCCAGGCGGCGGTCAAGGCCGGGATCCCGATGACGGTGCCCGGCCACGACCGTCAACAAGGTGTGCCTGTCGGGCCTGAACGCCATCTACCTGGCCGACCTGATGATCCACGCCGGCGAGGCCGACGATCGTGGTGGCCGGCGGCATGGAGTCGATGACCCAGGCGCCCTACCTGCTGCCCGGCGCCCGGGCCGGCTACCGCATCGGCGACGAGAACGGTCGTCGACTCCATGATGTTCGACGGCCTGTGCGACGCCTTCGACCACGTCGCCATGGGCGCTGGCGACCGAGCAGCTACAGCCAGCAGGCGTCCGCGGATCACGCCGGGAGCGCCAGGACGCCTTCGCCGCCGCCGTCGCACGAGCGGGCCGCGGCGGCCATCAAGGACGGCCGGTTCGCCGACGAGATCGTCCCGGTCAGCGTCCCCCAGCGCAAGGGCGACCCGATCGTGGTCGACACCGACGAGGGCGTGCGGCCGGGCACGACGGTCGAGTCGCTGGGCGAGCTGCGGCCGGCGTTCGCCAAGGACGGCACCATCACCGCCGGCAACGCCAGCCAGATCTCCGACGGCGGGGCGGCGGTGATCGTGATGTCCGCAGGCGCGCGGCCGACCGGCTCGGCGTCGCGCCGCTCGGCGAGATCGTCGGCTACGGCCAGGTGGCCGGCCCGGACACGTCGCTGCTGACCCAGCCGTCGCGGGCGATCGCTCGGGCGCTGCGACCGGGCCGGGCTGCGGCGTCGGCGACGTCGACCTGTTCGAGATCAACGAGGCGTTCGCCGCCGTCGGCCTGGCGTCGATGGACGAGCTCGGGATCGTCCGAGGACGTCGTCAACGTCAACGGCGGCGCCATCGCCCTCGGCCACCCGGTCGGCATGTCCGGCACCCGGCTGGCGCTCACCCTGCTGCACGAGCTGCGGCGGCGGGGCGGCGGCGGCTCGGCGCGGCCGCCCTGTGCGGCGGCGGCGGCCAGGGCGACGCCCTGCTGGTCAGAGCCTGCCGTAGGCGGCCGCCTCGGCTGCCGCGTCCTGCACCCAACGGCGTGAGCCACCGTCGTCGGATCTCCAGTGCCGTCGCAACGTCGGCCGAGCGCCGGCGGTCGTCAGTCGACGTCGCGGCGGCCCTCGAGGGCCCGGCCGAGGGTGAGCTCGTCGGCGTACTCCAGGTCGCCGCCGACCGGCAGGCCGCTGGCGATGCGGGTCACCTTGACCGGCCGAGCGGCCGGAGCAGGCTGGCCAGGTACATGGCGGTGGCATCGCCCTCGATGTTCGGGTTGGTGCAGAGGATGACCTCGGCGATGCCCTCGGCGTCGATCCGGGCCAGCAGCTCGCGGATCCGCAGCTGCTCGGGACCGACGCCTTCGATCGGGCTGATCGCGCCCTGCAGCACGTGGTAGCGGCCGCGGTACTCGCGGGTCTTCTCGACCGCCACGACGTCGCGCGGCTCCTCGACCACGCAGAGCACCGTCGGGTCCCGGCGGTCGTCGCGGCAGATCTCGCACTCCGACTCCCGCCGCCACTGCGCCGTCGGTCGTCTCGGCCACGTTGAAGCACCGCCGGCACCACGAGACCCGGTCCTTCACGATCGTGATGGCCGTGGCCAGGCGGAGGGCGTCCTCGGGCGGCAGCCTTGAGCAGATAGAAGGCGATGCGTTGGGCTGACTTGGGCCCGATCCCGGGCAGGCGGCCCAGCTCGTCGATCAGGTCCTGGACAGGCGGCGGCATACATCAGCCGCTGGAGCCACCGAGCAGGCCCTCCAGGCCGCCGCCCAGGCCGAGGCCGCCCAAGCGCCTGACTGTTCAGGTCGTTGGCTTGGGCCACTGCGTCGCGGATGGCGGCCAGCACCAGGTCCTGCGAGCATCTCGAATCGTCCGCCGGGTCCACGGCCGACGGGTCGATCACGACGTCCTGGAACTCGAGGCCGCCGGTGACCTTGACCTTGACCACGCCGCCGCCGGACCGGCCCTCGACGACCGTCGACGCGGCCGCCGCCTGGGCATCCATCAGCTGCTGCTGCATCTGCTGCATCTGAGCGAGCAGCCCACCCAGATCCGGGCCGTCGGCCGTCATGATGAGACCTCCTCGGCGCCCGGGAAGGCCTCCAACAGGCGCTGCTCCGGGGAGGTTACCGCCGGTCCGGCGTCGTCGAGGTCGATCCAGGTCCCCGCGCCACCTGCGGGTCGTCCGGGCTCGGGAGTGGGCTCGCGGGGCCGGCCGAGCGGCCGGGCCCCGGGATCGAGGACCAGTCGCAGTGGCACGGGCCGGCCGAAGCGGGCGGCCAGCGCCTCCTCGGCCTCGGCCCTGACATCCATCACCCCGGGCCAGCAGGTGCTTGTCGGGAACGGCGAAGACCGCCCCGTTGGCGTCCGCGGAAGCAAACCGGCCGCTCCCCAGGTAGGCCTTGGCCCGGCCGGAAAGGCTGCGCAGCACGCCGTCGCCCCAGGCCTTGGTCAGGTCGTCCCGGGAGGGCATGGACCGCCGGCGGCCACGGGCGCGGCGGCCGGCGGGGCGGCGGGCCCGGCGGAGCTCGGGGGGCCACCCGACGGCGGCCCGCCGGGGGTGGGTGCGGGTGCGGCGGGGCGTGGACGTTGGCGTACCGCCCCGAGCGCCGGCTTGGCCGGCAGATCGACGGGCGGCACTGGCTGCACGGGCGACCCAGACGCCACGGGCGACCCAGACGCCACCGGCGACCCAGACGCCACGGGCGACCCGACGATCGGGCGACGGATCCCGGCATCGGCGGCGCGGCCACGACCGGCGCAGCCGGCCGGGGCGTCGTCGGTGGTGCAACCGTCGTCGCGGGTGTCCGAGGCCCAGGCGCCGCCGCCGGCGCCGATCCGCCAGGCGCCGACCGCCCGAGCCGCTCCAGCCGTTCGATCCGTTCGAGCAGCGCGGCCGGGCTGACGTCGGCCTCGGGCCTGGCCAGCCGGACGAGCGCCACCTCCAGGGTCACCCGGGGGTCGACCGAGTCCCGCATGTCGGCCAGCGCCTCGCCGATCTCCTCCATGGCCCGGACGAGCGCGGCCGGACCCAGCCGGCGGGCCTGCTCCTAGCACCTGGGCCACGGCGTCGTCGGGCAGCATGACCAGCGCCGCGGGCCATGGTGGCCAGGAACCCGTTGCGCAGGTGGTCCAGGATGTCGACCGCCAGCCGGCGGGGGTCCCGGCCCGACGCCATCCCCTCGGCCACGGCGAGTCAGAACAATGCCGGCGTCCCGGTCGGCCAGGCCGTCGACGATCTGGGCCACCACATGGGCCTCATCCTCGACGTCGCCCGCCGCGGCCACCTGGTCGAGCACGGTGAGCGCGTCGCGAGCCGAGCCGTGGCCCCGGCGGACGACCAGATCGATGGCCTCGGGCGGCGACGCCGAGGGCGGCCCGCTCGTTGACGGTCGCGAAGCAGGTCGCCGAGCACCTCGCTGGCCAGCAGGTGGAACTCGAAATGCAGGGTCCGGCTCCGGATGGTGGGCAGCACCTTCTGGGGGTCGGTGGTCGCCAGCACGAACACCACGTGGGACGGCGGCTCCTCCAAGGTCTTGAGGAGGGCGCTGGCCGCGTCGGGTGTCAGCTGGTGCACCTCGTCGATGATGTAGACCTTCCACCGGCCGCGGGTGCCCAGGGCGACGCGTGACAGCAGGTCCCGCATCTCGTCGAGCTTGCGGTTGGACGCCGCGTCGAGCTCCTGGACGTCGATCGACGACCCCTTCCGGATGTCGACGCACGACTCGCACACGCCGCATGGCTCGCCGTCCTTCGGCTGCTCGCAGTTCAGGGCCATGGCCAGGATCCGGGCGGTCGACGTCTTGCCCGTCCCACGGGGCCCGCTGAACAGGTAGGCATGGGCCACCCGGCCGTCCCGGACCGCGTTGCGCAGCGCCCGGGTGACGTGATCCTGGCCCCGGACCTCGGTCGAAACGCTGGGGCCGGAACCGGCGGTACAGGGAGTTGAACGGCTGACCGTCCTGGCGCGGCTCGGGTATCTCGAGCAGCGGCATCGGGCACCGCCAGAGCCTACGACAGAGGGTGTGACCGCCGTCCCCCCGCCCCGACCGTCCCCACGACGGCGCCCGGTGCTCAATGCGACGGTCAGGCGATCTGCGGCACACGACACGTTCCGCTGAGGGCTGCTGCCGTCAGGCCCTGACCCGGTTCACGGTGCATCGTTGCGCAGGACCCGACCGCCGCATTGAGCATCGGGCCCGGTCAGAGTACCCCGGGGCCGGGCACCTGTGCAGCCTGTAGCGTGATCCGACGCATCTGGAGGGGTGCGAGAGCGGCCGAATCGGCACGATTGGAAATCGTGTGTGGGGAAACTCACCGTGGGTTCAAATCCCACCCTCTCCGCCAGGGATCGCGGGTCTAATGTTCGCCCAAGGTTGACGAAATGGGGAGGAACGTCATGAAGCCTGGACGAATGGTCACCGTATCGGTGCTGGTCACCGCGCTCGCGGCGCTGGGCGGGTGCGGGAGCTCGAAATCGAGCACGACCGCCACGACCGTCGCCACCCCGCCCACGACGGCGGCGGCGCCGACCCTGGCGGTCTCCGCCAACACCAAGCTCGGGCAGATCCTCGTCGACTCCACTGGCAAGACGGTGTATCTCTTCGTGCCCGATGGCAGCAGCACGACCAGCACGGTGACGGCGGCCGTCAAGCCCAACTGGCCGGCGGTGACCGTCACCGGGGCGCCGGTCGCCGGCTCGGGCCTCGTTCAATCCAAGCTGACGGCCGATCCTCAGCCCGACGGCACCAAGCAGGTCGCCTACGGCGGCCACCTGCTCTACACCTTCATCAGGGACGCGGCGCCGGGCGACACCAACGGGCAGGCCCTCGGCGGCAAATGGTACGCCGTGTCGCCGGCCGGCAATCAGGTCGGCTAGCTCACCGCGGCGGCCGAACGGGTCCTTCCGCCGAGCGCCAGTCCGTTCCGCGGAAGGACCCTCCAATCAGGATCTGCTGGGCCGTGCTCACGGCCGGCAGGACGCTGTTCACCCGGACCTGGTCCCGTTGGCTCAGTTGGCGGCTGGGACTCGATAGGTGAGCAGGAGGGCCCCGCTGCTGGTGCGCTTCATGTCCGTCAGTTCCAGCGGGCGGTAGGTCCGGTCGAACAGGCGCTTGCCGTCGCCGAGGGCGATCGGGTACACGACCAGCCGGTACTCGTCGACCAAGCCCAGCCGGGCCAGTTCGTTCGCCAGCGTGGCGCTGCCCGCCAGCAGGATGGTGCCCGCCACCTGCTCCTTGAGGGCACCGACGGCGGTGGCCACGTCACCGACCAGGCGGGTCGAGTTGTTCCATGCCAGGTCGGACAGCGTCGAGGTGACCACGTACTTTGGGAGCCCGTTCATGCGGTCGGCGAAACCGCCCGGGTCCTGCATCGCCGGCCAGGCGGCGGCGAAGCCCGAGTACGTCACCCGACCGAGCAGCATGGCCTCGGCATCGAGCAGTTCCTCCAACTTGAACGCCGCGATCTCGTCGTTCCAGTACGGCATGGTCCATCCGCCGTGCGGCGTGCCTTCTGCTCCGCCCGGGTCCTCCACCACGCCGTCGAGCGACACGAACTCGGTGACCACGATCTTGCCCATGGCATTTCCTCCTGTCTCAAGGTTCACCTACTCCACGAAGGACCCGGGCCCAGATCGACATCCTCCCAAGGAATCTTCGGGCCGGCCGGAGGCCCACGTGGCGGGAAGGCCCCGCCCACGCGGGTGTTCAACAATGGGTGAGCGTCAACCGTCCCCCGCTGTCGGTCCTCGATCTGGCCATCGTCAACGACGGCGGGACGACCTCGGGCGCGCTGGCCGCCACCACCGCCCTGGCCCGCCGGGCCGACGCGTTGGGCTACCTCCGCTTCTGGGTGGCCGAGCACCACAACATGCCGTCGGTCGCCAGCACCACGCCCCCCGTGCTCATGGCCCACCTGGCCGCCAGCACCGATCGGATCAGGGTGGGTTCGGGCGGCATCATGCTCCCCAACCACACGCCGCTCATCGTGGCCGAGCACATCGCCGCCCTGGAAGCCCTGCATCCCGGCCGCATCGACCTGGGCATCGGCCGGGCCCCCGGCTCCGACCCGGCGACCACGGCCGCCATCCGGGGGACGGCCGATCCGTTCGGGGCCGAGGACTTCCCGCGGGACCTGCTGGACCTGATGGGACTCCTCGGCGACCCACGGGGTGAAGGCGGCTTGTGGGAACACTTCTCCGCCACGCCGGTGGCGACCTCGGCGCCGCAGATCCTGCTGCTGGGCTCGAGTGGCTACAGCGCCCAGCTGGCCGGCGTGCTCGGCCTGCCGTTCGCCTTCGCCCACCACTTCGACATGGGCGGCACCCTCGAGGCGCTCGACCTCTACCGGTCGTCCTTCCGGCCGTCCGTGGTCCTGGAACGGCCGCACGTCATCGTGACCGCCAACGTGCTGGTGGCGCCGACCGATGCCGAGGCCGACTGGGAGGCCGGCCCCGGGCAGTTGATGGTCTACGAGATACGCACCGGACGCTTCGCCCCGCTTCGGTCGCCGGAGGCCGCGGCCGCCCACCCCCATCTGGCGGCGGCCCGGGCCCGACCGTCCAACCGGATCACGGGTGCGCCGGCGGCCGCCGTCAGCCAACTGGACGAGCTGCTGGCCGCCACTGCGGCTGACGAGGTCATGGTCAGCACCGTGGCCCACGGCCTGTCCGCCCGGGTCCGCAGCCTGGAGCTGCTGGCCGAGGCCTGGACGGCCGGCTAGAGCTGCTCGTCCTCCCGACGCTCGCTGCGGTCGCGCTGGAACCGTCCGGCGTAACTGCCGGCGTCCAGGAAGCTGAGGAACGGAATGTGCTGCAGCTCCAGCGTGAGCAGGAACAGGAGGGTGCTGATGAGGCCCAGCAGCAGGTGGCCGTAGCCCACCACGATGCCGATGCCGGCGGTGGCAAAGATGGTGGCCGCGGTGGTGACGCCGCGGATGACCCCCATCTGGCCGTGGAACATGACGCCGCCGCCGATGAAGCCCACCCCGGTGACGATGCCGGCGATGGCCTGCGGGGATGACTTGGCGGCGACCGCGGCGATAGCCGCCGCCGCGCCTCCCACCAGTGAGAACGTCCGGTCCCCAGCGACCGATCCCCGTAGCTGGCGCTCGAAGCCGCACACATAGGCGAGCGCGAACCCGACGAGGATCCTGACCAGCAGCGCCTTGTCGGTGGGGGCCATGGCCCCCCAGTATTCCCAGACCGGTCGCCCCGGGCGCGGACCCCTCGGCTCTAACGTTCCCGGCATGGCAGCGTGGACGGAACGAACCGTGACCCTCGGCGGCCGGGAGGCCTACTTCGTGGCCATGGTGCTCGACAATCTCGGCCACATGGTCGATCCCGAGTCGACCGCCCGGCCCACCCTCGAAGACGCCACCATCCGGTTGCTGATGAGCCCGCCGGCGACCGAGATCAACCGCGACACCCGGGTGCTGGCCCACCAGATGCACGACGTGGTGGCCCACATCTACAGCCAGCTCGGCGACGACGCACCGCCGCTGGGCCCGTGACGACCGAGCAGGTCCGCCGCCGGCAGCTGGCGGTCACGAAACGGCGCGCCACCGCCCTGCTCGGCGCGGTGAGCGTGGTCTTCGTCGTGGCCACAGTGGGGGGAATTCCTCCTCCTGGGTGGGTTACGTTCAGGCGACGGCTGCTGCCTCCATGGTCGGCGGCCTGGCCGACTGGTTTGCCGTCACAGCATTGTTCCGCCACCCTCTCGGTCTGCCGATCCCCCATACCGCCATCGTGGTGGAACGCAAGGACCAGTTCGCGGCCACGCTGGGCGAGTTCATCCAGGAGAGCTTCCTGACGCCGGACCTGATCGTGGGACGGGTCCGGGCCGCCGATCCGGTGTCGCGGCTGGCGGAATGGTTGTCCGATCCCGGTAACGCCTCGCGCGCCGCGGCCGAGGTGGCCGACGCGGTGGTGGCGGTCGCCAACGTGCTGCGCGACGACGAGGCTCACGAAACCATCGAGGCCTGGGTCCGCCAGGGAGTGGCGGCGGTGCCGCTGGCCCCGCTGGCCGGCAAGGCGCTGCGGTTCGCCACTCGCGATGGGCGGGCCGACGAGCTGCTCGACCGGGTGCTCGAGGAAGGGGCGGAATACCTCGACTCGCACCGTGAAGACCTGCGCAAACACCTGACCAAGCGGTCGCGCTGGTGGCTGCCGGGTTCGGTCGACCACCGGTTGTTCGACCGGGTCATCGATGGCGTCCGGTCGGTGCTGCAGGAGATGGCCGACGACCACGACCACGAGCTGCGCCGGCAATTCAAGGTCCGCCTGGCCCACCTGGCCGATGATCTCGAGACCGACCAGGCCCTGCGGGACCGCGGCGAGAAGCTCAAGCACGACTTCCTCGCCCGGCCCGAGGTCGACCAGTGGGTGGCCGGGTTCTGGGCCGACGTCAAGCGCCACCTCGAGGGCCAGGCCGCCGATCCGGCGTCGGGTCTGCGGCAACGATTGACCGAGATGATCATGCGCATCGGGCAGCGCCTGCACGAGGACCCGGCGTTGGCGACCAAGGCGGGCGACGTCCTCGAATCGGTGGTCTGCTACGTCGCCGAGCACTTCAACCGCTCGATCGCCGGACTGGTCAGCAACACCGTCTCCCGCTGGGACGCCGAGGAGACGGCGTCGCGATTGGAGCTGCTGCTGGGCCCGGATCTTCAGTATGTGCGGATCAACGGGACGGTCGTCGGCGCCGGCGCCGGCCTCCTGCTGCATGCCTTGAGCCGGCTGATCGGCTGAGCCGGTCTTACCTCCGGGCCGCGCTCCCGCCGGCGGCTATGAGCTCGGGCGCGGTGTTTGAACGCCGATCGCCTGACCTGTGGGCTGGGTCCTCCAGGAGTCGTCGAGCGGCCGGTAGCCGATGGTGTCCCGGGTGGTCGCCAGATCGAGGTGCTGGAAGCGGTTGGCCGAGATCCCATCGGCAACGAAGTAGTCGACGTTCGGGGCCTCGACCGCGGCCACGACCAACCGGGCGGCGTCGCCGCGGCTCAACCATGCGGCCATGTTCCTCGGTGTGGCGTCGTCGCCGGCCGGCGGCTGCTCGGCGAAGTACCCGATGCGCAGCACGACCACGGTGGTGTCCGACGCGGCCGCCACCCAGGACCCGATGGCCTCGGCCCACGCCTTGGTCGCGCCGTACAGGTTCGGCGGCCGGGCCCGGTCCTCGGCCCGGATCTGCCGACCCGCTGGGTAGCCGGCCACCGCCTGGGCGCTGCCGGCCAGCACCAGCCGGTGGACGCCGGCGTCCATCGCCGCCTGCGCGATGTTGTGGGTGCCGATGACATTGGCCGGCAGCAGGTCGTCCCACGTCGCATCCGGGCTGGGGTTGCCGGCCATGTGGACCACGGCGTCCATGCCCGTGCACGCGTCCCGGCAGGCGGCCAGGTCGGTCACGTCGAGGGCTGTCATACCGGCGGCCGGAAGGTCGGTCGCCAGAACGTCCCAGCGGGCCTCGAGCGCCGGTCGGATGGCCCGCCCGATCCGGCCTGCGGCGCCGGTCAGCAGCAGGCTGTGCACGACCGCAGAACTTAACCCCTGGCCGCGGGATCATGTCCCGGTGACCCCGGTGCGTGACATCGCCATTGCCGACGACATGATCCGCCTCGGCCAGCTGCTCAAGCTGGCCGGCGTCATCGAGTCCGGCGCCGACGCCAAGGCCGCCCTGGAGGCCGGTCACGTCCGGGTCAACAACCAGGTGGAGAACCGTCGGGGGCGCCAGTTGGCACCCGGTGATGTCGTGGCGTGGCGGGGCCGGCGACTACGGGTCGTTAAAGCGGGATCAGAACCGAAGACGGCCACATAGGGTTGAGCGATGACCGACTCGAGACCGTCTCGTTCGGTTTGGCGCTGGTCGGAGTGGGGCTGATCATGTTCCGGGCCCTGACCACCACCACGCCCTACATATACGTCCTGTTGTCCGTTGTCCCGCTGGTTTCGGGAATGGCGCTCGCCATGTCGCCGATGTCCGCGGCGATCATGTCGGCCGAGCCACCACGGCGGGCCGGCGCCGGGTCGGCCATGAACGATGCCAGCCAGAGCTCGGCGCGGCGTTGGGCGTGGCGGTCATGGGGAGCGTCGCCGCATCGAGGTACGCCGGCGCCATCGACCAGCCCACGGTGGGGTTGAGCGGGCCGGCACGACAGGCGGCGAGGTCGTCGATCACCAGCGCCCTGCGGGTCGCCTCGCAGCAGCCGCCCGCCGCGGTGCTGGCGTGGGCGGCGGCGTTGATCGTCGTCAGATACCTGCCTGCACGCCTGGCCCATCAGAGCGCGGTCGCGGCGGTGGAAAACGTGATGGAACTGGGCCTGGCCGGTGTCGATGAGTCTGGAAGGGTCGCACCCGCCATACTCCGGAGGCTGCCGGAGAGGCGGTGAGCGGCGCTCATCCTCGATTGAGCCCTACACTCGCCGACCGATGCCGGCCAGAGTGGTCGTCCTCGGCGAGGTGCTCGCCGACCTCACGATTGATTCCCTATCCGATCCTGCCGGCGGCCCGCGTCGCCTGACGGCCCATCCCGGCGGGAGTCCGGCGAACGTGGCGGTCGGCCTGGCCCGCCTCGGGATACCGACGTCGTTCGCCGGCCGCCTCTCCATCGTCGGGATGGGGCCCTGGCTGCGGGAACACGTGGCCGCCAGCGGTGTCGACATGAGCCTGGCCGTCGATGCGACCGAGAACTGCTCGCTGGCCCTGGTCGGCGTCACCGCCCAAGGCACGCCCTCGTACACCTTCTATGTCGAGGGCACCGCCGACTGGCAGTGGCGGTCGGACGAGCTGCCCGACATGGGCGCGGTGGGCGCAACCGCCGTCCATACCGGCTCGTTGGCCGTGGCTCTCCCGCCCGGGCGGGATCTGCTCGCCGGCTGGCTGGCCGCCCTGCACCTCGCCGACCGGGTGCTCGTCTCCCTGGACCTCAATGTGCGGCCCTCGCTCATCGGCGACATGACCCGGTACCGGCAGGAGATGACCGCCCTGATCGACCACGCCCACATGGTGCGGGCCAGCGAGGAGGACATCGCCGTCCTGTACCCCGCCGATGACCCGCTCGACGTGGCCCGGCACTGGGCCGCCGGCGGGCCCGAGATGGTCGTCGTCACCCACGGCCCGGGCGGCGCCACCGCCGTGCGCTCGAGCGGCCAGGTCCTGGCCCGCCGCTCGCCGGCGATCACCGTCGTGGACACGGTGGGCGCCGGCGATGCGTTCACGGCCGGGTTCCTGGCCTGGCTGTTTGATGGCGGCCACCTGCATCCCGGAGGCCCGTCCGTACTCTCGGACGGCGAGGTGGTCGCCGCCCTGGACCAGGCCAACCGGGTGGCGTCCATCACCTGTACCCGGGCCGGAGCCGATCCTCCCCGGCGGTCGGAGTTGTAGGGTCGCTCCCGATGCCTGATGTCCGTGAGGTAGAGGTCGACGAGCTCATCGCCGGCGCGCCGGAGACGCTCTACGCCCTGGTGAGCGACGTCACGCGCATGGGCGACTGGAGCCCGGAGAACAAGGCGTGCCGTTGGGTCGGTGGTGCGACGGGACCGGCGCTCGGGGCCCGGTTCAAGGGCGCCAACCGTCGAGGTTGGCGCCGCTGGTCCACGACCTGCACGGTGGTGACCGCCGACCCGGGCCACACCTTCTCGTTCAAGGTCGCCTTCGGACCCTTGCCCGTGGCCGTGTGGACCTACAGCTTCGCAGCCGAGGGCGCTGGGACCCGGGTCACCGAGTCCTGGGAGGACCGGCGGCCGGGTTGGATGAAGGTGGCGTCGCCGGTCGTCATGGGAGTTGGCGACCAGGCGTCGCACAACCGGGCCGGCATGCGGAAGACGCTGGCCGAACTGCGCCGAGCGGCCGAGGCCGGGCGCAGGCGCGCCCACCACCTCCACCGACGGCTGACTCGTGGCCGGGCGTGATCCGGCCAGTTGCTCCGCCCGAACCGGCGCGCCAAACCGGCCGCCGGCGCCCACAAAGTCGCGCCACTTCGGCTAGCCGGCGGCCCCACCCCGCCTGCCGGCGCCACAAAGTGGCGCCAGCAAGGTGGGCGCTCCGGGAACCAGGCTCATCCGGCCCGCCGTCCAAGCCGGCGATGAGAAAAACTCCCGCCCTCGCCCTCTCCGCCCTCCTCCTGCCGGTGGCGCTCGCCGGCTGCGGAGCGTCCCGCCCGGCGGCGGCCGGCCCGCTCAGCGCCGCTCAGGTTTCGGCAACGAGCACTGGCCCCCCGCCGGGCATTACCGCCCGCGGCACCGGGCGGGTCACGGGCGCGCCGGACGTCATGACCATCGACATCGGCGTGCAGACCAGGGCCGCCCACGCCACGGACGCCTTGGCTGCCAACGCGGCCAGGGCGGGCGCCGTGATCTCGGCCTTGAAGGGCCACGGAGTCGCCGACGCCGACGTCCAGACCAGTCAGCTCTCGCTCTACCCGGAGTACACCGGCGGGGGCGGGGCGATCATCGGGTATGACGTCGACAATTCGGTCACGGCCAAGCTGCGGGACGTGTCCAAGGCGGGCGCCACGATCGACGCAGCGGTGGCCGCGGCCGGCGACGCGGGCCGGCTGCAGGGTGCGACCTTCTCGATCGATGACCAGAGCAGCCTGCTGGCCCGGGCCCGGAAGGACGCGGTCACCCGGGCCCGGGCCCAGGCTCAGCAACTCGCTGATGCGGCGGGAGCAAGGCTCGGCGCCCTGCGCACCCTCGCCGAGGGCGTCACCCCGGCCCTGCCGGTCTACCGCGGGAATGCGGCCGCAGGCGCCTCGCAAACGGCGCCCACGCCGGTCCAACCCGGCACCCAGGAGCTGACCGTACAGGTGACCGGAGTATGGGACCTGGCGTCATGACGACCGAACCGACAGCTGGGATGCGAACCGGCGGGCGAAGAGGTAGGCGTCGCCCGGCCAGCGGGCGCTGATGTAGGGGCCGTCCTCCACGACGAACGCAGCCGAGTCGTCGGTTGCGGTGCCCCGCCGGCTGAGGACCCGGGGCCCGGGCACGAAATCCGACGGCTGGGCCAGGGCGGCCCGCACCTCGGTCTCGACGTGTTGCGGGTAGGTCCGGTAGTACCGGCCCAGGCGCCAGGCGGTGCTCAGGTAGGCGGCCCGCTCCATGTACCGGGGCAGGCAGGTCGTGCGTTTCCGCCAGAGGAGGCTTCGCCCACTGGCGGGGTCGACGGTCCGGGCCAGGACCAGCACACCGTGGCAGATGGCGGCGACCGGCCGCCCGAGTTGCCAGAAGTCGGCCACCTTCTGCCGGAGCAACGAGGAGCCGAGGTACTGGCGCATGCCGGGCGCGTGACCGCCGGGCAGCAGCAGCCCGTCATAGCCGTCGGGCGCCACCGACGCCCACGACTGCGGGGCGCGGAACGCCGGATCGTCGGTCAGCTGCCGGTAGAACCGCTTGGGCTCGTCGGCCGCCCCCAAGCGGCCGAAGATCACGCCGGTGAGCAGCCTGGGGTCGGCCGCCGGCGCCGAGCCGCCGGCCTCGGTCGCGAACACCACCCGGTGTCCGGCATCGGTGAGCACCCGCCACGGGACGGCCACCTCGGTCACGTCGAAATCGGTGTCCGGCAGCGGCATCAGAATGGTTGCCGCTGAGGGCACGACAGAATCGTACGGCGTATGGTCAGCACATGGGATTCTTCGACAAGGTGAAGGAGCAGGCCGACAAGGCCAAGGTGCAGGCCCTGGACCTCAAGGGCAAGGTCGGCGACAAGGTCGACGAGGTGCAGGGCAAGCGCAAGGCCGACGACCTGCTGGACGACCTGGGCCGGTTCCTCTACGCCGAGCGGACGGGGCGGCCCCTGCCGGGCGCCGATGCCGAGATCAGCCGGATCGTCGACGAGCTGAAGGGGCTGGAGGCGGACGGGATCAGCATCCTCGCCCCGACGGCCACCGCCCCCGAGCCGCCCGCCGCCCCCGCCCCCGCCCCCGCCCCGCGGAGTCGCCCTTACCGCCCGACCTTCCCGCCTAGACGACGGTGAAGGTGACCTTGGTCTCCACCGGCGGTTCGAACGGAACATGGTTGCCGTTGCCGAGGACCACCCAGATGAAGTGAGCGCCCGGCGCCAGGTCCGGCACCGACACCGTCGTCTTGTCGGTGTGGATGATCGTCGGGTCGCCCTTGGGGATCGGTTGCCCGGAAACCGTCGGCGCCCGATCGATGAACAGATGCAGATGCCCGGTGGCCCCGGAAAGATCACCGTTGGCCGCCTCCAGCACCACGCCCTCGGCGGTCACGGTCACGATCGCCGGTTGCCCTGACGGCACGGTTGCCGGCACGGATGCCTGGACTGCCGGGCCGGTGATCTTGACGCTCACTGAGGCGGCCGCGTCGCCGATGCGCTGGTGGGCGCCGTTGCCCACGACCACCATCAGCCGGTGCCAGCCGGGAGTCAGGCCGGTCACCACGACCGGGTTGACCTCGGAGTGCACGATGCCGTCGGCGTGGGGAATGGTCGCGCCGGCCGGCGGCGGATCACCGTCGATAAAGACGTGATAGTGGCCGGTGGCGCCCGAGGTGTCGCCGTCGGGCTTCACGATGGACACGCCGGACGCGGTCATGGCCAGTCTGACCTCATTGCCGGCGACGGCCGCGAAGTTGCTCGGGCTGTTGATCCGCAGCGTGATCCCGTGACTCGAGCCGCTGCTGCCGCAGCCGGCCGCGACGACCACCACCGCCAGAGCGATGGTGAGGTACCGGGCCCGGCGTCGTGTCGAAATCACGGCGTCACGCTATCCGGTACGACCGACGGGGCTATCTTTGGCCGATGCTCACTGCCGACGAGACGGCCGCCATCCTGCGAGGCCGGGCCGCGGGCCGGATGCTGGCCACCGGCGCGGTCAGCCAGGTCGCCGGCCACGGGTTGGCCGATGACGCCCTCGACGCCGCGGTCGGCGAGTTCAGCGCCGAGCCGGGCCAGTACGCCGGCTATTTCGCCGTCGGCATGGTGTCGGAGCTGAACATGCTGCTGATGGCCGTGCTCGACTACGTGGACCCGGGTGAGAACACGTCGTTGGAGGACTTCTGGTCCGGACTGCTGGCCAAGCTGGCGGTCGCCCGCGACGCTGCCGGCTGACTCAGACCACCAACCCCAGAGGAGTGCCGGTCGCCGGTCGGTCAGCATCGGGGACATATGCGCGCCAGGCGGCGGAAAGGCGATCGACGGCCTCGGCCATGACCGCCGGTTCGAACGTGAACGGGAGTCGCAGATGGTTGGAGAAGGTGCCGTCGGTGGTGAAGAGCGCGCCCGGGATGATCTCCACGCCGTGGCGTAAGGCCACCTGCGCCAACTGGGACGCGTCTCCTACCGGGAGCTCGACCCATAGCGACGGGCCACCGACGGGAGGCGTCCAACGCCAGTCGGGCAGGTGCTCGGCCAGCAGGTCGGTGCAGACGCCGAGCCGCTGGATCAGCAGCGCCGAGTTGGCCGCCTCCAGCTCCGGGAGCCGCTCGAGCAGCTGGGCGGTGATGGCCTGATCGATGATGGCCGAACCCAGATCGGCCGCCACCTTGCGGCGGGCCAGGCGGCCCAGCCACGGCTCCGGGGCCCTGAGCCATCCGACCCGGAGACCGCCCCACAACGCCTTCGAGATGGAGCCGACGGTGATCACCGGCGCCCGCTCGGCACCCGGATGAACGGCGACGGGCGGCGGCGGCTTGGCCCCCCCCAACGACGCATGGGAGAGGGCGTTGTCCTCGATCACCGGGACGCCGGCCCGGGCCGCCAGCTCGCACAGGCGGGCCCGGCGATGGGCGCTGAGCATGGCCCCGGTCGGGTTGTGGAACGACGGCATGACATAAATGGCGGCCACCGGCTGGCGGGCGAGTGTCGCCTCGAGGTCGTCGAGGATCACACCGTGCCGATCGACGGGGAGGGCCACGAACCGGGCGCCGGCGGCGGCGAACGCATCGGCGCAACCGGGGAAGGTCGGGTTCTCCACCACCACCACGTCACCGGGTCGCACCAGCAGCGCGGCGCACAGGGCGATGGCCTGGTGGGCGCCGGTGGTGACCAGCACCTGCTCATCCACCGTGGGCAGGCCGTCCGATGTCAGCAACCGGGCGATGGCGCCGCGGAGGGCGGGGAGCCCGAGTGGCATGTAGCCGGTGCCGGCGAGCAGCGAGGCCAGATCCACCGGATCGAATCCGGTGATGGCTTCGCCTATGGCCGGTGAGCCGGGGATGGTGGCGCAGGCGAAGGAGATGATGGGGTCGACGCCCGCCGCGCCCGACAGAAGGCGGCGGAAGATGGGCGCGCCGGGGCTGCGGGCCAGCAGATCGGCCCCGGCCCGCCGGCGCTCGGGATCGGCGAGCACATAGGTCCCACTCCCGTGGCGGGCGGCGGCCACGCCGCTGGCGCGCACCGTGTCGTAGGCGGCCACCACCGTGCTGCGGCTCACGACCAGCGCCTCGGCGAACTGCCGCTCGCTGGGCAGCCGGGTGCCGGCCGGGATGACGCTCGTCTCGATGGCGTCCACCAGCGCGGCCGCCAGCTTCCGGTGCAGCGGTCCCGGTCCACTTGACCAGTCCCCTAGCGCCGCCACCACGTCCATTTGCAGTCCACTTTCCCGTCGATCGGCATTGGTACCACCGATGTGTCCGATCAATACTGACCCATGAGGCCATGGTCGGCAAGTGGACTGCGAAGTGGACTGAACCATCGTGAGCTCCAGGCGGCGGCCGACCAACACTGGCAGGTGGTCTCGGCGCTGACCGCCCGGGCCGCTGAGTCTCGGGCCACCCGGAGGTTGCGCCGCCGGACCAAGGCACCACGATGATGCACCCGGACATGGTGTCGCAGCTGGCACGGCAGCGTCGCGAGATCCTGATGGCCCAGGCCGGCCGCCACCGGATGGCTGTCAAGCCGAGACGCCTGCGCCCTCAGCTCTTCAGGCGCCGGCTCAGCTCCACGTACACCTCGTTGCCGACGATGGCTTCCAGCTCGGTCGCCATCGACTCGATGACCGGCCGGTCACCGACGTAGGCCCGATCGCCCTCGGTGCAGCACCACGCCATGGTCTGGCCCTCGGCGCCCCAGTCCGCTCTGGTCCAGCCCCGCACCGTCGCCACCTCGGTCCCGTCCTCTCGGGCCTCCCAGGCCACCTTGATCGGCAGCTGCCAGCAGACCGAAGGCTTCCAGTCCACCGGCGACTCGCCGTGGTCGAGGGCCGCCAGGTGCAGTGCGCAGCCGGCGCCACCTGCGAAACCCGGCCGGTTCAGGAAGATGCACGCACCGTCAACCACCCGGGTGGTGCTGCGGGTGGGGTCCCCGAAGACACCGTCTCCCGACGCCTCGGCGTAGTGCTCGAAACCAGAGGCCTGCAGGGTGGCGGCCAGGGCCGCGATCCGGCGGGCCTCGTCGTCCCCGTCCAGATCGGCGCCGATCGAGCAGCAGCCCTGGCCCAGGTGAGGGGCTGGCTCGGGCCGGATCCCCAGACAGCCGCGACCCCAGATGCAGGTCCAGTTGGAGGTGAGGAAACCACGATCGAAGCGCCAGGTGGTGTCGCCGGCCTCGATTTCCAGGTCCATGATCCTCAGCCTAAGCAGAGTTGGGGAACCGTTGGGTCTGTGTAGCCGCGGCCGTGATGTTGGTCCGACACCATGGTCACCAGTGGGAGGCGGGCAGGCAATGGGGACTGCTTAATCCAGCAATCGAGGGGCAATCCCACTAAGCACAATCGCCGAGCGGGCAGGCTCGACGGTTGTGCAAACTGCGGGGGCGGGGGGCGGGGCTGGCCGCCTCGGACGGAGTCAGGATCCGACGACGCCGTCCGAGGCTCGGCCGCCCCGTGCCTCCTGCGCCTGCCGTAACAGGAACCCGACGGTGGGCGCCCAGACGGCCAGCGTCTCGGACGTCGGGCGATGGTTGACCTCCGGCCGGTTGTCGCGAACCGCCTGCAGCAGGGCCCCGGCGATCCAGGCGTACTTGGCCGCCAGCGTGGCCGTCATCCCCACCCGGACCAGCGTTTCGGGGCCGTGCCAGCCGGCATCGGCCAGGCCGTCGAGATAGCCGGCGAAGACCGCCCGGTCGAGGGCGTCGATGTCCGAGGGCCGGACACCGAAGTCGAGCACCGAGTCGGCCACCAGGTTGCCGGCGTCGGAGCCGACGGCGGCGATGCCGACCGACGCCCAGTCGATGAGGACGGTGGCCCCGCCGACATCGAACAGGTTGGCCGGGTGCAGGTCGAGATGGCTCAGGGTGGGCGGGAGAGCATCAAGGGACCGGAGCAAGCGGTCCTGATCGGCATGCACGGCAAGCAGCTCGTCCACCGGCGGCTCCGGGAACCACTCGGCGATCATCGGGTCGGCCCACGCTTGGCGGTCCGAGATGATCGCCAGGTCAGCCGGGCGGCGGGCCAGGTAGCATCGCAGCCAGTCGCGGCTCCACCACGGATCGTCGGGGAGGGCGCGGGTGGTGAGGAACTGGCCCTGCACCCGGCCCAGGTGACGGGCCCCTTCCCGGTACCGTTCGACGGGCCAGTGCGTGCCGGCCAGACCACCGGCCACGTCTTCCAACCAGAGAGTGCCGCGGTCGGCCGCCAGGTAGCAGATGGGGGGGCGCAGACCGCCGGTGAAGGTGTCCAGCAGCCCCGACTGGTAGGCCAGAACCTCGCGGCGCCAGTAGCCCCAGTGTTCTTCGGACGCGCCGGCGGGCCAGTTGGTGTGACCGCCGGCGCGTTGGCCGACCACCTTGAGGACGACCGACCATTCCTCCCCGGTGATCCGCCATATGCCGGCGGTCGCGGCCGCGACCGGTTCATGGATCTGCTCGATGGTCCACGGCCCGGGACGGGCGTGGCCGGTGATCTCGCCGACCACCCGGGCGAGCTCGGTTTCGTCGACATCCACGGGCGTCAGCCGGTGACGGATGCCGGGAGCTGGGCGATGCGGTTGGCGAAGACGTTGGTGATGCCGGCGAGCGTGGTCTGGCCGTCGACGCTCGGCTGGACGCCGTCGGGCTGATGGAAGTAGACGCCCTCGAGCACCCGCCCCCGGCGCAGGTAGACGGCGACGTCGTGCTGGCCACCACCGGTGGCGTCGGCTCTGGTGATGTCGTACGCCAGCCGTTCGACGGTGGCGACCTGCGGCCATGCCGCGTCCGGTGCCGGACCCAGATGGTCGGCCGCGGTCGCCGGGCACGCCGCGGTGGCCGCCTTCAGTTCCGAGAACGCCTGAGCGGCGGCGGCCGGGCCGGAGTAGAGCACGGCCTCGGTCCCGAGGAAGTCATTGCCCCTGTCGTCGAAGGCGCTCACCTGCAGCCGGGCGGTGCGCAACGACTCGCTCGGGTAGTTGGCGCCGCACAAGTCGAGGGTGCCACTGGCGGCCGGCCCGTTCCCGTTGGGATCGGTGTCGACGGCGGCGGTGGACGGCACGTCGGTCTGTCTCACCACCAGGCCGGCCAGGACCGACGCCGAGGGATCGGTCGACGGCGGCGATGTGGTCGGCGTCGGGCCGGGAGCGTTCGGGAAGTTGGGAAAGTTCGGGTTGGTAGGCCCCGAGGGCGTCAGCCGCTCGGCGGCCGGCGTCGACTTCGAGCGGCCGTGGAACACGTAGTAGGCACCGACCACGGCCAGCGACCCGACGACCAGCATCATGGCCACCAGCAGAGCGATGAAGCCCGCGCCGGTGGACCATCGGCCGGGCTTCCCCGGTTCCTCGGGCGGCGGCGCGAAGGTCGCCGTCGGCTCGGGCGGGATCAGTACCGCGGTCGGCGCGCCGGACGACCACTGTGGCGGTGGCGGCTGGACGTGGGGCAGTTCCGGCGGGGTCTGCGACGGGACGGCCGGATTGGGCGGTTCGGCCGGGAATGAATCACCGGTCCAGGACGCTCCGTCCCAGTACCTACGGTGGCCACTTGTCCACGGGTCCGGATACCAACCCGGACTGGGTCCCTCCGTCAACGAAAATCCTCCCGGCCTGGCGAGGCCTTTTCCACCCTTGCTCTGAAATATCCTGGCCGCATCACCTAACACCCAGCTGAAGGCAGACTGAGAATCTGCCGAAAGCCGTGGCGTACTTATGTGAATCCCAGGCTGTCACCAGCTTGCCCTGAGCTTGCCCGTGCAGTCTGTGCTCACGACATCATTATTCACAGGAGAGTCAATGTCCGTTCGAGAGCCCGCCAATTCGGCCAGCGCCGCACTGCTCGAAGATGCCCTCTTCCAGGTCAAGCGGGTCATCGTCGGCCAGGACCGCATGGTCGAGCGCTCGCTCGTCTGCCTGCTCGCCCGTGGCCACTGCCTCATCGAGGGCGTCCCGGGGCTGGCCAAGACCCTCACCGTGTCGACCATGGCCCGGGTGATCGGCGGCACGTTCACCCGCATCCAGTTCACCCCCGACCTGGTGCCGGCCGACATCGTCGGCACCCGCATCTGGCGGCCCTCCCGGGAGGAGTTCGACATCGAGTGGGGCCCGGTGTTCGCCAACATCGTGCTGGCCGACGAGATCAACCGGGCCCCGGCCAAGGTGCAGTCGGCGCTGCTCGAGGTCATGGCCGAGCGCCAGGTCTCGATCGGCGGCCAGACCCGCAAGGTGCCGAGCCCGTTCCTGGTCCTGGCCACCCAGAACCCGATCGAGTCCGAAGGGGTCTACGCCCTGCCCGAGGCGCAGCGCGACCGGTTCATGATGCAGATCGTCGTCGACCAGCCGTCCTACGAGGAGGAGACCGAGATCGCCCGCCGGATGGGCGTCCGGGCCCCGGAGGCCGACCAGGTGCTGTCGCCCGAGCAGCTGCTCGCGCCTGCAGGGCGCGGTCGACGACGTCTTCGTCCACCACGCCGTGCAGGACTACGCGGTGCGCTTGGTGATGGCCACCCGCGACCCGGCCCGCTGGGGCATGCCCGAGCTGGCCTCCCAGATCGCCCTCGGCGCCAGCCCCCGGGCCACGCTCGGGCTGCTGTCGGCGGGTCGGGCGCTCGCCGTGCTGCGGGGCCGGCGGTTCCTCGTCCCCCAGGACGTCTACGACGTGGCCCCCGAGGTGCTGCGCCACCGGCTGCTGCTCACCTACGACGCCCTGGCCGACGGGCGTCAAGGTCGACGACGTCGTCGGCACGGATCCTGGCGACCATCCAGGCGCCGCGGGTCGCCCCCCACCAGGACGAGCCCGGCGCCGAGCGACCACCACGGCGGCCGCCGGCCTCGCCAGCCGGTCGCCGAGGCCGACCGCGTGAGCGACGCCGCAGCCGCGTCGGCCAGCGCTGGGGCTCGGCGGGCCGCCGGCGCCGAGTTGCCGCCGTCGCCGGCCCGGCCGGTGGCCGCCAAGGCGGCGGTGCTGCGCCGCCTCGAGCTCGACGTGACCCGCCGGCTCGACGGGCTGCTGAGCGGCGACTACCTGGCCTTCGCCAGCGGCCCGGGCACCGAGCCGGCCGGCGCCCGGCCCTACGGCCCCGGCGACGACGCCCGCCGCATCGACTGGAGCCTCACCGCCCGGGCCCTCACGCCGCACGTCCGCACGACCGAGGCCGACCGGGAGCTCGAGACCTGGGTGGTCGCCGACCGCTCGGCCAGCCTGGACTTCGGCACCGCGGAGCGCGAAAAGCGGGAGGTGGCGCTCGCCGCGGTCGCCGCGTTCGGGTTCCTCACCGTCCGGGCCGGCAACCGGCTCGGCGTGCATCGTCGCCGGCGGCGACCAGCTGGTCCGGCTGCCGGCACGAACCGGCCGCGCTGGGCTGCTCGCCGCCCTGTCGGCCGCTCTACGACACGCCCCGGCACGCCAGCCGGCCCGGCCCGGCGGCCGACCTCACCGCCGCCCTGGGCCGGCTCGAGCGGACCCAGCTCCGCCGGGGCCAGGTCGTCGTCGTCTCCGACTTCCTCGACCCGACCGACTGGGCCGCGCCGCTGCGCCGGCTGGCCCTGCGCCACCAGGTGATCGCCGTCCAGGTCACCGACCCCCGGGAGCTCGAGCTGCCCGGCGGTCGGGATGCTGGCGGTCGTCGACGCCGAGACCGGCCGGCAGCTCCACGTCCAGACCAACTCGGCGTCGCTGCGGTCAGCGCTACGCGGCCGCGGCCGCCGAGCGCCAGGACGGCATCCGCCACCGCTGATCGCCGAGGCCGGCGCCGAGCACCTCGCCTGTCGACCGACCGGGACTGGCTGCTCGACGTCGCCCGGTTCGTCGGCCGGCGCCGTGCGGCCCGCCTGCCCGGGGCCGCATGCCCGTCAGGGGCCGGGCCGACGGTCGGCCCCCCGGGGGGCGGCCATGACGTTCCTCGCCTCGTGGCGGCTGCTGCTGCTGGCCGCGCCCGTCGCCCTGCTGGTCGCCTATCTCGTCGTGCAGCAGCTCCGCCGCAAGGCGGTCGTGCGCTTCACCAGCGTCGACATGCTGGCGTCGGTCGCCCCCCGCCGCCCGGGCTGGCAGCGCCACATCCCGGCCGCCGCGCTGCTCGCCGCGCTGGTGCTGCTGGTGATCGGGTTCGCCCAGCCGGCCCGGCCATCCGCACGCCGCGGCAGCGGGCCACCGTGATGCTCGCCCTCGACACCTCCGGCTCGATGGTCGCCAACGACGTGGCGCCGACCCGGCTGGCCGCCGCCCAGCAGGCGGCCCGCGGCTTCGTCAACGCCCTCCCGGCCGGCGTCCAGCTCGGTCTGGTCGTCGTTCTCCACCAGCGCGCCGGGTCGTCGTCTCGCCGACGTCGGACCGGAGCGACCGTGCTGGCCGCCATCGACAGCCTCCAGGCCGGCGGCGGCACGGCGACGGGCGACGCCATCGACCTCGCGCTCAACGCCATCAGCGCCCTCCCGCCCGGCGCCGACGGCAAGCCGGCGCCGGCCGCCATCGTGCTGATGAGCGACGGGACGCCGACCATCGGCCACGGCGACCAGTCGCCGTCCCAGGCCGTCACCGACTCGACCGCGGCGCGGCCAAGCAGGCCGGCGTCCACGATCAACACCATCGCCTTCGGCACCACGACGGGCACGGTCGACCATCCAGGGCCAGACCATCCCCGTCCCGTCCGACCCGGCGGCCATGGCCCAGATCGCCTCGGACACGGGCGGCAGACCTTCACCGCCCAGACCGGCCGGCCAGCTGAAGTCGGTGTACGGCCAGATCGGCCGGGCGGTCGGCTACGACGTCCACCGGCACGAGATCACCGCCTGGTTCACGGGCATCGCCCTGGCCCTGGCCATGGCGGCGGCCATGGCCGCCCTCATCTGGACCCAACGGATCGTGTAGCGCCGTAGCGCGGACCGTGTAGCGCCGTAGCGCGGACCGTGTAGCGCCGTAGCGCGGACCGTGTAGCGCCCTAGCGCCGCAGCCGGATCGTGTAAGCATGGTGGCCTGGTCGCCGCCGTCGATCCCGCGGTAGCACGTGGCCCGGGAGCGCAGCAGCCACCCGGCCCGGGCGCCCGGCTGCGGTCGGGGCCACGGTCGCGGCGGCTCGGCAACCGGCTGACGACCACTCCGGGACGGATGCGGCTGGCGTCGGTCGCCATCATCGTCGGGCTGCTGGTCCTGGCATTGGTGGGCACGGCGGCCATCCGGGCCAGGCAGCGGGGGGCCAACGCGGTGGGACAGCAGGCCGAACCGTTGCTGGCCGGCGCCGAGGTGATCTACACCTCGCTGGCCGACGCCGATGCCACGGCGACCAACACGTTCCTCAAGTCCGGCCTCGAGGCACCAGACCGCCGGCAGGCGTACCTCGACGACCTGGCGACCGGCGCCAACCAGCTGGCCACCGTGGGCCGCCAGGTCGGGTCCTCCAAGGACGCGGCCCAGGCGCTCACGGTCATCAACCGGGACCTCCCGATCTACAGCGGCATGATCGAAGCGGCCCGGGCCGACAACCGCCAGGGCCTCCCCGTCGGCGCCGCCTACCTGCGCGAAGGCTCCAAGCTGATGCAGACCGAGATCCTGCCGTCGGTCGGCCGGCTGTACCAGGTCGAGGCCGGGCGGCTCAACCGGGCCTACAACTCCGGGCAGTCGGCGCTCGACATCATCGCCGTCCTGCTGGTCGGGTCGATCGCCATTGCCCTGCTGGCCCTCACCCAGCTGTTCCTCATCCGGCGCACCAACCGGCTGCTCAACCCGGCGCTGCTGGCCGCCACCCTCTTCACCCTGGTGCTGATGGCCTGGACCCTGGTCGCCTTCACCGCGTCGGCAGCCCGGCTCAAGGAGGCGCGGACCAAGGGATCGGACCCGGTCCAGCTGCTGTCCAGCGCCCGGATCCTCATGTCCCGGGCCGAGGCGGACGAGAACCTGGCTCTGGTGGCCCGGGGCAGCGGCAGCCAGTACCTGGCCGACTTCGGCGCCGTTACCGCGGAGCTGGGGCCGGCCGCCGGCTCATCGGGACTGATGCACGAGGCCGAGGTCTCGGTGCCGGCGTCCGGCGCCCCCATCACCGGCGCCACCGGACCGTATGCCGCCTTTCTGGCCGCCCATACTTCGATCGTCGACGCCACCAACGGTGGCCAGTTCGCCAAGGCGGTCGCGGTAGCCACCGGCACCGGCGCCAGCGATCAGCTCACCGCCGCCTCGCAGGTGAGCACCGCGCTGGGCGAACGTATCGTGGCCGCCCAGAAGGACTTCGACGGGAAGGCGGCGGCCGCCTCCCATGACCTGGCCCGGCTCGGCATCGGACTGATCGGGCTGCTGGTGCTGGCCGCCGGGCTGGCGGTCGTGGGTCTCCAGCAACGGATCAACGAGTACCGATGAGCGCCCGCCGCCCCGGACGCCCCGGCGTGACGCAATGGCGCGCCGGGCGCGCCTAAGCGCGAGTCCGCTGCAACATTGGCGCGCCGGCTGCGCCACCGACGACCGGCCCGCCGCCTCTCCGTCGCCATCGGCCTGCTGGCGGCCGCCGCCCTGACCGCCGCCGGCTGCGCGACGAGCGACAAGGCCAGTCAGGACGCCCTCCGGGCCCTGTCGGTCCAGGCCACCACGACGACGGCCGCGCCGCCCTCCGGGCCGCCGACGACCGCCCCGTCCTGCGCCAACCCGACCGCCAGCCTGAGGCCGCAGGGACCGCTGCCCGGCCCGGGCGCCATGCCGGCCGGGTCGTTCATGGCGGCCATCCAGCAGCGGGGCCGGCTGGTGGTGGGCGTCGACCAGAACACCCTCCTGTTCGGCTATCTCAACCCGCAGAGCGGCCAGATCGAGGGCTTCGACATCGACATGCTGCGCCAGGTGGCCAAGGCCATCTTCGGAGACGACGGTCAGAACGAGAACACCCGCATCCAGTTCACCGCCATCACCTCCGCCCAGCGCATCCCGTTCGTGCAGAGCGACACGGTGGACATCGTGGCCGAGACCATGACCATCAACTGCGCCCGCGACCAGCTGGTCAACTTCTCCAGCGTCTACTTCGAGGCCGGCCAGCGGGTCCTGGTGCGCGCCGGCTCGCCGATCAAGTCCAGCGCCGACCTGGGCGGCAAGCGGACCTGCGCCGCCGCCGGCTCCACCTCCATCGCCAACATCACCGACCTGACCAAGACCCACGCCACGGCCGCCGCCGTCCCGGTCGTGGTGGCCGACTGGACCGACTGCCTGGTGGCCTTGCAGGCGGGGACCGTCGACGCCATCTCGACCGACGACACCATCCTCGCCGGCCTGGCCAACCAGGACCCGTACACGGCGATCGTGGGCAGCAAGTTCACCGACGAGCCCTACGGCATGGCCATCAAGCTGGGCCATCCCGAGTTCGCCCGCTTCGTCAACGGCGTCCTCGAGCGCATGCGGTCCGACGGCACCTGGGCCGCCATCTGGAACCGCTGGCTGCTCAAGGTCTACGGCCCGCCCACGCCGGCCCCGCCGCCGGCCACCTACCGCGACTGAGGGGGCGTGCACCGCAACGTGGAGCTCGTGGTCGCCGCCGGACTCGCCATCGGCATCGACGTCCAGCCGCGCGAGTTCTCCGAGAGCACCCGGACGGCGGCCGAGGCGGCGGCGGCCATCGGTGTCGAGCTGGGCCAGATCGTCAAGTCGCTCATCTTCGTGGTGGACGAGCAGCCGGTGCTGGCCCTGGTCAGCGGCGACCGCCAGCTCGACGAGAAGAAGCTGGCGGCCGCCGCCGGCGGCACCGTCTCGCGCCGCCCCGACGCCGAAGTGGTCCGGGCCGTCACCGGCTTCCCGGTCGGCGGCGTCCCGCCCTTCGGACACACCAGCGACCTCCCGGTGTTCTTCGACCAGGACCTGCTGCGCTTCGAGGAGGTGTGGGCGTCGGCCGGCACACCCCACGTCAACTTCGCCGCCGACCCCCGCCAGCTGGCCGATGCCACTGGCGGGCGGGTGGTGGACGTCAGCCGCTAAAACCTGTCGATGCGGTGGACCGGACCACCCTCCCGCCACCAGGTCATGTCGAGATGGTCCCCCGCCGGTCGAAGAAACGAAAGTTCCTCGACGTCGGCACGGAAGAGGTGAAAAGCGCCGGGCGGCGGCGGATACCCGGCGTGGGCGGCGAAGGCCTCGCGGTACTCGGCCATGGCCGCGTCGTCATCGACCGGGACCGCTCTCCCACCCAGCTTGGCGTCGCCCTCCGTGACCTGCTTGTCGGTGGTGGCGCTGTGCAGCGCGAACCGGGGATCACGGAAGAGGTCGGCCGCCTTGCGCGACCCGGGCATCATCCCCAACCACACATGGTCACCCGCGAACAACGGCTCGATGCCACTGATGCGGGGCGAGCCGTCCTTTCGGAGCGTCGCCAGCAGGGCCAGCCCGTGAGCGTCGAACCGGCCGCGGACCTTGGCGGCCAGCTCGGGTGCCTCTTTCTCCACTTCGGACCAGGAAGGCATGTCACCATTCTGATCGGCCATCCCTGACAGGTCCTGTCAGGGATGCGGCGTAGAATCCTTGACGAGTCCGATCGAGTGACGGGAGGCGAAGCTCGAATTGCGGGCCGGTCGATTGGTGGCGCTGCTGCTGTGGTTGCAGCAAAGGAGCGGGTCGGCGACGGCGGCCGAGCTGGCGACCCAGCTGGAGGTGTCGGTGCGCACCGTGTACCGGGATGTTGCTGCCCTCCAGGCCGCGGGAGTACCGCTGTGGACCGAGACCGGCCCGGGCGGCGGCATACGGTTGGTCGAGGGGTGGCGCACCACCCTCGACGGGCTGTCGAGCGTCGAGGCCGGCTCGTTGTTCCTGGGCGGCGCCGGGTCGGCGGCCGCCGAGCTCGGGCTGGGGGCCATCCTGGTGTCGGCCCAGACCAAGCTGCTGGCCACCCTGCCGGCGGCCCTTCGGGATCGAGCCGATCGGGTCCGTTCCAGATTTCTGCTCGACGCGCCCGTGTGGTTCCATCATTCCGAGCCCCTGCCCGGCCTGGCGGCCGCGGCCGATGCCCTCTGGGCGGACCGTCGCCTCCGTCTCGGCTATCAGCGGGGAGGGGAGGTATTTTCCCTCCTCGTGGAGCCCCTGGGCCTGGTCCTGAAGGCCGGGACCTGGTACCTGGTGGCGGGGGTCTCGGGCACCGTCCGCACCTACCGGGTCGGGCGGATCGTCAGCGCCGTCGTCGTTGACTCGTCGTTCTCACGGCCCGACGACTTCGATCTGGCCGCATGGTGGGCCAAATCGGCGGCCGCCTTCAACGCCACCATCCTGCGGACCCGGGTGCGGCTGCGGCTGTCGCCCCGTTCGCAGCGCCTCCTGCCCCAGGTCACCGACACCGCAGCCGCCATGGCGGCCCTGGAGGGGGCCGTGCCCGATGCCGACGGCTGGACGGTCGTCGAGTTGGCCGTGGAATCGGAGAACGTGGCGCTGGACCAGTTGCTCCGACTGGGGGGCGGGATCGAGGTGCTGGAGCCGGTCCGGCTGCGAGCCGCCCTGGCCGACGAGGGCCGGGCCATTGTGGGGCGCAACTCGTAGGGAACCGGAAGGCCGGTTGGCGGCGTCGAAGGAACACCGGATCAATCAGGGGGTTCCTCGATGCGTCGTCTCCTGGCCGCACTGGCCGTGTCCACTCTCGGGACGGTGGTGGTCGCCCAACCGGTCCTGGCTTGCGGTGGCCTGGTAGCTCCGAACGGGGCCGTCGAGCTGCAGCGGACCACCACCCTGGCCGCCTATCACGACGGCGTCGAGCACTACGTCACCTCGTTCCAGTACGCCGGCGGGCCGACCAACTTCGGGTCGATCATCCCGCTGCCCGGCGTGCCGACCGACGTCCGGCGGGCCGGCAGCTGGACGCTGCAACGGCTGGAGAAGGAAGTCCACCCGCCGGTCGCATTCGATTCCAACGGCGCCAAGGCATTGACGGCGGCGGCCGCCCCGGCGCAGGTGCTGCTCCAGACGACGGTCGACGCCCTCGACATCACCGTGCTGTCGGGCGGCGGCTCGGCCGTCCTGACGTGGGTTACCGAGCACGGCTACACGGTGTCGGCGGATGCGCCGGCGATGCTCGACTTCTACGCCCGGCGCAGCCCGGTGTTCCTGGCCGCCCGGTTCAACGCGGCGGCCGCCCGGGCCGGCCACCAGCTGGTGGGCGACGGCACGCCCATCCAGATCAGCATTCCGACCCCCAACCCGTGGGTGCCGCTCCACATCCTGTCGCTGGCCAAGGGGGCGGCCGCGACCATCGACGCCGACGTCTTTCTGCTCACCGACCGGGCGCCGGCGCTGCTCGGCCTCGACAACGGCGTGAACGTCAAGACCAGCCAACAGGCATCCGCCGGCCTGCTCTCCGACCTGCGCTCGGACAAGGACAGCGGCTGGATCCCCGACCAGGGCTGGCTGACGTACGTAGCCCTCAACACCACCGCCGGCCAGTTGACGCACGACCTGGCCGTCGACCCGTCCGGGGCCGGCCGCCCGTCGGTGATCCAGGCCGGCTACGCCTCGTTCAGTGGCGCACCCGAGGCCCAGGTGCTGGGGCTGATCCCCGTCACCGCCCGTGATCGGGACCGGCCATGGGCGTGGGCGGCCGCCGCCGGGTTGGTCATGGTGATCCTGGCCGGCGGGACCGGCATCAGGTGGCGGCGGCGGCGCCTCCCCGCCTGAGGGATTCGCACCGGCTGTCGGTACAGTGACCTACAGGAGCGAAAACAACAGCTCCGGGTGAGGAAGGTCGTTGGACGTGTCCGCTGACGCCGAGCAGAGCCCGGTCGGCGCCATCGGGCGGGTAACCGTCCCGATTCCCGCGGGCGGACCGGGAGAGGTGCTGATTCCGGTGCGGGGGGGCACCGAGGCGTTCGCCGCCTGGTCGGACGAGCCCATCGCCAAGGGCACCCGAGTGCTGGTGCTCGATCGCACCTCGGCTCGTTCGGTCATCGTCACGCCCTTTCCCTGAGCCAGGCCGCAAAAAGGAGTCCCCATGTTCTTCTGGCACGTTCCGGCGCCCAACGAGGCGCTGCTCATCTCCGGTTCGAAGCGCCAGTCCCAAGACACCCAGTTCCGGATCGTCACCGGCCACGGCAGCTTCGTCATGCCCATCAAGCAGAAGGCCCGGTCCTGTCGCTGGCCCTGCGGGAGGCCGAGATCGTCGAGGAGTGCGTCACCAACCAGGGCATCCGCCTGAACGTGCGGGCGGTGGCGGTGTTCAAGGTCGGCGACGACCCGGCGTCGATCGCCAACGCCGCCCGCCGGTTCCTGTCCGAGCAGAACCGCATGGAGGAACTGGTGGGCCGGGTCTTCGCCGGCCACCTGCGGTCGATCATCGGCGGTCTGACCGTCGAGCAGATCATCCGGGAACGTGACCGGGTTGCCCAGGAGATCAAGGACGGCAGCCACGCCGAGATGGAGAAACTCGGCATCGTCGTCGATGCCCTCCAGATCCAGGAGATCGAGGACACGACCGGCTACATCAACAACCTGGCCGCCCCCCACGCCGCCGCGGTGGCCAGCCAGGCCCGCATCGCGCAGGCCAAGGCCGACCAGGAAGCCGCCGAGCGGGAGCAGGAGGCGCTGGCCCTGAAGGCCCAGTACGAGCGGGACGTCGCCATCAAGCGGGCCGGCTTCCTGGCCGAGACCGAGCAGGCCAACGCCCAGGCCGCCCAGGCCGGCCCGCTGGCCGAGGCCAAGGCGTCCCAGGACGTCATCGCACCAGCAGACCGCGCTGGCCCAACGCCAGGCCGAACTGGCCGCCCAGCGGCTGGAGGCCGAGGTGCGCCGCCCGGCGGACGCCGAGGCGTACAGGCAGCGCACGCTGGCCGAGGCCCAGCGCGACCAGGCCAAGTTCGCGGCCGACGGCGCGGCCTATGCCGAGCGGACCACGGCTGAGGCGCAGGCCGACGCCAACCAGGCCCGAGCCGGCTCCCTCCGGGACGGCAACCAGGAGCTGATCGCCGCGAAGCGGATCATCGAGAACCTGCCGTCGATCGTGCAGGCCGCGGCCCGGGGCATCGCCGGGTCCAACCTCACCATTCTCAACGGCACCGAAGGGGTCAACGAGGTGCTGGTCGGACTGGTCGGCCAGGGCATGTCGATTCTTGACACGCTTCGGAGGTCGACCGCAGGCACGGGCGCCACGCATGAGGCGTTGGGCACTGGGAATGGGCCGGCGCCGGCGGCCCCGCAGCCTGCGGAGACACCGAAGCGGGACTGACCGCCACTAGTGGCGATTGTTGGGGATCATCCAGAAGACGTAATACGCGAAGACGGCGATCGCCAGGACGATCCACGCCGCAATTGCTGGGCCGAGGAAGGGCATCGTACGGTTTCGTACCCATCTTGGGTCGGGCTACACGCAGTACCGTGCGCCGGTGACCGACGCTGAGGCCATGGCGCTCGCCCTGGGGGAGGCAGCCTCCGCGGGCCATGCCGGCGAGGTCCCGGTAGGGGCCGTCGTGCTCCTCGCGGGGCGGGTCATCGGGGCCGCGGGCAATCATCGAGAGGGGCGGGGCGACCCCACGGCCCACGCCGAGATCCTCGCCCTCCGGGCCGCGGCCGGTGTCGTCGGGGACTGGAGGCTGACCGGCGCGACCATGTACGTGACCCTCGAGCCGTGCCCCATGTGCGCCGGGGCGCTGGTGGCGGCCCGGGTGTCCCGGCTGGTCTTCGGGGCGGCCGACCCCAAGGCCGGGGCGTGCGGGTCTCTTTACAACCTGTGTTCCGATCCCCGGTTCAACCACGAGCTGGAGGTCACCCCGGGGGTACTGGCGGAGCCGGCTGCCGCTCTGCTGACCGACTTCTTCGAACGCCGGCGGCCCGGGGACGACTAACCTCGACCGCCGCCGGGAGGGATGCGAGAGCGGCCGAATCGGACGGTCTCGAAAACCGTTGTGTCCTATGGGCACCGTGGGTTCAAATCCCACTCCCTCCGCACGCTGATGACCTGGGCCTCGGGCGGAGGTCCCAGGTCACCGGCGGAGTCAGGGGCGTGCGACGGCGGCGGCTCTTTGTCGAGGGACTTCCGGCCATCGGCAAAGACGAAGCCGAGCCAGGGAGACGACTTGGCGGCGGGGCTCAGTACTCACCCTTGATCACGAAGTACGAGCCGCGGATCGTCCCGGCCAGCTTCGACTTCTGTCGCGCGAACTTGAACGAACCGAGCTCAGCGGGGACGTCCATCCCTTCGGAGAGCTTGAACCCGACGGCTCGCTTCGTCGGATCGTCAAGCGTGTACAGGGCGTTGATCGAGAGCCCGCTCTCGTAGAACACGTAGGTCCATCGGATGTTCTCGACCTGGAAGCTCGTGGCCTCGAGCGGGGGCGAAGCGATAACGATGTCGCGCTCATCCTTGAGGATGCGGTGCACCCAGTCGATGGCCGTCTTGGCCTTGGCGGCCGGTTCGACCGTGAAAACATGGTCGTACTTGTTCTTGAAGTAGCGAGCCTCGTTAGCTCGCAACCCAGCCAGTGCGGCCGCCACCGGCGACGATTCCAAGCCGACGGTGGAGACGTTGACGAAGTCCACCGCGTAACTCATGTCGCGCGCCCTTCAGTCCCGGGACAGGCAGCAAACTCTCGCTTGGTCGCCAGGTACCAGCCCATCGCCGAGACAGGATGCCGCCACCTTCGCTTCATCTCGTTGAGGGCATTTGTGTGGGTGCGATCACCGACGGCGACCATCTCCCTTAGGTGCTTGTCCTGTGCCTTGATGATCTCGTCAGCGCTGCTTGCCCAATGAGCGAACTCACACGGGCCGCCCAGATCCTCGCATGTCATTGACTTCATCATTCTTCATTCTTCCCTTCATATGGGTCGATTGTGACTTCGATTGTGACTTCGATTGTGACTTCGATTGTGACCGTTACCAGATGGTGACAGCAGGCTGCTTGGTTGCGGCGTTGATCCGGTTGAACAGGTTGGTCGTGGCGACCCAGAGGACCAGCCCGGCCAGTTGGGTCTCGTCGAAGTGTTTCGCCGCCTCGTCCCAGACCTCGTCGGGGACAGTCTCAGCCCGGTCGGCGAGGCGGGTCATGGATTCGGCCAGGGCCAGCGCCGCTCTCTCCTCGGTGGTGAAGAGGTCCGTTTCGCGCCAGGCGGCCACGGTGAAGAGACGCTCGTCGCTTTCGCCCGCCTTCTTGGCACTGATCGCGCCGCTGTAGACGCAGGGACTGCAGCCGTTGATCTGGCTGGCTCGCAGGTGGGCGAGCTCCATAGTCGAGCGGGACACCCCCGCGCTGTGAGCCGCCTTGATGAGGTTTTGGATGCCCGTCATCGAATCAGGGAGCAGATTGGCCGGGTTCTTGATTCTTGCTGTCATGCCCTCTCTGACGCGTCACCGCGCCCGTATGTGACAGCTCCGGTCGGTGGCGCCGGACGCGCCGGGCCCGAGGCTCCTGTGTAAGGACGGCACCAAGGCCGCGCTGCGCCCCGTCCTCGTGACGCGACTTCGGGTTTCTGTCACATCCCGGGCGCCTGGCGCGTCAATGTGATCAGATGGACGAGAATCTTGCCACCCAATTCGAAGCCAACCGGCCAAGGCTGCAGGCGCTGGCCTACCGCATGCTCGGATCTCTCACCGAGGCCGAGGACGCGGTGCAAGAGACGTGGATCCGCCTGAGCCGTTCGGATTCACAAAGCATCGACAACCTTGGCGGATGGCTCACCACGGTGGTATCTCGCGTCTGCCTGGGGTTGCTCCGCAGGCGCGGGAGTCACCACGACGAGCCCCTCAGGGAGCGCGATGGGCCCGAGCCCGAACTCTCCGGACCCGAAGAAGAGGCGGTCCTAGCCGACACAATGGGCCCGGCACTGCTCTTTGTGCTCGAGACGCTCAGCCCGTCCGAGCGGCTCGCCTTCGTGCTGCACGACCTGTTCGCCGTGCCCTTCGAGGACATCGCGCCGATCGTCGACCGCTCTCCGGCCGCCGCCCGCCAGCTGGCCAGCCGGGCTCGGCGGCGAGTCCAAGGCGGCGACGAGCCTCACCCCGGAGACCGGCGCCGCCAGCAGGTGGTAGTCGAGGCCTTCCTGGCCGCCTCCCGCCGGGGGGATTTTGAAGCGCTCGTCTCCCTGCTCGACCCCGACGCCGTTCTCCGCGCCGACCGCGCCGCCGTGAAAGCGGCAACCGCGAACCGCGAAAGAGGAGCGCCCCTCCTGGCGCCCGAGGTGCGTGGCGGCCGGGCCGTCGCCAACGCATTGGTCGGGCGCGCCCAGGCCGCCCAGGTCGCGCTGATCGACGGCATGCCCGGGGCAGTGTGGGCTCCCGGCGGAAGGCCCCGCGCCATCTTCGCCTTCCAGGTGGTGGGCAACACCATCACCGAAATCGAGATCGTCACCGATCCCAGCGTCGTGGCCGCGCTTCCCGTTCTGCTGCTCTGAGCGATCCGACGAGGCGCCGGGCGCCCCTAGCCGGCGGGGACGATGCGAGACGGCGGCCGACGAAAGTGCCATCCGGCATGAACGATGAAGCCGATAGGCGATGACTCTGCCAATCGGTATACGTCTGATGGACGACACGACTCCGAGCGGTGTCGCCGGCCTACCTAAAGGGAGACGCAATGGACATCATCAACTTGGGTGCGACGGACGGGCTGCCCCCGGTGAGCTGGGCGAACGTCGTCGAGAAGCTCGATGCCGGATCACCGCCGGCTCCAGACGCCCACAATTCTCGCACGACGTGGCTCTCGACGCTGAATGAGGACGGCAGCCCGCACGTGACTGCGGTCGGTGCGCTCTGGCGGGACGGAAGCTTCTGGTTCCAGACGGGATCGGGCACCCGGAAGGGCCGCAACGTCGCCCGCGACCCGCGTTGCTCGATCGCGGTGTCGATCCGCGATGCAGATGTCGTCGCCGAGGGTCAGGCGGCGCGGGAAACCGACCCAGCCACACTGACGCGCCTGGCCAAGGCCTGGGCGGACCAGGGGTGGCCCGCCGAACTGGACGAGACCGGGACCGGTATCACCGCCCCGTTCAACGCGCCCTCGCAGGGACCACCGCCGTGGAACGTCTATCGCATCAAGCCACATTCGGTGACCGTGGTACTGGGCGTCGAGCCGGGCGGGCTGACTCGCTTCAGGTTCTGACATCAGCTCACCGAGGGAGCTGCCCGGCCTCGCCGATCAATGAGCTGCTCGAGCCGGCACTCCGTTTTGTCCAACCGGTCAACCGCTTGCCGCGAGCCATGAAACTGCAGCGCGGATCACGGTCTCTGCATCGTCAATGGCAGCTGCAGCCTCCTCTGGCGGAACGGCATCTTCGGAGTAGTCCGCCTGGGCTCGACGATCGAAAAGGGACCGCAGAAGTCGTCCGGCGTCGGGGTCGATACCTCCTGCCTGCACGACAAGACGCACGAAAGCCGCCACAACCCCTGAATGTTTGGATCTCGTCTCGCTCAGTTCGAGTAGCACGGCCTCCGCGGCATAGAACGCGCCGTAGTACGCCCGGGAGACAGCCTGGGCGGCAAAACCTCCATTGGCGAGAAGTCGAGCGGCCGCCAGCTCGTCCTCGGCCCGAGCCATCAGGCCGGGGACGGTCATCCTACGGGCACTGCCTCTCTCCTGGCCCGGATGAGCACCGGCGAGTCACCCCGGTCGTAGTCGGCCCGGCTAACCGGAAACGCAGAGACAGTCAGGCCCGAACGCGCCGTATGACCCCACAGGACTTCGTCCATCCGCCGGAGCTCCGCCCACGGCGACGGGAGCTGGTCCAACACCACGAGCAGATCCACATCGGAATCCCCGTCCTCGTCACCGCGGGCCGCCGACCCGAACAGTGCGACCTGGATTAGGCGAGGGCCGTAGAGGGCCCGCAGGTCCTCAGCCACCCGCGCCGCGACCTGCCGAGGATCGACCCCGGCTGCCACCAGGGGTGGATCGGGGAGGTTCGCTAATGCCTGTTCCGCGGTTTCGTCGCTGATTAGGTCGTGGTCGGCCAACCAAGCGACGGCCCGACGTGCCATACGGGCGTCGTGGAACGCAAACCAGGCCTGCCTGACTTCGGGGTACTCGAACAGTGTGTCCTTGAAGCGGCGGAAGGCGCCCCGGCCCTCGATAGCCCGTTCCAGGCTCTCGCGAGTGCGACGGTTGGGAACCAGGCCGACGAAATCGGCCATGTCGGCGTAGCCCTCGTGCGACCCCATGGGCTCGATAAGCAGCAGACCGACCTCGTTGAGGTCATCAGAGGTCTCCTCATCGTCCTCGCCGTGAGCACGGATCTCACCGGACCGTGGATCAAACCACGATGAATGCTCGTAGGAGTGATCCTCCAGCGCGCGGGAAAGGTCGTCGAAATCGACGCATGACAGATCGAGCATTTCGTTATCTCCCTTATCTGCTCAAGAGCCAGGATACTGGCGCCGGTCGGCGGCTCCCTCCCACTAGGTTCGGCACGCCCCCAGCCGTCGATGAGATAGGGACGGGCTCGGTGCGTTCGGCTCCGGTCGAACCTCACGCCAGCCATTCGCCGGGCGCGGATAACCGTCGTTCGGGCCCGGCTGGCCCGGCACCATCAGGCCGCGGCGGCCACGCAGGTGAGTCATCTGGCGGTCACGGTGTGCAGAGACCATCCCGCACTAGATGCCAGAAGAGACGGGCGGAGGCGAGTCGTTGCTCCACAACTAAGTGGTTGACAAGGGTAGAACTATCGACATAGGTTGTTGTCAACCAGTCAGTTGAGCAAGGAGGTCGACCCGTGGCCGACGACCAGCTGTCCCGAGTCTTCGCCGCGCTCGCCGATCCGACACGGCGCGACATGGTGGCCCGCCTCGCCGTGGGCGACGCCACCGTCGGGGAGCTGGCCGATCCCTACGACGTCTCGATCCAGGCGGTGTCCAAGCACATCAAGGTGCTGGCCGACGCCGGCCTGGTGAGCCAGACCAAGGACGCCCAGCGGCGGCCGTGCCATCTCGAAGCGGAGGTGTTCGACCTGATGACGAAGTGGATCGAGCGGTACCGCCAACAGGCCCAGGAGCGCTACGAGCGCCTCGACGCCGTCCTGGCCGAGATGCGGCGACAACCGACCCATCAACCGCCGGAACCCACAGCAAGGAGCAGCGTCATGAACACCACCAGCAACCGCTACCAGGTCTCGATCGAGGCCGACCCCACCCTGCCGATCATCCGCATCACCCGCGACTTCGACGCCACCCCGGCGCAGCTGATGCGGGCCCACACCGATCCCGAGCTGTTCGCCCGCTGGGTCGGGCCGAACGGGTTGGAGACCAAGATCCTCGACTGGGACGCCACGACAGGCGGCCGCTGGCGCTACGTAGCCGGGCGAGACGGCGAGGAGTATGGGTTCCACGGATGCTTCCACGAGGTCGGGGAGGACCGCATCGTGCAGACCTTCACCTTCGACGGTCAGCCCGATGGCGTCGCCCTCGAGACGCTGCGGTTCGAGGACCTCGGCGACGGCCGTACCCGGCTGCACGCGCAGTCGCTGGTGGACAGCTTCGAGGGCCGGGACCAGTGGCTGGCCAGCGGCATGGAGACCGGTGTCGAGCGAGGGCTACGCCAAGCTCGACGTCCTGACCGCCGAGCTCCGATGAGCAGCCCTGCCGACGAGCACCTGCGCATCGCCGCCGCGTTCACCACGACCGTCGAGGGCGTCGCTCCGGAGTCGTGGGACAAGCCGGCGCCGCCGGAGGGCTGGGTTGCCCGCGACGTCGTCCGCCACCTCGTCGAGTGGCTCCCCGCGTTCCTCCAGGCAGCCGCGGCGATCACGCTGCCGAAGGGCCCCTCGGTCGACGACGACCCGGTCGGCGCCTGGCGTACCCAGACCGACGCCGTGCAGGCCCTCCTCGACGACGCCGACACGGCCGACCGCGAGCACGACCTCCCTCACATCGGGCGGATGCCGCTCGGCCAAGCGATCGACATGATCTACACCAGTGACGTGTTCCTGCACCGCTGGGATCTCGCCCGAGCCACCGGCCAGGACGAGACGCTGGACCCCGACAAGTGCGCCGTGATGCTCGAAGGCATGCTGCCGATGGACGAGGCGCTACGCCAGAGCGGCCAATACGGGCCTCGCGTCCACGTCCCCGATGACGCAGACGTCCAGACCAAGCTGCTGGCCTTCATCGGCCGCCGCCCCTAGACGCGTTTGGGCGCTGGCGGCACTTCCGTCCCTCGGGGTACGGGGGTCTGCGCCAAATCGAACAATCAGAGGGGCCGCGCTCACGTATATCCCAACATCATCCCAGTCGGCGCCAAGGGTCCTCTCAGGGGGGCTGCAGACCTTCGGCATAGTCGCCCAAGTAACAGGAGCGCCATCATGAACGATCCTCGACCAACCGACCTCAACGAATCCCTTTCGGATCGCCCCGTATCCAACGCGACCTCGGAGCCGCCGGCTGCGTCTCCGCCGCCGTCCTCTCCGCCCGACTCCGCGGTTTCCGCGCCGACGGCCCAGACGGCTCGCCGGTCAGGGGTGCGGCGGTTGTTGGCGAACAGTAGACGTCGATGGATCGCGACAGCGGCCGTGCTGATATGCGCAGTGATCGGACTCTCCGTCGCCATCGCCAGGTCCGGTTCGTCAACAGCCGCCTCCCCCGTGGCCGCCAGCGCCTCCGGCGGTAGTGGGCAGATCCAGCGTTAGCGCACCCCAGGCCCGGTCTGGTCCGGCTGCAGGTGGAGCATCCGGCACCATCGCCAGCGTGTCATCGTCGGGCTTCACCATGACGACATCAGCCGGTCAAAACGTGACCGTCGATGAAGCGTCGTCCACGACGTACCAGAACGGGGCGTTCCCGACCTCGCCAAATGCGATCATCACTGGAGAAAGCGTCCTGGTACTGGGGACGACCAACGGAACGACCATCACCGCGACGAACGTCACCGTGCAACCCAGTGGCGGATCTGCGGCCTCCTTGGCGGCAGGGGTGATCCCGGTCCAGCGCGGCGCCCCGACGACGTCAAAGCAGGTCGGCCAAACACCCGCGAACTACCGTCAGGGGTCGGGAACGATCGTCAGCGGAACGACTGCGAATACGGCGACGAACGCTGCGCTGGCCGCATATCCCGGCGGCGTTGTCGACCGTGTTGTTCAGCTGAGCACCGGCGAGTACGAGGTTCACTACATCGGTGTCAACTGGCCGCACCACACCTTGTCAACCAGACCTTTCAGGTCATCGGCGCCAACTAACAGCCCGCCGGGAGCTGATCCTGGATCACCGCCCAGCGCGAAATCGGCAGCGTCCAGCTACTGGCGCGGATCGAGCCAGGGCCCGGCCCGACGGGCTGTGTGGGGCCCGGTCAGCGATGAGTTGAGGGCGGTCAGGTCGTCCCAACTCTGTGGTGGCCGGCTTGCGAGAACCCGGCCGCACCAACCTATGGTCGGCAGCTATCTGAGAGGAGACCAGATGTCAAGCGTTCGGGTCCACAACTTCTCGGTTTCGCTCGACGGTTTCGGCACGGGCGAGGGCCAGAGTCTCGAAGCACCCTTCGGACACGCCGGGACCAGGCTCCATGAATGGTTCTTCCCCACCCGCAGCTTCCACGAGATGCAGGGCCAGCCAGGAGGGAGCACCGGCGTGGACGACGCCTTCGCCAGCAACTGGGGCCCGGGCATCGGGGCCGAGATCATGGGGCGCAACAAGTTCGGGCCCCAGCGCGGCCCGTGGGCCGACGAGGAATGGAAGGGCTGGTGGGGCGACGACCCGCCCTTCCATACCCCCGTGTTCATCCTCACCCACCATCCCAGGCCCACGATCGAGATGAAGGGCGGGACAACGTTCCACTTCATCGACGCCAGCCCCGCCGAGGCCCTGGAGGCCGCCCGGGAGGCGGCGGGCGGCCTAGACGTCCGAATTGGCGGAGGGCCATCGACAATCCGCCAGTTCCTCGCGGCCGACCTGATCGACCACATGCACATCGCGATCGTGCCCATCGTTCTCGGACGCGGGGAACGCCTGTGGGACGGGCTCGAGGAACTCGAGGAGCGCTTCAACGTTGAGGCGGTCAGCTCGCCCAGCGGCGTCACCCATCTCACGCTTCACCCGCCGATAACTGATCAGCTCGACAAGAAGGAGCATTGATGTACCCAGACGAGCCACAGCTCGCCAACTCTCGCGTGGAACCGTTCGACACGAGATTCCGAGTCGAGTTCCACGACGAGCCAAACGGACGGACCCGACTCGAGATCCGACAATGGCTCCCCGCCCACCTTGCCGGGCCCAGCAACCAGGGGTGGATCGAGGCCCTCGAAGCTCGACGCCACCTTGCTGCACATCCGGGCCGCCGCAACCGACGCTGAGGTGTAGCGGCATGGCCACGCTCATCTACGCCACCAACGTGTCCCTCGATGGCTACATCGAGGACGCACACGGCGCCTTCGACTGGGCTCCGCCGGACGACGACGTCTTCGCGGCCACGACCGCCCTGCTGAGATCCGTCGGCACGTTCCTTTACGGGCGGCGGCTCTACGAGACGATGGCCGTCTGGGAGACCAACCCGGCCCTCGCCCAGCAGTCAGACCTCACCGCCGACTTCGCGAGTGCCTGGCGTGCAGCCGACAAGGTCGTCTTCTCCACCACCCTGACCGCAGTCTCAACCGCGAGCACTCGCCTCGAACACCACTTCGACGCCGAGGCGGTCCAAGAACTGAAGGCCGAAACCAACAGCAACCTCACCATCGGCGGGGCGAACCTCGCCGCTCGGGCCTTCGAAGCCGGCCTGGTCGACGAGTGCCAGCTCTTTGTCTGGCCCATGATCCTCGGCGGCGGCAAGCCGGCCCTCCCGGCGGGCGTCCGCACCGACCTCGAGCTCCTCGACGAGAACCGATTCGGCAACGGCGTCGTGCACCTCCGCTACCGAGTTTCGACCTGATCACCTCAGGACGGCGTTCGATGGCAGTCGGCGCTCGGATGTCGGGTTCTACCGAGCCGGGGTGGCCGCTCCGAACCAGGTCGCAAGTGCTTGAGGCAGCTCCGGGTCCGTGAGGTCTCCCGCCCAGGCGACATGTCCGTCGGGTCGGATCAACACGGCCGGGGGGGCAGCGACCTCGCCAAGGACCGGGAGCTCCCACCCGCCGGCGTGCTTGGCGTCGACCAAACGGACCCGATTCGCCCAGGGAGAGATGTCGAAACCGCCGGGTTCACCGAGGTTGAGGAGCACGGGCCGGGCGTCGTGCAGCAGGGTGAATACGCGCGTCGGGCCGTCCGCGGTGTGCAAGTCGAGGTCGGGCATGCGCCGCCCGAGCAGCGGGTGTCCCTCTCCGAGGTCGTAGTGGATGTCGAGACCGGAGAGCATCGCGGCGATGCGCCGGCGCGGCTCGTCCATGCTCAGCAGTTCGGTCATGGTGTCGCGGAGGGCCTGGTGACGGTCGTCGGGGGTGCTGAGCGCGACTTGCGCCATGGTGTTGTGCAACACCCGGGCACCGACCGGATGCCGTTCGGCGTGGTAGGTGTCCAGGAGGCTCTCGGGTGACGTCTTGTTGACTACCTGGGCCAGCTTCCATCCCAGGTTCACGGCATCCTGCACGCCGGTGTTGAGGCCCTGGCCGCCCTGCGGGGGATGCACGTGTGCGGCGTCCCCGGCCAGCAGTACCCGGCCGTGGCGGTAGGAGGCTGCCTGCCGCGTCATGTCAGTGAACCGGGAGATCCAGCTGGCGCTGCGAAGCCCGTAGTCCGTCCCGTACACGGCGACGAGTGCCTCGCGAAGCTCGTCCATGGTGGGGTCGCCGGTGTGGTCGACCTGTCGTTCGGTGAGCACGACCCGAATCGGCTCCCCGGCTTCCCTCCGACCGATGGCATGGGTGCCGGCGGCTGTCGCGACGGAAGCCGAACTCCGGCTCCTCGTCCATCTCGACCTCGGCGATCATCCAGCTGGTCGAGGGATCCAACCCGGCGAAGTCGATGCCGGCCGCCTTGCGGATCAGGCTGCGTCCTCCGTCGCAGCCGACGAGGTACTCCGCTCGCAGCGACGTGTCGTCGGACAGCTCGACATCGACGCCGGTGTCGTCCTGAGCGAAGCCCACCACCTCGCAGCCACGAAGGATCGGAACCCCGAGCTCACCGACCCAGTCAGCCAGGATGGGCTCGAAGTGGCTCTGCCACAGCGCAAGCACGTAGTTGTGGCGGGTGGGGAAGTCGCTGATGTCCAAGAGGATCCCGGAGAAGCCCAGGGCACGGCTGACTTGCCCCGCCGAGAGGAATCGTTCCGCGATGCCACGCTGATCGAGCACCTCGATGGTGCGGGAGTGCAGACCCCCGGCTCGCGATCCGTCGACGTCCTGGCTGGTGCGTCGTTCGACGATGACGACGTCGATCCCCGCCAACGCCAGCTCGCCCGCCAACATCAGCCCGGTCGGACCGCCTCCTGCGATCACCACCGCATGCTCGGTCATCGCCGCTCCCCGGCGCAGGCTGCCCCGGACAGGATCAGCCGGCTGGCGCCGAGCGACGGCGCGCCGGCGCCGGTCGCCCGCAGTCTCCTCGCCAGCTCCTCGACCGGGTCAGCGCTCCCGGTCGACCGATCTGCCGAAGACAACTCACGCATTCCGCAACTCCTGGCGTCATAGGTTCTGGCCGTGATCAGCGCAGCCGACTGGTGATTGTCAGCACGTTTGATCAGCGCAACCGACTGGTGATTGTCAGCACGTTTGGGTCGCTTGCGGCAAGCCCCCTGCCTCGCGCTATGTTGTTACTGGCGACGAACGTTCACGCTCGACGATGCGGGCGAAATGATGGTCCGACTTCGGCGGTCCGCGCTCCGAAGCGCTTGGTCAGACGATCGACCAGGAGCGCGGAGGCATCGCTCCTCACGTCAGGCGACGACCTGGCCGAGCTGCTGATGGTGCCGGTCATATCCGTCCGTCCACGAAGTCGGGGGCTGAGGCCCGAATCACCGGCACACAGCGCCAGGTGCGGGGCATGCTGCGACGGCGGATAGCCGAACAATCGCCGAAGCGACTGGCCCCTTTGCAGCCACTGTGCCCAGAGGCAGAATACGCTAATTGAGCATCACGTCCAGGCCCGTTGGGACCGATGATCCGGTTCCCGTACGACTGTATCGCTGCTCGCGAGGTCGTCCGACGAACACCGGACGGGTCAACGTTCTGCAATCGGTTCGGGCGCCTGAGGCCATTCGGTCCCAACTGAAACCAGATGGCACACGAGCTCGCGTCCACCGTTCTGCGACCCACGGCGGCGCGGGCGCAGGTTCGATGATCGAGGGCTTCAACCGGAGGCAGGGAGTCCTTGGCGCACCTGGAAGGCCGGTCCGTATACGCCCAGGCATTTGGTTGGACCGGCGTCACCTTGATTTCGAAGGTTCTGCCGACGTAAAAGTATTTTTGGGCATCTCCCATGCCGCATCCCGGCAACGCGACGCTCTCCACACTCACGGCGTCGTTACCGCTGGGGTCGGGCACGACCGCAATAGGACCGGTCATCTGGCCGGCCGCAACCTCATAATGTCCGGCCACCGAGAACGATGCGCACCGCAGTGGGGTAGAAGTTCTGCATAGTCACCATGGCTGGTCCCGGCGCTGTCATCGGGGTGGTAGCCGGAGCGGTAGGCCCGGTCGGTGGGAAGCGTGCTGGGTGACGTGGTTGGCGACGAGGTGGCGTTGGCTGCGGCACCCGTAACCGGTACGCGCCCGGCGCGAACACGCGGAACAGTTGTGGCTGGTGCGACCGCGGCGTCGGGCGCTCCCAGCACCACCGGAAAGGTCGAGTCCGTGCGTGGGGACGCTACGACTGTCGAGAACGTCGAGGTCGGTTGGCTATCCGAACCCGCGCCCTGCCTTGAGGTGATGACGAGCTGGGATCTCTTGCCGCCCGGCCCGGCCGATGCGGCCACGACCCAGGATTCCGACCACCAGGAGAAGACCTACCGGAGCCACCAAGACCCAGCGCCGCCCGCTTGGCCTCAGCTTCGACATGTGAGCTCGTCGGGAGAACCCGCGAGATGGGTGTCGACGGGCAGAACGTCACGGATGTCCCATGTGGCCACCTTGGCGCCCACCGGGCGGCCCGGCAGCCCTATCAGGCCATATTTGTCGTCATCGGATTTTGGTGACTCGGGAGGAATGTTCCCACGAACCATCCATTTGTGACGGGGGACGGCATGCTCGGAGTCCCATTATGCGGATGCCGGCACTGACCGGGCCGTCAACGCCCGGTTTCGTCAGCTACGGACGGGTAGGCGCATGCAGAGTCTGGCCTCAGGGTCGAGGCCGCGGGCGGTCTCGGCGTCTCGGACCGCACGTAGCTCCGGGCCCAGGTCCGCTTCGGCGATCGGGATGAAGCCAAGGTGGCGGTAGAGGGGCGCGTTCCACGGAACATCGACGAATGTGCAGAGCGTCACGGCCATTCGCCCGGTGTCGACGGCCCACTGCCGTGCCCGGTCTACCAGAGCCCGCCCCACACCAGCACCTTGGTGGGCGGGCGCCACGCTGACCTGCTCGACGTGGACGTTGCCGTCGACGACATCAACGATGATGTAGCCGGTGGGTCGGCCCGATTCGTCGACCGCGACCCAACTCCTTCCGGCGGTGGCGTACGTGGCCAGTTCGCTGATCGAGGCCGGCTCATCGTCTGCCACGCCGTCCAGACCGACCTCCCGGAACCGCTCGCCGGCGAGCCGCTCGATGATCTGCATGTCGGGTCCGTCTTCGCGCCGAGATGGACGAACGATGATCGGCACGGACCCAGCATCGCAGCCGGGCGCATCTTCCACCTCCCGACCAGGGCCCGCCGCCATGACCCAACCGCGGGCCAGCCGGTCGATACGCTGACTCATCCCATGATCACCGGCACGCACGCCATCATCTACGCCGAGGACGCCGAGATCACCCGGGCCTTCTTCCGGGACGTGCTCGGGTGGCCCAACGTTGACGCCCACGGCGGTTGGCTCATCTTCAAGGCGCCGCCGGCCGAGCTCGGCATCCACCCGGCCGGCGATCCGGGCTCCGGTGCGCCCACTGGTCACCATGAGCTGTACCTGATGTGCGACGACATCGAGGCCACCGTCGCCGACCTCACTGCGAAAGGCGTCGAGTTCACCTCACCGGTGCAGAACCAGGGATTCGGACTGCTGGCCACCCTGAGAGTCCCAGGGGCGGGAGAGATCGGCCTCTACCAGCCGAGCCACCCCATCGCCTATGACCTCGAGGGCTGACCGGGGCGAAATCGACCCTAGGTTCCCAGAGTCTGAAGCGGGCCGGCGCCCCGGGCGTCACCCGGCCACCCGGAGCAGGGCGGTCACCAACGCCGCCGTACCGACCACCACGAGGAACGGGGCCCGCAGCACCTGGGCCACGATCGCCGCCGCCAGGCCGGCGGCCCGGGCGTCGACGGTCAGGTGGCGCCCGGTCGAAAAGGTCTGGGTGGCGATGAGGGTGGCCAGCAGCGCCACCGGGAGGAGCGCCGCCACCCGCTGGACCCTTGGATTTCGAAGCGCCCGTTCGGGTACGGACAGACCGGCCAGCTTGAGGCCGTAGCACCCGAGCGATCCGGCCAAGATGGCCGCCCAGAGGGTCATACCGCAGGAGAGCGGCGGGACCTGCGCCGCCCGAGTGCGACGGTGACCAGGGCGGCCACCAGCACCGGCACACCGGCCGGAAGGTAGGGCACCGACGCCAGGGCGACCAAGGCCGCGGTGAGGGCGATGGCCCACGCCTCCCGGCCCCGCATGGCCGGGGCCAGCAGGGCGACGAAGGCCGCCGGGGCGGCGGCGTCGAGGCCCACCACCTTGGGGTCGGAGAGGGCCTGGGCGCCGAGGGCGCCCAGGCAGGTGCCCAGGTTCCACAGCCCGAAGACCGACAGCCCGGTGGACCAGAACCCGGTCCGTGCCGCCGAAGGTGTGTCCTGGGTGACCGCCATGGCGGTGGACTCGTCGATGATCAGTTGAGCCGCGACCAGGCGCCGGGTCCTGCGCCGCCCGAGACTCCCGCCCGCCGCCCGGCCGAGCAACGACGACAGCCTCAGCCCGTACAGGGCGTTCCGAGTCCCCAGCACGACCGCCGTTCCGGCGCCGGCCCACGGGCTGCCGCCGCCGCCGAGAAGTGCGACCATGGCGAACTGTGAGGCTCCGGTGAACATCAGCAGCGAAAGCGCGCACGTTTGGAACACCGACAACCCGGCCGCGGTCGACACGGCCCCGAAGGACAGGGCATAGGCGCCGGTCGCCACCCCGATACCGACCGCGTTCCGAATGATCGCCCGGCTGCCCTCCGCGGCCATGGCGGCAGGGTAGGCGCCGCGCCGATCGGTTCCACGAACTTTTCTTGCCCGCGTGTCGCGGCCACGCAGCCGTCGGCCGTTTAGCGGCCGTATGACGAGCGCCGACGCCGAGTTCGAGGCGGCCTACCGGCAGCTGTTCCCCCGGGCCGCCCGGCTGGCCTACCGGCTGCTCGGCGACCGGTCGGCGGCCGAGGACGTGGCCGCCGAGGCCCTGGCCCGGGCGTACGCCCGCTGGCCCAAGATCTCCGCTCTCCCCTACCGCGACGGATGGGTGTTGCGGGTGGCGACCAACCTGGCCATCGACGCCGCCCGGCGCCGCCGCCCCCGGCCGGTGGCCCAGGAACCGCTGGACGGAACCGAGGCCGCCACCCTGCGCCTGGCTCTGGTCACCGCCCTCCGCTCGCTGCCCCGCCGCCAGCGCCAGGCGGTCGTACTGCGCTACCTGAGCGATCTGGCCGAGAACGAAGTGGCGAGCGTGCTGGGCGTATCGGCGGGGACGGCCAGCACCCACCTCCGGCGTGGCCTCGATGCCATGCACCGCCACCTCGGCGACGACTTCCGAGAGGACGCCCTGACCCGATGAGCCTGCACCCCGAACCCCTGTGGTCCCCCGACGACCATCTCCCGCGGGTGTACCGCCGGGGCCGTCAGCTGCGCCGGCGCCGGCAGGCCGGGGCGACTGCCGGCGCCCTGGCCGCCATCCTGGCCGTGGCCGGCGTGGCCCGGGGTCTGACCGGTGACACTGGCGGTCGTCGGATCGCGACCAGCCCTGGCACCACCACGCTGAGCACCACCACGCTGACACCGACCCCCTCGGAGACCACCGCCCCCGCCACCACGGTCACCCCGCCCACCGCGCTCATCATCCCGAACGGACCGGCCACCACGGCGCGGCGCACCACGACCACGACCGGCCGGGTGGTACCCCAACCGACCGCCGCCACGTCCGCGACGACAACGACCGCCTCCCCGTGCCCGCCGAGTGCTCTGAGAATGCAGACCACGACCGACCATTCGGCCTACGGGCCGGGCCAGAAGGTCGTGGTCAGCCTGGTGGTCACCAACCCCTCGAGCCAACCCTGCACCGGTCCCGGTACGTGCGGAATCCGTCCGTCGGCCAGCGCCTTCGGCCCGACGCCCGGAAGACTGGCCTGGCACCAGAACGGAATCGCTATCGCCTGCGTGGCACATCCCCCTCCGCCGCCCGTGATCCCGCCGGCCGGCTCGCACACCTATTCCGACGTCGCAGAATGGGACCGGACGGGCGACACCTCTCCTCCCGGCCCCTACCAGGCCGTGGTCGACTGGCTCGGGCCGGCCGCCGCACCCGCCCCGTTCACGTTGACCGGGTAGCCACCTCCACGTCCGTCTCGAGCTCGGCGGCCACCACCGCGTAGCGCGTCGCCTTGGCCTCGAGCTCCGACAGGAAGCCCTCCAGCACCGCCAGCTTGGCCCGCACCTGCTCCTGGATCCTGGCGTTGATGGCCGTGGCCTCGGCCACGATCTCCCGGCGTCGCTCGACGGAGGTGCCGCGCTGCGCTTCTTCCTTCAGTTCAGCCAGGCGGTCCTCGGCATCGAGGAGCTCGCGGATGCGCTCCAGGTCGAAACCCATCACGTTGCGCAACTCCAGGATCCGGAGCAGGCGGCCCACGTCGGCATCGGAGTAGCGACGGTTCCCGCCCGGGCTCTGGCCGGCGGGATCGAGCAGCCCGAGCTCCTGGTAGTAGCGCAGCGTCCGCGTCGACACGCCGGCCCGCCGCGCCACCTCACCGATCCGGTAGGGAGCCAACAGCCCAGACGACTCCGCTCCCGTCGTGCTCACGCCGGGACCCACTCCTCTGGCCCGGCCGACTGCCCGGGCACTCCGTCAGGATCACTCGACGCCCCGAACGCCGCCGCCGGGGCGTCCTGCGAGTGCACGTATTTTCCCCCCCTCATCCAGGACGCCCACGCCGCGATGAGCGACATGATCAGCGACGCCGTGAACGCGATCCGCAGCCCCTTCATGAACGGCCCGGAGATCAGGTGGGGAAAGAACGTCTTCCCGGTGATCGTCGCCCACTGCGCCTGGGTGACCCCCGCGTGGGCCGGGCTCACCAGCAGCTTGGCCATCGGGTTGTAGCCGAGGAAGGCGCTGAACAGGCTGCCGACCGGGGGCAGTTGGGCGATCTCCTGGGCCCTGAGGGCCGGCACCCCGTTGGCTTGCAGCGACGATGACATGGCGTGGGGCAACGACGCCGAGAGGCCCAGGATCATGAGCGAGAAGAACAGGCCGATCGACAGCACCATCCCCGAGTTCTGGAACGTGGCCCGCATCCCGGAGGCCGCGCCGCGCTCATCGGGCGGCACGCTGTTCATGATCCCGGTGGTGTTCGGGGCGGCGAACAGACCCATCCCCACGCCGTTGAGCAGCAGCAGCGAGCCGAAGACGGGAAAACGGAAATTCGCCGGCAGCAGCATCAACAGCCCGAACGAGAGGGCCGCCAGGACCATGCCTCCGGTGGCGAACGGGCGGGCGCCGTAACGGTCGGACAGCCAGCCGGAGAGCGGCCCGGCCACCAGGAAGCCGACGGTCAACGGCAGCATGTAGATGCCGGCCCACAGCGGGGTGCGCTCGAAGCTGTAGCCGTGCAGCGGCAGCCAGATGCCCTGCAGCCAGATGATCAGCATGAACTGCAGGCCGCCCCGTCCGATCGAGGCCAGCAGGCTGGCGACGTTGCCCATGAAGAACGCCCGGATCCTGAACAGGTCGAGCCGGAACATCGGGTCCGGGACCCGGGTCTCGACCCACCCGAAGACCAGCACCAGCACCACGCCGCCGATCAGCTCGAACAGCACCCACGGCCCGGTCCAGCCCATGTTGTGATGGCCATGGGGCAGGAGCCCATAGGTGAGCCCGATCAGGACCATGATCAGGCCGGCGGCGAAGGTCAGGTTGCCCCACCAGTCGATGTGGGCCGGCTTGCGGGCGCTTACCTCGCGCAGCTTGAGGTAGGCCCACACGGTCCCGAACACGCCGATCGGGACGTTGACCCAGAACACCAGCCGCCAGTTGATGTCGGCCAGGATGCCGCCGGCGATGAGACCGATGAACGAGCCGGCGATGCCGGCGATCATGCTGATGCCCATGGCGGAGCCCCGCTCGGAGACCGGGAAGGCGTCGGTCAGGATGGCGGTCGAGTTGGCCATCAGCAGCGCGCCACCGATGCCCTGCACCACGCGCCAGACGATCAGCCACAGGGCGCCCGACGACCCGGTCCACGGGCACAGCGACAGCGCGATGGACGCGGCGGTGAACACCGCAAAACCGGCGTTGTACATGCGCACCCGCCCGAACATGTCGCCGAGCCGGCCGAAGGTGACGACCAGCACCGCGGTCACGACCAGGTAGCCCATCAGCATCCACAGCAGGTAGCTGATGTTGGCCGGCTGCAGCGGATCGAGCTGGATGCCGCGGAAGATGGCGGGCAGGGAGATCAGCACGATCGACGAGTCGAGCGTGGCCATGAAGATGCCGAGGGTCGTGTTGGACAGCGCCGTCCACTTGTAGCTGTCGGACTGGGACTGAGCGCCCTGAGCCACTCTGACCTCCGTTCTTTTCTTTACGTCAACGTCAAGTATGGTCGGCGCGCCAGGTCAACGACAACATGCGCCAGCCACCTGTGGGACCCTGGTGACGCATGTTCGAGCGGTTCAACGATGAGGCCCGTCGACCCCTGACTGTCGCCCAGGAAGAGGCGAAGCGGCTCGACCACGACTTCATCGGCACCGAGCACCTACTGCTGGGTCTGCTGGCGTGCGCCGACGGGTTGATGGGCGCGGCCTTCGAGGAACTCGGGGTCACGCTGGAGGACGCCCGGGCCAAGGTCGCCGAGCGGGTGCACCCGGCCCGGACGCCCACCCAGGGCACCCCGCCGTTCACCCCGCTGGCCAAGAAGGCACTCGAGCGGTCGCTCCGGAACGCCCTGGCCCTGAACGACAGCCACATCGGCCCCGAGCACCTGCTGCTCGGCCTGATCGACGTGCCCGACGGCGGCGGCGCCCAGGTGCTGGCCGACCTGGCAGGCAGCCTCGACCACAGCCGGGAGGTGGTCTCGACCCATGTCGGCAAGTACTCGGCCCCGACGTCGAAGCGGGAGGCGACAGGATCGCGCCGCTCCCGGCTCTGGATCACCCGGGGCGGGACCGGCGGCGGCGGCAGCGCCACGGCTGCGCCCCCCGCCGAAGCGCCGACCTGCCCCAGTTGCCACCTCTCACTGGTCGAGCACGCCCGCTACCGGCCCCTCAGTGTTCCCATCGCCGGAGACGAGCCGGCCGAGCCCGCTGAGCCGGCCGACCCCGGAGTTTCGGTCACAGTCACTGTGGTCTACTGCAATAACTGCGGGACGGCGCTCGGCGTGGCCTGACCACCCCGGGAAGCAATCGCCGGCCACTCGTGTTTGCAATGATTACAAGATTTCACTAGGGGCGAGAGGAGGCGGTTGTGTACTGGCGGCATGGACGGATGGACCTCGAGAAGGTGCGGGGCGCGTCGATCAACCGCGCCTCGCTCCGGCGCATCTGGCGTTTTCTTGCCCCGTACAAGATGCTGCTCGGGCTGTACCTGGCCGCCATCATCGCCTCGGCGGTGATCGGAGCTCTGCCCCCTCTCCTGGTCAGGAGCCTGATCGACTCGGCGATTCCGGCCGCCCAGCACCACCACAGCCTCCGGCAGGTCAACATGCTGGCCGCCGGCCTGGTCGGCCTGGCGCTGGCCACCACGGGAATCAGGCTGGTCAACCGCTGGCTTTCCTCCCGCGTCGGCGAGGGGCTGATCTACGACCTGCGCACCGCCCTGTACGACCACGTGCAGCGGATGCCCATCGCCTTCTTCACGCGGACCCAGACCGGCGCGCTCATGAGCCGGCTCACTAGCGACGTCATGGACGCCCAGAACGCGGTGGGCGCGGTAGCGAGCGTCCTGACCGACATCTTCACCCTGGCCGTGACGCTCAGCCTGATGGCGTCGCTCAGTTGGCAGATCACCGGTCTGTCGCTGCTCGTCATCCCGGGCTTCATCGCCCTGGACCGGGCCCTGGCCCGCCGGGTGTCACGCCTGTCCCGCCATCGGATGAACCTCAACGCCAGCATGAGCACGGCCATGAACGAACGGTTCAACGTGTCCGGGGCGCTGCTCGTCAAACTGTTCGGCCGGCCCGACGACGAGCACCGTGACTTCTCCCGCCGGGCCGCCGCGGTGCGGGACACCGGGGTCCAGGTGGCGCTCCTCGAACGGATCCTCTACGCCGGCCTGGGCCTGGTCGGCGCCATGGGCACCGCGGCGGTGTACTGGCTCGGCGCCCGTGGCGTGGTCAACGGCAGCCTCAAGCTCGGCGTGGTCGTGGCCCTGGCCGCCTACGTGACCCGGCTCTACCAGCCGCTCACCGACCTGGCATCCACCCGGTACAACGTGCTGACCGCCACCGTGTCGTTCGACCGGGTCTTCGAGGTGCTCGACGCGCCGCTTTTCATCCAGGACCGCCCGGGTGCCGTGCCGCTGCCGGCACCGGTGCAGGGCCGCATCGAGGTGGCCGACGTCACGTTCCGCTACCCCCCCTCGGCCGAGGTCTCGATCGCCTCGCTCGAGGCCGAGGGGTCCAAGCTCACCTCGGACGAGGGGGCGCTCATCCTCAGGGGCGTGTCGTTCGTGGCCGAGCCCGGCACCATGACCGCGCTGGTCGGCCCGTCGGGCGCCGGCAAGACCACCCTGTCGGCGCTGCTGTCCCGGCTCTACGACGTGAATTCCGGGTCGATCAGCATCGACGGCCACGACGTCCGGGACGTGACGCTGGCCAGCCTGAGCCAGGCCATCGGCGTGGTCAGCCAGGACGCCCACCTGTTCCACGACAGCATCGCCGCCAACCTCCGCTACGCCCGGCCCGGGGCGACCGACGAGGAGCTGATCGCCGCGTGCCGGGCGGCCCGCATCCACGACGTGATCGCCGGGCTTCCCGACGGCTACGACACACTGGTCGGCGAACGCGGCTACCGGCTTTCTGGTGGGGAAAAACAGCGCCTGGCGATTGCCCGGGTGCTACTGAAGGATCCGGCCATCATGGTGCTCGACGAGGCCACCGCCCATTTGGACTCGGAAACGGAGCTCCTGATCCAACAGGCGCTCGCCGTGGCCCTGGCCGGCCGTACGTCGGTCGTCATCGCCCACCGGCTCTCCACCATCCAGGCCGCCGACCAGATCCTGGTGGTCGACGACGGCCGGATCACCGAGCGCGGCCGTCACGACGAGCTGATCACCCAGGGCGGCCTGTACTCGGAGCTGTACGAGACGCAGTACGCGCGGGGCGGGTCGCCGGGTGTGGCTCCCGCCGCCGCTCACGCTGGCTGGCAGTGACGGCTGACGGCTGACGGCTGACGGCTAGCGGCTCGGATTTTCGTGCGGATCAGCCGTCGACCCGGCGCTTGTCCTGACGGGACGGCGTCGTATAGACGATCAGGAGGTTGCAGGGAGCATGGTGGGCCACCTTGTTGGGCACACTTCCGAGGAGGCGCTGGGCGCCGGTCATCCCCTTGTTGCCCACGACGATGAGATCGGCCCTCTCGCTGGTGGCCACGTCGATGATCAGGTTGGCGGGGTCCCCTGGCGCGGCATGGACCTCGACATTGATTCCCTTTCGGCGCAAGTCGTCGGCTGTTTGGCGGAGGGCGGCATCGGTCTTCTGCATGTGATCGTCGGCCAGGGCGGCGAAATCCGGTGTCATCGGCCCGGCGGCGGCGAGCGCGTGCACCGGGGACACGGGCGCGCTGTACACGGTCACCAGGTGCACAGTCGTCTCCCCGACGACCGCCAGGTCGGCGGCCTCGCTCACCGCCTGGCGGGCGGTCGGTGAACCATCAGTGCCCACCACGATGCAGGCGAACATCGTCAAATCATATAGTTCGCTCCGGCACTGGGGACGACCCGGAAACGGACTCACGGGGTGACGAATACGTCGCCGTTCATACCCGTGTGGATGGTGCACCTGTAGGTGTAGGTCCCGGGCCCGTCGAACTTGTGGGTGTAGTAGCCGCTGCTGCGGTCGGGGCTGCGCCACGTGTCGCCGGTGACGTTGTGGATGATGGAACCGTCTGCGAACTTCCAGAGCACGGTCTGACCCGACTTGATGGTGACGGACTTGGGGTTGAAGGCGATGTTCTTGGCATTGACGACCGCGTCGAGCGCGGGGCGCCGTCCCGGTCGTCCCCCCGTTCGAGCCGTAGCCGCTACCGCTGTTGCAGCCGGGGAGCAGCAGGAGAGTGAGGGCCGCGGACGCGACCAACCCGGTCCGCAGGGGGCGGTTCACCGCCCGTCCCAGCGCTCGACGATGGCCAGCAACTCGGGCAGCGCCTCGATGGTGGCGTCGGGCCGCACGTCGTAATTGGGCATGGCGCCGTTGGGCCGGAGCACCCCACGCAACCCGAGCTGCTGGGCGCCGAAGATGTCGTCGTACATGCGATCTCCTACGAAGACGGCGTGGGTGGGATCATCGACGCCAAGAGCGTCGAGGGCGGCCCGGAACGCGGATGGATGGGGCTTGGAGAACGGAAGCTCGCTGGTGTACAGCCGGGCATCGATGTACTGGGTGAGCCCGTCACGGGCCAGGAAATGCTCGTGGAACGCACGGGGCCAGTGGGTGTTGGACAATAGGCCGATCTTCAAGCCCCGCTCCTTGAGCTGGGCCAGAGTTCCCGCGGCCTCGGGGTCGTGGCGGATGTGGGGTGTCCAGGCATCCAGGTGGCTGCGGCTGGCTTCCTCCATGACCGCCTCGGCCACGTCGAGCCCCAGGGCGGCCGACGCCTTGGCCAGTAGCTCGGCCAGGGTGAAGCTGCGCTGGTCGACCGAGATGTTGGCCCACGCCTCGGCCTCGACGACCACCAGCCGGGACCGCACCTCGTCCTCCCGGCGGGGATCACCGGCCGCCAGGTGGGTGGCCGCCAGCCGCCACATGTCGTCCATCTCGATCGGCACGTAGACCGAGAGGGTTCCGCCCCAGTCGAAGACGACCGCCTCGATCACGTGTGGGGATGCGGATGGTCGTCGACGGCCCGGGTCTCGAGCCAGCGGCGGAAGCCGGCCGCGTTGGAATGGATGCCGTTCAGGGTCTCGAGCTTCTTCCGCTCCGCCGGGTCGGTGGAGTCCAGGTCATCGGCGAAAGCGGTCGTCAGGGCGCCGGCGATGTCCTGCCCGGACTCCCAGGCCGCGGTGGCCACCTCGGCCCAGCGGCGCAGGATGCCCTCGGCCTCCTCCAGCATGTCGAGCGGATCGGGCAGCAGGCCGTAGTGGGCCAGGGCCACACCCGACGGCGCCCGCTCCCGGAACTTCCGCAGCGAGTTGACGGCCAGCTCGAGATCGAAGTCCGGTGGCGGGGTCGCCGGGCGCAGCACCCCCGACTCGGGCAGCCGCACACCCACCGCGTCGCCGGCGAAGAGGATCCCGCTTTCGGTGTCGTGCAACGCCAGGTGGTGCTTGGCGTGGCCGGGCGAGTCCACCGTGATCAGGGAGCGGGTGGGCGAGACGGCGACCGGCTCTCCGTCCTCGAGGATGCGGATGCGCTCGGACGGGGTGGGGTCGAGGCGACCGTACAGGCCATCGAGCAGCGGGCCGTAGACCCGGGCCGCGGAGTCGACCAGCCGGGACGGATCGACCAGGTGACGGGCCCCTTTCGGGTGCACGTAGACGGTCGCCTTGGGAAAGGCCCGGGCCACGTCGCCCACCCCGCCGGCGTGGTCGAGGTGAATGTGGGTCACCGCGATCCCGGCCAGGTCGCCGGCCGCCACGCCGTGGGCATGGAGCGCATCCAGCAGCGCGGGCACCGACGTCTGGCTGCCGGTCTCGATCAGCAGGGGCGCCGAACCTTCAATCAGATAGCCGGCCGTGACCTCCTGCCATCCACCGAGCAGGGTGTCGATCTGGAGGACTCCAGAGCCGATGTAGGTGTCCATTGCGGTCGACGTTAGAGGCTGGCGCGGCCGTGGCCGGCTCGCCCGTGGCATGGTGGCGTCATGCCAGCTGCGTTCGACACCAGCCAGGTGTCACCGTCGGATGCCGCCGTGACGCTGCGGTCGTTGCGGCGTCGCTTCCGAGAAGCGCTCGCCCGGCCCGGGGTACTCGAGGCGCCCGGGGACCCGCTCCGTCGCCGGCCCGCCGATGGCGGCCTGTCGCCGGCCGAAGATGCCGCCTGGACGGCCGCCGCCCTCTCGGCCATCAACCGGGCCCTCCGGCAGGCGCTGGTGGAGACCGACCCGACGGTCGAGCTGCCGGCTGTCGATGTGCCACCTCCGGTCCACGGCGGCGGGGGTGACCCGGATGCACTCGTCTCCGCGGTCGGCGACGCTGCCGACGCGCTGGCCGACACCATCTCGGGCGTTTCCGGCCCCGATTGGACACGTGTGGCCCAGTCACCGGGCCCGGTCACCGTGCTCGACATGGCCCGCCTGGCGGTGCGCATCAGCGTCGAGCACCTGCGGGCAGCCGAGGAGGCGCTCACGCAGGTGGCGCCGGACGACGACGACTGACCGCCCCGGGGTTTCGGGACCGGCCGCGTCGGGGAAAACCATTGAGATGCGTAAGAGTCGAGCACTCGAAACCGGGCGGGACCGCAGGGCTCTCGCCCAGGATGCCGGTCTGGGCCGGATATCGGTCGTGAGCGTCCTGGCCGGTGCCTTCAGCGCCTACGGGTCGCTGGCCGTCATGCTGGCCATCGTCGCACTGGTGGCCGTGGGCATCAACGGGGGCCGCGACTTCGGCACCATGCGCGGCGCCGAGTTCCGCAACCTGACCGTCCTGGCGGTGGTCCTCTCCTCCTTCGTGGCGTTCGTGTTCGGCGGCTACACCGCCGGCCGGATGTCCCGGCGCAGCGGCGTGACCAACGGTGTGCTGGCCGGCATCGTCGGCGCGATCATCGGCGTCGCCGGCGTGGCGGTGGCCCGCAGCGCCCACGCCGGTGTCTCGCTGCACCGGGTCGCCATCGGCATGCACGTGCCGAGCAGCTGGGCCGACTGGCGGGCCGCCGTCATCTGGGGCGCGGTGGTGACCGCAGCGGCCATCGTCCTCGGTGGTCTGCTCGGCGGCAGTTCGGGGGAGCGCTGGCACACCAAGCTGCTGGCCCGGGCCGCCGATTCGTCCTACGGACCGGAGGCCGAGCGGTTGGCCGCGGCCCAGAGGCAGGCCGCCGAGGCGGCGGCCGCCCACACCGCCGCGCAGCAGCGGGTCGCCCGGGCCTCGGCCGTTTCGGACCTGCCGGGCCGGCCGACGATCACCGAGCCGGCCGCCACTGGGCGGAGCGCCAAGGCCGAGCGGGCCGGCGCCGCAGAGCCCGGCTACGCCGAGCTGACGCCCACCAAGACCGAGCGGGCGGTCGCGGCCCACGACGCCGAGGCCAGCCGGGCGCCCGAGGCCGACCGGGCCGGGGCCGACGCCGGGGCCCTCAAGCGCAACCGGCGCCACCTGCTGCACCGCTAGCCAACGATCGCATCGGGGAGCAGCGCGCTGGCCGGCCCCGAGCCCATGACCGGGCGAAGGGTCGGCCATGCGGACCGATGGCGTCAAGGGCGGCCGAATCGGGTGGCGTATCCCGGCGTGGCGATCCCGGCGCGCAGGTCCGGGGCGGGCAACGGGTCCCCGGCCACTGTGTGCAGAGGCACCAGCCCGGCCCACATGGCGAGCTCGAGGTCGGCGTCGTCGTCCAGCGGCGGACCGGTGCGGACCTTGGCCGAGGCCTCGTCGATCGGGACCCGCAGCACCAGTACGCCGCGCAGCTCGGGTTCGTTGGGGGGCCGGGCGTCGGCCTCCCGGCCGGGCGCCACATGCTCGATCAGGGCGTGCAGGGCGGCCAGCTTCTCCTCCCGATCGGCGACCACCGACGCATGGCCGAACACGCACACCGACCGGTAGTTGAGCGAGTGGTGATTGGCCGACCGGGCCAGCACCAGGGCATCGATCAGGGTGACGGTGATGCACGCTTCCAACCCAGGGCCCTCGCCGAGCGTCCCCAGCATGAAGTTGGCCGGCGCCCCGTGCAGGTAGAGCACCTCGCCGATGCGGGCGTGGGTGGTCGGGATCACCCGGGGGCTGCCGTCGACGACGAAGCCCACGTGGCAGATCAGGGCCTCGTCGAGGATGGCGAACACCGTCTCGGCGTCGTACACCGCCCGGTCGCGCTTGCGCCGCACGGTCGTTCGGGGCGTCGTCCTCAATGCGGCACCCCTACGCCATCGACACCAGGTCGAGCAGGTCGTCGCTCCACGGAGTCGACGGTCCCGTCGGGCATGAGCAGCACCTCGTCCGGCGCCAGCTCGCTCACGAACGCCGGCGTCGTGGCTGACCAGCACCATGGCGCCCGGCCATGCGGCCAGCGCCTGGCCGATGGCCTCGCGCGACGGCGGGTCGAGGTTGTTGGTCGGCTCGTCGAGCAGCAGCAGGTTGTGCCTGCCGGCGACCAGCTGGGCCAGCGCCAGCTTGGTCTTCTCGCCGCCGGACAGGGTGCCGGCGTCCTGGAACGCCATGTCCCCGCTCACCCCGAACATGCCGAGCAGGGCCCGCAGCTCGGTGTCGGGCATGGGGCCGGCGGCCGAGCCCCGCATGTGGTCGAGGACGGTGACCCCGGCCGAGATGCCCTCGTGCTCCTGGGCGTAGTAGCCGACCGACACGCCGAAACCCAGCCGGAACGTCCCGGCCGTGGCGCTCGGTGACGCCGGCCAGGATCCGCAGCAGGCTGGTCTTGCCCGGCGCCGTTGAGGCCCATGACCAGCAGCCGCCGGCCCCGCTCGACCGCGAAGTCGACGTCCTCGAAGACCGGCGGGCCGCCGTAGGCCTTGGCCAGGTCGTCGACCTCCAGCACCACCCGCCCGGAGTGCGGCGGGGCCGGCAGCTTGACCCGGTACTTGCGCTCCCGGGCCGGCCCGGTGACGGCCTCGGCGCTGCAGGCGGCTGACCCGCTTGTCGAGGGACTTGGCGATCCGGGCCCGCTTGGCGGTCTGGTGGCGCATGGCGTCGGCCAGTGAGCCCAGCCGGTGGATCTCGGCCTGCTGGCGCTCGGCCAGCTTGGCCAGCCGGACCTCGTCGGCGGCCCGGGCCGCCCGGTACTGGGAGTAGGTGCCCTTGTACTCGATCAGTGTCGCCCTCGTCGAGGTGCAGGACCCGGGTGATGGCCTCGTCGAGCAGGTGCGAGGTCGTGGCTGACGACCAGCAGGGCGCCGCGGTAGGCGCGCAGGAAGCCCATCAGCCAGCTGCTTGGCGTCGCTGTCGAGGTGGTTGGTCGGCTCGTCGAGCAGGAGCACGTCGCTGCCGGCGAACAGGATGCGGGCCAGCTCGACCCGGCGCCGCTCGCCGCCCGACAGCACGGTGATGGGCAGGTCGACCCGGTCGGCGCCGAGGCCGAGCCCGGCGGCGATCCGGCGCACCTCGGACTCGGCCGCGTAGCCGCCGTCGGAGCGGAACGCGTCCTCGGCCTTGGCGAAGCGGCCGACGTTGCGCTCGGACGGGATCCTCCTCCACGGCCAGCCGCAGCTTCTCCAGCCGCCGGGCCGCCTCGTCGAGGCCCCGGCCGGACAGCACGTGGGACAGCCCGGTGGCGTCGACGCCCGAGCCCGCGGGCCGCGGGTCCTGGGGCAGGTAGCCGAGCGCCCCCTGGCGCAGCGACGGTGCCGCCCGCCGTGCGGCGCCTCGCCCGCCAGCACCTTGAGCAGGCTGGTCTTGCCCGCCCCGTTGCGACCCGACCAGCCCGACCTTGTCGCCGGCGCGCACGGTGAAGGACGCCTCGACCAGGGTGAGGCGCCCCCCGACCTCGACGCTCAGGTCGCGGGTCTGGAGCATCCGTCCATCATGACGGGCTGGGGGGTACCAGCGAACGAGTTAGCCTCGCCCGATGGTCGGCCTGCCCCGGCACGATCGTGACGCGGGCGGCGACCCCGAACTGCTGGCAGCCAAGGCGACGCTCCGGCAGGAGGTCGTGGGCCGCGATGACCGAGGCCAAGGTGACCCGTTTCCCGGGCGCCCGGGGCCGCATCCCGAACTTCATCGGTGCCGAGGCGGCCGCCCGCCGGCTGGCCGGCACCGACGAATGGGGGGCGGCGACCACCTGAAAGCCAACCCGGACTCGCCGCAATGGCCGGTCCGCCAGCGGGCGCTGGAGGACGGCAAGACGGTCTATATGGCAGTACCGCGTCTGGCCGGCGAGCGCCCGTTCTTCCTGCTCGACCCGGCCCACCTGGCCGACCCGCCCCGGGAGGCGTCGTCGATCAAGGGGGCGTCGAGGTCGGCCCGCACCGTCGACCTCGACGAGCTGGAGCCGGTCGATCTGGTCGTGGCCGGCTGCGTGGCCGTCGGCGAGGACGGGGCGCGGCTGGGCAAGGGCGGCGGGTTCAGCGACCTGGAGTTCGCCGTCGCCTCGGCCGCCGGCCTGATCGGGCCCGGCACGGTGGTCGCCACCACAGTCCACGAGCGCCAGGTGCTGCCCGGCCGGCCGCATCCCGACCACCGACCATGACACTCTGGGTCGACCTGATCGTCACGCCCGAACGGGTCATCCGCCCGCCCCGCCACCGCCGGTCACCGCGGGCTCCGCTGGGAAGAGTTGACGGAGGAGAAAATCCTCTCCATCCCGCTGCTGGCCCGTCTCCGGGGCCGGCCGTGAGGATCCTCGGGATGGGCTCGCGTTCTCGGACGCCTTATGAGGGCTATGTCATACAACGCGTCCGAGAACGGCGGCAGCCGTCAGCCCGCCTGTCCATCGGGTGGCTCGGGCGGTTCGGTGGGCTGCCCGGCCCCGTCGGACCGGCTGGGCTGGCGCCGGCGGGCCTCGGCCTCCGCCTGCCAGCCGATCTCCCGCAGCGGCCGGCCCACCCGGCGGGCCACCCGGGCCACGTCGTCGTACTCGGCCTTGACCCGGCCGGGGCTGACCTTGACCCGGACCGGGAAGCCGTCGACCTCGACCTCGTCGAAGTCGCGCCTGGCCAGCCAGCGCGACAGCGTCTGGGCCCGGACCCCGAGCGAGCCGGTTTCGGCCATGAGCACCCGGACCAGCTGGTCGGCCAGCGCCGGGTCGCACAGGGCGCTGATCACGTAGGCGGGCCGGCCCTTCTTCATGACGATCGGGGTGATCCAGGCGTCATGGGCGCCGGCGTCCAGCAGCGCGGCCAGGGTGTGGGCCAGGACCTCGCCGGTGGCGTCGTCGACGTTGGCCTCGAGCAGGACGACCGGCTGGCCGGTCGAGGACCAGGTCGCCCAGTCCAACGCCTGGCCGATGACGACCTGGGTGGCGTTGGGCAGCCCGTCGAGGTCGTCGGCTGCCGGCGCCGAAGCCGGTCGGCCACGACCCGCATGGGCGGCATCGGGCCCCATCCCACGGCCAGGGCGGCCAGCAGGGCGGCGCCGGTCGGCGTGGTCAGCTCGACTCGGATGTCGCGCCCGTAGGTGGGCGCCCCGCGGAGCAGCTCGACCACCGCCGGCGCCGGGTTGGGCAGCACGCCGTGGGCGCTGCGGATCATGCCGGTCCCGGTGGCCACCGGGCTGGCGTACACCTCGTCGACGCCGAGCACCTCGAGCGCGGCGCAGGTGCCGACGATGTCGACGATGGCGTCGATGCCGCCGAGCTCGTGGAAATGGACCTGGGCCGGCGGCCGGCGGTGCAGCCGGCCCTCCACCTCGGCCAGCGCCGCGAAGGTGGCCAGCGCCCGCTGCCGGACCCGTTCCGGCAGCCGGGCCTCGGTCAGCAGGCCGGCGATGTGGGCGTGGGTGCGGACCACGCCGGTCTCCGGCGCCTCGACGTCGATGTGGGTGGCCGCGACCCCGCCCCGCAGCACCGGCTCGGCGTTGATCCGCCAGCCCGACACGGGGAGGCCCCGCAGCACGTCGCACACCTCCTCGAGGTCGGCGCCGGCGTCGACCAGGCTGGCCAGCGCCATGTCGCCGGCGATGCCGGCGAAGCAGTGCCACCAGGCGATGGTGGTCATCGCGACCCGGGATTCGCCCGTCCGGCCGGGCCGAGGATGCGGGCGACGGCGCAGGCGGCGCCGAACCCGTTGTCGATGCCGACGACCACCATGCCGGCGGCGCACGAGGCGAGCATGGCCAGCAGGGCGGTGACGCCTTCCAGGCTGGCGCCGTAGCCGACGCTGGTCGGCACCGCCACGACGGGGGCGCCGGTGAGGCCGCCGACCAGGCTGGCCAGGGCGCCCTCCATGCCGGCGACCACCACGACGGCGTCGGCGTCGGCCAGGTCGTCCAGCACATCGGCCAGCCGGTGGACGCCGGCCACGCCGCAGTCGGGGATGAGGCGTGGGCTTGAAGCCGAACGCGGCCAGCGTGGCGCGGCACTCCTCGGCCACCGGCAGGTCGGCGGTGCCGGCGGTGACGATGACCACCCGTTCCGTGCGCGGCGGCGCCGGGCGCCAGACCACGGTGGTGGCGTGGCGCAGGCCGCCCGGGTTGCGGCGCGAGAGCGGCATCGGCCTGATCGTCGTTGACGGCGGTCAGGAGCACCGGCCCGTCCGTGCGGCTCGGCGAGCAGCTCGGCGACGATCCCGGCGCACTGCTCTGGCGTCTTTCCCCGCCCGTACACCGCCTCGGGGAGACCCTGGCGGAGGGCCCGGTGGTGATCGACCTTGGCGAAGCCCAGGTCGGCGAACGGCAGCCGCCGCAGGGCGCGCACCGCCTCGTCGGCGCTGCGCTGGCCCGGAGCGGACGTCGTCGAGCAGCTGTCGGAGGGCGGTTTCGTCCATGGCTGGCACTATCCTGCCCGCACGATGAGTGATCGCGCCTCCTCGGCCCACGCATCGGCTTCCTCGGCCCGCCGGGCACCTTCTCCGAGGAGGCGCTGCTTTCCGAGCCCGACCTGGCCGGTTGGGATGCCGTTCCGTTGCCCAGTTTTCCCGACGTGCTGGCCGCGGTCGAGGACGGGCGGACCGATCTCGGCTTCCTCGCCATCGAGAACTCGATCGAGGGCACCGTCAACAGCCAACCTCGACGCCCTGGTGTTCGACCACGACCTGCTGATCGTCCGCGAGGTCGTGCTGGTCATCCAGCAGAACCTGCTGGCCCGCCGGGCATGGCAGTTGGCGGACGATCAAGCGGGTGGTGTCGTTCCCCCACGCCACGGCCCAGTGCCGGCGGTGGCTGCTGGCCCACCTGCCCGGGCGTCGAGGAGGTCGCCGCGACGTCCACGGCCGAGGGGGTGCGGATCGTGGCCGAGGAGCGGCCCGGCGGCGACGGCGGCCATCGGGACGCGCGCTGGCGGCCACGCTCTACGGCCTGGAGGTCCTGGCCGCCGACATCGAGGACCACGACGACAACGCCACCCGGTTCGTGGTCGGTGGCCCGGCCCGAGCACGGGATCCCGGCGCCGACCGGGCACGACAAGACCAGCATCGTGTGCTTCCAGCACGACGACCGGCCGGGCAGCCTGCACGGCATCCTCGGCCAGTTCTCGGCCCGCAACCTCAACCTGACCAAGCTCGAGTCGCGGCCCGACCAAGAAGGGCCTGGGCGACTACTGCTTCATCATCGACCTGGACGGCCACGTCGACGACGAGGTGGTCGCCGACTGCCTGCGGGACCTGCACGCCACCTTGCCGGCGGTCAAGTTCCTGGGCTCCTACCCGGCGCCGGCGAGCACGGGCCGGCCCGGCGGCGTGACGCCGAGGCGGCGTGGCGGGCGGCCGACGAGTGGATCGACGGCAGCTCGCGGGCGGCCAGCATCGAACGGTAGGCTCGCGTCCGCTCGGGAGGGATGGCAGAGCGGCCGAATGCGAGGCTCTTGAAAAGCCTTGGGGTGCAAGCCCCCGTGGGTTCAAATCCCACTCCCTCCGCGTATCGGGCCCCTTGCCGGTGGATGGCTTGTTGCGTATCGGATGGCGACTCCGAGAGGGATGAACTACTGAGCAAGCTTCCACCCGTCGTGGATCGATATCAGGATGCGCATGACCGACACGATGTCGATACTGCCCTCGCGACATTCGCTCCTACCGCGACCGTGAAGGACGACGGGCACGAGTACCACGGGTCGGACCAGATACGGAACTGGCTGGCCGGGGCCTCGACGCAGTTCACGCACACCCGGGCACTCGTCGGCGCGGACACCATCGATGCCAACACCTGGCTCGTGACCAACCACCTTGAAGGCGATTTCCCGGGCGGGGTCGTCGACCTGCGCTACCGCTTCGTGCTGGCCGACGGCCTCATCTCCGAACTCGAGATCGCCCCCTGACCCATCGCCGGGTTAGCTCAGGTCCCCTGGATCTCACCGCTGCGCTTCATCGTCGTCAGGATGTCGCCTGGACCTGTCGCTCGGAGTCCTCCTTCTTGTGTGGGCCTCACGCCTATTCGGGCCGGCCGGCGCGGTCATCCGTCTGGAAGGCGAGGGCTTCCTGCGCCATCGTTGCGCAGTCGGCGCAGATGGCGACTCCGGGGCCGGCAACCAGCCGTCCGGCGACGGCTCTACTCTTTCCGCAGAACGAGCACGAGTCGATACCCGCCGGCTTCCCGCGCCGCCTGCGCGACAACACCAGCCTGTCCCGGCGCTCGATACGTGCGCGGGGTCAGGCGTGCACGAGTGGCGCGAGAGCCACAGCCAGCCCGATGGTCTGGGTTGAGAGCAAGATCAGGGGGACGGGCTCTGTGGCGGCGGGGGTCAGGCGTCGTTGGGTACCGATGACGCCTGCCAGTGACCTGTGGTCGCGTCGCCGTCTGAGCAGGGCCAACCCGCAAGCGGCGAGGATAAGCGCGGCCACTACTTCGAGTGACGCTGCGGCCCACGACAGCGGGCTCGTATGGGCACCCGTAGTGAACGAGTCGCTGAGCACGGAGTGCGACGGCAGGAAGTGCACCTCGAAGTAGCCGCCGGCCAACACCAGCCCACGATCACCGGCGCTGGTCACCGACCAGATCAGACACGGTACATCCCGTCTCGACCGGCCTGGCGATCCTTCGCTTCGGTCGAGTGGCGGGCGTGACCACCGCCGGCGATCAGCCGGTCCAACGTGCTTCCTTCCCGGTCGGGGAGGTCGCGTGCGACGATTCTGATCGAGTTCACAGCCAAAGTTGAGATCGACTGCGGGATCTGCGGCGTTGTACACAGGAGAAACCGGATAACCCGGACCACCTTCTCAGTGCAAGGACGGAACGACATGTCGAACACACCCGATCCGCAGACCGAAGAGCACACGCCCGGGGCCGAGTGGGGCTCGCCTCCCGAGATCAGCGAGTTTCCGCCCGAGCCTGAACCGGCCGAGCCGCGCCATGAACCCGGCCCCAACGACGAAGCCCGGTAGGCCCACTGCCGGGTGCCGCGGCATTCGGATGTGACACGATTGGCCGATGGCGTGGACGGTGCGGTTGGCGGCCTCGGCCACGGCGGTGCTGGCCTTCCTCGCGGGATGTGGCCGTTCCGGCACGGCCGACACGGCCGGCTCGCCGGCCGCCGCCCCATCCCTACCGGCCGTGACCAGACTGATCACCCCTGCCACCGCCCCCGGGACGAGCGCGTCCCCGACGACCGGGGGCCCCGTCGTCGCGCCCACGACATCCACCACCGCCCGTCCGGCGCCCGCCGTCACCCGGCCCGCCGCTCCTGTACCCGACGCCGCGGTCATGACCTACCAGCAGCAGCTGGTGGCGCTCGGGTACTGGCTCGGCACGCCCGATGGCGTGAACGGCGTCACGACCAACCAGGCCCTGGTGGCGCTGCAGAAGGCGGCCGGGCTGGCCCGCACCGGTACCTTCAGCCCGGAGACCGCGGCGGCGCTGGCCGCCGGGACCCGCCCCAGGCCGCAGAGCACGACGGGGCATGTCATCGAGGTCGACCTGGCGCACCAGCTGGTGCTGATCGTGACCAACGGCCATCTGGACGTCATCCTCAACACATCGACGGGCGGCGGCTACCGCTACTTCGATCACGGCTCGACCCAGGTGGCCGTCACACCGACCGGGCACTTCACCACCACCTGGGAGGTCAACGGGACGCGGGTGTCATCGCTCGGTGTGCTGTGGCGGCCCAAGTTCTTCGTCGGCGGCATCGCCCTGCACGGCGACTCGTCCGTCCCGTCCCACCCGGCCTCGCACGGCTGTGTCCGGGTGAGCAACGCGGCCATCAACTGGATCTGGTCAGCCGGCCTCGATCCGATCGGTACACCGGTGTGGGTGTACTGATCAGCCGCTAGGCCAATGCGCAAGACGGTCGGCCGGCTGGCCGACGGCCGGGAGATCATCTACTTCGACGATGACGGCGGTGGTGGCAGGGCGGGCGGCGCCGCCTGCCGCGACCAGCGCTCACTGCCGCCCCGGAGCGCGGCGCCCACCGTGCGCTACGACGCCATGGTCGACGAATGGGTGGTGGTCGCCGCCAACCGCCAGCACCGGACCCATCTGCCTCCGGCCGAGGAATGCCCGCTGTGCCCTTCGGCCGGCGATCGCCTGACCGAGATCCCGGCGCCCGCATACGACGTCGTCGTCTTCGAGAACCGCTTCCCGGCGTTTGCGCCCGGACCGGTCGGCGAACCGGCGAGCGGGCGCTGCGAGGTGATGTGCTTCACGTCCGATCACGATTCGTCGTTCTCGGCCCTGACTCCGTCCCGCGTCCGGACCGTGCTCGAGGCATGGAGCGACCGGACCCTCGCCCTGGCCGGCTCGGCCGATGTGGCCCAGATCTTCTGTTTCGAGAACCGCGGACGGGAGATCGGCGTGACCCTGAGCCATCCCCACGGCCAGATCTACGGCTACCCGTTCGTGACGCCGAAGACCCGCCGCATGCTGGACACCGCTGTCCGGTACCGCGACCGGACCGGCCGTGACCTGTTCGACGACCGGTTGCAGGCCGAGATCGGGGCGGGCGTGCGGATCGTGTCCCGGACCGAGCAGTGGACGGCATTCGTCCCCTACGCCGCTCGCTGGCCGGTCGAGCTTCATCTGTATCCGAACGAACGGGTGGCCTCACTGCCCGAGTTGTCCGAAGCCCAGCGCCACGACTTCTGCCAGGTGTACCTCGACCTGCTGGGACGGGTGGAGGGCGGTACGGCGATGACGTGCCGTACATGTCCGGCTGGCACCAGGCACCAGTGGGGAGCGACCGGGACCTGGGCTACCTGCACCTGGAGCTATCTCGGTGCGCCGGGCCCCCGGCAAACTCAAGTACCTGGCCGGGTCCGAATCGACATGGGCGCCTTCATCAATGATCTGGCACCAGAAGAGGTGGCCGAGACCCTCAGAGCAGCCGGCCCGGACCGCGCCGAGGTCGACCCACCTCGAACACCTCCGGCCGGATCGAGGCGGCGCCGGCTGAAGGCGGTGGGCTAAGCCGGCCCGGACGGAGCGTGGCCCGGCCAGTCGGTCGGCATCGACAGCCGAGCACGATGGCGCACCCCCCGAATCCGGCGCCTGTGAGCCGGGCGCCGGCCGCCCCCAGCTCCCCCGCCGTCTCCACCACCAGGTCGAGCTCGGGGCAGGACACCTCGAAGTCGTCCCGCAGCGAGGCGTGGGAGGCGTACATGAGCACGCCGATGTCGCCGGCCGCCCCCTCGCCCGGCCCGCGGTCGCACCCGTCAATCGTCGTCGTCGACCGGATCTCGGGGTGGGGCTCGCCCCGCAGCCGGCGGGCCACCTCGACCACCCGCTCGTTCTCGGTCACCACATGACGGGCCCGCCGCAGCAACTCTCCGTCGAGCCCGCCCGACACGGCCGCCATGGTCGTGTCACGGAGCTCCGACACCCCCAACTCACGGGCCGCCCGCGCACACGACTCCCGCCGCGCCGCGTAGGCGCCGGCCACGTTGCTGCGGCGGACCCTCGTGTCGGCGATCACCAGCGGGCCGGCGGTGAGCGGGATCTCCTCGACCTCGAGGGAGCGGAAGTCGATCAGCAGGCCATGGCCGGCACGCCCGCGCAGGACGGCGATCTGGTCGAGCCGGCCGACCGGTACGCCCACGAAGTCGGTCTCGGCAGCGTGGCACAGCTCCACCAGCTGACGCCGGTCGAGACCAGCGGAGGTCACGTCGTTGACCGCGACCGCGACCGCCGCCTCGAGTGCTGCGCTGGACGCCAGACCGCCGCCGGCGGGGACGGCCGACTCGATGAGGACGTCGAGGCCGGGTGGATCCAGTCCGGCCCGTTGCCACGCCCAGAGCACCCCGACCGGATACCGGGCCCAAACCGGTAGCGAATGGCGATCAATGGCGCCGAGGTCGATCTCGATCGCATCCTCTCCGGGGTCGATTGACGACAGAGTTGTCCAGCAGCGGAGGCGGCGGTCGGGGCGCCGGCGGGCGGCCACTGTGATCGCCCGGTCGATGGCGAACGGCAGGGCCAGCCCGCCGTTGTAGTCGGTGTGCTCGCCGATCAGGTTGACCCGGCCGGGCGCAGCCCACACACCGTCGGGCCAACTCCCGCTCAGCTGCCGGAACCACCCGGCCGCCGTGGCCATGACGGGAGGGTAACCGGCCGCGAGCCGCTCGCCCGTTACCATCCTCGCCGTGCCTTTCCCCGGTCCCCTGCCCATACGCTCGCTCGTCGTCGGCGTGGTCAGCATCTCGCTCGTCCTGGCGAGTTGCTCCGGCGGCGGTAATGGCGCCAACGGGTCGGCCACGACCGCTGTGCCGGGCCAAGCACCGGCGGGCGGCCCGGACACCCGCCCTGCCGGACCCGCGACACCGCCCGGTCCCGACGACGCGCGGTTGCAGGCCGTCGTGCTGGCCTCGGCCGACCTGCCGGCGGGCTATACCGGCCACCCCTCGGCATCGACCGACTCGACCCGGGCCGAAACGGCCCTGAACCTGGCCCAGTGCCTGGGCCGGCGCAACATCGACGTGGACCTGGTGGCCGGGGTGGTGTCCCAGGACTTCAGCAAGGGCCGGACGACGATCGCCTCGTCGGCGAAGAGCTACCTGTTCGATGACGACGTGGCCGCGGCTACCGCGTCGTACTCGAACCCGAAGTTCGCGTCCTGCTACCAGCAACTGATCAGCGCGGCCGGGCTCGGAGCCGGGGCGATTCAGAACCTGGCGGTGAAGGTGACACCGGGGGCCGGCGGCGGTCCCGCCAACGTGGCCGCCATCGCGACCATCACCGGCACGCTCGGGGGTGGGGCGGCGGCGGCGGTCACGACCACCACCGCAGCGAAGACCGGCAAGACGACCAAGACCACCAGGAGAGCGGTCACCACCACCGTCAAAGGGTCCGGCTTCATCGCGACGATCGTGTTCATCAGCGGCCCCCGGGTGACCGCCGAGCTGGACTTCTTCGGCGTGGGCGACGAGGTGCCGGCCTCGGTGCGGGCCGACCTCATCGCCAAGGTGGCGGCCCGGGCGGCCAAGGGCTGAGGGGCGGAACGGAAACCACCGCGAGCCTCCGCCAGATTGCTGCCCGGCGGTGGCACGATTGGGGCACATGCCGTATCTCTACGACGCCCATGAGGGCGGCCGGGCCATCCCGGATGCCATCCGCAACCGCACCGAGCAGCGATTGCGGGCCTACGCCACCGAACACCTCGGGTACCGCGACCGCGATCTGATCGTGAGATTCCGGGCCCAGTTCTGCTACCTCGACCTGCTGCGCACCCCCGACCCGGTCACCGGAACCAAGGAACCGGCTCGGGTTCCCGGCGACGTCAACGAAGCGCCGGCGGACAGCGTGCTGTTCCTCGGCCGGATGCGTTACTTCGGGAACCCGGATCGTTGGAGCTTCGCCATCTACAGCTACACCACCGAGAGCTACGAACCCTGCACCTTTCCGTCCCGCGAGGCGGCCGGCACCCCCGAGGAGGCGTTCGAGATGGTGGTCGGCATCATCCCGCTGCAGGAGCGGCGCCATCCGGCCGCCCGCCGGCCCCGGGCGGCAGGCCGCTGACCGGATGGCGCCTATGGAGATCCCCAAGCCCAGCGACGACGACAAGGCCTACTTCCGCGCCCTGATCGACGAGACCACCGACCGCGTCGAGGTCAAGCCGATGTTCGGCAACCTGGGTGCCTTCGTCAACGGCAACATGTTCGCCGGGCTGTTCGGCTCCGCCGTCGGAGTCCGGCTGCCCGACGCCGATCGGGCCCAACTGGAAGCGGTTCCGGGGAGCGGTCCCTTCGGCCCGGCCGAGCGACCGATGGGCGGCTACATCAGCCTGCCGCCGGCGTGGCGGGACCAGCCGGACCTGGCCCGGAGCTGGGTCGACAAGGCCCACGACCATGTTTCGTTGCTGCCGCCCAAGGCTCCCAAACCGGCGAAGGCTCCCAAGCCGGCGAACGCCGCCAAGGGGGCGAAGAAAAGAGCCTGAAATCGGGGCAAACCTGTCCGAGTGGCACCATAAGCGTGTCCTAAGTGCCCCTCAATTCTGGTCCCGCGACCGGGTTAGGGGGCCGGCAGGCTCAACCGACGCCGGGAAACTACCGATGGGTACCTGGACATAAGGACTGCAACCGGTCGGCATCGGGCAGGGTCCGGGGCTTTCACTGCTACCCATTGAAGGAGCACGACACGCATGCTCACGCAACGCGACCTCGTCGTCGGTGTCACGCCGTTTGACGAACCCAATGCGCAGCTGGCGGTGGCGGTGCAGCGAGCCGGGGGGCTGGGAGTCGTCGGGCTGGGCCGGGATGCGGCGGCGGCACAGGCGGCACTCCGCGATGCGGTGCGGTTCTCACGGGGCGGCTCGTTCGGGGTGCGGGTGCCCGCCGGGTGTCCACTCACCGCCGCTGATCTCCCGGACGAAGTCGACACCGTCATCGTGGGCCTCGGGGCGTCCTGGTCGCCGACCGAGGACCACGGGGCGGTACTGGTCGAAGTCACCAGCGTCGCCGAGGGCCGCCAGGCGGTGGCCGCCGGCGCCACCGGGCTGATTGCCAAGGGTTCTGAGTCCGGAGGCCGGGTCGGCGAGATCACCGCGTTCGTCCTCCTCCAGCAACTGCTGGCCGATACGACGTCGACCTTCCGATCTGGTGCGCCGGTGGCATCGGCCTCCACACCGCGGCCGCGGCGGTGGCCGGCGGCGCCGCCGGTGTGGTGCTCGACGCCCAGCTGGCCCTGGTCACGCGAGTCCGGGCTCAACCCCGAGGTGGCCGGCGCCATCCGGGCCATGGACGGCAGCGAGACCACCATCGTGGACGGCCACCGGCCGATCTACACCCCGGCCGCGACCTCCCGGTCGCCGGCGAGCTCGGCTGCCGGGACCTGCGGACCCAGCTGCTGCCGATCGGGCAGGACGGCGCGTTCGCCGCCCCCCTGGCCGACCGGTACGAGACCGCCGGCGCCGTCGTCACCGCCATCCGCGCCGCCATCTCCACCCATTTGGCATCCGCGGTCGCGAACCGCTCTCCCCGACCGTCACTCCTCCCTCGCCACCGCGCGGGGCCTCACCTACCCCGTCGCCCAGGGGCCGATGACCCGGGTCAGCGACCGGGCGGCATTCGCGGCGGCGGTCGCCGAAGGGGGCGGGCTGCCGTTCCTGGCCCTGGCGCTGATGCCCGGCGCCGAGGTGCGCGGCCCTGCTCGAGCGAGACCGCCGAGCTGCTCGGCGGCCGGCCGTGGGGCGTCGGCATCCTCGGCTTCGTCCCGGCCGGAGTCTGCGCCGACCCAGCTCGACGTGGTCCACGACGTCCGGCCCGCCGTGCGCGCTGATCGCCGGCGGCCGGCCGTCGCAGGCGGCGCCGCTCGAGGAGGCCGGCATCGACACCTACCTCCACGTGCCGTCCCCGGCCTGCTCGACCGGTTCCTCAAGGACGGCGCCCGCAAGTTCGTGTTCGAGGGCCGGGAGTGCGGCGGCCACGTCGGGCCGCGGTCCAGCTTCGCCCTCTGGGACGCCCAGATCGAGCGTCTCCTCACGTTCGCGACGGACGACCAGCCTGACGGACGTGCAGCGTGCTCTTCGCCGGCGGCATCCACGACGAGCGTTCGGCGGCCATGGTGGCGGCGCCGCCGCGCCGCTGGCCGAACGCGGGCGCCAAGATCGGGGTGCTGATGGGCACCGCCTACCTGTTCACCGACGAGGCGGTGTCAGCGGGCGCGATCCTGCCCGGGCTTCCAGCAGGCGGCGCTCGGCTGCGAGACACCGTGCTGCTCGAGACCTCGCCCGGGCCACGCCACCCGGTGCGTCGAGCACCGAGTACGTGCAGGCGTTTCGGCGACACGCAAGCGGCTCCTCAGCCGAGTCCGGGGCCACCCAGGGCGAGACGTGGGCCGAGCTGGAGAAGCTCAACCTGGGCCGCCTGCGCCTGGCCAGCAAGGGCATCCGGCGGGAGGGCCGACGACCTGGTCAGCGTCGGCCTCGATGAGCAGCACCGTGAAGGCATGGTCATGATCGGCGAAGTGGCGACCCTGCGGTCAACGACGACCACCGTCGCCACCCTGCACGCCCAGGTCAGTGAGGGGGCGACGTCGTTCGTGGCGAACCGCGCTCGTGACCTGGGCGTGCCAGCCACCGCGCCGAGTGTGGCTGCCGGCTCGCCGCTGACGATCGATGCGGTCCGCCGCGACGCTGACCCGCTCGACATCGCCATCGTCGGGATGGCGGCGTTTTCCCGCCGCTGCCGACACCGACCGGTTCTGGGCCAACATCGTCGCGGGAGTCGACGCCGTGACCGAGGTCCCGGCCGACCGCTGGGATGTCGACGCCTACTACGACGCCTGATCGGCGCCGGCCGGACGACACCGTCGAAGTGGGGCGGGTTCCTGCCCGACATCGGCTTCGACGCCCTGGGCTACGGCATCCCGCCGTCGTCGCTGGCGGCCATCGACCCGGCCCAGCTGCTGGCCCTCGAGGTGGCGGCCCGGGCGCTGGCCGACGCCGGCTACGCCGACGCGTCGCTTCAACAGGGAGCGGACATCGGTCATCTTCGGCGCCGAGGCCGGGCACCGACCTGGCCGGGGCGTACGGGTTCCGGGCCCTGCACCAGACCTACGCCGGGCCGCTGTCCCGCCGAGCTCGAGGAGCACCTGCCGCAGCTCACCGAGGACTCGTTCCCCGGCGTGCTCTCCAACGTGATCGCGGGCGCGGATCGCCAACCGGCTCGACCTCGGGCGGCGTCAACTTCACCGTCGACGCGGCCTGCGCCTCGTCGCTCGCCGCCCTCGACATGGCGTGCAAGGAGCTGCGCGCCGGCACCAGCGACATGGTGCTGTGCGGCGGCGCCGACGTCCACAACGGGGTGCAACGACTATCTGCTGTTCGCCGCGTTGCACGCCCTGTCGCCCACCGGGCGGTGCCGCACGTTCGACGCCAGTGCCGACGGGATCGCGCTCGGCGAGGGCGGTCGGCTGCCTGGTGCTCAAGCGGCTGGCCGACGCCGAGCGCGACGGCGACCGGGTCTACGCGGTCGTCAAGGCCATCGCCGGATCGAGCGACGGCCGCTCGCTGGGCCTCACCGCCCCCCGGCCGGAAGGCCAGCGCCGGGCCCTGGAACGGGCCTACCGGGCCGCGGGCGTGTCCCCGTCCGAGGTCGGCATGGTCGAGGCCCACGGCACCGGCACCGTCGTCGGCGACCGCACCGAGCTGGCCACCCTGACCGAGCTGTTCGCCGAGGCCGGCGCCACCCCGGCAGTTGCGCCCTCGGGTCGGTCAAGTCCCAGATCGGCCACACCAAGTGCGCGGCCGGCCTGGCCGGGCTGATCAAGGTGGCCCGGGCCCTCTACAGCGGCGTGCGCCCCCGACCGGCCAGCTCGAGCGAGCCCACCGCCTACTGGGACGCGGCGACCAGCCCGTTCTACTTCGATCGCGCCGCCCGGCCCGTGGGGCGTGCCCGCATCCGAACGCTTCGCCGGCGTGAGCGCCTTCGGCTTCGGCGGCACCAACTTCCACGCCGTCCTCGCCGGTTACGACGGTGCTCCGGTGCCCGGCACGGGCTGGAGGAGTGGCCGGCCGAGCTGTTCGTCTTCCGGAGGCCGGGCGGCGCCAAGCTCGACGCAGCTGGCTGCGGCTGGTAGCCGCCAACGAGACCGCCGGCCGGCCGTCACTGCCTGCGGGACTGGCGCTGCGACGGTGGCGTCCGATCCGGGCCAGGCCCGGTCCAGATGGCCGTGGTGGCCGACGATCTGGACGACCTGGCAGCCAAGCTGACGCGTGCGGCGGGCAGACGGCATCTGCCGTCCGGCGCCGGGGCGCGGGGCCGGCCCGCCGACCGTCGCCTTCCTCTTCCCCGGTCAGGGCAGCCAGGCGCCGGGGATGCTGGGCGACCTGTTCGTGGCCTTCCCCCGGCTCCAGCGCTTCCTCGGGCTGGACTCGACGGGCGCCGCGGCCGCCATGTTCCCGCCTGCCTCGTTCAGCCCCGCGACGACGGACCGCCACCAGGCCGCCCTCACCGACACCCGGGTCGCCCAGCCGGCCCTCGGCATCGCCGGCTTGGCCGTCCACGACCTGCTGACCGGCCTCGGCGTGCGGGCCGACATGGCCGGCGGCCACAGCTACGGCGAGCTGGTGGCCCTGGCCACTGCCGGCGCCCTCGACGACGGGCGACCTGCTCGGCCTCGAGCGCGGCTCGGGCATCGGCCATCCTGGACGCCGCCGGCAGAGCGACCCGGGTGCCATGGCGGCCGTTCGGCCGGACCATCGACGCCGTCCGCACCGCGCCTCGGCCTCGCCGCCTGTCGTCGTCGCCAACCACAACGCCCCCGAGCAGGTCGTCATCTCCGGCCCGACCGCCGCCATCGACGACGCCGCTGGCCCGGCTCCGCGAGCCACGGCCTCTCCGCCAAGCGCTGCCGGTGGCCTGCGCCTTCCACAGCCCGGTGGTCGCCGGCGCCGCCGGCCACCTGTCGCCGCCGCCCTCGCCGGCGCCGAGTCCGGCGCGCCCGGCCGTCCCGGTGTGGTCCAACACCAGCGCCGCCGCCCTACCCGGCCGACCCCGACGCCATCCGCGGCATCCTGGCCGATCAGGTGGCCGCGCCGGTCCGCTTCGTGGAGCAGGTCGAGGCCATGTACGCCGCCGGCGCCCGGGTCTTCGTGGAGGCCGGCCCGGGCCGGGTGCTCACCCAGCTGGTCGCCAAGATCCTCGGGGACCGCCCGCATCTGGCCGTCGCCTGCGACGCGCCCGGCGAGACGGGCCTGCGCCGGCTGCTCCTCGACCCTGGCCGCCTTGGCCGCGGCCGGGCGTGCTCGTCGACCCCCTGCCCTGTTCCGGGGCCGGCGGGTGCGGGCCGCCACCGTCGCCGGCTGCCCCGCCGCCCCGGATGGCTGGTCAACGGCCACCTGGTCCGCACCGCCGCCGGCGACTCCGCTGCCGGGCGGCCTGCGCCCCGCGGCAGCGCGTTCTCGTCGGTGGCCGCTCCGTCGCCCGACCGTCGAGACCGCGGTGCTGGAGTTCCTGAAAGGCACTCCGCGAGCTGGTCGCCGCTCAGCGCGACGTGCTGCTCGGTTATCTGGGAACGGGTGCGGAAAACGCTCCCCGTTCTCGATGCGATCGCCTCCGGCGAGGTCAGCCAGGTGCGGCTGCCGCGAGATCGTCGGTACCGGCTCCGACCCTCAACTCCGTCACTCCCTTCACCCGGGCCGACGTGCTGGACGCCGTGCTCGCCATCGTCGGCGACCGTACCGGCTACCCGATCGACATGCTCGACCCCAACCTGGACCTGGAAGCCGACCTCAGCATCGACTCCATCAAGCGCACCGAGGTCGCTGGGCGAGCTGGCCGAGCGCGTCGGGCTCACCGGTGCGGGCGGCGCGGCCCTCGACGAGTCCATGGTCGAAGAACTGGCCCGTCTCAAGACCCTCAACGCCATCGCCGACTGGGTCGCGAGTCGCCTGACCCCCGCAGACGCTCACTCTGGGGAAACAAACCCCCCCGAAATGCCGGTCAAGTCTCCCCAGTCCGAGTCGCCGGCCCGCTACCTGGTCGAGCTCGAGCCTCTCGAAGCGTTGTCGGAGGCCCCTGATGGCGCCGACAGCTTCGCCGGCCGGCGCTACGTCATCGTCGACGGCGGCCTCGGCATCGGCCTGGAGCTGTCCGATCTGCTGGAGGCGCGCGGCGCCGAGGTGCGCATCCTGGCCCCCGATCAGAACGAGCTGGAGGAGCACCTGGCCTCCCTGGACCGGGCCGACGCCCTGATCCACCTGCCGGCGGCCGATCCCGATCAGCCGCCCATCCTTCCCGAGGCCTTCCGGGTGCTGCGCCAGGCCGCCGAGCGGGGTGTGGCCCGGCTGCTGGTGGCAACCGGTGCGGGCGGGCGTTTCGGCCGGGACTGCGACGAGGACACCTCGGCCCGGCTCAGCGGTGGCATCGGGGTGGCCGGCCTGATCCGCACCATCCGCGCCGAGTACCCCGACATCGCCAGCCAGCTGGTCGACGTCGACGCCAAGGATCAGCCGGGCGCCATCGCCCGCTCGCTGCTCCGCGAGCTCACCACCGACGACCCTCAGGTCGTGGTCGGCTTCGCCCGCGGTGGCGCCCGCACCGCCCTCCGGGTCGTTCCGGCTGAGTTGGACCACGTGCTGGCCAGCGCCCAGCTCGACATCTCGGCTGCCGCCCGGGTGGCCGGCCTGGGCCCCGACTCGGTGGTCCTGCTCACCGGGGGGGCCCGCGGCATCACCTCCAGGGTGGCGGTGGAACTAGCCCGGGTCACCGGTTGCCATATCGAGCTGATCGGCCGGACCCAGGCGCCCAGCGGGCCCGAGGACCCGGCGACCGCCGGCGCTCCCGACGCCGCCGCCCTGCGCCGGACGGTGATCGCGGGTGGAACCCGCGTCCCCAGCCGGGTCGAGATCGCGGTCGCCCGGACCCTGGCGCTGCGGGAGGTGCGGGCGACCATGGCCGATCTGACCAGCGTTGCGGCCTCGGCCCGGTACCACGCGGCCGACGTGCGGAACGCGGCCGCGGTGCAGGTGATCGTGGACGGGATCTACGCCCGCCACGGCCGCATCGACGGTGTCATCCACGGCGCCGGCGTGCTGGAGGACAAGCGGATGAGCGACAAGGGCATGGAGTCCTTCGACCGGGTGTTCCGCACCAAGGTCGACGGGGCCCGCCACCTGGCCGCCGCCCTCCGGCCCGACCTCGGGTTCCTCGTGTTGTTCGGCAGCGTGTCGGGTGTATTCGGCAACCGGGGTCAGGTCGACTATTCGGCCGCCAACGACGCCCTCGACGCGTTGGCCCGGATGTGGGCCGGCCGCTTCTCGGGCCGGGTGCTGGCCGTCGACTGGGGTCCCTGGGCCGGCGCCGGCATGGTGACCCCCGAGCTCGAGCGCGAGTACACCCGGCGCGGTGTCAACCTGATCGCGGTGGAGGACGGTATCGCCTGCCTGCTCCGCGAGCTGGCGTGGGGTCCGGCCGAGGTGCCCCAGGTCGTCTACATGTGCAGCTCGGCCGAGGTCCTGGTGCCCGCGAGATGAGCGAACGTCGCTCCGATGTGGCCATCGTCGGGATGGCTGCGCTTTTCCCCGGTGCAGCAGATCTGACCCGGTTCTGGGCCAACATCGTCGCCGGCGTCGACTCGGTCACCCAGGTTCCCGAGGCCCGGTGGGACCCGTCGTACTACGACGCCGGGGCGTGGGCCGAGCCGGCCAGCGACAGGTTCTACTGCCGGCGGGGCGGGTTCATCGACGACCTCGCCGACTTCGACCCGGCCCGGTTCGGGATCATGCCGGTGGCGGTGGACGGCGCCGAGCCCGATCAGCTGCTGGCCCTGGCGACCGCGGCCGACGCCATCATCGACGCCGGCGGCGAAGCCGGGCTGGGCGACCGCTCGAAGGTCGGCGTCATCGTGGGCCGGGGCGGCTATATCACCGCCGGCATCGCCCGTCTGGACCAGCGCCTGCGGGCCGGGCGGCAGCTGGAGGCCAGCCTGCGGGAACTGGTTCCGGGCCTGGGCGACGAGCAGCTGGAACGGGTGCGGCGGGACTTCATGGCCCGGCTGGGCCCGGAGCGGCCCGAGGCGTCGATCGGCCTGGTCCCCAACCTGGCCGCGTCACGCATCGCCAACCGCCTCGACCTGCAGGGCCCGGCGTACACCGTCGACGCGGCCTGCGCCTCGTCGCTGGTGGCGGTCGACCACGCCGTGAGCGAGCTGACCTCCGGTCGCTGCGACATGGTGATCGCCGGCGGCGTGCACGTGTGCCATGACGTGACGCTGTGGAGTGTGTTCTCCCAGCTACGAGCGCTCAGCCCGAGCCAGCGCATCCGGCCGTTCGACCGGCGGGCGGACGGCATCCTGATCGGCGAAGGCATCGGCATGGTCGTGCTCAAGCGGCTGGCCGATGCCGAGCGGGCCGGCGACCGGGTGTACGCCGTCATTCGTGGGGTGGGGATCGCCAGCGACGGCCGTGATTCCAGCCTCATGCGGCCGCGGGTCGAGGGTCAGGTGCTGGCCCTGGAGCGGGCGTGGGGCGCGGCCGGGCTCGATCCAGCGTCGTCCGGCTCGGTCGGCCTGATCGAGGCGCACGGCACGGCGACGGTGGTCGGCGACGACACGGAGCTGACGACACTGGGCCGGGTGTTCGGTACCGGCGGTACTCCTATCGGGATCGGCTCGGTCAAGTCGATGATCGGCCACGCCATGCCGGCGGCCGGGATGGCCGGGCTGATCAAGGCGGCCATGGCCGTCCACCACCGGGTCCTGCCCCCGACGCTGCACTGCGAGGAACCGCACGTTGCCCTCGAGGGCGGTCGGTTGCGACCCGTCGTGGCGACCGAGCCGTGGGCCATCGAGGGGGACGGCCCGCGGCGGGCGGCGGTGAACGCCTTCGGCTTCGGGGGGATCAACGCCCACGTCATCGTGGAGGAGGCTCCCTCGGCGGGAGTGCGGGCCCCAGCGTTCCCGGTACCGGCGGCCGCGGTCCCCACCGGCGACCGGGTGCTGCTGCTCGCCGGACGGGATATGGCGGATGTGGCGGCGCAACTGGAAGTCAGCGACGACGTGCTGCTGGGCCGGGACGACCTGGGCCGGGTGCCGGCCGGCCCCGCGCTGCGGTGCCGGCTGGCAGTGGTCGACCCGACAACGACCAAGCTGAAACTGGCCCGCAAGCTGGCCGCTGCGGGGCGGCCGTGGCGGGGCCGCAACGATGTGTGGTTCACGACCGAACCCCTCCTGGCAACCGGTGGGAAGGTCGCCTTCATGTTCCCCGGGATCGAGCAGACCTTCGAGCCCCGGGTCGAGGGCGTGGCCGCCCACTTCGGGCTGCTCGACCCCCGGATCGCCGGGACCGGAACGCTCGGCCGCCACGGCGTCGGGACCGTCCTGATCGGCCGCCTGCTGGACGGCGCCCTCCGCGGGCTCGGCATCGTGCCCGACGTGGTGGCCGGCCACAGCATCGGCGAATGGAACGCCATGATCTCGGCCGGCATGTACGACGCGGCCAACGTGGACGCCTTCATCGACAACTTCGACGAGGACAAGGTGGTCGTCCCGGGCGTGGTATTCGCCGCCCTGGGCTGCGGCGCCGCCCAGGCGGGGGCCGCCATCGCCGGCCTCCAGCACATTGTCGTCTCGCACGACAACTGCCCGCACCAGTCGATCGTCTGTGGCGAAGAGGCCAGCGTCGGGTTGGCGTTGGAGCGGTTGCGGGCCGACGGGGTCGGAGGCCAGATCCTGACCTTCCGCTCGGGATTCCACACCCCCATGCTGGCGCCCTACCTGGGACCGGTCGGCGACCTGCTGACCGGGCTCACCCTGCGCCCGGCGCAGATCCCGGTCTGGTCGGCGACGACCGTCGCGCCCTACCCCGGCGATCTCGACGCGGTCCGCCCGCTGCTGGTGCGCCATCTGCTGGAGCCCGTCCGGTTCGGGCCCCTCGTGCAGCGCCTCCACGACGAGGGCGTCCGTGTCTTCATCCAGGTGGGAAGCGGCAGCCTCACCGGCTTCATCGGCGACACCCTCCGCGACCGAAGCCACCTGGCGATCGCGGCCACCACCGCCAAGCACCGCGGGCTCGACCAGCTCCGGCGGGTGGCCGCTGCTCTCTGGGTCGAGGGGGGGTCACCTCGGCTCGATCGCCTGGCAGGTACGAAAAATCCATCAAGTCCGGACCCGGTGCGGGTCGATACCACCGGGGAACTTTCGACCCACGGTCGCATGGTGCGTCTCAAGCTGGGCGCCCCGACCGTGCACTTCGCCGCCGCCGTCGATCCGCTGACCGTCGCCCCGGCGGCGGCGCCGGCGGCGGCTATCTCTTCGCCCCCCTCGCGGGAAGGACAGCACCCGCTGCTCACCGAGTTCGACGCGGTGCTGTCCGACGTCACGACGGCCGCCGAGGCGGTCCTGCGGTCCTGGCAGGCCGGGCCGAAGGCCGCGCCGCCGGCGGCGCCCACCCGGTTGACGACCACCAAGGTGCTGTCGGTCGAGACCATGCCGTACCTGCTCGACCACTGCTTCTACCGCCAACCCGAGGGGTGGCCGGACGCGGCCGACCGCTTCCCCGTGGTGCCGATGACCACCATGCTCGAGATGATGATGGAGGCCGCGGCGCCGCTCGCCGGCCCGCGGACCGTCGTCGGCATCAGCCGGGTGCGCGCCATGCGGTGGCTGGCGGTGCCGAACCCGGTCACCCTGACGATCACCGCCGCCCCCGACGCCGACGGCAACGTCGATGTCAGCCTCGAGGGCTACGCCCGGGGCAAGGTCATGCTGGCCGCCGGCTACCCGGCTGCTCCCGCCCCGAGCGACGAGCCCCTGGGCCACGAACGCCCATCGCCGGTGTCCAGCCACCAGCTGTACCGGGACCGGTGGATGTTCCACGGCCCGCGGTTCCAGGGCGTGGATGACATCAGCGCCATCGGCGACGCCGGCATCCGGGGCCGGCTGCGCAGCCTGGCGGCCCCGGGCGGCACGCTCGACAACGCCGGCCAGCTGCTCGGGCTGTGGCTCATGACCAACGCCGAGGTCGACAAGCTGGCCCTTCCGGCCAGCATCGGTGACGTCCGGTTCTTCGGGCCGGCGCCGGCGGTGGCACAGCAGTCGACATGCACGGTGTGGATCCGCGCCCACACCGACACCAAGCTGGTGGCCGACCTGGAGCTGCTCGGTGCCGACGGCTCGGTGTGGGCCCGCATCGACGGGTGGGAGGATCGCCGCTTCACCACCGACGGGGTGGTCTGGCCGATGCTGCTGTGGCCGGAATCCAATCGCATCGCCGAGGACCAGCCCGGCGGTTGGTTCCTCGTCCGCGACCGCTGGCCCGATGTGGCCAACCGGGAGCTGATCATGCGGCGCTACCTGACCAGCGCCGAGCGCGAGGAGTACGAGAGCCAGAGCCCGCGCCGTCGCCACCAATGGCTGCTGGGCCGGATCGCCCTCAAGGACGCCCTCCGCCAGCATGAGTGGGACGGCGGCGCCGGACCTCTGTTCCCCGCCGAGCTCACCGTCGCCAACGATCCGGCCGGGAAACCGACGGTGGCCGGACGGCTCGACGCCCCCGTCGACGTCTCGATCGCCCACACCGGGCCGGTGGCCGTGGCCCTGGTCGGCGACGCGGCCGTTGACGGCCGCGGCGTCGGTATCGACGTCGAGGTGGTCGAGGACCGCGGCGCCCCGTTCGAGGCCATGGCCTTCACCGACGCCGAGCTCACACTGCTCGAGGGGCTCGGCCCCCGCTTGGAATGGCTGACCCGTTTCTGGTGCGCCAAGGAAGCCGTCAGCAAGGCCGAAGGCACCGGCCTCGGCGGCCTGCCCCGACGCTTCGAGGTCACCGAGGTCGATGGCGACCGGCTCCTGGTCAACCGGCGCTGGGTCGAGACCACGTCACTCGACGACCGCTACGTGGTCGCCTGGACCCCCCGAGAGCCGGCCCTGCTCACCACCACCCTCGATGAAAGGACGACCCATGGACGCTGACGCGATCCTGGCCGATATCACCCGCATGCTGGCCGAAGTGATCGGCGAGGACTTCTTGCTCGGTGTCGACATCGATATGGACACCGCCTTCTCGGGCGACCTCGAGCTCGAGAGCATCGAGTTCGTGGCCCTGGCCGGCGTGCTGAAGGAGCACTACGGACCGGCCGTCGACTTCGTCGGCTACCTGGCCGACATGGACGTGTTCGACATCATCGGCTTGACCGTCGGTCAGCTGGTCACCCACATTGAGTCGTGCCTGATGGCGGCGGCCGGCCGTGGCTGACGTCATCGCCAACGGCGTGCGGTTCCATGTCCAGCAGCTGGGGCCGCCCGGCGGCGTCCCGGGCCGCGGGCCGGCCATCGTCTTCGTCCACGGCCTGGTCATGGACAACCTTTCGAGCTTCTACTACACGCTGGCCAACTCGTGCGCGGCGGCGGGCGCCGACGTCATGCTGTACGACCTGCGAGGCCACGGACGGTCGCAACGGCCGCCGAGCGGGTACTCGTTGAACGACTCGGTCACCGATCTCGAGGCGCTGCTCGACGTGCTGCAGATCGACGGGCCGGTCCACCTGATCGGCAACAGCTACGGCGGGGCCGTCTCGCTGGCGTATGCCGTGAAGCACCCCGAGGCGGTCGCCAGCCTGGTCATGATCGAGGCCCACTTCGCCGTCGAGGGCTGGGGCGAGGAGATGGCCCGCACCCTGTTCGAGGTGGCGCTGGGCATGGAACTCGAGGATGCCCGGGCGTTCATCACCGCCGCCGGCCGCAAGATGACCCGGATGGCCGCCAAGGCCGACCAGCTCATCAACCACACCACCCTCATCGAGGATCTGCTCACCGGGGTCCCGCTGCCCCGGGCCGCGGTGCAGGGGATCACCTGCCCGGTGCTGGCCGTGTACGGCGACGGCTCCGACGTCATCGACCGGGCCCGTGACCTGGGCCTCGTCGTCCAGGACTTCACCCTCAACGTGCTCCAGGGTTGTGGCCACTCGATCCTGATGGAGGTGCCGGCGTACCTCCGTGAGGTGCTGGCCTGGTGGTTCGGCGGGCGGCGGGGACCGGCCCCGGAGTACTACATGCTGGCCGAGGAGCTCCAGCCCACGTGAGCCGTTTCCTCTTCGTCGTGCCGCCGCTCACCGGCCACACCAACCCGACCCTGGCGGTCGGGCGCCGGCTGCGCGACCTCGGCCACGAGGTGGCCTGGACCGGGCACGCCAAGTTCCTCGCCCCGCTGCTCAGCGAGGACGACCGGTTGATCGCGGTGGGCGAGGATCCGGACGACGACGTCACCGCGGCGGCCACGCGGCGCTCCCAGGGTCTGCGGGGCGCCGCCGCCCTGCAGTTCCTGTGGCAGGAGTTCCTCCTGCCGCTGGGGCGCTCGATGGTCCCCGGCGTGGAGGCCGCAGCCCACCAGTTCGAGCCGCACGTCATGGTCGTGGACCAACAGGCGATCGCCGGGGCCGTCGTCGCCCGCCGGCGCGGGCTGCCGTGGGCCACCTCGGCCACCACGTCGGCCGAGATGGTCGACCCCTTCGCCCTGCTGCCCAAGGTCGGCGAGTGGGTGGACGGCCTGCTGCGGGACTTCATGCTGGAGTTCGGTGACACCGGTGACGGCGATCTGCGGTTCTCCGATCACCTGGTCCTGGCGTTCACCACCTCGGCGCTCGCCGGCCCCGGGCGCAGCTTCCCCCCGCAGTACACGTTCGTGGGACCGTCGCTCGGCTCCCGGCCGGCCGGCGACGACTTCCCGTGGGACTGGTTGGATCCCCGCCGGCGCCACGTGCTGGTGTCGCTGGGGACGATCAACGGCCCGGCCGGGCGGCGCTTCTTGACCGAGGCGATCGACGCCCTGGGTGGCATGGCGGACCAGCTCCAGGCGGTGGTGGTCGGGCCGGCCGACCTGCCGGCTCCCGAGAACGTCCTGGTCCGTGACTTCGTCCCCCAACTGGCCCTGCTCCCCCATCTCCACGCCGTCGTCTCCCACGCCGGACACAACACGGTCTGCGAGTCCCTCGCCCATGGCGTGCCGCTGGTGGTGGCCCCGATCCGGGACGACCAGCCGACCGTCGCCCAGCAGGTGTCCGATGCCGGCGCCGCCATCCGGGTCAAGTTCGGCCGGGTCCGGGCGCCCGAACTGGCCGCCGTGGTGGCCGCCGTGGTGGATGACCCGAGTTACGGCGCGGCGGCGCGGCGGCTCAAGGCGTCATTCGACTCTGCCGGCGGGGCCCCGGCCGCGGCGGCGGCCCTCGAGGAGCTGGCCCGGGTGCCGGCGTCCCGATAGCGAGCTCGTGGCGAACTGACGCGACGTATCGGGCGCCGGCGACCCATTTGTCGCGTCAGTTCCGGCGGACGAGACGGTCAGGCCGGTTGGGGCGGAGGCGCCACCGGTCCCCCCTCCGCCGGCCCCGGGGGCGGCGGACCGTAGGGCGGCACACCGGCGCCGGGCCCGGTCAGGTCGCTCATCAGGCGGAAGTAGTCGTCCCGTGACAGCTCGCCCTGGGCGTAGCGCATCCGGACCGTCTCGACGGCACCGTCCGGCCGCACCGGCCACGGCGCACCGGGTCCACCGGGTCCGCCCGGTCCGCCCGGCCCGACCCACGCCGGCCGCCCCGGGCCGCTGATCGTTCCCGGGTGCGACGTCATCCGCACCACCAGGTAGATGGCGACCGCGATCATCCCGACTATCAGCGCGGCACCGATCAGAAAGACGATCAGGTGGCCGCCGCCGCCGCGGAACGCTTCGTGCCTGCCGTTGAACATGACTTGGGCTTCCTTCTTCTCATCTGCTGGCCCACCACTGTCCGGCCCCGTCCTGAAGCCCCCCTGAGACACGCCTGAGGGCGAGCTGTGACTCGGCGACATGCTCAATCGCCCGCAGGTAGCCTCCGTGTCGTCCCCCCGGAGGCGGAAGGAGCCTGCCATGCAACTCGGGATGATCGGACTCGGTCGGATGGGCGCCAACCTGGTGCGCCGCCTCATGCTCGACGGCCACGAGTGCGTGGTCTACGACGTGAACACCCAGGCGGCCAAGGACCTCGAAGGTGATGGCGCCGTCGCCGCCGACTCTCTCGACGACTTCGTGGCCAAGCTGACCGTCCCTCGGGTGGCGTGGATCATGGTGCCGGCGGCCTACGCCGGCCAGACCGTCGACGAACTGGCCGAGCGGATGGCCGAGGGCGACATCATCATCGACGGTGGCAACAGCTACTACCGCGACGACATCGACCGCTCCCACGCCCTCATCCCCCGGGGCATCCACTACGTCGACGTCGGGACCAGCGGCGGCGTCTTCGGGCTGGCACGGGGTTTCTGCCTGATGATCGGCGGGGAGGACGAGATCGTCGCCCACCTCGATCCGATCTTCCGCACCATCGCGCCCGGCATGGACAGCGCCGAGCGCACGCCCGGCCTCGAGGGCGAGCCCGTCCCCGGTGAGCAGGGTTACCTGCACTGCGGCCCGGTCGGCGCCGGCCACTTCGTGAAGATGGTCCACAACGGCATCGAGTACGGCATCATGGCCGCCTACGCCGAGGGGCTGGGCATCCTGCACCGCGCCGATGTCGGCAAGCACCAGCAGGAGGAGGACGCCGAGACCGCCCCGCTGCAGAACCCGAAGTACTACCAGTACGACATCGACGTGGCGGCAGTGACCGAGCTGTGGCGGAGGGGCAGCGTGGTCAGCTCCTGGCTGCTCGACCTGACCGCCCACGCATTGAGCCAGGATCGGGACCTGGCCGGTTTCGGCGGCCGGGTCTCGGACTCGGGTGAGGGGCGCTGGACGGTGCGGGCCGCGGTGGACGAGGGCGTCCCAGCCGCGGTGCTCACGGCCGCGCTGTTCAGCCGCTTCTCCAGCCGGGGCGAAGGGGACTTCTCCGGCCGCGTCCTTTCGGCCATGCGCAAGGAGTTCGGCGGCCACGCCGAGAAGAAGCCGGCGGGCGAATGACGCCGATCAACCAGACCCGGCAATGGCAGGCGCTGGCCGACCACTATGAGATGGTCCGCGACACTCATCTGCGGGAGCTGTTCAGAGACGACCCGGCGCGAGGGACCACCCTCACCGTCGAGGCCGGCGACCTGTACCTCGACTACTCCAAGAACCGGCTGACCGCCGACACTATCCGGTTGCTGCTCGACCTGGCCGAGACCGCTGGGCTGCGCCGGCGCATCGACGCCATGTTCGCCGGCGAGAAGATCAACGTGACCGAGCAGCGCCCGGTGCTGCACGTGGCCCTCCGGGCACCGGCGAGCGAGCACATCGTGGTGGACGGCGTCGATGTGGTCTCCGGTGTTCACGAAGTACTGGGGAAAATGATGATCTTCGCGGAGAAGATCCGTTCCGGAGCATGGCTCGGATTCACCGGGCAGCCGATCCGCAACGTGGTGAACATCGGGATCGGAGGTTCGGATCTCGGCCCGGCCATGGCCTACGAGGCGCTGCGCGATCACAGCGACCGGACGAGGGTGTTCCGCTTCGTCTCCAACGTGGACGGCACCGATATCTGGGAGGCGACGGCCGACCTGGACCCGGCCGAGACGCTGTTCATCGTCTGCTCCAAGACCTTCACCACCCTGGAGACGCTGACCAATGCGGCCAGCGCCCGGGACTGGCTGCTGGCCACCCTCGGTGACCGGCGGGCGGTAGAGCGGCACTTCGTCGCCGTGTCCACCAACGCCGAGGCGGTCGCCGCGTTCGGGATCGACACGGACAACATGTTCGAGTTCTGGGACTGGGTCGGCGGCCGCTATTCGTTCGATTCGGCCATCGGCCTGTCGCTGATGGTGGCCATCGGGCCGCCGGCGTTCACTGAGATGCTCGAGGGTTTCCACCTGATCGACGAGCACTTCCGGACCGCCCCGTTCGAACGCAACCTGCCGGTGCTGCTGGGCCTGATCGGCGTCTGGTACATCAACTTCTTCGGCGCCGGGACCCAGGCCATCCTGCCGTACAGCCAGTACCTCAACCGGCTGGCCGCCTACTTCCAGCAGCTGGACATGGAGAGCGACGGCAAGTCGGTGACCCTCGACGGCCATGCCGTGGACTGGGAGACCGGCCCGGTGGTCTGGGGCACACCCGGCACCAACGGTCAGCACGCCTACTACCAGTTGATCCACCAGGGCACCCGGCTCATCCCGTGCGACTTCATCGGTTTCGGTGAGCCCAACCACGACGTCGGCGTCCACCACGATCTGCTGATGGCCAACTTCTTCGCCCAGACCGAGGCCCTGGCGTTCGGCAGGACCGCCGAGGAGGTGGCGGCCGAGGGCGTCCCCGAGTTCCAGGTCCCGCACCGCACCTTTGCCGGCAACCACCCCACCAACACCATCATCGCCCCGAAGCTGACGCCGCACCTGCTGGGCCAGCTGATCGCCACCTACGAGCACAAGGTGTTCACCCAGGGCACCATCTGGCAGATCAACAGCTTCGATCAGTGGGGTGTCGAGTTGGGCAAGAAACTGGCCTTGAAGATCGTCTCGGAACTGACGGCCGGTGTGGACGCACCGCTCGATCACGACAGTTCGACCACCGCGCTCATCCGCCGCTACCGCGGCCACCAGCCATGAAGGCGTCCCGGGCCGACGCGCTGGTCCTGTTCGGGGCGACGGGTGACCTGGCCAGGAAGAAACTTTTCCCCGCCCTGTACCACCTGTCGGCGGCGGGCGAGCTGGACATGCCGGTCATCGGGGTCGCCGTGTCGCCCTGGCACGACACGGACCTGCGCAACTACGGCTGGGAAGCCGTCAAGGCGGCGGTACCCGACGCCGACGAGGCGACGTACGGCAAGCTCGCCGACCGGTTGTTCATGGTGAGCGGCAGCTACGAGGACCGGGAGACCTTCGTGCAGCTGTCGTCCCGGTTGATGGGGTCCACCCACCCCGTGCACTACCTGGCCATCCCGCCGACGCTGTTCCCGACGGTGGTCGAGACACTCGCCGCGGTCGGGCTGAATCACGGATCGCGGGTGGTGGTGGAGAAGCCGTTCGGCCACAACCTGGCGTCGGCCCGGGAGCTCAACCGGGTCCTGCACAAGGCGTTCGGCGAGAAGGCCATCTACCGGATCGACCACTACCTGGGGAAGGAGCCGGTCGAGGACCTGCTGGTGTTCCGGTTCGCCAACTCGTTCCTGGAGCCCATCTGGAACCGGCTCTATGTCCGCAACGTGCAGATCACCATGGCCGAGGCGTTCGGGGTGCAGGGGCGGGGGGCGTTCTACGACGGTGTGGGCGCCATCCGGGACGTGGTGGAAAACCATCTGCTGCAGGTCATCACCCTGCTGGCCATGGAGCCGCCGGTGCGCGACGACGCCGACAGCACCCGGGACGAGAAGGTCAAGGTGCTCAAGGCCATGGCTCCGGTCGACCCGGGCTACCTGGTGCGGGGTCAGTACGAGGGGTACCTGGCCGAGCCGGGCGTGGCGGCCCACTCGACGACCGAGACGTTCGCCGCCCTGCGTTTCGAGATCGACTCGTGGCGCTGGGCCGGCGTGCCGTGGTACGTGCGGGCGGGCAAGTCCATGGCCGCCACCGCCCTGGAGGCGACGATCGAGCTCAACGCCCCGCCCCGCATGCTGTTCACCGGCGAGGGTGGACATGCGCCGGGCTGCAACCTGGTGCGGTTCCGGCTCGGGACCAAGGATGGAGTCAGTCTGTGGGTCCAGGCCAAATCGCCGGGCCGGCTGGACCAGACCCATCCGGTCGAGCTGGCCGTCGACTTCGCCCAGGCGCTGGGGGCGCGCCAGGAGGCCTACGAGCGGTTGCTGGCCGACGCCATCGACGGCGACCAGCACCGTTTCGCCCGGGAGGACATGGTCGAGGAGGCGTGGCGGATCATCGAGCCGGTGCTGGAGCACCCGGGCCCGGTGTACCCGTACCCCCAGGGCTCGTGGGGCCCGCCCGAGGCCGACCCGGTGGTCGAGGACCGGGCGTGGCATACGCCCGAGGCGGTGTGAGCGCGACCGGCGGGCGGGCCTGGGGCAGCCTCGAACCGGCCGGCAGCAGCACGGGGGCGCCGGTCTCGTTCGAGCAGTTCGCCCGCAACCTGCTGACCCACGCCATCACGCCTGAGCGGGTGGCGACGGTCATCAGGGCCATCGCCGGTGAGCGGGTGGAGGTGGGCCCGTTGACGTTCGGACCGGGGGGGGCGGCGTCCGCCTCCGGCGTGGCGATCGTCGGGCCGGTGTGGGTGGGACGGGCCACGGCGCGCACCATCGGGTTCGACGCCCGGATCCCCAGCTCGCTGACGCTGGACCTGACGGTCGCCGGCAAGCAGTACCGCTACCAGGGCCCGGTCGAGGTGCGCGTCTCCATCGCCGTGGAACTGAATGCCCCGGCGTTCGTGGTCCTGGCGGTGGCGCCGGTCCGGCCGGCGGACGTTACGGTCAAGCTGCAGACCACGGGCATGGCGGCGTTCGTCCTGCAGACGCTGGGCGACGCGGACGGCGAGGTGGCGATCCAGGTGAGCAAGATCGTGAATGAGCAGGTCAAGGCGGTGGACTCGCTGTGCCGCATCGACGTGGCCGCCCTGCTCGACCAGGTGTGGGACACCGAGCTGGCGGATCGGATCCTCGCGGTGGCCAAGGAAGGCTGAGGCCGAGCCGATCAGCGGGTGCGGCGGGCGCTGTGGGCGATGCGGTCGTGTACGGCCCGGTTGGCGGCGGTGTCGGGGCCCTCGATGGTGATCGTGACCACCTGGTTGCCGTCGGCGAAGAAGTACTGGCTGGCCAGCAGTTCCTGCCCTCCGACGACGAGACCGACCTCGGCCTCCAGCACCGGGCCGAATGGGAGATGGACGGTGCCGGTGTGGAACACCTGGACGCCCAGCTTCTCGTACTGGTCGATCAGCTGGAGCGGCAGCACGCCGGCCGAGCTGGCGGCCGCCACCGTCTCGGGAGCGGCGGGTGCGCTCTGGATCACGATAGTGGTATGCGATCGGGGGTCGATGGCGAGCAGGCCAACCGTCGTGGCGGCCCGAGTCACCCGCTGCGCGACGAGCGACTTGAACTGCGGGTGCTCGGCGGCGAACGCCTCGACCATGTCGGTGTGGCTGCCGGGGGCGAGGGTCGCGCTCTGCCAGCCGGCGGGAACCGATACGGTCAGACCGTCGTGCTCGTCGATCAGATCCTGGGCGCGGTGGCCGGCCGGCGCCACAGCCGCCGCCGCGGCGGGCCGCTTCGAGTGAATCGTATGGGTGGTGAAGGCCGCCAGCACGCCAGCCCCCAGGAGGGCGGCGACGACCGCGCTCGCCCAGGCTTCGATCTTCGTTCGCAACACCCCCCAGCCCCCCCCTCAGGTGCCGAAGGGCAAACGTTACCAGTCGGCCGCCTGGAACCCCGAGGCGAGCGTCGCCGGCCTGGCGCCGTCCTGGGAGATCAGCAGATCGGGGCCGGCCAGGTACAGCAGCCAGTGGCCGGTGCCGTCGACATCCAGGCTGGTGTGGTCGCGGGTCGCCACGCCGATGGCCAGCTGCTGGCGGGTGGCGCCGGTGCCCGGATCGATGGTTGCCAGCACGCTGGACGTCACCTTGGGCGGGATACCTGTGCAGCACTCCCGGTCCACGAACAGGGCGCCGTTGGCGGTGAACACCGCCTCCCGCAGGTACGTCCCCTTGGGCCCAATGGCCGGCACCGGCGCTGACGGGGTGGGGACGTAGAACTTGTCCCGGGTCCGGTCGATCACCATCACGCTCCACTGCTCGTTGTCCTGGCCGCCGGAGATCGACACCGCCAACCGGTGGCTGTCGGGCCCCCACGACAGGTGGCCGATCGGAAGTGGGAGGCCCCCGGCGACCACCGCGGGGGGCAAGGGGAACCTGGTCTCCGCCCCCGTTGTCAAGCTGCGCACGATCACCGCGAAGTTGGCGGCCGTGGCGTCAGGTCCCTGGCAGGTGTTGCTGTTGGCGGTGACGTGGGGCTGGCGGGCGAAGGCCAGCAGGGTGCCGTCCGGGCTGACCGTCGGGAGGCTGCCCGGGGCGATGATCGTGGTCGTGCCGCCGGCGGTGGCGACCCGGTTGATCTGATGGGTGCAGCCGACGGGCGTCTCGTAGAAGGCCAGACCGCCATCCGGGGACACGCCGATCTCGGGGCCCGTGGCCCCGGTCGCCAGAGTCCGCAGCGGCTGACCGGTGCCGGCATCGAGCACTTGGACGGCGCCGGCGGTCGTGACCGCCACGAGTGTCCGGGGACGCGCCAAGGGGGTTCCGGTCGTGGTCGTCGAGTTGGGGTCGGTCGGGGCGGCCCCGCCGCTGGCGCCCGGCTGGAGGGCGATGGTGGTGGTTGCCGCTCTGGTCGTGACCGCGGCCTTGGGCTGGGCCGGGCTGGAGCAGCCCGCCGCCGCCGCCAAGAGCACCACGGCGAGCACCCAGACCTTGGTCTGCACTGACCCACGGTAACGTCCTGGCGTGAGCGAGACCGAGGATCCCAGCGCCGAGCCACCCGAGCAGGAGCACAAACCGTCCATCATGGAACGGCTCCGCGGCACCGGGGTGGGGACGGACGACCCGAACATCATCGGCGACGCCGGGGCGACCGACGTCGCCCCGGGGGCCGATCCTGCGCTCCCGCCGCTGACCGAAGAGCTGCCCCCCGAGGAGGAGACGCCCGCCGAACGGCTGCTGCCGTCCGACGAGGACCTGCCGTAGGCCTCTGGCGCGCTACCTGGCCCGAGCGGCGGCGGAGCGGCCGCGCCCCTGTTGACCACCTCGACCGGTGTAGTCCCGATCGGTCGGGCGGTTGCCGTACGAACGCTGCCGGCTGCGGGGCGGCCGGTCATGGGCCGCGCCCGAGACCGCGGCGCGGACCGGCGGATGGACCAGCTTCAGCCGGGGCCGGGTCGGTCGCTCGGACGTCAGCATCGCCAGGTCGGCTGACTCGACCCGCCGGGGATACCCCAACTTGCCCTGCATCTTCTTGATGTCGCCCATCTGCTCGCTGCTCACCAGTGAGACCACGATGCCGGCGGCGCCGGCCCGGCCGGTACGGCCGGAACGATGGACATACGCCTTCTCGTCCTCAGGCGGGTCGAAGTTCACCACGCAGGCCACGTCATCGACGTGAATTCCCCGCGCCGCGACATCCGTGGCCACCAGAGCCTGCACCCGGCCCGCCGAGAAGGCGGACAGGGCCCGGTCGCGCTGGGCCTGCGAACGGTCGCCGTGGATGGCCTCGGCGCCCACCCCGGACTGGATGAGCCGGCGGGCCAGCCGGTCGGCGCCCCGCTTGGTGCGGCAGAACACGATGGCCGGCCAGCTGGCGTTGACCACCTTGGCCGTGAGCTCGGCCCGCTCGCCGCCCTCGGCCTTCCAGAAGACGTGGCGGCTCTTCGGGGCATCGGCGCTGGCCTCGATCTCGAAGCGGGCCGGGTTGGTCTGGTAGCGCTTGATCAGGATGGCGCAGTCGCCGTCCAGGGTGGCCGAGAACAGCATGGTCTGGCGGTCGGGCCGCACCGTGTCGAGCAGCCGCCTGACCTGGGGCAGGAAGCCCATGTCGGCCATGCGGTCAGCCTCGTCGATCACCACCATGTCGACGTCGCGCAGGTCGCAGTCGCCGCGCTCGACCAGGTCGGTGAGCCGGCCCGGGCAGGCCACGGCGATGTCGACGCCCTTGCGCAGGGCACCGAGTTGGGGGCCGAAGCCGACGCCGCCGTAGAAGGTGGCGACGCTCGGGCCACCGGGGCCGGCGAGCAGGGCCAGCTGGTCGCGGACCTGGGCCGCCAGTTCCCGGGTGGGAACCAGTACCAGGGCGCGCGGCCGGCGGTTCTTGGCCCGCCCGACCCGAGTGACGAGCGGGATGCCGAAGGCGATCGTCTTGCCCGAGCCGGTGGGGGCCCGGCCGCACACGTCACGACCGGCGAGGCCCGGCGGGAGGGTGGCGGTCTGGATGGGGAAGGGTTCGGCGATGCCTCGTGAGGCCAGGCCGGCGGCCATGCCCGAAGGCACGCCGAGGTCAATGAATGACGGTGACAAGTAATACTCCAAGTAGATGAAAAAGCCCGGCGGAACCTGGCTCGGTTGAAGGGCGCGACGATCCCGGTGCAGCTTCCTTCGGCGGTCAGAACGTGGGAACGTCAGACTTCCGTCAGCCGTGTCGCTGGCTGAGAGGGGAGCTCGGTCGCAGCGGGACCGATCCCGTTCACGACCCGCCGGTTCGAGCCGGCAACCACCAGCCATTCGGCCGGGCAGTGGGTACCACCATACACGGCCACTCTCCGTAAGCTCGCCATGTGCCCGGAATCATCAACAGCCGGCAGTGGCTGAAGGAGCGCCGCCGCGCGCTGGAGGCGGAGCTACAGAAGGAACTGCCGGACGAGCAGCGGCAGGTTATCGAGGCGGAGCTGGCTCGGGTGGGAGCGGAGGCGGAGCAGAGCCGCCACCGGTGGTGGCGGCGCTGGATCTTCTGGGGCGCGGGCAGCTAGACGCTGCCGGCGCGCTTGTTCTTGTCCTTCTTCTTCGCCTGCTTGTCGGCCCGCTTCTCCATCAGGGTCTTGCCGGGCTTCTTGTTCTGACCCGATGGCGGTGCTTTGTTGGCCATGTTCCGACCATACATCTCACGCCACCAGCTTGCCGGGGTTGAGGATGCCCCGCGGATCCAGCGCCGCCTTGATGGCCCGGTGGACCACGATGCCGGTCTCGCCGACCTCGGCGGACAGGTACGGCCGCTTCAACTGACCCACCCCGTGCTCGCCGGTGATCGTGCCGCCCAGCGCCAGCGCCGCCCGGACGATGGCGTCGAATGCCGAGCGGGCCCGATCGCACGACGCCGGGTCCCGCCCGTCGAAGACGATGGTCGGGTGGAGGTTGCCGTCGCCGGCGTGGCCGAACGTCCCGACCACCACGCCTGACTCGGCGGCGATGCGCTCGATGGCCTCCACCAGGTTCGGGATGGCGTCGATGGGCACCGCCACGTCGTCCAGCAGGGTCGACCCGAGCCGCTCGAGCGCCGGGTAGGCGAGCCGGCGGGCCGCCATGAGCATCTCCGCCTCGGCCTCGTCGCTCGACTGGGCCAGGTAGCCGGCGCCCGCCGCCCGGCACGCCGCCGCCATCTCGCCGATCTCCTCGCCGCCGGCATCCGACCGGGCCAGCAGGAGGGCGGCGGCATCGGTGTCGAGGTCCATGGGCCGGTAGGCCTCGACGGCGCGGACGGTCGCCCGGTCCAAGAGCTCGAGAAGCGAAGGTGTCAGCCGGGTCGCAATGTCGCCCACCGCGGCGCCGGCGGACTTCAGGGTGGAAAAAAGGCGACCAGCGTGGCCGCTGGCCGCTGACGGGGCCGAAGCCGCAAGGTGGCGGCTGTGACCACGCCCAGCGTGCCTTCCGAGCCCACGAACAACGAGGTCAGGTCGTAGCCGGCCACGCTCTTCCGGGTCCGCCCGCCGGTCCGCAGCACCGACCCGTCGGCGAGGACCACCTCGAGACCCAGCACCGAGTCCCGGGTGACGCCGTACTTCACGCAGCACAGGCCGCCGGCATTGGTGGCGATGTTGCCGCCGATGGTCGAGAACTCGTAGCTGGCCGGGTCGGGCGGGTACCACAGCCCCTCGGCGGCGGCGGCCCGGCCGAGGTCGGCGTTGATCACGCCGGGCTGCACGACGGCGAGCATGGCGGTGCGGTTGATCTCGACGATGCGGTCCATGCCGGTGAGCGAGAGGATCACGCACCCGTCGATGGCGTTGGCCCCGCCGGACAGCCCTGATCCCGCGCCCCTCACCACGACCGGCACCCGCCAGCGGGAGGCCAGCCTCATGACGGCCTGCACGTCGGCCGTCGACCCGGCCCGCACCAGGACCGCCGGCATCCCGGCGTCGATCAGTCCGGCCTGGTCGCGGCGGTGGGCCGCCAGGATATCGGCGTCGGTCAGGACCGCCTGAGCCGGCAGCTCGGCCCGCAGGCCGGCCAAGAGCTGCTCCAGGGCGGCCGGGGCGCTCACACCACGACTGGGGAAAGAAACCGGGCCATCGGCCCGGTTTGTCTCCCCAGTCCCGGAGTCCATCAGGCGCCCTGGAGGCCCTCGTCGAGGAACGGGAGGTAGAAGCCCATGATGTGGTCCCGGACCAGGCGGCCCGCCTTCTTGCCGTCGCCGGCCTCCAGCGCGCTCAGGATCCGGCGGTGCTGGTCGGCCAGGCGGTGCAGGGTGGGGCCGGTCCGGGGCAGCTGGCGGAGCGCCTCGAGCAGGTGGTCGGCGATGGCGTCGCGCACGGCGAGCATGATCAGGTGCATCGCCTGGTTGCCCGACGAGGCCACCAGGGCCAGGTGGAAGCGCACGTCGGCCTGGTCGAACTCGTCGACCGTGACGTCGGGCCGGGCCATCTCGGCCAGCGCCAGGTGGGCCTCGTGCAGGTCGCCGAGGGCGGCGGTGGCCGCGGCCCGCTCGAGCGCGGCCGCCTCCAGGGCGCAGCGCAACTCGACGAGATCGGCGAGTGAGACCCGCTGGAGCCGGACCAGGTTGCCGAGGGTCTCCCGCAGCGGGCCGCTCGGGACGGCGGCGATGACCGTGGTCCGCAGCGGCGTGGTGCGGCCGCCACCCGACACCAGGCCCTGGGCCTGCAGGGCCCGCAGGGCCTCGCGCACCGTCGTGCGGCTCACCGAGAACTGGGCCGACAGATCGCGCTCGGTCGGCAACGCCTCGCCGGGCGCCAGCTCGCCGGCCAGGATGGCCTCGCGGATCTGGTCCGCCACCTGGAGGTAGACGGGGTTGCGGACGACACCGTTGAAGGGCACCGTCACCTCACTCTCGCTGATTGGTCGGTTGGACCTCTTGACTGCTGGTCGGACCAAATACTAGAGTCGAAGCTGCGCATTTGTCTAGATACGGAGGTGCCGCGTGGCGAAGATCCTGATGCTGACCGGTGATGCGGCCGAATCGCTCGAGGTCATGTACCCCTACCAGCGGCTCCTGGAGGAGGGCTACCAGGTTGACATCGCGGCCCCGTCCAAGAAGAAGCTGCAGTTCGTGGTGCACGACTTCGTCGACGGGTACGACACCTACACCGAGAAGCCCGGTTACAGCTGGAACTCGGACGTGGCGTTCGCCGATGTCGACCCGGCCGAGTACGTCGCCCTGGTGATCCCCGGCGGCCGGGCGCCGGAGTACATCCGCAATGACGCCGACTGCCAGCGCATCGTCCGCCACTTCTTCGACCAGGAGAAGCCGGTCGCCCAGATCTGCCACGCACCCCTGGTGCTGGCCGCGACCGGCGTGCTCAAAGGCCGGCGCACCGCGGCCTATCCGGCACTCGAGCCGGACGTCATCGCGGCCGGCGCGGAGTTCGTCGACGGCGGCGGCGTGGTCGACGGGATGATGGTGTCGGCCCGGGCGTGGCCCGACCACCCCACCTGGATGCGGGAGTTCATCGAGCTGCTACGAGCCAAGGCGCCGGCTTCGTAGCCGGTCGCCATGCGCGTTCCGATCGCCTGCACGCTGACGGCCGGCGACGCTGGTGAACGGGTCGATGAGTGGCAGCGGTTCCTCGGGCGCGACATCCGGGCCGCGTCCGGGAGCGGCGACTCTGTCCGCCTGCTGCTGGCGGACGGCGACGACGCCCTGCTGCGAGCGGTCGACCTGGCCGAACGGGAGCACGACTGCTGCCGGTTCTTCGACTTCGGCATCCACCTGGATCAGGAGGGCCGGTGGCTCACCGTCGGCGTGCCCCCGGAAGCCACCGGCATCCTCACCGACCTGCTCTCGCTGCTGCCTGCGGAGCTGACCGCGACCAGCTAGGAGCGGTCTGCTCCCCCTTCCGGGTGGAAGAGGGCGTGGAGTGGGTGGAAGTTGGGGGGCTCGGGCGCGGCGGTCGCGCCGAGGGCCTCGGCCGCCGGGCCGATCCGGTTGGCCACGAAGTTGTCGTGGTCATCCTGGCTCTCCCAGACTGACACCGAGCGGACCAGGTCGCCGTCCACGACAGCGACGTGCGAAATGCCGCCGATCGGCGGCTCCACCCGCCACTTCACCTCGGCCTCCAGCGCCATATAGGAGTCGGCCGGACCCTCGTCCTCCTCCACCACCGCGCCGGGAATGAAGGGCTTCTCGAGCTGCCAGTTGTAGACGGGCAGGATCTCGACGCTCGGCTGGCCCTGGATCCCGACCTGGGCCACTCCCGGCATCAGCCGCGTCTCGACGAAGGAGTTGAACGCCTCCGCCGTCTCCCAGATATCGCAGACGTTGAGCTGGTCGCCCTCGAACCAGACCTCGTGGAGCATCCCGCCGGTTGGATACTCAGTCTCCCAGGCCACGATCCCCCGAACCTGGTCGTACTGGTCCGGCGTGACGCCATCCCAACGCATCCGCATGCGAATCGCCATTTCACCACAGCCCCTTTCCTTGGAGAGGACGACGTTCTGCCGTCGCCGTCATTCGCCTCCGCTCCGGCGGGTGGATCACCAGTGATCCACCCGTCACGCGAGTGGCGAATGCTGATCGAGGACCGAGGCCGAGGAGGGTCCGATTGGCCGGCCATGACGACACCGGCCCTGGACAAACTCCGGGCCGATTTCACCACCGGGCGGGCGGCCGGGCTCGAACTGATCAATGGCGCCATGCCGGCGCTGGCCATCGCCGGCGTGGTTCTGGCGCTCGGGCCGGTCGCGGTGTCCTTCCCACAGAAGACGTCGAAGGCGGCGTCGCTGGTCGACGACCTCTGGCCGCTCATCACCCGTCCCACCGCCGACGCCGTCAAGGGCTGGCAGACGGCTATGGAGACGATGACCGCCCAGCTCCAGGGTCAGCTGCTGCCCTCCATCGCCAACCAGCTCGGGACCACGCCCGCCGAGCTCAACGCGTCGCTGGCGCCGCAGTTCCCCGCCGCCGCCACCGGCCTGCCCAAGCTGAATTCCGTCTTCACCGACTTCGCCGACAAGACCCGGCGGCTGGATGCCAGCGTCGCCGATTTCGCTCAGACCAAGCAGATCCCGTACCGGTCCCTGCCATGGCTGTTCATCGGTCCGGGAGTGGTGCTGGCCCTCTGCGCCGGCGTGGCTCTGGTGGGCGAGAGGAAGACCACCGCGGCCGATCCTGAGCCGGCAACGGCGGAAGCGGAGACCATCGTCGCCGATCCGCGGGTCGGAGCTTCGAGCCCATGACCGCGGGGCTGGCCGAGAGGCCCGCGCTCTCGGCCCCCCCTCTCGCGGACCGGCGGCGATATCCTGCTGATGTGGAGCGGGGCGAAACGGTCCTCATGGCCAGAATGGCCGCGGGGGACGAGGAGGCGCTGGCCGAAGCCTTCGACCGCTACGCGCCACTGGTCTACGGACTGGCCCGCCGGGTCACCGGCAACGCGACGACCGCCGAGGACGTGGTGCAGGAGGTGTTCACCGCGTTGTGGAGCCATCCCGGTCGTTTCGACCCCGAGCGCGGCTCACTGCGGGCGTTCCTCGGCGTCCAGGCCTACCGGCGGGCGGTGGACAGCGTCCGCCAGGACGCCCGGCGTTCGGCCCGGGAGGAGCGTCAACAGGATCTGACCGACACCACGGATACCGTCGGGGACGGTACCGACGACAGGGAGTTGCGGGACATCATCCGCCAAGCCATCGGGCGACTGCCGGATGAGCAGCGCAAGGCCGTCGAGCTGGCGTATTTCGGCGGCTGCACCCAGCGGGAGCTGGCAACGATGCTCGGGATTCCGGAGGGGACCGCGAAGTCGAGATTGCGGCTGGCCCATGCCAAGCTGGGCCAGTGGCTGGCACCGGATATTCTGGTGAGGATATGAGCGCCGAGAGCCCGACCGTCCGGGCGCTTGAGGAGCTGCGGTTCGCGCTGGCCCAGGCCGACGCCGACGCCCCGCCGTCCGGGCTCCGGACCCGGGTGCTCACCATCGCTGAGGGCGTGCGGCCACCCGGCCGCCCGTTGGACGCGCCGCCGGCCATCTCCCCCGTCCAGACCTTCCGGCGCACCGTGGAGGCTTTTCACACCCTCCTCATCGAGCTGCGAGACGACGAGTGGGCCCGACCGGCGCTGCGGGGCCTTGACGTCCAGGGCCTGGTCGGGCACCTGATCGGTGTGGAGCGGGCCTTTCACGTGGTGGTCGGGCTCGAAGCCGGGGAACCGGCCCCGCACGTGGCCGGGACCCAACCCGATGCCGACGCCCAGCTCGGCCGGCCGCCGGAAGCCACCCGCCGGGACTGGCTGGCACGCGCCTCTCGGAGCCTGGCATACGTCGATGCGGCCGAGCTGGATCAGACGGTCACGTTGCACGGCTTCACCCTGCCGCTCGGAGCGATGCTGGTGGTCCGCTCGTTCGAGATGTGGATCCACGAAGAGGACATCCGCCGGGCCACCGGCCGGGCATTGGTGGCGCCTGAGGCGTCCCGTCTCGCCCTCATGACCGAGCTGGCGGTGGCCGCCCTCCCGAGAGGGCTCGACATGGTCCGGCGGCCGCAACCGGGGCGGACGGCGCGTCTGGTGCTCACCGGCCCGGGTGGTGGCGTGTGGCAGGCGGCGCTCGATCGCGGCGTACCCGCCGCTTCGCCTGATGTTCGCATCGTGGCGGACGCCACGTCGTTCTGCCGCCTAGTCGCCAACCGGCTCGACCCGGTGGAGCTGGACGCCATCATCGACGGCGACGTGGCGTTGGCCGCCGACGTGCTGGCCGGCGCGTCCTGCCTCGCCCTGGACTGATCCGCGGCCCGGCCGGGCGGCGAATAATGGGCATGGCACTGAGCACGCGACCACTGGAAATGTCAGAAGCCGGACTCGACGAGTTGTACGGTTCGAGCCCCGCCGGAGAGATCCCGGCCGGTCGGGGCCGCGGGACGGTGATCGCCAAAGCGGGCACCCGTTTCACCCGCCCGCTGGCGGCCGCCACCCGGGTCGTGTTGTGGCAGGGCAAGCTGTTCCGGCCCGTCACCCACGACCTGGTCAATCTGATGACTCCCTTCGGCCGGGAAGCCATCCGGGCCGAGGTCAGTCACGGCGAGAGCGTCCTCGACGGCCGGCCCTGCATCGTGCTCGACTACTCGAAGACGTCACGCGCCGCCCGGAAGATTCGCGACGAGATCCGTCAGATCGGCCCGAACGAATATCTCGGTATCGTCTTCAAGGGATCCCGGAAGATGCACGTGCATTTCGTGTTGCATTTCGATTCCGACGAGCCGTCGGGCGCGGCATCGGCCAGTTGATCGAGCGCACCGGGGTGATGGCCAGCGATGAGTACGCCTCGGGCTGGGCCAACGACGTCGCCGCCCGGGACGACAAGTCGCTGGATGTCAACGCCGTGGTCGTCTTCCGCATGCGCGACGGTCATGGCGGCGGCCAACGGCCGGCCGGTAACCGGCGTCGACTCGTCGTCCACCGCCATCCGCATCGCTGAGGAGAAGGCTCGGGCCCGTGGTTCGGACGCCCACTTTCTCGTCTGGGATGCACTCTGTTCCACGTCTTCGGCGACGAGGAGCGGGCGCGCTGACGTCGAGAGCCTGGCCCGGGTGGTGACATCGGGCGGTCACTTCTACATGCTGTGCTTCAGCGATCATGTGCCCGGGACGATGGGCCCCCGGCGGGTGACGCAGGACGAGATCCGGGCCGGCTTCGCCGCGGGATGGACGGTGGAGTCGATCAAGGAGTCCAGGCTGGATGACACGTGGGCGCCGCCGGGCGTCGAGGCCTGGTTGGCGACGGTCAGGCGCTCCTGACCCTGGGATGGTGGCCCTGGATGGGCCGCTGGTAGTGTGCGCCCTTCGCCAGAGGACGCCGCTGCCGGCCCTCTTCCAGAGAGGCCCCCTGTGTCCCCTGCTGCTGCTGACTCGGTCGTCGCCGCCCCCACGGCGGGCGCGCCGCTCACCGATGACGGATTGCTCGAGCTGATCATTTTCGGGATGCTCGTCGGGACGCCGCTCCTCTTCGTCGTCGCCGTTCTCATCGCCTCGGTGTCGGGTGTCGGTCTGGCCAACGCGCTGGCGATCGGGATCATCCCGGCCCTCTTCGGGGGCGTCACCCTCGGCGGCTTCGGCGCCCTGATGCGTCACCTCCGTCAGGAGGACATGGCCGAGGCGGCGGCCCGTTCCGCACACGCCGGGCGCGCCGCGCTCGCCTCGTAAGAGCCCGTCAGAAGGTCCAGCCCAGCATGACGTGGTCGGACTGCTCGGTGGCGCCTCCGGCCCGGTAGGTCCCCGAGCGCGGCATCGTTGTCGGAATCCGTCAACACCCACATCCCGTAGCAGCCGGCCTCCCTCGCCACCTGGGCCAGCCGCGCCACCAACGCCCGGCCGATCCCTCTCCGTTGGAACAGCTCGTCGACACCGAGCTCGTACAGGAACATCTCGGTTCCTTTGTCGGGGTGGGTCACCTCGATGCCTGAGATGAACCCGACCGGGACTCCGTCCTCATAGGCGATCAGCAGATGATGTCCGCTGGTCGCGAGGAACCGTCGAGTGGCCATCGGGTCGGCCGCTCTGTCGAACAGTCCCGATGCCGCCGCCACCGCCGCGTCGTCCCCCGGACCGAGGCGCCTGATCTCCATGGCTCGCAGTCTTCCGCATGGTCGAGACCGCAACGTCGCAGTTTCAGTTCTTCAGGCCTTCACTTCACGCAGGCGGCCGGTCTCCACCTCGTAGACGAAACCGCGCACCGCGTCGCGGTGGGGAAGGTACGGGCTGGCCTTGATCCGGGCGATCGACTGGATGACATCGGCATCGAGGTCAGGGAACGCCTCGAGCGCGAACGGCGGCCGTAGGCCCGTATCGGCCTCGATCTGGGCCTTGACGTCGTCATCGTGGAACGTCAGCATGCCGCAGTCGGTGTGATGGATGAGCACGATCTCGGTGGTCCCGAGCAACCGCTGCGAGATGGTGAGCGAGCGAATGGCGTCGTCGGTCACGACGCCGCCGGCGTTGCGGATCACGTGGGCATCGCCCTCGGACAAGCCCAGCACGCCGAAGGGATTCAGGCGGGCGTCCATGCACGCCAGTACGGCAACGCCCTTGCCCGGAGGCATCGGGACGGTGCCCTTGTCGAACTTCTCGGCGTACTGCTCGGCGTTGCTGACGAGTTCGTCGGTCGCGGTCATGCTGCGAATATATTACCAGTTTGGTCAGGATTCAAGACGCCCAACGACGTGCGCCCAACCTTTTCCCACTCGTTCACGGCCCCGCAACAGACCAGCCATCTCCCCGATACCGGCGTGCGGAAGACTGCAGGCACCCCCCAAGGTGTGGCACCGCCGGCCTCGCGTGGCCTCCCCCCGGCCCCGGGGCGGGCGGTCGCTGCACACCCGGGGTCAGGACTGACCGCGATAGCCGGCAATCGGCGCCAGGCCGCCTGACCCGCGTCCGAACTGACGCGACAATTAGGTGGCCGGCACCCGAGTTGTCGCGCCAGTTCGGGCCGACCGACCGACCGGCCGGCCGGCCGACCCGCCGGCACCGCCTTAACCGACACATCACACACTCACGTTGCAAAGTTCATCTTTGGCCCGCACCGTCGCCGGCATGACCCGACGAAAGAGACTGACCACGGTGGCCGCCGCGGTGACCGCAATGATCGCGGTGTCCTGCGCCAGCCCCACCCGACCGACGGCCGCCCCCGGCACGACCGGCCCCGCCCCGGCGGCCGCGGCCGGCATCGGCAAGATCAAGCACGTCGTGGTGATCATGCAGGAGAACCGGTCCTTCGACACCTATTTCGGCACCTACCCCGGCGCCGATGGCATTCCGATGAGAACGGGACCCCATCCGTCTGCGTCCCCGACCCCAACAATGGAGCTGCGTGAAGCCGTACGTCGACCATGCCGACGTCAACGGCGGCGGGCCTCACGGCCAGACCAACGCCGCCGCCGACATCAACGGCGGCAAGATGGACGGATTCATCAGCCAGTTGTCGGCGCGCCAAGCAGGGCTGCGTCGACCCCAACAATCCCGCGTGTACCAACGCCAAGACCTCGGACGTGATGGGCTATCACACCCAAAGCGACATCCCGAACTACTGGACCTACGCCAAGGACTTCGTCCTGCAGGACCACATGTTCGAGCCGAACGCCTCGTGGAGCCTGCCGGCGCACCTGTTCATGGTGTCCGAGTGGTCGGCGGCCTGCACCCAGCACGACAACCCGGCCAGCTGCGTCAACGCCCTGCAGAACCCGGGCACGCCGCCTGCGGCACGGGCCCAAGCGTCCAAGGCAGCCGATCTACGCCTGGACCGACCTCACCTACATGCTCCACACGCAGCAACGTCAGCTGGGGCTACTACGTCGTGGCCGGCACCGAGCCGGACTGCGAGAACGACGAAGCGCTGTCCTGCGCGCCGGTCAAGCAGAACGCCAAGACGCCGGGCATCTGGAACCCGCTGCCGTACTTCGACACCGTCAAGCCAGACGGCCAACTGGGCAACATCCAGTCGGTCGCCAACTTCTACAAGGCCGCCGCCGCCGGGACGCTGCCCGCCGTGTCGTGGGTGGTCCCCTCCGGGCCCGTGAGCGAGCATCCGCCGGGGGCGGTCAGCGCCGGCCAGAGCTATGTCACCAGCTTGATCAACGCCGTGATGAAGGGCCCCGACTGGAACTCGACGGCAATCTTCCTGTCATGGGACGACTGGGGCGGTTTTTACGACCACGTTGACGCCGCCGCAGGTCGACATAAACGGCTATGGGCTGCGCGGTCCCCGGCCTGGTGATCAGCCCCTACGCCCGCACCGGGTACATCGATCACCAGACGCTGAGTTTTGACGCCTACGACAAGTTCATCGAGGACCGCTTCCTCGGGGGCCAGCGGCTCGACCCTCGCACCGACGGCCGGCCCGATCCCGCGGCCCGACGTCCGAGAGACCGGCCCATCCTCGGCAGCCTGCTCGCGGAGTTCAACTTCAACCAGCCCCCGCGGGCCCCCGTCGTGCTGCCCGTCCATCCTCAGACCACGCTCACCGCTGGGGAGCCCCAACCGGGCTGGTAGGCAGGGGTGGCATCCCGCCGTGAGTGGACTAGGGATCGCGGCGGGTGAGGGTCACGGCGGCGGCGGCCAGCGCCACCGCGGCGTACAGGCAGAACACCGCGGAGCCGGTCCACGGGGAGAGCAGGTTGGCACCGCCGCCGCGGGTGACGGTCCGGAAGAGAGCCGAGCCGGCGTTGCTGGGCAGGTAGGGCGCAATGGTCCGGTCCCAGGACGCGGGCAAGGCGCTGACCAGTCCCGGCAGGACGAAGATCAGCCCGAACACCGCCGCGATGGCGCCCGCGCTGTGGCGGATAAGGGCGCCGATACCGAGGGCAAGAAGGCCGAGCACCGTCAGGTACAAGGCCGCGCCGGCCACCGAACGGAGCACCCCGGGATCGCCGATGTGCGGCCTCGACATGCTTGGCGGTCAGGATGGACTGGCCGATGAAGAAGGCGGCGAAACACGAGGCCAACCCGACGACGAGGGTGACGGCGCCGAAGACCGTCGCCTTGGCCGCCAGGACACTGCGGCGCTGGGGTACCGCGGCGAAGGTGGATCGGATCATGCCGGTGCTGAATTCGCTCGTGATGATCAACACCCCCAGCACTGCGATCGCCAGCTGGGCGAGGAAGAGGCCGTTCAGGCTGAACTGCGTCGGGTTGAAGTCAAGCCGGTCGGCCGGGCTCAATCGGTCGAAGCGGTTGACATAGACCGTGCAGATCATCGCTGACAGCCCGATCGTGGCGCCTGCCGCGACCAAGAGGCTCCAGAAGGTGGAACGGACGCTGCGCAGTTTGGTCCATTCCGAGCGCAGGATGTCGGGAAGGAACGGGGCCGTTGCCCCGTGGGGCGACGCGCTGGGCCGAGGAGGTGCGGCGGCTGTTGCGGTGACGGCGGTCATCATTCAGGCTCCCTTGGCCAACGTGAGGTACTGCTCGGGATCGTCGGCGTGGAAGTCCACGCTGCCTGCGGTGATCTCCATGAACGCCTCCTCGAGCGAAGGCGCCTGAGCCACCAGCTCGTGCAGCACGATCGTGTTGGCGGCGGCCAGGTCGCCGACGGCGGGACAGTCGAGGCCGGTGACCCGCAAGGCGCCGTCGCCTTCGGTGGTGGCGCGCCCCCGTGGGCGTGCACAACGCGAGCAGCTGGGCGCGCTGCGGGGTGCGGACGCGGACGAAGTTCTGCGAGCTGGCATTGATGAAATCCGCCACGCTGGTGGCGGCGATGAGCTTGCCCCGGCCGATCACAATGAGGTGATCGGCGGTCAGGGCCATCTCGCTCATGAGATGGCTGGAGACGAATACCGTGCGGCCCTCGCCGGCGAACGCCCGCATCAGGTTGCGGATCCATACGATCCCCTCGGGATCGAGGCCGTTGACCGGCTCGTCGAACAGCAGCACCTCGGGATCCCCGAGCATGGCGGCCGCGATGCCGAGCCGCTGGCCCATACCGAGCGAGAAACCTCCGGCCCGCTTGTTGGCCACGGCGGTGAGGCCCGACCAGCTCGAGCACCTCATCCACCCGGCGGCGTCCGATCCCGTTGCTCTGGGCCAGGCACAACAGGTGGTTGTACGCGCTGCGCCCGCCGTGGATGGCCTTGGCATCGAGCAGGGCGCCCACTTCGAACAGTGGCCGCCGGTGCTGGCCGATAGGGGCGGCCGAGGACCGAGACCGTCCCGGCCGTCGGGTCGTCGAGACCCATGATCATGCGCAGGGTGGTCGATTTGCCGGCGCCGTTGGGCCCGAGGAAGCCCGTCACCTGCCCGGGCCGGACCTCGAAGCTGAGGTCGTCGACGGCCGTGGTGGTGCCGTACTTCTTGGTCAAGTTATGGGCTTCAATCATCTCCTCGCCCGCTAGGTCGGGCCCGGCCAGAGTGGTCCGGGTCGCTGCTTCCACCATGCGCCCGAGTCCGGGGTGTTGTCGTCCGCCTACCAGGACATTTCGCCGTCATCCCCGCGGTGGATACAGGCGTCGGGCGCAACGCCCGGCGTACATCGCAAGATGTACGTGACCTCGACCCGGGGAGGGATGCGGCCGGCGCCGGCCGGCTCGATACCGTGGCCGTAGTGGACAGAACGAGCTGCCACTCCCGCTGACCCAGCGGCTTTCCGTGCGCCAGTGGACGGCCGTGGATATGGTGGCGGCCATCCTGCTGGCCGCGGCCGCCATCGTGGGAACGGCCGCCGGGACTGGACAGGACGGGCCAGGACGACACCTGCCGGGAGGTGTTGCGTTACGTGCTCATCGTGGTCGCTTGCGGGACGGTGCCGTTCCGGCGTCGCTATCCCGTGCCGGTGCTGGCGGTCGTGACCATCGCGGTGACCGGTGTGATCGGCGCCGGATCCGGGGCCCGATGATCCTGGCGGTGATCCTGCCGATCTACACGGTCGCCTCGCTTACCCGCCCCGGACGTCGTTGCGGGCGACCGCCTTGGTGATCCCGCCGTGGTCGTGGCCACGGTGATCGCCACTGGCCGGCCGTCGCTGGGCGCCCCGCCACTGCTCCTCGTCGGATGGCTGGCGGGCGAGAACACCCGCACCCGCCGCGCCTACATCGCGAGCGTCACCGAATGGGCGGCCGAGCGGGACCATCAACGGGAGGAGCGCAGCCGACGGGCCGTCGCCGACGAGCGGCTGCGCATCGCCCGCGAGCTGCACGACGTGGTGGCCCACGCCATGAGCGTGGTCGCCGTCCGTTCCGGTGTGGCCCGGATGGTCCTGCACAGCCAGCCGGAAGAGGCGGCCAAGGCGCTCGAGATCATCGAGACGACCAGCCGTCGGGCCATGCACGAGATGCGCCTCCTGGTCGGGGTGCTCCGGGAGGGCGACGCCACCGGAGAGCTGGCGCCGACACCCGGGCTGGCCGACCTGCAACCGCTGGTCGACGAGGTCGCCGCCGCCGGAGTTGCGGTCGACGTCCGCATCGACGGGCCGCCGCGGCCTCTCCCGGCGGGGGTGGACGTGTCGGCATTTCGGATCGTCCAGGAGGCGCTGACCAACGTCGTCCGCCATGCCCGACCGGCGCAGGCCCGCCTCGACCTCCGCTACCGGCCCGACGAGATCGAGATCGAGGTCAGCGACAACGGCGCCGGCCGCCGGCCAACGCCGCGCTACCCGTCGTACCCGCTGCCCACCCCGCCGGTCGGCGCACCGCGACCGCCACGGCCGCCGCGGCCACTGTGGCGCCGGCTGGTGGCGCGTGACGAGCGGAAATGGCAACGGCCACGGGCTGGTCGGTATGCGAGAACGCGTGGCCCTCTTCGGCGGCACCTTCCACTCTGGCCCCCCCGGACCGGCTTCCGGGTGACCGCTGTCCTGCCGACCGATGAGCGCCTCGAAGCCGTGAGCCGCGCCGTTATCGCAACAGCCGAGACTGCAAGTCCCGCGACTGCAAGTCCCGAAACTGCGAGCCCGGACCCGTGAGCTCGGAAAACCCGGCCCCGGCGACGCCCGCACGCCCGCGGAGCCGGCCGGTCGCCATCAGGGTACTGGTCGCCGACGACCAGGCGTTGCTACGGGGCGGGTTCAAGGTACTGATCGACTCGACGAGTGACATGGTCGTCGTCGGTGAGGCGGCCGACGGTTCGGAAGCGGTCCAACTGGTCCGGGCGTGGAAGGCCGACGTGGTCCTGATGGACGTCCGCATGCCCAACACCGACGGCATCGAAGCCACCCGGCGCATCACCGCCGACCCGTCGCTGGCCGGCACCAGGGTGCTGATCCTGACCACGTTCGACCACGACGAGTACGTCTACGAGGCGCTGCGCGCCGGCGCCAGTGGCTTCGTCCTCAAGGACATCTCGCCGGAGGAGCTGCTGGCCGGGATCCGGGTGGTGGCCAAGGGCGACGCCCTTCTCTCCCCCGGCGTCACCCGCCGCCTGCTCGACGAGTTCGCCCAGCCGGGTGGTGCCGCAGGCCCGCCGCGACCTGCTCGAGCCGCTCACCGAGCGCGAGACGGAGGTGCTCGCCGAAGTGGCCCGTGGCCTGTCCAACGCCGAGATCGCGGCCGAGCCTGCACATGAGCGTGGCCACCGCCAAGACTCACGTCAGCCGCATCCTCGCCAAGCTGAACGCACACGACCGGGCCCAGCTGGTGGTCATCGCCTACGAGACCGGACTGGCGACCCTCGGGTGAGCGGGCCGGGACCTCGGGTACAGCGACCCGTGATCGACTACCCCCCTGAAGCGGGACATCGGCCGCCCTTCTCGGTCTTCGCCCGGCTGGCCGCGGCGCTGGCCGTCGGCGTGGTCGTCGGCCTGATCGCCGGCCTGGTCGCCCCCTGGCAGTTCATACCTCTGCTCGCCTGGTGCGCCACCGCCATGACCTGGGTGGCGTCGGTGTGGATCGGGATCGCCCGGTTGGACGCGGTGGCGACCAGTCAACTGGCCGTTCGGGAGGATCCGAAACGGGCCACGACCGACGTCCTCCTCATCACCGCCAGCATCGCCAGCCTGGTCGCGGTCGTCCTGGGCATCCTCAAGGCCGGCCATGCCCAAGGCGACGAGAAGGCGATGCTGCTCACGGCCGGGGTCCTCGCCATCGTCGCCTCCTGGGCTGTCGTGCACACCCTCTTCACGCTGCGCTACGCCGCGCTGTACTACACCGGGCGCGACGGCGGGGTCGACTTCAACGAGGACGACAAGCCGTGCTACCTCGACTTCGCCTACCTCTCGTTCACCATCGGCATGACCTACCAGGTCTCCGACACCGATCTCACCACCAAGGAGGTCCGGCACACCGCGCTGCGTCACGCCATGCTGTCGTACCTGTTCGGCACGGTCATCATCGCGGCCACCATCAACCTGGCGGCCGGCCTGGCCAAGTAGGCAGGGCCACCGGCCCCACCCCCGGGCGGCTCAACCGGTGGCCAGCGCCTGCTGGACGAAGGTGGCGGCCGGCGGCCCGAATGCCCGTTGCACCCGGCCGATGGCCGCCTGGAGGGCGGGCATCGACCAGTCGGATGGGAACAGCTCGACCGGCAGAGCCGGGCTGCGCAACAGGTCCACGAGCACCGGGCACAGCAGCTCGGTGAACGTCCGAAGGGTGGCGCCGGTGGCCGGCGGGGGGGCGGTCCGGCCGGCCACCACGGCTTGCAAACGGGCGGTGTGGGCGCGGTAGAGGCGGTTGAGCTCGTCGAGGCTCCAGGCGTCGAACGCGGCCCGGGCGGCGTCGGCCGGCGCCAGCTCGAGCCGGCCGAAGTACACCGTCGCCCCAGCCGGCAGGTCGCGCAGCGTCCGCTGCAACGACTCGCGCCGATCCGTCGGGCAGATCAGCACCCCTTGATGCAGAGTCCCATAGCCGGTGAACACCGCCTGCCGGCGGAGCCGGTCGCGAAAGGCCCGCTCCGCCTCTGGAACGCGGAAGAGCATGGCATGAAAGACCCCGTCCCAGTCCTGGGCCGCGCCCGCCCGGCCGTCCCGGATCCGGCGGAAGGCTTCGGCGAACTCGCCGGCCAGGCGGTACGCACGTCCCCTCCCCTGGGGCCGGACGGACATCATGCCCTGGGAGCGCATGCGGGCGATCGAGAGAGGTGGCGGCATGGCCGGATCACGCAAGACGGCGTTGCTCAGCTGGGGTCCGGCCATTCTGTTCAACGTCATGCTGCCGATCCTGACCTACAGCCTGCTCAGCGGGAACGGCATGAGCACCGTTGCCGCCCTGACGATCAGCGCCCTGTGGCCGGCCGCCGAGCTGGTGCTGATCTACGCGCTGCACCACCGGATCGACGAGTTCGGCGTGATCGCCCTGGTGTATGTCGGCCTGACGGTCGCCACGTCGGTCTCGTTCAACAGCGCCCACCTGGTGATCATCAAGGATTCGGCCCTTACCGGCGTCGTCGGGATCATTTCCCTCGCCAGCCTGGCACTGTCCCGGCCCCTGATGTTCTACATCGGTCGCAAGTTCGCCACCGACGGCACCCCGGAGGGCGTCGCCTACTGGAACGGTCTGTGGCAGTACCCGACCTTCCGGCATTCCCAGCGGGTCATCACCACGGTCTGGGGATTGGCCCTGGTGGCCGAGGCCGGTGTGCGGATCGCCCTCAGCTATCCGTTGTCGACCTCCGACATGGTCCTGGTCAACTCGGTGCTGCCGGCGGTGGCGACCGCCGGCCTCGTGGCGTGGACGATCACCTACGGCAAGCGGGTCCGCAAGGCTTCGGGTGCGGACCGCCTGACAGCTGTCGGCGCCTGATCGCCCTACCGCCGGGGGCGCCGCACTCACTTGAACAGGTCGACCAGGGTGCCCACGCGGTCGCGGGCCAACACAGGCCGTCAACGGACAGGACGGGTGTCGCCGTGAGACGCCAGTTCTGGCCGAGGAGGGTCGGGTGATGCATGCTCATCGGTGTGCGCGTGCTGGTGGTGGAGGACGACGACCACATTGCCGAACCGCTGGTGGCCGGACTGCTCCGGTTCGGATTCGGACCTGAGTGGGTCACGACCGGTTCGGCGGCCTTGGCTTTCGAGCAACCGGACGTGGTCGTGCTCGATCTCGGGCTGCCGGATATGGACGGTATCGAGGTGTGCCGCCAGTTGCGGGCCCGTTCCTCGGTGCCGATCCTGGTCATCACCGCACGCGGCGAGGAGGCCGAGAGGGTCCTGGGACTCGAGATGGGAGCCGACGACTATCTGGTGAAACCGTTCGGGTCACGCGAGCTGGTGGCGCGGATCCGGGCCGTGCTTCGCCGCACCGGCCACGTGGTCGAAACCGACGAGGAGCAACGCATCGGTGCGCTGTCGATTGACCGCCGGCGGCGGAGAGTGCGCATCGACGGGGTCGAGATCGCCTTGACGCCCAAGGAGTTCGACCTCCTGGCCCTGCTGGCCCTGGAACCGGGAGTCGTGGTTTCCCGTCAACATGTGTTGGAGCAGGTTTGGGACTCCCACTGGGACTGGGCGTCGAAGACCGTCGACGTCCATGTCGCGTCGCTGCGCAAGAAGCTCGGCGCCCCGGGTTGGATCGAAACCCTCCGGGGCGTCGGGATGCGCCTCGGCCAGCCCTCGTGACCCGCCGGCTCCTCCTCTCCTACCTGTCGCTGATGGCGTTGGTGCTCCTGTTGTTCGCCGTCCCGTTGGGCCTGGTATACGCGAGGAGTGAGCAGGCCGCCCTCGCCACCACCGCCCGCCGCAACGCCACCGACCTGGCGGTGGCCGTCGGCGAGAGCCTCCAGAATCCCACCGCCAATGATCTGAACGCCCTGACCTCGACGTACCGGAGGCAGACGGGAACGGAGGTGTCGGTCTACGGCAGCCGGGGAGAAGTCTTGATCGGCTTCGATCCCGCCGAGCCGCCAGGTCTGGAGCCGGATGCCACGGCGCTGGTCGGGCGTGCCCTCCGGGGTGAGACACCGACCGCCCGCCGCACCGACGACAGCCGGCGACAGCTGGTCGCCGCCGCCGTGGTGCGGCGCAACGGCCAGTCGCTCGGTGCGGTCGCCGTGGCTGTGTCCGCGGCATCCACGGATCGCCGGCTGGTGCGCACGTGGGCGCTGCTGGCCGGATCGGCCGCCGCGCTACTGGGCTTCGCCGCCCTGATCGGCTATCTCCTGGCTCGCTCCATCAGCGCTCCCCTGGTCAGCCTGCAGCAGACGGCCAAGAGCTTCGGGCGGGGCCAGCTCGATGCCCGGGCGCCGGGCGGCGGGCCACCCGAGATCGCCGCCCTGGCCGACGAGTTCAACGCCATGGCCGACCGCATCCGCGACCTCCTCGAGTCGCAGCGACGTTTCGTCGCCGACGCGTCCCATCAGCTACGGGCGCCACTGACCGCCCTGCGACTCCGCCTCGAGAACCTGGCCGAGGGCGCGACACCGCAGAATGCGGCCGACTTCGCCGCCGCCGAAGCCGAGAGCCACCGGCTGGCCTGGCTGGTCAACGGGCTGCTGGCCCTGGCCCGAGCCGATGACCACCGAAGATCCCGCGAGCCCATCGACGTGGTTGCGATAGTGCAGGATCGCCGGGAGGCGTGGGCGCCGCTGGCCGAGGAGCGGGGCGTCTCACTCGTGGTCGACGCTCACCAGCCACCCGTTGCGCCTCGGGCCGTGCCCGGCTGCCTCGAGCAGATCCTGGACAACCTGCTGAGCAACGCCCTCGAGGCCAGCCCCCCCGAGTCAGAGATCGTCATGGCGGTTGTCCTTCCTCCCGATGAGGCGGGCGGGGGGGTCGTGGTTCACGTGCGCGACCACGGGCCGGGCATGACCGATGCCGAGCGGGAACGGGCCTTCGATCGATTCTGGCAGGGCCGTGACCGAGTGGGCGGCACCGGACTCGGCCTGGCGATCGCCCAACAACTGGCGCAGGCGAGTGGCGGGCGGGTCGAGCTGCTGCCCGCCGATGGAGGCGGGCTCGACGCCGCAGTGACGCTGCTCACCCGCTGAACCCGCGGATCCACGGTGTCCGAAGGTAAGTGGAAGGTAAAATCCCTGCCCCCTAAAAGGTAAACATAGGGCCAAGTTGCCACCCTGGTTCCAACACCACAGCGATTTCACAGATCTCGGGGGCTCAGGATGGGGGTCGATCGGCGCCAGTTCATCAAGTTCGGCTTGGTCGGCGCGGCCGGGCTGGCCTTGCCGCTGGTGAAGGGCTTCGACATCATCCGGGCCGCGGGTGCCGATCTCCCGGCCTCGCCACCGGTCGACAAGTTCGCCCTGCCCCTCCGATTCGCCCCGGTGATCGATCTGGCGTCGCCGGGTTCACCCAGCGAGACCAACATCGTCATGCGGGTGGCCCAACAGCAGGTCCTGGCCGGGCGACCGCCGACCACCATCTGGGGCTTCAACGGGATGTGGCCCGGGCCGACCATCCTGACCCGGGACAACAAGCCGGTGGTCATCCACATGACCAACCAGCTGGCGGTGCCCACGTCGATCCATCATCACGGCGCCGACGAGGCCGCCTTCGACGACGGCCACCCGCTCAACCTGATCCAGGCGCTCAACGGGCCCCGGGTGTCGGGCCAGCCCGGTGACGTCTTCGTCCCGGAACTGACCAACCGCAGGGACTACCCCTGGCCGTCCCGCCAGCCGGCGTTGACCATGTGGTACCACGACCACGCCATCGATTTCACCGGGCGCAACGTGTACATGGGACTGGCCGGTTTCCAGCCCCATCTCGACGACGCCACCGACGCCCTGCCGTTGCCGGCCGGCCTGGCGGGCCTGGTCCCGGCCCCGTTCGACATCCCCATCGTCATGCAGGACCGGATCTTCAACGACGACGGGTCGCTGTTCTTCGCCTCGGGGGACAACCCGTTCTCGCCGCCCCGGCAGGGCACTTTCGGCGACGTGATCTGCGTGAACGGGGTTCCCTTCCCGTTCTTCCAGGTCCTGCGGCGCAAATACCGGTTCCGGCTGCTGTGCGGATCCAACTCCCGGTTCTACCGGTTGGCCCTCTCCACTGGCGAACCGTTCACCATGATCGGCACCGACGGTGGGCTCATGGCCCACCCGGTCGAGGTGCCGGACTTCGTCGCCGGCCCGGCCGAGCGCTACGAGTTCGTGCTCGACTTCGCCAAATATCCCATCGGCACCAAGATCGTGCTGGAGAACCACTTCCCGCCCGGAGCGTTCGGGGATCCCTCGCCGGCCGAGCGGATCAACCAGATCATGCGTTTCGACGTGGTCGGCGACGCTCATGACCCCAGTTCGGTGCCCGCCGATCTGGTCCCGTTGCCCGCCATCGACCCGACCAAGGCGGTGCGCACCCACGATTGGGAGTTCGACCGCAGCGGGGGCGCCTGGGTGATTAACGGCCTCAGCTACGGGCGGGGCCGCATCGACGCCTTCCCCAAACTGGGCACCACCGAGATCTGGAGGTTCATCAACAAGTCGGGCGGCTGGATCCACCCCGTTCACGTGCACCTCATCGAATGGCTGGTCCTGGACCGCAACGGCCAGCCCCCCTTCCCATACGAGAGGGGTCCCAAGGACGTCATGTGGCTCGGGCCTGGCGACACCGTGCGGGTCGCCATCAAATGGCAGTCGCACAAGGGCGTGTTCGTCATGCACTGTCACAACCTGGCCCACGAGGACCACGACATGATGACCCAGTTCGAGGTCGTCTAATCAGCGCTCGCCGTGGCCGCCGTCCCGGTGCCGCCATCCCAGTACCGGCTCGCTCCCGGGACGTGCGGGTCGGCGTACCACCCGGGCGGTGGCCGCGGTCGCCCGGGCGGTGGCCGCGGTGGCCCGGGCGGGCGGCGTCTCGGGCCTCACGGGCGAGCGACTTCAGCCGATGACGCGCAGCTGAGCCGGGCTCGTCGGAACTGCGGTGTCGCCGGCCCGGGTGAGACGCGAGCGCGGTGGCATCGTCGGCGGGCAACCAGGTGACGAGCCGCTGCTCGTCGAGGTCATCAGCGAGAAGGAGAGCCTGGTAGTTGAAGCGGAGGCCGCCGAGGCCGGGGTGGACGATGCGCGTCGTGCCTCGGCGCTTCTCGGTCGCGGCCAGGACCGACCAGTGCTCGACGAAGTCCGGCGAGTACGCAACTCGGCCATCAAGGCCATGAACGCTTCATCGTGGCCCCACCGGCCTGTCGCGGCGCGCCGCGGTGTTCAGAAACACGTGTCGGGCCAGGTTGGGGACAGCACCGTCGAGCATTCCCAGGTCCCAGTCGATCGAGGAGGGCGATCACGGTCGGTGCCACGTGGCGTGTCAACGGGCGGGGCCCGGGGCACAACTCGGCGATGTGTCCCATCATGGCGAGCGCCGAGAACTGCCGGCGTTGGTCGTCATCGAGGCGCAGGGCGCCCGCCGAGCGCGGCGATCACGTCGACGAGGGTCGGGTGTCGCGGCCCTGCTCCAGACGGATCAGATAGTCGATGCTGACCCCGGCCAGCGTCGCCACTTCCTCGCGGCGCAAACCCGGCGTTCGCCGGCGGCCGCTGTCCGGCAAACCGACGTCGGCCGGCCGCAACTGCTCGCCCGCTGGGCCGTCGACACCAACCACTCCTCGATCGGGTTCACCATCCGCCACCTCGGGGTGTCCAAGGTCCGGGGGCGCTTCACCCGCTTCGCCGCCGACGTCGTAGTCGGCGAGACCCTCGGTACCACCAGCGTTACGGCCACTGTTGACGTGGCGTCGATCGACACGGCCAACTCCGACCGTGACGCTCACGTGCTGTCGCCCGACATCATCGATGTCGCCCGACGCCCAACGCTGGTGTTCCGCTCCACACGGATCAGGGGAGCCGGGTCGGAGTACCAGGTCGATGGCGACCTGACCATCGGCGACGTCACCCGTCCCGTCGTCCTCGCCGTCGAGCTGGGCGGCATCGAGACGTTTCCGGGCGGTCCCCGCCACGCTGGCTTCGAAGCGGCGACCGAGATCCGCCGCAAGGACTTCGGCATCGACATCGCCATGCCTCCCGGTGTCAATGTTGTCGCCCTCGGTGACGTGGTGAAAATCGAGATCGACCTCCAGCTACTCGAGCCCCCCAGCTGATCCGCCGTGTCTGCCTTGCCACCCAGCGACGAGCGGCACACAGCCCTCGGATGATCCCAGCCACTCGTAGCTGAGTGAGCGCCGCCCGAAGTGACGACCTCGAGCTGGCGATAGAGCACTCCCTCTTCCTCCAGTCGATCGAGGGCTTCGTCGTTGCGTCTGATGCGGCCTGAGAAGACTCAACGCCCATGCCGGTCTTCAGGTTTATTCTGGTTCGCGGGATGGGGGGATCAGACGCAGGGTCAGGAGTCAGTCTGGCCGAACTCGTCGCCGCGCTGTCGTTGGCGACCGACCTGGGCTTGGGGCTGCCCCAGGAGCATGTGCTGCGCCAGACCGTGATCGCCCGACGCTTGGCTCAGGCTGCTGGCCTGGCCCCGGCGCAGCAGGCCGCGGTCTTCTACGTGTCGATGCTGGCCTGGGTCGGCTGCATCTCGGACTCCCATGAGATCGCCAAGTGGTTCGACGACGACCGCCGACTCCGCTCGGCCAGCTACTCCGTCGACAAGGTCGGCCTGCAGATGATGCGCTTCATGGTCGGCCGCGTCGGTGCCGAGTCGCCTCCGCTGCGCCGCCTGACCATGGTGGGACGCTTCTTGTCCGGAGGCTTCCAGGAAGCGGCCGGATCCATGGTCGCCCACTGCCAGACAACCGGCGATATCGCCGATCGCCTGGGCTTGGACCCAGCCGTGCGGAAGGCACTCAGCCAGTCATTTGAGCGCTGGGACGGCAAGGGCGTCCCCGGCGGTCATGCCGGCGAGCAGATCGACCCGGTGATGCGCATCGTCCAAATCGCCGACGACGCCGAGGTGTTCCTCAGGACGGGCGGTGGCGAGGCGGCCACCGAGATGCTGCGTGCGCGCCGCGGAACCGAGTTCGACCCGGCGTTGGTCGACCTGTTCTGCGGCCGGGCGTCCGAACTGGTCGGTGACCTGGACGACGTCGACTGCTGGGAGGCGACGACCGGCTCGGAGGCCGCTTTGGGCCCCGAGCTCACCGAGGCCGACCTGACGAGGGTGCTGGAGGTGTTCGGCGACTATGCCGACTTGAAATCGCCGTCATGGCTCGGCCATTCACGGGCCGTCGCATCATTGGCCGCCGACGCGGCGAAACGCCTCGGGTTGCCGCCTGCCGAGGTGACCCTCACCGAGCGCGCCGCGCTGGTGCACGATCTCGGCGCCATCGGGGTGTCGACCGGGGTGTGGGACAAGCCGGGTCCGCTGGCACCGGCCGAGCGCGAGCGGGTGCGCACCCACCCCTATCTGACCGAACGGGTGCTGGCCCGGCATCCCCGGCTGGCCGGGATTGGGGCCGTGGCCGCACTGCACCACGAGCGGATCGACGGATCGGGTTACCCTCGTGGCGTTCAGGGCGATGCCTTGTCGATGGCTGCCCGGGTAGTGGCGGCCGCGGACGTCTGCAATGCCGTAAGTCAGGGACGGCCCTACCGAGCCGCGATCGACGCCGACAAGGTCGCTACCGTGTTACGCGAGGAGGTCGTGGGGGGCCGGCTCGACGGGCAGGCGGTCAACGCGGTTCTGGGCGCCGCCGGTCACCGGGTGCGTCGACGTCCGGGCCTTCCTGCCGGTCTCAGTCCTCGAGAGGTCGAGGTTCTCATCCTGGTGGCCCGAGGTCTGCCCAACAAGCGGATCGCCGCCGAGCTCGGGCTCTCGGGGCGCACCGTCGGCAGCCACGTCGAACACGTCTATACCAAAATCGGGGTGTCGACCCGTGGGGCGGCGGCGATGTTCGCAATGCGTCACGGACTGGTCAATCTGACCGACGACGATTGACAAGAAGTTCGGGTAAACGGCCGATGTGCGTCGGGGTGCGGCAGCCGTACAACAGGAGCATGGAAACTCCGCATCGAGGCGCAGCGGCGCCGAACCAGTCCGGCCCGAAATGGTCGGTCAGCGGACTGTTTGTAGACGCTTTCGGCCGTCGGGACTTCGACGCAATGGCCGAATGCCTCGATGCAGACATCAAGTTCCGGGGTCTGGTTCCGCCCGGACCGTTCGAGGTCACTGGCCGCGCCGAGGTGGTGGCTCGATTCCGACGCTGGTTCGGGGGTCCCGACAGCCTCGAGATCCTCGATGCCACCATCGGCGACATCGGGCCGAAGGTCTACCTGCGGTGGCGCGTGGCGATGACGCCGGCGTCTGACAGCGAACCCAGCCGCCTGGTCGAACAGCACTTCTTCGCCATCGTAGACGACCGCATCACCTCGCTCGACCTGCTGTGCTCCGGCTTCGTCCCCATCGACCCGCTCGGGTCGCCCATCATCACCACCAAACCAATCAGTGAGGCCGACCATGCCCGGATTCGTGATTGAACGCACGGTACCCAGCGCCGGCGAAGACCTTCGTCAGGTGGCCGGCCAACCCAACGATGTGCCCCGCAGCCACGGCCCACCGATCGCGGGCTCGGCCGTCGCCGCCATCGTCGACCCGATGACTGGCGAGCCGTGAGCGCCAAAGCGGTTGTCAGCCTCACCACCGGTCTCGAAGACCCGGAAACCGTCACCGTGGCCCTGCTCGTGGCGGTCGGCGCAGCCGAGTCAGGCCGGCCCACACTGACGTTCGCCGCCAAAGAGTCGGTACGCCTGGCGAGCTTCGGGGTGGCCGTCGGGATCGCCTGCGACGGTTGTCCTTCGCTCCAGGAGCTCATGACCCGGTACGAGCGGGCGGGCGGCAGCTTTCTGGTCTGCCCCATCTGCTTCAACGCCAAGAGACTCGACCCGGCTCAGTTGATCAGCAACGCCCGCCTGGGCGGCACCACCCAACTCTGGGAGTGGATCGGCGAGGACACCGCTACCACGTTCAGCTACTGACCGGCAGCGTTCGGGTCGTCGTCGCCCGCCGTCTCGTCGCTCCCGGCAAACTTCGCGGCGTTCAGTTTTACGATGTCGACGTGGCCGAGATGCTCACCAGGCGACAGCTCGAGGGTGCTCATTGCTGGGAGCCAGACGACCATGTGCCCCGGCAACCAGCGATGAGCCGGTTCCGTCGGCTGATGCGCTACCACCAGGCACAGTGGCGTGCGGCGAACGGATACCCGATCGGTTCGCAGCCGATCGCACCGCGACCCGATGGAGGGCAGCCGCGGCTCGTCGGAAGCCGCCTTCCGCTCACCTTCGCCAGACAGACCGGAGCAAACTTTCTCACGGCCGGGGCACTCGACGCGGCGAGAGCCAGAACATCGATGATCGAGCCTCACCAAAGCTTCGATCACCAAAGACTGTGGGCCGACCTCCTCTCGCCGGTGGCCATGGCCTTCAACCTGTTCGGCGACCTGGCCGGCGATCTGGTGCTGGCCGATCAGGCCGTTCACGCATGGTGGCCAGACCTGGTTGGCACGCTCGCCGGCATCCGTTGGGCGCACTCGCCCCAGCGGCTTGATCCGAGCTACCTCGGCAACCTCGTCGACCTCGACGTCGGGTTCGTGCTCGATCTCGCCGACGGCGCCCAGGAAATCGTCGGCGTCGTGACCGCCTACCACGACGTCAACAGGCCGCAGCCCCCGAAGCCGAACCGGCTGCCGCGCTACCGCGAGATCACCGAGAGGTCGGGCCTCTTCCGACCGGAAGCGATCGAGGCCGTAAGCGGGACCGACCTCATCCACATCTGGCTCGACCATCTGCTGGTGCTGTCGATGCTTCAGCACCCGTCCCGGTCGTGGCGCAGAGGGCGCCTCGTCGTCGTCCACCCCGCCGGGAACGTCAACTTCGCCGACGCGTGCGGCCGCTATCGAGCGCTTCTCGTCGATCAGTCGACGTTCTCCGCCATGACGGTGGAAGAGCTCCTGGATGCCAGCGTCCTCCCCGCGCAGACGACCGCCAGTCTGCGCCACCGGTACCTACCGGGCTGAGACCTGCCGGCTGAATCCCGGACCTGCGTCCCCCCCCGATCCGCCCCTTGGGCATCCGTTGCGATCAAAATGGGGATCCCTATGGGTCGGCGACGCAGACGGGTGAGGCGAGCCGACCGGGTGACGCGAGCCGACCGGGGGTGGCGGCCGCTCCGGTGGGTCGCGACTCGGGTCCGCCTTCCGTTCATTCTGCTGGTCGTCGCTCTCGCCTACGGGACCGTCGGCTACCGGGTGCTCGAGGGATTCAGCTTCGTCGATTCGTTGTACATGACGGTCATCACCCTGAGCACCGTCGGTTTCGGCGAGGTTCATCCATTGTCTGCGGCCGGACGCGTGTTCACCATCACGGTGATCGTCTTCGGGGTGGTCGCCTTCTTCGAATTCCTCGCCGTCTTCACCAGCCTGCTGGCTGGCGGCCAGCTCGGTCGATTTCTCCAAAGGAGGGCCATGCAGCAGAGGATCCAGGGCCTGAAGGAGCACTACGTGATCTGCGCCTATGGCCGGGTGGGTCGGGCGGCGGCCGCGGAGCTGACGCAGCAGGGCGCATCGCTGGTCGTTATCGAGTCATTGCCGGAACTCGAGCCGCTCCTTGTCGAGGCCGGATACCCCTACCTCATGGGTGATCCGACCGAGGAATCGGTGCTTCACGAAGCGGGTGTAGGCGCGGCCCGAGCGCTGGTGTGCGCGGTGGACTCCGACGCGGTCAATGTGTACATCACCCTGAGCGCCCGGGCCCTCAATCCGAAGCTGTTCATCATCTCACGGGCGTCCCGGCCGGAGTCGGTCGACAAGCTCGTGCGTGCCGGCAGTGACCGGGTGGTGTCTCCCTACAACTTGAGCGGGGTGCGAATGGCCCAGATGGCACTGCAGCCGGCCATGCTCGAGTTCGCAGACATGGTCGCCATGTCGGCAGATCTGCGGATCGAGGAACTGATCGTGGTGGGCGGCTCGGCCCTGGCGTCTCGAACCGTGAAGGACGTCTGCGCCCCTCACGCCGGGGTGGTGGTAATGGCCATGAAGAGCCCGGGCGGTGACCTTGTCGTCCCGCCGCCGGTCGACATGGTCCTCAACGTCGGTGACGTGCTTATCGTGGTGGGACCCTCAACGGCTCTGGCCGAGCTGGCCGAGGAGGCGGGTTGAGCCGCCTGGCCGCGCCGCATCGCCTTCGCCGGCTCGCCCGGCCCCGGCTCAATCGGTCGTCTGCGGCCTGCGATCACTCAATCGAGCTCGGCGAGCACCTCACCAATGATCTTCGTCGCCTTGTGAGCGGGGAGCGGGTCGCCGCCTTCGGCTTCTGCCACCTCAGAGGCAAAGTCTTCAACTGAGTGGACACCGCCAGCGAGAACGTGTCGCAACGCTTCTCCCGCGGCGTCCGGGTCACCGAGCGCTTGGACCGCTGGAGCGACCGAATCATCTGGTGATGTCGAAACGGTGTGGACGAGGGACATGGCTTGCTGGCGCCCGGTGGCGGTCGAAACGCCGGGTGCTCGATCCGGGTTCTGCTGAAGGTCCCATTCGGCCAGCGCTTCGTCGTAACCACCTTCCCCCGGATGGAGCAATCGGGTCTCGGTGGCCGCGCCGGCTTGAGTGGTGTCATCGTCACCGCCGACCGACGGGCTTTGCGCGTCGTCCGCGCTTTCGCGCTGCCGTTCCACCTGCACAGGAACGATGAGGGTGCCATCGGGGTTGCGAACGATCTCCATCAGTGGTCTCCTCCGGTAGGTTCGCATGGGCGGCCGGCCACACCGGACACAATGCTCGTTCTACCCACGCCGGTTGGGTGCGAGTGTGGCTGACAACCGAGGGTGGCGTCGGTCAACGGTAGACCACGCCCGGGCGGGTCGATGGCGTGGGGCCGGCGAGGGAAGACGGTCAGGTGACGAAGGCCGTCCGCGGTGGGCGGACACCATGACCGACCAGCCTCCCTTCCGCGGTCGTCGCGGCCGGCGGCCCTTCGACGGCGGACCTGGAGGGCAAGGGACACCCAACTCGTTCTTCGGGCGCGGCCCGCGGGCCAACCGCGGCGACATCCGCGCCGCCATCCTGGCGCTACTGGCCGAGACGCCGATGCACGGCTACCAGATCATCCAAGAAATCAGCGAGCGCAGCGGCGGCGTGTGGACGCCGAGCCCCGGGTCGGTGTACGCCACCCTCCAGCACCTCGAGGAGGAGGGCATGATCAGCAGCGAGCAGCGCGCCGGCAAGAACGTCTTCTCGCTCACCGAAGCGGGCCGAGCCACCAACCCAGCAGAGCGCGCCCCCTGGGAAGAGGTCGGCGTCGACACTCGACTCATCGAGCTTCGGGACGGCATCGGCCAGGTCGCCGGCGCCGTGCGCCAGATCGCCCGAACCGGCACACCAGCCCAGGTGACCGCGGCGAAGACAGTTCTGGCCGACGCCCGACGGGCGCTGTATCGCGTCCTCGCCGAGGACGACGCCTGACTCCGTAGGGGGTCAGCATCCGGTCAACGAACGGCACGCAGCCGAAGAACACAGGTCCCGAAGGAGTCCATCAGTCGCGGCCGAGCATACCGATCGGGTCGATGCGGTCGAGAAGGGACGACAGGGATCGCTTCAGGTCAGCAAGTCCCTGAGAACCAAGGAGTTGTTCGTAGCTGGCCTCCAGGTCCTCGACGATGTCCAGTGCTTCCGCCAGGAGGGCGCGGCCGCGGCGGGTCTGGACCACAATCACGGCTCGACGATCGGTCGCTGAGGTTCTTCGCTCGACATAGCCGGCCCGTTCGAGTGCCGCGACCTGTTGGCTTGCCGCTTGGCGGGTGATCCCGGCGCGTCGGGCTAAGGCTGAGATGGACGTGCCGTCGGTATCGAGGTTGGCGAGCAAATTGGCATCGCTCACGGAGATGTCCGTATAGCCGCGTTCCCGGGTCCGCTCCAAGGTCGTCGTGGTCTCGGCGCGAACTGGCGCGCAGGAGAAGGCGGTAAAGGGTCTGGTCCCTCCACGTCCGGAGAGCCACTGCGTCGTCGAGATCTGGACGCACTATCATACGCAACCTCCTTGACAAACTGCGCAAGTTACTTTACAACATGAGGAGTTGAGCACGCCCGGAACAAGGAGCTCTCATGTCGGGCAAGAACGTCGCCGTGGTTCGCAGCATCTATCAGAACTTCGCAAATGGGAACGTCGCGTCCGTCCTCGCGGCCATTGCACCGCAGCTCGAGTGGGTCGAGAGCTCCCAGGAGTGGCTGCCGCACCGGGGTGTTCACCGCAGCCCTCAGGAGGTGCGGGACAAGGTCTTTGCCATGGTCATGGAGCGCTTCGACGAGTTCGCCCTGATCCCCGAGCTCTTCCACGATGCCGGTGACGTCGTCGTCGTCGAAGGGCGCGCCGTGGGCAAGACCAAGGCAGGCGGCATCCTCGACGCTCGTGCCGCGTGGATCTGGACAGTCCGCGACGGGCTTGTGACCGCCAATCACAACTATCACGACACCGACGCTTGGCGGCTCGCACTCACCCCCGCGTCCGTGCCCTGAACGCCTCGTTCGGCGGGGTGCCAAGGCCGCCCGCCAAGTCTGTAGAATGCCTACAGGGGGGAAAAGGGGGCGTTCACAGTTGAGCGTCGCGGCACGGTTGCGCGATACCGGGTGCCAGCGGGGAGTTGGGTCGCGGTGTGGCCTCGGTAAACCCCGAGCCCGGATCCGTGGTCGTGAGGTAACGCACGATGCCGCGTGCCACCGCCTCGCCCTCGACCCGCTGGACGTCAGGGCGAGCCAGTAGTTCGGCCTCTGGTGGGTTGGAGATGAAGGCCAGCTCGGCCAGCACGCCGACAACATGACCGGTCCAGCGGAGCATGGCGTAGTAGTCGCCATCGGTCCCGGCCCGATTCTGAGCCCCGCCATCGCGGTAGGCCGCCCAGGCGACCCGGTAGCGAGAGAGGGCCGATGTCACCTCCTCGAAGACCAGCCCGGCCAACCGTTTCGAGTTCGCCGAGCCGCGCTCGATAATAGGTTTCCGACCCTGGACTGGCGCGTGAGCGGTCAGGGGCGGCGTTATGGTGCACCGAGACGAAGGCCAGGGGCGCCACCCTCGTCACGATCTCGGCCCGGGTCGCCAGATCCAGGTCGTAGTCACCGGTCCGGGTCAGCAGGACGGTCACACCGGCCGCCTGCAACGCGTCCTTTGCCAGGCGAGCCACCTGGAGGTTGACGTCCGCCTCGGCCAGCCCGCTGGCGGCGATGGCCCCCCGTTCGGTGCCTCCATGGCCAGGATCGAGTACGACCGTCGTTCGACCAACGGGCGTACCGCGGGGCAACGTGGTCGTGGCGTGGCAAGGCGTGCGCACCAGCCAGCCGTTGGGAACCGTCGCCAGGACGGGCACGATCACGCCACTCGGTGAGACCACGGCTCGGGCCCCTTCTGGCCCGGGTGGGGGCAGGAGCGAGCTCGGCGGCGTGGTGGCCTGGGGCGATGTCGCCGTGGTCGGTCGGACTCGATGACCGGCGGCCGCATGGCTGGCCACCCCTGATCGGCACCCGAACCCGACGAGTGACAGGCACGCCATGACGGGTATCAGGCGCCCGCTCGCAGGATTCCGGCCCACGCTGCGGCACGTTAGCGAGGCACGTGACGCCCAGCCTCGGCCGGCCTCAGGCCCGGGGCCGCTACTGTCGATTTGTGGCATGGCGACGTTGGCTGGGGCACGGCCCGGCGATCTCCTGCCTCGTGATCATGGCTGCTGTCACTGTGAGCGCCCTGGGTTGCCGCGGCCGCACCACAACCCGGACCGCCCGGCAGAACGCTGGCGCCACAACCAGCACGCTTCCCGGTCCCAGTTCCGACACCTCCACCGCGGCCAGACCACCCGAATCCCGCGGCGCGCCGGGCCGGGCCGCGCTCGTTGATGTCGCAGTGGCAACACTCTGGGTCGACCCAGGGCTGGCCCGGCCGATCGACGAACCATCAGTGACCAAACCGGTGGACATTGCCCGTTGGGTATCGACCATGAGCATGGCGGACAAGCAGTGGCTGGTGGGAAGGGTGGCGACACAGGCGCTGTACGGTGAGCCTGTCGTGGTACTGGAGACACGGGGTGCTTGGACCAGGGTGGCGGTGACCGATCAGCCGTCATCGCAGGATCCGAGGGGGTATCCCGGATGGCTCCCGACTGTCCAGCTGACCTTTCACCACGCTCCGAATTCCGGCAACCGCGCCATCGTCACCAAACCGTCCGCCGTGCTTCGTGACCGTTCGATGGCGGACCGCTCCCTGTTGGTCGTGAGCTACAACACCCAGTTGCCTGTGCTGTCGCTCGCACCGGAGTGGACCACCGTGGCCACACCTGATGGCGGACAGGCCATGGTCGCGTCCTCCGATGTCGATGTCAGTTCCGTCGGGAACCCGTCCAGCCGGGCGACGGGTCCCGAACTGGTGCGGGCGGCGGAAATGTTCTCAGGACTCGGCTATCTGTGGGCCGGGACGTCTGGATTCGGCTACGACTGCTCAGGCTTCACGGCCGCGGTCTACGCCGCTCATGGCATCATCATCCCCCGCGATGCCAATGACCAGGCGAATGCCGGTTCGCCCGTGGCGCCTGGGCATTTTCAGCCCGGCGATCTTTTGTTCTTCGCGTCCAATGGCGGGCGCGGCTCCATTCATCACGTCGCCATGTACGTGGGCGGCGGGCTCATGATCCAGTCGCCGGCAACCGGCAGAACGGTCGAGACGGTCCCGGTGGGCCGCCTGGACCGCGTCGCTGGCGAGTTCTGGGGTGCCCGCAGATATCTCCCGTAGACGCCCGAGCGCTCCGACTCCCCCGCCACCGACGATCTTGGCCACGAGCACCTTCTGCCGCGACCGGAGTATCAGCGTGTTGTCGCCGGTTGGCCAAACCCCTTCACCCCGAGGACAGAAAGTCGATCGTCAGGCGCACCGGGCCGTCGAGGCTGAGGGCGTGGGGAACGCCAGGCGGGATCGCCTGTTCGTCCCCAGCTACGAGTCGGACGATGGTGGGCGGCTCGGTGTGCAGCGAAAACGTGACTCGTCCGTCGAGCAGGTGCAGACTGGCCCACGCGCCGTCTGCCACCACATGGTCCTTGAGGAGACCCGCCGGCAGGGTGGCCTCGTCAAATGGCCCCGCGGTACGGGTCACGGCGAGTCCATCGGGTAGCTCCGCCCTGGCGCACAGCGGGCAGTCGATCTCGGTACCCAAACGTCCGGCGCGCCCTTTCGCCTCTACCACCCAGGGCCGCACCTGAAAGGGTGGCCGATGCCTGACGTGCTGGTTGTGTAGGCACGACAACTCCGCCACCCACTCACCGGATTGGTCTTGGTGGAATCCCACGATTCGTCGGGCCAAGGCCCGAGTGACCTGGGGGCAGTCATGCGAGCCGCCGTCGACCAGGGCCCCGCAGGCCTCACAGACTCGCTCGGCCCAACACGGCGAGTCGCCAACGTCTTCGACCACGCGCTCATTCTGGCAGCATGATGGCCAAAACGGGATCGGGGACCTTCCTGTCTCTAGTGTCCGTCAAGGCAACCGCGCTGCCCAGAACTGTTCGGGTAGCCGGTATTTGCCCGGTCAGCAGCGTTGCTCCACTCGCCCTGGAGTTTCCACTGGGTTCCGTTGGACACTGTGACGCTGGGGACATTGAACGTCCAGGCGCATTTGTCACCATTCTCGTTCCCGCTTGAGTCGTACCAGGCGCCCGGGTTGGCCGGGTCGCTTCTCGCCTCGCTCAGCTCGTGCGCAGTCACATTCGCCAGGGCTGCCAAGCCCTCACTGTGGCCGGTCGTCGTGTCCTGGGGATCGCACCCAGGGTCTCCGTCGAGTTTCCAGAAAAACGCGAACTGCACTGCTATTCCCCGTACCGCTCCCGATGAGTGCCAGGCGCAGTAGCCGGCGCTGCCTCGGGGGACATCGGTGTACACAGGGTAATATCCGTTGCCCGACGGATCGGGGTTCGTGATCATTTTGCCCACTTCAGCGAGGATCGTCGACGTGTTCCCCCCGCCACTGGCCGGGGAGAGGTCGATCAGGTGACCGCTGTACGAGGTCGTTGGCCCGACCTTGCCGTTTGATCCGGTGTACTCATCGACTGTCTTGGCATAGTTCGAGCCGCTGTGGCCGACGTAGAGACTGTCCAGGCCGGTGATCTTGTCGCCCACGGCGGCGCTCACAGCCCACGAGGGACCCCAGAAGATGGCCTCGGTTGACACCGTCGGCATAATCTTCCCGCCGTGATACGTCATCAACGGGCTCCTGCGAAGTAGCAGTGCGGTGCTGGCGGCCACCGAGCGGGGAATCACAATACCCCGCGCCGGCCCGGCCACTGGCAAGCTCGAAACGGTGGCCGCCGCAGCCGGTGCTGCGCCGGTCAACGAACCCACGAGTCCTACCACTATCGCGAGCACGCCCACGACAGTCCCCCGGCTGCCAACGACCCGAAGTCTTCTCATCCGTCCTCCCATGAATCGATTCGTACTGCTGTGAGGTCAACTGAAGTTGTGTTCTCGTTGACGGTGATGTGCGTGAGACGATCATGACGGCCGTGGAAGCCATCGGCACGCATTCGATAACAGCGAAAATGACGACTCGGTCGCGGTCTACGAGGGGCGACGGCCTCGTACGTTCGGGTGCTAATCGGCGCAAATGGGTTGGAGGAGGCCAGCGCGTCAATCGAGTCGATGCTCCCGTCGAACAACGACCACAACATATGATGTCGCACGCAGTCCACCCCTTAGGTCATAGGCGCGCCACCAACGCGTTGTCCGCCCTTAGATGACCCCTATCTTCGGAGAAAGTATGACCTTTCGCGACTCTCTGGTCAAGCGGCCGAGCAGGGTGACAACCTCGCCGGCCAAGTTCTCCTAGAGTGGCAATACCGAATCCGAGCATCGACGTGTCCGGGCACCGGAACTAGCGACCAGCCCGAGGAGCCGTTTGTGTCGGCGAACTCGGTGGGGCGACAACGAAGTGTCGTTGGCCGACTGTTCGCGAAAACGGCTGCGCGTCCTTTGACGGGGCATGCAGGTTGTCGTAGTTCCGGCCGCCATTCGATGACGGTCCAACTTGCCGCAAAGCGTCTCCCTGCCGTCCCGTGCGGCGCTGTCAAGCCTGCTGACAGCGGGCCGGTGACAACTGCGACACCGAGGGGCATCGGGGCGTGGACGCTGCCCAGCTGGTAATCGTAGGCGGCGCCGTGGCCGTCGCCGCTAAGCCAGCGGCGGCCCTGGCCCAGCGATCCGGACTTGTCATGTTCTGTGCCGTAGCTGCCGGCCGCCGCCGACCTATCGCCCCCGGCAAAGGTGACGTGGCCTATTATCCGGCCCCCGGCGCCGATTAGCGGCCTCGACTGCCCTCACCGGCGCCTTCTTCCAAACTGCTCGGAGTGGTGATCCTGGCGCTACGGCATTATGTGTGTCGTCGGCGGCATCACCTGCTCGGTGAGCCTGATCGCGTTGCGCTGTCAACGTTAGATATCGGCGGCGGAAGTGTCATGCTGATCCCCCCCGTCGAGCGCGATACTCCGGATCCAAGACCGGTTCCCCGGAGGGGATCGAGGTCCTCATCAGTCGTGCCGAACTCGAACGGTCTGCGCTATTGGTTGACCCCAGTGCCGTGGTCCTCGTAGAAACTCGCGACCGGGCGCCACACCTTCCACACCATCTCATCAAAGGTTGGGACATTGTCATACGCGTCAAAACGCCACTCCCAACTCTGCTCCCCGGCGTTGACATCGCGGGCGGCCGCTTCGTAGCTCTCGCGTAGCTTCAGCCTTCGAACAGCATCAATCTGCCTGCAGCGCAAGAACAGAACCAACGGCAACAGTGCTACGAACAAGCCGATCACGCCGATGACCAGGATTCCGACTATCACCATTCAGGCTACCTGTTCCCTTCTAGCGATACCCCACACGACTTCAGCGCCACGATAGGTTGAGGTCCGCCTCGTCCGCTATACCGACCCCGCCGATGCCCGTAGGGCAAGCACAGATCGGCGCCAGAACCGGTGCTACTCCGCGGTGCTCGGGAGCCGTCTCGGAGCGAATCCAATAGTCAGATTTGGTCAGAGCAAATTGCTCGGATCGTTTGCACCCACGGAACGCCCAGATGCGGGCTTGTCGCGGCTCGAGATCACGACACGTCCCAAGGCGCGTCATGTCGAAGCAGTATGCGACGTGCTCAACGCCACGATGTTCAAGTGTCGTCGTACTCGGAAGCTTCGCGGGATGCTCGCCGGATGCAGAACTGCAGCTGCGTTTGGAGCGGTCCGGGCGAACGATGCCCGTAAGCGCTCACGGCCTCACGTTGGATCGGTCTGGCCGGACCAGGCGCACAGCCGGCCGTCATGGCGACGTTGGCGTCGCCGGGCACTCCGAACCTGGGCCCAGGCGGCATCGACCAGCGCCAACCCAGGCCGTCCCGGTGGCGGGCCCTGCCGGCAGTTGGCGATGACCGCCCAACACACGGCCACCAGCTCCGCCTCGGCGCCGGCCAACTCCGCCGCCGGCAACCCGGCCCGGGCCCAGCCGGCCACCACCCAGCCCAGCCGGCCGGCCAGACCGGCCAACACCGTCAATCGGGCCCCCTCATCGCCGGCCGGCACCCGTAACAGCGCGCCCACAGGACGTCCTGGTCGGCGGCACCGGCGGCCCGGCACGCCGTGGCGCCACGATCCGCCACCGGGCTGCCATCTCGAGCTGGACCGGGAAGCCACCGAGGTCGTCTTGAGCAATCTACGGATACAACTACGACTCAGCTGGAAGAGCCTCATCGCCTCAGTGCAGGAATGCGGCGACACCAGCTTGGCCGAGTGGCTGGCTGAGAGTGCGACCGACCGTCATGACCTATACCGGCGGTCCCAGGGAGGATGGACAGCCCTCCGCCGGGAGGCGGGCTTCGCGGTACTGCCGAGCGGGCCTGACGAGGTGGCGCTAGGCCGCGCCATCGGTCGCATGCTTCACATCGACGATCCAGAACGCTGCGAGACGTATCGAGCCTGGCTGTCTGCCCCATCACCACCGGAGCCAGCGGCTCTCGGCGAGCGGGACATCCGGCTGCTGCACATGCTCGACTTCGACCTGTGGGGCTCGGCGGTGCCGGCCGGCGAGCTACCCGTTCGTGGCCAGGCTGTGGGTTCACGAGGCGACTCGGGCTGAGCTGCTCGAGGTGTTGGCCATCAGCGAAGACCGAGCCGCTCATCTGCCGCAGCCGATGGGCCTTGCCCTTCCGGTCCCGCTCGCCGTGCAGACGCGGTACAACCGGGACGAGGTCCTCGCCGCCTTTGGGGTGAGCAATCCGGCGTCGGTGCGCGAAGGGGTGAAGTGGCTGCCCGAGATCACCACCGAGCTGCTGTTCGTGACATTGCAGAAGTCGGAGCAGCACTACTCGCCCACGACCCGGTACCAGGACTACGCCCTCAGCCGCGATCTGTTCCACTGGGAGTCGCAGAGCTTCACGTCGGAGCAATCAGCAGCCGGGCAGCGTTACGTCCATCAGCGCGACCAGGCCGTCTCGATCGCCCTTTTCGTCCGTAATCAGCGCAAGTCCGGGACCGGCATGGCAGCTCCGTATTGGAACCTGGGTCTGGTCGACTACGTCAGCCATGAAGGCGAGCGTCCGATGGCCATCACCTGGCGGCTCCGCTGGTCGACGCCGGAGGATCTGTTCGTCGAGACCGCTGCTGTGCTTGCGGCGGGCTAGATCCGGTCTGGTCGCCGATAGATGGCCTCCGCCGGCGCTCAGTCAGCGAAGTCGTTGCAACATGATGTTCGTCTCGGCCAGATCGAAGGCTTCAAAGTCGAACGATCCGCCCACCCACTCGAGGTGATAGTCGTGCCCCTCATCCCAGGGATCGGACGGCACCCGCAACAGCTCGGCATATCCACCCGGCCCGCCACAGTCCTCCGGCGGGAAGGCGTTGTGGCGGTCCAGACACACCGTCGCCGAAGGCGTACTCGTAGGCGAATCGTCTCTGGGCTCGCGACGCCTGAAGGCAGTCACGGAGGTCTCGTTGAGCTCGTCATCGGGGTAATCGTCGAGCTGCGTCCCGTACATCGCGTCGCCGATCCGGAAGGCGTGGAGATGTGAATCGGTCCACCCATCGCTGCTTGGAAGACGTCATGCAACCTCGACAGCCGCACGGCACCGGGGACCAGCAGTCGCCGCCAGACCGCCGGCCGGACCTCAGCCAGGGTGATGCGGAGTCGAACCACCATCTGGCCCGGTGGCTGAGCCTTCGCTGGCATGGTCAGATACTCTCGTGGGCCTCGAGGGTGTGCTCGGCATCCTTGAGCGGCAGCATCACCGTCCACGGCGTGATCGGCGACGGCTCAAACCCCCAGCCCTTATAGAAGTTCCGGGCCCGTTCGTTGAGGGCATGTACGAGCAGGCAGCGTGCCCCGATCAGTTCACCCGCGGCCATCGCCTTGCCGACAGCGTGCTTCAGCATCATGGAGCCGTAATGGAGGTCTTGGAGTTCGCGCCGAACCGCCATGCGACCGAGCAGCACCGCCGGCACCGGGTCTGGCGCCTTCCGGGCCACTCTGGCTGACGCCTCCTGGCGAGACACCGACCCCGACGACAATGTGTAGTAGCCGACGATTCGTCTTTCCTCGTGGAGCAGGTAGACGACCGCGTTGCGGTCATCCATGGTCTGGCCGGCGTAACGCCGCAGCCAGTCACTGAGCTGCTCGTCGCCGCAGTCAAATGGCCGCCGTTCCTCCTTGGTGGGATTGAACCTGTCGAAACGGATGATCGCCAAGCGATCATGCGGCTGCATGCGGGCCTCGAGGAGTCCAGTGGCTGCCTACTCCTCAGCGAGCGATGGCAGCCCGAACAGGTTGGCCAACCGCTGATTGAACCGTGGTGGCGCGTCGAGCGCGGCCATGAACTCGTCCCATGACTCTTCGTCCACCGTGAAGTGCTTCTGGTCGCCGAGGACCTGGCGGGCACGCTGAACCGCGGCGTCGGTCACGTACTCGGTCACCGACTGTCCCGACACGACGGCCGCTTGGCGGATCAGCTCGTCAGTCGCGGCCGACACCCGTAGATTCAACCGTGCCGGCTTCGGGTCGGATGTCGTTCTGGCGGTTGGCGTCATTGGCACTACTCCTGTACTCACATCGTCTGGCACTAGAGTACAGACAGTGTATGTCAACGGTCAAGGGGTTGGGTCCCCATCGCCTACAATGATGGCAAGGAGAGGTGCGAGAGCGGCCGAATCGGACTCACTGCTAATGAGTTGACTTGGGAAACTGGGTCCGAGGGTTCAAATCCCTCCCTCTCCGCTCTAGCTCAGCAGCCCCGTCCCATCAGCGGTAGTCGGGGTTGTCGAAGTCGAAACGGCAGCCGGCGTCCCAAGCGGTGCGCTGGTTGCCGTGCACTGGGATGCCTCCGCCCTCCTTCAGGATCCGGGCCAGGTGCAACAGGTTCCATGTCATGAAGGTGGTATTGCGGTTGGTGAAGTCGTTCTGCGGGCCGCCCGAACCCGGGTCGAGGTAGGACGGACCCGGCCCCGCCTCCCCGATCCACCCGGCATCGGCTTGCGGCGGGATCACGTAGCCCAAATGCTGCAGGGAGTAAAGGATGTTCATGGCGCAGTGCTTCACACCGTCCTCATTGCCGGTTATCAGGCATCCGGCTGCTCGTCCGTAGTAGATGTACTGGCCGACCGGGCTCAGGAGATGGGAGTTGCCGTAGAGGCGTTCGATGACCTGGGTGCACACCGACGTCTTCTCCCCCAGCCAGATCGCCGAGCAGAGGACCAGGATGTCGGCGGCCAGCACCTGCTCGAAGATGGCCGGCCAGTCGTCACGGTCCCAACCGTGCTCCGTCATGTCCGGCCACACCCCGGTGGCTATCTCATGGTCGATCGCCCGCACGACCTCCACGGTGACGCCTTGGCGGCGCATGATCTCGATGGACCGGTCGGCCAGGCCCTGGGTGTGCGACAACTCGGGCGAGCGTTTCAGGGTGCAGTTGATGAAGATGGCGCGTAGCCCGCTGAAGTCCCACTGGCTCTGCCGGGACATCTCCTCTTCCATGTGGCTCAGCTCCATCGTCCGCCTCCTCGTGCCTCGGGTGGGCCGAGAGTAAGCGCCGGAGGTCCTGGATGCGCCGCCTACGCCGCCCTCCGGGAATACGAGACGGTATCGTTTCGGTTAGCGATTGTGATCCGTAGCCGTTCCGTATCGAAAGAGAGCTGTCCGTATGGATGCCGCCACCGCCTACCGCCGCCGCTGGGGGACCCTCGCCGTCCTCTGCTTGAGCCTGCTCATCATCGGCTTGGACAACACGATCCTCAATGTGGCCCTGCCCACCCTCGTCCGCGACCTGCACGCCTCGGCCAGCGAGTTGCAGTGGATCGTCGACTCCTACATCCTCGTCTTCGCCGGACTGCTGCTGACCGCCGGCAGCCTGGGTGACAAGTTCGGCCGCAAGAAGGCCCTCAGCGCCGGCCTGATCATCTTCCTCGGCGGCTCGTTCGCGTCGGCGTTCTCCGGCTCGGCCACCATGCTGATCGCCACCCGGGCCCTGATGGGAATCGGCGGTGCGCTGATCATGCCGGCCACCCTCTCGATCCTGACCAACGTCTTCACCAACCCCTCCGAGCGGGCCAAGGCCATCGGGGTCTGGGCCGGCGTCTCGGGGCTCGGCATCGCCGTCGGCCCGGTCGTGGGCGGGTACCTGCTGGCGCACTTCTGGTGGGGTTCGGTGTTCCTGGTCAACGTCCCGGTCGTACTCATCGCCCTCGCCGCCGGCTGGTACCTCATCCCCGAGTCACGCGACCCGGCATCACCCAAGCTCGACCCCCTCGGCGTCGGCCTCTCGATCGCCGGTCTCACCGCCCTGGTGTGGTCGATCATCGAAGCCCCGTCCCACGGGTGGACATCACCCACCATCCTGATGGGCTATGCGGTCGGCGCCGTCGTCCTGGCCGGCTTCGTGTTCTGGGAGATCCACAGCGATCACCCGATGCTGGACGTGCGGGTCTTCGAGAACCCGAGGTTCAGCGCCGCCAGTGCCGCCATCACCCTGGTGTTCTTCGCCATGTTCGGCTCGATGTTCGTGATCACCCAGTATCTGCAGGTGGTCCGCAACTACTCGGCCCTCCAGGCCGGCCTCCGCATGGCACCCATCGCTATCGTGCTGTTCATCTTTGCGCCCGCATCGAGCACGCTTGTCCAGCGGTTCGGCTCCAAGGCGGTGGTCGCCGGAGGCCTGACCATCGCCGCGAGCGGACTGGCCCTGTTCGGCTTGCTCAGCGAGCATTCCGGCTACCCGATGGTCCTGGCGGCCATCATGGTGCTCGGCCTCGGCATGGCCCTCACCATGGCCCCGGCGACGGAGTCGATCATGGGTTCACTTCCACGGGAAAAAGCGGGAGTCGGTTCGGCTGTCAACGACACGACCCGTCAGGTCGGTGGCGCGTTGGGCGTGGCCATCATCGGCAGCCTGTTGTCATCGGGTTACTCCCGCCGCGTGGTGTCGGCACTGCAAGGCCACGTCTCGCCGTCGACCGTGGTATCGGCCAAGGACTCGGTTGGCAGCGCGATCGCGGCCGCCCGCGGCCTGGGCGGCCAGCAGGCCCAGTCGGTTGCCGCGATCGCCCGCCACAGCTTCGTGGGCGCCATGCATCCGACCATGCTGATCGCCGCCGGCGTGGCCCTGGCCGGCGCCGTCGTCGTCATCAAGTGGCTCCCGGCCCGGGCTACCAACGAGGGGGGCGCCGAGGTGCGTACCCCCGCCCCGGAGCTGGCCGGCGCCTGATGTCCACCACCACCGACGGCCCAGCGGCCGACGCCGTTAGCGGAGAGACACCCACCGGCCGCCTGGCCGCTGGCGCCGCAGGGCTCACTCCCGAAGCCGCAGTGATCGCCATCCGCCACGGGCGGCCCCGGGACCCGCACGTGGATGAGGCCATCCGGCAGGCCGCCCTTGAACTGCTCATCGAAGAAGGGTTCGCCCGGATGAGCATCGAAGGCGTCGCCAACCGGGCCGGTGTCGGCAAGGCCGCCATCTACCGTCGGTGGGACAGCAAGACGGCCCTGGTCATCGACGCCGTCCAGGACCGAGTCATATGCACGACGCCCGAATGGCCGCGCACCGGTGACATACGGGCCGACCTGGAGGCGATCTTCAGCCAGATGATCGAAAAGGTGAGTACCGTCGAAGGTCAGCTGATGACCAACCTGGCCAGCGAACTGGCTCGCAACCCCGAGCTGGCCAAGGCGTTCACCGACCAGTTCATCCTCGTGCGCCGGGCCGATCTTCGAGACCGGATCCAGGCCGCCATGGACGACGGCCAGCTGCCGGCCGGTGATGTGGAGCTGCTGGCCGACGTGGGGTTCGCCATCATCCGCAACCGGAAGCTCTTCTCCCATGAGCCGATGACCGACGACCTGCCGCAGCGAATCGTCCGGCAATTCTTCTCTCCGAAGGATTCGGTCCAGCCGTAACCCCAATACCCAGAAGGTGAGTCGCCAGAGAGTCGGCGGCACCGGTCGCCGTCCCGGACCGGGTTGGGATGGGCCCATCGAGGGCCGCCATGGTCAACGACGCACCAGAGTGTTCGCTCGGGACGCTGACAGCGAATATTCTGTTCGCTGGCGTAGGGCGTTGCCACGGCGCGATCGGTGAGGTTCACGATCCGGTGCGCTACCGAGGGCTCAACACACAGAACTCGTTGCCATCGGGATCGGCCATGACCACCCAACTGACATCGCCTTGGCCGATGTCGATTCGAGTCGCCCCAAGCGCAACGAGACGGTCGACCTCCGCTCGCTGATCAACGTGGTTGGGCGGAGCGATGTCGAGATGGAGCCTGTTCTTCCCGATCTTCGGGGCGAGCGGCGGACCACCCCAGGTGATGAGCGGACCGGTGCCGTCCGGCGCGCGGATCGCGGTTTCTTCGTCCTGATCCCAGACCAACGGCCATCCGAGCGCTTCGCTCCAGAAGTACCCGACCTCCCGCGTACCGTCGCACGTGATCGATCCGAAACGTCCGCAATCAGCGAGGAAGGAGTTGTCCGGCTCGATGACGCAGAACTCGTTGCCTTCGGGGTCGGCGAGCACGACATGACCCTCGTCTGGGCGCTGACCGACGTCGATGTGGCGGGCGCCGAGCTCGACCAACCTCGCGACCGTTTCCTTCTGGTCATCGATGGACGTGGTCGTCAGATCGAGATGGAGCCGGTTCGTGCCCGCCTTCTTCTCCGGGACCGGCTCGAACAGGATCCGGAATCTGGTGTCATCCGTCGGCACGAGACCGATCTCATCGTGGGACTCGTCGTCGATCTCCCAGCGCAGCGCGTCGGCCCAGAAGCGCGCCAGTCGGAGCGGATCGTTGGCATCGAAGCAGAGAGCGACGAGCCGAGAAGTCGTCCCGCGTCTGCATCATCCGACCTTCCGATTCCCGCCCGCGAACCGTGCAAGGGCGCATCCGAGCCGGGGGGTCCCCCGTACCACGTCGGCTCCTGCGCCCACTGGGATGACCTCAACGGCGTCGCACGACTGAGTACCTCCGAGAGCAACATAGTCTGGAGGCGTCGTTCGGGGTCCACGGTTACTCCGCCTTCCCAGCGGCTGTAGGGGGTAGTTACACAATTGGAGTTTTCGACCAACCAAGGGCCCCAATTCCGACATTTGGCGCGCCAGCTGTAGTCCTTCGAGGCAAACAGGTAATTCAGAGGTTCGATCTCCACACTGGATATTGCATACGTGGAGGTCTTCGATGCGTCGCTCGTTGCGCCTGGCAATCAGAACGTCTCGTGGTTTATGGAGTGCGCGATGACTGCCGTGATCCCAGTGACCCCCCGGTGGGCCGGGGTTGGATCCTCGTTGGGCCCGTCCGGGCTGGCCGGGATGAGCAGATTGCCTACCGGGACGCGAACCGCCGCCGGTGCTGAGCTCGACTGGTTGGCCGCGCTCCTTGACGCGTCCCTGGCCCGCCAGGAGGGACCGGCGCTGGTGGCGATCGTCCAGCAATTGCGTCAGCTGGCGGAGCGATCGGTTGCAGGTTCGGATGCGGGTGCTGATGCTGATTCGGCTGCGGCTGCAGCCGAGCTGTTCACGATCTTGTCGGATGTCGACCTCGAAACTGCCATCGTTGTGGTGCGGGCGTTCTTGGCGTTCTCCCGGTTGGCGGCTGTGGCTGAACAGATCCAGCACCTCCATGACCTGACGGATCGTCGGGGGCGAGGTCCCGGTGGTTGGTTGCGACAGACGATCGATCGGATCGAGGTCGAGGGTGTCCCATCCGAGGTGCTCCGCCGGGTCGTTGACGGCCTCGAGCTCCGTCCGGTGTTCACGGCGCATCCGACCGAGGCGGCTCGCCGTTCGGTGCTCACCAAGTTGCGGCGGGTCGCCGAACTGCTCAGCGTCCGGGCGTACCCGGCGACGGTGGGGGACATCACCCGCATGGACGGGCGGTTGGCTGAGGTGATCGATGCCATGTGGCAGACCGACGAGCTGCGGATGGACCGCCCTGAGCCCCGGGACGAGGCCGAGTCGGTCGTCTATTACCTCGACGATCTCTACCGCAACGTGGTGCCCGATCTGCTCGAGGATCTCGACCGGGAGATGGCCCGCCTTGGCATCGATCTGGCGGCCGAGGCCCGGCCGCTTCGGTTCGGCACCTGGGTCGGTGGTGACCGCGACGGCAACCCGAACGTGACCGCCGAGGTCACCTTGAACGTCCTCAAGCTTCAGCGGGAGCATGCGCTGGCCATCGTGATCCCGTTGGTGGATGAGCTGTCATGGGAGTTGAGCTGCTCGACCCGGCTCGTCGGTGCCTCGACGCAGCTGATCGAGAGCCTCGAGGAGGACGAAACGGTGCTCCCCGAGGTCTACCGGCGATTCGCCCGTCTGAACGCTGATGAGCCTTACCGCCTCAAGTGCTTCTACATCCGCGAGCGGCTACTCAACACCGGGCGCCGTTTGACGGCCGACGGGCCGCACCAACCGGGCCGTGACTACCAGGAGCGGGCTCCACTGCTCGACGAGCTGCGCTTGATGGACCGGTCTTTGCGGGAGAACCGGGGAGAGCTGATGGCCGCGGGATCGCTCCGGCGGGCCATCCGTCTCGTGGCCACCCTCGGTCTCAACTTGGCCACCATGGACGTCAGAGAGCACGCGCAGCGCCACCACGCGGTGCTCGCGACACTCTTCGACCGAGTCGGTGAACTTCGCGTCCCGTACGGTTCGCTGAGCGCCGATGAGCGCACCGAACTGCTGGTCGGGGAGCTGGGCAGCCGGCGACCCATGATCGGACCGACAACCTCGTTCGAGGGGGATCAGTCCCGGACCATGCAATCCTTCGAGGCCATCCGCACGGCGATGGACAGGTTCGGCGACGACGTCATCGAGAGCTACATCGTGTCGATGACCAAAGGGGCCGATGACGTACTCGCCGCCGTGATCCTGGCCCGGGAGGCGGGCCTGGTCGACGTACAAAACGGGATGGCCAGGATCGACTTCGTCCCGCTGTTCGAGACGGTCGAAGATCTGCGACGAGCTGGGGAGGTCATGGAGCGCCTGCTCGCCGATGCCCGATACCGCCACCTGGTGTCGCTTCGCGGCGATGTCCAAGAAGTGATGCTCGGCTACTCCGACTCCAACAAGGAAGCAGGGATCACCAGCTCGCAATGGGAGATCCACCGGGCGCAGCGCCAGCTCCGCGACGTGGTGCAACGCCACGGTGTGGTGCTGCGGCTCTCCCACGGCCGAGGTGGGACGGTCAGCCGGGGCGGGGGACCGACGCATGAGTCCATCCTGGCGCAACCGTCCGGGACCCTCGAGGGCCGGATCAAGGTGACCGAGCAGGGCGAGGTCATCGCCACCAAGTACGGCCTGCCCGGCCTGGCCCGCCACAACCTGGAACTGGCCATGGCCGCGGTGCTCGAAGCATCGGTGCTGCATCGAGAATCGCCGGTCCCCGCCGCGTTGTCGGAGCACTGGGACGAGGCGATGGACGCGGTGTCGGTCGGCGCCTACCACGCCTACCGCCACCTGGTGGACAGCCCGGGCCTCGTCGAGTACTTCCTCAGCGCCACCCCGGTTCAAGAACTGGCCGCCCTCAACATCGGATCTCGGCCTTCGTCGCGACCCGAAGGAGGGCAGGGCCTGTCCAGCCTTCGGGCCATCCCGTGGGTCTTCGGGTGGAACCAGTCCCGCCAGATCATCCCGGGCTGGTTCGGGTTCGGTGCCGGCCTGGCCGCCGCCCGAGATCAGGGCTGGGGCGCCGTGCTCGACGACATGTACCGCAGCTGGCACTTCTTCCGGACCTTCGTCGACAACGTCGAGATGACGCTGGCCACAACCGATCTGGGATTGGCCGGCCACTACGTCCGGACCCTGGTTCCCCCAGCCCACCACCACCTGTTCGGGATGGTCACGGCGGAGTTCGACCAGACCACCAGCCAGATATTGGGCCTGTCGGGCCACGAACGGCTCCTTGACGGCCAGCCCGACCTGCGGCGGGCCATCCAGATTCGCCGCACCCATCTCGACCCCATCTGTTACCTCCAGGTCGCGCTCCTGGCCCGGCTCCGGGCCTCCACACAACCCGAACCCCGACTACGTCGGGCGCTACTTCTCACCGTCAACGGCATCGCGTCGGGGCTACGCAACACCGGATAGCGACTGCGGCCTCCAGCCGACGCAAAGTGTCCAAATGGGCGTACAGCCCGACCGCCACGCCGCGTTCTGGCACATCAATGCCAGCGCAGCAGAGCAGCGGCGATTCCCGCCATCTCACGAGTTTTCGACAGCCCACGTTCCCCGCGGGCTAGTGGCCCTGGTGTTCGTCTGAACCCTTGACCCATCCTTGCCCCGCGCCTGGCCCGCAGGTGTCGCCCGCCAGCTTGATGGGACCACCCGTTCGCCAGTGGCATGGGACCACTTGTCGGGGTTTCAGCGTTGGCATGGTGATGATGCCGTGGGTGGTGCCGGTGGGTCAAGTGCGCCGGCGGCGTCGGGGCCGGGGGTTGGTGCTGCCGACGTCGAGGCCGGGCTTTTGGCGTTGCCGGTAGGACTCGCCGTCGAGCACGAGTTCGTAGGCGGCCGACTGGAGCCGGTCGATCGCGGACTGGGCGAGAAGGGCGTCTGACATCTGGCCGAGCCACTCGATCGGTTCGCGGTTGCTGGTGACGACGGTGCTGGCGGCACGGTGTCGTTCCACGATGAGGTCGTATATGTCGGAGGTGTCGAGCACATCGAGCGGTTGGAGGGCGAAATCGTCCAGGACGAGGAGGTCGACGCGCAGGAGTTTTCGCATCTCGGTGTCGTGGCTGTTGTCGAGCCGCGAGGCTCGGAGACGTTTGAGCAACACGTCAGCGCGTTGGAAGATGACGGTGTAACGCCGCCGGACGGCGGCATGGCCTAAAGCGTTGGCGACGAACGTTTTTCCGACACCGACGGGTCCCATGATCACTGCGTTGTGGCCGGCGTCAATGAAGCGCAGAGAGCACAGCTCGTCGAAGACGTTGCGGTCGTAGGTGACTTTGGTCGTCTCGTCCCAGTTCTCGAAGCACATGTCGGGGTCGAGGCCTGCGCCGCGGGCTCGTAGCGCAGCCGAGGTGGTCTCCCGACGGGTGACCTCATCGGCCAGGATCAGCTCTAAGAACTCGGCGTGTGCCATCGAGCGGGTCTTGGCCAGCGCCAGGCGTTCGGGGAGCGTGTCGAGCATCCGGCCGAGCTTGAGGTTGCGTAGCAGCACTTTGAGCTCGGCGGTCACGGTGGGTGGAGGCGCAGTCATGCCGCACCTCCTTGGGCCTCATCGGCCTCGGAGCCGGTGCTCGCCTCGGTGTTTGTTCTGGTCGCGAAGTGCTCGGCGTCGCGAGCGAACCGGGCCGGCGTGGCCTGGCCGGTGCTGGGTTTGCCGGCCGGGCTGGGGTCGCCTTCGGTGCCCCGCTCGATCATCCGCCCAATCAGCGGGACGCTAAGCGCCTCGGCGTCAAGGGCACGGGCGCAGGCCGCCTCGACGCGCTGGGGACCCCACCGTTTCACCAGTCCCAACAGGGCGTAGACCTGGCGCATCTTGGTCCACGGCAGCGGGGTGTCCAAGATGGCGGCCGCGTAAGCGCCGATCGACGGGCCGTGATCAGCGGCCAGCCGTTTGAGATGGTCTATGTCGCGCAGGGCGTAAGTTGTCTTCTCGGCCGGGAGATCGGCTGGGTCAGTGACCCGTCCCCCCGGTTTGGTGCGGGGATGAACCTTGACCAGCTGACCCCGGTGGAACACCCGGACCAGGTCCCGGTCGGCGCGAACATCGACCCGCCGGCCGATCAGGTCGCCCGGCACCGAGTAGAGGGCTTTGGCCACCTCGATGTGATGATCCCGGTGCACCTTGGCCGTGGCATAGATCGGCACGTCATAGGCGGCGGTCGGCGCTTCCAACAAATGTGGCTGTTCCTCCAGGAGGAACACCTCGACCGGCCGGCACTGGGTCGTGCCGTGTGTGCGCAGCCCGGCCCGCTCCTTGCACCAGCGCTCGGCGTGCGCCTGGGCGTGGTCGAGATCGATGAACACCTCGCCGGCGAACATCGAGTTGCGGGTGAACTGCACGACCCGCTCGACGCGGGGCTTGTCGGTCGGTGTGCGCACCCGGGCCGGGTCGATCACGAACCCTCGCGCCTGGGCGTACTCGACAAACGCCTGATTCAACCGGGGCTCGAGCCGGTCCGCCTTGTCCACCACCGGCGACAGGTTGTCGGGGATCAGCACCTTGAACACCCCGCCGAAAAACGCCCAGGCCGCCTCGCAGCCGGCGATCACCACCTCAGTTGTCTGCCGGAACGACAACCACACAAAGGTGTGCCGGCTGAACACCGCGGTGAAGATCAACGCGTGCACGACCCGGCGCTTTCCTGACGCCGGATCGGGAATCAAGCCCATCTTCCCGAAGTCCATCTGTAGCTCCTGGCCCGCTTCGCCGTCCGCCACCCGCACCGTCGTCGACCTGGCCGAGCGACCCACGCCCAGCACCTCCAGCGCGTAGCGGTGCAACGTCCGCGCTGGCACCTCGATCCCCCGGCGGCCCAGCAACTCATGGGCCTTGACCACCGTCAACCCGTCATCGACCAGCCACCCCTTGAGCAGAGCGTGATTCGCCCGCAGCGTCGACCACGCCGCCCCATGCCCGTCGCGGCGCTGCGGGCGGACCCGCTCGCACACCTGTCCCAGCAGCTCATCGGAAAGCTGGGACTCACCGCCGTTACGAACGACCCCGCACGCGGTGGCCGCCTGGATATAGCGGACCACGGTTTTGCGGTTCACCGAGCTCAACCGTTCGATCGAACGGTGACCCTCCCCGCGCAACCACAACCGCAGGACCTCCCTGATCTCAAACACTTGGACCTCCCTGAAACTCATCGCCACCTACCCGGGCCGCTCGTCGGTCAGGTGGCGACTCCAACCTCAGCGGCGCCGCCGCTGGTGGATGCTCCCCGGTGGTCCCATCACTGGCGAAGGGGTGGTCCCATGCTGCTGGCGAAACTCAGCTCAAAGTGGTCCCATGTCGCTGGCGGGCGACACGCAGGAACCGCAGTTCCAGGGATCTGGCGGTAACGCTCGGGCAGCGACGCTAGGACCCGGCGGGCGCGTGCGGGCGCCTGGCTCGGAACGTCGCACACCTCGTTCACTCACCTAGATATAGGTGGATGAGTTACAAGGGGGGAAAATACTTCCCGCCTCAGCTGGATCATGTTGACTGGGCAGTAACTTTTCGCCGCCAAGGAGGATCATCGGTGACTACAGCCTTCGTCCTCCCTGGAGGCGCCGCCCTGGGCTCCATCCAGGTGGGGATGGCCGAGGTGCTCATCGGCGCAGGAATCGAACCGGACCTGATTGTGGGCACCTCGGTCGGGGCCCTGAATGGTGCGTGGCTGGCCAGCCACCCGGGCCCGGCCGGAGTCAGCGAACTGCGTGATGTGTGGCTGGCGGTCCGCCGCCGGGATGTCTTCCCTTTTTCCCCCCTTCACATCCTCCTCGGGCTGATGGGCAAACGCGACCACTGCGTCAGCTCGGCCGCCCTGGCCCGCTGGCTGGCGGTGCGGGCCCCGTTCTTCCAGCTGGAGCAGGCGCTCATCCCGCTGCACCTGATGACGACCGACGTGCAGACGGGCGAGCCGGTGATGCTGTCCACCGGGGATGTGATCGACGCCCTGCTGGCCAGTACCGCCATTCCGGGGGTGTACCCGCCGGTCGAGCTGCACGGGCGGTTGCTCTTCGACGGCGGGATCGCCGCCAACACGCCGATCAGCCAGGCGGTGGCGCTGGGGGCCGACACGGTGTACGTGCTGCCGACCGCCGGCGGCCAGAGCGGTGGCCGGCCCCGGACGACAGCGGCGGTGACGTTCGTCGCCGTGGCCCATCTGCTCGGGCACGCATCGCACAGCGAGGTGAGGCTGAATGCCGGCCGGTGCACCCTCTACGTGGTCCCGCCGCCCCCGGCCATGGGCATCTCGCCGTTCGACTTCCGTCACAGCCGGGAGCTGATGGATGCGGCGGCCGGGGCGACCCACGCCTGGATGCGCCAGCCGCTTCCGGTCGCCGCCCTGGAGCACTAGCGAGCGCAGTATCGCGCGGGTGGGCAGTGGTGCGCCCGGGGCCGATCGACGGCGACCCGCTGGAGCCGGTCGAGCGGCCGGTGCCGGAGCCGGGTCCGGGGGAGATTCGTGTCCGGGTGTTCACGTGCGGGGTGTGCCGGACCGACCTCCATCTGGCCGAGGGCGACCTGGCGGCGCACGGTCAGGCCGTCATTCCCGGCCATGAGATCGTGGGGCGGGTGGATGCCGTGGGCCCGGGCGCCCACCGTTTCGAGCAGGACCAGCGGGTCGGGATCGCCTGGCTGCGGCACACGTGCGGGGTGTGCCGGTTCTGCCGGTCGGGGCGGGAGAACCTCTGCGTGGCGCCGGCGTTCACCGGCTGGGACGCGGACGGCGGCTACGCCGACTATGCGGTCGTCGATGAGAACTACGCCTATGCGCTGCCGGAGCGGTTCGGCGACGGGGAGGCGGCGCCGTTGCTGTGCGCCGGCATCATCGGCTTCCGGGCGCTGCGCCAGTCGGCGCTGCCTCCGGGCGGGCGGCTCGGGGTGTACGGGTTCGGGGGGTCGGCCCATCTGGCGGCCCAGGTGGCCATGTTCGAAGGGGCGACGGTGCACGTGATGACCAGGTCCGTGGCCGCCCAGAGGCTGGCCCGGTCGCTGGGTGTCGCCAGCGCCCAGGGCAGCGCGGAGAGACCGCCGGAGGCGTTGGACGCGGCGATCCTGTTCGCCCCCGTGGGGGACCTGGTGCTGGCCGCCCTCGAGGCATTGGACCGGGGCGGCACGCTGGCCATCGCCGGGATCCACCTGAGCGACATTCCGGGGCTGAATTACGAGCGGCACCTGTTCGAGGAGCGGCACCTGCGGAGCGTCACGGCAAATACCAGGGCCGATGGGGACGAGTTCCTCCGGATCGCGGCTTCGATACCAATCCAGGTGACGACCACGCCGTATCCCATGTCGGACGCGCCGGCCGCGTTGAGGGACTTGGCGCATGACCGGGTGGAGGGGGCGGCCGTTCTGCACGCCGGACTTTGAGATTCTTCGGCTCCCGGGATGCGGCCCAGCCGGCGGGTACCTAGAGTAGCGTTGGCGAGATCCGTTCGGGAGGCAGCGGGGTTGACTCGGGAACAACGTTTGGCTACCACCTTGGTGGAGTTGGCAGACACCTTGGTCGACGACTTCGACGTCGTCGAGTTGCTCACATTGCTCACCGACCGCTGCGTCGAGGTGCTCGATGTGACCGCGGCCGGCCTGTTGCTCGCCTCCCCAGGAGGCGAGCTGCGGGTCTTGGCATCATCGAGCGAGGCCATGCGGCTGGTGGAGTTGTTCGAACTGCAGACCGATGAAGGCCCGTGTCTCGACTGCTACCGCTCTGGGGAACCGGTGGTCAACCAGAAGCTGGGCCAGGTGAACGGACGATGGCCCCGCTTCGCACCCCGAGCGATCGAAGCCGGCTTCACGTCCGTCCACGCCCTGCCGATGCGCCTGCGGGGTACCACCATCGGCGCCCTGAACCTGTTCAGGTCGAACGAGGGAAGCCTGGACGCATCTGACATTCACGCCGCCCAGGCATTGGCGGCAGTCGCCACCATCGCCATCCTGCAGCACCGCGCCGCCCTCGAGACCCAGGTCCTCAACTCGCAGCTGAGTCAGGCGCTCAACAGCCGCATCGTGATCGAGCAGGCCAAGGGGATGGTCGGCGAGCGGGCAGGCATCGGCATGGAACAGGCGTTCAACCGGCTGCGCAACCACGCCCGCAACCACAACCACCGCCTGGCTGACGTGGCCCGCGATGTCGTCGATGGGGTGCTGGCCACGGCGTCGCTCGATCCACTGGCGCGGGTCTAACCGCACACCTCAGCCTGCGGTTGCCCGTATGGGGGTTCCGCCCAGAGGTGTACCGTGACTGTTGACACAGGCTAGAGCCCATACGTGTCGTGTCCGGCGATGAGGCCGGCTCGGGAGCGATACTCCGGACCCTGGTACCGCGTTCACCCGGCGTTGTACGTCAGGAGAACGTCATGGTGGGCACCGATTCTGGCTGCTGTGGCTCCGGACGGGGTGGGGTCTGACAGGTGGCCGCGGCGAAAGGCGTATGCGAATCCTGGCCAAGCTGGCCGGGAGCCGGGCCGGCCGGGTCGAGCCCAAGCGGCTGTGCCGGGTGTGCGCCGAGATCACCAGGGTGACGGGCGCGGGCATCATGCTCATGTCGGGGGACGTGCCCGGCGCCTCGGTGGGCGCCACAGACAGACGCAGCACGCTCATCGACCAGATGCAGTTCGCGCTCGGGGAAGGGCCGGGCTTGGGACGCGTTCCACCATTGCCGGCCCGTGATCGAACCCAA
>CAWBWS010000004.1:0-432709 GCA_963792645.1 uncultured Actinomycetota bacterium
TCGCTTGCCAGCCTTAAGGGACCACCCTGTTGCCAGGAGCATGGGACCACGTCGAGCCCACGTTGACCGGCCGGCGTGATGATCTCGGTGGCCGGTCGTGGTGTCAAGTCCGGCGTCGGCGGCGGGTCGGTGGCGGTGGTTCGGTCGGGTTGGTGAGGGTGGGCTTTTCGTGTTGGCGGTAGGACTCGCCTTCGATGACGAGTTCCCACGCGGCGCTCTTGAGCCGGTCGACGGCGGACTGGGCGAGGAGCGGGTCGGCCATGACCGCCAGCCACTCGCTCGGGTCCCGGTTGGAGGTCAACACGGTGGCCGCCTGGTGGTGGCGCTCGACGCAGATCTCGTAGATGTCGGCCGTCTCGGTGGCGTCGAGCGGCTGGAGCGCGTAGTCGTCGATGAGGAGCAGGTCGACGCCGATGAGTTTGCGCATCTCGGCGTCGTAGCTGGCGTCGAGGCGGGCCGCCTTCAAGCGTTTGTGCATCTTGTCGGCCCGTTCGAAGTGCACGCCGATGCGACGCCGGCACGCGATGTGGCCGAGCGCGGTTGCCAGGAATGTCTTGCCGACGCCGACCGGTCCGAGGATGAACGCGTTACGCGCTTGGTCGACGAAGCGCATCGACACGAGCTCGGCCCACACCGCCTTGTCGTAGGTGATCTTGGCGGTGTCGTCCCACGCTTCGAGCACCATGGACGGGTCCAGCCTGGCGGCCCGGGCCCGCACACCGGCCGAGTCGGTGTCGCGTCGCTGGACCTCGTCGGAGAACAGCTGCTCGAGGAACTGGGCGTGGGTGAGGTCGTGGCTGCGGGCCAGGGCGAGACGCTCGGGGAGGGTGTCGAGAAGCCGGCCGAGCTTGAGTCGGCGCATCAGGGCCTTGAGCTCCGGAGCGACGCGTCGGGGTGGGCGTGGTCATCGGCCCGTCTCCTTGGTCGTCGCGAACTCAGACTGGGTCGCGAGCGAACCGGCCCTGGATCACGACCGGGTCGGGTCGGGCGTCAGGCTCAGTGTCTTCCCGGGCCCGTTCCAGCATGCGGCTGACGAGGTTCACGTCGATGGCTTCGGCGTCGAGCGCCCGCCGGCAGGCTTGCGTCGACGCGGGCCGCGCCCCACTTCTTGACCAGCCCCAACAGCCGATAGACCTGGCGCATCTTGGTCCACGGCAACGGCGTGTCCAACAACGCGGTGGCGTAGATGCCGATCGCCTCGCCGTGATCGGCGGCCATCCGCCGGAGCCGGTCAAGGTCGCGGGTCGCGTAGATCTCTTTGCCGGTGGGCAGATCAGCCGGGTCGGTGCTGCGTTGCCCGGGAGCCTTACGCGGATGGACTTTCACGAGCTCGCCGCGGAAGTACAGCTTCACCGTCGTCGAGTCCCGCCGGGCCTTGACCCGGTGGCCGATGAGGCGGTGCGGGGCCGAGTACAGCGCCTTGTCGACCTCGACATGGAAGTCGCGGTGCACCTTCGGCTCGGACCACGTCGGCACATCGAACGGCGCACCCGGCAGGCACAACAACCGGGGCAGCTCCTCGGCCCGGAACGCCTCGATCGGCCGGCACTGCGTCGTGCCATGGATGCGCATGCCCGGCGGTCTCGCGTGCACCACCGCTCCGCCCGCGTCCGGCAGTCGGCCAGATCGACGAACGTCTCCCCGGCGAAGAAGTTGTTCCGCACATAGGGCACGGTCCGCTCGACGCGGGGCTTATCCGTCGGGGTCGCGACCCGGGCCGCGTCGATCGAGAACCCACGCGACTGGGCGTACTCGAAGAACACGTCATTGAACCGGGGCGCGGTGTTCTCCGCCTTCGCCACGATCGAGCGCCATGTTGTCCGGGATGACGACCGGGAACACCCCGCCGAAGTACATCCACGCCGCCTCGAACCCGGCGATCACGTCCCCGGTGGTCTGCGTGAACGTCGGCCACACGAACTTGTGCCGGCTGAAACACGCCGTGAAGATCAGCGCCTGACACACGCGTCGCTTCTCCCCGTCGGGGACCAGGCCCAGCCGGCCGAAGTCGACCTGCAGCTCGACGCCCGGGCGGCGGGTCGTCCACCCGGACCGTCGTCGACCGCCGGCCCGCCCCGCACCGTTCGCACCGCGAACCGGGCCAACGTCCGGTGCGGGACGACCACCCCTCGGCGAGCCCAACAGGATCCCGATCTTGACGACCGTGAGGTCCTCGGCGACCCACGCCTTGATCCGGTCCTCCTCGGCCAGCAACACCCGCCACGCCTCACCATGACCTTCGAGGCGGTGCGGGCGCACCCGCTCCAACACCTGCCCGATCAACTCATCGGTGAGCTGCTCCTCGCCGCCGCCCCGGTCGACGCCGAGCTCGACCGCCGCGGTGACGTAACGCCTCGCCGTCTTGCGGTCGATCCCGACTCCCCGGGCGATCGGCCGTTCGCCGTCACCGTTCAACCAGCGCCGCAGCGCCTCCTTGACCTGGACCACCGAAACCTCCCTGAACGCCAATGGGGCCTCCTCGTCAGAGACCCAGCCGAATGACTCTCCGGCCGGCGTTGGTGGACCCTCAAGGTGGTCCCATGACTGGCAACAGGGGTGGTCCCATCCCACTGGCAAAACCAGCAGCTACCTGGTCCCATGCGGCTGGCAAACGACAAAAGCTCGAGCATTCTTCGGGTTGTCGGAATGACTTTTGTGGATCGTCTGGTCGACTTCGTTTGGTTGTGAGCCTGGTCGTCCGGGTGCTATTACCGGTTTCTGCCGTTGTTCTCCGTGGCTACAAGGGTCATTTACCTGGTCGTTTGTCCTGTGTTACAAGCGGAGGAGCGAGAACACGATTGCAACCCGAGGTTGCGAGGAGGCAGCAGGCCCCGGTGGCGTGGATGCGGATGATGGGCGCAGACTCGGTCGGCTACCACCGAGAGACGGTCCTCGAACGCGGTGACGACTTCCCGGGCGCCGCCCTGGCCTATTACGCGTCTCGCGGTGAGACACCTCTGGTGTGGGGCGGCTCGGGGGCCGCCCGCCTCGGCCTGACTGGCGCGGTCACCGGCGCCCACTACGACGCCGTCTTCGGGCAGGGCGGGGCGAGCGACCCCACCTCCGGGCACCGACTCGTCACCACCAAGCGACCGGGCGTGGAGCTGGTGGTGGCAGCGCACAAGAGCGTCGCCATCTTGGGAGTGATCGGGCGGGCCGAGGACATGCACGCCATCATCGACGCCGAGTCCGACGCCACCGTCTCGTTTCTGGACAACTGGGCGCTCGAGCGGGGCGGACAACGGGGACGGGCCCAGACCCGGACCAGGACCTCAGGGCTGGTGTGGGCCCGCACCCGTCACGCCACGTCCCGGGCCGGCGACCCCGCCCGGCACGACCACATCCTGGTCGCCAACCTGGTCGAGATGGCCGACGACATCGGCGGCTGGAAGGCGCTCGATACCGCCGGGTTGCGGGACCTGCTGCACGCCGCCACAACGGTGGGACGGGTTGCGGGTGCTCGACGGGCCGTCGAGCTGGGCTACGCCATCGAGCGCGACGACGGGCCGTCAGGCAAGCTCGGCCATTGGCGTATCGCCGGGATACCCGCCGAGGCGTGCGAGCTGTTCTCCAAGCGCTCAATGGAGATCGACGCCGCGGTGGAAGCCAACGGATGCGCCACTCCCAAGGCGCGGTGTGTGGCGGCCCGGGAGACCCGAAAGGCCAAACGCCACACCCCCGTCGGCGACCTCCTGCCCGGCTGGATCGCCGAACTGGAGCGCGCCGGGATGCCCGTGCCCGGGTTGGTCTCGGCCATCGAGCGGGCCGCGGCCAAGCGCCCTGAGCCTGCCGCCCGGTTGACCGTCGAGCAGACCGCCCGGGTCGTCGCAGAGGTGCTCGACGCGGAAGGGCCGCTGGCCGCACGGAAGGTCTTCACCCGGGCCGAAGTGATCGTGGCCGTCGGACCCCGCCTGTTCGGCGCCGAGCCAGCGGAACTGGGCCGCGTCGTCGATCGGGCACTGGCCGACCCCGAAACGATGCCGCTCATTGGCGTCGCCGGCGCCCGGGACCGGGCATGGACCCTTGCGTCGGTTGTGGCCTGCGAGGCGGCGATCGCGAGCGCGGTGGGAGCCGGCTGCGATCGCACCGATGCCCCCGCCACCGACCATCGGCGCACACTCATTGCTATCGAGGCCAAGGAGTCCGAACTGGGCCGGCCGCTGACTGACGGCCAACGTGACGCCATCGCCGGCATCTGCACCTCCGGGCGAGCGGTGGAACTGGTCCTGGGTGTGGCCGGCGCGGGGAAGACCACGGCTCTCGACGCAGTTCGGGCCGCGTTCGAGGCCGCCGGATACCGGGTGGTCGGCACGTCGGTGTCAGGGCAGGCGGCTCGCAACCTTGGCCGTGAGGCCCACCTCGCCACTTCCCGCACCCTGGCGTCGCTGCTCTGGCGCGTCGACCACGACCAGCTCGACCTCGACCAGCGCACGATCCTCCTCCTGGACGAGTCCGGGATGACCGACGATCCGGCGCTGCTCCGCCTAATCACCGCCGCCGAGCTGGCCGGGGCCAAGCTGGTCATGGTGGGCGACGACCGCCAACTCGGCGCCGTCGGCCCGGGTGGCGCCATTCGGGCACTTCTCGACCGCCACCCTGGCGCCGTTCACCGCCTGACCGACAACGTTCGCCAGGCCGACCCGGCCGAGCGGGCCGCCCTGGCCGACCTCCGCGCCGGCGACGTCGGGCGGGCCGTTGGCTGGTACGCGTCCAATGGCCGGATCGTGTCCCGCTCCGATCGAGACCAGGCACTCGACGCCGTGGTCGCTGGCTGGTCGGACGATGTGACCGCCGGGCTGGACGCCTCGATGCTGGCCTGGCGGAAAGCCAGCGTGGCCGAGCTCAACACACGGGCCCGAACCTGGATGGCCGCCACCAGCCGCCTGACCGGCCCGGCCCTGGTGGCGCCCGGCGGCCAGACGTACCGTGCCGGCGACTGGATCGTGACCCTCGCTCCCGGCGCCCGGGGCGAGCTGGTGACCAGCGAACGGGGCACCGTCACAGGCGTCGACCCGACGGCGGGCACCCTATTCGCCCGGATGGACGACGGACGCGTTCAGCGGTTCGGGACGGAGGACACCGGCGCAGAGCGGCTCTCCCACGGGTACGCGGTGACCGTGCACCGTTCCCAAGGATCGACGGTCGACACCGCCCACCGCCTCGACGATGGCGGCGGCCGCGAACTCGCCTACGTGGCTATGAGCCGGGCCCGCCAAAGGTCGAGCGTTTACATCGTCGCCGACAACGTCGACCAGGCCGCCGAGGATCTGATCCGGGACTGGTCAGACGAACGGCGGGCCATCTGGGCTATCGACGCCGGTACCCCCGCCTCCGACCCGCTCGCCGTCGAAGCCGACGCCGGGGCGCCCGCCCCAATACGGACAGGCCTCCGTAGGGCTCGCCTGATAGCTGAGCGGGCGGCCGTCGCGGCGGCCATCCCACCTGACCCGACGGGCGACCTGGCCTGCGTCGAGCACAAGTTCGCCGACGCCCGCAAAGCCCGCACCGACCTCAGCACGGGAGACGGTCAGTGGACCGGCACTCCCGCCTGCACCGCCGCCCGACAGCTCCGCGATGCCCAAACCAAGCGCCGACAAGCTGAGGGTTTCAGCGGCGCCCCGGGCATGAGCCGGCAGATGCGTCGCACCTGGGGACGAGACGCCCGACACTGGGCGGAACGAGAAGCCACCGCCCAACTGGTTTTCGACCAGGTCGCCGGGCCACACGTCGCCGAACTGAACGAGACCCTGCGCGGACTGGGTGTCAGCCGGGACACCCTCGTGTCCGCCCGGGAGGCCCGCCGGGATTGGCTCGAAAATCACCCTGAAGCAGGGAAGCGTATCGACCGCCTCAACGCCGAACTCCGCAAGATCGACCTTGGGGCGCCCGAGGGCCAGCAACCGGAGCAGACGGTTCAAGGGCGCCGGGACAGTCCGACAAGCACCAGCCAACGCCCCTCGATCGGCAAGCATCTCGAAGGGAGCGTCGACATCGGTCTCTGAGCTTCGGACGTCCCCCTCACCCGATGTTCAGCTGCTCAATCCGATTCTCGTGCACCGCGTACATGAATGGACCGGTGTCGACGCAGGCAGATTCGATCCGGCTCGGATTGGTCAAGAACCGATTCGCCATCAACTCGGCGGCAAGGTCCTGGCGTGAGAGGCAGAAGCAGCGGACGACGTGGCCGACAATCGCCAGCTTCTCGGCGGCGTTGTAGCGCACCCGAGCGTCTTTCATGAAGACCACCTCGCCTCGCTCGCCCGCGTCGGCCAACCATCGCGCATCCGGGATCCCCTCGTCCGCCGGGATCCCATAGCGCTCAGCGAGAGTGACGAGCCGGAGGCCGCTCGCTCGCAGGAGCGCCGGAACTTGAATGCGCCCCAGGCTGCGGTCGACGAAGACGTCAGGCAGCCCAGCGGGATGCGGCACGCAGCACGTCCTCGATCTCCTCGGCTGGCACCCCGAATTCCTGGGTCAGGGTATGAATGTCGTCGCCGGCCCAGAAGCGGTCGAGGACATCGCTCACCCGCCCGCCGCCGCGAGCGAAGATCGGCTGACCGAACGACCGGGTCGGATCGGCAAGAACGTTCGCCCGCTCATACGCCGGCAATCGGATGAGCTGGGCGTATCCGTCGGGCCCGTACTCGATTCGACGCAGGTAGTCGTCGATCACCGGCTTGAAGACCCGTTGACCGCTGCGGACGACCACCAACCCTCCAGCCGCTTCGGCCTCGTCATGGGGGGCGTGCTGGGCGTAGTCGAACAGAACCTCGGCGCCGTCGGTGTACAGCGCCTTCGCCGCCAGCGCATGGGCCACCCCGATTTCTCGCGCCAGTACCTCCAGCGCCGGGCGGATTCGCTGAAGCGGCACCCCCGACCGGCGTACAGCCGCCAGGACGACCCCCTCGGCCAATCCGACGAACGGGACCGACGGCTTTCCGGGCGGCGCGTTGAGGGATGTGACGACGGGTTCACCCGCTACCGGTGGACCGCCGGGGGGACGTCGAAGATAGCCCTTGGCCCACGCTGCGAACGTGGACGCAGGAACATCGAGCGCCCGCGCCGCCTCGGCGAGCGTATACAGCGCCAAGTCAAAGCGATGGTCGACCCCATCCCGTATCACTGTCGTCTCGGTCACGTACACCTCCTCTCGTGAACTGGCCTGCAGGTGACAAGGTACGCACCCGGGTGTGACCCGTCGCAAGGAATACCGCAGATGTCCGCCCCGGTCGAGACTGGCCGTGCCCGCTGCGTGCCCGTAGCACGGGCACGCGGCGGTCAGATCCGGATAGAAGCGGTAACTTCCCGAAACGCTCGCACCCCGCCTGACCTGCACTTTTGCGCTTTGAGGCAGTGGGGCTAGATGGACTCGAACCATCGACCTCAGCATTATCAGTGCTGCGCTCTAACCAGCTGAGCTATAGCCCCGTTGTCGGCCCCGATCCGGCCCGGGGGCTTGGAGCATACCCGCCGCTACGGCGCCTTGTTCCCTGGTGCGACCGGCTCGGCTTCTTCGAGCACGATGAGCTGCACCCCCCCGACCACGTCGCTGATCAGGTTGTAGAGCACGGCGGCCAGCACGTTGGCCCCGGTGCCGAGAAGGGCCAGCACCGCCCCGCCGGCGGCGCCGGCCTCCAGCACCACCATGGGGCGCAGCACGAACGTTTGCAGATCGAACAGCGAGCGGACGAACTTCTGCACGCTGGCGATCACATTGAAGGCCGATGCGATGTTCCACAGCACGATGCCGGCGATCAGCACCACCAGCAACACGCAGAGGTAGAACAGAAACGAGAGCTTCAACACCGTCCACACGTCGATCCGCCGCACCACCCGTCGGGTCCGGCGCCCCTGGACGACCCGGGGTCGGGCGGCCTGGCGCCGGGGGGGCGGGCCGAGCGGTACCGGTGGCGGCGGCAGACCGGGTCGGGACGACGTGCGCCCGGGCCGGGGCGAATCGCCCTGGCGGGCCCGAGCCGGACGGGGTGGGACCGAGCCGGGGCGCCTAGGGGGCCCGGACGGCCGGGGCGACCCGGATCCCGGGGAGCCGGGAGGACCGGAGGGGATGGGCTGGGGAGATGTGGTCGCGGCCTGTCGGGCCAGCGGCGGGGCGACGCCTGGGAGGACCGGCGCCAGTGGCGGCCCGGCCGGGTTGGTCCCCGGCGTCTCGGGCCGCGAGGCCACTAGCCGGTCTCCTCGGCCAGGACAGGCGCGACCGAGGTCACCGCTTGGCCGGCGTCGAGGCTGACGATCCGGACACCCGTGGCGTCTCGACCTTGACTGGCGATCTGACGCACGGCCATCCGGGCCATCACCCCCGATGAGGAGATAACCAGGATCTCATCTTCCAAACCGACCATGAAGGCTTCCACCACTTTTCCTCGCTGGGCGGTGATCCGGATGCCCCGGACGCCCATGCCGCCGCGATTCTGCCGGTTGAAATGGTGCAGTTGGGTTCGCTTGCCGAATCCGTTATCCGTGACGATCAGGATGCTGGCGTCGTCGCGGGCGGGGTCGACCGACACTACGGCGTCGCCGTCCCTGAGTAGCATGCCTCGCACCCCGGCCGCATCGCGGCCCATGGGGCGTACGTCGTCCTCGGTGAAGCGGATCGTCATGCCGAGCCGGGACACCATGAAGATGTCGTCGTTGCCTGAGGTCTGGATGACGCTGACCAGTTCGTCGCCGTCCCGCAGGTTGATGGCGATGAAACCCTCGCGGCGGGACTTGTCGTATTCGGCGAAGTTGGTCTTCTTGACCTGGCCGGCCCGGGTGGCGAAGAAGAGGTAGCGGTCGGGCGGGAAGTCGCGGGTGTCGATCAGAGCCTGGATGCGCTCACCGGGTTCGAGGGGGAGCAGGTTGACCAGCGCCGTGCCCCTTGCCGTGCGCTCCTTCATGGGCACCTCGTAGGCCCGCAGCCGGTACACCTTGCCCTTGTTGGAGAAGAACAGCAGGTAGGTGTGGGCGGTGGTGTGGATGACCTGGCTGACCAGATCCTCCTCCTTGAGGTTGGCACCTCGGACCCCCCGCCCACCTCGGCCCTGGGTCCGGAACGCACCCGCCGGGACAGCCTTGATGTAGCCGGCCCGGGTCATGGTGACCACGAGATCCTCATCATCGATGAGGTCCTCGGCGCTCATGTCGCCATCGTCGTAGGTGACCTGGGCCCGGCGGGGGGTGACGAACCTGGCCCGGATGGCCGCCAGCTCATCCTTGATTACGCCCCGGAGCCGGCCCTCGTCGGCCAGGATGGCCTCCAGTTCGGCGATGGTCTCCCGGAGCTTGGCCATCTCGGTTTCGAGATCGGCTCGGCCCAACCGGGTCAGCCGGCTGAGAGCCATGTCAAGGATGTGCTCGGCCTGAGTTTCGCTGAACTCGAACGGTGCGGCCATCAATGCCACCCGAGCCGCCGCCTTGTCGTCCGAGGCCCGAATGGCGGCGATGATGGCGTCGATCATGTCGAGCGCCTTGAGCAGCCCCTCGACGATGTGGGCCCGGGCCCGGGCCTTGGCCAGGCGGAACTCCGAACGCCGGCGGATCACATCGACCTGGTGCTCGATGTAGGCCTGAAGCGCCTGCACCAGATTCAGGGTCCGGGGCACTCCGTCGACCAAGGCGACCATGTTGACCCCGAAGCTGGTCTGCATCGGGGTCTGCTTGTACAGGTTGTTCAGCACCACGTTGGCGTTGGCGTCACGCTTCAATCCGATGACGATCCTGGTGTCGATGCCCGCCGAAAGGTCGTCGAGGCTACGGATCCCGTCGATCTCGTGGCTGTTGACCAACTCGGCGATCTTCTCCAGGACACTCTTGACCCCGACCTGGTACGGGAGCTCGGTGACGACGATCTGCTCACCGCCCTTGACCTCCACGATCTCGGCCCTGGCCCGCATCTTGATCGAGCCCCTGCCCGTCCGGTAGGCGTCCATCATCCCGGCTCGACCCAGGATGAAGGCACCGGTGGGAAAGTCGGGGCCCTTCACGAAGTGCATCAAGTCGTCGGGGATGGCGTCTGGATGGTCGATCAGGTGGAGTACTGCGTCGACCACCTCACCGAGATTGTGGGGCGGGATGTTGGTGGCCATGCCCACGGCAATGCCTTGGGAGCCGTTGACCAACAGGTTCGGGAAGCGCGAGGGCAGGACCGTCGGCTCGTCTTCCTCGTTGGTGTAGTTGCGGCCCATGTCGACGGTGTCCTCGTCGATGCCCTCGAGCATGTGCATGGCCAGTGGCGACAACCGGCACTCGGTGTAGCGCTCGGCGGCGGCCGGGTAGTCGGGCGAGCCATAGTTGCCGTGAAAGTCGATGAGCGGGTCGCGAAGGCTGAACGGCTGGGCCATGCGAACGAGGGCGTCGTAGATGGCGCGGCTGTCGTGAGGGTGGAACCGGCTCATGGTGTCGCCGGTCACCTTGGCGCACTTCACGTGGGTGCGGTCGGGCCGGTAACCCTGAACGTGCATGTCGTAGAGGATCCGGCGGTGGACCGGCTTGAGCCCGTCACGGGCGTCGGGCAGGGCCCGCGAGATGATGACCGACATGGCGTACTCCAGGAAGGAGCGCTCCATCTCGGCCTGGATCTCGATGGGCTCGATGAGCCCGTAGGTGGTCTCCGGTCCGCCCGGCCCGTCGCCGTCGGGTGGCTGGGGGGGAAGGGTGTCGCTCATCAGATGTCGAGGAACCTGACGTCGTTGGCATTGGTGACAATGAAGTGCTTGCGCAGCTCGACGTCATCGCCCATCAAGATGCTGCACACCTCGTCGGCGATGGCCGCCTGTTCCACGTCGATGCGCAGAAGGGTCCGATGGGCCCGGCTCATGGTGGTCTCACCCAGCTCGTTCCAGTCCATCTCTCCCAGGCCCTTCAGGCGGTTGAACTCGTTCTTGTGGTTGGGGTGCTCCTCCAGGAACCGCTGCCGGGCCACCTCGTCCTTGAGGTAGACCTTCTCCTTGCCGACTGCGGTGGAGAACAATGGCGGCTGGGCGGCGAAGACGTGGCCGCCCTCGATGAGCGGGCGCATCTGTCGAAAGAAGAAGGTCAGCAACAAGGTCCGGATGTGGCTGCCGTCGACATCGGCGTCGGCCAGGATGATGACCTTGCCGTAGCGCGCCTTGCTGACGTCGAACTCGTCACCCAATCCCGCCCCGATGGCGGCGATCAGGGCCTGGATCTCGTTGTTCTTGAGCATCCGGTCGATCCGGGCCCGTTCGACGTTGAGGATCTTGCCCCGGATCGGGAGGATGGCCTGGTATTCGGGATTGCGGGCCCGGATCGCCGAGCCGCCGGCCGAGTCGCCCTCCACGATGAACAGCTCGGCCTCCCGGGCGTTCTTGGTCCGGCAGTCGGTGAGCTTGCCCGGAAGCCCGGCCCCCTCGAGGGCCGACTTGCGCCGGGTGGCGTCGCGGGCCGACCGGGCGGCGACCCGGGCTCGGGCCGCGGCGACCGATTTGGCGATGATCTGGCGCCCTTCGCTCGGGTGCTCTTCTAGCCATTCGGCCAGCTTCTCGTTGGTGGCCCGCTCGACCAGCGACCGCATCGGCACGTTGCCCAGCTTGGCTTTGGTCTGGCCCTCGAACTGCGGGTCGCGGAGCTTGACGGAGACGATGGCGGTCAGGCCCTCCCGGATGTCCTCCCCGAGAAGGTTGTCCTCCTTCTCCTTGAGCTGGCCCTTGGCCCGGGCGTACTTGTTGACGACCGAGGTCAACGCCTTCTTGAAACCCTCTTCGTGCATCCCGCCCTCTTTGGTCGAGATGCCGTTGGCGAAGCTGTGGATGCCCTCGTAGTACCCGGTGTTCCACTGGAGGGCCACCTCGACCTCGCCGTCGTTCTCGGCCGCCCTGAAGAAGGCCACCTTCTTGAACAGGGCCTCTTTGGACGCGTTGAGATGGCCGACGAAGTCGATGATGCCGCCGGCGTACTGATAGACGACCGTCTGATGGTCATGGCCCTCCCGCTCGTCACGGAAGCGGATCTCGAGGCCGGCGTTCAGGAACGCATACATCTGCAACCGTTCCACGATGATCTGGGAACCGAACTGAGTGTCCTCGAAGACCTTGCTGTCGGGCCAGAAGCTGACGATCGTGCCCCCGCGGCCGCGGGGCGACGGCCCGGTCACCGCCAGCTTGCTGGAGACCTTGCCCCCGTTGGCGAACTCCATGTGATACCGCTGGCCGTCGCGGTCCACCTCGACCACCAGCCGCGACGACAGGGCGTTGACCACCGACACCCCGACGCCGTGCAGACCACCCGAGACCTTGTAGCCCTGACCTCCGAACTTGCCGCCGCCGTGCAGCTTGGTCAAGGCGATCTCGACGCCGGAGAGCTTCAACTGGGGGTTGATATCAGTCGGGATGCCGCGACCGTTGTCGGACACGCGGACACCGCCGTCGGCCAGCAGGGTGACGTAGATACGGGTGCAGTAGCCGGCCATGGCCTCGTCCACCGAGTTGTCCACCACCTCCCAGACCAGGTGGTGCAGACCGGTCAGACCAGTCGAACCGATGTACATGCCGGGCCGTTTACGGACCGGCTCAAGGCCCTCGAGGACCGACATGTCACTGGCGTTGTAGGACCCTGCCACCGACCGGGGCACCTCCTCTCCAGACCTCGTTTGTATGGCCATGGGCGCGACCTCTTCAGACCTCGGGGATTAGGGCGTCTCGGCCACAAAAGTGCTGCTCAGGGCCAAGAAACGCGATTGGTGTAGTTTACCAGATAGGGGGTGTCATCCGGCTATTCGGAGCGGGTTCCGACGACCTTTATCTCGACCCGCTCAATGGCGGCTTCGCCGGCGGCCACCGTCAGTTTCTCGAGCAGGTCGGCACCGAGAAAACGGAGCTGGGTGGCCCATGCCGGCTGGTCCACACCGATCTTCAGCACCCCCCGGGAAAGGGTCAGCGGCCAGGCGTGGGCGGCGATGGCCGGGCCCACGATCTGCTCCCAGCGGGCGAAAACGGTCGTCAGGACCTCGGGCGGCGGGGCGCCGAGCCGGCGGGCCCACCCGGGGAGTGAATCCGCCACCGGGCGGGGGTCGGGTGGGGGCGACTCCCCTGGCAGCGGACGCCAGGGGCTCACCGGGCAGGCCCCCCGTCCTCGTCGGCCACGATCGTCCGAGCTGGCGCGCCAAAGTGACAGCCGGCAAGCCGATTGGCGCGCCACCTGCTCCGAGCCCGCTGACCGGCCGCCAACCGGCGCGCCAAAGTGACAGCCGGCGGGCGGTTTGGCGCGCCACCTCCTCGGCCCATGAGACCGGGGCAGCGGTTTGGCGCGCGGCCAGCCGCCGCCTCCTCGGCCCATGAGACCGGGGCAGCGGTTTGGCGCGCCGCCTCCTCGGCCCATGAGACCGGCGGGCCCGACCGGATGGGCGCTCGCCACCGCCCGGCATCGCCCGCCCCCCCAGACCAGCCGGATCCGGGACGAACTCACGGGAGGATCTTTCCACCCTCCACCCGCACGACCAGCGCCGGGTGAGCCGGATCGGGAAGCCGGCCGGCCGTGGTGACCAGCGCCTGGCCGGCAGGCAGTGACTCGAGCAGGGCCGTCGATCGCTCCCCGTCGAGCTCGGAGAACACGTCGTCGAGCAGCAGGACGGGCGGGCTGCCGAGTTCCTCGGTCACGGCCTGATGGCCGGCGAGACGCAGCGACAGGGCCAACGAGCGTTGCTCGCCTTGGGAGGCGTGGGTGCGGGACGGCATGCCGGCGAGCATCACCGAGAGGTCGTCGCGTTGCGGCCCGACGGTCGTCACCCCCCGGCGGAGGTCGTCGGTGCGGGCGGCCAACAGGGCGTCGCCCAGCGCACCGACCCAGCTGCGTTGGTAGGTGAGGACCACATCGGCGGCAAGGAGAGCCAGCCGCTGGTACACGCCGGCCACCGCCGGGCCCAGGGTGTCGACCAGCCCCGCCCGCGCCTTGGCCAGCGCGGTGCCCGTCTCGTCCAGCTTGCGGTCCCACACGTCGAGGGTGGTAACGATGTCGGCGGGCGGCCGGGGGTTGCCGCCGGCCTGCTTCAGGAGGGCGTTGCGCTGGCGCAGGATGCGGTCCAGGTCGCTGCGTAGCACGTCGTGGCGCGGGTGGAGGGCGACCAACAGGTCATCGAGGTACTCCCGCCGGCCCTGGGGTCCGGCCTTGATGAGCGCCAGGTCGTCGGGCGCGAACACTGTCACCTGGAGGGCGCCGAGCAGGTCACGGGTGCGGCGCAGCGGTTGCCGGTTGACCTGGACACGGTCCCGGCCCGTGGGGCGCAGCTCGGCCTCGATGAGCAGCCGGCGGTTGGCCCCATCCCCGCCGGCGCCGCCCCGGTCGGCCTCGGCCCGCACGATGGCCTGCTCGGCGCCCGACCGCACCAGGGCGTCGGGCGGCGACCCCCGGAAAGACCGGAGGGTGGCCAGGTACCCCACCGCCTCCAGCAGGTTCGTCTTCCCCTCGCCGTTGTTGCCGACGATGACGGTCAGACCCGCGGGCGCCGGGTGCAGCTCAGCCGAGGTATAGCTGCGGAAGTCGGTGATCCACAGGTGGTCGAGATGCACCGCGGAGGTTGGCTCAGGACACCCGTACGGGCATCAGCAGGTAGAGGTAGTCGGATCCCTCGGTGGGCTTGAGTGTTGCCGGCTTGAGAGCGTCGAGTGTCTCCAGCTGCACGTCGTCGCTGGTGATCGCCTCCACCCCGTCGATCAGGTAGGCCGGGTTGAACGCCACCACCATCTCCGCCCCCTCGTACTTGGCGTCCACGTCCTCGGTCGCCTGGCCCCAGTCCTGGGTGATCACCGTGAGCTCGATCCCGTCGGAGCGCAGGGCGATACGCACGGGCGTGGTGGGGTCCCGGACCAGCAGCTTGACCCGGCGGACGGCGTCGAGCAGGGCGTCGCGGCCGACGATGAGGCTGTTGGGGTAGTTGGCCGGGATGAGCTGGCGATAGTTGGGGAAATCGCCCTCGATCAGCCGGGTGGTGAGCCGCACCGGCCCCAGCTCGAAGGTGGCGTCATGATCGCCCAGGCGCAGCGTGGCGGCCGAACCGTCGGGGCCCGGAACGTCGCCGTCCGCCGGAGCCTCTGGGGCAGGGGGAGCCGAGCTGAGCAGGCGCTGCAGCTCGGCCAGCGCCCGGGACGGGACCAGCACGTGCTGGTCGCCCCGGAGCACACCGACGCCGGGCAGGTCGCGGACCGCCAGCCGGTAGGAATCGGTGGCCACCAGCCGGAGGCCGCCCTGCTCGGCCGCCAGCAGCACGCCGGTCAGGATGGGGCGGGAGTCCTCGCTCGAGGCAGCCCGCACCACCTGGCGCAGGGCCTCGGCCAGACCGGTGGCCGGCAACTGGACTGCGTCGCCGGTGACGACCGGCAGGCGGGGAAAGTCCCCGGCCGGATGGGTGCGGACCGCGAACTGGGAGCGACCCGAGACGATGCGAAGCTCGTCGTCGTCATCGGCGTCGACGGTGACCGCGCCCGGATCCAGGGCCCGGATTATGTCGGTGAGAAGCCGGCCGGGCGCCACCGTCACACCGTTGCCGCCACCGTTGACACCGGTGGTGACCTGGATGGTCAGGTCGAGGTCGGTGCCGGCGACGTGCAACTCGTCGCCGTTGGTCTCGAGCCGGACACCGGTCAGCACCGGCAGCGCCCCGCCTCGGCTGGCCACGGCTCGCCCGGCGGTCGTCAGAGCTTCCAGCAGCACATCGCGCTCGCAGCGAAACTTCACCGGCTTCCTTTCTTAGTCTTGTAATTCAATTTAGTGAACAGCGGTAGTAGGTCCTGTGAAGTGTGGACAAGGTCGCATCGGGGCTGGTCAGAAGGGGTGCCGGCAGGTCCAGGTTGTCCCCAGGATCTCACAGGGCTGTGACCGTAACGTGGACGTCCGGTGGACAACCGACACCGGATCCACCGAAATCACAAGACCCCGACACATCCTCACCCACACGCTAGCCACCGCTCTAGCCACCGCTCTTGATGCGGTGAATCAGGGCGGTGGCCTGGTCGTAGACCTGCCGGCGTTCTTTCATGAGCCGGGAGATCTTCTCGACGGCGTGGATCACGGTGGTGTGGTCCCGACCGCCGAACTCGCGGGCGATGGCCGGGTAGCTGAAGTCGGTCAACTCGCGGAACACGTACATGCCGATCTGGCGGGCATTGACCAGCGGGCGCCGCCGGCTGGTGCCCCGGAGCTCGTCGATGGTGAAGCCAAATGTGGAGGCGGTGGCCTCGAGGATGACCTTGGGTGTGATCTGCCGCGGTTTGCCGGCAGCCAGGATGTCGGACAGCACCGTCTCGGCCAGCCCCAGGGTCAATGATTCCCGGTTGAGGCTGGCAAAGGCGGCCACCCGGATGAGGGCACCCTCCAGCTCGCGGATGTTGTCCTTGACGTTGGTGGCGATCAACTCGAGCACCTCGTCGGGTATATGGGTCCGCTCGCTCTCCGCCTTCTTGCGGAGAATGGCCAGCCGGGTCTCGAGCTCCGGTGGCTGCACGTCGGTGATCAATCCCCACTCGAAACGGCTGCGCAGCCGGTCCTCCAGGGTGGCGATCGACCTTGGGTGTCGGTCCGACGTCAGGACGATTTGCTTGTTGGCCTCATGGAGGGAGTTGAAGGTGTGGAAGAACTCTTCCTGCAGTCCTTCCTTGTTCTCCACGAACTGGATGTCGTCAACCAGCAGGACATCGCAGGCCCGGTACCTCCGTTTGAAGCTCGACCCGGTATTGGTCCGGATGCTGTCGACGAACTCGTTCAGGAACGTCTCGGTCGACACATACCGGACATGGAGCGACGCGAAGTTCTCCCGCACATAGTGGCCGATGGCGTGCAGCAGGTGGGTCTTGCCCAGCCCGGAATCACCGTGGATGAACAGCGGATTGTACGAACTGGCGGGCGTCTCGGCCACGCTCTGCGCCGCGGCGTGGGCGAAGCGATTGGACGCCCCGATGACGAAGGCCTCGAAGGTGTAACGGGGGTTGAGCCGAGCCTCGGGTGGCCGGATGGTGCCGTCGGTATTGGCCTGGAAGGTTCCGGCGGGTGCCGGGGCGGCTCGGGCCGACTGGGCGGCTGGAGTGGGCTGGCGGCGATCGGCGTCGGGATGACGGGAGCCCTCGGCGGGATGGACGCCGTTGGACTCCTCGCTGGCCTCGGTCGGCAGCACCAGGAGCTCGACCCCCATGGGTTGGCCCGCCACGTCGCGGACTACGTCCTCGATCATCTCCCGGTAGCGGCCCTCGAGGCGCTCCCGGACCTGCGAGCTCGGTGTGGCCAGCACGAGGAGGTTGCCCTCCACCCGGGAGGCGGTGACGGCGGCAAAGCAGGACAGCCACGCCGCCTCTGACACCACGACCCGCAATTGCTCGCTACACGACTTCCAAAGCTGGCCTGGATCCATCACGAGTGTGCCGCGCCTCCCCTAGCCCCGAACTGTCCACAGCACTGTCCACAGATTGTGGAGAACCCGGCCGAGGGTGACGGAAAGAACCCCACTGTCGGGGGGTTCCCATACGCCCGCCCCGGGGAAGGAAGCCGGTTTCTCCGCCCGGATTGGAGTCCCGAGGCGGTGGCGAAACGCTAGCACTCCCGTGGCCTCATGAAAACGGCCGCCGCCCGATCTGAGGTGCTCTCTAGCGCCGGTTTCGGACGTACATGGCGAACGAGAGAGCGAACACCAGGACCACCGCCACGACGCTGATGGCGGCCAGCACGGCCACCACCGAACCGCCCGACAGGGCGCGCCGAGACAGCGGTTGGGCCGCCGCCAGGATCGCATCGATCACGGCGTCCTCGGTGTCTGCTCAGTCCCGGCCGGCGAGTCCTCGTACAACATTGACCAGGATACGCACGCCGGCGGAGCGACGTGCCGTCGCAGGCGGTGCGAGCCCCTACCCCCGAGCCGCCGGCCGGCGTCAGGCGCCGCCGGCCACCCTGAGGATGGCGGCGACCGAGCGGTCGACGTCGTCGGTGGTGGTGGACCAGTTGCACACCGAGATCCGCATGAGGCGCATGCCGTGCCAGACCGTCCCGCCCATCCAGCAGGTTCCGTCCCGCTGGACCCCCTCGATGACCCGCTCGGTCCGGGCGTCGTCCCCGAAGCGGACCAGGACCTGGTTGAGGACCACGTCGTTGACCACCTCCACGCCCTCGGCGGCGTGGAGGGCGGCGGCGAAACGTCGAGCCAGCCGGCAGCCGCGCTCGACCAGGTCGGCGACGCCGTGGCGGCCGAGCTCCTGCAGCGCGGCCCAGGTTGCGTACCCCCGGGCCCGCCGGGAGGACTCGGGCACGAAGTCCGACGGGGCCCGTACCGGGCCGGCGCCGTGGCCGGTCAGGTAGGCGGCGGTAAAGGACATGGCCGCCAGGTGGGCCTCGGGATGGGCGCAGAATGCGAAGCCCGAATCGTATGGGATGTTGAGCCACTTGTGCCCGTCGGTCGCCCACGAGTCCGCCAACTCGATCCCGGCGACCAAGTGGCGGGTGGCCGGGTTGGCGGCCGCCCAGAGCCCGAATGCGCCGTCCACGTGGACCCAGGCGTCGTGGTCGTGAGCCAGCCGGCATGCCGGACCCAGGGCGTCGCACGCGCCGGTGTTGACATTGCCGGCTTGCAGGCAGACGATCGTGGGCCGGCGGCCCGGGCCGCCCAGGTCGAGCACCTCGGCCAACCGGTCGAGGTCGATGGCGCCGTTCGGTCCGGCCGCAACGGGCTCGACGACTGCGGCCCCCAACCCGAGGAACCGCAGCGACCGGTCGATGGTGGCGTGCCGTTCGGCGCCGGCGACGACCCGGACCGCCGGCGCGCCGCTCAGCCCGTCACGCTCGACGTCCCACCCGGCGGCGGCCAGGACGTGATGGCGGGCGGCGGCCAGGCCCACCGTGTTGGCCCCCTGGCCACCGGTGACGAAGCCGAACGAAGCCCCAGGGGGCAGCCCGAGGAGCTCCTTCAACCAGCCGCCGGCGATCTCCTCGACGACCGACGGTGCCGGTGCGGTCGAGGCATTGAACGCGTCCTGGTCCCATCCCGTCGCCAGCAGGTCGGCACAGGTGGCGGCGGTCAACGACCCCCCGATCACGAAGCCGAAGTAGCGGGGCCCGGCGCTGGCGACCGTCGCCGACCCGGCCCCGTGGACCAGTACCTCCAGGACCTGGCCCGGCGGGGTGGGGTCTTCCGGCAGCGGGCCGCCCAGCATGTCCCACACCTCTTCGGGCCCGACCGATGGAAGGACGGGCATGTCCGGAAGGGACTCGCGGTAGTCGGCGATGACCTGGGCGGTGCGCAGCAGGGCAGCCCGTAGCTCGTTCATCGCGAACATCATGGCCGCCGGCGCCTGGTGGCGGGGGTTTGGCGTTTGCTCAACTCAGGGTGCGACGGTTCGCGTCACCCCGGACAACGGGCAGGTCAGCGGGCCGTGCGCCGATTGGGTCCCGGTGGCGGTCCACGTGGCCGTGCCGCCCGTCTCGACCCGGCCGACCGTTGCCACGCCGTCGCCGACCTGGTTGCCGGACGGGTCGACGAACCTGACGTGGATGATGTAGGTGCTGGCCTTGCTGCTGTTGTTGTGGATCTGACCGCTCACTTTCGGCTTGCCCCCGGCCGGGTCAGCGGTACAGGTGGTCACCGTCACGTCCTGGGCCGCCTTGCTCCCGGCAGACGAACACGCCCCGGCCAGGGCGGCGGCGACCACGGCGATCCCCGTCACGACGAGCCTTCGTCTCATCGACTCCCCTCCGGCCGGACCACGGGGCGTCATTACCCCGGGCGGTGCGCGGCGAAACGGAGCGTGGGCGGTCAGCTCACGGGGCCGGCGCCCGCGGCTGGCGCGGCCTCAGTGGCCGACGTCGTCGGGGCCAGCGGGCGGTGCACGATGATCGCCCGGGCCTTGAACCCGAAGGTCTCGAAGAAGTTCTTGGTCTCCCGGTTACCCGGCAGCGCCAGGCTGTCGATGCCTCGACAGCCCTGTTCGGTGCACCACGCCACGATGCGATCGGCCATGGCCTCCCCGACCGCCACCGCCCGCCCCTCGGGGTGGACGTAGATGTCGTCGATGACGCCGAGGCGGGAGCCGTCCTGGAGGGTCTCGACCCTCGTGACGCTGTAGCCCACGACCGTGCCGCTGATCTCGCCGACCAGGACCAGCACGGACGGATCCCGGATGGCGGCCTCGAGCGACGTGTCGACCGGTTGCGGGCGGGCGCTGCGGGCGGCCCAGACTTCTCCCCCCCGCATGACCTGGAGCTCCTCGATGCCGAGGGCGGCGAGGGCCGCCACCCGCGGCAGGTCGGCCACGGTGGCGGCACGGACCGAGATCATCTCTTCAGGTTATTTGCTGACCGGTGGTCCAGCCGCCGGTACCTTTGGCCGGGTGAGCGGCCGGCCATTCGACGACGACGACATCGAGGCGGTGCTGACTTTCGCCCAAGCCGAACACGCCCGCCAGTTCCGGGTCCAGATCATCACCCAGTTGGAGCTCGGCGTGATCGACCTGGCCGAGTTGTTCGAGCTCGACGGCGACGATGATCGGGTGGGACCCATCAAGGCGGTGTTCCTCCTTCAGGCCCTCCCCGGCGTCGGCAAGGTGGCGGCCCGGAAGGCGCTCGAGCACCTGGGCCTTGACGAGAACGTCCGGATCGGTCGGCTGGACCGCCCGACGCGCCTGGCGCTGATCGACGCCTTGTCGCGGCAACCGTCTGCGTAGTGGGCCGAGGCCTTACCGCCACCCGCCCAGCTCCGGTGCCGGGCCTCGCCCGATCATCCACGCATAGAGCAGCCGTCCATCGGCCCGCTGCGCCAGCCGGCCGACCTCATCGGAGAGAGATGTCTCGATCAGCTCGGGTGGCCAGTCGAGCGGTGTGTAGCCCAGTCCGAGGTCGACGTGATGGATCTCGACCTCCCGCCAGCGCGACTGCACGACCGTCCATGCCGGCAGCTCCTCGCCGGTCACCGAGCGGGTCATGTGGCCCCATGCGTCCGGAGGCATCGAGGCGGCCGCCCGCTCGGCCTCGGCCGCGGTCCGGGCGACATCGGCGATGACGGCCGCTGCGCTCCGCCCGGCCCCGGCCTCGATCTCGGCCCCCCGCCCCGCCCGGCCGCCCACGTACTGATCGACGATCTCGCCGCGGGCCGCGCCCTCGAGTCGCCGGACCACGCTGTCGGCGTTGCGGGCGATGTGGGTCAGGACGTGTCCCACTGTCCAGTCCGGTAGCCGGCTGGGGGCCCGCAACTGCTCGTCGGAGAGGTGACTGATAGCCGCCAGCAGTGTCCGATGGCCCTGCCGGCAGCCCTCGATCGCCGTGGTGGGCACGCTCACGGTCCTGAGGGTAGTGACGTTGATCCGACTCGAGGGACGGCGACGGGCGGGCGCTCACTCGGTCCTTCTGCTCTGACGGCTCTGAGCCGCTTTCGTGGACGGCTGCCGGCGGTCGATGCGAGAATATGGCTGCCCGGGGCGCCCCGGGCACCGGGCATTATGGTCCATGGTGGCGTCAGCTCGGACCCGCTCGCCGGCCGGATACTGGCCCGGTTGGACGACGCCTACAGGAGTGCCGCCGACCCGGCCCGGGCGCCGGCCGTGACCGCATATATGCGGCACCAATTCGCCTTCCTCGGGTTTCCCACACCGCTGCGGCGTTCACTATCAGCGCGGTCGCCTCCGGCATTCCCCGTCCGCGTCCTGATGATCTGGTCAATATTGCCGCCGCGTGCTGGGAAATGCCCGAACGGGAGTTCCAATATTTCACCACCGACTACCTGGGCCGGTACGTGCTGGCGCTATTGCCTCCGCCACGCCGACCACCGCGATTTCTTCATCAGAAAGGCGATCGGCTGGTCATTACGCGAGTATTCCAAGTCCGACGCGGCCGCCGTCGCCGAGTTCGTGGCCACCAACTCAGGGACTCTTTCTCCGCTCAGCCGGCGCGAAGCTCTGAAGTGGATGCGACACACCTGGGCACTGGAGTAGGTAACGTCGCTGAATATTGAGGGGAAGGCAGGCATCATGAGCCGGAAAATGCTCCACATCGCAAAAGCCGCAACCACCGCGATGGCCGGCCTGCTCACACTGGTGATCTCGATGCCGGCGGCCCACGCCGATAGTTCGTCTGATCTGCTGGCCACGATCAACGACGCCCGGGCGAGCGCCGGCCGGCCCGCGCTTGTCGCTGACGCCACCCTGACGGCGGCGGCCCGGCAGTGGTCGGCGCAGATGGCTTCACGAGGCGCGCTGGCCGACGCCAACGTGGCGTCGATGATCCCGGCGGGCTGGTCCAAGGTCGGCGAAAACGTGGCATCGGGAGGAAATGTGGCCGCCATCTTCAACGCGTGGCAGGTCCAGCCCGATCACAACGCCGTCATGCTCGACCCGGCGTTCACCCTTACCGGCGTGGCCGTTGTGGCAGGTAGCAACGGAGTCCTGTACGCCAGCGAATTCCTCGAAGGCCGCAAGGCGCCAACGACGACAACCACGACCACGACGGTCGCCAAGACCACGACCACCTCGACCGCGACCACCACCACGACCACGTCGACAGTGACGACGACGACCTTGGCGACGACCGGACTAGGAAACTCCACGGTTACGACCGCACCGTTCGGTACCGCGTCGCCCATCGCCTTGGGGCCGGTCCACAATGCCGGGTACGGGGCCACCCCGTGGATTTTCGCGGTCGGCGGAGGCGCTCTGGCCTTGCTCGGTCTCATCGGTGCTGGCTTCGCCCTGCGGGGCCGGCGCCACCGCTACACCGATTAGCCGCCGGGCGTCCCGTCGATCCGCACCGGCATTCCCCGTTCAGGAACGACGTACGCCAGATCGGTCGTTGGGTCCCGAATCTGTTGGCTCACCGGCTCCTGATGGCCGCCGCGTAGCTCCCGAGCACCCGGGTGAAGGTGGCGTGCTGGCTCAACTCCGTCAGCGCGTCGACCATGGCCGGGCTGGTGGCCGGAGCCTCCACGTCGGCGTAGAAGATGTACTCCCAAGGCCGGCCGGCCTTGGGGCGCGACTCGAGCTTGCGCAGGTTGAGGTGGCGCTGGGCGAAGGCGCCGATGCAGCGGTACAGGCAGCCGGGCACGTGCCCGACCCCGAACACGATCGACGTCTTGTCGGCCTCGCCGAGTGGTGTGGGGTCTTTCGACAGCACTCCGAACCGGGTCGAATTGTCGGGATAGGTCTGTATGCGCTCGGCCAGCACCGTGAGCCCGTACAGATCGGCCGCCCGACGCGACGCTATCGCCGCCGTGCGCCGCAGCTTCTGTTCCGAAATGCGGCGGGCGGCGCCGGCCGTGTCGTAGTCGGCCTTGGCCACCGCGCTGAGGGAACTGAGGAACTCCTCGCACTGCGCCAGCGCCTGCGGGTGTGACAGGACTTCGGTCAGTTCGTCGAGCAGGACTCCCGGCAGTCCCATGAGGCAGTGGTCGACCGGGACCGCCACCTCACCGACCAGGTGCAGCCCGTGCCGTAGGAACAGGTCATAGGTCTCGTTGATGCTGCCGGCCTGCGAGTTGTCCATGGGCACCAGCCCCATGTCCACCCGGCCCACCTCGACCGCCTCGAAGACCTGGCGGATGGAGACGATCGGCTGGTGCTCGTGGTCGGGGAACAGCGTGATGCACGCCTGTTCGGAGTAGGCGCCTGATTCCCCCTGGTACGCGACGATGGGCACGGCGGCCACGCTACTGGGCGACCGGGTGAGGCGGTTCAGCCGAGATCGAGCTCAGCCCGGAACTGCTGGTCGACCTTGTCCTTGGAGTACACCGGCGAGGCGTTGGGCGGCACGAATCCCAGGTCGCCGATCAGACCGAGCAGGTCGGCGACGCCGTTGTGCTCGACGATTTTGCCGTCGCTGTTGAAACGGTAGAACTCGAAGAGGTCAATGTCGACCGGACGACCGGTCGGCGGGATGCCGAGGAACTTGCCCGTGTTCGTGCCTTTCGCCTCCAGGATGCCGAAGACCATGGAACCATCGCCGATCGGCGCCAGAATGTGTATGGACGTGTGGAGGTCCGGCAGCGCGGTTTGGTTCACGGCCAGCGCGTCCCCCGCCCGGCTGACACCGTCAGGGAAGCCGTTGCCGTAATACTCGTGGTCGACGTAACCCGGGGCCGCCACATCGGAGCTGGCGTACATGTCTCCACCGTTGACACCGTCGTTGACCACGTGGCGGATGGCCGCCAGCCGGTCGTCCACGGTCAGCGCGGTGATCGGTTGCAGCGGGCGGGGCGACGCCAGCTGGCTCTGGAACTTCGGGGCCAGCGCCGTCGGCGTGTACGAAGGAAAGGCGTCGGGCGGGAAGAAGCCCATCTGGGTCAGCAGCCCGACGTTGTCGGCGACACCCCAGTGCTCGACCATCTTGCCGTCCTGCCACCGCGCCGATTCCTCGATGTCGAGGTTGATCTGCCTTCCGGTGGGAGGCACGCCGAGGAACGGCCCGGTGTTGGTGCCGGTCGTCTTGATGATGGCGAACGTCTGTGTGCCGTCGTTGGTGGCCACGAGGGTGGAGGCAGTCGCGTGCAGGTCCGGGAAGGCGGTGCGCAGCGCGGCCGTCAGGCCCTTGACTCCGGCCCGACTTGGCGGATAGCCGGGCCCGTAGTTCTGATGATCGACCACGGTGGGCGAGAGCACCTCGTCCATCACCTGAAGGTGTCCCTGGTTGAGCCCCTCGTCGACGAGCCGCTGGAACCGGGCGATGTTGGCGTTGCCGAGCGCCGTCCCCGCCGCGCTCGGCGCCACGTAGAGCACCTTGGTCACGTTGTTGGCGGGGTTGGTCGTGCTCGGGGGATTGGCCGTGGTGCTGCTGGAGCTGCAGCCCGCCAGAACCGAACCGGCTACAGCGAGAGCTACGACACGCCGCCTTGCAGATCCCATCGCTGCCCCCTCGTGATCTCAACCCCCGACGACCGGCCCAGGTCGCGTGGCGACCACGGTAGCGCATCATCCGCGATGACGTCTGACCTGCGGAGCGCGCCACGTCACGTCGCCGGCCTTTGTCGATAAAGGGGTGGGAAAGGCCTCCCGATGCGGCTGACGGGCCTGGCGGGAGGAATTTTCCCCACCGTGTCCGGGCGATAGGGCCCGGCAGTCCTGAGGAGGTCGCCATAGACTCCCCGGGTGGCTGTCCGACGCATCCGAACCTTCGGTGACCCCGTCCTCCGGCAGACCTCCCGGCCGGTCGCCGACTTCGACTCGACACTCCGGGGGCTGGTCGCGGACCTGCGGGAGACGCTCACCGACGCGGGCGGCGTCGGGCTGTCGGCACCGCAGATCGGCGTCGGTCTGCGGGTGTTCGTGTATGGCGTCATCGACCCGGCATCCCCCCAGGCCGGGGCGATCCAGCACATCGTGAACCCGGTGTTGGTCGAGCAGGCCGAGGAGCAGATCGAGGACGAAGAGGGCTGCCTGTCTATCCCGGGACTGTCCTACCCGCTGCGCCGGCCCGAGCGGGTGGTGGCGACCGGTTTCGACTGCCACGGTGAACCCGTGCGGATCGAGGGGACCGAGCGGCTGGCCCGCTGCCTGGCCCATGAGACCGACCACCTGGACGGCGTGCTGTTCATCGACCGTCTCGACAAGGACCGCCGTAAGGCCGCCCTCCGAGAGATACGCCACATGCTCCTCGACGGCGAGATGGTCCAGGTCAAGGACTCGCCGCACCGCGAGCTGATGTAACGGTTGTTCCCGAACGTATGTTCGGGTAAGGTGGACGCGTGTCGCAGGCGCCTGACAGCCGGCTCCGGTGGAAGCTGGTCGACGAGGTCCCGCCCGGAGGGCAGGAGGCACTGTTCGACGGTGACCAGCTGGCCGAACGCCACGTCGGGACCGGCGAGTTCCGGGGGATGGAGTTCCTGCACGTCAACGCCCACACCATCATCAACGAGGTTCCGGCGGCGTCGCGTATGCCGTTCCGGTACACCATCAACGTCTATCGGGGGTGCAGCCACGCATGCAGCTACTGCTTCGCCCGGCCCACCCACGAGTACCTGGGCCTGGATACGGGCGACGACTTCGACCGGAAGATCGTGGTCAAGATCAATGCCGTGGAGCGCCTCCGAGCCGAGCTGGCCGGCCGGCGGTGGGCGGGACACGGCATCGCCATGGGTACCAACACCGACCCCTACCAGCGCTGTGAGGGCAAGTACCACCTGACCCGCGGCGTGGTCCAGGCGCTGGGGGAGGCGGCCAACCCGTTCTCCATCCTGACCAAGTCGACGTTGATCCTGCGCGACCTCGACGTGCTGGGCGCCGCTGCGGAACGCACCGACGTGCGGGTCAGCCTGTCGATTGGGACCGTGGATCCCGAGGTGTGGCGCCTGACCGAGCCCGGCACCCCGCACCCGGGCCGCCGGGTCGACGCCGTCGGCCGGCTCAACGACGCCGGCATCCCCTGCGGCGTGCTGATGGCCCCGATCCTGCCCGGTCTCTCCGATGGGGACGACCAACTCGCCGAGACGGTGCGGGCGTGTGTCGATGCGGGCGCGGTATCAGTCACGCCTCTGGCGCTGCATCTCCGACCGGGTGTGCGGGATGTCTTCCTCGGGCGGTTGGCCACCACCCGGCCCGACCTGGCGGCGGATTACCGGCGGCGGTACCGGGGGGCGTACCTTCCCGCTGCCGAGCAGCGGGCCCTCTCCGACAAGGTCCACCGGATGGTCGACCGGGCGAGGGGGTCGACAGGTCGGCCACGACCGGCGGCCGGCCACAGGTGGCGGAACACAGAGACTGCCGATGCGGCCGACGCCGTGGGGGCTCCGAGCGACGCACAGTTGGCGCTGGAACTCCCGGCTGCTCCTTGACTGGAGGTTCGGGACGGCCGTGACTCATCGCCACCGCGTCGCGGGGTGGGAGACTCAGTGGGTGCCGCCGCCCTCCGATGTGGTCACCCTTTTCGTGGAGAGTGCGCGAACCGTCGCCCGGGCGGTCGCCGATCCCTCGGTCGCCGAGGCTTGGGACCGTCCGTCCGTGCTGGAGGATCAGCTGGTGAGCGGCCTGGCCGGCCACCTGGCTCGCGGTGCCGTGTGGGTGGTGGCCGACTACCTCGATGGCGGTCAACCGTCGGGTCCCGTCGATTTCCAGAGTGCGGCCGACTATTTCACCACCTTGATGAGGACGGTGAACCCGGACGCTCACCGGGCGATCCGCGATCGGGGTGCCGCGGTCGCCGCGGCGGGCCACGACGCGCTCGTTCGACGACTCGATGAACGCGTGGGCACCATCGAGTCCATCCTGCGCTCGATGGATTCCGGCGACCGGCTCGCGGTGGCCGGGGGCAAGGTGATGCGCCTCGCGGACTACCTCGTGACCCGGATCGTCGAGCAGGTGGTCCACCTCGACGATCTTGCTCGCAGCACGGATCACGAGCCATGGCCGGTGCCGATCGAGGCTCAGGATCTCGTGATCGAGGTCGGCACTGAGATCGCCCGGCTGCGCAGTGGCCGTACCGCGGTGCTGCGGGCGCTCTATCGGCGTGGGTTCGCGGAGGCGGCCCTGCCGGTGCTCTGAGGGCTGCCGCTCCGTGGTTCGCCCCTGGCCCGACGGTGGGTTACTGGCCGAGGTGCATTCCGGCGCGGGCGGCGCCGGTGAGGGCCGCCGTCTCGTCGGTACCCAGGCCGACGCCGACACCGGACAGCACCGCGTCCTGGCCCTGCCATATGCAGGTCACTTCCCGGGTGTTCCCGACAACCGTCAGGCAGGTGTAGGTGACGCCTTGAAGGCTCGGGGTGGAGACGGTGAGCGTGCCCTGGTTGCCGGGGAACAGTTGCCCGAAGACGGCCGCCTCGTTCCGCAGACCCTGAGCACTGCGCGGGTGGCCGCAAACGGGCGACGAGGACCATGGCCGCACCGGCGAACGGGTGGCTGCGCTCCGGGTGAAGACGGGCTCGAAGGCGACGTAACCTATTTGCCCGATGACCGACGTCCCCCAGAGGGCGGTCGGGGCGCGGTCAACGTACGACCGTTCGAACTGCCCGCTGCCGCTCTGCGTTGAGCATGCTGACGGGTCTCGAAACGAGCGGAACTCCCGGAGCATGCTTATGAGGTCCGAGCTGTCGACGGGTCAGCGACAAGCGATCAGGGCCTGTCCGCACTGGTCGCAGCCATTGCCCACTGTCCCCCATCTCGTCTCACACGGCCGCGTCGGGAAAGGATCGGTATCGGGCGTCGCGTCGTCGCGCTTGAGGGCGCAGGCTTCCCAACAGCCGCCAACCACTACTCTCACCCGAAATGGCGGTAGAGGATCTCGACCAACGGGAAGGCCTTGCCGCCGCCAAGCCCATCAGGACCCTCCTGGTCGCCTGCGTGTTCCTGGCCTCGCTGTCGCTGCTCCTGCCTTCGACGCTCACCTTTGACCCGTTGACGTGGTCGACATGGGCCCGCGAGATCATCCACCTCCGTCTCGACACCAACGGCGGGCCGGCATGGAAGCCGCTTCCTGTGATGGTGGATACGGTCTTCGCACCTCTCGGAGTGGTGCAGAAGTGGGCATGGCTGGCCTTGGCGCGCGCGGGAGGGTTGCTGGCGGTCGCCATGGCCTACCGCCTGGCTCGGCGCCTGGCCGGGCGCTGGGCCGGTGTGTTCGCCGCGGCGGGGATGCTGCTCAGCGACGCCTTCTTGGACTACCTCACACCCCTTGGCATGTCGGAGCCGATGCTGGCGGGCCTGGCGCTCCTCGCGGTCGAGCGGCATGTCGACGGCAAGTTCGCCCAGGCCTACGGGCTGATATTCGCCTCTTTGCTCCTACGCCCCGAGGCGTTCCCGTTCTTCCTCGGGTACTCGCTGTTCATGTGGATGCGTTCACGACGATCTCGTCCATGGGTCGTCGTACTGACCGCCCTCCTGCCCGCGCTGTGGCTGCTCCCGGACTATCTGAGCACCGGCGACTGGCTCCGCTCGACGAGGCGGGCCGCGGCGCCGACCCAGGGCGGCCCGCTGTTGACGAGTATCCCTGCCGGGTCGGTCCTGTTGAGCGCGTTCAATGCCGTTGTCGTTCCCATTGTGATCGGTGCGACCATGGCCATCGTCATCTCGGGCGTCAGCTATGTCAAACGGCGCGAGGACGGCTTCGTTTTCGCGCTGTCGTTGATGTGCGTCGGCTGGCTGCTCGAGGTCGCCGTGACCACCCAAGCGAGGATGGGGTCTGGCGAGGAGCGCTACCTCATTGTCTCGGTCGCCCTCGGCTGCGTGCTGGCCGCTGTCGGTTGGACCCGTGTCGTGGAGCTCACTGCGTCGGCATTGGCCCGCCAGGCGCCTCTGGACCGCAGTACTGCGGCTCGCGTGGTGGTCACCGCCGCCGCCGTGTTGATCTCCGCACCATTTGTCGTTCTGCGTCTCGGTGAGTTGTCGGACAAGGCCGGCGATATCCCGTTCTGGACTCACAAGAACGGCGAACTGGCGATCCTGGTCGAGCGGGCGGGCGGCCGGGGCCAGATCTTGACGTGCGGGCCGATCACGGCCGATATCTACCAGATGCCGGCGTTGGCCTGGCAGCTCGACATCCACCAATCGCAGATCGCCATCGCTCCGGGTCCGAAGGGCACGGTGGCCCAGGGAATCGTGCTGCGCACCCCGACGGTGGGAACGGTGTTCCGCACCCAGACGACGCGAACCGGGCCCCGGCTGCCGGCCGGCCTGGGGCCCCAGTTCCGGGTGGCGGCGACCACCGCCCAATGGCAGATCCTCACTACCTGTGGTGCCCGCACGCGATAGCCATGAACGCTCCTCGACGGGCTGCGCTCTGGGCAGGAACCCGCGGCCCGTGGGAGGCCGCCGGCGTGGCCATCGTGGGTGCGCTCGGGGTCGTCCATGCCCTCGTTGTCGCCACTCACTACCGCGTCGGATCGTTCGACGACGACGCCAGCTATGTACTGATGGCCCGAGCAGTGGCCACCGGTCACGGCCTGACGAGCCGAATGGCCGGCGGGTACCCACTTATCGGTGTCTATCCCCCCGGATACCCCGCCCTCCTGGGACCGCTGGCTGCCATCTGGCCGGCCGGAGTCGCGCCGTTCAGGATCATGTCGCTGCTTCTGTTCGTCAGCGTCTTTCCCCTCACGTCGACCTACCTGAAACGACGAGGGTTGCCCGCGTCATGGCGTCTGGCGGTCCTGGCGCTGCTGGCCTTGAACCCGGTGCTGGCCACCTACGCCACCATGGTGATGCCGGAGGTGGCCTTCGTTGTCATCCTGCTGTTGATGCTGCTGGCCGTCGAGCGATGGCAGCGGCAGACGACGACAATCTCGCCGGCCGCCGTGGCAACGGTCCTGAGTGCCGCGGCATTGCCATGGTTCAAGGAGGCAGGGGCCGGGCTGGTCGTCGGCCTCGTCATGTGGCTGGCGTGGCGGCGACTGTGGAACAAGGCGACGCTCGTCGCCGTCGTCCCTGCGGCGTTGTTCCTCCCGCTCTTGGTCGTGCGAGCGCGGGCCGGGACCAACCTGATCGGCTCCCGCTATTCCCGCGACATCGGAGGGGCCTTCAGAGGCGGGCTGGCGGACCGGGCCCTGCACGTGCTGCCCCGGGCGGCCTGGACCTACGTCAGCCAGGCCATTCCGCGCTCCATCGTGCCGACGCTCAACGGCTTCCTCCCCACCCGCGGACCTGTCGGGGCGGTGTTGCTGGTTCTCACATGGACAGCGTCACCGCTGGTCGTCGTGGGCCTGGTCGTGTGTCTCCGCCGGTACTGCGATGCCGCATGCGTGGCCACCGTCACGTACCTGGTCGAGACGCTGTTCTACCCGTTCACCAATGAGCGCCGGGTGGTCCTCGTGCTGCCCATCGTTCTGACCGGGTACGTCGTCGGCGCGGACGTGGGTGTTCGCCGCTGTTCGCCGCGCCTCCCGCACGGCCACCGGGCGCAGGGCCACCGGGCACCTGGCCCCCCGGTTGGCGGCCGGTCTGCCAATCGTCGCCACCCTCCTGGTCGCCGGATCGCTCGTGTCACAGTTCACCCGGGACTACCTGTACTTCGAGGGTGCATCGAGCTCCGCGCCTGGCGGCTCGCCCTACATGGCGATGCTCCGGCGCCTCGGCACATCCAACGACATCGTCGAGACCGACTACCTCTGGACCACAGCGCTCTACTCCCGACATCGGACGGCGAACGGCGCCTACGTGCACGGCTGCGACCCTCGGCCCGTCGCCGACGCCATCCGCGCCGACAGCGCGGCATACCTGTTGACCGCCTCATTGAACGGGTCCGGGCCCGTCGACGACACGTGCCTCCTGCCCGTCGTCGCCGGACTCCCGACCTCGGTTCGTCTGTACCGTGCGGGCCGGGACCAATCGTCGGTCTTCGAGCTGGTCGGTCCCGGCACCGGCAACCCTGCCATTCAGGACCTCACCTCCAGCTCCACCGAGGACGCTGGCTCCCAACCGATCACGACCGTCGCCGAGACTCCACAGGCCCCCGGGGACCCGGGCGGGCAGTACTCGACGACGCCGGCGGTAGATGGGACGGCGACGATCACCTGGACCTGGCCACGGCCGGCGCTGATCTCGCAGCTATCGATTGGTGCAGCTGGCGCGGCCGGCGGGACTACCGAGGTCGTGGCGTCGGTGCGCGGCCACGACGGAAACTGGCGAACCATCGCCTCGGCATCAGGACCCGTCGGTCCCGGCAGCCGCGTCCCGTTCCTGCTCGAACACCTACCACCCGAGGCCCTCACGGCCGTGCGTGTGACCATCACCGTCGACGGATCTCCAACTGTCGCCGTTCACGACTTCCGTGCCCTCGGGCCCCGTCCGTGAACACCCGCAGCCGTGCAACTGTGGTCGACGTCAGATGTCAAACGGCGAAACCGGCGCCAACCTCGTACTGGCGGCGGCCAATCAGCTCGACGCGGCCCCCGATGGCGACCGTTCCATCCTGGCCCGGCAACACCAGGATTTCAGAGCCCACGCCTTGGTGAATGGTCAGCGGCCGGTTGAGTTGGGCGCCGAGCCGGAGCGCCGCGGCGCCGGTAGCCTCGTCTTCAGTTACCCCCAGCCCCACGGGAAACACCCGGACCCGAACCTGGCCCGCGTTTTCGTCCCGCCAGGACCAGACCTGCAGGGTCTCGCCTCGTCCGGCGCCGGGATGGGCGTCGACGTCCGATGGCGTAGGAAGCTGTCGCATGTCGAATTGTGGCGCCCACTCGGGGCGGGCGCTTATCCAGGTACGGTCAGCGGCTGACCAGGACCGGACATCTCCTGCGGGTGGTCGCAACCACTCGACGGGTCTGCCGATGTGGGCGAGCAACCAGGCAGTGCCTACCAGGGGGTGACCGGCCAAGGGAAGCTCGACAGTCGGAGTGTGGATCCGGAGCTCGGCGCGATCGCAGTCGGACACGAACACGGTCTCGGAGAATCTGAGGTCCGCGGCGATCGCCTGACGTCGGGACGCGGCCCACCCCGGCGCGTCCAGGAACACGCCCAAGGGGTTTCCGCCGCGCCCGTCGCCACCGACGAACACCTTCAGCACGTGGAGCTCGACACTCATCTCCGGGGACCAGTCCAGGCGTTCATGTGGCGATGGAGCTCGTCGTCGACCATGTGCCAGTCGATCCCGCGGTTCGGCCCCTCCATGTAGCCGTCGACCGAGACCGACATCATCCAGACGATCTTGCGCACCGAGTCAGTCCCGGATTCGGATGATCATCGCGAGTTCAACGCTTTGAGCAGTTGGCGGATCCGGTCACTCGATGCGGCATCCGCAACGGTCTTGCCGTTCGCGTCGACGTCGGTCGGGCTCGCGCCGCATTCCAGAAGCACGGCGATGATCCGGCGCTGCTCTTCCTTGGCGACGTCCGAGCCCGAGTTGCTCTTGCCCGTGTTCTGGACTGCGAGATGCAACGGCGTCGAACCGCTCCCGTTCATCAGCGTCGGGTTTGCGCCGTGCTCGATGAGGGCCGCGACCGCGTCCGAGCTACGCGTCCGGACGGCTCGATGCAGGGGCGCCACGCCGCTCTTGTCTCTCGTGTCGGGATCGGCGCCGGCTTCGACGAGGTAGGCGATCACTTCGCGTTGTGCAGTCCGCTCCCGCCCGGACCCTCCAGGGCTGCCGTCTGCGGCGTAGTGGAGCGGTTCGGCGCCCCTGCGGTTGCGAGCCCGGACATCCGCGCCCCGACTGACGAGGGACTCGGCGAGGTCTCGTCGGTGAGCGGCGGCCGCGATGTGCACAGCCGTGTCGCCCGCGTAGATGTAGTGATGGATCGCGGCAAGAAAGTACGTCCCGGGATCTTGGCGACTGGCTCCGATACGAATCGGGCGGGACGCGAGCGCCGGCGCGGCGTCGAGCCGTCGTCTGACCTCCCCGTCCTTCCGTGATGCCATGGCACGGAAAAGAGCGAGCAGTGCATCGTCGTCGGACCTGTCGAGGGGCGGCGCAGCCTTCGTCACCCCTATAGATTGTCTGATCCGGGTGGAGTCCGGTACCGCTCGCGCCGCCGGAACTGATGAGGAGCCGGACCCGATGAGCCCGAAACGACGATTACACCCTGGCCATATTGGCAAAGCGGGTGTAATGGTCGAGGAAAGCCAGTTGGGTGATGCCCGTCGGGCCATTGCGGTGCTTGGAGACGATGATCTCGGCCGTTCCCCGGTCCGGGGACTCAGGGTTGTAGACCTCATCTCTATAGAGAAACATGACGACGTCGGCGTCCTGTTCGAGGGAGTTTTCGACCGTGATCCCGTTGGCCACGAAATTATGTGTGCCGGGAACAGTGGCGTCGTAAACGGGCTGCGGGCCACGAGGAATGATCGCCGTGACCCGGTCCCACGCGATGTCGGCTTGCGCAATGCGTCGCAGGTTGTCGTCGCCGAGCACGTCCGCCACTTGCGCCAACTCGGACCGGCTCGGGGCGCGCCGGGAAATGCCAACTGACTCGGGTACTCGACGCCAGATCTCGGCCGGCAGAGAGTCGGCGGCTGCATCATCCTCCTCCGCGTCGCCCGCCGGGAGCGACGCGGCCCCGCGCCGGTCCCCGGTGCCGTGCACGCTGACCAGGCGGGCGAACGTGCGCTGATTGGCGCCGCCCACGATGTTGAGGCGGTATCCGGCCTGGCGCGGCTCGGCGACTGCCGCCACGCAGCTCTGGATTTCGAATCGGAGCAGTAGCGTTTGCAGGCCGTCGATCACCGCCCGGCTGGGTGACCAGTAGGCCACGGTGGAGTCATCGGCCCGCACGCCGGGCGATGCGTTGTCGCGCCACAGTTGCCCGAGGAACAGCGCGGCCTGGTCGTCGGGCAGCGAGAACACCTCCCGCGGGATGAACCTGTCGGCCAGAGGAAGCCCGCTCAGGCCGAAGCACCCGTCCTGGTGGCACCCACTACCCTCGGCCAGCATGCGGGCCAGGGCAACGACACCGGCTTCGGGCCAGCGGACCAGCAGCGCCGGCGCCGGGACCCGGCGGGGCACGGCGACACAACTCCCGACCGCCAGCTCCTCGACTCGGGTCCATCCGTCCAGCGTCAGGAACGGGTGATTGGCACTGGCGTCGACTCTCCGCCCTGACGCCAGTTGCAGCATGAACACCGGCTTCACGCCAGTCGGGAATACGTGGGACATGACGCCCGGAACCATGTGGAGGGAATCGTCGAGTGTCCATACCGGGATGTCCTGCTCGCCACTGAGCAGCAGCTCCCCCAGGCTGACCGCCGCCCCGTTGTCGCTGCGCAGCACTGTCGTGGACGCGGTGAGGCAACCTGACTCTCTCAGATCGGCCAGTACCGGCCGCTTGTCGGCCCGTGACTCCAGGTTGCGGGACAGCTGCGAGAGCGCCACGACCGGAACCTCCAACTCGCGGGCCAGGATCTTGAGTCCTCGACTGATCTCGGAGACTTCGACCTGGCGATTCTCGGCACTGTGGCGACCGGTCATCAGTTGGAGGTAGTCGACGATTATCAACCCCAACTCGCCGCGCTGGCTGCGCAGCCGGCGGGCCTTGGCCCGAATCTCCATCACCGTCAGGTTGGGGTTGTCATCGATAAACAGGGGAGCCTCGCCGAGCCGGCCTATGGCGTGGCTGATCTTGGGCCAGTCCGACTCGAGCAGCTTGCCATTGCGTACCCGCGACGAATCGACGCGGGCCTCCGAACACAACAGTCGCTGCGTCACCTCGGAGTGGCTCATTTCGAGAGAGAAGAACAGCACCGGGGTCCTGGCTTCCATGGCCGCGTGGGCCGCCATGCCAAGGGCCAACGCGGTGTTGTGGGTGGGAATCATGCTGGTCCCGGCCAGGTACAGGTGGTTCGGCGAGTCCACGGTGAGACACCGCACCGGAACTGAGGCGCAAGGCTCGATGGAGACGATCGCCCTGCGGGTATGGCGGCCGTGCGTATGACTCCAGGCGAACTGCCACCCGAACGACGTGTGATCGCAGCGGTCCATGGGTCGCCGGCTGATCGGGCCGGCCTTGAAGCCCAGCGAACACACCAGCTCCCTGACCTCGGCGAGCAGTTCAGGGTCGGCCAGACAGAGTTGGATCGCGGCGTGGCGTACCTTCCCCACGGTATCCACGAATCCCTGAAGGAGGGCTCGGCGCTGCTGTCGCGAGGACCGGAGATAGGCCGGCGGAATGCGCATCGCTGGTTGTCCGATGGGCGACGACAAATCGGCGTTGGGACGGGTGCCGTGTCCGACGGCGGCCCCGACCTTGGCCGTCATCGGGATACCCCGTGCGAGCGAGACGCCCAGCAGGTACGGATCCGTAGCCAGCGCCTTGTCGGGCAGGACCAGCGCATCGGCGAGCCGGATGTACCAGTTGGGTCGGCGAGCCCCTCCGGACCTGACACCCCGGTCGAGCATCTGCTGGGTCGTCACCACGTGAGGCTCTCGGTTGGCCTCACCGGCCAACCACTGGTGGTCGGCGTCGGCGACGAGGTGTGAGCCGTCATCGAACGTCACTCGGTAGCAGCGCCGATCCTTCATGACCGGGGTGACGTAGGTGACCGAACACGCGGCGCCACGCTCGTCGAGGATGGCGTCGCCGACCCGGACGTCGCCCATGGTCGTCCACCCGGCCGGGGTGGGAAGCCGGGTGTCGAGACTGAGCGCCTTCCCCATGCTCGGCCTGGCCCCGACGATCAGCAGGTTGGAGGGTTGGAGGCCGGAGAGCCGCTCGTCCAGGTCGAGGAAGCCGGTGGGCACGCCGGTGATGGCCTCGCCCCGTTCGTACAGGGCTTCGAGCCGGTCCAGGCTGTCCGACAGCAGGTCGTGCAGAGGGCGCAGCGAGTCGGTCACCCGGCGCTCGGCCACCTCGAACACCATGCTCTCGGCCCGGTCCACCGCCTGGGCCACGTCGTCAGGCATGCCGTAGCCGATCTCGGCGATCTCGCCTGCCACCCCGATCAGCCGGCGCAGCAGGGCGTGCTCCTCGACAATCCGGGCGTAGCGCTGGGCGTTGGCGGTGGCCGGCGTGTTGGCCTGCAACGTGATGAGCAGCCCGGGGCCGCCGATGGCCTCCAGCAGGTCGGCCCGCCGCAGCTCGTCGGCCACCGTCACCGGATCGGCCGGCTCGCCCTGGGCGTAGAGGGAGCAGATGGCGTCGAAGACATGGCCGTGCGCCGGCTTGTAGAAGTCGTTGACGCCGCACGTCTCCACGGCCGAGGCGATGGCGTCGCGCGACAGCAGCATGGCGCCCAGAAGCGACTCCTCGGCCTGCAGGTTGTGGGGGGGAACCCGACCGGTGGCGCCGGCGCCGCTGCGGCTGCGACGTCGTGCGTCGTCGAGGGACTGAACCATGAGCGTCCCTACCCTGGCCCGTACGGCTGTGGAGTCGCTAGAGCGATTTCCTGTGGATTGGCAGTGGATAAAGCTGATTGTTGTCCACCGAACACGTGTTCGAGGGTACTGCACGGCTGTGACAGGAACGACGTAGAAGCGCGCCGGGCGGCATTGGCCCGAAGCGCTTCAGCACGGCAGGGCCGGCGGGTTCAGCTCTTGACGATCTCGACCGTCACCCGGAACTCGACGTCGGCGTGCAGCTTGACGGGAACCTCATGGGTGCCGAGCGTCTTGATGGGCTCGTCGAGGTGCAGCCGGCGCCGGTCGAGTGTCACGCCCGTCTGGGTCGCCACCGCCTCCACCACGTCGGCCGCCGTCACCGAACCGAAGAGTTTGCCTTCCGCCCCGGCCCGGGCCGGGATCTTGATGACCGCCGGCACCAGGGTCCGGGCGACCGTCTCGGCCGCCTCCCGGTCGCGCGCGTCGCGACGGTCCCGGGCCCGGCGCATGGCGTTGGCCTGGCCGTCGACACCCTTGCCGGCGAGGATGGCATGGCCCTTCGGCAACAGGTAGTTGCGGGCGTATCCGTCGGCCACCTCCCGGATATCGCCCCGCTTGCCCAGATTGTCGAGATCGGTGCGCAGGACGACGCGCATCACGCCACCACCTTTGCTTGTCGTGTCGGCGTGATCGCCAGGGCTGTCACTAGAAGGGCTCCTCTCCGTCGTCGCTCCGGTACCCCGGCGGCGGATCGTTGCTGACCGATCGGGCGGCGGCGACCGGACGGTCGTTGCTGGGCCCGTCGGGGCTGCGGCGCTCGTTCTTGGTGATCTGCACCGATGCCCACCGCAGGCTGGGCGCCACCTCGTCGGCGGTGATCTCGATCTTGGACCGCTTCTCGCCTTCCTGGTTCTCCCAACTGCGCTGGTCAAGGCGGCCGCTGACCACGACCCGGGCGCCCCGGTTCAGGGACTGGGCGGCGTTCTCGGCCAGCGTCCCCCAGCACACGACGTCGAAGAACGAGGTGGCCTCGTCCCACTCCTGGGTCTGGCGGTTCTGCCACCGCCGGCTGACCGCCACCCCAAAGGTGGCGTTGGGCTGCCCGCTCGGGGTGAACCGAAGCTCGGGATCCCGGGTCAGGTTGCCGGTGATGCTCACATGGTTGCCATTGGACATGTCTCTACGCTCCGTTCGTGCCTTTCTCCGCCCCGGCGACCGCTTCGACGGGCGCTGGACGGCGGGTGCGTCCGGTCACCTTCTCGGGGATCCGGATGATCTTGTGGCGGACGACCTCGTCCGCGAGGTGGAGCATCCGGTCGAGATCGGCCATGACGGCCGGCTCGGCGGTCGTCTCGATGAGGACGTAATAGCCCTCGATCTGGTGCTTGACCTCGTAGGCGAACCGCCGGCGACCCCAGTGATCGACCTTGCCCAGGGCGGCGCCCCGGGCCTTGATCAGATCCGTCGCTCGGTCCACGGCCGCCCGGATGACTTCCTCGTCCAGGCTGGCGTTGAGAATGACCATGACTTCATAAGGCCGCATCGCGGTCCGATACCTCCCTGTGGTCCCGGCGTCTCCGCTCGGGGCCCCGGACGGTCCGGGGCAGGGGTCGAGATGACCCGGTCATGGTAGTGCACCTCAGCGTCGTGCCCACACCGTTCACTATGCCGCGAGGGTGAGACGGTTATTCCGGCCGTCTCAGCCAGTGGCGGAGTTTTCCCGCCCCGATGCCGAGCACCAGCGCCACCACCAGGGCGGAGATCACCACGACCGCCGGGCTCCCGGTGGCCAGACCGCTCAGCAGTGCCGCCACCCCCAGCACCGCCGCCACGCCGAGGGCCGTCGTACTGCGTCTCAGCAGCCGCCTCCGACCGACATGGTGGAACCGGTGCCGATGCCCAGCGGCGCCAGGTGACCCTTGGTCACCTCGATGGCGGTGGTGTACGGGGCGGCGGCCCCGAACAAGGGACAGTCGGCCGTGACGCACGGTGGCATATCGGTCGATGACACGAACCGGCCGGAGACGTCGAACCAGGCGATCGACAGCGGGATGAGCGTGTCCTTCATGTAGAACTGCGCGGTCGTCGGCTGCGGAAACTGGAAGATCATCCCGTCATACCCGCCCAGGTCCCGCCGGTTCATCAACCCCCGGTTCTGCTGCTCGGCGGTGAGGGCCAGTAGCGCGCAACCGCGGCGCCCTCCATTGATACGGAAGGCGATCTGGTTGAACCCCGCCACCTTGGATGGTCCAGCCCCGGCGGGCACCAGCCGGGGCCGTACCGTCCGGTCGGCGCCCCGGATGAGGAAGACGGCCACGCCGAGCACCATCACCACCAACGTCACCTGCATCAGCCGCCGGGTCACGGCGCCCATGCTGGCAGGTCAGACGCGGCTGCCGTACAACCCGACGACAAGATCGGCCCCACCGTCCAGTTGTCGGGCCACTTCATCGGCGAGGTGGTAGCTCTCCTCATCGGATGGGAAAATGCCTCCCCGGACGTCGCTTGCGTACTGCGCCAGGGCAGCGACCGCATCGGCTTTCAGAGAGGCGTAGCGCCGGACGAATTTGGGCAGCACCCGATCTTCCAACCCGAGGAGATCGTGAAACACCAGCACCTGTCCGTCGCAGTGCCTTCCGGCGCCGATCCCGATGGTGGGCACCGGCACCGCCTCGGTGACCATGCGGGCCACGTGGTCGGGAACACCCTCGAGGACCAGGGCGAAACATCCGGCTTCGGCCAGAGCGACGCCGTCGTCGATCAGGCTCTGGGCCGCGTCCAGTCCCTTGCCCTGCACCCGGAAACCGCCCATGGCGTGCACCGACTGAGGTGTGAGCCCGATGTGGCCCATCACGGGTATCTCGGCATTGAGGATGGCCTCGATGCTCGGCAGGCGCTTGCGGCCGCCCTCCAGCTTGACCGCCTGGGCGCCGGCGCGGATCAGGCGGGCCGCGTTGCTGACCGCGTCGGTGGCTCCGAGGTGGTAGCTGAGCCACGGCATGTCGGCCACGACCATCGGGCCGGGCTTGGCCCGGGCCACCGCCGCGGTGTGGTGGACCATGTCGTCGACGGTGACCGACAGGGTGTTGTCGTAGCCCAGCACGACCATGCCCAAGGAGTCGCCGACCAGGATGATGTCGACCCCGGCGGCGTCGGCGATCCGTGCGCCGGGTGCGTCATAGGCCGTGACCATGACGAGCGCGTCGCCTGCCCCCTTGCGGGCGCGAACGGCGGGCGCGGTGACCTGTATGGCCATGACACACCTCCTGGTCCCGTCCAGCGCCATTCGGCTGCCGGCGGCGTTGCCATGGTAGCTGGCTCAGGGCTTCTTGGTCGTGGGGGTGGGTTTGAGGGTCGTCGTGGACCTGGTGGCGACGGTCGTCGGTGGGAGGGATACCGGGGAGGGCAGCGTGGCCGTGGAATGGTTGGCGGGCGCCGGCACCGAGGAGCCCGGTGCGATGGTGGTCGCCGGAGACCGGGGGACCACCGGGTAGCTGATGCCCGAAGGAGGTCCGATCAGCCGGCCCGGGAACGTGCTCACCGGGTCGAAGGCCCCCGTGTAGGCACCGTTGGCGGTGGCCGCGACCATGAACCGCTGCCAGAGGAACGCCGGCACCGAGCCACCCTGGACGCCGCCTTTGACGCCGCGCAGGTCGGTCATGGATTTGGCCCCGTCCGGGTAGCCCATCCAGACGGCGGCCGTCAGTTTGGGCGTGAAGCCGATGAACCAGGCGTCGGTAAAGCTGCTGGTGGTACCGGTCTTGCCGGCGATCGGGATCCCGAAGTTGGCGCTGGTCGCCGTGCCCCGCTGCACCACTTGTTGGAGGCAGTAGTCGACCTGGGCGTTCTGGGCGCGGGTCAGGATCTGCTTGGGGGGCGGCCCCTGCCACGGCAGCGGGGTCCCGTCGGCCGTGGTGACCTTGGTGATCACCGACGGGGAGATGTACATGCCGCCCCGGGCGAAGGTGGAGTAGGCGGCCGCCATTTCGAGGACCGAGACCTGGGCCGTGCCCAGCACCAGCGAGGCGTTCGGACTCAATCCCACATCGTTGGGGTCGAGGCCCAGGTCCTTGGCCATCTGGACCAGCTTGGTCGGTCCGATCGCCTGCTCGAGCTGGGCGTAGACCGTGTTGATGGAGTTGGCCGTGGCGTCGATCAGGGTCGCCGAGGCACCGCCGTCCTCCCCCCCGAAGTTGTTCACCTGGTAGTCCTGGCCCTTTTCCCCCTGGCCTTTGAGAAGGACGGTGGGCGGCCCCGGGAAGCTGGAGCGCACCGAATATCCCTCCTTGACCGTCTCGGCCAGCAGGAACGGCTTGAACGTCGAGCCGGGCTGGCGTCCCGAACCGCCACCGCTGGTCCCGACCGCCAGGTTGACCTGCGATTTCTTGTAGTCCTGACCGCCGACCATGGCCCGCACCAGCCCGTTGTTGTCGACCGCGACCAGCGCGCCGGCCGGTTCGGGGAACAAGGCGCGGTACGGCTTGAGGCCGAGAGGGGTGCCGTAGACCGCGTTGTAGGCCTTGTCCTGGAGGCTCAGGTCGAGGGTCGTGGTGACCCGCAGCCCGATGCCGATGTCGTAGCGCTGGCCGAGCTGCTGCTGGACGTAATCGAGGAAGTACTGGGTGCCGTGGCCGGCATCGAGGACGGTGAGCCGGGCCTTGTCGGGCGCCAGCGCCCCGAGCGGCTGGTTGTCCGCCACGCCGGCGTCGGCCGCCGAGATGTGGTGGTCGCGGACCATGGCCCTGAGGGCCTCGCTGCGCCGGGCGGTGGCGACGTCGGGGTTGCGGATCGGGTCGGCCAGCTCCGGGCCGCGGATCAGCCCGGCCAGCAGAGCCGCCTGCGGAAGGGTCAGCTTGCCGACGTCGGTCTGGAAGTAGGCCTGGGAGGCCGCCTGGATGCCGTAGGCGCCCCGCCCCCAGTAGATGGCGTTCAGGTAGCGCTCGAGGATCTGGTTCTTGGTGAGTTTGCGCTGGAGCCGGATGGCCAGGGCCGCTTCTTTGACCTTGCGGACCAGGGTGCGCTGGGACGTCAGGTAGGCCTGCTTGACGTACTGCTGGGTGATGGTCGAACCGCCCTGCAGTGACCCCCTGCCGCGGAGGTCGCTGATCAGGGCCCGGGCCGTGCCGAGCGGGTCGATGCCGCCGTGGTGGTAGAAGTTGCGGTCCTCGGCCGAGAGCACCGCGTCGATGGCGACCTGCGGGACCTGGTCGAGGCGGACCGGGACCCGGTTCTGACCAGACGGTGGCTCGAGGGCGGCCAGCTTGTTGTTGTTGGCGTCATAGACGAACGTGGTCTGCGTCTGGGGCTGGGCCGGCGGTAGCGGCACGCGTGACAGCAGGTAGGCGGCGCCGGCCACGCCGAAGAACATGAACAGCCAGAAGAGGAACAGGATCCGGCGGTGACGCCATAGCCAGCTCCGGCGCTCGGACTTGGGCCGGCGGGACCGTCCCCGGGCACGGGCGCGGGCGCGGTTTCCGGTGGGCGGGGGACGAGTCCCCTCGCGGTTGCGGCCGGGTGGCAGGGTGCGGGCGGGGCCGCCCCCGGAGCGGTTGCGGCCGGGTGGCGGTGTGCGCGCCGGGCCGGCCCCGGCGCGGTTGCGGGTGGGCGGAGGCGGGCGACCGGAGCGGGTCCGGGCGCGGGCGGCCGGAGCGGCCCGGGCGGTGCCGGCCCGGGGGGCGGCGGGGCGCTTGGCGGGTTCGGGCCTGGGCACGCGCCGTCCCGCCCCGGCCGGGGCTCGGGGTGCTCGTCGAAGGCTGAGGGGTATCTGCGGGTCCATGAGGGATGTCCGGCTGACCCTAGCCAGCCGGTGTGACGTTCAAAAGGGCGGCGCTAGGAGCGCTCGACCCGGCGGCCGCCGAGGGCGAACGTGCGGGCCAGGTGGTTCCAGGCGCAGCTCGGGCATACCTCGACGACGTAGCAGGCGAGCTCCCGCCCGGGCCGGGACAGCTTGAGCAGCTCGGCCTTGGACCCGACACATTTTCCGCTGGGAGGCAACCGGCTGCCGAACACGTACGACACCAGCACCACCTTGGCGTCGCCGCAGATCGGGCAGTCCTCCTCGGTGGGCTGACCGCAGCCTGATGCGGCCCGGAGCAGCTCGGGCTGGGCATCGCAGACGTCCTGGCGGGACAGCCGGCCCTTCTGGAACTCGCTGACGATCGAGTTGCGGGCCAACCGGTAGTCGATCTGACCCGCGACGTGCTGGGCGCTGGGTGCGCCACGCATCAACTCGGGTCGGAAGCTCATCGTCGCGAGGCTACATCCGACATGAGCGGCGGGCTACGAGGTCCGAAGCCGCTCTGGGTACGGAAACCCGGCTGTATGCCCGGTTTGTTTCCCCGGAGTCGGGCCGACCGGCCGAAACGTGTGACGAAGGTGAACGCAGAATGTCAGAGCCGAGCTATACTGCCTCCGATATATCGAACCGATACATCGAGAAGGACTAACCGAGAAAGGAACGGACACCCGGATGCTGGAGCTGGCCATCCTGGGCCTGGTCAAGGAACAGGAGCTGCACGGCTACGAGTTGAAGAAGCGCCTGGCTGACACCGTCGGCCCGGGTAGCGGGGTCTCGTTCGGCTCCCTCTACCCGGCCCTGGGGCGCCTGGTCGCCGCCGGCGCGCTACGGGTCGTCGAGCCGGGTGCCGGCAGCCGGGGCAGAAAGGTGTACGGCATCACCGAGCGGGGCGAACAGCTCTTCGAGGAGCTGTTGGCGGCCGATGCCGGCACCGGCGAGGACGAGCGGGCGTTCACCCTGCGCCTGGCCTTCGCCCGCCACCTGGCGCCCGACGCCCGCATCGGCATGCTGGAACGCCGCCGGGCCTACCTCCAGGCCCGGCTGGCCAAGACCAAGACCGCGGTGCGCCACGGCTGGGACCGGCTCGACGCCTACACCCGCAGCCTGATGGAGCATGGCAACGAGACGACCGAGCGCGACATCTCCTGGCTCGACCGCCTGATCGCCCGGGAGAGGGCCGGCGATGCCGCCGACGACCTGGCGACCGGGCCGGTCCGCGGCCCGGCCCCCGCCGACCGGGTGCCAATCAACACGCCGGACCGGGCGGTCGTCACCGCCTCGGCGTGGGCGGCATCCACCGCCCCCACCATGCCGGCCCGGCCGGCACGACAGCCGCCGGCGTCGCCGGCGCCCCACCACCAGCCGGCGTCCCCGGCTCCCAATCCGCAGCCGGCCCGCCCGGCGTCCAGTCAGAGAGGCAACACTCCATGAGCAACAAGATCCGGGTCGCGATCGCGGGCGTCGGCAACTGCGCCAGCTCGCTCGTGCAAGGCATCGAGTACTACCGCAACGCCGATCCGACCGAGACCGTGCCCGGCCTGATGCATGTCACGCTGGGCGGCTACCACGTCGGTGACGTGGAGTTCGTGGCCGCGTTCGATGTCGATGCCACCAAGGTCGGGATCGACCTGGGCAAGGCCATCTTCTCCGGGCAGAACAACACGATCCGTTTTGCCCCGGTGAATGACGTCGGCGTCACCGTGCAGCGGGGCCCGACATTCGACGGCCTCGGCAAGTACTACCGCCAGGTCATCGAGGAGTCGCCCGAGGAGCCGGTCGACGTGGCCCAGGTCCTCCGTGACGTCCGGGCCGACGTGCTGATCGCCTACCTGCCGGTGGGGTCCGACGAGGCCCAGAAGCACTACGCCCAGGCGGCGATCGACGCCAAGGTGGCGTTCGTGAACGCCATCCCGGTATTCATCGCCAGCCATCCCGAATGGGCGCAGAAGTTCGCCGACGCCGGCGTCCCCATCATCGGTGACGACATCAAGAGCCAGGTCGGAGCGACCATCGTGCACCGCATCCTGGCCCGGCTGTTCGAGGACCGTGGACTGGTGCTGGACCGGACCTATCAGCTCAACGTCGGCGGCAACATGGACTTCAAGAACATGCTCGAGCGGGAGCGGCTGGAGTCCAAGAAGATCTCCAAGACCCAGGCGGTGACCAGTCAGCTGGACAACGGCATCGCGGCCGAGGACGTCCACATCGGGCCGTCGGACCACGTGCCGTGGCTGGAGGACCGTAAGTGGGCCTACATCCGCCTCGAGGGCCGCAACTTCGGCGACGTGCCTCTCAACATCGAGCTCAAGCTCGAGGTCTGGGACTCGCCCAACTCGGCAGGCGTGATCATCGACGCCCTGCGGTGCGCCAAGCTGGCTCTGGACCGGGGAATCGGCGGCCCCCTGGCCGGCCCGTCGGCCTATTTCATGAAGTCGCCGCCGGTGCAGTACCACGACGATGAGGCCTTCCAGATGGTCGAGGACTTCGCCGCCGGCACGGCCTGAGGACCATCGGTCGGGCGTCGCGGTCCGTAAGGCAGGATATGCAGCGTGCCGACCGACAACGCTGCTGCATGGGACCGCCACGCCGCCGCGTACCAGGCGGCGGCACAGCTGCCGACCAACGCCGCCCACTACGGCCCTGACATCGCCACCGAGTCGACCTTGCGGTTGCTCGGTGACCTCAAGGGCAAGCGGGTCCTCGAGTTGGGATGCGGCGGCGCCCAGTGCTCCATCGCCTTCGCCCGCCAGGGGGCGACGGCCATCGGCGTCGACTTCTCGGCCCAGCAGCTGGCCTTCGCCCGACGGCTGTGCGAGCGGGAGGACGTCAAGGTCGAACTGCGCCAGGGCGATGTGGCCGACCTGGCCTTCCTGCGGGCCGACTCGATCGACCTGGTCTTCTCGGCCAACGCCTTCGGCTACGTCGACGACCTGAACCGGGTGTTCCGTCAGGTCCACCGGGTGCTGAAGGTCAGTGCGCCGCTGGTCTTCTCTCTCCCCCACCCGGCCTACAGCATGATCGACGACAACGGCGACGATCCGCTCCGCGTCCGGCGATCGTATTTCGACGGCTCGCCCATGGAGCAGAAGCTCGGCGGCGTGGCCTTCACCCAATACCACCACACCATGGCCGACATCTACATGGGCCTGGCCCGGTCGAGCTACAAGGTGGACATGATGCTCGAACCGCCGCCGATCTCCCAGGGGCGCCGGAGCGCGGCGTGGCGCGACGCCTTCCTGTTCGTCCCCCGCACCCTGATCATCCGGGCCCGCAAAGAAGGGAACTAGGGAGCGGTCGCCGCCCGACGGGCGGCCCACCACTCGTCGAGCCGCCGGCCGGCGTCCTCTTTCGACAGCGGGCCCTCCTCCAACCGCAGCTCCAGCAGATAGTCGAGCGCCTCACCGACGTGGCGGCCCGGGCGCAGGCCGAGGCGGGCCATGACCTCGGTGCCGTTCAGGTCGGGCCGCATGGCGGCCAGCTCCTCGTGCTGGCGCAGCTCGCGCGATGCGCGCTTCCAGCTCGTCCATGCGGCGGGACAGGGCGTTGGCCTTGGCTGGGTTGCGGGTGGTGCAGTCGCAGCGGGTCAGCTCGTTGAGGGCGTCGAGCAGCTCGCCGGCGTCGCGCACGTACCGCCGCACGGCGCTGTCGGTCCAGCCCATCTGGTAGGTGTGGAACCGCAGGTGGAGCTCGACCAGGCGGGTGACCTTCTCGATGTCCTCGGTCGAGTAGCGCAGGGCCCGCATGCGGTCGCGGGCCATGCGGGCCCCGACCACCTCATGGTGGTGGAACGAGACCGAGCCCCCCGGCCCGAACGACCTGGTCTTCGGCTTACCGATGTCGTGCAGCAGGGCGGCCAGGCGCAGGATGCGGTCGGGCCGGCAGTTGGCCACCACCGCGATGGTGTGGGCCAGGACGTCCTTGTGGCGGTGGATGGGATCCTGCTCCAGGGCCAGGGCGGGCAGCTCGGGCAGGAACTCGCCGGCCAGCCCGGTGCGTACGAGGAACCACAGGCCCTCGGACGGGTCCTCGACCTTCACCAGTTTGTCGAGCTCATCGCGGATCCGCTCGTCGGAGACGATGTCGAGCCGGCTGCGCAGCCCGACGACCGCCTCCACCAACTCGGGCTCGGGGACCAGCTGGTAGCCGGCGATGAACCGCCCGGCCCGCAGCATGCGCAGCGGGTCGTCGGTGAAGGACTCCACCGGCGCGAGCGGCGTCCTGAGCCGGCGGGCCCCCAGGTCTCCGATTCCGTCGAAGGGATCGATGAGGCTGACAGTCGGCAGCGACAGGGCCATGGCGTTGACGGTGAAATCCCGGCGCGATAGGTCGGTCTCGATGGCGTCGGCAAAGACCACGTCCGGCTTACGGGAGTCGGGGTGGTAGGCCTCGGCCCGGTGGGTCGTGATCTCCATCCGGCGCTCGCCCTTGGCCAAGCCGATGGTGCCGAACTTCCTGCCCTGCAGCCAGACCGCGTCGGCCCAGCCCGACACCAGCTGCTCGATGTCGTCGGGGCGGGCATCGGTCGTGAAGTCCAGGTCGCGGTGCTCGCTCAGCCGGCCCACAACGGCGTCGCGCACCACTCCGCCCACCAGGTACAGGCGGAAACCGGCCTGCTCGAAGCGCACGGCGATGTCACGGGTCTCGTCGACCAGTGGCTGCAGCCGCTCAGGAATCACAGTCGCGAGGGTAGCGGGCCGCCCCGGCTGGGCCGGCCGGGTTGACCGGGGTTCGGCCGCGTCAGCCGGTGGTGGCCAGCAGGCCCTTGTGCTCGAGCGCCAGGCGGAAGTCGTGGGGATGCGACGCGGCGGCCATGGCCTGGCGCAGGGTGACCGCGCCCTTCTTGTAAGGGAAGCAGGCTCTGGTCGAAGGTCTGCATGCCGTACCACTCGCCCTCGCGCGATCAGCTCTTCGATGGTCTCGCCCTTGCCGCCGTCGGGGTCGACGATGCGGTCGGCGATCCGGCCGGTCATGACCATGACCTCGACGGCCGGCACCCGGCCGCACCTCGTCGGCCCGCTCGAGCAGCCGCTGGCTGATCACGCCCTTGAGGCACGAGGCGAGGGTCAGCCGGATCTGCTGGTGCTGGAACGGCGGGAAGAAGTCCACGATGCGGTTGATCGGTCTCGGTCGCGTTGCTGGTGTGCAGGGTGGAGAGGACCAGGTGGCCGGTCTCGGCCGCGGAGAGCGCGGCCCATACCGTCTCGGGGTCGCGCATCTCGCCGATGAGGATGACGTCGGGGTCCTGGCGCAGCACCCGGCGCATGGCCTGGGCGTAGTCGGTGGTGTCGGTGCCGATCTCGCGCTGGTTGACGATGGCCAGCTTGTCGGTGTGGAGGACCTCGATCGGGTCCTCGATGGTGACGATGTTGCACGGCCGGGTGCTGTTGATGTGGTCGATCATGGCGGCGAGGGTGGTCGTCTTGCCCGAGCCGGTGGGGCCGGTGACCAGGATCAGGCCGCGGGGCTCGTCGGCCAGCTGGTCGACCACCGGCGGTAGCCCCAGGTCGGCCGACGGTGGCGACGGAAGCCCGCACCCGGCGCAGCACCATGCCGACCGTCGCCCCGCTGGCGGAAGGCGTTGCAACGGAACCGGCCCAGGCCGGGGACGGAGATGGCGAAGTCGGCCTCGTTGGTGGCGTGGAACTCGTCGCGCCGGTTCGGGCGGCAGGACCCCCTCGACCACTTCCTCGATTTCCTCCGCCGAGATCACCTCGAACGGAGCTTCGATCAGTTGCCCGTCGACGCGCACCCGGGGCGGCGAGCCCGACTTGAGGTGGAGGTCCGAGGCATCTTCGTCGATGACATACGCCAGGAGAGAGGTGAGATCGAACACGCATGCTCTATCGGAGCTTTTGTCCCCGAACCTGAGAGCATTCTCGGATCAGCCGGCGCCTTCGTGCCGCTGCCGGGCGACGGCGGTGACGACATCCCTTCCCGGACCGCCGGACGTGACCTTCTCGGGCCGGTGCCCCAGTCCGGCCAGGCTGGCCACGCACGCGCCGGCCGAGGCGGCCAGGGCGTCGAGGTCGTACCCGCCCTCCAGCAGGGCCAGCCGGTGGCCCGGCGGGACAAGGGACAGCAACCGGTCGGTGAGATCGGCGAAATCGCCGGCCGACAAGCCCAGACCGGCCAGTGGGTCGGCCCGATGCCCGTCGAATCCGGCGGACGCCATCACCCAGGTCGGGCGGAAGCTGCTCGGCGGCCGGAACGATGACTTCGTCGATCGCGGCCAGGTACACGTCCCCGGTCGTCCCGGCCGGGAACGGCAGGTTGATGGTGAATCCTTCGCCATCGCCGGAACCGGTCTCGCCCATGCGGCCCGTCCCCGGATACAGCGGGTACTGGTGCATGGACACGTAGAGGACCCGGGGATCGGCATAGAAGGCGTCCTGGGTGCCGTTGCCGTGGTGAGCGTCCCAGTCCACGATGAGCACCCGCTCGCCGCGTTCGGCCAGGGCGGCGGCGGTGACCGCCACATGGTTGATCAGGCAGAACCCCATGGCCCGGTCGGCGGTGGCGTGGTGCCCCGGCGGCCGGACGGCGATGAAGGCGGCGTCGGCTTCGCCCCGGTCCATGCGTTCGACCGCGTCGAGGCCGGCGCCCGAGGCCAGCACCGCGGCCCGCCACGATCCGGTGGAGGCGGCCGTGTCGACGTCGAACGAGCCGCCGCCGGTCCGGCAGAACTCCTCCACCGCGTCCAGGTAGCCGGGTCGGTGGACCCGTTCGAGCTCAGCCCTGGTCGCCGGACGGGGCGCCACCCGGCGGACTGCGTCGGCGGCGCCGGAGAAGTCGATGCCGGCCAGTACCGCTTCGAGCCGGGCCGCCCGCTCGGGGTGGCCGCGCCCGGGCTGGTGGTCCAGGAACGCCTCGTCGGTTTCCAGCAGCACCACACCCGAACTCACACCGCCAGGCTAGGCCTTGGCGGCGCCGGTCAGGCCCGGGGCGTCAGGAGCGGGATGGCATGCCCGTCCAGAGCCGGCGCGTAGCGGGCGAAGCCGTCGGTCCACCAGACGTGACCGCGGGCGTCGACGATGTAGGCCTCGTGGTCAACCAGGCCGCTCAGCCACGACGGCGCGCGTAGGCCCATGGCCAATGCGGCGGTGGAGTAGGCGTCGGTGAGGACGAGCTCGGGGCCGACCACCGTGACACTGGCCAGAGCGTCCGCCGCCCGGCCGGTGGCCGGGTCGACCACGTGCAGCCCCCGCTCGGCGACCCCCGAGGTCGCCACCGCCAGGTCCCGGCCGGCAACCACGACCGTCAGCGCGTCCGGCTCGAGTGGATGGACTATGCCGGCGTGCCAGGGGCGGCCGGGTTCGGGTTCCCCCCGGAGCCGGATGTCACCGCCGGCGTTGATGCAGTGCGCGGTCGAACCGCGCTCGACGAGCATGGTCGCCGCCACCTCGACCGACCATCCCTTGACCAGCCCCGACGGGTCGAGAATGCCCGTGGCCCAGCAATCGAAGTACCCATCGCTCACCCGGCCGACCTCAGCGCAGCGCTCCAGCACCCATCCCATGTCGGGATCGCACTCATGGACCGTGATCTCGCCGCGCCCGAGGCGGCTGATCTGGCTGGTCTCGTCGTAGGTGCTGAAGACCCGGTCCACCCGCCGGAACCATTTGAAGATGTCGTCGAGCCCCGACGGCTCGAAGCCAACGTCGCGCACGTCGACCGATATGGCCGTGCCCATGACCAACTCGACCCGGTGCGCTCCTGTCCTAGCCATGGGCCTTGTCGAGGGCGGACTGCAACGACCTGGCATACGAGTCGCTCGTGTAGGTCGCATCCCCGACGGTGTCGATCTGCGCGCTCTGGGCCTGGATGGCCTCGTTGCGGAGCAATGGAGCGGCCTGACTGCTGATCTCCGCCGACCGGGAACGATCGACCGGCATCTGCAGCGCCTTGACGTCCGTGATCCGGGTGCCATCGAGGATCACGGCCACCTGTACGTCGCCGTAACGGTTGGAGAAGACGGCGCCGTCCACGGTCCGCGGGCCGTCGCCGGCGGGCGCCGTCGTCGGGATCGGGCCCGGGTCCGGGGCCGGCGGACCGGTCGCCGCCGGGATGGTCGAGCTCGGCGCCAGGGCGTTGGCGGACGAGCGGGCATGTCATCCCTGGAGGACCACACAGGTAGACATCGTGCTGGGCGACGTCCGGCACCTGGTGGCGCAGGTGGCGGGGTCCCAGTGGGCTCGGTTTCATGTCCCGCGCGCCGAGCAGGTACCGCACGTCGATCTGGCGAACGGCGGCCAGGCCGTCGAGCTCGGAACGGAACAGCAGGTCCTTCTCACTGGACGCCCGGTACAGAAGGGGTGATGTCCCCCGGACCCGCCGGCAGGTCCTCGATCATGGCTCGCAGGGGCGTGATCCCGACGCCGCCCGCGATGAGCAGCACCCGCCTGCGGGTCCGGCGCCGAGCGGTGAGATTGCCGTACGGTCCGTCCGCCATCACCCGGGTGCCGGCCCGGACATGTCGCAGCGCCTGGGTGTGGTCCCCGACACCCTTAGCCGTTATCCGCAGCACATCGGGATTGGGGGCGAACGACAACGAGGACGGGTGCGCCTCCCACCACGATCTTCGGTCCAGGAACCGCCACCGGAAGAACTGGCCCGACTCGGCCGGTATCCGCTCGAGTCCCCTGCCGGTGACATAGACCGACACCGCGTCGCCGCTCTCGGGGTGGACCGCGGCCACTCGCAACCGGTAGCGGAAGGCGTCACGGATCGGCACCACCACCCGGAACACCAGCAGCGGCCCGAACGTGATGACATACAGCCCGATCCACAGCGCCCGGTAGATCGGATGGGCCACGAACTCGTTGCCCGTCGCCAGCTGATGGCTGAACGACAACGCGATGGCGAGGTGGGTGTAGAGGTGGATGAAATACCAGGTTTCGTAACGGAGCCGTCGGCGGGCCATCCGGGCCGAGGTGATCCCTACCAGCAGCAGCAGGCCCAACCCGGCGGTTGCCGCCGGCACGTCCGGGTAGGAGCGAATCAGGGGTGGATGCCTCATTGAGTGCTGACCGGTGGTCGAAGCGGGCGTAACCCCAGAGGACGAGAAATGTGTGGGCGACGAGAAGGGTGATCGTGTACTGACCATGCGACCGGTGCCAGCCGGCCAACCGGTCGGTACCGACCGATCGGTCCAGCCATGGCATCCGGGCCATCAGGAACACCTGGACGAGGATCAGATAGGTCCCGACCAGTCCGGTGATCCGTCCCGCGGCGGTCAACCGGTCGGCCAAGGTGTGCAGCGATCCGGTGGGGGTATTGAGCCACCACAGACCGACGACCGCCGCCAGCCCGGCCGCCAGAGCGGCCAGGACCAACATCTCCCGTTGCTCCTGGGTCGAGCGGAAAGGCGGCGGCGCGATCCGCCGTCCGTCGTTGCGCAGCGGCGCCGCGCTCGACTTGGTCCTCATGACGACGCCAGGCAGCCTGCCGCGGCCACCTCAGAGCAGGCTGAGAGCGGGGCAAGAAGGTGCTGAATCCCCGCCCACGCCCGCCAGCCACCAAGCGAGCCAGCCACCATGCAACAGAGACGCTCCGCTACGCTGATGATCCGCCGTGAGCGAGCACCAGGCGAGCCCCCGAGCAAGCACCGCCGCTCGCGTGTCGGCAACTGTGAACCTGGTGGCCCCATGAGTGCTCCGTCGGTCGACATCATTCGCTGGGGGCGGGAGCGGGCGAGAACCTGGCCGTGGCAGGGCGACCGCACTGTGGCCTTCCTGGCGCCCATCGCCGAGGCACCGGTGCCGTCTCCCGACTTCCTGCGGCGCTGCCTGGTCACCCTGACCGAGCGGGGCTTCACCCGGGTGGTCACCGCGGCCCTGTCCCCGCTCGAGCAGACCGGCTTCTTGGCCGTCGGGTTCGAAGTGGCCGAGGAACTGCATCTGCTGGCCCTTCAGCTCGATGGGCTGCCGCCACTCCCGAACGGGCTGCGGGTGACGCGCGTGAGCTGGCACCAGCGGCCCGAGGTGCTGGCCATCGACCGGGTCGCCTTCTCGCCGTTCTGGCAGCTCGACGAGCACGGGCTGGAGGAGGCGCTCCGGGCCACGCCCCGAACCCGGTTCCGGGGGGTCGAGGCCCCGACCGGGACGCTGGTCGGCTACGCCATCTGCGGCCGGTCCGGGGTCCGGGGATTCGTGCAGAGGCTGGCCGTCGATCCTGCCGCCCAGCGCCAGGGAATCGGCCGCGCCCTGCTGCTCGACGGGCTCCACTGGATGCGCCGGCGAGGGGTTCACCGGGCGGTCGTCAACACCCAGGTGGGCAACGCCGCGGCCCTGGCCCTCTACCGCAACGCCGGTTTCCGGAAAGAACCATCCGGCCTGTCCGTGCTGGCCACCGGCCTCCATTGAGCCGGTTCGTGGCCCGGCGGTTGGTCATGGCCACGGTGGTCACCGCGATGGCGCTCTCGTTCGGCGTGGCCGGAGCCGGCCCGGTCCACGCCCAGAACGGGCCTCCGGTGGCGGCGCCCGGCAGCCAGTTGCGGCTGACCTCTCAGTCCAGCTGGGTGACCGACGGCGACGCGTTCCAGGTCGGCCTGGCCGTCACCACCGCCGACCCGTCCGGCGCCCGGCTCCAGTTGACCGTGTTCGACCCGCTGCAGACCAGGTCCGATTTCACCGCGTCCCTATCGGACCGGATGCGCACCGGGCGGTTCCGGGTGTTCGAGCCGGTTCCGCTCAACACGCTGGGCGCCACACCCCAGCTGTCCATTGCCATCAATCCGAAGACGCCACCCAGGCCGGCGACGAAGCCGGCGGCCTCGATACCGCCGTCGCTGAAGTTGAGCACCGCCGGGGTGTACCCGGTACGGGTCGATCTGTACAGCGGCCAGGGCACGTTGCTCGACCGGTTGGACACTCATCTGGTCTACGTCGGCGGGACCGCGGGGTTGGGATCGCGTCTCGATGTGGCCCTGGTGGTGCCGATCCACGCCTCCCCGGCACTGACCGCCGACGCTCCTGGCGCCCTACCGACCGGCGCCCGCCAGGATCTGGCCGCTCTGACGGCGGCGCTGGTGGCCCATTCCGATGCGGCGGTCACCGTGGCGCCGACACCGCAGACGGTGGACGCTCTCCAGAATGGGACCGCCACCGAGAAGACGACGGTGTCCCAGCTGGCCCAGGTGCTGGGCAGGAGCACTGTTCAAAACCTGACGTCCCCGTATGTCCGGCTCGATCTGCCGGCCATGCTGAACGCCGGCCTCGAAGGCGAGATCACGACCCAACAGGCAGAGGGAGCCGCGTCGCTGGCGGCCGACGTGCACATCACATCCGATCCGGCGGTGGCGCTCCACACCGGACCGCTGAGCAGCGGGGCGCTGGACGATCTGTCCGGCCGCGGCGTGCGGCGTCTGGTGGTACGGGACAACCTGTTGAACCCGCTGCCGGCCGATCAGAGCTTCTTCACTCCCGCTCAGCCGTTCGCGCTGGTCGGCAAGAGCGGACGACAGATCCAAGCGGTGGCCGTCGACTCGGCCCTGGCGGCCCACTTCAGCTCGCCGGCCGATCCGGTACTGGCCGCCCACCAACTCCTCGCCGACCTGGCGGTGATCCAGGAGGAGCTTCCGAATCCCCGTGGCGGGCGCGGTGTGGTCGTCGTCCCGCCCGAGGACTGGCAGCCCAATGCCACGTTCACGGCAACCGTGCTCGAGGGGCTGTCGTCCGGCCCGGTGCTCTCGGCGGTCACCGTCGACCGGCTGTTCCAGGACGTGGCCCCCACGCAGCAGCGGCAGTCGACGCTCGTGCGCGGCATCGCCGGCCCGCCGCCCCGCAACCAGCTCAGCGACGCCCTGGCCATCCGAGCGGCCCGCCGGCTGCTGGTGTCGATGGCGTCGATCCTGCCGCCGGCGTCGCCCGCCCTGGACACCATCGACCGGGCTCTGCTGATCGCCGAGTCCGCTGACATCGGTGACCGGGCCCGTCAAACCGGGGTGGGAACCGTGGGCCAGATGATCGATCGCACCAAAGGGGTCGTCAGCCTGCCGGGCAACCGGTCCCTGACCTTCACCGCCCGCCAGGGTCGCGTCCCCATCACCCTCCTCAGCCGCGCCAGCTACCCGGTCCGGGTCAGTGTCCGCGTCTCGAGCCAGAAGCTGGCGTTCCAGGCCGGCGGGGTGCCCGGGGGCGTCTGCACCAAATCGGGTAACGCTGAGGTCTGCACCGTCGAGCTCCGTAATCAGGACACCACCCTGCGGATACCGGTGGTCGCCAAAACGGCCGGCGTGTTCACGCTGTCGGTCACTCTCGAATCCCCCGACGGCGGCCTCACTCTGGCCAGCACTGAGTACACCGTACGCAGCACCGCGGCGTCGGGCGTCGGAATCGTCCTGTCCGTCGGCGCCATCCTCCTGCTGGCCGTGTGGTGGGGCCGCAACGTCCGGCACGGCCGGCGGGCCCGCCAGCTGATACAGCCGCGGGCGGCCGGTAATGACTGGCTGCCGGCCGGCCCGGATTGTCCTCCCAGCGCCGTACTGGTCGAGCCCAACGGTGGCCGGGGTGGTGGCAAGCGGCGGCCGCCGGCGGAGGTCGGACGCGCTCCGGTCGCCGTCGGCCGGGTCGGCGAACCGGAATCGCCACCCCCCCAGCCCAATCTGGTCCCTCCGGGCGCCCTCACGCTCGATCCGCCCAGCCCGACCGACCCGGGGCCTGTCGAGAGCCCCGCCGCAGCCACCCGCCTCGCCCCGGAGTCCCCTGCCGGTCCCCCACGACCGTCCGCACCCCCCGCCGAGGTCCCTGGCCGCGGACTCCCGCCCGTCGCCGGGGGCCCTCCTCGGCCCGACCCCTCGGTGCCCCGGTCGGCGATGCCGCGCTTTCGGCCGCGCCGGGCGCCGCCGCCAACACCGCCGGCCGGCCCCGCCGGTGAGGGTCCGGCCGGCGACGGGGGGTCCTTTTCCCACCGAACAGCCGTGATGGCGGCCGGCACGCTCGTCTCCCGTCTCACCGGGTTCGGCCGCGTGCTGGCTCTCGTCTGGGCCTTCCATTTCACCCGGCTGGCCGACGTCTACAACGTGGCCAACACCGCTCCCAATATCCTCTACGACCTGGTCCTCGGCGGTGTGCTGTCGGCCACGCTCGTCCCGGTCTTCGTCGACCAGCTCAACCGGGACGATCCCGACGAGGGGTGGCGGGCCATCTCGGCCGTGGTGACCGCCATCACGGTGGCCCTGGTGCTGCTCTCGGCCGCGTTTTGGCTGGCCGCCCCGCTGATCATCCGCTTCTACCTGGTGCTCAACAACTCGGCCACGGCCGCCGACCAGCGGGCGGTCGGGACCACGTTGCTGCGGTTGTTCGTGCCCCAGCTGTTCCTGCTCGGTGGCATCGCGGTGACGACCGCTTTGCTCAACGCCCGCCGCCACTTCACCGTGCCGGCGTTCTCACCGGTGCTCAACAACGTCGTCGTCATCGTCGCCATCGTCCTGACCCGGCTGGTGGCGTCCGACCTCTCACTGCCGGGGCTGCGCCACGACCAGGCCGTCCTCCTGCTGCTGGGGTTCGGCACGACGGCCGGCTACCTCGTCCAGTTCCTCGTCCAACTGCCACCAATGGTCAAAAACGGACTGCGGCTGCGCCCGATCTGGGACCTCGACCACCCTGCCGTCCGGACTGTCCTGCGCCTCTCGGCCTGGACCTTCGGTTCGGTGTTGGCCAACCAGGTGGCATTCAATCTGATCCTGGTTCTGGCCGATAAGAAGACGGGAGACGTGACCGTCTTCCAGACCGCCTACCAGTTTTTCCAGCTGCCCTACGCCATCTTCGCCGTGTCCATCGCCTCCGTGATCACCCCCGACCTTTCCCAGCACTGGTCGGACCGCGACCTCGGGGCGTTCCGGCGTCAGATGGCCAACGGCCTGCGCCTGACCCTCGGCATACTGCTGCCGGCGGCCGTGGGCTATGTGGTGCTGGCCCAACCGTTCCTGCAGCTGGTGTTCCAGCACGGCTCGTTCTCGCACGCCGACGCCCACCGCATCGGCACCGTTGTCGCCCTGTTCGCGGTCGGTCTCCCCGGCTTCAGCGCCTACCTGCTGCTGATGCGGGGCTACCAGGCCATGCAGGACACCAAGTCGATGTTCATGCTGTACCTGGTCGAGAACCTGGCCACCCTGGTCCTGGCCGGCGTCCTGTACCCGATCATGGGGGTTTCGGGTCTGGCTCTCGGTTGGGTGAGCGCCTACAGCATCGGCTCGATCGTGGCGTTCGCCCACCTCCGGCGCCGTACGGGCGGCCTGGAGGGCTCGGCGACCGCTCGTGGCTTGGCCCGGGTGGTGGTCGCCTCGGCGGTCATGGCCGTCCCGGTGATCGCCTTCAGCCACCTGTTCAGCGGGGCGTCCGGTCTGGTCCTGCTGGTCGAGGTCGCCGGCGGCGCCGCCATCGGCACGTCCGTGTACCTGGGGGCATCCCGGGTGCTCGGGATACGCGAAGTCACCAGCGCGGTACGGAGCCTGAGGGGGCATCGGTGAAACCGTTCCTGAAGTTCGTCGTGGTCGTCGCCCTGATCGGCGGGCTGCTCGTGGAGGCCGGCTCACCGCTGTGGACCCGCCCCGAGGTGGCGGGGGCCGCTGACGATGCGGCGGCCGCCGGCGCCCGCGACCTCTTCACGTCCAACAGTCTCGACCAGGCCAAGGCGGCGGCGGTCAGTGCCGCCGCCTTCCGGGGCACCACCCTGACCGACTTCTCCCGGCTCGACGACGGCAGCATCAAGGTCACCGTGTCCCGCCACGCCTCGCCGCACGCTCTGGACCGTGTCTCGCAGTTCAAGAGCTGGTACAACGTGAAGGCGTCGGCCACCGCCGCAGCACTGCACTGATCCCGGTCCGGCGTGCCCTCCGGCTCCGTAGAGTAGGGAGCCGGGTTCGAGCGAGTGGGGGGACATGCCGGGGATACGAGTGGTGGCCGACAGTGCGTGCGATCTGCCCGAGGAGTACATCGAAAAGTACGGGCTGACGATCGTCCCGCTCACCATACGCTTCGGTGAGGATGAGCTGGCGGACGTAGGGCCCCAGGAGTTCTGGGCCCGGAGCCGGGCGTCGTCCGTGCTGCCTTCGACGGCGGCACCCGCGCCGGGAGCGTTCGTCGAGGCGTTCCGCCGGCTGGCGGCCGAGGGGGCGGACGGCGTCGTCTGCATCAATATCTCCTCGAAACTGTCGGCGACCATCCAGTCCGCGCAGGCGGCCGCCAACGAGGTGTCGATCCCCGTTCGGGTGATCGATTCCCTGAGCGTCAGTCTGGGTCACGGGTTGCTGGTCATCGCGGCCGCCCAGCTGGCCACGGCGGGAAAAAGCCTCGATGAGGTGGCTGGGGCCGTGTCGAGGGCAGTCCCCCGCGTAAAGGTCTACGGAGTGCTCGACACGCTGGACAACCTCAAAAAGGGTGGGCGCATCGGCGGGGCCAGGGCCCTGCTCGGCTCGGTGCTGTCGATCAAGCCGGTAATCGAGATCCGCGACGGGGTGGTGGAGGAGGAATCCAAGCAACGGACCCGCGGCCGGTCGCTGGAGTACCTGGCCGGCAAGGTGCTGGCGGCCGCGGCCGCCGGTCAGGTCGGTGACCTGGCCGTGATGCACGGTGACGCCGCTGACATCGACAAGTTCGTGGCGCTCATCGGGCCCGCCGTCCCGCCGCAAGGGATCGTGATGGGCTGGGTAGGGGCGGTGATCGGGACCCACGCCGGGCCCGGTGTGGTGGGGGTGGCCTGGATCCAGCCGGGGTCGTAACGGCGGCGGGTGCCGGCGGCGGCTCGGGCGGGGCGGGGCCGGGGCGCCGGCCCTGGCGGCGGGTCGCCCCCCCGGCAGATCCGTTCGTCAGTTGACCGCGCTATGGCGCGGCCAAGTGACGAACAGATTCGACCGACGTTCTGATCGGCCCCTTCATGGGGCGTTCACGGGCCCGCTGGCGGGAGTGATGCTGCCGCCGACCGGTCGGGCGGTAGCCTTCGATCCCGTGTCTGCTCCCGACGCGACCCAGCCGGTTGGCGCCGGCAGCCTGCTCTGCGGTCGATATCAACTGATCCGCGTCGTGGCTCAGGGCGGGATGGCGACTGTGTGGGAGGGGCACGACAAGGTCCTGGCCCGGGCGGTGGCGGTCAAGGTGCTGCATGCCCACCTGGCCAACGACCGGCTGTTCCTGGAACGGTTCCGGCGCGAGGCCATCTCCGCCGCCCGGCTGGCCCATCCCAACGTGGTGGCGACCTTCGACGCCGGCGTGGCCGACGACGGCACCGCCTTCATCGTCATGGAGCTGATCCGGGGCCGCACGTTGTCGGCGTTCTCGGCCCAGCACCGGCCGCTGCCGGTGTTCGTCGTCATCGCCGTCGGCCTGCAGATCACCGATGCCCTGGTCAACGCCCATGGTGCCGGCCTGGTCCACCGCGACATCAAACCGGCCAACGTCCTGGTCTGTGACGACGAAACCGGCGGCATGCCGCTCGTCAAGGTCACCGACTTCGGCATCGCCAAGGCGGCGGAGGGCCTGGGTCTCGAGCTGACCAAGACGGGAATCGTGCTGGGGACGCCCAAGTACCTGAGCCCCGAGCAGGTCGACGGACGCGAGCCCGACGCCCGGACCGACCTGTACTCGCTCGGCGTGGTCTTGTTCGAGTTGCTCGCCGGCGAGGTGCCGTTCAAGGGCCCGACCGAGCTGGCGGTAGCGGTGCAGCACCTCAATGCCATCCCGCCGCACGTGCTTGACCTGCGGCCCGGGATCCCCCCGGCGCTGGACGCCCTGGTCGACTCGCTGCTGGCCAAGCGGCCGGAGGATCGGCCGCGGTCGGCGTTGGCCGTGCGGCAGGCGCTGGCCGCCATCGATCCGGACGAGACGCGCAGCGCTGCCGCGGTGCGGCGGCCGGGCCCGAGCGACGAGACGGGACGGAGCCCGGCGACTGGGTCTCCGACGGGTGTCTCGGGCGGCGTTGGTGGGGCCGGCGACGGCCGACCGGCCTCTGCCGGTGGGGTTCGGGCGGCCGTGGCCCCGACCCTGGCGGGCGGTCGGGTTCCGGCGGCGCCGACCAGGGTCAGTCCCCGCCCGCCCGGCAGTGGGACCGGCCGTGGGTCCGGCGGTGGGTCCGGCGGTGGACGTCAGCCGCCGGCGGCGGGCGGCAATCACCAGCGTCCCCAGTCCGGGTACGCCCGTCCGCCGGCCCGCAAAGCCAACTGGGCCGGCCGGCTGGTCGCCGCGCTGGTGATCGCCGCGCTGGCGGTCGTCATCGTCGTGCTGGCCGGACGCAGCCGCGGCGCCAACAACCCATTGTCCACCCCCGGGACGGCGGCATCCAGCGCGCCGATCCCGATCCAAGACGTGGCCGTGTTCCGTGTCGACCGCCGGAGCGCAGACGACGCCGCCGGCGTGCGCAACGCCATAGACGGCAACCCGAACACGGTCTGGCACACCGACTCCTACTTCTCGGCCCACTGGGGCAACCTGCGTACCGGCCTCGGTCTGGCCGCCACGCTGGCTGATGTCCGGACCCTGCACTCCCTCACCGTGACGTCGCCCACCGTCGGGTGGAGTGCTGAGGTGTACGTGACCGACGCCGTCCCTACCGCACCGTCGCTGGCCCCCTGGGGGCCACCGGTCGCCAGCAAGCAGGCGATCGACGGCTCGGTGACGTTCGACCTGAGTGGGCACCGCGGCCGCGCCGTCCTGCTGTGGCTGACCGATCCCGGGCCGGCCAACCAGGCGGCGGTAGCCGAGATGGCGCTGCGCTAGCCCGGCCGGCCTGAGGCTCCGGTCCACAACCGGTAACCTCCGGCGGTATTGGTGAGGGCGAAGATGACCTGGTCGCGGCGGCCCAGGCCGGTGACCGCCGGGCCCTCGAACTTCTGCTCCGATCACATCACGACCACCTGTACGCGGTCTGCCGGCGCCTGACGGGTAACGACGCCGACGCCGCCGACGCCACCCAGGAGACGCTGATCGCGGTGGTGAAGGGGCTGCCCAGATTCGACGGGCGCAGCCGGTTCGCCACCTGGGCCTATCGCATCGCGGTCAACGCCTCGCTCGACGAGCTCCGCCGCCGACGCCGGCGGCCCGCCCCCGGCCTCGACGAGGTGACCGGTGCCAGCTCCCCCGATCTCGCCGATCAGAGCGCCGATCGCATGGACATCGACCTGGCGCTACGGAAGCTGTCGCCGGAATTCCGGGCCGCTGTCGTGCTCAGGGACCTGTGCCGGCTCGACTACGCAGAGATCGCCGAAATCCTCGATATCCCGCCCGGGACCGTACGCTCGCGCATTGCGCGTGGCCGCGCCACGCTGGTCCAACACATCGTCGGGAACCCCGCGACCGTCGACGAACGTCCTAACGAACGCCCATGACGATCCCCCATCTCGACGAAGAGGCCCTGAGCGCCGCCCTCGACGACGAGGGCTCGGCCGCGGAGATGGCACACCTGGCCGGTTGCCGCCGGTGCCAGGCCGGCGTGGCCCGGTTGGGCGAGCTGTCCCGAGCCGTCGCCATCCCGGTGCCGCCACGGTCCGAGAACGAGGTGACGGCTTCCATCCAGCAGGCCCTGAGAAGCCAGCCAGCGCCGGCGTCCGGGCTCGCCAGCATCCCGCCGATCGCCGGTATGCCGCCGGGGCCGGGGCCGGGGCCGGGGCCGGGGCCGGTCCGCGGCAGCCGGCCGCCTCCCGGCCGTACTCGGATCGAGCCTCGCCGCTGGGTGGTGGCCGCCGCGAGTATCGCCGCGGCTGTCGTGGTGGTAGCCGCCGTGGTAGGCCTGTCGAGGTCCTCCGGCCCGTCCCGCCGGGTCACCACCTCGGCCACGGCCGCGGCAGCGTCGGCCCCCTCGGCCGCGCTTGGCGGCGGCGAGGCCGCGACCACCGCGCCGGCCGCCAACCGGACCGAACTCGGGGATCAGTCAGACCCGGCGACCCTGGCCCGGAGCCTGAGGGCGCTGCTCAACCAGCCCGTGGCGGCTCAGGCGTCGCCGCCGTTGCCGGATTTGGCCAAGGGGTCGCCTGCCCCGGCGACCACCGACCCTGTGGCTCAGTGCACCGACCAGGCCCGGGTAGCGGCCGGTGCCACGGGTCCTCCCGCGCTGACTGCCTCGCTGCGCTGGCAGGGCCAGTCGGCGGTGGTGCTGGTCTACAACCGGCCCGCCGGGCGGCTGGCGGCGGTCATGCGGACGGCCGACTGTTCGCGCCTGGCGCTAGTACCGCTCTGACCCCACCCCGCAGAAGCCCTGCTGCCGCGCCGAGCCCCAGAGCCACCCACGCCCCCGCCGGGATCGGTGCCAGGCCTTCGCCGCTGAAGATCCAGACCGCCCATCCGAGGCCGGCGACCGTGCACACCGCGGCCGCCAGGGCGGTCGCCATGCCCGGCTTCCGCCCGACAGCCAGGATGACCTCAGCGACCGATAGGCCGAAGAGGGGCCCGGCTACGTACGGCGTGTACCCGGCCATCTGGTACTCCCCGAGAATGAGACCACCGAAGGCGGCGACCGCCGCGCCGGCGATGACAGCGAGGACCAAGCGCATGGATGGGCGAGAGTAGTCTCCCTTCATGGCGCTGAGTGCTCCACCCCCGCCGTCGACCGGCAAGGAATGGCCGTCCGAAGTCGCCAACCGGATCGAAAAGGTGGTCACCGACGTCCGGGACAAGACGACCGTCCCGGTGCAGAAGGTGGCCCGGGCCCTCGTCTACGGACTGGTGGCCGGTTTCCTGGCTACGGCCGCCGTGGTCATGCTCCTCATCGCCACCTTCCGGTTGCTGCACGTCTACCTGCCCATTCATCCCGAAGGTCGCCGGGTCTGGATCATCTACGCGGCGCTGGGTGCAATATTTGTGGCCTCCGGCGGGTTTTTATGGCGCAAGCGCACACCAGCAACCAGGGAGTAAATGAATGACCGACCAGGTGCGTGACGTCATCATCGTGGGCTCAGGGCCCGCCGGCCTCACCGCCGCCATCTACACCGCCCGCGCCAATCTGCGCCCTCTCGTCGTGGAGGGAGAGCCGTCCTCCACCAGTGACCAGCCGGGCGGCCAGCTGATGCTGACCACCGACGTGGAGAACTATCCAGGCTTCGTCGACGGCATCATGGGCCCCGATCTCATGGGCCGTTTCCGGTCCCAGGCGGAGCGTTTCGGCGCCGAATACCTGACGTCCAAGGTGATCCGCGCCGATTTCTCCGAGCGACCGTTCCGGGTCTGGGTGGAGGACCCGATGACCGGAGAGGAGCGGATGCTGGCGGCCCACGCCATCATCGTGTCGACCGGTGCCCGGGCCCTGATGCTGGGGCTGGAGGCCGAGCGGCGGCTGGTCGGCTACGGGGTCTCCACCTGTGCCACCTGCGACGGGTTCTTCTTCAAGGGCCAGGACATAGCGGTCGTCGGCGGAGGGGACTCGGCGCTGGAGGAGGCTACGTTCCTGACCAAGTTCGCCGACACGGTGACCCTCGTCCACCGGCGCAAGGAGCTGCGGGCGTCGAAGATCATGCAGGACCGGGCATTCAAGAACCCCAGGATCCGCTTCCTCTGGGACACGATCGTCACGGACGTGCTCGGCAACAACAAGGTCGAAGGGCTCCGGGTCCGCAACGTGGTCACCGACGAGGAGACCGAGCTCAAGGTGGCCGGCCTGTTCGTTGCCATCGGTCATGTCCCCAACACCGATCTGTTCAAGGGCCAGTTGGACATGGATGAGAACGGCTACATCGTGACCCATGAGGGCAGCCGGACCAACATCGAGGGGGTGTTCGCCTCCGGCGACGTGCAGGACCACGTGTACCGCCAGGCCATAACTGCAGCCGGGTCGGGCTGCATGGCCGCCATCGACGCCGAGCGCTGGCTGGAAGCCCAGGGCGAGTCGCCTCCGGGGGTAGTGCACACCCCAACCGAGTGGTAGCCGCCCGGACAGCAGGAATGCGGAGTCGCCGGTCGGGTGTTTGATGTGGGGCGGGGTAGGTTTGGCCCGCCGCAGGTTGCTAGGAGGCGATCGCTGGTGGTTGAAGGTATGCTGACATTGACCGAACAGACGTTCGATGAGGAGATCAAGGGCACCGATACCCCGGTCCTCGTGGATTTCTGGGCGGAATGGTGCGGGCCCTGCAAAATGATCGCCCCCGTCCTCGACCAGATCGCCCTGGATCATCCGGGCACCCTCCGGATCGGGAAGATCAACATCGACGAGAACCTGGAATTGGCCCGCCGGTTCAATGTCATGAGCATCCCGACCCTCATCCTGTTCAAGGACGGTGAAGTTCAGCTGCGCATCATCGGCGCCAAGGGCAAGGGTCAGCTCCTCGAGGAGTTGCATCCATTTCTGTAGTCCCAGCGGGCGCGCTGCCGCTGCGGTGTGAGAGTCGCGGAGAAGCTGTCCGTGACCTGCAGGAACGACTGAAGGCGCTGGGCTTCGACTCGGCTGGCGATGAGACTGCGGTCTTCGGGCCCGGCACGCAACAGGCGGTGCTCGCTTTCCAGGCGCGGCGCGGGCTGCGCAGTGATGGTGTGTGCGGCCAGCAGACATGGAGCTCTCTCGTCGAAGCCGGGCACTCCCTCGGCGACCGGCTGCTGTACCACCGGCGGCCCATGCTTCGGGGGGACGACGTGGCTGCGCTGCAGCGGGGCGTGGGCGCGCTCGGCTTCGACGCCGGCCGGGTCGACGGGATCTTCGGACCGCAGACCGACGCCGCGGTCCGCGACTTCCAGCGCAACATGGGCATCGCGGTGGCGGACGGCATCGTCGGGCCCGAGACCCTGAACGTCCTCAAGATGGTGAGTGGGCATTCCGACGGGCGGGACGTGGTGGCCGAGATCAGGGAACGCCAACGCCTCCGGGATGCGCCCAGGACACTGAGGGGCCGCCGGGTCGTCGTGGGCGAGACGGGCGGCTTGGCCGCCCTGGCGGACAGCGTCCGGCGGGTCCTGACCCGCAGTGGCACCTCGGTGAACACTCTCCATGACCCTGATGAGTCGGTTCACGCCAGTCAGGCCAACCTGTTGCAATGTGATGTGTACATCGGTGTGCGCCTCGAGCCCGACACGCCCGGTTGTGGCACCTGCTACTTCATGGGCTACGACGGCTCCAGCTCGGAGGGCGGCCGGCGGCTGGCCGAAGCGGTGCAGGCGTCCGTGCCCGCGGCGGTCGGCATCCCCGACCGGGGGGCGCAGCGGCATGCGCATACCTGTGCTCCGCGAGACCCGTATGCCGGCGGTGCTGGTGGAGCTGGGACCGCCGGCGGTCGTCGTCGAACGCGCCGTCGACGTGGCGGCCGCCCTCGGCCGGGCGCTCGCCCAGTGGGTGGCGGCCCCCTACGACGACGAGCTCGACCCGCCGGGCCCGCTCCCGGTCCACTGAACCAGCTCATTCCGTCCCGTCCAGGGTTATCCACACTGTGATGCACAGCTTGTGGATGAACTCGGTTGAGCCTCTACCTCTGCGTTGGTGCGGTGGTTCAGCTCTGCGACTAGGCCGAATTGGGCCGAGGTGGCTCGGTCATGGCCCGGTAAATGCGCTCCAGGTCCTCGAGCGTGGCAAATTCGACGACCACCCGGCCCTTGCGACCGCCCATGTCGACCTTCACCCTCGTGTCGAGGTGCTGGGACAGCAGGTTTTCCAGCTCCAACACGCCCGGCGGGCGTAAGCGGGCCGGCCGGCCGGGCGGCGCGGCTGCCCGGCTGCGCTCGCTGCGCTCACGAACGGCGTCCTCGACGGCCCGCACCGACATTCCATCGCCGACCGCCCGTTGGGCGAGCGCCTCCTGGAAGCTGCGATCGGGGGTCCCCAACAGGGCCCGGGCATGGCCGGCGGATAGCTGACCCTCGATCACCGACCGCTGGATGCTCGGTGGCAGCTGGAACAACCGCAGGGTATTCGAGATGCTGGCCCGGCTCTTGCCGACCCGGGCCGCCAGCTGCTCGTGGGTGAGGCCGAAGTCCTCGATCAGCTGCTGGTAGGCGCCGGCCTCCTCCATGGCGTTGAGATCGGAGCGATGCAGGTTCTCGATCAGGGCCTGCTCGACGCTGCCGACGTCGTCCACCGTCCGGATCAAGGCCGGGATGGTCTGCAGCCCGGCCCGGCGACCGGCCCGCCAGCGCCGCTCGCCGGCGATGAGCTCGTAGCCGTTGTCGCCCATGTCGCGAACCAGCACCGGCTGGAGCACCCCGACGGCCCGGATCGACGCGGTGAGCGAGATCAGCGCCTCCTCGTCGAAGTGGCTGCGGGGCTGGTGGGGATTGGGGTGAATGTTGGCGATAGGGATGTCAAGCAGGTCCGAGGACCGGTCGAGTGACAGTTCGTTCGGGATCAACGCACCAAGTCCCCTACCCAACCCGCTGCGGCGCGCCACCACTCACCTCCTTGGCCAGTTCCCGGTAGGCGATGGCGCCGCGGGACGTGGAATCGAACACGATGATCGGTTGCCCGAAGGACGGAGCCTCGGACAGCCGAACGCTGCGGGGGACCACGCTCCGGCACACCCGCTCACCGAAGTGCTGGCGGACCTCACGGACCACCTGCTCGGCCAGCCGGGTCCGGGCGTCGAACATGGTCATGACGATGGTGCTCACCTCGAGCTCGGGATTCAGGTTGGTCTTGACCAGGTTCACGTTGCGCAGCAACTGGCCCAGGCCCTCCAGGGCGTAGTACTCGCACTGGATCGGCACCACTACCTCGTCGGCGGCGGCCAGACCGTTGACGGTGAGCAGTCCGAGCGAGGGCGGGCAGTCGATCAGGGTGAAGTCGAAGTCATCGGCGACGGATCGGATGGCTCGGCGCAGCCGCAGCTCGCGGCTGAACACCGGCACCAGCTCGATCTCGGCGCCGGCCAGGTCGATGGTGGCCGGGACGACGAACAGGTTACGGATGCTCGTGGGCTCGATGGCGTCCTCAATCGGGACATCGTGGAGCATTACGTCATATATGGAGTTGTCGAGCAGCCGGCTGACGATGCCCAGGCCGGTGGTGGCGTTGCCCTGCGGGTCCAGGTCGACGACCAACACCCGGTAGCCCAACTCGGCGAGCGCCGCCCCGAGGTTGACGGCCGTGGTGGTCTTGCCCACGCCGCCCTTCTGATTGGCGATGGCGAGGACACGCGGAAGCGCTCGCCGCCTGGGTGCCAGCGGGGGTACCGGAGCCGACATGCCTTCCGGGGAGACGAAACCCAGCACGTTGGGGGGCCCGGGCGCCGCCACGTCTGCCACGGCCGCCGGGTCTGCCACCGCCGCGGGCGTGTCGAGCTCGGCCGGGTCGACGTCAGGCGTGTCCACGTCCAGAGCGGCGGCCGGGGGAGCGTCCGTCACCGCTCTGGCGTCCTCTTCCGCCTTGGCGGCTCGGAGCGCCGCCGACGAGCCCGGCATCGACTCCCGCAAACGCTCAAAGATCGAATCGGCGTGCTCCCGCATTTCATCGGGGTCGGTCACAACCACCATCCTCCCTGTCCAGAGCGTCAAGGTCAAGCATCACCTGATATTGACCTCAAGTGTTGGCAGGATTCACGTGAAACACCTGGCCGCTGGATTCACGTGAAACGACTAGAAGAGCGGGCGCTTCTCCGGGATGCCCGTGCGGCGGGGATAGCGATCCGGGCACGACGAGACTTGGCCGAGGTGCTGGAGGGCAGGCTCGACGGTTCGTCCGTCTGCCTTCAGGCCCAACTCGAGCAGGCCGGCGACCGGCCAGCGATCGGGCGCCCCGCCGGGCGGTTCGGCGACCACGAGTTCACCGCCCACCCGCAGCAACGGTGCCGCGCACTCGGCGGTGACCGCTGCCGGACCGAAGCTGCGGGCGACGACCAGGTCGGCGACGCCTCGCCGGGCCGGGTCCCGCCCCGCCTCCTCGGCCCGGGTGGTCACCACCTCCACACGATCTTCTATGCCGAGAGTTGTGACGGCTTGGCGGAGAAACTCGGTCCGCCGGATGCTGGCATCCAGCAACGCCCAGAGCGAGGACGGCCAGCGCAGCGCCAGGATCAACCCGGGCACACCTCCCCCGCTCCCCAGATCGACCGCCACCCGCGGCGGTGACGAAACAAGGGCGGCAAAGCTCAAGCTGTGACTGACATGGGCGTCGACCGGCCCAGGACCGACAAACCCCAGGCTCCGGGCGTCTTCCAGGATGGCCAGGACAAGCGTGCGTTCGGCGGCCCCGAAGACCGCCTCGCTGTCGCTCAGTTGGCAGCCGGGAAAATCACGACCCGCCGGCGGGGCTCCTCACCCTCCGAGGTGGTGGCTACTCCTTCAACGTGGTTGACCGTGTCGTGGACGATCTTGCGGTCTGACGCGCTCATCGGCTCCAGGACCCGTTGGGTACCGGACGTCCGGACTTCTTCGGCCAGCTGGCGGGAGAACCGTTCGAGCGCTTCCTTACGCTTTCGTCGGTATCCGGCCACATCGACGAACATCCGCCCATTGGTGGCGCTGGTCCGGCGCTGGACGACGGTCCGTGTCAGGTCCTGAATGGCGATCAGCGTGGCGCCCTTGGCGCCGATGAGCATCCCGAGGTCGTCGCCCTGCAGGTTGAGCTCGACGATCTCGTCCTCGGGCCGTTCGACCACGATGTCAGCATCGAGACGCAGGCGCTCCACCAGTCCGGCCAGAAACTGCTTGGCGACTGCACCTTGCTCATCGAGTGATACGTCCATCCCGCCTCCTCGGCTGCTGCTTTCGAGCTCCTGTGAGTCTGACTGACCGCTGTCATGGGCCGCCATTGACGCCGGCCTGGCATCTGACGATCCGGGCTCGCGGTCCTCGTTGGTGCGCCCGCCGGACCGGCCGGAAGCTCCATCGCGCTCGGCGGCCGCCACGGCGCGATCGCACCGGAGCTCCCTGTCCGGTAGCCGAGCTGGCGTCATCAAGGCCAGTGTCGGAGGCATCGGCACCGTCGGCCGCGGCCCTCCGGGCCTCGCCGGTAGCGCCGACAGGAGCGCCGTTGTCAGCACGTGACGTACCGGACGCACCCGCTCCACCCGCTCCACCCGGGGCGCCGTTGGTCGTCGGCTCGGCAGTGGTGGTTCCGGTGCCGTCGCCGGCGCCAGGACGCTTGCGGCCCCGCCGGTCGCGGCGCTCTTCCTTCGGGCGGGGTTTGGTCGGCCGGACCCGCGCCCGCAGTCGAGCCTCGCTGCGGAGACGACCGAACAGGCCGAACCGCGGCTCCTCGAGGATCTCGAACTCGGCGTCGTCCTCCGCCACCCCCAGCTGGTCGAGGGCGGCATCCTTGGCTTCTTCAATCGAACGTCCGGTGGTCTCTACCCACTCCATGGGTTCACCGCCCCCTGCGCCGGCGGCGGCTGCTCACGCTGCGACTGCTGCTGCCACCCGTGCGACCTTTGCCGGCGCCACCTGAGCCGTTGCCGCTCGGGGCGGCCGGCGCGGCGTCCGCGCCATCCCGTCCAGGACTGGCGGCACCGCCGGCGCCGGCCGGTTTGGGTGTGCCACCACCCGGCGCCTGGTTCTGGGTCGCCCCGCCGTTGGCGCCCGTCGCGCCCTTGGCCGGCGCCGTCTCGGCCGCTCCCGGCTTGGAAGGCGTGGTCTTCTGCTCCTGGCTACCGCCGCCGCTCGCCGCCTTGGCGCCGCTCGCCGCTTTGCCACCGCTCGCCGCTTTGGCACCCCCACCACCGCCCGCCACTTTGCTGCCACCCCCGCTGCCACCACGACCCCCGCCGCCACCCGCGGCTTTGCTACCACTACCCCCGCCGCCGGCCGCCGTTTTACCACCAGCGGCACCGCCCGCTCTGGCCCCACCGCCGCCCGCCGCCTTGCCACCCGCGGGGGGAGTCTTTCCTGACGTCGGTGCTGTCCGGCCGCCCTTGGCTGGCGGGGCACCTTTGGCCCCCCCGGGACGGTTCCCCGGTTTGGGGGGGTTTTTCCCCCTTGCCCCCCCTGGATTCTTGGCGTCGCCGTTCTTGGCCGCCGCCGCGCCGGCGGCATTGCTCAGCAGGTCTCTCAGCCGGGGCCGGCCCGTCTTCTGCTCGGCGTCGATCTCCCGGGTCCGGGCCTCGATCTCCTTGACGTCCTGGGTGACCAGCGCCTTGACCTTCGGGTCGTAGCGGTACATGGCCCACTGCTGGAAGATGCGGACCATGTTGCTGACGGTCCAGTAGATGACCACGCCGGCCGGGAAGCGGATGGAGATCAACCCGAAGAACAGCGGGAGAAACTTCATCATCGCCTGGCCCGGCTGCTGCGCCGCCTGCGGGTTCCTCGAGGTCAGCTGCCGCTGTTGGTAGTACTGGGTGCCGATCATCAGCAGCAGCAGGACGAAGTACGGGCTCTTGTGGGCGAACGTGCCGCCGGCGTTGCTGGCCGACTTGGCCAGATCCATGCCGAAGGCGTCGAGCTTGCCGTGGGCGTGCACGATGTCGGTGAACATCTTGCTGCCGGTGTGCAGGTACTTCGGGACCGACTGCCCCCTGATCGTGCGGCTCAGCCCCTCCAGCACCTTCAGGAGGGCGAAGAAGACCGGCAACGGGAGCAGCATCGGCAGGCACCCGCCGAGGGGGCTGGCGTTGTGCTCCTTGTACAACGCCATGACCGCCTCGTTGAGCGCCTGGCGGTCGTTCTTGTGCGTCTCCTGCAGCCGCTTCAGCTGAGGCTGGAGCTTCTGCATCACCAGCATCGAGCGGGTCTGCTTGATGGTGAGCGGCGTCAGCACGATCATCATGGCGATGGTCAGCAGGACGATGGCGATGCCGTAGTTGGGCACCAGGTCGTAGAAGAACGCCAGGACGGCGGCCAGCGGCTTCGCAATGGGATCGAGGGTGATGCCGCCGCCTTTGGCGAGGACCCCCGCCAGGGCGAGGATCGGGGAGAGGATCATGACGGTTTCCTTAACTCCGGGACGGGGTCGGCTCCGTGGCCGCCCCACGGATGGCAACGGCAGAGCCGGCGCACCGTCAGCCAGCCACCCCGCCCGGCGCCGTGGCGCTCGATGGCTTCGACGGCGTAGGCCGAGCAGGTGGGGATGTAACGGCACGGCGATGGCCGGCCGGCGCGAACCGTCCGGTAGGCATGCACAACTAACAGCAGCAGGCGGGCGCCGCTACCCGGGTGCCGATAGGCCGAGGGGGTCGATTCAACACCCTGAGTGGGATTCTCACTACTATCAGTCTCAGACGCTGGCACCAACGCCACACTCACGATGGCGTTCATGTATTCTCGCCGCTCGCGATGGCGCGTCTACGAGCGTCCTTGTCTCTGACGGCCTCGATTGCTCGCATGACAGTGGTTCGCAGTTCTTCGAAGGGGAGTTGGGTTGCCGGGGGAGCAACTCCGATCAGGTAGGCACCAGGCTGCAGAGGCGGGGCCAGGTCACGGAGGATTGCCCGCAGCCGGCGTCGGAGCCGGTTGCGTTCGACAGCGGTACCCGCCTTGCGACCGATTGAGAAGGCCACGCGCGGCGGCTCGGCCGGGTTGCTGTCAACCAACGATACCGTCACCGGCCCGATACGGGCCCGCGTGGAACCCTGGGACCGTCCGGTCCCGAACCCGGCAAACGTGCGCCGGTCGCGTATACGCCAGGTCAGGCCGACAGCTTCTTGCGGCCCTTCAGGCGTCGGGCTTGCAGGATGGCCCGCCCGGCCCGGGTCGACATGCGGTGCCGGAAGCCGTGCTTCTTTGACCGCTTGCGGTTGTTCGGCTGAAATGTTCGCTTCACTCATCGCCTCCTCGGTTCCCGACAGCACATGCTGCCGTCACGTGTGGGCGACGGCCGTGCGCGCCAGCCCAAGCGGCCTGCCGGCGTCATCCATCCTACGGCCCGCAGCGCGGGTATCGCCACGCGACGGGCGGGGGCCGCGGGCGATGGTGCTGTTCTGACGCATCCATCTGTCAGTCGAGCGCGCCAGGGCGCCACCAACTGACAGATGGATCGGCGTCGCCGGCGGGCCGCCTCCCCGGGCCGGCACCCGAATCACCGGCGCTCTCCGCCGCCTACCTCCGGTACGCTCCGTTCGACGACACTCCGTTCGAGCGACCCGGAGAGGCGGCCGGCTCCATGACCGACGACCCGCAGGCCAACCAGGGTTTCGGAGCACCGCAGGGCCCGGGCGAGGGATCGGACCGGCCGCCGGGCAGCTACGAGGGCCCGCTCCGACCGCCGCCACCACCCCCGCCCCCGGGGTATGGCCCCCCAACGCCCCCCGGCTACGGCCCACCCCCACCGCCCCCGGGCTACGGCCCCCCGCCCGGTTACGGGCCGCCACCCGGTTACGGGCCGCCGCCCGGATATGCGCCGCCCGGCTACCAGCCCCCGCCCGGCTATGGGCCCCCACCACCGGGCTACAGCGGCTACCCGCCCCCCGGCTACGGCTATACCACCACCGGGCCCCGCACCGAGGGTCTGGCCATCACCGCCCTCATCCTGGCCATCGTCTCGTTCGTGGTCTGCCCCGTCGTCCCGGCCATCGTGGCCCTGGCCCTGATCCCCAATGCCCGTCGCAAGATCCAGGAGTCCGGTGGGGCGGTCGAGGGCCTCGGGCTGCTGACGGCCGCCAAGATCATCGCCTGGATCCACCTCGGCCTCGTCCTGGTCGGCGTGGTCATCATCATCGTCGTGGCCAGCGTCAACAGCGGCTCATCCAACTCGACCGCCTTTGTCTACCGGGCCCTGCTCGGCAGCTGAGTGCGCAAGGAGACCGACATGTTGGCTGCCAGCGGGAGCGGTGCCGGCGGGGCGATCGCGGTGGTCGCCGTCGTGGTGGTCATCGGGCTGCTCATCCTGGTGCGGTCGGTCTTCATCATCGTCACCGAGTACGAACGCGGCGTCTTCTTCCGGCTCGGCAAGGTGCTCTCCGGGGCACGAGGCCCGGGAATTGTCTTCCGGGTCCCGGCCATCGACCGCGTCGTCAAGGTCAACCTGCGGGTCGAGGTGGTCGACATCCCGCCCCAGGCGGTGATCACCCAGGACAACGTGACCATCCAGGTCGACGCCGTCGTGTACTTCCAGGTCATCGACCCGGTCCAGGCGATCATCGGGGTCGACAATTTCCGCTTCGCCAGCCAGCGCATCGCCATGACCAGCCTGCGCTCCATCATCGGTCGCTACGAGCTCGATCAGCTGCTGGCCCACCGCGAGGACATCAACGGCGAGCTCCGGGCCACCATCGCCAAGCACACCGGGCAGTGGGGCGTCGAGGTACGCCAGGTCGAGGTGCGCGACATCCAGCTGCCGCCCGAACTGCTCCGGGCCATGGCCCGTCAGGCCGAGGCGGAACGAGAGCGCCGGGCCAAGGTGATCGCCGCCACCGGTGAGTTACAGGCCAGCGAGGAGCTGTCCGAGGCGGCCCGCAAGCTGACCGAGTCGCCCGGCGCCATGCAGCTGCGCACTCTGCAGACCCTCGCCGAGGTGGCGACCGAGAAGAACTCCACCCTCATCTTCCCCATCCCGATCGAGATACTCGACGCACTGCGCGCTCCACGTCGCTAACAGGGGGGAAAGGGGACCGTTGCGCCGCTCCTACCTGTTGCTCTGTTGCGTCACCGCGGGGTGGGGAACTATTCCGGTGCTGGTCGGGCTGGTCCATGTCCCTTCGCCTCTCATCGTTGCCGTCCGCCTGTGGACCGCGACGGTCTGCCTGGGCGTGGCGCTGTGGCTGGGGGGACGGGCCGACCGCCGGGCCGATCGGGAGTCACCGTGGCCGCGGCTGCTCTCGGTCCAGCCCGGCCGGTGCCTCCTGACGTCCGGCGTGCTGGCCGCCCACTGGCTGGGCCTGTTCGCGGCCTACAAGCGGGCCCCCGCCGGCACCGTGATCCTCGTCGTCTACCTGGCACCGATCGGGGTGGCCGCCCTGGCCCCCCGCCTGCTCGGTGAGCGGCTGGGCTGGCGCACCCTGGTGGCACTGGCGGCGGCGTTCGCCGGGTGTGCGCTGGTGGCCGGGCCCAGCGTGCAGTCCACTGGGGCGGCGGGACTGGGCCTGTCGCTGGTAGCGGCCGTACTGTTCGTGGCCCTCGTCCTGCTCTCCAAGCCGCTGGCCTCGATCTACGGCGGCGTGCGGCTGGCCTTCCTCCAGATGGGCGGCGCCGGGCTGGTCCTGATCCCGGTGGCCGCCGCATCCCGGTGGCCGGCGCCGCAGCTGTCATGGCTCTGGCTGCTGGTGCTGGGCGCCGTCCACACCGCCCTGGGCATCGCCATCTATCTCCACGTGCTGGCCGATCTGCCCGCCACCCATGTCGGCATCCTCGGCTACCTCGAACCGGTGGGGGTGATCGTCTGCGCCTGGCTGTTCCTGGGCCAGCGCCCGAGCCTGTCGACCGTGCTGGGCGGGATGCTGGTGATCGGCGCCGGCGTGGCCACCGTCGTGTGGCAGGGCGCCACACCGTTACCGGGGGTCGCGCAGTACCGTCCAAGCGGTGATGGTGTTCCCGATCCCGTTGGCCGCCACGTCGGGGAATAGCAACCTCCTCGGCGGAGCCGACCTGCTGCAGTTGCTGATCCTGGCTTTCGGTGCCGCGCTGGTGGTCGGCAACGGGCTGGCCCTGGTGCGTTCCCGCCCCCCGCTGCCCGCCGCCCGATCCGGCCAGGCCGAGCCGGTGCAGCCGCCGTTGGGCCGCAGCCTGGTCATGATCATGGTGGGCCTGCTGGCGGTTATCTGGGCGATCGCGACACTGACGGCGTAGCTGCGGCTACCGTCTGACGGCGTCGAAAGGAGCGGTCAAGTGAGCGACGTACCGCCTGGACCACCACCCGACCCCTATGGTCAGCCACCGGGAGAGTATCCGCCGCCTCCCGGGGCCTATCCGCCACCTCCCGGGGCTTACCCACCCCAGGGGGGCTACCAGGGCTACGGGTCGCCCCCGGGGATGTCCGGAACGCTGGCCGAATGGGGCCCACGGGCCCTGGGCTACCTGATCGACTTGGTACCCATCATCGTGCTCGACATTCTCAGCTTCGTGATGCCGAGCATTCTCAAGGTCCTGGTCAGCCTGCTGTTGCTGGGCTATTCCATCTACCTCGCCATCCAACTCGGGCAGACCGGTTCGACGCCGGGTATGCGGGTCATCGGCCTGCGGGCCATCAGCAAGACGACCGGCCAGCCGATCGGCACAGGAATGGCCATCCTCCGCGCCCTGGCCCACTTCGTCGACACGATCATCTGCTTCGTCGGGTGGTTGTTCCCCCTGTGGGACCGCGACAAGCAGACCATCGCCGACAAGATCGTGGGCACCGTGGTGGTCACCGCGCCAAAGCAGCCGTTCTCGATCACGCCGCCGGCGTAGACCACCGAGCAACCCGGCTGACCAGCACGCTTGGTATGGTGCTCGGCGCGGCGCGAGCGTAGTTCAGCGGCAGAACATCAGCTTCCCAAGCTGAGAACGCGGGTTCGATTCCCGTCGCTCGCTCTCTGTGGAGTCGCGGCAGCCAGCCCACCGGCGTCGCCTAGGCACGTGTCTGGCGGTCCCGGTGGTGCGTGGTGACCCGTGAGAGGGAGGCGGCGATCACGTGGCGCTCGCTCTCACTAAGCAGTCCGGTGAAGTGTCGCTCGATCGCCTCGAGATAGCGTGGCGCGGTCCGCCGTAGTTGCGTTCGTCCGGCGTCAGTCAGCACCGCAAAGCTGCTGCGCCGGTCGTCCGGAGCGACTTCGCGGCCCACGAGCCCCTGTGTCACCAGCTCGTCGACCAGCCGGCTGACCCGGGTCCTCGACAGGACCACCCGGGCGGCGAGCTCGTTCATGCGCAGGCGACGCCCGGGCGCGGCATTGAGCTCGAGGAGCACGTCGTACCACGTCAGAGGAATCGAGCCGCCCCGGGAAAGGTCGTATTCGATGGCTCGCAGTGCCGCGGCGTGGGCGGTCAGCAGCGACCGCCAGGCGGCAACCCGGTCGGTGTCTTTCGTCACTCGGTGGAGCCTAACAGTTGCGTGCCGACGCACACAGATATAAGATGTGTGCACACGCACATAGATGAGGTTGGAGGAGGGGAGCGTCGTGAGCACACCAACCAGGATCGTCGAAGACCTGGAACTGCCGGCCGCGGGCGAGTGGGTCATCGATCCCGGCCACGCCGAGGTCGGCTTCGTCGGCCGGCACCTCAAGTTCACCAAGGTGCGCGGCCGGTTCCGCGACGTGACCGGGACCGTCCATGTGGGCTCGGACCCCGACGACACCACGGTGGAGGTCACCATCGGGATGGCGAGTGTCGAGTCGGGCAATCTGATGCGAGACGACCATCTTCGTTCCGCCGATCTGTTCGACGTCGATGCCCACCCGACCGCCACCTTCCAAGGCCGGGCGCAAGGCTGGTCCGGCAACCACGGAATGCTCGGCGGCGAGTTGACCATCAAGGGGGTCAGCCGCCCAGTTGTGCTGAATGTCGACTACCACGGTTTCGTCACCGACCCGTGGGGCGGCGACCGCATCGTGTTCTCGGCCTCAGGCACCGTGGACCGCGAGGACTGGGGCATCGCCTGGAACATGGTCCTCGACGGCGGGGGACTGCTCGTGTCCAAGCGCATCGAGCTCGAGTTGGAACTCGAGGCGCAGTATCAGCACCCGGGTGACACGAGGTAGAAACTCGGACGACGAATCCGGTGCCATAGGCCGGGAGCTTCAGGTCGTCTTCAGGAGGGCCCGGTAACTCTCAGTATCCCGGCGGCTGGGATGAGCTCCCGGGCTGGACCGGCGTCCCGGCCGGTGTGAGAGCCATCCACGTCCCGCCGAAGCTGACGATGCCCTCGCCGTTGGCGGTGCCCGGGCCGGCGTCATGGGCGAAGGTGTAGAGCGGCCACCCGGCATAGGTCACGTAGAGGGCCCCGGAGCTGCCCTTGACGGTGCCCAGCATCGACGCCTGCACCCCACTGCCGGCGGTGGCGGCCGTGACCCCGGCGGGCAGCTCGGTGTCCGGCCACACGTTGGTGCACCCGTTGGCGTCGGTGCAGGTGAGCTTGCCCCCCTTTTCCGACGACAGCAGGTACAGCGTCTTGCCGTCGCCGTTGACGAGGACGCGGCCGACAGTGGGAACATTGGCGGTGGCGATGGTCACCCCGGCCGGCGCACCGGCCGCGGTAGTTGCCGGCGCCGCCGAGGGGTTCGAGCTCTTGCTGCCGCACGCAGCGAAGGCCAGGGCGGTGGCCCCAGCCAGCCCGGCGGCTCGCAGGAGGCCGGGCGGTCGACGGTTTGACGTGGACAGAAAGGTCATGGCGGCGTGCTCCCTCCGCTTCGCGGGGTTGATGGCGTTCCCGATAAATACGTGAGGACCGGCTCGGGGGATTGCTGCCGGTTTTACCGTCGGTGGCCGTCGGTACAGTTGTTGTTGATGGGTGATCGCAGCGCCATCGAGTGGACCGAGGCCACTTGGAATCCGACCACGGGCTGCGACCGGACTCGCCGGGCTGCGACAACTGTTACGCCCTTTCACTGGCAGAACGGCTCAAGGCCATGGGCCAGGCCAAGTACCAACGGGACGGAAAGCCGCTGTCCAGTGGCCCAGGGTTCGGCCTGACGCTGCACGCCGACCCTCGACGTGCCCCGGACCTGGCGACGACCGCGGCTGGTCTTCGTCGACTCGATGGGTCAGACCTGTTCCACGAAGCGGTTCCCGACGATTTCATCCGTGAGGTGTTCGCGGTCATCGCCAAGACACCGAGGCACACCTACCAGGTGCTGACCAAGCGGACCAAGCGCATGCTGCAGCTGGCGCCGCTCGTGGCGTGGCCGGAGAACCTGTGGATGGGGGTCAGCGTCGAGTCGAACAAGTACGCCTTTCGGGCCGAGACCCTGCGGCGGGTGCCCGCCGCGGTGCGCTTCGTATCGGTCGAGCCCTTCATTGGGCCAGTGCCCGGCGTCCGGCTGGAAGCCATCGATTGGGTCGTCGCCGGGGGCGAGAGCGGACCCCACGCCCGTCCGCTCGATGAGGCTTGGGTTGTCCATCTGCGGGACCGCTGTTCCGCGGCGGGGGTGCCGTTCTTCTTCAAGCAGTGGGGTGGCCGTACGCCCAAGGCCGGCGGACGTCTGCTTGATGGCCGGACCTGGGACGAGATGCCGCCTGTACGCCGGAACGTGGCGTGACCAGCATTGAGGAGCGTTCGACCGCCGGGCGTCGGGCCACGGCCGCCGGGCCCACCGGTGGCGAGGGGCCGGCAGACCGCGGCGGTGACCCCTTTTCCCACCTGTTTGCCCGTCGATCTATCTGGCTGCGGGCGCCTCTCGACCATGACGCCGCCAACCGGTTGTCGGCCGAGTTGCTGGCCCTGGACCGGGAGTCGGCGCACCCGATCGAGCTGATCATCAACAGCCCGGGTGGCCCGGTGGACGCCGCGATGGGAGTGATCGACACCCTGGACCTGCTGCGCTCGCCGGTCGCCACATTGTGCCTGGGCCGGGCCATGGGTACTGCGGCCGCCGTGCTGGCCTGCGGCCGGGCCGTGCGGCGGGTCACACCGACGTCACGGGTCAGCCTGCGCCTGCCGGCGAGCGAGGTGCGGGGCACGGCTCAGCACATGGCGGGTCAGGCCGACCAGCTGCTCAAGCTGCGGGACCACCTGGCCCTGCGGTTGGCCGCGGCCACCGGGCAGCTGCCGGCGGTGGTCGTGATCGCCCTGGACGGCGGGGGGTTCATGACCGCCGAGCAGGCGGTCGGCTACGGCTTGGTGGACGAGATCGCCGGGCGGGCGTCAGGCTGATTTCAGCGGGGCCAGGTAGACCGAGCGGCAGCAGAAGTAGCGGCCGTTGCGGCTGGGTCGGTTCCAGATCGCGTACACCGCCCACGTGGTGCCGCGGGCGTCGCGGAAGATCTCCATCCCTCCCGGCGAGAACTGCTGGTCGTGGGTGGCGAGGAAGGGGCCGGGCTGGGCGTCGACGCAGGGCCCTTCGATGCGGGCGCAGTAGGCCAGGCCGGTGCCGTATTCGGCCCGGTCGAAGATGTTGCCGGAGTAGAACAGCCACCATCCGCCCCGGCTGGCCGGGGTGACGACCGGGTTCTCGATGATGCCGCCCTGCCAGGGCTGGTCGGCCGTGAGGAGCCGATGGGGTGAGCCGGTCAGGTTGAGCCCGTCGGCCGCCAGGCCCTGCTCCCAGAGGCTGACGGGTATACCGCAGCAGTTGCCGTCGTTCTTCCACAGCAGGTGCAGGTGCCCAGCGGAGTCGCGGGTGACGCTCGGGTCGATCGAGCCGCCCTGATCGAGCTGGCAGACGAGGGGTCCGTTGCTGGTGTCGGTGTAGGGACCTTGCGGGACGGGTGAGGTCTGGGCCGCGATGCACTGGCGCCCGGTGCTTCCGCTCGGGACGGTGACGTAGAGGAGGTACCGCTTGCCGGACGCCAGTGCCGCGGGCGCCCACGTCAGCGATCCTGTCGGGTCGGGGCCGGCCCAGCGCGGCGCCACGGGCAGGGCGTCGGGGCCGGCCTGCCAGTGGTGCAGGTCGTTTGACTGGGCGGCCGGGACGTGCGCCGGCCAGTCGTTGGTACCGAACATGAAGTACCGGGTGGCCGCCGCCGGGCCGTGTGGCTGGGGTACCACCAGGACGAACGGGTCGCCGATGTCGCCGTCGTAGACATCTGTCCCGGTCCCCAGGACCGGAAGGGCGCTGCGTGGCGGGACGGCCGGCGCGTCGGACGCGGCGTTCGGCGACCCGCTATGCGACGTGGCGTAGAAGGCAGCGGCGGCGACACTGACCACCGCCGTCAGCAGCGCGACCAGCAGGACCGGCCGGGCGCGGCGGCGCCGGCGAATCGGTGGCCCGCTCGATGAGCTCGGCGGCGGAGCCAGCTCAGTGGTCACGGCGACGGAGGCGCACCAGGACCACAACCGTGGCGGCTGCCCACACCAGCCCGAGCAGCAGCGCCAGATTGGCGGCGTAGTTGTGCGGCAGCGACGAGGGATTGTGTGCGGCGTGGCCGTACCCGCGTACCAAGGGATAGGAGAACAGGGCCAGGCATCCCGAGATGAAGATGGCGGCCTGCACCTGGGCCCGGTAGCGGCCCGGGACGGTGCGGGCGACCGCCACGCCGGCGGCCAGCACCAGGGGAGCGAAGATCAGGTCGTGCAGGACCAGCCCGCTGACCACGAAACGGGCCAGATTGGCGGGCCGGGTGTCGACATGGTGCTGGAACAACCCGCGCCCGCCGTAGCCGATGATGGCCCAGCCGGCGACCGCGGTGATCCAGAAGAGAGGACCGGTGCGGTGGGTGACGGGAGTGGGGTCCGGGGCACTCATTCGACCACCAGTTTCGTCACCCATTTAGTCTGGTTGACACCGGGGCGCCCGGGCCCGATGAGCCGTAACGGGTAGCCGTGGTCGGGGATCAGCGGCTGGCCGTCGAGGTGGGTGGCCAGCAGGGTGTCGTGGTCGTGGGCCTGGTCGTGGTCGAGGTACGAGACCTGGTAGGGGCTGTGCTGCTCGAGCGACACGACGTGGGCGTGGGCGCCGGCCGGGGCGCCGGCCATGGCCAGCAGGTCGTCGACCCGCACCCCGCGCCAGCGGGCCGAGTAGCTCCACCCTTCCACGCAGGAGATGGGAAGCGTGGCCTCGTGGGTGGGCAGGCTGGACAGCTGGTCGAGGGTGAAGGAGAGCGGCGTCGTCACCCGCCCCTCGACGGTCAGCACGTAGGCGGCCGGGGTGATGGCGTTGAGCACGCCGGCGTTGGCCGCGCTTCGGTTCACCGGCCGGCCCATCGGCCCGATCGCTGGATCGCGTGGGGCGAGCAGTGCCAGGCGACGCAAGGGCCTGAACGTCTGACCGATAGTCGTCAGGGTGAGGGCGCCGGCGGCGACACCCACGGTTGCCAGGAAACCGCGGCGGCTGAGGCCGGCCTGCGACGACGGCGCGTCCGCCCCGGCCTCGGCCACGGCCCAGAGCGCCGGGTCGGCGTCGGCCAGGGCCGGGCGGCGGCTGGGCCGGCGCCAGGCTTGGCGGGTGATGGCCCATTTGGCCCCCACGTGGGAGAGCAACGCTCCCATGACCACCCACGCCATCCAGTAATGGGCCGCCGGAAAACCGAAGCGCCACGGGTACCACTGGGCGATGTTGGCCACTCCGGAGAAGACCATGAAGATGCCGCCGCCGACCAGGGGCAGCAGCCCGATGCGCTCGACCAGGTGGCTCAACCGCCTGACCGGGGGGAAGGCCAGCAGGCGGGGCCAGATCACCCACAGCTTGGCCAGCAGCACGGGAAGCGAGGCGATGCCCGCCGCCACGTGCACGCCCTGCGTGATCCGGTAAAGACCCGCCGGCCGAGCGGGCACCGGCAGCCAGGACAGCGGGTGCTGGTGCAGGTGGGAGTACAGACCGGTGAGGAAGCAGATGGAGAACAGCACCCCCAGCGAAGCGCCCAACATGGCCGCCACCCGGGGGTCCCGCAACTGGCTCTCGAAGCGGCCCTGGTGCAGCGGCAGATCGGCGTCCGTCGTCAGGTCGCGCAGCTCTCCGAGTCGGGCCACGGCGCGCTCACGTACGTCAGTCACCGCTATCGGTCACCCGGAGCCAGGCGTACCAGCGCCCGTCTCCCGAGCACTCGAGCGCCCGCAGGACCAGGCCGGCGGGCGTGGCCAACCGGGAGACGGCGTCGGCGCCGACCACCGACCAGTCGAACCAGGCGGTGTGTTCGCCGCCCCGCTCGATACGGACACGGTGCCGGGACCAGCCGGACCCCGGCGGCTCGACCTCGGCGATGATGATGCCGCTGTCGCGGATCAACTCCCGGCATCGGCTCAGCAGGCGGACCGGATCGCCGCCGATCCCGAGATTACCGTCGATCAGCAGGAGGCTGGCCCACCGCCCCTCGCAGGGCAACCGCTCGAACACCGAGCGCTGCAGGGCGGCGCAGCCCCGCCCGCGGGTCAGGGCGATGGCACCGGGGGCCGGGTCCACACCCAGGGCCGCCACCCCCCGCCGCGCCAGCCCTTCGACTATCCGGCCGGGGCCGCATCCGACGTCGAGGACCGGACCGGCCAGCTGGTCGAGCAATCGCAGTTCGTCGTCGGTCGCCGGGCCGAACCACCGGCCGTGGTCGAGGGGGAGGACCCGCCCGTCGTCGGCCCGCAGCACCAATGGGTCAAGGGCGTTGAGGAGATCGGTCATCGCGACGCGCCCTGGAGTGCGGCCGCTTTGGACGCGTGCCCGGCGAGTGCTCCCGCCACCGCGGCGGTGCGGCTGGCCGGTATCTCGGCAGCGACGGCCAGCAGGTCATCGAAGCGGTCGATGTCGGTGCGGACCGGGGCCGCCATGACGTCCAAGCCGAGCTCCCGCAGCCGGCGCTCGGTGGCCCAGCGGGTACGGCCACTGCTCATCGGGAGGCGGTCGAAGACGGCGTAGGGATCGGTGCCGGGCAGGCCGATGACCCACCAGCCGCCGTCAGTTGCGCCACCGAGCACCGCGGCCGGCCGGCCCGCTCGTGCCGCGTTGGCCGACCGCAGTCCGGCCAGCATGCCGTCGAGCTCGGCCGCCGTCACCTGCGGAGTGTCCATTCCGATCTGCAGACCCCAGCCTCGGTTCCGGCTGCTGGTCGCGCAGTCCGCCCAGGCGTGAGCCAGCCGCTCGGCCAGGCCGCCGCCCCGTTGTTCGATGACCTCGAGGCCTTCTGGCAGCCAGGGGCCGGGCGGGCCTTCGAGCGCCACGACGATGCGGTCGGCGTGGCAGGCCGTCACCGTCTCGAGCGTGTCGGCCAGCGCCGCCTCGGCGACCGCCGCCGCCTCCTCGGGCGAGCAGGGCGGGCACAGCCGGGTCTTGGCCCGGCCCGGCACCGGGGCTTTCGCCATCACCAGCACGTGGAATGCGGGCCGTCTCACGTCAGCAGCCGGCCCATGTCGAAGACTGCCTGGGCGGTGCCCTTGATGGTTCCGGTGACCTTCGAGCGGCCGGTCCGGGGTCGGTAGGGGACGTCGACCTCGCCCAGCCGCCAGCCGCGGGCGGCGGCGCGCAGCACCATCTCCAGCGGCCAGCCCGAGCGGCGGTCGGTCAACCCGAGATCCTTCAGCCAGGCGGCGCGGGAGGCCCGCATCGGCCCCAGGTCGTGGAACCGTAGGCCGGTTCGCCGCCGCAGCTCGGCCGCCAGCACCGCGTTGGCCAGCCGGGCGTGGAGCGGCCAGGCACCTGATGAGGTGGGCCGCCGGGCGCCGAGCATGAGGTCGTTCCGGCCCTCCAGAATCGGGTTCGCCACCTTGGGCAGGTCGCCGGGGTCCAGCGAGCCGTCGCCGTCCATGAAGCACACCACCCCGTCCACCGGTTCCGCAGCCAGCAGGCCGGCCCAGCACGCCGCCCCGAACCCCCGAACCGGTTGATGCACGACAACCGCTCCCCATGCCGCGGCGATCGGCCCCGACCCATCGGTGGAGCCGTTGTCGACGACGAGCGGGTGATAGCCCGGCGGCATGGCCGCCAGCAGCGCCGGTAGGGCGGCGACCTCATTCAGCACAGGAATTACCACGTCGGGCATGACACCTCTGTTCTAGCCGTGAGCCCCTTACAGACCCGGATCGAAGTGCTTTCGAAGCGGTGAACAGTTCCGGATGGCGGCACCGCGTCCTCCCGGCTCGGCATCATGGGGCGTGCCTCAAACCAAAGTCCTGGTCACGGGCGGCGCCGGGTTCATCGGGTCGCACGTCGTCGAACTGCTGCTGGCGGCCGGGGCGGAGGTCCGGGTGCTCGACCGCTGTGCCACCGGGGTACCGGCCGGGGCCGATCTGATCCACGCGGATCTCACCAACCCGCAGGCGGTCCTGGCCGCGGTGGCCGGCGTCGATGCCGTGTGTCACCAGGCGGCCAAGGTGGGCCTCGGAGTCGACTTCGCCGACGTGACCGGTTACGCGACGGACAACGACCTCGGCACCGCGGTCCTCCTCGGGGCGCTGTGGAAGAGGTCGTTCCGGGGCCGTTTCGTCCTGGCCAGCAGCATGGTCGTCTACGGCGAGGGTCGCTCCGAATGCCCAGAGCACGGGCCGGTGCGGCCCCGGCCCCGGCAGCCGGAGGACCTGGCGTCCGGACGGTTCGACCCCCGGTGCCCTCATGCCGGTTGTGCCGAGGTGGTCAGCTGGGCATCAGTGACCGAGGATGCGCCGATGGACCCGCGCAATACCTATGCCGCCACCAAGCTTCACCAGGAGCACCTGTGCGGGCTGTGGGGCCGGGAGGCAGGCGCCGACGTCGTCTCGCTGCGGTACCACAACGTCTACGGCCCGAGAATGCCCCGGGACACCCCCTACGCCGGCGTCGCCGCCATCTTCCGGAGCGAGCTGGCCGCCGGCCGCCCGCCGCAGGTGTTCGAGGACGGCGGCCAGACCCGCGACTTCGTGCACGTCGGCGACGTGGCCCGGGCCAACCTGTTGGCCCTCACGGCCGCACCCGTTGCGGCCGGCGCCTACAACGTCGGCAGCGGCGTGCCCCGCACGGTCGCCGACTTGGCCGTCGCCATGTCGGATGCGTTCGGCGCCGGGGCCCCCCGCCCCCACATCACGGGGGAGTGGCGAATGGGCGATGTCCGGCACATCGTCGCCTCTTCCCGCAAGGCCGAGGAGAGACTGGGTTTCGCGGCCGAGATCACCCTGGCTGAAGGTTTGGCGACCTTCGCCCGGGAGGAGCCGTCGACCGGCGCGCCGGCCGAGACCACGGCCGAGACCACCACGACGTGAAGAGAGCTCCGGCGCGGTGCCGGGTCCGATGGGCGCTGAAGTGGCGCGCCAAGGTGGTACCGGGCGCGCCGGTCGGGCCGGTCGAGCCGGTCGGGCCCGGCGCGCCGGTCGGGCCGGTCTGCCGGCGTGGGCGCTGAAGTGGCCCGCCAAGCTGATAGCCGGCTTGCGCTTTGGCGCGCTGGTTGGGGCGGTCGGCTCCGCTGGCGCGGCATCTGCGTCGCGCCGATCGACGAACCCCGTCGCGCTGGTCACCTTCGTGGTCGCAACCGGCGCTGGGGTCGTTCTCTCGGCGTCCGCGGCCGGGGGCCTCGCCATCCTGCACACCCGTTGGGGCCTGTTCTGGCGACTGGCGGTGTGGGCCGTCACGTGGATGGCGGCAGCGGCTGCCGCAGTGCGCCTACCGGCCCGAACCGCCACCGCCCTGATTGTGGCCGGCGCCATCGCCATCCGGCTGGCGGCGCTCGCCGGGCCGCCGACGACATCCGATGACCTTTTCCGCTACAGCTGGGACGGCCGGGTCCAGGCCGCCGGGATCGACCCCTACCGGGAGCCGCCCTCGTCGTCCGCGCTGACCCGACTCCGCGAGCCCTGGTTGTGGCCCGGCGCCGCCGGGTGCGCCGATCTGAAACGGCAGCCGGGTTGTACCCGTCTCAACCGTCCGGCGGTGCGGACCATCTATCCGCCCGTGGCCGAGGCCTGGTTCTCCGTCGTCTACCGGGTCGCGGGGATCGGGGCCCGCCACAAGGCCTGGCAGGTGGCCGGGCTGATGGTCGACATGTTCACTGTCGGGCTGCTGATCGTCGCCCTGCCGAGGTGGGGTCACGACCGGCGCTGGGTAGCGCTGTACGCCCTCTGTCCCGCCCCGGTGTTCGAGTTCGTCCACAACGGGCACGTCGACGGTCTGGCGGTGGCGTTCGTCGTCGGCGCCCTGGCGGTGGCCGCTGATGGCCTGGCGTCCGCGGCCGGCGGTGCGGACTCCGCGCCAGCCGCGTCCGCGGCCGGCGGTGCGGACTCCGCGCCTGCCGCGTCCGCGGCCGGCGGCCGTCCCGACCGGGGCACGGCCTGGCGTGACGTCGCCGTCGGCCTGCTGATCGGCGCCGCCGTCCTGGTCAAGCTGTACCCGGCCATCCTGCTGGTCGCACTGCTCGGCCTGCGTCGCGCCCAACCCTGGCGGGCGGCTGCACGAGCGGCGGCGGCCGCCGCCGCCCTGACGGTGTTGACCTACCTGCCCCATGTCATCTCTGTCGGCACTCATGTCGTCGGATATCTGCCCGGGTATCTCAAGGAGGAGCACTACGACAAGGGGGGTCGATTCCTCATCCCGGCCGCCCTGGGATTCCCGCCGCTGGCATCGGAGGCCATCGCCGTGGCCGGTTTCGCCGCCGCGGTCGCGTGGGTGGCCTGGCGGCGGCCACCCCCACCGCAGGGCGCCGCCGTGCTGCTGACCGCCCTCTTCCTGGCTGTCACTCCGGTCCAGCCGTGGTACGCCGTGAGCCTGTTGGCCGTGGCTACGCTCGCCGGCGGCCGCTGGCCTGAATACGCGGTGCCGGCGGCCATCGTGGCTGCGGGCTACGCCTACTACTTCGCGGTCGTCCTGGACTACCCGCACACCGTCGTCCTGGGCCGGTCGGCCTATGGGGCGGCCCTGACCGTCGCCCTCGTCATCGCGGCGCGTGCGTGGACCCGCCGGCGCCGCGAAGGCTCCGCTATTCCGCGAAGCTGAAACGGTGACGCTCACCGACGTGGCGCACTGGCTCCGAACCAGCGGACTGCAGATCGTGCTGATCGCGCTGGGCGCCGAACTGCTGGCCCGGTTCGTGCATTGGGTCTCGGCGAGCTACCGGCACTCGATCGACGCCGAAGTGCGGGAGCAGATCGAAAAGGGAGGAGTGGCCACCGAGCGCGCCAAGCGGGCTCGCACGGTGGCCCAGGTCATCGAATGGGGCGCGAAGAGCCTCATCTACTTCCTCGCCGGAATCCTCATCTTCGACCGGACTGGGATCCCGCTTTCGGGTCTGGTGGCGCCGGCGACGGTGGCGGGCGCGGCTATCGGGTTCGGTGCCCAGCAGATGGTGCAAGACCTACTGGCCGGGTTCTTCCTGCTGGCTGAGCGGCAGTTCGGGGTGGGCGACCTGGTGCGGCTGGCCCAGCCCGGGCAGAGTGTCGGGATCTCCGGCACGGTCGAGGAGGTGACGCTACGGGTCACCAAGCTGCGCACGGTGCAGGGCGAGCTGGTCTTCGTCCCTAACGGGTCGCTACGCCAGGTAACCAACCTTTCCAAGGAATGGTCCCGGGTCGTCGTGGACATCCCCGTCCCCACCACCCAGGACCTGGAGAAGGCCACGTCGGTGCTGCGCGAGGCGGCCGCGGCCATGGGAGAGGATCCGAAATGGAAGGATCTGCTGCTCGGCGAACCGGTGCTGGCGGGCGTGGAGAACATCGAGGTCGGCTACGTGCAGCTGCGGCTGATCGCCCGCACCCTGCCTGGCAAACAGTTCGAGGTCGGACGGGAGCTGAGGCTCCGAGCAGCGGTGGCGCTCCAGGAGGCGGGGATCGCGCCCCCAGCCATCTACATACGCCCCAATGGTTAGCCCCAAACGGTCGCCAAGTTTCTTCCACCGGCTGATTCACCATCCCGTCCAGTTCCACCTGCGCCGGTCGACCATCGAACTGATGGTGGCGTTCGTTGTCCTGGCCGGGCTCAATGTCAAGCTGCCGAAGGACAAGCCCGCGGCCAAGGCGCCCACGGGGTTCGTGCTCGTGCCCGTCCCCCCGACCACGACGATCCCCAAACCCCTGCCGACGACGATCCCCCGGGTGACGACGACCACCCAGCCCACGACTGTCCCGTCGACGAACGTCGCGACGACCGTCCCTGTCTCGACCACGACCAGCCTCTTGCTGCCTTTGGGCACCACGACCGTGCCCGGAAGCTCGACGTCGGCGCCGCCGCACACCTGACCGGGCGGGTGGCCGGCGTCGCCGGCGGCGATCGCCGCCACCCGGATCAAGTGGCCCGGGGCGCCGGCGTGATCGCCGCCACCCGGATCAACCCGGGCGCCGGCGACTAGAGGCCTGGCGGCATCGTGGGCTAGGGCCTCATCTTGCTGGTCTTCTGGATCACGTTCCGGCTGTCGACCGCCCGGCGGCGCCTCTGGCGCTAGGTGGAGAAAGGGGCCGGCATCCCGATCAGCGTGATCGCGCTCTGGTTCCTGTTCGAAAACGTGATCCGGCTGGTCCCTCGAATATTTGAACCCGCAAGTGGATGGAAAAGGGTGGCCATAAATGGCACCCCTACTGCATCCGCTTTCGACGGGCGGCATGGAAACAGACATGGACCGCGCCATCGAGCGCTTCTTAGCGCTCGCCATCACCCAGCACTACGTCGCGTCGACCGGTCAGGCATCCGATCTCGGCGTCTCGGCGCGGGTGCTCCGGAGGGCCGCGAAACGGGGCGTAGTGCGCATCGAGCGCCGGGGCGTCTGGGCGATCGCCGGCGTTCCACCCACGCCTTGGCAGCCACTCATGGCTGCGTTGCTGGCCGCAGGGCCACGGGCGGTGATCTCGCACCGGTCGGCGGCGGTGGTCCACGGCTTCCACGGCCTCATGGCTGACACCCCTGAGCTCAGCGTCGCGCACGGCAGGCCATGTCGCCTGGCGGGAGTCCGGGTCCACCAGGCCCGACATCTGGCCAAGCGTGATGTGGTGATCCGTCACGGGCTGCGTGTCACGTCGCCGATTCGCACGGTGATCGACCTGGCCCCCGCCCTCGGCGACTATCTGCTTGGCCGGATCCTCGACGAAGGGGCCATCAGTCGGGTGTGGACGGCCGAACAGGTGCTCGGCCGCCTGGACCGGATCGGATCGCAGGGCCGGCACGGCAGCGGCCGGCTTCGGAGCCTGCTGGCCCTGAGGCTCAATGAGGGCCACCCCGACTCACCTCTCGAGCAGCGGGTCATCCGGACGCTGCGCCCGCACGTGCCCACGTTCAAGGTGCATTACGCCGACACGTTCGAGGGGGAGCGCATCGAGATGGACCTGGCATGGCTGGACCAGAAGATCGACGGCGAGGTCGACGGCCTGATCGTCCACAACACCCCGACCAAGAAGAAACGGGACCGCCGCCGTGCCGACCTTCTGGAGAAATACGGCTGGAAGATCGTGCACTTCACCGCCGAGATGGACGACCGGACGCTGCTGGACCAGATCGCGGCTCTCTTGCCTCACTCCCGCGCCCCGGACCCGGCATCCACGTCCCGCTCGTAGCTGAGCATGCGGCGGGCGGGGTCAAGGGGACCCACCGGCGTCGAGGGGGACCCACCGCCCCGAGCTCGCCCGACCGCAGCCGGCCTGACCGCCGCCGAGCTCGCCCGACCGAGCTGACCGCCGCCGAGCTCGCCCGACCGCCGCCGGCCTGACCGCCGCCCCGCCCTTTGCCGAGCTGACCGCCGCCGAGCTCCGGCCGATAGGCCAACGCCGCCTCCGAACTCGCGGTCGGGTCGTCCGCCGACCGGCGCCGGACGCCCCGCGCCCGGGACCGGATTTCGGGGCCGTGCGCCGCGACCAGGAGCCCACACGGGCAACGCCGTCCGCTCAGCCCGAGGCGCCGGCCAGCGCCTCCAACAGGCGGTCGTGCAGCCGGCCGTTGGTCGCCACTCCGTTGCCGCCGGCAATGCCATCCCGCCCGGCGAAGTCGGAGAACCGCCCGCCCGCTTCGGCCATGATCACTGGCACAGGTGCTAGGTCGTACACCTCGGCCACCGGATCCACCATGGCGTCGACCCGCCCGGTAGCCACCAGCAGGTAGCCGTAGCCGTCTCCCCAGGTTCGCAGCACGGCGCCCGCCGCCTTGACCGCCAGCAGGGCCGAGTCGTCCCACGCCTCGTACCCGGAGGTGGTGACGTACGCGCCGTCCAGGACTACCTGCCCGCTGACCTGCGCCGGCGTGTCGTTGCAGAAGCAACCGCGGCCCCGGCCGGCCCAGACCATCTCGCCGATGGCCGGCACGTTCACCACGCCGATCGCCGGTCCATGCTCATCCTCGAGGGCCAGCAGGTTGGCATAGAGGGGAACACCGCGGGTGAACGCCTTGGTCCCGTCGATCGGGTCCATGACCCAGCGCCGCCGGCTGCGGCCGGCGACCGCCGCCTCCTCCTCGCCCATCAGGCCGTCGTCGGGATGGCGGCGGCTGATCTCCTCGCGCAGGAACCGCTCGACGGACCGGTCGGCCTCGGTGACCGGCGAACCGTCACCCTTGCGGTCCACTTGTAGGTCGGCCGATTGGAACCATCGCAGGCTCAAATCGCCGGCCCGGCGGGCCAGGTCGACCGCCTCCTCCAGCAGGCCGGCTGCGACCGGCGGGGCGTCGGTCACTCGGAGGGCTGGTGGAGCGACGCCTCGGCATCGTCGCCCCCCGGCGGCACCGAACGCCGGCCCCGCCCCTCGAGCGCATCGAGCAGGTGCATCGAGATGTCCTGTACCACCACGTCGTCCCGGCCGTGCTCCTTGGCGCCGTCGTCGATCATGATGTTGCAGAACGGGCAGGCGGTGGCGATGCGCCCCGCCCCGGTGGCGAGCAGCTCCCGGGAGCGCTCGGTGTTGACCTTCGTGCCGATGGACTCCTCCATCCACATGCGGGCCCCGCCGGCGCCGCAGCACATGCCCTTGGTGCCGTTGCGGGGCGCCTCGACGATCTCGATGCCGGCCAGATGGCCGAGCACCCGGCGGGGCGCGGTGTAGATGTCGTTGTGCCGGCCCAGGTAGCAGGAGTCGTGGTAGACGACCCGCTCCTCGAGCACCGCGTCCGACAGGTCCAAGCGCTTCGGTCTCGATCAGCCACTCGAGGAACTGGCTGTGGTGGACCACTTCGTAGTTGCCGCCCAGCTGCGGGTACTCGTTCTTCAGGGTGTTGAAGCAGTGCGGGCACTGGGTGATGATCTTCTTGACGCCCAGCTGGTTCAGCGTCTCGACGTTCTGCCGGGCCAGCATCTGGAACAGGTACTCGTTGCCCGACCGACGGGCCGGGTCGCCGGTGCAGCGCTCCGACGGGCCGAGGATGGCGAAGTCGATGCCGGCCCGGTGCAGCAGCTTGGCGGTGGCGACCGTCACCTTCTTGTTCTTGTCGTCGAAGCTGCCGGCGCAGCCGACCCAGTAGAGGTACTCGTGGCGGAAGGGCTGGCTGCCGTCGACGATCGGGACCTCGTCGGGCAGCGCCCTGGCCCACGCCGCCCGCTCCGATTGGGGCAGGCCCCACGGGTTCTGCTGGTTCTCCATGGCCCGGTAGGCCTGGCCCAGCTCGGTCGGGAAGTTGGACTCCATGAGCGACAGGTAGCGGCGCATGTCGAGGATCTTGTCCAGGATCTCGATGTTGACCGGGCAGATCTCGTCGCACGCCTTGCAGCTGGTGCAGGCCCAGATCTCCTCGGGCGTGATCCGCTCGAAGACCGAGTCGGCGGTGACCCTGAGCTCAGCCTCGTGGCCGACGACCGGCGAGACCGGGCCACCCGGATGGGTGTCGGCCATGACCTGCCCGACCTTCAGCACGATCTCACGAGGGTCGAGCGGCTTGCCCGTGGCGTGGGCCGGGCAGACACTGGTGCAGCGGCCGCAGACGGTGCAGGCGTCGAGTGTCGAGCAGCTGCTTCCAGGTGAAGTCCTCGACCGCCTTGGCGCCGAAGGACTCGAGATCCGTCGACGTCAGGTTGGGTAGCGGCTTCATGGCGCCCTTGGGCCGGTCGCGATTCGACAGGTACATGTTGAGCGGGGAGGTGAACATGTGCCGGAGCTTGGTGGTCGGGATCAGGATCACCAGCACGAAGAAGGCCAGCACGTGGACCGTCCACGACCACTGGTGGGCGATCGACAGCTGGTGGTGGCTGAGACCGTCGAGCACCACCGAGAGGGGATAGCCGAGCACCCGCCATCGCTCGAAATGGGGCCGCCCCTGCAACTGGATCCGCAGCGCGCTGGTCGTGAAACCGGTCACGCCGAGCACGAAGAAGGTGCCGAGGATCATGGCGTCCTCAGGTCGGGTCTTGATCCGGATCCGGTACGGGCGCACCACGTAACGCCGGACGATGGCCCAGGTGATGCCGACCAGGAAGGCGATGCCGGCGATGTTGGCGATCAGGGCATACGCCTCGTACGCCCGGCCGTGCAGGAACTTGGCACCCGACGGGAGGATGTGGTTGATCTCGTCGACGGTGGTGACCGCAAAGAGGATGAGGAAGGGGAAGTAGATCAGCGAGTGCATGATCCCGGCGGCGGGGTCACGCATGAGCGTCTGCATGTAGAGCCCGGCCCGGAGGTCGTGCAGCCGGTGCGTGATATTCCGCCGGGTGGTCACCCGGCGATCCGGTTGGCCCCGCTCCCAGTTCTGGATCCGCAGGAAGAAGAACCAGCCGGCGACGACGAACAGCAGCGGCAGCACGCTGTAGAAGACCGCGCGCATGGCGGTGGGGATGTTGGAAAATACCTCCCGTTGGATGCTCGAGGCGTCCCGGGTCGGGGCGGCCGACGCCAGGATCCCGAGCCCGGCCGTCATCACCGCCAAACCGATGCCGATGCCGAGGGCGATAGAGGAGGGCTTGACAAGCGGCCGGCGAGGCGTGGCTGGGCTTGGAGGCCGACCGGCCCCGTCAAGGGTTGCCATGGAACGGGAAACTACTTGCTGCCCCGTTTCGAGGCACCTCCAGACCCAACGGAGCTTTTACAACCTCGAAACATACGTGCAATGTTGCCCCCGTATGGTCCCAGGCAATGGATGTCGTACTGGTTCGATGGCCGGATGAGGCGGGACGGCGCACAGTGCTGGCAGGTCGACAGCAGCCTCGGCTCCTGCTGCTCGAGGACAACGCCATACCTCCGCAGCCCGAGGACTGTCTCGAGGACTGGATCCGGGTACCGGCCACGGAGATCGATGTCCGGTCGCGGTGCACGGCGCTGGCTGCCCGCGCCGAGCAGCACGTCTCGGCCGCGCCGACGCTCGATGACGACGGCGTGCTGCGCTTTGCCGGCATCTGGGTCCCGCTGCCCCCGGTCGAGGCCCGGCTGACCGAAGCCCTGCTGCAGCGCTTCGGCGCGGTGGTCAGCCGGGAGAACCTCGGCCGGGCCGGCTGGGCCGACGGCGCTCCGGGCCGCAACGCGCTTGACGTGCACGTCCTGCGGCTGCGGCGCCGGATCCAGCCGCTCGGCCTCGCCATTCGCACCGTCCGTTCGCGCGGCTACCTCCTCGAGGAGCTGCCGGGCGTGATGGCCCAGACCGCCGTCGAGGCCTAGAGGACCGTGGCCGGCGGTTGGGTCGCGTCGGACGGCGGGCCGGCGCGACCGTCCCCTGTTGAGGTCGTCGTCGCCGTTCCTTTCGCATGTCCCGGCCATGTAACGAACTGTTCACAGAGCAGCCATAAGCGCGAAATAGGGGGTCCTTAACTTCTCCGGCGAGCGCAGCGTGGCGCTATCGCCCGCCGGATTCCCCGGAGGGGACAGGGACCGAGCAGTTCCACGACTGCAACAACTAGGGGAGGATCCTGGGTGGCACAAGAACCACAAGCCGGTGAGATGAAGCGAAGTCTCACCCTGACCGGCATCACCGTGAACGCCATGGCGCTGATCGCGCCAGGCGCATTCCTCTGGACCACGTTCGCGTCACAGTCGGCGCTCAACGCGGGCACCAAGTCCACAGCTGGCGAGATGTGGACGGGCCTGGTGTTCTCGCTGATCCTGGCGTTACTGACGGCATATAGCTACGCCCAGCTGGCCAAGATCTATCCCGACGCCGGGGCCGGCTCGAGCTACTACTTCGCCGAGTCGGCCTTCCTGGACAAGGAGAGCCCCAAGCACCGGGGCTACGCCCGGTTCGCCAAGCTGTCGGTAGGCTGGATCAGCCACCTCTACTACTGGATCTACCCGGGCATCATGGTGGCCTTCACCGCCACCCTCTTCGGCTACATCTACCTGACCGTCGCCCACCACCAGCTGAGCTTCTGCCCGTTGGCGGCGGTGGCGGTGGTATTCGCCGTGCATCTCCGGCTACATCGCCTACCGGGGCGTGAGCGGCTCGACCATGGCGGCGATCGCCGTCAACGTGATCCAGATCACCACGCTGGTGATCGTCAGCGTCATCTTCATCGTCTGGCGGCTGGGCCACGCCCACGCCGCACCGCTCGGTTGCCGGTCTGCAAGGGTCCTACGAGCACGCCAACGCCTTCCACGTCATCATCCCCCACAGCTTCATCAACCTGCTGTACCAGTCGACCATCGCCATCCTGCTGCTGGTCGGCTTCGAGTCGGTGACGGCGCTCGGCGCCGAGGCCCTGCGGCCGGAGAAGGACATCCAGAAGGGCGTGCTGCTGTCGCTGCTCATCCAGGGCGGGCATCTGCTACCTCTTCGAGTACTTCGCCGCCAACTTCGCCGTCGGCAACGCCACCATCGCCACGGCCGCGGTCCCCGCCGCGGGCGCCACGGCGGCGACGTCGGCGGCCGGCGGCTACAGCGGCGGCGGCCGCCAGCAGCGCGCCGATCGCCGACATGCTGAAAACCGTCGGGGACAAGATGCTGGGCAACACGGGCACGACGATCGGGCTGATCGTGGCCTTCACCGTCCTGCTGGCCCTGATCGGGACCACCCTGGCCTGCCTCAACACCGGCGTCCGGGTCACCTACGCCATGGCCAAGGACAAGGAGATGCCGGGCGTCCTCAGCCTGCTCCACGGCAAGTACGCCACGCCCCACGGCGGCATCTGGGTCCTGACCGCTATCTCGGCGCTGCTCGGCATCTACGGCGTCAAGTCGGTCAACAACCTGACCCAGATCACCCTGGCCTCCAACACCGGGACGTTCATCGTCTACGGCATGACCTGCATCATGGCGTTCGTGGCCTTCGCCAGCCGCCACGACCGCCACTTCATCAAGCACAAGGCGATCCCCGGCATCGGCGCCCTGATGAACATCGCCGAGCTGCTCGGGCGTCATCTACATCGCAGTCAAGGCGGGCGGCGACTCGTCCAAGAACGCCTACATCGCCCTGGGCGTGGTCGTGGTCTGGATGCGTGCTGGGTTTCGTCTGGGCGGCGTTCAACCCCAACAAGCACCACGCCAGGAAGGTCCAGTCGGAACGGTTCGGACCGACAGGAGTGGCCAAGCCGGTCGAGGTCGCGGAGCCGACCGCCGAGGTCACCGCCTGAGCAGCGGGTTCCCCTCTCCCCGCTACAGGCGCGACGACCGGGCCGAGCCATCATGGCCGGCCCGGTTGTCGCGCTCGGGCCGGCTCTGGACTAGCGACCCGATGATCGGCGATGCTCACGCCGGAGCTCGGTCGCACCGGCGCCGCGGAGGAACATCAGTCCGATGCCGAGTGACACAATCCCGGGCACGAACCGCCAGGTCGCCGAAAGCGTCACCATCATGACCACGCCCACGGCGAGCCACATCACGCCGACCAGCAGTAGGAATCCCGGGCTCGACGGGCGGCGGCCGATCTGGACCTCCTGGTCTTCCGGTACTGTCCGGCGCCGCCCACGGCCCACGGCGTTACCCGGGGCGCTCTTCGGCGCCACGCCCCCTTTCGGCGTCACCCGACCGCTGGCGCCGGACGTGCTTCGCGAACCCGACTTGCGGCGCTGGACGGCCATGGTCGCCCAGAGTACCGGTACCCGAGAGGCCGGGCCGAGCCGGTGACCGATCCGAACCCGCCGGAGCCGCCAACCGGGCCGGCGGCGGGCGACCCCGAGGCCGCCGAAGCCGAGCCGGCTACGGAGCCCGCCCCGACCGAGCCGGCCGACACGGAGCCTGCCCCGCCCCCCGAGGTCGCCGAAGCCGAGCCGGCCACGGGGGCCGCCGCGCCCGCCCAGCCGCCTGCCGCCGAGCCGACCGGCTCCGCCTCCGCCTCCGACGACGGGCCCGCCGAAGCCTCCGGCAACGGTCACGTCGCCGGCCACGCCATCCTCGCCAAGCTGGCCTGGGCCATGCGCTCCGATCCCGGCCACGTCCGGCCTCACAACGAGGACTACTGCGGTGTGTTCGCCCCTACCATCCCCGACGACGCGTGGGACCGGGGCCCGCTGTTCATCGTGGCCGACGGCCTCGGCGGTCATGCCGCCGGCGAGGTGGCCAGCAAGACGGCGGTCGAGTCGGCGCTCTCGGCGTGGCGAACAGGACCGCCCGGCGCCCCGCTCCAGGCGCTGCGGTCAGTGGCCCGGGCGGCCAACGCTGCCGTCTTCGACGCCGCGCTCGAAACCGGCCGCCGCGGCATGGCCACCACGTTCACCGCCATCACCCTGTCGGGACGTGAGGCGATCATCGGTCACGTGGGCGACAGCCGCTGCTACCTGGTCCGCGGCGAGTCGGCGTCGCAGCTGACCAACGACCACTCCCGGGTCGGCGAGATGCTGCGGGCCGGCCTCATCACTGCCGAACAGGCGGCCAACCATCCGGCCCGCTCCATGATCTCGAGAACGGTGGGCAGCGACCCGACAGTGCAGGTCGATCTCATTCGCCAGCCGACCAGGGCCGGCGACACCTTCATACTGTGCAGCGACGGGCTCTGGGACGTGCTGGCCCGCCACGACCTGGCCTCGGTGGTCGCCGACCTCGGAACTCCTTCCGCCCCGACCGCCGCCGACGCCGCCAACCGGCTGGTCGACCTGGCCTTGGAGCGCAAAACCCCTGATAACGTCACCGTCCTAGTGGTGCGGATCACCAGTGACCGGCCCATCCCCTCGGCCGTTCCCCGCCGGTCGTTCCTCCGCCGGGGTCGGAGCTGATGGCCCGCTACGGACCCGGCGACCAACTGGACAGCTACCGGATCGAGGACCTGCTGGGCGCCGGCGCCTACGCCGAGACCTACCGGGCGACCGACGGACGCGATGGACGGGAGGTCGTGCTCAAGGTCCCCGACCCCAACCTGTTCGCCGACCCGGCCATCTTCAACCGCTACCAGCGCGAGGCGGAGGTGGCCAAGCGCCTGGACCACCCTGGTGTCCAGAGCGCGATCGAGACCGGCGACGGCCGGACCGACTACCTGGTCCTCCAGTACATCGACGGCGAGTCGCTCCGAGACCGGCTGCACACCCGGCGGGGCCCGCTTCCTATCGAGACGGTCGTGGACTGGGGGGAGCAACTGGCCACCGCCCTCGCCTACCTCCACCGCCAGGGGATCGTCCATCGCGACCTCGAAGCCCGGGAACGTGCTGGTAGCCAAGGACGGCCGGCTGGTGGTCACCGACTTCGGGACCGCCCAGCTGGCCGGCGCCCGCCGCCTCACCTGGAAGCACCTTTCGAGCAGCCTCGGCACCCCGGAGTACATGAGCCCGGAGCAGGCCCAGGGGGGCCGGGGCGATGAGCGCAGTGACATGTACGCGTGGGGCGTGATGATGTACGAGATGCTCACCGGTGGCGTGCCCTTCGTCGGGAACGATTGGATGGCCACCATGGCCGCCCACCTCCAGGAGAACCCGGTGCCGATCAAGAAGCTGCGCCACGACGTGCCCGACGCTCTGGACGCGGTCGTGACCCACGCCATGCGCCGGTACCCGGAGAGCCGCTACCCGACGGCCGAAGCCCTGCTGGCCGACCTCGATCACCTCGACCGCGTCGACGCTTCCCGCTACGACCATTCCCCGGAAAAGCCGATGAGCGGAATGGCCGTACCCGGCTCGGGCAAGCGGCTGTGGTCCCGGCTGCGGGGGAAAGAGTGAGCCGGTTCGCGCCCGGCCAGCAACTCGACCACTACGAGATCGGCGATCTCCTCGGGGAGGGAAGCTACGCCGAGTCCTACCGGGCGACCGATGCCCGCGACGGCAGCACGGTGGTGCTCAAGATCCCGGGGCCCAACCTGTTCTCGGACCCGGCCACCCTCAATCGGTGGCGCCGGGAGGCGGAGGTGGCCCGCAAGCTCGACCACCCAAGCGTCCAGAGCGCGGTCGACATCGGCGAGAACCGCACCGAGCCCTACCTGGTCCTCGAGTACATCGAGGGCGTCCCGCTGCGGAAGAAGCTGCAGGGCGGCCCGGTCACGATCGAGACCGCCATCGAATGGGGCCGCCAGCTGGCGGCCGGGCTGGCCTACCTGCACGGCCAGGGGGTCGTGCACCGCGACATGAAGCCCGAGAACGTGCTCATCACCCCCGACGGTCGCCTGGTCATCGCCGATTTCGGCACCGCCCAGTTGGCAGGCGCCCGCCGGCTGACCTGGAAGCACCTCTCCGAGAGCCTCGGCACGCCCGACTACATGAGCCCCGAGCAGGTCCAGGGCGAACGGGGCGACGCCCGCAGCGACGTCTACGCGTGGGGCGTGATGATGTACGAGATGCTGACCGGCCGGGTGCCGTTCGAGGGCGACAACTTCATGGCCGTCATGGCCGGCCACCTCCAGGGCGATCCCAAGCCCATCCGGAAACTGCGTCCCGAGGTACCCCCGGCGCTCGAGGCGGTCGTCATGCACGCCATGCGCCGCCACCCCGAGCACCGCTACCCCTCGGCGGAGGCCCTGCTCGCCGATCTCGACCACCTGGACCAGCTCGAACCAACCAGATATGACCTCTCGCCCGAGAAGCCGATGGGCCAGGTGGCGGCCGACGTGGCGTCCCAGCGGCTGTGGGCGTACGCGGCCATGATCGCCGCCGCCTTCCTGGGCCTGGTCGCGGTGATCATCACCCTGTCCATACTGCTGCGATGAAGGGAACGAGTGTGCGCTGGGTCCGGCTGGTGTTCGTCGACGTCTTCGGCGGTAGCCACGCGGTGGTGCTGCCGATGGATCGTTTCGAACTGGCGGTGGAAAAGGGCGCGCCCTTCGACGGGTCGGCGCTCGAGGGGCGGGCCCGCCATTTCGAGGCGGACATGCTCCTGCAGCCGGACCCGTCAACCCTGGTCCACCTCGGTGGCGGCCAGGGCCGGGCCACCTGCACGGTCGTCGGCCCCGACGGCCGGCCCTGGCCCGGAGACCCCCGGACGGCGCTGGGCAGGTTGGTGGCCGACCTCGGGGATCTGGCCGAGTCGTACCGGGCGGCGGCCGAGCTGGAGTTCTACATCCTCCAGCCGGACGGGGTGCCGGTCGACCGCGGCGGCTACTTCAGTGAGCTGGAGGGGGCGGGCATCGCGGTGACCCGGAATGCCGCCGACCGGCTGGCCGATCTCGGGATCGAGGTGATCAGCGCCCACCTGGAGTCCGGGCCCGGGCAGTACGAGCTGGACCTGGCGTCGATGGCCCCCCTGGCCCTCGCTGATGCCCTGGTGCTGACCAAGCAGGTGCTGCGGGAGGAGTCGGCGGCCGCCGGGCTGCGGGTCACGTTCATGGCCCGGCCGTTCGCCAGCCAGCCGGGATCGGGCTTGCACCTCCATCAGCACCGGGACCCCGCCGGCCCGGATCTCTTCGACGACCGGGGCGGTCTCGACGTCGAGGGGCGGGCGTTCCTCGCCGGCCAGCTGGCCCACGCCAACGGCCTCTGCGCCCTCGCCGCGCCCAATGTCAACTCCTACAAGCGGCTGCACAGCGGTCCCGAAGCTCCCGACGACATCATCTGGGGCCACCTGAACCGGTCGGCCCTCATCCGGGTCGGATCCTCGGCCGAGCAGCGGCCGGCCATCGAGTTCCGCCTGGCCGATCCGGCCGCCAACCCCTACCTGTTGCTGGCCGGTCTGCTGGCCGCGGCCAGCCACGGCATCGAGTCCGGCCTCGAGCTGGGACCGCCGTTCGAAGAGGACATCGGAGGCTTCGACCCGGCCACCTCCACCACCATCGCCGTGCACTCCCTGCCCCGTGATCTCGACGCCGCCATCGACGCCCTGATGGCCGACGACGTGCTGGTCGACACCTTCGACAGCCGGTTGCTGTCCCGGCTGGTGGACGGCCGGCGGGCGGAAACCGAGGCCTACCGGGCCCAGGTCACCCCCTGGGAAGTGGAGCGCTACCTCGACGAAGCGTGAAGTGGATGGAGAAGGGTAGCCAATATTGGTAGCCCTTCTGCATCCACTTTGCCGCCCCGGAGGGACCGGACGCGGCGCGGGCAGGCATTTTCCCCCCTTGAAGTATCAGCGCCTCGCTCGACGAGGGGCGGACCTCGACGGTCGCCGCAGGTTCAGCGTAAGAGGAAGGGGCAGACCGTCCCACGCCTGACGGGCCTGACCGCCCGGGTCGTGCTCGAGCGAACTGGTGGGGCCGATCTTCATGACCGCCCGGTGCTCCGGCTCGTAGCACGGCCAGGCGGGGACGCGGGCGGCGGCCGGGTCGCCGTCGCGGGCGAAGGCCAGCAGCACGTCCTGCAGCGTCGTCGCCACCCGGCGGTCCTCGGGATCGACCGGGTTGGCCTCATCCTCTTCCTGTGAGTCATTCAGATCCATCCACGTGAACGGGAGGTCGGCACCGTGGCAGGGTCCCAACTGGTCGAACGGGGCCGTGGAGAGGGTGTGGTCGAAGCGCATCATCCAGACCTGGCCCCCGGCCCGTTGATGGGCCTCGGCCGTCCGGACGGCCGGGACGCCGAACATCAGGGCGGTGAGCAGGTCGCTGCGTCCCTGATCGGGGGACGAGGCGGTGGCCTGGTACACCTCGACGAGCCGCTTCCAGGCCACCTCGCCGAACCAGGCCCGGGCGCAACGCTCCTTGGCCTGCACCAGACCCTCGGTCTCACCTGGCGAGATGGCGAGGAAGAGGTTGGCCTCTTCTTTGCAGTAGCTGATGAGCAGCGGGATCTGGCGGGCCGCCCCGTCAGCCAGGGCGGCCAGCGGGTGGCGGGGGAGCACGTGCCCGTCGACCACGGGCAGGTACGGCTCGCCTTCGAGCTCGCCGTCGGCGGCGGTCTCCATGACGGTGCTGGCCGCGGCCCGGATGTCATCGGCCGGCAGCTCCTGGAGCTTGACCGCCTCGCGGTAGTCGAGGCCGATGGCGTCGAGCAGCCGTACGACGACCGACCGTGAGCGCCAGCGGCTCTGCACCCGCTCGGCGCCACCGCTCTGGAGGATGGCGCGCTGGAACAGACCGGCCGCCGCGGGCATGGCCAGCAGGGCCCCGATGGACATGGCGCCCGAGGCCTGGCCGATCACCGTGACCCGGTCGGGGTCGCCCCCGAAGGCGGAGATGTTCTCCTGGACCCATCGCAGGGCGGCCACCTGGTCGAGCAGCCCGACGTTGACCCCGCCTTCGAAGAGGGGACCGGCGACGGTCGGCACGTCCAGGAACCCCCACGGCCCGAGCCGGTAATTGATGGTCACGACCACCACGTCGCCGTGGGCGGCGAGGCCGGCACCGTCGTAGTTGCTTCCGCTGCCGAAGACGAAGTAGCCACCGTGGATCCAGACCAGTACCGGGCGGAGGTCTCCGGGGGCCACCGGCGACCACACATTGAGATAGAGACAGTCCTCGTCCTCGGGCAGCATGTCGTCGCCCGAGGGGAGGACCAGGCCGGGCACATCGGTCGACAGGCTGGACGGCCCGAAGTCGGCCGCCGGGCGGGCACCGACCCAGGGCTGGAGGGCTCCAGGCGGCCGGAAGCGGCCCGGGCCGACGGGCGGGGCGGCGTACGGCACACCCCGCCAGACCGTTACGTCTCCCTCGGGGGTCCCTTTGACGCCGAAGCTCGCCTGCTGTCCGAGACCCACCCCTCTACCCTGCCTCCCTCGCTTGCCTCAGCTACGGTCGAGGGAGCAAACTACCAGGGGGCCGATACCGCAGTCCGGTCCCCGGATAGCTGACGTTGTCCTTTTGACCCTTCCATCTGCGTATGGTTGCGTAGGGGGTGGCTTACGTGTACCGTCCGCGGTCATGTCTGGAACATTTGCAGCACTAGCTCTGCTCGCCGCGCTCAACAAGACCCCCAACCAGGTCTCCACGCCACCTGCAGCCGCTCCCGCGGCCGCTCCCACCGGCGGGTCCGGGGCGGCAACCGGTACCGGCGCCGCCGCCACCGGTCCGTCCGGAACGGGCGGCACCTCAGGGCCGGCGACCAACAATTCGACCACTACCGGGTCCGCGACCAGTGGACCGGCCACCGGGACCGCGACCGCGGTCGGTGGCAACAGTGGCAATTCGGGTACCGCGACCAACAATCCGACCGTCACCGCCACCAGCGGGGCGGGTGGGGCGGCGACCGCCAACGCCGGCGGCGCCGGCGGTGGCGCCGGCGCCGGCACCGGTGCCGTGACCGGAAATGCCAACTCGACGGGTCCGGTGTCCTCGGGCGCAGCGAGCGGTGGCGGTGGCAGCGGGGCCGTCGCGGTGATCGTCGTCACCGGCAACTCCGGCCCGGCCACCAGCAACGCAACCGGCGGTTCCTCAGGTGCGGCGACCGCCAGCTCGGTTGGCAACGCCATCTCGGGCACGACCGGCGCCGTCATCACGACATCCTCCGCTACCGGCGGGACGTCCGGCAGCGTCACGGCGAGCCCCACCTCTTCGAACACCGCCACCACCGGCAACGGCGGGGCATCGGGCACCACCGGCAGCTCATCGCAGACCTCCAACGCCGCCACCGGCTCGTCCGGCACCACCGGGACCGCTCCCACCGGCGGAATCGGCTCCGCCGTCGCTACCGGCAGCTCGACGTCCGGCACATCCGGTCCCGGGGGCGGCTCCGGCTCGGCCAGCAACGATTCAACCACCACCGGCGATGCCACCAGCGGCGACGCCAGCGCCAGCTCCGACGCCAAGGGTGGCAAGAGCGGCGGCTCCGGCAACGCCACCCTTTCTCCGACCAACATCGCCAACAGCGGCGCCGGCGGCGCCGCCAACTCGTCGGCCATCTCTGGCAACACCGGCAACGCCACCTCGGGCGACGTGTTCTCGGGCGCGGTCACTGGCGGCGGTGGAAGCGGCGGTGTGGCTGTGACGGTCATCTCCGGCGACTCGGGCGCCGCGACCAGCACCGCCAACGGCGGATCCTCGGGCCCGGCCACCGCCACCTCCCACGGCAGTGCCATCACCGGCAACACCGGCGCGTCCACCACCAGGGCATCTTCGACCGGTGGAACCACCGGGAACGCCACCGCCAGCCCGACGTCGTCCAACACCGCCGGCACCGGCGACGGCGGAGCATCGGGGGCGACCGGAACGGCCTCGCAGACCTCCAACGCCACCACCGGCTCGACCGGCGGCACAGGCGCCGGACCGACCGGCGGTTCGGGTGCGGCCACGGCCGGCCCGTCCGCCGCGGTATCCGGCAACTCCGGCGCCGGCGGGACCTCGGGTGACGCGACCAACGCCTCCACCACGACCGGCCTGGCCCACAGCGGGTCCGCCACCGCCACCAGTGGGACCGTCAACGCCCCGATCACCGGGGGCAACAGCGGCAGTCTCCGGTAACGCACTGAACAGTCCCGATCAACACGCGCGACCAGCGCTGGCGGCGGGGTGGCCAACTCGACCGCCATCAGCGGCAATACCGGCAGCGCCACGTCGGGGAATGTCCACTCCGGCGACGTGCTGTCCGGCGGCGGTGGCAGCGGGGCGGTCAAGGTGGTCGTCATGTCGGGCAACTCGGGTGCCGCCACCGGCACCGCCACCGGCGGTACGTCCGGCCCGGCGACCGCCAGCTCCACCGGTGACGCCATCTCGGGCGACACCGGCGCGTCCACCACCTCGGCGTCGGCCACCGGAGGCGTCTCCGGCGCGGCGACCGCCAGCCCGTCGTCGTCGAACACCGCCACGACCGGCGACGGAGGCGCCTCGGGACGCACCGGCAGTGCATCGCAGACCTCCACCGCGGCGTCCGGCGACACCGGAGGATCGAGCCGCGGCCCGACCGGCGGGTCGGCGGCGGCCACCTCCACTGGGGCGGCCATCTCCGGGAGTTCCGGGGCCGGCGGCAGCTCCGGTAACGGCAGCCAACGGGACGATCCTGGTCCCGACCCTGACCTCGGGTACGGCGACCAGCGGCGATACGTCGGCCACCGCCAACGCCAAGGGCGGCAACAGCGGCAACTCGGGTACCGCGACCAACACCCCGACCAACACCGCGAACAGCGGTGCAGGTGGGGACGCCACCGTGGTGGCGACCAGCGGCAACACCGGGAAAGCCTCCTCCGGCAACGTGTCTTCCGGGAACGTCGCCGGCGGCGGCGGGAGCGGCGGGGTGGATGTGGCGGTGCTGTCGGGGGATTCGGGGGCAGCCACCGGTACCGCCAACGGCGGCTCGTCGGGGGCGGCCACGGCCACCTCCAACGGCAGCGCCATTTCGGGTGATACCGGGGCGTCGAAGACCACCGCGTCGGCCACCGGCGGGACCAGCGGGGCGGCCACGGCCAGCCCCACCTCGTCGAACACCGCGGCCACCGGCAACGGGGGCGCCTCGGGGGCCACCGGGTCGGCGTCGCAGACCTCGATCGCCACCTCGGGTACCACCGATCCGCCGGCCGGTACCACGGGCGGCTCAGGCGATGCCACGGCCAACGGTTTCTCGGTGTCGGGGAGTTCCGGGCCGGGCGGCGCGTCGGGGAACGCGGCCAACACGTCGGGCACAGCTGGTTTGGCGGGCAGTGGCAATGCCACTGCCGGGGCCACCGCCACCGGCGGGAAGACCGGCATGTCCGGTAACGCTCTGAACAACCCGGTTAACAGCGCGACCAGCGGTGCAGGCGGGACGGCGGTCGTCGTTCCGACCAGCGGCACGACCGGGTCCGCCACCTCGGGTTCCGTCACCTCGGGCAATGTGGGTGGTGGCGGCGGTAGCGGTGCGGTCAAGGTGGTTGTCGCCTCGGGCGATTCGGGTGCGGCGACGGGCACGGCGACGGGTGGGACTTCGGGTGCGGCCACGGCTACTTCAACGGGTGACGCCATTTCGGGCAACACCGGGGCGTCGACCACCTCGGCGTCGGCTACTGGCGGGACGAGCGGGGCGGCTACGGCCAGCCCGTCGTCGTCGAACACCGCCATCACCGGCGACGGTGGGGCGTCAGGTCACACCGGTAGCGCCTCGCAAACATCGAGTGCCGCGTCGGGCGCCACGGGCGGCCCGACGACTACTGGTACGACCGGCGGTTCAGGCGACGCCAACGCCAACGGTTTCGCCGTTTCGGGTGACTCCGGGGCGGGCGGCAGCCTCAGGGAACGCGACCAACGGGTCTACCACCGTCGGTGGGGCGCTCAGCGGGAACACCAACGCCACGGCCACCGCCACCGGCGGGGCCACCGGCAACTCGGGTCGGCGCGATTCTCGGCAACCTGAAGGCCAACAACACGGCCACCAGCGGGGCGGGCGGGGCGGCGTTCGTGGCGCCGACCAGCGGCGTCACGGGGAATGTCACGTTGGGTACCGCCGGTGCTCTCGGCAACGTGATCGGACCGGTGGTCACCTCGGGCAATGTCACCGGCGCCGGCGGGAGCGGCGCGGTGGATGTGGCGGTGCTGTCGGGGGATTCGGGCGCAGCCACCGGTACCGCCAACGGCGGCTCGTCGGGGGCGGCCACAGCCACCTCCAGCGGCAGCGCCATTTCGGGTGACACCGGGGCGTCGACCACCACCGCGTCGGCCACCGGGGGACAGTGGTGCGGCCACGGCCAGCCCCACGTCGTCGAACACCGCGGCCACCGGCAACGGGGGCGCCTCGGGGGCCACCGGGTCGGCGTCGCAGACCTCCATCGCCACGTCGGGCACCACCGCCGGGGCTGGGCCGGCCACCACCGGTGGCTCAGGCGACGCCACGGCCAACGGTTTCTCGGTGTCGGGGGGTTCCGGGCCGGGCGGCGCGTCGGGGAACGCGGCCAACACGTCGATCACGGCTGGTTTGGCGGGCAGTGGCAATGCCACCGCCACCGCCACGGCGACCGGTGGGAAGACCGGCAACTCCGGTGACGCTACCAATCAGCCGACCAACACCGCGACCAGCCATGATGGCGGGGCGGCCACGGTCGTTCCGACCAGCGGCGTGACCGGTAACGCCGACCTGGGGACGGTCGGTGCTCTCGGCAACGTGTTCGGACCGGTTGTCACCTCGGGCAATGTGGGCGCTGGCGGCGGTAGCGGTGCGGTCAAGGTGGTTGTCGCCTCGGGCGACTCGGGGGCGGCCACCGGCACGGCCACGGGTGGCACGTCGGGCCCGGCCACGGCTACTTCAACGGGTGATGCCATTTCCGGTAACACCGGGGCGTCGAACACCTCGGCGTCGGCCACCGGCGGGACGAGCGGGGCGGCCAAGGCCAGCCCGTCGTCGTCGAACACGGCCATCACCGGCGACGGTGGGGCGTCAGGTCACACCGGTAGCGCGTCGCAGACCTCGGCGGCCACGTCGGGGGCCACGGGCGGCCCGACGACTACTGGTACGACCGGCGGTTCAGGCGACGCCAACGCCAACGGTTTCGCCGTTTCGGGTGACTCCGGGGCGGGCGGAGCCTCAGGGAACGCGACCAACGGGTCTACCACCGTCGGTGGGGCGCTCAGCGGCAACACCAACGCCACGGCCACCGTCACCGGCGGGGCCACCGGCAACTCGGGCGATGCGACCAACGCCCCAGGCAACACGGCCACCAGCGGGGCGGGCGGGGCGGCGTTCGTGGCGCCGACCAGCGGCGTCACGGGGAATGTCACGTTGGGTACTGTCGGTGTTGGCGGCGTCCTGGCCGGACCGGTGGTGGCGTCGGGCAATGTCACCGGCACCGGCGGTAGCGGCGCGGTGGATGTGGCGGTGCTGTCGGGGGATTCGGGCGCAGCCACCGGTACCGCCAACGGCGGTTCGTCGGGGGCGGCCACGGCCACCTCCAACGGCAGCGCCATTTCGGGTGACACCGGGGCGTCGACCACCACCGCGTCGGCCACCGGCGGGACCAGTGGTGCGGCCACGGCCAGCCCCACGTCGTCGAACACCGCGGCCACCGGCAACGGGGGCGCCTCGGGTGCCACCGGGTCGGCCTCTCAAACCTCCATCGCCACGTCGGGCACCACCGCCGGGGCTGGGCCGGCCACCACCGGTGGCTCAGGCGATGCCACGGCCAACGGTTTCTCGGTGTCGGGGGATTCCGGGCCCGGCGGCGCGTCGGGGAACGCGGCCAACACGTCGATCACGGCTGGTTTGGCGGGCAGTGGCAATGCCACCGCCACCGCCACGGCGACCGGTGGGAAGACCGGCAGCTCCGGCAATGTCGCTCTCCCTCCCGCAGCTCTCAACGGTCCGGTTAACACCGCGACCAGCCATGATGGCGGGGCGGCCACGGTCGTTCCGACCAGCGGCGTGACCGGTAACGCCGACCTGGGGACGGTCGGTGCTCTCGGCAACGTGTTCGGACCGGTTGTCACCTCGGGCAATGTGGGCGCTGGCGGCGGTAGCGGTGCGGTCAAGGTGGTTGTCGCCTCGGGCGACTCGGGGGCGGCCACCGGCACGGCCACGGGTGGCACGTCGGGCCCGGCCACGGCTACTTCAACGGGTGATGCCATTTCCGGTAACACCGGGGCGTCGACCACCTCGGCGTCGGCTACTGGGGGCACCAGCGGGGCGGCCACGGCCAACCCGTCGTCGTCGAACACGGCCATCACCGGCGACGGTGGGGCGTCAGGTCACACCGGCAGCGCGTCGCAGACCTCGGCGGCCACGTCGGGGGCCACGGGCGGCCCGACGACTACTGGTACGACCGGCGGTTCAGGCGACGCCAACGCCAACGGTTTCGCCGTTTCGGGTGACTCCGGGGCGGGCGGAGCCTCAGGGAACGCGACCAACGGGTCTACCACCGTCGGTGGGGCGCTCAGCGGCAACACCAACGCCACGGCCACCGTCACCGGCGGGGCCACCGGCAACTCGGGCGATGCGACCAACGCCCCAGGCAACACGGCCACCAGCGGGGCGGGCGGGGCGGCGTTCGTGGCGCCGACCAGCGGCGGCACGGGGAATGTCACGTTGGGTACTGTCGGTGTTGGCGCCGTCGTGGCCGGACCGGTGGTCGGCGTCGGGCAATGTCACCGGCACCGGCGGTAGCGGCGCGGTGGATGTGGCGGTGCTGTCGGGGGATTCGGGCGCAGCCACCGGTACCGCCAACGGCGGTTCGTCGGGGGCGGCCACGGCCACCTCCAACGGCAGCGCCATTTCGGGTGACACCGGGGCGTCGACCACCACCGCGTCGGCCACCGGCGGGACCAGTGGTGCGGCCACGGCCAGCCCCACGTCGTCGAACACCGCGGCCACCGGCAACGGGGGCGCCTCGGGGGCCACCGGGTCGGCGTCGCAGACCTCGATCGCCACCTCGGGCACCACCGATCCGCCGGCCGGTACCACCGGCGGCTCAGGCGATGCCACGGCCAACGGTTTCTCGGTGTCGGGGGATTCCGGGCCGGGCGGCGCGTCGGGGAACGCGGCCAACACGTCGATCACGGCTGGTTTGGCGGGCAGTGGCAATGCCACCGCCGGGGCCACCGCCACCGGCGGGAACACCGGCAACTCCGGTGTCGCCACCAACCAGCCGACCAACAGCGCGACCAGCGGTGACGGGCGGGGCGGCGGTTGTCGTTCCGACCAGCGGTACGACCGGTACCGCCGACCTGGGTACCGTCGGTGCTGGCGCCATCGTGGTCGGACCGCTCGTCGGTTCGGGCACGGTGAGCAATGGCGGCGGTAGCGGTGCGGTCGAGGTGGTTGTCGCCTCGGGCGATTCGGGTGCGGCGACGGGCACGGCGACGGGTGGGACGTCGGGTGCGGCGACGGCGTCTTCGACTGGTGACGCCATTTCGGGCAATACCGGGGCGTCGAACACCTCGGCGTCGGCCACCGGCGGGACGAGCGGGGCGGCCAAGGCCAGCCCGTCGTCGTCGAACACGGCCATCACCGGCGACGGTGGGGCGTCAGGTCACACCGGTAGCGCGTCTCAGACTTCGGTGGCCACGTCGGGGGCCACGGGCGGACCGACCACCACTGGTCCGACCGGCGGTTCGGGCGACGCCAACGCCAACGGTTTCGCGGTGTCGGGCGGCTCCGGCGCCGGCGGCATCTCCGGGAACGCGACCAACACGTCGGGCACCATCGGTGGGGCGGGCAGCGGGAACACCGGTGCCACCGCCACGCCAAGCGGTGGCATCAGCGGCAACTCCGGCAACGCGACGCTTGGCAACCTCATCGCCAACAACACGGCGACGAGTGGTGATGGTGGGGCGGCGGTGGTGGTGCCGATCAGCGGGGCGACCGGGAACGTGTCGTTGGGTACTGTCGGTGCGGGCGCCATCGTGGCCGGACCGATTGTCGGGTCGGGCAATGTGACCGGCACCGGCGGTAGCGGCGCGGTGGATGTGGCGGTGCTGTCGGGGGATTCGGGCGCCGCCACCGGTACCGCCAACGGCGGTTCGTCGGGGGCGGCCACGGCCACCTCCAACGGCAGCGCGGTTTCGGGTGACACCGGGGCGTCGACCACCACCGCGTCGGCCACCGGTGGGACGAGCGGGGCGGCCACGGCCAGTCCCACGTCGTCGAACACCGCGGCCACCGGCAACGGGGGCGCGTCGGGGGCCACCGGGTCGGCGTCGCAGACCTCCACTGCCACCTCCGGCTCGACCGCTGGTGGACCTGGTCCGACCGGCGCGTCGGGTGCGGCTTCCGCTAACGGCTTCGCGGTATCCGGAACGTCGTCGAACGGCGGCACCTCCGGAGCGGCGACGAACAAGTCGACTACGGCCGGTAATGCGACCAGCGGCGATGCCACCGCCCTGGCGACCGCCATCGGTTGCCCCGTGGTGAACCTGGCCGTCGTCCCTTGCACCGGCAACTCCGGTAACGCAGTGAACAACCCGACCGACAGCGCGGCCACCGGCAACGGCGGGGCGGCCACTTCCATCCCCACCAGCGGTGCTACCGGGGGGGCCACCTTGGGTGGTCCGGTCACCTCAGGCAGCGTCACTGGTCCCGGTGGCAGCGGTGCGGTCAAGGTGGTTGTCGCTTCCGGCGATTCTGGGGCTGCCACCGGCACCGCCACTGGCGGTACCTCCGGACCGGCCACGGCCAGCACCAGCGGCGACGCCATCTCCGGTGACACCGGGGCGTCCATCGACCACCGCGTCGGCTACTGGGGGCACCAGCGGGGCGGCCACGGCCAGCCCGTCGTCGTCGAACACCGCCGCCACCGGCGACGGCGGGGCGTCGGGCAACACCGGCAGCGCATCGCAAACGTCCAACGCCACCTCGGGCAACACCGGCGGTTCCGGACCCAGCGGCGGCTCTGCCGCCGCCACCGCCAACGGTACGGCGGCCTCTGGCGCCTCCGGTGCGGCCGGCGGTTCGGGTGCCGCGGGCAACATGTCGGGCACCAGCGGCGCAGCAGGAAGCGGGGACGCCAGCGCCGCTGCGGCCGCGACCGGCGGCACCACCGGTGGGTCCGGTGGCGCCACCCTCGCGCCCATAGTGTCCGCCACCACCAAAGACGGCGGCGTGGCCACCGCCACCCCGATCAGCGGCACGACCGGCCCGGCTACATCCACCGGCGCCGTGACCTCGGGTGCCGTCGGCCCCCTGGCCGGAGGCTCCGGGGGGGTCACGGTTACTGTCCTCAGCGGCAGCTCCGGGGCGCAGACGGCCACCGCCAACGGCGGCTCGAGCGGAGCGGCCACCGCCAGCACCACCGGAAGCGCCTCAACGGGTAACTCCGGGGGCTCCACAACCCACGCCGCCGCCACCGGTGGGGTCAGCGGTGCCGCCAAGTCCAACCCGACATCGTCCAACACGTCCGGGACGGGAGCGGGCGGGGCATCGGGCACGACAGGGCCGGCGTCTCAGACCGTCAATGCCGTCACCGGTGCCACCGGTGCCCCAGCAATGGCCGCCGCCGCGATGACCACCGCCAGCTCCATGGCGGTGGCCGGGCCCGTAGTCGCTGCCTCGCCGTTGGCCGCCGCCATGGCGACGGGAACGGGGGGAGGGTCGACCGCCGATCCGGCCACCCTGGCGCTGATGGCGTCGCGGGCTCCCAACAGCGATATCTCGAGCTCAGGCGCCGGCAACACCGGCTTCGGGAACTCCGGTTTCGGCAATAGCGGCACCGGCAACTCGGGCTCCGGGAATCAGGGCACCGGCAACTCCGGTTTCGCCAATATCGGCAACGGCAACTCCGGGACCGGCAATGTCGGTGACGGCAACTCCGGATGCGGCAACGTCGGCACCGCCAACTCTGGTTTCGGCAATGCCGGCGTCGGCCTCTCCGGTGGAACGGGACCATGCGAGGTGGCATTGCCGCCGGTTGTCGAGGTCAGTAAGCCCCCGGAGGCCCCGGAGGCCCCGGAGGCCCCGGAGGTAGCAGAGGTAGTAGAGGCCCCGGAGGCACAGGCCCCTGAAGCCACCGAAACCGCCGCCACGCTGCCCTTCACCGGCTCCGAGACCACGGTCCCGCTGGCGGTCGCCCTCGGGCTGCTGCTCAGCGGCGGGGCCGCGGTTGGAGCCTCCAGTCGCCGGCGCAAGGAAACCAGCGTCAGCTGAACGAAATCGGGCGTGCCAAATAGCGATTGATGCGATGAGGGGGAGCCCGTGGCTCCCCCTCTCGCATTATCCGTTTGTCCTTCATCAGGGCGGATGCTTGCGCCCATGTAATAACTCCACTACGGTGCCGCGCCATGTCAGCTCGGATTTCTCGTCTAGGTGCCAGTTTCGTATTCGCCACCGCTTTGAGCGCCCCGCTGCTGATGCATGCGGGCACGGCGTCAGCGGCGACCTGTGCGCCCAACGCGGATATCTCGTCGTCGGGTTGCGGCAACGCCGGCCCCGGCAACTCGGGATTCAACAACAGCGGTTCGGGCAACTCCGGTACCGACAACACCGGTAAGGGCAACTCCGGCACCCTCAATGTCGGCAACGGCAACTCCGGTGTCGGCAACGTGGGCAACGGCAACTCCGGCTGCTTCAACACCGGCACCGCCAACTCCGGCGGCGGCAACGTCGGTACCGGTCTCTCCGGAGGCAACACCTCCTGCACCCCGACGACCGGCCCGCCCCCCACGTTGGGGCCACCCGCCCCCGGCCACCACAACCCGGGCGTCACCTCTGCCGCCGTCCCGGAGGCCGAGCCCGGCATCCTGACCAGCCAGACCGGCACCCTGCCCCTCACCGGTAACACCAGCACCGCTCCGATCGCCTTGGCGGTCGGATTGCTGATCAGCGGCAGCGCAGCGGTGGCCCTGGCCAACCGCCGGCGCATGGCGTCGGCCGGCCTGAACGGCACGACGACCGAGTCCCCGGTCCCCCTTTCGGCGGCGCTCGGCATGCTGCTGACCGGCGGAGCCGCCCGCAACCGCGGCGACAAGTCAAGCTCCTAGCGGTCCCGCCCGGTCCCGCCCCGTCCCGCCGGGTCCGCCGGCCGGCGGTCGCGGGGTAGAGTTCGACGTCACATGGGACTTTCGAGGTCTGACGTCCGAATAGGCACCGAGGAGGAGCAGCCTCGAACCGTCACCGTGGAGGTCCTGAAGGCCCCGGGAGACGCAGCCCGGGCCCCTGAAGAGGCGTGGATCGACGCGCTCCCGGAGGACCTCCAGGCGCGCGTTGACCGCGCCTCCCGTGTGGGAGAAGCGGGTGCTGGAGTTGGCGGTGACCCGCTCCGACCTCAGCGATGCCGAGGCCCGGATGGCGGGCGCCCTGCGGGTCTTCCTCCTGACCTGGGACCCGCTCGAGTGGAACGCCGACCGCGGTACGGCCCTGGCCTTCGCCACCGCCACCCGGCGCTCCGAGGGCTTCGGGCTGGTCGTCTACATCCCGCACTGGCAGGCCCGGGCGCAGGCCGCACTCGATCCCGGGGGCCTGGCCGGCTTCGTCGGCCGGGTCACCGAGTCGGCGCTGTCGGTGGCGGTCGAGCACGAGGCGGCGCTCTCCGCCGGTGACTATGCCAGCCGGGTGCACGCCGGCGAGCTGCCCGCCCTCCTCAGCCGGATCCCCGGAACCTCGTCCCGGGCCACGCCGGTGATCGATCTGGTGGGCGCCGGGTGGGACAAGATCCAGTTCGACGTCATCGAGGACCTGGCCCAGGACGCCTTCGGACCCGCCGACCTCGATCGGGCCCCGGTGGTGTTCCAGATGGCCGACACCCACCATCGGGACTGCCCGGGCTGCGAGGGTCGCTCGCTGGCCTTCCCGGACGGCCTACGGGACGCCCAGACGACCATCTGCGGCGTTCATCGGGCCGAGGCCCTGGAGGTCATCACCGCTCGGTTGGACGCGGCCAAGGAGAGCAACCCGGCCGGTTGGGAGGCCCTGCTCGACGCCGGCCGCCGGCTCGACCAGGGTCACCTGCCCAACGGGTTGGGGCCCCGGCTGCTGGCGGCCGCCCGGACCACCGATCCGCCGCCCGCCGAGCTCGCACGGCAGGCGGCGCTGGTCCTTGAGACGGCGGGACTGTCGGCCGAGCGGTGGAATCCGCTCAAGGCCCTCACCGACGACAATGCCGTGGTCCGCCCCTGGATCGAAGCGCTACCGGCCACCCTGGCGGCCGCCGGCCTGGACGCCGAGAGCGAAGCGGTGACGGCTGCCGCCGCCCGGCTGCTGGCGGCCGGGCCCGAGAGCAACGCAACCGAAGCCGGGGCGCCAGCCCTGGCCCCGCCGAAGCCGGAGCCCATCCGCCGGGGCCCGAGAATCGGCCGCAACGCCCCGTGCCCGTGCGGCAGCGGGACCAAGTACAAGTACTGCCACGGTCTCAGTGGCGGTGCATCGTGACCGTCACCACGGTGCGCATCCAGGGGTGGATCAGGCACTGAAACAGGTTGATGCCTGGCGTGAGGACGTTGGACGGTACCGTCGCCTTGGCCCCGGGAGGCAGGGGCAGGTTGGCCGGGCCGAACGGGCTTGCCGTCTCGGGGACGGGTACCGGGTTGCCCGAGAGCTGGTTGAGGATGGGGACGAACCCGCCACCGAAGTGGGCCACCTTGGTGAAGGTGTGGAACTCGCCGCCGGTGCTGTGGACGCTCAGCCCCTGGCCGGCCGCCACCCTGACCTCCTCGGGGTCGAAGGCCCAGTCATCGACCGATTTGTTGGCCGTGAGCTCGGCGATGAAGGCGCTGAAGCTGGTCTCGCCGCCCCCGACGCACGCCCCGGCTCCCAGGACGGCGTCGAACGAGGCCGGTTGGCAGTCATCGGTGACCTCGACACTACGGGTGGAATGGTGACCCTGATCGGCGCTCGCCGGCGTGGCGCTCACCAATCCGGAACCGATCATCAGGCCGGCGACCAACCCGGTACGGATGACCCGTTGAAACCACAAGGATGACGCCATACTCGCACCCCCCTGTCGCGGCCGACAAGGGTCGGCTGACCATTGGACATTCGACGTGATCATACCGTCGGACCACCGCGACGAATAGGGTTTTTCGCAGGTAACTGGTGCACGCTCTCTCCATGGTCATCGCCGCTCGGCGGGGTGCAACTACTTCTGGGGCGAGGAGCGGGGTTGTGGGCGAGACGGGCTCGGCGGTTGCCGCTGTCGGCACCGGCTACATGGGAACGGTGCTCGCCGCGCCAGGAGCCGGCGGCGTCGATCCTTCACGACCGGTCACAGAGTTCGCAACCCATTGAGTCAGGGGCAATAACGAATGCACGGGAACGAAGCGATACCGGTGTGGAAGCGCGTAGCCGCCGGTCCGGCACCGCCAAGCACAGTTGGCCGTATCAACAAGCGGGTCACGAACGAGGGCGCCACTACCTTTTCGTCTCTCATGACGGCTTTGGTGTCGGCCATGTCCGGCGGAACTGCGTACTCGCCGCCGCGGTCCTGGACGTCGAGCCGCTCTCCACGGCGACGATCGTCACCGGAGTGCGCCCCACGCCCGGCTTTCTCGGCGGGCCACGCATCTCAGTCGTGCGGGTCCCGCCGCTCCTGGACCGTGGCGCCCACCCGGCTGGTGTCGGCGTCGAGCAAGCGGTAGGCAAACGCCGGGACGTGTTCTCAACCGTGATCCGGGCCTGCCGGCCTGACGTGGTGGTCGTCGATCGTCATCCCTGCGGCGCGGCCGGGGAACTGCGCCCCGGCCTGGTTGATGCCCGGGCGGGTGGCGCGGTGCTGGTGTTGGGATTGAGCGACGTTCTTGATGATCCCGACGCCGCCGCCCTCGAACGGGCCGGGCCCGGGTGGGTTGAGGTTCCTGAGCTCTTCGGCCGTGTCCTGGTCTACGGCTCGGCCGCCTTCTGCGACCATCAGCGCGAATACGGATTGCCCCTGAGCCCGACGTATTGCGGCTGGGTGGTCGAACCCGTCGAGCGTCGCACCGTCGATCCGCACCTGCTGGTGGTCGCGGCCGGAGGTGGCGGAGACGGTGGAGACACGTTCCGGCTGGGTCTGGCCGCCCTGGAACGCCTGGACGCCTGGCATGGCGTCATGGTGGCCGGTCCCTACACCGACCAGCTCTCGCTGCGCCGCCAGGCCATGCAGTCACCGGCCCAGAGCCGCCTGGCCCTGCGCACGGACGTCGCGGGTTGTGGAGAGCTCTTCTCCGGGGCGGGCGCGGTTGTCCAGATGGCCGGCTACAACTCGGCGTTCGAGGCCCTCGACGCCGGCTGCCGGCCCGTGCTGATCCCCCGTTCCCAACCTCAGGGGGAGCAGATGATGCGAGCCACGCGGCTCGAGGCGTTGGGCCTGGCGGATGTCCTCCGCGACAGGAACGAACCCGACGAGCTGGTCTCGCTCCTGGGCCGGCCTCGCCACCTGGCGCCGGGCGCGCTGGAGCGGGCCGGGATCGACTGTGACGGAGCCCACCGGGCGGCTTCGATACTCGTCCAACTGGCCGATCCGAGGTCCACCCCGGTCGTCGATCTCCACGAGGCCGTCTGATGAGCCGGCCACGGCATCCCGCTAGCCGGCGGCGTTCACTCCGAGCCACCGCCCACCGGTCACAGTGGGCCGCAGGTCACCGTCGAGCTGGTAGACGATCGGTACGCCCGTCGGGATCTCCAGGCTCGGAATCTCACTATCTCCGATCCCGTCCAGGTGCTTGATCAGGGCCCGCAGGCTGTTGCCGTGGGCGGCCACCAGCACCACCCGGCCGGCCCGTAGGTCACCGACGATGGCGTCGTACCAGTAGGGGAGCATGCGCGCCACCACGTCGGCCAGGCATTCGGTCGCCGGGATGAGCTCGGGCGCCAGATCGGCGTAGCGGGGGTCGGCCGCCGGGTTCCACGGGTTGTCCGGTGCGATCGGCGGCGGCGGCACGGCGTAGCTGCGCCGCCAGGCCAGGAACTGTTCCTCGCCGTAGGTACGCAACGTCTCGTCCTTGTCGAGTCCGGTCAGGCCGCCGTAGTGGCGTTCGTTGAGCCGCCAGTGCTTGCGCACCGGTACCCACAGCCGGCCCAGCTCGCCGAGGGCCAGCTCCAGGGTCCTGATGGCCCGGGTCAGCAGCGACGTGTGGGCCACGTCCACAGCCATGCCCTCGTCGGCGAGCAGGCCGCCCGCGGCCCGGGCCTCCTTCTCTCCCCGCGGAGACAGGTCGCAGTCGTACCAGCCGGTGAACCGGTTCTCCAGGTTCCAGGTGCTCTGGCCGTGCCGCAGCAGGATGAGGGTTGACATCGTGCGTCGAGCCTACGCCCCCACCTCCAGGCGGCTGCCGGCCTCGAGACGCCATCGGGTGAACGCACCGGCTTCCGCCTCGAGGACGGCGTGGGCCCCGCGCCGGGGACGCCCCAGGCGGTGGCGGCCCATGGTCACCGTGTCGATGACCACCAGCTGGCGGTTGCAGAAGGCCACATCGATGGCGAAGCGCATCCCGAAGGTGTGGACCGCCCGGGCCGGCCGGATGAGCAGGGCGCCGTCGATCCCGTCCCGGCCCAACAGCCCGGCCGAGCGGGCCGCCCATGAGGAGGCCACCTCGACCGGTCCCACCGGCCGCCCGTCCACCGAAAGCACGAAGCTTGAGTCTCCTTCGCTCAAGTTTGCTATATACTCGAACACGTCAGGCAGCGCAGATCTCAATGTAACGGAGGCACATCACCATGCCCAAGGCCGTCGGTATCGACCTCGGTACCACCAACTCGGTCGTCAGCGTATTGGAGGCCGGAGAGCCGACCGTCATTCCCAACGCCGAGGGAGCGAGGACCACCCCCTCGGTCGTCGGCTTCTCCAAGTCCGGCGAGGTACTGGTCGGCGAGGTGGCCAAGCGCCAGGCCATCACCAACCCGGACCGCACCATCCGCTCGGTCAAGCGCCACATGGGGACCTCGCTGGACGGTCGACATCGACGGCAAGAAGTACACCCCCCAGGAGATCAGCGCCCGCATCCTGCAGAAGCTGAAGCGCGACGCCGAGAGCTACCTGGGTGACACTGTCGTGCAGGCGGTCATCACCGTGCCGGCCTACTTCGACGACGCCCAGCGCACCGCCACCAAGGAGGCGGGCCAGATCGCCGGCCTCGAGGTGCTGCGCATCATCAACGAGCCCACCGCGGCCGCCCTGGCCTACGGGCTGGACAAGGAAGGCGCCGACCAGACGGTGCTGGTGTTCGACCTGGGCGGTGGCACCTTCGACGTGTCGGTCCTGGAGATCGGCGAGGGCGTCTTCGAGGTCAAGTCGACCAGCGGTAACACCCACCTGGGTGGCGACGACTGGGACCAGCGGGTCATGGACTGGCTGGTCAAGACGTTCAAGGACACCGAGGGGGTCGACCTGGGCGCCGACAAGATGGCGCTGCAGCGGCTCAAGGAAGCGGCGGAGAAGGCCAAGATCGAGCTGTCGGCGGTGCAGGAGACGACCATCAACCTGCCGTTCATCACCGCCACCAGCGAGGGGCCCAAGCACCTCGACATCAAGCTGACCCGGGCCAAGTTCCAGGAGCTGACCGCCGACCTGGTCGACGCCTGCCGGGGCCCGTTCGAGCAGGCCATCAAGGACGCCGGCCTGCACGAGGACAAGATCGACCACGTGGTGCTGGTCGGCGGCTCGACCCGCATGCCCGCCATCCAGGAGCTGGTCCAGGGCATCACCGGCAAGGAGCCCCACAAGGGGGTCAACCCCGACGAGGTGGTCGCCATCGGCGCCGCCATCCAGGCCGGCGTGCTCAAGGGCGAGGTCAAGGACGTCCTGCTGCTCGACGTGACCCCCCTGTCGCTCGGCATCGAGACCAAGGGCGGGATCATGACCAAGCTGATCGAGCGCAACACCACCATCCCGACCCGGCGCTCGGAGGTCTTCACCACCGCCGAGGACATGCAGCCCAGCGTGGAGATCCACGTGCTGCAGGGCGAGCGGGAGATGGCGATGTACAACAAGACGCTCGGCAAGTTCCAGCTGGTCGACCTGCCACCGGCGCCGCGCGGCGTGCCGCAGATCGAGGTCACCTTCGACATCGACGCCAACGGCATCGTGCACGTGTCGGCCAAGGACAAGGCCACCGGCAAGGAGCAGTCGATGACCATCACCGGTCAGTCGGCCCTCGATCGCAGGACGACATCGACCGGATGGTCCGCGACGCCGAGGCCCACGCCGAGGACGACCGCCGGCGCCGTGAGGAGGCCGAGGTCCGCAACCAGGCCGACAGCCTCGTCTACCAGACCGAGAAGATGCTGAAGGACCAGGCCGATGTCGTTCCCCGGCGCGGAGAAGGAGAAGGTGGAGGCCGACCTCAAGGTGCTCAAGGAGGCCCTGTCCGGCGGCGACATCGACGCCATCCGCCGGCGCCACCGAGACCCTGGCCACCGGCGTCCAGGAGCTCGGCAAGAAGCTGTACGAGCAGTCGGCGGCCAACGCCAGCGCGGCGGCCAATGGAGGAGCGGGCGGCCCCGGCACCGCCGGCGGCCCCGGTGGTGCCGGGTCGACGGGGCCCAACGACGACGAGGTCGTCGACGCCGAGATCGTCGACGAGCACGGCCACGGCCACAGCGCATGAGCGACGGGCACGACCGGACGGCTGAGCCGGCTCAGGACCCTGAGCCGGCGCCGGCCCGTCCGCCGCCGGACGCACCGCCGGACGCAGCCGCCGCGGACGCCACCAGCGACGCCATCGACGACCTGGAGGCCGATCTGGCCGCGGCCGCGGCCGACCTGGCGGCCGCCGAGGTGACCGAGGACCTGCAACTGGCCCGGTTGGCCCAGCGAGCGCGACGAGTACCTCGACGCCCTCCGCCATCTGCAGGCCGACTTCGAGAACTACAAGAAGCGGATGAACAAGCAGCAGACCGAGCAGGTCGAGCGGGCCGCCGAGCTGCTGGTCACAAGCTGCTACCGGTCTTCGACACCGCCGACCTGGCCATCGCCCACGGCGGTGGCGAGGAGGTCAAGCAGATCTGGACCGCCCTGTTCGACGCCCTGGAGCGCGAGGGCCTCGAGCGGATCGATCCGGTCGGGGTGGCCTTCGACCCCACCGTCCACGACGCGGTGGCCCACGAGCCGGGCGAGGGCGACGGCGAGCCCGAGGTCGCCGAGGTCATGCGGGCCGGGTACCGCTGGAAGGGGCGGGTCCTCCGGCCGGCCATGGTCAAGGTGAGAGGCTGAGCCACCATGGCTCCCCAGCGGGAGTGGTTCGAGAAGGACTACTACAAGGTCCTCGGCGTGTCGGACACGGCGACCGACAAGGAGATCACCCGCGCCTACCGCAAGCTGGCCAAGCAGTACCACCCCGACGCCAACCCCGGCTCGGAGGACCGGTTCAAGGAGATCTCGGCCGCCTACGACGTGCTCGGCGACGCCGGACCGGCGCAAGGAGTACGACGAGGTCCGCCGGCTGGGGCCGGTGGCCAACCCGTTCGCGTCGGCGGCCGCTGGGGCCGGCGGGCCCGGGGGCTTCACCTCCACGTTCGCACCGACGACCTCGCCGACCTGCTCGGCGGCATCTTCAGCCGCGCCGCCGCGGCCGCGGCCGGACGGGCGCGAGCGCGACCGCCGGGGCGGCCGCCGGTCCTCGCCGCGGCGAGGACCTCGAGGCCGAGCTGCACCTGGCGTTCCTCGACGCCGTCAACGGGGTCACCACCACCGTCAACGTGACCAGCGACGTGGCCTGCTCGACCTGCGGCGGCACCGGCGCGGCGCCGGGCACCAGCCCGGTGATCTGCTCGACGTGCGGCGGCCGCGGCGTGGTCAACGACAACCAGGGCCTGTTCTCCTTCTCCCAGCCCTGCCGCGACTGCGCGGGCACCGGCATGCGGGTCGAGACGCCGTGCCGGACCTGCGCCGGCCGGGGCGTCGAGCGCCGGGCCCGCCAGGTCAAGGTCCGCATCCCCGCCGGCGTCGAGGACGGCCAGCGCATCCGGGTCAAGGGCCGCGGCGGCGTCGGCGCCAACGGCGGGGCCGTCCGGCGACCTCTACGTGGTGGTCCACACCGAGCGCCACCCGGTGTTCGGCCGCCGGGGCAAGAACCTGACCCTCACCGTGCCGGTCAGCTTCCCCGAGGCGGCCCTCGGCGCCACCATCACCGTGCCCACCCTGGAGAAGCCGGTCACCCTGAAGGTCCCGGCCGGTACCCGGTCGGGACGCACGTTCCGGGTCAAGGAGCCACGGGGTGCCGGCCGTCGACCGGCGTCGGCGACCTGCTGGTCACCGTCGAGGTGGCCGTGCCCCAGAAGCTGACAGACGCCGAGCGTGAGGCCATCGAGGCCCTGGCGTCGGCGTCCAACGGCGGATCGCCACGAGCGCATCTGGGGGTGTGACCGATGGCCTGACAGGAAGCCTTCGGCCCGAGCCGTCTACGTCATCTCGGTGGCCGCCGAGCTGGCCGGCGTCCACCCCCAGACGCTGCGCATCTACGAGCGCAAGGGCCTGGTCGACCCGGCCCGCACCGGCGGCGGCAGCCGGCGCTACAGCGAGCGCGACATCGACCGGCTGCGCCGCATCCAGGACCTGACCAACGCCGGCCTCAACCTGGAGGGCGTGCGCCGGGTCATGGAGCTCGAGGACGAGGTGGTCCGGCTGCGCGCGCGAGCTGGCCCGGGTGGCCGAGGAGGCGGCCGAGGCGGTCGAGCGCACCCACCGCCAGTACCGCCGCGACCTGGTCCCGGTCAAGAACTGGCCCGCCCCCTGGCGCCCGCTGCGTTGAACGACGGCAGGCATTTATTGCCACCACTTTCAGGAGATTTCGAGTTGGCACTTGATCCAGACCGCTGGACCCTGAAGACGACCAGAGGCGTTCAACGCCGCCGCCGGCCTGGCCCGCAGTCGCAACCATCCCGAGGTCACCCCCGACCACCTGCTGCTGGCCATGCTCGGCCAGGAGGACACGGTCGTGCTGCCCATCCTGGCCAAGGTCGGCCTGGCCCCGCTGGCGCTGCGCAACCGGCTGGAGGAGGCGCTGGCCAAGCTGCCCCGCAGCTACAAGAGCGACCCGACGGACGCCTCCGACATCTCCATGAGCCGCGACCTGCGCGACACGCTCGAGCGGGCCGACGGCGAGCGCACCGGGCTGGGCGACGAGTACCTCTCGATCGAGCACGTGCTGCTGGCCCTGGCCGACCAGGCTCGAGGTCAGCCGGGACGACCTGCTGGAGGCGCTCAAGGACGTCCGGGGCAGCCACCGGGTCACCAGCCAGAACCCCGAGGAGCAGTACCGGGCCCTGGAGAAGTACGGCCGCGACCTCACCGAGGAGGCCCGCAAGCGGCAAGCTCGACCCGGTCATCGGCCGGGACGAGGAGATCCGCCGGGTCATCCAGGTGCTGTCGCGCCGGACCAAGAACAACCCGGTGCTCATCGGCGAGCCCGGCGTCGGCAAGACGGCCATCGTGGAGGGCCTGGCCCACCGCATCGTCGAGGGCGACGTGCCCGAGAGCCTCAAGAACAAGCGGCTGCTGTCGCTCGACCTGGGCTCCATGGTCGCCGGCTCCAAGTACCGGGGCGAGTTCGAGGAGCGGCTCAAGGCGGTGCTCAAGGAGATCACCGACTCCGGCGGCGAGGTCATCACCTTCATCGACGAGCTGCACACCGTCGTCGGCGCCGGCGCGGCCGAGGGCGCCATGGACGCCGGCAACATGCTCAAGCCCATGCTGGCCCGGGGCGAGCTGCGCATGATCGGCGCCACCACCCTCGACGAGTACCGCAAGCACATCGAGAAGGACGCCGCCCTGGAGCGGCGGTTCCAGCAGGTGTACGTGGGCGAGCCGTCGGTCGAGGACTCCATCGCCATCCTCCGCGGCCTCAAGGAGCGCTACGAGGTGCACCACGGCGTCCGCATCCAGGACGCCGCCCTGGTGGCCGCGGCCGTGCTGTCCGACCGGTACGTGACCGGCCGGTTCCTGCCCGACAAGGCCATCGACCTGGTGGACGAGGCGGCCAGCCGGCTGCGCATCGAGATCGACTCCATGCCGACCGAGATCGACGTGGTCGAGCGCCGCATCCGCCAGCTGGAGATCGAGCGGGTGGCGCTGGACAAGGAGACCGACCCGGCCTCGGTCGAGCGCCTGGCCAAGCTGGACGAGGAGCTGGCCAACCTCCGCGAGGCGTCCGACGGCATGAAGGCCCACTGGCAGGCCGAGAAGGACGCCATCGGGACCATCCGGGTGCTGAAGGAGGAGCTCGAGGCCCGGCGCAGCGAGGTGGAGCGCGAGCAGGACCTGAACCGGGCGGCCGAGATCCGCTACGGCCAGATCCCGGAGCTGGAGCGCCGCATCGACGAGGCCACCAAGGCCCTGGCCGAGCTGCAGGCCGACCAGAAGATGCTGAAGGAGGAGGTCGACGAGGAGGACATCGCCGAGGTGGTGGCCAAGTGGACCGGCGTGCCCGTCAGCCGGCTGCTGGAGGGCGAGGTGGCCAAGCTGGTCCGCATGGAGGCCGTCCTGCACGAGCGGGTGGTGGGCCAGGACGAGGCGGTGGCGGCGGTGGCCAACGCCATCCGGCGCTCCCGTTCGGGGCTGTCGGACCCCAACCGGCCGATCGGGAGCTTCATGTTCCTCGGCCCGACCGGCGTGGGCAAGACCGAGCTGGCCCGCACCCTGGCCGACTTCCTCTTCGACGACGAGCGGGCCATGGTCCGCATCGACATGAGCGAGTACATGGAGAAGCACTCGGTGGCCCGGCTGATCGGCGCCCCCCCGGGCTACGTGGGCTACGACGAGGGCGGCCAGCTGACCGAGGCCATCCGCCGGCGCCCCTACGCGGTGGTGCTGCTCGACGAGATGGAAAAGGCCCACCCGGACGTGTTCAACGTTCTGCTGCAGGTACTCGACGACGGGCGGCTGACCGACGGCCAGGGTCGGACGGTCAACTTCAACAACACCGTGCTGATCATGACGTCCAACTACCAGGGCGAGCTGCGCGACGCATTCAAGCCCGAGTTCCTCAACCGCATCGACGAGATCGTCCGGTTCCGGTCGCTGACCGAGGCCGACATCGGCGCGATCGTCGGGATCCAGCTGCGGGGGCTGGAGCGGCGGCTGGCCGCCCGGCGGCTCTCCCTGGTGGTGACCGACGCCGCTTGCGCCTGGTTGGCCCGCCGAGGGTACGACCCGGCCTACGGGGCCCGGCCGCTGAAGCGGTTGATCCAGCGCCAGATCGGCGACCGTCTGGCCCTGGCCCTGCTCGAGGGCCGCTACCCGGAGGGATCCACGGTGACCGTCGACGTGGCGCCGCCGGTACTGGGGGCGGCCGGCCCGCTCTCCGGCGATGGTGACGAGTCGTTCGACGGGCTGCTGCTGCGCTGAGGACCCGAGACAGAATCGTTCAGGGTGTCAAGGCGCTCGATGGCGCCCGCCGATCCATGGCGTGGAGGGCGAGGATGGCGGCGTCATCGTCGTTGACGTTCATGGCCGCCGCCAGGTGATCGATCACCGCCGTCGGGGCCATGCCGGCGCAGGCCGACAGGCGCTCCTCGAACTCGGTCCGTCCGGTCACGCCGGCTGCGGTATGGATCTCCTGCACTCCGTCGGTGACCAGGACCAACGTGTCTCCCGGCTCCACGATCACCTCGTCGTCGAAAAACTCCGTATCGCGAAACGATCCCACGATGGAGCCGGGACGACCGACCGTACCGACGCTCCCGTCACGACGCAGCAGCGTCGGCAGCGGATGACCGCCGACCGCCACTCGGACACGGAATCGGCGGTCGGTGGGTTCGATGACCGCCAGGACGAGCGTGCAGAACGAGTCGTCGTCGAGGCTGCCATCCGCCAGCAACGCCTGGTTGACCCGATGGAGCGTCGCCGCCGGTGAGTCGCCGTGGACGGCCGCCCCGCGGATGCCGTAGCGGGCCAGGGCGCTGCGGCTGGCGGCGACGGGACCCTTGCCGCAGACGTCGCCGATCACGCATCCCCAGGTGTGGGGGGTGACGGGGAACAGGTCGTAGAAATCGCCGCCGACCTGGGCTCCGCCGGCCGGCCGGAACAGCGCCGCTATCTCCAGGCCGGGAATGACCGGCAGGCACGGCGGCAGCAGGCTGGTCTGCAGCGCGGCCGAGAACAACTCGGCCTGCTCCCGGAGCCGGTGCTCCGCCTCGACCGTACGGTGCGCGGCCAGCCGCAGCTCCAGCTCGTCGACCACCATGACCGCCAGATCGCTCAGGGTGGCAATGTCGGAGTCGCTGACCGTGCGCGGTCTCTTGTCCATGACGCACAGCGTCCCGAGGTTGTACCCGTCGGCGGTGGTGAGTGGCACGCCCAGGTAGAAGCGCAGACCTTGCGTGCCGGCGACCAGGGGATTGGCCAGCGTGCGGGGGTCGACCGAGGCGTCGGTCACCACCCACGGCTCCCCTTGGAGGATGGCGGACGCGCACAGGCCCGCTTCCCGGCCGGTCTCGTCGACATCGAGGCCGTGATGGGATTTGAACCAGATGCGGTCCTGGTCGACGATGCTGACGATGGCGATGGGCACGTCGAAGAGACGGGCGGCCAGCGCTGTCACCCGTTCGAACGCACCATCCGGTGGCGTGTCGAGAACGTCGTAGCGGCGGACCGCCGCCAGCCGCTCGAGCTCGTTGGCCGGGATGATGGCTGCGGGTATCCCGGAGCGGTTGGGCAATGCAGTCATCTCGGACTCCATATTGGCTCGCCTGGCGCAGCCAGGGTCCGGGGCGGCGCACAACTCCTCTGACGATACGCCATTGACCCGGAGAATCGGTCGCGCAGTTTGCTCTGCCGAGGGCCCTGTCCGAACTTGGAGATGATGCTCTCTACATGCCCCGACCGCAGGTCGCGGCGCGGCACCCGATTGGCTCAGAGTTGGCGTCAGCTCGGAGGGGTCTGGCGCCTACGGAACGCCGGCCGTGATCAGGTCGATGGTCTCAGCGTGTGGGTCAGATACAGCTCGAAGACGCATTCGCCCGAGCCTTGCCTCACCTGGTCGCGAGCAACGCGTCGGCTGGGTGGCGGACAGGGTGGCAGCGGACCTGGCCGTCCTCGGACCCGAGCAGCAGCTGTCCCGGGGGCGATGGAGTAGACCGCAGTATGCTCTGGTGACCGTCGAAGATACCTGAGGAGCAAACGCGTGCCCGCCACCGTGGTCGTCGGTACCCAATGGGGCGACGAGGGCAAGGGCAAGGTCACCGACCGCTTGGCCAAGGAAATGCATCTGGTCGTCCGCTACCAGGGCGGGCACAATGCCGGCCACACCATCGTGGTGGAGGGCGAGTCGTTCGCCCTGCAGCTGGTCCCGAGCGGGATCCTCTACCCGCACATCGTCCCCATCATCGGCAACGGCGTGGTCGTCGACCCCGGCGTGCTGCTCGACGAGATCGACCTGCTGACCGGCAAGGGGGTGGACTGCTCCCGCCTGAAGGTCTCCGGCAACGCCCACCTGATCATGCCGTACCACCAGGAGCTCGACGCCCTGATCGAGCGCTACCTGGGTCGTAACAAGCTCGGTACCACCAGGCGCGGCATCGGGCCGTGCTACGCCGACAAGGCGTCGCGCGTCGGCATCCGGGTCCAGGACCTCCTCGATCCCAAGATCTTCCGCCAGAAGCTCGACGTGGCCCTCAAGGAGAAGAACCAGGTCCTGGCCAAGGTCTACAACACGCTGGCGCTCTCAGGCGACGACATCGCCTCGCGGTACCTCGATGTGTACGCCCCGCGCCTCGCCCCCATGATCGGCGACTCGGTCGGCCTGGTCCACGAAGCGCTGGAAGCCGGTCAGAACGTCCTGCTGGAAGGGGCCCAGGCCACGTTCCTCGACCTGGACCACGGCACGTATCCGTTCGTCACGTCCTCCAACCCGGTGGCCGGCGGCGCATGCGTCGGCGCCGGCATCGGTCCCCGCCACATCGACCGCGTCATCGGCATCGCCAAGGCGTACGTCACCCGCGTCGGGTCGGGGCCGTTCCCCACCGAGCTGTTCGACGATGCCGGCGACGAGCTGGTGGACCGGGGCCACGAGTACGGCACCAACACCGGGCGCCGGCGCCGGCCCGGGTGGTTCGACGCCGTCATGGTGCGCCAGGCGGTCCGGCTCAACTCGCTGACCGAGATCGCGCTCACCAAACTCGACGTGCTCGACACGTTCGAGACCCTGAAGGTCTGCGTGGCCTACGAGCACGGCGGGGAACGGTTCGAGCACATGCCGTACCACCAGACCGACCTGCACGAGGTCATGCCGGTCTACGAGGAGCTTCCCGGCTGGCAGGAAGACCTGTCGGGCGCCACCGAGCTGGCCGACCTGCCGCCGGCGGCGTGCGACTACGTGGCGTTTCTCGCCGCTCAGGCCGGCGTCCCGATCCGGCTGGTCGGTGTCGGCCCGGGCCGCGACCAGTTCGTCCACTTCGCCGCCTGATCCGATGCGGGTCTGTGTGGTCGGGTCGGGGGGGCGGGAGCACGCGCTGGCCCGGGCCCTGGCCCGGACCGCGTCGGTGGTCGTCACGCCGGGAAACCCCGGCATTTCCGGCTCATCGTCCCGGCCACCGGAGTCGGTGGACGCCGATCTGTACGTGATCGGCCCGGAGGCCCCGCTGGTCGACGGCCTGGCCGACCGGCTGCGGGCCCAGGGGCGGCTGGTGTTCGGGCCGGGCGCCGACGGAGCCCGCCTCGAGGGCTCCAAGGCCTGGATGAAGTCGCTGCTGGTCGACGCCGGGGTGCCGACCGCCGCCCACGGGACGTTCGACACGGTGGCGCCGGCCGTCGAGTTCCTGCGGCGTCTTCGCGGCGTGGGCCGTACGTCGTCAAGACCGACGGGCTGGCGGCGGGCAAGGGCGTGCTGGTGACCACGTCCTTGGACGACGCCGTCGACGACGTGGCCTCAAGCTCTCGGGTCAGGCGTTCGGCGCCGCCGGCCGGCGGGTGGTGATCGAGGAAGGGTTGACCGGGGAGGAGCTGTCGGTCATGGCCGTCTGCGACGGGACCCGGGCCGTCCCGCTGGCCGCCGCCCAGGACTTCAAGCGGCTCGGCGACGGCGATACCGGGCCCAACACGGGTGGGATGGGTGCGTACTCGCCCGTGCCCTGGGCCGGCGGGGCCCTCGTGGACACGGTGATGGACCGTGCCGTGGAGCCCACCCTGGCCGCCCTGCGGCGCATGGGGATCGACTACCGGGGAGTGCTGTACGCCGGCATCATGCTGACACCCGACGGGCCCAAGGTGCTCGAGTTCAACGTGCGGTTCGGTGACCCCGAGACCCAGGTGGTGCTGCCCCGGTGGCAAGGTGACGTGACCGCAGTGCTGGCCGCGGCGGCCGGCGGCTCGCTGCCCGGAGACGTAACCGGTGTTCAGCGCCGAGGCCGCGGTCTGTGTCGTGCTGGCCGCGGCCGGCTATCCCGGCTCGCCCCGGGCGGGGGATGTCATCGGTGACCTGGGCGCGGCGAGCAGTATGGAGGGTGTGGAGATCTCTGCCGCCGGCGTGGGCCGGGACCCCGAGGGCCGGTTGGTCACCGCCGGCGGGCGGGTGCTGGGCGTGACCGGGATGGGGGCGTCATTGCTCGAGGCCCGGAGTCGGGCGTACGCGGCGGTGGCTCGCATGGCCTGGGAGGGCGCGCAGTACCGCTCGGACATCGCTTTGGAGGCCGCGGCCGGGGCGGGGGTGCGGTCGTGAAGGTGGCGGTGCTGATGGGGTCGGCCAGCGACGGCGCCAAGATGGCGGCTGCCACCTCGCTGCTGGCCGAGTTCGGTGTCGAGGCGACCGAGCACGTCATGTCGGCCCACCGCACCCCCGACGCGGTGGCCGGCTTCGCCCGGCAGGCCGCGTGACAGGGCTACGGGGTGATCATCTGCGGCGCCGGCATGGCCGCCGCCCTGCCGGCGCGGTCGCCGCCCACACCACCCTCCCGGTCATCGGGGTCCCTCTGTCGGGCGGCGCCCTGAACGGCGTCGACGCCCTCTACGCGACCGTCCAGATGCCACGGGGCATCCCGGTGGCCAGCGTCGCCATCGACGGGGCGGCCAACGCCGCCCTGCTGGCGGTCGAGATCCTCGCCGTCACCGATCCCGGCCTGGCCGCCAAGCTGGCCGCCTTTCGGGCGCAATGGGCCCCGCCGGCCCCCCTGGCCCCGCCGGTCCCGCCGGCTCCGGAGCCGGCGCGGGGACGAGGTGCCATCGTGATCCCCCGCTACTCCCGGCCCGAGATGGCGGCGCTGTTCACCGACGAGGCCCGGTTCGCGGCGTGGCTGGAGGTCGAGGTCCTGGCCGTCGAGGCGTGGGCCTCGCTCGGGGTCGTCCCGGCCGACGAGGCCCGCCAGGTCCGGGAGCGGGCCCCGGTCGTCGACGCCGCGCTGGTGACCGCCGTGCTCGAGCGGGAGGCGGTCACCGACCACGACGTGGCCGCCTTCGTCGACGTCGTCCAGGACCGCATCGGCGGCCGAGGCGGCCCACTGGGTCCACTACGGGCTGACCTCCTCCGACGTGGTCGACACCGCGCTGTGCCTCAACCTGACCCGGGCGGCCGACCTGCTGCTCGGGGCGTCGGACCGAGCTGGTCGAGGCGCTCCGGCGCCGGGCCCTTGAGTTCCGCGGACACCCCGATGGTCGGCCGCACCCACGGGATCCACGCCGAGCCGACCACGTTCGGGGCCAAGCTGGCCCTGTGGGCCCTGCAGGCCGACCGGGACCGCCGGCGGCTGCGGGCCGCCCGCCAGGCCGATCGCCGTGGGCAAGCTGTCGGGCGCGGTCGGGCACCTACTCCAACATCGACCCCGCGGTGGAGGCATGCGGTGTGCCGGGCCTTGGGCCTGATGCCCGTGCCGGCCACCCAGGTCATCGCCCGCGACCGCCACGCCGAGTACCTGTGGGCCTGCGCGTCGGTCGGCGCCACGATCGAGCTGATGGCCACCGAGATCCGCCACCTGCAGCGCACCGAGGTGCGGGAGGTCGAGGAGCCGTTCGGCGCCGGGCAGAAGGGCAGCTCGGCCATGCCCCACAAGCGCAACCCGATCAAGAGCGAGCAGCTGTCCGGCCTGGCCCGGGTGCTGCGCGGCTACCTCGGCGCCGGCCTGGAGGACGTGGCCCTCTGGCACGAGCGGGACATCTCCCACAGCTCGGTCGAGCGGATCATCCTGCCCGACGCCAGCATGCTGGCCTACTACATGCTGGTGCAGGATGACGGCCCTGATCGACGGGCTGGTCGTCCACCCCGACCGGATGCTGGCGAACTTCGACCTGATCCCATGGCCTGGTGTTCAGCCAGCCCGTGCTGCTGGCCCTGGTCGCGGGCGGGCCTGACCCGCGACGAGGCCTACCGGATCGTGCAGCGCGACGCCATGGCGCGCCTGGGACGGCGGACGACCCGTTCCGGCCGTGCTGGAGGAGGACCCCGAGGTGACGCCTCGACAAGGCTGACGCGCTGGACGAGGCCTTCGACCTGCGCCGCGAGCCTGCGCCACGCCGACCGGGTGATCGACGCCCTGGACCGTATCCCAACCGTCCCGATGAAGGAGTCCTCATGACCCTCCCCATCGTGACCTCGGGCAAGGTCCGCGAGCTCTACGACATCGGCGACGGCCTGCTTGCTCATGGTCGCCTCGGACCGCATCTCGGCGTTCGACGTGGTCATGGCCGAGCCCATCCCCGACAAGGGCCGGGTGCTCACCGCCATGACCGCCTTCTGGCTCGACCAGCTGGCCGACGTGGCGCCCAACCATCTCATCAGCGTCGACGTGCCCCAGGAGGCCCGCGAGCTGGGCGAGGACCTCGAGGGCCGCACCATGGTCGTGCGCCGGGCCGAGATGCTGCCGATCGAGTGCATCGTCCGCGGCTACCTGTCGGGGTCGGCCTGGGAGGAGTACCGCAGGTCGGGCACCATGCACGGCGCGGCGCTCCCCAAGGGCCTGCAGCAGTCCGACCGCCTGCCCGAGCCGGTCTTCACCCCCTCGACCAAGGCGCTGGACGGCCACGACGAGAACATCTCCGTGGCCGCGGCGGCCGAGCTGGTCGGCGCCGAGGTGGCCAAGACGGCCGGGGAGATCTGCTTGGAGGCTTACCGGCGGGGGGCGGAGCTGGCCGCCGCCCGGGGCATCATCATGGCCGACACCAAGTTCGAGCTGGGCTTCATCGACGGTGAGCTGGCCCTCTGCGACGAGGTGCTGACGCCCGACTCCTCCCGTTTCTGGCCGGCCGACCGGTGGCAGCCCGGCACCGTACCGCCCTCGTTCGACAAGCAGCCCCTGCGCGACTGGCTGGAGGAGTCGGGCTGGGACAAGACGCCACCGCCGCCCACCCTGCCCGACGACGTGGTCGAGGCCACCAGGACCCGCTACGTCGACGCCTACCGCAAGCTCACCGGCGGCGATCTGGCCGCCTGGCCGGGGGTGCGGGCGTGAGGTACTCGGTCCTGGTCGAGGTATCCCTCCGGCCTGGTATCGCCGACCCGCAGGGGGCGACCATCGAGCGGGCCCTGCCGGCCCTGGGGTACCACCAGGTGGAAGGGGTACGGACCGGGAAGGCCATCCGGTTCTCGATCGAGTCGGTCGACGAGCCGGCCGCCCGGGCCCAGGTGGACGAGTTGTGCCGCACGTTCCTGACCAACCCGGTGATCGAGGATGCGACCGTGACCCTGGAGCCGGCGGCGGTATGACCACGCTCGTCGGCGTCGTCCTGTTCCCGGGCAGCAACTGCGAGCACGACGTCGTCGAGGCGGTTCGCCGCCTGGGCGCCGATGGGTCGCTGGTCTGGCACGGGGACTCGGCCCTCGGTGCCGTCGACGCGGTGGTCCTGCCCGGCGGCTTCGCCCACGGCGACTATCTGCGGCCCGGGGCCATCGCCCGCTTCTCGCCGGTCATGGCCGCGGTCGCGGCGTTCGCCGCCGACGGCGGACCCGTCGTCGGCATCTGCAACGGCTTCCAGGTCCTGACCGAGGCCGGTCTGCTCCCCGGCGCGCTGCAGAAGAACCGGGGTCTGACGTTCCTCTGCATGCCTGTTGAACTGGAAGTGACATCGGCCCGATCGGTCCTGACCGGCGGTTTGGTCACCGGGCAGCGTCTGCGCATCCCGATCAACCACTTCGAGGGCAACTACACCTGTGATGCCGAGACGCTGGCCGTGCTCAAGGCCGAGGATCGCATCGTGCTTCGCTACGCCGACAACCCCAATGGATCGGTCGACGCCATCGCCGGGATGTGCAATGCGGCCGGCAATGTCGTCGGCCTGATGCCCCACCCGGAACGGGCCGTCGATGCCCTGCTCGGCTCCGAGGACGGCCGATACCTGTTGGGCGCGCTGATCGACGGGTGCCGGGATCGAGGCCGTCCCGCGGCGGTCGTTCCGTCGTCCCCCGGCGGTCGGGTGGAGCCCGGCCGAGCGGTGATCCGGACGGCGATCTAGACGGTGTCGCCGGCGGCCCGGCGAATACCGGCCTTGCGCAGCACGGCTGCGTCGACACCGGCTTCGCGCCATGCGGCGTACGAGATTCCCTTGCGCTCCGAGTAGTTCTTGGCTGCCTTGACGAACCCGTCCTCGAGTGCCCCGAGGTCGACTGCGGCGTCCTTGTTGGCCAACTCGCCCGACAGGTTCATCCGCTCCTGCACCAGATGCACCCTGGTCAGGGGGTCGGCGGCTTCGAGCTTGTCCTCGATCTGCTGGAGGCGCTTTTCGATGGTATCGGAGCTCCGCTTTCGACCACGTTTGGGTTTGTGGGCCTCGAGAGCCTCGAGATAACGCCGAACCGCTCGTCCTTCCTCGCGTCCTATGGCCAGAGCATCTTTGTGCGCCTCGGACATGGGAGCTTTTCCGCTCGGCGTCTTGGCTGGCATATGGTCAGTATCGCACAATTCTGCGAGGTTTATTCACGGCCCAGCGACGGTATAGCTGGTGCCAACGGTGTCTTTTGACGCGCCTTCGGAGGCTACCCTGCCGGTTATGGACGGGTCCATACACCGGGCGTTGGGTCTCACCGACGACGAGGCGGCCGCTATCGAGGGCATTCTCGGTCGCCGGCCCAACCATCTCGAGCTGGCCATGTACGCCGTCATGTGGAGCGAGCACTGCTCCTACAAGTCGTCACGGGTGCACCTGTCGCGCCTGCCGACCGAGGGTCCCGGGTTCTGGTCGGTCCAGGGGAGAACGCCGGGGTGATCGACGCCGGCGACGGCATCGCCGTGGCGATGCGCATCGAGAGCCACAACCACCCGTCGGCCATCGAGCCCTACCAGGGCGCGGCGACCGGCGTCGGCGGCATCCTGCGGGACATCTTCACCATGGGCGCCCGCCCCATCGCGGTGATGGACCCGCTGCGGTTCGGTCCGCTCGACGAGGCGCGCAGCCGCTGGATCGCCGCCGGCGTGGTGAGCGGCATCTCGGGTTACGGCAACTCGGTCGGGGTGCCGACCGTGGGCGGTGAGCTGGTCTTCGACGAGTGCTATGCCGACAACCCGCTGGTCAACGTGCTCTGCGTCGGCGTGCTGCCCGTCGACCGCCTGGTGCTCGGCGCGGCGTCCGGGCCCGGCAACCTGGCCGTGCTGCTCGGTTCGACGACCGGCCGCGACGGCATCGGCGGGGTGAGCGTGCTGGCCTCGGCCGGCTTCACCGACGACCAGGCCGCCGAGCGGCCAAGCGGCCCAACGTCCAGGTCGGCGACCCGTTCGAGGAGAAGCGGCTGATCGAGGCGTGCCTCGAGCTGCTCGACCGGCACCTGGTGGTCGGGATCCAGGATCTGGGCGGGGCCGGGCTGGCCTGCGCGACCAGCGAGACGGCCTCGCGCGGCGGGGTCGGCATGGACGTCAACGTGCGTGCCGTACCGCTCCGGGAACCGGCGATGGAGCCGTTCGAGGTCATGACCAGCGAGAGCCAGGAGCGCATGCTGGCCATCGTCACGCCCGCCGACCTCGACCAGGTGCTCGCCGCCTGCGCCAGATGGGAGGTGCGGGCCACCGTCGTCGGCCGGGTCACCGACTCGGGGCGGCTCCGGATCCTCGACGGCTGGGACGGCGAGGTGCTGGGCGACGTGCCGGCCGCCAGCCTGCACGAGGACGCGCCCTGCTACACCCGTCCCATGGCCCGCCCACTCGGGCTCGACGCGGCCCGGGCCGCCGACCCGGGCCGGCTGGCGCCCCCGGGCGACTGCGGCCCCGACCTGCTCGCCCTGCTCATGGACCCGTCGTGGGTGTTCCGGCAGTACGACCACCAGCTGTTCCTCAACACGGTGGTCGGCCCGGGCGGCGACGCCGCCCTGCTGCGGCTGAAGGCGCCCGGGCTGCCGGTGCCGTCCTCGAAGGCCATCGCCCTGTCCACCGACGGCAACGGGCGCTGGTGCGCTCTCGACCCGCGCCACGGCACCGCATTGGTCGTCGCCGAGTCGGCGCTGAACGTGGCGTGCGTCGGCGCCCGGCCGGTGGCCGTCGTCAACTGCCTCAACTTCGGCAACCCCGAGCACCCCGAGGTGATGTGGCAGCTGTCCGAGGCCATCGACGGGATGGCCGAGGCGTGCCGGGCCCTCGACCTACCGGTCATCGGCGGCAACGTGAGCCTCTACAACGAGAGCCGGGGCCGGGACATCGACCCCACACCGGTGGTCGGGACCCTCGGCCTGGTCGACAGGCTCGACCGCCGGCCGCCGCCGCCCGGGCTGGTGGCCGGCGACCGGCTGGTGCTGATCGGGCCCCAGGACGATCCCGGTCTCGGCGGTTCGCGATGGGCCCTGACCGCCCGCGACCATCGGGGGGGCCGCCTGGCCCCCCTCGACCTCGAGCTGCACGGCCGGCTGCTGGCACTGGTCGCCGGACTCGTCAACGACGGGGTCGTCAACGGGGTGCACGACCTGTCCGATGGCGGTCTCGGCGTGGGTGCGGCCGAGATGGCGGTGGTCAGCGGGGTCGGGTTCTCGATGCGGCCGGGCGCCATTGGAGGCCACTCGGCCCTGTTCGGCGAGGGCCCGTCCCGGGTCCTGCTGAGCGTGGCGCCCGCCCGTCTGCCCGAGGTGATCGCCCGGACGGGCGCGGCCGGCATCCCGCTCGGCGAGCTCGGCCAGGCCGGCGGCGACCGCCTGGTCGTCCCGGGCCTGGTCGACGTCAGCCTGGCCGACGCCATCGAGGCGTGGCGGACCGCCCTGCCCCGGGCCCTGGGCGTCGAGATGGACCTGGCCCCGGCCCCCGCCATCGGCTGACGCCCGGCCGGGGGGCGGCCTCTGGGGAGACAAAGCCGTCACTCTGCCCGGTTTCTCTCCCCAGAGCTGGAGGGACCGCCCCGACGTCCGGCCTCTGGGGAGACAAAGCCGTCACTCTGCCCGGTTTCTCTCCCCAGAGTGGACCGTCAGGCCGGGATCCGATCCTTCAGATCGTCGAGCACCGAGTCCGGCACGTCGAGGTCGCCCCGGCCCACCCCGACCTGCAGGTCGGGCTTGAACGTGCCGTGATGATCCGACCCCCCGGTGGCCACCAAGCCGAGCCGCGCCGCCAGCGCCGCGACCGCCGACCTCTCCGACCCGCTGTACCGCCCGTAGATGGCCTCCACGCCGGCCAGCCCCCAGCCGGCCAGCTCCGACACCGCGGCCGACAGCTCCCAAGGGCCCAACCCCAGGCTCAGCGGGTGGGCCAGCACCGGTACCGCACCCGACGCCACCGCCAGCCGCACCGCCACCGAAGGGGCCAGCCGCTCCCTCTCCAGATAGCCCGGCCTTCCCTTGGCCAGCCAGGTGTCGAACGCCTCCTGGATGCTGCCCACCACCCCCTTCCGGAGCAGGATGGCGGCCACGTGGGGCCGGCCGGCGCCCATGCCCCCGGCCTCCGACATGATCTCGTCGTAGGTGACGGGCAGCCCCAGCGCCGCCAGACGAGAAGCCAGGACGCGGTTCCGCGAGTCACGCCCGGCCTGCAGCCGCCCGAGCTCGTCCTGCAGCGGACCCTCCCCAGGCGTGAGGAAGTACACGAGCAGGTGCATGGTGCCGCGGTGCGAGCACGAGATCTCCACGCCGGGCACCAGCTCCACGCCGAGCTGAGCAGCCCGAGCCGCGGCCACCGTGATCCCGTCCTGGCAGTCGTGATCGGTCAGCGCCACTGCGGAGCAACCGGCGGCATAGGCCAGCTCGGGTATCCGGGAAGGCGGGTCGCTCCCATCCGAAACGGTCGAATGGGTGTGCAGGTCGATCACGCCCGCAGACTAGGACGCCCGGCACCCGCCCCCGGCATGGAAGAATGGGTGGACGTGACGGCCGACGCTGATCCCACCGCTGCCGACCACCCACGAGAGGCCTGCGGGGTGTTCGGGGTGTATGCGCCGGGCCGGTCGGTTGCCACCCTCACCTACGACGGGCTCTACGCCCTGCAGCACCGCGGTCAGGAGTCGGCGGGCATTGCGGTGGCCGACGGGACCAGCATCGTGGTGGTCAAGGAGATGGGCCTGGTCACCAACGTCTTCGACGCCTACACGCTCGCCGGCCTGCAGGGCCACATCGCGGTCGGCCACACCCGCTACTCGACCACCGGTTCGAGCACCTGGCACAACGCCCAGCCGGTGTACCGCTCGCTGGAGACGACCAGTTTCGCCCTGGGCCACAACGGCAACCTGACCAACACCGAGGCGCTGGCCGCCACCGCGGGCATGCTGCCCGGGATGGTCTCCAGCGACAGCGACCTGATCGCCGAGTTGCTGGCCCAGCACCTGGTGAGCCACCCGGACCAAGACCTGGTGCACGCCCTCGACGTCGTGCTACCCATGCTGGAGGGGGCATTTTCCCTCGTCGTCGTCGACCAGGGCCAGCTCATCGGCATCCGGGACCCCAACGGCTTCCGGCCGCTCTGCCTCGGCCGCCTCGAAGGCGACGGCGAGGACGGCGAGGAGGGCGGCTGGGTGCTGGCGTCGGAGACCCCGGCCCTGGACGTGGTCGGCGCCACATTCGTCCGCGAGCTCGACCCGGGGGAGGTGCTCGTCATCGATGCCGGCGGCGAGCGCTCGCGGCACCCGTTCCCGCTGGAGCGGGTCGACCCGAAACTGTGCATCTTCGAGTTCGTCTACCTGGCCCGGCCCGACAGCCGGCTGTACGGGACCGAGCTGCACGGGGTGCGCCAGCGCATGGGCGAGCTGCTGGCCGCCGAGGAGCCGGTGCCGGCCGACATGGTGATGGGCGTCCCCGACTCGGCCATCCCCGCCGCCGAGGGCTACGCCCGGGCCAGCGGCATCGCCTACGGCCAGGGGCTGGTCAAGAACCGCTACATCGGCCGCACCTTCATGTCCCCCGACCAGGTGCAGCGCGACGCCGGCGTGCGGCGCAAGCTCAACCCGCTGCGGGACAACATCGCCGGCAAGCGGCTCGTCGTCGTCGACGACTCGATCGTGCGGGGCACCACCACCCGGGCGGTCGTCAAGATGCTGCGCGACGCCGGCGCCGCCGAGGTCCACCTGCGGATCTCGTCGCCGCCGTACCGCTGGCCGTGCTTCTACGGGCTGGACACCGGTACCCGGGCCCAGCTGATCGCCGCCGGCCTGGAGGTCAGCCAGATCTGCGACTACGTGGGCGCCGACAGCCTGGCCTACCTGGGCCTCGAGGCGCTGGAGAAGTCGATCGGCGTGCCGGGCGCCGGGTTCTGCACCGCCTGCCTGACGGGGGAGTACCCCGTCGACGTGCCGGTGAGCCTGGCCGAACCCATCCGTGTCTGAGGATGGGGGCGGGGGTGGGAAAAGGCCCCCCGGTCTGACGTACTCCGACTCAGGGGTCGACATCGATGCGGGTGACCGGGCGGTCCATGCGATAAAGGACCTGGTGAGATCCACGTACCGCCCCGAGGTACTCGGGGACATCGGCGGCTTCGGCGGGCTGTTCCGCCTCCCGGCCGGGTACCGCCGCCCGGTGCTGGTGGCGTCGACCGACGGCGTCGGGACCAAGCTGGCCGTGGCCCGGTCGCTGGGCCGGTTCACGACCGTCGGCATCGACCTGGTCGCCATGTGCGTGGACGACCTGGTGTGCCAGGGGGCGGAACCGCTGTTCTTTCTCGACTACCAGGCGCACGGCGAGCTGTCGCCCGACGTGGTCGTGCGAGCTGATGGAGGGGATCGCCGAGGGCTGCCGGCAGGCCGGGTGCGCAATCTCTGGGGGGCGAGCTGGCCGCCCATCCCGGCATCCTCGCGCCCGGCGACGTCGACCTGGTCGGGTTCGCGGTCGGGATCGTCGAGGCCGACCGGATCCTGGACGGCTCGGCGGTGCGGCCGGGAGACGTGCTGATCGGCCTGCCGTCACCGGGCCTGCGGAGCAACGGCTACTCCCTGGCCCGGCGGGCGCTGCTGCGGGCCGGCCCCCTGGACGGGCCGGCCTGGGAGGGCGCCTCGCGGACCCTGGGCGACGAGCTGCTCGGCCGTCGGTGATCTACGCCCCGGCGGTCGTGGCCCTGCTCCACGCCACTGACGTGCACGCCATGGCCCACATCACCGGCGGCGGCCTGCCGGGCAACCTGCCCCGGGTCCTGCCGCCCGGCTGCGGCGCCGTGCTGCGGCGCGGGCAGCTGGGCCATCGCCCCGGATCTTCGGCGAGATGCAGAGGCCGGGGCGGGTGAGCGACGAGCGAGATGGCCCGGGTGTTCAACCTGGGCCTCGGGATGGTCGTCGTGGTGCCGCCGGCGGGGGTGCAGGCGGCGATCGAGGTGCTGCGGGGCGCCGGTGTCGACGCGGTCGTGGTCGGTGCGGTGATCGCGGGCGAGCGGCAGGTGACGTGGCGCTCGTCCTGATCCTGGACGACGAGCCCGACTCCATGTTGGCCCTGCGGATCGAGCTCGAAGCGGCCGGGCACCACACCGTCCTGGCCGCCGACTCGGAGCGGGCCACCACCCTGTTGGCGGTGGGGGACATCGACCTGCTGCTGGTCGACGTCATGATGCCGGTCTTCGACGGCTGGACGGTCCTGGCGGCGCTGCACCTGCGGGACCGGCTGGGACCGCCGGCGGTGGTCGTCGTGTCCGGAAGGGCCGGTCGATCCGACCTCGTCCGGGCCGAACGCCTGGGCTCGACGGTCTACCTGGCCAAGCCCTTCACCCCCGACGAGCTGTACCAGGCCGTCGACCGGGCGCTGGGCTAATCCGTTCGTCAGTTGACCGCGTCATAGCGCGGCCAAGTGACGAACAGATCGTGCGGCCGGACCGAATCTCACGGATTGGATGGCCGCGCCCGAGTTGCCGTGCCGTCGAAGCGGCGGACCCGGGCCGCACCACCGGCCGCGGCGGCCGCCAGCCGTTGCTCGGCCATCCCCTCGGCGACCGCGGTCGTGGTGACGCCGAGGTCGCGGCCGGCGATGAGCACCGCCTGGGTGGTGTCGAAGATGCCGCGCACGTTGGCGTAGGCCCGCTCCCGGTCGTAGCCCACCAGCTCCTCGGCGATGTTGATCACCCCGCCGGCGTTCACCACGAAGTCGGGGGCGTAGAGGATCTCCCGCCCGGCCAGCCGCCGGCCGTCGTCGACGGTCGCCAGCTGGTTGTTGGCGCAGCCCACCGCGGCCCGGCATCTGAGCTCGGGGATGGTGCGGGCATTGAAAACGGCGCCCATGGCGCACGGCGAGTAGATGTCGCACGCCAGGGTGTGAGCGACCTGGACCGGGGCGGCGGCCACCCCGAAGGTCTCGACGGCCCGGGCGACGGCCGCGTCGTCGACGTCGGCGACGGTCACCGTGGCCTGCTCTTCGACCAGGTACCTGATCAGGCCGGAGCCGACCTTGCCGGCACCGCTGACGACCACGTGGCAGCCGGCCAGGTCGGTGGTGCCGTCGAGGACCTGGCGGGCGGCCTTCATGGCCCACCACACGCCGTACGCAGTGGCGGCCGACGGATCGCCCGAGCCGCCCAGCGACTCGGAGATCCCGGTGACATTGGGTGTTTCGCGGAAGATCAGGTCCATGTCGGCCTGGGTGGTCCCCATGTCCTCGGCGGTGATGTACCGACCGCCCAGGCTGTCGAGGAATCGGCCGTACACCCGCAGCAGCTCCTCGGACCTCAGGGTGCGGGGATCGCCGAGGATGACCGCCTTGCCGCCACCGAGATCCAGGCCGGCGGCCGCTGACTTGTAGGTCATACCCCGGGCCAGTCGCATGACGTCGGTGACCGCTTCGTCCTCCGTGGCGTACGGGTAGAACCGGGTCCCGCCGAGCGCTGGGCCCAGGACCGTCGAATGGATGGCGACGATGGCTTTGAGGCCGGTGACGCGGTCGTGGCAGACGACAAGTTCCTCATACTCGTCGCCCATCCGGTCGAACATCTGCACGGGGGAGCAAGCCTACGTCGGCTAACGCACCGCCTGTGACTAGTCACTTTGGTACCCGAAATATGACTACAACGGGCTATATACGCAAAGCCCCACTTGCCTTACCTTTTGAACTAAATCGGACAACAAGGAGCCGGAACGACATGGCAGACGAGCTACACGCAGACGCACTTCTCACCCCAGCTGAGGTAGCCGCTCTCTTCCGGGTCAACCCCAAGACGGTCACCAGGTGGGCGCGAGCCGGCAAGATCACCGCCATCCGCACCCTCGGCGGCCACCGCCGGTTCCGTGCATCGGAGATCCGCCGTTGCCTCGAGCAGATGGAGCACGCCGAGCCGTAGGCCACCGAAATACCTCCTGGGAGTGTCGATCTGCCCCAAACCGTTCGTCGGTAGGGTGACGCTCAACCCCAGGAGGCACCCATGAAGTACATGCTGCTCATCAACGTCGACCCCTCGACGTGGCCGGAAGACCCGGCCGAGGGCCAGAAGATCTTCGACGAGTACATGGCTTTTACCAACGACATCGTCGATTCCGGCGAGCTGGTCGCGGCTGAGGCTCTGCAGGGCACCGACACCGCCACCTCCGTGCGGGTCCGGGGCGGCCAGGTCTCGGCCACTGACGGTCCGTTCGCCGAGACCAAGGAGTACCTGGGCGGCTTCTACGTGGTGGATGTGAAGGATCTCGACCGGGCCATCGAGCTGGCGGCCAAGATCCCCGACGCCCGTACCGGAGCCGTAGAGATTCGACCGGTCCGGGAGATGCCCAGCGCGTAGTGATGCCGCCGGCCGGGCTGGACGGCATCTTCCGCCGCGAGTCCGGGCAGGTTCTCGCCACCCTGATACGCGTCCTCGGCGACTTCGACCTCGCCGAGGACGCATTGCAGGAGGCGATCGTCACCGCCCTCGAGACCTGGCCGGTCACCGGCCCACCGTCCCGGCCCGGCGCCTGGCTCCTGACCACCGCCCGCCGCAAGGCGATCGACCGGCTGCGCCGCGAGGCCAAGCGGGACGACAAGCACCGCGCCGCCCACGGTCTGCTCGAAGCGGCCGAAGCGGCCGACGCGGCCGACCCGGACGAGGAGACCGAGGAGGCGGATATCAGCGCCATCCGTGACGACCGACTCAGGCTGATCTTCACCTGCTGCCACCCGGCGCTGGCGACGGAGGCCCAGATCGCCCTGACCCTCCGGACCCTCGGCGGCTTGACCACCCCGGAGATCGCCCGGGCCTACCTGGTCCCGGAGGCGACCATGGCCCAGCGTCTGGTCCGGGCCAAGAAGAAGATCAAAGGCGCCGGCATCCCGTACCGCGTCCCGCCCGACCACGCCCTACCCGAGCGCCTGCCCCCGGTGCTCGCCGTGCTGTACCTGATCTTCAACGAAGGCTACGCAGCCACTGCCGGCGACGTCCTGGTGCGCAGGGAGCTGTGCGCCGAGGCCATCACCCTGGCCCGGGTGCTGGTCGAGCTGATGCCCGATGAGCCCGAGGCATGGGGACTGCTGGCCCTCATGCTGCTCCAGGACGCCCGCCGCGACGCCCGGGTCGACGACGTCGGCGATCTGGTCCTGCTGGCCGACCAGGACCGGACGCGCTGGGACGGGGACCAGATCGCCGAGGGCGTGGCCATCGTCGAGCGGGCGCTCAGGAGCAGCGCCCCGATGGGAGGAGCCGGCCCATATCAGCTGCAGGCGGCCATTGCCGCGGTCCACGTCGAGGCCCTCGAGCCCGACGCCACCGATTGGCGCCAGATCGCCGGGCTGTACCGTGAGCTGGCCCGGGTGGCCCCGTCGCCCGTGGTGGAGATGAACCGGGCGGTCGCGGTCGCCATGGCGGACGGGCCGCAGGCCGGCCTGGACCGCCTGGATGTGCTGGCCGGCACCGGGATCCTCGATGGCAACCATCTGTTCCACGCCGCCCGGGCCGATCTGCTGGCCCGCCTGGGCCGGACCGATGAGGCCCGGGCCGGATACCAGCGGGCATCGAGCATGGCCCGCACGTCGGCCGAACGGCGGTTCCTGCAGCGCCGGGTCGATACCCTGCCGCCGACCCTGCCCGCGATCCCCCCGCGGACCAGTACCGTCCACACCCGTGAGCGACCAACAACCGGGGGCGACGGTCGACGCCGTGCTCGTCGTGCTGGTCAAGGCGGTCAACCAGGGCGAGACCAGTGACCTCGGCGTCTCGCTGCTGGTCGGCGGGTCGTGGCTGACCGGCTCGATGGTCGGTGGCCGCATGTGGTTCGACCAGCTGGCGCACCTCATCGACTCGCAGACGGGCAACGAAGCCGGGACCCTCTTCCGCACCATCGGCGAGACGGCGTACCCGTCGGAGTCGGAACGGCTGGCCGCCGGTCAGGACCCGGTGTTGCCGGAGCCGTCGTTCGTCCATCTACGCGATGCCCGGTTGCTGACCGGAAGCGCCGTCAGGGTCCCGGAGCACGGGGGCCTGATCCGGGTGCGGCTCAGCAGCATCGAGGGGTGGATGGTCGGCGTTCTCGACCCCCGGCTGCCGCGACCGACGCCTTAGTTCTCAGCCCCGACTCAGCCCGGAGTTCGCCGCAGCGACCTGATGAGCTGGTGGGCGGGGGTGAACAGGCGCCGCACCGTCAGCTGGGCGGCGACCAAGGCGGCGAACGCGTTGCCGCCGAGCAGCATGTACATCACCACCAGCTGCAGGCGGATGGCCAGTATGGGCGATGCGCCGGCCAGGATCATGCCCGTCATGGCTCCTGGCAGGGCGACCAGGCCGACGACCTTGGTCTGATCGACGGTCGGGAGCATCCCGCTCCTGAGCGATGACCGTAGCCATGGCAGAGCCGCCTCCCGGCTGCTCTGAGCCAGCGAGAGCCGGGCCTCGAGCTCTCGCCGGCTGGCCGCCAGGTCGTCGTAGAGGCGGGTCATGACCAGCGATGTGGTGTTCATGGCGGCCGTGATGATCATGGAACCCAGGGGGACGATGGCCCGGGCCGAAACCGGCACGATCCGCAGCAGGGCCAGCACGCCGAGCGTCCCCGCGGTGGCGACCGAGATGGCCGCCGCGGCCACCAACTCGCTCCCCGGTACCCGTCTGGCCCGGCCGGCCGACGTCACGCTGGCGGTACCGACCATCACGGCCACGGCCACGAACGTCAGCCAGCCGTGGCCTTTGAAGATGTAGTCGAGGAGGTAGCCGACCGCGACCAGCTGGACGAAGGACCTGACGGTGGCCACCGTCATGTCGCCCTCCAGGCCCACCTGCTGCCAGCGGGAGACGCCGATGGCCACGGCGACGAGCAGCAGGGACAGCGCCACGTCCCCGAACGTGACCGGGCCCGACAGCGCCGACCCGCCCGCTGCCGCCCCGAGGATCAACGTCATGGCTGCTCCGACCGGGGCAGGGGACGGACCTCGATGACCTGATCGGCCAGCTCGGCCTGGCGGGGATCGTGGGTGACCATGACGACGGTGAGCCCGGAATCGGCCAGCTCCCGGATCAGCCGCTCGATCCCGCCCTTGCTCGCAGTGTCCAGGGCGGATGTGGGCTCGTCGAGCGCCAGCACGTCGGGTCGGAGGGCCAGGCTGCGGGCCAGCGCCATGCGCTGCGCCTCCCCGACCGACAGCCGGTCGGCCTCCCTCGTGGCCAGCCCCGGATCGAGCCCGACCCGCTCCAGCAGGGCCGGCGTGTCCGCCCCGACATTGTCGGTGACCGTGCCCGGGAAGGTGACCGGCACCTGTCCCACGCTCTGGACCCGTCGCCGCAGCTCGAGCACGTCGTAGTCCCGAACGTCGCGCCCTTCGAACCGGACCACACCGTCATCGGGATCGTCGAGCCGGTTGAGCAGGCGCAGCAGGGTGGACTTGCCGGCTCCCGACGGTCCGACGATGGCCGTGAGCCCCTGGGCCGGGATGGCCGCCGAGAATCCCTTGACGATCGGGCCGTCGTCGCCTTCGACCCCCACATCGAGGTATTCGAAGCGAGCCGTCACCTCACCATGATCGCGGCCTGGCCGACTGAGCGCTTTTCCTAAGGTGAGGTAAATACCGTCGCCTCCGAGCACTCACACGGGGGGACGCTTTGTCAGGTGTCGATCGGCGACAGTTCATCAAATACGGCCTGATGGGCGCGGCCGCGCTCGCGCTACCCGTGGTGAAGGGGTTCGACATCATTCAGGCCGCGGGCGCCGATCTCCCGGCCTCGCCGCCGGTCGCCAGGTTCACGCAGCCGCTGGCGTTCGCCCCGGTGATCGATCTGGCGTCGCCGGGATCGCCCAATTCGGCCAGCATCGTGATGCGGGCGGCCCAACAGCAGGTCCTGGCCGGCCGGCCGGCGACCACCATCTGGGGCTTCAACGGAATGTGGCCCGGGCCGACCATCCTGACCCGGGACACCAAGCCGGTGGTCATCCACATGACCAACCAGTTGGCGGTGCCGACAACGGTCCACCATCACGGCGCCGATGAGAAAGCCAACTTCGACGGGCACCCGCTCAACCTGATTCAGGCGCTCAACGGGCCCCAGGTGTCCGGTCAGAGCGGTGACGTATTCGTCCCCGAACTGACCAATCAGAAGGCCTACGAATGGCCGTGCGCCCAGCCGGCGGCGACCATGTGGTACCACGACCACGCCATCGACGGCACCGGGCGCAACGTGTACATGGGACTGGCCGGTTTCCAGCCCCACCTCGACGCGGTCAGCGACGCCCTGCCGTTGCCGGCCGGACTGGCGGGCCTGGTCCCGGCCCCGTTCGACATCCCGATCGTGATGCAGGACCGGATCTTCAACGACGACGGTTCGCTGTTCTTCGCGTCGGGTGACAACCCGTTCTCGCCCCCCCGCCAGGGAACCTTCGGCGACATCATCCTCGTCAACGGCGTGCCGTTTCCGTTTATGCGGGTCCTGCGGCGCAAGTACCGGTTCCGCCTGCTGTGCGGATCCAACTCCCGGTTCTACCAGTTGGCCCTGTCCACCGGTGAGCCGTTCACCATGATCGGCACCGACACCGGACTCATGACCCATCCCGTGGACGTGCCCGACTTCATTGCCGCCCCGGCCGAGCGCTACGAGTTCGTGATCGATTTCGCCAAGTACCCGATCGGCACCAAGATCGTGCTGGAGAACCATTTCCCGCCCGGGGCGTTCGGGGACCCCACCCCGGCCGAAAAGATCAACCAGATCATGCGGTTCGACGTGGTCGACGACGCCCATGACCCCAGTTCGGTGCCCGCCGACCTGGTCCCGCCGTCCGACGTCGACCCCACCAGGTCGGTGCGCACCCGGGACTGGGAGTTCAACCGCAGCGGGGGCGCCTGGACCATCAACGGCCTCAGCTACGGGCGGGGCCGGATCGACGCCTTCCCCAAACTGGGCACCACCGAGATCTGGCGGTTCATCAACAAGTCGGGCGGCTGGATCCACCCCATCCACGTACACCTGGTCGACTACCTGTTCCTGGACCGCAACGGCCGGCCGCCCTTCCCGTACGAGAGAGGCCCCAAGGACGTGGTGTACCTGGGCCCCGGCGACACCATTCGGGTGGCCATGAGGTTCGAGTCGTTCCGGGGCGTCTACGTCATGCACTGCCACAACCTGGCCCACGAGGACCACGACATGATGACCCAGTTCGAAGTCGTGTAGCGACCGCCATGGCCCTGACGACTTACGAAGCTCGCGTTCGGCCATCGCCGCGTCCCGGCGCCGCGGCCGCCATTCCCTGGCCGTGGACCCTGCGCCTGGTCGCGGTGGCGTGCCTCTTCGGCTGCGAGGTGATCCACACCGTGGTGATGGAGCCGCACCTGATCGAATGGATCCCGGCCGGCCTGTTCTTCTTCGGGCTCAGCGTCATCGAAGGACTGCTCGGGGTCGGACTTCTGCTGACCCACTCCCGTCGCCTGTCATGGGTTGCGATCATCGTCACCGGCGCCACGCTGGCCGTCTGGGCCGTCTCCCGGGGCCCGGGACTGCCCTTTGGGCCCCAGGCGTTCCAACCCGAGGCCATCGGCCGGCCCGACTTCATGACCACCTCGATGGAGGTAATCCGCCTGGTCGCCCTGCTGGCTCTGACATCCGTCCCCCGGTCCGCGCCCGCGCCGCATTCCAGCCGCCGGACGCGGTACCTCCTCGCCGCCGTCATCTTCGCAGTTGCCGCCCTGTTGACCCGGGGCGGCCTCAAAGGCGCAGCACGACACAGCCACGGGGTGGCCCTGCCCGCCGCCGCGGCGCCGACCGTAGCCCGGTAGTGGACGCGTGACCGGTCTGGCCCGACCGCGCCAGATCGGGCATCCTGGGTGGGTGTCTGGCGGCCGGCTGGGTCGGGTTGAGGTGGGCGCCACCGGCGTGGCGTTGACGGCGCTGGCCGGCGAGTGGCTGGGCCACACCATCGAATACATGCGAGTGTCGGGGCTGAGGGGCGCCTTCGGTTCGATCCACACCTACATGGGCCCGATCGGCATGGTGCTGGTTGTGGCCGCTCTGGTAGCCGTCCATTCGACCGCCAGATTGGCCGGGGTGCTCGAACGGCGCCTGGCCGAGCTGCGCCGGGTCGAGGCCAGGGGGCTCGGAGCGAGGCCGTCCGGGGCTTCCCCACGAGCGAGGCGGTCGCTCGGTGTTCCGGCGCTGGCGGGGATCGTCTGGGCCACTCAGTGCGGCCTGTACCTGCTGCAGGAGCACATGGAGGCCGGCGCCGTCCACCGGGCCGCACCGGGCCTGTCACCGCTCGGCGGCGCCCATGCCTGGGCGCCCCTCGTCCATCTGGCCGTCGCCGTCACGTTGGTCGTCTCCCTCTGGCTGATGCGCCGCCAGGTCACCCAGCTGGCCCGGGTGGTGCGCCTCGTCGAGGCGTGGCTGCGGTCGGTCCGGCCGGCTGCGGCCACGCCGTTGCCCTGTTCGCCGGCACGGGCGTGGACGCCGAGGGAACGTTGGGGAATGCATTTGTGGAGCCGACCTCCTCCGGCTCCGAGGGTCGCCTAGCCGTTTTGAACCTTCCGGCCAGGACCTCCTGGCCGATCGACCCTTTTTCGCCATCGATCTTTTGAGGAGACCAAGATGTCACGCATTCCTTCACGCGTGGTCGCCGGCGCGGCCGCGTTCTGTCTGCTGTTCCTGTCCGCCGCCCCGGCCTGGGCCCACGAGCAACGCCAGGTCGGTGCCTATCAGCTCACTGTCGGTTGGGCCCACGAACCGACCTATGTCGGTGTCGAGAACGCCGCGCTCGTGTCCATCAAGGACGCCAAGGGCAACCCGGTCGACGACCTCGGCACCCCGCCGTCACTGCAGGTGACGGTGACGACGGGCACCAAGACGAGCGATCCGCTCACCTTGAAGGCGTCGTTCGACCCCGACACCGGGTTCGGCACGCACGGGGAGTTCGACGCCGCCGTCATCCCGACCACGCCCGGCGCCTACACGTTCCATTTCACCGGCAACATCGCGGGACAGAAGGTCGACGAGAAGTTCACCGCGTCGGACAAGACCTTTGACCTCGTGCAGGCCCCCACCGCGATCGAGTTCCCCAACCAGGTGCCGACCAACGGCGACCTGGCCACCAACCTGGCCCGGCTGAGCCCCCGGGTCGACAGCGTCTCGTCGGCGGCCACCGCCGCCCACGACAAGGCCAACTCGGCGAACACCCTCGCCCTGACGGCATTGATCGTGGGTATCGTCATCGGCGGGGCCGGGATCGTCGTCGGCCTGACCAGAGGGCGGCGTCACGGGTAAACCGACACGTGCGCTCGGACGGCGCGTCCTCGCCGCTATCGGGATCGCGGCCGCCACGTTGGTGGTGGCCGCGGCCCCGGCGGCAGCGCACGCGCTTCCCCAGTCGTCGGACCCGGCCGCCGGGGCCACGCTCAAGCAGGCACCGGTCACCGTCACGATCGTCTTCGGGGAGACGCCGGACCCTCGTCTGTCGTTGCTGCGGGTCCTGGACTCGGCCGGTCAGGATCACTCCGCCGGCAAGACCCACGCGGCCCCCGGCGACCCCCGTGTCCTCCAGGTAGGTCTCGGCAAGCTGGCCGATGGGGTCTATACGGTGTCGTGGCGGACGGTTTCGAAGGTCGACGGCCATCTGGCCGCCGGTTCGTTCGCCTTCGGCGTCGGAGTCACCCCGACCCCGACCGCCGGCAGCAACCTTTCTTCGAAGGCCCCCAACCCTTCGCCCTGGGGCGTCGCCGGCAGGTGGCTGCTCTACAGCGGGTTGATGGTCCTCGTCGGCGGGTCGTTCGTCGCCGTGGTCTGCTACCCGAGGGTGCCGGCCCGATTGGTCGTCATGCTGGCCGGCGCGGCCGCGGCCGCCGCGGTGGGTGCGGTGGCCATCGCCTTCGACAGCCGCCAACGGGCCCGTCTGGCCTGGTCCCAGCTGCTGGGATCATCACTGGGACATCAGTTCCTGTGGCGTGCCATCCCGATCGCGGCCGCGGCCGTCGTGACCCTCACCGCCCTCCGCCCCGTCGCCGATCGGCGGCGGAGGGTCCTGGTCGCGGTGGCCGGCCTGGTGGGCCTGGTCGCCATGTGGGGCGACGTCGTCTCCAGTCACGCGGCAGCCGCCCACACGCTGCGCCTGGCCCGCATGGGCAGCCAGTGGACCCACTTCGCGGCCGCCGGCTTCTGGGCGGGCGGCCTGGCCGCCCTGCTGGCCACCATCGGCACGATCGACCGCGACCACCGTCGTCGGGCCGTGAAGCGGTTCTCAGCCGCGGCGCTGGCCGGCGCGGCGGTCATGGCCGCCACCGGCTTCCAGCGGGCCTATGACGAGGTCGGCTCCATCCACGCCCTTGTCCATGCCACCTTCGGCGAGTACGTGCTGGTCAAGGTGGCGCTGTTCATCGCGCTGGTCGGGCTCGGCGCCGTCAACCGCTACCGCTCGATCCGGGCGGTGCCGGTCTCCACCCGACCGCTGCAGGGCGTCGGCGGCGTCGAGCTGGTCGCCCTCACCGGGGTACTGGCCGTCACCGCCATCCTCCAGGGACTGGCCCCGCCGACCAGCGGCACCCGGGCGCCCGCCGTGCACCCCCTGGTTCTGACTGGCCACGACTTCGGGACCACCGTTCGGGTCACGCTCGCCATCTCGCCGGGCCTGGTCGGCTTCAACCGGTTCAACCTGACAGCCGTCGACTACGACACCCGCCGGCCGGCCGGCATGTCGGCGACGCTGGTTTTCACCCTGCCCGCCCGGCCCGACCTCGGCTCGTCGAGCCTGGCCCTGCCCCGGACCGGCCCGGGGTTGTTCGCGGCGAACGGCGCCAACCTGTCGATCGACGGAACGTGGACGGTCGCCGTCGACCTGCAGGGGGCCGCGGGCGGCATCGAGATCCCCTTCCTGGTCACCCCTCGCCAGCCGCCGGAGAAGATCGTGGTCGCCCCGCAAGGCCCAGGAATACCGACGCTGTACACCCTGGAACTGCCGGGGAACCGGTCCGTGCAAACATATCTGGACCCCGCCCACCCGGGTTTCAACGAGTGGCACACCACCTTCATCGGAGCCGATGGCAAGGAGATACCCATGACCGCAGCCACCGACAACGCCACCGCCCCCGGCGCCTCGACGTCCACCCCGCTGACCGTGCGCCGCCTCGATCCAATCGGACACTTCGTGGCCGACCTGCCCGAGGCGGTCAAGGGCAGCTACCGCTTCGATGTATCCGGCACAACGGTGACCGGGGAGACGATCCACGGCACCTTCACGATCCCCGTCCGCTAAAAGGAGCTCCCCCGATGACCACGATCCGCCAGGCCCTCGCGGCCACCGCTCTGGCCGTCACGTTGGCGGCATGCGGGTCGGGCCACACGACCGCCCGCCCGTCGACCAACGCCACACTGGCCATCGTCAGCCCCACGCCAAGCCAGGTCACCGGTCCGGACCTGAACATCGAGGTCAAGGTCACCGGCGGCACCGTCCTACCCCCGGCCCAGGTCTCGGGGCCGCTGCGCGGCGACCAGGGCCACATCCACGTGTCCATCGACGGCAAGCTGGTGCAGATGGCGTACACGAATCATGCCCAACTGACTGGGCTCACCCCGGGCCCGCACACCCTGCAGGCCAGTTGGGTGGCCACCGACCATCTGCCGTTCGCCAACGCCGTCGTGGCCGCGGTGCTCTTCCAGGTGCAGCCGTGACCGCGGTCCGCCCGGCGGCGACCCCAACCGCGGCCGCCCGGCCCTCGGCAGTCGCCGCCATGGCCGCCGCGCTTGTCGTCTTCGTCGCCCGTCCCATGCTGCCCGGCGGCCACGCCGGCCTGATCGGCCTGTTCGCCGGTCTACTGGTCCTCGGCGCCGCCTGGCCGCTGTTCGCCGAGACCCGACCCTCGGGCGCAGTCGCCGGCGCCGTGCTGGCGGCGGGGATAGGAGCGTTCGGGATAGCCAGGCTGCTGGGGGGCGGCCGCCCACCCGTTCCCGCCCGGGCCGGCTACGTGGCCGCGGTCACGCTGGCGGCGGTGGCCGAGGAGATCTTCTTCCGGCGTTTCGTCTATGCCGTCCTGCGTCCCCGGGGTGTGGCCATGGCGGTCGGCGGGTCGGCGGTGCTCTTCGCCCTCGCCCACGTCACGGTCTACGGCTGGTGGGTGCTGCCGTTGGATCTGGCCGCCGGGCTGGTGTTGAGCTGGCAGCGTTGGGCCAGCGGTACCTGGGCCGTTCCGGCCGTCACCCATGTAGCTGCCAACCTGCTGGTGGTCCTGTGAGGCGGCTCGCCGTCGCCGCGTCCATGGCGGTCGCCGCCGCCCTGCTCGCCGGTTGCAGCCATCCGGCGCCCATCAAGGTGGGGCTGATGTACCCGACCACCGGACCCCAGGGGGTGCAGGGCACTGAAGAGAAACACGGTGCCGAGCTGGCCGCCCAGTGGGCCGACAGCCATGGCAGCATCAACGGGCACCACCTGCAGATCGTGACCGCCGACCTCGGCCTCCCCGAGAGCGTCCCGGCGGCCATGGCCGGCCTGGCCGGCGCCGGCGTGTCGGTCGTCGTCGGCACCCATGGCAGCACCTACTCGGCCCTCGCCGCCGCCGAGGCCACCCGCCGTCACATGCTCATCTGGGAGACGGGGGCGGTCGGCCAGGTCGGTTGGGACCCGACCCCTGGCACCGGCAACGCCTATGCGCCCGAGGCCTACCAGGACGACGGTCCCGTGGCGGCCGGAGTCAGTTTCATCCGCATGGCCCCCATGGGCGGCGACCTGGGCAAGAACGCGGTCGCTTTCGTGGCCACTGGCCTGAGTTCCCACCTGCCCCGCCCGGGCCCCCTGCGCTGGGCCGTGGCCTACGTCGATGACCCCTACGGTCGGGCCGTCGAGGCGGGCGCGGCGGCCGAGGTGACGGCGACCGGTCAGCCGCTGGTCGCCACCTTCCCCTACTCGGCGGCGGGGACCGATTTCGCGGCGTTGGCGGCCCGGATCGCGGCGGCCAAGCCCGAGGCCCTGTACGTCGCCGCCTACCTGGATGACGGCATGGCGATGCGCCGAGCCCTGGCCGCGGCCCGTGTGCCGCTCGTCGTCAATCTGGGCACATCGAGCTCGTACTGCATGCCGGCATTCGGGGAGCGCCTGGGCGCCACCGCGGTCGGGGTGTTCGCCTCCGACAAGCCCGACGCCGCCGCCGTGCGCCCCGAGGCCCTCACGCCGCAGGCGCGGGTGGCGCTGGCCTGGGCCGCCGCCCGCTACCAGAGCCGGTACCACCAGACGATGACGTCCCACGCCCTGTCCGGGTTCTCCAACGCCTTCGCCCTGTTCGTCCACGTCCTGCCCCGCGCCGGCCGGGCCGGCAGCGACGCGGTGGCGGCTGCCGCCCAGGCGGTCAAGCTGCCCGTCGGCAGCCTGGCCAACGGTGGCGGGCTCGACATCGCCCCGCCCGGCACGGCGGACGCCGGCAACAACCGCAACGCCGCCGGCGTCATCTGGGAATGGGTGGCACCGGGCGAGGAGGCGGTCGTATGGCCGCCGGCGTTCGCCACCCATCCCGTGGTGTGGACCCCGATCGACCAGTGAGCCGGCGCCCGATCCTGCTGATCGGCGTCGCGGTGCTCGGCGCCTACCTGGCCGTCGCGGCCGGCACCCTCGCCATGTCGGGCCGGCACCTGCTGCCGCTGTTCGAGGGTATCGGCCCCCCGCCGCCATACAAGTGGGTCAAGCCGCCGCCGGCATTCGCGTCGGGCAACACCCCACCCCAGCCGGCCGCCGCCGACGTCGCCCTGTCGGGCGGCACGAGCGCCCAGGCGTCGGCCACCACCCCCGACGGTCAGGTCTTCGTGAACCTCGCCGCCAGGGCCCTGCCCCCCCATGGCAACGACACCAACGTGCATGTCACGGTGACACCGTCCGACCCCGCCGCCCTCGCCCCGGTCCCTCCCGACTTGGTCGCCGACGGCAACGCCTACCGCCTGGCGCTCACCTACCAGCCCTCGAACACGCCCGTCGACTCCATCGCCGGTTCAGCCGACGTCGCGCTCCTCGCTCCCATACCGGCGCACGCACTGCTGTACTCCGCCGACGGGCAGTCGTGGACCAAGCTGACCAGCCAGTACATCCGGACCACATCGACGATGATCGCCAGCATCACCCGCCCCGGCTGGTACCTGGTGGCCGCCACTCCTTCCGCCGCGTCCGCCGTGTCGGCCCCGGCCAAGAAGGGGACGAGCACCGGTGTCATCGCCATCGTGGTGGCCGGCCTGGCCATCGTGCTCGCTCTCGTCCCAGCCGTCAGGCGACGGGGCCGCCGGCACCCCGACCCGCCGCCGGCTGGTCCACCCGCCTGACCTTCGGAAGGCCCGCCGCGGAAGTGGAGGGACCAGGTGACCGGAATGTGGTCACCTTGTCCCTCCACTTCGTCCCGCAGTGGTCGGGACCGGCGTCGATCCGGTGACCTCGCGCTTTTCAGGCGCGCGCTCTACCGACTGAGCTACCCGACCGCGGTCCTGACGGGATTTGAACCCGCGACCTCCGGCTTGACAGGCCGGCGTGCACTCCAAGCTGCACCACAGGACCAACGAGACAACTAAGAACGACTGGCACCCCCAACGGGATTCGAACCCGTGCTGCCGCCTTGAAAGGGCGGTGTCCTAGGCCGCTAGACGATGGGGGCCCGGTCCGGTAAGAGGCTTTGTCACGATAGCAGGGGTCACCGCAGTGACCAGTAGGTGCCGGCGGGGCCGTCGCGGACCTCGACCCCCGCCGTCTCCAGCCCGTCCCGGATGGCGTCGGCGTCGCCGAAGCGACCGGCGGCCCGGGCGCCGCTGCGCAGCGCCAGCAGCTGGTCGACGAACGGGGCGACCGCCTGCCGGGGGTCGCGTGCCCCGACCTTGGCCAGTTCGCCGAGCTCGACGATCATGCGCCGCAGGGCGGCCCGGCCCCGGTCCTGCTCGTCGGACTGGAGGGTGTCGGCAGCCCAGCCCGTGAGGGCGGCATCCAGCTCCAGGATGGCCCGCACCGCCCCGTCGACATCCCGCCCGGCCAGCGCCGCGTCGAACTCCGAACACTGTTCCTCGATGGTCGCCATCAGCGGCGTGGCCTGCTGCGCCACTCGCCCACCCCCCGCCGCCGGGGCCGGGGCCGACACCGGGAGGCCTTTTCCCATCCCTAAATCCACCAGCGATGCGATGGTCACCGTCGACGACGCCGGGATCACCGTGGACCGGCCGCGCCGGCGCACCGTGACCCCGCCCAGCCCGACGACCGCCGCGGTGCCGGCGTCGAGGTCGAGCACCAGGCCGGTGTGCTCGTCGACGCCCAGAACAAAGGCATCGCCCGGCAGCTCCCTCTCCATTATCCGCAGCCGGCGCTCGCCCAGGTAGCAGTACCGGGTGTCGTGGTTGCCGCCCTCGGCGTTGTCGTAGTGGGGGATGACGGCGGCCCGCAGTCCGGCCAGGGCCAGCAGGTCGAGCCCGTCGGCCCACTCCGGGTCGACGCCGCTCTTGTAGATCTCGTAGACCGGGACGGTGCGGATGCCGAGGGTCAGGGCGGCGGCGCTGGCGAAGGTGACGGCGCCGCCTCGGCGCAGCTTGTCGGCGAGAAGGGCCGGGATCTCGGTGCCGGCCCAATGGCGCAGCGTGTAGGTCGGGCTCCCGGGCCCGGCGAAGACCCACCGGGCCCGGGCCACCGCCGCCACGGCCGCCTCCCGGGCCAGTCGGTCGGCCCCGTCCGACCGGCGGAAGCTGGCCACCTCCACCGTCCGCCCGACGCTGCGGGCGAAATAGGCGACGGCCTTGGCCGCGATGTCGTCGGCGTTCTCCTGAAACCCGAACGGTGTGTCCAGCAGGACGGCCGGAACGTCGGGACCCAACCGGGCGAACACCTCCCGGTGCGCCTTCACCATGGTCGGGCTGGTCTCACCGGACCCCATGATCACCAGTAGCCGGGTCATCCGAAGAACCCGCCGGCGGTGGCGGCGTGCAGCAGGGCGGCCAGCTCGACCGGGTGCTGGGCGTGCACGTCGTGGTCGGCCCCCGCGAACGGCCGCACCCGGCACGACGGCAGGGCGGCGTCGGCGCCGTCCACCGGGATGGTCGTCGGTACGAGCAGCACGGGCACCTGGACCAGCGGGTAGCGCTGTGGCGGGTGGTGATCCCACATGGCGGCCACGATGGCCCGGTGCCGGTCGAGGGTGAGCCACGGCGAGACGGTGCCGTCGGGCCGCACCTCGAAGCTGGCCAGGCTGCCGGCGATCCCGCTCGCCGGCCAGTCCGGGTGGGCGGTGCGAAAGAGGGCTTCGAACTCGCGACGCCGGGAGCCCGGTCAGCGGCGGAGGGGTCATCGCTCCCCATGCGGCGTCCCAGGTGGGAAAAATCCTCGCCGAGTCGATGGTGCCGCCGTCGACGCAGGCTACGGCCCGGGTGCACTCGGGATGACGGATGGCGAGCTCGAGCACCACATTGCCGCCCCAGCTCTGCCCGGCGACCAGAGGGCGGGCCGCGGCCCAGCCGAGGGCACCGATCACCTCGGCCAGGTCGGCGGTCACGGTGGCGAAGTCGTAGCCGGTGTCGGGCTTGTCCGAGCGGCCGTGGCCCCTCTGGTCGACGGCGGCGACCGGGTGGCCGGCGGTCGCCAGGTGGGCCGCCACTCCGTCCCAGATCCGGGCATTGGAGGCCAGGCCGTGGACCAGCAGGACCGGCACTCCGGCGGCGTCGGGGTTGAGCAGGCGGACGGCCACCTCGACGCCTCCGGCCACTGCGATCCGCCGCTCATCGGCGGTCAACCGCGGCGGTCGGGGCCGGCCCGCTCGATACTGATCCGGATGACGCACCGCTGCTCGGTGACCATGGCCCGCCGGTAGTCGTCCCAGTCGGGGTGCTCGCCCCGCAGCTGGCGGTAGTAGTCCACCAGCAGCTCGAGGGCGGCGGGCCCCGACACGATGTGGGCCGGGCCCTCGACCTGGACCCAGTCACCGAAGAAGTTGTCGTTGAGAGCGCAGAGCGACGCCCACGGGTCGCGCCTCAGGTTGACTGACCTTGTAGGCCGGTCTCCCGGCTGGAGATCATGACGCGGCCCTCGTCGTCGACGGCGTGGACGACCGGCGACATCTGGGGCCGGCCGTCGCCGCGGATGGTGGCCAGCACGGAGCGGTGATGCTCCCGCAGGAAGGCCCGGGCCAGATCGATGTCCATGCTACCGGTCGTAGTTGCTCGACGAGGGCGCGACACGATCTCCTCCTGCAGGTACCCCAGGTAGTGGTAGAGGGCGTGGGCCGGGGTGTCGCCGGCGAGCTCGTCCTCGCTGACGTCGAGCTGGGTGCCGAGTACCAGCCGCAGGTCGTTGAGGGCGGACAGCCAGGCCGTCAGCTGCTCCTCGTCGAGCTCGGTCGGCGTCGACGGTGGCGGCCATGACTCGAGGGCGGCCGTGCCGGCGCTCGACAGGTCGTCGCGCACCAGCCGCTGGTACTCGGCCTCGGCGGCCGGGTCGTCGGGGTAGGCGGGCGGGAACAGCCGCCGCAGGCTCGGGTCGTCGGTCCCGACGCCAGAGCTCCTTGAGCTGATCCGGGAAGGGTCCGCAGCAGGTCGCGCTCCTCGGCCGACAGCGCAGCTGGAAGCGGCCCGATCGCAGCCGCTTCACCGGGCGGCCGCAACATGTCGTCGTAGTCCTCCATTCACTCGCTGTGCTCCATGGTGGCCCACAGCCCGTGCTCGTGGAGGCGGAAGACGTCCAGCTCGGCCTTCTCCTGCTGCCGCTCGACACCACCGCCTTGCCCTTGTAGTGGACGTCGAGCATGAGCTTGGTCGGCCTTGGCCTTGGGTAGCCGAACAGCTTCTGGAGGACGAAGGTCACATAGGACATCAGGTTGATCGGGTCGTTCCAGACGATGACGATCCAGGGCCGGTCGGGCTTGGACGGCCTCGTCGACGTCCGGCTGGTCGATCTGGACGGGCGCGGGTGCCGGTCAGCCGACTGGCGGTGCCTCCTAGCCGGTGGCCAGACGCGGCCGTCCGGCGGCGGGCCGGGCGGCCGATGGCGCTGGGCGGGGCCCGGGTCCGAGAGGCCGAGGTACGAAGCGCAGGGTGACCGCCCACACCGTGGCGGCCAGGGCGATGTGGATGGCGACCAGGGCGGCCGGGACGCCGGTGAAGTACTGGATGTAGCCGATGGCGCCCTGGGCGACCAGAACCGCGAGCAGCAGCCTCGCCCCGCCGCATCACGCCGGCCGGCGCCCCGGACTGCGATGAGCCGCCACAGGGTGACCACGGTGAGCGCCAGGAAGAGCACGACGGCCGAGCCGTGGAGCCGGGCCACGTCGTGCAGCGAATAGGCCAGCCGCTTGGCCTTGGGGTCGCCGCCGTGCGGACCCGACGAGGTCACGACCGTGCCGAGCAAGATGACCAGCGCGGCGGCCATGAGCAGCAGACGGCGCCATGCAGCAGCTGCTCGACACCACGGCGCACGGTGGCCCGGCCGGGGCCGCCCGGCCCTTGGCGTCTACCGGTCCGTCGGCCGAGCCCGGCCCGGTGGTGCAGCACCGCGGCGTCGGCCAAGAGGAGCATCGACAGCAGGAAGTGGCCCATGACGAACGGCGGGGCCAGCTGATGCTGACCGACTCCCCGCCGAGCACGATCTGGCCCAGCACGCCGAGCACCAGGCCCCACGACAGCCAGGTCAGGTCCCGCCGGCGGGGGGCGCGGATCCGGGAGCCGAGCACGGCGAGCGATGACCGCCGACCGAGACCAGCCCGGTGACCACCCGGTTGCCGAACTCGACCACGGCGTGGTACTGCCACGGCGCCACCACCTGGTTGCGGGCGCAGGTCGGCCAGTCCGGGCAGCCCAGGCCCGAGCCGGTCAGGCGGACCGCGCCACCGGTGACGATGATGAACCCGAGGGCCCAGACGGCGAGCAGGGTGATCCGGCGGTAGGACGCGGGGGAGAGCCGGCGGCCGCGGAGCGGGTCGGACGGAGGGACATCATCGCCTCCGATGCTACGAGGAGGATGTGACGGCCACCACACGGAGCCCCCGCTTTGTTGCCGCCCGCCCGCCCGCCATATTGTCATCGGGTGATGCCTGAGCTCGTCTGCCGGAAGGACCGGTCCGTGTGGCGGTGAGCACCGCTCGCGTGGAGGCCCTCGCAGGGCGCGGTGCCATCGCCAGGACGGCCCTCGCCAAGGTCAGGGCCTACGTCGCACTCACCAAGCCCCGGATCATCGAGCTGCTCCTCGTCACGACCGTCCCGACCATGGTGGTGGCGGCCCGGGGCCTGCCCAGCGGCTGGCTGATCCTCGCCACCCTGGTCGGCGGCAGCCTGGCCGCGGGCGGCGCCAACGCCATCAACATGTACGTCGACCGCGACATCGACGCCATCATGCGCCGCACCGCCCACCGGCCCCTCGTCACCGGGGTGGTGACACCGCGGCCGCCCTGATGTTCGCCATCGGCCTCGAGGTGCTGGCGTTCGCCGAGCTGTGGGCGCTGGTCAACCTGCTGTCGGCCGTGCTGGCCGTCAGCGGCCACCCTGTTCTACGTCTTCGTGTACACGCTGTGGCTCAAGCGGACCTCGACGCCAGAACATCGTGATCGGCGGTGCGGCCGGCGCGGTGCCGGTCCTGGTCGGGTGGAGCCGCCGTCCGGGGCTCCCTCAGCCTGGCGCCGGTGGTGCTGTTCGCCGTCATCTTCGTCTGGACGCCGCCCCACTTCTGGGCTCTGGCCATCACGCTACCGGGAGGACTACGCCGGCGGCCGAGGTGCCGATGCTCCCGGCCGTGGCGTCGTTCGAGACCACGGCCCGCCAGATCGTGGCCTACACCGTGGTGCTGTGGGCCACCACGCTGGTCTTCGCCGACGTGGCGGGCATGGGGCTCATCTACTGGGGCGCCGCCGTGGTGCTGGGCGCCGTCTTTCTGCTCTACGCCCTCCGGCTGTACCGGGAGCGGACCGAGGCCCGGGCCATGCAGCTGTTCGCCTACTCGATCTCCTACCTGACCCTGCTGTTCGCCGCCATGGCCGTCGACCAGCTGATCCACCATGTCTGAGCCCACCATGTCCGATCTGGTTTTCGGCGGCCGAGGCCGGCTGTGTAGAGTCCCCCCGCCCACCCCCCCGAGCATCGAAGGGCCCATGCACCCATGACGCTCCTCGAGGAGCGCCCTGAGGTCGACGCGGCGGCACCGTCCCCACCGGCCCAGACAGGTCTCGCCGACCACTGGTTCGACACCTCCGACCACAAGCGGCTCGGGATGATGTTCGTGTACGCGTCCCTGCTGTTCCTGGCAGCCAGCGGTGTCGTGGCACTCATCACCGGCGGTCGGCAGGCCGACCTGGCCCAAGGCCTCTCCGCCGGCCGGTTCGCCCACCTCTACGGCCTGCACACCCAGAGCAGCATCCTGCTGTTCCTCACCGCCGTCTGGATCGGCCTGGCGACCTACGTGGTGCCGCTGCAGGTCGGCTCCGGGCGCCTGGCGCTGCCCCGGCTTCTGGCCACCGGGTTCTGGACCTACCTGTTCGGGGGCGCCGGCTTCCTCGTCAGCTACCTGGTCGGCGACGTGGCCGGCACCGGTCTCACCCAGCCGTCCCCGATCGCGCCGATAGCCGGCGGGTCGGGCACCGCCACCACCCTGTGGGTGGTGAGCCTGGCCCTCATCGCCCTCGGCTTCCTGCTGGCCAGCGCCTCACTGCTGGTAACCGTCGCCGGGTTACGCACCGACGGGATGACCCTCCTGCGGGTTCCGGCCTTCAGCTGGGCCACCGTGGTCGCCAGCACGGTGACCCTGGTCGCCACGCCCGTCTTCCTCGCCGGCCTGCTGCTGCTCGGCCTGGACCAGCATTTCGGCGGCCATCTGTTCCTGCCCTCCACCCCGGGGAGCGTGGCCATCTGGCAACACACCCTCTGGCTCTACGGCCGACCCGATGTCTTCCTGCTGACCCTGATGGGCCTGGGGGCGGCCACCGACATGGTCAGCACCCACGCCCGCCGGCCGCTGCTCAACCATCAGGCGGCGCTGGCCATGCTCGGGCTGCTGGGCGCGCTCAGCCTGGGTACCTGGGCATCGACCACCAACGTCGGTCACGCGGTGGTCGTCCCGACCTACAACGTGGTGACCGCCCTGGTGGTCATCCCGCTCGGCCTGACCATCCTGCTCTGGCTCGGCACCCTCGGACTGGGCCGGCCCCGGTTCCATGTCAGCCTGCTGTTCGTGGCCGGCGCCGTCCTCCTCTGGGTCAGTGGGTCGGCCAACGCCATCGCCGCGGCCGTGCAGAAGGTTCCAGGCTTCTCGGGCCACTCGGCGTGGATCGCCGGCAACGTGCACACGGTCGTGGCCGGTCCCTCCACTCTGCTGGCGGTCGGGGCCCTGTACCACTGGGCGCCGAAGATCTGGGGCCGGGCGCTCAACGCGGCCCTGGGCGGGCTGGCGTTCCTCTGTCTCTTCGGGGGCCTGCTGGCCAGCGGCCTGGCCTATTACTTCCTGGGCTACAACGGTGCCCCGCTCGGCCAGATGGACGCCATCTCGTCGTACCAGCGCAGCCTGTACGTGGTCGCCGAGGTGGGCGGCGTGCTGATCGTGGCCGGGGCGCTGATCCTGGTGGTCGACATGGTGGTCACGGCGGTCGGCCGTCGTGGTGTACCCGCCGGCAACGACCCCTACGGCGGGCTCACGCTGGAGTGGGCCACCACCTCACCGCCGCCGCGATGGGGCTTCGATGCCGTGCCCGAGGTGCGCTCCGAGGCACCCCTGCACTACCTGCGCCAGATCGAGCCGGCCGGTGGCGGCCCCGGCGTCCTGACCACCGGGAGTGAGAAGTCGTGACCTCACCGCAGCTGGCGCTGGGTCCCGGTCCCGGGCGGGCGCAACCCCGCAACCTGATCAACATCGGTGTCCTCGTGGCCGTGTGCGGCGGCCTGTCGTTCTTCGTCGCTCTCATGGCGGCCTATGTCACGCTGGGCCACGCGGCCCGCGCCTGGCCTCCCGCCGGCTTCCAGCTCGACGTGTACACCGGCAACATGCTGGCCATCACCGCGGTCATGAGCGCCATTACCGTCGAATGGGGCTGGTACTCGGTGAAACACGGCGACCCGGCCCAGGGCGCCTGGGGGCTGCTGCTCACCGCCGGCTTCGGCCTCTCATTCGTCCTCCTGCTCTGGCAGCTCGGCAGCCGGGTCGGGTTCGGACCGGGCGACGGCCGCATGGGTGCCTTCGCCGTCGTCCTCTTCGCCATGATCGTGGCGGCCGGGGCCCTGGCACTCAGCGGCATCGTCGCCGTCCTGATGGCCGCGGCCCGGGTGCTGGGCCGGCAGATGACACCGGAGAGCAACGAGATGCTGCGCGCCGTGGCGTGGTACTGGGACTTCGTCGTGGTGGCCTGGCTGGCCGCCTATTCCGCCCTGTGGCTGTTCACCTAGCGAGGGAGGGGGGCTAAGTGTTCAACAGCGCCGCCAAACTCCAGCTGGGGCTGGCCGCCACCGCCCTGGCCATGGCCACGGCCTACGCCTTCGCGGCCGACGACCCGGGCGGCTTCCTCCTGCTGGCCGGCATCTCGCTGGTCATGACGCTCATCGCCCTGGCCGTGACCGGCTCCGGCTTCGCCGACCGGGCGCCCCGTTATCTGCCCGGTGAGGATGTCCCGCCGGTCGAGATGATCACCATGGCGCCGGCCGGAGTGCCGCGGCCCTCGCCCTGGCCGTTCACCGCCGCTCTGGCGTTCGGCGTCTTCGCCCTCGGGCTGGCCGTCGGCCAGGCGGTGGTCAACGTCGGCATCGTCTTGGGATTGGTCGTGACCGGCGGCTGGTTCGCCCAATGCTGGCGGGAGGACCCCCACTTCAGCCGGCGCGAGGGGTCGAGGATCGCCGAGCGGTTGCTGGCGCCTGTCGGGCTGCCGCTGCTCGCCATCAGCCTGGTGGCGGTGATCGTGCTCAGTGTGTCGAGAGTGCTGCTGTCGGTGCCCAAGAACGCGTCGATCATCATCGCCCTGGCCCTGGCCATCGTCCTGATGGTGGCGTTCTTCGCGTTGTCGTCGCGGCCGCGGGTGGGAAAGGCCAGCATGGTGTTCCTCTCCGGCTTCGCCGTCGTATCGGTCGTGGCGGCCGGAAGTGTCAGCGCGGCCAGCGGCTACCGCACGTTCGAGAAGCACGAGACCGGCGCCGCGCCGATCACCATCGTGGCCAGGAACATCCAGTTCCACCCGGCCGACATGACCGTCAAGCGGAACGAGACCGCGGCCATCGTGTTCAAGAACATGGACCCGACGTATCACAACGTCGCGGTCTACAGCCAGCCGGTGGGCGGCGTCCCGTTCTGGAACGGTGAGCCGGTGCGGGGCCCCAAGTCGATCACCTACATCCATCAGTTCACCATGGCGCCCGGGGAATACGCGTTCCGCTGCGACTTCCACCCCGTCGATGACCGGGAAGTTCACGGTGACGCCATGAGACGATCCAGGCTGGCCGCGGTCGGTGGCGGCCTGATCGGCCTGCTCCTCCTCCTCGGCGGGTGCACCGCGAACTCCCCGCAGGACGCCCTCAAGCCCAAGGGCAGCCAGGCCCGGCTCCTGAACAGCCTCTTCGCCCCCGTATTCTGGATCGCGGTCGCCGTATTCGTGCTGATCGGCGGACTGGTCACGTTCTGCCTGATCCGCTTCCGGGCCCGGTCAGACGACGAGGCGCCCAGGCAGATCCACGGAAGCACCAAGCTGGAGATCGGCTGGACCATCGCCCCGGCGTTGCTGTTGCTGTGCATCGCGGTGCCGACCGTGAAGTTCGTCTTCGACGTCAACAAGATCCCCAAGAACGCCATGAACATCGTGGTCACCGGGCACCGCTGGTGGTGGCAGGCCGACTACATGAATCAGGCCAGCCCCGACCGGACGCTGTTCACCACGGCCACCGAGCTGCACATACCGACCAGGACCAACGTCGTGATCAGCCTCACCTCCGACGACGTCATCCACAACTTCTGGGTGCCGGAGCTGGCCGGGAAGCTGTACGCCATACCGGGCCGTCACAACAAGCTGGTGGTCGAGGCCGACAATCCGGGTACCTACTACGGCCAGTGCGCCGAGTACTGCGGGACCTCGCACGCCAACATGCGCCTACGGGTGGTGGCCCAAACGGCCGCCGACTTCGCCACGTGGGAGACCGAACAGGCTGCCGGGCCGGCGCTGCTGACCGCCGCCGACGCCACCACCGGCTCGCAGTTGTTCACGTCGACCGGCTGTGCCGGGTGCCACGCCGTCACCGGGGTGTCCAGCGGGGTGGTCGGTCCAAACCTGACCCACTTCAAGAGCCGCAGCGTCTTCGCGGGCGGCATCTTCGACAACACCGACAACAACCTGCGGCTGTGGTTGGCCAACCCGCCGGGCCAGAAACCCGGTTCGGTGATGCCGAACCTGCATCTGTCCGCCGACCAGATCAACGCCCTGATCGCCTACTTGGACGGTCTCAAGTGAGAGAAGTCATACGCAGCTCCGAGGGAGAGTACTGAATGGCGATTGTTCTCGAACCTGCGGTCGAGGCGCCCGAACCCGAGGAACGCCGGCCCGACGAAGCCACCCCCTTCCTCAAGCGCCCAGGATCGTCCGAGGGCTTCTGGGGTTGGATCACGACGGTCGACCACAAGAAGCTCGGGATCCTCTACTCGGTCACCGCCTTCGTCTTCTTCATCCTGGGCGGCATGGAAGCCCTGCTCATCCGGTTGCAGCTGGCCCGCCCCAACGGCCATGTCCTGTCGGCCAATCAGTACAACATGGTCTTCACCATGCACGGCACGACCATGGTCTTCCTGGTCATCATGCCGATATCGGTCGGCTTCGCCAACTACCTGGTACCCCTGCAGATCGGCGCCCGGGACGTCGCCTTTCCCCGGCTCAACGCCTTCAGCTACTGGCTGTTCCTGTTCGGCGGGATCTTCCTGTATTCCAGCTTCCTGTTCGGGGGTGCGCCGAACGGCGGTTGGTTCGGCTACGCCCCCAACACCAGCATCACCGGGTACTTGCCGGGCCGCGGCACCGACTTCTGGGTATTCGGCCTGTTGCTGCTCGGAATTGCATCGACGGCCGGCGCCGTCAACCTGGTGGTCACCACCCTCAACATGCGCTGTCCGGGGATGACGCTGCTCCGGATGCCGATCTTCACCTGGATGTCGCTGATCGCCCAGATGTTGGTCGTGTTCGCCATGCCCATCATCACCGTGGCCCTGTTCCTGCTCATGTTCGACCGCAACTTCGGATCCAACTTCTTCAATCCGGCGGCCGGCGGAGATCCGGTCCTGTGGCAGCACCTGTTCTGGCTGTTCGGCCACCCCGAGGTGTACATCCTGATCCTGCCCGCCATGGGCATGGTGTCCGAGGTGCTGCCGGTGTTCGCCCGCAAGCCGCTGTTCGGCTATCCGGTGATGGTCTTCTCCGGGATCGCCATCGGGTTTATGGGTTGGGGCGTGTGGGTGCACCACATGTTCGCGGTCGGGTTGGGCCCGGTTGCCGTCTCCGCCTTCTCGGTGTCGACCATGTTCATCGCCGTGCCGACCGGTGTGAAGATCTTCAACTGGATAGGCACGCTGTGGGGCGGCTCGTTACGCCTCACCACCCCCATGCTGTTCGCCATCGGGTTCATCGTCATGTTCACCATCGGCGGACTGTCGGGGGTGACGCACTCCCTGTCACCCCATGACCGCCAGCAGACCGACACGTACTACGTGGTCGCCCATTTCCACTACGTGCTGTTCGGCGGGTCCATCTTCGGGATCTTCGGGGCCATGTACTTCTGGTGGCCCAAGGCGTTCGGCAAGCTGCTCAACGAGAAGCTGGGCAAGGTGCACTTCTGGCTGACCTTCATCGGCTTCAACCTGACCTTCGGTCCCATGCACATCCTGGGGCTGCAGGGCATGCCCCGCCGCATCTACACCTACGACAAGAGCCTCCATCTGGGATTCTGGAACATGGTCTCGACGGTCGGAGCGTTCATCATCGCCATCGGGATCCTGGTGTTCCTCTACAACGTCTTCGTCGTCACGGCCAAGGCTGCGCCGTCGGGTGCCGACCCGTGGGATGCCCGCAACCTCGAGTGGTCGATCCCGTCACCGCCACCGGAGTACAACTTCGCCGAGGTGCCGACCGTGCACTCACTCGACGACTACTGGAATCGCAAGTACACCGAGGATGAGGAAGGCCGGCTGGTCCGCCTGCCCAGCTTCGACGCCGTCAAGGCGGGTTCGGACACCAACCTGGCCCAACCCGGCCAGCACATCCACATGCCGTCGCCGTCCTATTTCCCGATCGTGGCCTCGTTCGGCCTGCTGGTCATGGCGTACGGGATGATCCTCGGCCACAGCAACGGATCCAACTACCTGGTCAGTGTCGTCGGCGGTCTCATCCTCCTCGGCGGCCTGTACGCCTGGGCCCTCGAACCGTCGGCCGCACCCGAGCCGGAGCACGACGGGAGCGAGCCTCACGCGCCCCAGCTGGCGCTGGTCGGGGCGGCCTCCGGCGAAGCGGACCCGGCTACCGGCCAGATGGGTATCTCGAGGGGCGGGACCGGCGGGACCAGTGGGATCGACGCAGTCACCGCCGCGGGTGAGCCGAAGGCGGTCGGCAGCGGGCCGGCCGCCGAGGTGCCCGGATCGGGCCCGCCGGTTCCCGACACCGGGGCGTCCGGCGCGGCCGGCCCGGTCGATGAGCTGAAGGCGTCGGCCGAGGAACCGGTCGCCGGGACGCCTCCTGCTCCGGACACCGAAGGCGAGGCCTGATGGCGACGACCACCGACCCCGAACTGGTCGAGACACCGGCCGTCACGCCGGCCGAGCACGGCCTGAGCCATGGCACCAACACGGGCGTCTCCAACGAGAAGCTCGCCATGTGGACGTTCCTCGGGTCGGAATGCCTGCTCTTCGGCGCGCTGATCTCCACCTACTTCCTGTACCGGGGCCGGAGCTATACCGGGCCCACCTCCAAGCAGGTCTATGACATCCCCTATACGTCGATCAGCAGCTTCGTGCTGCTGATGAGCTCGCTGACCATGGTGCTGGCCCTGGCCGCCATCCAGCGGGGCGACCATCGCCGCCTGCGCCTGTGGCTCACGGCCACCGCCCTGCTCGGAACGGTTTTCATCGGAGGCCAGGTCTATGAGTTCACGTCGTTCATCCACGAGGGTCTCACCGTCAAGACCAACCTGTTCGGCTCCAGCTTCTTCGTTCTGACCGGTTTCCACGGCGTGCACGTCACCCTCGGCATCGTCATGCTGCTGTCGCTCGTGCTGCTGTCCTGGAAGGGCAAGATCCCCCAGTCCAAGGCCGAGGTCATCGAGATCGCCGGCCTGTACTGGCACTTCGTCGACATCGTCTGGATCGTGATCTTCACCGTGGTGTACCTGATTCCATCGCCGCATGTCCCCCGTGGTGGGCCGCCGCCCCTCCAGATCCGATGAGCGGCCATGACTGACTCTTCCAAGGAGCGCCCCACCGCGGCCGGCGCCACCGTCCTGACGGGCCTGAAGGCGCCCCCACCCGAGCCCGCCGGCGCCGAGGACCGGGCGCTGGTTGCCGAGGCGGCGGAGCACCACCGGCCGGTCCCCGAGGGCGGCGAGCACGGCGCCCACCCGACCGAGAAGCAGTACATGCTGATCGCCGCCATCCTGGCCGTCCTCACCGCCGTCGAGGTCGGTGTCTCCTACATCAAGGGTCTGGGCGACGCCGCCGCGCCGATGCTGCTGATCCTGGCCGCGTGCAAGTTCGTCCTGGTGGCCGGCTATTTCATGCACCTCAAGTTCGACAGCCGGGTGCTGCGGCGGTTCTTCCTGACCGGTATCGTCCTGGCCCTCATCGTCTACACCGTGGTGTTCTTCACCCTCGGGGTCTTCACCACCGCCCACGGCGTCCACAGCTGATGACCGGGTCGGCCCTGACCGGGACCGTCGACCCCTGGCGGTACAGCGCCCATCCCGACATCTGGTTGGTGGTGGCCGTGTCGGCGTTCGCGCTATTGGTACGCCCTGAACCGCGTCGGGCCGGGGGAGTTGGCGGCCGGTGAGCCCGTCGCCAGCCGGCGGCAGGTGGTCTGGTTCGTGGCCGGCCTGGCCGTGCTGTGGATTGCATCGGATTGGCCCATCCACGATCTGGCCGAGCGGTACCTCTTCAGCGCCCACATGGTCGAGCACCTGCTCATCAGCCTGGTGGCGCCACCGATGCTGCTGCTCGGTATGCCCGACTGGCTGACCCGGCGCATCCTGCGTCCCCGGTGGGCGGCGGGCGCCATCCGCGTCTTCGTGCCGGCCGGTCGTAGCGGCCGTGATGTTCAACGTGTTCATCGCCGTGTCGCACGCGCCGTTCTTCGTCGACGCCACCCTGCAGCACCACTTCTCCACTTCTGGGCCCACCTGCTGCTGTTCACGGTCGCCATGCTCATGTGGTTCCCGGTCGTCAACCACCTGCCCGAGTTCCCGACGCATGAGCGCCGCCGTGAAAGATGGTCTATCTGTTCCTGCAGTCGGTGATCCCCAACGTGCCGGCCGCGTTCCTGGCCTTCGCCACCGGCGTCGTCTACGCGTTCTACGCCCACGTGCCCCACCCGTTCTCGGGCCTGGATGCTCAGCGACCAGCAGCTGGCGGCCGCCATCATGAAGGTGGGCGGCACGTTCATCATCTGGGGCGTGATCGTGTTCGTCTTCTTCCAGTGGGCGGCCAGCGAGCACCGGTCCAGCTCCGGGGCCGACGAGCGGGCGGCCAGCGCCGCGGCGGGCGTGGCCGCCCTCGCCCGTCGGGGCGGCTCCGGCCCGGGTGCCACGCCCGACGGCACGGTGGGCATGCCGGACGTCCTCACGTGGGACGATGTGCAGGAGGCGCTGGCCAGGTCACAGCCGGCCCGGCCTGGATCCTGACGACCGGCGGTCAGTGCAGGTGAGCCGCCGCGTCGTCCTGGTGGCGGTCGTCGGTGCGGTCGTGGTGCTGGTGGCGGTGACGTTGTTCCGGAGCGCGCCGGGCGGCGGGACGGCCGGCGGCACCGGCGGCCAGCCGGGTCAGCTGGCCCCGCTCTTCCAGAGCACCGCGGTGGACGGCAGGCCGGTGTCGCTGGCCGACGCTCGCGGCCACCGGGTCCTCCTCAACTTCTGGGCGTCGTGGTGCATACCATGCCGGACCGAGTTCCCGGTGCTCGAACGGCTGATCGCATCCCATCCCGACGTCGTCGTGCTCGGCGTGGTGTTCGACGACAGCGACAGCGCGGCGGCCGCCTTCATCCGGTCGCAGGGGTCGACGTGGCCCGGCGTGCGCGATCCCCGGGGCCAGATCGCCGGCGCCTACGACGTGCACGCCAAACCCGGGATCCCCATCTCGGTCCTCGTCGACCCGTCCGGGCGGGTGAGGGGTCGACAGGCCGGCCCGCTGACCGACGACCAGGCGGCCGCCGACTTCATCGCCCGGGCGCCGGCGTCCTAGCCGGCTCTGCCCGCCCATTCGATCCGCCGGCTACTCCCAGCGGAAGGTGGCGGCCGCCGCCACCGGTGCCAGCACCGCCCATACCGCCAGGACCACCCACGCCCGGCCGGGCACGCCGGCGGCGGCGGCCAGCGTCCCGTGGAGGGCGTCGGACAGGGCGGCGGCGGGCAGCAGGCGGGCGACCGAGCGCAGCGGCCCCGGCAGCTTGTCCAGGGGGAACACCATGCCGCCCAGGAGCAGGAGCATCAGGTACAGGCCGTTGGCGGCCGCCAGGGTGACCTCGGCCCGCAGCGTGCCGGCCATCAGCAGCCCCAACCCGGCGAAGCCGACGGTGGCCAGGATCACCGCTCCGGCGGCGGGCAGCACGTTCCCGTGCGGGTCCCAGCCGAGGGCCAGGGCCGCCCCGACCAGAACGGCGACCTGGACCATTTCGAGCGCGACCACCGACGCGGTCTTGGCCGACAGCAGGGCCGGCCGGCCGAGGGGCGTGGCGCCGAGCCGCTTGAGCACCCCGTACTGGCGCTCGAAGCCGGTGGCGATGCCGAGGCTCACCATGGCCGTCGACATCACGGCCAGGGCCAGGATGCCCGGGGCCAGGAAGGTCACCGAATCCTGCACGCCGGCCGGCTTGGGCAGCACGTCAACCAGCGAGAAGAAGACCAGCAGCCCGACCGGGATGCCGAGGGTGAGGAGGACGGACTCACCGCGGCGGAGGGTCATGCGCAGCTCGGCCCGGGTCTGGGCCCGCCACGCCCTCATGGCGCCCCCGGCGGCTCGGCCGCGGCCGCTGTGTCGCCATCCCCGGCTCTGCCGGTTCCGCCGGTTCCGCCGGTTCCGCCGGCTCGCGGCCTCGCCGGTTCCGCCGGCCTCGCCGGTTCCGCCGGCACCGGTGAGACGGAGGAACACATCCTCCAGCCGTTGCCGGCCGGCCCGCAGGTCGGCGAGCGGCAGGTCACGCTCGGCCAGCCACGCGGTGAGCGCGGCGACCGTCGCCGGCTTGGCCTCCGCCGCCACCAGGTACTCGCCGCTGCGGAGCTCGCGGACCGGGGCGCCCAGCGACGCCGCCAGAGCGACAGTATCGAGACCGGCCGGGGCGCCGAAGCGGATCTCTTGTCCCCCTCCCTGGGCCATGAGCTCGGCCGGCGTACCGGCGGCGACCACCTTGCCGTGGTCGATGATCACGATCCGGTCGGCCAGGCGCTCCGCCTCCTCCATCTCGTGGGTGGTCAGCAGCACGCACGTCCCGGCGGCGCGGCAGGTCCCGGACCACCTGGCGGATGGCCAGGCGGCCCTGCGGGGTCGACGCCCGCGGTCGGCTCGTCCAGGAAGGCCACCCACGGCCGGCCGACCAGGGCCAGGGCGAGGGAGAGGCGCTGCTGTTCGCCGCCCGACAGCCGGCGCCAGGGTGTGGTGGCCACCGGGATGAGGCCGACCCGGTACAGGAGGCCTTCGGGCTCCTCGGAGTCGTCGTAGTAGCCGGCGAACAGCCGGACCGCCTCCCGGGGCGACATCGCCGGGTAGACACCCCCCCGTTGCAGCATGACCCCCATGCGTCTGGTCAGCGCCCGGTGGTCGGCGATCGGGTCGAGGCCCAGGACCCGGACCGTGCCGTCCGCCGGGCGCCGGTAGCCCTCCAGCGTCTCGACGGTGCTGGTCTTGCCCGCCCCGTTGGGTCCGAGCAGGGCCACGACTGGCCGGCGCCGGCGTCGAAACTGATCCGGTCCACCGCCACCGTGTCGCCGTAGCGCACGACCAGGTCGTGGACCTCGATGGCGGGCATTCGGTGACCCTAACGCGGGAGTCGGCGGCCTCCGGGGCGGTCCGGAGGGTCCACTACCGTCTCGGCCATGATCGACGTGCGCCGCCTCCGTGACGACCTGGACGCCGTGAAGGCCGCCCTGGCTCGGCGCGGGATCGACTCGGCGGACGTCGACCGGGCCGCTGCTCTGTATGCCCGCCAGCTGTCGCTCGGGGCCGAGCGGGACGGGCTGCGGGGCGAGGTCAACACCCTGTCCAAGCAGGTGGGCTCGGCCCGGGGGGCGGGCCGTGTCACCGAGGCCGAGCAGTTGACGGCACAGAGCAAGGCGGTGGGTTCGGAGCTGGCCGGCGTGGAGGCGACGGTCGGCCGCGTCGAGCAGGAGCTACGGGACCTCCTGCTGCGCATCCCCAACCTGCCGGCCGCCGAGGCGCCCGACGGCGCGTCGGAAGACGACAACCCGGTGCTCCGGGTCGAGGGCTTCGACCCCGAGCGGTACACGACGGCGCAGCGGGTCCCCCACTGGGACATCGGTCGCCGAGCTCGGCATCCTCGACCTGGAGCGGGCGACCAAGATCTCGGGGTCGATGTTCCCGCTGTTCCGCGGGCCCGGGGCGACGCTGGCCCGGGCCCTGTGCCAGCTGGCCCTGGACCGCAACGCCGACGCCTTCGAGGAGATCCGCCCGCCGACCCTGGTCAGGACCGAGACCCTCGAGGCCACCGGCCAACTGCCCAAGTTCGTCGACGACGCCTACCACATCGAACGGGACGACCTCTGGGCCATCCCCACCGCCGAGGTACCGCTGACGTCGCTACCGGCGCAACGAGATCCTCGCCGAAGCCGAGCTGCCGCTGCGGCTGATGGCGTACACCCCCTGCTACCGGCGGGAGGCGGGGTCGGCGGGGCGGGACACCCGGGGCCTGCTGCGGGTCCACGAGTTCGACAAGGTGGAGATCCTGGCCGTGACCACAGCCGGCCAGGCGCCGGACATGCACGCCGAGCTGCTGCGCCGGGCCGAGGGCACCATCGCCGCACTGGGGCTGCCCTACCGGATCCTCGACATCTGCACCGGCGACCTCGGCCAGTCCCACGCCCGGAGCTTCGACATCGAGGTGTACGCGCCGGGCTGCGACATGTGGCTGGAGGTGTCGTCGGTGTCGTGGTTCAGCGACTACCAGGCCCGCCGGGCCGACATCCGGTACCGGCCGGCGGCGCCCGCCGGTGGCGGCACGGCCGTGTGCCACACCCTCAACGGCTCGGCGCTGGCCGTGCCCCGCGTGTGGGCGGCGGTGGTCGAGACCTACCGCCAGCCCGACGGCTCGGTGGCGCTGCCCGGCCGCCCTGCACCCGTACTTGCGGGGGTCGGCGACGATTTTCAAGCCGGGATAGGAGGCCGGCCCGACTCTGGGGAGAGAATCCGGGCGGTGCGCCAGGTTTCTCTCCCCAGTCCGCCGACCGTGCCCGCCGGCCGGCTACAGCCGCAGCGGCGAGGCGGCCAGGTCGACCCCATCGGCCTGATCGACCGACCGTCGCAGAGCGGCGTGCAGCGAATCGGGCGTCAATACGCCCACGAACCGCTCCCCGTCGAGCACCGCCACCCAACCGGCGTCATGCTGCAGCATCTCGCTGAACGCCTGTTTCAGACGTGGCGCCCAGGGGTACCCACGCCTCCATGCGGTGCACCCGGTCGGCCACCACGCCGTCGCCGTCGGCCTCGTCCCGGCCGATCCAGCCCCGCAGGGTGCCGTCGCGGTCCACGACGACCGCCCACTGGCTGGTGCTCAAGTCCACGACCTGGCGGGCCGACGCCAGGTCGTCGTCGGCGTGCACGACCGGCGGCTTGTCGAGATCGGCGATGTCGATGGCCGTGACCGTCAGGCGGCGCAAGCCCCGGTCGGCGCCCACGAAGTTGGCGACGAACGGTGTGGCCGGGCTGCCCAGGATCCGTGCCGGTGTGTCGTACTGCTCGAGATGGCCGCCCTGGCGCAGGATGGCGATGCGGTCACCCAGGCGGACCGCCTCCTCGATGTCATGGGTGACGAACACGATCGTCTTGCGCACCTCCTGCTGCAGGCGCAGGAATTCGCCCTGCAGCCGGTCCCGGGTGATGGGGTCGATGGCGCCGAACGGCTCGTCCATCAGCAGCACCGGGGGGTCGGCCGCCAGCGCCCGGGCCACGCCGGCCCGCTGGCGTTGGCCGCCGGACAGCTCGCTCGGGATACCGCCGGCCGTACTCGTCCGGATCCAGTCCCACCAGTTCGAGCAGTTCGCCGACCCGGGCAGCGATGCGCGCCTTGTCCCAGCCGAGCAGCTCTGGGGACGGTGCCACGTTGTCGGCGACCGTCAGGTGGGGGAACAGGCCGACCTGCTGGATCACGTAGCCGATCCGGCGGCGCAGCTTGACCGGGCCGACTCCGTCATGATGTCCTCGCCGTCGAGGAAGATCGTTCCCGACGGTCGGCTCGATCAGCCGGTTGATCATCTTCATGGTCGTCGTCTTGCCGCAGCCCGACGGGCCCGACGAGCACGCACAACTCGCCGTCGTCGACATCGAGCGACAGCTGGTCGACGACGACCTGGTCGCCGTAGCGCTTGGTGACCGAATCGAGCCGGATCATGCCGGGTCACGGTACCCGAGCGCCTACTCCCGTCGCAGCGCCAATGCCGCCCGTGTCCGGGCCGCCACCTGTCCAGGACCGACGGCGAACAGGTTGGCCAGAACGAAACCGCGCACCACGATCGCCCCGACCTGGAGGAGCGGAACGACCGGCCGGGACACCACGAACACCTGGCGGGCGAACAGGACCCACAACCACCGGCCGGTGGCCATGCCCAGCGGTACGCCCACCGCAATTCCTACGAGAGCCGTGACCGTGGCCGGCCAGGCGACGGTGGCCGCCAATTGCCGGCCGGTGAAGCCCAGCACCTCGAGGAGCCAGCCACGCGCCGGCCACGTACCCGGTCCAGCGCCGCCTCAGCGCCGCCCGGAAGCAGTACCAGTTGACCCTCATGGGCCGGCCTCATTCCTGGTCGCCGGTACTGCCCCGGGACACCCGTCCCGCCACCTGTGCTCACCTACGGTACAAGGCGGGGGGTACCCCTCAAGGGGGGCCACCCGGCGTCTTGGCCGGGTGGTGGCACCCCTGTGCGCCCGCCCCCGCCTATTCGGCCCGGAGCACCGGGGCTGGTCTCTGCCGGCCGGCGAGCCAACCAGGGGCGAACGCCACGGCGTTGGCGATCGCCAGCGCCACCGGGATGGAGACCAGTACCGTGACCAGCGGCAGCTGCGGGTCGGCTGCCACGCCGAGCCGGGTGGCGAACACCTGCCAGGTCCACCGGCCGGCGGCCACGCCGATGGGCAGCCCGACCAGCAGTGCCAGGCCGACCAGGATGCTGGCCTGCCAGGCCACGGCGGCCGACACCTGACGGCGCACGAAACCGAGGGTCTTCAGCACCGCGAAGTCCCGGCGCCGGCGCCGGCTGGACATGACCAGGAACTGGGCGACCGTCGCCACCGCCAGCACGGCCAGCACACCCGCCAGGGCCAGCGGGGTGGCCTTGATGCGGTCGTAGTTGTTGACATCGACCGGCCGCTGGGTGACGACGGCGCTGCAGAACTGGTCCTGGGGGCAGGCGCCGGTGGCGTCGAGACGGTTGGCCAGGCGGGCGCCTTCGGCCTTGGCGTTGGGCCCTCGGGCCAGGCCGATCAGCACGAAGTTGTACCCGTACTGGCTGGGCGCAGGAGCCAGCGTCGCCGCCCCGTCCCCCAGTCCGGTCGGGGTGAAACTCCCGAAGCCGAAGAACGGGAACACAGCGCGCCCGACGACCCGCATGGGCTGTGGCGTGGGCGCGCCGTTGAGGCTCACCATGACCGTCTGGCCCACCCGGCGATGGGCGGCGGCCAGGGATTTGGCGCCCAGCACGATCTCGTCGGGCGAACGGGGTGCCCGCCCTTCCAGCAGGGTGGGGAACATCGGCGGCCCGGAGGCCCCGGTCATGCTGACCGTCGGCACCTGGTGGCCGCCGATGGTGGCCTCGCCATGGTTGCCCAACGTCCACCCCGACACGCCTGGCTGCTGGTGCAGGAGCGTCTCGACCTGCGGCTGGCCGATCTGGCCGAACTGGGCGTCGACCGAGACCTGCCAGGCCTGTCCGTAGAGCCGGGGGGTGGTGACCAGCCGGACCAGGTTGCTGCCGAAGGTGAACGCGGCCGCCACCGCCGCCACGGCCAACGCCGTCCCGGCGATGGCGCTCCGAACCGGGACGGCCGTGCGGCCCCGGCCCCGCTCCAGGGCCAGGCGGCCCCCGATGGCGGCGCTCACCGGGGCGCCGACTCGCGTGAGCAGCTCCAGCAGCCGCGACGGTTGCTCGGCCCCGCCGGCGCCGACGCTTCGCCCGCTTCCGGCCGGCCCGGATGCCGTCCGCCAGAGCAGTGGCGCCACCCGGAGCACGAAGAGCACCATGATGGCCGAGGCGCCGATTCCGAGCATGGCCCAGTTGAAGGCCACACCAGGATGTGGCTCGGCCACCCGGGCCGGCCCGATCGGCGTGAGCGGCGACAGGGAGCCAGCCACCGCCACCGCCAGGGCGGCGCCGATGACCATGGTGACACCGACCTCCGCCAACCCGGCGGTCAGGAGCTGGCCCCGCCCCATGCCCAGCGCCCGGAGCGTGGGATGGTCGGCCGATGCGACGAAAACCTGGCGGGCGATCACCTGGCCGATGATCAGCAGCGCGATCAGCCCGGCCAGCAGCGCGAACAACACCAACGCGACCGCCTGTGGGTGGATGGAGTTCTTTACCTTGGCCGCCTGCTGATGTTCGTCGGCGAGGGCCACGTACGGGGTTGCCCCGGTCTCGGGGTACTGGCTCACGAGGGCCTCGGCCCGGGGCCCGAACGCCGCGACCGAGGTGCCGCGGCTCAGACGGATGAAGGCCCCGTCGAAGGCGTAGATGTCCGGGCTGAACTTCTGGAGCAGTGGCGGGGTCACCCACATCGACCCCTCCCCGGCCAGGGCGTTGACCTGGACCACGTCGTCGCGGGTCACGCCGAGCCCGACGACGTGGATGGTCACCGGCGTGGCGTGGGCGAAGTCGAAGCCGGTCGGGGTCCCGTTACCGATGAGCAGGTGCAGCACGCTGCCGACGTGCAGGTGGCGCTTGGCGGCCAGGAACCGGTCGACCATCGCCTCGTCCGGGCGAGCCGGGTCGGGCATGCGGCCCTGGGTCAACTTGGGCCGCTCGATATCCCGGGTCATGCGGCCGTCGAGACTGGCGTCGAGCAGGTACGGGGCGTTGCCGTGCTCCGGGTCGAGGGCCGACAGCCCGATGATCGGCGCCACCAGTTGGGCGCCGGGCAGCCGGGCCACCGCCGCGTAGTAGCCCGGCAGGCCGGTCTGGGTCGGCGAGAGCACGACGTCGGCGGCCTTTGACGACCGGAGGAAACGGGCGTAGGCGGTATCGGTCCGGCGGGCCCCCGTCGCGGTGGCGAGCACCACACCCCCGGCGACGCCGACGAGGAGCGCGACCGCCAACCACGCCCGCCATCGGGAGCGAAACTCGGTTCGCAGGAGGGTGAGCACGACGGTCATGGCCGGCTCACTCCGACCTCAGCACGAGGGCCGGCCGGGTCCGGCTGGCCACGAAGCCGGGGAAGGCGGCGATGACGTTGGCGATCACCAGGGAGAGCGGCACTACCACCAAGAGCAGCGATACCGGCACCACCGGGTCCGGCGGCAGGCCCAGCCGGTTGGTGACCAGCGTCCAGGTCCACCGCCCGGCCGCCGCCCCCAGCGGCAGCCCGACCACGATGGCTACCGTGGCGACGATAGTGGCGTGCCACGCCACGGCGGCCGAGACCTGGCGTCCGACGAAACCGACGGCCCGCAGGACGGCGAGATCGCGACGTCGGCGGCGGACCGAGCTGACCAGGGTGTGCCCGACCGTGAGCACCGCGACCACGGAGAACAGGACGGCCAGCAGGATCGGCAGCCGGTCGACTCGACGGAGGTTCTCGATGTCCACCGGTGGCACGGCGGTGAGCACGCTCCCCGGAAAGTCCCCCCGGAGCCGGGCGATCGCCGCGGCCTGGCCGACGCCGGGAGCGAATCGCACCAGGAACACGCTGACGGGCGCATCGGCGTGGAGGGCGTGAATGGCATCGAGGGTCACGACTGCGGCCTGCCCCAACGGCACCGAGTCATTGACGACACTGGGCGTCAGGATCAGGCGCCCGGTGATGACCATGGTGCGCGCCGGACCGCCGGTGGAGACCGAGACCCGGTCGCCGATGTGATGATGGCTGGCGGTGAGGGTCTTGGCGCCGAAGGCGATCTCGTCGGGCCCCCGCGGCGGGCGACCGGCGGTGTATGGCGGCAACACCGAGCCTTTCACCGAGTCGATGCCGAAGAGTCCGAGGTCGTGCCCGTCGATCTGCGCTGGAATCCCCTGCGGGCCGGCGATCGATGAGAACCCGGCCACCGTCGGGTTGGCCGCCAGGGCCGGGATAGCGGTGGCGGCCACGTCATCTGAATGCGGGTTGCCCACCGTGACGTCCCAGTTCCAGCCCTGGAGTCGTGGGGTGTCGGCCAGCCGGGTCAAGTTGGTTCCGAACGTCAGTGTCGCCACGACCACCCCGACGGCGACCACCGCGCTGATCAGCGCGGTGCGCACCGGTACGGCCGTGGCGCCCCGGCCTGGCTCGAGCGCCATGCGGGCGCCGATGGTTGCGCTCGGGGAGAATCCGGCGCGGCTGAGCGATCCGGCGAGGCGCGACGGTCGCCCACCGGCGGCCGCCGTGGCGCCCGCCGCCCGTTCTCCGACGGCGGTCGCCCGCCGCGCCACCACGAGCGCCCAGCCGGTCAGCGACCCGACGATGGCCAGCGCCCCGGCCATCAGGACCGGCCCGTCGACGGAGTAACCGGGGTGGACCTCGGCCTGGCGGGCCAGTCCGATCGGCATCAGGGGTGACGCGGCGATGGCCACGCCGAGGGCCAGCGCGGCTCCGACCGCGCCGACGAGCGCGGCGCGCACGGCCGCCACGGTCACCAGTTGGGCACGCGTCATGCCCATGGCCCGCAGCGCCGGGTACTCCGACGCGTCCAGGTGGACCTGTCGAGCCAACGCCTGAGCGATCAGCGTCGAGGTCACCAACGCGGCCAGGATGCCGAACGACAGGAGCGCCAGCGCCTCCAGGCTCGTCGCGTGCCGGGCCTTGCCCGCCTTGTCCAGGTCATCCGAGCCCGGGAACACCGAAGCCCGACCGGCGCTCAGCCGGTTCACCGTCGACTGGAAGCCGGCAACCGCGGCTGGGCCACCTTTGAGCCGGAACGAGAGAAGGACACCCCCGGCGACCGCCACCCGGTCGCCGTAGGTATGGAAGAACGCCGGCGTGAGGTAGACGTTGTCGTCGGAGGAGAAATTCACGCCAGGAGTGGCCGCGGTCGCGGTCAGGTCCGCGGGCGACCGTTCGACACCTACCACCCGCACGGTCACGATCGGCCCCGTCGGGGCGTCGGTGGTTCCCCGCAACAACTGCTGGGCCGCTGCCGGGTCGAACGCCTGCAGCCGGATCGTGCTCCCGATCTTCAGGTGGCTGTTCTTGGCGGCCGACGGGTTGATGGCCACGTCGGTCACGCTGGCGGCGCGGGGGCTCCGGCCCAGGACAACGATCGGCCGGCTGAACGCCATGTTGTCCACGACGGCGATCTCGTTCAAGGCGGACAGTTCGTGCGGGCGGCCGCTGTCGTCCAACCTGGCCATGATCAGGCGGGCGCCCTGCGAGCTGGCCTCGACCTGGGGCAGGTGCCGTATCTGGTCGTACATCGCCGGGTCGGCCTGCACCACACCCTGGGGCGGGTGGGCATAGGAGACAAAGCGGTCGATCGCCGTATCGGCCCGCCGAGCGCCCGCCAGGGCGGTGAGCGTGGCCCCGCCCGCCACACCGATGACGAGCACCATCAGCAGCGCGGCCCGCCGGCGACTGCGCAACCCCGTCCGGACCCGAGCCGCCACCCCTCCCATTCAGGCTATTTAGCCACGGTCGCGGCGGTGGGCCAAGGGTGTCCCCACGACCCCCTCAGTCGTGGGAACACCACCGCCGCGGCCGTCACTCCGACCGCAGTACGAGGGCAGGCCGGGTGCGCGCCGCGAGCGCCGCCGGCCCCGCCGCGATCAGATTGGCCATGGCCAACATGGCGGGAATCACGAGCGCGATCAGGGCCACGGGTATGGCGGGCTCGGGGAGCACGCCGAGTTGGTGGGCGAGCAGATCCCAGGCCACCCGTCCGGCGACGATACCTAGTGGCACGCCGACGATTTGGGCGACTGCCATCAGGGTGGTGGCCTGCCACGCGACGGTCCGGCCGACCTGGCTTCGAACGAAACCCAGCGTCTTCATGATGGCCAGGTCGCGCCGCCGGCGCCGGATGGACGTGAAGAGGAGGTGGCCGAGGGTCAGGACCGCCAGCCCGGCCAGGATCCCGCCGAGCGCGAATGGCAGGTAGCTGACATGGCCGAAGTCGACCAGATCGGTGGGTGGCGAAGGGGCACTGACGTTGCCGTCGAAGCCGCCGTCGACCTTGACGAGTTGATCGCCGAGCGACTTGGCGGCCGCCGCCACGTTGATGCCGGCCCGGAACTTCACGGCCAGCACGAACGGTGGGGTGGTGGTGGCCCCGGACGCGAAATGCACCAGACCCCCGGGGGTGATCACCGCACCCTCCCCCAGGTGGCCGGTCGCCTCGCCTGGCACCAGCACCGCCCGACCGACGACACGGGCCGGGAGAAGCGGCGACGACGCGCCGATGGCGCTGGCACCGATCGTGCCGCCGATGTGGGTGTGCAACCGGCGCATGGTGGTGGCGCCGAGCGCGATCTCGTCGTCGGCGACCGGAGCCCGCCCGGCCAGGATGCCGGGGACCAAGCTGCCCTGAAGCGGCTCGATCACCTGCATTTCCACATCGAGCGACCCGACCTTGCCCTGGGTGTTGGTCTCGAGCCAGCTGTAGGCCTCGACTTCCTGGTCGCCCTGGAGGACGGGCAGGGCCAGGGCAGACGCGGCCGGGCCGTTGTCATTCTGGATCAACGCGTGCCAGCTGACGCCGTACAGCCGAGGTGTGCGGATCAGGTGGTGCAGGCTGGCGCCGAACGTCACCGCGCCGGTCAGCGCCACGATGCCTATTGTGGCGCCGACCACCGTAGAGCGGACCGGAACCGCGGTGCGCCCCCGTCCCGGCTCGAGCGCCATACGCGCGCCGGTCGTCAATGTGACCGGGAGCGCCGAGCGGCCGATGCGCTGGGCCAGGGCCGAAGACCGCTCCCGGGCCTCCAGTTCACCCGCGGTGAGACTCTGGCTGGCGTGCACGGCGGCCCGCCAGATCGGCCACGCCGAGACGGCGAGCATGACGGCGAGCACCACCGAGCCGCCGATCAGGAGCGCGGAGGCGTCGAACGCGATGCCGGGATGGATCTCGGCTTTGGCCGCCAGGCCGATGGGCGCCAGGGGCGACAGCACGATCGCTCCCGCGACCGCGCTGACCCCGGCCGGGACGGCGATCCAGAGGGTTCGGCCCAGGCCGAGCGCGACCAGCTGGGTACGGGTCAGGCCCATGGCCCACAGGACTGTCCAGTCGGTGCTCTCCAGTGCGGCCTGGCGGGTCAGCAGCTGGACGATCACGAGCAGGATCACGATTGACAGCAGGCAGGCCAGCAACCACAGGGCGACGGCCTGGAGGTGGAGGTTGTGCTGAGTCGCCGCGCCGAGCACAGCGAGGGGCAATACGATCGGTTGGAAGTCGGGACCGCCGAGGTTGCGCACGCCGGCGAGGAAGGCGGTCTCGTCGGCCCGGCCGTGCCGGAGCTGCACCACGCTGACCTGATACGAGGAGATGCCGCCGGTATGGGCCCGGACGAATGCGGGCGTCAGGTAGGCGGCGGGGCCCGAGAAGTAGAAGCCACTCACCGGAGGGAACTGGCCGGGTGTGGCTACCACCCCGGCGACCCGGAATGAGACTTCCATCGGCTTCCCGTTCAAATCGGCGACCGATACTGGGCCGTCCGCCACGGGCGGTGCGAAGTGCAACGTCAGGGTGTCGCCGGCGCCGAGGTGGTTCTGGTCGGCCAGCGAGTAGTCGATCATCACTTCGCCCGGATTGCCGGGATCGAAGGCTCGTCCCGAGCGCACATGGGCCCGGTTGATGCCACCCGACGCCATGTACGCGTCGCCGGATGGGCTGCCGAAGGCGAGGACGCCCTGGTCCACGGTGGAGAAGGCGCGTAGGTGACCACTTCGGCTGACCTCGGGCAGAGCCTCGACCTTGGCTCCATCGATGGTCGGGAGCTGCGGGTTGGGCGTGGAGTCGAAGACCAGCTCATCGGCCTGATTGCTGGCCGCCACCAGGCGCGGGTACGCCGAGTCGGTGCGCCGGGCCCCGGCCGCGGCGGCGATCACGACCGAGGCCAGCACGCCGATCAGCAAACCCAGGGCGAGCCAGGACAGCCAGCGGGCCCGCAGGTCGGCCCGCAGCCGGACCCAGATGGCAGCCACGGGATCCCTACCCGCCCACGGCCCGTAGCGGAGCGACGATGACGGCCGGCATCACTCGAGCAGCCGCCCGGTCCTATCCACGGCCCCGGTCTCTTCGACCACCGCGGCCAGCTCGGCCCGCATGGCGGGCACCGGTTCACTCCACACCTCGCTCACCCGCCCGGACTCGTCGAGCCGGCAGTGGAAGTTGACCTGTAGCGCGGGGTCCAGCTCAGGGAAGTCGGTGCGGCTGTGGCCGCCCCGCGACTCCCGGCGGGACAGCGCCCCTCGCATGGTGGCTTCCGCCACCACCAGGCCGGCCCGCAGATCGAGCACCTGGGCCAGGTCCGACCAACCCTCGGCGCTCGGTCGGACGTCGACCTCACCGACCACATCCCGGATCTGATCCAGCTCACTCAGCCCCCCGACCAGCCCGGCTTCGTGCCGCACCACACCGCAGTGCTGCCACATCAGGTCCCGCAGTGCCCGTTGCATCGGGCGGGCGAGCTCGGTGCCCGGACCGATGAGGCGGTCGATCTCGTCGGACGCCTCGCGCACCACCCGCCGGGGATGGATGGCGACATCGCTGCCGGCGGAGAACGCCGCCGCCGCCTCGCCGGCCCGCTTGCCGTAGACGATGGTCTCGGTCAGCGAGTTGCCGCCCAGGCGGTTGGCCCCGTGCAGGCCGGCGGTGCACTCGCCGGCGGCGTACAGGCCGGTGGTGTCGGTGGCATGGGTGTCGGGGTCGACCACCAGGCCGCCCATCGAGTAGTGGGCGGTCGGCGCCACCTCCATCGGCCGGCGGGAGATGTCCAGCATCTGGTACTCGATGAATTGCCGGTACATGCGGGGCAGCTTGTCGACGATGCGGTCCTTGCCGAGATGACTGATATCGAGGAAGACGCCGTCGTGGGGCCCGCCCCGCCCCTCGATGATCTCGGTGTAGCAGGCCAGGGCGACCCGGTCACGGGTGCTCAACTCCATGCGCTCGGCGTCGTAGCTGGCCATGAACCGCTCGCCGGACGCGTTGAGCAGGTGTCCCCCCTCGCCACGAACCGCCTCGGTCACCAGTGTCCCCGCCGCCTCCTCCGGCGCCACCATCCCCGTGGGGTGGAACTGGACCAGCTCCATGTCCATGACCCGGCATCCGGCCACCAGACCGAGCCCGATGCCCTCCCCGAAGTTCTCGTCGCGCCGCGACGAGCTGCGGCGCCAGATCCGGGTGTGGCCCCCGCCGCACAAAACGACCGCGTCAGCGATGAACGCCGTGCACTCGCCGGTGTGGAGGTCGAAGGCCAGCGCCCCGAAGCAGCCGCCGTCGGCCACCAGCAGGCGCGAGACGTACTGCTCGGCGACGACGGGGATGCCGAGTGCCCCAACCTTGGCCGCCAAGGTATGCAGGATGGCCCGGCCGGAGTAGTCGCCGGCGTAACATGTCCGGCGCCAGCGGTGGGCGCCGAAGAAGCGCTGGTCGAGCCGCCCATCTTCCAGACGGGCGAACGGGCAACCCCACCCGGCCAGCTCCTCGATGGCGGCCGGCGCTTCCCGTACGACCACTTCCACCATGCGGGGATCCCCGATGAGGTAACCCTCGCTCACGGTGTCGGCGAAGTGCTGCTGCCAGGAGTCCTCCGGATCGCGGGTCCCGAGCGCGGCGTTGATCCCGCCCGACGCCAACACAGTATGGGCGTCCAGTCGGGACCGCTTACCGATCACCACCACCTCGCGGCCCCCCAGGTGGGCGGCGATGGCGGCCCGGAGACCGGCGGCACCAGATCCGATCACCAGCACGTTGCAGGTATGGGTTCGGGGATCAGGCACTACGGCCACCGTCGTGTCGCAGTTCGAAGACGGTTCCCTCCGTGGCTGCCGCCACCTCGACCGGAGCCTCGCGGTGACGGGCCACCATGGCATCCAGCTGGTCGTCGGTCCGCGGCGGGTCATGGTGGAACAGCAGCACCCGGCCCACCCCGCACGCCTCTCCCAGTCCCACCGCGTAGTCATCGGCCGAGTGCCCGAACGGCGCCTTGGTCACCAGTTCGGCTGCCGTGTGCTGGGCGTCGTGGATCAGCAGGTCGACCCCGCACGCCAGCGACCGGGCGGCCGGGTGGTACTCCCCCACGCCGTCCGGCCCCGGCCCGACGGACAAGGGACTGTGATCGGACAGGTACGCCACCGCCGCGCCGGATCGGTCGGTCACCCGGAAGCCGAACGTGCGGCCGCCCTTGTGGGGTATGTCGAGCGCCACCACCTCAAAACCCTCGATGAGGTGCGAGCCGGGCTCCAGGCTCCCGAACCGCCAGCTGCCCCGCAGTTCGCTCGGCCGGATCGGGAAATGGGGCGGCGACATGACCCGGGCCAGCACCTCCTCGGCGTCGGCGTCGCCTTCCTGGGCCGGCAGCAGGACGGTCACGTCGCTGCCCTCCCGGTCACCGGCGGCGAAGAACGGCAACCCATGGGTGTGGTCCCAGTGCAGATGGCCGAGCAGGATGGTGCCGCGGAACGGGTGGCCGTCGAGCAGGCGGGACACCCGTTGCAGGCCGGTGCCGGCGTCGAGCACCAGGCGCGGGTATTCGTCGGCATCAGCCCCAATGGCCACACATGAGGTGTGGCCCCCGTATCGGATGAACTCCGGACCGGGGGCCGGCGTCGACCCTCGGACGCCGCAGACGAAAACCCTCATACACCGGTTCGCCTCTTCTTCTCTTCCCGCCGGTGTCCGCCGGCCACCTCGGCCAGGGCCGAGCGGTCGATGTCGCGGGCGTCCGCCTTGGCGAACCGTACCGGTGTTACCGCCTCCAACGTCGCGGTGCGTCTCCCCCCTTCGAGAATGGCCCGTTCGCCCAGAATCGCTCCCGGCCCGACCTCTGCGACTTTTTCCCCATCAACCAGCACGGCGAGGATCCCGTTGAGCAGAAGGTACAGGGCGTCGTCGGTCTGGCCCTGCTCGACCAGGTTCCGGCCCTTGGCCAGCTCGCCGACCTTGGGCTTCTTGCCGCTGCGCATGATCGTCGACGACAGCTGGCGTTCCAGCGCCGTCTCGGCCACCGTCACCAGCGCCGGCGTCTCCTCGTCGCCCCACGGCGTGTGCGGCCCGAACGCCCGCCGGTACCACTGGCTGAAGTCCGTCATGGCGCTCTTGGCCACCAGCCGGCCGGAGTCGTCGTACATCCAGTGCCGGGGAAAACGGCTGGCGCCGATGACCTCGAACTCCGACGAGCCGTCGGCGTGGATGGTGAGCGCCAGCGTTGACCACACCGTGGGCGCCGAGATCTGGAAGAACGGCTTGCGGCGCACCCGGCGGGGCCCCGGGATCCCGGCCCGGCCCCCGGCCGTCTGCACGAAACGGGCGGACGAGGGGGTGATCTCGGGTGGTGTTTGGAGGTCGGGAAAAAGGACGGCCGGGAAGACAATGGCCTTGGGCCCCACCCGGACCGTCGTCGACCCGATATGGCCGCGCCCGAGATGGCCGGCCGCGACGATCCGGCCGCCGACCACTTCGACATAGGCCCGCAGCTCGTTGGCGAAGCGGTACCGGTCGGCGGCGGCCAACTCGTCCAGATCGCCGATCTGGTCGGGGGGCGGCGCGTCGTAGTGTGTCACCCCCGTCTCGAACGGCAGCTTGGTCAATCCCGTGATGGCTTCTGACGGGATCCATGACAGCGACGTGATCGACGATTCATAGCGCACCGTGTGTGCTCCTCCCCTTGTTCCTTGGCGCAACCGTATGGCGCCCCCCGCGCCGCTCCCAGGGGAGCACCATGTGTCTGTCGGGCGCGCTGGCCTCCCGCCGAGAGGGGTGCTAGCCCCCTTGCCCCGATGCCGTCCGGATGGCCCAATGGAGGCGTGGATGCGCGCATCACGGTCTTCCTGGCCGACGACAACCTGATCGTCCGGGCCGGCGTACGGGCGCTGCTCGGCTTCCAGCCCGACCTGGAGGTCGTCGGCGTGGCCGGCGACTACGACGAGCTGGTGGCCGGCGCCGAGGCCGCCGCCCCCCATGTGCTGGTGACCGATGTGCGGATGCCGCCGACGTTCCAGCGGGAGGGGATCGAAGCGGCCATCGAGATCCGTAAGCGTCACCCGGGCACAGGGATCGTGATCCTCTCCCAGTACGACGACCCCGAGTACGCCATCTCGCTGCTCAGTGAGGGGGCGGCCGGCTGCGCCTACCTCCTGAAGGACCGGGTGGCCGAGGGTGACGAGCTGGCGCAGGCGGTGCGGGCGGTGGCGACCGGGGGCTCGATGCTCGACCCGAGGATCGTCCAGTCGCTGGTGGAACCGGTCTCCAGCACGGGCGGGCTGTCCGCAGCCGAGGAGGAGCTGCTGCGCATGGTCGCCGAGGGCAAGCCCATCAAGGCCATCGCCGTGGCCCAGCACACCACGGCCGCCGATGTCGCGTCGGCGGTCGAGAAGCTGTTCCTCACCCTCGCCCACGAAGCCAGCAGCGGCGCCGGCAGCTCGCTGCGACGATTGCGCATGCTGCACCAGGCCATCGTCGATCGGGAGGAGCAGGGCGAGTCGCTGAGCCGCCTGTTGCCGGGCGGAGTGGCCGAGGTGGTGCGCCGGGCCGGCGGTCGGATCGGGCAGACCGAGGAGCTGGTCGTCACCGTGCTGATGTCGGACATCCGGGGGTACTCGTCGATCGCCGAGATGGCCAAGCCGGTGACCCTGGCCCATCAGCTCAACGACCACCGGGCCGAGATGAACGGGGCCATCCTGGCCGCCGGTGGCACGGTGATGCAGTTCGTCGGCGACGCGGTGATGGCCGTCTTCGGCGCTCCCGTGGCTCAGGACGACCATGCCGATCGGGCGCTCGATGCCGCGCTGGCCATGCATGCCGCGCAGCAGGCGGTCAACGACCTGTGGTTGCGGGAGGAGCTCCCGCCGTTCCATCTGGGCATCGGGCTCTCCACCGGACCGGTGGTCGGGGCGCTGCTGGGCTCGGTGGAACGGCTGGAGTACACAATCGTGGGGGACACGGTTAACCTGAGCCAGCGCTTGCAGCAGTGGGCGGAGGGGGGCGAGACCGTCCTGAGCGAACCCACGTACGCCGCCCTGCGGCAACCGGTCGACGCCGAGCGACTCGAGCCGGCCCTGGTCAAGGGTCGCCACACCCCGGTCACGGCGTACCGGATGGCCGCCGGGGCACCCCGTCAATCGAGCGACGCAAGGGAGCGAGTATGACGATGCAGTCCGTTTCCGTCGAGCAACCGGTGGCGCCGGCGGCTGAAGCGCCCGTCGACGTGCTGGACGTCACCGGCGTCCGCAAGACCTACGAGGCCGAGGGGGCACCGGTTCGCGCCCTGCGGGGCGTCGACCTGACCATGGCCAAGGGCGAGTTCGTGGCCATCATGGGGCCCTCGGGCTGCGGCAAGTCGACGCTGCTCAACCTGGTGGCCGGGCTCGACACACCGACCGAGGGCCGGATCATTGTCGCCGGCGAACTGCTCAGCGACAAGGACGAGAACCAGCTGGCCCGGATGCGACGACGCCACATCGGCATCGTGTTCCAGTTCTTCAACCTGCTCGAGGGGATGAGCGCCCTGGAGAACGTGACCCTGCCGGCGATCATCGCCGGCACCCCGCGCAAGCAGGCCGAGAGCCACGCCCGCGACCTCCTGGACCTGCTGGGGTTGGGCGACAAGGCCCGCAACGCGCCCGGCGTCCTCTCCGGCGGCCAGCGCCAGCGCCTGGCCATCGCCCGGGCGCTGGCCAATCAACCCACGCTGCTGCTGGCCGACGAGCCGACTGGCGCCCTCGATTCCGAGGGCGGTCTCGAGGTCCTCGAGCTGTTCCGCCGGCTGCACGGCGGCGGTCAGGCCATCATGCTGGTGACCCACGACGAGAAGGTGGCGGCCGCCGCCACCCGCATCGTGCGCATGCGGGACGGGCGGATCGTCGACGAGGCGGGGGCGGGCGGCCCGGCCGGCGGGGCAGTCGCTCCGGCCACGGGTCCGGCAACGGGCGCGGGCGGCGCGGCAGGCCCGGGTGCGGCGGGCCCGGGCCCGGGCGACGCGCCGCCTGCGTGAGCTGAGGACCGTTGACCAGTCTCGACCTGACCCAGCCGACGCGGCCCCGGGTGGCCGCGGTCCGCTCCCGGGCGTGGACCAATCCGGCCGCCGGGCTGGCCGCCGGCGCCGGCGCCGGCCTCTCTGTGTGGGGCGCGGTGCTGGCCCGACACGCCCCCGGCCCATCGGGCGAGATCGTCCGAGCCGCGCTGGTCGTGGCCTGGGCGGTGGTGGGCCTGACCGTCACCATCCGCCGGCCGTCGGAACGGCTCGGGCCGCTGGTGCTGGCCGGCACCGTGCTGGGCGGAGTCGCCAGCCTGGCCGGTGCCGCGCTGCAGGCCCACGGAAGTGGCATGGCTCTGTCGTCGTCCGCGGTGACCTTGGCGCAGCTGACCCGGCCGCTGGCCGTGGCCCTGCTACCTGTCGTGGCCATGCACGTGCTGCTCGGCCTGCCCGACGGAGCGTGCCGGGTGGCCCGATCGGCTATCGCCCTGGGCTATGTGTCCGGCGCCGCCATCGGTTTGGCGCTGTGGACCCAACGCCCGTCGTTCCCGCTGTGGCTGGTCGCCATCGAGGCGTTGCTGGCCGCGGCCGCCGGATTCGGGGGGGCCAACCACCGCTACCGGGGGTCCCACGGTGTCGAACGGCAGCGGATGCAGTGGTTCGGCTGGGCGGTCGCCGTGGGTTGCGAGGTGGCGGTGGTCGCGGTCGCCATCCGGGTGCTCTCCGGATGGCCGGCCCACGGGGCGGTGATCGTCGCCGCGGCCACCATCCCGCTGCCGGTGGCGCTCGTCGTCGGGTCGGTCAAGAGCGTGATCTCGCACATCGACCGGCTGCTCGTCTCCACCGTGTCCGTTCTCGGACTGACCGGGGTGGTGGTGGCCGTCTACCTGGTGGTCGTGGTCGGGCTGGGTCGGGTGCCGACCCAGCAGGAACGCTCGCTGCTGGTGCTCTCGATGGCGGCCGCCGCGGTGGCCGCCCTCCTGTACGTGCCGGCCCGGGAGCGCCTCGGTCGTTTCGCCAACCGCCTGGTCTACGGCGAGCGGGAGGCGCCCGATCAGGTGCTGCGCACCTTCGGCACCCGCCTCTCCCGGGCCATCCCCATGGACGAGCTCCTGCTCCAGGTGGCCGAATCCCTGTGCAAGACCCTGGCCCTGCAGACCGCCGAGGTGTGGACTGGGGCCGAGGGGCGGCTGGAGCGGGCGGTTTCGGTCCCCGATGCTCCGCTGGCCCGATTGTCGCTCAACCACGATGAGGAGACGGTGGTGACCCGGGCGGGTGTCTCGGGCCAGGCGTGGCTGGCCATCTGGCTCCCGCAACTGCTCGCCGGGCGGGAACGGGCCATGATCCGGGTGGCGCCCATCAACCACTCGGGACGGCTGCTCGGCCTGATCGTCGCCGTACGACCAGAAGCCGGCGACAACTTCGGAGCCGACGACGACACCGTCCTGGCCGAGCTGGCCCGGCAACTCGGGCTGGCCCTGCACAATCTCCAACTCGACTCGGCCCTCCAGGCTTCCCTGGAGGAGGTCAAGCGCCAGGCCGAGGAATTGCGGGCCTCCCGGGCCCGCATCGTGGCCGCGTCGGATGCCGCCCGCCGCCAGATCGAGCGCAACCTCCACGATGGCGCCCAGCAACACCTGGTCGCCCTGGCCGTCAACCTCCGGCTGGCCCGGCAGCTGTCCGATGTTGATCCCGACGGGGTCAAGGAGCTGCTGGACCAGCTGTCGCATGACATCGGCGACGCAGTCCAGGAACTGCGGGACCTGGCCCACGGTATCTACCCGCCGCTGCTCATGGACCGCGGTCTCGCCGCGGCGTTGAGTGCGGCGTGCGGCCGAGCCGCCCTGCCGGCCGATGTGGTCTGCGACGACATCAGGCGCTACCTCCCCGAAGTCGAAGCCGCCGTCTACTTCTGCTGCCTCGAAGCGCTGCAGAACGCCGCGAAGCACGCCGGCCCGGGGGCCACCGCCCGGATCCGGGTCTGGGAGGAGGCGGACGCCCTGCTCTTCGAGGTCACCGACGACGGCGTCGGCTTCGCCACCGCCTCCCCGGCGGCGTCGGGGCACGGCTTCGTCAACATGGGCGACCGCGTGGGTGCCATCGGCGGGGTGTTCTCATTGACGTCGGCACCCGGCGAAGGGACCAGGATCAGCGGCCGCATCCCGCTGGCGGGAGCGACTGCCCCTTAGACGTGACGGTCAGCCCGGCTTGGCCGCCCACATGTCCTGCAGGACCTGGGAGCCGAACTCATCCTTGTTGACGTACCCCGCGGCGCCGCAGTCGTTGGCGCCGGGCGGCAGTTCGTCGGCGGCATAGGTCGACAGCAGGATCACCTTCAGCCCGGGATGGATGGCCATCAGCCGCCGGGTGGATTCGATGCCGTTGATGCCCGGCATGTTGATGTCCATCAGCACCAGGTCGGGGTGCAGCACGTCGACCTTGTCGAGCGCCTCCTCGCCGCTGGCCGCCTCACCCGACAACTCGAAGCCCGGGGTCATCCGCACCACCGACTTGGCGGCCAGCCGGAACGGCGACTGGTCATCCACCACCAGCACGGAAACTGTTCCATCCTCCACTGCGGTCATCCTTCCACGCCGAATGACGTTCTCCTACGGTGCTGCCACCACCCGCGGAGGGTGGCTAACTTCCCCTCGCCGACAGGAAGAGGAGCACCGCCTTGACCCGGCGGTGTACATCGCTCTCTTCCGACAGGTTGAGCTTGGCGAAAATGGAGTTGATGTGCTTCTCCACCGCCCGTTCGGACAGGACGAGAACGTCCGCGATGCCGGCGTTGTTCTTGCCCTGCGCCATGGCCGCCAGGATCTCGGTCTCTCGTGGGGTCAACTGGCGCAACGGCGATTCGGCGGCCTTCGACCGGGCCGCCACCAGCCCGTCCACGACCCGCGGGTCGATGACCGATCCGCCGCGGGCCACCTCGCGGATGGCGGCAACCAGCTGCTCGACATCGGACACCCGCTCCTTCAGGAGGTAGCCCCGGCCCCGCGAACCTTCGCTGAGGAATGCGATGGCATATTCGGGATCCGCATACTGGCTGAGGACCACCACGCCGGCCTGCGGGTTGACCTCCCGCATCCGCTTGGCCGCCTGGATGCCTTCGTCGGTCTTGGTCGGCGGCATGCGGATGTCGGTGAGCACCACGTCCGGCCGCTCCTCCTCGATGGCCTTGATCAGCGATGTCAGGTCCTGGCACACCGCCACCAGCTCGAGGTCGGGGATGCTCTCGATCAGCCGTCTGATGCCCTCGCGGACCAGGTAGTGGTCCTCGGCCAGCACCACCCGGATGGTCACACGGGCAGCGTAGGCGGCACCGCGGCCGCGACGCCGTACCGGGCCGCGGTGCCACGCCCTCTCCCGGTGTGCTCTCCACGACCCGACTCCCGGCCGCCGCCGCCGTGCCGCCCCCGCACCACGGGTCCACAACGCCGGCCGCGGCGCGGGCCGCTACGCTCGCCCTCGTGTCGGCGCCGGCTCCCGCGTTGGTCGCGCTGTCTCAGCCCTGGATCGACTGGACGTGGGTGGGCCACCACCTGGCCATCATCCGCCACGACGTCTGGCAGCACGTCGTCCTGACCGCCCTGGCCGTCGGCATCGGCCTGGCCATCGCCCTGCCGCTGGCCGTCCTGGCCTACCGCTTCCGCCGGGTGGAAGCACCCATCCTCGGCATCACCGGCGCGCTGTACACCGTCCCGTCCCTGGCCCTGCTGGGCTTCCTGATCCCCATCACCGGGCTGGGCACGACGACCGCCGAGATCGCCCTGGTCGGCTACACCCTCCTGATCCTCGTCCGCAACGCGCTGGCCGGGCTGCGGTCCGTCCCGAGCGATGTCCTCGAGGCGGCCCGGGGCATGGGGCTCACGCCCACCCGTCAGTTCCTTCGCATCGAGCTGCCGCTGGCCGTCCCGGCGATCATGGCGGGCGTTCGGATCGCCACCGTGACCACCATCGGCCTGGTGACCATCACCGCCCTGATCGGCGTCGGCGGGCTCGGTCAGCTGATCCTCGACGGCCTGACCAACAGCTTCCGCACCAAGACCGTCGTGGGCGCCGCGCTGTCGGTGATGCTGGCCATCGTGGCCGACGCCACGCTGCTCGGGTTCCAGACGGTGATCACCCCGTGGGTCAGGAAGCGCAGCCCGTGAGCTTCTTCGGCAAGGTCTTCGGCTGGTTCACCACCGCCTCGCACTGGCACGGTACCGATGGCATCCCCCATCGGGTCGGCCAGCACATGACCATCTCGGCGGTTTCGGTGGCGGTAGCCGTGGCCGTGGCGCTCCCGATCGCCCTGTGGCTGGGGCACATCGGCAAGGGCGGCAACGCGGCCATCGCCATCGCCAACGCCGGCCGGGCCATCCCGTCGTTCGCGCTGCTGGTGCTCGGCTTCGAGGTGTTCGGCTTCGGACCGGTCCCGATCTTCCTGGCCCTGTGGGCCCTGTCCGTCCCGCCGATCCTCACCAATGCCTTCACTGCCATCCGCCAGGTCGATCCCGATGTCAAGGAGGCGGCGGTCGGGATGGGGATGACGGGGTGGCAGGTGCTGAGCCGGGTCGAGTTCCCCTCCGCGGTGCCGCTGATATTCGCCGGGATCCGCACCGCCAGCGTCCAGGCGGTCGCCACCGCCACGCTGGGGGCGGAGGTGGCGTGGGGAGGCGTCGGCCGGTACATCGTCGACGGCATCGGCCAGCAGGACAACGTGCTGATCTTCTCCGGCGCCCTGATCGTGGCCGTCCTGGCCTTCGTCACCGAAGTGGGCCTGGCGGCCCTGCAGCGCCAGGTCACCCCGGCCGGCCTCCGGATTGATGAACGGGTGGCCCGCAAGGTCTCGGTATTGCCCGGCGCGGCTACGACCACCGCCCACGAACCGGCCCAGGTGTGACAACCTCTCACGGTTATACCAAACCTGACAGAGAGGAATGACCCATGCGGTTTCACCGTGGAGGGGCCATCGGGGCGACTCTGCTGGCCGCTGCGACGTTCGCAGCGGCCTGCAGCTCGGGTGGTGGCTCTACCAGCACTGCGACAACCAAGGCGGCCTCAGCGGGCACCGTGGCCAGCCAACTGGTCCTCGGGGGCCCACCCGAGTGCGCCACCCGGATCACGTGCCTGCAAGGGCTCGAACAGATCTACGGCCTGCACTTCAAGACCTTCAAGCCGCTCGACGAGGTCGGGCCCATCAGCGTGGCCGCCCTGGCGTCCGGCCAGGTCCAGGTGGTCCGGCTCGACTCCTCCGACCCGTCGATCCTGCAGAACCACTGGGTGATCCTGCAGGACGACAAGTCGTTCCAGCAGGCCGGCAACATCATCCCGATCATCCGCACCACCAAGGCCACTGACGAGGTCAAGACCCTGCTCAACAAGGTGTCGAGCACCCTGACCCAGGACGACCTGCTGCAACTCGACACCCAGGTCCAGGTCAATCACCAGGATCCGGCCGACGCGGCCAAGGCGTACGTACAGCAGAAGTCGCTGGCCGGCGCGCCGACGCCGGGCACCAAGGCGTCGATCACCGTCGGCTCGGTGACATTCTCCGAGAACCAGACCATGGCCAACATCTACGCCGACGTATTGAAGGCCGCCGGCTACTCCGTCAAGCTCCAGCCGCCACTGTCGAACCGGGAGATCCTGGCGCCCGCGCTGGCCAGCGGCGCCATCGACCTGGTCCCCGAGTACCTGGGCAACTACCTGACGTTCCTCGACAAGTCCATCGGCAGCCTGCCGGTGGACCAGAGCGTCACCAAGCTGCAGGGGCTGCTCACGCCGAAGGGCCTGACCGCCCTCGACGCGTCGCCGGCGACGGACTCCGACGCCATCATCGTCACGAAGGCCACGGCCGACAAGTACAGCCTGGTGAAGATCTCCGATCTCGGCAAGCCGGCGTAGCAACAGGGTGGGAAAAGGGGGGCCGGTCCCGGTGACCGGTTCCCCGGCCCATCGACCGGTGGCCCGGTGCGGGCCGGCTACGCGGCGTCGACCCGGACCCAGACCATCTTCCCGCGGCCCATGTCGAGGTCTCGCACGCCCCAGTCGTCCACCATGGCATCGACCAGGATCATTCCCCGCCCCGACAGGTCACTGAGCGCCGGCGGCCGGCGAATGGGCCGATCGCTGCCGCCGTCCAGAACTTCGAGGTAGACCGAGTACCGGCCGATGGTGATCCTGAGCTCGACGGCGGTCCCGGTGTGAACGACGGCGTTGGTGACCAACTCGCTGGTGACCAGGGCCAGTCGTTCCTGGACGGTCGGATCATGGCACGGGGAATCGTCAAACGCAGCCGCGACGAAGTCCCGAGCACGCCGAGCGCTCAGGTCTGAAGCGGGCAGTGCGGTCGAATGGCAGCGGGAGCCGGTGACGTCCACACGATCGTGGGCGTTCACCACCTGCCTGCGAGCCGAAAGGTCACACGGGCCACTGTTCCCCTTTGTCACACGTGCGAAACTTGGGGCCTTGGCCAATACTGCCCGGTATGTCCGATATCGCCGGCCCGCGTCTGCTGCTGGTCCGCCATGGCCAGACCACATGGAGCGCCAGCGGCCGGCACACCGGCCGTACGGACATCCCGCTGACCGAGGAGGGGGAGGCCCGGGCCCGGGCCCTGCGATCCCGCCTGGCGGGCCACATGTTCTCACTGGTGCTGACCAGCCCGCTGCGCCGGGCAGTGCGCACCGCGGAGCTGGCCGGGCTGACCGGGGCGGCGCTCGAACCCGACCTGCTCGAGTGGGACTACGGCGACCTCGAGGGCCTGACGACGGAGGAGATCCGCGTGACCGCCCCCGGCTGGACGATCTGGAGGGGTCCGTGGCCCGGTGGCGAGACCCTCGACGAGGTGGCGGCCCGCGCCGACCGAGTGATCGGGAGGGTGCGGAGCTGCCCGCCGGGATCCACCTCGGTCGCGGTGTCCCACGGCCACATCCTCCGGGTACTGGCCGCCCGCTGGCTGGGGACCGAGGCGGCCGCCGGTCGGTGGCTGGCCCTGGGCACCGCCTCGGTGAGCGAGCTCGGCTGGGAGCACGAGACCGCCGTCGTCGAGCACTGGAACGGCTGACCCGCCGCCGCAAACCCGCCACCGTCCGGCAGCATGGAGTATGTGACATCGCTTCCTGAGGTCCCCGACCGGTTGGCCTGCTATCGCCATGCCGACCGCCTGACCGGGGCTCAGTGCACCCGCTGTGGCCGCCCCATCTGCGGGGACTGCATGGTCGAGGCCGCCGTCGGGCATCACTGCCCGACCTGTGTCGGCGAGGGCCACTCTCAGGTCCGACCGGTCCGATGGAACCCGGGCGACCGCACGCGCGGCCTGACGCCGGTGGTCAGGGCGCTCATCGCCGTCAATGTCGTCGTCTTCCTCCTCACCAACGCCCACCCCATCTGGCAGGCCATGTACGCCCAGATCCCGTCGGAGGTGGCCAGGGGCCAGACCTACCGGATGCTGACGGCCGCCTTCCTGCATGCCAACTTCCTCCACATCCTGTTCAACATGTTCGCCCTGGCCATCCTCGGCCCGCCGGTCGAGGAGGTCATGGGGCGCCGCCGGTTCCTGGCCCTGTACCTGCTCTCCGCCCTGGGCGGCTCGGTCCTCAGCTACGTGCTGGGGCCCATCAACGTCGCCGGCGTCGGGGCGTCGGGTGCCATCTTCGGCGTCTTCGGCGCCTGGTTCTGCATCGCCCGGTCCCGTCGGGCCGAGACCAGCGGGATCGTCGTGATCATCGCCATCAACCTGGCCTTCGGGCTCCTGGACCCGGCCATCGACTGGCGGGCCCATGTCGGCGGCCTGATCGCCGGACTGATCTTCGGCGGCGTGTTCGCCCTCAGCGAGCGGTCGTCGCCGGCCCAGCGCCGGGCGGTGGAGATCGTCACGGGTCTGGCCTTCCTGGGCCTCGTGGTCGTGCTGGTCTCGGCCCGCACCCACCAGATCCATATCCCCGCCGCCTGATCAGCCCCTACCATGGCCGGCCAGCGGGCCGTTAGCTCATCGGGTAGAGCAGGGGACTTTTAATCCCAAGGTGCCGGGTTCGAGCCCCGGACGGCCCACTCGGTTGGTCTGTTGGTGGTATTGGCTGGCGGATTCGGGCGTCCCGACAATCGAGTGGTGCACGAGGGGGGGTGATTTTGCCGAAGTTGGCCCTCATCACCCTCATTCGTGCTCCACTCGATCGGGCGGCTGCCCCTTGGGCACGCCCGGCTATCAGCCGGTGTTGCGCAGGCCGGCGGCGATCCCGTTCACCGTGAGCAGCAGGGCCCGCCGCAGTAGGGGGTCGGGGTCGCTCGACGCCCGCAGCCGGTCGAGCAGGGCGATCTGGAGGTAGCAGATCGGGTCGAGGTGGGCCTGGCGGGCCGCCAGCATGCTCCGGAGCTCGGGTTGGCGCTCGAGGAGGGTGTTCTGGTCGGTCAGCCGGAGGATCTCCTCGGTCGTGCGCTGGTACTCGTCACGCACCACCTCGAAGAGGGGGCGGTGGGCCGGATCGACCAGCGTCTCCACATAGTGCGCGGCGATGCCCATGTCGGTCTTGACGAGCGTCATCTCGATGTTCGAGATGAAGGTGCGGAAGAAATGCCACTCCTGGTACATGCCCTGGAGGTCGGCCCCCCAGTCCCGGCCACCGGCGGTGGCCAGCCCGGTCCCGAGCCCGAACCAACCGGGGATGATCTGGCGGGACTGGTTCCATCCGAACACCCATGGAATGGCCCGGAGGCTGCCCAGGCCCCGCTCACCGTCGGGCCGCGAGGACGGCCGGGAACCGATGTTGAGGGCCCCGAGCTCCTCGACCGGCGTGGCGGTCAGGAAGTACTGCAGCAGTCCCGGGCTCTCGACGAACTCCTTGTAGCGGACCAACGCCGCCTCGGACACCTCGTCCATCACCGCGTCCCAATGCTCGAGCACGGGTTCAGGGACCCGGGACTCGCGGTGCAGCACCGACGCCTCCAGGACAGCCGCGATGGCCAGCTCGAGGTTGTGCCGGGCCAGCCGGGGCAGCCCGTACTTGGCCGCGATCACCTCGCCCTGCTCGGTGACCTTGATCGGACCCTCCAGGGTGCCGAACGGCTGGGCCAGGATGGCCTCGTGGGTGGGCCCGCCACCCCGGCTGACGGTCCCGCCCCGCCCGTGCTGGAGGCGCAGCAGCAGACCGTGGCGTTTCGCCACGTCGCGCAGCTGCCGCTGGGCCCGGTGGATCTCCCACTGCGACGTGGTGATGCCGGCCTGCTTGTTGGAATCGGAGTACCCGAGCATCACCTCCTGGACGTCACCCCGGAGCGACACCAGCCGGCGGTACCAGTGCTCGTGCAGCAGTTGGTCCATGATGGCCCCGGCTTTGCGCAGCTCGTCGACCGTCTCGAACAGCGGCACGAAGCCGATCCGGGCCACCCCGCCCCGCAGGTCGATCAGCCCGGCCTCCCGGGCCAGCACGACCGCGGCCAGCACGTCCTCGGGCCCCCGGCACATGGAGATGATGTAGCTCTCGACCGTCTCGGGCCCGAAGCGGTCCAACGCCTGGCGGATGGCGGTGAAGGCCTCGATGGTGCGGGCCTGGTCGCCCTCGAACACCGCCGTGGGCCCGATGAGGGGCCGCCGGCTGGCCAGCTCGTGGGCCAAAAGGCTGGTGCGTTCGGCCGGCCCGAGCATCGAGTAGGCGATGGGCAGGTCGCCGATCCAGTCGAATAGGGTGCCCAGCACGGCGTGGTGCCGCTCGGCGTGTTCGCGGACGTCCATGGTCGCCATGTCGAGGCCCAGGGTGGCGGCGGTGCGGATGGCGCGCCGGAGCGGGCCCTCGGCCAGCAGTTCGCCCCGGTTCTGGCGCAGCGAGGTCTCCATGGTCCGGAGGTCGTGGAGTACGTCGGCCCGGTCCCGGTAGTCGCGACCAGGCTCGGGGGCCTCGTCGGGAGCCACCCGGCGAGCGGTGTTGAGCAGGCGCTGGCGGATGTACGCGGACTTGAGCCGGTACGGCTCCTCGGCTGCGAAACGGGAGTGGCGCTCGTAGACCTCGGGCAGCAGCAGCCGGTCCTGCTCGAGGCTGGCCGACAGCGCCGGGGAGATGTTGACCACCCGGGTCGAGCTGCTCAGAACGCCGAACAGCTCGTCGACCATGGCAATGAGGACCGTGATGGCGTGGTCATGCTGGATCTGCAGCACATCGAGGGTCACCTTCGCGGTGACCTTCGGGTTGCCGTCCCGGTCGCCGCCCACCCAGGTCCCGAACCGGAGCGGCCGGGCGTCATCCGGGAGCTCGACCCCCAGCCGGGACAGCTCCCGATCGAGGTCCTCGAGCAGGTCGGGAACCACGTGGCGGTACAGCTCGTCGAGGTGGTACAGCACGGCGACCGCCTCGTCGCCGGGTTCGAGCTTGCCCTGGCGCAGCTCGTCCGTCTGCCAGAAGGCGTCGATGACCTCGGCCAGGCGGCGATCGGCGCGCTCAGCCTCGGCCGGGCTGTCAGACGCGGCGCTCTCCTCCAGCAGATCCGCCACCTGGCGGAGCTTGGTCAGCACCGTCCGCCGGGCGGCTTCGGTGGGATGGGCGGTGAACACCGGCCGCAGCTCGAGCCGGCCGACGATCCGGTCGAGCAGCTCCTTCGGGACGCCTTCGGCCAGGATGCGGTCGACCGTCTGTCGCAGCCGGCCCCAGCCGTGGCGTTTGACGTCGGCCAGGTCGTCGGCGTGGTGGACCTGTTCGGCCACGTTGGCCAGGTGGGAGAAGGCCGAGAAGGCCCTGACCAGACGGATGGCCGTCGGGAGGTCCAGGTCGAACAGCAGGGTCCGAAGCTCGTCGACCGACCCGGACGTCGAGGCGATCGACTGCTCGGTCAGGGCCCGCACCCTTCGGACCAGGGCGACCAGGTCCGGGCCCTCCTGGCGGGCCATCGACTGGTCGAGCAGATCGCCCAGCCGCCTGATGTCGGCGCCCAGGGCGTCGCGGGACGTGGAGCGCGACGGTGTCGTCCCCCGAGGCTCGAGAACAGTCACATCCGGCATGGGGGAGATGCTGCCCGGGATGGGCGACGGCACCGTCACAGGGAGATCACGATCGGGTGAACTCTAAGGCCACCCGCCGGTCTGAGGTCAGTCGGCAGGTCCGGTGGCCAGGGTGACGGTGGCGCTGCGGCCGGCACCGGAGGCGGTGGTCCAGCCGACGGAGACCTTGTCCCCGGGGTGATGGACCTTGGTCAGCGTCGAGAGCGACGTTGACGAATCGACGGTCTGACCGTTGATCGAGGTGATCGTGTCGCCTGCGACCAGCCCGGCACCGGCGGCGGGTGAGCCGGACTGGACACCGCTGACCAGGGCCCCCGACCCGGTGGTGGAGGGGCTGATGGACACGCCGATGAAGCCGGTCAGGCCGATATGGATGGTCGAGCTGGCGTGGCCGGCCTCGATCTCATGGGCGATTGACAGCGCGTGGTCGATGGGGATGGCGAATCCGACTGTCGCACCGTTGCGGAACCGGCCGGACGACGAGGCGGCGGTGTCGATACCGACCACCTGACCTGAGGTGTTGACCAGTGGCCCACCCGAGTCGCCGGGCTGGATCGGTGCGTCGATCTGGATGAGACCGTTCAGGGTCTCGGCGTTGGCCCCGCCCATGTCGGCTGCGGTGATGGTCTGGCCGACGGCCTGCACGTTGCCGGTGACGACCGCCGGGGTACCGCCGACACCGCCGGCGTTGCCGATGGCGACGATCGGGTCGCCGGCGGCCACCGAACCGGACGTCTGAATGGTCTTCAAACCTGAGGCCTTGATCTGGATGACGGCGATGTCCTCGGTCCTGTCAGTGCCTACGACCGTCGCCGGATAGGTCTTCCCGGTGGCGACGACGGTGACCGAGATGTTGGTCGCGCCATCGATGACGTGATTGTTGGTGAGGACCTCACCTGTCGAGGTCAGGATCATGCCCGTGCCGGCGCCGGCACCGTTCTGGTAGCCGAGCTGGGTGTTGATATCGACGATGGCCGGATCGACCTTGGCCGCGATCGCTGACGCCTGGGCCGCGGCACCCGTCCCCGCCGACGAGGACGATGAGGCCGGGGGGGAGGACGGGGTCAGGCCACCGGAGCCTGGCGCGTTGGCGGCGGGCGTGGACGAGGCCGGCAGCGCCGAGGTCGTGCGGTGGATGCGACTTCCGATCCCCGCGCCGACCAGGGCGGCGAAGAGCATGGCGACGATCAGGATGGCGATACGCCCCTGGTCGGGCTTGTCACCTTGGCCGGGACCGGCGGGTGGCGGATTCGGTGACGACGGAGGCGGCTGCCACCCCCACACCCCGGCCGGCGGTACCTGCCAGCCCCCCGGGGGTCCCGGAGCCCAAGGATCGACGACACCGGCCGGAGGGGCCCACGCCGGCTCCTCGACGGACTCCCACGGCGGCGGAGCCGGGACCCAGTGGGGTGCGGTGTCGGGTTCCGTATCCGAGGTCGGTGAGTGGTAGGTGGTCATTGGAGGCTCCTGGAGGGTGGTTCACCCAGTCAACGAGGTGAAACTGAGAACGTGATCAGTGGTTTCTGTGCTTCCCATGAGACTTCTTGTGGAACCCCTATGGGTGGGACCGGCCGGCGGCCGGGCCCACCCCTGGGAATCGGTCAGGGGATGGTCGGCCTCTGGCCGGCGTTCTCCTGAGCTTCTCGTGCCGCGCTCTCGCCGGCCTCGTGCGTGGCATCCTCGTTCGGATGGAAGGTGCCGCCCGGTGCCGGATTGGCGGCCGGCGGGGTGGTGGCGGCCGGAGCTGTCGTCGACGGAGTGGTCTGGGCGCTCGCCGAGGCTCCGGCGAACAATGCGGCGCCTAAGGCTCCGCCGGTGAGTGTCGAGCCGGCCATCGCCGCGGCGATGAGGGCTTTGCGGACAGGGCTCATGTGGTTGGTCTCCTTGTGCGTTGGCGACGCCGATGGCGCCGGTGTCGACTGGCCCGAACTATTCGAGCCGGCCTACCAAGGGTCGATCCCACACATCAGCGATTCCTCGGCCGGTCCTGGGAAACCGCTCCGAGTTTCGGGCCCTTCTCAGCGGGCTGCCAGGAAACACACGGGAGATCCTTAACGAATCCTGATCTCAGCGCCCCATGGTGGGTGGCAGCCGCGAGAACCACTCGTGGGCGAGAAAGGACGACGCGTGAGAAACCGTTTGGCGGCCGCCGGCCCCCTCAGCGGCGCCGGCCGCGTTCGGCATCTGACACCCCCCTTGGGGTCGGTGGAGGCCGCCGGGCACCACTACCCTGGCCCCAACTCGAGAGGCGGAGGTCATGAACCACAAGTTCCGGCCGTCGCCGGTCGACGACCACGGATGGACCCCTCCACCTTGGAATCCGCCCGCCTCCTACAGCAGCGATGACCCCTGGATGCCACCCAGCAGCGACTGGCACTGGGCGGCGCCCACGCCCCCGTCCCCCACGCGTGGGGTCATCGGGCTGGCGTGCACCATCGTCATCCTCCTGGCCGCGTCGTTGGTGGGTGTCGGTGTCCACCGGGCCGACACCCCGATCCGCCACCCGGCGGCCAGCCCGCCGATCATAGGGACCGTGGTCCCGGTCAAGCCGGCGCCGGTCGCGCCGGTCGCACCGGTGTCCCCGCCGGCCACCAAGGTTGCTCCGGTCGCGCCCGCGACCATCGCCGCCCAGGTCAACCCCACTGTGGTCAACGTCTACGCCAAGCTCGGTTTCCAGCATGCGGTGGCGGCCGGCACCGGCATGATCCTGAACTCGAGCGGTGCCATCTTGACCAACAACCACGTCATCGACGGGGCGACGAGCATCGCGGCCACGGTCGTGGCCAATGGGCGCAACTACACGGCCAAGGTCGTCGGGGTGGACCCCAGCAATGACGTAGCCGTTCTTCAGCTGCAGAACGTCTCGGCGCTCAGGTCGATCAACATCGGTGATCCCTCGGCGCTCGGCCAGGGCGATCCGATCTTCGCCATCGGCAATGCGGGAGGCGTCGGGGGGACTCCGAGCATCGTGAGCGGCACGGTCGAGGCCACCGGCGTCTCGGTTACCGCCAAGGATGCCAACAACTCCAACGCCGAACGGCTGAACGGGCTGATCGAGACGACCGCCCCCCTCCAGCCCGGAGACTCGGGGGGCCCGCTGGTCAACAACGCCGGCCAGGTCATCGGGATGGACACGGCGGCCGCCACCGGCACCCTGTTCGAGTCAACGGCGAGTGTCGGGTTCGCCATCCCGATCGATCAGGCCCTGACGATCGCCCATCAGATCCTGGCCGGCCAGGCCAGCGACACGGTCCACCTCGGGCTGCCGGGCTTTCTCGGCGTTCAGGTCGCCCCACCCGGCTCGGGCCCGAGCACCGCCATCGTCGCGGGTGTGGAGGCCAACTCCCCCGCGGCCGCCGCCGGCATCGCCGCTGGAGACACCATCAACGACGCCGACGGTCAGGCGGTGCGCTCGGGCCAGGCTCTCGCCACCCTGATGCAGAGCCACCGCCCCGGCGACCGCGTCACGATCGGCTGGACCAGCCCGTCCGGTGCGAAGCACCGGGCGACGGTCACGCTGATCACCGGCCCGGCCAACTGAGCGGGATACCCTCGGTCGGTGGACGCCGAGCAGCATCTGGCCACTCTGGAGCACATCGAGGCGGAGCTCGACGATGTGGAGCACGCCCTGCAGCGCCTCGACGACGGCACGTACAGCACCTGCGAGGTGTGTGGCGGGCCGATCAGCGACGACCGCCATCAGGCGGTGCCGGCGAGCCGCACGTGCGGCGAGCACCCGCCCGGCGCCTAGAGCGGGCTGTTGGCGTGCTTGCGGGCCGGCAGCCGTTCCCGCTTCGACGAGAGCAGCCGTAACGCCCCGGCCACGACAGCCCGGGTCTCGGCCGGGTCGATGACCCGGTCGATGTATCCCCGCTCGGCCGCCACGTAGGGGTTGAGGTAGGCCTCGGCGTACTCGTCGACCAGCTCCGCCTGGCGGTCGGGACCGGCCCGGCGGTGGAGGACCTGGACGGCTCCCTGGGCTCCCATCACCGCCACCTCGGCGCTCGGCCAGGCCAGGCACACATCATTGCCCATGGTCTTGGAGTCCATGACGATGTAGGCCCCACCGTACGCTTTGCGGAGGATCAACGACACGCGGGGCACCGACGCCTCGGCGTAGGCGAACACCAGTTGGGCGCCGTGGCGGATCATGCCTCGCCACTCGAGATCCTTGCCGGGCATGAAGCCCGGGGTGTCGACGAGGGTGATGATCGGGAGGTTGAAGGCGTCGCAGAAGCCCACGAACCGGGCCCCCTTCTGGGCCGCCGCGATGTCGAGGGTGCCGGCCATGGCGAGCGGCTGGTTGGCGACCATGCCGACCGGCTGGCCATCCACCCGGGCCAGCAGGGTGACCAGCTGCGGCGCCCAACCGGCCCGCACCTCCAGCAGTTCGCCATCGTCAGCGATGGCCCGCGCCACCTGACGGATGTCGTACGAGCCGGTGGCGTGGGTGGGCAGGATCTCCCGCAGCTCCGGCGTGGACCGGTCGAAGGGGTCGGTGCGCGGCCCGAGCGGTGGCCGTTCGTCGGTATGGTCGGGCAGGTAGGACAGCACTTCACCGAGGGACTCCAGGGCGTCGCCGGCATCAGCGATCATGAGCGCGGCCACCCCGGTGGCCCGGTGCGTGCACCATGCCACCGCCGAGCTGAGCCGGGCTCAGCTCGAGGCCGGTCATCTGGGCGACCATGGCCGGGCCCGAAACGTAGGCCAGGGCGTCGTTGCTCATGACGACCAGGTCGGCGATCCCCAGCATGAGGGCCGGCCCCGACAGGGCCGGACCGACAACCGCGAACAGGGTCGGGACCACGCCCGAGCAGGCGGTGAGGGCCCGGGCCGCCATGCCCCAGCCGTGGAGGGCGGCGACGCCCCCGTGCACATCGGGGCCGCTGCTCGAAATCACGCCGACCAGCGGCAGCCGCATGTCCAGCGCCAGTTCGGCGGCCAGCGCCATGGTGGCGCTGTCGCCCTCGCCGGCGGCGCCCCGCCGGTGCGCCGGGTCCACCCGGACCACGACCACCCGGCGACCGGCGGGTCCGATCTGCTCGATGGTGGCCGACGTCGAGCCCGGCACGCGGGCACGCAGCGGAACCGCCGGTTCGGCTGTCATCGTCTGACAGCCTGCCATGGGCCCGCAGGTACCACGATTTAGTCGTCGGCCTCCAGCCCCCGGGCGATCAGGAAGCCGCGGGCCCGCTCGGCCTTGGGGTAGCGGTTGACCAGTGACCAGAACGCGGTGTTGTGCCTGGGCACGTCGAGGTGGGCCAACTCGTGGACGATCACGTAGTCGAGGACCCATGGCGGCTCCCCGGCCAGGCGCGATGAAATGCGCACGGTGCTGTCGGTGGGGGTGCAGGACCCCCACCGCCAATCCTGGTTGGACACCCAGCGGATGCTGTCCGGGTGGCGCAGCCGGTACCTGGTCGCCAGCTGGGCGGCCCGTTTGCCCAGGTCGATGTGTTCGGTGGCGGTGCGCCGGGCCATGCGGCGGACCATCTCCGCCACCCATCGCTCCTCATCCGCCTTCGTCATGGTCGCCGGGATGGACACCCGAAGGATCCCGTTGACCTCCCGAGCCTGCACCGTCTTGCGGCGCCGAGGGCTGCGGACGACCTCAACCTTCACGGTGGCGAAGCTACTGCTCTCAGGGAACATCCGGGGCGTGCGATTTTGGTCAGGTGGCGGCATATCTGTCTCTATGCCGCCGATCGCCGCCTGTCGCCGGCCTTCACTCGCGGCGCCGGCGCAAGCGGGCCGGTTCCGCCGCCGGGTACTCGGAGCCCTCACCCTCCTCGGGAGGCGATCCGGCCTCGAGCGCCACGACCTGGCCCGGCACCAGGCCGTTCCGGTCGGCCTGAATCCACCGGCCGGAGAGATGGGCGTTGCGGGGGGCTTCTACTCCCAGGGATCGTACGAGCGCGCCGATGACCCCGCCATGGGTGATCACCAGCAGGGTCCCGTCCTCGTGATCGGTGGCGAGCCGGTTGACGGCCGCTGTCACCCGTCGCACGAACCCGACCCTTCTTTCCCCTCCGGGCGTGGCGGCCAGCCGGCCGCTTCGCCACTCTTCGATCGCACCGGGCCAGGCGGCGGAGATCTCAGCCCGGGTCAGACCGCTCCACTGGCCCACGTCGTGCTCGCGTAGGTCCTCTTCGACGGCAATCGAGCGGCGGAAACCGAGGGGCGGGGCCATCAGCTGCGCCGTGTGACAGCGCCCGCTCGAGGTCGGACGAGACCAAGGCGGTGAAGGTGAAGCCAAGGTCCCTGAGCCGCTCCCCCCAGTTGCGGCCTGCTGCCTGCCGGCCGCGGACAGTGGTGGGTCGGCCACACCCTGCCACCGGCCCATGGCGTTCCACTCCGACTCGGCGTGGCGGAGCAGAAGGAGGCTGGTCACGGCCCGAGTCAAGCAGAGGCACGCGCCGAGTAATCTCAAATCCGCCTACATGCGCGTCCACCGAGACCAGGTTGCACAAAGGGCTGAAACCCTAACGGGCCCCATGGCCACCCTCCGACTCTTCGCCGCGGCCCGAGAGGCCGCCGGTACCTCGGTTGAAACCGTCGCCGCCACAACCGTGGGGGCGGTGCTCGACGACGCCCGCCGCCGCCACGGGGAGGGCTTCGCCGCGGTACTGGCCCAGTGCAAGGTGTGGCTCAACGGTGAGCCCGCCGACCCGGAGACCCCGTCGGCGACGGCGACGAGGTCGCGGTCCTGCCTCCGGTGTCCGGCGGCGCCGTCCCGGTCGAGGCCTCCCGGTCGTGAGCCCGGATGAGACGGTGTTGATGACCGAAGTGGTGGCACCCCCGGCTCCGAACGGCCGCTCGACTCTCACCGAGCCGGCGGCCGCCGGGAACGGTGCCGTCCCGGCCGGCGCCGAGGGATCAGCCCGGCCAGGCGCCGTCCGGACCGGTCGGCGGAGGCCGGGCAACCGGGCGCCGGCCGGCGGAGGAGCATCGCGGCGCCGGTCGCGCCACCCCCGGCATCGGGTCGGTCGCCGACGCTCGCGGTCAGGGGTGGCGCTCGACCAGCCCACCGGCCCGCACGTCAGGCTCGGCATCCTCTGGGCGGCGGTGACCCTCGGCGCTCTCCTCCTCGGTCCGGTCTGGCTGGCCGGGTGGCTGGCCGTGGTCGCCGGCCTGGCCGCCGGTTCCGCCGCCCGGAGCTGGGGGACGCCGGCCGCGGTGCAGCGCCAGCCCCACAACCGGCGCCTCCTCGTCCAACCGCCCGTTCCGGTCACCGTCACCCTCACCGCGGTGGTCGCCCTGTCGTCGGCCCTGGGCGGGGTGAGCGTGGCCGTGGCCGCCATCATCGTCGGAGCGGCCCTGGTCGCCGGTGCCGTCTTCGGACCGCTCGGGCAGCCCGACCCCGTCCGCCGGGTCCTCATCGTGCTGGGCCCGGCGCTGGCCGCGTCCAGCCTGGTGCTGGTCCGGGCCCACGGCCTGGCCTATGGGCTGGTCCTGGCCGGGATGGTGACGGTCTACGACTCGTCGGCCTTCCTGATCGGTACCGGCGCGCCCAACCGTTGGGAAGGCCTGTTCGCCGGTGTGGCGAGCATCGCCGCCCTCACCCTCTTCGTCGCCGCCGTGCTGACCCCGCCCTTCACCGGGTCGTCGCCGTGGCTGCTCGGGATAGCGGCCGCGGTGCTCACCCCGGCCGGTCCGGCCCTCGGCCGATGGCTGATCGGCGATCCCGCGGCCCGGGTGCCGGCCCTGCGCCGGCTGGACTCATTGCTGCTGTTGGGTCCGGCCTGGCTGATCGGGATCAGCCTGCTGGTGCGCCGCTGACCAGTCGACAGCCGCGGCGCGACCGGCCGCTCAGGCCTTCTTGGTCTGCCAGAAGATCTTGTCGATCTCGGCGATCTGCTCGAGCAGCTGGTCGGCAACCGCCACGTCGTTGGTCTGCTTGGCCTGGCCTGCGGCCTTGGTCGCCTGCCAGAACAGGTCGTGCAGGTTGGGATGGGCCTCGAGGTGGGGGGGCTTGAAGTAGTCCGTCCACAGGACCCAGAGGTGGTGCTTCACCAGGTCAGCTCGCTGCTCCTTGATCATCACCGCCCGGGTCTTGAACACGTCGTCGTCCGAGGCGTTGAACTTCTCCATGCAGGCCTTCACCGAATCGGCCTCGATGCGGGCCTGGGCCGGGTCGTAGACGCCACATGGCAGGTCGCAGTGGGCCTCGACGACCGTTGGTGGCCCAATCCGGTCGAGTGCTGAGAGGAGGGTGGGGATGAGGCGCATGCATGCTCCTTGCGTGGAGAGGGGACGATAACGAGACTAGTTCCTTGCTAAAACCTTTGGCCCGGGGCTTCCGGCGGGTGACCGTGCACGGCCAGAGCATGGTTCCCGGCCTCCTGCCGGGCGATCGGCTTTTGGTGGTGCCGGTCCGGCGCCTCAGGCCGGGCCAGGTCGTGGCCGTCCCCGACCCCCGTCATCCGGCCCGCCTGCTGGTGAAGCGGGTGGCGGCGGTGGACCGGTCGGGCGCCAGGGTCACCGTTCTCGGCGACAACCCACCGGCCAGCACCGACAGCCGTGACTTCGGCCCCGTGCCGCGCGCCTCGGTGGTCGGCCGCGCCGTCTACCGGTATGCACCTGCGGGGCGCGCCGGCCGGCTGCCGGCCGCGTGGCGCCGCCGAGGGGGAGGTCACTTGCGTTGAGCGGTACCATCACCTCGGATGACCAACTCGTTGCTCGCCTCGCTGCTCGACCCCGCCTACGTCGAGGGGCTGTCGACCCTCGCCATTGAAGTGGTCCGGGCCCGCCGCACCGAGGCGACCGAGGTCGAGGTCGGGCTGTCGTACGTTCGGCGCCTAGTGCAGGGACGGCTGGACATCGTGCTGGAGGAGGCGCAGCGGCGGACGACCGGCGCTTCCGGCGGTGATGTCGCCGACCTGGTCGAGCGCCTGCCCGGGATCCTCGGTGAGAACGTGCGGGCGCCCGGCATCGGCCGGCTGGCGACCATGATGGCGCCCGTCGATACCGAGCCGCCCGAGGTCGACCGCATCGACTCCATCGTGGACGCGGCCCGGCTCGCCACCCTGCCCCAGCTGAACGACGAGGAGCTGCACGCCATCGTCGAGCAGCTGGCGGAGTTCGAACGGGAGGTATCGGCGCGCCGCCACGCCCTGCACCACGTGATCGATCAGCTGCAAGAGGAGCTGGTCCGGCGGTACAAGTCCGGCGAGGCCAGCGTGGACGCCCTCCTCTCGTGACCGACAGCAAGGGGCGTGTCGTGCTGGTCGTCGATGACGACGACATGATCCGGCGCCTGGTGCGCACCGTTCTCGAGGCCGATGAGTTCGAGGTCACCGAGGCCAATGACGGCGAATCGGCCTTGGCGCTGGCCACGACAACTGAACCGGCCGTCGTCGTCCTGGACATCATGATGCCGGGGCTGGACGGGGTGGAGGTGTGCCGGCGCCTCGACCACAACCGGGTCAAGGTGATCGTCCTCACCGCCCGTGATGATCCCGAGCTCGAGAAGGACTGCCGTCAGGCGGGAGCCAACGCCTTCGTGACCAAACCCTTCTCGTCGATCGAGCTGCTGGACCTGGTGGCCGAGCTCATTGGCACCTGAGACCTCACCACTCGTCGTCGACAACGGCAGCACGGGTGGACGCCTCTCGGACCCGGAGCTGTTCGAGCAGCAGCTGCACCGGCTGGCCAAGGACGCGGTCACGGCCTATCGGAAGGCCAAGGCCCGGGCCACCGACCTGGAAGCGGCCCTGGACACCCTGCAGACGGCGTTTCTCGAGACGGTCCGCTCATTGGCCTTCGTGGTCGAGGCCAAGGACGCCTATACCGGGCAGCACCTCGAACGCTGCCGGGTGTACGGGGTGGAGCTCATGAAGGCGCTCGGGTTGCACGACGCCTACCCTGACGCCCAGTACGGGTTCCTGCTCCACGACTCGGGCAAGGTCGGTGTTCCGGAACGGATCCTCGGCAAACCGGGGCCGCTGACCGCCGCCGAGTGGCGGGTCATGCGGACCCATCCGCTGATCGGGTACCAGATCGTGGCGGGTATCCCGTTCCTCAAGAACGCCGCGGAGATCGTCCGTTCCCACCACGAGATGTTCGACGGGTCCGGCTATCCGGCCGGCCTCCGCCGTCAGGAGATCCCCGTGGCGGCGCGGGTGTTCTCGGTGATCGACGCGTTCGACGCCATGACCACCGACCGGCCTTACCGGGCGGCCCTGACGGTTGACTACGCGGTCAATGAGCTGACGCGCATGGCCGGCACCCAGTTCGACCCGGATGTGGTGGCCGCCTTCGTTCCGCTCGCCGAGTCGTACCCGGTCGGCGCATCCTCGGCGACCGACCAGCCGTGACCGGGGTCCCCAATCCCGCCGTCATAGGCCGGGCCACGGTGAAGGAGCTGCCGGACCGCTGGCGGGAGCTGGGCGAGTTCATACGCGAGCAGCGGGCCGGGGCCCGGCTCTCGCTGCGCCGGCTGTCCGATATGGCCGGCATCTCCAACCCGTATCTGAGCCAGATCGAGCGGGGCCTGCGCAAGCCATCGGCGGAGATCCTCCAGCAGATCGCCAAGGCGTTGCGCATATCGGCCGAGACGCTCTACATCCGGGCCGGGATACTCGAGGAGCGCGACGGCGAGCACGACCTGGTAGCCGAGATCCTCCGCGACCCGGCCCTGACCGAGGACCAGAAGCAGACGCTGGTCCGGGTCTACCTGTCGTTCTCGCACGAGAACCAGGGTCGTCAGGCGGTAGCCGATGCCGCCGAGAAGGCCGCCGCCGAGGAGCCGGCCGTGGGCGAGGCGGCCGCGGTCGTTGTGGAGGCCGACTCGCCGGCCACCGCCACATCCGTCTGAACCCTGCCGGCTCCGGGCAGGACTGGTTGCGGTGACCGCCGGGTAGGGTTGTCGGCGACCGTGCGCAGCCTGGCTGTCCTCTCGATGCACACCTCGCCCCTGGCGCAGCCGGGCACGGGCGACGGCGGCGGCATGAATGTCTACGTCCGGGAGCTGTCTACCGCGCTGGCCCGGGCCGGCGTGACGTGCGAGGTCTTCACCCGGGCGTGGAGCAGCCACCAGCCGGCGACGGTGCAGGTCGAGCCCGGTTTCCGCGTCCACCACGTCCCGGCCGGGCCGTTGCAACCGGTGCCGAAAGAGTCGCTCCCGGGTGTGGTCGACGAGTTCACCGACGGCGTCGGCCGGCGGCTGAGCGCCCTGGCCCGGGCCGGCATCGAGGTCGACGCCATCCACGCCAACTACTGGCTGTCGGGGATGGCCGGCCACGCCTTGAAGCACGAGCTCGACATCCCGCTCATCTCCACGTTCCACACGCTGGACCGGGTGAAGGCCGAGGCCAGCCCCGAAGAGCTCGATGCCGCCGAGCCGGCCCGCCGGGCCCTCGCCGAGGCCAAGGTGATCGGTTGCTCGGACGCCGTCCTGGCCTCCTGCACGGTCGAGGCCGACCAGCTGGTCGAGCTCTACGATGCCGACCCCACCCGCATCGAGATCGTCGCACCAGGCGTCGACCACGCCTTCTTCGCGCCGGGTGACTACCGCCAGGCCCGCCGGGCCCTCGGCTTCCCCGCCGACGTGCCGTTGCTGCTCTTCGTCGGCCGCGTGCAGCCGCTCAAGGCCCTCGGGGTGGCCGTCCGGGCCCTGGGTCAGCTGGTCAACGGCCCCGACGGTTGCCGGACGTACCACCGCTCAGGCGGGCGGGGCCGCCTGCGCGACGCGGTGCTGGTGGCCGTCGGTGGTCCCAGCGGCCCTCGCGGCGAGGCCGAGGTGGCCAGCGTGCGCCGGCTGGCCGGCGAGCTCGGCCTGGAGGACCACCTGCGGTTGGTCCCCCCTCAGAGCCACGAGATGCTGTCCACCTATTACCGGGCCGCCGACGTGTGCCTGGTGCCCAGCCGGTCGGAATCGTTCGGCCTGGTGGCGCTGGAGGCGGCCGCCTGTGGCATCCCGGTGGTGGCATCCGCGGTTGGCGGGCTGACCACCCTCGTCGACCACGGCGCCACCGGCTACCTGGTCGACGGGCGGGATCCGTCGACCTTCGCCGAGCTCACCGGCCTGATCCTGGGCGACGCGGCGCGGGCCCGGAGCATGGGCGGCGCCGCCGCTCACCGGGCCCGCGCCTACACCTGGTCGATGGCCGCCGCTCGGCTGCGGCGCCTGTACGCCGACCTGACGGCCAGGAGCCTGGTCGAGTGCCGGTAGAGCGAGCCTCGGAGACCCAGCTCGCCGCCTACCGCAACCTGATCGATGGCTGGGCCGGAGAGGAACTGTCGTCCAACCCGGTCGTCATCGCCGTGGACCGCGACCCCGACCTGGAACGCTGGTATGTGCGGATGCGGGGCGAGGAGAAGTCCTCCACAACCATCTGGCTCACCCTCGGCCAGCTGACCCTGCAGTACGAGACCTACTTCATGCCCCCGCCTCAGGAGCGGGCCGCCGAGTGCTACCGGTACCTGCTCCGAGCCAATCTCAAGCTGTTCGGGATGCGCTTCGCCGTCGGGGCCGAGGACGCCTTGTACCTGGTCGGCCAGATGCCGCTGCCCGCCCTCGACCGGGCCGAGCTGGACCGGATCGTGGGGTCCGCCTACGCCTACTCCGAACGGTACTTTCGCCCGGCCATGAGGATCGGGTACGGGTCGAGGTTCAAGGCCTGAAGATGGGGTGGGAAGCTATGAAAAATCATGGCAGCGTGTTTGTGGGTTCGGGTCGGGGGCGATACGCTCATTCCTGCTGACGGCCCGAGGGGCGGAGCGGTCGTTACTCGTTCGGGGAAGTACGAGTGGCGTCCGCGAGGTTTCTCGGGCCTCAGTGAGTCCCTCCTCCTCCTCCTCCTAAGGTGCTGACGTGACAGCCAAGCTGGTCGTCGTCGGCGGCGGCAAGATGGGCGAAGCCCTGGTCAGCGGCCTCCTGGCCGCCGGCTGGGCCCGTCCCGACGAGATCGTGGTGGCCGAGGCGTACGGGCCACGCCGGGAGGAACTGCTGGCTGCCGACGGGCTGGCGGGCCGCCATCCCGGCCTTCAGGTGACGCCGGGCCCGGGGCGGGCCGGCGGGGCGGTCGTGGCCGTCAAGCCCGGCGACGTGGAAGCCGCATGCCGGGCCATCGCCGACGCTGACGTGCCCCGGGTGCTCTCCATCGCCGCGGGTGTCACGCTGGCCAGGCTCGAGGCGTGGCTCGGATCGGACCGCCCGGTCGTGCGGGCCATGCCCAACACCCCGGCCCTGATCGGCGCCGGGGCGGCCGCCATTGCCGCTGGCCACGCCGCCGGGCCCGGCGACCTGGAGTGGGCGGAGCAGATCCTCAGCGCGGTCGGCACCGTTGTCCGGGTGCCCGAATCGCTGCTCGACGCGGTGACCGGCCTGTCGGGCTCCGGTCCGGCGTACGTGTTCCTGGTCGCCGAGGCGCTGATCGACGCCGGCGTGCTGGCCGGTCTCCCCCGGCCCATCAGCCGCCAGCTGGCGATCCAGACCCTGCTCGGATCGGCCCGGCTGCTGGCCGAGTCCGGCGAGGGGCCCGAGGCGCTGCGGGCCGCGGTGACCTCGCCGGGCGGGACCACGGCCGCCGGGCTGCGGGAGCTGGAGGCGGCGGCGGTCCGCAGCGCATTCCTCAATGCGGTGATGGCGGCGGCCGAGCGGTCACGCCAGCTCGGGTCAGTGACCCGAACCACCTGAACGCCGCCCGCGCCAAGTTCCGCTTTCCGCCGAGCGTTCCGTGGCGTACTCTCGTGTCGCGGAGAAGGGTGGTATACGTGCAGTCGAACGATTCCTGGACGCGGTTCGTCACCGTCGCTGAGGTGGCCGACCAGCTACGCGTGTCCAACATGACGGTCTACCGGCTTGTCCAGGCCGGTCAGCTGCCCGCGGTGCGCGTCGGGCGGTCCTATCGCATCCGCGAGGACGACGTCGACAAGTACCTGGCCGCCCAGTACACCCAGGCCGGCTGACGGCCGGCGGCCCCGCCGCCGTGGCCTGGTCCTACGACACCATCTCGTTCCTCTCCGACTACGGCTCGGCCGACGAGTTCGTCGGCGTGGTCCGAAGCGTCATCCGTTGCGATCGCGCCCGCGGTGACGGTCGTCGACATCTGCCACGAGATCCCGCCCTTCGACATCCGGGCGGGCAGCCTGACCCTCGTCCGCGCCGTCCAGTACCTGGCGCCGGGCGTGGTGATGGGCGTCGTCGACCCGGGCGTGGGCACCGATCGCCGGGCCATGGCGGTCGAGGTCGGCGACGGCGAGACCGTCTTCATCGGCCCCGACAACGGCCTGCTGGCACCGGCGGTGGCCATGCTCGGGGGCGCCTCCCGTGCCGTCGAGCTGACCAACGTGTCCTACCATCTGCCGGCGCCCGGGCCCACCTTCGCCGGGCGCGACATCTTCGCCCCGGTCGCCGCCTACCTCTGCACCGGCGTCGATCTGGCCGAACTGGGCCCCCCGATCGATGCCCTCAGCCTCCTCCCCGGCCTGGTGCCCCTGCCCCGCGTGGAGGGCGACACGTTGCAGAGCGAGGCTCTGTGGGTCGACCGGTTCGGGAACGTGCAGCTCAACGTGGGACCTGACGAGGTGGGCCCCTTCGGTGAGCGGGTCGCCGTCCGCTGGCACGGCGAACTTCGCATCGCATCTCGCGTGGATGCGTACGAGGAGATCGGCGCCGGCGAGCTGGGCCTGCTGATCGACTCGTACGGTCTGATGGCGCTGGCCGTCAACCGGTCGTCCGCCGCCGACGAGCTCGGTTTGCGCGCCGGTGACGCCGTGACCCTCGAGACGCCCGGTCGCTGAGGACGCCCGCTTGCGGCCGGCTCCACCAGCGGGGAGGCTGGAGGCGTGCGACCTGGAACCACGATTGCCCTGGCGGTCATCCTCCTGGCGATCTTCGCGGCGGCCATCCTCCAGTTCGTCGTCCTGGGCCGGGGCTGACCGGCAACCATGAACCTGGCGGCCCTGATCGACGACCATCCCGGGAGCGCCCCGTCCCTGGTCACCGCCGACGGCGGGATCACGACCTACGGCGGGCTCCGCGTGGCGGCCGCCGCCATGCAGGACCGCCTCGCGGCCCAAGGGATCGCGCCCGGCGACCGGGTGGCCATCATCTCCGGCAACCATCCCGCCTTCGTCATCGCCTACCTCGGAGCGCTGCGCGCCGGTGCCGTCGCCGTGCCCCTGAACCCGGCCAGCCCGCCCGCTGAGCTGCGCCGGCAGCTGGATGCGGTTGACGCGGCGGCCGTGCTGATCGGCCCCGGCAGTGCGGCGAGTGTCGACGGCATCGACCCGCCACTGACGGTGCCCGTGCTCGTCGCGGACAGCCTGTCGCCGGACGGCATGTCGCCGGACGGCCCGTCGCCGGACGGCCGGTCGCCGCGCGCCGAGAGGGACGCCGACGACCTGGCCGCCATGCTGTTCACCGCGGGAACCGCCGGCACCCCCCGCCCCGCCATGCTCACCCACGGCAACCTGCTGTCCAACCTCGACCAGATCCAGCGCCACCCCGGAAGGGCGGTCGAGCCGGGCGACGTGGTCCTCGGGGTGCTGCCGATGTCGCACATCTTCGGCCTCAACCCCGTCCTGGGCGGGGCGTTGCTGGTCGGCGCCAGCGTGCTGCTGCTCGACCGCTTCGACCCGGTGGTCACCCTGGAGCTGGTCGCCCGCCACCAGGTCACCATCCTGGTCGGCGCTCCCACCCTGTACGCCGCGCTGGCGGCCGCGGCCGCCGCCGCGCCCGACCCGGTCCGGCTGCCGAGCGTCCGGCTGGCGTTCTGCGGCGCCGCCCCGCTGCCGGCCGAGGTGGCCTCGGCGTGGGAGCGCCGGTTCGGCCTTCCTCTCCGGCAGGGATACGGCCTGACCGAGGCGTCCCCGGTGGTGACCAGCTCGGTGATGGACCGGCCGGCCCGGGCCACGTCGATCGGGGTGCCGATACCCGGTGTCGAGGTCAGGTTGGTCGACGACGAGGGTGAGGAGGCGCTGGCCGGGGACCCCGGCGAGATCTGGGTCCGTGGACCCAACGTCTTTTCCGGCTACTGGCAGGATCCGGCGGCGACCGCCGCCGCGCTCACCGCCGACGGGTGGCTGCGGACGGGGGACATGGCGGTGCTGGGCGACGATGGTCAGCTCTCCATCGTGGACCGGGCCAAGGACCTGATCATCGTGTCGGGGTTCAACGTGTACCCGGCGGAGGTCGAGAACGTGCTGGCCGAGCATCCCGATGTGGCCGAAGTGGCGGTGGTCGGCGATGCCGATCCGTACCGGGGCGAGGCGGTCCACGCCTTCGTCGTGGCCGAACCGGGCCACCAGACCACCGAGCCGGCGCTCATCGCATGGTGCGGCCACCGGCTGGCCCGCTACAAGTGCCCGACCAAGGTCACGGTGGTGCCGGAGCTGCCTCATGGTCTGGCCGGGAAGCTGCTGCGCCGGGCACTGCGCGCGGGTCCCGTCCCCGGCCTCCCCGGCCTCCCCGGTGTCCCGGGCCGTCGAGGCCCGGCCGAGGGGTAGGAGACCGAAGCGGCGGGCGCCACGGCTCGGCCGGCGAGATGGCCGGGGCCGCCGGCCGGCCTCCGATCGAGGTGGCGACGAGGAAGCCGGCGAAGATGACGACGATGCCGGCCAGCAGCGTGACCGCGAACGCGGTCATGGCGCCGAACACCGAGTTCAGGGTGCCGCTGGCGCCCAGGACGAGCGTTCCCAGGGCAATCAGCCCGTTGGACCACAGCAGCCGGCGGGAGTCGGCATTGCGCCACACCCGCGATGCGCTCCATACCGCCCCGGCGAAGATCACCGCCGCCGCCCCGGCCGAGCCGACGGCGGCCAGGATCCGCGGCATCGGGCCGAAGACCCTCGAACCCTGAACCAGCTGGTCGGCCGGCAGCGGCACCCGGAACGGCGCCATCACCGTCACGCCGGCGGCGAACGCGCAGAACGTCAGCACGGACAGGGCGCTCAGGTCGCCCGCCCGCCGCCCGGCCAGCAGGTAGACGCTGCCCACGGCCAGGACCGGCACGTCGGCGATGGCGCCGAACAGGTAGAAGGTGCGGAACACCGGCCCCGACCAGCCGGCCTGCGCCCCCACTGCCAGTGCGCCGGCGGCGACCGCGAACATCGCCAGGGCCACGGTCCAGGCCAGCTCGTAGCGCCTGCGCCGGGCCAGCCACCGCTCCCAGGTCGAGAGGCCGAACGCCAATCCCACCATGGCGGCAGCCATGGCCACCGAGGTCTCGAGTGGGTGGCGCATGGCGCCGCCAGGTTACCGACCCCGCCCGCCGCCGCTCATGTGAACTTGTGCACGAACCCTCGTACCATGGCGGCCATGACCGCGGGTCGACACATCCCCGAAGCGACCGTGGCCCGGTTGCCGGTGTACCTGCGTTCGCTGATCGAGGTGGCCGAGGCCAAGATCGGGACCATCTCATCGGACCGGCTGGCCGAGCTGGCCGGGGTCAATGCCGCCAAGGTGCGCAAGGACCTCTCCTACCTGGGGTCGTACGGCACCCGGGGCGTCGGCTACGACGTCGAGTACCTGCTGTACCAGATCAGCCGCCAGCTGGGCCTCACCCAGGACTGGCCGGTCGTGATCGTCGGGGTCGGCAACCTGGGCCACGCCCTGGCCAACTACCGCGGCTTCGTGGCCCGCGGTTTCCGCATCGTGGCGCTCCTCGACGCCGATGCCAGCAAGGTCGGAGAACGGGTCGGCGAGCATCGGATCCAGGCCATGGCCGACCTGGGTGAGATTGTGAGGGGGGAAAAGGTGGCCATCGGCGTGATAGCCACACCGGCGATCGTGGCCCAGGAGGTGGCGGACCGGCTGGCGGACGCGGGTGTGACCTCCATACTGAACTTCGCCCCTACCGTGCTGCAGGTGCCCGAGCACGTGTCCCTGCGCAAGGTCGACCTCTCGATCGAGCTCCAGATCCTCAGCTTCTACCAGCAGCGGGCCGGGCTGGTCGGCCCGCCCATCGCGCCCCCGGGTGTGGCGACCGCCATCTCCGATGAGGCGGGCTGAGGCGGCCGTGCCGGTCAAGGGAGCGCAGTACCCGGTGAACCTGATTCTCGAGGGCAAGCCGGTCCTGGTGGTCGGCGGCGGTCCGGTGGCCGCCCGCAAGGCGGCCGGGCTGCTGGCCTGCGGCGCCGACGTCCACGTCATCGCCGTGAACCCAGGGCCCGAACTGGCCGCCCTGCCGGTCTCAGTCGAGCCACGGCCGTACCGACCCGGGGACGCCGATGGCTACCGGCTGGTCATCGCCGCGACCGACGATCCGGAGACCAACCGGGCCGTGTTCCACGACGCCGACGACGGCGGGACCTGGGTCAACAGCGCCGACGACCCGGACTTCTGCTCCTTCACCCTCCCGTCGGTGGTCCGCCGCGGGCCGATCATGGTGACGGTGTCCACGGGCGGCCGCAGCCCGGCATTGGCGACCTGGCTCAAGTCCCGTCTGGAAGAGAGGCTGGGGCCTGAATACGAGGTCCTGCTGGAAATGCTGTCATCGACCAGGGAAGAGATCAGGGCCGCCGGTCGTTCGACCGAGCAGGCCGACTGGCGAAGCCTGCTGGATTCCGACATGCTCGATCTGATCAGGGCAGGCCAGATCGACCTAGCAAGGGAGCGCCTGCAGACGTGGCTGTCGTTGTCGTCGGACTGAACCACCGCACTGTCCCGCTCGAGATCCTCGAGCGGATGACAGTGGCCGACGCCCATCTGTCCAAGGCGCTGCACGATCTCGCCGGCCGGGAGCACCTCTCCGAGGTGGTCGTGCTGTCGACGTGCATGCGCACCGAGATCTACGCGGTGGCCGGCCGGTTCCACGGGGCCATGTCGGACGTCCGCAACTTCCTGGCCGGTTGGAGCGGCCTGGACCCTGAGCGCTTCGGGGACCACCTCTACTCCTTCTACGAGGACGGGGCGGCGTCGCATCTGTTCCAGGTGGCATCGGGCATCGACTCGGCCATCCTCGGCGAGGGCGAGGTCCTCGGCCAGGTCCGCGACGCGTGGGATGCCGCCCAGGCCGAGGGCACCGCGGGCCCGGTCCTGACCCGGCTGTTCCGCCACGCCATCGAGGTCGGCAAGCGGGCCCGGTCCGAGACGGCCATCACCCGCGGCATCACGTCGCTGTCGCAGGCCGCGGTGGCCATGGCGGCCGAGCGGCTCGGCAGCCTCGAAGGCCGGAGCGTCCTGCTGGTCGGCGCCGGGGACATGGGCGAGGGCATGGCCCAGGCCCTCGCCGCGGTGCCCGGCATCGGACAGATCCTGGTCGCCAACCGGACCTGGACCAAAGCGGCCCAGCTGGCCCGCCGCTTCGGTGGCCAACCGGTGGAGTTGGGCGGCCTCGGTGCCGCCCTGGAGCAGGCCGAAGTGCTGCTCACGTCGACCGGGGCGCCGGGGATCCTGCTGGAGGCGTCCGATCTCGAGCCAGCCCTGGCCGGCCGCCACGGCCGTCCGCTGCTGGTGGTCGACATCGCCATGCCCCGCGACGTCGATCCCGGAGTCGGCGAGCTCGACGGCGTCACCCTGCTCAACATGGACGATCTCAAGGCGTTCGTGGAAGCCGGCATGGCCGAGCGCAGCAAGGAGATTCCGGCCATCAGCCGGATCATCGCCGAGGAGGTGGACCGGTTCATCGAGCTGACGGCCGAGCGGGAGATGGCGCCGCTGGTCGCCGCCCTCCGCGTCCGCAGCGAGGCTTTGCGCACCGCCGAGCTCGACCGCTACCGGGCCCGGCTGGCCGGCCTCGACGACCGCCAGCAGGCCGCGGTCGACGCCCTGACCCGCGGGTTGCTGGCCAAGCTGCTGCACGAACCGACGATCCAGCTCAAGAACGCGGCCGGCTCGGTCCAGGGTGAACAGCTGGCCGAAGCCGTCCGCATCCTGTTCGACCTCTGAATCGATGACCTGGGCCGTCAGGGTGGCGACCCGGGGCAGTGAGCTGGCGCGCTGGCAGGCGTCGTACCTGGCCGACCGGCTGGTCCAGGGCCACCCCGGGCTGACCGTCGAGGTGGTGGTCGTCGAGACCACAGGTGACCGGCGCCAGGACGTCCCGGTGTGGCAGATGGGCGGCCAGGGCGTGTTCGTCAAGGAGGTGCAGGCCGCGGTGCTGGACGGCCGGGCCGACCTCGCCGTCCACTCGGCCAAGGACCTGCCGTCGGTCACCGCGCCCGGCCTGGTGCTGGCTTGCGTGCCCGCCCGGGCCGACCCCCGCGACGCCCTGGTCGGCAACACTCTGGCCGGGCTGGCCGCCGGGGCCCAGGTGGCGACCGGGTCGGTCCGCCGCCGGGCCCAGCTGGCCTGGCTGCGGCCCGACCTGACCTTCGCCGGACTGCGGGGCAACATGCCCACCCGCGTCGCCCACGCTTCGGCCGAGCGCGGTGCCGTCGTGGTGGCGGCCGCCGCCCTCGAACGGCTCGGGCTGATGGACCGGGCCGCCGAGGTGCTGGAGCCCGAGGTGCTGCTGCCGCAGGTGGCCCAGGGCGCCCTGGCCGTCGAGTGCCGGTCGGGGGACGAGGCGACCATCGCCCTGCTGGCGGGCATCGAGCACCGGGCCGCTCGCCGGGCGGTCGATGCCGAGCGGGCTTTCCTCGCCCGGCTGGGCGGCGGTTGCGACCTGCCGGTCGGTGCCTACGCCACCGAGGCGGACGACGGCACGTTGTCCATGGACGGGATGCTGGCCAGCGGTGATGGCCGCATCCTGCTGCGCGCGACCCGCACGGGCGGCGGGGACCCGGCGACCCTCGGTGCTCAGCTGGCCGAGGACCTGTTGCTGGAGGCGGGCGGCAGCGTGGTGCTGGCCGACCTGTTCGGCCAGCTGCCCGCCTCGGGGTGACGGTCTACCTGGTGGGCGCCGGCCCCGGTGACCCGGGGCTGCTGACCGTGCGGGCGGCGGAGGTGCTGGGCCGGGCCGACGTCGTCGTCCACGACCGGCTGGCCGAGCCGTCCCTGCTCGACCTGGCGCCGCCCCGGGCCGAGCGGATCGACGTGGGCAAGTCACCCGGCGGCCCCGTCGACCAGGACGCCATCAACTGCCTGCTGGTCGAACGCCGCCGCGCCGGCCAGACCGTCGTCCGGCTCAAGGGCGGTGACCCGTTCGTCTTCGGCCGCGGCGGCGAGGAGGCGCTGGCCCTGGCCGCCGCCGGAGTCGACTTCGAGGTGGTGCCCGGGATCACCTCGGCCATCGCCGTGCCCGCCTACGCCGGCATCCCGGTCACCCACCGCGGCCTGGCCACGTCGTTCACGGTCGTCACCGGCCACTCCCGCCATGCCATCGACACCGAGACCAACTGGGAGGCGCTGGCCACCGCCGGGCGGGACCATCATCGTGCTCATGGGCGTGGCCCACCGGGCCGAGATCGCCGACCGGCTGATGGCCGGCGGCCTGGCCCCGGCCACCCCGGTCGCCGCGGTCCGGTGGGGCACCCGGCCCGAGCAGACCACCGTGCGCACCACCCTGGCCGGCCTCGGCGACGCCGCCCTCGAGCCGCCCGCCACCATCGTCATCGGCCCGGTCGCCGGCCTCGACCTGGCCTGGTTCGAGCGCCGGCCGCTGTTCGGCCGGCGCGGTCGTGGTGACCCGGGCCCGGGCGCAGGCCGTCGCGGCTGTCGGCGCGGCTGCGGGCCCTCGGCGCCGAGCCGGTCGAGGTGCCGACCATCGAGGTGGCCGACCCGTCCGACGGCGGCGCCGCGCTCCGCCGGGCGGCGGCCGACGCTGGCCGCCGGCGCGCTACGACTGGGTGGTGTTCACCTCGCCGCGGGCCGTCGAGCGGCTTCGTGCCCCTGCTGCGCGACGCCCGGGCCTTCGGCTCCGCCGGGATCGCGGCCATCGGCCCCGGCACCGCGATCGGCGCTGGCCGCGCCACCGGGTGGTCGCCGACCTGGTCCCCGCCGAGTTCGTGGCCGAGTCGCTGGTCGAGGCCTTCCCGTGCCGGGACGGGGCGGGTGCTGCTGCCCCGGCCGGCCGTGGCCCGGGACGTGCTGCCCGAGGGCCTGCGCGGCCAAGGGGTGGACCGTCGACGTGGTCGAGGCCTACCGGACCGAGCCGGCCGCGCCGAGCCGCCGAGGTCCTGGCCGCCGCCGCCGGCGCCGACGCCATCACCTTCACCTCGTCGTCGACGGTGACCAACTACCTGGCCGTCGCCGGCCGGGACCGCCTGCCGCCCGCTCGTGGCCTGCATCGGGCCGGTCACCGCGGCCACCGCCACGGCCGCCGGCATCCGGGTCGACGTGGTCGCCGGCGAGCACAGCATCGACGGGCTGGTCGACCGCCCTGCGTCGAGGGGCTGGCCGCTACCGGCCCAGCCCGGCGATGATGGTGCGTGACCGCCACGGAGGTTCCTTTCCCATGCCTTTCCCCGAGCGCCGGATGCGCCGGCTGCGGCGCACGCCCGTGCTGCGGCGGATGGTCGCCGAGACCCGGCTGTCGCCGTCGACGACCTGATCGCCCCGCTGTTCGTCCGGGAGGGCATCGACGAGCCCCAGCCCGATCGTGTCGCTGCCCGGGCGTCGTCCAGCACACCCGGGACTCGCTGGTCAAGGAGGCCCGCCGGCTGTCCTACCTCGGCGTGCCGGCCCTCGTCCTGTTCGGCGTCCCGGCTCGCACAAGGACGCCGACGGGCTCGCGAGGCCTGGGACCCCGACGGGATCGTGCAGCGTCGCCCTGGCCGACCTGAAGGACGAGCTGGGCGACGATCGTGGTGCTCATCGCCGACCTGTGCCTCGACGAGTACACCGACCACGGCCACTGCGGCGTCCTCGACGCCCGGGGCGAGGTCGACAACGACGAGACCATCGAGCTGTACGGCCGGGTGGCGCTGGCCCAGGCCGCGGCCGGCGCCGACATCGTCGCCCCGTCGGGGATGATGGACGGCCAGGTGGCGGCCATCCGGGCCGCCCTCGACGGCGGCGGCTTCGACCGACGTGGCCATCCTGGCCTACGCGGCCAAGTACGCCTCGGCCCTCTACGGCCCGTTCCGCGACGCGGTCGACGTCACCATCGCCGGCGGCGGCGACCGCAAGGGCTACCAGCAGGACTCCGCAACCGGCGGGAGGCGCTGGCCGAGGTCGCCCTGGACATCGCCGAGGGGGCCGACATGGTCATGGTCAAGCCGGCGCTGGCCTACCTCGACGTCATCGCCGCCGTGCGCCGGCGCTTCGACCTGCCCGTGGCCGCGTATCACGTGAGCGGCGAGTACGCCATGATCAAGGCGGCCGCCGAGCGGGGGTGGATCGACGGCGACGCCGTGGCCCTCGAGCACCTGACCGCCATCAAGCGGGCCGGCGCCGACCTCATCCTCACCTACCTGGCCGGCGAGCTGGCCGAAGTGCTCAATGGGTGACCCAGCCACGAACACCGGCTGGTTCGAGCGGGCCGGCCGGGTCATCCCCGGCGGGGTCAACTCGCCGGTGCGGGCCTTCCGGTCCGTCGGCGGCATGCCGTACTTCGTCGCCCGGGCCGAAGGCGCCTACGTCTGGGACGTCGAGGGCCGCCGGTACCTCGACTACGTCCAGTCCTACGGGGCGTCCATCCTCGGCCACGCCCACCCGGTGGTCGTCGAGGCCGTCACCCGGGCCGCGGCCCGGGGCACGACCTACGGGGCGCCGACCGAGGGCGAGGTGCTGCTGGCCGAGGAGATCTGCGACCGGGTCGCCGGCTGCGACATGGTGCGGCTGGTGTCGAGCGGCACCGAGGCGACCATGTCGGCGGTGCGACTGGCCCGGGGGGCGACCGGGCGGGACCGCATCGTGCTGTTCGACGGCTGCTACCACGGCCACTGCGACGGCCTGCTGGCCGGCGGCGGCAGCGGCGTGGCCACCCTCGGCCTGCCGGCATCGGCGGGCGTCCCGAAAGCGACGGTGGCCGAGACCATGGTCGTGCCCTACAACGTGGTGCCGGCGATCGGCGACGACGTGGCGTGCGGTCATCGTCGAGCCGGTCGCCGCCAACATGGGTCTGGTCCCGCCGCAGCCCGGCTTCCTGGAAGGGCTGCGGGAGGCGTGCGACCGGGCCGGGGCCCTGCTGATCTTCGACGAGGTGATCACCGGGTTCCGTCTGGCCCGGGGCGGGGCGTCGGGCGTGCTCGGCGTCCGGCCCGACCTGTGGTGCTTCGGCAAGGTGATCGGCGGCGGCCTGCCGGTGGGGGCCTTCGGCGGCCGGCGCGACGTGATGGAGCTGCTGGCGCCCGACGGGCCGGTGTACCAGGCCGGGACGCTGTCGGGGAACCCGCTGGCCACCGCGGCCGGGCTGGCCGTCCTCGGGCGAGCTCGACGACGGCGCCTACCGGGCGCTGGCCGAGCAGGCGGCCCGCTTGGGGGCGGCCTGGCCGCCGCCCTCGACGGCTGCGGGATCGACATCCAGGTCCCGGTGGTCGGTCCGCTGCTGGGCGTCTTCTTCGGACCGGAACCGGTGCACGACTACGAGGGCGCCAAGGCGTCCGCCGCGGCGGGCTACTACCCCGGGCTCATCCACGGCCTGCTCGACCGGGGCGTGGCGATCGCACCCGGGGCGTACGAGGTGCTGTTTCCTCCGCTGTGCCTCACCGACGCCGAGATCGGGCGCACGGCGCAGGCCGCGGCTGCAGGCCGCTTCGGGGACGACCCGGGCCAGGGCGGCCACCGCCCGGTAGGCGGCCTCGGCCGGGCCCAGCTCGTCGGGGCGCAGCAGGTTGGCCATGATCCGCAGCACCCACTCCATCAGCGTCCGGCTGCGCATGCCGGTCGAGACGAGCGCCCGCATCAGCTCGGGCCGGCCGATGATCTTCACGAAGGCCCGGGCCACCTTGTAGTACAGGCCGTAGGTCGCCTGCAGCGTCGGCCTCGAAGCTCTGCAGCGCCATGCCGTCGCCCGAGTCGAGGGCCCGGTGGACGGCGCCCGCCGCCATCCGCCCCGTCTCGTAGGCGTAGGCGATGCCCTCGCCGTTGAACGGGTTGATGGCCCCGCCGGCGTCGCCGATGACCAGGTAGGTGGGCCCGGCATGGGGCCCGACCGACAACGCCCATCGGGCAGCCGCCCGCCGGTCGGCGGCCCGCAGCACGTCTCCGGCCGCAGGTCCCAGGACTCGGGGGCGTAGTCGACGAAGCTGGCCATCAGGTGGCTGGTGTTGACCGCCTTCCACTGGTTGAAGGTGCGACAGCAGGCCGATGCCGACGTTGACCCGGCCGTCGCCGACCGGGAAGATCCAGCCGTAGCCGGGCAGGACGTTGCCCGCCTTGTCCCGGATGTCGAGCCAGCTCTCGATCCACGGCTCGTCGTGGCGGGGGGACGTCGTAGTAGCCCCGGATGGCCATGCCGAGCGGGTAGGCCCGGTTGCGGCTGGTGCCGAGGCTGCGGCCGAAGCGGGAGTTGGCGCCGTCGGCGACCACCACGTAGCGGGCCCGCACCTCGCTGTAGCTCGGCGTCGACGTCCTTGTGCCTGATCACCGCACCCCGGACCAGGCCGCCCTCGCACGATGGGCTCGACGGCTTCCGACTCCTGCCACACCGTGGCGCCGGCCTTCTCGGCCCGCGTGGCGACCAGGTCGTCCAGGTCCTTGCGGGTCACGACGTAGCCGTGGTCGGGGAACTCGGTTCGTCTCGGGCCACCGCAGCTCGAGCGTCCGGCCGAAGGCGTGGGACCGCAGGCCGTCGAAGCGGTGATGCTTGACCAGCTCCTCGGCCAGACCGATGTCGTAGAGCTGCTTGACCGAGCGGGGGGTGAGGCCGTCGCCGCAGGTCTTCTCCCGGGGGTACGCTTCTTCTCGACCAGCAGCACGTCGTGGCCGGCATCGGCCAGCCAGTAGGCGCACGAGGCGCCCGACGGGCCGCCCCCGATGACCAGCACGTCGACGTGGCGGGGGCCGCTACTGTCCGCCGGCTGCTCGCCGCCTGCTTGCGATCCGCCTGCTTGCGATCCGACAGGCACGGCTACAGCTTCGTCCGCTCGTACAGCACCACGTCGGAGATCTGCGCGGCCGACAGCGAGCCGGCGAACCCGGGCATGCCGCCCTTGGCCGGCCCGGCCTGGCCTCCGGCCCGGTTCGGGTCTCCGTACAGCTGGCCCACCTTGCCGGTCGACCCCGACCTGACCCAGCTCGACCTGGTCGGCGACGTTGGGGAAGGTCTTCACCGATGCGCCGGCATGCAGTGGCGGGCCCACCCCGCCCTCGCCGCCGGCGCCGTGGCAGGTGGAACAGCCGGCCGACCGGTAGACGCCTGCGCCGATGGTCGCCGGGTCGCTGACGACCGCCTTCTTGTGGTTGCTGAACGCGCCGGGGTAGAGGAAGGCCCACAACGGGATGGAGATGAGGACCGGCATGACCCACAGCGGGACCTTGAGCTTGTGCGGACCCTGGGGCGGGGCAATGTAGGGCGGGGGTTGGTCGACGATCTCGGGGACCGCGGGTACGGCGGCGGCCGCCGGCTTGGCCGGCGCGGCGGCGGCCTCGGTCTTGGCGGGCGCCGCCGAGCCTTCCGATCCTTCGTCCCCGCGGTCGGCGTCGCCGCCGAGGCCCAGCGCCGCCCGCCGCTCGCGCGAGCGCCGCAGCAGGTGTTCGGGGATCTCGGTCAACGCCTACCTCCGGGGCATTCCACGCTGGCGTGCACTGTAGGCGGGGACCGTGGCCTACAACCAAGCGGCGGCTCCCAGCCCGATGTGCTGTCCGGCGGGGTGAGGTGGTAGAACCGAACCTGCGGGTCGGAGACCGGCCCGGACCACATCGCAGTACCATGTGACTACGTTCACAATATGTTCCAACGGCCAGGAGACCGCTCGAAGTGACCGCCTTTGTGACGTCGATCGTGGTGACCCTGCTGCTGACCGGCGTGGTGGTGTGGGAAGCGCGCCGCCGGCCACCGGGGTCCAAGGTCACCTGGGGCGAGGCGTTCGTGGCCGGCCTGTTCGTCTTCGGCCTGCTCCTCATGATCTACGGGGTGGTCCCGGACCGCTGGCTGCGCTACGCCGACAGCGAGCTGAAATGGCGGACCGACAAGATCGGGATCCCGATGGGCCCGGCCGGCCACTTCCTGCACAACACCCTCGGTATCGGCAACAGCCAGAACGTCATCGCCCCCAACGGCGTCAAGTTCTTCGGCCGGGGCAAGATCCTGATCAGCGCCAACGTGATCGAGGCGTTCATCGCCATCGCCATCTACGGCGTGGGCCTGTTCGGCCACGGGTACATGATCCTGTGGTGGCAGAAGCGGGGCAAGCAGCCCAAGCCGGCAGCCATCGAAAAGACCTCGGCCTACGGACGGCCACTCGTCCGGGCCACAGCCTCCACATCCGGAGAGGGGTGAGCAATGGCACGTACTGATGCGAGTCCGCCGATGCCGAGCTTTCCCGGTGAGTACGTCCTCACTGAGATGGCGACCGAGGACCTGTCGAAGGCGGTCAAGCCCAAGCAGTTCCTGCACATCGACCAGTCCGAGTGCATCATGTGCGAGGGCTGCGTCGACATCTGCCCGTGGAAGTGCATCCACATGCTGTCGCCCGACACCATCGTCGACGCGGTGGACGCCGAGATGCCGGGCTCCGACCCCAACGACCATGTGGTGTTCATCGTCGACGAGGACGTCTGCACCCGCTGCGGGCTCTGCGTCGACCGCTGCCCGACCGGCGTGATCATCATGGGCCGGGCCGGCGTGGCCGCACGCGACGGCGACCCCCACCAGCGGGACAACAAGCACGGCTACTCGTACGGCATGCGGTTCTGAGGCTCGATGGCCCGCCTCTTCGGCCTCGGTGGCCGATCCGCCCCGACCGACGGGACCGTCAAAGAGAAGAAGACCCCCGGTGAGCGACTCTCCGAGGCGGTCAGCAAGTTCCAGGGGTCCCAGTTCGCCACCTCGGTGTTCCGTCCCGGTTCGATCTTCCGCAAGGGGTACACGGACAGTCCGAGGAACCGCTCCTACGTGATCATGAACAGCGTGCTGTACCACCTTCACCCGGTGAAGGTGAAGCGCCACGCGGTAAAGGTCAGCTACACCCTCTGCCTGGGTGGCATGTCCTTCTTCCTGTTCATCATCCTGACGGTGACCGGGATCTTCCTGATGTTCTTCTACCGGCCGGCGGCCGCCAACGCCTGGGGGGACATCCACGCCCTGCAGACGTCGGTGACGTTCGGTCTGCTGGTGCGCAACATGCACCGGTGGGCGGCCCACCTGATGGTGCTGACCGTGTTCCTGCACATGGCCCGGGTCTTCTATCACGGCGCCTACAAGCCACCCCGGGAGTTCAACTGGGTGATCGGCGTCATCCTGCTGCTGCTCACCCTGCTGCTGTCGTTCACCGGCTACCTGCTGCCGTGGGACCAGCTGGCGCTGTGGGCGGTGACGGTCGGTACCAACATGATGGGCTACACCCCGGTCTTCGGTAGCCAGATACAGTTCGTGCTCATCGGCGGCTCGACCATCAGCAGCGCCACGCTGCTGCGCTGGTACGTACTGCACGTCCTCATGTTCCCGTTCGTGATCGTCATCTTCATGGCGGTCCACTTCTGGCGGGTGCGCAAGGACGGCGGCATCTCCGGGCCCCTGTAGGTCGGAAGGCACCCCATGGCTGAAGTCCCCGAACATCTGCTGAAGCGGGCGGCCGAGCGCAAGGCCGCGCTCGAGGCCCAGAAGAAGGCGGCCGCGGGTGGGGCGGCCCCGGCCGAGGGCGCGTCGGACGACGTGGCGGCCTCCAACGAAGAGGCCGAGAAGTCGGGAAAAATACCTGCCCATCTGCTGGCTCGCAGTGCCGAGGCCAAGGCCAAGGCGGCAGCCGGCGGCACCGGTGGCGCCGGCGGGTCGGAAGCGGGCACAGGAACCGCGACGGTCACGGCCTCCCCGGCGGCCGCCTCCGGTGCGGCGGCCGCGGCCCGGGTCACCGGTGCGCCGGCCGGCCCCGGTCTGGTCGGCCCGGCCGGGCACACCCAGCGGTTGCTCACCGTCGTCAAGGCCGGTTCCATCCAGGACGTCAAGTCCACGCCCACCGACAAGGTCAACGTCTGGCCCCACCTGCTGGTCGTCGAGTTCGTGGCGTCGCTGGCCATGACCGCGTTCCTGCTGGTGTTCTCCACCTTCGTCAACGCCCCGCTGCTCGGTCAGGCCAACTTCAACCTGACCCCCAACCCGTCCAAGGCGCCGTGGTACTTCCTCGGCCTGCAAGAGCTGCTCACCATGTTCCACCCCATGGTCGCCGGCGTGATGATTCCCGGCATGGGCCTGTTCGGTCTGGGCATGGCCGGATACGTGGACAAGAACCCCAGCCACAAGCCCGAGGACCGCAAGTTCGCCATCGCCCTGTTCACGTTCTTCCTGATGTTCTGGGCCGTGCTGGTGATCATCGGGTCGATCTTCCGAGGTGAAGGCCAGAACTTCGTCCTGCCCTGGCGGCAGGGCGTGCACGAGATCTTCGACCTCTAGAAGGTGCGTTCATGAGCTCCGGCGTCATCCTCGCCATCGCAATCGTCGTCGTGGTGCTGCTGGCCGCCCTGATGTGGGCGACGACCAGCTCCCGGCGCGACCGGGTGGCCGCCGTCGGTGTGCTGTCCCGGGAAACCCGGCACAAGGACAAGAGCGACACCGGCATCGAGGCGGTGGTGCCCGAGGGCGCACCGCCGGTCACCAGCCGGGAGATCGAACGGGCCGCGGTCCTGGAGCGCACCGGGGGCGGGGCGGTGGCCGTGGCGCCGCGCGCCGCGCCGCCGGCCCGTGTCGGCCCCGTCGACCCCGAGACGTACGGCCAGACCCGGCGCCAGTTCCTCAACCGGGGCATCGTGGGCCTGATGGTCATCAGCCTGTCGGGCTTCGGTGCCACCCTCATCGCCTTCCTGTGGCCCACCATCTCGGCCGGTTTCGGGGCCAAGATCAACGCCGGCTCGGTGGCCGACATCGAGAAGATCCTCTCGACCAAGCAGCCGTTCTACAACCCGGTCGGGCGGTTCTACATCAACCCGTTCCCCACCGACCCGGGCAGCCTGGACAAGGCCAAGAAGGTGTACTCGCCGGCGCTGCTCCAGGGCATGCAGGCCGGCTACGTCGCCCTCTACCAGCGCTGCGTCCACCTCGGCTGCCGGGTCCCGTGGTGTCTTAGCTCGCAGTGGTTCGAATGTCCGTGCCACGGATCCAAGTACAACCGGGTGGGGGAGAAGAAGGGCGGCCCCGCCCCCCGCGGACTCGACCGTTTCGCGGTCAGCGTGTCGGGCGGGTCCATCTCCGTCGACACCAAGACCATCTTCGTCGGCCCACCTATCGGCACCAACAGCACCGGGCAGGGCCAGGAGGGCCCGCACTGCGCGTGATGACGCTCGCGACATCCACCGCCCAGAAGCTGGGCACCGTCTTCGCCATCGCCCTGGCCATCGGCTGGCTGGTGTTCATCCTGGCCCACATCAAGCGGGGCGGGGTCAAGCCGGGCTCGGAGATCGAGACGGCGCCCAACCGCAAGACCTACTTCGACGACGACGAGCTCGAGGGCCCCAAGCTGGAGCACGCCCTGACCCTGGCCCTGATCATGCTGGTGATCATCGGCATCGGGCTGCCGCTGTACTGGCTCAACGAACCCCGCCGCGAGACGGGCGCCAAGAAGCTGTTCGCCAACGACGCCATCTCGGTCGGCTTCCAGCTGTTCCAGCCGGCCGACTCGCCGCTGCACGCCAACCCCAAGCTCAACGAGATCCACTTCGGCTGCGCCGGCTGCCACGGGGCCAGCGGCGGAGGCGGCTCCACCAAGTACACCATCACCACCCCGCTGGGGGCGGTTCAGCAGGTCACCTGGCAGGTTCCGGCCCTCAACACGGCCATGCTGCGCTTCACGCCCGACACCGTCCGGACCATCATCGTCTACGGCCGCTCCAACACCCCGATGCCGGCGTGGGGCCTGGCCGGTGGCGGCCCGATGGGCGACCAGCAGATCGACGCGCTCGTGGCCTACATCCAGAGTATCCAGATCTCGCCGGCCGACGCCCAGAAGGCGGCCGCGTCCTTGGGTACCAACGGCGCCGCCATCTTCAACGCCTACTGCGCCCGCTGCCACACCAAGGGCTTCTCCTTCGGTCAGCCGGACGTGACCGCCGGCGGCGCCTACGGGCCCAACATCACCGGGGGCAGCGAGCTGCGCCAGTTCCCCAGCGTCGCCGACCAGATCGACTACGTCACCAAGGGCGCGGAGTACGGCAAGTCGTACGGGTCACGGGGCATCGGCAGCATGGCGCCCGCCATCCGCCTGGATGTCGAGACACCGGGGGCGGCGATGCAGGGCGGTGGTATGCCCATGTTCGGCGCCATGCTGTCGCCCGACCAGATCAATGCCGTCGTCAACTACGAACGGGGTTTGTGATGCACGACGTGCTGGCCACCGCGATCACCTGGGACCCCTTCGTCCGGGGCACGGTGATCACCATCCTGTTCGTGGTGCTGCTGCCCGGCAGCGTCTTCGGCGTGCTGTCCACCAACACCGGCATCCGCCTCGGCTTCCTGCTCGGCGCCGCCGGCCTGTTCGGGATGGTGGCCCTGCTGGCGTTGCTCTGGATGCCGCTGGCGTCCACCGCCGACGTGGGCCGGCCCAACTCGTGGAAACCGCTGGAGGTGATCACCGGATCGTTCGGTGACCAGGTGACGATCAAGGGGGCACAGAGCTTCCCGGCCAACAACGTCAGCGCCGCCGGACCGCCGTCGAAGACGCTCCCGACCAGGCACTGGTACTGGCCGCTCCAGGGATGCAGTGAGTCGGGCTGGCACAAGATCGACCCGTCGTTGCTGAGCGACCCGGAGTCGGAGGCCGACAAGATCCTGGTCCCGGTGACCAACACCAGCGGTTCGGTCCTGCCGGCGCTTTCGTCGCCGTTCAGCGCGGCCGGCGACTACGTCTACCTGGACGGCTTCCAGAAGGGCCAGAACGGCGGATGCCTGTTCGCCGTCAGCCGCCACAAGATCTACCTGCCGGCCGCCCGCGGCGCCCACTACGTCATCCTCCGGCCTCAAGCGGGCCCTGCCGACCCTCAACACCGGCGGCGCCCCCCCGACCCCCCAGCCGGACCCCAACAGCCCCACCACCTACGTCATCCTGGAGCGCAACCTCGGGTCGGTCCGCCAGCCGCAGGCCCTGCTGGCCCTCAGCTCGGGCCTCATCTTCGGTGTCATCTGCTACGTGCTGCATACCCGGGAGAAGGCGGAGCGGGAGACCGAGGCCGCGCCCGCCGGCCACTGACGGTAGGGTGAGCGGCATGGACCAGTTCCTCCCGATCCTGGTCATGCTGGTGCTGGCCACGCTCTTCGGTGCTGGCTCGCTGACCGCTTCGCACCTGCTCGGGCCGAGCAAGCCCACCATCGCCAAGTCGGCTCCGTACGAGTGCGGGATCATTCCGGTGCGCCAGCCGTCACAGCGGTTCCCGGTCCGGTTCTACCTGGTGGCCATGATCTTCGTGATCTTCGATATCGAGATCGTGTTCCTCTACCCGTGGGCGGTGATGTACCACCAGCTCGACGTGTTCGGCCTGGCCGAGATGGTCGTCTTCTCGGTTGCCGTACTGGTGGCCTTCCTGTACCTCATCTCCAACGGCGCCCTGGACTGGGGACCACTGGCCCGGGTGGCGCGGACCCTCCCCGACGCCGAGAGCTGGACAACCGACTCCGGCTCTTCGGTGCGCCGGGTGCCGCGGCCCGACGCCCTGCTGGCCGGGCTCGAGGGCGTGGAGGGCTCGGCCATCGCCCCGGACGAGCCGGTCCCGGTGGGCCAGGGGTAGCCGTGGGACTCGAGGATCTCAACCACAACTTCCTGACCGGCCGGCTCGAGGACATGGTCAAATGGGCCCGCCGCAGCTCCATGTGGCCCGCCACCTTCGGGCTGGCGTGCTGTGCCATCGAGATGATGTCGACCGGCGCCGCCAACTTCGACCTGTCCCGGTTCGGCATGGAGGTGTTCCGCGCCTCCCCCCGCCAGGCCGACCTGATGATCGTGGCCGGCCGGGTGAGCCAGAAGATGGCACCGGTCCTGCGCAACGTCTACGACCAGATGATGGAACCCAAGTGGGTCATCTCCATGGGGGTCTGCGCCTCGACGGGCGGCATGTTCAACAACTACGCCATCGTGCAGGGCGTCGACCAGATCGTCCCCGTCGATGTCTACGCTCCCGGCTGCCCGCCGGGCCCGGAGACCCTCATCCACGCCATCGTGACGCTGCACACCAAGGTGCGCCGGGGCGAGCTGACCCGCAGGCCGGAGGCCGTCGGATCGTGAGTGACGCCGGGGGCGACGACGCTCCGGCTCCGGAGCGGCACGGGTGGCCGGTCGTCGAGTCCCACGGCCAGCAGGTCGTGCACTGCAACCGTGCGGGGTACCTCGACCTGCTCACCGCCCTCAAGGCCGACGGTTTCGAGATGTGCGTCGATGTCTGCGGCGTCGACTACCAGGCCTTCGCTCGCCGGGAGCTGCCCCCGCCGATCAAAGCCGAGCGGTTCGAGGTGATCGTCAATCTGCTCGCCATCCGGAAGCACCGCCGGATCAGGGTCCGGGCCCAGGTTCCGGAGGACGATCCGGTCATCCCCACCCTGTTCGGATTGTGGCCGGGCACCGAGGCGACCGAACGCGAAGCGTACGACATGTTCGGGATCCGGTTCGACGGTCATCCCGACATGACGAGGATCCTGATGCCCGAGGACTGGGAGGGCCACCCGTTGCGAAAGGACTACGCCGTCGGACGGGTCCCTGTCCAGTTCAAGGAAGCCCCCTCTCCCCGCTGAGGTGGAGTGGACCGAAACGAGCGATTCGGCAAGGATCACGTAACGCATGGCCCGGCTGACCTCCGAGAACACTCAGCGCGCACGCGATCTGATCGCGCTCTACCCCCAGCCGCGCTCGGCTCTCATCCCCATCCTCCACCTGGCCCAGGAGCAGGACGGCTACCTCACCGAGGAGGCCATGACCCATGCCGGCGAGCTGCTCGGACTGACGTCTGCCGAGGTCCGGGGTACGGCGACCTTCTACGACATGCTGTTCACCGAGCCGATCGGCCGGTACCTGCTCTCGATCTGCACCAATATCGCCTGCTTGCTCAACGGGGGGTACGAGCTGCTGGAGCACGCCGAACGCACCCTCGGCGTGCGGGCCGGCGGCACCACCCCTGACCTCATCTTCACCGTCGAGGAGGTGGAGTGCATCGCGCTCTGTGGCAACGCCCCCTGCCTGACCGTCAACTGGCGGTTCTTCGGTGACGTGACCCCCGCCAAGTTCGACCAGCTGGTCGAGGACCTGCGGCTGGGCCGGTTGGCGGAGGAGGTGCCGCCCCATGGGACGCTCTGCCGGGTCAGGCGCTCGGTCGGCCTGCTCGCCGGTGACGCGGCGGGGCGGGCGCCGGCGCCCGCCCCCCGCCGATGCCGGCGGAAACGCAGCCTCCGGTGACCCAGCCCCACGGCTCCGAGGTCCCGGCGTCGGCCGACGCGTCAGCCCAACCCCAGGCGCCCCACAGCCCGCCGTCTGATAAGAAGCCGGAGCCGTGACGGTCACCGACGCCCCCAAGATCGTGACCCGCCATCTCGGGAACCCCGACAGCTGGACCCTCAAGAGCTACCTGGCCGCCGACGGCTACCAGGCGCTGCGCAAGGCGCTCACCATGAGCCGCGAGGACGTTCACGAAGAGGTCAAGAAGGCCTCGTTGCTGGGTCGGGGCGGCGCCGGCTTCCCGGCCGGACAGAAGTGGGCCATGCTCCGCAAGGCCGAGCCCGTCTATCTGGTGGTCAATGGGGACGAGAGCGAACCGGCCACCTTCAAGGACCACATGTTGATCGAGCAGGACCCTCATCAGATCATCGAGGGCACCCTGATCACCGCCTATGTCATCGGCGCGGCGCGGGCGTTCATCTACGTGCGGGGCGAGTTCGCCCTCGGGATCGAACGCATGACCGCGGCCCTCAACGAGGCCTACGAGCACGGCGCGGTAGGCCGCGACATCTTCGGTTCCGGATGGTCGATCGACGTGGTGATCCATCCTGGTGCCGGGGCCTACATCTGCGGCGACGAAACCGGGCTGCTCGAGAGCCTGGAGGGCAAGCGGGGCTTTCCGCGGATCAAGCCGCCCTTTTTCCCCGCCGCGTTCGGCCTCTACCAGGCGCCCACGGTGGTCAACAACGTGGAGACCATGTCGAACATCCCCTGGGTGGTGCTCAACGGTGGCGAGGCCTTCTCCTCCTACGGCGACAACCGCAGCCGGGGCACCCGGATATTCGCGGTGTCGGGCCACGTGGTGCGACCCGGCAACTACGAGGTCGAGATGGTCAAGACGACCTTCCGGGACCTGCTCTACGCGCCGGTCTACGGGGGCGGCATCCGGGGCGGGCGGGAGCTCAAGGCGTTCATCCCGGGCGGGGCGTCGTCGTACTGGTTCGGGCCCCAGCATCTCGATGTGCCGCTCGACCAGGACGAGGTCGGCAAGCAGGGGACCATGCTCGGTTCGGGGTCGATCGTGGCCATGGACTCCACGACCTGCCCGGTACGGGCGGCCTGGCGGCTGACCCAGTTCTTCCACAAGGAGTCGTGCGGCCAGTGCACCCCGTGCCGGGAGGGCTCGGGCTGGCTGGAGAAGATCATGAAGCGGATCGAGGACGGCCAGGGCCGGGAGGCCGACCTCGACCTGTTGGTCGACGCCTGCGACAACATCGCGCCCGGCCTGTCCTGGCCACCCAGGCAGACGACCATCTGCCCGCTCGGGCCGTCCATCCCGAGCCCGATCATGTCGGCGGTCCGCATGTTCCGCGACGACATGCTGGTCCACATCAAAGAAGGCGCCTGCCCGTATGCCCGCTAAGCCGCCCCCCGACAAGGTCACCTTCACGCTCGACGGGCGCCAGGTGGAGGCGACCAAAGGCGAGATGATCATCGCCGCGGCCGAGCGGGCCGGGGTGTACATCCCGCGTTTCTGTTACCACCCCCGGATGAAGCCGGTCGGCATGTGCCGGATGTGCCTGATCGAGCTGAAGGGTCCCCGCGGTGTGGCCCTCACGCCGGCGTGTTTCGTGGCCGTGGCCGACGGCCAGGAGATCTTCACCACCACCCCGGCGGTCAAGAAGGCCCAGGACGGGGTGCTGGAGTTCCTGCTCGTCAACCACCCGCTCGACTGCCCGGTGTGCGACAAGGGCGGCGAGTGCCCGCTGCAGGACCAGACCCTGGCCTATGGGCCGGGCGAGACGCGCTTCGTCGAGGAGAAGCGGCACTGGGCGAAGCCCATCGCCCTGTCCGAGCTGGTGCTGCTCGACCGTGAGCGCTGCATCCAGTGCGCCCGCTGCACCCGGTTCGCCGACGAGGTGGCCGGGGACGCCCAGATCGACTTCGCCATGCGCGGCGACATGGTCGAGGTGGCCACCTTCCCGGGCCGGCCGTTCACCTCCTACTTCAGCGGCAACACGGTGCAGATCTGCCCGGTCGGTGCCCTCACGTCCACGCCGTACCGCTTCAAAGCCCGGCCGTGGGACATCGAGCAGGTGGAGAGCAGCTGTGTGTCGTGCGCGGTCGGCTGCCGGGTGGCCATGCAGTCGAGCGGCGACCGCATCATCCGCTACATCGGGGTCGACTCGGAGCCCATCAACCAGAGTTGGCTGTGCGACAAGGGCCGTTTCGACTTCGAGGCCGTCAACAGCGACGAGCGCCTCTCCGCCCCCATGATCCGCAAGGGCGACGAGCTGGTCGAGGTGGGCTGGAGTGAGGCACTGGAGGCGGTCGGCACCGCACTGGCCCAGGCCCGGACGGTGCGCGGCGGCCCGGCCATCGGTGTGATCGGGGGCGCCCGGCTGAGCAACGAGGACGCCTACGTCTGGTCCAAGCTCGCCCGCTCGGTCCTCGGCACGGACAACGTCGACGCCCAGCTCGGCGACGGGCTGCCGGCCGAGGCGGTGCTGGGACTGCCCCGGGCCACCATCGACCAGGCGTGCCAGGCGTCGGCCGTCATCCTGCTCGGCCCCGACCTGAAGGACGAGCTGCCGATCCTGTACCTGCGGCTGCGGGCCGCGGTCCTGAGCGACGAGCTGCCGATCGTCGAACTGGCCGAGCAGTCCAGCGGGCTGACGCCGTACGCCGCGGTCACCCTGCTGTACCGGCCCGGCGAGGCGGCACCGCTGGCCCGGGCGCTGGTGGCGGCCGAGGATCCGGTGGCCGACGTGGCCGGCGTGGCGGCGGGCGACATCGCCGCGGCTCGCCGGGTGCTGGCCCAGGCGCTCGCCGACAAAGGCGCTGACGCCGATCTGGTCGTGGTGCTGGGGCGGCCGTCGATGGCCGATACCGGCGTGGCGGTCGCCGAGGCGGCGGCCGTGCTGGCGTCATCGGGGCCGGCCGGGGGCGGCGGCGGGGCGCCGGGCGGCGTCCGGTTCCTGAGCGCCCTGCGCCGGTCCAACGTGCACGGCGCCCTGGACATGGGTCTGTCCCCGGGAATCCTGCCCGGCCGGGTCACCCTCGAGGCAGGCCGGAGCTGGTTCGGGCGGGCGTGGGGATCGCTGCCCGAATCGCCCGGCATGGGTACGGCGGCCATGCTGACCGAGGCGTCCGAGGGCCGGCTGGCCGCCTTGGTCCTGCTGGGCTCCGATCCGCTGGCCGACTTCCCGGACCGGACCCTGGCCAAACGCGGTTTGGACGGGGCCGGCTTCGTCGTCGCCATCGACTGCTTCGTCACCGGGTCGGCGCGCCAGGCCGACGTGCTGCTGCCGGCCGCAACCTACGCCGAGCGCGGCGGCACGTTCACCAACCTCGAGGGCCGGGTGCTGCGGCTGGCCCAGAAGGTCATCCCGCCGGGCCAGGCCTGGCCGGACTGGATGATCGCGGCCGAGCTGGCGTTGCGGCTCGACGGCGATCTCGGCTTCGACAACCTGGAACAGGTCTGGGACGAGATCGAGCGCCTCTCACCCGCCCACGCCGGCGTCACCTCGTCCCTCCTGGACAGCCACGACGCCAAGGACGGTGTCGTCGTCCCGCTCGGCGGAACCGGCCACCAGACTGCGCCGCCGGCCCGTCTCGACCCGATGGCCGAGCCCGGGATCATCGGGGCCGAGAGCCACTGGACGTCGCGGCTGACGATCTCCTCCCCGGAGGCACCCTTTGTGGGCGAGGCCGAGCACGGGCCGATTGGGAATGTGGGCGAGGCCGACCCGGAGCGGGCTGCGGCCACGGCCGCCAGCGACGCGCCCGCCGAGCCGCCGGCTCCCACTGATGGGCCGCCGCCGCCCCTGACGTTCGCCCTTGACGGGCCCGCCGGCCCGGTGCCCCCGCTCGACGGTTACTCGCTGCGGCTCATCGCCTCACGGCGGCTGTGGGACGCCGGCACCCTGGTACAGCACTCGCCCCACCTGGCCGGGCTGGGGGACGCCCCGGTGCTGCGGATCAACCCGCACGACCTCGAGCGGCTGGGGCTGCGCAACGGCGGCCGGGTCAAGGTGGGCTCGGCGCACGGCAGCCTGGTCATGGACGTGACGGCCGACACCGGGGTGCCCCGGGGCTCGGCTGCCGTGTGGTTCAACGTGGGCGCCGAGGGCGCCGCCGATCTGATCGACGCCTCGGCTCCGGTGACCAACGTGCGACTGGACACGGTGTAGCGGTGGGCGACCCGCTGTTCAACAACGGTGTCGACCTGGCGGTCGTGATCATCGTCATCGTCAAGGCGGTCATCATCTTCGTCCTGGTGCTGGTCTCGGTGCTGTTCATGGTCTGGTACGAGCGCAAGGTCATCTCGTACATGCAGAACCGGGTCGGCCCCAACCGGGCCGGACCGTACGGCCTGCTCCAGTCCCTGGCCGACGGCACCAAGCTGTTCTTCAAGGAGGCCCTGCTGCCGGCCCGGGCCGACAAGCGCATCTACCGGGTGGCGCCGTTCCTGGCGTTCGTGCCGGCCTTCCTGATGTTCGCCATCGTCCCCATCGGTGGCACCATCACCGTGGCCCACCACACCACCCGGCTGCAGCTGGTCGATCCCCCGTGGGGGATCCTGTTCATGCTGATGCTCTCGTCGATCGCGGTGTACGGCGTGATGCTGGCCGGGTGGGCGTCGGGGTCCAAGTTCCCACTCCTGGGAGCGGTGCGGGCCTCGGCCCAGATGATCTCCTACGAGGCGGCGCTCGGGCTGTCGATCGCCACCGTGGTGCTGCTCAGCGGCTCGCTGCACACCAGCGCCATCGTCGCCAAGCAGCACGGGCTGCTGCACTTCCGCAACCACGTCGTGCCGCTCCCGGCCTACAACCTGTTCCGGACCTGGATCGTGCCGTTCGCGGTGTTCGTGATCGCCATAACCGCCGAGATGCACCGGCCCCCCTTCGACCTGGTCGAGGCCGAGGAGGAGATCGCCGGGGGGTTCAACGCCGAGTACTCGTCGCTCGGGTTCGCGCTGTTCTACCTGGCCGAGTTCATGAACGTGGTGACCATGTCGGGGATCATGGTCACCTTGTTCCTCGGCGGACCGGACGGGCCGCGCATCCTCGGCCAGAGCATCGGGCCGTTCTGGTTCGTGTTCAAGCTGTTCTTCTTCCTGTTCACCTACGTCTGGCTTCGGGCCACCCTGCCCCGGTTCCGCTACGACCAGCTCATGGACCTGGGTTGGAAAAGGCTGATCCCGGTCGCACTCGGTATGTTGCTGTTCGTGGCGGCTGTCCGGACGGGCAACCGAGCCTGGGTCGTCGGCGTGGTGATCGGGCTGCTGGCCGGCGGTTCGCTGCTCCTGCGGTCCCTGGCCGTCGGCTCCCACGCGGTCGAGATCGAGGCCAGGTCGTCGACTGGGAAGGTGCGCTGAGCGATGGGCTATTTCAAGGGATTCACCATCTCTGGCAAGCAGGTCTTCCAGCACCAGGTCACGACCCAGTACCCGGAGGAGAAGCGGCCCAAGCCCGAGCGCTTCCACGGCCGCCACGTCCTCAACCGCTATGAGGACGGCATGGAGAAGTGCATCGGCTGCGAACTGTGCGCCGGCGTATGCCCGGCCCGGTGCATCTACGTCCGGGGCGCCGACAACCCGCCCGACCAGCCGGTGTCGCCGGGGGAGCGGTACGGCTTCGTCTACGAGATCAACTTCCTGCGCTGCATCCATTGCGACCTGTGTGTCGAGGCCTGCCCGACCGAGGCCATCACCGAGTCCAAGCTGTTCGAGTTCTCGTTCACCAACCGGGCCGACGCCGTGTACACCAAGGCCGAGCTGGTCGTCGACGACGAGGGCCATCCCAAGCACCTGCCCTGGGAGGACTGGCACGAGGGCGAGGACCGCAACACCTCGGGATGGGTGCGGGCCACCTCGCCGTCCGGCAACGCCGCGGCTGAAGGCAAGGAGTTGTGGTCGGCAGAGCTGGGTTACGGCGTGCGGCCGGCCCAGGCCGGGCAGTCCGACCCCGACGCGGCTGACTACCCGGCCGACTGGGACATCAGCGTGCGGGAGGTCGAGGCGCACGAGATCAAGAATGCTGGCGTTCCGACGGGCCGGCCGGTGCGCCCCGAACAGGAGCAGTGATGGTGCTCGGCGCCGCCATACCCGACGTCGGTGTGTTCGCGGTGGCGGCCATCGCCGTCCTGGTCGGGGCCATCGGCGTGGTCGTCTCCCGCAACCCGGTCCACTCGGCGCTGATGCTGGTGCTGACCCTGTTCGGTGTGGCCGTCGAGTTCATCAACCAGCAGGCCGACTTCCTGGCCGCTGTCCAGGTGATCGTCTACGCCGGCGCCATCGTCATCCTGTTCCTCTTCGTGATCATGCTGCTCGGTGTGGACCGGGAGGAGAACCTGTCGGCCGAGCCTCTCCACTGGCAGCGCCCGGCGGCCGTCGTCCTGGGCCTCATGGTGCTGGTCGAGCTGGCCCTTCTCGGTCACTTCACCGACTGGGCGACGGGTTCGCCGTCGACGGCCGGGAAGCTCGACGGCCCGGGCGAGAACATCCAGAAGCTCGGGCAGTCGATCTTCACCCGTTTCCTCTTCCCTTTCGAGGTCACGTCGGTGCTGCTGGTCATCGCCGTCGTCGGGGCCGTCGTCCTGGCCCGCAAACCCGACCGGGTGGCGGCCGAGATGACCCTGGAGGAGCAGCAGTCGGAGACCCGGCAATGACCGTCTCCGGCTCCTGGTACCTGGCGCTGGCCGCCGTGCTGTTCACCATCGGCGCCGCCGGTGTGCTTGTCCGCCGCAACGTGCTGGTCATGTTCATGTGCGTCGAGCTGATGCTCAACGCCGTCAACCTGACCTTCATCACCTTCGCCCGCATGCTCAACGACGTGGGCGGCCAGGCCGCGGTGTTCTTCGTGCTCGTGGTGGCGGCGGCCGAGGTCGTCGTCGGCCTCGGCATCATCGTCGCCATCTACCGACGTCGATCCGGCGCCACCGCCGACGACCTCCACATCCTCAAGGGCTGACGGACCAGCGATGAATGCCGCCTACGTCATCCTGGGACTGCCGCTGGTCGGGTTCGTGACCTTGCTGGCATTCGGCCGCCGGCTGGGCGAGCCCGCCGCCGGGTGGCTGGCCACCCTGGCTGCAGCCGGGTCGTTCGTGGCCACCGTGATCACCTTCACCTACCTGCTGGGACGCGATGAGGCGGCGCGGCTGGCCACCCGGCAGATCTTCACGTGGGTACCGGTCGCCGGCCTCCATGTCGACTTCGCGGTGCAGCTGGACCCGCTGTCGGTGACCATGGCGCTGTTCGTCACCGGCGTCGGCAGCCTCATTCACCTGTACTCGATCGGCTACATGCACAACGACGAGCGGTACAGCCGGTTCTTCCTGCTGCTCAACCTGTTCCTCTTCTCCATGTTGTGCCTGGTGCTGGCCGACAACTTCCTCTTCATGTTCCTCGGCTGGGAGGGTGTGGGCTTCTGCTCGTACCAGCTGGTGTCGTTCTGGTTCGAGCGGGAGCGGCCGCCGGCGGCCGGCAAGAAGGCCTTCATCACCAACCGGGTCGGCGACTTCGGCTTCATGATCGGGATGTTCCTGATCTTCGACCACTTCGGCTCGCTCAGGTATACCGACGTCTTCAGCGGCCTGATCGGTGGCGCCCCCGGGGCGCTGGCGACCGTGACCGCCACCGGCATCGCCCTCATGCTGTTCCTCGGCGCGTGCGGCAAGTCGGCCCAGCTACCCCTGTACATCTGGCTGCCCGACGCCATGGAGGGCCCGACTCCCGTGTCGGCGCTCATCCACGCCGCCACCATGGTCACCGCCGGCGTCTACCTCATGGCGCGGGTGGCGCCCATCCTGCACTACGCCCCGGACGCCCTCACCGTCGTCGCCATCGTCGGGGCGGCCACCGCCCTGTTCGCGGCCACCATTGCGTGCGGGCAGGACGACATCAAGAAGGTGCTGGCGTACTCGACCATCTCGCAGCTGGGCTACATGTTCCTCGGCATCGGCGCCGGCGGCTACACCGCCGGGCTGTTCCACATGATCACCCACGCCTTCTTCAAGGCCCTGCTCTTCCTCGGCGCCGGCTCGGTCATCCACGGCCTGCACGAGCAGCAGGACATGAAGAAGATGGGCGCCCTCCGCACGTGGATGCCGATCACCTTCTCCACGTTCGTCGTCGGCTGGCTGGCCATCTCGGGGATCTTCCCGTTCGCCGGGTTCTGGTCCAAGGACGAGATCCTGGCCGCCGCCTACGGCAGTCACGGGCAGCTGGGCAAGGTGCTGTGGGCCGCCGGGTTCATCACCGCCGGCCTCACCGCGTACTACATGAGCCGCCAGGTGGCGCTGGTGTTCCTGGGCCAGGCCCGGTGGAAGGACGCCGCCCACCCGTCCGAGCCCGAGCCGGCGGCCGCGGCCAAGCCCGGGTTGACCCAGGCCGAACCGGTGGCCCAGGAGGTCGGCGACAGCACCCAGTCCGGCCATGGCGCCGGCCACTCCGTCGAGCCGCACGAATCGCCGTGGCCCATGGCCACCCCCCTGGTCATCCTGGGCTTCCTGGCCGTGGTCGGCGGCGCCGTCAACCTGCCCTGGGGCCAGGCCGACTTCCTCACCCGCTGGCTGGCGCCCGTGTTCCCCGCCGCCATCGCACCGGAACCTCACGTGGACACCGCGGTCAAGGTCACCCTGGCCGTGCTGACCCTCGCGCTGTGCGTCGGCGGCGTGGTCCTCGGGCTGGTGCCCTGGCTGCGCACCATCCACCACCCGAAGCTGGAGCCCGCGGTGCTCAGGCACGGGTGGTACTACGACGAGGCCATCTCCGCCTTCGTCGCCGGACCAGGCGAGGACCTGGCCAACTTCGCGGCCTACACCGTCGACAAGGGCGTCATCGACGGCGCGGTCAACGGGGTGGCGGTGCTCACGCGCGGGAGCGGTTCGCGGCTGCGGCGGTTCCAGACCGGCTACGTCCGCAACTATGCCCTCGGCATCGCCGGCGGCTCGGCCGCCCTGCTGCTGTACGCCACCCTCAACGGCTGGCTGATCAAATGAATTTCCCGATCCTCACCACCATGATCTTCCTGCCCGCCGCCGGTGCGCTGGCGGTGGCCCTGGTGCCGAAGACCCGCGAGGACGTGGCCAAGCTGATCGGCATCGGCGTGGCGCTCGCCGAGGTGGTGCTCGCCGTCGTATTGCTGGTCAACTTCGATCCCGGCAACGCCGGGTTCCAGTTCGTCAGCCAGCAGAACTGGATCTCGGACTTCGGCATCAGCTGGCACCTGGGCGTGGACGGCATCTCGCTGTTCCTTGTCGTCATGTCCGCCGGGTTGTTCCCGATCGCCATGGCCGGGCCCAAGATCCACGGCCAGCCCAAGGCCTTCCTGGCCTGGATGCTCATCCTCGAGGCCGGGTGCATCGGGACGTTCCTGGCCCTCGACCTGTTCGTCTTCTTCGTCATGTTCGAGTTGACGTTGGTGCCGATGTACTTCCTCATCTCTGGGTGGGGCTACGCCAACCGGGTCTACGCCTCGCTCAAATTCTTCGTGTACACCATGGCCGGCTCGGCCTTCCTCCTGGTCGGCATCCTGGGCCTGGTCTTCCTCACCGCCACCAACGGCCATACCACCTTCGACCTGATCGCCCTGGCCCGGCGGGCGTCGACGCTGACGACCACCGAGCAGCGCCTGATCTTCCTCGCCCTGATCGTGGCCTTCGCCGTCAAGACCCCCCTCTTCCCGCTGCACACCTGGCTGCCCGACGCCCACACCGAGGCACCGACCGCCGGCTCGGTCATCCTGGCCGGCGTGCTGCTGAAGCTGGGCACCTACGGGATCCTGCGGTTCGGGGTGTTCCTGTTCCCCAAGGCCGCCGTCGACCTCGGCCCCATCCTGCTCACCGCGGCGGTCATCGGGATGACCTACGGGGCCATCGTGGCCGCCATGCAGCACGACCTCAAGCGGCTGATCGCCTATTCCTCGGTCGCCCACCTGGGCTTCATCGTGCTCGGCATCTTCGCCTTCACCTCGCTCGGTGTCTCGGGTGGGGTGCTGCAGATGGTCAACCACGGCGTCTCCACCGGCGCCCTCTTCCTCCTGGTCGGGATGATCTACGAGCGGCGCCACACCCGGCAGATCTCCGAGCTGCACGGCCTCCAGAAATCGGTGCCTGTCCTGGCCGCCGTCTTCCTCGTGGTCATGATGAGCTCGGTCGGCCTGCCGGGGCTCAACGGCTTCGTCGGTGAGTTCCTCGTCCTGATCGGCACGTTCATCACCCACCGGTGGTGGGCGGTGGTCGGCTCGACGGGAGTGATCCTGGCGGCCGTCTATCTGCTGTGGGCCTACCAGCGGGTCTTCCACGGCGTCCCGGAGGGGGACAACGCGACCATGGCCGACATGAACTGGCGGGAGATCGCGACCATGGTCCCGCTGCTGGCCGCCATCGTGTTCCTCGGCGTGTACCCCAAGCCGGTGCTCGACCGCATCCAACCCTCCGTCAACCACCTGATGGCCCACGTCCAGCACGCCGACCCGTCGCTCCAGATCCCCAAGAAGGGTGTCGGGCCGGTGGTGGCGGTCGGGCCGGCCGACGACGTGGACAGCCCGCCGCCCGCGGCCGGCACGCCGGCGGCGGTCGCGCCATGATCGCCGCGCTCGCCGCCGCCCTCATCGGCCAGGCCAACCCTGGTGGCACACCGGGCACCACGGTGCCGGGCAACTGCACCGTGTCACCGAGCGGTGTGGTCACCAACCTGTGCTCCGCCGCCCACAGCATCCGCATCCCGGTCCAGTACCGCTACCTCATGCCCCAGCTGATCCTGATCGGCGGGGCGCTGTTCATCCTGACGGTGTCCGCCCTCCTGCCGAAGCGTTCCCGGGCCAGCCTCTGGGTCATCCTCACGATCGTCACCGGCCTGGCCTCGGCCGCCTGGTCGGCCGGCATCTGGGACGACACCCGGAGCAGGCACGCCGCGCTCATCGTCGGCAACGCCCTGGTCTTCGACGGCTACTCCGTCTTCTTCATGTTCCTGATCAGCGCCGCGGTGGTGCTCGGCGCCCTGACCGCTGACAGCTACCTGCGCCGGGAGCGGCTGGTCGGCCCCGAGTTCTACGTGCTGGCCCTGCTGTCGGCGTCGGGCGGGATGATCATGGCCGAGGCCAACGACCTGATCGTCATCTTCCTCGGCCTGGAGATCCTGTCCATCGCCCTGTACGTCATGGCCGGCTACCACCGCCGCCGCGAGCAGTCGGGCGAGGCCTCGATGAAGTACTTCATCCTGGGCGCCTTCTCTTCGGCCATCTTCCTGTACGGAACCGCCCTGGTCTACGGTGCCACCGGCTCGACCCGCCTGAGCGAGATCGCGACCGTCCTGGCCCGCAACCACCTGCCGAGGAGCGTCCTGCTGGCCGGCCTGGTGCTGCTGATCGTGGGGCTCGGGTTCAAAGTGGCGGCGGTGCCCTTCCACACCTGGACACCCGACGTCTACGAGGGTTCCCCGACTCCGGCCACCGGGTTCATGGCCTCGGTCGCCAAGGCCGCCGGCTTCGCGGCGCTCATCCGCATCCTGGTCAGCGCGTTCCCCACCCTGAGCGTCGACTGGCGGCCGGTCATCTGGGTGCTGGCGGTGGCCACCCTGCTGGTCGGATCGATGCTGGCCATCGTGCAGACCAACGTCAAGCGCATGCTCGCCTACTCGTCGATCAGCCACGCCGGGTACGTGCTGGTCGGGCTGCAGGCCGCCACCCGCGACGGCGTCGCCGGCGCCCTCTTCTACCTGATGGCGTACACGTTCATGGTCATCGGCAGCTTCGCCGTGGTCTCGGTCGTGAGCGGCGCGGGCGAGGCCCGCAACGACCTGGGCGCCTTCCGGGGCCTGTCGACCCGCCGCCCCGGCCTGGCTCTCACGTTCACCGTGCTGCTGCTGGCCCAGGCCGGGGTGCCGTTCACGACGGGTCTGCTGGCCAAGTTCTACGTGGTGTCGGCCGCGGTCCAGCAGGGCCAGTACACGCTGGCGGTGATCGCCATGCTGGCGGCCGCCATCGCCGCCTTCTTCTACCTGCGGCTGGCCATCGTGATGTACGCGCCGGCGCCGGCCGAGGGGGACGCGCCGGCCCCGGCCGGCGGCGGGCTCGGCGGGCTGGCCGTCGCCGCGCCTCCCGAGACCGGGACCATCACCATCCCGCCCACCGTCGCCGTGGCTCTGTTCATCTGCGTCGGCTTCACCGTCGTCCTCGGCGTGGCGCCCGCGCCGCTCATCCACTTCGCCAAGCAGGCCACGCTGCTGTTCTGACCAATCCGTTCGTCACTTGACCGCGCTATAGCGCGGTCAACTGTCGAACAGATCGCGGGCGCTCGCTGGCGAAGATCCGTTGGAGACTTGAGCGCGCTCTAGCACCCTCAACTCTCCCGCCGGCGCCGCCCCGCCCTCAGGCGTCAGCCCACCGAGCGCTCGACCTCCTCCACTACCGCCGCCACCCGGGCGTCGGCCCCCGGCGGCCCGACGACCTGCAGCCCGACCGGGAAGCCGTCCGGGTCGGTCCCGCACGGCACCGACACCGCCGGGAAGCCGACCAGGCTCCACGGCACGCAGTTGCGGGACAGGATGGTGAGGAACCGGGCGAAGTCCTCCCGCCGCGGCGCCTGCACCCGCACCGTCGGCATGCACATCACGCCGCACCGCTCGAAGACGGCCAGCATGTCGGCCGCCAGCCGGGCCCGCAGCCGCAGTGCGTCGAGGTAGTCGGTGGCCAGTGTGGCGTCGGCGGCGTCGAGCTGGTCCCGCACCTCGGGCCAGTACAGGGCCCGGTCGGCGCCGAGAGACCGATGGAAGGCGGCCGCCTCACAGCGGCTGACGATCAGGCCCGCCGCGTTGGCCGCTTCGAAGTCGCGGCCGTCGGGGCGGTCGAGCTCGAGGAGCAGGTAACCATCTGCGCCGAGCCGTTCGACCGCGGCCATCACGACCGCGGCCACCGCCGGCTCGCACCCGTCGAACGCCGCCGGCGGCACGCCGACGACGAGACCACCAGCCGCCACCCCACCCGACCCGGAAGGGGCCGCCCGGCCATCACCTCCAACAGCAGCGCGGCGTCCGCCAACATGGCCCCGATGGGCGCCACATGGTCCATGGTCCACGAGAGGGGAACTATCCCCTCCACCGGCACCAGCCCCCGCGTCCCCTTGAGGCCGACCACGCCGCAGATGGCGGCGGGCACCCGGATCGACGCCCGGGTGTCGGTCCCTACCGACCCCAGCCCGATCCCGCACGCCACCGCGATGGCCGAACCGCCCGACGAGCCACCGGGGATCCGCTGATGGTCCAGCGGGTTGGCGCTCTGGGGCGTGGTGACGCCGAGGGCGAACTCATGGGTCGACACCTTGGCCAGGATCACCGCGCCGGCGGCCCGGAGCCGGGCCACAGCCGTGGCGTCGACGGCCGGCACGGCGTAGTAGGCGTCCGAGCCGGCGCGGGTCGCGACACCGGCCACATGCACGATGTCCTTCACCGTGATCGGGATCCCGTGCAGGACGCCGAGCGGCGCGTTCGAGGCGGCCAGCCGGTCCAGCCGGACAGCGTCGGCCCGGGCCGGGGCGGCCGTCAACTCGACCACCGCGCCCAGCGCCACGCCGTCCTTCTCGGCCGCGATGATCGACTCCTCGACCAGCTCGGCCACGCTCAGCTCACCGGCGTCCAGCCGCCGCCGGGCGGTGGCGATCGGTCCGGGCCTGCCGACCGCGGGCGCCGGCCACCCGCCGGCACCGACCCCGGCATCGCCCTCGGCCCCGGCCGGGGCATCGAGGGCCGGCCCGTCAGCCGCTCGCTCACCCGTCGGGCGGCGCGAGGCCACCAGGCTCAGAGCATCGGCGAACGTTGGTGGGCGACGGTGGCGTGATCCCCGTCGGTCACTGCCGCATCGCGGCCAGGAACGCCGCCGACGTGGCAACGGCGCCGAACACCCCGCCCTGCATCTTGACCATCTCCAGGGCGGCCAGGTAGTTGCCGTACTCCGTGGCCCCGGTGCACTCCTCGAGCAGCAGGCACTCGTAGCCGCGGTCGTTGGCCTCCGGCATGGTGGTGTGCACGCACACGTCGGTGGTGATGCCGGTGAACACCAGGTGGGTGATGCTCTGGGTCTTGAGCACCAGGTCCAGCTCGGTGGCGTAGAACGCGCCCTTCCCGGGCTTGTCGATGATGTACTCCCCGTCGACCGGGGCCACCTCGGGGACGATATTCCACCCCGGCTCACCCCGGGTGAGGATCCGCCCGGCCGGGCCGGCGTCGCCGATGCCGGCGCCGATGCGCTTGGAGCGCCACAGCTTGTTGGGCCGGGCAGTCCCGTAGGTCGGGGTGGTGGCCCTCCCGGGTGTGGACCACGGGCATCCCGAGCGCTCGCACCGAGCTCAGCACCCGGGCGGTCGGCTCGAGCCCGGCCCGGGTCAGCTTCAGGTCGTAGCCCATGGCGTCCACGTAGCCACCCGGGCCGCAGAAGTCGACCTGCCAGTCGATGCACACCAGTGCCGTGCGGGCCGGGTCGAACGACCCGTCGTACGGCCACGGATAGGGCTCGGCGTCTACCGGTCCGAACATGGTTACCTCCGGAGTTCGAGGGTGGGAAAGGGCGGCGTCTGCGTGTCAGGTCGGCGTTGCGGCCGGTCCGGCATGGGTGTGGCCCGGAAGGCCGGCGGTGACCAGACCGCTCAACACCAGCTCGCTCTGGGCGACGGCCCCGAAGATGCCGCCCGACATCTCGATCATCCGGATCGCCGCGTCGGCCACCGTCGGGTCCATGGCCGCGCAGCCGTCGATGACGAGCAGGCATTCGAACCCGCGGTCGTTGGCGCTGCGCAGGGTGCTGTGGACCGGCCCCTCCAGGCCCAGCCCGCACACCAGCAGGTTCTCCGGCGGTGGGCCAGAGCGACCAGCACCACGATGCTCATGGCCCTGGTCCTTCTCGCCGTGCTGTCCAAGAAGCCGCCCATGAAGCTCCTCCGGACGAGCAGTTACCGGATCGCCCTCATGCCGGCGCCTACCTGTTCGGCGCCGCCATCACCCTCGGCTCCCAGCTGCAGGTCCGCCACATCAGCGTCAACCAGTTCATCCTCGATGCCCTGCCGTACGGCCGGGACGGTCACCGCCAGCGCGGCCAGGATGAACGGTGCCGTCTTGACCAGCACCTGCCCGAACCCGTACCGGTTGGTGATGGTCGAGGTCCAGATGGAGTGGTACATGGTCAGCGGGTTGACGTGACGCACCGAGACGAAGGCGCCAAAGATCACCAGCGCCGCCAGGTAGGCCAGCAGGATGCGGGCCGCCCCCTTGAGGTGGCGGCGGGTGGGGCGCCAGGCGAGGAGGCGGGACAGCCTCGACGCCTCGGGGAGGTCCGCCTTGTCGGGGGGCGGCGGTGCCGGACGGTCGATGACCGGCGCGCTCACGAGGTCGTCCCCGTAGGACGCAGCCGCCACTCGGGCGCAGCCGCCTCATCGGCACCGGCGGGCCGCCACACCGCCACATGGGTGTGGGCGGGACGCCACACCAGGATCTCGCCGCCGAGTCGCCATTCGATGGTTTCCGGCGGCGGCGGCAGCCACGGTACGTCGGGCCGCCCCTCCTTCGAATCGAGAGACCCGCCGCCCAACCGCCACTCCGGCGGGTTCACGCTGCGGCTCCGGTCATTAGCCGGCCCAGCTCGAACCGGTCGGTCGATCTGGCGTCGCAGATGCCGGCCAGGTGCCCGCCGTTGAGCACCGCGATCCGGTCCGAGAGCTCCATGAGCTCATCGAGGTCCTCCGAGATCAGGAGGATGCCGGCCCCGGCCTGACGCCGGTCCACGATCAGGTTCTGGACCTGGCGGGTCGAGGCCACGTCCAGGCCCCGGTCGGGATACGACAGCACGTACAGCTTGGCGCCGCTGCCGAGGACCTGGGTCAGGAGGACCCGATGGATGTTGCCGCCCGACAGGGTCGCCACCTGGCGCTCGACGCCGGCCATACGCAGTTGGGCCGCGCCCTCGAGCTTGGCCGCTCTCTTGCGGGTTCCCGCCCAGTCCAGGCCCCGCTTTCGGCGGTCCCCGTCGGACTGGGCGGCGTGTTCCTTCAGCCCGGCCAGCGCGAAGTGCTCGAGCACGCTCTGGCCGGGCACCACCCAGTCGCCCACCGGATCCTCGGGGACGCCGTTGGCGCCCGCCGCCAGGGCCAGCCGCGGGTCGGGATGCTCCAATCGCCGGCCGGCGATCTCGATGTCGCCGCCCGACCAGGCCCGGGCGCCGACCACCGCGTCGGCCAGCTCCCGCTGCCCGCTGCCGGCGACACCGGCCACCCCCACGATCTCGCCTTCCGCCACCTCCAGGTCGAGGTCGACGACGCCGGCCCGGCCTCCGTCGCCCGGGACCCGGAGCCTGGTCGTCTTGAGAGCAGGCGTTCGCATGGTGACGGCGATCCGGGCCGACGGCAGGGCCGGGACCGCACGGCCCACCATCGCCTCGACCAGCTCCTCGTCGTCGATGGTCGGCGTTTTCCTACCCTCGACCACGGTCTTGCCGGCCCGGAGCACAGTGAGCCGGTCGGCGATCTCCCGGGCTTCGTTCAGCTTGTGGGTGATCATCACGACCGACAGCCCCTTGGTCCGGAGCTCGTTGACACAGACGAAGAGGCCCTCGACCTCCTGGGGGGCGAGCACGCTGGTCGGCTCGTCGAGGATGAGCACCCGGGCGCCGGCGACCAGCACCTTGGCCAGCTCCACCTGCTGGCGTTGCGCCATGGCAGGCTGCGGACCGTCGCCTTGGGCGAGACTTCGAGGCCCAGCTGGGCGCTCACCTCCTCCAGCCGCTCCTCGACCTTGGACCGGTGGAGCAGCAGGCCGGCGCCGCCCAGGGCCAACGCCACGTTCTCGATGACCGTGAGCGCCGGGACCTGGCGGAAGTCCTGGAAGACCATCCCGATGCCGAGCTTGCGGGCGACGACCGGCGAGGTGACCTGCACCGGGTTGCCCTCCCAGTGGACCTGGCCTTCGTGGGGCTGGTAGACGCCGTAGAGCAGCTTCATGAGCGTGCTCTTGCCGGCCCCGTTCTCGCCCAGGACGCAGTGCACCTCGCCGCCCGCCAGCGCCAAATTGACCTGGTCGTTGGCGATCACCGGTCCGAAGGGACGCAGAGCCGGCCGCCTCCAGCAGCGGTGTGGTCGTCGTCGGGTCGCTGGTGCTGTCCTTCTCGATCGTCGTCACCGACGGTCTCCTCGCTGTCGAGCATCCGGGACAGGGCACGGGCGGCCAGCGTCTCGACCACCGCAATCGACTCGGCCAGGTGGGCCGACATCTGGCTGGCTGCGGCATCCAGGTCGCTCCTGATCAGCGCCCGCACGATGGCCAGGTGCTGGCTCACCGTCGCTTCCACCCGTTCGTCGGAGAGGAAGTCCTGCATTCGCACCACGCGGATGCGTTCGTTGACGTGGCCGAGCATGTCGACCAGTGCCGTGTTGCCCGCCGCCTCGGCGATTCCCACGTGGAACGCCTCGTCGGCCATCACAAACCCCGGATCGGCCTCGGGTGTGTCCTCCTGCAGTGCCGCCCACTCCTCGTGGACCTGCTCGAGGATCCGGGCGTCGTGGGCGTCGCCGGTGACGAGGGGGCGGCGGATGGCCAGCAGCTCGAGTCCCAGCCGCACCTCGTACAGCTCCCGGATGCCGTTGACCATCGGGGCCCGGGTTGGTACCCGCCGTCGGGATGCCGGTCGATCAGGCCCTCGATGTGGAGCCTCAGCAGCGCCTCGCGCACCGGTGTTCGGGACAGGCCCAGGCTGGCGGCCAGGCGTTCCTCACCCAGCCGCACGCCGAGCCGCAGCTCGCCGAGCAGCAGCCGGCGCTTCAGGTCGGCATAGGCCTCTTCAGACCGTGACCGCGTCGACGGGGCTGTGTCCCTGTCTGTATACACGCCGGTTGACGGTAAGGATCAACCGTTGCCACCCGGTATCGCCGCGGTTACGGATCAGGGAGTGTTTGCTTGTCCCAAAATGACGGTGCCGGCGGTCGGCCCCACGTCACTCTGGGGAGAGAAAGCGGTCAGTACGCCAGGTTTGTCTCCCCAGGCCACAGGGACCGACCGGCTCGGGCGAGGTCTGGGGAGACGAGCAGGGCTGTCTGCCCGGTTTGTCTCCCCAGACCGGGCCGCCGGACGGGGCGCGGCATGGAAAAGGACATGGATCGCCTTTTGGTGCAACGTGTGCTGGCGCTGGCTGCCGTCCAGCACGGCTTGGTGACCACCAGGCAGGCCGCCGAGCTCGGGTTCACCGCCGACATGCTGCGCACGGCCGTGATGCGAGGGTGGCTTCGGCCCGTACGCCGAGGTGTTTACGCCGTGGCGGGCATCCCGGCGTCGGACTGCCAGCCGATCATGGCGGCCGTCCTGGCGGCCGGACCCAAGGCGGCAGCCTCCCACCGGTCGGCGGCAGTGATCCACGGTTTTGACGGCATCATCGCCGAAACGCCGGAGCTGGTCGTCCCCCACGGTTGCCGGCATCAACTCCCGGGCGTCCGGGTCCACCGATCCAGAGACCTGGCGCCGGTCGACATCACCGTCCGTTACGGGATTCCGGTGACCGCTCCGATCCGTACCGTGGTCGACCTGGCCCCGATTATCGGCGACTACCTGCTCGGGCGGATCCTTGATGAGGGGGCGATCAGCCGGCTGTGGACGGCCGAGCAGGTCCAAGCCCGATCGGAGGGGCTGGCGACCCCGGGGCGAACCGGGATCAACCGGTTGCGGAGCCTGCTCGCCCTCCGCCTCGGTGAGGGCCACCCCCGCAGCGCCCTCGAGCAGCACGTGTGGCGCGTGCTGCGACCGGTGGTCCCCGAGTTCAAGGTGAACTACGCGGTGACGATCGAGGGGCAGCGCGTGGAGATGGACCTGTGCTGGCTGGTCCAGCAGATCGACGGGGAGGTCGACGGGCTGGCGGTCCACGGGTCGCGGACCAAGTTCGAGCACGAGACCCGGCAGCGTGAACCTGCTGAGCAGGAACGGCTGGCGCCTCGTGCACTTCACCGCCCAGATGGACGATCGGGAGCTGCTCGCACAGATCGTCCCGCTTTTCAGACAGCCGGTTAGCCCGAAGCCGGATGTCCGACCGGGTCGGGGGCCGGCGCCGGGGGCTGGGTGGTGGGGCCCCCGTTGGCGCCACCGTCGGGGGCGCTGGGAGCGTTGGGCACGAGGAATCGGCCGATGACCGGTAACTCCCAGAACGACTCGGCCCGGGCTACGGCGACGGCGGTCGGAAGCACGTTTTCGGGCGAGTCGTAGAGGGCGTAGCGGGGCTGCCAGTCGGGGTCGAACTTGGCGTTGAACTTCCACAGTGATTCGATCTGCATCGAGTCCGACATGCGGCGCAGCAGCCAGGCCTGGATACGCTGGGACATGCCCTCCCCCGCCTCGCCGGCGAGGACGGCGCGCATGGTGGCGAAGTTGAGGCCCAGTCCCCGGTGCCCATGGGCCTTCAGGTACCGGATGGTCTCGACCACCACGAAGTCGAGCAGACCATTGGGGTGCTCACCGTCGTCGCGGCGCATGAGGTCGAGCGAGAAGCCGTCGATGCCGGGCGCCGGCACGTACTGGCAGAAGGCGACCGCCTCGCCCGCCCCGTCCGCTTCCCCCTCCGCCGGCGGCCTCCACACCACCGCCAGCAGCAGCCCGTCGTCGGATGGGTCGAACGCCCGGCCCAGGGTCATGGAGAACCCCCGCTCCACGTCACCCCGCCGGCTCTTGGTCATCACCGACTGCAACTGGTCCCGCAGGCGGTCGTCGATGGTTGCCGGGTCGTGGAACGAGATGGTGTACCCGTACTTGGCGATCCGGTTGACGGCCTGGCGCAGACCCTTGTAGCGGCCCCCGTCGAGGGTGAATCGGGTGCAGTCGACGACCGCCTCGTCGCCCAGGTACAGGTCGTGCATTCCGGAGGCCCGGTAGAGCGGTAGCCACTGCTCCCCGGCGCCCAGCACCGCCAGCGCCCAACCGTGCTCGTCGGCGAAGCGGCGGAACTCCTTCCAAGTCTCCTCCCGCTCGGCCACCGGGCCGATCGGGTCGGGCGACACCAGGCACACGCCGCCGTACACCGCATAGGCCACCACGCTGTCGCCCCAGAAGAACCATTGCTTGTCCGAGCGGAGGGCGAAGTAGTCGAGTGTCCCCGAGCCGTGGCGCCGGACCACACCCCGGGCCCGGGCCAGGCCGTCGCCACCCGATACCGCCGCGGCCGGCAAACGGGCCCCCATGCTCGTCCGCCTGGCCACCACCGGCCGCGACAGCAGGTAGAAGGTGGCCAGGACGATGCAGATGGCCACCGTGAGCATGGCGGGGGCGAAGAAGTCGTCGAGTCGCTCGGGAAGGGACACCGAGCTGAGACCGACCAGCCGTTCTGCCGCCGCTTGGAACGCCTGGGGCAGCGGCAGACGCTGGTGATGGCGGCTGCGGGCCAGCATGGTCCCGATCTCCACGCCGATCGTTCCGGTGAGCAGGGCGGCGGCCAGTCCGAATCCCAGCGTCATGACGCCGCGCCGGGTGGATGGCCGGTCGACACTGGCCTTGAACATGTCCCGATTGACCAAAAGGAAACCGGCCACTGCGGCCGCGGCCACCGCCTCCTCGACGTCGACACCTTTGACCAGGTGCAGGATGACAGCGAGGACCAGCAGCCCCTCGCAGATCAGCCACGCCCGCCGCTGGCCCCGCCGGACGCTACGGGCCAGGAGGAGCAGACCGAGGCCGGCGACCGCGACCAGGGCGTTGGCGGTCTCCGGCACGACGAGCGGGACCAGCTGCGTCACGTCGCCGAGCCGCTGCCTCATGGGGGCCGAGAAAGCGGACAGCAGGCTGAGCAGGCCGGCGAGCGCCACCAGGCCGGCCGAGATCCGCCTCACCCGCCTCTGGCGGTGGGAGAAGTCGACCGCCTCGGGCCACGAACCGCCCTGCGGGAAGGTGGCGACCACTTCGGGTCGGTTGCCGCTGGCCCCGCCGGCGCCGGTCAGCGGCGCCACATCGCCGTGGGGACGGTCCTCGGGGTCCCGCCGGGTCAACACCCGCTCGATGACGCCGGCCCCGGGGAGGTCGCGCCGGGCGTGCAGCAACCGGACGTGCAGGTCGTTGCCCGCCTCCAGCTCGACCCAGGCGACCTGGCGGTGGGCCAGGAACAGTGACGGCATCCCGACACCGTCCAGCCGGGCCGGAGACTCCGACACCACCTCGCAGGCGCAGCCGGTATTGGCGTAGAAGCCGGTTCCGAGGTGGGCCAGCTCGGGATGGCGGGTGTGGCCGGTGATCAGCCCGGCGTGCCCGGCGGTGACCAGATCCCGGGCCAGGCCGCGAGGGGCGGCGTTGGGGTCGTCGGGCCCGGCACCGCGGTTGAGGGCCACGCCGGCCAGGGCCCGCCATGTGCCCCTCACCACGGCGGCGACCACGACACCGATCACCAGCAGTTCAACCATGGTTGCCAGCACCAGGTACACCCCGATCCGCGACGCCGACGCGACATGGACATGCGCCCGGCGCACAACGGCGAACGGCAGGCGGAGCAGGACGGCGGCGACGAGCGGCAGCAGCAGCCACCCGGCGTGACGGCCAAGCCGGCGGTAGGTCAGCCGGGAGGCCAGGAAGCGGGGAAAGGCACCCGGGTCGTCGAGCGCGTCGAGCCCGGCCAGCCACCCGTCGCCGCCGCTCCCACCGCCGCTCAGCGCCGGCAGCACCTCGCAGATCAGGTGCTGACCCAGCGGGCTGTCGGCCGGATTGCGGGGGTCGCCCGGGCAGGTCAAGGGGTCGAGCCGGTGGCCCGGTTCCACCCGCACGTTCCTCGGTCCGGCGCCGGTCTGGATGTGCAACTCGGCGGCCAGCGCCGTCTCGGCCCCCAGCCGCTGGGCCAGCAACGCGACCACCTTGGTGTCCCAGGCCGCCCGCGCTGTCCCTCGCTCCCGGCAGGTAGAGCACCCGCCGGCCGGGGCCGGCCGCGAACGCCCGGACCACGGTCACCAGTTTGCGGTGGGCATCGAGGGCGCCCGCCACGTTCTGCCCGGGTTTGAGCAGCTCGATGCAGCTCCCGTTGAATATGAGCACCCCGGGGCCGGTCCAGGCGTCAATGGCCTGGGCCACCTCGGTGGTCGCGACCACCGACGCCGGGGTGGCTTCCACCCTGAGATGGAGGTCGCTGACGATGAGGACCCGGCCGCCGACCGGGACCTCGACCTCGAGCAGTTCCGCTGCTGGCGACTCAGTCATTGCTATCGATGCGGTGAACCTCTCCAACGTGTGGCCCCCTCGCGCGAGGAGGGCCGGAAGGCCTCCAAGGCAGGGTACGGACCCATGTTCGCAGGTTGGCGGCTTGTGAAGGCAGTCACTACGCTCCGTTGAACGATGTCAGGCTTCCTCCGCAGCTACCTCACGGTGGCAATTTTTGCAGGGGCGGCGGTCGTTCTCGTGGTTCTGATGCTTGGTTTGGGTAGTCTGCTGCGCCCCACCCGTCCGCAGCCCCAGAAGTACATCGCCTATGAGAGCGGCGTCGACCCCGTCGGTGACGGCTGGTCGCAGAGCCAGATCCGGTATTACGTGTTCGCCCTCCTGTTCGTCATGTTCGATGTGGAAACCGTCTTCATCCTGCCATGGGCGGTGCGGGTCAAGGTCCTCGGGACGTTCGGTCTGATCGAGGCGGCGGCGTTCATCGTGATCCTGGCCCTCGGGCTGCTGTACGCCTGGCGCAAGGGGGTGCTCCGGTGGGTCTAGTCGAACGGGGCTGGGTCCCCAAGCCGCTGACCTCGCTGCTCAACACAGCCCGCAGCTACTCGCTCTGGGTGTACCAGTGGGGGCTGGCCTGCTGCGCCATCGAGATGGGTGCGGCGTTCGGCTCGCCCCGGTACGACGTCATGCGGCTCGGCGTCATCCCGTTCCCCGCGTCGGCCCGTCAGGCCGACCTGGTCGTGGTCAGCGGCACGGTCACCGACAAGATGGCGCCCCCGATCCGCCGGCTGTACGAGCAGATGCCCGATCCCAAGTACGTGATCTCGATGGGCAGCTGCGCCAACTGCGGCGGCCCGTACTGGGACAGCTACTCGGTGACCAAGGGGGTCGACCAGATCATCCCGGTCGACGTCTACGTCCCGGGTTGCCCGCCACGTCCTGAGGCGCTGCTGGAGGGGATCGTCCTGCTCCAGCAGGCCATCCGCAAGGAGAGCATGTCCGACCGCTGGCGGGGCGACCCGATCATCGTCGGCCAGGACCGCGATGGCGGGACCCCGGTCACGTTCAAGAAGAAGCGGGGCCGGCAGCGCACGGCGCGGCCTACCCTCGCCGAGACCACGGCCGCCTTCCTGGAGACCCACCCCGACATGGTGACGCCGGAGCCCGGCCACGGCCCGCCCGCGGCCGAGAAGGTGCCGCTCGGTGGCTGACGAGACGGCGCCCCCGGCGCCCGCCGATGGAGGTGCGGTGTCGGCAGCCGACCCCGCGATCGCCGAGCCGGAAGCGCCACCCCGCGACCCGGTCCGCCATCCCGTGCTCGAGCGGCTGGAGGCCGAACTGGGCGCCGACCTGCTCCAGTCCGAGCTCGTCGTCGGCGATGACCTCATCGTTCGCGTCGACCGGGCGGCCTGGCGCCGGACGGCCGAGGTGTGCCGGGACCAGCTGGGGATGCGCTACTTCTGCTTCCTGTCGGGGATCGACTGGAAGCAGAACCCGGCGCTGAAGGGCGACAAGTTCTGGGAACCGCCAGACGCCGGTCCCGAAGACATGGTGGCCGAGGCGGAGGCCGACGAGGAGGCGTCGGGCACGGACGAGCCGGCAGAGCTGGCGGCCGCCGAGGCCGAAGAGGAGGCCGCGGAAGAAGCAGCCGAGACCGCGATTGACGAGACCGGGCACTACCCGACCGGCGTGGCGGGCGGCGATACCCGCTTCCAGGTGTTCGCCCGGCTCTACGACGTCGAAAAAGGCCACATCGGTATCACGCTCAAGGCCGACCTGCCCACCGACGACCCCCGCATCGACTCGTTGGTCCCGCTGTTCCGCGGCGCCGACTGGCACGAGCGCGAGGCGTGGGAGATGTACGGGTTCATCTTCGACGGCCACCCGGGACTGCGCCACCTGTACCTGCCCGGCGAGTTCGAAGGTTTCCCGCTGCGCAAGGACTTCCCACTCCTGGCCCGCCTGGTGAAGCCGTGGCCCGGCCTGGTGGACGTCGAACCCATGCCTGGCGGTGGCGACGACCCGCCCGAGGACGCGGCGTTGGGGGCCTAGAGATGGTCGCCTCGATCACGGAACGCCAGCGCTCGGCCTACATCGCGGCCCAGGCCGCGGACGCCCGGGTCAACGTGGAGCTGGAGGCCGAGGGCATGACGCTCAACATCGGCCCGCAGCACCCGGCCACCCACGGCACGCTGCGCATCGTGGTCCGCCTGGACGGTGAACAGGTCCTGTGGGCCGAGCCGATCGCCGGCTACATGCACCGTGGCTACGAGAAGCTGTGCGAGGTCCGCAGCTACCCGCAGGTCACCACCCTGGTCAACCGCATCGACTGGCTGGGCAGCTTCTGCAACGAGGTCCCCTTCATCCTGGCGGCCGAGAAGCTGCTGGGCGTCGAGGCCCCGCCTCGGGCCCAGTGGATCCGCACCATCCTCTTCGAGCTGGGCCGCATCGCCAACCTGACCCTGTTCCTCGGCGACATGGGCGTCCAGCTCGGGGCCCTGACCCCGGTGTTCTACGCCTTCCGCGACCGCGAGCACGTGCTGAACCTCATCGAGGGGGCGACCGGCGGCCGGTTCCATCCCAACTACGACCGCATCGGCGGCCTCAAGATGGACCTGCCGAAGGGCTGGATCGACGAGACCCGCGGCGTGCTCAAGAAGGTGGCCGGGTTCTGCGACGAGATCGAGACCCTGCTCATGGGCAACGAGATCTTCGAGCGCCGCACCCGGGGCATCGGCGTTATCCCCCGGTCCATCGCCCTGGAGTACGGCATGTCGGGGGCCAACGCCCGGGCGTCGGGCATCGACTACGACATCCGGCGGGACGAGGCTTCGCCGCTGGTCTGGAATCAGGCCGACTGGAAGGTGTGGACCCATCCGGACGGCGACTCGTTCGCCCGGTACTGGGTCCGGCTGCAGGAAACCCGGGAGGCGGCCAAGATCGTCGACCAGTTGCTCGGCGGCCTGCCGTCGGGTTCCATCCAGGCCAAGGTGCCGAGGATCATCAAGGTCCCGGCCGGCGAGGCGTGGATCCACACCGAGAACCCGCTCGGCGAGATGGGCTACTACGTCGTCAGCCAGGGCGGCCTCGGGCCGTTCCGCTGCAAGATCCGGACACCGTCGTTCTCCAACGTCTCGGTCGTCCCCTGGCTGCTGCGCGGCGTGTTCGTGCCCGACGTGATCACCATCCTGGCCAGCCTCTACTTCATCCTGGGTGACATCGACAGGTGAGCCCGATGCTCGCCACCGTCCCGTATTGGGGCCGTACTGCCATCAAGGTGCTGCTGGTGCTGATCGCCGTTCCGACCGCTACGGCGCTCATCGTGCAGACCTTCCTGTTCAAGGTCATGGCCCACATGCAGAGCCGGCTCGGTCCCATGGAGGCCGGCCCGCACGGCTCACTGCAGCTGATGGCCGATGGCGCCAAGTTCATGCAGAAGGAGTTGCTGGCCCCGGCGGCCGCCGACAAGAAGGTGTACGTGCTGGCGCCGGTCATCGTGCTCATCAGCACCTTCATGCTGTACGTGGTGATCCCCGTCGGCCCGGGCGCGATCGGCGAGGATCTCGACACCGGGATCTTCTTCGCCCTGGCCGTCAGCTCGCTGAGCGTCATCGGGATCCTGGCCGCCGGCTGGGCATCGGCCAACAAATACTCGCTGATCGGCGGGCTGCGGGCCGCAGGCCAGCTGATCGCCTACGAGTTGCCGCTGGTGCTGGCCGTCATCGGTGTCGTCATGATGGCGGGCACCCTTTCGCTGCAGGGCATCGTGGTGGCCCAGACCCACTTCCACCTGTTCGGCACCGGCCTGGTCGCGCCCTTCGCGCTGCCGCAGGCGGTGGGGTTGGCGCTGTTCCTCATTGCGTCGCAGGCCGAGCTGACCCAGACGCCGTTCGACATGCCGATCGCCGAGTCGGAGCTGGTCGCCGGTTATCAGACCGAGTACAGCGGTCTGCTGTTCCTCTTCTTCTACATCGGCGAGTTCGGGACGGCATTCGGACTGTCGGCGATCGCCGCCACCCTGTTCCTCGGGGGCTGGTGGGTTCCGCTGTACCATCCCACCGGCTTGTGGGGCGATCTGTTCGGTTTCGGCGTACTGTTCACCAAGACCATGGCGGTGGCGTTCGGTGTCTTCTGGATCCGTTTCACCTACCCGAGATTCCGGGAGGACCAGCTGCAGGCATTTGCATGGAAGGTGCTCATTCCGATCGCGCTGGTCAACGTGATGGCGACGGCTGTGTTCAAGGTGGTGGTGGGCTGATGGCACCGAGGATCCCGGGGCTGGTCAAGGGCCTGGGCGTGACGCTGAAGACGATGATGAAACCGGCGGTCACCGTGCAGTACACCGGCCCGCACGGCAAGGAACGGGAGGAGCCGCCGTCGCGGGCCCGCGGCGTGATCGCTCTCAAGGAGGAGAACTGCACCGTCTGCATGCTCTGTGCACGAGAGTGCCCGGACTGGTGCATCTACATCGAGGGCCACAAGGACAAGGCACCGCCGCGCCGGGAAGGCGGCAAACCCCGCAGCGTCCAGTACCTCGACCGCTTCGACATCGACTACGGGCTGTGCATGTACTGCGGCATCTGTGTCGAGGTGTGCCCGTTCGACGCCCTGTTCTGGAGCCCGGACTTCGAGTACTCCGAGGCCAGGATCGCCGACCTGCTCCACGACAAGACCCGGTTGGGCGAGTGGATGGAGACGGTCCCTGATCCGCTTCCACTCGAGGTCGGGGCGTTGCCGGCGAAGGGTGGGAAAAAGTAGCGCCATGCGTGTGTCCACGGTTGCACTCGTCCAGGGCCTCAATGTGGCTAACCAGATCATCTTCTTTGTGCTGGCCGCGGCAATGTGCATTTCCGCCTTGCGCATGGTCACCACCAAGAACCTGGTGCACGCCGCCCTGTACCTGACCGTCGTGCTGGCCGGGGCGGCCGGCATCTACATCCTGCTGGCCGCCGAGTTCGTGGCCGTGACCCAGGTCCTGGTGTACATCGGCGCCATCGTCGTGCTCATGCTGTTCGGACTGTTCCTCACCCGCGCCCCGTTGGGCACAGCGCAGGATCTCGACAACAACCAGCGTTGGCTGGCGGGCGTCATCTCGCTGCTGCTGTTCGGTGTGCTCGGCGTGGTGCTGCAACGGGGGTTCAAGGGGACGCACGTCAACGCCACCTATATCGGCGACGTCCCGGTCCATGGAAGCAACACCGCGGCGGTCGGACTCTCGATCTTTCACGATTTCGTGATCCCGTTCGAGGCGGCATCGGTGCTCCTGCTGGCCGCTCTGGTCGGCGCAGTCGTGATCGCCCGCCGGGACTAGGAAAAGGGAAGGGGGGTCACCATGCAGCTCAACGAGTATTTGTTCCTGGCCGCGTTCCTGTTCTGCACGGGGATTTACGGCGCCCTGGCCCGCAAGAACAGCGTGCTGGTCCTCATGTCGATCGAGTTGATCCTGAACGCCGTCAACATCAACCTGATCGCCTTCGGCGCGTTCAGGAACACCGTCGCCGGCCAGGTGTTCGCCCTCTTCGTGATCGCGGTGGCCGCCGCCGAAGTTGGAGTCGGCCTGGCCATCGTGCTGCTCATCTACCGCAACCGCCGATCGATCGACCTCGATCGGGTCGACACCATGAAGGGTTGACGACGGCGTGAACTGGTTCCTCACCAACGCGTGGCTCATCCCGCTGCTGCCCGCGCTGTCGTTCGTCATCATCCTGCTGTTCGGCAAACGCATGCCGAACAAGGGTTCCGAGGTCGGCGTCGGAGCGGTCGCCATCTCCTTCGTGCTCGCCATCGGTGCCGCCATCGCCTGGATCGGGCTGTCGCCACGCGGTGACGAGCACATCCGCCACGTGCCCCAGAACGACCTGTTCCAGTGGTTCAGAGCCGGGGGCAATACGACCTATTTCGGCATCCACATCGACGGCCTGGCCGTCATGTTGCTGTTCGTCGTGAGCTTCATCTCGCTGATGGTGCACGTGTTCTCGCTCGAGTACCTGCGGGGCGACCGCCGCTACACCTACTACTACGCCGCGTTGTCGCTGTTCACGGCGTCCATGCTGACCATGGTCACCGCGTCCAACTCACTGCAGCTGCTGCTCGGTTGGGAGGGCATGGGCGTCTGCTCGTTCATGCTCATCGGGCACTGGTGGGAGGACAAGCCCAACGCCGACGCCGCCCTGAAGGCGTTCCTCACCACCCGTACCGGTGACATCGGCCTGCTGATCGGGCTGACCATGACGTTCTTCCTGGCCGGCCAGACGTTCGACATCGCCAAGATCAACCAGGCGGCGCAGTCCGGCAAGCTGGACCACACTCTGCTGCTGGTCGCCGGCTGCGCGCTGTTCGCGGCGGTGATCGGCAAGTCGGCCCAGTTCCCGCTGCACACCTGGCTGCCCGACGCCATGGCCGGGCCGACACCTGTGTCTGCCCTCATCCACGCCGCCACCATGGTCGTCGCCGGCGTCTACCTGGTCAGCCGGTTCTACGGCGTGTTCTCCCAGGCCTTCCACATCTTCACGCCGGGCCACACCGGCTTCAACCTGGTGGCCATCATCGGCGGCATCACCATCATCATCGCCGCCCTCCTGGCCTTCGTGCAGCATGACATCAAGAAGGTGCTGGCCTACTCCACCATCAGCCAGCTGGGCTACATGGTGATGGCGCTCGGGGTCGGTGCGTGGACGGCGGCCATCTTCCACCTTTTCACTCACGCCTTCTTCAAGGCCGACCTGTTTCTCGGCGCCGGATCGGTGAGCCACGGGGGGTCCCACCACAGCTTCGACATGAAAAAGGACATGGGCGGACTTCGGAAACCCATGCCCGTCACCTTCCTCACTTTCGTGATCGGATCCCTGGCCCTGGCCGGGCTGTTCCCGCTGGCCGGCTTCTGGTCCAAGGACGAGATACTGGTGACCGCCGGCCACAACGGCTACGCCGCGTTCATGGTCATCGGACTGATCGGCGCCGTCATGACCGCCGGCTACATGACCCGCTGCGTGTGGCTGACCTTCTTCGGAGAGTTCCGGGGCCACGGCCACCCCCACGAGTCGCCGCGGGAGATCACCGGCCCGCTGGTCGTCCTCACGTTCATGGCGGTGGTCGGCGGATGGCTGAACGGCTTCGGACTGCACGCATTCGGTGACTGGTCCAAGAACCCGGTGACCGAAACCGCCATGGTCGCGGCCAAGGTCACCGAGGCCCACTTCTCGTGGGGGCTGGCCGGCGTGTCGACGGTGCTGGTGCTGCTGTCGGTCGGGGCGGTGTGGGCGTACTACGAGTACCACGCCTTCGAGTTCCTCCACGGGTTGACGACCCGCTCGGCGTTGGCCCGCACCGGCTACGACATGCTGGACAACAAGTACTACCTCGACACGCTGTGGACCGACGGTGTGGTCGGCACGATCAAGGGCCCGGTCGCCAGGGGGGCCAACTGGGTCAACCAGAACATCATCGACGGCGTGGTCAACGGGGCCGGGATCGGAGCACAGAAGGTCGCCGAGTTCACCTACCGGTACATCGACCAGGACCTGATCGACGGTGCCGTCAACGGCGCCGGCTCCTCCGCCGAGGGGAGCGGCAGCATCCTGCGCCGCATGCAGACCGGGCGCGTCCAGCAGTACGCCGCCGCCTTCTTCGGGGTCGGGGTCGTCATCATAGGTGTCGGCCTCCTGGCCCTCACCCATTCGTTCTAGCGAGGTAGGGAGCTTTCGTGGACCACTGGGTTTTGACCGGGGTGATCTTCCTCCCGCTGCTCGGCGCGGCTCGCGATCGGCTTCGTGCCCCGGGCCAACGAGGAGATGATGAAGATCGTCGCCCTCGGGACAACGTTGTTGACCCTAGGCCTGGGCGTCTACCTGATTGCGGCGTTCGACTACGGCAACGCCGGGGTGCTGCAGTTCCAGGTCAATCGCAACTGGATCGACGTCATCCACAGCCAGTACCACGTGGGTATCGACGGGATCTCGCTTCCCCTGCTGATCCTCTCGATGTTCATCACCGTGCTGTGCGTCGTCTACAGCTGGGAGCACTTCCCCGAGCCGCATGATCCGAAGGGCTTCCTCATCCTGCTGCTCGTGCTCGAAGTCGGGATGAACGGGACGTTCGTCGCCGAGGACCTGATCCTGTTCTTCGTGTTCTTCGAGTTGGTGCTGCTGCCCATGTACTTCATGATCGGCCGCTGGGGCGGAGAGCGCCGGCAGTACGCGTCGATCAAGTTCTTCCTCTTCACCCTGTTCGGCTCGGCCCTGATGATCCTGTCCTTCCTGGCCCTCTACTTCAAAGCCGGCGGCACCACCTTCGACATCCCGGGCCTGATCACCTACTTCGCCAACCCGCAGCACGCGCTGGCCCACACCACGGCCCTGGTGATCTTCGGCGGTCTGTTCATGGGCTTCGCCATCAAGGTGCCGATGTTCCCGTTCCACACCTGGCTGCCCGACGCCCACACCCAGGCCCCGACGGTCGGCTCGGTCATCCTGGCGGCCATCCTGCTCAAGCTCGGTGTGTACGGGTTCATCCGCATCGCTATCCCCATGCTTCCGGACGCCGCGGCGTCATGGGCCCCGTGGGTCGGGGGGCTGGCGGTGATCGGCATCATCTACGGCGCCTTGTGCTGTCTGGCCCAGTCCGACATGAAGCGGCTGATCGCCTTCTCGTCGGTGTCGCACATGGGTTTCATCATGCTCGGCGTCGCCACCCTCACCAGCTACGGGATCAACGCCGCGGTGTTCGGGATGGTCGCCCACGGGCTGATCACCGGCATGCTGTTCTTCCTGGCCGGCTCGATCGGCGAGCGGTACGGGACACGTGAGATCCGCCGGCTGGGCGGGCTGCTGGTCCAGGCGCCACGGTTGGGGTGGATTCTCGGGTTCTGCGCCATGGCATCACTCGGCCTGCCCGGATTGGCCGGATTCTGGGGCGAGTTCCCCGCCATCCTCTCGTCCTTCGCTCCGTCGTCCGCCCTGTCCCACCACCTCGGGTTGTTCCGGGCCTACATGGTGATCGCCGCCGTGGGCACCGTGCTGGCCGCCGGCTATCTGCTGTGGATGTTCCAGCGGGTGGCGTTTGGCGTGCCCAAGGCGGAGTTCGAGCACGCCCACATCCACGACGTCCATGTGCCCGAGTGGATCGCCTGGACCCCGCTGCTGGTCCTCATCGTGTTCTTCGGGATCTACCCCCGCGCCCTGTTCAAGACGACCAACGATGCTGTCAATCAGGCGACCGTCCACGTGCCGGCGCCGGTCCCGGTGGGCCAGGTGACCAAGGGCCCGTGATCGCCGCCGCCGCCGCCGGTGCTGCGACCTTCAAGGCGCCGTACTTCGACTACCACGCCCTGGCGCCCGAGATCGTCCTGACCGCGGTCATCATGATCGTGTTGGTCTTGGACCTGATCGTCGACGAGACCCACAAGTCGATCGTGACCCGCGTCGCCGGCCTGGGCATCCTCGGTTCGTTCATCCCGATCGTCACCCTGGCCGGCAAGGGCATCAGCGGCCACGCCCGGGTCATGTTCGGCGGCGCCTATTCGGTCGACGTGTTCTCGCTGGTCATGAAGGCCCTGTTCCTCGGGACCGGCTACGTCATCCTGCTCATGAGCACCACCTACATCGAGGAGGGCGACTACTACGAGGGCGAGTTCGCCTTCCTGATCCTGTGTTCGCTGCTGGGCATGGTGATGATGGCCAGCTCCCGTGACCTGATCAGCATCTTCATCGCCCTCGAACTGCTGTCCATCCCCGGGTACCTGCTGGCCGGGTGGCGCAAGCGGGACCTCAAGTCCAACGAAGCATCCCTGAAGTACTACCTGCTCGGTGTGCTGGCCACCGGCGTGATGCTGTACGGGATGTCGCTGATCTTCGGCGCGACGGGGACGACGCTGCTGACCGGCATCTCCCAGAAGCTCAGCGTCGCCCACAACCTCGAGCCCCTCGTCACCATCGGCATCTTCTTCGTCGTCATCGGCTTCGCGTTCAAGGTGTCGGCCGTGCCCTTCCACTTCTGGGCGCCCGATACATATGAGGGGTCGCCAACCCCGGTGACCGCATTCCTGTCGGTGGCCTCCAAGACTGGCGGCTTCGTCGCCCTGATCGAACTCGTCTACGTCGGCTTCCTGGGCCGCAGCGATGTCTGGCAGCCCCTGTTCTGGATCCTCGCCACCCTGACCATGACGGTCGGCAACCTCATCGCCCTGCGGCAGACCAACATCGTCCGCATGCTGGCCTATTCGTCCATCGCCCAGGCCGGCTACATCCTGGTGCCGTTCGCGGTCGCCGGAGACATCGCCAACAAACACCAGCACGATGCCGTCACGGCCAGCATCATCTACCTGCTGCTGTACGCGGCCATGAACCTGGGCGCCTTCGCGGTCGTGATCGCCGTGGCCCGCAAGACCCGCAGCGGCGAGATCACTTCCTACGGTGGGTTGATCAACTACGCGCCCGGCATGACGGTCGTCATGACGATCTTTCTGTTCTCGCTGGCGGGGATCCCGCCCCTGGGCGGCTGGTTCGCCAAGTTCTACATCTTCAAGTCGGTCGCCGACGCCGGCACACCGGCGGCGTGGATCCTGGGCGTCATCGTCGCCGTCAACTCGGTGATCGCCCTTGTCTACTACGCCAACATCGCCAAGGTCATGTGGACCGACCCTGTTCCCGACGAGGACCGGGCTCCGATCCTCGTGCCCAACTCGCTGGCGGCGGCGCTCGGGATCTGCACCCTGGTCGTGGTCGCCCTCGGTGTCTACCCCCAGGCGTTCGCCCGGCTCGGCGATCTCTCCAATCTGGCCAGGTAGGCCTCGTCCCGCCAAAGGGGCGTGAACGGCCTGCCTGGCGGGGCTGCCGAAACCGTTGTTCAGTTGGGGGCGCTATGACACATGGAACAGCACAACGGATGCCATGAGCGGGCTGGCGGGGCGGATTGCGGCCCAGGCCCGGCGCTTCGGGTCCATCCCGTGGTCGGTGTTCATGGAGGAGGCCTTGTATGACGCCGACGCCGGCTTCTACCAGTCGGGTGGGACGGCGGGCCGGAGCGGCGATTTCGTCACCAGCCCGGAGATCGGCCGGGTCTTCGCCGAGACCTGGGCCCGGGCGCTGGACGAGCAATGGGACCGGCTGGGCCGGCCCGATCCGTTCGTGGTGGTCGAGGCGGCCGCCGGGACGGGCACCCTGGCCCGCGACATCGTGGCCGCCCACCCCCGCTGCGCCCCGGCCCTGCGCTACGTGCTGGTCGAACGATCCGCCGCCTTGCGGGACGCCCAGATCGGCCGCCTGCCGCTCGAGCTGCCGGCGTTCGTGCTGGGCCCCGCCATGCCTGGCGCCGACCCTGACGACGACTCGGCGGGACCGGTGCCGGGAGCCGGGCCCCTCCTCACCTCGCTATCCGAGCTTCCCGCCATCGCCGCGCCCGGCGTGGTGATGGCCAACGAGCTGCTCGACAATCTGCCCTTCGACCTCATCGAGCGGCGGGATGGCGGCTGGCACGAGGTCCGGGTGGCGGCGGCCGGCGACGGCTCCGACCGGCTGGTCGAGGTGCTGGTGCCCGCCCCGCCCGAGGTGGCGGCGACCGCCGACCGGCTGGCGGGCGCCGTTCCGAGCGACGGGTCACGCATCCCGCTGCAACGGGCGGCGGGCGACTGGTTGCGGCGGGCCCTCGCCACGGTGCGGGAGGGACGGCTGATCGTCATTGACTACGCCGCCTCCACGGAGGTTCTGGCCGCCTCGCGCTGGACCAGCTGGCTGCAGACGTTCCGGCGTCACCAGCCCGGCATTTCCCCCCTGGAATCGCCGGGCAGCCAGGACATCACGTGTGTCGTGGCCATCGACCAGCTGGGTGCCGTTCGCCCGTTGTCCGAGAACCGGTCGCAGGCGGAGTGGCTGGCTGCCCACGGTGTCGCCGACTTGGTCGCCGCGGCCCGCGCCACCTGGCGGGATCGGGCGGCCATCGGGGACCTGGAAGCCATGGTCGCCCGCAGCCGGGTGCACGAGGCCCAGGCGCTCAGCGACCCCGAAGGGCTGGGCGCCTTCCGGGTGCTGGAATGGGAGATCCGGGCCTAGGCTCGATATATGACTGCCGAGGACGACGCGCCGGGCGCCACCATCGAGGCGTATTACCTGGAAGACCGGGTGTTCCTGCCCCCCGAGGGGTTCAAGGCCCAAGCCCTCGTCCATGACGAGAGCCTGTACCGGGCCGGGGAGGACTGGCAGGCGTTCTGGGCCGCTCAGGCCACCGAGCTGCTCGACTGGTTCCAGCCCTGGGACACCGTCCTCGACTGGGAGCTGCCGTTCGCCAAGTGGTTCGTCGGTGGCCGGCTCAACGTGTCCTACAACTGTCTCGACCGCCACGTTGCCGCCGGGTTGGGCGACCGGGTCGCCTACCACTGGGAGGGCGAGCCGGGGGACAGCCGGACCATCACCTACGCCGGGCTGCTGGCGGAGGTCAAGCGGTTCGCCAACGTGCTCAAGTCGCTCGGCGTGCAGCGGGGCGACCGGATCGCCATCTACATGCCGATGATCCCCGAGCTGCCGGTGGCCATGCTGGCGTGCACCCGGATCGGCGCCGCCCACTCCGTGGTCTTCGGCGGCTTCTCGGCCGACGCCCTGCGGGACCGAATCGACGACGCCCAGGCCAAGGTGCTGATCACCGCCGATGGAGGCTGGCGGCGGGGCAGCCCGTCCCTGCTCAAACCAGCGGCCGACACGGCGGTCGCCGGTGACACCAGCATCGAGCATGTGGTCGTGGTCGAGCGGACGGGCACCCACGTGTCGATGACCGACGGGCGCGACCACTGGTGGCACGACCTGATGCAGTCGGCGGAGGCCGAGTGTGAGCCGGAGGCCATGGAGTCCGAGGACCTGTTGTACCTGCTGTACACCAGCGGCACCACGGCCAAGCCCAAAGGCATCATGCACACGACAGGCGGCTACCTGACCCAGGTGGCGTTCACCCACAAGTACGTGTTCGACCTGCACGCCGAACGGGACATCTATTGGTGCGCGGCGGACGTCGGATGGGTGACCGGGCACAGCTACATCGTGTACGGCCCCCTGACCAATGCCGCCACCAGCGTCATGTACGAGGGTACGCCCGACTTCCCGGACAAGGACCGCTGGTGGTCGATGATCGAGCGGTACGGAGTGACCATCCTGTACTGCGCGCCGACCGCCATCCGCACGTTCATGAAGTGGGGGACCCGCTATCCCGACGCCCATGACATGAGCTCGCTGCGGGTGCTGGGCTCGGTCGGCGAGCCGATCAACCCCGAGGCGTGGATCTGGTACTGGCAGAACATCGGCGGCGGGCACTGCCCGGTCGTCGACACCTGGTGGCAGACCGAGACCGGGGCGATCATGATCAGCCCGCTACCGGGGGTCACGACACTGAAGCCGGGATCGGCGACGTTCCCGTTGCCCGGGATCGGTGCCGAGGTCGTCGACGAGCAGGGCCGCAAGGTGGAGGTCGGCGGCGGCTACCTGACCCTGACCCACCCGTGGCCGTCGATGCTCCGCGGCATCTACCGCGACCCGGACCGGTACCAAGAGACGTACTGGAGCCGGTTCGAGGGTCGCTACTTCGCCGGGGACGGGGCCAAGCTCGACGACGACGGCTACCTGTGGCTGCTAGGCCGGGTCGACGACGTGATGAACGTGTCCGGCCACCGCATCTCCACCACCGAGGTCGAGTCGGCCCTGGTCGACCATCCCGACGTGGCCGAGGCGGCGGTGGTCGGGGCCGCGGATGCCACGACCGGCCAGGGCATCATCGCCTTCGTCACCCTGAAGTCCGAGTGCGAGGCCGACAGCTCACGAGGCGAGATGTTGCGGGAGCATGTGGCCGACAAGATCGGCCGGTTCGGGCGGCCCAAGACCATCATCTTCACCGACGACCTGCCAAAGACCCGAAGCGGCAAGATCATGCGCCGGCTGCTGCGCGACGTAGCCGAGGGGCGGGACCTGGGCGACACGACCACCCTGGCTGACGCGTCGGTCGTCGACGAGATCAAACGCCGGGCCAACGCCAGCCCCTCCGAGGAGTAGGGGGAGTCGGCTGGCCCCGGGCTTTTCCGTTCCGGCGAACTGGCACTGGCGGACCGGGCCGGTGCTCCCCGGGCCGGCGGTCGTGTTCGACATGGACGGCGTGCTCTCGGACGCGGCCAGCCGCCAGCACTTCCTGAAAGGGGGCCGGCGCGACTGGGAGGGCTTCTTCGAAGCGTGCGGGGAGGACGCGCTGATCGACGATGTGGCCCGCCTGCTCGAGTTGCTCGACCGCGACCTGCGGGTAGTGCTGCTCACTGGGCGGCCGGTCAAGGTCCAGCCCCAGACGGTCGGCTGGCTGGACCGCTTCCAGCTGCGCTGGGACCTGCTCATCATGCGCGACTTCGGCGACTACGCGGCGGCCCGGGTCTTCAAGCGGGCGTCGGTGGCTCAAATGCGGGGCTACGGGTTCGATCTGCGGCTGGCGTTCGAGGACGACAAGCGCAATCTCGAGATGTTCCGGGCCGAGGGTATCCCCTGCGTGTACGTTCACTCCGGCTACTACGACTGAGGGGGTGGGGGCCGGACAGGACGGGAAGTTGGAGGGTTGGCGGTAAATTCTTCTGCCTAGGAAGGAACGTTCATGAACAAGAACACCATCAAGACCGCTGTCCTGCTGGCGGCCATCGGCGGCCTCTTCATGCTGATCGGCCAGGTCCTGGCTTCGAGCACCGGACTGGTCATCGGTTTCGTCCTGGCCATGGGGTTCGTCGGGTTCCAGTACTGGTTCTGCGACACGCTGGCCATCAAAGCGGCCGGCGCCATCCCGGTGAGCGAAGAGCAGATGCCCCAGTACTACGCCATCGTCCGCGAGCTGACTCAGAAATCCGGCCTGCCGATGCCGAAGCTGTACGTCACGCCCGACATGCAGCCGAACGCCTTCGCCACCGGCCGCAACCCGCAGCACGCGGCGGTGGCGGTGACCAAAGGCATCCTGGAGATCTGCAACTGGGACGAGCTGCGGGGCGTGCTGGCCCACGAGCTGTGCCACGTCGGCAACCGGGACACGTTGACGACCTCCATCGCCGCCGGCCTGGCCCTCGCCATCACCTTCGTGTCCCGGTTCGCCCTCTTTTTCGGCGGAGGCGGCGACGGTGACAGTGGCGGCAACATCTTCGAGCAGCTGGCCCTGATCATCCTGGCCCCGCTGGCGGCCGCCCTGTTGAAGCTGGCCCTGTCGCGGAGCCGAGAATACGAGGCCGACGCCTGCGGCGCCCGGCTGATCGGCGACGGCGAACCGCTGGCCCGCGCGCTCTCCAAGTTGGAGTCGGCGGCCCGCCAGATCCCTATGAACGTCCGGCCCGAGGTGTCAGGCCTGTACATCATCAACCCGCTGACCGGGCGCAAGGTCCAGTTCAAGAACCTGTTCTCGGACCACCCGCCGACGGATGACCGAATCGCCCGGTTGCGTTCGAGGCAGTGGGCCCGTTGACGACTGGCGCTACGAGGCTTCGGTCCGAAAGTCATCGAGCCACTGCTGGACCGTGGCGGACACCGCTTCCGGTTGCACCAGGGTCACCGCCCGCTCGATCCCGGTAGCCACATCGTCGACGATGCGGAGCTGGGCGCGAAGCGGCTGCTCCGATCCCTCCTCGATCCATGCCCGGATGATCATCAGCCCAGTACGACCCATCGTGTCCCCCGAGGTTTCCGACGCATTAAGGCCGAAAGTTACTGAACAGTAACCATAGCGGCAGATGCACCTCACCTCTTCATCAAATTCGGGTATTCCGCAGTCAGTCCCGAAAGTTCTCGAACTGGAGCGGGATGCCGAAGTCCTCGGCCTTGAGGAGGGCGATCACGGTCTGGAGATCGTCGCGCTTCTTGCCCGACACCCGGAGCTGGTCCCCCTGGGTCTGTGATCCCACGCCCTTGGGTGCCTTGTCCTTGATGAACCGGTTGATGGCCCGGGCGTTGTCCGACGAGATGCCCGCCTTGAGGGCAATGGTCTGGCGCACGGTCCCTTTGGCCGCCTCCTCCATCTTCCCTTGATCGAGCGCCTTCAGGGACACCTGGCGGCGGACCAGCTTCTCCTCGAGGACCACCATCAGGGCGCGCAGACGATCCTCGGTCGAGGAATGGAGGCGGATCTCCTTGTCCGAAAGCTCGACGGTCGAGTCGGTGTTCTTGAAGTCGAAGCGGGTCGAGACCTCGCGGGACGCCTGGTCGACCGCGTTCTTGACCTCCTGCATGTCGACCTGGGAAACGACGTCGAAGGTAGGCATGGCCGACACGCTATCGTCGTCCGCCGCAGGGGTCGGTGCCCGAGCGGCCAAAGGGAGCAGACTGTAAATCTGCCGGCACAGCCTTCGGAGGTTCAAATCCTCCCCGGCCCACTGCTCATACCCGCAGGTCAAGCCCGGATTGGCGGAGGCCGTCGGGATGGCTTTGACCTACTAACTGACCTACTCAGGATTTCGAAAGCGATTCGAAAGCGATTCGGGAGTCTGCCGTCACGACCGGAATCTTGTGTCATCTGGCGACGCGTGTCGGGCGTCGCTCCGGCCCCTGTTTCGCGCCGCCTCCGCTGGCTTCTGGGCCGGCGGTGTGATCAGTTCCCAGTCGCCGTTCGCCCGCTGCGCCTCACCTGGCGCGGTTGAGTCCCCTCAACCGCGTGGGCCGGATTGTCGGCGGGCACGCGGTCAGAGTGGTGGCGGGGGGCGGGCTTCCGGTGCCCTTGTCGGCGGCGCGGCTGGTTTCTGTCAGCGCCACGTCTATGACCGAGGCTGCCGAGCGGAGTGTCGCGACGCATGCGTGGGCGGGTACAGGAGTCAACCCACCCGAGGCAGGTGGAGCCAGGAAGGTGGCGGCGTGCTCAGATCACGACGATGAGGCGCGGGCCGGCCTCATCCATTCGGCGCCGCCGCCGTCCGGATTTTTTGGCCGCCCCCGGCCGTCCGGTCCCATAATCTCTGAGGAGGTCCGAGAGCTGTACCAAGGAGGGACGCATGCGCGGGGTTCCGGCTCACGTCATCCAGGGTCTGACGGCGGTGCCGCTGTTCGCAGGGCTGAGCCAGCGTGAATTGCGCACCGTCGCCGGGCTCGGAACAGCGATCGGTGTAAAGGATGGAGATGTCCTGACCAAGGAGGGATCCCCAGGAAGCGAGGCATTCCTCATCATGTCCGGCAAGGCCACCTGCACGCGAGGCGGCAAGCGTCTCCGGACGCTCGGGGCGGGCGATTTTGTTGGCGAGATGTCCCTCCTGGACGGAGCGCCTCGGAGCGCCACCGTCGTGGCGGGATCCGACATGGAAGTGATCGTATTCAACCGCCGCGAGTTCGTCGCCCTGATTCAGACCTCGCCTCGCGTCGCGATGAAGCTCTTGACGGCACTGGCCGGACGTGTACGCACGCTGGACGAACAGGTATCCCTCGCCTAGAGAGCGCCGAGGGTATCGACTCCACCTGTCGCGATCTCTGACTCGAAATCCCACAAACGATTCCACCCGAATGCGTCGAGGACACCTGCTCGGTAGCTGGCGCACTGGCTCGGGCCAGGCGTCCGTTAATGGCGGCGACCGGCCGATCGGCAGGTCGAATGATGTTTCCACGACTCAGACCGGAGCGGACGTACGGGCAGGGACGTCTGACTTTGGAGTCGATTGACGCAATCGATCCTTTCGGCGCGCTCGACCTCGACGGGCCCACCCGAACGTCGGGGGTCCGGGCCAGGTTCCAGCGCTTCCACGGCGGCCAAGGGTTGGCCGAGCCGAAGGCCCGGTCACGGCGCACAGCGTCCCTCCCGGAGCAGTGCACCGCCATCCTCCGGCAGCACCAGCAGCGGCAGCAGGACGAACGCGCTCTGGCTGGTGAGGATTGGCAGGAGAGCGGGTTCGTCTTCACGATGCCGACCGGCGGCCCGCTAACGGAGAGCACGGTGTCCCGATGGTCGCTCGGCTGCGGTCTGAGGTTGGCATCGAACACGGCCGTCTGTGCAACTGCCGGCACACGGGCGCCACCGTGCTGCCGGCCCAGGGAGTGCATTCAGAGTCATCGTGGACGTGCTCGGCCACTGCTTCCGGCTCACCATGGTCGCCAACGTGCTGCGTCCTCGGCGGACCTTGTGAAGATTTCTTCGGCTGTCCTGTGCCAGATGTAGGGCTTTGGATCGGCGTTCGAGTGTTCGGCCCAGTCGTAGATCCCGTCGATCAGGTTGCCCACACGGGAGAACACGCGTCGGCGGAGTCGGCGGTCGGTGAGCTCTTTGAACCACCGCTCCACCAGGTGGCTGCAGCTGGAACTGGTGGGAATGAAGGGCAAGTGCCATCGGGCCCACTTCGGATGGGCCAGCCAATCGGTGATCGGGGGCGCCATATGGGCCGACAGGTTGTCGAGCACCACATGAATGTCGAGGTCTCGGTCGACGCTGGCGTCGATGATCTTGAAACGCCAGCACGTCGGCGCACGAGTGCTTGTCCCGGCACGCCCACAGCACCTCGCCGGTGCCCACATCAAGCGCGGCGAACAGATCGGTGGTGCCATTGCGTTTGTAGTCGGGGGTCATGGTGCCGGCCCGACCGGGCGCATGGGCAGGCTGGCTTGGGTGCGGTCCAAGGCCTGGACCTGGGTCTTCTCGTCGACACTGAACACCACGGCCCGCTCCGGAGGGTTCATGCACGACCCGACCACGTCAACCAGCTTCTCCTCGAAGTGCGGGTCGTTGGACAACTGGAAGGTGTCGACCTTCCACGGCTTGAGCTCATGGTCGCGCCACACTCTCGCCACGGTGTCCTTGCCCACCCCGACCCGGGCAGCCAACGACCGAGTCGTCCAGTGCGTCGACTGGGCATCAGGTTTCTCCGACAGCGTGACCCGCACGATTTCAGCCACCGTCCCCTCAGGCAACCACGACCGGCGACCCCGCCCCTTCGCGATCGCACCCACCCCGGCCACGCCTTGGGTCTCGAAGCGGGCCCGCCAGCCTCGCACCGAGTTGGCGCTCATGCCGACCCGGCGGGCGATCTCGTAGTTGGCGACTCCCTCGCCGGCCAACAGCAGCGCCCGGGCCTGTTGCACTGTTCGATGCGGCGCCGAACTCGAACGGGCAATCCGCTCCAACCCGACCTTCTGTTCGGCGGTCAATGCCAGCCGATCGGCAGCACGCATTGTCAACATCCTAGTCGCCCACGTTATATCAGCGACGGACCACTAGGTCTTGGAAGCTCATACGCCAGGAGACTGGCCACGAACGGTGCATCGGACCAACGAGTGCGCGAGAATCGCTCTGACGCGGACAGGGGAGAGGTCATTGTGAACGGACCGATCGTGGTCGGGACTGACGGATCAGAGACCGCATCAGCCGCGGTGCGCGAAGCAATCCTGCTTGCGGCGGCATTGAACCGGGCTCTGCACGTCGTGACTGCCTACAAGCCCCTACCGGTCAGCAAGGGTGGGGATCTGCCGGCGGAGTTCACCATTCATTCTGACAGCCTGGCGCAGGGAATCCTCGAGGATGCTGCGGGGCGCGGCCGGGCCGCGGGTGTGGACACCGAAATCCACGCCCGCACCGGTGATGCGGCAGCAACGATTATCGACGTCGCCGAAGAGGTTGGCGCAGCCGTGATCATCGTGGGCAACAAGGGCATCGGATCTCTCAAGCGGTTCGTGCTGGGCAACGTCCCCAGCAAGATCGTGCACAACTCGCCGTGCTCGACCTACATCGTTCACACCACGTGACCGGGAGCCGTCAAGGTACCCGGCTAGCGGCAGGAAGCTGACCACACGTCAGTGGGGTTGGCAGCCGGGGTCTCGGCATGGCGCGCCGTTCCATCTGGCCGTGGAGATGATCGTCCTGACGTGATTTCTACAGCATCACCTGACCTTGCCAATCACATCCGAACGGTTGCAGACGGTGGCGACACGCCAATATGCCGCCCTGCAATCGTGCCGAACTCATTGTGTCAGCTTAGAAGAGGGTCGGACATGGTGAATCCCGCTGACGACAACCTTCGCCCGCCTCTCGCGGGCTGCTTAATGGGATGCGGGCATCGCCGGTAGCGCGGTGAGTTCGCTGAGTGCCTTCTTGTGCGGAACCTTGGCGAAGTACCCGCCCCCGAACCCGATGCACTGCACCACGTACCAGAACTGGGCACCGTCGGTCATTCGGAGAAGGGGCTCAGAGCCTTCCGCGTCGGGACCTTGGCGAAGTAGCCGGCGCCGAAGGCAATGCACTGCAGCACGTACCAGAACTTCTCGGCGCCGGTGAGCATCAGCCGTCGTACCGACGCGACTTGTTGCTGCGGGGAGAGGGAGGCGGTTCCCTCCCGATACGCCGTTGACGGCAGCGGCGCAATGGCGAGTTCGCCGTCCATAACCCTCCCGTCAGAGACCTCGCCGGAGGCCGGCCTGTTCGCCACGCTGTCGAAACCCGTCATTTCGCTCATTCTGATGCTGGCCTCTCGAGTAAACCCTTACAAGAGCAACGGTAGCCGCGCGGAACCCTGCGTGCCGAGGAATCTTCCTATTCTGCTCACTTCGAGAAGGACCGACGGCCGCATTGAGCATATTCACGGCAGAGTCCTCGCCTCCCCGCCCGCCGTCGGAATTCCACAAATAGCGTGCGCAAACCCTCTCTCTGATTTCGTGGCCGGATCGCCAGCAGACAAACCGAATCCGGCCGGTCGACGGCACCTCGTAGGCGCCAATGCGAGGATTGCCTCACGCAACGACGGTCCCGTTACTGGGCGGGACGGACGTGCCGAACTGGGACGGTCGAGGGCGGCGCCACTGCTGGCGCTACCGTATTCCCAGACACCTTCGGGGGTTACGGGGAGCCCGTGCCATGTTCACGGCAAAGGCACATAGAATCACCCGCCGTTTCGGTTCCGTACCTACCGCTCGGTCCCGGGCCCACCTTCGAGAGGGTTCATTCATGTTCATCCAGGTGGTTTCCGGAGACGTCGCAGACCATTCCGTTCTCCGCCGACAGCTCCAACGGTGGGTCGTCGAGCTGCGGCCGGGCGCAGTAGGTTTCCTGGGCAGTACCGCCGGCATCACCCCTCAAGGGCACTTCGTCTCCGTGGCCCGGTTCGATGACAAGCCGGCGGCGCGGTCGAACCGCGAACGCCCGGAACAGGCGCAATGGTGGAAGGACACGGAGCGTTGTTTCAACGGACCGGTTGAATTCCGGGAGTCCGCTGACCTTGACTTTTTGGGCAACGGCGGCTCTGACAGCGCGGGTTTCGTCCAGGTGATAGAAGGTCGGACCGGAGACCGGGCGCGGTTCATGGTGTTGGAGCGCGAAATCGAAAGAGGGTTCGTCAAGGAGCGGCCGGACTTCATCGGCAGCATGTTGGTGTGGTGGGACAGTGGTGCTTGGCTCGAGGTCGCCTACTTCAGTTCTGAGGAGCAGACGCGTGCCGCCGAGCAATCCGGCCTCTCAGAGGGGCTCACCAACGTGTTCTCCGAATGGCAGGGACTGGCCGCGCCGTCGTCGTACTTCGATCTTACCCAGCCCTTGCTTTTCAGTTAATTGACCGCGATCGTTCATGAGTAGTCCGATGTTGGTGTGTCGCGGATTTCGGGAGTTCTTCTGTGGGGGTGATCTCGGAAATTCTCTGGTTCGGCATGTTGGGGTGTCGTGATTGGCGGTTGGTGTTGCCGGTAAGGGCCGACTATTTGGTCGGCGGGCACGTTGAGGAGAACTCCCTTGGTCGTCGCGTCGCAATCGGGTGGTTCAGGGCGCCGATAGCGGGGACGCGCTGGTAAGCGTTGGCGACTTGGGTCACCCAGGGCCAGTGCCCTGGCAGGCGCAGGATGACGTGGCAGGTGACCGACATGGGCTCCGAGAGGATCCTCGCCCAGGCTTCGGATTGGTCCGCCTTCGTGCAGCGCTCGCGCAACGGTTCCGCCTCGGTCGCGATGACGGCGACCGGGCCTGGAGGAGCTGGCGGTGAGCAGTATTCGTTCGCTCTCCCCCGTGCCGCAGACGGATCCGGGAAAACGTCGAGATGGAGTTCTGGCACGCCAACGCGAGGTGCGCCCGAAGCGTCAAACGACGAATAGACGCCCCGCAGTAGGCTGCCATCGCTCAGAACTATCCGGCCAGGGTGGGCGCCCAGATCGCTTCCTGGGTCGAGCCGACCCCGACCCCGCCGGTGTCGCACGGGCGTCTGATCCTCTGGCATGGACCGCCCGGGACCGTCAAGACGACGGCCATATGCGCTCTGGTACGGGCCTGGTCCGGCTGGTGCCAGACGCTGTTCATCGTCGACGCCGAGCGATTCCTCAGCGACGGCGACTTCTGATGTCGGTGCTCCTGGACGCCGACGATTACGACGAGCTGGAGGGAGCACCCCGCTGGCGTCTCCTCGTCCTGGAGGACGCGGACGAATTGTTGCGGGCCGGCGCCACGCGGGAGTTGGGCCAGTCTCTCTCCCGGCTCCTCAGCCTCGGTGACGGCCGAGGCCTGAACTTCCTGGTCCTGATCACGACCAATGAGCCGATTGGACGTATGCACCCGGCGGTCGCCCGCCCGGGGCGGTGCCTGGCCGATGTCGAGTTCGGGCTGCTGAGCGGGGCCGTGACGGAGGCGCTGGGCGGAACATCGACATCCGGGGTCACCGGCGGGGTGACCCTCGCCGAGGTCGTCGAACGGCGCGGTCAGCTGACCAAGATCGGTAACCGGGTCGACGACCAGTACCTCTAGGCGCCGGCTGGCGCCTGCAGCGTATCGAGCGCCCGATCGGCATGGACGCTCATCCGCACTTCACTCTTGATCACGGCCAGCACCCGGCTGTCAACGCCGATCACGAACGTGGTCCGTTTTGTCGGCAGCGGGGCAAACCGGCGATGGACCCCGAACATATTGGCGACCTCGGCATCGGGGTCCGAGAGCAGCGGGTAGTCGAAGCCGTGATGGTCCGAGAATTGCTTCTGCTTGTCGACGCCATCAGCGCTGATCCCGATCCTCTGGGCTCCAACCGCGGCGAACTCGGCGGCCAGGTCCCGGAAGTGGCAGCTCTCGGCGGTGCAGCCGGGCGTCATGGCGGCCGGGTAGAAGAAGAGCACAACAGGGCCGGCTTCCAGGAAGTCGCTCAACTGGCGGTGGTTGCCGTCCTGGTCGAGGAGCTTGAAGTCAGGGACGACGTCACCGATCTGGATCATGTCTGATGGTACGGCGCACTTCGGGCTTTCGGATTACAGCAGTCTCTGCATCACGGCCACGTCCAACCAGCGACTGAACTTGCGCCCGACCTCGCGCTCGACGCCCACCAGGTCGAATCCACACGAGGCGTGGAGCGCAACTGACACCTCGTGGCCGCCGACGATTCGGGCCATCATGGCGTGGAAGCCATGGGCACGGGAAAGCTCGACCAGATCGACGAGCAGCAATTTTCCCACCCCTTGGCCTCGGAAGCGTTGGTCGACGTAGACCGAATCCTCCACTGTCGTCGAGTACGCCGGGCGGCTCCGGTAGGGCGACACCGACGCGAAACCGGCGACGGAGTCGTCGTCATCCACGGCGACGATGGCCGGGTGGGGCCCCCGGTGGTCGGCCAGCCATGCCAGTTGCTCCTCGGTGGTTCGCGGCACCATGTCGAACGTCACGGTCGACCCCACGACTTCGGCGTTGTAGATGGTACGGAGGGCCTCGGCATCGTTGGGCGTGGCCAGCCGGGTCCGCATTGTCGCCCGACCCTACCGGTGCGAGACTCGTACCACGACGACTACCATGGGCGGGCTAACCCCAGCCGGGGTTGAAAGGCGCCCCCTTAGCTCAGTCGGCAGAGCACAGCCATGGTAAGGCTGGTGTCGTCGGTTCGATTCCGACAGGGGGCTCGGCATCAGGGCGGCGTAGCTCAGTAGGCAGAGCAAACGGCTCATAATCGTTAGGTCGTCGGTTCAAGTCCGACCGCCGCTACCGAACCCCGGACAGCCCAGCCGGAACCCAACCGGAAACAAGGAGCGAGAGCGTGGCAAAGAACGAGAAGCGGGTGAAGGTCACCTTGGCGTGCGATGTCTGCAAGCGACGCAACTACATCACGATGAAAAATAAGCAAAATGATCGTGAACGCATCGAAATGCAGAAGTATTGCCGCTGGGATCACCGCCATACCCTGCACAAAGAGACCCGCTAACGGCCGCCCTACCCTTGAGTAACCCGTGGTCCTGTGCCTGAGTCCAATCAAGTGATGCCGCCGGATCTCACGGTCCTGGTCAATGCGGCCAGGTCGGGCGACCGATCGGCATTCGACGAATTGGTGCAGGCAACCTACGCCGACATGTACACGTTGGCGTTCCGGCTCACGGGAAACGAGGAGGACGCACGGGACGTGGTGCAAGATGCCTACCTGCGGGCGTACCGCGGCATCAAACGTTTTCGGGGCGACGCCCGCTTCACGACCTGGATGTACCGGATCACCGCCAACTGCGCATCGACGCAGCTGGCGAAGAGGGCTCGGTCACGCCATGAGGAGTGGGATGACGAGCTCGAGATGGTCGACATCCATCCGGACCACGACCCTGAGCTGCAGGCCGAAGCCGGCTTCGAGCGGGACCGGGTCGTTCGGGCGTTGTCCGAGTTGCCCCCCCGACTGCGGGCGGTGATCGTCCTGCGCGACGTGTACGACCTCCCGCACGACTCGATCGCCACCGAGCTCGGTATCACCGAAGCCGCCGCCAAAGTGCGCCTGCATCGAGCCCGCCGCAAGCTCCGGGAGCGCCTGTTCCCCTTCCGGAGCGACGACACCCTGGATGAGGACGGTGACGCCCGTGCTGTCTGACCATCTCGATCATCGCCGGACCGTTCGGCGCATCTCGTGCGAGGACGTGGCGGCCGCCCTGCCCGCCATCGTCGACGGAGGAGATGAGGCCGATCGCCGCATCCAGCACCATGTCACCAGCTGCCTGCGCTGCCAGGCCGAGCTGGCCCACTACCGGAGACTGCTGCGGACCCTGCACCAGCTTCGGACGGACTACCTCGAGCCGGCTCCCGGACTGCTGGGCAGCATCCTGACCGGGATCGAGGAAGCGGCCGAGCGGGGCGCTATCCGGTCCATCCTGTCCGGCCGTCGGGCGGCCTACCTGGGCGGCGTGGCGGTGGCCGCCACCGCCGCAGGCGCCGCCGGAACGATCATGCTCGTGTCCCGGGCTTCCCGGCGGAAAGGGATGCGGCTCGCGGGGTGAGCGGGCGCCGGGTCGCTTGGAGATAGCCGGTGCTATCCTCGCTGGGGGAGAGCCCCCGGCTGCGTATAGGGCAGTAGCTCAATTTGGTAGAGCACCGGTCTCCAAAACCGGCGGTTGGGGGTTCGAGTCCCTCCTGCCCTGCTCCGCCTCGCAGGAAGGTCAAAACGCACGTGAGCATGAACCGAGAGCAAAAGCGCCTGCTCCAGCGACAGGGCCAGGTCGGCGCTGACGGCGAGCCGGTCGCGCGCAAGCGTGACCAGCCACGCCCGGCCGCGGCCGCGGCGGCCCAGCGCAAGCGGGTCAAGCCACGCGAGTTCCTCCATGAAGTCAACGTGGAGCTCCGCAAGGTGGCCTGGCCGACCCGTGAAGAGACGATCAACTACTCAACTGTCGTGCTGCTGACCCTCATCGTGGTGCTGACCATGATCTTCTTCCTGGACTACGGCTTCTCAGTCGCAGCCCGATTCCTCTTCAAGTGACAAGTGACAAGTGACAAGTGACATGACAAGCGATGAGTGACAACGACCAGACCAATGTCCTGACCGACGAGTCCCCGGCTCCTGACGAGCAACCGCTGAGCGAGGACCAACTCCTTGGCGTCCCGCCCGATGCCGAGGCGGCCGATGAGCCGCCTGTCATCGAGAGCGCATACGACCGGCCCGGCCAGTGGTATGTGGTCCACACCTATGCCGGGTACGAGAACAAGGTGAAGTCCAACCTCGAGAGCCGCATCGCGTCCATGAACATGGAGGAGCGCATCTTCGAGGTGGTCATCCCGGTTGAGGATGTCATCGAGTTCAAGGGTGGAAAAAAACAGGTCGTCTCCAAGAAGGTATTTCCTGGATACCTATTGGTTCGCATGGACCTTGACGATGATTCGTGGTACGTCGTCCGCAACACCCCCGGCGTCACCGGCTTCGTCGGATTGGGCGCCCGGCCCACGCCCCTCTCCCGGCGTGAGGTGGAGAGCATCCTGCAAGTGAAGGTGGACGGCCAGGAGACCACCAAGAAGGGCCGGCCCCGGCTGGAGTATGAGGTCGGTGAGTCCGTCCGGGTCAAGGAAGGGCCCTTCGCCGACTTCACCGGTACCATCGCAGAGATCAATGAGGACCAATTGAAGCTCAAGGTCCTCGTCAACATCTTCGGGCGGGAGACGCCCGTCGAACTCGAGTTCGCGCAAGTCGCGAAGCTGTAGAGGAGCGACTTTCCCATGGCAAAGCGGCGGGTTACCGCCATCGTGAAGATCCAGCTGCCCGCGGGCAAGGCGACCCCGGCTCCGCCGGTCGGCACGGCCCTCGGGCCGCACGGCGTGCAGACGATGGAGTTCTGCAAGCAGTACAACGCGGCGACCGAGGACAAGGCGGGACAGGTCATACCCGTCGAGATCACCATCTACGAGGATCGTTCCTTCACGTTCGTCCTCAAGACACCGCCCACGCCGGTCCTGCTCCGGCAGGCGGCGAGCCTCGAGAAGGGCTCCCCGACGCCGGGCCGGCAGACCGCCGGCAAGGTGACCGATGCCCAGGTAGCCGACATCGCCCGCACCAAGATGCCGGACCTCAATGCCAACGACCTCCAGGGCGCCAAGCGTCAGGTCGCCGGCACGGCACGTTCGATGGGCATCAAAGTAGAGGGCTAGTACATCCATTCAAGCCCGCAGTCCGGGAACACCTCGCCCGGGCTCGGCGACACAGAGGGAGGCATGAGATGCCGAAACATGGAAAGAAGTATCTCGACGCGCTGAAGCGCTTCGATCCACAGCAGTCCTATTCGCCCACCGAGGCGTTGGACCTGGCCAAGAGCCTGGCCCACGCCAGCTTTGACGAGACCGTTGAGCTGGCTGTCCGGCTCGGGGTCGATCCCCGTCGAGCCGATCAGGTTGTCCGTGGGACCGTGGCCCTTCCCGCCGGGACCGGCAAGACGGTGCGCGTCGCGGTCTTCGCTCAGGGCGACGCGGCGGAGGCGGCCAGGATCGCAGGAGCCGAGTTCGTCGGAGCCGACGACCTGGTGGCGAGAGTCGACGGCGGGTTCATGGACTTCGACATCGCCATCGCCACGCCGGACCTGATGGGCAAGGTGGGTCGCCTGGGTCGCAAGCTCGGGCCGCGGGGCCTGATGCCCAACCCCAAGACCGGGACGGTGACGACCGATGTCGCCAAGGCGGTCACGGAGTTCAAAGGCGGCCGCGTCGAGTACCGTGCCGACACGCGGTCCCGTGGCGTCGTGCAGGTGCCGATCGGTCGGGTGTCGTTTACTCGCGACGCCCTGCTCAAGAACTTCCGGGCGGTCGTCGACGAGCTGAACCGGGCCAAGCCGGCTGCGGCCAAAGGCCGCTACATCAAGTCGGTCGCGGTGTCCTCAACGATGGGCCCGGGAGTGGACATCGATACTGGCCGGCTCAGGGTGACGGAAGAAGAGCTGGCCGCCGCGGCGGCGGCCGGCGACTGAGCCCGTTCGGGCCAGCTGGGTCGAGGAGAAGCCTCGACGGTGGCGGCGGCGCGGCAGGCGGGGAGCGTCAGGGCCGCGGCCAGCGGCCTACTAGCGAACTGACGCGGCAAATCGGGCGCCGGCTACGAATTTGTCGCCTCACTTCGCCGGGGCGGGGTCTAACCGGGCCAGAGAGGGCCCGACCCCGGCTACACTTGACGCTCGACACGTTTCACAGCCGCCGAAGACATCCGGTGCGCCCCACAGCGCGTAAATCCTGACGAGGCGAATGGCTCCAACTCCCTGGGTCTGTTCGCGCCACCCGCACGACCATGAGAGAGGAGGAGCCGATGGAGAACCCGAGACCTGAGAAGGTTGCCGTGGTGACCGAAGTGCGTGAGCACTTCGAGCGAGCCAGTGCGGCCATCCTGACCGAGTACCGGGGCCTGAGCGTCAAGGAACTGGCCAACCTCCGCCAGACCCTTCGCAGCGCCGGCAGTCAGTACAAGATCTACAAGAACACCCTGGTGCGCTTCGCCGCCCGCGACGTCGGTCTGCAAGAGCTCGAGAACCTGCTGGTCGGTCCAACGGCTATCGCGTTCGTCGACGGCGACGCCGCGGCGGTCGCCAAAGCCCTTCGCGACTATGCCCGGACCAACCCCAAGCTGGTGGTCAAGGGCGGCGTGCTCGGCAACAGGATCATGTCGGTGGCTGACGCTGCGGCGTTGGCAGACCTTCCGCCCCGCGAGGTCGTGCTGGCCCGACTGGCCGGCGCGCTGGCCGCACCCATGCAGACTTTCGCCGGCCTCCTGCAAGCACTGCCCCGTAACTTGGCCTACGGCATCAAGGCGCTGATCGAAAAGCGCGGCGGCGTCCCCGAAGCCCCCGAGGCCGAGGCCGGGCCGGCCAGTGAGGTGCCTTCAGTTGAGGCGGCGACCGAGTCGGCGGTAGCACCGGCCGAGCCGGTTATGGCCGAGCCTGCGGCTCCCGAGGCGCCGGCCGAAGCTGCGCCGGCCCTCGTCGAGGCCGCGGCCGAGCCTGCGGCACCCAAGGCGCCGGCCGAAGCTGCGGTTGTGGCTGAGGCGCCGGTCGAGGTCGAGTCCGCGGTTGCTGAGCCTCCACCCGAGGCGGCAGTGGAAGCGGCTCCCGAGGCGCCCGTCGCCGAAGCGGTGACCATTGATCCCGAGCCGGCTGATGCCGTGGCGGCTCCTGTCGAGCCCGAGCCGACTGATGCCGTTGCGGCTCCTGTCGAGCCCGAGCCCGAGCCAGAGCCCGAGGTGGAGGCTGTGGCCGAGGCCCCGGAGCCCGAAGTTGAAGCCCTCGCCGAGGCCACATCGCCCACCGAGCCCAAGCCCGAGCCCGAGCCCGAGCCCGAGGTGGTTGAAGCATCCGCCGCGCCCGAGCCGGATGCAGTCGTCGAAGCCGAGCCTGAAGGTCCCGCCGAAGCTCCCGAAGCCGCCGTCGCCGGTGAGCCGGAAGCTTCAGCTGAGGCCGCCGCTCCCGAGGCCGTCCCCGAAGCCGAGGCCGAAGCTCCCGATGAGGCTGCCGCTGCCGCTCAGCCGGAAGCCGCCGCCGCACCTCCCGAGCGCGAGTCAGAGCCCGAGTCCGAGGTGGTTGAAGCATCAGCCCCTCCTGAGCCGGAGGCGGTCGCCGAACCCGAGGTCATGGGGCAGGGGAGCGAACCTGACGCCGAGACCGATCCCCGGGCGCCCGAAACCGAGCCGGAGTCGGCTGAGCTGGTCGAAGCCCTCGAGGCCCATGGCCTCTCGGCTGAGCCCGAGCCGGAGATCGTGGCCGTTGAGCCCGCGACCACCGGGCCGACCACCCCCGACGACACCATCACCCACCCCGCAGTCTGAACCCGCCTCACATTCCACTGAAGGAGCAATGACCATGGCAACCAAGGAAGAGATCCTCGATTCGATCGCCGGCATGACGGTCCTCGAGCTGTCCGAGCTGTTGAAGGAGTTCGAGGAGAAGTTCGGTGTGACCGCCGCCGCTCCGGCGGCTGCCGCCCCGGCCGCGGGCGGAGGCGGCGAGGCCGCTCCGGTCGAGGAGGAGAAGGACGAGTTCGACGTCGTCCTCACCGGGGCCGGCGACAAGAAGATCCAGGTCATCAAGGAGGTCCGGGCCCTCACCAGCCTCGGCCTGAAGGAAGCCAAGGATCTGGTCGACGGCGCTCCGAAGGCCGTGCTGGAGAAGGTCACCAAGGACGAGGCCAACAAGGCCAAGGCCCAACTCGAGGCCGCCGGCGCCAGCGTGGAGCTCAAGTAGCTCTCCGCCGGCGTCCCGCCGGCCACCCTTCACAACGACCACCTCTCGCGCTAACCCTTGACCCGGCCGGGCCGCTGCCGTACCGTGTCTGGTACAAGCGCCCGAAAGCGGTTGCTTTTCTTGGCGCGCTGACTTACACTGGCGTGTTGCCGTGCTCGTCCGCCTTGCGCACCCTGTCTTTCTGGCGCGAGTGAAGCGCGCCCTCACGGCTCCCGATCTGCCTCTTTACGACTCTTTCTGAGGAGTAGGCCCTTGCCGTCTCGTCCGCTCACCCGGGAGCGCTTCTCGTTCGCCAACCTCGAAGAGGTCCTGCCTCTCCCGGACCTCATCTCCATCCAGCGTGATTCCTTCAAATGGTTCCTCGAGAAGGGACTGGCTGAAACCTTTCATGACATCAGCCCCATCGAGGACTTCTCCGGGGCCCTCAAGCTGATCCTCGAGTTCGACCCGAGTGATCAGGACCTCCGGCCACCACCCAAGTTCTCGGTGGAGGAGTGCAAAGAAAAGGACATGACCTACGCGGCCCCGATCTTCGTGCGGGCCCAGTTCCAGAACGCCAATACAGGCGAGATCAAGGAACAGACCGTCTTCATGGGCGACTTCCCCATGATGACGGACAAGGGGACCTTCATCATCAACGGGACCGAGCGCGTCGTCGTGTCCCAGTTGGTCCGCTCGCCCGGCGTGATCTTCCAGCCCGGCCGCGACGCCAAGACCGTCGTCACCGGCACCATCCACCCCTACCGCGGTGAGTGGATCGAGTTCGACGTCGAGGCCAAGCCCGGCAAGGACATCACCGCCGGCTGCCGCGTGGCCCGCAAGCGCCGGTTGTCGCTGTTCGTCCTCCTCAGGGCCATGGGCTACACCGACGAGGCCTTCCTGGACCGCTTCGTCCGCCACTTCGACTTCCTCGAGGGTCAGTGGGAGAAGGAGCGGGACCTCGCCCCCACCCAGGAGGAGGCGCTGCTCGAGATCTACAAGCGGGCCCGTCCGGGTGAGCCGCCGAGCGTCGAGTCGGCCCGTGCCTACTTCGAGAACGCCTTCTTCAACCCCAAGCGCTACGACCTCACGCGGGTCGGTCGCTACAAGCTCGACCGCAAGCTGGGGCCCGAGATCGGTAAGGCCCAGGACCTCTTCGGCATCGAGCTCGAGCGGCCCGAGTCCGGGCAGGGCGTTCTGTCGCGCAGCGAGATCCTGGCCGCCCTGTGCTACCTGCTGCACCTGGCCAAGGGCGAGTCCGGCTACCGCCTCGACGACCAGGACCATTTCGCCAACCGCCGCATCCGCTCGGTGGGCGAGTTGATCCAGAACCAGGTGCGGGTCGGCCTGTCGCGCATGGAGCGCGTCGTCCGGGAACGGATGACCACCCAGGACGTGGAGGCCATCACCCCCCAGACCCTGATCAACATCCGGCCGGTCGTGGCCGCCATCAAGGAATTCTTCGGGACCAGCCAGCTGTCGCAGTTCATGGACCAGACCAACCCGCTGTCGGGCCTGACCCACAAGCGGCGCCTGTCGGCCATGGGCCCCGGTGGTCTGTCCCGTGAGCGGGCCGGGTTCGAGGTGCGGGACGTCCACACCTCCCACTACGGGCGCATGTGTCCCATCGAGACCCCTGAGGGACCCAACATCGGCCTGATCGGCCACCTGGCCAGCTATGGCCGCATCAACAGCTACGGCTTCATCGAGACCCCCTACCGCAAGGTGGACAACGGCCGGGTGACGACCGAGATCACCTACCTGGCGGCCGATGAGGAAGAGGAGTACGTCATCGCCCAGGCCAACGCCAAGTTGGCCACCGACGGCACCCTGACCGACGAGCGGGTGCTGGTGCGCCGCGCCCCGCTCGGACCAGGGGTGCGCGTCAGTGCCGCCGGCGGGACCAGCTACGGGACCACCAGCGAGGTCGACTTCGTGCCGCCCGCCGAGGTGGACCTGATGGACGTGTCGCCCAAGCAAATCGTGTCCATCTCGACCGCGCTGATCCCCTTCATCGAGCACGACGACGCCAACCGGGCCCTGATGGGCGCCAACATGCAGAAGCAGGCGGTGCCGCTGGTGCGGCCCGAGGCGCCGTTCATCGGTACGGGCGTGGAGGGCCGGGCGGCCCATGACGCCGGCGACGTGCTGCTGGCCGAGGGGACCGGCACGGTTGTCGAGGTCAGCGGCGAGCACGTCATCGTCGACTACACGCCGGGCCAGTTCGACCGGCTGGGTATTCCGCTCGGTCGCAAGAACTACCGGCTGGCCAAGTTCCGCCGCTCCAACCAGAACACCTGCCTCAACCAGCGCATCGTGGTCGACGAGGGCACCGAGGTCGTCAAGGACGACGTCCTGGCCGACGGTCCCTCGACCGAGCGCGGCGAGCTGGGCCTGGGCAAGAACCTGCTGGTCGCCTTCATGCCCTGGGAGGGCTACAACTACGAGGACGCGATCATCCTGTCGGAGCGGCTGGTCCGAGACGACGTCCTGACGTCCATCCACATCGAGGAGCACGAGGTCGACGCCCGCGACACCAAGCTGGGCGCCGAGGAGATCACCCGGGACATCCCCAACCTGTCGGAAGAGATCCTCAAGGATCTCGACGAGCGCGGCATCATCCGCATCGGCGCCGAGGTCGGTCCGGGCGACGTCCTGGTCGGCAAGGTCACTCCCAAGGGCGAGACCGAGCTGACTCCCGAGGAGCGCCTGCTGCGGGCCATCTTCGGTGAGAAGGCCCGCGAGGTACGGGACACCTCGCTCAAGGTGCCCCACGGCGAGTCGGGCAAGGTTATCGACGTCCGGGTGTTCTCCCGGGAGGACGCCCACGAGCTGCCCCCCGGGGTCAACCAGCTCGTCCGGGTGTACGTGGCCCAGAAGCGCAAGATCTCCGAAGGCGACAAGCTGGCCGGCCGCCACGGCAACAAGGGCGTCATTTCCAAGATCCTCCCCTTGGAGGACATGCCCTACCTGGCCGACGGTACCCCTGTCGACATCATCCTCAACCCGCTTGGAGTTCCTTCCCGGATGAATGTGGGACAGGTCCTCGAGAGCCACCTGGGCTACGCCGCCCGATGGGGCTGGGAAGGCAACGAGCTCGGCGAATTCCCCCTCCAAGGCACCGAACGCAAGACACGAACCATCACCATCCCGTCGGTGTGGGTCTCGACCCCCGTCTTCGACGGGGCACACTGGGACGAGGAGGACGACGCCGGCCGCCACGAGACCATCAAGCGCATCTTCGAGCACCTGCAGCCCGAGGCGCCGGGGACGGAGTACGGGGATCACGGCCACCTGCTCGGCCGGGACGGAAAGGCCAGCCTGTACAACGGCCGCACCGGCGAGCCGTACGACAACAAGATCAGCGTCGGCTACGTCTACATCCTGAAGCTGGCCCACCTGGTGGACGACAAGATCCACGCCCGGTCGACCGGCCCTTACTCGATGATCACCCAGCAGCCGCTGGGCGGCAAGGCGCAGTTCGGTGGCCAGCGGTTCGGGGAGATGGAGGTCTGGGCCCTCGAGGCCTACGGTGCCGCCTACGCCCTGCAGGAGCTGCTGACCATCAAGTCCGACGATGTCCTCGGCCGGGTCAAGGTCTACGAGGCGATCGTCAAGGGGGAGAACATCCCCGAACCCGGGATCCCTGAGAGTTTCAAGGTCCTGATCAAGGAAATGCAGAGTCTCTGTCTCAACGTCGAGGTCCTGTCCAACACGGGCGAGGAGATCGAGATGCGCGAGCTCGACGAGGACGTGTTCCGCACGGCCGAGGAGTTGGGCATCGACATCAGCCGGCCGGAACGGGGCTCGGACGAGGAAGACGCGCGTCGCGCCAGCGAGAGGGGTTTCTAGCGCATGCTGGACGTCAACAACTTTGAGCAACTGCGGATCGGGTTGGCCACGGCCGACTCCATCCGCACCTGGTCCAACGGTGAGGTCAAGAAGCCGGAGACCATCAACTACCGCACCCTCCGCCCGGAGAAGGACGGCCTGTTCTGCGAGAAGATCTTCGGTCCCACCAAGGACTGGGAGTGCTACTGCGGAAAGTACAAGCGCGTCCGTTTCCGCGGCATCATCTGTGAGCGCTGCGGGGTAGAGGTCACTCGTTCGAAGGTGCGGCGTGAGCGCATGGGCCACATCGAGCTGGCCGCGCCCGTCGTGCACATCTGGTACCTCCGCGGCACCCGGAGCTGGCTGGCGTACCTGCTGATGGGCACCGAGGCTCGTGAGGAGCTGAAGGCCAAGCAGCTGGAGAAGGTCATCTACTTCGCCGCCAACCTGGTCACCTTCGTGGACGAGGACAAGCGCCACAACGAGCTCCCCAACCTCGAGGCCGAGCTGACCGAGGAGCTGGCCGAGATCGAGCGTCGGCACGCGACCTCGACGTCGACCGGCGGTTCAAGGTCCTCGAGGACGAGATCGCCAAGATGGAGACCGACGGGCGCCAAGGACTCCGAGATCAAGGCCCGCCAGAAGGCCGGTGAGAAGGAGATCGCGGCCATCCGTGAGCGCGCCGACGCCGATCTCGAGCTGGTCGAAGCGGTCCTTCGACGAGTTCCGCGACCTGCACTCCCGCAAGATCATCGAGGACGAGCTGCTGTGGCGGGAGCTGAAGGACCGCTACGGCGACTACTTCCGCGGCGGCATGGGCGCCGAGGCCATCGCCCAGCTGATCGACGAGATCGACCTCGACGACGAGGAGGTCAAGCTCCGCGCCGACATCGACCCCGTCGACGGGCGCCGTCCGCTGTCGGTGCAGCGCAAGCAGAAGGCCATCAAGCGGCTGAAGATCGTCTCCGCCTTCAACCGGCGCGACGAGCACGGCCGTCGGATCAACGACCCGCGGGCCATGATCCTCGACGCCGTGCCCGGTCATCCCGCCCGAGCTGCGGCCCATGGTCCAGCTCGACGGCGGGCGCTTCGCCACGTCCGACCTCAACGACCTGTACCGCCGGGTCATCAACCGCAACAACCGGCTGAAGCGACTGCTGGACCTGGGTGCGCCCGAGATCATCGTCAACAACGAGAAGCGGATGCTCCAGGAGGCGGTCGACGCCCTGTTCGACAACGGTCGTCGCGGCCGCCCGGTCACCGGTCCTGGCAACCGGCCCCTGAAGTCGCTCTCGGACATGCTGAAGGGCAAGCAGGGCCGGTTCCGCCAGAACCTGCTGGGCAAGCGCGTCGACTACTCCGGCCGTTCGGTCATCGTCGTCGGCCCCATGCTGAAGCTGCACCAGTGCGGCCTGCCCAAGCAGATGGCTCTGGAGCTGTTCAAGCCGTTCGTCATGAAGCGGCTGGTCGACCTCGAGCTGGCCCAGAACATCAAGTCGGCCAAGCGCATGGTCGAGCGGCGGCGGGCCCAGGTGTGGGACGTTTTGGAGGAGGTCATCAAGGAGCACCCGGTGTTCCTCAACCGGGCGCCCACCCTGCACCGCCTCGGCATTCAGGCCTTCGAGCCGGTGCTGGTCGAGGGCAAGGCCATCCAGATCCACCCGCTGGTGTGCACCGCGTTCAACGCTGACTTCGACGGCGACCAGATGGCCGTCCACCTGCCGCTGTCCGCCGAGGCCCAGGCCGAGGCCCGGGTGCTCATGCTGTCGGCCAACAACATCCTGTCCCCGGCCACCGGGCGGCCCATCGTCACCCCGACCCAGGACATGGTGTTCGGCGCGTACTACCTGACCATCATGCGCGACGGGTCCAAGGGCGAGGGCCGGGTGTTCCGCAACCTGTACGAGGTGGAGCGGGCCTACGAGGCCGGCGACGTCGAGCTGCAGACCAAGGTCAAGTGGCGCATGCCGAGGAATGCGTCGGTCGTCACGGCCGACGGGACTGTCACCGCCGGGGAGGCGGCCGACGCGCGGCTGCACTCGCTGCGGGCGCCGCCGGCAGCACGGCTGACGCCGTCGCCGCTGACCCGAGTGGCGACGTCCCCGAGAGGGATGAGGACTCGCCCGACTACATCGAGATCGAGACATCCCCCGGGCGGATCATCTTCAACACCGCCCTGCCGGACGACTTCCGCGTTCGTCAACGACATCGTGGGCAAGCGCAACCGCAGCATCGGCCAGATCGTCGAGGTGCTGGCCGACCTGCTACCCCCGGGCGGTGGTGGCGGCCAGCCTCGACAAGATCAAGGACCTGTGCTTCCGCTACGCCACCCAGTCGGGGCTGACCATCTCGATCGACGACGTCAAGACGCCGCCCACCAAGTCGGCCATCATCGCCAAGTTACGAGGCCGAGGCCCAGAAGGCCGAGACCCAGTTCAAGCGGGGCATCATCACCGACGACGAGCGTCGCCAGAAGGAGATCGAGATCTGGACGTCCGCCAACTCCGAGGTCGGCAAGGCCATGGAGGAGACGCTCCGCAAGATCGCCGTTCAACCCGCTGGACATGATGGTGGACTCGGGCGCCCGGGGTAACCCCCAGCAGGTGCGCCAGATCGCCGGCATGAAGGGTCTGGTCTCCAACCCCCGGGGCGAGATGATCCCCCGGCCCGATCCTGTCGTCGTTCCGTGAGGGCCTGTCGGTCCTGGAGTACTTCATCTCCACCCACGGCGCCCGCAAGGGCCTGGCCGACACCGCCCTGCGGACCGCCGACTCGGGCTACCTGACCCGGCGACTGGTCGACGTGGCCCAGGAGCTCATCATCCGCCAGGACGACTGCGGGACCATCCGCGGCATCTGGATCCGCGGACGTGCAGCCCGACGACGACAAGGCCCGCTCCTACCTGGAGACCCGGGTCGACGGCCGGGTTCTCGTCCGTGACGTGACGCTCTCGGACGGCACCGTGTTGCCCGCCGGGACGCCGATCAGCCCGGAGATGATGGTCACCCTGCGGGACGATCCCGTCGGTCGACCGAGGTCCTGGTGCCGCTCGGTCCTGACCTGCGAGGCCGAGCACGGCGTGTGCGCCGCCTGCTACGGCCGGTCGCTGGCCACCAACCGGGCACATCGAGCTCGGTGAGGCGGTCGGCGTCATCGCCGCCCAGTCCATCGGTGAGCCCGGGACGCAGCTGACCATGCGGACCTTCCACACCGGCGGCATCGCCGGTGAGGACATCACCCACGGCCTGCCCCGCGTCGTCGAGCTGTTCGAGGCCCGCACCCCCAAGGGCGCGGCCATCCTGGCCCGCACCTCGGGCGTGGTCCGCATCGCCGACGAGGACAACGCCCGCCGGATCACCATCGTCGGCGACGACGGCGAGCGAGGACGTCTACAACGTGTCGACCGCGGGCCAAGCTGGCCGAGGGCATCCGCGACGGCGTCGAGGTCGTCGCCGGCGACGCCCTGGTCGACGGGCCCAAGGACCCCAAGCAGCTGCTGGAGATCAAGGGCATCCGCGAGACCCAGCAGTACCTGGTCGACGAGGTCCAGCAGGTGTACCGGGACCAGGGCGTGTCGATCCACGACAAGCACATCGAGCTCATCGTCCGCCAGATGCTGCGCCGGGTGCTGGTCGCCGAGCAGGGCGAGTCCCCGTTCCTGCCCGGCGAGCGGGTCGACTCCCGGATCTACGCCGAGGTCAACCGACAGCTGGTGCACCGAGGGCAAGCGCCCGGCCGAGGGCCGTCCCGAGCTGATGGGGATCACCAAGGCGTCGCTGGCCACCGACTCTGGCTGTCGGCGGCATCGTTCCAGGAGACCACCCGGGTGCTCACCGAGGCCGCCATCGAGGGCAAGTCCGACCAGCTGTTCGGTCTGAAGGAGAACATCATCATCGGCAAGCTGATCCCCGCCGGGACCGGCATGACGCGCTACCGCGACATGATCATGGAAGCGCCCGACGCCGAGACGATGCCCTTCTGGAGCTCGGACGAGGACACCGCCCCTGAGGACCTGGCCGCCTGGCTGGCCAGCATCGGCAACGGGGCGGCGGCCAATCGCCATCGGCGCGGGCATCGAGCTCGGCGGCAATGGCTTGGATGGCGACGGCTTGTCCCAGGTGCTGGGCGGCGGCGAAGAGGCCTCGTAGGGGGGCGGGGGTCGTCCGCTGGCCCGCCGCCGCCCTGTCCTCGAACAGTTTCGCCGCCGTCCCGCCCCGCGGTATCATGGTGGTCTGGCCGCAAAGCCATCTGATCGGCCGTCTTCGCGTTGCGCCGGCTCCCCGACATTGCGGCTTCCAGGACTCCCCCGGAGAAGAGGTTTCTTTGCCCACGATCGCCCAACTGGTCCGCAAGGGCCGCGAACACAAGTCTGACAAGACCAAGACGCCGGCCCTGCGCGGGCGCGCCCCAGCGTCGGGGGGTGTGCACCCGCGTGTACACCACGACGCCCAAGAAGCCGAACTCGGCGCTGCGCAAGGTGGCCCGGGTCCGGCTGACCAGCGGCGTCGAGGTGACCGCCTACATCCCCGGCGTCGGCCACAACCTCCAGGAGCACTCCATCGTCCTGGTCCGCGGCGGCCGGGTGAAGGACCTCCCCGGGGTCCGGTACAAGATCATCCGGGGCACACTCGACACCTCGGGCGTCCGCGACCGCAAGCAGGCCCGTAGCCGCTACGGCGCCAAGAAGGATTAGCCACCATGCCCCGCAAAGGACCCGCCCCCCGGCGCGACCTCATGCCCGACCCGATCTACCGGTCGGTGCTGGTCACCCAGCTGGTCAACAAGGTCCTGTCCCGCGGCAAGCGCAGCCTGGCGGAGCGCATCGTGTACGAGGCCCTCGAGATCGTCAAGGACAAGACCGGCGCCGAACCGGTCGCCACCCTCAAGCGGGCGGTGGAGAACACCAAGCCCCAGCTCGAGGTCAAGAGCCGCCGGGTCGGCGGCGCCACCTACCAGGTCCCCGTCGAGGTCCGGCCCCGCCGGGCCACCACGCTGTCGATCCGCTGGCTGGTCGGCTACTCCCGCCAGCGCCGGGAGAAGACCATGGCCGAGCGACTGGCGAACGAATTGCTCGACGCATCCAACGGGACCGGTGCTTCCGTCAAGCGCCGGGAAGACATGCACAAGATGGCCGAATCCAACAAGGCGTTCGCCCACTACCGCTGGTAGCAGCGGCACAATTCACGGCTGAGCGACGGCCGGCGCGGGCCGCGCGGCGCCACTTGGCGACACACCCGAGACACCCAGAGACACACTCAAGACACCCAGAAACACCCGAGACAACTGAGACATCCGAAAGACAGACATGGCTGAAGCCGCCCCCATCATCCGAGAGTATCCACTGGCCCGGACCCGCAACATCGGGATCATGGCCCACATCGACGCGGGAAAAACCACGACGACCGAGCGGATCCTCTACTACACCGGCAAGAACTACAAGATGGGCGAGGTCCACGAGGGCGCGGCCACCATGGACTGGATGATCCAGGAGCAGGAGCGCGGCATCACCATCACCAGCGCGGCCACCACCTGCAAGTGGAAGGACACCTGGATCAACATCATCGACACCCCCGGCCACGTGGACTTCACGGTCGAGGTGGAGCGCAGCCTCCGGGTCCTCGACGGCGCGGTCGCGGTCTTCGACGCGGTCGCCGGCGTCGAGCCCCAGACCGAAACGGTGTGGCGCCAGGCCGACAAGTACAACGTCCCCCGGATCTGCTTCGTGAACAAGATGGACCGCATCGGCGCCGACTTCTTCCGGTCGGTCGACATGATCAGGGACCGGCTGGCCGCGACCACCGCGGTCATCCAGCTGCCGATCGGTGCCGAGGCGGAGTTCAAGGGCGTCATCGACCTGATCGGCATGAAGGCGCTGGTCTGGGACGACGCCACCGACAAGGGCGAGTCGTGGTCGGTTCGCGAGATCCCTGAGGCGATCGCGGGCGATGCCGAGATCTGGCACACCGCCCTGGTCGACACGCTGTCGAACTTCGACGACACCATCACCGAGAAGTTCCTGGGCGACCAGGAGATCACCGCCGACGACCTGCGCCGGGCGCTTCGCCATGCGACGGTGGCCAACCAGGTGGTGCCCGTCCTGTGCGGCTCGGCGTTCAAGAACAAGGGTGTCCAGCCCATGCTCGACGCTGTCATCGACTTCCTCCCGAGCCCGCTCGACATTCCGCCCACCAAGGGCATGGACCAGAAGGGGATCGAGGATCTGGAGCGGCTGCCCGACGACAACGAGCCGTTCGCCGCCCTGGCCTTCAAGATCATCACCGACGTCCACAAGGGCAAGCTGACCTACGTCCGGGTCTACTCGGGCAAGCTGACCAAGGGCTCGGCCGTCCTCAACTCGACCAAGGACCGCAAGGAGCGGGTCGGCCGGATCCTGCAAATGCACGCCAACCACGAAGAGGACAAGTCCGCTGCGTTCGCCGGCGACATCGTGGCGTTCGTGGGCATGAAGGACACCACCACCGGCGACACTCTGTGCGATCCCCACGCCCCGATCGTGCTCGAGGCCCTCGAGTTCCCCGAGCCGGTCATCCACGTGGCCGTCGAACCCAAGACCAAGAACGACCAGGACAAGCTGTCCAAGGCGCTGCAGTCCCTGTCCGAGGAGGACCCGACGTTCCAGGTCCACAGCGACGAGGAGACAGGCCAGACGATCATCGGTGGCATGGGCGAGCTGCATCTCGAGGTGCTGGTCGACCGCATGCTCCGGGAGTTCCGGGTCGACGCCAACGTCGGCAAGCCCCAGGTCGCCTACCGGGAGACCATCAAGAATCCGGTCACCAAGATCGAAGAGCGCTACATCCGCCAGACCGGCGGCCGAGGCCAGTACGGCCACGTGGTGCTCAGCCTCGAACCGACCGGCCCCGGCAGCGGCTACGAGTTCATCGACAAGATGGCGGGCGGCGTCATCCCCAAGGAGTACATCCCCTCGGTGGACGCCGGCATCCAGGACGCCATGCAGTCTGGCGTGCTGGCCGGCTATCCGGTCGTCGACCTCCGGGCCACCCTCACCTATGGCTCGTACCACGACGTCGACTCCTCGGAGATGGCGTTCAAGATCGCCGGGTCGATGTGCTTCAAGAAGGCGGCCAAGGCCGCCCACCCGGTGCTGCTCGAGCCGATCATGGCCGTCGAGGTCGTCACCCCTGACGACTACATGGGCGAGGTGATCGGCGACCTCAACTCCCGGCGAGGCCGGATGGAGGGGATGGAGCAGCGGGGCAACGCCCAGGTCATCCGGGCCCAGGTGCCTCTGGCCGACATGTTTGGCTACGCTACCGACCTGCGCTCGCGCACCCAGGGACGTGCGACCTACACCATGCAGTTCAAGTCCTACCAGGAAGTACCCGAGTCGGTCTCCCGCGAGATCGTGGCTCGGGTCCGCGGCGAGTAACCAGCCGATTTCGTACGTACGTAAGTAACAGGAGCGACACTTTTCCATGGCCAAGAAGAAATTCGAGCGGAACAAGCCCCACCTCAACATCGGGACGATGGGTCACATCGATCACGGCAAGACCACGCTCACCGCGGCGATCACCAAGGTCCTGACCGAGCGCGACCCGACCAACAACGCCTTCACCGCCTTCGACCAGATCGACAAGGCGCCGGAGGAGAAGTCAGCGCGGCATCACCATCAACATCGCCCACGTCGAGTACCAGACGCCCAACCGCCACTACGCCCACGTCGACATGCCGGGCCACGCCGACTACATCAAGAACATGATCACCGGTGCGGCCCAGATCGACGGCGCCATCCTGGTGGTCTCGGCCGCTGACGGCCCCATGCCCCAGACCCGTGAGCACGTGCTGCTGGCCCGCCAGGTCGGCGTGCCCTCGATCGTGGTCGCCCTGAACAAGGCCGACGCGGTCGACGACGAGGAGCTGCTCGACCTGGTCGAGCTCGAGGTCCGCGAGCTGCTCAGCGAGTACGAGTTCCCCGGCGACGACACCCCGGTCATCCGGGTATCAGCGCTGAAGGCGCTCGAGGGCGACGAGGAGTGGGAGGAGAAGATCCTCGAGCTGATGGCCGCGGTCGACAGCTACATCCCCGAGCCCGAGTCCGTGACGATCGACAAGCCGTTCCTGATGCCGATCGAGGACGTCTTCACCATCCAGGGCCGCGGCACCGTCGTGACCGGCAAGGTGGAGCAGGGCATCGTCAAGGTCGGCGACGAGGTCGAGATCGTCGGGCTGCGCCCGACGCGCCAAGACCGTCTGCACCGGCGTCGAGATGTTCCGCAAGCTGCTCGACCAGGGCCAGGCCGGCGACAACATCGGCGCTCTGCTGCGGGGCACCAAGAAGGAGGAGGTCGAGCGGGGCCAGGTGCTCTGCAAGCCCGGCTCCATCACCCCGCACACCAACTTCGAGGCCAACGTCTACGTGCTGACCAAGGAGGAGGGCGGCCGGCACAAGCCGTTCTTCAACAACTACCGCCCGCAGTTCTACTTCCGGACCACCGACGTCACCGGCTCCATCACCCTGCCCGAGGGCACCGAGATGGTCATGCCGGGCGACAACACCGACCATGACCGTCGAGCTGGGCAAGCCCATCGCCATGGACGAGGGGCTCCGCTTCGCCATCCGTGAGGGTGGCCGCACCGTCGGCGCCGGCCGCGTCACCAAGATCCTCAAGTAAGGAATCATGGCTGACGCCCCGCGACAGAAGATCCGGATCCGCCTCAAGGCGTACGACCACGAGATCATCGACCAGTCGACCAAGAAGATCGTCGAGACGGTGCTGCGGACCCAGGCCAAGGTCCGGGGCCCGGTGCCGCTGCCGACCGAGAAGCACCGCTACACCGTCATCCGCTCGCCCCACAAGTACAAGGACTCGCGCGAGCACTTCGAGATGCGGATCCACAAGCGCCTGCTCGACATCGTCGAGCACAGCCCGAAGACGGTCGACTCGCTCCAGCGGCTCGACCTCCCGGCCGGCGTCGACATCGAGATCAAGATCCAGACCGCCTAGCTCCCCCCATAGACGTACCGCTCGAACCACGGACCAAGGTCCACGCCTGACCACGCGGTCAGGTGCTCTTCCAGTCCGGCGGTCGTCACGAAGCCGCCGGCGTGGGCCCGGTACCAGTCGGCCATCGACTGGCGCATCCGGTCGGCCCCGCCCAACAGGTGGGCCAGGCCGGCGAACAGCCGGGCCCCCTCCCGGTAGGACTCGATCGGCGTGTACCGGCTCCACGGATGCGGCGGGTACAGCTGCACCGGTGGTTCGTCCAGGCCGAGCTCGACCACTGCGAAGCGCCCTTCCTCCCGCCGCCGGCTGTTGGTGGCCCAGCTGGTCCAGGCCTCGTCGATCCATCCGTCGCTGGCCCGGGCCGGCTTGACGCCCCGCCCGAACCAGCTGTGGAACACCTCGTGCTCCAGCGCCGCGACCGCGGCCGTGGTGGCCCCGTCGTACTCCATCCCTCGCCCGGGGCCTCGCAGAACGGCCGTGAACCTCTCGCCGTGCACCCAGGGCCCGTACCGCTCGGTGTTGTAGGTGAGCCAGGCCGCGATGTCCGCCTCGCACGCCTCCAGGTCGGCGCCCGATTCGTCCGACCGGACGGTGAGCTGGGCGGGGCGGGTGCGAATCTCCATGGTGTGGGCCGGCTGGAGGACAAGCATCGGGGACAGGGCGGTGAAGTGCGCCGGGTAGTCCACCCGCCACTTGTCTCGCGTGGCCCCATTGGAGATCAGGGTGTGTTCGAGCGGGCTGCCGACCACCCTCACGTCCAGGCCCATGGCGAAGCGGTCGTGGCACAGGTTGGCGGGCAGCCACATCTCCAGATACCGCCCCGGATACAGGTCAGACATCCAGAAGTCGAAGCGCACCCCGTCGCCCCATTCGATGGGGAGTGCGCCGTTCGCTTGTGGCGTGAGGAGCCGGTAGTGCAGTTCCAGCCGGTGCCGGGTCCCGGCGGCCAGGCTCCGGTCCAGCATGGCCATCTCGGCGCCTTCGCCGCCTCCAAGATCCTGGTGGGAAAATGCCTCCCCGGGTAGCGGCTCACCATTCAGTCGAAGGGATCCGACCGGCTGGCGGAGATCGAAGACCGGGCAGCCATCCGGCCCGTCAATGACGAAATCGACGGTCGCGTTGACGGTTGCCTCCTGTCCGGCGACGTCGAATGTCATGTCGGCCTCCACCCGGTCGATGTCGATAGGGACGGCTGTCCTCCCGTCATCGAGGCGGACCGGAGGTGGGGGGCCCGAGGTCATGGCCTCCAGTCTGCAGGCAGCAGGGGGAGGATCTGGTCGAGGAGGGTCCGGTCATCCATTTGGGACGTGAAATGGACGATCCGCCAGCCATGGCGCGGGAGCACGTTGGCCCGGAGACGGTCCCGCTCGAACTTGGTTCTCGACCGGCTCCGCACGTCCATGCCGTCGACCTCACCATCGATCTTGAGGTCCAGCCACGCCAGGTCCATCTCGATCCGCTCGCCGTCGAACGTGTCGGCGTAGCGGACCTTGAAGGGAGGGACGTGGGGCCGCAACACCCGGATCACGTGTTGCTCGAGGCGGCTGTCCGGGTTGCCCTCCTCCAGCCTCAGGGCGAGCTGTCGCCGCAGCCGTCCGGTGCCGGATCGTCCCTGGGAGCCCATCTGGTCCAGCCGGGCCTGCACCCGCTCGGCCGTCCACAGCCGCGTGATGGCTCCTTCGTCGAGGATCCGCCCGAGCAGCTCTTTGCCGACGATGGGCGCAAGGTCGATCACCGTGCGAACAGGCACGGTGAGTCGGACGCCCCGCTGGATCTCGATGTCGTCATTGTCCAGGTGACGGGGCCGGTGGATCGTCACTCCAGAGAGCCTGCGCCCACCACGCTTGCGGTAGCTCAACTCCGGCGTCCCGGCCACGAGACCGTGAAAACCGTGGATCACTGCGGCCGACCGGTGTGAGATCACCGCGTCCGGCCCGGCCGCGAGGGCGGCGGCCATCAACGGCTGCCATTTCGAGGTCGGCAAGCCGGCCACCGCGTAGACGCCGTGCCGGAGCGGCGTCAGCCACCCCCGCCGGACGGCGTGGCGCAGCATGGCCGGCGTGACACCGAGCGCCGATGCCTGCTGCGTCGAGACCACGCCGTGCTGAGTGGCAGCCAGGGCCATCAACTGCTCGATCAGAAGAGGTTTCACGACTCTTCCTATGCCGCCGGCCTGACGCAAAGGCGCGCCAGCCGAAGCCGGCGCGCCAAAGCGCATGCCGGCTATCACCTTGGCGCGCCAGCTGTAAGGCCCGGCCTGACCCAACGGCGCGCCACCTAAAGCCGGCGCGCCAAAGCGCACGCCGGCTGTAACTTTGGCGCGCCAGCTTCGGGCTTCCGGGCGGAGGGCGGCCTCACGGCCGCCCGCTGCCTTTCCGAGGGGCCGAGCCGGCCATCCTGCAGCCGACTGGCCAGGAGTGTGCGTACCTCCGCTATAGTTACCAGGTCCGCCAATAGACGTCCGCGGGTGTCCGCTCCGGCGGGGACCCCGTGGCGCAACCGAACGAGCGCTCCGCTCGGGACTTACCCGAGCGGAGCGTCCGCGTGTGAGGCCATCGGTGCCTCCTCCGCCACGATCAGAAAGAAGTCAGCCGTGCCAACCAAAGCGATCGTCGGCGAGAAAGTCGGCATGACCCAGGTCTGGGACGACGCAGCAACCGCGCCATCCCGGTCACCGTCGTGCGCGTCGCGCCGGTCCGGGTCGTCCAGGTCAAGACGCCTGAGCGCGACGGGTACTCCGCCCTGCAGGTGACCTACGGCACCCGCAGGCGCGCACGCCTGACCAAGCCCGAGGCCGGCCACTTCGCCAAGGCGCGGCGTCGAGCCCGGGCCGCGCTGGTCGAGCTGCGGCTCGACGACACCAGCGACTACACCGTCGGCCAGGAGCTCACGCGTCGACGTCCTGCGCCGCCGGCGACCAGGTCGACGTCACCGCGGTCAGCAAGGGCAAGGGCTTCGCCGGCGGCATGAAGCGCCACAACTTCAAGGGCCAGGGCGCCAGCCACGGCAACCACAAGCACCACCGGGCCCCGGGCTCGATCGGCGCCTGCGCCACCCCGGCCCGGGTGTTCAAGGGCACCCGGATGGCCGGGCAGATGGGCGCGCAGCAGGTGACCACGCTCAACCTCGAGGTCGTCCAGGCCGACGCCGAGCGCGAGCTGATCCTGGTCAAGGGCGCCGTGCCCGGCCCCCGGGGCGGCGTCGTGCTCGATCCGCGAGCCACGGTCAAAGGGGGCGCCAAGTAATGCCGCGCCGCCGTCGACGTCCGCGAGCCGTCGGATGGCGACGCGTGGTCGGCGACGGTCGACCTGGACGACGCCATCTTCGGCATCGCAGCCCAACGTGCCGGTGCTGCACCAGGTCGTCACCGCCCAGCTGGCCGCCGCCCGGTCCGGCACCCAGAGCACCAAGACCCGCGCCGAGGTGTCCGGCGGCGGCAAGAAGCCGTTCCGCAGAAGGGCACCGGCCGGGCCCGGCAGGGCTCGACCCGTGCCCCGCACTGGGTCGGCGGCGGCGTCGCCCTCGGCCCCAAGCCCCGCAGCTACCGCCAGCGGACACCCCGGAAGATGATCCAGCTGGCCCTGCGCTCGGCGCTGTCCGACCGGGCCGTCCGAGGGCCGGGTGGCCGTCGTCGACGAGTGGGCGTTCGACGGCGCCCAAGACCAAGGACGCCCTCGCCGCCCTCGGCGCCCTCGGGCTCGACGGGCAAGGTGCTGGTCGTCCTCGACCGCGAGACGACGAGGACGCCATCAAGTCCTTCCGCAACCTGCCCGACGTCCAGCTCGATCCTGGCCGGCGAGCTCAACGCCTACGACGTGCTGTGCAACGACTGGATCGTGTTCACCCGCGCCACCCTGCCCGGGCGACAGCGGGCTGGACGCCGTGCCGACGCCGCACGCCGACGAGGCGTCACCGACGACCGGCGCCGTCGCCAGACGCCGAGCCGAGGAGGAGCCAGTCATGAGCGATCCCCGCGACGTCATCCTCCGGCCGGTCGTCTCGGAGAAGTCCTACGCCCTGCTCGACCAGGGCGTCTACACCTTCGTCGTCCACCCCGACGCCAACAAGATCGAGATCCGCCAGGCCGTCGAGAGCATCTTCAGCGTCCAGGTCGTCAAGGTCAACACCCTCGAACCGCAAGGGCAAGCGCAAGCGCAACCGCCGCCAGCCGACGTTCGGCAAGCGGCCCGACACCAAGCGGGCCATCGTGACCCTGGCCGAGGGACAGCGCATCGACCTGTTCGAGAGCTGAGGACGTGACGATGCCCCTCCGCAAGCGCAAGCCCACCAGCGCCGGTCGCCGGTTCCAGACGGTCTCCGACTTCTCCGAGATCACCAAGGACCGCGCCCGAGAAGTCGCTGCTCGCCCCCAAGCCCAGCACCGGTGGCCGCAACACCTACGGCCGCAAGACCGCCCGCCACCACGGCGGCGGCCACAAGCAGCAGTACCGGATCGTCGACTTCAAGCGGACCAAGGACGGCGTGCCGGCCACGGTCGCCGCCATCGAGTACGACCCCAACCGCAACGCCCGCATCGCCCTGCTGCACTACCACGACGGCGAGAAGCGCTACATCCTGGCCCCGGCCAGCGGGTGAAGGTCGGCGACGTCCTGCAGAGCGGCCAGGGCTCGGACATCCGGCCCGGCAACGCCCTGCCGCTGCGCTACATCCCGGTCGGCTCGGTCGTCCACAACGTCGAGCTCAAGCCCGGCGGCGGCGGCAAGATGGCCCGCAGCGCCGGGATGAGCATCCAGCTGGTGGCCAAGGAGGGCGACTACGCCACCCTGCGGCTCCCGTCGACCGAGATGCGCCGGGTGCCCATCGACTGCCGGGCCACCCTCGGCGAGGTCGGCAACGCCGAGGCCGAGCTGATCAGCATCGGCAAGGCCGGCCGCAACCGCTGGAAGGGCGTCCGCCCCCAGACCCGCGGCGTGGCCATGAACCCGGTCGACCACCCGCTCGGCGGTGGCGAAGGCAAGACCTCCGGTGGCCGCCACCCGGTGTCGCCGTGGGGCAAGCCCGAGGGCCGCACCCGCGACACGCAACAAGCCGTCCAGAAGCTCATCGTCCGCCGCCGCCGTACCCGCGGCGCCCGGAGGTAGGTCCGCATGCCCCGCAGCCTGAAGAAGGGCCCGTTCGTCGACGACCACCTGCTCAAGAAGGTCGACGACCTCAACACCCGCAACGAGAAGCGCGTCATCAAGACCTGGTCGCGCCGCTCCACGATCATCCCCGACATGGTCGGCCACACCATCGCCGTCCACGACGGCCGCAAGCACGTGCCCGTCTACATCACCGAGTCGATGGTCGGCCACAAGCTGGGCGAGTTCGCGCCGACCCGGACCTTCCGGTTCCACGCCGGCCAGGAACGGCAGGGTCGGCGCTGATGCCGGGCCCCAAGACCAACGAGCGGGAGGGGACCCGAGCGGTCCTCCGCCACGCCCGGGTGTCGCCGTACAAGGTGCGCGAGGTGCTCGACCTGGTCCGCGACAAGCCGGTCGGCGAGGCCGCCGACATCCTCCGCTTCACCGAGCGCGACGCCGGCATCCTGGTCGGCAAGGTGCTGGACTCGGCCGTGGCCAACGCCGAGCACAACGACGGCCTGGACCCCGAGGAGCTGTACGTGTCGGCCTGCTTCGCCGACGAGGGCACCACCATCAAGCGGTGGCGCCCCCGGGCCCGCGGCCGGGCCACCCGCATCCGCAAGCGCACCAGCCACATCACCGTCATCGTGAGCCGCCTGCCGGAGGAGCCAGCTGATCCGGCTGGCCGCCCGCCAGGATGCCGAGCAGGCCGCCCACCGGGCCCGCCGGGTGGCCGGCGCCCGCAAGTCAGGACCGTGGACGACTGAGCGGCCGGACCCGGGCCGAGCGCCGGCCGGGGTGCCGACGCACGACCGACGACCGACGACCGACGACCGACGAGTCACGATCACGAAGAGACGGTGGCCGGGGCCGCCAGGCCGAGGCTGCGACCGACGCCGAGTGTCGACCGACCCGGAGGCCGACGGACGAGCGCCGGCCGAGCCACGACGACCGAGGCGGCGCCGACGAAGGCGCCGGACAATGCCGCGACGAAGGAGCGAGTAGCGAGTAGATGGGCCAGAAGGTCAACCCGTACGGGTTCCGCCTCGGCGTCACCACCGACTGGAAGTCGCGGTGGTTCAACGACCGCGACTACCAGGACTACCTGATCGAGGACTGGAAGATCCGCGACTACCTGATGCGCCAGCTCGAACGGGCCGCGGTGAGCCGGATCGAGATCGAGCGGACCCGTGACCGGCTGCGCATCGACGTCCACACCGCCCGGCCCGGGCATCGTCATCGGCCGCCGCGGTGCCGAGGCCGACCGCCTGCGCACCAAGCTGGCCGAGATCACCAAGAACCCCAAGGTCCAGCTCAACATCCAGGAGATCAAGCAGCCCGAGCTCGACGCCGCGCTGATCGCCCAGGGCATCGCCGACCAGCTGCAGGGCCGGGTCAGCTTCCGCCGGGCCATGAAGCGGGCCGTCCAGACGGTGCAGAAGGCCGGCGCCCACGGGCATCCGGGTGCAGTGCGCCGGCCGCCTCGGCGGCTCGGAGATGTCACGCCGCGAGTTCTACCGCGAGGGCCGGGTGCCGCTGCACACGCTGCGGGCCGACATCGACTACGGCTTCCGCGAGGCCAAGACCACCTACGGCCGCATCGGCGTCAAGGTCTGGATCTACAAGGGCGACATCCTGCCCTACAAGGTCTCGGCCGAGGAGAAGATCACCCGCGAGGCGGCCATGGCCGTCGGCGAGACGTCGGGCCAGGCCCGGCCCCGCCGGGTCATCTCCGCCGGCGGCGGTCGCCGCCGACCCGACCTGGGCGAGCCCGGCGCCGCGCCGACACCCACCGAACCGAACGGGACCGGCGAGACCGGGGACAACGGTGAGCCGGGAGAGGCGGCGACCGGCGAGGACGCCGGCGAGGCCCGCCCCATCGTCACCGTCGACCCGGAGCTCGAGCGCCTGCTCGCCGAGGAAGAGGAGATCGAGCGCCGCACCCGCGGCGAGCACCACGAGACCCCGCACTTCCGAAGGACGGTTAGCCAGCCATGTTGATGCCGAAGAAGGTCAAGCACCGCAAGCTGCAGCGCGGCCGCATGACCGGCCAGGCCAAGGGCGGCACCACGGTCACCTTCGGCGACTACGGCATCCAGGCCCTGGAGCCGGGATGGATCACGCGCCCGCCAGATCGAGGCCGCCCGTATCGCCATGACCCGCCACGTCAAGCGTGGTGGCAAGGTGTGGATCCGCGTCTTCCCGGACAAGCCGGTCACCCAGAAGCCGGCCGAGACCCGCATGGGTTCGGGCAAGGGCAACCCCGAGTTCTGGGTCGCCGTCGTCAAGCCGGGCCGCATCCTGTTCGAGCTGGGCGGCGTCAACGAGGCACTGGCCCGGGCCGCCATGGAGCGGGCCATCCAGAAGCTGCCGATCAAGGCCAGGTTCGTGATCCGGGCCCAGCAGGAAGAGGTGACGGTCTGATGGTCAAGCCGGCTGAGCTCACGGAGATGTCCGCCGACGAGCTCGAGACCCGGCTGGCCGAGACCAAGGCGAGCTGTTCAACCTGCGGTTCCAGCTCGTGACCGGCCAGCTCGACAACTACGCCCGCATCGGACAGGTCCGCCGGGACGTGGCCCGCATGCAGACCATGCTGCGGGCAGCGGGAGATCGAGGCCGCCGAGGCCGCGAGGAGGTGAACGGCAGATGAGCGACGACGACACCGAGACCGCCACCCCCGAAGCCGACATCCGACGACCGCGCGCCCCAACCGGCGCAAGGTCCGCGAGGGCCTCGTCGTCTCGACGCCATGGACAAGACCGCGGTCGTGGCCGTCATCGAGCGGGTCCGCCACCCCCGCTACGCCAAGACGGTGCAGCGCACCAAGCGCTTCTACGCCCACGACGCCGAGAACACCTCCAAGGTCGGCGACCGGGTCCGCATGCCGAGACCCGGCCGCTGTCCAAGCTCAAGCGCTGGCGCATCGTCGAAGTGCTGGAGCGGGCCAAATGATCCAGCAGGAGAGCCGCCTCCGGGTGGCCGACAACTCCGGCGCCAAGGAGGTGCTCTGCATCAAGGTGCTCGGCGGCTCCAAGCGCCGCTACGCCTCGATCGGCGACATCTTCGTGGCGACCGTCAAGGACGCCATCCCCGGCGCCAACGTCAAGAAGGGCGACGTCGTCAAGTGCGTCGTCGTCCGCACCAAGAAGGAGAAGCGGCGCCCCGACGGCAGCTACATCCGCTTCGACGAGAACGCCGCCGTGCTGATCAACGACCAGCAGCAGCCGCGCGGCACCCGCATCTTCGGCCCGGTCGGGCGCGAGCTGCGGGACAAGAGGTTCATGCGGATCATCTCGCTGGCACCGGAGGTGCTGTGATGTCCAGACTGCGAACCAGCCGTAGCAAGATGAAGCTCCGCAAGGGTGACCGGGTCCAGGTCCTGCAGGGCAAGGACCGCGGCAAGAGCGGCGAGATCATGCGGGTCCTGCCCAAGCAGGGCAAGGTGATCGTCGAGGGCGTCAACGTGGCCAAGAAGCATCAGAAGGCGACCCGGGCCACCATGCAGGGCGGCATCATCGACAAGGACATGCCGATTGCCGGTCGTCCGCGGTGGCCATCGTCTGCCGGCACCGACGGCCCCACCCGCATCGGGTACCGGATCGAGCGCCGACGGCCGCAAGGTCCGCATCTGCCGCAAGTGCGGAGCCGAGCTGTGATGCGCCACGCGCCACCGCGCCGACCGCGACCCCCCGCCCCCGGCTGAAGGTCCGCTACGACACCGAGGTCCGGGCCCAGCTCAAGGAGACCCTCGGCCTGGCCAACATCATGATGGTCCCCCGCCTCGAGAAGATCGTCATCAACATGGGCGTCGGCCGGGCCACCCAGCAGCAGTCGCTGCTCGAGGGCGCGGTGCGCGACCTGACCATCATCACCGGCCAGAAGCCGATGGTCACCAAGGCCAAGAAGTCCATCGCCGGCTTCAAGCTCCGTGAGGGCAACGCCATCGGCGCCAAGGTGACCCTGCGGGGCGACCGGATGTGGGAGTTCTTCGACCGGCTGATCAGCCTGGCCATCCCCCGCATCCGGGACTTCCGCGGTCTCAGCCCGACCAGTTTCGACGGCCGGGGCAACTACACGTTCGGCGTCACCGAGCAGCTGATCTTCCCGGAGATCGACTACGACAAGATCGACACGCCTCGGGGCATGGACATCACCATCGTCACCACCGCCCGTACCGACGCCGAGGGCCGAGCGCTGCTCGACGCCTTCGGCTTCCCATTTCGACGCTCGAGAGGGTATAGCTAATGGCCAAGAAGGCGCTCATCATCAAGCAGCAGCGCAAGCCGAAGTTCAAGGTCCGGGCCTACACCCGGTGCCGCCGGTGCGGCCGGCCGCAGGCGGTGTTCCGCAAGTTCGGGCTGTGCCGCATCTGCCTGCGCGAGCTCGTCCACGCCGGCGAGGTGCCCGGCGTGACCAAGGCGAGCTGGTAGGGGAGGCCGACGAATGACGATGACCGACCCCATCGCGGACATGCTGACCCGCATCCGCAACGCCAACGTGGCCATGCACGACACGGTGCGGATGCCTTCCTCCAAGCTGAAGGAGTCCCTCGCCGCCATCCTGGAGCGCGAGGGCTACATCGACGGGCTTCAGTGTGACAGGACTCCGAGACCCGGCCGGGTCGCACCCTCGAGATCAAGATGAAGTACGCCCCGGACCGCAGCCGCACCATCTCCGGGATCCGCCGGGTGTCCAAGCCCGGGCTGCGGGTGTACACCGGCGCCGACAAGCTGCCCCGCGTGCTCGGCGGCCTCGGCGTCGCCGTGCTGTCGACCAGCCATGGCCTCATGACCGACCGCGAGGCGCGCCAGCGCCGAGTCGGCGGCGAGGTCCTCTGCTACGTCTGGTGAGGAGCTAGCCATGTCCCGTATCGGACAAGTCACCCATCCCCGTGCCCGTCCGGCGTCGACGTCACCCTCGCCGACCGGCACGTCACCGTGAAGGGCCCGAAGGGCACGCTGGAGCGCGACCTGCCGGGCGAGATCACGGTCGCGCCAGGAGGACTCGACGCTGCTCGTCGAGCGCCCCGACGACGAGCGGACCAACCGGGCGCTGCACGGCCTGACCCGCAGCCTGGTCAACAACATGGTCCTGGGCGTGACCAACGGCTTCACCAAGGACCTCGAGATCGTCGGCGTCGGCTACCGGGCCATCGCCCAGGGCCCGGGTCAGATCGAGCTGGCCCTCGGCTTCAGCCACCCGGTGATGGTCGACGCCCCCGACGGCATCACCTTCGAGGTGCCCGTCCCCACCCGGATCATCGTCAAGGGCATCGACAAGGAGATGGTCGGCCAGGTGGCCGCCAACATCCGCAAGATCCGCAAGCCCGAGCCCTACAAGGGCAAGGGTGTCCGCTACGCCGGCGAGCGGGTGGTCCGCAAGGCCGGCAAGGCCGCCAAGTAATGAGCTTCTCGACGAAGGACAAGCAGGTCGCCCGGGCCCGCCGGCACTACCGGGTGCGCAAGAAGGTCAGCGGGACCGCCGGGCGGCCCCGCCTGGCGGTGTTCCGGTCCAACAAGCACATCACCGCCCAGGTCATCGACGACCGCACCGGCCGGACACTGGCCGCCGCGTCGTCGGTGGAGAAGGATCTGCGGTCCGGTCTGGGCCCACCGGCAACGCCGACGGCGGCCAGCGCGGTGGGCAGCTGGTCGCCGAGCGGGCCAAGGCGGCCGGCGTCACCCAGGTCGTCTTCGACCGGGGCGGGTTCCTCTACCACGGCCGGGTGGCCGCTGTCGCCGACGCGGCACGCGAAGCCGGCCTCGAGCTGTAGGACTGGAGTCCAGACACATGGCAGAGCAGCAGTACGAAGATCGGACCATCAAGGTCAACCGGGTCGCCAAGGTCGTCAAGGGCGGCCGCCGGTTCTCCTTCGCCGCCCTGATGGTGATCGGCGACGGCCAGGGCAACGTCGGCCTCGGCTACGGCAAGGCCAAGGAAGCCGGCCTGGCCGTGCAGAAGGGCATCGAGGAGGCCAAGAAGAACCTGTTCAAGGTGCCCCTCGCCGGCACGACCATCACCCATCCGATCATCGGCGAGGCCGGCGCCGGCCGGGTGCTGCTCAAGCCGGCCGCTCCCGGTACCGGCGTCATCGCCGGCGGCGCGGCCCGGGCCATCCTCGAGATGGCCGGCATCCACGACATCCTGGCCAAGTCGCTCGGCTCGTCCAACAGCATCAACGTGGCCCAGGCGACCATCGCCGGCCTGCGTGACCTGAAGCGGCCCGGACGAGATCGCCCGGCTGCGCGGCAAGTCGCCCGAGGAGGTCACCCCAGCGGGCGTGCTGCGGGCCTACCAGGAGACCGAGCGCGGCCCCCACGTTCCCACCGAGGTGGCGTGATGCCAGGCCGAAGATGCTGACCGAAGAGCTCCTCATCGATCACCCAGGTCCGCTCCGGCATCGGGACCAAGCCCAAGCACCGCGGCACCCTGCGGGCCCTCGGGCTGCGGGGCATCGGGCAGTCCAACGTCCTGCCCGACCGGCCCGAGATCCGGGGCATGATCGCCCGGGTGCCCCACCTGATCACGGTTGAGGTCGCCCCCGAAGGGGCCGAGCACGTACCCGCCCGGAGGAAGTTGCCCGATGAAGGTCCATGATCTGAGCGCACCGGAGGGTTCGTCCAGGGCCCGGCGCCGGGTCGGCCGTGGCATCGGCGGCAAGGGCGGCAAGACCGCCGGCCGCGGCACCAAGGGCCAGAGGGCCCGCAGGCAACATCAAGCCCGGCTTCGAGGGCGGCCAGCTGCCCCTGAAGCAGCGCATCCCGAAGCTCAAGGGGTTCAAGAACCCGTTCCGCGTCGAGTACGTGGTCGTCAACCTCGACACCCTCGAGGCCTTCGACGGCGCCGGTCGTCACCCCCGAGACCCTCCGGGACGCCGGCCTGGTCCACAAGCACGGCCTGGTCAAGGTGCTCGGCCGGGGCGAGCTGACCCGACCGTTGCGGTCTCGGCCCACGGCTTCTCGCAGTCCGCGGTCCGCGGCCATCAGGCGGCCGGCGGGACCGTGACCGTGCTCCCGCCGCCCTTCGGCCACGGCCGTCCACCGGCCAAGGGCAACGCCCTCACCAACCGCTGAGCACTGCAGGGACATATTCGGTAACTTGACGACAGTCGCGCCAGGAGCCCCTCAGTGAAGAAGACGCTCTCCAGCCTGAAGAACATGTTCAAGGTTCCGGACCTCCGGAACAAGATCATCTTCACGCTCGTCATCATCTGCATCTACCGGCTCGGGCTCCTACGTCCCGCTGCCGGGATCGACTTCAAGGCCGCTGCAGTCGCTCGAGGCGGCGTCGATCCAAGGGCGGGGTGCTCGGCTTCCTCAACCTGTTCTCCGGCGGTGCCCTGACCCGCTTCGCCGTGTTCGGGCTCGGGATCATGCCCTACATCACCAGCTCGATCATCATCCAGCTGCTGGTCGTGGTCATCCCCAAGTTCGAGCAGTGGCGGGACGAGGGGGCGACGGGCCAGAAGAAGCTGACCCAGACCACCCGGTACCTGACCATCGCCCTGGCCCTCATGCAGTCGACCGGCCTGGCCTACGTGTTCCACAACGGCGGCGGCGGCCTCCTCGGCGCCGGCAGCGGGCTCAACATCGACCTGATCCCCAACTTCACCGTGCCCCGCGTGCTGCTGATCGTGCTGACCATGACCGCCGGCACGGCGTTCGTCATGTGGCTGGGCGAGCTGATCACCCAGCGCGGCATCGGCCAGGGCATGTCGATCCTGATCTTCGCCAACGTGGTGTCCGGCATGCCGTCGGGCGGCGCCGCCATCCGGGCCCAGGGCGGCAACGTCAAGTTCGGCGTCATCCTGGCCCTCTCCATCGCTCTGCTGGTCGCCATCGTGTTCGTCGAGCAGGGCCAGCGGCGGATCCCGGTCACCTTCGCCAAGCGGGTGGTGGGCCGCCGGATGTACGGCGGCCAGAGCACCTACATCCCGATGAAGGTCAACACCGGCGGCGTCATCCCGATCATCTTCGCCAGCTCGGTGCTGTACTTCCCGGTCCTGCTGTCCAACGTGCTGCCCAGCCACGGGTGGGGCAAGACGATGCAGAGCTTCATCAACAAGAACCTGGTCCAGCCCAACAACCTGGTCTACATCGTGCTGTACGGCCTGCTGATCATCGGCTTCGCCTACTTCTACGCCGCCATCACCTTCGACCCCCACCAGCAGGCGGACGATCATCCGCAAACAGGGCGGCTACATCCCCGGCATCCGGCCCGGGCCGCCGACCGAGCGCCACCTGCAGAGCATCCTCAACCGGATCACCCTGCCCGGGGCGCTGTTCCTGGCCTTCATCGCCCTCCTGCCGTCCCTGTTCCTGGCCTTCTGGAACATCAACCGCTACCCGTTCGCCGGGACCACCCTGCTCATCGCCGTGGGCGTGGCGCTGGAGACCATGAAGCAGATCGACAGCCAGCTGATGATGCGCAACTACGAGGGCTTCCTCAAGTAGGTGATTCCGGGCGCCAGGCTGGTCATCCTCGGCAAGCAGGGCGCGGGCAAGGGGACCCAGTGCGTTCGCCTGTCGCGCCACTACGTCGTGCCCCACATCTCGACCGGTGACATGTTCCGCGCCGCCGTGCGCTCGGGCTCGGAGTTCGGCCAGCAGGCCAAGGCCTACATGGACGCCGGCGAGCTGGTACCCGACGAGGTGGTCGTCGGCTGGTCGGCGAGCGCCTGACCCACGACGACACCGCCAAGCGGGGCTTCATCCTCGACGGGTTCCCCCGGACGGTCCACCAGGCCGAGGCGCTCGAGGCGCATCCTGGCCCCGCGGGGCCTCGACCTGGTCATCGACCTCGAGCGTCGACACCGAGGTGGTCCTCAAGCGGCTGGCCAGCCGGCGGGTCTGCGCCGACTGCGGGGCCAACTACAGCGTGACGACAGCCCGCCCAAGGTGGACTGGACTCTGCGACATCTGCGGCGGCGAGGTCGTCCAGCGCGAGGACGACACCGAGGCCGCCATCCGCCGCCGCCTGGAGCTGTACGAGCGGGAGACGGCGCCGCTGATCGCCTGGTACGCAGCGATGGGGCTGCTGGCCACCATCGACGCCGTCGGCTCGCCCGACGAGGTGACCGGCCGGCTCGTCCGGGTCGATCGACGAGGCCCGGATGCGCGGCATGGTCGAGGCCGCCCGGCCGGCCGAGCCCCACCCGCGGGCGTGACCGTGACAGGCTGTCAGGTGTGAGACGCAGCCCCGACGAGATGGCCAAGATGCGCCGGGCCGGCCGGGTGGTGGCCGAGATGCACGCCGCCACCCGGGCCGCGGCGCAGCCCGGCGTGACGACCGCCGACCTCGACCGGGTGGCCCGGGAGGTGCTCGAGCGGCGGGGCGCGCGCTCCAACTTCCTCAACTACCACGGGTTCCCGGCGGTGATCTGCACGTCGCCCAACGACATGATCGTCCACGGCATCCCCGGCGACTACCGGCTTGAAGGCGGGCGACATCCTCTCCATCGACTGCGGCGCGATCGTCGAGGGCTACCACGGTGACGCCGCCTTCACCATGGGCATCGGCGACGATCAGCCCCGAGGCCGAGAAGCTGATCCGGGTCACCGAGGAAGCCTGTGGGCCGGCATCGCGCCAGATGGTCGACGGCAACCGGCTGCACGACATCGGCACCGCGGTCCAGACGGTGGCCGAGGGAGCCGGCTTCTCGGTCGTGCGGGAGTACGTCGGCCACGCCATCGGGACCGCCATGCACGAGGAGCCGGCCAGGTCCCCAACTACTGGCCCGGGCACGCCGGGTCCCAAGCTGCAGGTCGGGCATGGTCTTCGCGGTCGAGCCCATGGTCAACGCCGGCGGCCCGGCGACCCGCACCCTCGACGACGGCTGGAGCGTGGTGACCGCCGACGGCAGCCTGTCGGCCCACTGTCGAGCACACCATCGCCATCAGGGAGAACGGCCCCGAGGTGTTCACCCTGGCTGATTGACAAACAGCCCCCGGTTGACCGGCAGGCCCCTGACCGCGCTATCCTGACCTTTTGGTCTCTGTGCGGTTTGGCGCGGCTTCTCCGCAGCCGGCAGCAAGAGTCGGGGACCACAGCCATCGTTGCCAGTCTCGTCGGGAGGACACACGCCCAAGCCCCAGCCCAAGCCCAAGGAAGACGCGATCGTGCTCGAAGGCACGGTCGTCGAGCCGCTACCCAATGCCATGTTCAAGGTCGAGCTCGAGAACGGGCACCAGGTACTGGCGCACAGTTCCGGGAAGATGCGGATGCACCGCATCCGGATCCTCCCCGGGGACCGGGTGCAGGTCGAGATCACCCCGTACGACCTCACGCGGGGTCGCATCACCTACCGGTACAAGTAGCCCAATGAAAGGCAGTCGATGAAGGTCCGTCCAGCAGTGAAACCGATCTGTGAGCACTGCAAGGTCATCCGCCGCCACGGCCGTGTCAGGGTGATCTGCACCAACCCCGGCACAAGCAGCGGCAGGGCTAGGAGAGAGCGATGGCCCGTATCGCCGGCGTCGACATTCCCCGCGAGAAGCGGCTGGAGATCTCCCTCACCTACATCTTCGGCATCGGCCGGACCACGTCGCAGCAGATCTGCGAGGCGACCGGCATCGACCCCGACACCCGGGTCCGGGACCTGACCGACGAGGAGGTCGCCCGCCTGCGCACCTGGATCGACGCCAACCTCAAGGTCGAGGGCGACCTGCGCCGGGACGTGTCCCAGGACATCAAGCGCAAGATGGAGATCGGCTCCTACCAGGGCATCCGCCACCGCCGGGGCCTGCCGGTGCACGGCCAGCGCACCCACACCAACGCCCGGACCCGCAAGGGCCCGAAGAAGACCGTCGCCGGGAAGAAGAAGGTCCGCAAGTAATATGGCCAAGCCCAAGCCGGGCGGGCGGCGGCCCCGCCGCCGCGAGCGCAAGAACGTCACCTACGGGGTGGCGCACATCAAGAGCTCGTTCAACAACACCATCGTCTCCATCAGCCGACCCCGAGGGCAACGTCCTGGCCTGGGCGTCGGCCGGCAACGTCGGGTTCAAGGGCTCCCGCAAGTCGACCCCGTTCGCCGCCCAGCTGGCCGCCGAGCAGTGCGCCCGGCGGGCCATGGAGCACGGCGTGCGCAAGGTCGACGTGCTGGTCAAGGGCCCCGGCTCCGGCCGGGAGACCGCCATCCGCTCGCTCATGAACACCGGCATCGAGGTCGCCGGCATCAAGGACGTGACCCCGATCCCCCACAACGGTTGCCGCCCCAAGAAGCGGCGGAGGGTCTCAGAGATGGCTCGCTACACCGGTCCCGTCTGCCGGCTCTGCCGCCGGGAGAAGATGAAGCTGTTCCTCAAGGGCCCCAAGTGCGACTCGATGAAGTGCCCGATCGAGCGCCGGCCCTACCCGCCCGGCGAGCACGGCCGCGACCGGATGCGCCAGGGCTCGGAGTACCTGACCCAGCTGCGGGAGAAGCAGAAGGCCCGCCGCATCTACGGCGTGCTCGAGAAGCAGTTCCACAACCTCTACGAGGAGGCCAACCGCCAGGCCGGCATCACCGGCGAGAACCTGCTGCGCATGCTCGAGCTGCGCCTCGACAACGTGGCCTTCCGGGCCGGTTGGGGCGCCAGCCGCTCCCAGGCCCGCCAGCTCGTCCGCCACGGCCACGTGCTGGTCAACGGCAAGCGGGTCACCATCCCCAGCTACCGGGTGCGCAAGGGCGACGTCGATCGCCCTCAAGGCCAAGTCCCGCGACCTGATCGTCGTCCGCCACAACCTCGACACCCTCGACCGCCAGGTCCCGCCCTGGCTGGAGGCCGGCGCCGAGGGCGCTCGAGGTCACCGTCTGCGACCTGCCGCTGCGCGAGCACATCGACGTGCCCGTCCGCGAGTCGCTCATCGTCGAGCTCTACTCCAAGTAGTGCTCTGACATCCAGAGGAAGTCCACTCATGCTGATCATCCAACGTCCCACGGTCGAGCCGCTCGGCGAGGAGGAGGCCAACCGCCAGCGGTTCGCCATCGGCCCCCTCGAGCCCGGCTTCGGCTACACCCTCGGCAACTCGCCTGCGCCGCACCCTGCTGTCGTCCATCCCCGGCGCCGCCGTCACCCAGGTCCGCTTCGACGACGCCCTGCACGAGTTCACCACCCTGCCCGGGGTCAAGGAGGATGTCACCGACATCATCCTCAACCTGAAGGACGTGGTCCTGCGGCTCGCTCAGCGACGAGCCGGTGACCCTGCGCACTCGACGTGCGGGGCCCGGCCACGTGACCGCCGGCGACATCGCAGGCTCACCAGCGACGTCGAGGTCCTCAACCCCGACCTGGTGCATCGCCACCCTCAACGCCAAGGGCCGCCTGGCCGTCGACATCGACCGTCGAGCGGGGCCGGGGCTACGTCTCGGCCGACCGCAACAAGCGGTCGTCGACCATCGGGGTCATCCCGGTCGACTCGATCTTCTCGCCCGTGCGCCGGGTGGCCTTCACCGTCGAGCCGACCCGGGTCGAGCAGTCGACCAACTACGACCGCCTGGTCCTCGACATCGAGACCGACGGCTCGATCTCGCCCCGCGAGGCGCTGGCCTCCGCCGGCGACACCCTGCGCTCGCTGGTCGGCCTGGTCGCCGACATGAGCGACGCCCCGCAGGGCCTCGAGCTCGGCGACGTCGGCGCCGCCACCAGCGGCTCGCCCGACCTCGACCTGCCCATCGAGGACCTCGACCTGTCCGAGCGTCCCCGCAACTGCCTCAAGCGGGCCCAGGTCAACACCGTCGGCGAGCTGGTCACCAAGACCGAGGACGACCTGCTGGCCATCACCAACTTCGGCCAGAAGTCGCTCGACGAGGTGCTGCCGAAGCTCGACGAGCGGGGCCTGTCCCTGCGCAACAAGGAGGGCTGAGCGCCATGCCGGCATCCCGGGCACGCCCGAAGAAGGGCCGCCGCTTCGGCGGCGACTCCGCCCACCAGAAGGCCATGTTCGGCAACCTGGTGGCGTCGCTGATCGCCGCCGAGGGCATCGTCACCACCGAGGCCAAGGCCAAGGCGCTGCGCCCGGTGGTCGAGAAGTGCATCACCAAGGCCAAGAAGGCGGCCGCTGACCCAGCCCAGCGTCCACAACCAGCGCCAGGTGGTGGCCTTCATCCGGGACAAGGACATGGCCCACAAGCTGTTCGCCGAGATCGGGCCCCGCTACGCCGACCGGCCCGGCGGCTACACCCGGATCCTCAAGCTCGGCCCCCGCCACGGCGACAACGCCCCCATGGCCCGCATCGAGTTCGTCTAGGCCGTGCCGCTGCGACGCGGCTGAGCCTCTTCGGCGACTGCAGGCCGGCGACCGTCACCCCGGCCGGCCGCGTCGCTCGCAGGCCCGCCGGTCCGGGTCCGCCTGGACGTCGCCTACCTGGGCGCCGGCTTCCACGGCTTCGCCGCCCAGCCCGGGTACGGACCGTCGGCGGTGCAGCTGGCCGCCGCCCTCGAGCGGCACCTGCGCCACACCGTCGAGCTGACCTGCGCGGGCCGGACCGACGCCGGGGTGCACGCCTGGGGCCAGGTGGTGTCAGCTTCGACGCCCGCGCCGACGTCGACGTCGCTGGCCCTGCGGCCGGTCGCTCAACAAGGCGCTGCGGCCCGCGATCGTGGTGCGCGAGGCCGGCATCGTCGCCGGCCCGGCTTCGACGCCCGCCACGTCGGCCACCGGCCGCCGCTACCGCTACACCGTGCTCAACCGCCCGGTTCCCGACCCCTTTCTGGCCGCGACCGCCTGGCACGTGGAGCGCCCGCTCGACCTCGGGGCCATGCGGCTGGCCTGCGACCCGCTGTACGGCGAGCACGACTTCTCGTCGTTCTGCCGCCGGCCGCCGGACGGGCTCGCTGGTCCGCCTGGTGCGGCGACGCCGCGTGGGCCGACCTGGGCGACGGCGTGCTGCGCTTCGAGATCGAGGCCTCGTCGTTCTGCCAGCAGATGGTGCGGGCGATCGTCGGCACCATGGTGGACATGGGGGTGGGAAAAATGCGTGCCGGTGAGATGGCCGGCATCCTCCGGGCGCGCCGGCGCGCCGCGGCCGGCCAGCTGGCTCCCCCCCACGGTCTCTGTCTCTGGGAAGTGAGGTACTAGCGATGCGACGGTGGCCGTGGGTGGCAGTCTCGGCGGCGCTGGTGCTCGTGGCCGCCGGGGTGGCGGTGGCCGCCACCAGATCCTCCTCGGCGGGCCCGGCCCTGCCGTCGTCGATGGCGTCGACGGGCGATTCCATCACCCGGGCTTTCGACCTCGACCTGTCCCACGTGCTGGTCGACGCCCCCCAGGACTCGTGGTCCACCGGCGGCGATCCAGCCGTCAACTCGCAGTACCGGCGCATCCTCCAGGCCAATCCCGGCATCGGGGCTAAGGCGTTCAACGATGCCCGCATCGAAGCCAAGATGGCCGACCTGGATGGCCAGGTGCAGGCCGCCGCGGCCCAGCGCGTCCAGTATCTCACCGTCCTGATGGGTGCCAACGACCTGTGCACCGCCTCGGCGGCCACCATGACGCCGACCGCCACATTCCAGGCCCAGTTCGCCAAGGCGATGGCCGACTTCTTCCGGCTCGACCCGGGAGGGCGCGTCCTCGTCTCGTCGATCCCCGACATCTTCCAGTTGTGGAACGCCCTGCACGCCAATCTCATCGCCGCCACGACGTGGGCTTTCGCCCACATCTGCCCGTCGATGCTGGCGGGCGGCAACACCAACGCCCAGCGCCAGCTCGTCGTCCAGCAGGAAGTGGCGGACAACGCCGTGCTGGCGGCGGTGTGCCGTCAGTACGTCAACTGCAAGTGGGACAACAACGCCGTCTACCATGTCCCGTTCACCGCCGCCGACGTCGGGAACCTCGACTATTTCCACCCGAGTCTCTCGGGCCAGAGGACACTGGCGAAGGTCACATGGGGTGCGGGGTACTGGCCGAACGTCGCTTGAATTCGGCGCCGGACATTCCCCACAATCTGGCGCCAATCTGGACAACTACACCCGGATAAGGCTGTCCTCGGTACCGAACTCGTTGGGGACATAGGTGTCCGCCTCCCAGTCGTTCTCCCACCGGTCGCCGTCGAGCAGGAAGCGGTAGCGGTAGGCATGCTCCGCCGGCAGGCTCAGGGTGACGCTGAAGTTGCCCTGCTTGCGCCGGGCCATGGGGGTTTCGGCGGGCGACCAGTCATTGAAATCGCCGCAGACACTGGCGGCCTGAGCGTTGACGTCGGGCGGAAGTTCGAATGTCACCCGGCAGGTCTTTCCATTCTTTGCATAGGTCTTTTTGGCCACGTTTACAACTCTACCCTGGAGGGCCCGGCAGAAGTTGGACGCGGTAACCGGTTGATCTCAGGTCGTCCATGACGCGGTCCCGGTGCTCGGCGCCACGGGTTTCGACCGTGATCAGCACCTCGACCTCGTCGATGGCAAGCGCCAGGCCCGAGCGATGGTGCTCGACGTTGAGCACGTTGAGACCCATCCCGGCCAGGGTGGCCGTCAGCCCGGCCAGGGCGCCCGGCCGGTCGTCGATCAGGGCCCGGAGCACGAGGTACCGGCCGGCGGCCGACAGGCCGTGGCCGATGAGCTTGATCAGGAGCAGCGGGTCGACGTTGCCACCGGTGAGCACCGCGACGGCCGGGCCCGACCCCGTCACCTTGCCGGCCAGGATGGCCGCCAGGGCGAGGGCGCCGGACGGCTCGACCACCACCTTGACCCGCTCGAGCAACAGCAGCAGGGCCTGGCTGATTTCCTCCTCGTCGACGGTGATCACCTCGTCGACGTGGGCCTGGACGTGGGCCAGGGCCAGCACCGAGGTGGACTTGAGGGCGCTGCCGTCGGCCATGGTCGTCAACTGGTCGAGCTCGACGGGGCGGCCGGCGGCCAGGGCGGCGGTCATGCAGGCCGCGCCTTCGGCTTCTACGCCGACGATGCGGGTCGAACCGCTCAGGGCGGTCGCCACACCTGCGATCAGGCCGCCTCCGCCGACCGGGACGACCACCACCTCGGCGTCGCCCGCCTCCTCTTCCAGCTCGAGGCCGATGGTGCCCTGGCCGGCGATCACCAGCGGATGGTCGAACGGCGGGACGTAGACGGCGCCGGTGGCCTCGGCGTAGGCCAGGGCCAGGGCGATGCAGTCGTCGACCGCCTTGCCCTCCAAGTGGACCGTGGCGCCGTAGTTGATGGTGGCCTCGACCTTGGGGATCGCCGCCCCCTCCGGCATGAAGATGGTGGATGCCCGGCCGGTCCGGGTGGCGGCCAACGCCACCCCCTGGGCGTGGTTGCCCGCCGAGGCCGCCACCACCTCGATGCCGGAGTCGAGCCTCGAGATGAAGTTGTAGGCACCCCGGATCTTGTACGACCCGGTGCGCTGGCGCTGCTCTGGCTTGAGGATGACCGGCCGGCCCACCAGGCGGCTCAGGGTGTCGGAGCGCTCAACGGGAGTCGGACGGACGATCCCCGCCGCGGTCAGCTGCCGTCGGGCCTCCTCAATGTCACCACGTGTGATCAAGGCTGCGAGGCGGCGGCGCCGGCTCCCTCGAGTGGCGACCGCCGGCGGTCCTCGCGGATCGCCTCCCGTTCCTCGGCCTGCATCCATTGGGCGGCCACGATCATCATGGCTATCAGGCCCAACAGCTCGCCGGCGGTCCAGAGGATGCCGGCTCCGGTCTGCTGGTCGGAAAGCGACAGCCCCGGCGCGACCAGCCTGGTCTGGGTCACCAGCGCCACCCCGAGGATGGTGTGGAATGGCAGAGCGACGAGCACGTAGAGCATGCGCCCTCCGTACGGAAGCCGGTGCGGCGTCGGGTCCAGTCCCACGACCGGCCAGAAGAACAGGCACCCGGCCAGCACGAAGTGCATGTGCACAGCGTCGTGCAGGGCGGCGTTGTGCAGCGTCCGGGCATACAGCGACGTGAAGTACAGGACGAACATCGAGCCGCCGAAGAGCGCCCACGCGGTCAGCGGATGGGTCATGACGCTCACCACTGGGCTGTGCAGGGCACGAAGCAGCCGGCGTCTGGTGTCCCGGCCGCTGCTCTGCAGGGCCAGGGTGATCGGCGCGCCCAGGGCCAGCAGGACCGGAGCGACCATGCCGAGCAGCAGATGCTGGATGACATGGGCGGTGAAGTAGGCGGTGTCGTAAGACGCGGCACCGCTCTGGGTGGCGACGACCATCACGGCCAGCCCGCTCAGGTAGGGCAGGGTGCGCCATCTCGACCACCGCCGGCCCCGGTCCGCCAGCCGCCGCACCGCGGACAGGTACCACCAGCCGGCGAGCACGATGCCGCAGGCGGCAACCGGTTCGAGGCGGCTCCTGGTGACGAGGTCGGCGACAGTGATGGTGGCCAGCGCCACGTCGCGACGCTACCGCCCTTTGATCGACCCGGGCCCGCCGATTTCGGGTAGAAAGAGTGACGGTGACGTCCGCCGCTGCCCTCCCGGCTGGCAGGTCCTCGCAGCGGCCGCCGCTGCTGACGGTCGGCACCGTCGTGTGGCTGTCCTCGGAGCTGATGTTCTTCTCCGGCCTGTTCGCCGCCTACTTCACGCTCCGGGCGTCGAATGCCGTGTGGCCGCCACCGGACGTCAATCTGGACACGCTCTCGGCCACCCTGTCCACCGTGCTGCTGGTGGCTTCGAGCGGCACCATGCAGCTCGGGGTCCGGGCGGTGGAGCGGGCCGACCGGGTGGTGTTCCTGCGCTGGCTAGGCGTCACGTTCACCCTCGGCGCCGTCTTCGTCGCGGCCCAGGTCCGGGACTGGACGAAGCTGCACTTCTCCATCGGCGCCCATGCCTATGGTTCGGCGTTCTACCTGATGACCGGCTTTCACGGCCTGCACGTCATCGGCGGTCTGGTGGCCATGGTGGTGATGGCGGGCCGTGCCGCCTCGACGCGATTCGGCGAGGAGGACGCCCCGGCGGTCGAGATGCTGTCGTACTACTGGCACTTCGTCGACGTGGTGTGGATCGGGCTGTGGGCGACCATCTTCTTCATCAAGTGATGACGGCTGGCCTGCCGTGGCTGGTCCTGGTCGGCGTGGCGGTGATCTGCTCCGCGGTGCTGGCGACCGGCACCCGGGCCGCCGCCGGCTCGCCGGCGGCGCAGGTGGACACCGAGGCGGCCGGGCGCCAGCTCTACCTGGTCCAGTGCTCGAGTTGCCACGGGATCGACGCCAACGGCGACCGGCAACGGACCGGAGCTGATCGATGCCGGTGCGGCGGCCGCCGATTTCTACCTGCGCACCGGCCGCATGCCCCTCAACGATCCCCACCAGCAGCCGTCCCGGCACCCTCCGGCGTACCACGACACCCAGATCAGCCAGCTGGTGGCCTATGTCGGTTCGCTCGACTCCGGGCCATCCATACCTACGGTGCTCCCCGGCGACATCTCGCGTGGCAACCAGCTGTTCTCGCTCAACTGCGCCCAGTGCCACAACGACGCCGGCGCCGGCGGGGCGCTCGGCTACGGCGACATCGTCCCGTCGCTTCATCACTCGAGCCCGCTCGACGTCGCCGAGGCCGTTCGCGTCGGGCCGCGACCGATGCCGGTGTTCGGACCCAACAGTCTCAGCGACCAGCAGGTGGCGGACATCGCCACCTACGTGCAGTACCTCCATCATCCCCAGGACCGGGGCGGGCTCGGCCTCGGCCACCTGGGCCCCATACCCGAGGGTTTCGTGGGCTGGGTGGTCGGCATGGGGGTGTTGCTGCTGGTCGCCCGACTGATCGGAACACGCGGATGACGGCGCCGGATCGCTTCCGGTTGCAGGACCGGCCGGCGGCCATGCGCTTCGCCGAGGGCCGGATCGCTCTCTACTGGACCATCACCGCCGTGGCGTCGGTCGCGCTGGCCGGCGTGTACATCAGCGGCGGGCAGCCGCAGCTCGAAGGGCTGCTCATCATGATCGCTCTCGGCTCCCTCGGCCTCGGCTTCGTGGTTTTCGCCCGCGACCTGCTGCCCGGCTCCGAGGTGACCGGTCACCGCGGTGAGCTGGCGTCTTCCGAAGAGGTCCGGGAAGAAGCCGAAGAGGAATTCGAGGAGGGTGAGCAGGCCTTCGTCCGGCGGTCGTTCCTCGTGCGCATCCTCGGCCTGGCGGGCGGCGCGCTCGGTATCGCCGCCCTGTTTCCGATCAACTCGCTGGGCCCCCGCCCCGGCGAGACCCTGGCCCACACCAGCTGGAAGAAGGGGTCCCGCCTGGTCACCGCGGACGGTAACCCGATCAAGGTCGGCGACGTCCAGGTGGACGGTGTCCTCACCGTCTTCCCCGACGGTTCGCCTGATGACGCCGAGAGCCAGACCATCCTCATCAACGTCGGATCAGCTCCCCAGCAGGTGCGGCCCGGGCGCCATGGTTGGTCGGTCCAGGGCAACGTGGCCTTCTCGAAGGTCTGTACCCACGCCGGCTGCCCGGTCGGGCTGTACCGCTCGACCAGCCACCAGTTGCTGTGCCCGTGCCACCAGTCGACCTTCGACGTGCTCGACGCCTGCCGGCCGGTATTCGGCCCGGCGACCCGCTCCCTACCCCAGCTGCCGCTGGCCGTGGACTCCGACGGGTATCTGATCGCCCAGAGCGACTATCACGAGCCGGTCGGCCCCGGCTACTGGAACCGCCCGTGACCGACGAGGCGAGGCAGCCGAAGCGGCCTCGGGCGGCTCAGCCTCTGGGTCGACGACCGGCTGGGTCTGGGCCGTTTCACCAAGCGCGCTCTGGACAAGATCTTCCCCGACCACTGGTCGTTCATGATCGGTGAGATCGCCATGTACTGCTTCGTGATCCTGGTCGCTCACCGGGCACTACCTGACGTTCTTCTTCAGTTCGTCCGAGCAGAAGGTCGTCTACCACGGCTCGTACAAGCCCCTGCAGGGTGCGAGCATGTCCGAGGCCTACCGGTCGGTCGTGGACATCAGCTTCAAGGTCCGGGCCGGTCTCGTGATGCGCCAGATCCACCACTGGGCGGCGGTCGTGTTCCTGGCCGCCATCGTGGTCCACCTGTGCCGGATCTTCTTCACCGGCGCCTTTCGCCGGCCGCGGGAGCTCAACTGGATCGTCGGCGTCACCCTCCTGATACTGGCCATGGGCAACGGGTTCACCGGCTACTCGCTTCCCGACGATCTGCTGTCGGGGACCGGCCTGCGGATCATGTACTCGATCGTGCTGTCGATCCCCTTCATCGGCTCGTGGTTCGGCTTCCTGTTCTTCGGCGGCACGTTCCCCGGTACCGAGATCATCCAGCGCCTCTTCATCATCCACGTCTTCTTCATCCCGGCCCTGATCGCGGTGATCCTGACCGTGCACCTGGCCATCCTCTGGCACCAGAAGCACACCGATTTCCCCGGTCCCGGCAAGTCCGAGGACACCATCACGGCAGCCGACTGTGGCCGCAGTACGCAGCCAAGTCGATCGCCCTGTTCTGCTTCGTGGCGGCCGTTCTGGCCGGCCTGGGTGGCCTGGCCCAGATCAACCCGATCTGGATCTACGGGCCCTACCGTGCCGCGGCGGTGAGCGCCGGCTCGCAGCCCGACTGGTACATCGGCTGGCTCGACGGTGCCCTGCGCGTCATGCCGCCGCTGGAGATCCGGGCGTTCCACCACACCCTCGCCAACCCCTTCTTCCCCGGCGTCCTGCTCCCCGGTGTCACCTTCGGCCTGCTGTACGCCTGGCCGTTCCTCGAGCAACGTTTCACCAGGGACCGGGAACCGCACAACCTGCTGGACCGGCCGCGGGACCGGCCGCTGCGCACCGCCTTCGGCGTGGCGACGCTCACCTTCTATGCCGTGCTGTTCCTGGCGGCCGGGACCGACGTGCTGGCCGCCACCTTCGGCCTGTCGTTCGAGACGCTGCTCGTGACGTTCCAGATCTCGCTGATCGTCCTGCCGGTCCTCTTCGGGTGGCTGAGCTGGCGCATCGCCAAGGAGCTCTCCGGACAGCGGGTCCATCCCATCCAGCAGCCGGTCGGCGCCCGTATCGTGCGCACCTCGACCGGGGGCTATGACGTCGTGGGCAACGGCCACCGGAAGGCCGGCGACCCCGACGAGGGGGAGCCGGCGGGCGCGGCGACCGATCGGGCCAAGGCCGGCGATTGAAGTTGCTGCCGCAATACCGCTACATCTGTCAATGGGGGGCCTGGGCCTCGACCGCGTAGCCGGTGATGGCGCCGACGAACACGATGGCGCCGATGACGATGAACCAGTAGCCGAAGACCAGCCCCAGGGCGGTGAAGACGGCGCCCAGTGCCATGGCCGCCGGCCAGACGCTGGCGGCAGGGAAGAAGCCGATCTCCTCCGGACCGGTGACGGGCGGCTCCTCCTCGTCCTCGGCCCGGGGCGGCCCATGACGCAGCCGGCGCACCTGGACGTAGAGGTAGCCGCACAGCAGGGTGTAGGCGGTGGCGCCCGCCCCGAGCATGGTCGTTCCGGCGTCCTCGTAGCTGGTGAACCAGTAGATGCCGGCGATCATCGCCACGAACAGCGCCGAGAACAGCACGACACGGGTTTCGGTCTTCACGGGCGGGGCCTCAGACCGCCGGGGCGTCGGGGTGGTCCCGATCCCACACCGGACGGTCGGACCGGATAGGCGGCAGTGAGTCGAAGTTGTGCTCGGGCGGCGGGGAGGACGTGGCCCACTCGAGTGTCCCGCCACCCCACGGGTTGTCACCCACCTTCTCGCCCCTCCGCCAGGTGCGCAAGACGTTCCACAGGAACGGCAGCACCGCGACACCGAGTGTGTAGGCGCCGATGGTCGACAGCAGGTTGAGGAAGTTCCAGTGCTGGTCGCCCGGGTACACCGCGATGCGGCGGGGCATGCCGCGCAGGCCGAGTTGGTGCTGGGGGAAGAACGTCAGGTTGAAGCCGACGAAGGTCAGGGCGAAGTGGACGTGGGCCCAGCCCTCGTGCAACCGCTTCCCCGTCCACTTGGGCCACCAGTAGTAGATGGCCGCGAAGATGGCGAACACCGACCCGCCGAACAGCACGTAGTGGAAGTGGGCCACGACGAAGTAGGTGTCGGTGACATGGAAGTCGACGGGTGGGGCGGCCAGCATGACGCCGGTCAGGCCTCCGAGCAGGAACATCAGGAGGAAGCCGACGACGAACAGCATCGGCGCCTCGAACGTCAGCTGCCCGCGCCACATGGTGCCGATCCAGTTGAAGAACTTGATGCCGGTCGGTACCGCGATGAGCAGGGACATGGCCGAGAAGAACGGCAGGAGCACGGCGCCGGTCGTGAACATGTGATGGGCCCACACGCCGACCGACAGGCCGGCGATGGCCAGGGTGGCGAACACCATGCCCTTGTAGCCGAACACCGGTTTCCGGCTGAACGTCGGGATGATCTCGGTCACCACGCCGAAGAACGGCAGCACCAGGATGTACACCTCGGGATGGCCGAAGAACCAGAACAGGTGCTGCCACAGGATCGGCGAGCCGCCTCCACCGGGGTCGAAGAAATGTGCGCCGAGGTGGCGGTCGGCGTAGAGCATGGCCAGGGCGGCGGTCAGCACCGGGAAGGCCATGATGATGAGGAAGCTGGTCACCAGCATGTTCCAGGTGAAGATGGGCATGCGGAACATCACCATGCCCGGCGCCCGGAGGGCGAAGATGGTCGTGACCAGGTTGACGGCCGTGAGGATGCCGGAGAAGCCGGTGAGCGCCACCCCGACCACCCACAGGTCGGCGCCCGGGCCCGGGGAGCGGATCGCCTCGGTGAGCGGAGCGTAGGCGAACCAGCCGAAGTTGGCCGCCCCCCGGGATGTGAGGAAGCCGGACACCATCACCAGGCCGCCACCCAGGTACAGCCAGTACGACAGGGCGTTGAGCCGGGGGAAGGCCATGTCCGGCGCGCCGATCTGCAGCGGCACCAGGTAGTTGGCCAGGCCGAAGGCGAACGGCCCGGCGAACAGGAACATCATGATGCTGCCGTGCATGGTGAACCACTGGTTGTAGACGTCGCGGTTCACGAACGTGTTGTTGGCGGTCGCCAGTTGGGTGCGCATGCCCTCGGCCAGCAGGCCGCCCAGCAGGAAGAAGGCGAACGCGGTGACCATGTAGAGGATGCCGATCTTCTTGTGGTCGGCGGTGGTGACCCATCCCACGATTCCGCCCGGTCGGGGTCCGGGAACAATCTCGGTCAGCGGCCGTTCTGAGGCCACTTTCTCCCGGGGGTCGGATGTCAGCGTCATGCCCCTCCTCCGGTTGGCCCGCCGGGGGTGAAGCCGGCTTTGGGCACGGCCTCGACGGTGAAGTTCATGTCGGCGTGGTGGAGGCCGCAGAACTCGGCGCAGTGGCCCACGAAGGTGCCGGTCCGGTCGATGTAGAGATCGACCACGTTCTTTACTTTGGGGATCAGATCCCGTTTGAACAGGAATTCGGGGACGTAGAAGGAGTGGGCCACGTCGTCGGCGACCAGGATGAGGCGGACCGTCTCGCCGGCCGGCAGCCTCAGGGTCGGCGGCTGGTCCTGGTTGCCGACGACGGGGGTGCCGAGGGGGCTCCCATCCGGAGCGAGGTAGCTGAACCGCCAGCCCCACTGGAAGCCTTCCACCTGCACGGTCACCGCCGGGGTGCCCTTGGTCGAATTGACCCGGTTCTCCACTTTCACGACGAAGAAGAAGATGACCGCCACGATGATGACGGGTATCACCGTGTACGTCACCTCGAGCGGGACGTGGTACTCGACCTGGGGCGGCAGCCCGGTGTCCGACGGTCGCTTCCGGTACCGGAACACCGACCAAAGGATCAGGGCCCAGACAATGGCGCCGACCACGATGGCCGTGACCATCACGCCCTGCCACAGGTGGAGGATCGAGTGGGACTGCTTGGTCACGGGGGTCGGCATGCCGTACCGGGGCTGCGAATCTCCGGTGCATGCGGCCAGCAGGACGGCCGCCACCAGGGTCGTTCCGATGCGTGCGAGGACCGGCCCGGGACGTCGGCGTGGCACCGCCGCTCACCGTAGCCTCAGACTGGCGGCGTGGTTGCCAAAGGGGGCCTCGGGCCTCTACCCTGGACCTTCTGGCCTCCGCGGCCCTGGCGCGGCCTGCCTGCTGCCTGCCTGCTCAAAGGACACCTGTGCGCACATTCTCACCGAAGCCCTCCGATATCCAACGCGTCTGGTACGAGGTGGACGCCGACGGCGCGGTCCTCGGTCGGTTGGCGGCCGAGGTGGCGAGCGTTCTGCGGGGCAAGCACAAGCCGATCTTCGCCCCCCATATGGACACCGGCGATCACGTGATCGTCGTCAACGCGTCGAAGGTGGTCCTGACCTCCGACAAGGCGGACAAGAAGATCTGGTACCGCCATACCGGCTACCCCGGTGGCATCCGAGCCCGCACCTACCGCGAATTGCTCGAGACCCAGCCCGAGAACATGGTGCGCCGGGCCATCAAGGGCATGCTGCCCAAGGGTGCCCTGGGGGCCCAGATGCTGCGCAAGCTCAAGGTCTACTCGGGCCCGACCCACCCGCATTCGGCCCAGACGCCGCGCCCGTTGGTGATCGACCACTCCGTGCACCGTGTCGCGTCCGCCCACCGGTCCCACTGAAGGAGCCTGCAACCCCTGTGCCCAAGCCGCTGAACCAGTCCACCGGACGCCGCAAGGCCGCCATCGCCCGGGTGCGGCTGCGCCCGCACACCGGTGCCGTCATGTCCATCAACAAGCGGCCCATCGAGGAGTACTTTCCCTCCGCCACGCACCGGATGATCATCACCGAGCCTCTCCGGGTGGTCGACAAGACCGAGACCTACGACATCGACGCCACCATGAACGGCGGGGGGATCTCGGGTCAGGCCGGCGCCCTGCGCCTCGGTATCGCCCGGGCGCTGGTCGAGCTGGAGCCGGAGCTCCGCGACACCCTCAAGCGGGCCGGTTTCCTGACACGGGACGCCCGGGAGAAGGAATCCAAGAAGTACGGGCTCAAGAAGGCCCGCAAGGCACCCCAGTACTCGAAGCGATAGTGCGCGGCGGCGCCTCCCGGCGGTGACCGTCAGGTTCGGCACCGACGGCGTCCGGGGCCTCGCCAACGCCGAGCTCAGCCCGGAACTGGTCCTGGCGCTCGGTCGCGCCGCGGCCCGGGTCCTTTCGGGCCCGGCCGGCCCTGGAGGCCACCAGCAGGGCCCGGCCGGCCCTGGAGGCCACCAGCAGGGCCCGGCCGGCCCGGGAGGCCACCAGCAGGGCCCGGGGGGGGCCGGCGCCGGCCGCCGGATCTTCCTGATCGGACGGGACACCCGGATCTCCGGTTCCCTCCTGCAGGCCGCCCTGGCCGCCGGCCTGGCCGGTGAGGGCATAGACGTGCGGGATCTTGGCGTCCTGCCGACCCCGGGCGTGGCGGCCCTGTCGGCCGCGGACGGCGTGCCAGCGGCCATGATCTCCGCGTCGCACAACCCGTACTCCGACAACGGGGTCAAGCTGTTCGCGGCGGGGGGGCGCAAACTGTCGGACGACGCCGAGGAACGGCTGGAGGCCGAACTGGCCGTCATCCTCGGGGCGACGGCGCCCCGCCAGCCGCCGACCGGCAGTGCCGTGGGCCGGCTCTCCCTGGACTCCGACGGCCTGGGCCGGTACCGCCGGCTTCTGCTGCAATCCCTGGAGGGGCGGACCCTCGATGGCATCCGGGTGGCGGTCGACTGCGCCAACGGTGCGGCCGCCACGACCGCCCCCGACGTGCTGCGTCGCGCCGGGGCCGAGGTGGTCGCCGTACTGGGCGCCGATCCGGACGGGACCAACATCAACGAAGGATGTGGCTCGACCGCGCCCGGGATGCTGCAGGCGGTGACCGTCGACACCGGCGCCCACGTCGGCCTGGCGTTCGACGGCGACGCCGACCGGGTGATCGCGGTCGACCACTCCGGCGCCCTGGTCGACGGCGACCAGATGATGGCCGTGCTGGCCCTCGACCGGCGCGAGCGGGGCCGGCTGGCGGGCGACACCGTCGTGGTGACGGTGATGACCAATCTGGGGTTCCGGTTGGCCATGCGGGAGAACCGGATCGACGTCCACGAGACACCGGTCGGTGACCGGTCGGTGCTCGAAGCGCTCGACGAGGGCAAGTGGTCCCTCGGCGGCGAGCAGTCCGGCCACATCATCTTCCGCGACCTGGCCACCACCGGAGACGGCCTGCTCACGGGGCTGCAGTTGCTCGACGTCATGGCCCGTCAGGGCCGGCCGCTGGCCGACCTGGCGGGCCAGGCCATGGTCCGTTTACCCCAGGTGCTGCGCAATGTAGCCGTCGCCAACCCCCGGGGGCTGACCGACGCCGGAGCGGTCTGGGATGAGGTCCACGCGGTCGAGGCCCACCTGGGTGAGCGGGGCCGGGTCCTGCTGCGCCCCAGCGGGACCGAGCCGCTGGTGCGGGTGATGGTGGAGGCCGACAGCCTGGCCGAGGCGGAAGCGGCCGCCGGCCGCCTCGCCGACGCGGTCGGCCGTTCGCTCGCGTGAGGCAACGTTCTCTCATAGATGTCACACACGTGAGTCTCAGGTAGCACTCAGCCACTGATGTTGTAGTTGCCGTGACGGTCCGATGTCTGCGGCCGGAAAGGACACACACCAAATGCGTGGATCGCTGCTCCCAGCGGCTGGCACCTCAACTGACCCGGACGGCGTGCGCAAGCCGGGCCTCCGGGTCCTCTTCTTCGCCGCCGCGTTGACGATCGTGGCCCTCCTCGCGGCCGGGTGCGGCGGCGGCGGGTCCAACTCGGCGGCCGCCGGCACCACGACCACACCCACGACCGGTAACCGCGCCGCCCAGACCCAGGCCTTCCTGAGCTGCATGCAGAGCCATGGAGTCAAGATCACCAGCACCCGCGGCCTCGGGGCCGGCGGCGGCGGTGGTGCGGCGGCGGGCGACACCGGGTCGGCCCCGCCGTCGAGCACCCCTGGCGTCACCCGGCCGCCCGCGACACTGCCGCCGGGCGTGACGCAGGCGCAGTACGACGCCGCGCTCCAAGCCTGCCGCAGCCTCCTGCCCGCTCGTGGCAACCTCCAGAACAACCCGGCCTTCCGGGCGTACCGTAACTGCATCAACCTCCAGTTGACGCAACACGGTGCCCCCACGCTTCCTGCGACCGGCCCGGGCTCGAACGGCGGCGGGTTCGGCGGCGGACAACAGAGCGGCAACACCACGACCACCAACCCGGCGTTGCAGGCCGCCCAGGCCCACTGCGCCAACCTGCTGCCCGCCGGAGGTTTCGGCGGCCCTCGCAGTTCCACCACCTCCACCACCTGAGCTGACGACCGCCGGTAGCCGGACAGGTTGCTGCGGGGAAAGGCCATGAGCCCACCTTGACGACGACCACCGCCATGTCGAAGCGCCGCCCCGGCTTTTGCCGCCGGTGCCCGCGATGACTCCCCGCACCCGCAGGTTCCTGATGACCGGAGGGCTCGGTGTGGCCGTGGTGGCCATTGCCCTGCTGGCCATGAACTCGGTGTACAGCACGGCGTCGGCCAAAGCGACGGTCCGGACGTCCACCGTCCAGCTCGGCACCGTCGCCTCCACCGTCAGCGCCACCGGCAACGTCGCCCCGGCCGCCGCCCTGTCGGTCAACTTCCAGACCGGCGGCCAGCTGTCCGCCATCCTGGTGAAGCCGGGCGATCAGGTCGTGGCCGGGCAGGCGTTGGCCAAGATCGACGACACCCAGACGGCGGCGGCATTAGCGTCGGCCCAGGCGGCCCTCACCTCGGCTCAGGCCAACCTGGCCAATGTCCAGCAACCGGTGACGCCGGCGGTGGCGGCGCAGAATGCCGCATCCCTGGCCACCGCCCAGCAGCAGGTGACGGCGGCCACGACCGCCCTGAGCAACGCCCAGCAGAGCGCGCGGCTCAACGCCGTCGGCTACCAGAACAGCCTCAACCAGGTCCAGGCCCAGCTCGACCGGGACACCGCCCAGCTGAACCGTGACCAGGCCTCATGCGCCACCCCGACGACGACATCGGGAGGGACCGGCGCCGGGCAGTCCTGCGGCTCGCTGCTGCCGGCTGACCAGAACGCGCTGGCGAAGGACAACGACTCCCTGGTGAACGCCCGCCAGCAGCAGGCCTCCGGGCTGCTGAAGGACCAGCAGTCGATCCAGCAGGCCCAGAACAGCCTGGTGTCCGCCCAGTTGAATCTCTCCTCCACCCAGGCCGGCAACAACGCAAAAGCCGTCGCCACCCCGGCCAGCGTGGCCCAGGCCCAATCCCAGGTGGCCCAAGCCCAGACCGCGCTGCTCACGGCCCAGAAGAACGAGACCAACACCACTCTGTCCGCGCCGACCAATGGCACGGTGGCCGCTCTCAACGGCGTCATCGGCCAGACGGTTGCGGGCGGCGGTTCGTCCAGCTCATCCTCCAGTTCCTCGGGCAGCGGCTCGGGCGCCTCGTCGGGCAGCAGCGGGTCGTCGTCATCCCCGTTCATCACCCTGGATGACACGTCGAACCTCCAGGTCGTCTCCGGGTTCGCCGAGGCCGATGCCAGCAAGATCCAGGTCGGCCAAACCGCCTCGATCACCTTGAACGCCTTGCCGAACCAGACGATCGCCGGTCAGGTGACCAAGATCGACGTCACCTCGACCGTGGTGAGCAACGTGGTGACCTACAACGTCACCGTGGCCCTCACCAGCCCGCCCGCCGCGGTGCGGCCGGGCATGACGGCCAATGTGAGCGTGGTGGTCACCCAGCATGACAACGTGCTGCACATCCCGACGGCCGATGTCTCGACCCGCGGCGGTGTCTCCACGGTCACGGTGCTGCAGAACACCAAGCAGGTGGTCCAGACCGTCACCGTCGGGCTGGTCGGCGACCAGTCGACCGAGATCACCAGCGGGCTGAGCGAAGGCGAGACCGTGGTCCAGCCGACGGTCAGCGTCGGTGCGACCGGCACGGGCACGGGCACGGGCACGGGCGGCGCGGGCGCCGCACGGACCGGCACCTTCGGCGGCGGGGGCGGCGGCGCCGGCGGGTTGGGCGGCGGGTTGGGCGGCGGTTGATGACCGGCCCGCCGGGATCTCCGGATGCACGTCCGCGGCGCCCGGTCATCGAGCTGCGCAACGTGATCAAGACCTACCAGATGGGCCGGCTCGAGGTGCACGCCCTGCGCGGCGTGTCGCTCACGGTGGAACGAGGCGACTTCGTGGCCATCATGGGTGCCTCAGGGTCGGGCAAGTCGACGATGATGAACATCATCGGGTGCCTGGATGTGCCGACCCGCGGCCACTACCAGCTCGACGGGGTCGATGTCCGCCGGCTCGACGACCGGGCGCTGGCCCGGATCCGGAACCGCAAGATCGGGTTCGTGTTCCAGAGCTTCAACCTCATCCCGCGGACATCGGCGCTGGCCAACGTCGAGCTGCCGCTGGCCTATGGCGGCGTCCATCAGAAGGAGCGAAGCCGGCGAGCCTTGGCCGCCCTGGCCGCGGTCGGTCTCGAAGACCGGGCCGACCACATGCCCAACGAGTTGTCCGGCGGTCAGCAGCAGCGGGCCGCCGTGGCCCGGGCCATCGCCACCAACCCGGCGCTGATACTGGCCGACGAGCCGACCGGCAACCTCGACACCGCGTCCAGCGCCGAGGTGATGACGGTATTCAAACGGCTGAACGCCGAGGGGCGAACCGTGGTCCTGATCACCCATGAGGACGACATCGCGGCCTATGCCAAGCGGGTCGTCCACCTCCGCGACGGGCACATCGTGAGCGACGTCCGCCAGGCCCCGGTCGACACCCGTCAGGTCGAGGCGGTCTCGTGAATCTGCTGGAGAATGTCCGGATCTCCATGCGCGGCATCGCCGCCAACAAGTTGCGGTCGATGTTGACCGTCCTGGGAATCCTCATCGGGGTGGGCGCGGTGATCATCCTGGTCGCGGTCGGCAAAGGGTCGTCGACGTCGGTCCAGAACCGGATCAAGAGCCTGGGCACCAACACCATCACCGTCTTCAACCGCGGCCGCTTCGGCGGCCCGCGGGCCACGACCGGCACCCAGTCCCGCCGGGCCACGCTCACCATCGCCGATGTGAACGCCCTGTCGGACAAGTCCCAGGCGCCGGATGTGTTGACGGTGTCACCGGTCGTGTCGTCCACCCAGACGGCCACCTACAGCGGGGCGACCTACAGCACCTCGCTGACCGGGACCACGCCGTCCTACCTGGACGCCACCGACTACCACGTGCAAGCCGGCCGGGCCTTCACGTCGACCGACGTCACCAATCGCAGCCGGGTCGTCCTGCTCGGTACCGACACGGTCGCCAACCTGTTCCCGGCCGGGACCAACCCCATCGGTCAGCAGGTCCAGTTCGGCGGCGCCAGCTTCAACGTCATCGGCGTGCTGGCCAAGAAGGGGTCGAACGGGGCCCAGAACCAGGATGCGGTCGCCATCGCCCCCTACACCGCGGTGCAGGACCGGTTGACGGGCGGCACCACGTTCACCCAGCTCGTCATCCAGGGCACGTCGTCCAAGTCGCTGACCGCCGCCCAGGCCGAGATCAGCACCATCCTGGCGTCGAGGAACGCCACCACGGTGGCCAACCTGCCGTTCACGATCCTCAACCAGGGCAGCCTGCTGCAGACGTCGCAGTCGACCAACCAGACCTTCACCGTCCTGCTCGGGATGGTCGCCGCCATCTCGTTGCTGGTCGGCGGCATCGGCGTCATGAACATCATGCTGGTCACGGTCACCGAACGGACCCGTGAAATCGGGATCCGCAAGGCGATCGGCGCGCCGAAGAGCGCCATCCTGCTGCAGTTCCTGGTCGAGGCGGTCCTGCTCTCGCTGTTCGGCGGGGTGGTCGGGGTGGGAGTCGGCCTGATGGGCAGCCGGTTCCGCATCGCCGGGGTCCAGCCGGTCGTGGTGCCCTCGTCCATCTTCCTCGCCTTCGGCGTGGCGTTGGCGGTCGGCGTGTTCTTCGGCTTCTACCCCGCCAATCGGGCCGCCTCGCTGCGGCCCATCGACGCCTTGCGCTACGAGTGATCCCCGGGAGACAGATGTCCTACGACGACCCGACCACCGAGCAGCCGGTCCACCCGGTCTATGCGCAGGATGGCCACGTGACCGCCCCAGCCACCTTCCCGATGCCCGACGAGGATGGCTATCTCGCCGGTGACGAGGACGACGAATGGGTCAGTGAGGTCCCCAAGGGTCTCCGCGTCCGGGCGGTCACTGGAGCGCTGCTGCTCCTGCTCTTCGCGGCCAGCGGGTTCTGGGGGGGCGCCATCCTCCAGAAGCACCATGACAAGTCCACAACCGCCAGCTCGGTCGCCACGCTCGGCGCGGCGGCCCGACGGGCGGCGGCCGCCGGCGGCGGGTTCGGCAGCGGCGCGGGCGGGGGCACGGCGACCGGCACGGGAACCGGCACCGGCGCGGCGACCGGGCGGGGCGCCGGCGGGACCACCGGCATCGTCACCGACATCCAGGGGACCACCCTCTACCTGACCGACACCGCCGGCAACCTGATCAAGGTGACCCTGACCACCTCGTCCAAGATCACCAAGTCCGCGGCCGGCACCGCCGCCGACCTCCAGCAGGGCCAGACGGTCACCATCACCGGATCCACGGCGGCCGACGGGTCGACCACCGCGTCGGCCATCACGATCACGCCCGCGACTCCAGCCGCCACCTCGCCCGCCGGCGGCTGACCGGCCGGCGTCGCCGTGCGCCGGATCCGGGCCCTCCTGGTGGTGCGGCTGCTACTGGTGTCCAACGCGGTCGTGATCACGGCGGTCGGCGGGCTGGCGCTGGCCTTCGTGGATCCCCCTGCCGGCCCGGCCGGAGCCGTGCTCTGCTGGGCCTTCGCGGGCTGCCTGCTGGGTCTGCTCCCCCTCACTGATCCTTACCGGGCTCCCCGCACCCGGCGCGGTCACCATGAGTGAATCCGGACAGACCAGGCGACGGGCCTCTACACGATCCCGTCCCACAGTGCCCGCTCGGCCCCGCCGGGATCCTCCTCGACCCGGCAATCGGCGTCGAAGACCATGGTCGCCCGCTCGGGTGGCCGGTAGGCCGGCCACGGCGGCAGCTGCGGGATCGACGGGTCGCCGGACGCCGCGAAGGCCAGCCAGGCCCGGTGCATGCTGTCGGCCAGCTTGCGCCGGCCCCGCCCCTCACCGGTGAACAGGGCCACGCCCGGCAGGTCAAGGATGTCCCACACGAAGGGGATCTCGAGGCTGTGGGTGGCGCCCAGCCGGCCGCCGAACAGCGGGCTGGGCCAGTCGAACCGGTAGACCCACGCCGGGGCGCTCCCCGCCGCCGCCACCGCCTCCGCCAGCCGCACCGCCGGGATCCGGAAGACCAGGTCGGTCAGCATGGCGCTCAGCCGGGCTGCCGGCTCCGTTTCCGGCCGGGTGAGGCGGTAGCCCTCGCCCAGGGTGGCGGATGCAACGGGACCGAGCAGGCCGGTGACCCGCCGCTCCAGGTCGTCCTCACCCGGGAGTGCGCCCGGGTCGTAGGCCAGGAACAGAGTCATCTCGTCGGCATTGGTCCCCACCAGCACGCGAACGCCGGTCGCCGATCCGCCGGCGATGACCGAGGCCGGCGACTCAGGCAGGTCGACTCCGTCGACCACCGGCCGGAAGGAGAGGTAGCCGCCGAAGTCCGATCCTCGGGTGACGGCCAGTTGGGCGTCGACGATGCGCTGCACCGGCAGCTCCCGCAGCCGATCGACATCGACGCCCGCGTCCGCGCCGAGAGCGTCCAGCATCCGCGTCGTCACCCGGGCCGCCTGCTCCCGCGTCCGGTGGGCGCCGGTCGAACCGCTCTCCAGGATGGCACGGTGGAACAGACCGGCGGCCGCCGGCATGGCGAGCAGGGCACCGATGCTCATGGCGCCCGCGGATTGCCCGAACACCGTGATGCGCCCGGGGTCACCCCCGAAGCCGGCGATGTTGTCTCGCACCCAGCGCAGGGCCGCCGTCTGGTCGAGCAGGCCACAGTTCCCCGATGATGCGCACCGATCGCCGTCAACCGAGGACAGATCGAGGAAGCCCAGGGCTCCGAGGCGGTAGTTGATGGTCACCACCACCGCGCCCCGGGACGCGAACGTCGAGCCGTCGTACCAGCGCACCGATCCCGAACCGCCGATGAACGCCCCGCCGTGGATCCAGACCATGACCGGCCACCCGCGGTTCCCGTCCTTGGCGTCGCCGTCCGCCGGGGCGAAGACGTTGAGGTACAGGCAGTCCTCCTGCCAGCCGGCGGCCCGCGTCCCGAGCAGTAACTGGAGCTTGGACGGCGGTTGGGGCGCAGCCGGGCCGAACGCGGTGGCGTCACGGGCGCCGGCCCATGGCGACGGTGGCTCGGGCGGGCACCAACGCCGGGAGCCGACCGGAGGGGCCGCGTACGGTATTCCCCGCCATTGGAGCACCCGGCCCACCCGGCGTCCGGCGACGATGCCGTGGCGGGTCTCGACCTCGGCCGCTCTCAGGGAACCGGTCCGCCCGGGCCGCTCCATGCGCTGAGACCCTGAAGCTGGGCGGCGATGTTGACGGCGTGGTCGCCCAACCGTTCGTAGAACCGACCGATCAGTGCCATGTCCATGGTGACCGACGGCGGCATGCCGGAGCCCGCCACCTCGGCGGTCAGCTGGATGTGCAGGTCATCCAGCTCGTCGCTCGCCGCCTGGAGGCTGTCGGCCACGGTCGGCTCCCGCTGGTCCCAGCCCCGAGCCAGCTCCTGCCACATGGCGGTGACCACGTCGCCGCTGCGCGTCACGAGGGCCCGGGCCCGCAGCGTCAGTGACGCGGCGATGCCGTGACCGCCCCGCCACGCGATCTGGGTGGCCAGGTCGGCCGACTGCTCCAGCTCGGGCACCGCCCGCAGGACGGCCAGCAGGTAGCGGAGGTCGCTGGCCACCGGGGCCTGGCGGGCCATGAGCCTTCCGACCTCGTCGGCGACCTGGTCGTACAGCGGATCGGCCAGGTGCCGGCGGACTCGACCTCGACCGCGCCACGAACGTCCTGGCGGAGAAGGGCGTCGGAGGCGTCGGCGACCTCGTCGCTGACGAAGTGGATGAGCTCGGACAGCCGGGCGTCCACGTCAGCCAGCTCCTGGTGGAACTTGCCTCGGAGTTCCCGCTCCTCGGAAGTCACCCGGTTGAGGGTAGTGCGGCCCGGCCGCCCGGTAGCCTGGTCCGCCATGTGCGGGATCATCGCCGTCCTGGCACGCCGTCCGACCCGGGAAGTCCCCCGCGCCGAGGACATGGTCGCCGCCCTGGACCAGGCGACCCGGCGGCTGGCGACCACGGCTGCCGACCGGGGGTCGTCCCCCCACCTCCACGAACTCACCGCCGTCGCCGCCGCCCTCGAGGCCATCGACCACCAGCTCCGGGGCGCCCCCGGCGTGGCGTGCCTCCTGGCCCCTACGGCCGCACCCGCCACACCGGCCGCCGGGCCCGCCGACGCCCTCGCCACCAGGGCTGCGGCCCTCGACAGCATCCTCGCCGACCTCGAATCGACGCTCGACGCTGACGACCTGCCCTGGACGCCGACCGAGCTGGAAGCGATCAACGCCGTCCTGGTCCGGCTCAAGGACGCCACCTGGGCCATCGGCCGGGACCGGCCGGCCACCGCCAAAGCCGTCGCCGGCCTGATCGGCGAGGCGCCCCCGACGGCCACCACGCTCCAAGCGTTCTGGGCCGTCCAGGTGGCGCTGTCCGCTCTCGACCGGCTCGAGGTGCGGGGCCGCGACTCGGCCGGCCTGCACCTGCTGGTCACCGGGCACGGTGTCGATCTCGACGCGCCGGAGATCAAGTCGCTGCTCGGCGCCCGGATCGCCGACGACCTGTTCACGTCGCTTGCGGTTCGGACCCCGCTCGGCCATCTGAGCTTCGTGTACAAGGCGGCGGCCGAGATCGGGGAGCTGGGCGACAACACCCGGGCCCTGCGCACGGCCATTCGCAGCGACCCGTTGCTGCAGCTGGCCCTGGCCAGCCCCGACGCCCGGATCACGGTGCTCGGCCACACCCGCTGGGCGAGCGTGGGGCTGGTATCGCAGCCGAACGCCCATCCCCTGAACGGCGAAGAGGCCGCCGACCCGTCCGGGACCGCCCCGGCCGTCGTCGCCACGAACGGCCACACGACCGACCTCCGGGGCCGCCCGCTCGCCACCCCCTACGCGGTCGCCGCCATCAACGGCGACGTCGACAATTACGCAGACCTCAGCAGCGCCGAGGCGTTGCGGCTGCCGCCCGAGATCACGACCGACTCCAAGATCATCCCGACCCTCCTCTCCCGCCGGCTGGCCGAGGGGATCGCCCTCGAGGAGGCCTTCCGCACGACCGTCGCCCGCTCCGACGGGTCGGTCGCCATCGCGGTCAACACCGCCGAGGCCCCCGACCGGCTGCACCTGGCATTGCGGGGCAGCGGCCAGTCCCTCTACATCGGGCTGGCCGACGACGCCTTCATCGTGGCCAGCGAGGCCTACGGACTGGTCCAGGAGACGACCAGCTACGTCCGCATGGATGGCGAGACCACCAACGGCCACCCACCGGGTCAGGTCGTAGTTCTCGACCGACGGGGCGCCGGGAGCCTCGGAGGCCTGCGCCGGATGAGCTACGACGGCGCCGCCATCCCCGTGGACGCCACCGAGATCCGGACCGCCGAGATCACAACCCGAGACATCGACCGGGGGGGGTTTCCCCACTTCCTCCTGAAGGAGATCTCCGAAGCCCCCACCTCGTTCCGCAAGACGTTGCGGGGCAAGTTCGCCGCCGACCCGCGGAGCGGCATGCTGAGTGTGCGGCTGGGCGCCGAGACGCTCCCTGCCGCCCTCACCGAGCGGCTGGCGGCGGGCGCCATCGCCCGCGTCAGCGTCATCGGGCAGGGCACGGCCGCGGTGGCCGGCCAGAGCGTGGCCGCGGCGATCGCCGCCGCCGTGGGCTCGTTGCCGATCTCGGTGGCACCCGTGCTGGCCACCGAGCTCTCCGGTTTCGGGCTGGCCGACGACATGAGCGACACGCTGGTGATCGCCATCAGCCAGTCCGGGACCACGACCGACACCAACCGCACCGTCGACCTGGTGCGGGCCCGCGGCGCGCTGGTCATCTCCGTCGTCAACCGGCGTCACAGCGACCTGGTCGAGAAGTCCGACGGCGTGCTGTACACCTCCGACGGTCGTGACGTGGAGATGAGCGTGGCGTCCACCAAGGCGTTCTACGCCCAGGTGGCGGCCGGCTTCCTGCTCGCTCTGGCCCTGGCCGACGGGCTGGGCTGCGGCGACCGCCATCGAGCCGACCGCCTGCTGCGGGCCCTGCGAACTCTGCCCGACGCCATGGAGGAGGTGCTGGGCCAGCGGGAAGTGATCGCCGATGCCGCCATCCGGCTGGCGCCCTTCCGCCGTCACTGGGCGGTGGTCGGCAACGGGCCCAACCGCATCGCCGCGGCCGAGATCCGGATCAAGCTGTCGGAGCTGTGCTACCACTCGATCGCCTGCGACGGCACGGAGGACAAGAAGCACATCGACCTCTCCTCCGAGCCGCTGATCCTGGTCTGCGCCGCCGGGCTGACCGGCCCCACGGCCGACGATGTGGCCAAGGAGGTCGCCATCTACCGGGCCCACCGGGCCGCCCCGGTCGTGATCGCCACCCGGGGCGAGACCGCCCGGTTCAAGGTGGCGCTGCACACCATCGAGGTGCCGGCGGTCGACCCGGACCTGGCGTTCGTGCTGTCGGCCATGGCCGGCCACCTGTTCGGCTACGAGGCGGCACTCTCCATCGACGCCCAGGCCCGGCCCCTCCGGGAGGCCCGGGCCGCGGTCGAGGCGGCGGTCGGCACGCCGTTCGGCGACCGGCTCATGCTCGCCCTGCGGCCACCGCTGGAGGCGGCCTCGGCCCGCTACTTCGCCGGCCTGCGGGCCGGCGCCTACAACGGGCACCTGGAGGCGGCGACCGCGGTACGGATGGCGTCCCTGTTCCGTTACGCCACCGGGGTGCTGCCGGTCGAGGGCTACGAGCTCGAGTACGGAAAGGTCGGCACGCCCGGCGCCATCCTCGACGACCTGGTCGACGCCCTGACGGCCGCCAGCGGCGAGCTGACCCGCCCGGTCGACGCCATCAAGCACCAGGCCAAGACGGTCACCGTCGGTATCTCCCGCAGCGAGGATGCCCTGCTCCGCGTCCCGCTGGTGGCCGAGGTGCTGGCCACCGGCGCCGCCCTGGACTGCCTCTCGTACCGGGCGCTGCGGGCGCTCGCCGCCCTGGACCCCGCCGTGGCCCGGGTCGAGGGGTTCACCCGCTACCGCATCGAGGGCGACGTGGCGGTCAGCGCCACCATCGAGGTGGTGGACCGGGGCGGCATCTCCCTGGGGCTGGCGTCGCGCACCGAGCGAGACCCCCGGCTGCTCGGCACCAAGCACCATGTCGCCGAGGAGCGGGAGGTGACGGTGGCCCGCGGCGGCCGGGACGGGCGCACCCTCATCCTCGTCCCCGAGACCAAGGCCAACACCGTCACCGGCATGACCCTGCTGCACGTGGCGTTCCACGACCGCCTCCCAGCGGCCACCGCCCGCCAGGTGCTGTCCGGGTACCGCAACCGCTACGCGGCACTGGCCGACGCCGTCACCGAGACGGAGTCGGGCTTTGACGACTCCCGGCTGGCCGCCGTCCCGCTGGTGGCCCTTCTGACCGAGCCGGTCTACGTGCTGGCCGAGCGCTGGAAGTGATCGGGCTCGGGATCGACGCCGTCGACATCGGGCGCTTCCGCACCGTTCTCGCCCGCCGGCCCGGGCTGGCCGAGCGGCTGTTCACACCCGGCGAGCGGGCCTACGCGGCCCGCCACGCCGACCCAGCCCCGTCGCTGGCCGCCCGCTTCGCCGCCAAGGAGGCGGTCATGAAGGCGCTCGGCGTAGGCCTGGGGGCTTTCGCCTTCACCGACGTGGAGGTGGGGCGGCTGCCGAGCGGCCGCCCGACGCTCGACGTCCACGGAGCGGCGGCCGCCCTCGCCGAGCAGCAGGGGGTGGGGAAATTCCACGTCTCGTTGACCCATACCGCCTCGCAGGCCTCGGCCGTCGTCGCCGCCATGCCGTGACCCGGCGATGATTCCGGTCGTCAGCACCGCAGAGATGAAGGCGGTGGACGGCCAGGCGCCGGAGCCGGTCGATGTCCTGATCGGCCGGGCCGGGCGGGCGGTGGCCGCCGCCGCCCTCCGTCTCCTCGGTGGGGCGTACGGCCGGCAGGTGGTCGTCGTGGCCGGCAAGGGCAACAACGGTGCCGACGGTCGCGCCGCCGCCTCTCTCCTCGCCAGGCGCGGAGTGCGGGTGACGGTGGTCGACGCCGGCGTGGTTGCTCTGGCCCCGTGCGACCTGATCATCGATGCCGCCTATGGCACCGGGTTCCACGGCTCGTACGACGTGCCTGATGCCGGTCGGACTCCGGTCCTGGCGGTCGACATTCCTTCGGGGGTGGCGGGCGACACCGGTCTCGTCGAGGGAGCGGCGGTGACGGCGGCTGCGACGGTGACGTTCCAGGCCTACAAGCCCGGCCTGCTGCTCGGCGAGGGGCCGCAGCGATGCGGCAGGGTCGAGGTGGCCGACATCGGCCTGGGCCCGGGTGTCGAGCGGGTGGCGACGTCGTGGCTGCTGGAGGACCCCGATGTGCGGTGGCTGCCGTCCCGGCCCCGAGAGGGTCACAAATGGCAGACCGCCGTCCTGGTCGTCGCCGGCTCGCCCGGGATGATGGGGGCCCCCTCGCTGGTGGCCCGATCGGCGATGCGGGCCGGATCCGGGTATGTGCGTCTCGGTGTGCCCGGTGCGCCCCTCGAGTCGCTGCCCGCGGGCGAGGCGGTCGGCGTGCCGCTTCCCGCGGCGGCCTGGGACGCGGCCGCCGGCGAGGCGGCGTCACGTTGCCGTGCCGTCGTCACCGGTCCGGGACTGGGTCGTTCCGATGCGGTGGGCGGGTTCCTGCGGACCGTCGATGAGGTGCCGGTCGTCGTGGACGCAGACGGCATCAACTCCATCGGGTCCGTCGACCAGCTCGGGTCATTGGTAGCGGGGCGGGCCGCCCCGGTGGTCGTCACGCCGCATGACGGCGAGTTCGCCCGGTTGACCGGCGGTCCACCGGGGCCGGATCGGCTGGCGGCGGTGCGGAAGGTGGCGGCCGCTTCCGGCGCGGTCGTGCTGCTCAAGGGTTCGACCACCGTGGTCGCCGCGCCCGACGGCCGGGCGTACTTCGTGACCGCCGGCTCGTCGCGCCTGGCCACGGCGGGCACCGGCGATGTCCTGTCGGGGGTGATCGGCGCGTTCCTCGCTCGCGGCGTTCCCGCCCTCGAGGCGGCGGCGCTGGCCGCCCACGTCCACGGTCGGGCCGCGGCAAGAGGTCGGGCCGAGGGCCTGGTCGCAGGTGACCTGCCAGATCTGGTGTCGGACTGGCTCAGCGAGCACCTGGCCGCCCCATGTTGACCGGCTCCACGCGGACTGGGGAGACTAGCCGGTGGTATGCACGGCTTTCTTTCCCCGGAGTGCCGCCGGCCGGTGTCGGCAGCCCGGTGATCCCCCGGACTGGGGAGACTTACCTGTCGCATGGACGGCTTTCTTTCCCCAGACGTCGGCCGAGATGACGATGGAGGCGCCAGCGGCGGGGACGGTGCCGGCGCTGCGGCCGGCGTGGGCCGAGATCGATCTGGACGCGGTACGCCACAATGCCCGGCTGCTGGCCGACCTGGTCGCCCCGGCCGAACTGTGCGCGGTCGTCAAGGCGTGGGGGTACGGTCACGGCCCGGCCCGCGTCGCCCGGGCGGCCATCGAGGGTGGCGCGACCTGGCTGGCGGTCGCCCTGGTGGAAGAGGGCAGCCAGCTCCGGGCGGCGGGGATCACCGTCCCGATCCTGCTGCTGTCCGAGCCCCAACCGGCGGCCATGGCCGACGTCGTGCGATCCCGCCTCACACCCACGATCTATACCGGCGAGGGAATGGAGGCGGTGACCGATCAGGTCGCGGCGCACGGCATCAGCGAGCCCTTTCCGGTCCACGTCAAGGTCGACACCGGGATGCACCGGGTCGGTGCCACCCCGGACGATGCCGTCACCCTTGCCCGGCGGGTCGCCGAGGAGCCGGTGCTGGCGCTCGACGGCGTCTGGACCCACCTGGCGGTCGCCGACGAGATCGGATCGCCGGACACCGACGTTCAGCTGGCTCGGTTCCGGTCGACCCTGGACCGGCTGGCCGAGCAGGGGATCAGGCCCCGGCTGGTGCACGCCGCCAACTCGGCCGGGGCGTTGTTCCATCCCGCCAGCCGGTTCGACATGGTGCGCTGTGGCATCTCCCTGTACGGCCTGGCGCCGGCTTCCGGCCTGGCCGCCGAGCCGGCGTCCGCCCGGCTGAGGCCCGCCATGTCCCTGCGGGCCCGGGTGTCATTCGTCAAGGAGGTCGACGCGGGCGAACGGCTGTCGTACGGGCTGCGCTACCGGGTCCCGGTCCGGACGGTGGTGGCCACGGTGCCGATGGGGTATGCCGACGGTGTGTCCCGTGCCCTGTCGTCCACCGGTGGCCAGGTGCTCATCGGGGGCCGGCGCCTGCCGATCGCCGGGACGGTCACCATGGACCAGGTCCTGGTCGACTGCGGCCCGGGCGCGGACGTGGCCGCCGGCGACGCGGTCGTCCTGCTCGGCCGGCAGGGCGATGAGGAGATCACGGCCTGGGAGTGGGCGGATCGGGTGGGGACCATCAGCTACGAGGTCGTCTGTGGCGTGGGCCCCCGGGTCCCGAGGGTCTACCGGCCGTGAATCGCAAGAAGACGGTCGGGCTGGCGCTCGGCGGCGCGGCCCTCGGTGGTGCCGCGCTCGCCGGCGGGGCGGCGGCGGTGCGGGCCGTTCGCCAACGTCGCAGCCCGCCCGACCCGGCGAGCGTCGACGACTTCACGGACCTTCAAGGGGTCGTCCACCGGGTGGTACCGACCAGTGACGGCGGCGAGATCCACCTGGTGGACCGCGGGAGCGGCCGGCCCTTCCTGCTCGTGCACGGAGTCACGCTCTCGACCCTGGTCTGGCACTACCAGATGACCGACCTGGTCGACGCCGGGTTCCGGGCCATCGCCGTCGACCTCCGCGGTCACGGCCGGTCGAAGGCCGGAGCCGAGGGGTTCACGGTGGCCCGGATGGCCGAGGACATCTACGAGGTCATGCGGGCGCTCGACCTGCACGATGTGGTCCTGGTCGGGCACTCCCTCGGCGGCATGATCAGCCTGCAGCTACTGGCCGACCACTCGGACCTGACCCGGGACACCACGGTGTCCGATCTGGTCCTGGTCTCCACCTCGGCCAGCCCCATTGGCGGCAACGGCGTGCCCGCGGTCTTTGCCCGCGTCAGCCGCATCCTCTCTCCCGCCGCCGGCCGGGGCCACCTGGTCGCCAGCACCCATCGGGCCCGCTTGGATATCGCCGATCTGTACTGCCGGCTGGCCTTCGGTTCTGCCCCCTCGCCGACCCACGTGGAGCTGACGAGAGCCATGACGTCGGCGGTGCCGGCCGACATCCTGGTGCCCCTGATCGTGACCCTCGCCGCCTTCGACGACCGCAAGCTGCTGCCTCGGATCGCCGCGCCCACGCTCATCGTCGCCGGCCAGCGTGACCTGCTGACCCCGATCTGGCACAGCCGGTACATGGCCAGGCACATCCCCGACGCCGAGCTGGTCGTGCTGAGGGCTTGCGGCCACATGGTGATGTTGGAACGCCGGGAGGAGCTGGCCCGCCTGCTGGTGAGCCGGGCCGAGCGGTCGGCCGGGTCTGGCGGGAGCATCCGACAATCCGTTGGCGAGTTGGGCGCGCTATGACGCGCTCAAGTCTCCACGGATTGGTATCGGCGAGCTCGCTGGGTCCGCCGCACCCGCTGCGACCGCCTGGGGCGGTGATTGAGGGTCCTGGCGGCCACCGGGAGTGGTCGTTGGGTCCGGTAGGCGCGGCGCGCCCGCTGCGATCGCAGCCGAGGGCTCCGGCGAGCCTTCCCTGGATCCCCGGTCGCCGGGTACTCACTGTCGCGGGGCGGCTGGGGCGCCACTCTGGCCGCCCGGGCTCGCCGGTGGGCCGGGCGGACCCGCTGGGCCCGGTATCTCCGGCGTGGCCTGGCCACCGGCTCAGGCGGTGGGGCGATCTCGTCATAGATGCGTTGGGCCTCGGCCAGCAGCACCCGGGCCGCGTCGTCCCGCCCGTGGATCTCGGCGATCCGGCCCCGGTCGAAGCGGGCGTTGGCCTGCCCGCGGCGGTCGCCGATGGCGTCGTAGATGCGCTGGGCGACGGCGAACAGTTCCTCAGCCTCGTCGAACAGGCCCCGGGAGGCACGTAGCTCACCGAGGTAGATGCGGGCGTTGGCCTGGCCGAGCGGGTGGGTGATGTCGTCGTAGATCTGAAGGGCTTGGGCGGTCAGCGTCTCAGCCGGGCCGGGTCGCCCCTGCCGGCTGGCCAGGTCGCCGCGGTAGAGGCGGGCGTTGGCCCGACCCAGGTGGTCGCCGATGTGGTCGTAGATGTCCTGGGCCTCGGAGAGCAGTTCCTCGGCCCGGTCGTGCTGGCTGGCCTTGGCGGCCAGCTGACCTCGATAGAGGCGGGCGTTGGCCTGCCCGAGCGGGTCGCCGATGTTGTCGTAGATGTCCTGGGCCTCGACGAGGAGTACCGCAGCCCGGTCGTCGCGGCCGAGCTCGCCGGCCAGCTGACCTCGATAGAGGCGAGCGTTGGCCTGCCCGAAGCGGGTGGACGTCCGATCGTAGATCTCCTGGGCCTGCGAGAGCAGAATTTCGGCCTGTTCCGGGTGGCCCTGGCTCAGGGCCACCTTGCCCTGGTCGAACAGCACGTCGGCATGGTGGACCGGGTCACCCGACTGGCCCGTGATCTCCCGCGCCTGGCTCAGCAGCGCTTCGGCCTGGTCGTACTCGCTGGCCCGGTGGGCGAGCGTGGCGAGCGACTCGAGCGCCCGGCCCTCGGCCTGGCGGTCCCCGATCCGGCGGCTGGCGTCCAGCATCAACGACAGGAGGAGCTGGCAGGCGTTGAGCCGGTACCGGTCCCGCAGGGCGGCCTCGACCTTGACGACGCGGGGTGGCACCGGCCCGTCGCCGATGGCGGCCGCGGCCAGCGCCAGCAGTGTCGTCTCGGTGGAATCGACGGCGGGCGCCGGCCGTTCCACGAGCAGGCCGTCGCAGGCCAGGTCGAGCGCACCGTCGGGGAGCGGCTCCCGTTGCGCCAGGGCGGCCAGGTTGGCCTGGTGGATGACGAGCCAGTCGCGTGCGCCTCCGGCGGCGATGACCCGCCGGGCCCGGTCGGCGTAGCGCTGCCACAGCGCGGCCGCCTCGTCGGCGGCCGGTTCGGGCGACTTCAGCGGATCCGGCACCCGCAACCCGGCGGCGACCCGCCGGGCCAGTCCGAGCTGGTGGAGTCGGGCGGCATGGTGTTCCGCCTGTTCGAGAGGAGCCAGCACCTGGTTGACGTCGTCGCGGCCCAACCCGGCCGGGAACAGGGAGAGCGCAGCCCATGCCCGGCGGCCGGGCTCGTCGAGCGCGGCGGTGGTGGCGGCCAGAGCCAATGGCACCCCGGTCCGCCCGTCGTCGGCCATGGAACCGGGGCCTCCGGGCACCCGGGCCAACAGGGTGACGGCAAGCGGCAAACCGTCGCACCGCCGGACCAGGTCGGCATCGACGGCGCCGGAGCCGAGCGTGTCGAACAATTCGTGGGCCGTGGCGTCCTCGAGCCGGGGCACGTCGAGCTCGACGGTGAACGGCGGCCCCCCCCGGGACCGCTTGGTCACCACCAGCCGGGTCCCCCGGTGGGTGCAGTCGATCAGCTCGGTCAATGCCGGGTCACCGGCTCCGTCTTCAGTCCAGATGTCGTCGGCGCGGTCCAGGACGAGCAGCGACGGTTGGCCGTTGCTCAGCCGGGCGATCGCCGCCCCGAACGATGCGCAACCCAGCGCCCGGGCCAGCCGCTCCTCGAACGCCGGCCCTGGTCCGCACCCCTCCAGATCGACCCAGAACCGGCGGTGGACAGGCTCGCCCTGCTCGTCCCGGAGGAAGCTCCGACGAGATTCGACGGTGTTGGCCAACTTCTCGCAGAGCGCGGTCTTGCCGGATCCGGGAGACCCGAAGACGCCGGCCACGCACGGTCGGGCGATCAGGTGCTGCAGGTTCTTCACCAGCGCCAGCTGGTCGGCGCCGACGAACGGCCGGGGCTCGGGCGGCAGCGCACTGGCCGGATCGGGAAAGGCCACGCTTTCCTCCGGCTCCGGCGGGTCCGCCGCACCCTTGTCAGTTGTGCCGAGCATCCTCCGTCGCAGCCAGGCGGCCAACCGCACTCCAAAATCACTAGTGGATCGGGCCGGCCCAGACTAGCGGCGGGCGGGTGCCGTCCGCGGCACCGGCCGAAGGAGGCGGCCGGCATTTTCCCCCCTTGGTGGCAGTACCATCGACAGCCGTGCCGACCCTTGCCGTGCTCAGGCAAGATGCGCTGCATTGCGTCCGCTGCCCGCTGTCGAAGGGCCGCACGACCGTGGTGTTCGGCGAGGGTGATCCAGACGCCGGGCTGCTCATCATCGGCGAGGGTCCGGGGCGGGAGGAGGACCTCCAGGGCCGGCCGTTCGTGGGCCGGTCCGGCCAGCTGCTCGACCGGTTGCTGCTGGAGGAGATGGGCCTGGACCGCTCGGCCGTCTACATCGCCAATGTGGTGAAGTGCCGGCCGCCGGGCAACCGTGATCCGCTTCCGGACGAGATCGCCGCCTGCCGGCCGTGGTTGGAGGCCCAGATCGAGCTGATCGGCCCGCGGGTCGTGCTGACGCTCGGCAATTTTTCGACCAAGCTGCTGTTGGAGACGACCGACGGCATCCGCCGGACCCGCGGCCGGGTGTACCCGTTTGGGCGGGAGGGCGCGGTGCTGGTGCCCACCTACCATCCGGCGGCCGCGCTCAGGAGCGGCGGCGAGGTGCTGGCCGAGATGCGGGCCGACTTCGTGCGGGCCAAGGAGGCGCTGGCCGCATGACCCCCCGCGGAATGGCGCCTCTGCGGGTGACGTCGCGGTCTCCCGCCGAGACCCAGGTGGTGGCCGCCCGGCTGCAACCGCTGCTCGTTCCAGGTGACGTCATCCTGCTGGGGGGCGAGCTGGGCGCCGGCAAGACCACGTTCACCCAGGGCTTGGCCCGGGCCATGGGGATCACCGAACCGGTGACCAGCCCGACCTTCACGTTGGTGCACAGCTACGACGCGCCGGGGTTGGTGCGGCTGGTCCACGTCGATGTCTACCGCCTCGAGCACCTCCAGGAGATCGTCGACCTCGGGCTGGCCGAGTTGTTCGATGGGGCGGTCACGGTCGTGGAATGGGGGGAGGTGGCGGCGCCGGTTCTTCTGCCCGACTACCTGGAGGTCCGCCTCGACTTCGGTGACGGCGACGACGAGCGCATGGTTGCCGTCGCCGCAGTGGGTCCCCGGTGGGCCGGACGGCTGCCGGCGGTGCGCCGCGCACTTACGACCGGGGCCGCTGCGGCCGGGATCACCGCGGCCGGGAACGGCGGATGATCATCCTCGGGCTCGAGTCGTCGACCGCCGCAGTCGGTTGCACGCTGGGCGGCAACGAGGGAGCGCTGGCCTCCTTCCGCGCCCTGAAGGGCCGTCGCCACGCCGAGACCCTGGCCCCGGCCATCGACTTCGTGTGCCGGCAGGCCGGCGTGCGGCTCGACGAGGTCAACGTGATCGCGGTCGACCTCGGGCCCGGGCTGTTCACCGGGCTACGGGTCGGAGTGGCCACCGGCAAAGCGCTGGCTTCGGCGCTCCGTGTGCCGATGGTCGGGCTGGTCAGCCTGGATCTGCTGGCCTTTCCGCACCGGCGCGGCGGCAAGGTGATCGCCAGCGTGATCGATGCCAGGCGAAGCGAAGTTTTCTGGGCCCTGTACCGGACGGTGCCGGCGGGCGTGCAGCGGGTGACCGAGTACCGGGTCAGCCCGCCCGACGAAGTGGCGTCCGAACTGATGGCCCGGGCCGAGGAGACGTTGGCCGTGGGCGACGGCGCGCGGCGCTACGCCGCCCAGTTCGAGGCGATCAGCCACGTCGAGGTGGCAGGCCCGGGTGACGCCTACCCTTCGGCCGATGTGCTCCTCGAACTGGCGCATCCGCTGGCCCTGCGGGAGGAGTTCGTCCAGCCCGGCGATCTGAGGCCCATGTACCTGCGCACCGCGGACGTCCGCATCAACTGGTCCGAGCGGGCCGGCGTCCAGCCGTCGTCGTCCACCTCGTCGTCCTCCCCGTCGTCCCGAGAGGCCCGGTAGCGATGGCCTCGAGGGTGAGCGACGTCGACCCCACCGGAGAGGCGCTCGAGGTCCACCTGGTCCCCATGCGCCGCCGCCACCTGAGGTCGGTGCTGCGGATTGAGTCCCAGGTCTATCCCCGCCCGTGGTCGATCCCGCTGTTCATGAGCGAGTTGAACCTGCGCCACACCCGGGCGTACTGGGTGGCCCGGGTGTCGGGGACGGTGGTGGGCTACTGCGGCCTGATGATGGCCGACACCGACGCCCACGTGACCACCATGGCGGTGGACCCGGTGTGGCACCGGCACAAGATCGGGACGCGGCTGATGCTCAACCTGATGCGCGCCGCCAAGGAGCGGGGCGCCGCCCGTGTCACCCTCGAGGTCCGGATGAGCAACGAGAGCGCCCAGGCCATGTACCGGCGCTTCGGCTTCGAGCCGGCCGGGGTGAGGAAGAACTACTACGCCGAGACCCACGAAGACGCCCTGATCATGTGGGCCAACGACGTCGACACCGACATCTACGCGGCTCGGCTGGCGGCAATCGAGACCGATATCCCCGGCTCGACGGTGATCGAGCCGGGCGCCGGGTGACCCGGCTGGCGGGATGAAGATCCTCGCCATCGAGACCTCATGCGACGAGACCGCCGCCGCGGTCGTCGAGGACGGCCGCCACGTGCTGTCGTCGGTGGTCAGCAGCCAGATCGACCTGCATTCCTGCTTCGGCGGCGTCGTTCCCGAGGTGGCCAGTCGCGCGCATGTAGAACTGCTCACCCCGGTGGTGGCCGAGGCGCTGCTCGAGGCGGGCGTCGAGAGCCGCGATCTCGGCGCGATCGCCGCGACCGTCGGCCCGGGCCTGATCGGCTCACTTCTCGTCGGCGTGAGCGCCGCCAAGGCCTACTCGCTGGCCTGGCGCCTCCCGTTCGTGGGCGTCAACCACATGGAGGCCCATCTGCACGCCGCTTTCCTCCAGGAGCCCGAACTGGCGCTGCCGGTGGTCGTGCTGCTCGTCTCGGGCGGCCACACCCTGCTGGTGGCCATGGAGTCGGCGCCGCGGGGCGGCTTCCCGTTCGCCTACCGGCTGCTGGGCCAGACCATCGACGACGCCGCCGGCGAGGCGTTCGACAAGGTCGCCAGGTACCTGGGTCTGGGCTACCCCGGTGGGCCGGCCATCGACCGGGTGGCGATGGACGGCGATCCGGAGGCGGTGCGCTTCCCACGGGCCATGCGTGACGAGGGGTACGACTTCTCGTTCAGCGGCCTCAAGACCAGCGTCATCAACCACGTTCGGAAGCATCCGGACACCTCGGTGGCCGACGTGGCGGCGTCGTTCCAGGAGGCGGTGGTCGACGTGCTGGTCACCAAGGCCCGCCGGGCGGCGTCAGAGATCGGGGCCCGAGGCATCTGCCTGGGCGGCGGGGTGGCGGCCAACAGCGCGCTGCGGCTCCGGGTGCTCGAAGCCTGCGAGTCGGACGGGATCGCCGCCCTGCTGCCGACACTCGCCTTCTGCACGGACAACGCGGCGATGATCGGCGCCACCGCGTGGTACCGGCTGGTCGCCGACGGCCCGACCCCGCTGGACTGTGGCGCCCAGCCCAACCTGCACCTGCCCTTCGTCTAGCGACACCGATACCCTGCTGACCATGGATCAGGGTGGTGACGTGACTCCCCGCGATGACGACGTACCGCCGGCGGGGAGCAGCCCGCCGATGGGCTCGCCGGCGGCCTTCGGGCCGCCCCCCGGACCGGTGGGTGGGTACCCACCCCCGCCCCAGGGATATCCGCCCCCGCCCGGCTATCCGCCGCCGCCCGCCGCGTACGGGCAGCCACCCCCGCCCGGCTATCCCGCCGGTTACGGGCAGCCCCAACCGCCGCCCGGCTGGACCTCATCGGACGACCGCACGTGGGCCATGCTGGCCCATCTCAGCTTCTTCGTGCTCTCCATCATCGGCCCGCTCATCATCATGCTCACCAAGGGCAAGGAGAGCGCCTACGTCCGGAATCAGGCCGTCGAGGCACTGAACTTCCACATCACGTTCTTCATCGCCATCGTCGTCTCGTTCATCCTCATCTTCGTGGTGATCGGGATCTTCACCCTCCTGGCCGCGGGTGTCGCCGGGGTGGTGTTCACGATCATGGCGGCCATCGCCGCCAATCGGGGGGAGACCTACCGGTACCCCGTGAACCTCCGTCTGATCAAGTGATTCCGGCCCCCGGTTGAAGTCCGGCCGGGAGGTCTGTATCGTTAGCACTCGTCCAGTGAGAGTGCTAAGTGTCCTACGGAGGCGCACCACCCATGAATCTGCAGCCCCTCGACGATCGGATCGTCGTACGCCAGAACGAGGCCGAAGAGAAGACGGCATCCGGTCTCGTCATTCCTGACACCGCCAAGGAGAAGCCCCAGCAGGGCGAGGTCCTGGCGGTCGGCCCCGGTCGTCGTTCCGACACCGGTGAGCTCATCCCCCTCGATGTCGCCGTCGGCGACACCGTCGTGTACTCGAAGTACGGGGGCACCGAGATCGTCGTCGACGGCGAGGACCTGCTGATCCTGACCGGCCGCGACGTCCTGGCCAAGGTGCTGAAGTAGTGCCCAAGATCCTCAAGTTCGACGAAAACGCCCGGCGGGCGCTCGAGGCGGGTGTCAACAAGCTGGCCGACGCCGTCAAGGTGACGCTCGGCCCCAAGGGCCGCAATGTGGTCCTGGCCAAGAGCTACGGCGCTCCGACCATCACCAACGACGGTGTGACCATCGCCCGGGAAGTCGAGCTCGACGACCCGTTCGAGAACATGGGCGCCCAGCTGGTGAAGGAAGTGGCCACCAAGACCAACGACATCGCCGGTGACGGCACCACCACCGCCACCGTGCTGGCCCAGGCGCTGGTCCGGGAGGGCATGCGCAACGTGGCCGCCGGGGCCAACCCTATGGCCCTCAAGAAGGGCATCGAGCTCGGCGTCAAGGCGGTGGTCGAGAGCATCAAGGAGCAGGCCAAGGAAGTCGACGACCGGGCCGAGATCGCCCAGGTGGCCGCCAACTCGGCCGCCGACCGCAACATCGGAGAGGTACTGGCCGACGCCATCGACAAGGTCGGCAAGGACGGCGTGGTCACGGTCGAGGAGTCCAACACCTTCGGGATGGAGCTCGAGTTCACCGAGGGCATGCAGTTCGACCGCGGCTACCTGTCGCCGTATTTCGTGACCGACCAGGAGCGCCAGGAATGCGTGCTCGAGGACCCCTACGTCCTCATCTGCAACGGCAAGATCAGCGCCGTCGCCGATCTGGTCAAGGTGCTCGAGCGGGTCATGCAGACGGCCAAGCCGCTGCTGATCATCGCCGAGGACGTCGAGGGCGAGGCCCTCGCCACCCTGGTGGTCAACAAGATCCGCGGCACGTTCAACTCCTGTGCCGTCAAGGCCCCGGCCTTCGGTGACCGCCGCAAGGCGATGCTCGGTGACATGGCCATCCTCACCGGTGGGCAGGTCATCTCCGAGGATGTGGGTCTCCGCCTGGAGAACGCCACCCTGGACCTCATGGGCCGGGCCCGAAAGATCGTGGTCACCAAGGACAGCACCACCATCATCGATGGTGGCGGTGCCGAGTCCGACGTCAAGGCCCGCATCGCCCAGATCCGCAAGGAGATGGAGCAGACCGACTCCGACTGGGATCGGGAGAAGATGCAGGAGCGGCTGGCCAAGATGTCCGGTGGTGTGGCGATCGTCAAGGTCGGCGCGGCTACCGAGGTCGAGCTGAAGGAAAAGAAGCACCGCATCGAGGACGCCCTCTCCGCCACCCGTGCGGCCATCGAGGAAGGCGTGGTCGCCGGCGGCGGCACCGCCCTCATCAGGAGCAAGCCGGCGGTGCTGAAGCTGGCCGCCAGCCTCGACGGCGATGTCGCCACCGGGGTCCGCATCGTGGCCAAGGCGCTCGAGGAGCCGTTGAAGTGGATCGCTCTCAATGCCGGTCTCGAAGGCGGCGTCACGGTGCAGCAGGTCGAGCGTGAGACCGGCAGCATCGGCCTCAACGCGGCGACCGGCGAGTACGAGGACCTCGTCAAGGTCGGCGTCATCGACCCGGCCAAGGTCACCCGTTCCGCGCTGCAGAACGCGGCGTCGATCGCCGGACTGCTCCTCACCACCGAGTGCATGGTGTCCGACAAGCCCGAGAAGAACGACGAGTCGGCGGGTGCCGGCGGCGGCGGCGGCATGGGCGGCATGGGCGGCATGGGCGGCATGGGCGGCATGGGCGGCATGATGTAGCTGCTGTCACTGCGCCTTCCGGCCCGGTCGAACGAGGCCCGGATTCCCGTCAGGGGGTCCGGGCCTCGTCGCGGTCCGGGCCGGCCTCGCTTCAGCCGTTGAGCCGGCGGTCCCGCCGCCACACCAGCTTCAGGCCGCTCCAGACCTCGTCGATGGCGCACACCTTGGTATCGACCAGACCGCGGGGGAGGGCCACCTCGCGCACCACGTCCTCGGTCATGTCGGTCGGCACCTTGGCCGCCCGTTTGGGCCACGCGATCCACGCCGCGCCGGCTGGGGCGATGGCCCGTCCGAGCCGGTCGATCCACTTCTCCAGCCGGGCCCGTTCGGTGGTGAAGAACAGCACCACGTCGGGGTGGGCGGACAGTCGGGTGGTGGTCGTGGCCCCGTCGGGCAGGGCGAGGACGAAGCCGGGTGGCGCGGCCAGCAGCGCCACCCGGTGACCCTCCCGGATACCCAGTTTCGCCTCGAGTGGAGTTCCTGAATACCCAGCCATCGCCGTAGTCTTGCCGCATGGACCGACCGATGCCCGACCCGAGCAAGCTCCTCGCCCAGTGGATGGAGTGGGAACGGGGCGAGTCGACACCCGGGCGGGTCATGGCCAATCTCAAGACGGGCGGGCTCCGGCTGCTGCTGGAGGACCTGGCCGGCGATCCGGCTGCCGAGGTGTCGGCGCCGGTCGACCCTCAAGCGGCGGAGTCCTGGACTCCAATCGTCTGACCCGGCTGATGGCCGGGGACGAGCTCGACGTGGCCGGCGGCCGCCGGGGCGGCAGCCAGCGCATCCCTCGCCCTGACGACTTCCGCCCGGGTGGCCTGGCACCCTGGGCCCACCTGCCGCCCGCCCGGCACCACGACATCACGGTCGACACCGTGCGACAGGCCATGGCCCGGCGGGGCCCGGATGCCGCCCCCTTCTCGCTGCCGCGGGAGCCGATCGTGGCCGGCGCCGCCGGCCGCCGGATGTCGGTCGGCGCCCCGGCCGCCGTCCTGTGCGCGCTGTTCGACGTGGCCGGCGAGGCCCACGTCATCCTGACCCGGCGCTCGTCGACGATGCGTTCCCACACCGGCGAGGTCTCGTTCCCCGGTGGCCGTCTGGAACAAGGGGAAGCCCCGGTGACGGCTGCCCTGCGGGAGGCGCGGGAAGAGATCGGGCTCGACCCCGAGCACGTCGAGATCATCGGCACCCTGTCACCGCTGGCCACCTATCAGGGCCAGGTCGTGATCACGCCGTTCGTCGGGGTGCTGGCGGTCCGTCCGGTGCTGGCGCCATGCGCGGCCGAGGTGGAGCGGGCGTTCGACGTCTCCCTTGCCGAACTGGTCTCCGCCGGCGTCTACCGGGAGGAGCAGTGGCTGGTTCCCGGCAACGGGTACCGGGCGATCAGCTTCTTCGAGGTGGAGGGCGACACCGTCTGGGGGGCCACGGCGTGGATGTTGCGCCAGCTGCTCGAGCTGGTGTTGATGGCGTAGCGGGTTCGCCGGCGGCTCAGCGGGCGAACAGGGCCACGGCCACCGGGGCCACGACCAGGGCGGGGAGGAACGAGCCGACCCGGACCCGCGTGATCTCCAGCAGCCGCAACCCGATGGCCAGCACCATGACGCCACCCGTGGCGGTGGTCTCGACGATCATCCGGTGGGTCAGCACTTCGTCGAGGGCCGAGGCGCCCAAGGTCAGCACGCCCTGCACGACACCGACGCTGAGCGCACTGAGCGCGACTCCGATGCCGAGGGTTGACGCCAGGAGCACTGAGACGGTGCCGTCGAGGGCGGATTTCACGAACAGGACCTGGGCCCCGTTGCCAAGCCCGTCGGAGATGGACCCGAGTAGGGTCAGCGGTCCGACGCAGAAGATGAGGGTGGCGGTGACGAAACCCTCGACGAACGTGGAGGCGGGAGCGGCGGCGGCGGTGGGTCCCGCCGGGGGGCGCCGCCTTTCGACCAGGCGGCGGACCCTCTCGCCGAGCGTCTCCAACCGATCCTCGATGCGAAGGACTTCGCCGATCACGCCGCCCAGCACGATCGACGCCAGCGGAAAGGCCAGGTTGCCGCTGCTGCTGGCCTCGGAGATCCCGAGGACGATGACGATCAGGCCGACGCCCTGCAGCGCGATCTCGCGGATCCGCTCGGGGAGCCGGGGGCCGACGAGCAGCCCGAGGGCGCTGCCGATCAGCACGGTCGTGACGTTGACGATCGTGCCGAGGCCCCGCATCGGCCCGACGGTAACCGGCGCCCGGAATCCGTTGTCGAGTTGAGCGCGTCATGGCGCGCGCAACCGGCTCGGACGGCCATGGCCGGCGCGGCGACAAGGGATCGGATACCCGGCGAACGCCCGTCCGTTCACAGTCCAGCGGCCCAGGTAGCCTCGGCCCGACATGATCTGTCCTCGCTGCGGGACCATCAATCCCGACGACACCGAGCGCTGCACCCGTTGTCGGGGATCGCTGGCCCCACCCCCGGCCCGCGAGAAGGTGCCGGCGGTCACCGAGGAGGCCGCGGCCGCGCCGGCGGCCGCGGCGATCGGGCCCCAGGCGCCCCAGCCCGCTCCGGCCACCGTCGGCGAAGGACGCGCTGCCATCGAGGCCCTGCCCTGGTCGGCGCCGACACCCGGGGCCTGGCCCGCCCCGCCCGAGACACCCACCTGGCCGCCGCCCTGGCCGGTGCCGTCAGGCTCGCCACCGCCCTCGCCGCCGCCAGTTCCGCCCACCCAGCCGCAGCCGCATCCGTGGGCGCCTCCGACCACGCCACAGTCGTGGCCGCCGCCGGCGCCCGGAACGGGCGTGTGGGGCCCACCGCCGCCCGGTCAGCCGCCGCCCGGTCAGCCGCCGTCCGGCCAGTGGGGCCCACCGCCCCCCGGTCACCCGCCGGCCGGCCAGTGGCCCACTCCACCTTCGCCGCCCGGTCAGTGGCCTCCGCCCGGACCGCCGGCCGCGCCCCGCCCGCGCCCCCTCGCCCGGTCCGGCCGCGACGGCTCCCGACCCAACTACCTCATCTGGGCCATTCTCTGCACCATCTTCTTCAACCCCATCGGCGGCATCGTGGCCGTCATCTACAGCGTCGTCGCCAACCGGCGCTTCGCCGCGGGCGAGGTCGACCGCGGTCTGCGCGCCACCGACCGGGCCAGGACCTGGTGTTGGATCTCGGTGATCTTGGGCCTGGTCGGGCTGCTACTCATCGCCACCGGCGTCATCAAGGTCCCCTCGGCCGGAGCCTGACCACGTACCGGCACGCACCGCTGGGTGCGGCCGGCGGCGTAGGCTGTTGATTTCACCCGTGGGACTTGAGCGTCGGAGGACAGGACGTGGCAGAGGTCGAAATCGGGCGGGGTAAGTCAGGGCGCCGGGCGTACGGCTTCGACGACATCGCCATTGTTCCCAGCCGGCGGACCCGCGACCCCGAGGATGTCGACATCTCGTGGGAGATCGACGCCTTCACCTTCGACCTGCCGCTGATGGCGTCGGCCATGGACGGCGTGGTCAACCCGGCCACGGCCATCGAGATCGGACGGCTCGGTGGCGTCGGCGTCCTCAACCTCGAGGGCCTCTGGACCCGCTACGAGGATCCGGAGCCCCTTTTCGAGGAGATCGCCCATCTCGACACTGAGAAGGCGACCGCCCGGATGCAGCAGATCTACGGCGAGCCGATCAAGCCCGAGCTGATCGGTCAGCGGATCCGCGAGATCACGGGAGGCCGGCGTCGTCTCCTGCGCCTCCCTCACGCCCCAGCGGACCGCTCAGTACGCCCAGGTGCTGCTCGACGCCGAGCTCGACCTGTTCGTCATCCAGGGCACCGTGGTGTCGGCCGAGCACGTCTCCAAGACGGTCGAGCCGCTCAACCTCAAGCGATTCATCCGCGAGTTCGAGATCCCGGTGATCGTGGGCGGCTGCGCCTCTTACCAGGCTGCGCTGCACCTGATGCGCACCGGAGCGGTCGGCATCCTGGTGGGCGTCGGGCCCGGGCCACGCCTGCACGTCACGCGCGGCGTGCTCGGCATCGGTGTCCCCCAGGCCACGGCCATCGCCGACGCCCGGTCGGCCCGGGCCCAGCACCTCGACGAGACCGGGGTCTACGTCCACGTGATCGCCGACGGCGGCATGGGCACAGGCGGCGACATCGCCAAGGCGATCGTCTGCGGCGCCGACGCCGTGATGATCGGCTCGCCCCTGGCCGCCGCGGTCGAGGCGCCGGGGCGGGGCTACCACTGGGGGATGGCGACGTTCCACCCCACGCTGCCGCGCGGGGCCCGGGTCCGGACCGAGACCAGGGGCACGCTCAAGGAGATTCTCGTCGGGCCGGCCCACGAGAACGACGGGCGCCTCAACCTGTTCGGTGCGCTGCGGACGTCGATGGCGACATGCGGCTACGAGACGGTCAAGGAGTTCCAGAAGGCCGAGGTCATGGTCGCACCGGCCCTGCAGACCGAGGGCAAGTCGCTGCAGCGGTCACAGGGCATCGGCATGGGCAGCCACTGAGGAACCGGGAAGAGTGGACGCTTTTGACACCGTCCTGGTCGTCGACTTCGGGGCCCAGTACGCCCAACTGATCGCCCGGCGGGTCCGGGAGGCCCACGTCTACAGCGAGATCGTGCCCCACACCATCACCGCGGCCGAGATCATGGCCCGCGATCCGGCCGGCGTCATCCTCTCCGGGGGTCCCAAGTCGGTCCACGTGCGAGGGCGCGCCGACGCTCGATCCGGCGCATGTACGACACCGGGGTCCCGGTGCTCGGCATCTGTTACGGCGCCCAGCTCATCGCCCAGCAGCTGGGCGGTACGGTCGCCCGCACCGGGCGGGGCGAATACGGCCGCACCGTCCTGGAGCTGGCGTCGTCGGCCGGACCGCCGTCGGTGATCTTCGCCAAGGTGCCACCAACCTTCGACGTATGGATGAGCCACGCCGACTCGATCGGTCAGCTGCCCGATGGTTTCAGCCGGACCGCCTCGACGCCCGACGCGCCGGTCGCCGCGCCTGGAGGACCGCGGCCCGCGGCATCTACGGCGTCCAGTTCCACCCCGAAGTGGTCCACACCCAAGGGGGCCAGGACATCCTGAAGAGCTTCCTCTACGACGTCTGCGGGTGCCGCCCGGTGTGGACCATGACCTCGGTGATCGAGGCCTCGGTCGAGGCCATCCGGGCTCAGGTCGGGCCAGGAACGGGTCATCTGCGGCCTGTCGGGCGGAGTCGATTCCGCGGTCGCCGCCGCCCTCGTCCATAAGGCGATCGGCAACCAGCTGACCTGTGTATTCGTCGACACCGGTCTGATGCGGGCGGGCGAGGCCGACCAGGTGGCCCAGACGTTCCGGAACCAGTTCGCCATCGACCTGGTCCACGTCAAGGCGGCCGACCGGTTCATCGACGCCCTCGACGACGTGGTCGACCCCGAACGCAAGCGCAAGGTAATCGGCGAGACGTTCATCCGGGTGTTCGAGGAGGCGGCGGGCGATCTGGACGACGCCCGCTTCCTGGTCCAGGGGACGCTCTACCCCGACATCATCGAGTCGGGCACCAAGGATGCGGCCAGGATCAAGTCGCACCACAATGTCGGAGGCTTGCCCGAGGACATGCAGTTCGAACTGATCGAACCGCTGCGCCTGCTGTTCAAGGACGAGGTGCGGGCGGTGGGTGAGGAGCTCGGCCTGCCCGAGGAGATCGTGTGGCGCCAGCCGTTCCCAGGCCCGGGCCTGGCGGTGCGGATCGTGGGCACCGTCACCCGTGAACGATTGGAGATACTGCGGGCCGCCGACGCCATCGTGACCGAGGAGATCCGGCGGGCCGGCCTGTACCGGGAGCTCTGGCAGAGCTTCGCGGTCCTTCCGGTCGTGCGCACTGTCGGCGTGATGGGCGACGAACGGACGTACGCCTACCCGATCGTGATCCGGGCGGTCACGAGCGACGACGCCATGACCGCCGACTGGGCCCGGCTGCCGTACGACGTGCTCGAGCGGCTCTCCGGCCGCATCATCAACGAAGTGCCCGGCGTCAACCGGGTGGCGTTCGACATGACCTCGAAGCCACCCGGCACCATCGAGTGGGAGTAGCCGGCCGATCGACGAGTCGCTAGGACGTGAAGTGGTTCAGCGTCTCGATCTCGTCGGGCGTCAGCTCGATACCGAGGGCGGCGATGTTCTCGTCCAGGTGGGCGACCTTGCCGGTTCCGGGGATCGGCAGTATGGCCTCAGAGTGGGCCAGCAACCAGGCCAGGGCGATCTGCTGGGTGGTGGCGCCGTATTTGGCGGCGATCGACTTGGTCGGCCCCTCGTCGGCGTCGGCAAGCGGCGCCCACGGCAGAAACGCCCGAGTCTCAATCTCACACACATCGATCAGCGGTTCGGAGTTGCGGTCGGCCAGGTTGTAGCGGTTCTGGATCGACACGATCGGGGTCAGCTGCTCGGCGATGCGCAGCTGCTCCTCGGTGACGTTGGACAGCCCGATGTGGCGGATCTTGCCCTCGTCCTTGAGGTCGACCAGCGCCCCGACCGATTCCTCCAGCGGGACTTCGGGTCGGGCCGGTGCAGCTGGTAGAGCGCGATCTGGTCGAGCCGCAGGCGCTTGAGGCTGCCCTCGCAGGCTCCCGGAGATGCTCGGGCCGGCCGTTGGCGGTCCACTGGTTGGGAGCCGGGCCGTTCCAGGCCGCCCTTGGTGGCGATGACCAGGTCCTCGGGATAGGGGTAGAGGGCCTCGGCGATCAGGGTCTCGCTGACCTCGGGCCCGTAGGAGTCGGCGGTGTCGATGAAGTTGACGCCCAGCTCGACCGCCCGGCGCAGGACCGCCTTGGCCTCGTCGCGGTCGGCTGGGCGGTCCCCAGATGCCCGGCCCGGTGATCTCGCATGGCGCCGAAGCCGAGGCGGTTGACAGTGAGGTCACCGCCGATGTCGATGGTGCCGGCCGCAGCCGCGGTCAGGGGAGACGATTGATCAGCCATGGCGCTGCATCATGCTCGACGCGCCAGAGTTGCGTCGATCGCACCTGTCGGGTAGGACTGACGACGTGACCCGGCGCCGGTCAGTCTGCCCGGCGATCGGTCCGGCGGTCGTCAGTCTGGCGGTCACAGGCGTCCGATACCTTGGGCTGGGCAATGCCGCCCGATACCGTGACCCTGGCCACTCAGCGCGCCTGCTCGACCGGCCTCAACCCGGTGCAGGCGGAGGCCGTCACCCACCCCGGCGGCCCGCTGCTGATCGTCGCCGGCGCCGGGTCGGGCAAGACCCGGGTGCTGACCCACCGGATCGCCTGGCTGATCGCCGAGCAGGGCGTCTCGCCGTTCGAGATCCTGGCCATCACCTTCACCAACAAGGCGGCCGACGAGATGCGCAGCCGGGTCGCGGCCCTGGTCGGCCCGGTGGCCCAGCGGATGTGGGTGTCGACCTTCCACTCGGCGTGCGTGCGGATCCTGCGGCGGGACGCCGCCCGGCTCGGGCTACAAGTCGTCGTTCACCATCTACGACCAGGCCGACGCCGTGCGCCTGACCGGCTACGTGCTGCGGGACCTCAACATCGACACCAAGAAGTTCCCGCCCCGCGACGGTGCACGCCCTGATCTCGGCGGCCAAGAACGACCTGGTCGACTTCGAGACCTACGCGGCCGCGGGCCCGCACCATCTACGAGCGGCGGATCGCCGAGGTCTACCGCGAGTACCAGCGCCGGCTGCTGGCGGCCAGCGCCATGGACTTCGACGACCTGCTGCTGCGTGACGGTCAACCTGTTGCAGGCCTGCCCCGACGTGCTGGCCCACTACCAGCACCGCTTCCGCCACGTCCTGGTCGACGAGTACCAGGACACCAACCGGGCCCAGAACGAGCTGGTCCTGCATGCTCGGCGCCGCGAGCACCGCAACGTCTGCGTCGTCGGCGACAGCGACCAGTCGGTCTACCGCTTCCGGGGCGCCGACATCCGCAACATCCTGCAGTTCGAGGAGGCCTTCCCCGACGCCACCGTCGATCGTCCTCGAGCAGAACTACCGCTCGACCCAGACGATCCTCGACGCCGCCAACGCGGTCATCGCCAACAACGCCATGCGCAAGCCCAAGGCGCTGTGGACCGAGCAGGTCGGCGGCGAGCTGATCACCCGCTACCACGCCGAGGACGAGCACGACGAGGGCGGCGTGGGTCGCGTCGCGAGATGCACGCCGGCTCGCACGACAGCCGACGGCCGCGTACACGTGGGGCGACATGGCCGTGTTCTACCGGACCAACGCCCAGAGCCGGGCGGTCGAGGAGGAGCTGGTCCGGCGCAACATCCCGTACAAGGTGGTGGGCGGCACCAGGTTCTACGACCGCCGGGAGATCAAGGATGTCCTGGCCTACCTGCGGGCGGTCGTCAACCCGGCCGACGAGGTGTCGCTCAAGCGGATCGTCAACGTGCCCAAGCGCGGGGTCGGCGACACCAGCGATCGCCCGGCTCGACGCCTGGGCCCGGGCCCGCGGCGTGTCGTTCGGCCGAGGCCCTCGACCACGGCCGAGGCGGCCGGCGTGACCGGCAAGGCGCTGGGCGGCATCCGCGGGACCTGCTAACGCCCTGCTGGCCGACCTGCGGGCCGATGGCCGGCGGCGACGGCGACGACTCGCGCCGGCGGCCCGGCGGGGCCCGGCCGCCGTGCTCGAGGCCGTCCTGGACCGCACCGGCTACCGGGCCGAGCTGGAGGCCGAGCAGCACGCGTCGAGGCCGCCGGCCGGCTGGAGAACATCGCCGAGCTGGTCGGGCGCGGCCCGCGAGGCCGACGACCTCGACGCGCTTCCTGGAGCAGGTCAGCCTGGTGGCCGACGCCGACGAGATCGACGACGACGACTCCAAGGTCGTGCTCATGACCCTGCACACGGCCAAGGGTCTGGAGTTCCCCGCCGTGTTCCTGATCGGCATGGAGGACGGGGTGTTCCCCCACCTGCGCTCCCTGGGCGACCCCGACGAGCTCGAGGAGGAGCGCCGGCTGGCCTACGTCGGCATCACCCGGGCCCGGGAGCGGCTGTACCTGTCCCACGCCTGGTGCCGCAGCCTGTGGGGCCAGACCCAGTACAACCCGCCCAGCCGGTTCCTGAAGGAGATCCCCGAGACGCTGGTCCGGTCCGCGGCCGGCGGCCGCAACCGGCTCGGTCGCGGCGCCGGGTCCGGCCGGGCCTGTCCGGGGCCGCGACAGCATCGTCGAGGCGGCTATCAGGCGGGGAAAGGCCTCCCCGGTCCAGACCGGGGCCGGGGCCGAAGGACTCGGGCTGCGGGCCGGCGACGATGTGGTCCATGCCAAGTGGGGCGAGGGCGTGGTGCTCGAGGTGAGCTGGCGCGGGGGACAAGGCTGAGGCCACTGTGCGCTTTCCCTCGGTGGGCGAGAAGCGACTGGACCTGTCGCTGGCCCCGCTCAAGCGGGCCTGACGGGCCGGCGTCGGCCCACCGCAGCGGAACTCGCGACAAATGAGGCGCCGGTGCCCTGTTTGTCGCGTCACTACGGAAGGGGCGACCGACCAGCGGGAAGCGGCGGGGAGCGGCGGGGACCGGCCGGGACCGGCCGGGACCGGTCGCTAACAGGGCGGCGGGACGAAGCCGGCGGGTGCGCCGGGCAGCTCGAACGCCGTGGCCGGCGGGGTGGCCGGGGCGGTGGTGGCGCTCGAGCCGCTGGTGGCCGGGCGGGTGGTGGCCGTCCCGGCCGTGATCAGAGTGGTCGTGATGCCTCGGTAGGACTGGCCGGTGACCAGCTCGACGTCGGCACCCTGGATGGTCGAGTCGGCCTGGAGCTGGGTCGGCCCTTGGATCGCCTTGGCGACCAGCTGGGCCTTGGCCTCGGATCCGGGGAGGTACCGGATCGATCGACGACGGGTAGCTGAAGTTGTTGGCCGAGTGACTGCTCACCACGTTGAAGCCAAGATGCTGCAGACCGGTCGCCGCCTGGGCCGCTTCGCCGCCGCGGCCACTGCCGTTGAGCACGTTCATGCGCACCTCGCCCGGCTGGGCGGTCGATGGTCCCGAAGATGTCGGCGGGGCCGCCTGACTCTGGCCGAGGAAGTCGTTGATGGCCTGCTGGGCTTTGGGCTGGTCGAGGAGGAGGACGTCGTTGCCCTGGATATGGGCCGGTGTGGTCGGCAGCGTGGCGGTGGGCAGGGTGTCAGGTGACAGGGAGCGGAACCGCTTGGCGAGGGACAGCAGCAGGTTCCGGCTGAACCCCTTGTCCAGTGTGAGGTTGTTGGTGACGCCGCCGACGATGTTGTTGAGGGCGATGGGGTTGGTGAGGCCCGACCCCTGGGCCTTGCTGATGACCTTCTTGATGAAGGTCTGCTGGCGCTTGATCCGGGCCAGGTCGCTCGATGCCTCGGAGACCCATCGCCCGTTGACCTTGTACTCGTAGTGCCGGGACCGCACGAACGACAGCGCTTTGTCACCGTTCATCGTGTAGCAGCCGGGATTGGGGATGTTGAGCAGCGAGAAGGCGTCGCGGGCCGGAGTCGGGAAGTACTCGTTGATGCCGCCGACGGCATTGACGACCTGGCGGAAGGACTCGAAATTGACCTCGACGTAGTGGTTGATGGGGATCCCAAGGTCCTGTTCCACCGCTTGGGCCAGCAGGTCGGGGCCGGTGTCGAAGGTGGTGTTGATGCGCTGCTGGAAGCTCTTCCCCGGAATCTGGACCCACAGATCTCGCGGGATCGACAGCAGGGTGGCCTTGGTCGAGGCCGGGTCGACGTGGACCAGCATGATGGTGTCCGAACGGGCGCCGGCTACGGCCTGCGCCGACCCGAACTGGGCGGCATCGGCCCCGGTCAGCCCGGCCCGGGTGTCGCTGCCGACCACCAGGATGTTGATGGGACCACCGGCGCTGCCGGCGCCGGACATGTGCGGCAGAAGGATCCTCCTGATCTGGGCGAAGCGCCAGTTGGCATAGCCGTAGACGGTGCCGGCGCCGATGAGCATGACGGCGACCAGCACGTTGGCACCGATCAGCACCCGGCGGGGCCAGCGGCGGATGTGACCGCGGAGCTCGGCCGGCTGCCGGTCGGCCGGGCGTCCGTCGCCCGGAGCCCAGGCCTGGCTGCCCTGCCCGCGCCCCGTTCCGAAGTCGCCGGTGCGCCCGTACCGCCCTTGTCCCGGGGGGTCGAGTACACCGCTCGATGCGGACGGACGATATCGGTCTGGGGTCAACGAGTGGTCATGAGGGAAGGTTGCGGTCGCACAGCACCACCGTGGGGTACTTCCACCCAAGTACCCTCAGGCGTCTGATCATACCCCGAGGTCACCTCGATCCTCGGTCGCCTGTTCCAGGATCTCGTCGAGCCGCAGGATGTCGACCGACGAGACGACTCCGACGAACCCGCCGTCGGCGCTCAGTACCGGCAGCTCGTCCACATCCGACTCATCCATCTGGGCCAGCGCCTGGCGGAGGCTCCACGTCAACGGCGCGCCGGGCACGTCGGTACGCATGACGTCGCTCACCGCGGTCTCACCCCAGTCCTGGCGCGCCACGTCGAGTACCTCTTCGAGGCGCACCGTACCGAGGTAGCCGGCGCCCTCCACGACCGGAACCGAGGTCTGGCGGCGTCCCACCAGGTGCTGGGCGAAGAGCTCCGAAAGCGTGGCATCGGGCGGGACGGTGTGGATGTCGGTCCTGACCACGTCGGAGAGCGGCAACCCGAACCGGCGCTCGAGGTGGCCGGCCCGCGCTGCCTGCTGGTAGGGCGAGACCGACGACCGGCCCATCAGCAGCTGGGCGGCCACGGCTGCGATCACCCCGGGAACGACGAACTCCGGCCGGCCGGTCGTCTCGGCGACGAACATCACGGCCGCCAAGGGGACGCGGTAGCCGGCGCCGAGGAAGGCGGCGATCCCGATCACGGGAAAGAGCGAGCCACCGGGTTGCCCGAACGCCGACCCGCAGAGCCGCCCGATCAGGGCGCCTTCCACCACCAACGGGACGAACAGGCCGCCGACGCCACCGCCGACAACGGCCGCCCCGACCTCGAGGGTGCGAATGGCCAGCAAGCCCACTACCAGCCCGACCTGGTGGGTCGGGTCGGTCGCCCAGCGGACGGCGACATACCCGGGGCCGATGGCGAGCGGTTGGTCGCTCAACGCTCGGGCGGCCAGGATCAGGCCGGCCAGGACACCGCCGCCGAGCAGGGCCCGACCGGCCGGGTTCAGCCGGTTGGAGAGCTTCTTGGCTCCCCTGATCATGGCCGCGAACGCCCGGGCGCCGCCGCCGGCCACTACGCCGATGACGACAGCCCCACCCAGGTCCGTCAGGTCGAACCGCGGTGAACCCTGGAGCCGGAGCAAGGGGGTGGTGTCGGCCAGGGCGGCGAAGGTCACGTACCCGGTAGCGGCCGCGATCAGCGCCGGCAGCAGCATGCGCCGGGCCAGGTCCTCCTGGTACGGCACCTCCAGAGCGAACAGGGCGCCGGTGGCCGGGGCCTTGAAGATGGCGGCCACCCCGGCCGCCGCTCCGGCGACCAGCAGCACCTTGATGTCCTGCCGCGAGAACCAGCGGGACAGCCGGCGCTGAATGGCGCTGCCGGTCACCGCCCCCAGGTAGATGCACGGGCCCTCGTAGCCGAGCGGGGTGCCGAGGCCCAGGGTGGCGACGCTGGCCAGCAGCTTGGCCGGCGCAGCACGCAGCGGCAGCCGGCGGTCGCGCTCGTGGAAGTTGCGGATGTATTCGTCCGAGGTCGGCGGGGTGGCGCGGTGGCCCACCCAGCGGAGGATGGCCGCCGCCAGCAGCAGCCCGACCAGCGGGCCGGCCGCCTGGGCCCCGACCGGGGCCCGCTGTATCCTGGAGAGGAGCTCATCGCGGGTGAACCAGTCGAACAGCGCCACGCCGGCGCCGGTGATGAGACCCGTCAGCGCCGACAGAAGCAGGACGCGGGGTGAGCGCCGGCCCAGGGCGCCGAGCCGGCGGATTCCGCCGCTGGGCGAGCCGGCGCCGTACATGACAGCCATTATGGTGCGTGGCCCGGTGGCGGCCGCGACACCGGGCCACCCGGGCTACTGCGCCGGTGGCGTGGTACCGACGTCGTGGCGCAGATTCACGATCAGCTGACCGCCCGGATCGACCCGGGCCGGATACTGCGGCAGACCGGCGCCATCGGCGGGGTAGACGGCGCCCCGGCAGTGGTCGCGGTCATCGATGAAGTCCCGCCTCGCCGGCCGCCAACGCACCACGCACCGGGCGTTGATCTCGTCGGGCGGATGGGCCGAGAACGCCAGCCAGCCGTGGGCCGGGTCGGAACCCAGGTGCTGCAAATAGAGGACGAGCGTGCCACGGGGCGGCGGGAAGATCAGGGGACCGGTCCGGTTGATCTGGGCCGCGAACACCGTCGCCCTGCCGACCACGAACTCCTGATCGCCCAGGTTGACCCTGGCGCCCGGCTGGCGGGCCAGGCGCAGCACGAAGACGACGACAAGAATGGCCGTGAGGACGGCCAGCACCGACACCAGGAGGAGGGTCGTCCGGCGACGGGGCGGGTCGGGCACCTGCGTAGTATCACGGGAGTGCGCCGGCGTTATCGAGTCGTGGTCGCCAAGGCCGGCCTGGACGGCCACGACCGGGGCGCCAAAGTGATCGCTCGGGCCTTGAGGGACGCCGGGTTCGAGGTCATCTACACCGGTTTGCACCAGTCGCCCGAGCAGATCGTCGAGACGGTCGTCCAGGAGGACGCCGACGCGGTGGGGGTGTCGTTCCTGTCGGGGGCGCACATGACGCTCTTTCCCCGGATCATCGACGCCCTGGCCGGGCGACGAGCTGACGGTGTGCTGGTCTTCGGTGGCGGGATCATCCCCGAGCCCGACGTGGCCGCTCTGAAGGCATTGGGCGTCGTCGAGATATTCGCCCCCGGGGCCACTCTGGCATCGATCTGTTCGTGGTTGGAGACGACCCTGGACGACGGTCGGGACACCACCGACGAGGAGCGGTCCAATGGAGCTGTTTGAGTACCAGGGCAAGCAGTATTTCGCTCGCTTCGGCATCCCGGTATCGGAGGGGGGGATCGCCGATACCGTCGAGGAGGCGGTCGCCGTCGGCGACAAGGTCGGCTACCCGGTAGTGGTCAAGGCCCAGGTCCAGATCGGCGGGCGGGGAAAGGCCGGCGGCATCAAGCTGGCCGGCCACGCCGAGCAGGTGCAGGAGCACGCGGGCCACATCCTCGGCATGGACATCCGGGGTCACGTGGTGAAGCGGCTCTGGATCGAGCGGGCCTCGGACATCGCCCGCGAGTACTACGCCAGCTTCACCCTGGATCGCGGCGCCCGGGCCCATCTCGGATTGGTGTCGGCCCGGGGTGGGATGGACATCGAGGAGGTGGCCGATGAGCACCCGGAAGCCATCGCCCGGTTACCGGTCGACCCGTCGGTCGGCCTCACCGAGGCCGGGGCCCGGCAGCTGGTGGAGCAGGCGGGCCTGGACGCCGACGCCCGGGACGGCGCCATCGGGATCCTGCTCAACCTGTACCGCTGCTACGTCGAGGGCGATGCCGACCTGGTCGAGATCAACCCCTTGATCCTGACACCCGATAGGCGGGTGCTGGCCCTCGATGCCAAGGTCACCCTGGACGACAATGCGGCATTCCGCCACCCGGAATGGGACCAGTTCCGCGACATCGACGAACTGGACGATCGGGAGCGACTGGCCCGGTCGCTGGGCCTGCAGTACGTGGGGCTGGACGGGGAGGTGGGCATCATCGCCAACGGGGCCGGCCTGGCCATGAGCACCTGTGACGTGGTGAACCAGGTCGGCGGCCGGCCGGCCAACTTCCTCGACATCGGCGGTGGCGCCAGCGCCGAGGTGATGGCCAACGCCCTCGATGTCATCAACTCCGACCCCAAGGTCAAGGCCATCTTGGTCAACATCTTCGGCGGCATCACCCGGGGTGAGGACGTGGCCAACGGCATCGTGGCTGCTCTCGACAGGGTCGAGATCCGGGCGCCGATGGTGATCCGGCTGGACGGCACCAACGCCGAGGAGGGCCGGGCCATCCTGCGCACGGTGGAGTCCGACCGGGTCCGCAGCCGGCCGACCATGCTGGACGCGGCCCGCATGGCCGTCTCTCTGGCGGGGGGGGTCCAGGCATGAGCGTCTTCGTCGACGAGAACACCAGGGTCATCGTCCAGGGCCTGACCGGTGGCCAGGGCCGTTTCCACGGGTTGCGCAACCGGGCGTACGGCACCAAGGTGGTGGGCGGGGTCCGGGCCGGCAAGGGGGGCGAGAATGTCGACGGCATCCCGATCTTCAACTCGGTGGCCGAGGCCCGGGCCGCCACCGGGGCCGACGCCAGCTTCATCTCCGTCCCACCGGCCGGGGCGCCGGGAGCCATCCTCGAAGCCGCCGCCGCGGGCACCGGTTTCATCGTGTGCATCACCGAGGGGATACCGACCCAGGACGAGGCCCGGGTATTCAACATCCTGCGCCGCGACTACCCCGACACTCGGCTGCTCGGCCCCAACTGCCCCGGGATCATCAGCCCGGGCCGGACCAACATCGGCATCACGTCCGGCGACATCGCCCTGGCCGGCGGGCCGGTTGGGATCGTGTCCCGTTCGGGCACCCTCACCTACCAGGCGCTGTACGAGCTGAAGCAGAAGGGGATCGGGGTCACCACGTGCGTCGGGATCGGGGGCGACCCGGTCCCAGGTACGACATTCCTCGACTGCCTGGCTGCCTTCCAGGCCGACCCTGAGACCGGAGCGGTGATGCTGATCGGCGAGATCGGCGGGTCCGAGGAGGAGAAGGCCGCCGATTTCGTCGCCCAGCACATGACCAAGCCGGTGGTGGCCTACGTGGCTGGAGTTACGGCCCCGCCGGGCCGCAAGATGGGCCACGCCGGCGCCATCGTGTCGGGTTCGGAGGGAACGGCCCAGGTCAAGATGGACGCCCTGAACGCGGCGGGCGTCCATGTGGCCCTCAATCCCACCGAGGCGGCGGAACTGATGGCCGTTGTCGTGGCCGGGCTCGGTAGCGTCGGACCGTGAGACTCGGGATCCTGGCATCGGGCGCCGGCACCAACCTGGCCGCCATTCTCGATGCCGGCCTGCCGGTCGCGGTGGTGATCGTCGACCGGCCGTGCCAGGCGACCGAGGTGGCCACCTCGGCGGGCGTCCCGGCCGAGCTGGTCGAACGGGAGTCCTATGACGCCGCCTTCGACCGGGTGGCCTACACGCACCGCATCGTGGACGCCCTCAAGCGCCATGAGATCGACGTGGTGGCCATGGCCGGCTTCGGGACCATCCTGGCCGCACCCGTCCACCAGGCCTACCCGGGACGGATCCTCAACACCCACCCCGCCCTCCTCCCCGCCTTCAAGGGCTGGCACGCGGTGGCCGACGCCCTGGCCGCCGGCGTCGACGTCACCGGCTGCACCGTGCACATCGCCAGCCTGGAGGTCGACGAGGGGCCCATCCTGGCCCAGCAGCCGGTCCCCGTCAGGCCGGACGACACCGAGGACTCGCTGCACGAGCGCATCAAGGCGGTCGAGCGCCGTCTGTACCCCGAGACCATCGCCCGCTTCATCGCCGCCCAACAGGCCCAACAGAAGGAAGTCAGCCCATGAGGGTGCTGCTGTCCGTCTACGACAAGACGGGTCTGGTCGGCTTCGCCGAGGCGCTGGTGGCCCTGGGCCACGACCTGATCGCCAGCGACGGCACCAGCCGGGCCCTGGCCGAGGCGGGTATCGAGCACCGCACCGTCGAATCAGTGACCGCGGCGCCCGAGATGCTCGGGGGCCGGGTCAAGACCCTGCATCCCAAGATCCACGGCGGGATCCTGGCCGACCGTTCCAAACCCGACCATGTCGCCGACCTGGCCGCCCATGAGGTCGAGCCCATCGACCTGGTGGTCTGCAACTTGTACCCGTTCGGCTCGAAGCCGTCCATCGAGCTGATCGACGTCGGCGGCCCGACCATGGTGCGGGCGGCGGCCAAGAACTTCGCCCACGTCGGCATCATCGTCGATCCGGCCGAGTACGGACCGGTGCTCGACGAGCTGCGGCTCGAAGGCAGCCTGGCGACCGAGACCCGCCGCCGGCTGGCCCGCGCCGCGTTCGCCCACACCGCCGCCTACGACGCCGCCATTGCGTCGTGGTTCGATTCGCTCGAGTCCGACACTGAGGGTGGAAAACTCCCACCCACCATCCATCTGGCGTTGGAACAGGCCCAGCCGCTGCGGTACGGGGAGAACCCTCATCAGCTGGGGGCCCGGTACCGGGAGACGGGCCGGCACAGCTGGTGGGACGACGTCGTCCAGCACGGTGGCCTGGCCCTGTCTTACGTCAACCTGTACGACGCCGACGCCGCCTGGCGGCTCGTGCACCAACTGGCGGACCTGGGGCCGGCCGGCGCGGTGGTGGTCAAGCACGCCAACCCGTGCGGGGCGGCGGTGGCCGGCGACACGCTCGACGCATACGACCGGGCGTTCGAGGGCGACCCGATGTCAGCGTTCGGCGGCATCGTGGCCCTCTCCGGCCCGGTCGACGAGACGGTGGCCCGACACCTGATCGACAATCCAAAGGCCGACGTGCTGATCGCCCCGCACTTCACCGAGGGGGCACTCGAACTGTTCGGCGCCAAGCGGAAGAACATGCGGGTGCTCTCCGCCCCCGCTCCCGCCGAGGACCGGCTCCACCTGCGTCAGATCAGCGGCGGCTGGCTGGTCCAGGAGCCCTATCGGCTGGCCACCGGGCGCCCGGGTTGGACGGTGGCGACGACCGTGGTCCCGACCGAGGAGCAGTGGCGGGACCTCGAGCTGGCGTGGCGGGTCTGTGCGGCGGTCAAGTCCAACGCCATAGTGCTGACCGCCGGCGGCATGGCCGTCGGCATCGGCGGCGGCCAGCAGAACCGGGTCACGCCCGGTGAGATCGCCGCGCAGCGGGCCGCCGGGCGGGCCAAGGGCGGGGCGGCCGCCAGCGACGCCTTCTTTCCGTTCCGTGACGGCCTCGACGCGGTGGCCGCGGCCGGCGTGGCCGCGGTCATCCAGCCCGGCGGATCACTGCGCGACGACGAGGTGATCGCCGCGGCCGAAGAGCACGGCATCGCCATGGTCCTCACCGGCGAACGGCAGTTCCAGCACTGATGGTCCAGTCAACACCGCTGGCTGCGGTCATGATGCCGGGCGCCCCGGTGGCGGATGCGGTCTACGCCGATGTCGGCGAGCGGGTCGCCAAGCTGGCGGCGGCGGGCCGGACCGTGGGACTGGGCACCATCCTGGTCGGCGACGACCCGGCGTCGAAGGGGTACATCGCCAAGAAGCACGAGATGTGCGAGCGGTACGGCCTGCTCTCGCTGCATCAGGACGTGCCGGCCACCGCCACCCAGGCCGACCTGCTCGAGGCGGTGTCGGCGTTCAACGGCGACCCGACCGTCGACGCATTCATCATCCAGAACCCGGTGCCGCCGGGGTTCGATTTCAATGCCGCCATGCTGGCCGTCGAACCGGCCAAGGACGCCGACGGCCTGCACCCGGTCAACCTGGGCCTGCTGGCATTGGGAGCCCCGGCACCGCGGCCCTGCACGCCGGCCGGCATCCAGGCCATGCTCGCCCACTACGGCGTCCCGGTCGAGGGTCGAAACGCGGTCATCGTCGGGCGCGGCCCCACCCTGGGGCGGCCCCTGTCGATGCTGCTGGCCCTGAAGGAGCCGCACGCCAACGCGGCGGTCACCGTGGTCCACACCGGGGTCAAGGATTGGGCCGAGTACACCCGCCGGGCCGACATCGTCGTGGGCGCGGCCGGGGTACCCGGCATGATCACCCCCGACATCATCCGCCCCGGCGCCTGCGTCGTCGGTGGTGGCATCACCTGGGAGGGCCGGCGACTGCTGTCCGACGTCGACGAATCGTGCGCCGAGGTGGCGGGCTGGATCACGCCGCGCCTGGGCGGAGTCGGCGTCACGACCGTCGCCATGCTCCTGCGTAACACCGTTGACCGCGCCGAGCGCCGTACGTTGGGGGACCATGGCAAGGATCTCTGATCTACTGGCCGCCGGCCGGACGTTCTCGTTCGAGTTCTTCCCGCCCAAGTCCGACGCCGAGCAGGCGGTGCTGGCCAAGGCCATCTACGAGCTGCAGGCCCTCGAACCGTCGTTCGTCTCCGTCACCTACCGCGGCGGCCGCTCATCGCGGGACCGGACCCACGACCTCGTCGCCGGCATGCTCAAGACCACCACCTTGACGCCGATGGCGCACCTCATATGCGTTGCCCACACCCGGCTCGAGCTGGCGGAGATCCTCGTCAACTTCCGCAAGGCCGGGGTGTGCAATCTGATGGCGCTCGGAGGTGACCCGCCGACCGATGCCGACGCCATCGAGGGCGAGCTCGAGTTCGCCATCGAGCTGGTGCAGCTGGCCCGGGCCATCGGCGGGTTCTCGATCGGGGTGGCCGCCCACCCGGCCGGCCACCCCCGCTCGGCCGACCTGCACGTCGACCGCGACCGGTTGGTGCAGAAGATGAGGCTGGCGGATTTCGCCATCACCCAGTTCTTCTTCGAGGTCGAGGAGTACCTCGACCTGGTCGAGGCCATCTCGGTGCGGGGTATGGACAAGCCGGTAATTCCCGGCATCATGCCGGTCACCAGCCTTTCCTCCATCGACCGCATGGCCCAGATGGGGGCTGCGGTGCCACCCGCCCTCGTCGAGCGACTGCAGCGGGCCGGCGACCCCGACTCAGTGCGTCGGGCCGGCATCGAGGCGGCCACCGAGCTCTGCGAGAAGCTGCTGGCCGAAGGGGCGCCGGGGCTGCACTTCTATACCTTGAACCGCTCCCACGCCACCCGCGAGATCTACTCCAGCCTGGGCTTGCCTTGAGCTCCGGCCATCCCGGCCCCCTGATGGACCGTGTCCTGGCCGCATTGGACGACGATCGACTGGTCCGGTTGCTGGCGGCCCGACCCGACCTGGCCCAGCCCCGCCCGAGCAGCTTTGCCGAGCTCGCCGGCCGGGCCGCGGCCTGGCCGAGCGTCCACGCGTGCTTTCGAACCCTTGATCGGACCCACCGCCACGTCGTCGAGGCGCTCTGCCTCCTGGACCACCCGGCGGGGGTCAGACAGCTGGCCGCCATCCTCGGCCCGGAGGTCGAGCCCGAGGCGCTGAACGCACCGCTGCGCCGGCTGGAGGACCTGGCCCTGGTCAACATCGTCGACGAGGAGACCATCTGGCTGGTGGGCGCCCTCTGGCAGCTGCGATTCCCCGCCGGGCTCGGCCCTCCTGCCGAAACCGTGTTCAGCAACTTCCCGCTCGAGTACCTGGCCGGGATCGCCCGGCGGCTCGGTGTCGGCCGGGGCCGCACCAGGGCAGACACCCTGAGGGCGCTGGCCGACGGTTTGCGCGACGCCAAAGTGGTGGCCGAGGCGCTGAAGGGGGCTCCGCCGGGCGCCGCCGAGCTGGCGGCCGAACTGGCCGCCGGACCGCCGACCATCCCGCTCGGCAACTGGTACCGGGCCGAGGACCGCTCGCCCACCGGCTGGCTCGTCAACCGCGGCCTGATCGCCGTTCCCGAATGGGGTGAGGCGGTCATGCCCGGCGAGGCGTGCCTGGCCCTGCGCGGCTACCAGCTCTTCCCCGGGTTCACGCTCGGCCGGCCCGACGTGGCCACCGTGGCCGTGCCATCGGAGGGCGTCGACAGCGCCGCCGCCCACGCCGGGCTGCGGCTGATCGCCGACCTGGCCACCATTCTGCTCGACTGGGAGTCCTCGCCGCCCAAGTTGCTCAAGTCGGGCGGGATGGGTGTCCGCGACGTCCGGCGGATGGCGGCGGCCGTCGGCCGCGATGAGGACGCCACGGCCCGGATCATCGAACTGGCTCTCGTCGCCGGCATGATCGGATTCGGCCACGCCGGCGTCGATCAGCCCGACCAGGTGCTCCCGACCCGGGCATTCGATGAGTGGTTGGCTGCCGGTCCAGGTGATCGTTGGGCCGCGGTCGTCGGCGCCTGGATCGACAGCGGCCACCACCTGGCGGCCGACGCGGTCCGGCCCCTCGCCGGCCGCGTTGGCGGGTTGGCCCCGGCCCAGCGCCACGCCGTGCTGGCGGTGCTGGCCGAGCTCCCGGCTGGTCAGGCGGCTGCGACCGCTGAGACCCTGGCCGCCGCCGCCACCTGGGCCGAACCGGCCGTATGGGACGGCAGCCCGCCGACCCCGGTGAGCCTGGTGATCGCCGAGGCCGAGCTGCTCGGCCTGGTCGCCACGGGATCTCTCAGCCTGGCCGGGCGGCTGGCTGTCGCCGGAGAGCTGGCCTCCGCAGCCCAGGCGCTGGCGGCCCGGGCCCCTTCGGTGGTGGCGGACTTCGTGGTCCAAGCCGATCTGACGGCGGTGGCGGCAGGCATCCTCGCACCCGACGTGCGGACCGAGCTCGACCTGCTGGCGGACGTCGAATCGACCGGCGCGGCCACCGTGTACCGCTTCAGCCCGCCATCGCTGGTGCGGGCGTTCGACGCCGGCCGGACGGCCGAGCAGATCGGCGCCTGGCTCGACCGGCACGCCAGGAACACGGTGCCCCAACCGCTCAGCTATCTGGTGGCCGACCTGGGCCGGCGCTACGGCGGGCTGCGGGTGGGACGGGCCCTGTCCTACCTGCGCTCCGATGATCCGTCACTGATCGCCGAGGTGCTGCAGGCCAAGGCTACGGCGCGCCTGGGTTTGCGCCGGCTGGCCCCCGGTGTCCTCATCAGCTCGGTGGACCAGGCCAAGGTGACCTCCGCGCTGCGCGCCGCCGGCTACCTGGCGGCCGAAGAGGCGTCCGACGGGGGCCTGGTGGTCCGCCGCCCCGAGCGACCGCGGGCCACGCCCCCTTCCCGGCGCCCGGCCGGCGTCCGGCCGCCGGTCGCCCCACCGGCGCCCGATGCCGACGTAGCGGCGATCGTCGCCACCCTCCGGCAGGTGCCACTGGTCAGCCCGCGGCCGTATCACGCGCCTCCGCTGGACCCGTTCAACGACCTGGTGGCCGCCTACCTGGTCGACGATCCCGACGAGCTGCCCCGGCCGGTGGCCATCGTGAAGGATCCGGCCGGGATCCGTGACCTGCTGCAGCAGGCCTATGACGAGAACTGGTTGGTGCGCATCGAGTACACCAACGGCGAGGGCCGGCCCGACCAGGTCAACGCTGCGCTGGTGCACATCGATCGCCGCCAGGCGACGGTCGAGATCCCCGAGGACTCCCAGCTCAGGACGGTTGCCATCCACCGCATCCAGTGGGCCCGGGTGCTGACCGCGGCCGAGGAGCTCCTGATCGGGTGAGCGATGGGCCGCTGATCGTCCAGTCCGACCGGACATTGCTGCTCGAGGTCGACCACCCCGACGCGGCCGCCTGCCGGGCCGCCATCGCCGCCTTCGCCGAGCTCGAGCGCTCGCCCGAGCACATCCACACCTACCGGCTGTCGCCGCTCGGCCTGTGGAACGCCCGGGCCGCGGGCCTCGACGCGGAAGGCGTCGTCGATGCCCTTTTGCGGTACTCCCGTTTCGCGGTGCCGCAGGGCCTGCTGATCGACGTGGCCGAGACCATGGCCCGCTACGGACGGCTGATCCTCGAGGTCGACCCGGTCCACGGGCTGGTCCTGCGCACGACCGACCGGGCCGTGCTCGAGGAGGTGCTGCGGGCCAAGGCGATCGCCCCCCTGGTCGGGCCGCGCATCGACGCCGACACCGTCGCCATCCCCCGCAGCGAGCGGGGCCGGTTGAAGCAGATGCTGCTCAAGATCGGCTGGCCGGCCGAGGACCGCGCCGGCTACGTCGACGGTGCCGCCCATCCCATCGTGCTGCACGAGGGCGACGGCTTCGAGTTGCGGCCCTACCAGCGCCAGGCCGTCGAGGCGTTCTTCGCCGGCGGCAGCGGTGTCGTCGTGCTGCCCTGCGGTTCCGGCAAGACCCTGGTCGGGGCGGCCGCCATGGCCGCCGCCGGCTCCCGGACCCTCGTGCTGGTCACCAACACGGTCGCCGCCCGCCAGTGGCGGGCCGAGCTGCTGGCCCGGACCAGCCTGACCGAGGGCGAGATCGGCGAGTACTCCGGGGAGCGCAAGGACATCCGGCCGGTCACCGTCGCCACCTACCAGATCCTCACCACCCGTCGAGGTGGTCTGCACCCGCATATGGAGCTGTTCTCGGCCGAGGACTGGGGCCTGGTCATCTACGACGAGGTCCACCTGCTCCCGGCACCAGTCTTCCGGATGACCGCCGAGATCCAGAGCCGGCGACGGCTGGGACTGACCGCCACCCTGGTCCGCGAGGATGGCCGGCAGGGCGACGTGTTCAGCCTGATCGGCCCCAAACGCTTCGACGCCCCGTGGCGCGACATCGAGGCCCAGGGCTGGATCGCGCCGGCCATCTGCACCGAGGTCCGGGTCACCCTCACCGACGAGGAGCGGATGACCTATGCCCTGGCCGAGCCGGAGGAGCGCTACCGGGTGGGCGCCACCGCCCGCAGCAAGCTGGCGGTGGTCGAGGCGCTGTGGCGGGACGCGCTGGCCCGGGGCGAGCCCACCCTGGTGATCGGCCAGTACCTCGACCAGCTGGACACCGTCGCCGAGCGCCTGGACGCCCCGTTGATCACCGGCAAGACGCCGGTCCGGGAACGGGAGCAGCTCTACGACGCCTTCCGGCGGGGCCAGGTCCCGGGTCTGGTGGTCTCCAAGGTCGCCAACTTCTCCATCGACCTCCCCGAGGCCAGCGTGGCCATCCAGATGTCGGGGACCTTCGGCAGCCGGCAGGAGGAGGCGCAGCGGCTGGGCCGGATCCTGCGCCCCAAGCGCGACGGCCGCCAGGCCCACTTCTATGCGGTCGTGGCGCGCGACACGAATGATCAGGAGTTCGCGGCCCGCCGGCAGCGCTTCCTGGCCGAGCAGGGATACGCCTATCAGATCGTCGACGCCGAGGCCGTGCTCGACCGTCGAGGTGGCGACGCCAACGACGCCCATTAGGCTCGACCGCCACTATGGCTGACAAGATCACTCTTACCGCCGACGGCGCCCTCGAGGTCTCCGACCACCCGATCATCCCGTTCATCGAGGGTGACGGGACCGGCGTCGACATCTGGCCGGCCGTGAAGCTGGTGCTGGACGCGGCGGCCGCCAAGCACGGTAAGCAGATCGCGTGGATGGAGGTGCTGGCCGGTCAGAAGGCCTTCGACGGGACCGGCGAGTGGCTGCCCGACGAGACGGTCGACGCCTTCCGCGAGTACCTGATCGGCATCAAGGGCCCGCTCACCACGCCGGTGGGTGGCGGGATCCGCTCGCTCAACGTCGCCCTCCGCCAGGTCCTCGACCTCTACGTCTGCCTGCGGCCCATCCGGTGGTTCACCGGCGTCCCCAGCCCGGTGAAGCACCCCGAGCTGGTCGACATGGTGATCTTCCGGGAGAACACCGAGGACATCTACGCCGGCCTCGAGGTGCAGCAGGGCACACCGGAGGCCAAGCGCCTCATCGAGCTGCTGCACCGCGAGTTCGGCTGGGACATCCGCCCCGACTCGGGAGTCGGCATCAAGCCGGTTTCGGTCACCGGCAGCAAGCGGTTGATCCGGGCCGCCATCAACTACGCGGTGGAGCGGAAGCGGAGATCCGTGACTCTCGTGCACAAGGGCAACATCATGAAATACACCGAGGGCGCATTCCGGAGCTGGGGCTATGAGCTGGTGCGGGAGGAGTTCTCCGACGTCGCCGTCAGTTGGGACGACTGCGGAGGCGACCCCGGCGGCAGGATCCTGGTCAAGGACTCGATCGCCGACATCACCTTGCAGCAGGTGCTGACCCGCCCCGCGGAATTCGACGTGATCGCCACCACCAACCTCAACGGTGACTACCTTTCCGACGCGCTGGCCGCCCAGGTCGGAGGCATCGGCATCGCTCCCGGGCGCCAATATCAACTATGTCACGTGGCCACGGCATCTTCGAGGCCACCCACGGCACGGCGCCCAAGTACGCCGGCCAGGACAAGGTCAACCCGGGGTCGATGCTGCTGTCGGGGGTGCTCATGTTCGAGCACCTGGGATGGCAGCCGGCCGCCGACGACATCGTCCGGGCCCTCGAGGCGACCATCGCCGAGCGGATCGTCACCTACGACTTCGCCCGCCAGATGGAGGGCGCCACCGAGGTGAGGACGTCGGAGTTCGCCGCCGCCATCGTCGAGCGCCTCTGATGCCGGCCCCGCCGGTCCGGGTGGCGGTCACCGGCGCCGCCGGGCAGATCGGCTACAGCCTGGTGTTCCGGATCGCCAGCGGCGCCATGCTGGGCCGGGGCCAGCCGGTGATCCTGCAGCTGCTGGAGATCCCGCCCGCCCGGGGCGCGCTGCAGGGTGTGGTCATGGAACTGGAGGACTGCGCCTTTCCACTGCTGGCCGGCGTGGAGGCGACCGACGACCCCGGCCGGGCGTTCGGCGACGCCAACTTCGCGCTGCTGGTCGGCTCCCGGCCCCGGACCCAGGGCATGGAGCGTCGTGACCTGCTGTCGGCCAACGGGGCCATCTTCACCGCCCAGGGCCGGTCGCTCTCCGAGAACGCGGCGCCCAACGTGCACGTCCTGGTCGTCGGCAACCCGGCCAACACCAACTGCCTGATCGCCATGAGCAACGCCCCGGCGATCGGTCCCGAGCGGTTCAGCGCCATGACCCGGCTCGACCACAACCGGGCCAAGGCCCGGCTGGCCGCCAGGGCGGCCCGGGCGCTGACCGACATCGGCCACATGACCATCTGGGGCAACCACTCCTCCACCCAGTACCCCGACCTGTTCCATGCCACGGTCGGGGGGGTTCCCGCGGCCGAGGTGGTCGGGGACCCGGCGTGGATCGAGAAGGAGTTCATACCGTCCGTGCAGCAGCGGGGGGCGGCCATCATCTCCGCCCGGGGCGCGTCCAGCGCGGCGTCGGCGGCCAATGCCGCCATCGACCACATGCGGGACTGGGTGGCGGGCACACCGGCCGGGGACTGGGTCAGCATGGCCGTGCCCTCGGACGGTTCCTACGGCGTGCCGGAGGGGCTCATCTCGTCCTTTCCGGTGACCACGTCGGGGGGCTTCTACCAGGTGGTCGGCGGCCTCGAGATCGATGATTTCTCCCGGGCCCGCATCGACGCCTCGGTGGCCGAGCTGATCGAAGAGCGCGACACGGTGCACGACCTCGGCCTGCTCGGCATCGGCTGAGGTCGCGGCTCGGCGGGTGCTTTCAGGCGGATGTCTTCAGATGGCGACGACGGGTGGCATCACGACACCCAGGCGGTGCAGGTAGTCGAGCTTGCGCTGGATGGCCGATCGCCACTCGCAGAGGTCCTGTTCGAAGTGGGCTCGATCGCCATCCTCAAAGGCATGTTCCAACTCATCGAACGCCTTGTCCTCAGCGTCCAGAAGAGACCGGTACCGGATCAGGAAATGGTCGTCGATCACCTCGGCAAGCGTCACGCGGGTTCCTCCGAGTAGTAGCTGGACGATCTTTCGACCTTACTCCAGCCGGTCGTCGTGTGCCGCGCCGACAAGCCCTACATGCTGCTCGGATCCATGAGCGGAACGACGGCAAACGTGCAGTCGACGAGCCCGTTGGCCTTGGCGAAATTGTCGGTCGCCCGGGCCAGTTGGGCGCCCTTCTCGAGCATGGCGGGAGGCTGGTTCTGGTTGGCCCCGTGCTGGCGCAGGTAGTCGGCGTAGGAGTGCCCGACCCCCGCGAACCCGTGCCAGCCGTCCAGCCAGGAGGCCAGGTAGGCCTTGTCGGCCTCGGCCGCCGGGATGGCCGCCAGACGGGTGGCCAGGCTGTCCAGCCCGGACGCCGCGACATCGATCTGGGTGGCGGCCTGCGCCGGTGTCTGGATGCTGCCGAGCGGGCCACCGTCGGGTGGACGCAGGTTCTTCATGGTCCTGCTGCATTCCTGGTTGGCCAGCTGGACGAAGTGCTGGTCGGTGAGCACCCGGGGGCCGGGCGATTTCGGCTTGAGCGCCACGCCGACCAGACCGACGGCCACCGCGGACAGCACCGCCACGCCCGCCAGGAACCACCATTTGCGCCGCGACCTGGCCTGGGCGCCGGGCTCTTCGTCGCCGTTGCCGCCGCCTCCTCTGCCTCCCGTGAGGTCGGGCGGGGCGGGCGGACCCTGGTTGCTGCCGGTGGCCGTCGGCGGTGCCGTCCCGGGCCGCTCATCGCCGCTCGCGGGCCCGGCGGGCCGGGCCGGCGCATCCTGGGTCTGGGCCTTGGTCGACGAGGCGCTGATCTCGGCGGTGGGGGCGGGCGCCGGCGCCGGCGCCGGTAACTCGCCGGCCCGGACCGGGCGCTCGATGGCGCGGCGTTCCTGGGTCACGGCGGTGGCGGTCAACCCACTGATGTCGAGGGTGGTGAGCACCGGCTGCGGGCGGCGGCGGTCGGTCCACCCTTTGCCGTCCCAGTAGCGCAGTATGCGCGCCGCCGCGGGGTGCGGCTGGCCGGGGTCGGGATACCAGCCCGGCGAGGATCGCGGGAGACCGGGCATCAGTAGGCGGTGGAGGCCCGGACCGCGGGCGGGACGTGGTCGGCGACGACCAGTTCGGACTGGCGGGATACCAGAGACGCCATGTCGCCGGCGACGCGGATGCGTCCGGCGAGCAGGGCGGCCTCGGTTGTGAGCTCGCCGCTGGCGATCGCCGCCGCGGTCTCGTAGTCCTCGGTGAAGGTGACCGCCGGCGGGGGGTCGGACGCCAGTCCGCGGACGATGACGGCGCGGCCGGCGCTTATCCGCACGTGGTAGCGGCTCTCGCCGCGATCCGGGCCACCGGTGATGACGTGTTGGAGGACCAGGGCCGTCGTGTCCGCCGGGTCGGTGGGCGAGGAGGGGGCGGCGCCGATCGAGTCGAACCACTCGTTGCTCAGGTAGCGGGCCACCCCAATGGTCTACCAGCGTCGGGGCACTCCGGGGCCCGCGCCTTCTGCGGTGTGCCCCAACGAGATCCAGCTGGAGTCGATCGCTGACGCAGGGGGCGGTGACGGATCGGCCGATGCCGCCTACCAGGAGCTGGTGGTTGGAGAGTTGACCGTGTCATGGCACGGTCAACTCTCCAACGGACCGGACGGCTGAAGGCATTCGAGCCAGCCGGCGCCGGTCCGGCCATCAGCGGCCCGGTAGCGGCACAGGCTCCGGGCCAGGCGCGAGCGACGGCCGGGCGGGGCGGACCCGGGCTCGTCCACGGCCAGAGGCGCGTGGGCGACCGGGGTGATCTCGAGCGACAACGTCGCAAGGGCCACCGTGCCGGCGAATGGGAGGCCGTCCTGGCCGAGCGCCACGTCGAGCTCGCCGTCACGGGCCCAGAAGGCGGTGCCGTCCTCCAATGTGCCCGACGCCTGGCGCCGCGCCGCGCTCCACCAGTCGTCCACGCCCCAGCGATGGCTCCGTCGTCCGACGCCGTCGAACGCCAGACTCTCCTCGCCGACCAGGATCTCGCCGTGGACCCGGCAGGACTGCTCGTAGTACCCGGCGGCGCCCGGTGCGAAGGCGCCGGCCGCGGCCTCCCATTCGAGGTCGAATCCGAGGCCGACCCGGTCCCCCCAGCCGCTGCGGTACACCTCGGCCGGGTCATCCATGGCGACCGCGAACGCCTCCAGGCCGATCGACCAGTGGTCCAGCGGCGTCTCGCAGGTCACCGCCGCCCACAGGCCCTGACCCCGCACCTCGAGATCGGCGCCCCGCGGCAGCTCGATGTCGTGGTCGCACACCGTGACCAGGCGCCGGGCCCGGCCGACCAGCGCGGCCCAGCACCAGGCGACTCCGAGGTTGGGGTACAGCCCGAGGCGGGCGTAACCGCCCATCGAACCGTCCGGCGTGGCAAAGTCGAACAGCCACGACTCGCCCCAGAGGCGCTCCGCGCCGGACCGGTGGCGCCGCTCGTCTGCTGCCGCCACACTCACCACCGCCCCGGGAAGGTAGCCGCCGGCGCCTGAGGCCATGACCGTCTCGGTGATCCACGCACAACTCGTGCCCGCCCGGGCGTCCTCCGCGACCGGCCGCGGCGGCTACCGGCGTTCAACGTTCAACTACCGAGCAGGTCGTCGCTGCATGTGATAAAGAAACGGCCCTACCGGTGGGAGAGATTGGCGAGGGGGAGTTCCTGTGAGGCGCTACGCAGGCATCGCTGCGGTGATTGTCGTCATGACGGCGGCATGCAGCAGCAAGAGCACAACGGCCACGACAGCCACGACAGGGGCGAGCGGCGCGAGGACATACGCCGTCGAGGTCGATCACAAGTCGTCCGATGTCGCGACCTCGTTGACGGCATTCTTCCCGGCCGAGCTGACGGCGCACCCGGGCGACACCGTCGACTTCAAGCTCCAGGACAACGGTGAACCACACACGGTGACGCTCGGCACGCTGGCCAACGCGGCGGTGACCAAGTCCAACCCGAACGACCAGAACGCGCCCCCCCCGCCCGAGGACGCCAAGCTCCCGAACCTGTTCCCGCAGGGACCGGGGGACGCAGTCCAGGCCGCCGCGGTGTCGTGCTTCCTTCCGGCCGGGACCGATCCGCCGAAGGCCGACGCTTGCGCGACGGACCAGCAGAAGCAGCCCGACTTCGACGGCACCCAGAGCTACTACAACTCGGGATGGCTGTCGGCCGACACCGACTTCAAGGTCAAGATCGCCGACGCGACCAAGCCGGGCACCTACAAGTACATGTGCCTCGTCCACCGGGAGGGGATGAGCGGCACCATCACCGTCGTCGACAAGTCGCAGACCGGACCGAGCGCCGCCGATCAGAAGGCCAAGGGGGCACAGCAGGCCGCCGACATCCTGAGCAAGCTCAAGCCCGCCATCGACGCCCTGCCCAGCGGTACCATCCCGGATCTGGGTTTCCTGCCCAAGGGGCCCAATGTGGCGCTCGCTGGTTCGGGCGCCCAGGCGGTACAGAACGCGGCAGATCGACGCCTTCGGACCGAAGGCGGTCTCGATCCCGGTCGGCGGTTCGGTCAGCTGGATCGTGCTGGGTGATCACACCATCTCGTTCAATGCACCGGAGAGCGCCAAGGGGGCCCGGCAGCCCGGCACCACCCATTTCAACCAGCAAGCGGGTGCCCCAGCGGGGGGTCCAGGGGTGCCGCCACCGGCGGGGGGGAATGGCCCTCCGCCGAGCGGTCCGCCGCCGCCACCGGCGATTGCTGACGCCGGGACATGGGACGGCACCGGCTTCCACAGCTCAGGCTTGGTGCTGTCCTTCCCGCCCGCGCTGTCCGGTTACAAGCTGACGTTCACCAAAGCCGGCACCTACTCCTACCGCTGCCTCATCCACGACAACATGGAGGGCACGGTCAAGGTCGGCTGACTTTGCCGGCGATGCGGCGGGAGCCCCCTCGGGCCCACTGGCGCCGGAGCGGCTTCCGCACCGTTCTCATCCTGCCCGTACTCGTGGCCGCCGCCGGCGGAGGCGGCTACTGTCCGACGTCGATTGCGCCGGCCAGTATCCCCCACCCCGGCCTCTCGGCCCGGCCGATCTCCGCGGTGGGCCATGACCAGTCAGGTCACGAGGACTCCGAAGGGCTCAAGTTGACGCCCGCGAGTGGTGAGACCGTCGGACCGAGCAGCCGCTGCCGGGTCGGGCAAATCGTCCGTTATTACGACGTGGTGGCGTTGAACGTCGACATCACCCTGAACCGGTATCTAGATCACGACACGAAGGGCCGGATGTACGCCCTACGGTCCGACGTCGCCCGCGTCCGCAACGAGGAGGCGCGCAATGCCGCGGCGCGCGCCGGCAGGGGTGACCCGGCGATCTCACTCGGTCTGCAGGGTGATGCCATCCAACCGCTCACTCTTCGGGCCCGGCCGGGTGAATGCCTGCGGATCCGCTTCACCAATGAGATCCCGGGCGCGCCGGCCAGCATCCACCTGCACGGCTCGTCGTGGACGCTGGCGGCCAATGGCCGGCCGGCGGTGGCATCGGAGTCCGGCGCGCTGGCCAAGTCCGGCGGTTCGGTCGGCTATGAGTGGCGCATCCCGGAGGATGAGCCCGAAGGCACCCACTACTTCCACAGCCACGGCCCCGACGAGCGGGCCCTGACCAACCACGGATTGTTCGGCAATCTCATCGTGGAGCCGCCCGGGTCGACCTGGCTCGACCCCCGCACCGAGCGCCCGACGGAAACGGGGTGGGACGCCATCGTGCAGACCCAGACGGGCGCCAACTTCCGCGAGTTCGTCCTCGACTACCACGAGATCGGCAATGAGAACGAGTTCATCACAGACGGCAGCGGCGGGCTGGTGCCCCAGGTGGACCCGATCACCCACGCCTACCGGCCGGACGGCCGGGCCCTGAACTACCGCAGCGAGCCGTTCTTGAACCGGCTCCGCCTGGGCTTGGCGGCGACCGGCCGAATCGACGAATCGCTCGAGTACAGCTCGTACGCGTATGGCGACCCGGCGACGCCTACGATGCGGTCGTACCTCGGCGACCCGGTCAAGCAGCGGGTGGTGCACGCCGGGTCGGAGGTGTTCCACGTCCACCACGTCCACGGCGGGAGCATCCGCTGGCGCCGTCAACCCGGTGTCGAGCCGACCAACCTCGCTGCCGGCCTCCAGAAGCATCCTCCGCTGGTACCGCAGCGTTCCGAGCGCACCGACAGCCAGTCACTCGGACCGTCGGAGACCTTCGATGTGACCGACGAGTGCGGCAGCGGTGGGTGTCAGCAGAGCACGGGCGACTTCTTGTACCACTGCCACATCGCCCAGCACTACTTCTCCGGCATGTGGGGGGTTTGGCGCGTCTACAACACGTTGCAGGACGGCGTGGCATCGACCGACCTGATGCCGCCACTCCAGCGGCTGCCCGACCAACAGCAGTCGGTCCGGCCCGCGGTCCCGTCGAACGGCCTGACCCCCGCGCAGCAGGAAGCGATCGACCGGCAACTACCGCCGCCGGGTGTCCCGAACGACGACGACGCTTCTGTCCTCGACTGGACCGTCGCCGCCGGCGTGTACCTCGGAGAGCCGGACGACACCCGTTCATGGGTCGCGTACCACTCGTCGAACGCCGCCCAACGGCGGCCGCTGCTGTTCGACCCGACCACCGGCCGCCTGGCCTACCCGTTCCTCCATCCCCATCTGGCCAAACGTCCGCCGTTTGCACCGAACCACGGCCCGGCGCCATTCCTCGATCCCACGCCGACCGGCGGCGACCTACCGCCACCCGGCGCCAGTGGTCCGACCAGCCTCTGTCCGACCGGGACCAGGCCGAGACAGTTCGCGATCAACGCCATCAGCACCGCGGTCACGCTGAACAGCAAGGACAACCTGGTCGACCCGACGGGCGAGTTGTACGTGCTGCGATCGCAGGAGGACGCGGCGCGCCGTGACCCGAGATTGCAGGTGCCGCTGGCGCTGCGGGCCAACGCGGGCGAGGACTGCGTCGACGTGCTGCTGCGCAACGAATTGCCCGACACCGCCGACGTGTCGTTCAGCAAGGTCGGGCTGCACGTGCATTTCGTCCAGTTCGACGTCCAGGCCAGCGACGGTGTCGACACCGGGTTCAACTACGAGCAGACGGTGCGCCCGTTCCGCGCCGAGGGCGAGACACTCGCGTCCGCGACCCCGGCGGGGGCGAACCAGGTCGACGTGGGCCACGCCGCCCGCTTCCACGTCGGGACACTGGTGGGCGTCGGGGCCGACCAGGACAAGAGCTTCGAGGCGGCACGAATTGTCGCCATCAACGGCAGCCGGCTGACGCTCTCGACGCCCTTGCGTAACTCGCACGATGCCGGCGAGGTCGTCAGTGTCGAGTTCGTGCGTTACCGCTGGTATCCCGACGCCCAGTTCGGCACGTCCTACTTCCACGACCACGTCAACGCGTTGACCACCTGGCAGCACGGCCTGTTCGGAGCGTTGGTGGCCGAGCCTCCGGGCGCCACGTGGACCGACCCCCAGACCGGCGCTCCGCTCGACAGCGGCGCCATTGCCGACATCCACACGACCGAGCCGGTCGGCACCGACTTGAAGGGGAGCTTCCGGGAGCTGGCCCTGTTCACGCAGGACGGCAATCCGATCACCCACGTCGGGCGGTCATCGGGCTCGTCGTTCAACCTCCGCGCCGAACCACTCGGGCCCGACGCCCGCACCGGCGATCCATCGCTCCTGTTCAGCAGCCACCAGCACGGCGACCCGGCGACGCCGATGCTTCAGGCGTACGTCGGTGATCCGATAGTCGTGCGCAGCCTGGTCGGCGCGACCAACGACATCCACACCATCCACGTCGACGGGCACTGGTTCCGGGCCGAACCGTTCAGCCGGACTTCGCCACCGATCGACACCATTCGCATCGGAATCTCGGAACGCTTCGATCTGGTGATCCCGAACGCGGGCGGCCCCCAGCGGATGGCCGGCGACTACCTCTATTACAACGGCCGCAACCTCAAGCTGGCTGAGGGCAGTTGGGGGATCGTCAGGGTGCTCGAACATTCGCCCGGCGGCTTATTGAAGACCCTGCCCGGACACGAGCATCCGCCCCCGTCGGCGACGGCGCTGTGCCCGTCGACCGCACCGGTGCGCCATTACTCAGTGTCGGCGGTGGACGTGCCGCTTCCGATGCTGACCGGGTCCGACGGCAAGGCCTACGTGCTGGCCCGCGACGAGGCGGCGCTGAGGGCGGGGAGCAAGAAGCCTGAACCGTTGGTGCTCCACGTGTCGGTCGGCGACTGCATCAAAGTCGACCTGACCAACCACACGACAGGCGGCCCGGTCTCATATCACTGCGACCTGCTGGCCTACGATCCATCCGATTCGGGCGGAATAGCGGCCGGGAACGACCCGGCACAGTCGGTCCCGCCCGGCGGACACCGCACCTACACCTACTACGCCAGTCCCGAGGTCGGTGAGACCGTTTCACTCGGGCGCGACTGGGGCGACGTGCTGCACAACCCTGGGCTCGGCCTCTACGGCGCGATCGTCATCGGACCGCCCGGGGCCAGATACCGGGACCCAGGCACCGGGGGCGACGTGACCGACGGGTCTGCCGCCGCAGTTGATGTGCTGCCGGCCGCCGGTGCCCCCTATCGAGACTTCAGTCTCTTCTTCCAGGACCAGGACGAGGCGATCGGCAGCCACCGTATGCCGTACACGACCAAGGTCGACGGCCCGGTGGCGGTCAACTACTCGGCGTCGCCGCTCGACGGTGCAGGCGTGGGCACGATCACTCCGGCGACGCCGGTACTGCGGGCCCGCGCCGGCGATCCCGTCCGACTCCACGTGCTGTCGCCGTGGAGCGAACAGGTCCAGGTGTTCAGCCTCGAGGGACATCAGTGGTCACTCGAGCCCGGCGAGCCCGGCACCAACCGCGTGTTCTCGATCGGGCTGGGGCCGCTCGAGTCGACGACCATCTCGCTACGCGGTGGGGCGGGCGGGATCGACGCGATCCCGGGCGACTACGTCTACGGCGATCATCGCCTGCCCTATCAGGAGGCCGGGCTGTGGGGTGTGCTCCGCGTGGTACCGAGATCGGCTCCCGCGGCCGGGCTGACCCGCCTGAACCGACCTTCGGAGTCCTCTTCCACCGAGGCCGTGGTCGCCGCGAGCGCCGCCGCCCTCATCCTGGCGCTTGCTGCCGTCTACCGGATCCGACGTCGACCTCGTCGAACCACGCGCCGGCGGTGGTCGGTCGGAGCCGACCGCCCCAGGCGGGCAACGTCCGCCGACTGACGGCAGGATGCCCACCGGACAGCAGGCCACCGACCGGAGCGACCGGGCCGATCCCAGGCCGATGATGGACGGATCCGATCAGCGCCCCTTGCGGCGCCGCAACGAGGCCCGTAGCAGGTCGCCGTTCATGCGGGCGATCGACTCCATCGGGATCTCCTTGGGGCACACCGCCGCGCACTCGCCGATATTGGTGCACCCGCCGAAGCCCAGCTCGTCCTGCTTGGCGACCATGGCCAGGGTGCGCCGGTCCCGCTCGGGCCGGCCCTGGGGCAGCGACCCGAGGTGGACCAGCTTGGCCGCCGTGAACAGCATGGCCGAGGCGTTGGGGCAGGCCGCCACGCACGCGCCGCACCCGATGCACGCCGCGTTGTCCATGGCGAGGTCGGCATCGCCCTTGGGCACCGGGACCGAGTTGGCGTCTGGGGCGCCGCCGGTCGCGGCCGTGATAAACCCACCGGCCTCGATAATCCGGTCCAGGGCGCCCCGGTCGACGACCAGGTCCTTGATGACCGGGAACGCCCGGGCGCGCCACGGTTCGACGCGGATGACGTCCCCGTCGGCGAAGTGCCGCATGTACAGCTCGCAGGTGGTCGTCGCCCGCTCCGGGCCGTGGGCGATGCCGTTGATGACGACGCCGCACATCCCGCAGATGCCCTCGCGGCAGTCGTGGTCGAAGGCGATGGGCTCCTCGCCCCGCTTGATGATCGCCTCGTTGACCACGTCGAGCATCTCCAGGAACGACATGTCCGTGCTGATGGCCGGCGCGTCGTAGCGGACCATTTCGCCCGAGGCGTCCGGGCCGGCCTGACGCCACACCTCGAGGGTCAGGTTGATTTCGCTCACTGGTAGCTCCGCTGGCTGAAATGAACGTGCTCGAAGCGCAGCGGCTCCTTGTGCAGCACCGGCGTGGGGAGACCGCCGGCGGTCGCCGGGCTCACGTCCTCCTTTTCCCCACCCCATTCCCATCCCGCGACGTAGGCGAACCGCTCATCGTCCCGTAGCGCCTCGCCCTCCGGCGTCTGGTACTCCTCGCGGAAGTGACCGCCGCACGACTCCCGCCGGTGGAGGGCGTCGACCGCCACCAGTTCGGCCAGCTCCATGAAGTCCGCCACCCGGCCCGCCTTCTCGAGCGACTGGTTCAGCGAGGTGTCCCGGCCCGGGACGGCCACGTCCGCCCAGAACCCCTCCCGCAGGGTGGGCAGCGCGTCGAGCAGCTTGGTCAGCCCCTCGGCGTTGCGGGACATGCCGCAGAGCTCCCACATCAGGTGTCCCAGCTCCCGGTGGAACTCGTCGACGGTGCGGCCGCCCTTGACGGCCAGCAGCTGCGCGGTGCGGGCCGACCACCGACGCCGTCGACGACGAGAAGGCGGGATGGTCGATCGGGCACCGGACCCGGCCGGGCCGTCGCCAGGTAGTCGGCCAGCGTGTACGGGATCACGAAGTAGCCGTCGGCCAGGCCCTGCATCAGGGCCGAGGCGCCGAGGCGGTTGGCGCCGTGGTCGGAGAAATTGGCCTCGCCCAGCACGAACAGCCCGGGCACGTTGCTCATCAGGTTGTAGTCGACCCAGAGGCCGCCCATGGTGTAGTGGATCGCCGGGTAGATGCGCATCGGCACCCGGTACGGGTCCTCGCCGGTGATGCGCTCGTACATGTCGAACAGGTTGCCGTAGCGCTCGCCGATTACGGCGCGGCCCAGGCGACCGATCGCCTCGGTGAAGTCGAGGTAGACGCCCCGGCCGCCCGGCCCGACGCCCCGGCCCTCGTCGCACACCTCCTTGGCGTTGCGGGACGCGATGTCGCGGGGCACCAGGTTGCCGAAACTCGGGTACTTGCGCTCGAGGTAGTAGTCCCGCTCGTGCTCGGGGATCTGGTCGGGCGGGCGGGTGTCGCCGCGCTGGGCGGGCACCCAGATGCGCCCGTCGTTGCGCAGCGACTCCGACATCAGGGTCAGCTTGGACTGGTGGTCGCCGCTCACCGGGATGCAGGTCGGGATGGATCTGGGTGTAGCACGGGTTGGCGAACAGCGCGCCCGCGGCGGTGGGCCCGCCAGATGGCGGTGGCGTTGCACCCCTTGGCGTTGGTCGACAGGTAGAACACGTTGCCGTAGCCCGCCGGTCGCCAGCACCACCGCGTCGGCCACATGCGGGCGGACCTCGCCGGTCACCAGGTCCCGGGTCGACGATGCCGCGAGCGTGCGCCGTCGACCACCACCAGGTCGAGCATCTCGTGGCGGGTGTGCATGGCGACCTGGCCCAGCCCGATCTGGCGGGCCAGGGCCTGGTAGGCGCCGAGCAGCAGCTGCTGGCCGGTCTGGCCCCGGGCGTAGAAGGTACGCGACACCTGCGCGCCCCCGAAGCGAGCGGTTGTCGAGCAGGCCGCCGTACTCCCGGGCGAAGGGCACGCCCTGGGCCACGCACTGGTCGATGATGCTGCACGCTGAGCTGGGCCAGCCGGTAGACGTTGCGCCTCCCGGGAGCGGTAGTCGCCGCCCTTGACCGTGTCGTAGAACAGCCGGTAGACGCTGTCGCCGTCGTTCCGGTAGTTCTTGGCCGCGTTGATCCCGCCCTGGGCGGCGATGGAGTGGGCCCGGCGGGGCGAGTCCTGGTAGCAGAAGCAGCTGACGTGGTAGCCCAGCTCGCCCAGGCTGGCGGCCGCCGAGGCGCCGGCCAGGCCGGAGCCGACGACGATGATGTGGTGGCGCCGGCGGTTCGACGGGTTGACCAGCTTCATGTCGAACTTGTGCTGGTCCCAGATCTCGGCGATGGGCCCGGCGGGGACCTGGCCGTCGAGGGGCCGGGCGCCGGGCTGCCTCGACCCACGGTGGTAGACCGGCGCAGCCGGCACGGCCGGCGAGGCCGGTGTTTCGGCGGGCGATCGTCACTTGATCGCTCCGGCGAGCACGCCGACGGCACCGAGCATGAACCCGACGAACATGACGACGGCCAGCGCTGGCCGCCGTCCGGCGGATCGAGCGGTCCCACCGCGGCTGTTGACCCCGAAGGTCTGGAACATGCTCCACGTCCCGTGGTAGATGTGCAGCGCCAGGGCAACCATGGCGGCCAGGTAGATCGGCGACCATCCACCACACGTTGAAGTTGCCGACCACGTTGCCGTACACCTGGCCCCGCACGAAGCGGTAGCCGGGATGGATCCAGCCCCACGTGAAGTTGGCCAGGTGGAACACGACGAACAGCGCGAGGCCAGGCCGCCCCAGCGCATGGTCACCGCCGGGTTGGCCTGGATGTCCGGTCGCGCCTGCCCGGCGTAGCGGTACCGGACCGGCGGGCCCGGCGGTTGCGGACCGAAGGTCGACGGCCAGGTAGACATGGACCACGAAGGCCGCGATCAGCGATGATCCGGACGATCCAGAGCAGGACGGTGTGGGGGAAGATGGGCTCGCCCAGCCGGCGCAGGAACTCGGCGTAATTGTCGAACTCCTGGGCGGCTGAGCCAGACCTTGAGGTTGCCGAGCATGTGGCCGATCAGCCAGAGCAGGATAGACAAGACCGCTGCCGGCCAGCAGCACCTTCTTGCCGATCGACGTCCGGTAGATCGGCGGGCGCATGCCGTCATGGTCGTCGTCATGGCTGCCGTCTCCGTGTCCATCGTCGGTTGCGGCGAGGATACGGCGACGGCGCTCACCGCCGACGGCCGCCTAGGGCGGCACGATCTGGCTTTCGTAGCGGTTGTGGGCCTCGCCGCCGGCCGACTCGGAGGTCGAGCTCGAGCTCCAGAGGCGACGGTCCCGGGGCGTCGGGCGCGGCCAGGCTGAGATGGCCGACGCAGCGCGCAGCTGTCGGCGCCGATCTCGCCCGCGAACGCCCAGGTCGTGCCGCCTCCCGGCCAGGCGAGCGGCGCCTGACCACGGCCCCCGACGATCGGCGTCCGCAGGTCGCTGACCACGTGGACGTCGAGGTCGAGTGTCCTCGCCCGGCCGGTAGGACACGGCGGGCCGGTCGGCGACCACGATCACCGGCGCGCAGGCCGCGGCCAGGGCGTCGTAAGCCGGCCTTGGGGATCCGGTCGATGGTCGAGCACCGACCACGACGACGGCCGGCTGGGCGTCGGCGAGGCAGAACATGGCAGAACCCCCCGCGCGGGCGGTACTTGAGGCGGCGCAGGGTCTCGACGTGGAAGCGGACCAGCTGGGCCTGGTAGCGCCTGGGTGGCGTCGCGCCACGCCTCGAAGCTGGCGTAGTCGGCGGGCGGCACGTACACGGTCGAAGGGCACCTTCTGCAGGGCGTGGGCCCGCGGCCAGGTGCGGCCAGTCGAGGTCGGGCCAGCGCTCGGGCTGGCAGAAGCCGGCGGTGGCGGGCACCGCCTGGGCGCCGAACTCGGAGACGAAGCGGGCCAGGACGGGCACGCGGGCCAGGAGCGAGGGCAGGTCGCGCTCGTCGACCCTAGGTACCAGCCGAGGTAGAGGTGGCTGTCGGTGCCCCACGCCGGGTGGGGGAGGATCCCCGAGTGGGCGACGACCGGGCGGGAGCCGTCGGCCTTCTCGAGGGTGCGGCGCATGGAACGGTCGAGCACCGTCTTGTTCCAACGTCGGCAGGATCTGCCCGGCGAGAAGCGCCACCCCAGCCGGGCCAAGCCTGGGCGCGGGCGTCGCCGACCGCCCCCGCCGGCCTCGCCGGCGCCAGGAAGACCGGCGCCGTATCCATGGCCAGCGGCTCGTTGTGGCCGCACCAGACGGCGACCGACGGATGGTGGCCGAGCAGGTCGACCGCCTCGACCGCCTGGCGGACCGCCTGCTGGCGCACGCCCCGCTGTAGCCCCACTGCAACGGCAGGTCCTGCCACAGCAGCAGCCCGTGGCGGTCGGCGGCGTCGTAGAGCTCGGGCCGGCTGATGTGGCCGTGGACCCGCAGCAGGTCGAGGCCGGCCTCGTCCGGGCGAGCACGACGTCCTGCTTCGACCTCGGACGGCGTGGCGTCGGCCAGCGCCCGCCGGGTCGGTCCCTGGTTGGCCCCCTTGAGGAACAGCCGCTCGCCGTTGACGGTGGCGATGAAGTCCTGCATCCGGAACTGGCGCAGGCCGGTGCGCACCCGGCGGCGGTCGCTCTCGACCCCGTCGACGTCGACCGTGACGGTGAGGTCATAGAGCGGCTGGGCGCCCAGGGCGTGGGGCCACCACAGCTCCGGTTGCTCGACCGACCATCCGCCACCGCACTTGGTTGCTGCCGGCCGCCAGCGGGTGCTCCGTCACCCGTGAGGCGGCGGGTGTGGGGCGCCGGGGGTTCGGCTCCGGGTGGGCGCCAACGGCCGGGGCCCGCACGAGGGTCGTGGCGATCGTCACCTGGCCGGCGGCCTTGGCGTCGAGGGCGACCCGCACCTCGATGGTGGCCCGCTCGGCGCCGGCGTCGGGACACAGGACCCGCAGCCGGGCGATCCGCACCGGACCGCTCTCCGACAGGTGCACCGGGCGCCAGATCCCGCCCGGGTTCCAGTCCTGAGTCGAAGACAGTCCCAGTGCTGGAACACCCCCGTCAGGTTGCGCTTGGCCCGGCGGTCGGCCGGCGGGTTGCACGCCACCTCGACCGCCAGGAGGTGCTCGCCGGTCTGACGGAGGCGTCGGTGACCTCGAAGGAGTGGGGGAAAAAGTAGCCCTCCGTGTCCCCCACGTACGACCGGTCCAGCCACACGTCGCCCTGGTAGAACAGCCCGTCGAGATGGAGCCAGGAACGCCGGCCGGGGTCGGTCGCCGGCGGGGTCTCGAAACGCCGCCGGTACAGCAGCGGGCCGTCCGATGTCTCGAACTCGGGCATCGAGCGCCAATGGTGGGGGACGGTCACGTCCACCCAGTCGTCACCTTGTCGTCGAGGGCGGGGTCGGGGAAGACCCGGCGCAGGTCGTCGTCGGCGTGATGGCCCGCCACGTCCCGCCCAGATCCATCACCGCAGGCTACCGACACCGGGCCCGCGGCCGCCCTAGGCCGCCGCCGCCGTTGCCGTCACACGGCAGCGGTAGCGTGGTCGCCATGCCGGTCTCGCCGCAATCGCTCCGACCCGCCACCCTCGGCCAGCTACGACAGTCGGGCTGGGAATCGGTCCCCGTGAAGGACGAGGTGCGCCGCAACGCCGCCGCCAGGATCGCCGAAGGCCGCCCGGTCGTGGAGGGCGTGGTCGGCTACGAGGACACCGTGCTGCCCCAGCTGGAAAACGCTCTTGCTCGCCGGCCACGACATCATCTTCCTCGGCGAGCGCGGGCAGGCCAAGACCCGGATCATCCGCTCGCTGACCGGCCTGCTCGACGAGTGGCTGCCGGTCGTCGCCGGGTCGGAGATCCTCGACGACCCGTACCACCCGGTCTCCCGCCACGCCCGCGACCTGGTGGCCGAGAAGGGCGACGACACGCCCATCGAATGGGTGCACCGCGACACCCGCTTCGGCGAGAAGCTGGCCACTCCGGACACCTCCATCGCCGACCTCATCGGCGAGGTCGACCCAATCAAGGTGGCCGAGGGCCGGTACCTCTCCGACGAGCTGACGCTGCACTACGGGCTGGTGCCCCGGACCAACCGCGGCATCTTCGCCATCAACGAGCTGCCCGACCTGGCCGAGCGGATCCAGGTCGGTCTGCTCAACGTGCTCGAGGAGCGCGACGTGCAGATCCGGGGCTACAAGATCCGGCTCCCCCTCGACGTCATGCTGGTGGCCTCGGCCAACCCCGAGGACTACACCAACCGGGGCCGGATCATCACCCCGCTGAAGGACCGCTTCGGCGCCCAGATCCGCACCCACTACCCCCTCGACGTCGACACCGAGCTGGCCGTGGTCGCACCAGGAGGCCCGTCCGCTCGACGCGCTCGGCCTGCGGGTCCAGGTGCCCGACTTCATGGCCGAGATCGTCGGCACCATCTCCCACCTGGCCCGCCAGAGCCCCAACATCAACCAGCGCTCCGGGCGTATCGGTCCGGCTGAGCATCGCCAACTACGAGACCCTGGTCGCCAACGCCGCCCGCCGGGCGCTGCGGCTGGGGGAGAAGGACGTGGTGCCCCGGATCAGCGACCTCGATGCGCTCGGCGTCCTCCACGTCGGGCAAGGTCGAGATCGAGACGCTGGAGGAGGGCCGCGACGGTCAGGTGGTCGACCGGCTCATCAAGGCAGCCGTCCTGGCGGTGTTCAAGGCCCACTGCCCGATGGAGCAGTTCCGGGACGTCGTGCTGGCCTTCGACGAGGGCACCGTGGTCCATGCCGGCGACGACATCTCGTCCGCCACCTACATCGAGGTGCTCAGCCGGATGCCGGCGCTGCGGGCACCGGTCATGGCGCTGGCCGGCGGCGAGACCCCGGCCAGCAGTGGCCAGGCCGCCGAGTTCGTCCTGGAGGGACTGCACCTGTCCAAGCGGCTCAACAAGGAGGCGGTCGGCGGCCGGGCCACCTATCGGCTGGCCCGCTGATGCCGCGGTTCGAGTACTCGCGCTGGGACGGCACCCAGGTCGGCTTCGAGCTCGACGCCGACGACGTGCTGTCGGAGATCACCGACGACCTGCTCTACCACGGCGACCTCAACCAGGCGCTGCGGCGCATGCTGCAGCAGGGCTTCCGCGACCGCAACGGCGAGCGGGTGGCCGGGATGCGCGAGCTGCTCGAACGGCTGCGCCGGCGGCGCAAGGACCAGCTGGAGCGCTACGACCTGGGCGGGGTCTACGACGACATCGCCGAGCGGCTGCGCGAGGTGGTCGACATGGAGCGGGCGGGCATCGAACAGCTCCAGGAGGAGGCGCCGCCAGTCCGGCGACCAGCGGCGCCAGGAGATCACCGACGAGGTGGCCGCCGAGCGGCGGATGCAGCTCGACCTGCTGCCCCCCGACCTGGCCGGCCAGGTCCAGGCGCTGCAGGAGTACGAGTGGACGTCGTCGGAGGCCCGGGAGCGCTTCGACGAGCTGATGGACCAGCTGCGCCAGGAGCTGATGCAGAGCTACTTCAACCAGATGGCCGGCGCCATGTCCGACATCTCGCCCGAGCAGCTGCAGCGGATGAAGGACATGTTCAACGCCCTCAACGAGCTGCTCGAGATGCGCGAGCGGGGGCAGGACACCGACGCCGCGTTCGAGCGGTTCATGGAGCAGTTCGGCGACTTCTTTCCCGGCCGATCCCGAGACCCTCGACGAGCTGCTCGAGCAGATGGCCGAGCAGATGGCGGCCATGCAGAACATGCTCAACTCCATGACGCCCGAGCAGCGGGCCCAGCTCCAGGGCCTGGCCGAGGCGCTGCTCGAGGACATGGACCTGCGCTGGCAGGTCGACCGGCTGGCGGCCAACCTGCGCCAGGCGTTCCCGGGGGCGGGCTGGGACCGCAGCCCCGCCAACTTCAGCGGCCAGGACCCGCTCGGCTTCGCCGAGGCGGCCGGGCTCATGAACCGGCTGGGCGAGATGGACCAGCTGGAGAACCTGCTGAGCACCGGCCACCAGCCCGGGGGCCCTGGCCGACGTCGACCTCGAACCCGGCCCGCGAGATCCTCGGCGACGACGGGGCCCGCGTCCCTCGAGCGGCTGGCCGAGCTGGCCAAGCTGCTGGAGGAGGCCGGGCCTGATCGAGCAGCGGGAAGGGCGCCTGGAGCTGACGCCGAGAGGCATGCGCCGCATCGGGCAGAACGCCCTCCGCGACCTGTTCGCCCAGCTGGCCAAGGACCGCATGGGCCGCCACCAGGCCGACCCGACCGGCATCGGCCACGAGCGGGACTACGAGACCAAGCCGTACGAGTTCGGCGACCCGTTCAACCTGAACATCGAGCGGACGGTCCGCAACGCCATCCGGCGATCGGGCGGGGGCACTCCCGTCCGGCTGTCACCCGATGACTTCGAGGTCGAGCGGACCGAGACCCTGACCCGGACATCGACCGTGCTGATGGTCGACCTGTCGCTGTCGATGCCGATGCGGGACAACTTCCTCGCCGCCAAGAAGGTGGCCATGGCCCTCCACTCGCTGATCTCGACCCAGTACCCCCGGGACTACCTCGGCATCGTCGGGTTCAGCGAGGTGGCGAGGGAGCTGAAGGCCGAGCAGCTGCCCGAGGTGTCGTGGGACTTCGTCTACGGGACCAACATGCAGCACGCCTTCCTCCTGGCCCGGCGCATGCTGGCCCGCCAGACCGGCACCAAGCAGATCATCATGATCACCGACGGTGAGCCGACCGCCCACCTGCTGCCGGGCGGGGAGGTCTTCTTCAACTACCCGCCGGTACGCGAGACCGTCGAGGCGACCCTCACCGAGGTGGCCCGCTGCACCCGGGAGGGCATCCGGATCAACACCTTCATGCTCGATGCCACCGGATACCTGAAGGACTTCGTCGAGAAGCTGACCCGGCTCAACCGGGGCCGGGCCTTCTTCACCACGCCCGAGACGCTGGGCGACTACGTGCTGGTCGACTTCATCGAGCAGAAGCGGGCCCAGCGGGGGAGCCGGCGCCGCACCGCCTGAGCACGAGCGGTGAAAACGTACCTTTCGGCGCCGCCGGTCGCCGGCTTGAGGTACGGCCGGATCACCCGCTGGACCGGCAATGGGCGGTTATCGGGCCCGGCAATCCCGATGGCGGTGGTGATGCTGACCTCGATACCCGCTGTGCGCCACGTCGCACCCCCGCCAGGGGACGCTAGCTGCCGCAGGCGAGGCCGGGGTTGCTCAGGGGGACGATCCGCGTTTGGTTGTCGGCCGTGTCGAAGACGTGGGCGGTGGTGAGGACGGCGTGGGCCGGCGCGGAGGCGGGACCCGGGAACTTTTGGACCTCCGTACCGGTCGAACCGCCCCCGGGAATGGTCCAGTTCTTGCCCCCGCTGAAGGTGACGGTGTACGTGATCACCCACTCACCGGTCGTGTTGACACACGTCGTGTTCCCCTTGGTGGCGGTCGGGGGGATGAAGACGGCCAGCGGTAGGGCCGGCACGGTTACCCTCGTCGCCGGCGTGGTGCCTGTCGTCCGGGTGGGTTGGGCCGGGGTGGAGGGCTGTCTCGCCGTCCTGAAGTTGTGGTTTCCTGCGGCCACCGCGGGGCTGCCGGGCGTGAATGATATGGCCGAGGTGCTCGTCTCGGCCATGCTCGTCGTATCGGCAGGCGGCAGCGAGGTGGTGGAGTCGGATGTGGTCGTGGTGCCGTTCGATGCGAAGACCCGCTGCGACGAGCGGTCCGATTGGGCGGTGTTGGTGTGGTCCGAGCCCTGGTTGGCGGCCACCCACCCGGCGACGATCACGATGAGGGCGGTGACCCCGCCGAGCACGGCACGGCGACCCGGGTGGCCGGTCCTCGGTCGGGAGTGTTGAGCTTGGTAGCCGTTCGCCATGGCGCCTCTCGCCACCGACCACGCCCCGCGGGTCGCGACAGACCAAACCCTAGCCCTACCGGGCTCCGGCCGCAGCCATGGTCGCGGCGTGGCTGGAAGGGCGGCTTGCGGGCCCGGATGAATGCCGTGGCGGCGCCGGCGGGCGCCCGGTGCGTTTCCTCGATGTCAACGTCGGTCAGGCCGGTGGTGCCGGGAAAGCTGCTCGGCTGCGGGTGTCCTGGCCTGGCGCGTCAATATTCCGTCAAGAGTCCGTCGTTGAGAGGCGTTCGGCGGTACACCTGGAACTATGGAGGTCCAATGGCGCGGTCGGCTGGCACTTGGCGGTGGGCTGGTCCTGCCGGTTGCAGTCGCCGCCGCCCTGGTGCCGTTCCGCACCCGGGTCGACAACACCAACGTGGCGCTCGTCCTGGTCGCGGTGGTGGTTGCCGTGGCCGCCACCGGAGGACGGGCGTCGGGCCTGGTGACCGCGGTGTCGGCCGCCTTGAGTTTCGATTTCTTTCACACTCTCCCATACCAGTCGTTCAGCATTGCCAGGCGCACCGATGTCGAGACGGCGGTGCTGCTGCTGATCGTGGGATTGATCGTCGGGCAACTGTCGAGTCGCAGCATGCGACACCGCGTCGACGCCCACGAGTCGAGCCTCGACATCGCCCGGTTGCACGCCGTGGCCGAGCTGGTCGCCGCGGGCGCGCCGCCTGATGAGGTCATCCTGGCCGTGCGCAACGAGCTGAAGTACCTGCTGTCGCTGCGGGGCTGCAACTTCTCCTACGCCTTTGACGAGCGGCCCCACCCCCGGCTGGAGCGCGGCGGTGAGGTCGTGCTGGCCGGGATGCAGTGGGGAACGAGCGAGATGGGCCTGCCCGGCAAGGAGGTCGATCTGGTGGTCAACGGCCGGGGTCAGCCGTTCGGCCGTTTCGTGCTGTTCCCCACACCGGGCCAACCGGTGTCGTGGGACCGCCGAGCCCTGGCCGTGGCCCTGGCCGACCAGGTCGGGGCCGCCCTGGCCGTCTCCTGGGTGGGCTGACCCGGTGGGCTGACCCGCCCCCTAATGGTGGGCGGCGGGCTTTTCGACGTCGGCTTCGGGGAGGATCCGGTACAAGGGGTTGAGGATGGCCAGCTTGCCGGCGTGATCGCCGACCATGCCCTCGGCCACCACCCGCACGCCCGGCGCCAGCCCGGCCACGTGCTTGCGGCCGAGGAAGACCAGGTTGATGCCACCGGTGCCGTCGACGACGACGCACTCGAGGGTGGCCACCCCAGCCCACGGCTGCACCCTCTGCGAGCGGATCCTTCCCGCCACGCGCGCCCGTTGCCGGTAGGCGACTTCGGCGATTGGGATGACCCCCTCAGGGACCTCGGCGGGCTGCACGATCGGTGGGGCGTCGGCGGTGGCGACCGCGGCCCGGGCGGTGCGGCGGATCGCCCGCCGGCTCCTGGTGGCGGCGTCAAAGTCCACTTCCAACTCCCGCTCCTTGACGGACGAACCGAGGTGGTAGGGGACGAACGTGACGTTGGCGTGCGGCAGGCAGCCGACGGCTGCCGCAATGGAGTCAGCGGTACGGTCGTGCAGCAGGCGGTGCCACACCCGGGTGTAGGCCCGGCGCGGGAGTAGCAGGCTGACTTCGGTCTCGCCGTCCATGAGCGCTTCGGCGCACACTTCGACCGCCACCCGTGTCAACCGGCGGTCGGGGACATCGATGAGCTCGAGCGGTAGCCGCGAGAAGCCCAGACGCCGCCACGCCTCGGTGAGCCGGTCGGCGTGCTCACGGTCGATCACGAAGTGCACGGCCCGGAGCTCGTCGGGGTTGAGCGTCCGGGCGTACTGGATGGCCCGGGCGGCGGCCACGTCGAGGTTCTCGATGAGGACGAACACCGCATGCCGCCGCAGGATGGGCGCCTCCGCCGCTTTCGGTGCGTCCTCGGCCAGCTCCTCGGCCTCGGCCTCGTACTCCTTGTTGAGCCGGGTGAGGCCGTAGACCATGATCGGGACCAGCAGGACGACCACCCACGCGCCGGCGGTGAACTTCGTGACCAGGATGATGATGTCGACCACGAGCGAGAGGAAGGCGCCGAAGCCGTTGACGAACAGACCCTTGCGCCAACCCGCCTCCTTGCGGGTCACGTGGTGCCTGGCCATGCCGGCCTGGCTCATGGTGAAGCTGGTGAACACGCCGATGGCGTACAGCGGGATGAGCCGGTCGACTTTGGCCTGGGTGCCGAGCAGCACCGCCGAGGAGGCGACAGCCAGGGAGATGATGCCGTTGGAGAACACCAGCCGGTGTCCCCGCTTGGTCAGCTGCCGGGGCATGAAGTTGTCGCCGGCGTGGAAGCTGGCCAGCCGGGGGAAGTCGGCGAAGCTGGTGTTGGCGGCCAGCACCAGGATGAGCATGGTGCCGGCCTGCAGCAGGTAGAACAGGCCGTTGCCCGCCCCCCCGCCGCCGAAGACGCCTTTGGCGACCTGGGAGATCACGGTCGGGGTGCCCGACTTGTAGGGGATCGGGTGGACCTTGGTCGACAGGGCCGACAGGCCGAGGAACAGGGTGGCCAGGATCCCGCCCATGATGAACAGCGTCTTGCGGGCGTTGAGCCATTCCGGCCTGCGGAAGGCGGTCACGCCGTTGGAGATGGCCTCGACACCGGTCACCGCCGCCCCGCCGGATGCGAAGGCCTTGAGCACGATCGAACACGCTGGCCCCGAACAGCAGGCCGCTGTTGACACCGCCGCGATGGCCGAGACCGACCGTGCCCTTCAGGTGGCTGACGTCCTGGGCATGGATGGAGCCCCCGGCCCACTTGACGATGCCGATGGTCGAGCATCAGGCCCATCATGACGATGAAGAAGTAGGTCGGGACGGCGAACACCTTGCCCGACTCCCGCACGCCTTTCAGGTTCCGAAGGCGATGAGCCCGATGAAGCCGAGCGCGATCAGCACATGCCATGGCGCCAACGCCGAGACGGCCGAGGTCAGGGCGTCGGTGCCGGCGGCCACCGACACCGCCACCGTGAGGATGTAGTCGGTGAGCAGGGCCACACCGGCGACCTGGGCCGGGAGCAGCCCGAAGTTGTCCCGGGTGACCATGTAGGCCCCGCCGGCGGTCGGGTACTCCTTGATGGTCTCCCGGTAGGAGAGGATGAGGAAGAAGAGCACGACCAGCAGGGCCACTGTGATCGGCACGACCAGGCTGAAGGCGAGCAGGCCGATGTATGGCATGAGCCGCGTAAGTATCTGTTCGGTCGCGTAAGCCGATGAAGAAATGCAGTCGGAGGAGAAGACGGCCAGAGCCGTTGGGATGCCCAGCCGCTCGGTCGACCAGGCGTTCGGTCGCCAATGGCGGGCCGAGCAGCCTGGTCTTGATCCGGTACGAGAGGCTCTCTGGGACGTCGATCGACACCGGGAGCCGCTTGGGCGCCTCGCGCTGAGAGTCCGGTCGGAGGGTCGGAACGGATGTCATTCCCACCAGATTGCCGCACCGCCCGGCCATCGCACACACTTGCGGGCTCCAGCTTCTACGTGACAGCCGATTTGTGCCACTGTCGCGGGATGCACGTGATCGTCGTGGGCTGCGGCCGGGTCGGATCCGAGCTCGCCGTGCGCCTCGAGCGGGACGGCCACGCCGTCGCCATCATCGACAAGAACCGCCGGCGCCTTCCGCCGGCTGCCCGAGGACTGGGCCGGCCGGACGGTGCGTCGGCTTCGGCTTCGACCGCGACCATCTGGCCGAGGCCGGAGTGGGCGAGGCGGGCGCCCTGGCCGCCGTGACGAGCGGCGACAACTCCAACATCCTCACCGCCCGCATCGCCCGGGAGACCTTCCAGATCCCGAACGTGGTGGCCCGGATCTACGACCCGCGGCGGGCCCTGATCTATCAGCGGCTCGGCATCCCGACGGTCGCGACGGTGACCTGGACGACCGATCAGGTCATCCGCCGGCTGTTCCCCGACGAGTCGGTCACCGAGTACACCGACCCGACGGGCGAGATCAGCTTCGTCGAGCGGCTCGTTGCCCGACGGGTGGGTCGGGCGCCGGTTGGGCGGCCTGGACGAGGGCGACCGGTTTCGGCCGATTCTCGTCACCCGGGCCGGGCAGGCCCGGCTGGCCGGTCCCGACCTGGTCGGTCAGGAAGGCGACGTGGTGTTGATGGCCGTCCGGTCCGGCGCCGCCGACGAGCTCGAGACGCGTTTGAAGGCGACGTGACCAACAGGGGAGTGCTGGGCATGAAGGTGGCCATCGCCGGTGCCGGCAATGTGGGGACGTCGATCGCCGTCGGACCTCCACGAAGCCGGTCACCAGGTGCTGCTCATCGAGCAGGACGCCGATCTGGTGGCGCTGCTACGGCCCGAGTTGCCCGTGACGTGGTTCGAGGGCGACGCGTGCGAGGTGAGCACCCTGCAACGGGCCGGTCTGGCCGACGCCGACGTGGTGGTCGCCGCCACCGGCGACGACGAGGACAATCTCGTCGTTTCATTACTGGCCAAGCAGGAATTCGCCGTCCCACGGGTCGTCGCCCGGGTCAACCATCCCAAGAACCGCTGGCTGTTCAACGAGACTTGGGGTGTCGACGTGTCGGTGTCGACGCCGCACCTGCTCACCGCGCTGGTCGAGGAGGCGGTGTCGGTGGGGTCGCTGGTGCGCCTCCTGCAGTTGGCGGAAGGAGAGGCGAGGCTGGTCGAGGTGACCCTCGCCGACGATTCGCCGGCCAAGGGGACGACGCTGGCGGACCTCGACATGCCCCGCGACGCCACGATCGTGGCGGTCGTCCGCGACAACCGGGTGGTCGTCCCCCGCGGCGACACCGTCCTGTACGCCAGCGACGAGGTCATCGCCCTGGTGACCGACGAATCGGAGGAAACGTTCAAGGCGCTCCTGGTCGGCGCCCGCTGACGGCTGGCTCACGTCACGACTCGAAGCGGTAACCCATCCCGGGCTCGGTGATGAAGTAGCGGGGGTGGGAGGGATCCGGCTCCAGCCGGCGCCGGATCTGGGCCAGAAACACCCGTAGATAGTGGGTTTCGTCCGAATACGACGGCCCCCACACCTCCTGCAGAAGTTGCCGCTGCGTCACCAGCTTGCCCTGGTTGCGGACCAGCACCTCGACCAGATGCCACTGCGTCGGCGTCAGCCGGATCTCGCCGGCCGAGCCCATGATCCGCTTCGCCGAAAGATCCACCGTGAAGTCGTCGGTCGTCACCACCGCGTGCTCCTCGGGTGGGGCGGCCCGGCGCAGCGCCGCCCTGACCCGGGCGACCAGCTCGTCCATCCCGAACGGCTTGGTGACGTAGTCGTCGGCGCCGGCGTCGAGGGCCGCCACCTTGGCCGGCTCTCCGTCCCGCGCCGAGAGCACCAGGATCGGCACCGTGCTGTACTGCCGCAGCGATTCGACGACACCGATGCCGTCCATGCCCGGAAGCCCCAGGTCGAGGATGACCAGGTCCGGGTTGCGGCGGGCCGCCAGTTCCAGGGCCATCTCTCCTGATGGCGCCAGGTCGACTTCGTAGCCCCGAGCCAGCAGATTCAGCTCGAGGGCCCGCCGCATCTGCGGCTCGTCGTCGACCACGAGCACGCGGCTCGGGGAAACAGTGGTCACTGGGCCGCCAGGTGCTCCACGGTCCGCTCGCCGGCCATCTCGTGCTCACCGCTCACGACCGGCAGGCTGATGACGCTGGTCAGGCCGCCGCCGGGCGTGTCCTCCAGTGACAGTTCGCCGCCCATGGCCTCCACGAAGCCCTTGGCCACCGCCAGACCAAGCCCGACTCCATCGGTGGCCGCCCCGCCTCCGTCGCCGAGCCGCTGAAAGGGCTGGAACACCGCATCTCGATCGGCCGGCGGGATACCCGGTCCCCGGTCGACCACCCGGAAATCGATCCGGTCACCACAGAGTCCCGCCTCGACCCGCAGCACCTGTTCAGGCGGTGACCAGTTGAGGGCATTGTCGATCAGGTTGGCCACCGCCCGCTCCAGCAGGGCCGGGTCGGCCGTGACTCGCGGCAGCGACTCGGACACGTCGACCACGATGCGGCTGGAGTTGCGCGACAGGCTGCTCAGGGCGGCGAAGACCACCTCCTCGAGTCCGACCGGGCGTAGGGTCAGATGCAGGACCCCGGTCTGGAGCCGGCTCATGTCGAGCAGGTTGCCGACCAGGGCGTTGAGACGGTCGGTCTCGGCGCTGATCGTCTGGCAGAACCCCTTGACAGCATCGGGCGACCATGACACCTCATCGGACAGGAGGCTGGTGGCCGACGCCTTGATCGACGCCAGCGGGGTGCGCAGATCGTGGGATACGGCCGCCAGCAACGCCGTCCGCAACTCGTTGGTTTCTGACAGCTGCTCGGCCGAGGCCGCCTGGGCCAGCAACCGGCCCTGCTCCTGGGCCAGCCGGAGTTGAGCCACGAAAGCGGTGAGCAGGCGGCGATCATCGGCGGCCAGCTCGCTGCCGGCCAGAACGAGGACTGCGCCACCCCCCAGCTCGGCGGAGAACTGTGCCCGGCCCGGACTGCCGGGCACCGGTTCGCCTGAGGCGGCCTGCACCCGCCACGACCGCCGGACGCGATTGTCACCGCCCGCCGGCGGACCTTGCCACTGGACTCCGTGACCCCCTGAGACCCCTTCCGGGCCTCCTGGCCCGCCCGTGCCGTCCGGGCCCGGCTGCCGGACGGGCTCCTCGGTGGGTACGAGGATCGCCACCGCGTCCAGTCCGAAGGTGCCGCGCAGCTCGGTCAGCAGCGACGCCAGGGCCTCGGGCCGTGACACCAGCGCACCACCGGCCAGGCGGGCCAGGGCCTCGGACTCGCTCTGGGCCCGGGCCGTCTCCAACCGCCGACGAGCCGCAAGATCGACCAGCAGGCTGATGCTGACCGCCAGCACCAGGAAGGTGACGCCCGCCACCGCATCACCGGCCCGGCTGATCGTCCAGGTGTGAATCGGCGCGATGAACAGCCAGTCGACGAGCAGGAACCCGATCACCGCGCCGAACACGCCCGGCCACACACCGCCCATCGCCGCCACCCCCACACAGCCGAGCAGCACCAGCGGCAGGGCGCCGACGACGTCGAGCGACGATCGCAGCGGCACCAGGGCCACGGCCAGCAGCGGGATGCCCACCAGTGCCAGGGCCCAACCGCCCAGGACCCGACGTCGGGGCATGGGGGCCAGCCGACCCCGCCGCGGCAGCCGCGGGAGCGGTGACCGCGAGTCGTTGTCCTCAGTCCCGTCCCCCGGCCGGTGGGAGATGACGTGCACGTCGATGCCGCCCGCCGCCCGCAACACCTGGTTGATGACCGACCCGTGGAGCAGCTCGCCCCAACGGGAGCGCTTGGTGGCTCCGAGCACCAGTTGGGTGGCGTTCTCGCCCCGGGCGAACTCCACGAGAGCCTCGGGGATGTCGCTGCCGGTGATCTCCTCATAGCGCCCACCGAGCTCGATCAGCAGCAGCCGCTGGTTGTCGAGGAGCTCGCCCGAGGACTGGACCAGGCCGTCGACGGCGCGGATGTGGACACCGACCAGCTCGGCCCGGGCCCGGGCCGCCATGCGGGCCGCCCGGCGGACGAGTGGTTCGCCCTGCGGGGATCCGGTCAGGGCGACGACCACCCGCTCCTTGGTCTCCCATGGCTCGGCGATGCCGTGCCGGGCGCGGTAGTCATGCAGGCCTTCGTCAACCTGGTCGGCCACCCAGAGCAGGGCCAGCTCCCGCAGCGCCGACAGGTTGCCGACGCGGAAGTAGTTGCCGAGGGCGGCGTCGACCTTTTCGGCGCCGTAGATGTTGCCGTGGGCCATGCGCCGGCGCAACGCCTCGGGCGCCATGTCGACCAGTTCGACCTGGTCGGCGGAGCGCACCACGGCGTCGGGGATGGTCTCCCGCTGCACGATACCGGTGATCCGCTGCACCACGTCGTTGAGTGACTCGAGGTGTTGGATGTTGACGGTCGAGATCACTTCGATGCCGGCGGCGAGCAGCTCCTCCACGTCCTGCCAGCGCTTGGCGTTGCGGCTGCCGGGGACGTTGGTGTGGGCCAGCTCGTCGATGAGCGCTACTTGCGGCTGCCGGGCCAGGATGGCGTCGACGTCCATCTCCTCGAACCGCTGGTCGCGGTACTCGATGATCCGCCGGGGCAGCACCTCGAGGTCTCGGACCTGGGCCGCGGTGTTGGGCCGGCCGTGGGTCTCGAGGTAACCGACGACAATGACTGTCCCCCGCTCCTTGCGCCGCCAGCCCTCGTTCAGCATGGCGTAGGTCTTGCCGACACCGGGTGCCGCGCCGAGATAGATGCGGAGTCTCCCTCTGGCCATCCCCTCCAGTGTGCCTCTCCGGACGCCGGAAGCCCTGACCCGTCAGCCCACGGGCTGATCAAGCAACCGGCGGTAACGCTGGTAGGTCTCGGCGTCGAAGGCCACCAACCGGACCAGCTCCACGCCGGTCGCGACCGACGACACGGTCGCGACCGCGATCTCGGCCGCCTGGTCGCCCGGAAAGCCATAGATGCCGGTCGAGATGGCCGGGAACGCCACACTTTGGGCGCCCAACTCGTCCGCCACTTCGAGGGCCCGGCGGTAGCAGGACGCCAGCAGCTCAGCCTCGCCGTGGTCGCCGCCCCGCCACCGGGGACCCACCGCATGGATGATCCAGGTGGCGGCCAGGTTGAAGCCCGGCGTGGCCTTGGCGTCGCCTGTCGGACAGCCGCCGAGGGAGGCGCAGGCGTCATGGAGCTGGCGGGCGCCGGCGGCCCGATGAATGGCACCATCCACGCCGCCGCCGCCCGCCAGCGAATGATTGGCGGCGTTCACGATGGCGTCGGTGGTCTGGGCCGTGATGTCTCCCTGAACGGTCTCGATCCTCACGCTGTCGCCCATACCACGAATGGGGCAAAAAATCGAGCATCCCTACTTGCGCCGGTGGGTATTACCGACGAAGATCACAGCGATGTAGTTACACCGGTGTCAGGAGCCACAGCGAAGTGGCTCCTGCGCTGGTGTGGCCGAGGGGAGGGCCCCGATGGAACAATTGCTCGAATTTCTTCAGCGGCAACCCAAGCCTTGGCAGCGCAATGCCAATTGCATGGGTGTTGACCCGGATCTGTTCTTTCCCGAACGCGGCGCGTCGACGCGCGAGGCCAAGGAGGTGTGCCGGGGCTGTGTGGTGCGCGAGGACTGCCTGGAGTACGCCCTGGCCAACGGTGAGAAGTTCGGGATCTGGGGGGGCCTGAGCGAGCGAGAACGACGCCGGATCAGGCGTCGGCGCGCCATGGAGCGGCGGGTGGACGGGGTCTCGGCTTCTTAGATGCCCCGCCCACTACTCGGATCGCGTTCGACTTCCCCCGTCGAGGCCCGCCTCTTGCAGGCGGGCCTCGATCGTTCGTGAGCGGTCGAGGCCCAACTCCGGCCAGCGGTGCTCGGGAGCGGCGTCGAGCACCCGGGCGGGCACCAAGCCCACCAGTTCCGCCCGCGCCACGGCGGTCTGACTGGCGACGGCATCGAAAACAGCGGCCGGACCGAACCGTGCCGGCTCGATGAGATTGCAGGCCACCTGTACCGTGTGGCCCACTATCAGTCCAAGCGCCCGAACGGTCGGCCCGCGGAGGCCGGCGGCGATGGAACGGGCCCGCTCGACGTCGGGCTCCTCCAACCACAGGTTGTAGGCCACCAGTGGCTGTCGGGCGCCGACCGCGGCGGCGCCGGCCGTCGGATGTGGGCCGGCCGGCCCGGTGTCGGGTTCCAGCGAGATCCACGCCTGTCGGCGGAGCTCCGGGAGCGAGCGCTCCGGGCCGTAGAGGAAACACGGGAGGGCGAGGCGGTCACCCGCCCAGTTGGCGAACCCGTCCCGGGCGACCAGCGCCGGCGCCGGCCGTGCCGCCTTCAACGGCCATCCGTCGAGAGCGATCCAAGGGACGACGTCGAGCACCCCGATACGTGGGTGGACCCCGAGATGGTGGCCCAGGTCCAGCTCCTTCACCGTCGTGGTGGCCAACGAGCGCACGCCGTCGATCATCAGATCGGCCGGACCGGCCAGGGTCAGCACGCTGCGGTTGTGGTCGGAATCACTGTGCACGTCGAGCAGGCACGGACCGGCGCTGTGGGCCAGGGCGGCGATGACGTCGGGGCGCCGGCCCTCGCTGACGTTGACGACGCACTCGAGGATTCCGCTCATACCGTCGGCGGCCATACTGGGGTAGCCGGCATCCGCGGGCGCCCGCCGCGCCGAACACGGCATGAACCACTACCTTGGAGGGATATGTTCGCCAACATTCTTGGCCCCGACGCCGTGATCATCGTTGTCTTGGTGGTGGTCTTGATTTTCGGAGCCAACAAGCTGCCCAAGCTGGCCCGCAACGTCGGCGAGGCCAGCAAGGAATTCAAGAAGGCCCAGGCCGAGGCCGACGCGGAGGCCGCTAAGCAGGAGCTGGTAAAGCCGTCGGTCGACGATAGGGTCACCCTGAGCAAGTCCGAGCTCGACGCGCTGCTGGCTGAGCGTGAGGCCAAGGCCCGCCGGGAGGCGGCCGCGGCCCGCGACGCCGAAACGCCTCCGGCCAACTGACGGCCGCCACTCACGGCGGCCCAGCGGGCCCGGGGTGTTCAGAGCCGAGTGGCCGTGGCATCCCCGCTTTCGGTCCGGGTGGCTGCCGTCACGCGTGCTCCCCGCCGACGCCGTGCGATGCGCCGGCGCTCCCGCTCCGAGGCACCGCCCCAGACGCCATGTTCGATCCGGTTGTACAGCGCGTACTCCAGGCAAGGTTCCTTGACCGGGCAGTCGGCGCAGATCTTCCGCGCCACCTCCACCCCTACGCCGTCGCTAGGGAAGAACGTCTCGGGGCGCAGCTCCCGGCACTTGCCCTGGTGCATCCATGTTGTGTCCATCCGACCTCTTTGCGTCCTTTCGGTAACGACGGGCGCCCACTTAAGGGTTCTTCGAAGGATCTTCATTCCCCTTCCTGGGAACCATTACGTGCGATCGGGCGTTCCTGGATGGAATCTGATCAGTTGAGGAGGCCTTGCAGCAATGACCACCGACGGTGAGAATCCCGATCCCGGCGCTGACACCAGTATGGCGGGCGATTTTCACTACGACGAATCGACCCGCCGCCCACGGGCACCCAAGGATATGACAGCCGAACGGTTCTTCCAAACTCCGAGCGCCCCAACCGCTGTCGTCGCCGTCCCGCCGTCCCCGCGGCCGGCGCCTCCGCAACCGCCCAACCACTACCCGCCCGGTCCACCCGTCCAGCCGCCGGCCGACGGTTACCAGGCCGGCGCCTACACCTACGGATACCCCTATCCGGGGCCGCCGGGGCCCCCGTACCCGGGAGCCGAGCCCACCCGCCAGGACCCGCCATCGGGACCACGTCAGCGCTCCAGGTGGCTGCCTGTGGCGGTCATCGCCGCCCTCGTCGGTGCCTTGGCGGGCGGCGCCGTCGGCGCCGCGGTCGCCTCGGGCCGCGATGGCCAGGGGAACACCGTCGTCAACGAGGTCATTCAGCCCAACTCGAGCATCATCGCCCATCCGGCCACCATCCGGGAGATCCTGGCCAAGGTCCAGCCCGGCGTGGTCTCCATCAGCACCAATCTGGGGGCCGGAACCGGGATGATCGTCACCGCCGATGGCCAGGTGCTCACCAATGCCCACGTGATCGCCAAGGCGTCCCGGATCAGCGTCACGCTCTACAACTCCACCACGCCGCAGCCCGCCACCCTCCTCGGGGCCGACAGCACCGATGACGTGGCGCTGCTCCAGATCACCGGCGCGTCCGGCCTGCCCACCGTGAGCCTGGGCGACTCCACCAAGCTGCAGGTCGGCGACGATGTGGTCGCCATCGGCAACGCCCTCAACCTGGCCGGCGGTCCGACCGTGACGTCGGGGATCATCTCGGCCATCGGCCGTACCCTGAGGGATCCGTCGTTGCCACCGAACCTGATCCAGACCGACGCGGCCATCAACCCAGGCAACTCTGGTGGCCCGCTGGCCAACTCCAGCGGCCAGGTCATCGGGATGAACACCCTGGTCATCCAGCAGGCCAACTCCCAGGAGGCGGCCCAGAATCTCGGCTTTGCCATCCCGATCAACAACATCAAGCCGTTGCTGGCCGACCTGGCCAAGGGCGTCAACCGGGCCCCGGGGTACATGGGTGTGTCGGTCGCCGACATGACCCCGCAGATAAGCCAGCGGCTGGCCATCAAGGCCACCAGCGGGGCGATCGTCGAACCACCACTCGATGCCAATGGACCGGCGGCCCAGGGCGGCATCCAGGTCAGCGACGTCATCGTGAACTTCGACGGCAAACCGGTGAGCGACAGTAGTGGCCTGGTGACCCTCATCCGGGCCCACAAGCCGGGGGACAAGGTCCCGGTCACGGTGGTCCGCGGCCAGTCCAACTTGACCGTCACGGTGACACTGGGCGCCAAACCGTCCTCGCCGTAGGGGGGGTTAGGGCCGCCCGCCGGTTAACCTGACACCAATGTCCGACCAAGCGACGACCGAGGAACAGCGCGAACCGCCGCGTGGGCACGTCCGGGTCATGTACCTGGGCCCGGTGGCCCCGCACTGGCGGGTCGACTCTGACTTCGGCGACCGCAACGTGATCGAGGACTTCCGGCAGCGGGCCCTGGCCCGGCTGGTCCTGCTCCCGCCCCATGACCCGCAGTTCCGGCGCAACCGCGAGCGGGTGGTGCGCGATGCGGAACGGGAGAACCTGCTGCTGGATTGGGATCTCGGCCTCCCCGAGGAGGAGATAGCCGAGTAACCGGCAGAGCCGGAGGGGTAGCGTGGCACAGGATGGCGACGACCCGTGCCGACGCGCCCCTGACCACCGATGAGCTGGGAGTCGCCGCGGCGGCCCGGCTCGGAATCGGGGTGGACGTGGTGGCCAGCGCCCCACCTGGCTCCGAGGTGGACGAGCGAGGACGGCGCTACATCAACCGGGAGCTGTCGACCCTGGACTACTACGCCCGGGTGCTGGCCCTGGCCGAGGACGAGAGCATCCCGCTGCTCGAACGGGTCAAGTTCCTGGCCATCTTCTCGGGCCTGCTCGACGAGTTCTTCGAGGTGCGGGTGGCCGGGCTCAAGGACCAGCTGGCCGCCGGCGTGGTGGGCGTCGACCCGGCCGGCCTGACGCCGCTGGACCAGCTCAGGGCCATCCGGGCCGAGGCGACCCGCCTGGTCAAGCGCCGGGTCGAGACCTTCCTCGACGTCATCGTTCCCGAACTGGCCGCCGCCGGCATCCGGCTCGCCAACTGGGACACCCTCGACGACGACGACCGGGCGTACATCGAGGGCGTGTTCGAAGAGCGGAATCTTCCCGGTCCTGACCCCGCTGGCGGTCGACCCCGGCCACCCCTTCCCCTACATCTCCAACCTGTCGCTCAACCTGGCGGTGATCGTGAGCGACCCGTCGAGCAGGGAGCGCCGTTTTGCCCGGGTCAAGGTGCCACCGCTGCTGCCCGGCTTCGTCATCACGCCGGACGGGGAGCGGTTCGTACCGCTCGACCAGGTCATCGCCGCCCACCTCGGCGCGCTCTTCCCGGGCATGGACATCGAGAGCCACCATGCCTTCCGGGTCACCCGCAACGCCGACCTGACCCTCGAGGAGGACGAGGCCGACGATCTGCTGGCCGCGGTCGAGATGGAGCTGCGCCGGCGCCGGTTCGGGCGGGCGGTGCGCCTCGAGATCGACGAGGCCATGACCGACGAGGTGCGCGAACTGCTGACCCGGGAGCTCGACCTCGCCGACGACGACGTCTATGTCATCCGGGGGCCCCTCGACCTCGACGGGCTGTGGGCCGTCGCCGCGCTCGACCGGCCGGAGCTGAAGGACGAGCCGTTCGCCCCGGTCACGCCCCCCCGGCTCGGCCACTGCCGACGACGAGCCGGTCGACCTCTTCGCCGCCATCCAGACGGGCGACATCCTGCTGCACCACCCCTACGACAGCTTCGCCACCTCGGTCGAGGCGTTCATCAAGCAGGCGTCGCGGGACCCCAACGTGCTGGCCATCAAGCAGACGCTGTACCGCACCTCGGGCGACAGCCCGATCGTCAAGGCCCTGATCCGGGCGGCCGAGCGCGGCAAGCAGGTGGCGGCCCTGGTCGAGCTCAAGGCCCGGGGCGACGAGGCGGCCAACGTGGCGTGGGCCCGGGCGCTCGAAGAGGCGGGCGTCCACGTGGTCTACGGCCTGATCGGCCTGAAGACCCACTCCAAGACGGCGCTCGTCGTCCGCCAGGAGGACGACGGCATCCGCCGCTACTGCCACATCGGCACCGGCAACTACAACTCCCAGACCGCCCGCCTGTACGAGGATCTGGGCCTGCTTACCGCCGACCCCGAGCTGGGCGCCGACCTGACCGACCTGTTCAACTTCCTGACCGGGTACAGCCGGCGCACCGAGTACCGCCGGCTGCTGGTGGCGCCCCTCGGCGCTGCGGGCGTCGATGCTCGAACTGATCGAACGCGAGGCGGCAGCGGGGCTCGGAGGGCCGGATCGATCTGGAAGCTGAACAACCTGGTCGATCCGGAGCATCATCGACGCCCTGTACGCGGCGTCCCAGGCCGGAGTCCGGATCGACCTGATCGTGCGCGGCATCTGCTGCCTCCGGCCCGGCGTGCCGGGCCTGTCGGACAACATCAGGGTCCGCAGCATCGTCGGCCGCTACCTGGAGCACTCGCGGATCTACTACTTCGGGACGGGGGAAAAGGTCCCGCCCGATGCCACCTCCAGCTCCAATGAGGGTCACCGCGTTGGCGATGCTGACGGGCGCCATGCCCAGGTGCCCCTCACCGCCGACACGGTGCCCGATGGCGGCGAGTACTACATCGGGTCGGCCGACATGATGCCCCGCAACCTCGACCGGCGGGTCGAGGCGGTCGTGCCGGTCCAAGGCCGATGACGGCCGGAAGCGCCTGCGCGAGATCCTCGAGGTCGAGCTGGCCGACGACGTCCTGGCGTGGGAGCTGGGCGGCGACGGCACCTGGCAGAAGGTGCCGACCGGCAACGGATTCAACGCCCAGAGGTACTTCCAGCTGGAGGCGACGGAGCGGGCCCGTCAGCGCCGGGACCCCGATCCGCTCAACGCCGCTCGGACGAGGCGTGGGTGGGTGAAGGGCTTCTGGTCGCGGCGGTCGGTGCATGAGCTCCGAGGATCTGGTCCGGGCGGCCGGCGGGGTCATCTGGCGCCGGCGCCGGAGCCCGGCGGCGATCTGGAGATCGTCCTGGTCCACCGGCCCGAGCTACGACGACTGGAGCCTGCCCAAGGGCAAGGTCGACCCCGGGGAGACCGACGAGCGGACCGCGCTGCGGGAGGTCGAGGAGGAGACCGTGGCTGGTGTGCCGCTCGGCCCGGAGCTGCCGCAGCACGTCTACCGGGACCGCACGGGCGGCCCAAGGTGGTCCGGTACTGGGCCATGACCCCGGTGTCCGGCGAGGTCGGGGCCGACAACGAGGTCGACGATGCCCGGTGGGTTCCCGCTCGGACGCGGCCCGCCGCCTGCTCAGCTACGAGCGGGACCGCGAAGTGGTCGATGCCCTGGCCGGCGCCCTGGATTGATCTGGTCTAGGTGGGTTCCATGCCGGCTGGCCAAAGCGGATGCAGTAGGGGTGCCATTTATGGCCACCCTTCTCCATCCACTTGCGGGCTCAGATGTTGGCGGGCACCAGGCGGATCACGTTTTCGAACAGGAACCAGAGCGGGATCAGGCAGACCGGGATGCCGGCCAGTACGGCACCCAGCGCCAGCCTGCGCCGGCCGGGCGGCCAACAGCCGGAACGTGATCCAGAAGACCAGGAAGATCAGCGCCGTAGCACCAGGGTCGGGCGGCCAGGCCCTCGAGTCGCCGGCGCCCGAGGTTGATCCGGTGCTGGGCGGCGATCACCGCCGGCGGCGGAGTGAGCCGACTCGCTTGGCGGGCGGGGCCGGGAGGTCGGTCAGCTGGCGACCACGATCAGCCGGTGCGTGGCGCTGAAACGCGGCTTGCAGGTGGTCAGCGTGAGCCGGTTGTCGGTGGTCGGGTTGAGCACGCCCACATCGGTCGGGGCTGACGACCTTGGTCTCGCTGACCACGTAGTGGAACCTGCCCGCGGCGGTCGTGACGAAGATGTCGTCGCCGGCGTGGAGCTCGTTGAGCCGGTAGAACGGTGCACCGTAGGTGGTCCGGTGGCCGGCGATGGACGCGTTGCCGGGTTCGCCCGGCATCGGGGTGCCGGGGTAGTGGCCCGGCCCCTTGCGGAGGTCGGCCTCGTTGACGCCCTCGACGACGAACTTGTCGACGTCGATCTTCGGGATGACCAGGTGGGCGATCGCGGCCCCGGTGGGGGGCGCCGGGGTGGTCACGGCGGTGTCGCCGACCGTCGCGCTGTCGCCGCCCGGGACCGGCTGGGTCGTGGGCGTGCTGCTGAACTGTTTCTTCAACTGGGACTGGCTGTTGGCCTCCGCCAGCCCGGTGCCCCACAGCTGGTACCCGACGAACAGCAGCACCATGATGCCGGCCGTGATGAGGTCGAGGCCGATCTCCCGGATGGTGCGGCGGACCGGTCCGAGGGGCGGACGGGGCGGTTTCGGTTCCTTGTGCCGGTGGCGCCGCGGCGGCTTCTTGCCGCCGTCGCCGCCATCGGCGCCCGCCGATAGGAACGGTGCCGGGTTGCCTCCCGGCTGCGTCGTCGTGACCATGCCGCCGACAGTGTACGGGTGGTTGCCGGGACCGGCGGACCGCCCGGGACCGCGCCGTCGTCCGCCGTGCGGGGTGGTCGCCGCGACCTGCGGGCGGGTCGCCACGCGCAGTCGGCCAGCCACTGCCAGACTGTCCGGCGTGCCCGTCCTGCTCATCCGCCACGCTCACGCGGGTAGCCGCAAGGACTGGCACGGCCGTGACGAGGAGCGGCCGCTCTCGCCGAGAGGCCGCCGGCAGGCTCAGGCCCTGATCGAACTGGTGAAGCCCTGGCCGCCGGCCCGGATCCTGTCCAGCCCGGCGACCCGTTGCATCCAGACCGTGGAGCCCCTGGCCCGGGAGTTCGGGTGGCGGATCGAGGTGATGGACGCGCTGGCCGAGGGGGCGGACAGCAAGGCGGTGGAGCTGGTGCGGTCGCTGGCCGGTAAGCGGGTTGCGCTGTGCACCCACGGCGACGTGATTCCCGACGTCCTCGTGGCCCTGGTGGACGAGGACCGGCTCGACCTCGGCCCGGCGCCCCGGCAGGCCAAAGGGTCGGTCTGGGTGCTCGAGGCCAAGCACGGGAAGTTCGGCAAGGCCCGCTACATCCCACCCCGGTAGCCCGTCGCGCCACAATGTCGCGGCCCGGCGACTCGCTGCGCCACAATGTCGCGGCGCGGCGACTCGCTGCGCCACAATGTCGCAGTGCAGATTTCGGCCAAGGCGGACTACGCGGTACGGGCTCTCGCCGAACTGGCAGCGGCCGGGAGCGGGCCGGTCAAGAGCGAGCGGCTGGCCCACGCCCAGCACATCCCGGCCAAGTTCCTCGAGAACATCCTCTCCGAGTTGCGCCACGCCGGCCTGCTGCTGAGCCAGCGGGGCGCCGATGGCGGGTACTGGCTGGGCCGGCCTGCCAACGAGATCACGGTGGCCGACATCATCCGGGCGGTCGACGGTCCACTGGCCAACGTCCGCGGGCAGCGGCCCGAGACGATCGACTATGTCAGGGGCGGCCCAGCGCCTCTCCGAGGTGTGGATCGCGGTCCGCGGCAGCCTGCGGGCCGTGCTCGAGCACGTCACGCTGGCCGATCTGGTGGAGGGCCCGCTGCCGGCTTCGGTCCTCGATCTGGCGCTGGATCCCGAAGCCTGGCAGCCGCATTAGCTGCGACGGCGGGCCTCCCCCCCTGGTCAGCCGAAGCGGCCGGTGATGTAATCGTCGGTGCGGCGGTCGCCGGGGTTGGTGAAGATCTTGTCGGTGCGGTCGTACTCAACCAGCACCCCGTGGCGGATGCTCTTGTCGTCCACGTCGGCGGTGAAGAACGCGGTGCGGTCCGAGACCCGGGCCGCCTGTTGCATGTTGTGGGTCACCACCACGATGGTGTAGTCGTTCTTGAGCTCGGCCATCAGTTCCTCGATGCGGATGGTGGCGATGGGATCGAGCGCCGAGGCCGGCTCGTCCATCAGGATCACCTCGGGCTGGACGGCGATGGCGCGGGCGATGCACAGCCGCTGCTGCTGACCCCCCGACAGTGACAGGGCGCTGTGCTTCAGCCGGTGCTTCACCTCGTCCCAGAGCGCGGCACGGGTCAGGGACTCCTCCACCACGTCGTGCAGCGCACTTCGGGCACAGCCGTTCACTCTGGGCCCGAAAGCCACGTTGTCGAAGATCGACTTGGGGAAGGGATTGGGCTTCTGGAACACCATGCCGATGCGGCGCCGCACCTCGATCGGGTCGACTCTGGGGCCGTACAGGTCCTCGTCGTGGTACGTGATCCGACCTTCCACCCGGGCCCCCGGGATCAGGTCGTTCATGCGGTTGAGACAGCGCAGCAGGGTGCTCTTGCCCGAGCCCGAAGGTCCGATCAGAGCCGTGACCTGCCGGGGCCAGATGTCCAGGCTGACGTCGCGGAGGGCCAGGTAGGACCCGTAGTAGAAGTTGAGGCCCTGGAGCCGGAAGATCGGAGCGCCCGCCTCGGGTGGATGCGTATCGGCACCGCTGTCGGCGACGCGCACCTCAGGCCGGCGGGTGACGGTGCCGGTGGAGCTGAGTTCGTCAGTCAGGACGACGTCGTCTGGCATGGCTCAGCATCAATCATTCATTGCAGGTACCCCGCAGTACAACCGGACGCCCGAACTTCACCGGACCGCACGGCCCTGGACGGCTGATGTTCATGGTCCGTTCATCTTTTGTTTACCCTCCGTGCGGAGGCTGGTCACCAGCGCTCCCTAGGGTTCCCGGCTGGCCGAGTTGTGACCAACCAACAAGCAGGAGGATCTGGATGAACGATTTGCTGCCCCGTCGACGACGCTTGGTGCCGGTGGCTGCCTGCCTGGCGGGCGTCGGGCTACTGGCCGGCGCCTGCAGCAGCTCGGGCACCAAGACCAGCTCCACCACCGCCGCCCCGGGGGCGACCGCGACCACGACGATTGCCGTGCCCGCCGCCACCCTCAACGGCTCCGGATCGACCTTCCAGCTGGCGTTCGACCAGGAGGCCATCCAGGAGTTCAACGCGCTGCACCCGAGTGCGACCATCAACTACCCGGGTGGCGGTTCGACCAAGGGCCTCAACGACCTGGCCGCCAAGCTGACCGATTTCGCCGGCACCGACGCCACCATCAAGACGGCCGATCTGCCCAAATACGGCGGCGCGGGGGCCATCATGTACTTCCCGACCGTGGCTGCGCCCATCACCATGTCGTACAAGCTCTCGGGTGTCACCAAGCTCACCCTGTCGGCGGCCACCATCGCCAAGATCTACACCGGCAAGATCACCGCGTGGGATGCTTCCGAGATCACGGCGGACAACGGCGGGACGAAAGTGTCCAGCACCAAGATCACCCCGGTCCACCGTTCCGACGGGTCGGGCACCACCAACAACTTCACCCTCTACCTGTCCAAAGCCGATCCCACGGACTGGACGCTCCCCCGCCTCCGCCTTCCCGACCGGTCTGCCTGGCGGTACCGGCAACGGCAACCCCGGTGTGGCCCAGACGATCAGCGCCACCGAGGGCGCCATCGGCTACGTGGACTACTCGACGGCCAAGTCGGCCGGCCTGACCTTCGCCTCCATCAAGAACAGCGGCGGTGAAGTGATCGCCCCGACCCTGGAAGGGGCCTCGGCGGCGGTCGCCGCGGCCAAGGTCAACCCCGACCTGACCTACGACCCGATCAACGCCCAGGGCGCCGGCGCCTACCCCATCACCTCGCCGACCTGGATCGTGATCTACAAGACCCAGGCCGACAAGGCCAAGGGCACCGCCCTGAAAGCCTTCCTCGACTTCATCCTGACGACCGGAGAGACCTCGGTGGCCTCGAAGACGGGGTACGCGCCCCTCCAGGGTCAGTTGCTCCAGTCGGCTCGGGACCAGCTCAGCCAGATCGTCATCCCAGCGTAAGTAACCACCACCTGCATTCGGACATGGAAGAGCGGCTGGGCTGACCTTCAGCCCGGCCGCAGTACCCTCAAACCCATCGGGGCCCGGACTCCACCACGCGCTATGGACAGACGCCGATGACCACGACTGAGATCCGGGCTCAGAGCCAACCCGAGGGACCAGCCGAAGGTGATCTGCGGGGTGGTCGCCCGCGGGTCGCTGACGGCATGTTCCGCATCCTGGCCCTGGCCTGCGGTCTGGCGGTGCTGGCGGTGCTGGCGTTGATCGCCGTGTTCACCACCAACCAGGCGTGGCCGGCGTTCCACAAGATGGGGATCCAGTTCGTCACCAGCCGCAACTGGAACCCCGCTTCGGGCCCCCACCAGAGTTTCGGGGGCCTGGAGTTCATCTACGGGACCCTGATCACGTCCTTGATCGCCCTGGTCTTCGCGATGCCGGTGAGCCTGGGGATGGCATTGTTCCTTACCGAGGTGGCGGCACCCCGGCTGCGGACGCCGGTCATCTATCTCATCGACCTGCTGGCGGCCATCCCGTCAGTGGTGTTCGGGCTCTGGGGCATCCTGGCCTTGCAGACGCCGTTCGGGCACTTCTACAGCCGACGTGTCCAAGGACATATCGGGCGTGCCGGGCCTCAACCGGATCTTTCACGGCTCGGCGGGCCGGAGCCTGTTCACCGCCGGCCTGATCGTGGCCATGATGATCACGCCGATCATCACCTCGCTCACCCGGGAGGTCTTCGCCACCGTCCCGGCGTCCCAGAAGGAGGCGGCCCTCGCCCTGGGCGCCACCCGGTGGGAGATGATGCGTACCGCGGTCCTCGGCTACGGACGTTCCGGCGTGGTCGGCGCCGTGATGCTCGGGTTGGGCCGGGCCATGGGTGAGACCATCGCGGTGGCCCTGGTGATCGGTTCGGAGCCGTCGATCACCCTGAACCTGTTCCATCCGGGGATGCCATGGCCGGTGTCATCGCCAACCAGTTCGGCGAGGCGGCCGACGTGTTCCGTGCCGCGCTGATCGGCCTCGGCGTGGTGCTGTTCGCCATGACCGTCGTGATCAACATGGTCGCCCGCGGATTTGTCTCCCGGTCGGAGCGGGTGACCGGCGCATGAGCGCGGCCCGGGCCAGCCTGACCATGTCGTCCATCTCGCCCGGCCGGCGGTTCCGCAACCGACTGGCCACCTTCGCCATCATCCTCAGTGTGGCGGTCGCTGCCGCGCCGCTGGTGCTGTTGATCACCTACGTGGTGAGGAAAGGGGCGCCGGCCATGAGTTCGGCGTTCCTCACCAAGCCCATCCCACCGCCCGGTCGCAAGGGCCCGGGCATGGGTCCGGCGGTGGTCGGGACCATCGTCATCACGTTCTGGGCTTCGGCCATCGCCATCCCGCTCGGCATCCTGGGCGCCACCTACGTCACCGAGTACGGCGCTGGGCGGCGGCTGGCCCGAACCATCCGGTTCATGAGCGACGTCATGGCCGGTGTGCCTTCGATCATCATGGGCCTGTTCATCTTCACCGCCTTCACCTTGAAGACCCACAAGCTGATCGGCTTCGGCGGGTCCCTCGCCCTGGCCTGCCTGATGCTGCCGATCGTGATCCGCTCCACCGAGTCCATGCTTTCGCTGGTGCCGCGCGACCTGCGGGAGGCCAGCTACGCCCTGGGCACCACCAAATCGAGAACGGTGCTCACCGTGGTCATGCCGGCCGCCCTTCCCGGCATCACGAGTGGTTGCCTCCTCGCCATCGCCCGGGCGGCTGGAGAGACCGCCCCGCTGTTGTTCACGATCGGCGTCCTGCAGTTGCATTCCAACTGGAACGCTTTCAAGGGCACGACCACCACCCTGTCGGCTCAGATCTTCTCCAACTGCCCAACAGCCGTTCCCCGGCGCCCAGCTGCGGGCATGGGGCGCGGCCCTGACCCTGATCGTGATGGTCCTGGTGCTCACGGTCACCGCCCGTCTCATCTCCGCGCGCCTGGCGGTCCGGGGTTCGTGAGGATCGTGACCGCGTCGTGAGCGGCGGGAAGCGGGGCGGCCTGCTGCGCCCGGGACTGCTGCGCCGGTTCAGCGTGGCGCTGGCCCGGCTCGACCCCGACCGGCCGGGTCGAGCCGCCGACCTGGCCCCCGGCGGGCTGGACGGGCTCCTCGACCAATTGGAGGAGGCGGCCGAGCGGGCCGCGGCCCGTATCGAGGCGGCCGAGTCGGAGTGCCGGCGGCTGTTGGCTGCCCTCGCCCAGGTGCCCGAGGGGGTGGTCATCAGTGACCCCTGCGGGACGGTCGTGTACCACAACCCGCAGGCCACCGGTTTCGTGGGCGCTCGCCACGGTGAGGCGCTGGCCGAGCGGGCGCTCGGCAACCTGCTCATCGCGGCCATGGCGGGCGGGAGCCACGAGGAGACATTGGAGCTGTTCTCGCCTCCCCGCCGCACGTTGACCATCAGCGCCCACCCGCTGCTCGACGGCGGCCGTGCCGCCGGCGCGGTGGCCATCATCGAGGACGTCTCGGAACGCCGCCGCCTCGAAGCGGTGCGCCGCGACTTCGTGGCCAACATCAGCCACGAGCTCAAGACCCCGGTGGGCGCCCTGAGTCTGGTGGCCGAGACCCTCGAGGGTGAGGACGACCCGGCGGTGGTGGCCCGCCTTTCGCACCGGATGCGGACCGAGGCCGAACGGCTGGGCCGGATCATCGAGGATCTTCTCGACCTGTCCCGGATCGAAGCCGAGGAATCACCGAGCCGAGACCCGGTCGAGGTGCACACGGTCCTCTACCAGGCCGTGGACCGGCTCCGGCCGACGGCCGAGTATCGGGGCATCCGACTCGAGGTCACCCAGGTCCGCCCCGATCTGGTCATCCGCGGTGACCGGCGTCAGTTGGTCTCGGCGGTCCACAACCTGGTTGACAACGCCATCAAGTACTCCGACGACAACTCCACCGTCGAGGTGGTCGTGGACCGGAGCGACCAGGGCCAGGTTGAGATTGTGGTGGCCGACCATGGGGTCGGCATCCCGGCCCGCGACCTCGAGCGGATCTTCGAGCGGTTCTACCGGGTCGACCGGGCCCGCTCGCGCGACACCGGCGGCACCGGCCTGGGGCTGGCCATCGTCCGGCACGTGGCCGGCAACCACGGCGGCGAGGTCGAGGTCGAGTCACACGAGGGCGAAGGTTCCACGTTCACCCTGCGCTTGCCCGACGGGGCCACTCCCCGCCGGAGTCCTGAGGCATAAATGGAGGTTCGTCGTGGCTGATCCGCCCACCGTGCTCGTCGTAGAGGACGAGGAGTCGTTCATCGAGGCGTTGGTCGTCGGCTTGAAGCGGGAGGGGTTCCTGGTCAAAGTGGCCCGGGACGGGGTGGAGGCAGTCAACGTTTTCGACGCCGTCCGCCCTGACCTGGTGCTGCTCGACGTCATGCTGCCGCGGTTGTCGGGGATCGACGTGTGCCGCGAGCTGCGCTCCCGATCACGGGTGCCGATCATCATGGTCACCGCCAAGGGAGGGGAGATCGACACGGTTGTCGGCCTCGAAGTCGGGGCGGACGACTACGTCACCAAGCCCTACCGGTTGCGCGAGCTGGTGGCCAGGATGCGGGCGGTGCTGCGCCGCTCACCGAACGAGGAGGAGACACCGAGCGAAGGCGACGTGCTCGAGGTGGGTGAGGTGCGACTCGATCCGGAGCGCCACGAGGTCTTCGTGCACAACGTGGCCGTCTCGCTTCCGCTGAAGGAGTTCGAGTTGCTGGAGCTGCTGCTGACCAACGCCGGGAGAGTTCTGACCCGGGAGACACTGATCGACCGGGTGTGGGGACCGCACTATGTCGGGGATACCAAGACCCTCGACGTGCACGTCAAGCGGCTGCGGTCGAAGGTGGAGGACGACCCGAGCGTCCCACGGCGGATCACGACCATTCGGGGGCTGGGTTACAAGTTCGAGGCGACGAAGGTGTAGGTGGGCGCCGGCGGGGGGAGGGCAAGGCGGCTTCCAGGCGGGGTGCCGGGAGGTTAGCGGCGGAGGCGGTCGCGTAGACGGGTGCGGCGGGCGCCCTTGGGGATGACATCGTCGTCACCCGGTTTCCAATCGGGTGCGACCAACGCCTTGGTCACCATGTCGGGCTGGTCCAGTATCGGCGCCGACCACTTGCGTGGGGCGGCAGGCTTGGGGCCAAAGGTCGGCATCGGAGGGGTAACAGCCGACGCAGGCTGCGTCGGTGCCGGACCGTGGCCTGACGCGGGCGTCGGGACGGCAGCCGCCGGAGGGGTCACTGCCGGCGGGGAGGTGGGGTGGCCGGTCGGCGCCGGGTGGGGAATCGGTGCCGTGGCCGCGCCATTCTGGCGTGGCGGCTCGGCTGCCGCGACAGCCAGATCCAACAGGGCCGACTTCAGGCCGGAGTCCGCAGCCGGGTTGGACCCGGTGTCGACCGGGCCAGACGGCGGCCGGGCCGCCGGGGGGGTGACCAGGTCAGCCGGGGAGCCGGGACGGCTGTGGCCATTGGAGGAGACGGGCGACGCAGGCAGGGAGGGTGCGCTCAGTCCGCCGGTCCGCGGTGACCGGCGCCGCGCCGGTGCGCCCTCGGGTGCGCTGTGGGCGCTGCCGTTGGCGGCGGGTGCCGCTGCCGCCCGGATCGGGTTCTGAAAGGATCCACGGACGCTGCCGGCGATTCCGTCGGCGACCTCGGCCCCGGCCGCGGCTGAGACCGGGTTCGGCGCAACGGCCGCTGGAGGCGCGGCGGCGCGAGGCGTGACCGTACCGGGCGCGGCGGTGCGAGTGCCGGCGGTGCGAGTGCCGGCGGTGCGGGTGGCCGCGGTGCGGGTGGCCGCGGTGCGGGTGGCCGCGGTGCGGGTGGCCGCGGTGCGGGTGGCCGCGGTGCGGGTGGCCGCGGTGCGGGTGGCGGCCGTGCGAGGCGTGGCGGGCCGCGGTGCCGCGGCAGAGCGGGCGGGGGTAGCGGCAGTCGCGGGTGCGGCGCGGGCTGCATCGCGGTGGGATGCGGCAGGCGTGGGGACACCGGCCGTCGGGGGTTCGTCAGGGTGGGATTCGGCGGCGGCGGCCTGCGGTCTCGAGCCGTTCGTGCCCGGCCGCTGAACGATGGCGCCAGTCGGGCGTCCTCGGTCGAGCAGCGTCCTGATGGGGGCCGCCTGCAGATCCTTGTTGGGGTAGTTACGGGCCGGACGGGCTCGGATCGGCGAGGCCGGGGGATCGGCGGCCGGCAGTGGGCCGGCAGCGGGCGGAGGGGCGCTGTCGATCGCCGGTGGTTCGATGATGATCGTCGGCTCGTGGAGCTCAACTTCCGGAACGTACTGTGATTCGACCGGCGGATCGAACCCAATGGTCGGGTCGGCCTCACGCGACACATCGCGGAGTGCCCTCCAGAGATTTGACATGTCGCGGTTATCGGCGGGCCCGACGGGCCTCTTAACCTGAGGATTTGTCGGCTTCGTCGGGCAGGCCCCTGGCGTACGCTGCCTTCAGTGGAAGGTGGCTCCCGACTGGCTGACGCGCTCAGCAATGCAGTCCAGCTGAGCAGCGATCGGGACCGGCACGGTCAGGACGCATTCATCGCGTCTCCGTTCAGCCGGTTGGCCCTGACCCATGTGCTTTCCGTGGCCGGCGACGCCCTCGTCACCCTGGCGCTGGCCGGATCATTGTTCTTCAACATCTCCCTGACCTCGGCCCGGGGCCGGGTGGCGCTGTCCCTGGTGCTGACCATGGCGCCGTTCGCGGTCGTCGCGCCGTTCCTGGGGCCGATCATCGACCGCTCCCGCGGTGGCCGGAAGACCATGGTGCTGGTTTCAGCCGTGGGACGGGCGGTCGCCTGCCTGCTCATGGCCCGCGCCGTCCACAGTCTCTGGCTGTTCCCGGCCGCCTTCCTGACCTTGGTGTTCTCGAAGGGGTACACCGTCGCCAAGGCCGCCTTGGTGCCATCGTCTGTGGAACGCCCCGAGGACCTGGTCGAGGCCAACTCCAAGCTGGCGGTGAGCGGTGCGATTGTCGGTTTCCTCGCCGCCATTCCCGGCGTCGCCATCCTGAAACTGCTGAACGCGGCGTGGGTGCTGCGCATCGACGCCCTGGTGTTCGTCGTGTGCGCAGCGACCGCTGTTCGGCTCCAGGTGGTCAACCCGGACGCGGCCCGCCGCTCGTACCCCAGCGCCCCAGAGCCTGAGCCGCCCACCGCACGAGTGCCGGCGCATAGGGACGACACCCTGATCGACGCCACTCCCGCCGGTCGCTGGGAGCCCCGTGCCGAGGGGTTGGAAGGCGAGCTCCCCCCGGCGCCATACAGGTGGCCGCGGTCACCATGGGGATGCTGCGGCTGTTGGTCGGCTTCATGACGTTCCTCGTGGCGTTCGGCTTCCGGCGGCAACACGCCGCGGCCTGGTGGTACGGCTTGGTCCTGGCCGGCAGCATCGGCGGCAACCTGATCGGCGCCGCCCTCGCTCCGTGGCTGAGGTCACGGCTGAGAGAGGAATGGATCCTGCTGAGCTCGGTGCTGGGCGTGGCCGGCGCCGGGGTGCTGACCTTCGCATTCTCCGCGTTCCGAGGTCGCCCGGCGGCCGCCCTGCTGGCGGGGGTCATCGGTTTGGCCGCCGGGGCGGCCAAGCTGGCATTCGACTCGTTGGTCCAGCACCGGGTTCCGGCCGTCGCCCAGGGCCGGGCGTTCGGTCGTTTCGAGGCCGGATTCCAGCTGGTCTGGGTCGTCGGCAGCTTGCTGCCGGTGGTGATCTCGATGACGTTGGGGGCCGGCTTCGCGGTGGTGACGGTGGCGTCGTTCGTCACCGCGGTCGTCTACCTGGCCGGGATCCAGTTGGCACGGCTGGGCCGGTTGCCACCGTGGTGGCCCGGCGCCCGCCGTGAACCGAAACCCCCGCGCCGGGCCGCCGTGGCCCTCACCCACGGCGTCGGCGTCAGGGGCGCGGCCCGCCCGGCCCCCCCGCCAGGCACCGGCCGGGGCGAGCTCATTCCGATGGATCCAAACGCCCCGCCTGACCCCACCACCCCGACCACCCCGACCCGCCGACTGACGCCCTACGACGACGCGCAGCCAGACGATCGGGCCACTCCGACCGCCTCGACCGCCCCGACCCCCCAGCTGGCCCCCTACGACGACGCCCAATCCGACGATCGCCCCGCCCCGACCCGCGAGCTCGACACCTACCGCGGGGCCGCGCCGACGACCGAGTTCCGCCGCGTCTCTCGCCCGGACCTGCCTCGAAACCCGCGCCCGGACCCGCCCGACCCGGGAACCTGACATGCGAGCGGTGGTACTCGCCGACACTCACATCCGAGCGGGCGGACCGCTGCCGGCTGCCCGAGGCGGTGTACCGGCTCCTGGCGGATGCCGACGTGATCCTCCACGCCGGCGACCTGGTCGACGGCAGCGTGCTCGACACCCTCAGGTCGATTGCGCCCACCCACGCCGTGCTGGGCAACAATGACGGCGCACTGGCCGGACAGCTCCCCGCCACCCTGACCCTGGAGCTGGACGGTGTCCAGGTCGGCATGGTCCACGACAGCGGCCCCCCGCCGGCCGCCCCCGCCGGCTGCACCGGCTGTTCCCCGACGCCGAAATCGTCGTCTTCGGGCACAGTCACATCCCCGTCGATGTCGAGGGAGTCAATCATCAACGGCTGTTCAATCCCGGCTCACCGACTCAGCGTCGCTCGCAGCCGCACTGCACCGCCGGCATCCTCGAATTGGCCGGCGGTAGAATACGACAGGCCCGCATCGTCCCTGTCGACGGTGTGGCCTGACCTCGGCAGGGATCGCGAGTTCAGTCCTCGGGTAGGTCGATACGAGCCAGCCACAGGCCGGGGGCGATGATTTCGGCCGGTGTCGGGAGCTCCTTGACCGAATGCCACAGGCGGGCCAGTCCGTCATCTCCGGCCCGCTCCCTGACCCCTTTCACGAAGGCGTCACCGCGCTCGTAGACACCGGCGTCGAGTGAGACACCGAGCAGCCGGGCGACGAACCGGGTGCCCTCGCCGCCTTCGAGCCGCCGGCGGCGCAACGCCTCGGTCAGTGGTGCGTACGTTCCGATCAGGCGATGGCCGACCGTGTCCATGATGTGGTCGACATAGCCGACGACCGCCGACAGCAGTGCTTGCAACGGAGCCATGACCGCCCGCTGGGCCGGGGTTTCCATCTCGCCGAACAGCCAATCCGGATTGGAGAAGGTCTCCTGCAGCGCACCGAGGTTGGTGGGGTCAAAGGTCGAAAGGTGCTCCTCGAGCGTCTCCGGGTTGGGTTGGAACGACTCCACATAGGTCGTCATCAGCTCCATCAGCCGGGCGCGGACGTGCGGCCGTGACAGCACGGCGTGATGGGCCACCTCGTGCAGGCCGACCCACAGCCGGACATCGTCGGTCGACAGGCTCCAGTCCGATGCGAAGGCGTCGATGGTCGCCGGCTCCATCAGCAGCTCGTCGCCCGGCGGCCTCGGCACCGGCAGGTCGTACTGGCCCATGGCCCGGCTGGCCAGGTGCCCTACCATGGACCCGACCTGCATCCCGAACAGCAGAGGCGCCATGGCCTGCGGCAGGTTACCGAGCAGCTTGGCCATGGGGTCCATGCCCGAGAGCTCGTCCACCGGAGTCTCGGGCTGGGCGATGCGGCCCAGCGACGTGGCCAGGCTCTCGAGCAGCGGACGCCACGCGGTCAAGGTCCGCAGTGCCCACTCCGAGCGGGTCACGGCCTGCACGCTCAACAGGCCGCCGAGAGGAGCGGTCGACAGTCCGGTCGCCTCGGCGACGTGGAGATCCGCCACCCGGAGCAGTTCCTCGAGGCGCACCCGCACCAACGGATCGACGTTGGCCTCCGCCTCGCCCTCGGTCGCAGTCCACTGGGCCAGCTGGCGGGCCAGTTCCCAGTTGACGGGTCCCTGGGACGTCAGCATCCGCGCCAGGTTGCGGAACAGGTCCTCGAGACCACCGCCGCCCTCCATTGGACCTGGCTCGCTCATAAGGGCATGGTAGGGCGGTGAGCGCGGTAGTCGTGACCGGAGCAGCAGGGTTTGTCGGCCAGCGGGTGGTCGATCGGCTGGTCGCCGCGCCTGGTGGTCAGGGGACCGCGGCCACGCATATCGTGGCCATCGACGTCGTTCCCCTGCCGGACGTCAACTCGCGAGCCGAGCCACGGGTTCTGGACCTGGCGCTGGATCCGGTCGACCGGCTGGTCTCGGTGTTCGAGGGAGCCGAGACCCTGATCCACCTGGCCTGGTCCCATGGCGACCCCGGTCTGGGCAGCCCGGTCGTGCCGTCACCCCCCGGCGTGGCTGCGCCGCGGGTCGCTCCGGCCAACCTGGTGGCCCTACGCCGGGTTCTCGACGTGGCGGCCCGGACCGGGATCCAGCGGGTCGTGCACGTTTCGAGCGCGACCGTCTACGGCGCGTGGCCCGACAACCCGGTCCCTCTCCCAGAGGACGCCGCGCTCCGCCCGAACCCGGGATTCAATTTTGCGGTGGAAAAGGCGGAGGCCGAGCGCATCATCGCCGAGTGGTCCGATGAGCACCCCGAGGTTCTCGTCACCATCCTGCGGCCGACGGTCACCGTAGGCTCATCCGGGCCTCCGCTGTATCAGGCCCTGGCCGGCACCCGGTCCCCCCAACCCGATGACGGGAGCCGGCCGAGGCAATTTCTCGACGTCGACGACCTGGCGTCCGCCATCGTCTTCAGCTGGGAGCACCGCCTGCACGGAGTCTTCAATGTCGCACCCGACGGTTGGATCACCCACGAGGAGGCCCGGGCGCTGGCGGGGGGGGTGGCGCGGGTCACGCTGCCGGGCCGGCTGGCCGGCGCCGTCGCCGCGCTCGGCTGGACCGTGATGCGGACCGGTACGCCCAAGGAGGCCCGCCCGTATTCGCGGCACCCGTGGGTGGTCGCCAACGATCGGCTCCGGGCCGCGGGGTGGGTCCCGGAACGGACCAACGAGGAGGCGCTGGTCTCGAGTGATGACCGCAGCCATTGGAGTGATCTGCCGCCCAGTCGCCGACAGGAGGTCGCGCTCCTGGCCGCCGGCGTCGGGCTGGCGGGGACCGCCGCCGGGGTCGCGGCCCTCGCCGCCGCCTTGGTGCGAGGTGCCCGCCGCCGCCGACGTCGACGTCAGGACTAGCTCAGGGCGAAGTGGCGGTTCGCGGCCGTTCCACCAGCACCGCAGTGACCGCCTTGGGCCGGCCGTCGCGGATGACCGTGATGACGATCTTCTCGTCAGGTTTCCGTCCCTCGACGGCGATGTCGAGCGCACCCATGGTGCCGATCGGTTGGCCGGCCAGGCCCGTGACCACATCGCTGGCCACGATGCCGGCTCTGGCGGCCGGGCTGTTGGCCTCGACGTTCTGCACCACTACGCCGCCCGTGACGCCGAGTGACACGGCAGTCGGAGCGTCGATGTCGGCGCCCTGCACGCCCAACCACACATGGGTCGCCTTCCCGGTGGTCAACAGCTGGGTGGCGACACCCCGGGCCACCTCGATGGGCGTGGCGAAACCCACGCCCTGAGGTCCCTGATCGCTGACGACGACGGAAGTGGTGATACCGATCACCATGCCCGCGCTGTCTACCAATGCCCCTCCGCTGCTCCCCGGCGCGATGGACGCGTCGGTCTGAATCATGCCGAGCAACGAGTTGCCGTTACCGGAATCAACTTGGCGACCGACGGCACTGATGATCCCGCTCGTCACCGACGGCCCGCCCGCCAGACCGAGTGGCGAGCCGATGGCCACCGCCAACTGCCCGACCTTCAGGGCGGACGACGACCCGAGGATGGCGACGGTGCGATCGGTGTCCTCGATCAGTTTGACAACCGCGATATCGGTCGCCGGGTCCATCCCGACAATGCGGGCGTTGACGCGATGCCCATCGGACAGCACGGCCACGATCGACTGCGCGCCTTCGACCACGTGGTCGTTGGTCAGGACGTAGCCGTCACTGCGGAAGATGACACCCGAACCGCTCCCGGTTGAGCCGTTGCCGTTGACCAGCAACTCGACGATCGTCGGCCGGAGCTCCTCGGCGATCTTGACCACGTCGACCACCTTCGGGCTGGCGGCGACCGTTAGGTACGGAGTTGACGGATCGACGACGCGTTCAAACGGGCGGACCACGGTCGTGGTGCGGTCGAAGCTGCCGGCGAGCAGTCCGGTGCCGGAGGCCAGAAGTGCTCCGACGACACCGGCCAGCAACGCCACCGCCCACAGCCGGCGATCAGTCTCCCGGGCTGCGATGGCGAGCGCCGGCCTCGACATCGGTGGGTTGGTCGTCATCTCGGAGGGATGACGCCAGAGTCGATCGTCGGGTGGCAGCCACGGAAACAGCGGCCCGTCTTCGTCGATGCCGTCGTCCGGGTCCACTGAACGGACGATATCGCCGTCACCGGCCGCGCTGACGTCGCGCGACGTATGTTGCTGGTGCGGAGCCCCGGGAAGGGGCCCGGATCGCCGCGCCGCAGGCCAGCGCACTGTCGGGTACCTGGTGGCCGTACAATTGCCAGCGTGGCCGCCCCCGCCGATGGTGATGACTGGCTTGAGCTCACTGGCGACGCGCTGTGCGCGGACGACGTGCTGCGCTGGTCCGTCCTCCCTGGTTGCGGCGCCCAGGTCCTGTTCAGCGGCACGGTCAGGGATCATGCCGAGGGTCGAACCGGTGTCACCCAGCTGGAGTATGAGGCCTACATGTCCGCCGCCGAGGCGCGGCTGGCCGACGTCGTCGCCGAGGCGCGACGTCGCTGGCCCGACCTCGGACGGGTTGCGCTGCTCCACCGCGTCGGCCGGCTGGAGGTCGGTGAATGCTCTGTGCTGGTCGTCACTTCGGCGCCGCACCGCGATGCCGCATTCGAGTCCGCCCGGTGGTGCATCGACACCCTGAAGGAGACGGTCCCCATCTGGAAGCGCGAGACGTGGGAAGGTGGAGAAGGCTGGGGCGCAGACGCGTCCGACATCACCAGCCTCCGAAACGAGGGGAGAGTTCCCTCATGATGGCCGCCATGGTGCTCGGCAACCTCCTGTATGTCGTGGGCGCCATAGTGGCGGCGACGGTCATCAGCGCGCTGATTCTGCTGCGTCACCGCCGGCCGCGCTCCCTAGAAGCGGGCATCGAGCTGTTCAGCCGCGAGCTGCGCGCCTTGGCGCCCGAGGCCCCGCAGACGCGAATCGTCGGGGACGAGATGGAGCGACCGGGCGGCGCCAGCCGCAGCGGCAACCAGCCGGCCCGGTCCCGCAGGTATCCACCGAGCAACGAGGCCGAGGCCCCGTCGCCGGACGCGGAGCAACAGCCTGGCTAGAGACCTCGCCATCGACCTGGGTACCGCCAACACGCTCGTCTACACCCGAGGGCGCGGCATCGTGCTGAACGAGCCGACGGTCATCGCCCTCAACTCCCGTACCCAGGACGTGCTCGCCATGGGTCAGGAGGCGTGGCAGATGATCGGCCGGACGCCGGGTTACATCGTCGCGGTGCGACCGTTGCGCAAAGGTGCCATCACCGACTTCGACATCACCCAACGGATGATCCGGCTGCTGCTGCAACGGGCCGGCGTTTCGCGTTTCAACCGGCCCCGGGTCCTGATCTGCGTTCCCTCCGCCATCACCGAGGTCGAACGACGAGCGGTCGAGGAAGCGGCGCGCGGCGCCGGCGCCACCGGCGCCTACCTGATCGAACAGCCCATGGCGGCCGCTATCGGAGCCGGACTGCCCATCCACGAACCGCTCGGCAACATGATCGTCGACGTCGGCGGCGGTACCACCGAGACGGCGGTCATCTCGCTCGGCGGCATCGTGGCGCTGCAGGCCATCCGCGTCGGCGGTTTCGACATCGATGCGTCCATCCAGACCTACGTGCGCCGCGAATACGGCATCGCGATCGGGGAGCGGACAGCAGAGGAGATCAAGGTGGCCATCGGTTCGGCCTGGCCGATGAACGACGAGATGAAGGCCGAAGTCCGCGGCCGCGACCTCATGACCGGGTTGCCCAAGACGGTGATCCTGTCACCTGACGAGGTGCGCGAGGCGATCGAGGAACAGGTCAGTGCCATCGTCGACTCGGTGGTCAGGTGTCTCGGGATGGCTCCCCCCGAACTGGCCCAGGACCTGATCCTGCAGGGCATCCATCTGGTCGGAGGTGGCGGCATGCTGCGCGGCCTGGACCGACGGTTGGAGGAAGACACCGCAGTTCCGGTCCACCTGGTCGACGCCCCGCTCGAATGCGTCGTGCTCGGCGCCGGACGGTGCCTGGAGGCGTTCGATTCCCTGAAGGTCATGTTCATGGGCGCCGCCCGCTGACGTAGGGAGTCACGACAGGTCTTCGGCGGCCTGCCGGACCTGCCAGTCCTTGTCGGTCCTCGCCCGTTCCAGGGCAGCCTCCACCTCCGGGCCCTCGAAGGGCGCCAGGGCCAGCACCGCCCGCCGCCGCACGGCCGGCTTGTCGTCCAGGCCAGCCAGGATGGCGGTCAGTCCGGCCCGGTCGCCGATGGCCCCCAGCGCGGCGATGGCGGCTTCCCGGCACAACGGATCGTCGTGATTGCCCGCCGCGGCAACCAGGGCGGCGACTGCGTCCGCGGACCCTTCTTCGCCGCCGCGCTCGCCGAGCGCGAAGCAGGCGGCCTCGACGACCAGGACGTCGGCGTCCTCTAAGAGGGCGGTCAGCGGGACCGGCGCCGCAACGCTCACCTCGCACGCCCGACGGCGGACGATCGGTGACGGATCGGCGACCGCGGCCTCGACGTCGGGGGGCTCGAGCCGTCCCATCCTGCGCAGTGCACCGAGGGCCGTCGCCCGGACATCGCCCGAGGGGTCGGCCAGGGCGGCACGGATGGTAGCCTCATCCCCCTGATGTCCGGCGAGCGCAACGCGCCGCCGGCGGCCGATGTCCTCGGGCACTTTGGGTTGGATCACGTCAAGATCTGCGGGTCTTCGTACGGAATAGTGCTCATGGCGCACCGCAGGTCTGCCGGCCGGTCCTCAGGCACCCAGGGCCCGCTGCAGGGCGAGGATGATCGCCCCGATGATGGCCGCCACCACGGCGGCCAGCACCACACCTAGGACAACTGTGGTCATGACCAACTCGACCACCGAGCCGACCCGGCGGGCGGCAGTGGTCTGGTCTTTCAGCCGGGCACCACGGAAGCGGGGTTTCGGGCTTCGGTGCCGAGGCCCGGCGTGAGCGTGGCGCGCCCGTGCGGGCACGGTGGGCATCGGGCCCTTCGGGGGTCGCTGTCCGTTCTCCGGCGCTCCTGGCGCGATCGGTGCCACCCGGCCGTCCGGCGGCCGGGTCGGCAGTTGGGCCAGCGTTTGGGGCGCCGCGGCTCGACCATCGCCTTCCGGCGTCCGGGGGACCGGCGGTAGCGGTCGCACGACGGGTGCCTGAACCGGAGGGGGACGCAGTGCCGGGGCCGGGGGCACGGCCCGTACGGCAGGCGGGGCTGGACGCGCCGGCGACGGCTGGGGACGGGCGGCGGGTCCCGGGAGCGGTTGGGAACGGGCGACAGGCGGCCCGGCGGTAGCTGCCGGCTGGGGGGCCAGGGCCGGCGGCACTGGTAGCGGCTGGGGACGGGCGACCGGTGGGACGGTGGGGCGGGCCGGAGGCGGGGCGTGAGCGGCGGTCGGTGCCGGTGGCGGCTGCGGGCGGACGACCGGTGGCGCCGGTGGGTTGGTGGGCTGAGCCCTGACTTCTGGCGTCGTGGGACCGGCGGTCGCGATCGGCGGCGGAGGCGTCGGCTGTGGGGGTCGCGGGCCGGGGGACTGGGGTGCGGGCGGGGGTTGGGGCGGCGGTGAGGCCGGCGGTAGCGCCGGAGGAGCGGGTTGGACGGGCAGCGCCGGGGGAACCGGAGGAATACCGCTGAAGGGCGCCTCTCGGCTGTCCCGTGGGACCGGGCTGGTGTCGCCAACGGGCGGAGCCGGCGCCGCGGCTGGGGCCGGGCCGGTGTCGACGACGGGCGGAGCCGGCGCCGCGGTCGGAGCCGGGCCGGCGTACGGCATCGGTGGTGGCGGCGGTACCGGCTCCGGCCTCGGTGGCTCTGGCGGTGCCGGGGGCGGCAGAGGAGGAAGGGGTTGTGGTTCGGGTGTCGGCCGGATGGGTTCCGGTGCGGGTGGGGTGGGCTCGGGCGGGATGGGCTCGGGCGGGATCGGCTCGGGCGTCGGCCGGATGGGTTCCGGTGCGGGTGGGGTGGGCTCGGGCGGGATGGGCTCGGGCGGGATCGGCTCGGGCGTCGGCCGGATGGGTTCTGGTGCGGGCGGGATGGGCTCCGGATGGAGGGGCTCGGGCAACGACGGCCGGGGATCCGGTTCGGGCGAGGGAATGGGCACGGGCGCCGGCGATGGCGGACCGGGGCCCGGATCTGGGACCGGAGGTGCGGGCCCGGGTAGGGGAGCCGGGGCCGGCGGCACTGGCACGGGCGGCGGCACCGAGGCCTCCTCGACGGCCGCGGCCACGATCGGTATCGCCACGTCGGTAACCGGAAGCGCCGGCGCCACATCCGGAGCGTCTACCGGCGCGGCCGCAACCGGCGCAGTACCAGCCTCGGTGTCGTGTTCGTCACCCACGCATATGCACCGGTGCCATCCTTAACAAACCGGCCCGTGGCACGCTGTCCGGGGCCCTTGGCTCCATACCACCCGGAGCCGGGACGCCCCCACCAGAAGGTGACACTCGAACGTGACCACGATCGACCAGATGGTATCTGACCACCCTTGGGCGGAAGAGCCGCCCAGGCGCCGACGCCGGCGTTGGTGGGTCCCGACCCTGGCCATCATCCTGATCATGGCCATCAGCGGGTACGTCTGGGCCGACAGTTACACCGCCGGCCTCTACGCCATCGCCCCCGGTGAGGCCCGTCCGGTGGACGGCTACATCAAGGTGCCGGCGGAGCTCATCCACAAACATCAGGGCAAGGTCTTGTTGGTCACCGTCGCTCTCTTGACGGTGAAGCCGTTCAGTTGGATCGGTGACAAGCTCAACTCTGATATCCAACTGCTCCCGAGCAAGGCGCTGACGGGAAACTCTCCGCCCAAGCAGCTCAACCAGGTGAACCAGGTCGAGATGCAGACATCGACGCAGACAGCGGTCATCGTGGCCCTGAGGCGGCTGGGGTACAAGGTGGACACGACCGGCAAGGGGGCCGAGGTCGACCAGGTCGTCTCCAAGGCCCCGGCCGACGGGCACCTGGGGCCGGGTGATGTGATCCTCTCGTTCGCCGGCGTCCAGACGCTCACCAATGACGCGCTGGTCACCGCCATCCGGGCCCACCATCCGGGCGAACAGGTGCAGATGACAGTGCAGAAGGTATCCGGCCAGCAGCGAACAGAGACCATCACGCTCGGCTCCTCGCCGCCCGACCCCACCAATCCCGGGCCCCCCCACGCCTTCCTCGGCATTGCCACCAGCACCAAGCAGCAGACCAAACTGCCCATCAACGTGAACATCGACGCCGGCAACATCGGCGGCCCGTCGGCCGGCCTGTCGTTTACTCTCGGCGTGATCGGCGACTTGTCCCGAGGCGATCTGACGGGTGGAAAGACGATCGCCGTCACCGGGACCATCAATCCGGACGGTACGGTCGGCGACGTCGGTGGCGTGGCCCAGAAGACGGTGGCGGTCCGCAATGCCGGTGCCACCGCCTTCCTCGTTCCCCCCTCGGAAGTCGCAGTGGCCCAGAAGCACGCCGGCAGCCATCTGAAGATCATCAAGGTGGCCAACCTCGAGGATGCCCTCAACGCCCTCAAGAGCCTGGGCGGCGACCTGACGGGCGTTCCGCCGGCCGGCCCACCCGCGGCATAAGCGGCATAAGCGACAGAACCGCGCATCACCACCCTGAGCGGCACGTCGTCGTCTCCGTGCGGGGCGCCGGCGAGCGCCACCAGGCCAAACGGGTCCACAATGGAGCCGGACCGCCGCCGTTGGCGCGCGCCCGACCATCTCCCATGACCACCGCCGCCGCCCAGATCCAGTTCGCCGCCGAGTTCGTGACCTTCCTCGTCGCGGCCGCCGGACTGGCCCTCGTAGTGCTGCGCAACGAGCTGACCACCAGCCGGCCCCCCGAGCGGGTGGCCCTGGCCATCGGTTTCCTGACGACCGGCTGTGCCGCCTTCGGCCACGGCTCGCTGCTGTTGAAGGGCGACACCGCCAACATCGTTGTGGGCCTGCGGATCGCCGGCATCGTCGGACTGGCCATCGGTTCCATCTGGTGGTGGCGGGGCGGACCGGTGGCCAGGCGTCTGATGTGGCTCGGCCTGGTCGTCATGGTCGGCGCGGTGGGGTTCCAGATCGCCGGTGGCGGCCGGGCGTCCGATGCCCTGCTGGCCGGCGGCAGCATCATCATCGGCGCCGCGCTCGTCATCGCCAGCCGGCGCTCGGTCTCCGCCCGGGTGGCGGCCAGCGCCGCCGGCACCCTCCTGCTGGTGGTGCTCGTCCTTTCCGTAGCGCTGTCCGCCGTGCTGTCGTCATCGACCGAACGCGAGGAGTTGAGCCGGCTGCAGGCCCGGGCCAACACCGAGACATCGCTCGCCACCAGTAGTTTCATCCAGAACGAGGTGCAGACGACGAGGATCGTCGCCGACTTCCTCTACGGCGCCGACCTCGGCGACCTCGTGGTCCTGGCCCAGGCGGCCAATGTGCCGACCGCCAACGCCACTCCCTCGGCCAACACGCCGAGCGCGGCGATCGACAACGTGGGCGGCCTGCTCCAACTCCTGCGCGGCGACCTGAAGGATGTCGGCGGGTTCGCCTACCTGGATCCTCACGCCCACATACTGGCCCGGTCCAACGGGGTCGACCCGACGACCCTCACCGAGTTGTCGGGCACACAGCTGGTCCAAGGGGCCGCCTGTCCCCACAAGGACCAGGGTTCCGTCGAGCCGGTCCGCAACCAGGTGGTGGCCCTCGCGGTGGCCGCGGAGTGCACCGGCTCCGGTCAGACCAGCTGGATCGGGACCGTCGTGCGGGTCAACCCGTTGAACGACGCCTACCTGGCCCAGCGATTGGCGGGCGACCCCACCTCCTCCCTCGCCATCGTCTCGCCGTTGGGCGTGGCGGCCAGGAGCACCTCCAATCCGCCGGCGCGGGTC
>CAWBWS010000005.1:0-179334 GCA_963792645.1 uncultured Actinomycetota bacterium
TTTCCCCCGTGAAGGCCTGCACGGATGGCCGCTGTCTCGCTAGGGACCAGAGAGATCCCGAACGCCCGCGTGCGAGCTGCCCGTACCGCTGGACAAGCCCAGGAAAATCCGGGCGCTCGGCGCGGGGCTGAGCGTGCTGGCGAGGTCGGCGAACTTGTCGATGACCACCACGAGTTGTGGCAGCTCGCTGCGGGATCCGCCCTGCTCGTAGAACTCCAGGGGCTCGTTGGCTCCGGTGTTTCGCAGCAGCGGTCGGCCGTCGCGCTCGATCTCCCGATCGATCGTTTCCGCCAGGACGGCAGGCGACGCGCGAGACAAGGGGGGAAGCCACTCGGCGCGGGACTCATCCGGGGAATCTATGGCGTCACGCCATGGTCACGGATTGGTCGCGGATTGCCTGTGACGAGCCGACATAGGGCGCACTGGCGGACGCAGAGATCGCTGTTCCCCCCGGCCAGGACAGCTTTGGCGGCACAATGCGTCACCAGGACTCATGGCGCCCGGGAGAGTTCAAGGAGGATGTCCCGAGTTCCGTGGAACTTCGGTGGCGGCCCGTGATTCTCAGGCGGCACTTCTGCATTGTCGCATTTGGGTGTGACGGTTATGTTGACGTGGCGTCGAGTGCGGCTCGCAGGGCGGGCAGGTGCAAGAAGCCGTTGACCCGGCGGAACTGTTTGGCGGCTTCGAGCATGCCTGCGGCGCACCAGCGCAGCGCCATCTGTCCCGTCCCGCCACCGTTTGACGTTGGTGGAGTGGTCCCGGCAGATCTCGATCATCGACTCGATGGAGTTGGTCGAGCGCAGCGTGCGGGCCAGGGTGGGCGGCACGCCCAGGCGGGTCACGGTGAGGGTCTCGGCGAGGCCTTCGCGCAGGCGGCCCGGCGGCGCCGGGGTGGGTCTTCTCCAGCTGCCGGGCCAGCGCCTCGAGTGTGGCTTCGGCGGCCAGCGCGATCGGACGTGGTAGGCGGCGCGCATCTTCGGTGGCCACCGTCGAGGCGAGGTCCTCGGGCAGCTTCGCCTCGACGTTGCGGATCTTGTGCAGCTGGCAGCGAGGCGATCACGGGATGGTCGAACACCCTGATCACGGCGGCACGAAGTGCCTTGCCGCCGTCGATGCACGACGAAGATCGGCCGGGTGGTGTCCAGGCCGCGGTCCCGCAGCCCGGTCAGCAGATCGGTGACCACGGTGGTGTTCTCGGTGGAGCCCTCGACCAGCCCAAGCGGGTGCTTGGTGCCGTCGATGCCGATACCCAGCGCGACCACGCACAGGTGCTCACCGAAGTGCACGCCGTCGATCATCAACGCCACCAGGTCCAGCCCGGACAGGTCGGCGGCGAGCAGCTCGGCCAGCGCGGTCTCGGTCGCGGCGACGAACCGGCGGCGACACCGCGGACTTGCTCGTCGAACGAGCGCTCGGCCTCGACCGGCGGTGCCGACCGGCTCGAGGCCCGACCGGGTAGCGGCGGGTCGACAGCTTGGCCAGCATCCGCGCCATCGCCATCCGGCCCAGCAGCTCGGTCGAGGCGAACAGCTCATAGGCCGGCGACCGGCAGCTCGCCGGTCCCGTCGGCGGCGCGGATCCGGGGCCGGCGTCACCGGCACCCGCCGGCCACCCAGGGTCGACCGAGCCGTCCTCCCGTGCCGTGGCGCACCGCCGGCTGCGCTCGGCGTCGTGGCGGCCCTTGCGGCCCGCACACCGCGCTCGACGTCTGCGTCCATCATCGCGGCCATCACCTGCAGCCCGGCCCCCACGGCCATCGCCAGCAGGCCCTCCTGCACGTCGCCGGCCAGCTCGGCCATCGCCATGGTCACAGTCTCGGCCAGCACCTGCGTCGGTCGCGGTCAGCGGCGGTCTTCTGGTAGTTCTTCTTCACATGGCGGTCCCCTTGCTCGTCGGGTCGACTTGGCGGTCGCCCAACACCTACCGCAAGGCAGGCATCAGGCGGGGGACCGCCACCTCAACTTCCACGATCCCCGGGACAACCTCGAGTTCAAGTCGCACCTCCAACAGTCGGCCTACACGACAGCCGGCCGGTCGTAGGGCTTGTCCTGGCGTCGCCACTTCTACCGGACCTTCTACCGGACGCTCCGTCACTAGAGCATCTAACCGGGCATCAGCTGACATTTTGGCGACATCGAACGCGAGGTTTTCCCTGGTCAGCGGCACTGTGGCCTATCAGACGGCACCCGCCATCATGGGTCTGAGGCCCCTACGGATCAGAAGGTTGGGGGTTCGAATCCCTCCGAGCGCGCTCGAAGTCGCAGGTCAGCCGGCATGCCGACCGTCATCTTGAGGTTGAGGGTGTTGGGGGAAAGTGGGGAAAGCCCGTGGACGTCCCCATGGGAATCGTCGGCGTCCCTGACACCACCTTCTGATTTCCGCGCCGGGCGCGCCTGACCACCGTCAGGGTGCTCGTCCCCCAACACGTGCCCGGGTGTGCCCCTCCGTCAGCAGCACCACGGCATTCCTGAAGGAGCGGGTTTTGTCATCTATCAAGGAGCGCTCGTTGTCAAGAGTGCCGGGATGACTTTTCCCGGCTCGTTTGCGCCCCGCAGGGGCGGGGGTTTCCGTCTTTGGGCGCGACGAGGTAGGGCCACATCAAGGCCGGCCGGAGGCCGCCCGTAGGGGAAGCCTTGACGGCCCGGGCGTCCGCCGTGGGGATAATGGATGTCGAAGCTGCTGTGCGGCTTCGTGGTCGCGCTGTTCCCCGTGGGGGGGGGGCGCGTTGCGTGCCTTCTCCAGGTGAGCGCTTGAGGCTCAGGGGCGTGCCGGGTTGACCCAGACGCCGGTCATCTATCCGCCACGACGAGGTGGCATGGAGGGGTGCGGCCGCAGCCAGACGGGCTCAATCAAGCGGGCGACCACGCCGCCGGGGGGCGGGGGTCATGACAAACCACGAGCTCGCGTGCTGGCTGCGCCGGGTCTCTCAACCCGTCTGGGCCAGGCAACGGATCTCTCCGTCGCGCAGGCCGTAGTAGACGAGAGCGAGAAGTTTGCGGGCCGCGGCGACCCGGCCGATGCCGTTGCCTCGCCGCTCGGCGACACGACGGCCGTGGGCGGCGACCAGGCTCTGGCCGCGCCCGCGGCCCACCGCCTCGACCGCCGCCCAGCGGACCAGGCGGCTGCCCTGTTTGGAGATATGGCCCCGGTGCACGGTGGTGTCGGACTCGCGGTGTCGGGGTGTGAGCCCGGCCCATGAGCACAGCGCGGCGGCGGAGGCGAAACGGTTGACGTCGCCGATCTCGGCCACGAACACCGCGGCCAGCACCGGGCCGACGCCGGGGATCGTCTGCACGGCGGCGTAGCCGGGGTGGCCGGCCAACACGTCGGCGACCAGCGTCTCGAAGCGGGCCACCTCGACGTCGAGGACGTCGATCAACCCGACGAGGGAGTCGACCCGCAGCCGGTAGGCGTCGCCCAGCGCCACCTCGGCCAGCATGGCCCGCCCGACGGGGCTGAACAGGCCCCGGGGGGCGGGCACCGCCACCCCCTCCTTGGCCAACACCGCGTGCACCTGGGACTTCATCCCCGAACGCAGGGCGACGAGCTTGGCCCGATGCCGGACCAGTTCTCGCAGCTCCCGTAGTCCCGGCGGGGCGACCCACGCCTCAGCCAAACGCCCGATACGCAACAGGTCAACCAGGTCCTCGGCGTCGCGCTCATCATTCTTCACCCGCCGATTCCCCCAGGCGTTGCCGAGAGGGTGGGCCAGATGGACCCGGGCGCCGAGCTCCTCGAGCACGTCCGCCGCCCAATACCAGCCGTAGGTGGCCTCGAGGACCACTTCGGGCGACTCGCCCGCAGCGGCCACCGCCTGAGCCAACGCCAACGGGCTGTTGTCGATCCGCACCGTCGACAACACCTTGCCGGCGCTGTCCTTGCGGACGATCACACTGCGCCGACGATGAAGATCAACGCCGACATACTCTGATTCCACGGGGGTCCTCCTTCGAGCCTTGGTGGTTGTGGAAACCCGTCCAACGCTCGGGACCCCCGCCCTATTCGCCACCATCGCCTTCCCTCCCAACGGCTGGCGCCGGGCCGCTCCCACCGACCCGCTCACGCAAGAGCAGCGCTGCGCTCCCCTCCTGCATCCCATCAAGGGGGTGTCGGCCCGCACGGGTCGACTCGATTGGCCGTTGTCGGCGTTGGATGGGATGTCCAGTTCGATGTGGGGCGTGTTGAACTGGGGTTCGAGGGCCGAGGCTGCCGGCGAGGGGCGGTCAAGGCCGGGCGTAGCCCGCCCGTAGGGGAAGCCTTGAGGGCCCCGGTCATATGTGGGGACATCATGGATTTGGAAGGCCGTCAGGCCTTCCTGGTCGCGTGTGTCCTTGCTGGCGGTGTTGCTCTCGCGTCAGTTTCTGCTGAAGGCAGTCGGCCTCGCCGAACCTCGGGGGCCGGTCATTCCTCCGTCGCGCGGTGGCGACATGATGCGATACGGCCGCAACCGGTTGGGCTCAAGCACTTCCTCGGCTCGCCCAATGGGGAGCCATGCCGAAGACGAGCTCGCAGCCGGTTGCGCCGAGGTTGCTCACCCGGTCTGGGCCAGGCAGCGGATCTCGCCGTCACGCAGGCCGTAGTAGACGAGGGTGAGAAGTTTGCGGGCGATCGCCACCCGGGCTTTGGCGGTGCCCCGCCGGTCCGCGATGCGGTGGAAGTCCTCGCGGAGCCGGGGGCCGCCCCGGCGTTTGACGACGGCCTCGGTAGCCGCCCAGCGGACCAGGGTCGACCCCTGCTTGGTGATCGACCCACGGCGCACAGTGGTGTCGGACTCGTGATGCTTGGGCGTCAACCCGGCCCACGAGCACAGTTGGGCCGGTCCCGGGAAGCGGGTTACGTCGCCGATCTCGGCCACGAACACGGCGGCCAGGATGCGACCCACCCCGTCGATGGCCTGGATGGCCCGATACCCCTGGTGGTCCTTCAACACATCGTGGACGGACCACTCGAGCATGGCCACCTCGGAGTTCAACGCCTCGATCAGCGTCCGGATGGATTCCATCCGGATCCGGTAGGCGTCGGCCAGGTCCATCTCGTCGAGCAGAGCCTGACCTCCGGGGCCGAACATGTCGCTGCGCCCAGGCAGGACACCTTCCTTGGCCATCACGGCGTGGGCTTGGGCCTTCAAACCCGACCGGATATTGACCAGTTTGGTTCTGTAACGGACCAGTTCACGCAGCTCACGCAGTCCCGGTGGGGCTACCCACGCCTCGGGCAGACTGCCCAAGCGCAACAGGTCGGCCAACAACACCGCGTCTTTCAAGTCGTTCTTCACCCGGCGATTCGAGGTGATGCCCTTCATGCCCAACGGGTGGGCCAGATGCAGTTCGGCGCCGCACTCGGCCAGGACGTCGGCCGCCCAATACCACCCGTAGGTAGCCTCGACCACCACCTTGGGGTTCAGGCCGGCCGGTGCGATCGCCGCCGCCAACGCCATCGCATCGTTGTCGATCTTGACCGTCGACAGATGCTCGCCCTCAGGGCTCATCCGCACGATGACCGACCGGCGGCGGTGCAAGTCGATACCAACATATTCTTGGGACACGGGAACCTTCTTTCGCTGTGAGGGTGTTGCTTTCGACGGCCCGAGTTTTTCAACACTCGGTCCCTCACGGCGAGAGGAGGCCCGCTTCGTCGTCGCCACCACCACCATTACTCAACCTCCCGCTGCGGTCCTTGCCGGGCGTCACAAAGGCCGAACGCACCACACCGCCCCGTCACGCAGGAGCGGCGACCCGCTCCTTCATCGCAGCACTTCCGACGCCGCCACTGACACGCAGCCCACCCTCCGCGAGCTGGCGCCGTAGACCTGCTCAGAGGAGACCTTGAAGTCGGAGTTGCGGGGTCAAGCGATGCTGACGAGGCCGGTTGCGGGTACCTGGTGCGGGCCGTGCGTTTCGTACATGCGGACGACCACGACTAGGCCGGAGGCGGCGGTGATGGCAGCGACGGTCCAGATGGCCGCGGTCGGGCCCAGCGCGTCGGCGACGATGCCTGCGATGAGCGCGCCGATGGCGAATCCGCTGTCCCGCCACAGCCGGTAGACGCCGACTGACGAGGCCCGCCACGCGGGGTGCGCGACATCGCCGATGGCGGCGAGCAGCGTCGGATACACCATGGCGGTACCGGCGCCGAGGAGCACCGCGGCCAGCGCCCACAGGCCGAATCGTGGTCGATACGGCGACCAAGCCGATGGCGCCAGCCTGGACGAACATGCCGCCGGCGATGAGCCGCTTACGGCCCCAGTGGTCGGACAGCGTGCCGGTGGCCAGCTGCCCCAGCCCCCACACCGCGGGGTAGAGGGCGGCGAGAAGTCCGATGCGCTCGACGTTCAATCCGTGCTGCGCGAAGAGCAGCGGGAACAAGCCCCAGGCGAGCCCGTCGTTGAGGTTGTTGACCAAGCCCGCCTGGGACACCGCGGAGAGGGCTCGGTTCGCGGTAGCTGGTGAGGGCGAACACCTCTCGGGTGGACAGCCCACCGGCTACGGTGCTGTCGGTGACGCTGGCTTCATGGCGGGCGTGGCCGCGGGTTTCGCGCACGAACACCGCCGACAGGCCGAGGCCGACACCGGCGTAGGCAACGCCCAGGAAGAACGGCGCTGGCCGGAGACCATGAGAAGAGGCGATGGCACCGGTGGCGAGCGCAGTGATGGCGACGGCGCCGTAGCCGGCGGCTTCGTTGAGCCCCATGGCCAGTCCCCGGCGTTCGGGGCCGGCCAGGTCGATCTTCATGATCACCGTCGTGGACCAGGTGAGCCCTTGGTTGACGCCGAGGAGAACGTTGGCGGCGATGATCCACCCCCAGTTCGGCGCCCACAGGATCAGCAGCGGGACCGGGACTCCGATCAGCCAGCCGGCGACGAGGACCGGTTTGCGGCCGATCCGGTCCGACAGGGTGCCGGCGACGAAGTTGGTGGCCGCTTTGACCGCGCCGAAGGCGACGATGAAGGTGAGCGTTGCGGTGTAGGCGGTGAGGTGGAATTCGTGGTCGGCCAGCAACGGCAGGACGGTGCGTTCTTCGCCGACCATCCCGCCGACGAGCGCGTTGACACCGACGAGGAGGCTGAACTGGGCCAGGTTGGCCCGGATTCCGAGCACGGGTGGGCGGCTGGCGGTCATGGGCCGCCTTCGAGCTGGTGACCGTTCTGGCGCCAGGCGTCGGGTCCGCCGATGACGACGGCGACGCCGTCCCGGCCCTGACCTTCGAGAAGGCTGGCGGCGGTGGCGGCCCGTTCGCCGTGGCCGCACATCGTGGCCAGCGGTCCGTTCGGGAGCCTGTGTGCGTGGTGGGCGATGGCGCCGAGCTCGATGTGCAGTGAGCCCGGCAGGTGTCCGGCTGCGTATTCGTCGTCCTGGCGGACGTCGAGGACGGGTCGGTCGATGACCTCCGCATCAACGAGCTCGGCGGTGTTGACGGCCAGCCCGGCGGCGCGCCAGGTGTCGCTGTTGCCGATGAGCACGCCTGCGAGGCGCTCGTAGCCGATGGTGCGCGCCTGGCGCACAACCTCGCTGGCCTCGTGTCCGGTCTCGAGGACGACGATGAGCGGCCGTTCGTCGGGGACCAGCCAGCCGAGCCAGGATCCGAACTGGGGTCGCAGGGGGATGGCGATGGCGCCGCGCAGGTGGCCGGCGGCCCAGGATCGGACCGGACGGCCGTCGACGATGGTCGCTCCCTGGGCGACCAAGGCGGGAACCTCGTTTGCGGCGATGGCGGCCAAGGGAGGGAAGGGCGAGCCCGAGCACCTCGGGCCCGACGCGGTTGCGTTCCCGGAGCCGCAAGAAGTAGGGCGGGTAGGTGCCGTAGCCCGGCCAGGAGCCGGGCCACGAAGCTGTCTTCGTCGGGGGAGGCGAGCAGCGGGTTTCCGGAGCGCTCGTGGCCGATGGTCGTGATGCGCTGGCCGTCGGTCGGTGCCGCGCAGAACGAACCGGCGCCATGCGTCGGGTAGACACCGTGACCTCGTCGGGCAGCGTGAGGATCCGTTCCTGCAGGGACTGCCACAGGGCACGGGCGAGTGGCTCGGTCTGGTCCGGGGCGATCAAGTCGGTGCGGGCCACCGCGTCGACCAGCAGCGAGCCACCGGAGAACAGGCCGACCGGGTGGTTGTCGTCGGACAGCAGCCAGCTCAGGTGCTCGGGGGTGTGTCCCGGAGTGGCCAGCGCCTGCAACCTGAGCCCGCCGAGGTCGAGCTCGTCACCGTGGTCGAACCCGCGGTGCGGCCACTCGATCCCACCGCGGCGCGGAGCCAGGACGGTGGCGCCACGCGCCGCCAGCTCGCGACTGCCGGTCAGGAAGTCGGCGTGCAGGTGGGTCTCGACCGTAAAGGCGATCGTCAGTCCCGCCTGCTCGGCAGTCGCCAGGTACGGGGTGGCGTCCCGGGCGGGGTCCACGACCAGGCCACGGCCGTCGCCCAGGTCGAGGAGGTAGGACGAGTTGCCCAGGCCTTCGTCGACGAAAGCGATCGGCTCGATGGTGCGAGCGGTCACGCCGGCTTGGTGGCGGCCACCACGATGTAGCCGAGGTAGGGAACGGCCTTGGCCATGCGGGGCATGAGCCAGGCCATCTTGCGGAGGTGAGCGGGGCGGGCCATGACCCGGCCCATCACGGCCAGGCTGCGGCCGAAGCCCTCGTCGGCCAGGAAACCGCGGGCGGTCATCATCTCGAACGGGCCGGTGACGGTGTCGATGTCGGTGAGCCCGGCGCCTTTGTAGATGCGCAACCAGTCTTCGATGGTGTCGAACTCGAGGCCGGGGCACACCTGGCCGAGGAAGATCTCCTTGGCCTCGGGCGTGGGAGGCTGCCGCCAGAAGAACTCGGTGGCCAGCACCCGCCCGCCTGGCTTGGTCGTCCGGGCCAGCTCGTTGGCGGCTCGTTGGCGGTCGACGAACATGGTGACCGCCTCGGCGATGACCACGTCGAAGGTGTCGTCGTCGTACTTGAGGTCGAGGATGTCGCCTTCGGTCACCTCGACGCGATCGTCGAGGGCGGCAGCCGCGACGTTGGCGTCGGCCCGCTCAAGCATCACGTGGGCGATGTCGACCGCGGTGACGTGGGCGCCGTAGGTCTTGGCGATCTCGACTGCGGTGGTGGCAACGCCGCAACCGACGTCGAGCACCCGACTATCGGCGGTGATGCCCGCCCGGTCGAGCAGGGCGCTGGTCGACGCCCGGCCGCCGGGGTGGATGACTCGCTTGCCGATCACAGCCATGAACTTGTACGGATCGAGCTTGGCGATCTCCTCCGCCGCCAGCTTGGTCACCACCGTGCACCTCCCGACGTCCTCTGGTACCCGCATGGTGCGCCCGAGCCTCCCAGTTGTCAAGTAATCGCTTGAACACTTGACATACCGCTGTCCCGGGCGCACCATCACCGGCGTGGGTAGACCGGGCCGCCAAGGACGCGCTGTTCGAAGGCTTCGCCGAGGTGGCCAAGGCGCTGGCCAGCGGCCGGCGGGCCGAGGTCGTCGACGTGCTGGCCCAGGGCGAGCGGTCGGTGGAGGACATCGCTACCGAGATCGGCCAGACGGTGGCCAACACCTCCCATCACCTGCGGGCTATGGCCCGGGCGGGGCTGGTCACCACCCGCCGGGATGGGACACGCATCTTCTACCGGCTGGCCAGCGACCGGGTGGCCGAGCTGTGGGCCGCCATGCGCGACGTCGCCGCCGAGCACGTCGCCGGGCTGGAGAAGCTCGCCGCCGCCTATCTCGGCGACCGCGACGGGATCGAGGTCGTCGACCGGGCCGGAGCTCGCCCGCCGGCTCCGGCGGCGGCGGGGTGGTCGTGCTCGACGTCCGGCCCGAGCCCGAGTTCGCGGCCGGGCACATCGCCGGCGCCCGCTCGGTGCCGGTTGGCGAGCTGCGCCGTCACCTGAAGGCACTGCCCAAGGACGCCGAAGTCGTCGCCTACTGCCGCGGTCCGTATTGCGTCTACGCCGATGACGCCGTACGGGAGCTGGACCGCAAGGGCTTCCGGGCCCGGCGGCTGATCGATGGTTTCCCGGAATGGAAGCGAGCCGGCCTGCCGGTGGCGAACGGCAAGGAGGAGGCAGCGTCGATGGCTGAGGATCCACTTGTCGACCCGGACGCACTTCGCGAGCAGGTCCGGCACAAGTACCGCGAGGTCGCCGCCGACCCGCACGCGCACGTTCCACTTCCACACCGGACGGCCGCTCGGCGGCGCAGCTGGGCTACGAGCCCGGCGGCGGTCGACTCGCTGCCGGACCGGGCGGTCGAATCCTTCGCCGGAGTCGGCAACCCCTTCTCGCTCGGCAGCTGCACGCACGGAGAGCGCGTCGTCGACGTCGGCTCCGGCGCCGGCTTCGACAGCTTCATCGCGGCGGGCCAGGTCGGCGACACCGGCCGGGTGGTCGGCGTCGACATGACCGCCGAGATGCTGAAGAAGTCGCGTGCCACCGCGGACGCGCTCGGCTTCGCCCACGTCGAGTTCCGCGAAGGGCTGGCCGAGCAGCTGCCGGTCGAGGACGGCTGGGCCGACGTCGTGATCTCCAACGGCGTCATCAACCTGTGCGCCGACAAGCAGGCGGTGTTCATCGAGATCCACCGAGTCCTGCGGCCGGGCGGGTGCGCTGCAGTTCGCCGACATCGCCAACGGCCGGCCCGTCCCACCGGAAGCGCTGCGCGACATCGACTTGTGGACTGGCTGAATTGCCGGCGGGCTGCCCCGTGCGGGCTGGCAGAAGATGCTCGAAGACGCCGGCTTCGTCGACGTGACGCATCGGAGCGGCCGCCGACACGTTCGGCGGCGCCACCGGAGAGGACAAGGCGCGGGCGTATCGAGGTGTACGGCTACGCCTTCCTCGCCCGCAAACCCTGAACACCACCGCCACCACAAGGAGGAGCACAATGGCAGGCGTCGAACACCGGGACTTCACGCGCGCCGGACGAAACCCGCACACCGCACAAGACCACCGTCGAGCTGGTCAACCTGGCCGGCGGCCAGATCGGCCGCTACACGTTCCAGCCCGGCTGGAAGTGGTCCGAATGCATCAAGCCGGTCGTCGGAATCGACACATGCCAGACGGAACACATCGGCTACGTCGTGTCCGGCAGCCTGCACGTCGAGCACGAGGACGGCAGCGAGGACGATGTCACCTCGGGCGACGTGTACCGGATCGCGCCCGGGCACGACGCCTGGGTCGTCGGTACGAACCGGCCGTGTTCGTCGAGTTCCAGGGCGCGGCCAACTACGCCAAGCCCCAGCTGATGGCGGCCACGCTCGGGCTCGTCCTCGACTGCGCGGACCCGGACACCCTCGCCGCAGTTCTGGTCGGCCGCGATCGGCTATACGACCCTTGGCGGCGCCGGAAACTACGTACTGCTCGTCGACGAGGCCGGGCGGCAGCCCAAGCTGCTCCTCCAACGGGTCTCCGAACCCAAGGCCGGCAAGAATCGGATGCACTTCGACATCGAGACCCCGGCCGGCGACGAGGAGGTCGAGCGCCTCGTTGGCCTCGGCGCCCGGCGCATCGTGGCCAACGCCCTGGAAGAGCACGGCAACCGATGGGTGGTCATGGCCGATCCGGAAGGCAACGAGTTCTGCGTCTGCAACGCGGGACAGCCATCGACATGAACGATCCGCGACGAGCGCACCGCCCGCACCGACTTCGCCGATCGCTACGCAGTCCCGACCGGGGAGGCCAACGCCCGGATCGAACGTGAGCGTCATCGGCGCGGTGTGGGGCGCCAACGGCTACACCACCGTCGCGCAGGCCGACGAGCTCGGCCGCCGCCTCGAGCTGGGAATCGGCTCCAAGTTGCTCGACGTGGGCACCGGTCGCGGGATGGCCGGCCCTGTACTTGGCCGGCCAGACCGGCTGCTCGGTCGTCGGCGTCGACATGCCAGTCGAAGGGCTGGTACACGCCAAACAACGGGCGTGCCGGGACCGCATCGAAGACCGCGTGTCGGTGGTCGCGGCCGCTGGGGCGGCCCAGCCGTTCCGTTCCTCTTCGTTCGACGCCGTCGTGCTCACGGACGTGCTGTGTTGACTGCGGCGGAAGCTCGCCGTGCTGCGAGCGCTCAGGCAATTGCTTCGCCCCGGCGGCCGCATCGCCTACACGACGATTTTCGTCACGCCCGGCCTGGACCCGAAGAGTCGGCGTCGAGCCCAACGATCGGGACCGCGGGCCGTCGGGACCCGCAGCAACCAACGCCAGCTCCTCGTGTCAGCCGGGTTCATCGAGATCGACGTGGTCGACCTCACCACGGAGTGGGCCACGACCGCTCAGGGATGGATCGATGGCTGGTCGACCAACGAAGCCGAACTCTCAGCACTGGAGTCGCCCGGCGCGTTCGCCCAACGGCAGCGGGAGCGCCGGAGGCAGCAGCGGGCGATCGAAGACGGCCTCCTGAGACGGGCCTTGTTCTCGGCGGACGGTCCAGCGATGAGATGCGGGGATCAGGAGCCGGCGACGTGTTCGACGCGGAAGCCCGAGCACAGCAGGTCGAAGCGATCGATGACATCGCCGGCGTCGGCATAGGCCTGCTGCTCAATGACGTGCCAGCCGTCGCCGATGTCGAACGGCGCCGGGCGCACCCGCAACCGCCACGAAAGATGCAGGCGCCCGCCGACCTCGCCGACGGCCGCGTCGACGAGCTCGAATTCGTCGGCGTTCCCGAACCAGGAGCCAAACACGCCGCTGACCGTCTAGGACCCCTCCCAATCCATCGGTCCGGGGGGCAACATGGCCCGGAGCCGCACGCCCGGAGCCAGGGTTGCCGCCATCTGCTCGAAGTCACGGTTGGCGAGCGCCTCAAGGAAGACACCCCCACCGACCAGCGGGCCACTGTCTGTGGGTCTTGCGTGGCTGACATGACATCCTCCCGGCTCTCGTTCCTGCAACCGACGGTACGGATCCTGCCGTCGCTCGTCGTCCGGAGTTCCACCTACAAATCCCATACGAAAGAGGCGGGCAGATGACCAGTACAAGTTCGACACCGGACGCGACAGAACGCGACTCGCAGGTCACCTTGGCCGAGCTCGTCGGCGCCTTCTCGCTGACCACCGACCTCGGGTTGGGTCAGCCGTTGGAGCACGTGTTGCGGTCGTGGGTCATCGCGGCCCGCCTCGGCGAACACGTCGGGCTCGAGATCGACCAGCGCGATGCCCTCTACTACGTGGCCACCCTCGCGTGGGTCGGCTGTGTCGCTGACACGCCGGAGCTGGCCGCGTGGTTCGGCGACGACATCGCCTTCCGGGGCGACAGCCGGCAGATCGACCTGGCCGGACTCCCCATGATGGGGTTCATGCTCCGTCACGTCGGCGTCGGGCAGCCCGGGACTACACCGTCTCCGCCTCGGCGCGAGCTTCATGGACAAAGGCGCCAAAGCCGTCGAGCGTGCGCTGCTCTCCCACTGCCTGACCACCGCGCAGATGGCCGAGCGCCTCGGCCCCGGAACCGACGTGTGCGACACCCTCCAACAAACCTTCACCCGGTGGGACGGCAAAGGCGTTCCCGCCGGACTGGGCGGGCAGGACATCGCGATGTCGATGCGGCTCCTGCACCTGGCCGACATCACCGAGGTGTTCCAGCGCAGCGGGGGGCAGACGCCGCCGTCGAGGTGGCCCGCGCCCGGCGAGGCACCTACTTCGATCCCGATGTCGTCGACGCGTTCTGCCCCGTCGCAGGCGACATCATCGGCACCAGCGCCGGCGACCTCGACTGGAACGCTCTCATCGCCGACAACCGTTCCCTGCAGCGGAGCCTCACCGGGGCCGAACTCGACAACGCGCTGGAAGCGATCGCCGACTTCACCGACCTGCGCTCACCGCCCCGGGCCGGACACTCGCGTTGCCCCGCCGAGCTGGCCGCCCGTGCCGCAACCTGCGCCGGACTTCCCGAGCCGGACGTCACGATGATCCGCCGAGCCGCGCTGGTCCACGACATCGGCCTGCACGCACTCCCGGCCACGATCCTTAACAAGCCGGGCCCGTTGTCGGCGTCGGATACCGAACGGATGCGCATGCACGCCTACTACACCGAACGCATGCTGGCCCGCCCCGGTCCGCTCGCTCGGATCGGCGCCATCGCGTCGCTCACCAACGAACGCTGCGACGGCTCCGGCTACCACCGCGGCCTCGCCGGCGGCGCCATCCCCGTCACCGGTCGGTTGCTCGCAGCTGCCTGCGCCTATTGCGCCATGGTCGAACCCCGGCCGTGGCGGCCAGCGCTGTCTGCCAAAGAGGCGACGGCCGAGCTGCGAGCCGAGGTGCGAGCCGGCCGCCTCGACCCGAGCGCCGTGGACGCGGTGCTCGAAGGCGCCGGAAAACCTCGGGGGAAGCGGCGGTCCGGCCCGGCCGGGCTCACGCCGCGAGAGATCGAGGTGCTCGCCCTCATCGCACGGGGCGCGTCCACCCGGCAGGTCGCCCAGCGCCTGTCGATCACGCCGAAGACGGCCGAGACCCACATCGAGCGCATCTACACGAAGACCGGCGCCTCCACACGATCGACCGCAACGCTGTTCGGCATGCAGCACGGCCTGCTCGACAGCCTCGAACCGCTCGATCTGTAGGGGAAACCCCGGACGACGCCGCAGAGGACCTCCGTACTGTCACACACGGAACACATCGACCCAACGAAAGAGAGAGCACATGGCTGCTGACGACAAGGTCGTTCTGGGACTGACCCACGCTGAGGACGACGTCGAGAGTGTGTTGATCTGCTACCTGCTCGGCGTCGAAGCGTTGCGTGCCGGCAAGCAAGCCCTCATGTGGTTGACCAAGGACGGCATCAAGGTCGCGACCGATGGCTTCGCGGCGACTGTCAATGTGCCCAACGCGCCGTCAATCGCTGATCTGCACGCGGAGTACGTCGACAAGGGCGGGCGCTTCTATGCCTGCCCGGTCTGCGTGAAGACGCGCGGGATGGAGGACGCGGCGTGGACAAAGGGCGCCGAGGTCAAGGGCGCGCCGTCACTCTACGAGTTCACCGAGGGTGGGGCGCTCACGTTCAACTACTGACCCGACTCGCCCGACACATCTCCGCCGCCGGACGTACTGGCCGAGCGATCCCCCAGCACTTGCCGCAAGGTAAGTCGTCGGCGTTGACCTCGGCGTAGGTAAGCACTAACTTACACGTCAGTGCAGGCTTACGCGACAACGGCGTGGACGGCGTTGGGTGACCCGACGCGGCTCGCGATCTTCAAGAGCTTGGTCGATCGTCCGCAGGCCGTCGGCGAGCTGGCCGCCCAGTTCCCCGTGAGCCGCCCCGCGGTGTCGCAGCACCTGAAGGTGCTCAAGACCGCAGGGCTCGTGAGTGACCGCCCGGCGGGCAAGCACCGCATCTATCACGTCGACCCCGACGGGCTCGCCTCGCTGCGCGGCGAGCTCGACCGGTTCTGGACCAAGACCCTCGCGGCCTACAAGGCGGTCGTCGAGCAATCACCCAAGGAGAGCGAGCTGTCATGAGCGCACAGACCACGGGCACGACCGTGCACGCCTCGATCGTGGTGGACGCGCCACTCGAGCGGGCCTTCGAGGTCTTCACCGAGGACTTCGGGAAGTTCAAGCCGGCCGAGCACAACATGCTGGGCGTCGAGATCGCCGAGACAGTGTTCGAGCCCCGCGTCGGTGGTCACCTTTACGACCGCGGCGTCGACGGCAGCGAGTGCCAGTGGGCGCGCGTGCTGGCCTACGAGCCCCCGCACCGCGTGGTGCTGAGCTGGGACATCAGCCCGCAGTGGCAAATCGAGAGCGACCCGGCCCGCACCAGCGAGTGGGAGGTCCGCTTCGTCGCGGAGAACCCGACACGGACGCGGGTGGAGATCGAGCACCGCAACCTCGACCGCCACGGCGAGGGCTGGGAAGCGGTCCGAGACGGCGTCGGCCACGACCAAGGCTGGCCCCTGTACCTGTCCCGCTACGCGGCGGTCGCAGCCGAGGCGAAGTGATGACGGCGCTCGCCACCACGATCGATGTCGCCCGCCCGCCCGAGGAGGTGTTCGCCTACGTGACCGACCCGACCCGATTCGGTGAGTGGCAAGCGAACGTCACCGGCGGTCACATGGAGAGCAGCGGACCACAGCAACCAGGCGCGCGGTGTTCGACGACCCGTCGCATCGGATTCGCCCAACGCAACGTGACCTCCGAAGTCACCCATGTCGACCCGCCGCGCCACTGGGGCGTGCGCGGCGTCGACGGCCCCATCCGCGCGCTCGTGGACGTGACCGTCGACCCGATTGAGGATGGTCAGTCGTCCCGGTTGACCATCAGCATCGACTTCCAGGGCCACGGCATCGGCAAGCTGCTCGTGCCTCTCGCCATCCGACCCCAAGCCCGCAAAGAGATGCCCGCCAACCTCGAGCGGCTCAAGCACAAGGTCGAAAGCCAACCGGCGCACTGAACATCCGCTGACATCCGACGGTCGTCGCGAGTTACTCGCTGACGGCCCGGCCGGTCGCCTCGAAGAACCGGTCGTAGACGTCACTGCTCACATGGACATAGATCTCCTGCGTCACGCGGATGGAGGAGTGGCCCAGCAGTCGGGACACGTCTTCGATCCGGATGCCCGGCTGGCCCCATCGCCCAGGTGGCGAGGACATGGCGCAGCGAATCGAACGTCCAGAACCACCCGTTGCGGTCCGGGTTCTTTCGGCCAGCCGATGAACTCACATGCCGGGTCCCACAGGTTGCGCCCGTAGTTCGATCGCCGCTCCCATCCCCCTCGCGGCGCGGGGAACATCAACTCTGCCGGCTCGGTTAGCGCGCCGAGGCGGCGCTTGACGAGCTCGTCAAGGTCGACACCGCCTGGTGTGCACGCTGGGTACATCGTGACTCGACGACGCCGGCCCTTCGGCAGCGCCTCGCGCAGCTCGGAGCGCGTCTCCACTACTTGGCGGTCAACGGTGACGCGACGCCGATCCGTCTCCATCTGCGCGCCGGTCAAGGCGGCGTGCTCGGCCCACCGTAGGCCTGAGTAGGCGGTGAGCAGCACCTCGAGCTCCCGCCACCACACCCGCGAGCGCTCGGCGCACTCCCGCGCCAGCCGGTGGACCGCTTCGGTTGCCGGGATCTCGTCCTGGGTTATCGCGTGGTTGCTCGGCTCGGCATCGACATCGGCGCCGTCGGGCGGCAACCAGCGCACGCCGCGGAGTACATCCTGGCGAGGCAGCAGGTATCCCTCGATGAGGCCCGCGTTGACGATCCCGGTCAAGGTACGGCGCAGTTGGCGGGCGACCGATGCTGTGTTGGCCTGGTCGAGCACCTTTTGAAAGTCGGCGCGAGCAAGATCCCGGCAACGGACGTCACCGATCAACGGGACGACGTACTTGGTGCAGTACCGCTCCTGCTCCTCGCGCATCCGGTCGGACCACTCCTTCACTCGCGCCGGCCGGCGCCGGGGATCGAGGAAGTGGGCGATGAGATCAGCGCCGCGGGCGTTGGCAACCTCCGTGCCGACGCCGGACGACAGTCGCTCGCCGATCTCTGTCGCCTTGGCAATCGCCTCGGCTCGACTCCTCGCGGTCGTCTCCTTGCGGCGACGCTCCTCGTCCCACCGCAGCCGCCAGTAGCCGCCGGGCTTGTTAGGCGGATAGGCGCGAACGCTGTGCTCGAACTCGAGGACTTCGGTACCGTCGTTGGGGCTCTCCATGCCCCGACTACCGGGCGCGAAGAGCGCTGATTCGACAACCTCACGGACTCATAGGCCCGCGTGATGTCAGGTGTGCTCAGACGTGTTCCATCTCGAGCGGTGGACGGCGACGTCGAGGCCACGGGAGAAACTTGGGTGACTGACTCGCTGAGTTTGGGGGACGGCTCGGAAAGATCCTGCTCAGAGCCACCGAACCTTCTGACTATTGCTCAGATCCAAGTCCCTACGGATCAGAAGGTTGGGGGTTCGAATCCCTCCGAGCGCGCTGAAGAACGTGTCGGCCACATACGCCCGTTCTACGTCGGCGGGCGCGGCCGGCGCGATCCGCCAATGCCCGGCGCACGGATCGAGCAGACGGGCGAACACCGCCGGCGAGTCGAACCGGGGCAGGCACTCGAATTGATCGAACCGGTCCGGCTGACCAGCGCTGCCCCCTGACAGTCCGACGACAGCGCGTAGTCCCCGATCGGGGAACTGATCGGCGACCCGCCGCGGTCATTCGGCCCGAGCCAAGGACCGGTGCGACCCAGCCGAGGTGGCCGGCAAGAATTCGTGGCCGCTCACACTTGTCACGTGGACGGTCCCGGCCCGTTCCATTGCGCTTCCCTCACGACGATGTTCGGCGGCCAATGTCGCACGACGTTTGGAACCCGGCGGCTAGGCCACCGCTTCCCAAACGCACCCGGTCGTCACGCGCCGGCGGCGCTCAGCAGGACGTGGCAGACCGCGGATTCGGGGCAGTCGGCGGGATCGAGTGTCCTGGCCCGGCGGGCCAGGCGCCCGAGGTCGGCACGGAGGCGTTGCAGCTCGGAAATGCGCCGGTCGACCTCCGCCGCGTGGTGCAGGATCAGCTCCAGCACGCGGTGGCAGGGGACTTCGCCGCGCTCCCGGAAGTCGATCACCTCGCGGATCTCGCCGAGCGTCAGCCCGACCGCCTGCGCTGCTCGCACGAACTCCAGGCGGCCGAGCGCGTCAGCGTCGTAGTCGCGGTAGCCGCCCGCGGTGCGGGGGGGTGAGGCGAGAACACCGATATCTTCGTAGTAGCGCAACGTCTTGACGCTCAACCCGCTCCGCTGCGCCAGCTCACCGATCTGCACGCCTTCACGATACCCCTTGACACTCCAGCGCACTGGAGGGTGCACGCTTGGGACCAGTGAAGCCGAGGAGGCCAGCGATGCAGGTGAACGTGTTGTACTTCGATGATTGCCCCAACTGGAAAGTGGCCCGCCAACGGCTGCACGAGGCCCTCGGCGCGGCCGGCTTGGCCGACGAGGTGCAGGTTACCTATCAGACCGTCGAGACACCGGAGGAGGCTGAGCGGGTCGGGTTCCGCGGTTCGCCGACCATCCTGGTCGACGGCCGCGACCCGTGGGCCGACAGGGGTGCGACCGGCGGGTTGTCGTGCCGGATCTATGCGACCGAGGACGGTCCTGACGGCGCCCCGTCGGTCGCGCAGCTGACCGCGGCGCTGGCCGGATGAGCGAGCCCCGAAGCAGGGAACTCGCGGGGCTGGCCACGGCGGGGGATGGCGGTCGGTTGCGGCCTGCCCGGGCTGCTCGGACCGGAGCGATCAGCGCGGCAGCCGGGATCGCGCTCGGGGAGCACCCGTGGTCGTTGCCGATGTCGTCGTTGGGGGGTGGGGCTGGCTCTGGAGTAGTCGCCGGCGCGCCTGTCCGATCGAGCGAACGCGCGAAGTAGATGCGACGGAGAGACGTAGGAGGTAGCTGATGCCCAGCCAGATCACCCGCCGACAACTCGTCGACCTCGTCGCCGCCGGCGGCCAGCTGGTCGAGGTTCTCCCCGAGGCCGAATACGTCGAGGAGCACCTCCCTGGCGCCAAGAACCTCCCCCTGCGCCAGATTACCGCCGAGAGTGTCGCCCAGCTCGACGGGGATCGTCCGGTGATCGTCTACTGCTGGGACGGGCTCTGAGACATGAGCCCACGAGCCGCGTGGCGGCTCGAACAGCTCGGCTTCGACCAGGTGTACGACTACACCGTCGGCAAGGTCGACTGGCTCGCCGCCGGCCAACCGACGGAAGGGGAGGGCCGGCACGAGGAACGCGTCGTCTCGGCGCTCGATGCGACCGTGCCGACCTGCACGCTCGACGCTATTGCGGGAGAGGCGGCCGAACGCGCCCGGGCCGCCCAATGGCCGGTCTGTGTGGTCGTCAACGACGCCAACGTGGTCGCCGGGCGCCTGCGAGTCGACAAGATCGCCGGCGACGACCGCCGACCCGCCCAGGAAGCGATGGAGCCCGGGCCGGCGACGATCCGCGCCCACGACGAGCTCGCCCCGACGCTGGCCCGCATGGCTGACCGCCACGTCGCCGTCCTGCTCGTCACGACTCCCGAAGGAACGTTGCTCGGCGCCATTCGGGTCGCCAGCTGAGCGTGGCGGCCCCCGTGACGACGAAGGTGGAATCCCCGCCCGACCGGGCGGGTTCCCGGACCATGAGGAACGATTCCGACCTAGCCCGGCGCCGGCCTGCCGCCGCGCGACGCAATGGGCGACCATATGGATCCTGGTTGCGGTCAGCGAGGCCGCATCATGGTCAGGCCATGCAGCGTCAGTACGCCGCCGACGGTGAGGCGGTGCTCGCCTACCTCGGCTTTCGCGGTCTGCGCCGACCATCAGCCCCGCGCAGCTGAACTGAGGCGGTCCCACATGCCGAGCGTGAGAAGGTGGACCGGTGTCGGGCGCTGACCATGACCTGATCGTCGTCGGCGGCGGCGCCGGCGGCATGGCCGCGGTCCGGGCCGCGGCGCGTCGCGGGGCGCGGGCGCTGCTGGTGCAGTCCGGCCCGATCGGCGGCGAGTGCACCTTTATCGGCTGCGTCCCGTCCAAGGCGCTCATCGCGGCGGCATCGGCCGGCAGGACCTTCGACGAGGCCATGACCGCGGTCCGCGACGCCATCGAGACGATCGCCGCGACCGAAGACGACGAAGTGTTCGCCCGGGAAGGCACCGACGTTCGCCACGGCTGGGCGACGTTTCGTTCTGCGACGGAGCTCGACGTCGACGGCACCCCCCTGCGGGCACGACGGTTCGTGATCGCCACCGGCACCCATCCCACCATCCCGCCCGTCGAGGGCATCAACGACGTCGACATTCTCACCAACGAAAACATCTTCGACCTCGACTCGCAGCCGGCGTCGCTGGCGGTCCTCGGCGGCGGCGCCATCGGCTGTGAGCTGGCCCAGGCGTTCAACCAGCTCGGCACCAACGTCACCATCGTCGAAGCCCTCGACCGGTTGCTCCCGCGCGAAGAGCCAGAAGCCTCGGCCGCCATCGCAGAGGTCTTCGCCGCCAGCGCCATCGACATCAAGGTCGGCCGCACGCTCACCCGCGTCGAGCCCCTCGACCCCAAAGGCGCCGTCCGCCTCCACCTCGACGACCAGTCGACCGTGCTCTCCGACCGGCTCCTCGTGGCGGTCGGACGGCGCGGCGCCATCGACGGGCTCGGCCTCGAGGCGGCCGGGGTCGCCACCGACCGCGGGTTCGTCGTCACCGACGACCACCTCGCCACCAGCGCAGCGGGCATCTGGGCGGCAGGCGACGTGGCCGGCAAGCTGCAGTTCACCCACGCCGCCGACGAGATGGGCCGGATCGCGGCCAGCAACGCCCTGTCTCCACCCGGGCGGCGCCGACGCTTCGACACCGCGGCCATCCCGTGGGTCACCTTCACGACACCGGAGGTGGCCCGGGTCGGCATGGCCGAAGCCGACGCGGCCCGACGCGGCGGGCAGGTGGCGTTCCTCCCCCTGACCGCAGTGGACCGGGCTGTCGTCACCGGGCAGACCGCCGGGTTCGTCAAACTGATCGCCGGGCCCCGCCCGATCCTGCGCGGTGCCGGGGGCGGCCGCGTGCTGGGGGCGACGATCGTCGCCACCCGGGCCGGCGAGATGATCCACGAGCCGGCGCTCGCGATGCGCACGGGGATGTTCACCGGGCGGCTGGCCCAAACCGTCCACGCCTACCCGACCTGGTCGGTCGCCGTCCGCCAGGCGGCCGCCCAGTTCTTCGTCGAGGTCGGCGGACGCCGGGCGCGCCCCGCCCGGTCTGACCCGGGCCGCTGATGGGTGCGTTGGACCGGGCCGCCTGCCCCATCGAGCCCGCCAGCCGCGCTTTCACCGACGCGGCGCTGACCGGCCTGCGCGCCGATGGGTGGACGGCCCGCGGGTGGGCTCGGTTCGCGGGACGCATCGTCGTGCGCTCAGGCGAGCAGATCGTCGTCCACCCGCGCGCCGCCGTGGAGGTCACTGCCCTCCACGGCGTGTTCCTGGTGGGGGCATTCGGGCGCTGTCGGTGGTGGATCACCACGAGCTGGCTTATGGCGATTACCCATCTCGGGCTGCTCGGCCGGCGACGGTCGATCGGCTGGCCCAACGTGATCAGTATCGCCCGGGCCAACCTGGCCGTCACCGGGGCGCCGCTCGGCCGCTGGCTCGGCGTGCTCGCGGCGGTCTCGGACAAGCTCGACGGCACGCTGGCCCGACGCCAAGGGCCGACCATGTTCGGCTTCTACGCCGACTCCCTCGCCGATGCCGCCTTCTGGACGTGGCTGGGCGTGCGCCGCGACCCGAGCCGTCTCGTGCTGGCCGCCAGCGTCACCGCGTGGGCCGCTCCGGTCGCGGCGGTGGCGGCGGCCAGCATCGCCAAAGGCGAGATGGTCGAGGCCCCTCGACCGGCGGTGCTGCGACCGGCGGCCGCGATGCAAGCCGTGCTGGCCCTACGGGCGCTGCGAGGGACTCGGTCCGGGCCACGAAAGACGCGACGGGTGGAATAGCCGTCATGGCCGCCGGGTTGCCAGCCCGAACCGATGCGACATGCCGAGGCCGCCAACGGTCCGGCCCGAGCCCGACACCCGCATCTCGACCAGGAGGAACAGCGTGGCCACAGCCGAGACGACACAGAGTTCCGTTCAGAAGGTCGACCGGGACGAGGTGTTCTTGGAGTACACCAAGAGCATCTGCCCGGTGTGCAAGGTCGTCATCGACGCGCAGGTCAACATTCGCGACAACAAGGTGTTCCTGCGCAAACGCTGCCCGACGCACGGGCCGTTCGAGGCGCTGCTGTATTCCGACGCGCAGATGTACATGGACTCGTTGCGGTTCAACAAGCCCGGCACCATCCCGTTGGAAACCCAGACCGAGGTGGTCGACGGCTGCCCGCTCGACTGCGGGTTGTGCCCTGAGCACAAACAGCACGCCTGTCTGGGGATCATCGAAGTCAACAGCGGCTGCAACCTTGACTGCCCGATCTGCTTCGCCGACTCCGGCCACCAACCCGACGGGTTCTCGCTCACCCTCGACCAGGTCGAGGCTGGCCTGGACGCCTTTGTCCGCTCTGAGGGTGAGCCGGAGGTGGTCATGTTCTCCGGCGGCGAGCCGACCATCCACCCGCAGATCCTCGACTTCTTGCGCCTCGCCGCCGAGAAGGGTGTCTGCCATCTCAACCTCAACACCAACGGACTGCGGCTCGCTCATGACCGCAAGTTCATCGACGACCTGGCTGCCCTGCCCAAGAGGCCCAACATCTACCTGCAGTTCGACGGGCTGACCGAGTCCACCCATCTGGCGTTTCGAGGTCGGGACCTGCGGACGGCCAAGCAGGCCGCCTTGGACGCATGTGCCGAGCACGGCCTGACCGTCACCCTCGTCGCCGCGGTCGAACGCGGCCTGAACGACGGTGAGCTGGGCGACATCGTCCGCTTCGGAATCGCGCATCCCGCAGTCCGCTCCGTCGCATTCCAGCCGGTCACCCACTCCGGCCGCCATGTCAGCTTCGACCCGCTCACCCGGCTCACCAACGCCGATGTCGTCCACGGTCTCGTGGAGCAGTGCCCGGATTGGTTCCGGGTGTCGAGACTTTTTCCCCGTGCCGTGCTGCTTTCCGACGTGTCGGTCGATCACCTACCTGCTCGTCGACGGCGGCACGGTCGTGCCCATCCCTCGCCTGGTCGACATCGAAGAGCACCTCGACTATGTCACCAACCGCGTCGTGCCCGATCTCGACATCCGCCACGCGCTCGAGAAGCTGTGGAGCGCGTCGGCGGTCCCGGGCACGCCGACGACGGCCGCGCAGCTCGAATGCGCGACCTGCGGCATCGACCTGCCCGAGGCGCTGCGATCGTTGACCGACAAGGCGTTCATGATCGTCATCCAGGACTTCCAGGACCCCTACACCCTCAACGTCCGCCAGCTCATGAAATGCTGCGTCGAGGAGATCACCCCAGATGGCCGGCTCATCCCGTTCTGTGCCTACAACTCGGTCGGCTACCGCGAACAAGTACGCGAGCAGCTCTCCGGCGTCGCCGTCTCAACGATCGTCCCCAACGCCGGCGAGCTCGCGCCGGTGCTGCTCACCACCCGCTACGGGTCCAAGACCACGGCCAGCTCGGCCCGGCCCACCGGCCGCGAACGCGACCAACACCGGGAACGCGCTGCGATGAACGACAGGCAAGGCAGCCCGCGGGGCCTGACCCGTGTCGGCGACACGGCCGAAGACGTCAAGGCCTGCTGCGCGGCCGCTTACCAGTCCGACGCCGTCGCCCTCATCCTCGGCGAGAGCTACCACCCCGGCGGTGTCACCCTCACCCGCCGCCTGGCCGACGCCCTCGACTTACGGCCCGGCGACCGAGTCGTGGACGTCGCCAGCGGAGCGGGGACCACCGCCCTGCTCCTCGCCGCCGAATACAACGTTCTGGTCGACGGCATCGACCTCGGGCCCGACTCGGTGGCCGCCGCCGAGGCCAGAGCCGCCGTCGCCGGTTTGGGGCACCGGGTGACGTTCCACCTCGGCGACGCCGAACGCCTGCCGCTCGGCGACGCCTCCGCCGACGCCGTGATCTGCGAATGCGCCCTGTGCACCTTCCCCGACAAGGCGGCCGCCGTGGCCGAGATGGCCCGCGTCCTCAAACCGGGCGGGCGGGTCGGCCTCACCGACGTCACCCTGGACCCGCACCGGCTCGACCCCGAACTCGCGTCGCTGGCCGGATGGGTGGCCTGCGTCGCCGACGCCCGCCCCGTCTTGGACTACTGCGGCCTCCTCGAGCGGGCCGGGCTCGAGGTCACCCTCACCGAGGCGCACGACGAGGCGCTGGCCAAGATGATTGACACCATCGATGCCCGCCTCGTCGCTTACCGCATGATCGACGCTCCGGCGCTGGCCGGAATCGACATCGACGCGATCCGCCACAGGGTCGCCGTCGCGGCGCGAGCCGTCGCCGACCGGACGGCCGGCTACGCGCTGCTCGTCGGGCGCAAGCGGCCCGATTGACCGACGTAGCCCGCCTCGCTTACGCCACGACCCAGGCGACCCCGCCACCGGTGGCTGGCCCGGTCACCCTCGCGGCCCGGCCGAATTCCCCAACCGATCAGCGCACCGCCAACGCCACGAAGCCACCGGCGACCACGACGAACAGCACGGCCAGACAGCGTCGAACGGGTCGCTCGGCGATTCGGCCTTGCGCTCGCACGGCCAGCTCTTCACCCAAGATGGCGCCCCGGGTCCCCCAGGCGATCACCGCCCAGGCGAGGTTGCCCAGCTTGTGCTCGCCGACGAGGCGTGCGGCGGTGGTGACGGTCGCCGCGCCGACGGTCACCGCCACCAGCACCGTCGGCATGGCCAGGCTGCGGCGCGCCAAAACAGGGATGGTGGTCTCGCCGACACCGGCCGACACCACACCCGTGAACAGCCCGCCGAGGCCCCCGGCCAAGGCGATCTCGCGGCCCGTGAGACGAAGACTTGAGCTAGTGGTGGAGGTTGTCGCCGGGCGCGTCCTCCACAGCGAGGGAACTACCGCCAACAGCCCGGAGGCGAACAGGAGCGGAAGGCACCCACCGCCACCAGGGGTGCTGCGATGGCGCTGACGATGGCAACGGGGACGGAGACCGCCGCGACCTGCGTCACGCCTGGCACTCGACGAGTTGCCGGGAGGCGTAGCGGGACACGGCCAAACCGAAGGCGGCGATCTGCAATACCGGGGGTGCGGCGACCGCTTGCGGCGGGGAGTCGAGCAACCCGGTTCGGGCTTCGACGCTTCCCGCAATCATGCCTCGGTGATATCGACGCCGGTGATGACAGGCACATGGGCGCCACGATGGTCGTACGGACGGCGAGAGGAAGGAGATGAGCCCGCCGGGGGTGCCGATCCGGGTCGGCAACGGTCTCGGCGTTCAACGTGCGTCGCGTCCGTCCGGGGCTCGGGTCATAGGTGGCCCGGCTTGCCCGGCTCGTCGCGGTTGGCAGGCGCCTCGGCGAAGCGTCGCAGCCGCCGCTCGGCGACCGACGACGGCGTACGGTCCCGTTGGTGCGACAAGCCACGTTTAAGCAGGCGAAGGGTCTCGGCCGCGATGCTGCATTCCCAGCACACCCTCAGGTGGGCCGCGACCTGGGCTCGCAAGTCGGGTGCGAGCTCGCCGTCGAGGTAAGCCTCGACGTCTCGGCGCATGCGGCGATGAGCGAGCAGACCACGCATCGGACCGGGAACCCCCCGACGGGGCAGGCCATTCCAGGCCCGGACGCGCAGTTGTCGACGGCAGCGATGGCTGGGAATGCGGCTGCGGAAGGGCGGGTTCCATAGCCGTGGAGCCCGCGGCCGCATCGAGCGCCGAGCAGCGCCAGGAGTCCTTCGCCCGTTACGTGCTGCCCGAGCTGGACGTGCTGTTGCGGGTGGCGCGGTCGTTGACCCGCCGGGCGGCCGACGCCGAGGACCTGGTGCAGGACACGCTGGTGCGGGCATTCCAGGGCATCGACCGATTCGACGGGGCCCACCCGCGGGCGTGGCTGTTGACAATCATGCGCAACGCCCACATCAACCGGAACCGCCGGCGCCGACCCGAGCTGCTCGACGACCAGGACGCCGCGTTCGAGCGCCTCGCCGCGACCGAGGGCCTGGGCTCGCAGACCCCGGAAGGGCTTATCGTCGGCGAGACCTTCGACCAGGTGGTCACCGACGCGCTGGCGGCGCTGCCCGACCGATTCCGCACCCTCGTCACCCTGGTCGACGTGGAAGGACTGTCCTATGCCGAAGCTGCCGAACTGCTCGGCGTGCCGGTAGGCACCGTGATGAGCCGCCTGCACCGCGCCCGAGCCCGCATGCGCCACCGGCTGGTGGCCGCCGGTCTGGCCCCAAGGAGGAAGCTATGAGCGCCAAAGCCCGCCGGCTGCGCGGCACCAAGGAGATGGCCAGCTGCATGCGGGTCATGCGGGTCCTGCAGCCCTACCTGGACGGCCACACCGACGAAGTGACCGCCCGCCGCGTCGCCAACCATCTCGTCGCCTGCCGACGCTGCGGGCTGGAGGCCGCGACCTACCGGCAGATCAAAGCGGCGCTGGCCCGCCGCGGTGCACCTCCCGATCCGGCCGCGCTCGACCGCCTCCGGGCCTTCGGCACCGCGCTCACTTCGGGCACGACCGACGACGATCAGCCGGGCGACCTCCCACCCCCGGCCTGAGAGCGGCTCGCCGGCTCAGTCGGTGCGGATCGGAGCGAACGTCGCAAGAGGCCGCCCTGCCGGAAGCAATGAGAAGCAGGGTGGGTCGGCGATCTCGACCTGCCCGCAGCCCACGGACCGAGCCCACATGTCACGAATCGTTTGAGGACTCGGTTCACGCTCGTACGCACGACGCCTTGGTGCGCCTCGCTTGTCTTGACTACGTTCCCCACCCGCGGCGTGGCGGAGCGCTCAGAGAGGAATGAGGGACGGGCCAACGGGGTTCCCAACCCATGATCAGAGCAACCTGGAACGGCGCGATCCTCGCCGAAAGCGATCACACTGTCCGCGTCGAAGGCAACCACTACTTCCCGCCCGACCCGGTGCGGTGGGAGTACCTGCAGCCAAGCGCGACCCACACCCGCTGCCCGTGGAAGGGCACCGCCAGCTACTACAAGCCCTTTTCGAGACCTGCCGCGACCTGCTGCTCCAGAAAGATCGCCGACGCCATTGGGAAACCCACATCCCGCCGGCGAGCCCTGCGACCGAGACGCCGACCGAGGACGACGACGACGATACCTACGACCTTTGAGTCGTGATAATCCGGTTCGCCCGGCTCAGCACGACGGCGGCGGCGCTTGTCGACAACGAGGCCCTCGCCCGTCTCCTGTTGCGGGCGGAAGCCATCGCCTCATCGAAGATCGAGGGACTGGAAGTGGGCGCTCGCCGCCTGCTGCAGGCAGAGGCTGCCCGTGGTCTGGGCGAGGAGCGCCTTGACGTGACCGCTGCCGAAGTCCTCGGCCACATCGACGCCGTGGCCTGCGGTATCGAGGCCGTCGCCGTGGGCGGTGCGATGACCGTGGACCTGGTCCTGGATGTGCACCGGCGTCTGCTCGGTGGAACCCGGCTCGCCGACCACGCCGGCCGCCTCCGGGACGTCCAGAACTGGATCGGCGGCAGTGACATCAACCCATGCTCACCAGCCTTCGTGCCGCCGCCTCCGGATGATGGATCGGCAGCTTCGCCGGAGCCTGTGTCCGCGCAGTCGCCGATGCCAGCACCTTCGAAGCCCGTGCACGGGACATCGAGTCGTCCTGGCGCGAGCGCCTCGGGAGAGTGCGCGCCAACTCGGCCGCCGACCGGCTCCTGCGAGCGCTGCTCGGCGCACCGGTCGTGACGGTAACAGTGCCGCCGCGCTCATCGACCGCAGTTTCGTGCAGACGAACGAAGCGGTGCGCCGGTTAGAAGGGGCGGGGATCCTCCGGCAGGTGACGGTTGGCAGACGCAACCGGGGCTTCGAAGCTCGCGACATCATCAAGGCATTCACTGACCTCGAACGCCAGCTCGCCAGTCCTGGTTGTGATACGTAGGCATCCCCACCGGCACGCCGAGTGCCGAGGCGCCGCCAGGACGGCTGAGCCAGGCGATCAGTCTTGGATTGCAGTAAGGCGGCGCCGGCATCCGGCGATGCGTTCAACCGACCCGATGGTTGCATCGAGGAGATGAGCGGCGATGGCCGCGTCGCCTAAGGCAAGAACGGAACGGAGTGTTCGATGCCATCCTCGATGGGGTCGGCATGCCGGGCGGCGTTCTCACGGCCGTCTGTTTGCGTCGCGCACTCGTGGTCCTTGAGTCGCTCCAACGGACCCGGGTTTTCGGCGAGCACTGGTTCGATCTCATCGTCGATCGGGTTGCGGTCGGGGTGGCGCTCAGCGCCATGGAGGCGATGGTACGGCGGCCCCGCCGCTGCGGAGCATTCCCACGCCTTGGCGGTGTGGGAATAGCGCTGCTAAGGTGCGCTTTGGTTCCGTGGATAGCGCTGCATCTAATCGTGGGAACGTTTGAGAAAATAGAGCAATAGCCCCAATAACCATATGGAGCGTGGAGCTAGCGTTTCATAGCAGCGCCGTAGCGATAGGTAGCGCTGGAACCGAGTCAAAAGCCCTAGGAATGCGACCAAAAAGCTGAGCGCCTTACTTCCAAGCTGGATGTCGCAAGTTCGAGTCTCGTCTCCCGCTCCCCGCGCCGCTCCCAAGTTCAAGAGCAGCTATCTACGTGTAAACTGCGTGGGAATAGCACTGGTTAGCAGCGATCTAGTGTCGTGGCAAGCAGGCTATATTCGGCCAAACGCGTCACACGAGGCCCCTTCGGTATGGCCAAGCCCGTGCCGGTCCAGCGCACCGCCGTCTCCCCCGTCGAAGCGCTCGTCGAGAACTACATCGCCTCTTGCCGCGCCCGCGGGCTGGCCCCCTCGACCATCGACAACGCGTATCGCTACGCGCTCGACGACATCTTCGTGCCCTGGTGCGCCGAGCAGGGCATCACTGAGCCCGGCCAGCTCAACCAGCGCGCACTCGACCGCTTCACCTCCGGGCTGCTGGAGCACGGCGGCAAGCGCGGGCAGCTGTCCCGGCACACCGTCCACCACTACGTCCGGGTGCTCCGTCAGTTTATGCGCTGGGCCGCCAAGGAGGGCGGGTCGGCCGCGGCTGCACGACCTCCGCTCTGGGGTCCTCACGTTTGGCCGCTACCGCAGCCGCACGAGAGGCACCGCCGTTGGCGGTCGGGTTGTCCGCTCCGCTCGTGGCCGCCGTGCACCCGAATGGGTACTTGTCCGCACGTCGGAGTTCGAGCACCGCCGGCTGGTGCACCGATCTTCGACGGCCCGCCCCTCACCCCGCATCGGACGGGCGCACCATTCGCCGTCGCCTGCGGTGGAGAGCTGATGGGTTGTTCGTCCTATTGTTGCTCGGGTGCCTCGAGCGCAAATGGGGTGTCCGCCCGAAGCCGAGAGACCGGCCATTGGAGGACAATCGCGCCGTGGCCAATCCCGATCGCCGACTGACCGAGCTGATCGAGGCGGGCCGCGACCGAGAGGCCGCCGAGCTCGGGGCGCGCCTCATCCTGGCGTCCGCCACGGCGGCTTCAACCAAACCGATCGGAGGACCCATGGACCCCTTGTCCCAGCTTGATCAGCTAGCCCCGCTTCTCGCCGGCGTCGTCGGCGGCATCTCGGCTGACCAGCTCGCCCGCCCGACGCCATGCGCGGAGTTCACCGTCCGGGGTGTGCTCGAGCACATGATCGGCGGGGCGACGATGTTCGCCGCCGTCTACCGGGGCGAGACGCCCACTGAGCCTGACCTCGGCGACGTGCTCGCCGGGTTCGCCCCGGCCCTGACCGACCTCGGCGCCGCCATCGGCGCCCCAGGTGCGCTCGAGCGCACTGTCGCCGCCCCCTTCGGCGAAGTCCCCGGTGAGACTTTCGCCCGCTTCGTCGTCCTCGACGGGCTCGTCCACGGTTGGGACCTGGCCACGGCCACGGGCCAGGCCTACGACCCGCCCGTCGAACTGGTCGCCGCGGTGGACGACTTCGCCCGCCGCACCCTCGATCCCCTGCGCGACGGCCAGACCTTCGCCGATGCGGTCGAACCGGCTGTCGACGCTTCACCCATCGAGCGACTCGTGGCCTACACCGGCCGCCGGCCCTGAGGAGCGAACATGACCCAGACCCTGAGCCTCGATGTCCTCAAGGCGATCAAGAACCAGCAGCGAGCGACGTGGGCGTCGGGCGACTACGCCGCTATCGGCACCAGGTTGCAGATCGTCGGCGAGTCGCTGTGCGAAGCGGTGGACGTCGCGGCGGGCTGGCGGGTGCTCGATGTGGCCGCCGGCAACGGCAACGCCGCGCTGGCGGCGGCACGTCGAGGTGCCGAGGTCACCGCCAGCGACTACGTCGAAGGGCTGCTGCAGCGGGCCCAGCGTCGCGCCGAGGCCGACGGGCTGCGCCTCGACACCCGCGTGGCCGAAGCCGAGGATCTCCCGTTCGACGATGCGACCTTCGATTGTGTGCTGTCGACCTTCGGGGTGATGTTCACCCCCAATCCCCAAAAGGGCGCCGCCGAGCTGGTTCGTGTGTGCCGACCGGGCGGCCGCATCGGGCTCGCCAACTGGACGCCCGACGGGTTCGTCGGTCGCATGTTCAAGATCGTAGGCCAGCACGTAGCCCCTCCACCGGGCGTGCCCTCGCCCCTGGCCTGGGGAACCGAGGAACGCCTCCGCGAACTGCTCGGAGCCAACGCTCGGGTCGACATCAGCCGCCGTCAGTTCGTCTTCCGCTTCCGGTCGGCCGAGGACTACTTCGAGACGTTCCGGGCCTATTACGGTCCGATCCTGCGAGCGTGGGAAGGACTCGATGCTGCCGGCCGGGCGTCGCTGCGTGCCGAGCTCGTGGCCCTGGCCGAGGAGGCCAACCGCGCGACCGTGGGTTCGTTGGCGGTCCCGGCGGACTATCTCGAGGTCGTGGCGACCCGGGAGAGCATCGTGACGCAGGTCGTGCTCCCCGACGGCTGACGGCGGCCTGGGTGGTGACGACGACACATGGTTCGGAGTCGATCCGAGCAACCGATCGATCACCGAGACCGCCAGCCGCTCGATCAGGGTCGCATCGGGTCGCGGGCTCGACGACGGCGGCGAACGTCTGGCCGTCGCGCAACGGGTCGAGCGTCTGGCGCTGCGAACGCCTCGACTTCGGCGACAAGGTCGTCAGGCGGCTCGTACGTCTGGCCGGTGGCAGTGGCCAGGTTCCAGCCATGCACGAGCCCGTCGAGCAGGACGAAGCGGGCGAAGTCCTCGCCGGGCACCGCCGACCAATGGGGCCAGCTCGCTTAGCTGGGGCAAGGAGTCCATGGATCCTCCAGATTGGTCGGACGGGCGGGGGCTGGTTCCGGTATCGCTGCCGAGCGCACCTGTTCGAGCAGCCTCTCAGCCGCGCCCTGCCTCGATGAGCTTCATCGCCCGCTCGGAGCGGCTGGAGTCGGCCACCTGGTGATCTTGCCCGCACGGGGGGGTGTCGTCGTCGGGCGCATGCCCCATTTGCCCTGGGCCGGGGCTCGGCCGCGATGAGACGAACACCCCATTGGCTCGTTGGACAGGGCCAGAAGGTTGGTGTTCCCGGCCGATGCGCCGAGCCGCCTCGATGCGGAAGATCGAACCACCAGCCGGGACCGTTCGGCTCCCGGTGACGAGTGCAACACAAACGAGGAGGACACCATGCCATTCATCGAAGTCAAGGTGATGGAGAAGGTTCTGTCACCGACCGAGAAGCAGGCCATCGCGGAGGGGATCACCGATGTGTGCGCATCCACGGTCGGCGAAGCGGCGCGGGGGGTGACCTGGGTCGTCATCCAGGATGTGACGAGCGGGCAGTGGACGATGGGCGGAAACCCCATCACCACCGACGGAGTGCTCGAGTTGCTCGGCCGGACACCGGCGTCGCGGGCAGCGTCGTAGTCGGTCGTCGATGCCGCCAAATCTGCTCCGCCGCCGGTCAGTAGGTTGACGGTCGTGGCTCACCGCCAGCTCGACGGCATCGGCCAGGCTCTGGCGCGCCAGGACTGGCAGACGGCTTTCGACCAGACGGGATCGGTGGCCGCCGACTCACCCGACGTCGAAGCGGACCGGGCTGACATGCGGGCCGAAGCCGCGTGGTGGCTCGGCCGCCTCGACGATTGCATAGACGCCCGCGAACACGCGTACCGGCTATACGAGGAGGCGGGCGATCACCGAGCGCGCCGGGCAGTCCGCGGTGTGGCTTTACGAGCACCATCACATGCGGGCGCACCCGTCGATCGCCGGCGGTTGGTTGCGCCGCGCCCGGCGGGCGCTCGCCGACGATCCTGACTGCGCCGAGCACGGTGCGCTCCTGTTGCGGGAGGCGGAGGCGGTCCACGGCGACGGCGACCCCGACCGGGCGGCAGCCCTCGCCGAGCATGTCATCGCGCTCGGCCGGGCGTTGCGGTCCCCCAACCTGGAGGCCGAGGCGTTACAGACCAAGGGCCGTGTGCTTATCGATCAAGGCCAGGTCGATGAGGGCATGGGGCACCTCGACGAGGCAATGCTGTTCGCCGTTGAAGGACGACTCGGGCCGTACTCGACGGGGAAGGTGTACTGCAGCCTCATCAGCGCCTGTGAGGAGCTCGGCGACCTCGACCGCGCAGCGGAGTGGACCGACGCCACCATGCGCTGGGCACAACGGCACCCGTTCGCCATCTTTCCCGGCATCTGCCGCGTCCACCGTGCGGTCGTGCTCAAGCGGCGTGGCTCGCTGGCCGAAGCCGAGCAGGAGGCGACGCGGGCCGGCGATGAGCTCGCCCACAGCCACCTGCCCAACAGCGGCGCAGCGTGGGCCGAGGTCGGCGACATCCGCCGACGCCTCGGCGAGCTCGACGGCGCCGAGGAGGCGTTCGCACGAGCGCAGCAGCTCTGCGGCCGGCCGTGCGGCGAGCTGGCGCTGCTGCGCCTGGCCCAGGGGCGGGTGGATACCGCCCTCGCTGTAATAACAGGGTGCCTGCGGGAGACGACGTCGAACCGTCTGGCCCGAGCCCGGCTGCTACCCACGTTCGTGCATGTCGCGGTCGCCGCCGGCGACTTCGAAGGGGCGGCCCTCGCGCTGCGCGAGCTCGAGGACATCGCCGCCGCGTACGACACACCGTTCCTGCGCGCCACGGTCTTGTCGACCCGCGGGCGGCTCGAGCTGGCGCGCGATGCCTCCGCGGCGGGGCCGGTCATCCACGAGGCACTCGCACTCTGGGAGTCCCTCTCCGTGCCCTACGAAGTCGCCACGTTGCGGACCCTGCTAGGCCGCGCCTTGCGGGAGGCAGGTGACGACGCCGGCGCCACGGAGTCGTTCACGATCGCGGTGCGGCTCTTTGAGCAGATCGGGGCCCGCCTCGACGCCCGGCTCGTCGTCGACCGGGCCCGCCCGGCGCTCCCCGCCGGACTCACCGAGCGCGAAGTCGACGTTTTGCGCCTCATCGCCGCCGGTCGCTCCAACAGCGAGATCGCCACCGAGCTGTACCTGAGCGTCAAGACCGTGTCACGACACGTGTCAAACATCTTCACCAAGATCGACGTGAACTCCCGGGCCGGCACGACTGCGTTCGCGTTCGAGCACGAGCTGGTGGGACCCGGCCGTCAGCCTCGTCAGCCGACGTTGCCCAGCGGCCCACCCATCGACGGGCGCTGATCACCGCGAGTGTCGCTTGTCGCCCGATGGCTAGCCGGCCGGGTCGCGGCTGGATGGCTGTGGGCACTACCACGGACCGCTATCGCGTCGTCGCCCCGGACGCGCCCGCATGGACCTCATCAGCAGAGCGACACGCAATGCTCCCCTAGGGTCAGTGGCTCACAACGGGCACACGACCGAAATGAAGTTGACGTCGACCCCGGTTCGAGCGGGTCACCACGACCAAAGTGTTCGAGCCGGCGACATAGCGTTGACCTGTTCGGAATGGACCGCTAACGCATACACACCGACCACGCCGGTGTCGGCCTCGGCCTGGCATCGTCAAAAGAATCACCCAAGCACACGACGGAACTCTCACCCTAACCCCCCGGGCCGCCGGCGGGCTTTGCGTCACGGTGCAACTACCCGTCGCGTCATCTCACACTGGCAGATGACGAGGTGCGCTCAACCTCCACGCTCCGCGTGATCACATGCCTCACGGATTTGTATGGCCCCGACACGCGACGCCGCAACGTCGGCGGCCGGGCCCCGATCGACCCTCACCAGCATGGCGAGAACATGTGCACCTGGGCGAGCAGTCCGACTGGCTCGCGGAGCACCTTGCGGTCCATCTGGCCGGGAGATGTGGAGTCAGATCTCGACGCGTCGAGGTAGCTCCTGATCACGGCTGCCCCGCCATTCGTTGGAACATGTATTGGCGATCCTCCAGGCGTCGCCCTGACGCGGCAAGAACACTCCCGGTTCTTGCCCGGGATCTCATCGCCCGTGGACCCCACCGTGTTCTTCCCGGTGGTGCGCGTCCGGGCGACCGCCGTGTCGCCGCGGACGATGACGTCGTCGCAGTCGAACTTGTAATCCTTCGCCACGGCTCCCGGCACGCATCAGATCGGCGTAGGCCTCGATGCCCGCTCGGACGGCCTGAACGTCGGTGGTCACGGCTGTCGAGATGCTTGACGCCGACACCTCGGCCAGGACCAGATCGCTCGTGAACTCATGGCCGTGGGCGCTGCGGGCGGGCTCCTGGATGGCTGCCACCGGGTGGTCGAGCTGATCATCCGTGGCAACCCTGAACTCCACCCCGCAGGGGCAGCGACCGACTTGCCCACCCAGGGCGTTGCCCGTAGCGGCGAATCGATAGCCACGCAAGGCTCGTCGCCCAACACCCGAGCGTCGTGGCCGGGGCCGACGACGTGGGCGTCGCCGGGACCGAGGTCATATTCCTGCCCGTCGTCCACCTGCACGTGGACGTGGCCCGACACGATGTGCCCGGTGTGGGCGGCTTGGCAGGACTCGGTTCCCACCAACGGCTTCACGTCGGTGGACCACTTCCAGCCGGGCTGCAAGGTGGCCCGCACGACGGTGGCGCCGTGCAGGTTGACGATATCGAGCACCCCGTGTTCAAGCGTGCGCCGCTCGTGCGGCGATTCGACATTCTTGACCTTTAGGGTCCGTTTGGTCGCTTCGATCACGATGTTCTTCCTCCGATATGAGAGCCGACACTCGCATGGTGCGACGGGACAGCCCCCGGCACATCGGGGAGAACACACGTAGTCCTCCGCGGGCCCTGCGTAGCGGTGTGCGGGGACGTCACCGCGGCCGCCAGCCCGGTGCTGGAGCGGGTGCCGGTCTTGCGCAGCAGGCTTTCGACGTGCTTTTCGACGGTACGTGGCGAAAATCCAAGTCGGGTCGCGATCTCCTTGTTGGCCAAACCATCGATGATGGTGCGCAGCACGTCGGCTTCCCGGGCGCTGACTCCTGCGCCCGCCCAGGGGTTGGGCGTGGCGTCCTGCAGCAGTTTGCTGCGCCTGCGAGGCCAACTCTGGCAGGTTGTGCCGGGCGAAGCCGGCGGCCGCCTCGGTGAGCCACCGTTTTCGGTTCGCCCCAGCCGTCCGCCAGGGCGGCCGGTGCCGCCGGAAATCGGGCCAGGTCGGCCCAAGGAGCGCAGTCGGTGAAGGCGGTGTCGGCGTCGGCACCGAGCCCGTTGGCGTGCTGTCGCAGTAGGCCACCGCGGCCGCCGCGCCCTGGCCGAGATGCTGGAGGCACGGCCCCAGGGCAGCCTCAGGCGGCTCGATGCGCCTGGGTGTGGGCCAGGCTCAGGAGACGCCCCTCCCGGTCGGCGAACTCCACCAGGAGGCGGTGGGGACCGAACGCCTGCTGGTCGAACGCGAGTGACCAGGCGTTCTTTCTCAGATCCGTATCGTCCAATGCGGTGGCCACATAGTCACCGACCGCAATCAATCTGGTCATCATGAGGGCCCTCCCTCCGAACGGTCCTATGCCGCGACCGCCCCCGGGCCGATCCCCCAGCCGAAATAGAGGGCGATCCGGGGGGTATTTTCCCCCCCTTTTTTCGTTGAATGATTCTCAGTTCCCGTCGCCGCCCTGGCCAATCCGGTAAGGCTTTTGAACGCGCTCGAAGAGGAGTGCGTGTCCATCTGAGCCCGGCGTGGTTTGAGAGAGTTTAATGTCACACCGGCGTGATTGAATGTTCTCATGGATTTGGGTGTGCTGACAGCGGCAATCGACGAGCTGGTGAAGGCGGACCCCATGGAGCTGGGCGATGCCGACATGGTCGGAGCTGCACCGGCAACTGGACCGCCTCGGCGGCGGTCTCGACCCGCGCCACGGCGGCCTTCGACCGGGCAGCGGACAGTGGCAGCTCGACGGCGCCCGCAGCGCCGCCGGCTGGATCGCCCACCGCTGCCACCGCCCCACCGTCGCCGCCAAAGCCGAGGTCGCCCTGGGCCGCGCCCTGCGCCACCTGCCGGTGTGCGAGGCGGCGTGGCAGGCCGGCGACATCGGCGCCGACCATGTCCGCACCCTGGCCCGGCTGCGCCGCCCCGCCACCCAAGACCGCCTGGCCCAAGACGAGGACGTGCTCGTCGGCCACGCCACCGGGCTGGCGTTCCACCATTTCACCCGCCTCGCCGCCTACTGGGCGCAATGCGCCGACCCCGGCGGCGAGGACGAACGGGCCGAGGACCAGCGCGACCAGCGCCGCTGCCACCTTTCGCAGAGCTTCGGGGCCATGTGGTTCGCCGACATCGTCCTCGACCCCCTCTCCGGCGCCGCCTTCGACGGCGAGCTCAGCCGCCTGGAACAAGAACTCTTCGACGCCGACTGGGCCGCCGCCCGCGCCCGGCTCGGCCGCGAACCCACCATCGCCGACCTCGGCCGCACCCCGGCCCAGCGCCGCGCCGACGCCCTCGTCGAGATGGCCGCCCGCTCCGCCGCCGCCCCCGCCGGCGGACGGCGCCCCGGCCCGCTGTTCTCCATCCTCGTCGGCTGGGAAACCTTCCACGGCCGGATCTGCCAGTTGGCCAACGGCACCGTCGCCGCCCCCGGCGCCCTCGTCCCCTGGCTCAGCGAGGCGTGGCTGGAACGGATCGTCTTCGCCAGCCCGTCACGGGTCATCGACGTCGGCACCACCCGCCGCCTCTTCACCGGCGCCACCCGCCGGGCGGTCGAAATCCGCGACCAGCGATGCTTCCACGATCTCTGCGACGCCCCCGCCGGCGAATGCCAAGTCGACCACATCGTCCCCTACTCCGCCGGCGGACCGACAAACCAACGGCCGCCTCGCCTGCGGCTACCACAACCGCGCCCGGACGCCCCGGGCGCCACCGGATGAGTAGCGGGCGGGTGTGCCGTCCCCACCGGGTACGGCGTTGTTGGGGACGGGAGCGACGTCTGATCGACCGACGTTATGGTCCGCCAGAAGGATTCACCCTGCTCGTCGATGACCCACATGACGACCGACGCGATGGCCTGGTAGTACTTCTGCGGCTGCAAATCCAAATCGTCGCAATAGACCTCATGATCGCGGAGACCGAAGGAACCCCTGCCTGCGCCGCCGGCCGATCTCGATACTCAGGGTGCGTGCGTCAGGTCCCCTGGTAGTTGAGAACCTGACGCAGCGTGTGGAGGACCTCCCCGGCCATCTGCTCGACCAGATTGGCGGTGCTGAACAGCTTCTTGGCCTGAGTCCGCGAGTGCCGGCGGCCGGCGCGGTGCGAGCACGACATCCAGCCCGGCCCGGTCACCGCGGACCTGGTGGCAGGCAGCTGCCGGCGTCCGAGGCGGCGTGGTACCCCAAGAGAAGCCGGGTCAGTTCCGCCGGTCGGCTGAGCGCCGGCAGATGGCCGCTGTCGATCTCGTCGGCCGTGATGCCCAGCCGCTGGTGCACGATTCGGCGCTCGAACTCGAGCGGGAAGAGGCGGTCGTGGCGACCGATGACGCATCTGGTGACAACATCGGGCCACCACGGGAGCGGCCATGGGTCCTCGAACGGCCGGCCCGACTGCCGGCGCACATGGTGGATGGACGCCGCGACAACCGTCGGGTCGACGTCGTGGAGAAAGATCTCGACGGGGTCGAACGGCTGGTCGGGATGGCGTCCCTCCCGCAGCGCGTCCTGACGGGCGGCTTCGGCCTGGCCTGCGTTGGCCCACCACTCGCCCGGCGTCTCTCCAGGCGAGGGAGCCATCGGGGCGACCAGCACGATCCGGTCGACCGGCACCTCGACGGCGATCATCGGAGCGACGAAGGCGGCCATCGATTGCCCGACCACCGTCACGCCCCGGCGAGATCCGATGGCGTCGACCGCGACGGCGGCGTAGTCGGCCAACCCGCAGTTGTCGTCGTCGACGGGAAGGTCGACGGCGATGACCTCGTAGCCGGCGTCTGCCAGCCGGGCGCGACCAGGTGCCAGTACCAGGGGTCCGATCCGGCCCCGTGGAGCAGCACGAAGACCGGCACGGTCACGAGGTGTTACTGGCCCTGGACGATCATCAGGTGGTTCTTGTCGCTGTCCCGGAAGAAGAACATCAGCGGGACCATACCGTCGCCGCCCATCAACTCGTCGTCGACGTCCACGCCGCCGGCCTTCAACCCGGCGTGATCGGCCCGGGGGTCGGTCGAATCGACCGCGATACCCGTCATCCGGCCGGTCTGGTAGGCGCCTTGGGGCGGGACCAGGGCGATGGCCGCGCCGCCGCCCGGCGGGGCGACCTCGACCCAGCGATCACCGTCGCCGAACGGCATGTCCGCGGTCAGGGAGAACCCCAATGTCGTGGTGTAGAACCTGATCGCCTCGTCCTGGTCAGAGACAGGCACCATGACCCTGCCCACCTTCGTAATCGCCGGCATTTTCGCCTCCTTGGTGAAGTCGACACTGGTGGGACGATCGCACCGATCAAGAATCATCGGTCGGGCCGCCCCTATGGGGAGTTGCGCCGCTTCGGCCGCCGGGCCCGCGGCACCGGGGGCCGGGCGGCCGGGTCCGACGCCGCCACGACCCCCGCCTGCAGCCGGCCCAGGACGACACCCCACGCGGCCCGCATGAACTCGGCCTGTTCGGGCGTGGCGACGAGTTGGTGCACCTCGACCCGTGCGCCCCCCGATGGTGCTGCCTGGACGCGGAGGTACCCGATCATTTCGCGACCCGGGAGCGGGATGTTGTTGTCTTCGAAGTCCCAACGCATGGCGATCAGATCGGGGGGACAGACGATCTCGTAGGTCCCCCGCACCTCGGTGCCCCACTCCATGGTGGCGGCGAACCGCCCATGCTTGATGGTGACCGGCACGCCGAGCCATCGGGAGTAGACGCCGGCGTCGGTGAATGCCGCGAAGGTCGTGCCCTGGTCGGTGTCGACGTCCACCGCGACCACTACCACCAATTCGTGGTGCGCATCCGACAGCGCCACCTCGGGGATGTCATCGGCCGGCTTCCACTTGAGCGAGCCCTCCAGGGCGGCGTGCAGTCCCGACAACGCCTCGCGTCGGGCCCGGTACCGGCGGGAGGTCCCGGCGGCCGTCATGGTGACGAGTCCGGCCTCGCGCAGCACCGCCAGGTGCTGGGAGATGGTGGGCTTGGTGACGGCGAAGGTGGCGGCGATCTCGCCGGCCGCCAGCTCCCGGTTCCAGACGAGCCCGAGGATCTCGCGCCGCACGGGCGAGGAGAGCGCCCCCATGATCCTGTCGATGTCCCGCAACCCCTGGTCCCGCAACCCTTGCCTCCGGCCCGGACGGCGTCTATATTTCGGCCCTCACCTAATTTAGTAGCTGCCGAACAAGGAGAACGACATGGCGAAGTTCATGGTCCTCTACCGGGCGTCTGCCACCGCGATGGAGCAGATGTCGAACGCCTCCCCCGAGCAGGCGCAGGCGGGCATGGAGATGTGGATGCAGTGGGCCGGTGCGGCCGGCGACGCCGTCGTCGACCTCGGCGCACCGCTCGCGCCGGTCGGCAGCCTCGGCAAGCCGGTATCCAGTGAGCTCCCGATCGCCGGGTTCTCGATCCTGCAAGCCGACACGGCGGACGCCGTCACCAAACTGCTCGAGGATCACCCCCACTTCCACTCCCCCGGTGACACTGCGATAGAGATCCTCGAGTTCCTGGCCATGCCGGGGATGTAGCCCAGGCGTCAGCTGCCGATTGACCTGGAAAAGGCCTCCCGGTGGCGTTCGTACGCCACCAATGGGGGGAGGCCGCGGTGAGATGTGAGAAGGGCCTCGGCCTGGCGACCGTCGTCATCGGCCTTGCGTCGCTCGCGAGGTCAGTCTGTGGCGGGGGTTCCACAGCTGCTCTTCAGGCGCGGGCGGGAGCGGGGACCTTCATCGTCTGATGAGCGCGGCGCGCCAGGCTTCGATGTGTTCGAGCTGGTTGGTGGTCTCGATGGCGACCGCGTCGATGGTGTCGACGCGCCAGTGAGCGGCGAACGTGGCCCGGAGCTCGTCAGCTGAAATTCGCCGGGGCCCGTCGTCGCCGGGCTGCCGATCGGCGAAGCAGAGCAGGTGGAGGCGGCCGGCGACCTCGACGACCTGAGCAAGCCCGTCGACGTAGGTGGCCCGGTCGACGTCGTCGAGCACATGGAAGAGGCCGCTGTCGATGACCGTCCCGAAGCTCACGCCGAGAGCAGGCAGATCGAGCGCGTTCCAGACCCGGAAGTCGACGTCGAGGCGGCGGGTGTCGGCCTTACGTCGAGCGATGTCGATCGCCATCGCCGACGCGTCGACGCCCATCGCACTGAAGCCCATGGCGGCGGCCATCGAGCGCGTGCTCACCGGTGCCGCATCCCACGTCGAGGACCCGACCGCAAAGCCCACCGGCGCGAGCGGCCGCGAGCAATGCCGGCTGGGGGCGGCCGATGTCCCAGCGGGGCGAGCCCTCGTAGACGCCGTCGTAGTCGCGCGGATGACGCCGGCGGGGCTGCGTGGCGAGCGGGCTGCTCTCTGTTTCGATCATGGTGCGAGGGCGCCGCAGATGGCGTGACTGGATGGCCCGACGCATGGACGGGTCCACCGGACAGCGGCCGTGGTCGAGGCCTCCGAAGCGATCGTCTGTATGGGAAGAATCACGAGGAAGGCGGCGACAACCACGATGTAGGCCCGCCGGCGCCGGCGACGAACGCGCCCGCCGGGAACCCGAGCACGAGCTTGGCGATGAGATTCATGACGGGCGCACCGTGGCCGTCATCCAAGGAACTCCACTGGTCATTGGCGGCTTCCTTCCGTGATTGGGAGCATCGGGCTCCCTGACATTGGACCATCGACGTCGTGTCCGGTCCACGACGAGGTCTGTATCGATTGAGAAGCGCTGCTTATGATCAAGTGATGGACATCCGGCACCTGAAGTGCTTCGTGGTGGTGGCCGAGGAGCTGCATTTCGGGCGAGCCGCAGCCCGGTTGCACACCGCTCAGCCAGCCGTCAGCCAAACGGTGATCGGCTTGGAGCGCGAACTCGGCTTGGTGCTGTTCGAGCGCACCAACCGCCGGGTCGAGCTGACCGACGCCGGGCGCGCTCTGCTGGGCGAGGCGCGTGGCGTGCTCGACCGCTTCGACGGCACCGTGGCCCTGGCCGAGCGGCTGCGGTCGGGCGCGACCGGTCGGGTGAGCGTGGCGGTCACGCCCGCGCTCCCGCCGAACTTGCTCACCGAGCTGCTGGCCGTGTTCCGGGCCGCCGCGCCCGACGTCAAGGTGGTGGCCAAGTCAGTGGGCGACGTCCCCGACCCGTTGGCCGGCCTCGGCGGCCGCTTCGACCTCGCCATCCTGCGCGGTCAGGTCCACGCCCCGGGCATCGCCAGCGTCGTCGTGGTAACCGAGCCGGTCGGCGTGGCCCTCCCCGCCTGCCACCGCCTGGCGTCGTCGGAGTCGGTGTCGGCCCGTTCGCTGGCCGGCGAACCACTGGCCGCGTTTCCCCGGGCGTCGGCGCCCGCCGAGTTCGATCGGATCTTCGCGGTGCTGGCCGCCGCCGGCCTCGACGATGTCGGGGTGATCCATGAGTCGCCGCCCGGCGCGGTCGGACGCGTCGCTTCGGTTGGTCGCCGCCGGCGAGGCGCTGTCGCTCAAGCTGCGCAGCGAGGTCGATGCCTTCGGGTCGGCGGGCGTGGTGTGGGTGCCCTTCGCCGACGTCGACCTGTCGGTGGTCGTGTCGGCGGCGTGGCGGTTCGATGTCACCTCGCCGGCCACCCGCCGGCTGGTCGATGCCCTCTCGAGGTGGCTCAACCAGCGATCATAAGGAGGGCTTCTCGTTGCATCGTCATCGCGTCATGGACCGCAGGAATGCGACGATGTTTACTGCCGCCATGACAACTCACCTGCAGTCCCCCCACACCAGCCGCTCGACGCCGGAGCTGTACTTCGAGGTGCGCGGCGGTGGCGCCCCGGTGCTGCTCGTCGCCGGCACGCCGGGCGACGGCGGCCAGTTCGACGCACTGGCCGATGTCCTCGACCGTGATCACATGGTGATCACCTACGACCGGGTCGGCACGTCCCGCAGCCCGGCGCCGCCAGCGTCGACGGAGGCGACCGTGGCCGACCAGGCGGACGACGCCGCCGGGCTGTTGCGAAGGTTGGTCGCCGGCCCGGCGACGGTATACGGGACCAGCAACGGCGCCGCGGTCGCGCTGGAGCTGGCGTTGCGTCACCCGGCGCTGGTGTCCCGGGCGATCTTGCACGAGATGCCGCTGCTCAGCGTGCTGGCTGACCCGGGACCGGTCGGCGCGGTGCTCGGCGACGTGATCGGTAGCGCCATGGCCGCGGGCGGCCCGCCCGCCGCGCTCGACGCGTTCATGCGCTTCGCCTACGGCGACGCCATTGTCGACGCCTGGCCGAGCGACCTTCGGGCCCGGCTCCTCGCCAACGCCGACATGGTCTTCAACGTCGAGCTGCCCGCCTTCCAGGCCTACCGGCCCGACGAGGCGGCGCTGGCCGCCCACCACCCGTCCTTCGAGGTCGCGGTCGGCGTGGACCAACAGGCGCCTTTCCTGCTGGAGGCCGGCGAGTGGCTGGCCACCCACAGCCACAGCCCGCTCATCCGTACCCCCGGCGCCCACGGCCCGCATTTCAGCCACCCCGAGGCGCTCGCCGCCATGTTGTTCCCGGACGGGTGAGCGGTAGCGGACCGTTGTGCGTGTCCTGCTGACGGCGGGGCCGGGCATCGGCCACATCGCGCCCCTGCTCGGCATCGCCACTGCGCTGCGCGACGCCGGCCACCAGGTTCGTCTCGCCACCCACCCGAGCGGACACGACCTTGCCCTCCACGCCGGGCTCGACGTCATGGCAGCCGGCATGAACGAAGCGGACATGCTCGCCGAACGCCGCCACCGGTGGCCCGACACCGAGCACCGACCGCCGGCGGCCTGGGCCGTGCGCATGTTCACTCAGATCCTCGCCCCCGCCATGATCCGGGACCTTGGCGCCATCGTCGAGGACTGGCGCCCACAGCTACTCATCCACGAAGAGGGCGAGTACGCCGGCCCCCTCGCCGCCGCGACGTCGGGCATCCCATGTGTCACCCACGGTTGGGGCAGCCCGCTGCGATCCGTCGCCGACCTCACCGCACTCGAAGCCGACGCCACGCCATTGTGGGACGCGGCCGGCGTCGACATGCCGGCCGCCGCCGGCCTCTACCGTGACGGGTTGCTCAACCCCTGCCCGGCGTTCCTGCAGGCCGACCCGCCCGGCGCCGCCGCCTCGTGGCGTGTCCGACCCACGATGCTGCCATCCCGGCAAGGCGAGGACGCGCCCGTGGGCGAAGTCGGACGCCTCCGCCCTCTCGCCTACGTCGGCTTCGGCACCGTCGCCCACTTCGCCGACGCTCCCGACGAGATCCGCGCCGCGGTCGCGGCCGTCGTGCACAGCGGCCTCGATGCCGTGGTCACCACCACCGATGAAGTGCTTCGGCGCGAGCTCCTCGACGCCCATCCCTCCCGTGTTGTGGTGCACTCGTTCGTCCCGTTCGGTGAGCTGTTCGCGACCTGTCGGCTCGTCATCTCCCACGGCGGCGCCGGCACGGTGCTCGCCGCCCTGGCCGCCGGCGCCCAACTGGTCCTCGTCCCGCGCGGCGCGCCGAGCCAGCTCCGCATGGCCGACGCGTGCGCCCGAGCCGGCCTCGGTCGGTTGGCGACGGTCGCCGACATCGAACATGTCGTGCCCGCGGTCCTCAGCGACGACGTGATGAAGCGCCGGTGCGCCGCCGCGGCCGCAGACCTCGAGGCCATGCCGCCCCCCGCCTCCGCCGTCCCCGCCCTGGAACAGCTCGTTCGATGAGCGGTCGCGCTCGTAGCCGGGGGTGCGAGGCCTTCATGGCGCATCCTTCAGGCCCCAACCGCGACGCCCCGGGTGAGCTCGTGGAGGGACCACCAGTGGAATAGGTCGTCGAAGGTCATGACTCCACGAGTTCGAGCGGGGTCCGCTCGGCCAGCCGGCGGCGCAGCGAGACAAATGGCTCTGCGGGTACGAGAAGACTCTCAGGCCGGGGTCAGGGCGCTGGGCTGGCTCGGACACGCCGTGGGGTGGGTCCGGGCGATTCTCTGACGCGTTGTACGGAATAGCGCCCGTAACACGTCGGAGAAGACGGCGCGGCATGGATAGCCGGCGAGTCGTCGCCGGCCTCCTCACACCCCCCAACACCGACCCGCCACCACCCGGCGGTCACAGCTGATGGAAGTGCGACTCAGGAGATACTTCCCCCTCCCGATGTCGTACCTGAGAGCCAGCGCCCGGCAACATGTCCGGCCGCCGGCAGGCCAGGCGCTAGCTTGGCGCCGGTGACGGGGGGCACGGGACGGATGCGGAGCTCTGGGGTGGCGCTGCCGACCATGACCGTCCTGGCGGCCGGCCTGCTGGCGTCGTGCCAGCTTCCGGGCCAGCAGCGCCGGGTCTGCGTGGACGCCCTGCAGACGGTGATCGACGCGCGGCAGTGCTCGCAGCCGGGCGGGATCGGGCGGTACTACTACTACAACGGCGGTGGCGGCATCATCGGCAGCCACATCGGTGGGGGCAGCTTCTCGTCGTCGCAGGTCAGCTTTCGGCGGCTCGAGCAGCTCGGGCTCGGCCGCCCGGGTGGGCCGGGGCGGCTTCGGCGGTCACTCGGCCGGCGGGTAGGCGCGGGCAGGCGGGGGAGGAGCGGGATGCAACGCCGGCGGCTCCAGCCGCGACCCGACTGGGTGGACATCGTGGCCGAGCAGGGCCTGGTGTACTGCTGGACCGATGCACCCGACGGCACGACCCGCCCGTACTGGGACGAATCGATCTGCTACGCCTTCGACCTGGCCGAGATCGAACGGCTCGAACGGGCCGCCGCCGAGCTGTGGGAGCTGTGCATCGCCGCCGGCGACCACATGCTGACAGCACGGCTGGCTGGAGCGCATGGGTGTGCCGGCCGAAGCCCACGACCTGGTCCGGCGCAGTTGGTACAGCGAGCCGCCGTCCATCTACGGCCGCTTCGACTTCCGGTACGACGGCACCGGCCCGGCCAAACTGCTGGAGTTCAACGCCGACACCCCGACCAGCCTGCTCGAGGCGGCGGCCATCCAGTGGTTCTGGGTGGAGAGCCGTTTTCCCGCCGCTGACCAGTGGAACTCCATCCACGACCGGCTGATCGCCAAGTGGCGCGACATCGCCGAGACGTGGAAGCCCGACGGTCCTTTGCACGTGTGCTGGACGGAGGCCGAGGAGTCGGGCGAGGACATGATGAACGTCGGCTACCTGGCCGAGACGGCCCGCCAGGCCGGGCTCGACGTGGTGCTGCTGCCGATCGAGGAACTGGGCTGGGATTACGACCACGAGCGCTTCGTCGACCTCGAGATGGCGCCCGTCCGCATGCTGTTCAAGCTGTACCCGTGGGAATGGGCGCTCGACGACCCGTTCGGCATGTTCGCCCTGGAGACGCTCTGGGTCGATCCGGTGAACGGGCCGGACCCCCACGGCGGCCGGGGCACCATCTGGGTGGAGCCCATCTGGAAGATGCTGTGGTCCAACAAGGCACTGCTGGCCGCCCTGTGGGAGATCGCGCCCGGCCACCCGAACCTCCTGCCCGCCTACCTCGACGGTCCTCACGACCTGGTCGATTACGTGACCAAGCCCCTCCTCGGCCGCGAGGGGGCCAACGTGACCCTCGTCCAGGACGGCCGCATCCTCGTCGCCGGTCCCGACCAGGACTACGGGGCCGAGGGGTTCGTCCACCAGGGCCTGGCCGAGCTGCCCGACTTCGACGGCGCCCACCCGGTGCTCGGCGTGTGGCTGGTCGATGGCGAGCCGGCCGGGCTCGGGGTCCGCGAGTCCGATTCCCTGATCACCGACAATCTGTCGCGTTTCGTGCCCCATCTGATCGACGGCTGAGAGCCAGGAGGAACCTTCTCATGACGACCGCGGACTGGACCCAGATCGAGCACGGACTCGGGCGGACGTTCTCGTTCCTGGCCGTGGCCGTCGTCCTGCTGGCCATCGGGTTCCACCTCCTCGACCGGCTGACACCCGGCCGGCTGGTCACGGTGATCATGACCGACGGCAACCGCAACGCCGGGCGGGTGGCGTCGGCGGCCATCCTCGGCCTGGCGATCGTGATCGGCACCGCCGTGCTGTCCACCAACGACGATTTCCGCGTTCGGCCTGGTGTCGACCGCCATCTTCGGCGCCGTCGGCGTGGTGCTCCAGGCGGTGGTGTACCTGCTGTTCGACCTGTTGACGCCGGGGAAGGTGGGCGGGGTGGTGGGCGACCCGGTGGACCACCCGGGCTCCTGGGTGCTGGCCGCCAGCCTGCTGGCCAGCGCCCTCATCGTCGCCGCCTGCATCAGCTGAGCGGGCGACCCCGATCGAGCCGGCGACCATCCACCCCTCAGCGGTCCTGCAGCTCCTCGATCGACGCCGCCTTCCAGACGTCCCGGAAGCTGCGCCCGGCGATGCGCAACTGGTGGCAGAACTTGCAGCGGATGCTCCCGTCACCAGGCCCGCCGCAGTTCGGGCATGGCGCACCCGGGGGGACCGACTCCGGGGTCAGGTCGCTCTCCTCCTTGCCGAAGGTCCACTCCTCCAACCACGTCTTCTCCCGGCTGTCGCCGACCTTCTTGCCGTGGCGGTTGAGCTTGAAGTCGGTGCTGCGGGCCGTGAACCGCACCAGGACGCAGTCCCACCCGTCCTCCAGCCAGGCCCCCGTGACACGGGCGTCGAGCACCGCCAGATCCTCGACGACGGGCCGCAGGTCCTGGGCGCGCATGGCGTCGATCCCTTCGCGGTGGGCGTCCCACAGCTCGTCCAGCATCCAGGGGCGGCTGGCGTCGGCATCGAGCGCCGACCAGTTGTGGGTGACGTCCTCGAACACGCCCTGGCTCTCCCGGAGGAACGAGCCCAACTCCCAGCCCGGGTCGCGGGCCCGCATGGCGTCGAGGTAGTGCTCGATCTCGGCCCCCGACTGGTACTCGGTCGGAGGTCCGCCCCGGTCGGCGGTGACAGGGTCGTCGGCCACGCTGGGAGCCTAGGACCGGCCGCTGCGTATCACACGAGGTGCGAGGTTCTCTGTACACGTACAGAGAAGCCGCCAGGGGAGGACGCCGACGAATGACCGGACGGAACCAGACCGATGCCGTCGCCCCAGCGGCGCCGCCGGCGCCGGCGATGCACCGCCAGATCGAGCGCTTCATCGCCGACTACCACCCGGCCACCCCCTGCCTGATCCTGGCCCTGGACGTGGTCGCCGAGAGGTACCGGACGCTGGCCCGGGCGCTGCCCGCCACCGCCGTCTACTACGCAGTCAAGGCCAACCCCGAGCCCGACGTGATCAGGTTGCTGGCCAACCTGGGTTCACGTTTCGACGTGGCCAGCCCGGCCGAGATCGACCTGTGCCTGCGCTGCGGGGTGCCCGCGGCGGACATCTCCTACGGCAACACCATCAAGAAGATCGGCGACATCGCCTACGCCTACCGACGCGGGGTGCGGTTGTTCGCCTTCGACTCCTTGATGGAGCTCGAGAAGCTGGCCGAGGCGGCGCCGGGGGCGGCGGTGTTCTGCCGGCTGTTGACGTCGGGATCGGGAGCCGACTGGCCGCTCAGCCGCAAGTTCGGCTGCGAGCCCGACATGGCCGCCGACCTGCTGGTGCTGGCCCCCCGGCTCGGGCTCGACCCGTGCGGCATCAGCTTCCACGTCGGTTCGCAGCAGCGCGACCCCCGACAATGGGACGCGGCCATCGAACGGGCGGCCGCCGTCGCCGCCACCGTCTCGCTCGCAGGCGTCGACCTGCGAATGCTCAACCTGGGCGGCGGTTTTCCCGCCCGTTACCTGGGCCAGATCCCCGCCATCGAGGACTACGCCGGCGCCATCCGGTCCGGGGTGGCCCGCCACTTCGGCGACCGGGCGCCGGCCCTTGTCGTCGAGCCGGGCCGGTACATCGCGGCCGACGCCGGGGTACTGCTCAGCGAGGTGGTGCTGGTCGCCCGCAAGTCCTATACCGACGGCGAGCGGTGGGTCTACCTCGACACGGGGATCTTCGGCGGCCTGGCCGAGACGCTGGGCGAGGCCATCAAGTACCGCCTCATCACCCGGCCGGCGGGCCGAGGTGGCCCCACCGGACCGGTCGTGCTGGCCGGCCCGACCTGCGACAGCCTCGACGTCATGTACGAGCGCCACCACTACCAGTTGCCGCTCGACCTGGCGGCCGGCGACCACGTGGTGTTCCTGAGTGCCGGCGCCTACACCAGCGCCTACTGCACCGACGGGTTCAACGGCTTCGAGCCCATGCCGGTGCACTGCCTGGCACCGATCACGGTCCGGTGACGAGGAAACTCGAGAACTGCCACACGTCCTCGGGCGCCGGGCGGGGACGGCCGTAACCCTCGAAGGGGTCGGCCCAGCGCTGCAACGGAGTCCAGTCGACCGCACGGGACACGAAAGGCCCCAGGTACGGCCGGGCGTACTGGAGGATCTCGGCATGGGGGAGGTCGTCAGGGAGGAAAATGCCCCCCGCCGGGTGCCGCAGCACCCATTTGAGGGCCGCCATGATGGCGGCTGCGACCTGCAGCGTGGTGGCGTTCTGGTGGGGTACCAACCGGCGGGCCTCGTGGATGTCGAGCAGTGACCCGATCCACCAGCTGGTGAACCGATGGCCCATCAGCAGGCAGCCCAGCTCGTCGCGGCCGGCGACGATGTCGTCGTTCATGATCCGCTGGCGCGGCTGCAGGTCATCCCGGCGCATGTGCAGCTCGTGGAGGCTGGCGATGGCGGCGTCGGCCGGGCAGTAGGCGTAGTGGACGGTGGGCCGGTACACCGCTATGCCCCCCTCGGTGACGGTGAGCGCTTCGGAGATCGAGAACGCCTCGCCGTGGCGGATCACCATGCCCACGATCTCGCCGCACGGCACCCACGAGCGGACCCAGGTGCGGCAGCCCGGGTGGGCCAGGCAGATCTGGTGGCGCGGCCCCAGGGTGTGAACATGCGCCTTTCTCGGCAGGCTCCTCTCATGGGTGCCCCAGCCCATCTCGGCCGGGGCGATGCCCTCTTCGAAGAACCCCTCGACCGACCAGGTGTTGACGAACTCGTCCTCCCGTTTGGGCACCACGCTGATCTGGGTGTCGCGCTCGGAGATGTGGATGACCCTCACCCCCAGGGCCCGTGACAGGTCGTTCCAGGCGTCGCCGGTTCGGGCCCCCTCGACCGCGTCGCGCTCAGGGCCGGGAGGGGCGTCAGCCAGCCACTGGTCGGCGATGTCAGCCAGGCCGGCCTTGGTGAAGTGCGACACCAGACCCGGGTTGGCCCCGTGGTCGAGGACGGCCGTCGGCCCCCGGTTGTCGCCCCACCGGGCGATCATGTCGCGCAACTCCATGTGCCGGGCGTACAGGGTCCGGGCCGTCGGGGGCTCGACGCCGATGCCGGCGTAGGGGTCCCAGACCTCGAGGGAGGCATTGAGGTAGCGGACGCCGTGGGCTCGGCACCATTCGAGGACGTCGGCGGTCCCGATGTTCCACGCCAGGTCCACGATCACGTCGCCCGGACCGACGTAGCGCCCGAGCAGCTCACCGTAATCGTCCTGGGTCACCTTCTCGGCCTCGAATGCGGCGCCGCGTTCGCGCACCCAGCGGGCGGCGTCGCCCACGTCGCCGAAGTCGATCACCGTGTACTGCGACGGCGCAGCGCCGATCTCGTCGAACAGGAGGGGCAGCGTGCAGCGGGCCACGCTGCCCAGCCCGATGACCAGGATCCGGCCCGGGAAACTCACCGCCGCCACACCTCCTGGCCGGCGGACCACGTCCCGAGCACCTCGATGGCTGGCAGTTCGGACGCGTCCACTGCCCCGGGATCGGCGGACAGCAGGCACAGATCGGCCCGCTGGCCGGCCGCCAACCGGCCGGCAATCGATTCCTCGAACGCCTGGTACGCCACCCCGGCGGTGTAGGCGGTCAGGGCCCGGTCGAGGGGCAGGCGCTGCTCGGGCAGCCAACCGCCGGGGGGTAGTCCGGCGGGCGTCCGGCGGGTGACCGCCACAGCCAGGCCGTCGAGGGGCCGCATCGACGACACCGGCCAATCGCTGCCGAAGCTGATGTGGGCGCCGAGCCGGTCCAGGCCGCCGATCGGATACTGCAGGGCGCTGCGCCCGGCGCCCAGCCGGGGCTCGGTGAGCTCGGTCATGACGCGGTCGCGCTGGGCCCACAGGGGCTCGAAGTTGGCGACCACCCCGAGCGGGACGAACCGCCCCAGATCGTCGGGCTGGACCACCTGGACGTGGGCGATCACCGCCCGGCGGTCCCGTGGCCCGTTGGCCCGGTCGGCACGGTCGACGGCATGGAGCGCAGACCGTACCGCGGCGTCGCCGATGGCGTGGATGTGGACACCGAAGCGGTCCGCGTCGAACGCCGTCACCGCTTCGGCCAGTTCGTCGGGAGGCCAGTTGGCGATCCCGTGCGAGCACGGGTCGTCGCAGTACGGCTCGACCATCGCCGCGGTGCCGGCCTCCACGATGCCGTCGGCGAAGAACTTGACCGTCGTGACCGACAGCGCCTGGCCGGCGCCGCCACCGACGTCGGCCCTGATGGCGCCGAAGTCGGCCCGCTGCTCGCGCCAGCGCTGCGGATCGACCTTCAGGGCCAGGCCCATCCGGCAGCGCAGCTCACGGGCGGCGGCCAGCCGGGCGTACACGGCCACGTCGCCCGGGACGACCGAGGCGTCCAGGCCCCAGACGATGCCGTGGGCCACCATCTCGCCCAGCGCCAGGCGCAGGCCCCGCTCCTTGTCGGCTCCCGTCGGCGGCGGCGCGTGGGCCGCCACCGCGGTTGCCGCCTCCTCCAGCAGCGCCCCGGTCGGTGTGCCGTCCGGCCCCCGCACCACCCGGCCGCGTTCGGGATCAGCCGTCCCGGCGGTGATCCCGGCCCGGGCCAGGGCGGCCGAGTTGGCCCATGCCGAGTGACGATCGGCGGCCCACAGCAACGCCGGTCTGTCGCCGACCGCGGCGTCCAGGCGGTCGGCGGTACCCATGCCGCCTGGGAGGAGCGCCGGGTCGTATCCCGCGCCGGTGATCCAGCGCAACTCAGGATGGTCCCGGGCATGGGCCGCCACCCGGCCGAGCAGCTCCTGGACCGATCTGGCGCCCGTGATCGGCGCGCCCAGCTTCTCGACGCCGCCCCACAGCGGGTGCAGGTGGCCGTCCCGGAATGCTGCCACCACCCGGCCGTCGCCCCCGTCGACCACCCGGGCCCCGGCACCGGCGACGGCCCGGGCCTCCGGTCCGACGGCCACGATGATGCCGTCCGCCACCGCGACGTCGTTGGCGGTGTCCCGGCCCCGGAAGAGGAGCGCCCGGCGGGAACTCGGTGTCGGAGCCGTCCCCCCAAGTTAGGGCGCGGCGCAAATAGCGTGGGCGCCATGCCCGATGCGCTGAGTCCCCTCCATTCGTCGGTCGACCGCCTGACCGGCCTGGTCCGCCCGCTCGACGACGCCACTTTGACCCGGAAGGCGTACCCGACCGAATGGACGATCGCCGACGTGCTCTCCCACCTCGGGTCGGCAGCGGTGATCATGCAGCGCAGCGTCGACGACGCGCTGGCCGGGACGGTGAAACCCGACGACTTCAACCAGGGCGTCTGGGACGTGTGGAACGCCAAATCCCCACGCGCCAAGGCCGACGACTCTCTGGCCGCGGACCAGGCGTTGATGGCCCGGCTCGACGCCGTCAGCCCCGATGAGCGAGCGCGTTTCAAGAGCAGCCTGGGTCCCTTCGATCTCGACTGGGACGCCTTCGTCGGCATGCGGCTCAACGAACACCTGCTCCACGGGTGGGACGTCGCCGTCACCCTCGACCCAGCCTCCACGCTGGCGCCGGATGGCTCCGCGGTGGTCGTGGACAACCTTGGCCTCATCGGCCGTTTCGCGGCCAAGCCCAGCGGCGACCCTCGGACGATAATGATCGGCACAACCGATCCCGTGCGATCGTTCACGGTCACCGTCGAGGCCGACTCGGCGGCCCTCGCCGGTGGCGGTGGGGCCGGGACACCCGACGTGTCGATGCCGGCAGAGTGCTTGATCCGGCTGGTGTACGGCCGGCTCGATGGGGGTCACACTCCGGAGGCCGTCACCGGCGAACCGTCGACGCTGGACCAACTCCGCGCCGTCTTTCCCGGCGTCTAGTGGTGGTCACCGTGTATGGGTGCCCGGAGCTGCGGCGGCGCGGGAAGACCGGGAGCTACCGCGCTCGGCGTAGCCGCCGGTCCAGGATGAACCCGGCGGCCGCCAGCAGCATGGCGACGACGAGCAACGCCGCGCCGAGCGTGCTACGGGGATGAGAATCACCCGGCACCGGGCCCAGGGCAGCGGGTAACGACTGGCACGCCACCACCAGGTAGGTCACGGCCAGGGCGGCGCACAGCGCGGCGGCCGAGGCGAGCGTGATCGTCATCACTCGGCGGGGCAGCTCCACCAGCCACATGATCGCGCAGAAGCCACTGAGCCGGTTGAGGAATTTCTTCCCCGCGTTCCCTTGAGAACGCTGTGTTCGACACATAACATGCGCCCGCCCAAGTGGACACGATTCACGGACCACACTCCGATGCAAGGTTGGGAGGCCACCGGGATGCTGAAACGAACGATGCGAGTTGCCGTCGCCACGCTCGCCACGTCGACCCTCGCTGCGGTCGGGACGGTCGGCGGCAGCGTGGCCGCCCCGGCGCTGGCCAGGGCGGCGGACACCCCTGTGACTTTTTCGTCGGACCCGACCACCGCCGCCATCGTGGCCCACTACACCGTGACCCCGGCGTCGAGATCGGGGACGGCGGCCGGATCTTCGACCAACGGCGACAGCCAGGACCAGTTGCCCGACCTGTCGCCGAAGAACCTGAGCCGCCACGCGGCTGCGCCCTTGGCGGCGGCACCGAACAGCACCGTCTCCCCGGTGCGCAATTCCGAGGGCGCAACGCCGGCGACATCCGCCAGCTTCATCGGGCAACAGGGCTCGAGCAAGACCTGCTCCTACTTCGCCCACGGGTGCAACCCGCCCGACATGGCCCTCGCCACGTCTGCGCACGCCGTCCTGCAGGGTGTGAACACCCAATGGGAGGCGCTCGACCCCACCGGCCACGTGCTCCCTGGGTGGCCGGTCAGCGCCCAGCGCTTCTTCAACGTGCCCAACGAGCCGTCATGTGACCCGGCCAGCGGAAACCAGCCGTTCCTGAGCGATCCCCGGGCCCTCTACGACCCAGCAGACCATCGCTTCTGGGCCGCCGAGCTGCAGGTCGAGGGCGGCCTCGGCATCGCTCCCAACTGTCCCCCGAAGACGGTGTATTTCGTCGCCGTCAGCCAGACGAACGACCCGAGCGGAAACTGGAACGTCTACGAGTTCGAGATGGCGCATGGGACGCCCTTCGCCGCCGACTACACCCAGATCGGCCTCAACCACGACGCGGTGTTCTTCTCGGCCAACATGTTCGGCCTCACGAGCGGGTTCTACGGCGAAGTCTTCGAGGCCAACAAGGCCCAGATGGAGCAGGGCAAGGCCAACTTCACCGCCGACGGCTTCTACAACATCCAGGGCAACGGTCCCGGTGTCGACATCGCCCAGGTAGGCCCGTTCTTCGCCGACACGCTGCAGCCGGCCATGGACCTCAGCGGCGGTGGGGGCCATGGTGACCTCGCCGGGGACGGCCGAGCGCGCCGGCAGTGGCCGCCATGACGGGCTGTTCGTCGACACCGTCGACGGGCCGGACCTGATGAATGGCAACCTCTGCACCGGACCGACCGACACCTGCCAGGGCATGATCCTGTGGCGCATGACCAACCCGGTCGCCCACGACCACGGCGGTCCGGCCCCGAGCTTCAGCGGCACCTACCTCCCCGACACCAAGCCGTTCTACACCCCACCGAAGTCCGACCAGCCGAGCTGCAACGCGTGCATCGACAGCAACGACCTGCGCATCCCCGCCACCCCGATGCTCAAGAACGGGATCATCTACACCGGGTTCGGCACGGGCCTGAGCAACGGTACGCAGGAGGTCCCGGCCGTGGTGTGGGCCCAGGTCAGTGTCGGCGGCGGCGGCGGCGAGCGGACCGGCGGCCCGTTCGTGACGACCGGCTACTTTGCGCTGTCCGGCGACCAAGCCGCCACCTATCCCGCCTTCATGCCCGACGGCAACGGCCACGTCACCATGCTCTACGAGCACATGAGCAGTTCGACCTTCCCGGAGGCCAGGTACGTGGTGAGCAGCGGCGAGGAGTCCCGCTTCGACGGGACGGGCCGGGTCCTGAAAGCCGGGGAAGCGTCGTACCGCCCGACCCTGTGCGGCACGGCCGTGATTCCGGTGTGCCGCTGGGGTGACTACGAAGCCATGTCGACCGACGGGAACGGCAACATCTGGATGGCGGGCGAGTACGCCAACACCCACACCGATCCCACGCTGGCACCCTGGTTCGGACGCAACTGGGGCACCTGGATAGGTGCCATCAGCCCGGATTCCCATAGCGGCTGAGACCGCTCACGACGGCCACCCCGACCGCTTCCATTCTTTCGTTGACGGCCGGGATCCTGGCCGGATCGGCGGCGACCGACAGGTCGGCGATCAAGCTGGCATGGAACCCTTCGGCCACCGCGCCCGCCGCGGTGTCGGCGACGCACACCTCGTAGACCAGTCCGGCCACGAACACCTCGGTAACGCCGCGGGCGCGCAAGACGTCGCCGAGCGACTCGCCCGCGGCGGTCACCCCCTCGAACCCGTTGGTCGACGCCGCGTGGGCGCCTTTGGCCACCACCGCGTCAAAGGGGAAGCCGGCGATGGCCGGATGCAGTTCGGCGCCGGGCGTGCCGTCGACGCAGTGCACCGGCCAGCTGGTGGCGTAGTCCGGCTCCGTTCCGGGTGCGGCGAAATGGTCACCCGGGTCGATGTGGGCGTCTCGGGTGGCCACGATGACGTCGAAGCGGTCGGCATCGGAGGCGAGCAGGGCAGCCGTCCGCTCGGCCAGGTCGTTGCCACCGGTGGCGGCCAACCGCCCCCCTTCGCAGAAGTCGGGCTGCTCGTCGACGACGATGAGTGCGGTGGTCATGGCACAAGTGTGGTGGCTCGGGAACCGGGCAGCCACCCGGCGACGTCGAAGGGATATGAAGGTTCGCCTCGCATTCCCCGCCGTCGCCGCTGTCGCCGCGGTCGTGTTCCTGGCCGCCTGCGGACCGGTCCGCACCGCGACAACGACCCTTCAGCAGCTGCCGGCGGTCGCCGCCGCCCCCTCCCCCGCCTCCCCGTACGCCTCGATCGTCTACCGCCTGGGTGGCGCCCTGCCACCGCTGCCCGCCACCGCCCCGGCTTATGACATCGCCGTCGGCAACGCCGAACGGCAACGGATCGCGTCCGCCCTCGGCATCGCCGCCGCCGACCGCCACCTGCTCATCGATCAGGCCGGCGGTTGGTGGTCGTTCGACGCCAAGTGCGAGGCGGCCGCCGGCACCGGCACCGACGAGGTGGCCGGCTTCGCCTGCTCGTCCCCTGCCATCGTCTGCGCACCCGCGCCAACCGCCGCCTGCCGGCCGCCGAAGGCCGCCCCACCGATGATCCCCGTCGACCTCCCGTCCAGGCCGGTCGCGGTGGACCGGGCCCGATCGCTCTTGCGGTCCCTCGGCGTGGATGTCTCCCCCGACAATCTGCACGTGACCGACGGCGTCGCCCAGTGGCTGGTGAGCGCCGATCCCATCGTCGGAGGACGGCCCACGACCGGCCGCGCCACCACCGTCACCATCGGCCCGAAGACGTCGATCCTGGCGGCCCGGGGCTTCCTCGGTGCCACCGTCACCAAGCTCGGCGATTACCGCCTGGTCGACGCGGCAACCACCGGGTTGGGCCGGTTGGTCGCCGAGGAGGCGCGCCGGCCCCGTCCTATGATCGCCAGCTACATGCCGTGCCGGGCCGACGTTCCCGACTGCGGCGGACCGCCCGTGCCCCAGGTCGTCATCATCACCGGCGTCCATCTGGCCCTGCAGCAGATCGGCAGCAAACTGGTCCCTGCGTTCGTGTTCGAAGCCGGGTCCGACCAGACGGCACCGCCCGTCCCCGCCGTCATCGACAGCTTGCTCCCGTGGGTGACCCCGACCGTGCCACCGGCGCCCAAGCCGGTGCCCGGTCAGCCGGGACAGGTGCCCGGAATCTCCCCCGCCGGCCCGCCGACCAAGCCCTGACCCGCCAAGGCCCCCCCGTCAGACGATCGACAACGCCCGGCGGGAGGCATTTCCCCCCTTGGCCTGCCGTCGAGGAGGGCGTGACGTGACGGACCGACCCGCACCGGCGGCGGGCCCTTGTCCCGCCTTCGCGTGTGACCCTGGTCAGGACGCGAAGTCGGGCCTGGCCGATCTGGCCGACTGGCTACGGCCCTGGGGCTCCTCCCATTCCTCCTGCCGGCCGAGGGCGGTGAGGTCGAGGAAGTAATACGAGCCGCCGGTCGACTCGAGGCCGCGGGCGTACTGCGAATAGGTGTGGAATATGCGGCCGTCGACCTGGAGGAAGCAGCTGCGGCCCGGCATCTCGAAGGGCTGGTCGGAGTTGAAGAAGTCCGACCCCATGGCCTCGAACTCGGCTCTCGTGCGGAAGTTGTACCGGCCCCCGCCACGGGACTCGTCGATGGTGACGCCGAAGTCGTAGTTGAAGTCGGTGCCGAACGAGGAATACCAGGGGATGGTCCACCCCTTCTTGGCCTTCCACCGTTCCAGTTTTTCGAGCGGCGCACGCGACACCAGGGCGTAGCTGGTGTCACGGGTGTGGAGGTGCTCCAGGAAGCCGGGCGACAGCTCGTCCGTGCCGGCGGTGCAGCTGGGGCAGCCGTCCTCCCACTCGGGGTCGAACATGAAGTGGTAGATGATCAGCTGGGGACGGCCCTCGAAGAGGTCGATGAGCCGCACCGGTCCGGTCGGGCCGTCAAAGGTGTAGTCCTTGTCGATTTCGACCATCGGCAGGTCCCGCCGTTCGGCGTTGAGGGCGTCGCGCTTGGCGGTCAGGTCCTTTTCCTTGGCCAGGAGCTCCTTGCGGGCGGTTAGCCATTCGTCCCGGGACGCGATCTTCGGAAGGCTCATACTGGTACGACGCATGACGGGCTCGAGAGTCATCGGCGGGAGGAGAGATCGTGGCCAAGCGGCGGTGGCAGAGCTGGGTCCGGGAGGTTGTTCAGGGCTGGGGCCTCTATGCGCTCGCCTTGGTGGCGGTCGTCCTGGCGGGGAGGACGCGGAGCATTCCGCTGCTGCTGGTTGCCTGTGGCCTACTGGCCGTTGCCGGCATTCTCTTCCAGGGCCAACTTGGGCACGACTCCGTCAGGACCGGAATTCGGCTGATGGTGGCGGCCGCCCTTCTGGCCGCTGGCGCGGCCGCGACGTGGTTCTGGGCGGTCGGTGGCCACGTTGAGGGTTGGGGGTTCTTCGGACTGACCACCTTTCTCTTCGGTGTCTTCCAGTTGCTGGCGCTCGTGCGGAAGAGCCGGTTTCTTGCTCCTTGGCGGGGTCCGGCTCTGATTGGTTTCAGTGCCGTACTGATGATCGCCGGACTGGTCGTTCTCGGCCCGGATCGGCCGGGGCCGGCGGTTCCTCTGGTCGAGGCCGCCGCCGTCGCCTTCGTCCTCGGCCTGCCGCTCATGTCCGAGGACCTGCTCGGCCGGCTGACCGATCAGGTGTGGATCCCGTGGTCGGCGGCCCTGGCGGCGTTGTTGGGTCTCATGCTCATCGCCGCCGCCGTCGATGCCTTCGTCCTGCTCGGCGCCACGGTCTGGTACGGGTTCCTTACCGCCCTGGCCCTCACCGCCCTGGTCGGTGCGCTGGCCGCCCACAACGACGCTGACCTGCTGATCATGGTGATCGCCCTGATGCTGGCATGGGCGCTACTGCCTCGGGACGCCGCGCCTCGGCCCTCCCAATCAGGCGACAAGCCCGTGCTGGTCTCGCTCGGCGATTCCTACATCTCCGGGGAGGGAGCCAAGAGCTTCTACCGAGGTACCAACACCAAAGGGGTGAACGAATGCCGGCGGGCCCCGACCGCCTACTCCCCGATGATCGCCGACGAGCGGAAGGACGCCTTGCTGTTCCTGGCCTGCTCGGGTGCCAAGGCCGTCGACATCTACCAGAACGCCCAGTACGAGGGCGAGCCGCTTCCCAGTTTCATCCCCACCACTGCCGCTCGTCAGGACAGCAAGGGCCTCAGCCAGCTGGACCAGTACGAGATGGTGGAGGGGCCGCCCGTCGACCTGGTCATGGTCAGCATCGGCGGCAACGACGCCGGGTTCAGCGACATCGGCCACACATGCGTCGCCCCGAACAATTGCGCCGAGACGGGCCAGAAATGGCTGGCCGACCTGCCACGGGTCGCCAAACAGGTGGGCATGGCGTTTGCCGCGATACGCGAGGAGTTCCCGAACACTCCGGTGCTGGTGGTGCCCTATCCAGTCCAGCTCAACCCCTCGGGCTGCGCAGAGTCGCTCCTATCGGCGCCGGAGCACCGTTTCCTCGTCGGCTTTGTCAATGAGCTGAACTCGGTCCTGGAGCACGAGGCGGCCAGGAAGGACATCCAGTTTCACTATGTCGATACCGTCCCGGCAGGCTTGGCGCGTGAGCACGTGCGTCTGTGCGACGGCAAGTTCAAGAATGCAGGAGTCAACTTCTTGGCCGCCAACCCGGTGTCGGGCCTGCTGGACCACTCCGTCAACCCGCAGAACTGGATCCATGACAGCTTTCATCCGAATGAAAAAGGCCATCGCAGTCTCATGAGAGCGATCGACGCGTGGATTCACGATCATCCCGGACTTGCGCCCAGAGCGGTGCTGAGTGGCGCCGGCGGCGACTACCAACCCCGCCGGCTGGAGGACGTGATGCAGGGCCCACCGTCGGCGCACTGTGCGTCCGTCACCCAGAGGAGCTCATACTGCCACTTCGACGCCAATGGCGATCTCGTGGTGAGCCGGTGGCAACAGTCTCAGTGGCTTCAGTGGCTTCGGAAGATTGCGATACCAGTGTCCGGGCTGCTCGCCGGCGCCTGGCTGCTGTGGATGGCGTTCATCGCCAGGTGGCAACGGACCCGATGGGCGCGACACACGAAGGAGGCGATCGGGCGCCGTCTGACCCGCCGCCGGCCGTGGTCGCCCGGCGGTGGTTGGACCCCCGCCGATCGCGGTACCGTCCACATCGGTGGCAAAGGATGACTACCAGTTCTTCACCGAGTGGCGGGTCGCCGGAACCGTCCAGGAGGTCAAGGACATCCTGGGCGACGACGACGGTACGGCCGTCGTGCGCTGGTGGCCGGCCGTGTATCTCACGGTCGTGGAGGTGGAGCACGGCGGTGACGGGGGCGTGGGCAAGGTGCTCGACCTGCACACCAAGGGCTGGGCCCCGTACACGCTGCGTTGGACGCTCCGCGTCACGGAGCCGCTGACCGATGAAGGGTACGCCTTGTCGGCGACCGGCGATCTGGAGGGCACCGGCCGCTGGACCTTCCGGCAGGAAGGGCCGGAGGTGGTGATCGGATACGACTGGCGGATCCATGCCACCAAACCCCTGCTCCGCCGGCTCAGTTGGCTGCTGAAACCGGCCTTCGCGGCCAATCACCACTGGGCCATGCGCAGCGGCGAGGAGAGCCTGCGACTGGAGTTGCGCCGGCGCCGCCAGGCCAAGGATGGCTCGGGTGCTCCGGTGCCGCCGCCCCCGCCGCCCACCTTCAGCCGGTTGAGCGCCCCGGGGGCCCCACGACCGGCCCGGTGAAGCCTCAGGACGAACTCGATCGGCTCCAGAGATTGATGTCTCCATCGACCGCGTGCTGATCGATCTCGGTCAGTTCCTCGGCTGAGAACAACAGGTTGTCGAGGGCGGCCAGGTTCTCCTCCAGTTGGCGCACGCTGCTCACCCCGATCAGGGTGGAGGTGACACGCGGATCGCGGAGCGTCCAGGCCAGCGCCATCTGGGCCAGCGTCTGGCCGCGCCGGCGGGCGATGGCGTCCAGGGCCCGGACCCGGGCCAGGTTGTCCTCGCTCAGCATCTCGGTCCGCAGCGACCCGTGGCGCTCGGCCCGTGACCCTTCGGGGATGCCCCCCAGATAGCGGTCGGTGAGCAGTCCCTGGGCCAGCGGCGAGAAGGTGATACAACCGGCTCCGACGTCCTCCAGGACATCGAGCAGGCCGCGCTCGATCCAGCGGTTGAGCATCGAGTACGACGGCTGGTGGATCAGGAGCGGGGTGCCGAGGTCATGCAGGATGGCCGCCGCGTCGCGGGTCCGTGCATCCGAGTAGGACGAGATGCCGGCGTAGAGGGCTTTTCCCTGGCGCACCGCGGCGTCGAGCGCCCCCATGGTCTCCTCGAGCGGAGTGTCAGGGTCGAAACGGTGGGAGTAGAAGATGTCGACGTAATCCAATCCCATCCGACCGAGGCTCTGGTCGAGGCTGGCCAGCAGGTACTTGCGCGAACCCCACTCGCCGTACGGCCCGGGCCACATGTCGTACCCCGCCTTGGTCGAGATGACCAGCTCGTCCCGGTACGGGGCCAGGTCCCGGCTCAACACCCGCCCGAAGTTCTCCTCGGCCGAGCCGTAGGGAGGCCCGTAGTTGTTGGCCAGGTCGATGTGGGTGATGCCGAGATCGAAGGCGCGCCGCAGGATCGGGCGTCCCGTCTCGATGGGCCGGTCGCCCCCGAAGTTCTGCCACAACCCCAGCGACACCAGTGGCAGCTTCAGGCCGCTGCGGCCACAGCGGCGGTACTCCATCCGCGAGTAGCGATCGGACGCCGCGTCGTAGGCCATCGTCGGAGACAAGGCTACCGCCAGCCACTCCTTGACGCCGTCGCCGCCACCGGCCCAACCGCCGCCCGCTCCCGGCGCTCAGCGGATCCGAAGCCGGGCCACCGCATTGCCGTTGGTACCGCTGGTGATCCACAGGTTCCCGTCGGCCCCGCCGACGATCGAAACCGGTGACGGCACAGAGTCGGTGGTGATAGTTCCGTCCCCGGCCAGGCGACCGACGGCGTTCACTGTGGACTCGGTGAACCAGATGGCCCCGTCCGGGCCTTCCGTGATGCCAGCGAACTGAACCCCGGCTCCGGGGACCGCGAACTCCGTGACCCGGCCGGCGGTGTCCCGACGGCCGATGAGCGCCCGGTCCGGATTCGATTGATCGATTCCGGCGTACCAGAGGTTCCCCAGGTGGTCCGCCGCGAGCTGCAACACCATGCTGATGTGGGCCACGGCGACCACGGGGCTCAAGCTGCCGTTGGGGCTGATGCGACCGATCGACGAGGTCCCGTCCGTGAACCACAGGTAACCGTCGCCGCCGCTGACGATCTGGACCGGGGTGCCGGTTCCCGCCGGGAACTCGGTGATGTGGCCGTCGAGGGTCACCCGTGACACCTTTCCGACGTTCATCTCGGTGAACCAGAGCGCACCGTCGGGACCGGCGGCGATGTCTCTCGGTTCGCTGTACAGGGTGGGGATGGGAAACTCGGTGAACACTCCCGCGGTCGTCAGGCGGGCGATGTTGTTGCCCGACATCTCGGTGAGCCAGAGATTGCCGTCCGCGCCGACGGTGATGGCGCCCGGTTGACTGACGGCCGTCGGTGTGTGGTATTCGGTTATGACGCCCCGGGGTGTGATCCGTCCCACGACATCGCGGTTTCCCTCGGTGAACCACAGGTTCCCGTCGGGCCCCGAGACGATACCGAACGGTTGGCTGGCATCTGTCGGGACGGGGAACATCGTCACCCGAGGGCCGGGCGGGGGCACAATCAGGGGCGGCAGGGTGAACGGGGGCAGCGTCCGTAGAGGACCCGGGACCGGTCGCGTCACCAATGTGATCTTCGAGGGCACCGATCCGGGCGACGACAGGCGCGCCGGCCCGGTTGGGACGGACACCGCTCCGCCGGTTGTGGTCGTCGACGGATGTGCCGCCGGTTGCGTCCCCAGGGGCGACGCGGCCACATCCGCACGTACCGACGGGCGTCCTGTGGAGACCGACTGGGGCGGGGAGCTCCGGCCCACCGCCATGGCCAGGGCGGGGACGGCGACGACCGCAACCGCGACGGCGACGGCGACCGTCCAACGGCGTCCCCACCCGCGGTTGACGCGGGTCTCCAGCTCGCTCTCCGTCGCCGTCTGGCCCACCGGTTCCTCCTGCGCAGTCCGCGCAACGAGCCTCGGTGAAGGCCACATGACGCAACGATCCACCCAGAGTGTGAAGGGTCAACCGGCAAGCGTCAATGGCCCGAAGGAGCCATTCTGCACTAGTCACATCAGCCGAACTTTCGGCCGCACTTACCGTTATGTCAGCAGGTGGCGTCTGCCGATGGCATCGGAACCGCCGGCGCGGCCTACGCCGGTGCCCACCGGGTCACGGGTGACGACAACCAGGCCAGGACCTCCCGCCGGGTGGTCGGGCCGTTCGGCGTCCAGGGCGACGCCAGGGCGCCGTCGCTCTGGAGCTCGGCGGCGGCCGGCCGGGCGGTCGTCAGCGGATCACTCTGCAACCCGCAGCGGGTGGCTTGCGGATCGATGCCGAACAGGTGGGCGGCGTTGAGCCCGAAGATCTTGGCTTTCACGCCATCGGTCAGGGCCGGGTACCCGAAACGCTCCTGGTACTGCGGGCTGATCTGGAACGCCCGCAGGGCCATGATCTGCGGTTGCGGACCGCCGTACCAGATGGCATCGGTCCCCCACAGCACCCGGTCCTCTCCGACCCGCTTGAGCAGCTTGCCGAGCACATGAGCCGCCTGGTCGGGATCGGTCAGCACCTGCCGCCACACTGTGCCCAGGTCGACCCAGACGTTGTTGTTCACCGGCACCTGGTGGCGGTCCAGGGCGGCCAGCAGCGTGTCGATCCCGACCGGCCCCGGCGCCGCCGCACCCCGGTACGCGCCCTCCCGGTGGCGGGGATCCCATGCCGCGTGGAACACGACGAAGTTCATCTCGGGGAACTGCCGGGATACCGCGACGATGTCCTCCGGCCCGTTGTAGGCCGGATCGAAATGCACCAGCGGCAGGCCCTTGTGGGCGATGAACACCTTGACCCCGAGATCGTGGGCGTGCTGGATCACCGGCAGCCCGATGGCGGGATCCTCCAGCGAATAGCCCCGCCCTTCCGGGCTCCACGCCGTGTACACCTTGAACGACGCCAGCCGGCCACCAGTGGCGGCCGCCGTCATGGCGTCGAGATGGGCGCCGAGCGGGCCGACATTGGGTGCCAGCACCTGGTTGACCAGCAGCCGGCTGGCTCCCCCATGGGCCAGCTGGTCCACCATCTGCCCGGTGTCGAAGGCAGCCGACAGCGGGAGGGGGGCGTCGGCCGGCCCCGAGCTCGGCACGTCGGTCAGCATGGCCACCGAGGTGTCGCTGGCCAGGAAGATGTCGTGCAGGTACGTCGCCTGGTTGACGCACTGCAGCCGGTCGGCCGCCTGACAGCCGCCCGGGAGCATGGCCTCGATGAGGCGCACGGTGTCGGGCGCATTGTGGCGCCAGGGTCCGTCGGGCATCACGTGGTGCGTGTGCACATCGACGATGAACTCACCCTGGCCACCCAGGGCGTGCTCGCACGCTGGTACGTCCTTTATGGTCGGCGGCACCGCGAAACTGCCACCCGGAGCACCGGCCGCGGGTCGGGTGTGGGCCCGGGAGCAGGCGGCCAGATTGAACGCCGCCAGCGAGGCGGCCACCCCGCCGGCCGACTGCAGGAAGCGCCGGCGGTCCATCCCCGCGGCCCGGGACGCAGCGTCGACCGCCCAGCGGATCTCCTTCAGCAGGTCGTCATCGTGCTGCGTCGCCCGACCGGGAACGAATTCCCCGTTGGAGACCCGACCTGGTGGCAGCGGCAGGGGCGCCATGGCGATCCGACCCTATGCCAGCAGGTGGCTGATGGCGACGGCATCGGACGGCACGACGGTAGAGGTGTGGTGCCCGCCCCTGAGGTCGTAGCGATCGACGTGCCGCGGGCTGCTCACCAACAGCCGCCGGCCGTCGCCCGCCACCGCCAGGCCGGTCACCAGCCCCGCCGTCTGCCAGCCCCCGTCCAGAGCCAGAGTGGTAAGCCGCAACGCCAGGATGCCCGTTCCGTCGCTCACGTACAGATGGGCATCACTCACCACGAGCGAGGTCGCCGCCGATTGGGCGGTAAGCGGAACGTCGACCGACCGGGTGATGGCCAGCGTGTCGGTGTCGATCTCGACCAACCCTTGGACGGCACGGTCCACGACATACAGCCGTTTGCCGTCGGGCGCGACGGCGAGCGCGCTGGCGCTCAGATCGCGGCCTCCGAATCCTGCCGGCAGGTCGATGCAGTGGGCCCAGTTCTGGTCCAGCTTCAGGGTGTGGACCTCGGCCCGTATGTTGTCACTGCTCGCTCCCCCTGGCCCGGGCGGCCGGAGGTCAGGGTGTACAGGACGGTGTGATCGGGCGAGACCGCCTTGGTGCCGGCCAACCCGCGCATGTCCTCGAGCGCCTCCTTGTCCTTGCCGAGGACACCGATGATCTCGCCGGTCATGAGGTCGAGCCAGGTGATCTGGTAACGGTCGGGCGCCTGAGCAGGCAGGTAACTGACCAGGAGCCGCCGCCACCATTGGAGAACGCGTCGGGCGCGAAGTTCCCAGCCAGCCGGTACGGCGTGGCCGTGCCCAGCGGCAGGCGGACCACGGTGAACCGGGTTTCGGTCCGACCGGGCGCGGGCGAAGCGTCGCTGAGCGCCACCTGCGTTCCTTCTGGCGAGATGGTGGACACCACCAGGCCCGGCCCGACCTGCACCGCCTGCCGGGTGCTGCCGGTGCGGGCGTCGCGGACGATCAACCGATCACCCTCGGTGGCCATGACCACCGAGCCGTCGGTGGTGGCCACGCCGCCGGCAACGCGGTGGCGCAGCACGCCGCCGACCGTGACCCCTTCCATGCCGGACCCGGTGGACAGCAGCAGTGTCGGCTCCGGTTGGGCTTTCGGCGCCGACGACGCCGAGCATGACGCCAGCAGGACTGCGGTCGCCGCCACCAGACTTTTCGTCGAGAGTCGCATGGTCGGTGTACACCGCCACCTGCCCGGCGGTTCCGCCCGGTTACGGCAACGAGTTGGCGATGGCCAGCGCCTGGGCCTTGGTGATGTCCCCTTCGACCCGCAGCGTGACCGTGCCGGCCTGCCACACCAGGGTGTTGGTGGCCAGCCGGAGGGTATCGGGATAGATCTCGCCGGCGGCGTTGCGGTAGAAGAAGGCGTGAGGCGCCCCGCCCAGCCAGTACGCCGCCTGGCGGTGCACGGCCAACGATTCGATGGTGGTTCCCGGTTCGGCGACCTTGGCGAAGAATCCAGCCTCCATGGTCCCCTGGAACTCGGTCAGCAACAGCCCGACGCCCGTCTGCGCCGACGCCGGCAGGTCGGTTCGGGGCTTGTACATGAGCGTGACGTCGCCCTCCGGTGGAGGCGTCCCGACAACACCCCGTCCGGTTGGTCGAAGCCGGCCAGCTTCGGGATGCGAACGGCAAAGCCCACCCGGCGCGACGCTTCGGCGACGGACACCGGCTGGCCCAGATCGAGTGCCGGCCGGGGGGTGACCGGTGTGACGCTCGTGGGCACCGGGGGTGGCGGACCGGTCGAGATGTGCACGCTGCGCAGCCCGAGGAAGTCGGCGGCCGCCCGTCGGGCTGTTACACCATCAGGCCCGCCGTGGTTCCACCGTTACCGCTGGACCCGACGAGCCGCGGCCTCCCAGAGGCCGGCGTCACCCGCCGGTCGATACCGCGCCAACTCGTGGCTGGCCCGCACCAGGGCGCGCATCTCGGCCAGCCCGCCCGACAGCGCGCCCACGGCCCGGGCCTGCACCAGCACGTTGCCCAGGGCCGAGGCCTCCACCGGCCCGGCGACGACCGGCACGTCGCACGCGTCCGCCGTCAGCTGGCACAACAGGGCGTTGCGCGATCCGCCACCGACAATGTGCACCGTGTCCACCGAGCGGCCGGCCAGCTCCTGGGCGGTCCGCACCGCGCTGCGGTACGCCAACGCCAGGCTGTCCATGATGCACCTCACCGTCTCGGCCTGGCTCTGGGGCGGTGTCTGGTCGGTGTCGACGCAGAGCCGGGCGATACGGGCCGGCATATCGCCCGGGGGCATCAGGCTGGCATCATCGACGTCGATCACCGCCGCGAACGCCGGCACCCGGGCCGCCTCGTGCAGGAGCGTCGCCAGTTCGGCCGGCAGGCCCCGGTCATTCCAGGTGCGCAACGATTCCTGCAGCAACCAGAGCCCCATGACGTTGCGCAGAAAACGCGTGGTCTCGTCCACGCCGAGCTCGTTGGTGAAGTTGGCGGCCAGGCTGGCATCGGTGAGCACCGGCGCCGGCAACTCCAAACCGACCAGCGACCACGTGCCGCACGAGATGAAACAGATCTCGGCACCCGACGCCGGTACGCTGACCACCGCCGATGCCGTGTCATGCGAGCCGACCGCCGTCACCGGCGCGCTCACTCCGGTCTGCGCCTCGACCTCAGAAGTCAACGTGCCCGCCGGTTCCCCAGGTCGACGCAAGGGTGGGAAAAGCCTCCCCGGAATGTCGAGAATCCGCATCAGGTCAAATGACCAGGTGTCGGCCCCGACGTCGTACAATTGGGTGGTCGAGGCATTGGTGGTTTCCGCGCCCACCTCGCCGGTGAGCCAGAAACTCAACAGATCCGGGATCATCAGCAACGTCTGCGCCGCCTCCAGTGCGGGCGTGCCCTGAGCGGCCACCAGCTGGAAAATGGTGTTGAAGGGCAGGAGCTGCAGTCCGGTGACCGCGTACAGCTCCCAGGCCGGAACCTTCCGCAGCACCCGTTCCATTACCCCCTCGGTACGGGCGTCACGGTAATGGATGGGATTTCCCACCAATGTGCCCGTTTGGTCCAGTAATCCGTAATCGACGGCCCAGGAATCGATGCCGAGGCTGTCGAGCTCTCCCGCTTGACGGCCGGCGGCCCGCAACCCGTTCAACACGCCCCGGTACAGCCCCAATATGTCCCACTGGAGCGAGCCGTGCACCGTGACCGGCACATTCGGAAACCGGTTGACCTCGATCAGCTCCAAGGTCCCGTCACCGACCCGGCCCAGCATCACCCGCCCGCTCGACGCTCCCAGATCCACGGCCGCCACGGCGGCCCGGGTCAACGGCGCGATCTCGACCATGTCCAGGCCCAACAGGTCGGCGGTCGCCCGCAGGTCACGGATCAGGTGACCGGTTCCGAGCGACCAGTGGTGGGCCACGCCGGTGGCGCTCCACTGATCGGCCCACTCGCCTGGGTCGCAGCCGAAGTCGACGCGTGAGGTGGTGTTGCCGATGGCCAGCAACGGGCCGGCGACGACGCGGCCTTCGGACGCGATGAACCGGAAGCTGCCGTCCCGCAGCTGCCCGATCCCGAACGCGGTGACCGGTCCGTGGCTGACGTCGAACTCGACCGACACGCCGAAGCCCCGCTTGCCGTGATAGGTGCCGAGGCCGCGGAGAAGCGGGCGCTGATCGCTGATGGCCAGATGGGCCGGGCCGTCGTGGCCCATCTCCACCACGCCGTCGCGGAAGTTCAGCGCCTGCAACTCGGTGAACGATCCCCCGCCGCCGAGCCGGTCGACGATCAGCATGGCGAGTGACGTGCGCAGCTCGTACTCGCCGGCCGCCGGGATGCCGCGCCCGGTCAGGAGGGAGGCGCCGAGGATCATGCCGGCGCCGAGGCGTTCGTGCATCTCTCCGTCGAGGCCGCGGTGGTAGTACGCCAGGCTGTCCAGTCGGAAATCGTCAACGAGGCGATCGAGGCCGACCGAGACGCGTGCCGCCCATTCGAAGTCGTCCTGCTTCACCGACTCGTCGAGGTCGAACACCCGGGCGGCCAGCGCCATCCGGCGGTCGACGTCAGCCTCGCTGACCGCCTCCACCCGGACGCGGAGGTCGTCAAGCTCCAGGACTTCGACGTGACCACCGAAGTTGGCGGTCACCAGGGTGAGGTCGGTCGACACGTCGAGCATGCCGGGATAGAGGTGGCCCATCAGCCCGTGCCGCCCGTGGCGCAGGGCGCCGCGGATTCCCGCCGCCTTGATCCACCCGTTGATCTTCTGCCAGGCCCGTTCGTCCTCGAGGTAGCCGGACACCGAGCGGAAGGCGATCCCGCAGCGCCGGAACGCATTGGCCATCTCCGGCAACGGGCAGGCGCCGCAGTACGCCAGCCACTGCCCGGTGTCGAAGCTGGCGTGGTCCATGGCCTCGGTCGGCTGCAGGTTGAGCAGCAGCACCGGCGCCCCGCTGCGCTGGGCGATCGGCACCAGCATGGTCGCCGTCATGTACGTCGTGAGGAAGCTCACGATCAGGTCGCAGCCCGCGACGCGCAGCTTCTCGGCCGCCACCGCCCCCTCCTCGGCGTCCGAGATGAAGCCGACGTCGACCACATCCACGTTCTCGTCGATCTGCCGCATCCGCTCGGCGACACGCCCCGCGCTGCGGTGCAGTTGCGGAAGGAGCTCGGGAAACTGCGGCCAGTACGCGCCCAGGCCGCCGGCGACCAGACCGATCCTGGTGCGGCGGGCGGGGCGGCGGTCCAGGTCGGGGGCGATTTCGGTGGTGAGAGTCATGCTGGCCTCCTGATTGGTCACCGTAGGAATGCGGCCGCCACACCGGCGTCGACCGGCACGTGCAGCCCGGTTGTCCGCGACAGGTCCCCTCCCACCAGTGCGAATACCGCGCTGGCGACGTGCTCGGGGAGCACCTCGCGTTTGAGCAGCGTGCGTTTGGCGTAGAAGGCGCCCAGCTCCTCCTCGGGGACGCCATAGACGGCGGCCCGCCGGGCGCCCCAGCCACTGGAGAAGATGCCGGAGCCTTTGACGACACCGTCGGGGTTGATGCCGTTGACCCGGATCCCGTGCTGGCCCAGCTCGGCCGCCAGCAACCGGACCTGGTGGGCCTGGTCGGCCTTGGCCGCTCCGTAGGCCACGTTGTCGGACCCGGCGAAGACCGAGTTCTTGCTGCAGATGTAGACGATGTCGCCGCCCAGGCCCTGGTCGATCATCATCCGGGCCCCGGCTCGGGACACCAGGAACGACCCTCGGGCCATGACGTCGTGCTGCAGGTCCCAGTCGGCGACGGTCGTCTCCAGCAGCGGCTTGGAGAGCGAGAGGCCGGCGTTGTTGACCACCAGGTCCACCCCGCCGAAGGCGATGGCGGCCTGGCGGAAAACTTCGTCCACCTGCGCCTCGTCGGTGACGTCGACCTGGGATGCGATGGCGATATCGGTGCTCCCGATCTGCTCGGCGACTTTCTGGGCGGCGGTCGCGTCCCGGTCGGCCACCACCACGCACGCCCCCTCGGCGGCCAGCCGCTTGGCGATGGCCCGGCCGATTCCCGAGCCGGCGCCGGTCACCAGGGCCACCCGGGTGGCGAGCGGTTTGGGTTTCGGCCGGCGGGCCAGCTTGAGCTCCTCGAGCACCCAGTACTCGATGTTGAACTTCTCGGACTCCGAGATGGGTTGGTATTCGGAGATGGCCTCGGCGCCGCGCATGACGTTGATGGCGTTGACGTAGAACTCGCCGGCCACCCGGGCCGTCTGCTGGTCGGCACCGAAGCTGAACATGCCGACGCCAGGCACCAGGACGATGGCCGGGTCGGCGCCCCGCATGGCGGGCGTGGTGTCCGTGGCGTAGCGCCGGTAGTAGGCGGCGTACTCCTGTCGGTACTCGGCGTGCAGCTCGTGGAGGCGGGGGGTGACCTCGTCGAGGGACGCCGTGGCTGGCAGGTCGAGCAGCAGGGGCCGGACCTTGGTGCGCAGGAAATGGTCGGGACAGGACGTGCCCAGGGCGGCCAACCTCGGGCACTCGGTGCGGGCCAGGAAGTCGAGGACCGCCGGGTTGTCGTCGAAATGGCCCACCTGGGGCCGGTCGGTGCTGGTCAGGCCCCGGATGATCGGGGCCAGGGCGGCGGCCCTCGCCCGTCTGTCGGCCGGGTCGGCGAACGATTCGAAACCGGGGCGCACCGGGCCGAAGGGCTCGTCCCGCCCGTGGGTGTCGATGAACTGCTGGGCCCGGTTGATGATCTCCAACGACCGGCGCTCGCACTCGTCGCTGGTCTGGCCCCAGGCGGTGATGCCGTGTCCGCCGAGGATGACACCGATGGCGTCCGGATGATCGCGCTGAACCGCGGCGATATCCGAGCCAAGCTGAAAACCCGGGCGGCGCCACGGCACCCAGACCACCCGCTCCCCGAAGCACTTGTACGTGAGCTCCTTGCCGTCCACCGCGGTGGCGAAGGCGATACCGGCGTCAGGGTGCAGGTGATCGACGTGGGCCGTCGTCACCAGTCCGTGCATGGCGGTGTCGATCGACGGCGCCGCCCCACCCCGACCGTGCAGGCAGTAGTCGAGCGCCGCGACCATGTCGTCCTCGTGCTCCACCCCCGGATAGACCTTCGTGAGCTCACGCAGGCGGTCGAGGCGGAGAACGGCGAGGCCGGCCTCGGTGAGCGTGCCGAGGTCACCGCCCGAGCCCTTGACCCACAGCAGCTCGACCGGCTCGCCGGTGACCGGGTCGGTCGCCTGCCCCTTGACCGAGGTGTTGCCGCCGGCGTAGTTGGTGTTGCGGCGGTCCACACCCAGCCGGTGGCTGCGGGCGATCAGCTCGGCGACTGGTTCCGTCATCAGGCGCCCCAACCGGCCTGCCGCCCGCCGACCCGTTCGGCGATGATCCGCTCGCCGTAGCCGGACCGGGCGTAGGCGGCCATGGGATCGGGGTCGAGCCCGAGGCCGGCGCGCATTTCGGCGACCAGGGGCCGGACATCGGTGTTGTAGGCATCCATGAGAACGGCGTTGGCGCCGAGGACGTCGCCCGACGACTGGGCGGCGGCGAGGGCGTCGGTGTCGACCAGCAGGGCCTTGGCCGTCGCCTCCTGGACGTTCATCACCGAGCGGATCTGGCCCGGGATCTTCGGTTCGATGTTGTGGCACTGGTCGAGCATGAAGGCCACGCCGACCTCCGGGCTGAGCGCCCCGCGCTCGACGACCTCGTGCATGATGCGGAACAGCTGGAACGGGTCAGCCGCCCCGACCATCAGGTCGTCGTCGGCGTAGAACCGGGAGTTGAAGTCGAAGCCGCCCAGCATGTCGTCGCGGAGCAGCATGGCCACGATGAACTCGATGTTGGTTCCCGGTGCATGGTGGCCCGTGTCGACAACCACCTTGGCCTGGCTGCCGAGGCGCATGCAGTGGGCGTAGGCGGTGCCCCAGTCCGGGACGTCCATGGTGTAGAAGGCCGGCTCGAACAGCTTGTACTCGAGCAGGATGCGCTGATCGGAGCCCAGCCGGGCGTGCACCTCGGCCAGCGCATCGGCCAGTCGCTGCTGGCGGGCCGAGATGTCGTCCTGGCCGGGGTAGTTGGTGCCGTCGGAGAACCACAGCTTGAGGTCGCGCGACCCGTCTCGTCCATGACGTCGACGCACTCCATCAGGTGGGCCAGCGCCTTGCGCCGGATCCTGGGGTCGGGGTTGGTGACGCTCCCGAGCATGTAGTCGTCGTCCTGGAACACGTTGGCGTTGATCACGCCGATCCGCACGCCGTGGTCGGCGGCGTGCTTGGCCAGTGCCCCGTAGTCGCCGACCTTGTCCCACGGGATGTGCAGCGCCACGCTGGGTGCCACGCCGGTGAACCGGTTGACGGTCGCCGCATCGGCGATCTTCTCGAACGGGTCGCGGGGCACACCCTGCTGGGCGAACACCTTGAAGCGGGTCCCGGAGTTCCCGAACGCCCATGAAGGCAACTCGATGGTCTGGGCCTGGAGCGCCTTGAGGGCGTTCTGCCTGCGGGTGTCGGTGGCGTCGGCCATAGCGGTCAGGTCTCCATTCTGGAAGCGGTGTTCGTGAGCTGGTCGTCGAGGTTGAAGATCTCCTCCAGTACCAGCAGGCCTTCGTCGGGGCGGCGTCCGTCGAGACCGGTGAAGAAGCGGCTCATCTCCCCCTGCCACCGGGCGTTGACGTCCGTCGCAGCCATGGCCGCTTGGGCCTCGGCCAGGTCATCGGCTTCGACATACCCGACGAGGAGCCCGTCATCCCGGACGAACAGCGAGTAGTGATGCCAGCCGGTGTCCCGCAGGGCATACAGCATTTCCGGCCAGACCTCGGCGTGCCTCGCCCGGTACTCCTCGAGGAGCTCCGGACGCACCTGGAGCAGGAAGCAATAGCGTTTCACGTTCGCTCGTTCGTCGTGTGATTGGTAATTCCCGGCCGGACGCCGCGGGGGCGTGGGCGTCCGGCCGGAGAAGGGTGGATGGATCAGAAGTTGAACTGGTCGATGTTGGAGTTGTCGAAGACGGTCGGTGGGCCGAGCACCACTGACGGGCCGGTGGTCCCCGACGGGGGCAGGACGGTGTAGCTGTTCAGCTTGCCGGCCGTGAACGACGATCCCGGGGTGAGGCTGGCCGTGCCGGAAGCCAGAGAGGCGGCGGCATAGCCGGCCAGGTAGCCGAGGTCGTTGGGGTTCCAGAGCTCGAAGGCCTTGACGGTGCCGTCCTTGACGTACGGCTTCATCTGCGAGGGAAGCCCGAGCCCGGTCAGTGTCAGGTGGCTGAGCAGCGCCTTGTGGGTGTCGAGGTACTGGGCGGCGGTCGAGATGCCGACCGTGGTCGGCGAGATGATCCCGGCCAGGTTGGGGTAGGCGGACAGCAGGCCCTGGAGAACGGTGAGGGAGGTGGCGGGATCGTCATTTCCGTACACGGTCGACACCAGGTGCATGTTCGGGTACTTGGTCAGCTGCTGCTTCATGAACCCGATCCAGGCGTTCTGGTTGGTCGCGGTGGCGGCGGCCGAGAGGATGGCGATGTCACCCGTGCTGTTGATCTCCTTGGCCAGCAGGTCCACTTCGGACGTGCCGATCTGTTCGGTGTTGGCCTGGTTGATGAACAGGTGGTTGGGGCAGGTCACATCGGAGTCGAACGACACCACCTTGATGCCGGCCGCCTGGGCCTGGGACAGCGAAGGGCACAGGGCCGAGGGGTCGTTGCCGGCCACGACGATGGCGTCGGCGTGGGCCTGGATGGCGGCCTGGATGGACGGAATCTGGGCCGCCGCGGTGTCGGCCGTGCCGCTCGAGACGACGGTCTTGCCACCGAGCTCCTTGAGGGCGGTGGCGCCGCCCTGGTCGGCAATCACCTCGTACGGGTTCTGGGTGTCCTTCGGGATGTAATAGACGGTCAGGCCCTTCTTGATGGCCCCACCGCCGCCCGACGCGGTAGTGGCGGATCCGCCCGCCGCCGCGGTGGTCGAGGTGGTCGCCTTGGTCGACGAGCTGCAGGCCACCACCCCCAAGGTGATGGCAGCCACGGCTACCGGCAAGCCAATCCGACGCCCTGCGTGAACTTTCATCATCATTGCCTTTCAGTCGTTGTCGCTATTACTGGATCGGTGCCGCCCCGCAGGTGAGCACGGCGTCGTGCATGGGCCCGGGCTCGAACGCGCTGTATGCCGTCGGCCAGGTTGGGCACGATCACGCTGATGAGCAGGAGTACCCCGGTGACGATGTTCTGCACATCGGCCGAGATGTTCTTGAGGGTCAACGCTTCCTGGATGCAGCCGACGATGATGACGGCGAGCACCACGCCGAAGATGGTGCCCCGGCCGCCGAAGATGGAGACCCCGCCGAAGAGGACGATGGTCACGACCGTGAGCTCGAGGCCGGTGCCGGCATCGAAACGCGATGTGGCGAAACGCAGCGTCCACAGGATCCCGGCGAACGCGCTCGAGCAGTCCGCTCAGGGCGAACAGGGTGAACTTGATCCGCTCGACCCGGATGCCGGAGAAGTGGGCGGCCTCGGATTGCAGGCCGATGGCGATGATGGAGCGTCCGACGGGAGTGGCGTGCAGGACGACACCGAAGATGACCGCCATCACCAGGAAGATCCCGATCGAGTACGCCAGCTTGGTGTGGGCGATCGGGACGACACCGATCTTGGTCAGGGAGAGCGGGAATCCGGTGACCGACCCTGTCCCCAGGATGATCTCGGCGATGCCGCGGTACAGAGTGAGGGTCCCGATGGTCACCGCGATCGACGGCAGCTTGAGCCTGGTGACCAGGAACCCGTTGAGGGCCCCTCCGGCGGCGCCGACGACCAGCACGATGACCATGGCCAGGGCGATGGGCCAGCCGTGCTTGAACAGGTAGCCCAGCAGGGTGCTGGAGAGGCCGAGCATGGAGGCGACCGACAGGTCGATCTCGCCGGTCATGATGATCAGCGTCAGGGGCAGCGCCATGATGGCGATCTCACCCATGTTCAGGCCGATGTAGAAGATGTTGGTCGTCGACATGAAGTGCGGGACGCCGGCGCCGTAGATCAGGGTGGCGATGAAGCAGAAGACCAGCGCCGTCTCCCAGCGCAGCAGGCCCCGCCACGACCGGAGCCAGGTGGCGCCTCCGGCGTCTGCGGCCGGCTGGTCGGCCGGCGGCGGCTCGGTGAGCCCGGGCGGTTGGCTGGTGTCGAGGGCCCGGTCAGACAACACGACGCTCCCCTCGGCTCGTCTGCATCCGTGCCACCCGCTGGCCCAGCCAGCGGTCGAAGGCGATGGCGCCCAGCAGCAGCGCCCCGGCGACCGCCTGGTTCCAGAACGAGGAGACCTTGGCCGCGACCAGCGCCTGGTTGATGGTGTTGAGCAGCAGGGCACCGAGCGCGGCGCCCAGCACGGTGCCGCTGCCTCCGTAGATGGCCACCCCGCCGACGACCACCGCGGCCACCACGAGCAGCTCGTAGCCGCTGCCGGCCGTGGAGTTGACGGTGGCGAACTCCGAGACGAACAGCGCCCCCCCGAGTCCGGCCAGCGCCCCGCTGATGAGGAAGGCGGTGAAGACCCGCTTGCCGGTCGGCACGCCGGCCAGGGCGGCGGCCTCGGGGTTGGAGCCGATGGCGTAGAGATCGCGGCTGGAGCGGAACGACCGCATGCCGTAGCCGGCGATCAGCACGATCGCCATCACGATGAGCGCCAGGTACGGCACGCCGAGCACCGTCTGGTACCCGATGGTCTGGAAGGCCTTGGGGATACTGTTCGGGTCGATCTGCTTGCCGTGGACGATCTGGGCGTCGACGCCCCGGATGATGTAGAGGGCGGCGAGCGTCACCACCAGGCTGGGCACCCGGGTCACGGTGGTGATGAGCCCGTTGATGGCGCCCACCAGCAGGCCGATCCCGATGGCCAGCGCGAAACCGACGATCACCGGGGTGTGGGGGTGGTGGACGAACAGGTCGCCGACCAGGTAGGCGGAGAGGCCGAGCACCGCGCCCACCGAGAGGTCGACGTTCCTGGTGATGATGACCAGGGTCTCCCCCACTCCGAGCAGGGCGATGATCGCCGCCCCGTTGAGCAGCTGCTGGATGCTGAGAGAGCTGCCGAAGGAGTGGTTCTTGGCGTAGGTCAGCCCGAACACCACGACGATGGCGACGGCGATGCCGATCTCCCGGGCCCGCAAGAGCTTCTCGGCCCGGCGGACGCCCGCGGTGGGTGTCACGACCGCGGTTGTCGTCATGCGCCGGCCCCCACCTTCTGTCCGGTCGCGGCCCGCATGATCGATGGCTCGTCGGCGTCGGCCCGGGACAACTCGTCCACCAGCCGGCCCTCCCGCAGCACCAGCACCCGGTCGGCCATGCCCAGCACTTCAGGCAGCTCGGACGAGATCATCAGGACGGCCACACCGTCGGCCACCAGCTGGTCGAGGAGGCGGTGGATCTCGGCCTTGGTCCCCACGTCGATGCCCCGGGTCGGCTCGTCGATGATGAGCATCGACGGGTGGCGGGCCAGCCACTTGGCCAGCACCACCTTCTGCTGGTTGCCCCCTGACAGGGTCGAGACGGAATTCTTCAGCCGGGCGAATTTGAGCCGCAGCCGGCCCGCCCACTCCGTCGCCAGATGGCGTTCGCTCGATCGCCGGATCAGACCGTGGTTACGGAGCCGCCCGAGCGAGGCCAGGGCCACGTTGTGGTCGATGCTCATGTCCATGACCAGGCCTTCCTGGCGGCGGTCCTCGGGCACAAACGCGATCCCGGCGGCCATCGCCGCACGCGGCGACCCGCTCGGGAGCAGTCGGCCGTTGATCTTGACCGTCCCGGTGTCCCGCTTGTCGATGCCGAAGATGGCCCGGGCCACCTCGCTGCGGCCGGCGCCCACCAGGCCGGCCAGGGCGACGATCTCACCCTGGTGGACCGTGAACGACACGTTGTCGAAGACGCCGTCCTTGGCCAGACCCTCGACCTCGAGCACGGCCTGGCCGGGCGCCGTCTCGGACTTGGGGAACAGAGCCTCGAGATCGCGGCCCACCATGGAGCGGATGATGCTGTCGATGGTCAGGTCCTCGATGGGCGCCTCCCGGACGAAGCGGCCGTCGCGCATGATGGTCACCCGCTGGCAGATGGCGAACACCTCTTCGAGGCGGTGGGAGATGAACAGCACCGCGGCGCCGTCGGCCCGCAGGGTGCGGACGACATCGAACAGCCGCTCCACCTCGGCCGAGCTCAGGGCGGCCGTGGGCTCGTCCATCACGATGACGTTGGCGCGGAACGAGATGGCCTTGGCGATCTCGACGATCTGCTGGTCGGCAACCGACAGGCCCCGCGCCGGGCGGGTCGGGTCCAGCTTGACGCCGAGCCGGGCGAACACCGCGTCGGCGTCCTGGTGCATTCGGGCCCGGTCGATGCGCCGGCCGGCGGCGAGCGGCTGGCGGCCCATGAAGATGTTCTCGGCGACGCTCAGATCGGGGAACAACGTCGGCTCCTGGTAGATGATCGACACGCCCGCGGCCCGGGACGCGGCCGGGCCGCTGAACACCACTTCGCGGTCGTCGATCAGCAGGCGGCCGGTGTCGGGCTGGTGCACGCCGGCGAGAATCTTGACGAGGGTCGACTTGCCGGCCCCGTTCTCACCGAGCAGGGCGTGGGCCTCTCCGGGGTACAGGGTGACCGAGCCGTCGATGAGCGCCCGCACGGCACCGAAGCTCTTGGTGGCCTTGTCGAGGACCAGCCGGGGCGTACCCAGCCGTTCCGGGCTCTGGTCCAACCTAAACCCCCCTGGAGACATTGGAACGTTTCAACCAACTCCCCCCGGATCGTAAACTGGTGGCGGCAAGAAGTCAACAAGTTTCCGTTAAGACATACTGCCGTGCTGGGGGCGACGTCCCGTTGACACGTTTCAACCCTGTGGTACCGTTTCGCCGGTGAATGCCAGCATCAAGGACGTGGCCCGCCGGGCCCAGGTGTCGCTCGGGACGGTCAGCAACGTGCTCAACCGGCCCGATCTGGTGGCTCCCGCCACCCGCCAGCGGGTCCTGGACGCCATCGCCGACCTGGGCTTCGTGCGGAATGAATCGGCCCGGCAGCTCCGGGCCGGCCGCAGCCGGACCATCGGGCTGGTGGTGCTGGACGTGTCCAACCCGTTCTTCACCGATGTGGCCCACGGCGCCGAGACCTGTGCGGCCGAGAACGGGTCGTTCGTGATGCTGTGCAACAGCGGCCAGAAACCCGAACAGGAGAGCCGCTATCTGGACCTGCTCGAGGAGCAGCGGGTTCAGGGCGTGCTCATCACACCGGTCGGCACCGACAACACCCGGCTGGACCTGCTGGTCAGCCGGGGCACGCCCGTCGTGCTGGTGGACCGCGTCGCCGACGGACCCAACTGGTGCTCGGTCGCGGTCGACGACGTCCTCGGCGGCTTCATGGCCGTGAGCCACCTGATCGAGCGCGGCCACCAGCGGCTGGCCTTCACCGGCGGCCCCCTTTCTCTGCGCCAGGTCCACGACCGGTACCTGGGCGCGGTCAAGGCGTTGAGCGATGCCGGGCGGGACGCCGCCGAGCTCCGGCTGTTCGAGACCACCGAGCTCACCCTGAACGCCGGCCGGCGAGCGGGCGAGGAGATCGTCGCCGGCCCGGACGCCGAGCGGCCGACCGCGGTCTTCTGCGCCAACGACCTGTTGGCCCTGGGTGTCCTGCAGGCGGTGTCCGGCCGGGGCTGCCGCGTGCCCCGCGACCTGGCGATCGTGGGCTACGACGACATCGACTACGCGGCGGCCGCCACCGTCCCGCTGACGTCGGTCCGCCAGCCCCGCGAGCTGATCGGGCGCACGGCCACCGAGCTGCTGCTGGATGAGATGCGTCAAGGCCGCACCCACCAGCACCGGCGGGTGATCTTCAAGCCCGAGCTGACGATCCGGGCGTCGAGCGAGACCCGCCGCCGTGTTGGCCGCGCTACGGCCAAGTGATGGACATCGCCCTGTTCGTCACCTGCCTCGGGGACACCCTCTACCCGCAGGTGGGACAGGCGACGGTGCGGTTGCTCGAGCGGCTCGGCCACCGGGTGGTGTTCCCTGAGGCGCAGACCTGCTGCGGTCAGATGCACATCAACACCGGCTACCAGAAAGAGGCCGTCCGGCTGGTCCGCCACCACGTCGAGGTCTTCTCCGACCACGACGTCGTCGTGGCCCCGTCGGCGTCGTGTGTGGGCTCGATACGGCACCAGCACGCCATGGTCGCCCGCCGGGCCGGCCTGACCGAGCTGGCCGACGAGGCGGACGCGATCGCCGGCCGGACCTACGAGCTGTCCGAGTTCCTCGTCGACGTGCTGGGGCTGGAGGATGTCGGCGCCAGCTACCCGCACCGGGTCACGTACCACCCGACGTGCCATTCCCTGAGGATGCTGCGGGTCGACGACAAGCCGTTGCGGCTGCTGCGCCACGTCCGGGGGATCGACCTGGTCGAGCTGCCCAATGCCGATCAGTGCTGCGGTTTCGGGGGGACGTTCGCCCTGAAGAACGCCGACACCTCGACCGCCATGCTGGCCGACAAGATGCGAGACGTGCTCAGCACCCGCGCCGAGGTGTGCACGGCCGGTGATGCGTCGTGCCTCATGCATATCGGCGGCGGCCTGTCGCGACTCCGGACCGGCGTCGGGACCGTCCACCTGGCCGAGATCCTGGCCAGCACCGGGCGGGAACCGTGACCGACCTGGGCGGCCTCGGCAACGGTGTGTCCTTCCCCGACGCGGCCCGTGTCGCCCTCGGCGACACCCAGCTGCGCCGGAACCTCGGGGCCGCCACCAGGACCATCCGGGCCAAGCGGGCCGCAGTGGTTGCGGAGGTCGAGGACTGGGAGGAGCTGCGCGAGGCGGGCCGGCAGATCAAGGCGGCGGCCATGAGCCGGCTGCCGGAGCTGCTGGTGCAACTGGAGGAGCAGGTGACAGCACGTCACGGTGTCGTGCACTGGGCGCGCGACGCGTCCGAGGCCAACCACATCGTCACCAACCTGGTCTTGGCCACCGGCTCCCGAGAAGTGGTCAAGGTCAAGTCGATGGCCACCCAGGAGATCGGTCTCAACGAGGCGCTGGCGGCGGCGGGGATCACGCCATGCGAGACCGACCTGGCCGAGCTCATCGTCCAGCTCGGCGACGACTTCCCGTCGCACATCCTGGTTCCGGCCATCCACCGCAACCGGAGCGAGATCCGCGACATCTTCCTGCGGGAGATGCCCGACGTCGATCCGGACCTGGTCGATGATCCGCCCGTCCTGGCCATGGCGGCCCGGCGGCACCTGCGCCGGAAGTTCCTCGAGGCCAAGGTGGCGATCAGCGGCGCCAACTTCGCAGTCGCCGAAACCGGCACCCTCGTCGTGGTCGAGTCCGAGGGCAACGGCCGCATGTGTCTCACCCTCCCTGAAACCCTGATCACGGTGATGGGCATCGAAAAGATCGTTCCGACGTGGACCGACCTCGAAGTGTTCCTCCAGCTGCTGCCCCGCTCGTCGACCGGTGAGCGCATGAACCCGTACACCTCGATGTGGACCGGCGTCACGGCTGGTGACGGGCCGCAGGAGTTCCACCTGGTCCTGCTGGACAACGGCCGGACCGCGACCCTCGCCGACGAGCATGGCCGGGAGGTCCTGCATTGCATCCGGTGCAGCGCCTGCCTCAACGTGTGCCCGGTCTACGAGCGCACCGGCGGCCACGCTTACGGCTCCGTCTATCCCGGACCGATCGGGGCCGTCCTCACCCCGCAACTCACCGGTGTCGAGCGCAGCCCGTCACTGCCGTTCGCCTCGACGCTCTGCGGCGCGTGCTACGACGTGTGCCCGGTCAAGATCGACATCCCCGGCGTGCTGGTCCACCTGCGGGCCCGGCACGTGGAAACCCGGAGCGCCGAATACCGACTGCCGACACCCGAAGCCATCGCCATGGCGGCCGCCGGATGGGCCATGGCCCGGCCCGACCGGTGGCGGGGCCTGCAGCGGCTGAGCCGGCTGGGGCGCGTCATCAGCCGGAAGGGGCGCATCACCCGTTTGCCGCCGCCGCTCTCGGCGTGGACATCCAGCCGGGACCTCCCGGCTCCGCCCACGCAGACGTTCCGGGAGTGGTGGGCGCAGACCCATCCCGAGGCCTCGGGGTGATGGCCGCCCGTCAGGTGGTCCTCGAGCGCATCCGGCTGGCCCTGGCCGCCGGCGGCCCGACCCCTCCGGTCGCCCGCAAATACAAAACGGCGGGCATTTTCCCACCTGGTTCGCCAGCCCTCCTGGAGCTGCTCGAGGACCGCACCCTCGACTACCGGGCCCGCTTTGTCCGAGCGACAGCGGACTCCGTGGCCGATCGGGTCGCCACGGCCCTCGGGGGCGCCCGACGGGTCATCGTACCGGCGGGTCTCGACCGTTCCTGGGTCGGCTCGGAGTTCATTGTCGACGACGCATCGTTCGGCCCGCTCGTGCTGGACAGCATGGACGCCGTCGTGACCGGGTGCGCGCTGGCCATCGCCGAGACGGGGACGCTGGTGCTCGACGGGTCGGGCGACCAGGGGCGGCGGGCCATCACCCTCGTGCCCGACGTCCACGTGTGCGTCGTGCGGGCCGACCAGGTCGTCGGGACGGTTCCCGAGGGCCTGGCGTTGTTGGACCCCCGGCGGCCACTGACGTTCATCAGCGGCCCGTCGGCCACCAGCGACATCGAACTGGCCCGGGTCGAGGGCGTGCACGGCCCCCGCCAGTTGACGGTGGTGCTGGTCAGCTCGTCATGGGCCCGGGAGCCACTCGGACTGTGACATGGCGCTCAGGATCCGAGCTCCCTGATCCGCCCGTCCTCGACCAGGATGGAGCGGTCGAAGTCGATGGCCTCGAGCAGCCACCGGTCGTGACTGACGCAGATCAGCGTCCCCTCGAAGTCCTCCAGGGCGGTCTCCAGCTGTTCGATGGCCGGCAGGTCCAGATGGTTGGTGGGCTCGTCGAGCACCAGGCAGTTGACCCCACCCGCCATGAGGACGGCCAGGATCAGCCGGGTGCGCTCACCCGGGGACAGGGTGGCCAGCGGCCGGAGGGCATGTTCCGGTCCCAGCCCGAACTTGGCCAGCAACGAGCGGGCCTCGGCCTGCAGCAGACCGGTGGCGGCCATGAAGCCCGAGAGCACCACGTCCGAGGGTGAGACGAGACCGGCCCGGCCCTGGTCGAGGTTGCCGAAGACCACCGACGGACCGGCCCAGCGCTCGCCGGCCGAGACCGGCAACTGGCCCAGGATGACCCGCAGCAGGGTCGACTTCCCCGATCCGTTGGCTCCCAGGACGGCGACACGGTCGGCCCAGCCGATCTCCAGGTCGACCGGCCCCAGCGTGAACGAGCCGCGCCCGGCGACCGCGCCTTCGAGCCGGACCACGACGTCGCCGCTGCGCCGCACCGGTGCCAGCGACAGTTGCAGCTGCCACCCCTCCCACGGCTTGTCGACCGTGTCCAGCCGCTCGAGGCGCCGTTCGCTGATCTTGACCTTGGCGGCCTGTTTCTCGGTGCGGTCCTGGAAGAATCCCCGCTGAGCCTTGTCGTGGTCCCGGGCCTTGCGCTTGCGGGTCGCCACTCCGTGCTCGGACCAGGTGCGCTGCATGCGGATGCGTTCCTTCAGCCGGCGCCGCTCGTCGGCGTAGCGGCGGAACGCCTCCTCCTGCTGGCGGAGGCCCAGCGCCCGGGCGTCGACGTACTCACTCCACCCGCCGGCGTACTCGACGCCGCGGTGGGACTCCTCGGCGATCTCGACGATCCTGGTGACCGACCGGTCGAGGAACGCCCGGTCGTGGGAGACGACCGCCACCCCGCCGGTCACGCCGGCCAGGAACTGCTCGAGCTGGTCGAGGCCGGCGAAGTCGAGATCGTTGGTGGGCTCGTCGAGCAGGAACCCGTCGAACCGGGCCAGCAGGATGGCGGCCAGCCCGGCGCGGGCGGCCTGCCCTCCGGAGAGATCGCTCACGGCCACGCCGAGGCGGTCCACCCCCAGTCCGACCTCCTCGCACACCTCGGCGGCGCGGGCGGCGAAGTCGTCTCCGCCCCGGGCGAGAAAGGCGTCGAGCGCCAGGCCGTACGCCTCCAACGCCGACGGGTCGGCTTCCAGCGCCGAGGTCTGGCGATCGAGCTCCTCGGATGCCGCCGCCACTCCGGTGCGCCGGGCCAGGTAGGCCATCAGCGACTCGCCCGGCGTGGTGTCGGGTTCCTGGGCGAGGTAACCGATGGCCAGCGACGCCGGAGTCCGCTCCACGATGCCGGAATCGGCGGTCTCCAGGCCGGCCAGCACCCGCAGCAGGGTGGACTTGCCGATGCCGTTCGGCCCCACGATGCCGATGCGGCTACCGGGCCCGACCGTCAGGCTCACCCGATCGAGAACGATCAGGTTGCCCCGGCTCACCGAGACGTTCCTGGCCGACAACACGGGATCGGAACCCTACCGGGGCCCTTGACGGGTGCGGCACCACGGCCGAGACTTGAGGCTCGATGTGGCGAGTGCTGTCGAGGGCGGTCATAGGCGCGGCATTGGGTTGGGTCGCGGTCGGATGCGGGGGTGGCTCGTCGTCGACGACCACGGCGACCAGCGCCGCGCCGGTCGCGACTGCCGCCGCACCGACCACCTCCGCCCCGACCGCCACACCGGGCTGCCCGTCATCGTTCAAACCTTCTGGGGCCACCCAGGCTCCTCCGGTGACCGATGCGCCCGCCGTGCGTGATCTGATGCTGGCCATCGCCCGCTGCACGTCCATCCCGGCCGGTACCACCTACACCGAGACACCGATCGAGGTGGCGTGGGGCACGGCCTGGCCGAGGTTGAAGACGACGACATTCTCGAGCCAGGCCGCCACGGCCACGGCTTTCAGTCTCATGACCGGCTTCCTGACCTCCCGATCGGCAACCGGCACTCCTCACTACAACGACCGCATCCTGGCCTTCGCCCTGGCCGACCAGTCCGGGCGCTGTGCCGGAGCGGTGATGGCGATCCCCGCCGCCGGCGGGAAGCTCGCCGACGGGCCGCCCACCGTCTTTGTGGCCGTGGACATGTCATCGGCGTCGGACTGCTCGGCCGACGCCGCGGCCAACCTTTACCAGCCGGGCGCCGTCTGAAGCTCGCCATGCAGGCGGATCGCAGGACGCGCCACGGCGTGGCGCCGGCGGGCTACCGCTTCGGCACCGTGGCGCTCACTGGGTGGGACCGAACCGTTCGACCCGGATCATCTCCGCGGGCACGCCCGCGTCCATGATGAGCCCGGTCGCGGCGTCGGCGAACCCGGGCGAGCCGCACACGTAGGCGGTCACGCCCACGGTCATCACGCCCGCCAGATCCTCGTGGCTGATGCGCCCGGGCCGGCGTGGCCACCCCGGCGGGACGTCACGGCTGTAGGCGATGGTCGTCTCCGGTCCGGGCAACTCAGCGGCGTAGTACAGGTCGCCCGGCGAACGGGCGGAAACGATCAGCCGGACCAGGTCCGACCGTCCGTTCCGGCGGGCCAGGCGGAGCATGGCCATGAGCGGCACCACACCCGAGCCGCCGCCCACCAGCAGCGCCGGGTTGTCGCCCGGCCACACGAACCAGCGTCCGATGGGGCCGCGCACCTCCAGCGTGTCGCCAGGGACCACCACCTCGTGGAGGAAGCCGGACACCTCCCCCTCCTCCAGGTGCTCGACGGTGAGCTCGATCTCGGCCGTGCCGTCGGGCGCACTGGCGACCGAGTAGGAGCGCGACGCCGTGTACCCGTCGGGGGCGGTGAGGCGGACGACGTAGTGCTGGCCGGCCAGATGCCGGGAGGGGCGGGGCAGAGCCAGGCGGTACGTCTTGGCCTTCGCCGTCTCAGGGCGCACGTCGACGACCGTGGCCGTCTGCCACCCGCCCGGGCCGGAGACCGGCGCCTCGTCAGTCACCCTGGTAGCGCTGTTCCTGCCACGGATCGCCCCGGTCGTGGTAGCCGTTCTGCTCCCAGAATCCCTGCTCGTCATGGTCGAGCAGCTGTAGCCCCGACACCCATTTGGCGCTCTTCCAGAAGTACAGATGCGGTACGAGCAGCCGGGCCGGGCCGCCGTGCTGGACCGGCAGCGGCCGACCCTCGAAGTCCCACACGACCCACGCCCTGCCGTCGGTCACGTCGGCCAGCGGCAGATTGGTCGTGTATCCGGTATGGCACGCGGCCAGCACGTGGGTGGCGGAGGACAGAGGCCTGGCGATCGCCAGCAGGATGTCGACCGATACTCCGGTGAACCTGACTCCGAGCTTGGACCAGGTCGTGACGCAGTGGATGTCGCCTTCGTAGGTCGACGGGGCCAGAGCATGGATCTGGTCCCAGGTCCAGGTGGTCGGCTGTTCGACCAATCCGCTGACGGTGAACTCCCATGCGTCGGTGGCCAGCTTGGGGGTGGGCTCGGCCGTCAGGACCGGCCAGTCGGAACCGACGTCGTACTGGCCGGGCGGGAGCCGGCTGTCGCACGGGGCCACGCCCACGGCCGAAAAATCCTCGGGTGACCATCCCAGGATGCTGACAGAACCGGGCGGCCGACTGCTCACAATTCGCTGAACACTCGCCGCTGACGGCGCCGGATTGTCCACCCGCTCGGCATGATGGCAACGTGATCCCGATGACGATGACCGGTACACGGGTGCTCATCATCGAGGATGACCCAACTGTCTCGGAGGTCGTGGCCCGCTATCTGGAACGGGAGGGGTACTCGGTGGAACGGGTCAGTGACGGAGCACAGGGTCTGGCTCGCGCCCTGGCCGACCCACCGAACCTGGTCGTGCTCGACCTCATGCTGCCCTCGCTGGACGGCCTGGAGGTGTGCCGGCAACTACGGGCCCAGGCGCCCGTCCCGGTGATCATGCTCACCGCCCGGGGGGAAGAGGCCGACCGGATCGCCGGCCTGGAGTTGGGTGCCGACGACTACGTGGCCAAGCCGTTCTCGCCGCGGGAGCTCACGGCGCGGGTCAAGGCCGTCCTGCGCCGAGCCTCGGGGGCCATGTCGGCCCCGGCCGAAGAGACACTGCTCAAGGCCGGGAACCTCGAGCTCGACGTCCTCGCCCACGAGGCGCGCGTCGACGGGGAGCTGGTGCCCCTGACCGCCAAGGAGTTCGAGTTGCTGGCCCACCTGATGCGCCATCCCCGTCGTGCCTTCACGCGCGACGAGCTGTTCGAGCACGTGTGGGGCTTCGACTACGGCGACACGTCGACGGTGACGGTTCACGTCCGGCGGCTACGGGAGAAGGTCGAGGCCGACCCGTCCGCGCCCCGGTACGTCTGCACCGTCTGGGGCGTCGGCTACCGGTTCGAGCCTTGATGGGCCAGGCCCGATCGCTGATCCTGCCGGTGGCCGTGGTCGCCGTCGGCCTCGGCGTCACCGCGACGGCCGCCTCCGCCGGCCGCATGACTCTGCACGACACCGTCGCCCTGGTGGCCTACGCCGCCGGCGGAGCGGTCGTCGCCGGGCTGCTGGGCGCCGGTGCGCTGGCCGCCATGCGGGGCTCCCGGGTCGTCGTACAGGCCATGGTCGCGGCACTGGCTCCGCTGGCCGCGGTCGGCCTGGGAGTCGTCGCCGCATCCAAGGCCATGTTCATCTCCAGCCATGATCTGCACGTCCAGTTCGTCGTGCTGGCTTCGGCCGGAACGATCGCGGTGTTGGATGCCATGCTGCTGGGTCGCCGGATCGCCGGCGCCGGCCGTTCGCTCGGCGCCATGGCCCGCCGTCTCGGCGACAGCGGCACGACCGGCTGGAGCCCGGGCACCGATCGCGTCGATCACCCGGACCCGATGGCTCCCGGCGCCGGCTCGCCGTCTGAGCTGGCCGCCCTGGCCGCCGAGCTGCAGACCACGTCGGCCCGGTTGGCCGCAGCCCGGCGTCAGGCAGCGGCGTTGGAGAGCAGCCGGCGCGAGTTGGTGGCGTGGGTCTCCCACGACCTCCGCACACCGCTGGCCGGTATCCGGGCCATGGTCGAGGCGCTCGAGGACGGGGTGGTGACCGATACCGAGACCGTCGCCCGTTACCACCGCACCATGCGCCTCGAAGCCGACCGCCTGGCCGGCCTGGTCGACGACCTGTTCGAGCTGTCCCGCATAGAAGCGGGTGCGTTGGGCCTGGACTTCGAGCGGGTGGCCCTCGACGAGTTGGTGTCCGACGCGGTGGCCGGGGCCTCGATCGCCGCCGGGGCCAAGGGCATCGACCTGCGGGGCGCGGTCGGCGAGCCGTCGCCGGTCGTGGAGCTTTCGACGGCGGAAATGGCCCGGGTGGTCCGCAACCTGCTCGACAACGCCATCCGCCACACGCCGCCGGGCGGGACGATCTGGATCGAGGCCGGCGTCGACCAGACGGCCGACCCGACCTCGGCGGTGGTATCGGTGCTCGACGCGTGCGGCGGCATCCCCGAACGCGACCTGGATCACGTCTTCGACCTCGCCTTCCGGGGGGATACGGCCAGGACGCCCGGTGACGGCGGCGCCGGTTTGGGCCTGGCGGTCGCCCGGGGCCTGGTCGAGGCCCACCATGGCGAGATCTCGGTACGCAACGAAGGCGGCGGCTGCCGCTTCACGGTGCACCTGCCGCTGTCGGAACCACCGACGATCGCCACGCCAGCCGCCCACTAGATACCAAGGTGGGAAAATGCCTCCCCAGATGACCGAGGAGCGCGGCGGGAGGTAACTTTCGTCTCACGTTACGTCGAAAGCCGGTATTCGACGGAACGTGGGGCCAACCAAGTAGGTCCTCGCCGGCCCCCGCCGAACGGCGCCGCCCACCGATGAGTCCCCCCGCCGGCGGCCGTCCTAGCACCGTGGGCAGCGTGGAGCGACGAGACCGCGACACCATGGTGGTGCTCGTCCGGGGGGACACGGAGATCGCCCGGTGGCCGCTCGACCCATCGCCCTGCTCGCCCGCCCTCGCCCTCGTCGACCGCCTGGCCCGGTTGCAGCTGCTGGCCCGGCGCCTCGGCTTCTCGATCCGGTTGCTGAGCGCCTCGCCGCAACTGGTGGAGCTGCTGGCCCTGATCGGCCTGTCGGACGTGCTGCCGACCGTGCCCGACCTACGGCAGTCCGACCTACGGCAGGTGGCTCGGGAGCCCGAAGGCAGGAAACAGGTCGGCATCCACGAAGTTGTGGTGCCCGACGATCCGATCCCCTGAGATCTCGATGACCTGAATGGCGAAGGCCTGGTGGCCACCCTCGGGATCCACCCGGTACGACCCGAAGCCGAAGCAGCCATTGACGGCGATCGGCACCAGCCGCGATCCGCGGCAGCCACAGCCAGGACCGAGGAACCACTTGGCCATGTCCTCGGGGCCGGCCAGCCAGAAATCGTACGGCGGCATCGACATGATGGCGTCGTCGTGAAGCAGGGTCACCAACGATTCGATGTCGTAGCGCTCGAAGGCGTCGACGTAGCGGGCGATCAACTCCCGCTGATCGGCGGTCATGTCCCCGGCCGCCGCCGCCGACGACGCACCGTCGCAGCCCACGTTCGCAGACGCGAGGGTGGCCCGGGCTCTCTGCAACGCGCTGTTCACCGACGCCACGGTCGTCTCGAGCAGCTCAGCCACCTCGCTCGCCTGCCACCGCAGCACCTCGCGCAGGATCAGCACCGCCCGCTGCCGGGCCGGCAGATGCTGGAGGGCGGCAACAAATGCCAACCGCACCGTCTCCCTCGACTCGACCAACGAAGCCGGGTCACCCTCGGGCGGTAGCACACGGCTGTCCGGCATCGGCTGCACCCACGCGTGCTCGGGCAGCATGGCGCCGTGGAACGACTCCACGGTGTGGGCCGGCCCCATGTCCATGGGCCGGGCCCTCCGCTGCCGGCTGCGCAGCATGTCCAGGCACACGTTGGTGGCGATGCGGAACAACCACGAGCGCAGGGCCGAGCGGCCCTCGAAGCTGTCGATGCTGCGCCACGCCCGCACCATCGTCTCCTGCACGGCGTCCTCGGCCTCGAAGCCGGAGCCGAGCAGGCGGTAGCAGTAGCCGGTCAGCGCCCGGCGGTGCTGTTCCAGATCCTGAGTGAGGTCCGGGCTATCAGTTCGGACGGTCATGGCTGGCCAGCCTACGGCGACACTCATCGATCGTGCGCTCCCATTTCGATGCCTCCTCCACTACGACGACTGGGGCGCCTATAACTCATCGCCCCACGCGAGACTCGACCAGGTGAATAGCCAGGCTGGCGCGGTCACGGTCACCGACCTGGTCAAGCGCTACCCGAAGTCACCCGTCAATGCGGTCGACGGGCTCTCCTTCACCGTGCCGGCGGGCGAGGTCTTCGGGCTGCTCGGCCCCAACGGCGCCGGCAAGACCACGACCGTCGGCGTCCTCACCACCCGGGTCCGGCCCACCAGCGGCCAAGCCACCGTGGGCGGCGTCGACGTCATCGGCGACCCGGTCGCCGCCCGCAGCCAGTTCGCTGTCGTCCCCCAGCGCAACAACCTGGACCGTTCACTTTCCATCAGGAACAACCTGATCTTCCACGCCGCCTACCACGGCGTCCGCCCAGCCGAGCGCGAGGCGCGCGCCGACGAGCTGCTGGCCCAGTTCGGCCTGCTCGACCGGGCCCACAGCAAGCCCGACTTCTTCTCCGGCGGTCAGACCCAGCGCATGATGATCGCCCGGGCCCTGATGCACGAGCCCAAGGTACTGTTCCTCGACGAGCCCACGACCGGGCTCGACCCGGCCGCCCGGCTGTTCGTTTGGGATCGGCTGCGGGACCTCGAGCAGCGGGGCGTCACCATCGTCCTCACCACCCACGACATGGACGAGGCGGCGGCCCTGGCGTCGCGGGTCGGGATCATGGACCACGGCCGGCTGCTGGCCCTGGACACGCCCGCCGCGCTCATCAAGTCGCTGCCGGGCGGTTTTACCATCGAGCTGACCGCCCAGCAGCCGGCCACCGGCGACGACGGCATCGTCGCCGCCCTCGGTGACCTGTCCCACGTGGAGCGGGTCGAGCAGATCCAGACCGACCCGCCCACACCCGGCGAGCTCCACCTCCGCCTGTACGTGTCGGGCCAGGCCCCCCTGCTGGTCGCGCCCGCCGCCTCACTGGTGGCCGCCCGCGGCGGCACCCTCACCGACGTCAAGCTCGGGAGCCCGACCCTGGAGGACGTGTTCATCGACCTGACCGGACGGAGCCTGCGATGATCGTGGCCCCCAGCGCCCGCCGGGCCTTCTTCGCCGAGCTCCACCGCGACCTCTATGTCACCAGCCGCGAGCTCCACGTCTTCCTGGCCCAGGTGATCCTGCAGCCGCTCTTCCTGCTGTTCGTGTTCGGCAAGGTGCTCGGCTCTCTCGGCTACACCCGCCCCGGCTACGCCGACCTGCTGTTCCCGGGCCTGCTGGCCCTGACCGCGGTGATCACCGGGATGCAGGCGCTGGCCTTCCCGCTCGTCGCCGAGTTCGGCTGGACCAAGGAGATCGAGGACCGCCTCCTGGCACCGCTCCCGACCGGACTGGTGGCCGGGGAGAAAGTGCTGTTCGCAACCATGCGGGCGCTGGTCGCCACCCTCGTCATGGTCCCGGTCGGGATCCTGGTGCTGGGCTCCATCCCGTGGCGGTGGGGCAATTTCCCCCTCTTTGCCGTAGTGGTCGTCCTGGGCGCCGTCCTCGGCGCCAGCCTCGGGCTGGTGCTCGGCACCCTGGTCCCGCCGTCGCGTATCAACATCCTGTTCTCGCTGGTGTTCACGCCCCTGCTGTTCACCGGCGCCAGCCAGTACCCATGGCCGTCGCTGGCCCGGCTGCGGTGGTTCCAGGTGGTCACCGCCTGCAATCCCATGACCTACGTGAGCGAAGGTCTGCGGGCCGCGCTCGTTCCCAGCGTCCCCCACATCCGCCCGGTGATCAGCCTGGTGGTGCTGGTGTCGGCCATCGCCGCCCTGCTCGCCGTCGGCGTGCGGGGGTTCTACCGGAGGGCCCTGGACTGATGTTTCCACCCGTGCAACGGATCGGCTTCGGGGTCGAGGACAACCTGCGCTCCCTCGAGCTCGAGCTCGACGAGGAGGCGCTTGCCGCCCTGGGCGGCACATGAGCTCGGCCGATCTGGAACTGCAGGTCGCCGAGCTGCGCCGGCGCCACCGAGCGGTGGCCGCCTACTCCACGACCAAAGGCCACTGGTGGCCGACCAAGGCCGAGGAGTGGGCCGCCGACATGTGGAGGTACGACAACAGCCTGGTGGCGACCGCCGAGCTGCTCAGCCTTCCTGTTCCCCCCAGCCGCCACCCGACGCCATGCGCCGGCTCTCGCCTCGAGAGCGAGTTGAACTGGAGCGTCGGCTGGGGGACGCGGGGATCGAGTTGAGCACCAAGGAGCCGTGAGCAGGGCTTACGGCCGCGGGCCACGGCGCGGCCGGCCCGGGCTGAGCCTCAGGCCGACGCCAGGAAGGTGACGAGGGCGGCGGCCAACGCGTCGGCCGCCTTCTGCCGGAACGCCGGGCTGGTGAGCAGGGCGACGTCGGTGGCGTTGCGCATGTTGCCGGTCTCGATGAACACCTTGGGGACCTCGGACTGATTGAGACCACCGAGATCGGCCCGGGTGTCGAGCCCCTGCGAGCCGGCATAGGTGGAGTAGGGCATTCCGGTGCCGGCCAGGAAGCTGTCCCGGACGTCGAGGGCCAGTTGGCGTGAAGGCGGCACGATGCTGCCCAGCGCCGGCTCGATGACGTGGAAGCCGCGCCCAGACGTCGGCCCGCCGTCGGCGTGGATGGAGATGGCGGCGGAAGCGTGGGCCTGGTTGCCGATCGCCGCCCGCTGGTCGACGCAGGGCCCCCACCCGTCGTTCGACGCCCGGGTCATGACCACCCCGATGCCCCGCTGGCGCAGATCGGCCGCCAGGCGCAGTGCCAGGTCCAGGTTGTAGGCCGCTTCGGTATACCCGCCGTCGGTCTGGGTACCGGTGGTGTCGCACGCTTTCATGAAGCCGCCGGCCGGGACCAGACGGTTGATCTCCGCCGTATGCAGGTAGTTGCCACCGTTGTGGCCGGGGTCGATGGCCACCACCTTGGCGGCCAGTCGGGCGGTGGACGGGGTCGCCGCGGGTCTGGAGGTGGTCGTCGCGGGTCTCGTCGTAGTCCTCGTTGTCGCTTTGAGTTTGGCCGGCACCCCCGTTGTCGTCGTGGTGGCCGGCACCACGGTCGGGCGGACGGCTCGGATCGGGTGATGCGGGGCAGTCGTGGATGCCGTCGGGGCCGCGGGAGGTGGAGCGCGCGGTGTGAGGGCCGCTCCGGCGACGAGCATCAGGCCGAGCAGCCAGGCCAGTCGGCGTGGCGTTCGCACTGCCTGCACGCTACGCCGACCAGAAGATGCGGCATTTCCATACCAACGTGACCGTATGGGTCAGTTTGGTGTGGAAAAGGGCTGGCACGAAGGGCACCAGTAGGCCGTTCGGGCCTGGGTGCCGACCCGGTCCGACGAGATGCGAGTGCCGCATGTGCGGCACGGCCGGCCAGAACGGTTGTACACCCAGCGTCTCACCGTGCCCGGCAACGTGGCGGGCACCACGCTGGCCTGCATGAGCTCCGCGGCGGTGGTGACCAGCGGCCCGATGTCGACTTGTGACGCCGGCCGCCGCGGGTGCACACCGTTGAGGAAGAGAGTCTCGCAGCGGTAGATGTTTCCGATCCCCGAGACCACCTGCTGGTCCAGCAGCAGGTCGCCGATCTCGGTCTCGGGCTGACGCTGGGCGGCGCGTCGGCCGACCGCGACCAGGTCCAGCGGCTCGACCAGCACGTCGGGTCCCAGGTTGACCAGCGCCGGGTGGGCCCGCTCGCCACCGCGGGCCAGCAGCTCGATGACCGGGGCGTTGAAGCAGACCGCCACCCGGGTGCCCGCGGCCAGCACCAGGCGGGCCTGCCAGGCCGGCGCCTGCCACCGCTCCCCCGCCGGATAGACGTGCCAGCTCCCTGTCATCCGCATGTGGGTGTGGAGCACCTTGCCCGACTCGAAGGCGATCAACAGGTGCTTGGCCCGGGCCTCGACCGACAGCACCGTGTCACCGACCAGGACCGCCACCGGGATGGGCGCCGTCGACCGGGCGCCGGTGATCTCCCGGCCACCGAGCCAGCGCCGCAGCGTGGCCGCGGTGCGGAAGATGGTGTCGCCCTCAGGCACGGGGGTGACACACAGGCGCGCCAGCTCGAAGTGGCGCGACAAACCGGGCGCCGGCGGTCGATTTGTCGCGCCAGTTCGTCACCCGTACAGCACCAGGCCGCGTGGCGTCGGGACGAAACCGGCCGCCGTCAACGCCGGCCGCAGCTCGTCGGGCAGCCGCTCGAGCGAGAGGCGTTTGGCCCGCCCCGATGTCACGAGGCCGGCCAGGGCGTTGACGGCGGTCCCCTCCCACGTCCCGTCGAACGGCCGCAGGGCGGTGACCCCCCGACCGCCCTTGTCCAGGTACAGCGAGGCTCTTCCCCCCATTGACACCACCTGCGCCCCGGCCGCCCGTTGCAATCCCTTGACCGGCCACGGCAGCGACAGCCCGTAGGCATTGGCCGGATCAGTGGCGGCCAGCACCAGGGCACCGTTGCCGTCGGCGCGGTGGGCCGCGGAGCCGGTCGACGGCGCCGGGCAACGCGAACTGGGCGCCGCCCAGCCCGGCTCACGAAGTACCCGCGCCGGATGCGGCCCGCCTCCTCCATGGCCCGCAGCACCGGGTAGGCGCCGGCGAAACCGCCCGGCCACGCCCTCGCCGCGGACCGCCTCGCGGGTGAGCACGCCGTGGCGTTCGAGCAGGGCGGCGGCCCGGGCGTGGGCCGCCAGCGTGGGATCGACAGCCGGGCCGGCCAGCTCCCGGGCGGTGAGCGTCCAGCGGCCCTGGCGCTCGGGGCGGGCCCAGCGCCGTCAGCGACCCAGGGCGGGGCCGGCCCCGGGGACGGCTGCGCGCGGGACGGCGCGGTGGGCGCCCGAGCGGCTCCGGCGCGCATGGCGGCGAACGAGTCGTTGGTCACCTCGCCCGCCCACACCAGGTCCCACAGCGCGTCGAGGGTCGTGCGCGTCGTCGGCGCCCGGCCAGCTCCCGGAAGAAGCACGCCCCCCGTGCGGCGAGCACGGCGCGGATGCCGGTCGTGCTCGGCGCCGTCGGGCGGCGGCCGCGGGCGCGGCGGCCGAGCAGCGCGGCCGACCTGGTCGCGGAGGAACAGCATGACCCGGCCGTCGTCGCGTCCGAGCGGCGCCGGCGCCCACCCACACCACCTCGCCCGCGCCGCACAGCTCGTCGAGCAGCCGCGGCGAGTAGTCCCGCACCCGCGCGGCGAGCACGTCGCGCTCGAGGACGCTGGCGGGGATGGCGACGCCCTGGAGCTGGGCGACCACCTCGTACAGGCGGTCGAGGCCGGCCGGCGTCGGATCCCGACGCCCGTGCCACGCGGGCAGGAACCGGGCCAGCGTGGCCTGCTCCGTCGGCTCCACCTCGCGGCGCAGGGCGGCGAGCGACCGCTGGCGCAGCGAGCGCAGCACCTCGGCGTCGCACCACTCCCGTTCGATGCCGTCGGGCCGGAACTCGCCCGCGGACGAGCGTGCCGGCGGCGTCCAGGCGGTCGAGGACCGTGGCCAGACGTCGGCGCCGATGCCGAAGCGGGCGGCGGCCTCGGCGGTGACGAACGGGCCGCGCCGGCGGGCCCACCGCCGCAGCACCGACGGCAGCGGCGTCGGCGACCGGCGTCGAGGAAGGCCTCGGGCGACGCCCGGCGGCGGCGACACGCCCGAGCGCGTCGCGGTAGCGGCCGGCGTCCTCGGCGGCGATCAGGCGCTCCTCGCCGGCGATGCGGACGAGCAGGGCGCGGCGGGTCGTGCGACGCAGGGCGGCGCCGAAGGCCGGCGTCGGACGCAGCGCGCCGCCAGCTCGTCGGCGGTCAGGTCGCCGAGCCGGAGCAGCAGGTCGTGGGCGGCGTCGACGGTTCGCGCCCACCGGGACTCGTCGAGGTGCTGGAGCGAGGCCTCGAGGGCGGCCAGCGCCGAGGCGTCGATCAGCTCGCGCAGCTCGTCGGCGCCGAGCAGCTCGGCGAGCATGTCCCGGTCGAGCGTGAGCGCCTGCGCCCGCCGCTCGGCGAGCGGGGCGTCGCCCTCGTACATGAAGTTGGCGACGTAGCTGAACGCCAGCGACGAGGCGAACGGCGACGGCACGATCGGTGTCGACCCCGACGACGCGGACGGTGCGGGCGCGGATGTCGTGCCATCAGCGCCGGTCGAGCGCCGGCAGGTCGAACACGTCGCGCAGGCACTCGCGGTAGGTCTCGAGCAGGATCGGGAACGACCCGTACTGCGACGCGACCGCGAGCAGGTCGGCGGCCCGCTGGCGCAGCTGCCACAGCGGCGTGCGCGGGCCGGGCCGGCGGCGGGGCAGCAGCAGGGCGCGGGCGGCGTTCTCGCGGAACCGGGCGGCGAACAGCGCCGAGTTGGCGACCTGGCTCGACGACGAGCTCCTCGACCTCGTCGGGTCGAGGATGACCGCACTCGACGGGCGGGAGCGTCGTCGGCCTCGGGCAGGCGGACGACGATGCCGTCGTCGCTCCAGATGGCCTGCACCTCGAGGCCGAGGCGGTCGCGGATCCGGTGCTCGATGGCCAGCGCCCACGGGGCGTGGACCCGGGCGCCGAACGGCGACAGGATGCACACCCGCCAGTCGCCGAGCTCGTCGCGGAAGCGCTCGACGACGATCTGGCGGTCGGTGGGCAGCACGCCGCCGGTGACCGCGCTGCTCCTCGGCGACGTAGGCGAGCAGGTTGCGCGGCGGCCAGGGCGTCGAGGCCGCACTCGTCGCGCAGGCGCTCCGCGCGTCCAGTCGCCGGCGCGCCACGCCGCGCGACGAAGGCGCCGACGGCCCGGCCGAGCTCGAACGGCCGGCCGAGCTGAGTCGCCGTGCCAGAACGGCATCTTGCCCGGCTCGCCCGGGCGCGGCGTGACGATGACCCGGTCGCGGGTGATCTCCTCGATCCGCCAGGTCGTCGCGCCGAGGAGGAACGTCTCGCCCGGCGCGGATCTCGTAGACCATCTCCTCGTCGAGCTCGCCGACGCGGTGGCCGCTCGGGGGTGAACACGCCGAACAGGCCGCGGTCGGGGATCGTCCCGCCGCTCGTCACCGCGATCATGCGGGCGCCGGCGCGGACGGACGAGCCGGCCGGTCGAGGCGGTCCCAGGTGATGCGGGGCCGCAGCTCGGCGAACTCGTCGGACGGGTAGCGCCCCGACAGCATGTCGAGCACGCCCTCGAGCACCGCCGGCGAGCAGTCGGCGAACGGATAGGCGCCGGCGACCACCGCGGCCACCTCGTCGACGGTGAGGTCCTCGATCGCGACCATGGCGACGATCTGCTGGGCGAGGACGTCGAGCGGGTTGCGGGGGACGCGGGTCTCCTCGATCAGGCCGCCGCGCATCCGCTGGCGCGACGACCGCGGCGACGAGCAGGTCGTGGCGGAACTTGGGGAAGATCTTGCCGACGCTCGGCTGGCCGACCGAGTGGCCGGCCCGGCCGATGCGCTGCAGCCCGCTGGCCACGCTGGTCGGCGCCTCGACCTGGACGACCAGGTCGATGGCGCCCATGTCGATGCCGAGCTCGAGCGAGCTGGTGGCGACGAGGGCGGGCAGCTTGCCCGCCTTGAGCAGGTCCTCGATCTCCAGCCGCTGCTCGCGGGCGATCGAGCCGTGGTGGGCCCGGACCAGGTCGACGCCGGCCGGGACACGGGCGGCGCCGGCCTGGCCGGCGACGGCGGCGCCCGACATAGGCGTGCCCGGCCTCGAGGCCCTGAGCGCTCGCCTCGAGCTCGTTGAGGCGGGCGGCCAGCCGCTCGGCCAGGCGGCGGCTGTTGACGAAGACGAGCGTGGACGTGTGGGCGTGGATCAGCTCGAGCAGGCGCGGGTAGATGCCGGCCAGATCGAGGTGCGCACCTCGGGGTCGCCGGCGGCCGCGCCGCTCATGACCAGCTCGTCGTCGTCGCTCGACCGGGCTTGCCCAGCTCGCCCATGTCCTCGACGGGCACGATGACCTCGAGGTCGAGCGCCTTGCGGATGCCGGTGTCGACGATGGTGACCGGGCGCGGTCCCAGCCGCCGGCGGCGTCCTGGCCCCCGAGGAAGCGGGCGATCTCGTCGAGCGGTCGCTGGGTCGCGGACAGGCCGATGCGTTGCGGCGAGCGGCCGGCCGCGCGCGGTGACGAGCCGCTCGAGCCGCTCGAGTCGAGAGGGCCAGGTGGGCGCCGCGCTTGGTGCCCGGCCACCGAGTGGATCTCGTCGATGATCACGTGCTCGACGTGGCGCCAGCGCATCGCGGGCCTGACGACGTGAGCATGCAGGTAGAGCGACTCGGGCGTGGTGATCAGGATGTCGGGCGGGTGGCGCGTCGATGTCGCGGCGCTCGACCGCCGGCGTGTCGCCGGTCCGGGTCGCGACCCGGATCGGCGGGGTGCTCGATGCCCGGCCCGCTCGGCCTCGAGGGCGATGCCGGCGAGCGGGGCCCGGAGGTTGCGCTCGACGTCGTAGGTGAGCGCCTTCAGCGGCGAGACGTACAGGACCCGCAGCCGCTGCTTCTCGTCGCGCGGGCGGCGGGGCTGGTGAGCAGCCGGTCGAGCGCCCACAGGAAGGCGGCGAGGGTCTTGCCCGACCCGGTGGGCGCCAGGATCAGGGTGTGCTCGCCGCCGCTGATCGCCTCCCAGCCCTGCTCCTGGGCCGCGGTGGGCGCCGGGAACATGGCACGGAACCAGTTGCGGGCGCCCGGCGAGAAACAGTCGAGAGGATCCCGCGGGCCCACCCGCCAAGCCTACGGCCATATGCCCCAATCCCTGCCGGCTCGTCGCCCGTATCTAACGGCGTGCAACGACTCTGGTGGATGAGCCTGGCGTTCGTGCTCGTGGTGGCGGGATGCTCCGGCGGCGGGGGGACCACGCAGTTGCAGGTCCCCGCGGCGGCCACCTCGTCGACGGCCGAGGTAGCGACGACGACGCCGACCACCGTCGCCCCAGCGGCGGTCACGCTCGCCCCGACCACCGTGCGGACCACCCCGCCGACCACCCATCCGGTGGTGACGGTCGCCCGCACGCCCGTGACCACACCGGCGGTCGTGACTGTCCCGCCCAGGACATCTCCTCCGGCCACCCGGCCGCCGACCCCGACCACCCATCCCCGCACCACCTCCTGCGTCGTCATGGGGGTGTGCTACTGATCCATCGGACAGATCAGGAAGGACGTGATGCACAGCATGGGCCAATCCGAGCACACCGTGATGATCAACCGACCGGTCGAGCAGGTCTTCGACTTTCTCGCCGACGGCACCAACGACATCAAGTGGCGGGCGGGCGTGATCAGCATCCGGAAGGCGTCCGGCGGCAACGGGTCGGGGGCCACCTATGAGCAGGTGCTCAAGGGGCCCGGAGGGCGCAAGATCCCCGGCGACTTCCGGGTCACCACCTTCGACCGCCCATCGACACTCGGTTTCGAAGTGATCGCCGGGCCGGCCAGACCGGTGGGCCGCTTCGACCTGACACCTGACGGGACCGACCGCTGCCGCGTCACCTTCACGCTCGAGGTTCAACCGCACGGCGTCATGAAGCTGATGACGCCGATGGTCAACCGTCAGATGGAGAGGGAGGTAGCGGCGCTCGACCAGTTGAAGCGGGTGCTCGACCAGTCCAGCTGACTCCGGCCGACGGGTTTCCGACGGCCGGCCCGCGGGTCAGCTCGACGGCGATCTGATGATCCTCAGGGCTTCTTGGTGGTGGTGCTGTGACTGGTCGTGGCGGTGTGAACGGTCGTGGCCGTGTGGCCGGCCACGGTCGTCACAGTGCTGCCTGACGTGACCACGAACTGGCCGGTCGCCTGGCTGCCTTTGTCGCCCGTCGCCTTGACCTGATACGTCCCGGCCGGGTTGCCGGTGGTGACCCGGTAGGGGGCGGTCACCGTCCCATCGGCGGTGGCCTTGTGGGCCTGGCCTTTGAACACCTTGCCGGTCGGGAAGTCGATCTCGAATATGACCGTCTCGGTCGGCTGGAACCTGGAAGCCGTCAGCTGGAATGACGTGCCGACCGGCCCCGAGGGCGGCTGGACGTCAACCGACGGTCCGGGAACGGTGGTCGTCGTGGCCGCCGCTGTCGGCGGCGTGGTGGTGGTCGCGGCGGTCTTGCTCCCTCCACCGCCGCACCCGGCGAGCACCGCGGCCCAGGCCGCCACGACGAGTACCAGACGCATCGGGCCACCTGTACCCCGTACCGCCACGTGCCTCACCTCGCTCTATCGGGTGCCCGACAGTACTCTGCCGAACCCGGTTCAAGCCGGGATGCCCCCTTTGACCCCTATGTATCGGTTACCCTCCCATCCGCAGAATGGGGCAAAAGGTTCGCGCGCGAACCGCTCTCGGTATCTCGACCCTTCGAGCACCTTGGCGAATACGACAAAGGGGCCATATCGGTCGTTGCGCGAAACCGGGCGGTGCGCTGGAAGGAACCAGGCGAGCAGTTGGCGAACTACTCGAATGACGCGATGGCGACTCCAGCGCGCGCAAGGTACTCTATGCCCCGCCGGGGCGTGACAATCAGGGGGCTGACAACGTGAAGACCATCCGTAGGGCATGTGCGGTGGCGCTATCGGGCGTCATAGTGACCGCCATGCTGGCTGCTGCCGTGCCGGCGACCGCCTCGGCGGACACACCCGAAAGGTTCACAGGCAGCGCCAGCGCCTGGGCCATCAAAGCTTCGATCCTGCCCACCCTCCCGGGACTGCCATTCCCATTGGTACTCACGGCCGGGACCAGCCATGCCACCGGTGACTCGACGCCGAAGGCCCACGCCGACGGCGCCGGCCTCATCGGCCTGGGACTCGGCGGACAGACGGTCAGCACCGCCGACGCTGCGACCGTCGGCGCGAGCGTCACGCCACCTCCGGCCTGCCTGCTCGACATTCCGGTACAGGGCGTGCTGTCGCTCAAGACCGCCTGCTCCACCTCGGCCGCCGCGTTGACGGCCATGGGGCCCAACGCCACCAGCAACGCATCGGTCGTTTCCCTGAACGTCGCGGTCCTCCAGTTGGTGTTCCAGCTGTTGAAGCCGATCACCGATCTCCTGACTCCACAGCTCGATCCGGTGATCTCACAGGTCACGACGACCCTGCACCCGATCCTCGGCATCCTGCTCGACCCGCTCCTCACTTCACTCGGAATCGATCAATCCAAGCCGGTGAGCAGCCTGCTATCCACGTTGGAAGGTCTCTCCACCTTGGCGTCGGTTTCGGTCCTGCCGTCGGTCTCCTCGGTGACGTCCACCCCCGGAGCGATCACCGCAAATGCCGAATCGCAAGGTGCTTCTATCCAGGTCCTTCCCGGATTGACCAAGGTGCTTCATAACCCGTTGCTGAGGATCGACGTGCTGGCCGCCACGGCCACCGCCACCTTTGACCGCGGTGCCGGCACCAGCTCGGCCGCCGTCCATCCGGCCCTCGTGACCGTCCATCTCCTCGACGACACGCTGCCGGGCTTCCCGATCAGCGTCGGGTTGAAGGACCCCATCACCATCCTGGGCGGCACGCCTCTCGAATCGACGATCGCTCTCGGCGCCGGTACGACGTCCAAGGCCGCTGACGGCTCGGTCGGCGCCATCGCCGACGGGTTGAGCATCCATCTGCTCAAGGGCGTCATGGGCGGCATCAACCTCGACCTGGCGCACGCCGAGGCCGCGGTTGGCGGGACCAAGGCCACCACCACGCCTCCGGCCCCCCCCAATCCGACCGCGGCGATCACGCCGGCAGCCAAAGGCACGCTGCTGCTGGCCACGACAGGTAACGACCTGCCGTTGCTGCCGATCGGCTTCATCCTGATACTGGCCGGCTATCTCACCCGGCGGCGGCTGGTCCGGCGATAGTCGGCGACGGCGCAGCCACCTGAGCCACCCGATGGCCAACGCCAGCAACCTCAAGCCGCGCCCGGAGACTGATTCTCGGCGGTCGCGGTGCTAGATACCGCCCGCTCGAAACGTTGGCTGCGACGCACACTGTCCGGCATCTCGATTGTCCTGGTGCTGGGCGGTGTGGCGGTCGTGGCGTCACCCTTCGTGACCAACCTGTGGCAGACCAGGATCCAGGACCGGCTGAAGCATCAGCTCGCCAGCCCGGCCCTGGCCCAGGCCTACCGCGACGGGCGGATCAACACCGGTGACAGCCTGACCCGGATCAAGATCCCGGCCATCGGGCTCGACATGGTGGTCGTACAGGGAACCACGGCCAGCGCCCTGCGGGCGGGCGCCGGCCACTACCCGGACACCTCCCTGCCCTGTGACGCCGGGAACGTCGCCATCGCCGGGCACCGAACCACCTTCGGCAAGCCCTTCGCCAACGTCGACCAGCTCAAGGTGGGAGACACCATCGAACTCGACACCCCGATCGGGGGCTGCGTGTACCAGGTCTCGAAGGACCCGTTCGTCGTGACACCGCAGGACGTTTCCGTTCTGGCCGCCTCGACCGACCGGACCCTGACCCTCACCACCTGCAATCCGAAGGGCTCGGCCGCGCAACGGCTGATCGTCCGGGCCACGTGGACCAAGGACGTGAAGCCGGTATGACACGGGCCCGGCTGGCGACGGGGGCGGCGGCGGTCATGGCGTTGTTCATCCTCGTCCCCGCGGCGCCGGCATCGGCGGCCGCCAACGTCAACGTGACGATCGATTCGCCAGCCAGCAGCCCGCCACTGCAGAACTCGGGCGTGCAGATCAGCGGGAGCGGGGCCATCGACAGGGGCGGCCTGGGAACCAATGAGATCACCGGCGTCGCCATCCAGGTGACGGGTCCCCAGCCGGCGCCTTCCGCCAATCCGTCCTGCCACGGTTGCGGCTTCAGCTTCGTTCAAGGCAAGCCGACCACGTCATTCTCCTTCCCGACCGACCTTCCGTACAACGGCCCTTATACAGCGACCGTGACCGTGACCGGCACTGAATACCTGGCCCTGAGCGTCGGCGGAACGCCACGCAGCGGGTCGGCGACGCGCTCATTCAAGCTCGGGGTGGCGCCCGCCCCGCCGCACGGCGTCAGAGTGGCGACCAACGGCGATCGCAGCGTGACGGTCACCTGGGCCGCCAACCCCGAACTTGACCTGACCGGGTACCAGGTGCAGGGGTCGGACGGTTCGAAGTCCGCCCTGATCAAACCTGGCTCGACGCTCTCGTGGACCGATACCCAGACGACCCAGACGGGCGGGAGGTACACCTACAACGTGTTCGTGGCCAGGACAGGCGCTGACGGCCCCAGTGGCGCACCGATCGCCTCAGCTTCCAACCCGATCGGCGTCGACGTCCCGGCACCGCCACCTCCGTCGACCACCGCGGACGGCGGCACGGTCCCCCCTCTCATCCAGTCGACGCCGACCAGCGTGGGCAATGGACCCAGCTCGAACTCCGGCGCTCCCAGCCTTGACCTGTCCGGCTTCCTGTCCAAGACGCCCGGCGCCTCGACACCCAAGTCGGGCACACCGGCACTGCCGAAGCTGGTGACCCCGGGTGAGCAGGTCGGCCCCGACACCGGGTTCCAACCCACCCTGCCGTTCCCGGTCACCGCCGGCCGTAGCGGCCAGGGCGGCAAGGGCGGCGCCGGGACACCGGGTGCTCTCGGCCAGTCCGCCGGCTCGAGCCACTCCACCCGGCGCACCATCCTGCTTCCCTTCGCTGCCGGCCTGTTCCTCTGCGTCGTCGGCATCCATGTGCGCTGGTTCAACAAGCGCTTCGGCGGCGACGGGACCGACCCCTCCCTGCTGCCGGTGGAGGACGTGCCCACCGGCGGGAGCGACATCCTGCCGTCGCAAGTGCCGTCGACCGCACCTGTTGGCGCCCGACCGGTCCTGGTGGGAGCGACGGCGCGGGGCGCGCATCGTCCGGTGGGCGACGACCCAGCGCCGTCGCCCCTCGACGACGAGAGCGTTCTCGTCACCTGGTAGGCCGGCTGCCGCGGCTGTTCATGGTCGGTTCACATCTTTGAGACATGTCCTTGACCGGGATGTGCAAGTCTGCTGCGGTGCTCACCTTGGGCGTTGGTTGCACGTTCGTCTGGAAGTCGGAGATTGCGACCGCATCCGTACTCCAGGTCGAGCCCCGCACCGACGGTCCCGAGGTGGTGCGCCAAGAGTGGAGCACCCAACCGCGGGTGGGGTCACGCTCGTATATCGACCGGTTCGGGAACACCTGCCGACGGCTGGTCTTCCCCCCCGGCGACCTGACCCTCACCTACGACGCCGACGTGCTCGTGAGCAGCGACATCGATGAGCGCGATTTCTACGCTCCCGAGGTGGCGCCCGCCGACCTGCCCGACGACGCTCTGGCCTTCACCCTGCCCAGCCGGTTCTGCCAGTCCGACGTGCTGGGTGACGCCGCCTGGAAGCACTTCGGGCACCTCGCCCCGGGGCAGTCCCGGGTGCAGGCGGTGTGCGATTTCGTCCACCATCACCTCACGTTCCGGGCCGGCAGCAGTCTGCCCACCACCAGCGCGGTGGACGTGTACCAGTCCGCCGAAGGGGTGTGCCGGGACTTCGCCCACCTCATGATCACCTTCCTGCGGGCGCTCAACATCCCGGCCCGCTACGCCTTCGGATACCTGCCCGACATCGGCATACCCCCTCCGTATGAACCGATGGACTTCTGCGCCTGGACCGAGGTCTACCTGGGCGGGCGGTGGTACACCTACGACCCCCGCAACAACATGCCCCGAGCGGGTCGGGTCCTCATCGGCCGGGGCCGCGACGCTGTCGATGTCGCCATGGTGACGTCGTACGGGGGCCCGGAGCTGGTGGAGATGACGGTCCGGGCCGAGCTACGCACCGCGCCGACACCGGTCAGCCCGGGTTGAAGCTCGACGCCGCGACGCTCAGCTCGGCCATCCTCGACCGCTCGGTTCTCGAGGCGCTGCCCCGGCTGGCCCACGAGGACGCCGACTGGGAGCGGGCGCAGCGGACCACCTACCTGGTACGCCAGTCGGTCCGCTACGAGTACCCGGAGCCGATCCGCCACCTGCGCCAGCGGCTCCTGCTCGTGCCACCCCGGCGCCATGGCGACCAGCAGACACTCGGCTGGGGCCTCGACATCTCGTTGGACGCCCGCCGGCGGGACTGGCGGGACCGGTTCGGCAACACGGTGATCAACCTCGAGGTCGACACGGTCGACAGCGTCATCGACTTCGAGGCCTGGTCGCTGATCGAGCGCCGGGTCGAGCCGGACCCCCGCCCGGCACGACCGGCCCATCGGGTACAGGCTCATCCCGCGCCACAGGCCCACCCCGCGCTCGGCCATGCCCACCCCGCTCACGACCGCCGACCGCCCGCTCGCCGAGGCCGCCGGCCAACTGATGGCTGCCGGCCCGGTAGGCGTGGCTCTGGCCGAGCGGATCTGTGACTGGGTCCACCGCCACATGACCTACCGCCACGACGTGACGTCCATCCACACCACCGCCGCCGCCGCCTTGGCGCTCGGTTCGGGCGTCTGCCAGGACTTCGCCCACGTCGCGCTGGCCCTGTGCCGGGGTTGCGGGCTGCCCGCTCGCTACGTCTCCGGTCACCTGCTCGGCGAGGGCGGAAGCCATGCCTGGATCGAGGTCATGATCCCGGCCGCCGACGCCAGCGCCGGCATCGTCACCGTCGCCCTCGACCCGACCCACAACCGCCGGACCGGCCCGACCCATCTGACCGTGGCGACCGGACGGGACTACCGCGATGTGGCGCCCACGTCGGGGACCTACCGGGCGTCGGCGTCGGGCGTCCTGACCATCCGCAAACAGGCCGCGCTCGGTCGCGGTCGACTACCGGACGGACTGACTCAGCCCAGGAACTCGTGGGCCACGCCCAGCCACAGATCGGTGGTCAGCCGCAGCGACTCCACATCGATCCGTTCGTCATTGCCGTGGAAACGGTCGGAGAACTGCTCGTACGTCACCCCCGGGCTCATGAGCCCGCAGCCGTAGGCCACGCTGCCCCGGCCCCGGAAGTAGCCGGCATCGGTGCCCCCGACGGTGATGCGAGGCATCAGGGTGGCTCCGGGATGCGCCACCCGGGCCAGGCGCTCGAGCACCGGCCACATCGGCGTCTCGGTCGGAGAAGAAGAGGACACCACGTTCTGCAGCGCCGTGACCTCGACCTGGCCGGCCAGGTCTCCGAGCGCCTCGTCCAGGTAGCGGCTGACGTCCGCCGCCGTCTCCCCGGGCAGCGTACGGATGTCGACGTCGAGGTCGACGACATCCGGTATCACGTTGGTCTTGACACCGCCATGGAACACGTTCGGGGAGAACGTGGTGTGGGTGCAGGCGTGCCAGTACTTGGCGCTCCGAGGGTCGTCGTTGGCCTCGCACGCGGCATACACCCGCTCGGGATCGAGCAGCGCGGCCCGCAGCTCCTGGTCCACCACGGTGTTCTCGACGAAGGTGCGCCACAGGTCGCCGATCTGGGCCCGGGGCCGGTACTCGGCCAAGCGCCGCACCACCTCGGCCGCCTTGACGACCGCGTTGTCCGTCCCGAACGGCATGGAGCCGTGCGCCGGCGTCCCCTGCACCCGCAGCCGCCGCCAGGCCACCCCCTTCTCGGCCACCGTCACCGTGACCTTGGGACCGCTCGCCGTCGGGGTCAGGATCCCGCCGGACTCGGTCAGCACGTAGTCCGTGCCGATGGCGTCCCACGCGTGCTCGGACAGCCACTCGGCACCGTGATGGCCGCCCGACTCCTCATCGGCCACCGCCAGGTAGACCAGGGTCCCCGCCGGCCGGAACCCCTCCAGGGCCAGGTGCCTGGTGGCCACCGCCATCGACGCCGTCATGTTGAGCATGTCGATGGCGCCCCGGCCCCACACCTCGCCGTCGATCAGGTCGCCGCCGAACGGGTCGCGCGACCAGTGCTCCGGCGTCACCGGAACCACGTCGGTATGGCCCATCAGGCACACCGAGGGGGCGTCGGGGTCGTGCCCTTCGATACGGGCCACCAGCGAGGTGCGGCCGGCGGTCGGCTGGTAGGACTCGAGGTCGAGCCCGGTGCCCTCGAAGTAGCTGCGCAGCAGATCGGCGCTGCGCTCCTCATGGCCCGACTCCGCTGTGCCGTCGTTGACGCACGCGTTCCTGATCAGTTCCTGCAGCAGCTCGGTGACCTCACCGATCAGGGGCTCGGACATGGGCGGCCACGCTAGCGCCGCCTTCCGGGGGCACCGGCTCGAAGCCGGCGGCTAGATGGCCCGCATGCGGTTGTTGCGGGGATTGTGCTCGACCTCGGCCAGGCCCAGCACCTCCATCACCGGTGGCACGTAATTGCCGAACCGGCCCCGCAGCCCCTTCTTGAGGCCGTACCAGCCGCCCACCGGGTTCTCCGGCGACCGGGCCCACGCCTCGACCGTCCCCTCGGCGGCCGGCTTCTGCTCGTCGGCGTTGCCGAGGGGCATCCAGTCGCCGTGGGCCTTGAGCATCTCGTGCAGATCGGTCAGGCAGCGCAAGTGATAACGCAGCTCGGTCTTGCCGACGATGCAGACCAGCGCCGGCGGATCCAACGTCTCATCCCGGAAGATCTGGTACTCCGAGCCGCCGCTCGGTGTCTTCAGGTTCCACGGCTTCTCTCGCGTACCCTCGTCCATGGCCTGATCATAACAGCCCGGTTATGATTCTGCTGATGCCGGCCGACCCGTTCGAGGCGCTGGGCGACGCCAACCGCCGGGCGATCATCGAGCTGCTACGCGAAGGGCCGCTGTCGGTCGCCGAGATCAGCCGCCGGATGCCGATCAGCCAGCCGGCCGTCTCCCGGCACCTCCGGCTGCTGAAGGAGGCACGGCTGGTGAGCGACGAGCCCCGGGGGGCCAGGCGCATGTACCGCCTCAGCGATGAGGGGGCCGAGACGGTCCGGGCCTACATGGAACGGGTCTGGGGCGAGGTGGCGAGCCGGTTCCGGCTGACGGCGGAAAACACGTGATCAGCCCGCTCCAGCTGGGCTTCGATGTGGCGTGCGGCCCCGATCACGCCTTCAGCAGCTGGACCGAGCGGGTCTCGATATGGTGGCCGGCCGGGTCGACGGCACCACCCGGGTCGACATCGAGCAGCGAGGCTGGGAGGTCTTCGGGGACGGGGCAGAGCAACGCCGAGATCGCAACCAGGCCGGATGGGCCGGCGTGGTGCCGCTGTTCGTGGCGGCGTGCCGTCCCGCCGAATGATCAGGGGAAGATGACGGCGACCGCCGGCTCCCCCGACCGGAAGACCAGCCGGCCCCCCGTCGCCTCCACCAGCGACCTGGCGAGCGCCAGGCCCAGTCCGTGGCCGGCCGTGGCCGACGGCGCCCGCGCCCGGCTCACGCCCTCCCCCTCGTCGACCACCTCCACGCTGACGCCACCCGCGGGCGCGGCGGCGATGACCTCGACCGTCCCGCGGCCGTGGGTGGTGGCGTTGTCCACCAGGATGTCGAGCACCTGACCCAGGGTGGCCGGGGCGGTCCGGCCGGTGGGCACCTGGCCGGCGGTGACGTGCAGCCGGCGGCCCCGTTCGGCCAGCAGGGGGTGCCAGCGCCGCTCGAGGGCGGCCAGGATGTCGGCTACCGGCGCCCGCCGGCCGGGGAGGGCCCCGGTGCGGGCCAACGCCAGGAGCTGGTCGAGGGTGTCCTGCAACCGGTCCACCTCGGTGACGGCGTTCGCCACCGCGGCGCGCCCATCGACCCCGGGTGTCTCCAGGGCGTTCTCGAGGTTCAGCCGCAGGGCGGTGAGCGGGGTGCGCAGCTGGTGGGATGCGTTGGCCGTGAACGCCCGTTCCCGTTCCATCAGCTCACCGAGCTGGGCCGAGGTGGCCTCCAGGGTGGCCGCCGCCCGGTCGAGCTCGGCGATGCCGGACCGGCGCGCCTCGAGGGCGAAGTCGCCCTGGCCCAACCGGTCGGCGGCGGAAACGATGTCGGCCACCGGGGCGGCCAGCCGGCGGGACTGCCAGATGGCGATGACGGTGGCCACGGCCAGCGCCGCCACCGCCAGGGCCAGCATGGCCAGCCAGGTGCGCTCGGTGCGCCAGGTCACGGCGACCGCCGGGGAGAACGCCTCGACCGCTCCGACCGTCGTCTCGTTGACGATGATGGGTACCGCGGTGACCAACCGGCTGCCGACCTGGCCCTGCTGAGGGTGGCCGCCGAGCGCCCCGGCCAGGACCGCGTCGCCTCGGGCCGGCCCCCGGCCGGCGGACAGCGACCCGGACCCGTCGTAGTACCCGAGGCTGATGCCGCCCGGCGATGAGGGCGGCTCGATCGGATCGGCGCTGTGCAGGCCTTCGGCCGGCACCGATCCGGCGGCGATGGTCGCGGCCTGCTGCAGCCGGGTGAGCTGCTGGTCGCGGTAGACGTGGCCGAGGGCCCAGCCGAGCGGGACCCCGAACAGGAGGAGGGCCAGCGCCATGACGGCCACCGTCGAGGTCACGATGCGGCGTCTCACCGGGGGTCGACCTCGAGGCGGTAGCCGACACTTCGGACCGTGGTGATCAGGCTGGGCCGTCCGTCGAGGTCGAGCTTGCGGCGCAAGGCCGAGACGTGCATGTCGAGCGTCTTGCTGGTGGTGTCGAAATGCTGGTCCCAGAGCTCGGCCATCAACCGGCGGCGGGCCACCACGTGGCCGGCGTCGAGGGCCAGGGCGGCCAGTAGTTCGAACTCCCTGGTCCGCAGTTCGATCTCGGTCCCGTCGCGGGTGAGCCGGCGGGCGCCCAGGTCCAGCCGCAACGCCCCCAGTGCGATGACCTCGGCCTGCTGGGCGTACTGGCGCCGCAGCCGGGCCCGGATCCGGGCCAGCAACTCGGCCAGGCGGAACGGTTTGGTGATGTAGTCGTCGGCGCCGGCATCCAGGCCGACGACCACGTCGATCTCCTCACTGCGGGCCGTGACCACCACGATGTCCAGGTCGGGGTAGCGGTACCGCAACTGGCGGCACACGTCGATCCCCTCCATGTCCGGGAGGCCGAGATCGAGCAGCACCAGGTCGGTGCCCGGGTCGGCCAGTGTGAGCGCCTCGGCGCCGGTGCGGGCCAAACCGACCGTCGCACCCTGCCCGGTCAGCGCCTGCACCATGGCCCGGCCGATGGCTTCGTCATCCTCGACGACGAGCAGCGTCGTCCCGTGCACGACGCGCATCCTACGGGTGCCGGAACGATTTACCCTCCGCTTACCTCGGTGCGGTGCTGCGTTGAAACGCCGGTCCGTAGGGTCGCCCGGGTGATCACCTCGCGCCTCGCCGGCGGCCTGCTGGCCGCCACTCTCCTCGCCGCGTCCTGCAGCACCGGATCGAAGGGCGCGTCCACCCAACCCCTCGTGGGCACGACCGCGCCCGCCTCGACCAACACCTCCGCCGGCGCGTCGACGTGCCGCCCCGCCGCCGGGCCGGGCGCCACCGCCCCCGACAACGTGGTCGTGCCGGGCGACATCCCCGACACCGTGAAGTACAAGGCCTTCACCTCCCCGGACGGGTACACCATCAGCACCCCTGAGGGATGGTCCCGGTCGGAGACGGCGGGCACGGTGACCTTCACCGACAAGTTCAACAGCATCAGGGTCGAGCTGTCGCAGTCGGCAACCGCACCGACAGTGGCGTCGGCCCAGTCGACCGACGTGGCCGCGCTGGCGCAGCCGCGGCCTGCTTCCTGGCCGGCAAGGTCACGACCGTGTCCCGCACGGCCGGCCCCGGCGTGCTCATCACCTACAGGCCGACTCGCCCCCCGACCCGGTGACCGGCAAGGTCGTGCGCCAGGACGTCGAGCGCTACGAGTTCTGGCAAGGCCGGCAAGCTCGCCGTCATCACCCTCTCCGTCGCCGCAGGGCTCGGACAACGTGATCCCTGGCGCAAGGTGACCGACTCGTTCGCCTGGTCGGCCGTGACGCCACCTCTGGCAGTCGATGCCCAGGAGCTGTACCGCTTCTTTCACACCGGCGACGACGAGGTCCTGGCGCTGCGGGGCGTGTCGCTGCACGCCCGGGCCGGCGAGTTCGTGGCCGTGATGGGACCGTCGGGCTCGGGCAAGTCGACGCTGCTGGCCTGCATGGCCGGGCTCGACGACCCCGACGGCGGGGTGGTGCGGGTCGGCCGGGCAGATCATGAGCCGGCGCCCCGAGCGCGAGCGGGCCGCGCTGCGGGCCCGCGGGGTCGGGGTGGTGCTCCAGTCGGCCAACCTGGTCGAGCACCTGACGCGTGGCCGCCAACCTGCGGGTGGCGCTCCGGCTGGCCGGCGGCCAGGGCCGGCCGGACGTCGACGGCGCTGCTCGAGCGGGTCGGCCTGGCCGGCCGGGCCGGCTCCTACCCGGCGCAGCTCTCCGGCGGCGAGGCGGTGCGGGCCGGCCTGGCGGTGGCCCTGGTCAACCGGCCGGCCGTGGTGGTCGCCGACGAGCCGACCGCCGAGGTGGACCGGCTCACCGAGGGCCGGCTGCTCGACCTGTTGCGGGCCGAGGTCGAACGGGGCCTGGCCCTGGTGGTGGCCACCCACAGCCCGGCGGTGGCCGCCGCCGCCGACCGGGTCGTCACCCTGGCCGACGGGCGGGTGGCGGCGTGACGGGCGAGGCGCTGGTCGAATGCCATGACCTGTCCCGCACCTACGGGCGGGGCCCGACGGCGGTGGTGGCCGTCCACGGCGCAAACTGCGAGGTGCGGCGCGGGACAGCAGATCGCCCTCACCGGGCCGTCGGGTTCGGGCAAGTCCACCCTTCTCCACCTGCTGGCGGGCCTGGACTCGCCGAGCGGCGGGGAGGTCAGCTGGCCGGCACTGGGCGGGCCGCCGAGCAGCCTGCCGGCCGGCACCGTGGGGCTGGTGTTCCAGGGCCCGAGCCTGCTGCCCGATCTCGACGTGGTCGAGAACGTGGCGCTTCCCCTGATCCTCGCCGGGCGGCCGCGGTCCGAGGCGGCTGACGCGGCCCGGGCCCTGCTGGCCGAGCTGGGCCTCGAGGACCTGGCCACCAAGCTGCCGGAGGAGATCTCAGGCGGCCAGGCGCAACGGGTGGGGTGGCCCGGGCCCTGATCACCGAGCCCCGGCTGATCCTGGCCGACGAGCCGACCGGCCAGCTCGACCACGCCAGCGCCTCGTTGCTGGTCACGCTGCTGGTCGATCGGGCCTCGCCGGCTCGGCGCCGGGCTGCTGGTCACGACCCACGACCCGCTCATCGCCGAGCACTTCCCCACCCGTTGGGACATGGTCGACGGCCGGCCCCTGGTTCCCGAGCCGTGCTAGCGCTCATCTGGCTCGGCGGCCTGCTGCGCCGGCGCACCGGTCGCTGGCGGCCACCACCGCCGGCGTCGCCGTCGCCGTGGCCCTGCTGGCGTCCATCGCCGCCTTCCTGTCCGGCGCCCTCAGCACCATGACGGCGGCCGCCACCCGCCAGGTCGCGGTCGACTGGCAGGTCGAGGCCCGCCCGGCGACCCGACCCGGGCGCCGTGCTGACCGCCGTCCAGGCCGACCCCACGTGCAAGGCGGCGCCTCCCGGTCGGCTTCGCCGACGCGACCGGCCTGCAGGCGACCACCGGCGTCGCCGACTCGCAGACCACCGGCTCCGGGCGTCGTCGTCGGGCTGCCCGACGGCTACGCCGCCACGTTCCCCGGCGAGCTGCGGGTGCTGACCGGCGACCCCCGCGGCGTCCTGCTGGCCCAGCAGACCGCCGCCAACCTGCACGCCGGCCCGGGCGACACCGTCACCGTCGCGCTGGCCGGGCTGCCGCCGGTCAACGCTGCGGGTCGACGGGGTCGTCGACCTGCCCCAGGCCGACTCGCTGTTCCAGAAGGTCGGCGCGCCGGCCGGCTCCCAAGCCTCGGCGCCGCCCGACAACGTCGATGGTGCTGCCCGCCGGCCGGTGGCACACGCTCTTCGACCCGCTCGGCCGCGGCCCGGCCCGACCTGGTCCGCGATCCAGGTCCACGCCCGGCTCGACCACCAGCTGCCCCACGACCCGGCGGCCGCCTTCAACCTGGTCGCCGGCGCCGGCCGCCACCTCGAGGCGGTCGCTGGCCGGCGGCGGCTCGGTCGGCAACAACCTCGGCGCCGCCCTCGACGCCGCCCGCAAGGACGCCCTGTACGCCCAGATCCTGTTCCTCCTGCTCGGCATGCCCGGGCGTGGTCCTGGCCGGCCTGCTCACCGCCACCGTGGCCGCGTGCCGGCGCCGACCGCCGGCGCCGGGACCTGGCCCTGCTGCGGGTCCGAGGCGCCACCGCTGCCGACCATGGTCGGCACCGCCGGCGGCCGAGGCGGCGGCCGTCGCGCTGGTCGGCGCCGCCGTCGGGCTGGTGCGCGGCGGCCTCGTGGGCCGGGCCGAGTTCGGGTCGGCCACCTTCGGCGCGTCGACGGGCTCGGCCGTCGTCTGGGCGCGCGGCGTCGGTGCTGGCCGGCGTCGTGGTCGGCGGCCGCGGCCCTGGTCGTCCCGGCGTGGCGCGACGCCCGCCAGGCTCACCGTGGCCACCGCCCGCCAGGTCGTCGGCCCACGCCGGCGGCCGCGGTGGCTGCGCGGCGGGCTGGACATCGTGGCTGCTGGCCGCCGCCGGGCTGGTGTTCTGGCTGACCAGCCGCTCCGGCTACCAGATCGTGCTGGTTCCCGAGGGGCTGCCGACGCTGTCGGTCAACTACTGGGCGCTGGCCGGGCCGCTGCTGTTCTGGGCCGGGTCGCGGGCTGCTGGCCTGGCGGCTGGCCGACGCCTTCTTCGGCCGGGGCCGGCGGGTCGGTCACGGCCGCCGCCCGACCGGTGGCCGGCGGCCTGGTGCCGGCACGGTCGCCGCCACCCTGGCCCGGCACCGCCGCCGCCTGGCCCGGCCGGTCGCCCTGGTCGCCCTCACGGTCGCGTTCGCCGCCTCGACCGCGGTGTTCAACACCACCTACCACCAGCAGGCCGGCGTCGACGCCCGGCTCACCAACGGCGCCGACGTCACCGTCACCTACCCGCCCGCCGCCGCCGGCCCCGCCGACTCAGGCGGCGACCATCGCCGCCGTGCCGGGCGTCCGCCACGTCGAGCCGCTCCTGCACCGCTTCGCCTACGTCGGCGCCGACCTCCAGGACCTGTTCGGCGTCCGCCCGGCCACCGTCGTCGCCGCCGGCCAAGCTGCAGGACGCCTACTTCACGGGCGGCAGCGCGCCGGCCCTGATCGCCCGCCTGGCCCGCCAGCCCGACGGCCTGCTGGTCAGCGCCGAGACGGTGAAGGACTTCCAGCTCACACCCGGCGACCAACTCCGCCTGCGGGTGCGGGACAGCGGGCAGCGGGCAGCTGACCGAGGTCACGTTCCACTACCTCGGCATCGCCAAGGAGTTCCCGACCGCTCCACGGGACAGCTTCATGGTCGCCAACGCCGACTACCTGGCGGCCCATACCGGCAACGCCGGCATCGACAGCTTCCTGATCGACACCTCGTCAGGGTCGCCGGCCGCCGTCGCCCAGCGGGTCCGCGAGCGGCTCGGCCCCGGCCCGACCGTCACCGACCTGGTGACCAGCCGCCGCCAGGTCGGCTCGGCGCTCACCGCCGTCGACCTGTCCGGACTGACCCGCGTCGAGCTCGGCTTCGCGCTGCTGCTGGCGGCCGCGGCCACCGGCCTGGTGCTCGCCCTCAGCCTGGCCGAACGGCGCCGCAGCTTCGCCATCGCCCGGGCCCTGGGCGCCCGCCACCGCCAGGTGGCGTCGTTCGTGCGTGTCGAGGCGGGCCTGGTCACCGGGGTCGGGCTGCTGCTCGGCGCGGTGGCCGGGTGGGGGCTGACAGTGCTGCTGGTGAAGATCCTCACCGGCGTGTTCGACCCCCCGCCGGCCGCCCTGGCCGTGCCCTGGGCCTACCTCGGCGGGGTGGGCGGCCTGGCGGCCCTGGCCGCGGTGGCGGCCGGCGAGCTCACGGTGCGGGCGGCGCGGCGGCCGGTGATCGAGACCATCCGTGACCTCTAGGCCCCGGCGGCCGGCTCCAGGATCACGACCGGGATGTCCCGGTCGGTCTTCTGCTGGTATCCGGCATAGCCGGGGTTGGCGCTGACGATCGCCGGCCACAACTCGGTTTTCTCCTCGGCACCGGCGGTGCGGGCGACCATGGGCCACACCCGTCCGCCCATGCTGACCGTGACCTTGGGCTCGGCCTGGAGGTTGAGGTACCAGAGGGGATGGCGGTCGTCACCCCCCTTGGAGGCGACCAGCACCAGCCGGTTGCCGTCTTGGACCGGGCTGGTGAGCATGGTGTCCCGGGGCTGTCCGGACTTGCGCCCGGTCGTGGTGAGCTTGAGCACGGGCATGCCCTTGCCCTTGCCGCCCAGCCAGCCCTTGGTGACGTCGAACACCGTACGGTGCAGCAGGTTGGCGGCCTTGAATCCAGCATCCTTCATGGTTCCAGGCTACGGCGCGACGAGCACTCGCATAAACCCGCCGGCCGGTCGCCGGCGGGAGCTGGCGGCCGGCGCGCCACGGCCGCTGCCGGAGGCAGCGGCCGGTGCTTCGTCAGCGCCCTTGCTGACGGCTCAGTAGCGGTCTTCGTACACCGTGGTCCGTCCGACCGGCCCGACGTCGGCAACGGTGCGCTCCCGGCGGACACCGCCGCCCAAGCCGCCCCAGGACGACCAGAAGATCATGGAGAGCACGACGCCGATGGCGCCGACGATCATGAGGATGACACCGATGGTATTGAGGTCAATGCCGGACACCGTCGCGTTGACCGCAAAGGACAGGATGGCGCCGACGGCCAACAAAAAGAGGCTGGTACCAATACCCATTTCTCGTATTCCCTTCTAGGAAGAATGGCTTGACGGGTAGAAGCTTCCCCGCAATGCCCCGATGTCAAACCGGGTTTACCCAACATGGCCAAAAGGGACAATCCGCCGCCCATAAGCGCGCCGAGTGTGAACATCTCCTGAGGCGGGTATGCCATGTGCCAGTCGGGACTCATAACGATCCTAAGGAGAGGATAAATGGGAGTCATTCTGCTGGTTCTTTTGCTGGTCCTGCTCTTCGGAGGGCTGGGGTTCGCGGCTCACGTATTGTGGCTGCTCGCGGGCATCCTCCTGCTGGTCTGGATCATCGGCTGGGGCCTGGGCGCCGGCGAAGCGGCGGGCCGCCGTCGCTGGTATGGCCGCTTTTAGACCGACAAGCAACTGACCGTTTACACCAGAGGATCCCGGCTCCGGCTGGGATCCTTTGCTGTTGCGGCGGCGATCAGCTGCTCGCTGTGCTCCCACAGCAAATGGGCGGCCAGCGGGTCGGCCGCATTCGGTGTGAGCCGCTGGGCTCGGCCGCGCACGAAGTACTGGCCGGTCACCCCTGCCACGTCCGGGCTCGACGCCAGATACACCGAGGTCCGGGCGCCCCGCCGAGGAGTGAGCATGAACGGGTGGCTGATGGCCACCCCGAGGGCGAAGAACCCCCGCAGATCCCCGTCCCGGCCCCACCCGGTCCTCACCACCCCGGGATGCAACGAGTTCACCGTAACGCCCGTTCCGGCCAGCCGCCGGGCCAGCTCGGTGGTGAAGAGCACATTGGCCAGCTTGGAGCGGGCGTAGGCGCCCATACCGCTGTAGGCCCGGGCGGACTGCAGATCGTCGAAATCGAGCCGGGCCGACCGGTGCGCCACCGACGAGACGTTGATGATGCGCGCCGGAGCGCTGGCTTTGATGCGTTCGATAAGAAGCTGGGTCAGGAAAAAATGACCCAGATGGTTGATGGCGAAGGTGGCCTCGAAGCCGTCGTCGGTGAGGCGACGCTTCGCCTGGACCACGCCGGCATTGTTGATCAGCACGTCGAGGCAGGGACAGCGCTCCAGGATGGTGGCGGCACCTGCGGCCACCGACGACAGGGTGGCCAGGTCGAACACCACCAGGCTGACATCGTCGCTCCCGCTGCGCTCCCGGATGGCGTCCACCGCGGCATGACCCCGCCCGGAGTCGCGGGCACCGATGACGGTTGTGGCTCCCGCGGTGGCCAGCGCCACGGCGGTCTCGAAACCGATACCGGAGTTGCCGCCGGTGATCATCACGGTCCTGCCGGTCATGGGGGGCACCTCTGGAAACTACCCTGGTTCGATGACCCCGCTGGGAGCAGTCGTGCGCGGTGCGGTGGCCGGGGCAGTGGGGACACTGGCGCTCGACGCCGTCAACTACGTCGAATACAAGGCCCAGGGCGGAACGGACAGCCCGCGGGCATGGGAGTTCTCGGCCGGCCTCGACTCGTGGGAGGACGCCCCGGCCCCGGCCCAGATCGGGCGCCGGGTGGTCGAAGGCGTCTTCCAAATCGAGTTGCCGCCCACCCGGGCCCGGCTGGTCAACAACGTCATGCACTGGATCTACGGCGTGGCATGGGGGGCCCAGTACGGAGTGGTCGCCGCCTCGGTCAAGCGGCGGCCGCGGCCGCGCGGCCCGCTGTTCGGCACCGTGGTCTGGCTCTCCGGCTACGTGGTCCTGCCGCTGGCCAAGCTGTACAAACCCATCTGGGAGTACGACGGCCAGGCGCTGGCCAAGGACTGGGCGCCCCATCTGGCCTACGGCACGACGACCGTCAAGGTGTTCGACCTCATCAGCGGCTCCGCGTCGTGAGCGCACTGGTCTGGATCTCCGGCGCGTCGAGCGGCATCGGCCGGGCGCTGGTCGCGTCGGTGCCGTGGCCGGGCGCCCGGATCATCGGCATCAACCGGAGGCCGGCGGCGGGGACCGAGCACATCGAGGCCGACCTGTCCGACCCCGGCTCGTGGCCGGTGGTCGGCGGGTCGTTCCGGCGGGAGCTGGCGGATTTCGCCGGCGGGCGGGTGGTGTTCATCCACGCCGCCGGCGCCGTCGACCCGGTCGGCTTCGCCGGGGAGGTCGACACCGACGCCTACGCCGCCGGCGTGCTGCTCAACAGCGCCGCCCCCCAGGTGCTGGGACACCTGTTCCTGGCCGCCGCCCGCCGGGTCGACGCCGACCGCCATCTCATCATGCTGACGTCGGGCGCCGCCCGCAGCCCCTATGCCGGCTGGACCGCGTACGGGGCGGCCAAGGCGGCCATCGACCAGTGGGTGCGCAACGCCGGGGCCGAGCAGTCGATCCGCGGTGGTGTCCAAGTGCTGGCGGTGGCGCCGGGCACGGTCGATACCGCCATGCAGGGTGCGCTCCGGGACACGACGGAGGACGATTTCCCGTCGCGGCAGAAGTTCGTCGACCTGCACCGGGACGGCAAGCTGGCCCGCGTCGACGAGGTGGCCGCCAAGATCTGGCGGCTGTTGGACGCCGGACTGGACAACGGCAGCGTCGTCGATCTCCGGCAGTTGCAACTCCCGACCTGAGTCCGACCGGTAGCGTCACGGCGTGCTGACCGAACCGGCGCCGCTCGTCGTCGAGCTGCCCATGCTGCTGGCCGAGGGCAACCGCCGGCTGGCGGCCGTGGCCGCGGGTGAGGTAGCCGGGTCGCTGGCCGTGCTCGACGCCCGGCTGCCCGAAGGGAGCGGGCCCGAGCAGGCGGCCGCCTTGCAGGGCATGGTCGCCGAGGTGGCACACAACGCCGGGGCGATGGCGTCGTTCGACCCGGGGCTCGGCCACTATGTGCTGCTGCTCCCGTTCACCCGGACGTGGATCACGGCCGAGGTGCTACAGGCCCTGGCCCGCCGGCTGGCCACGATCGAGGTGCACGCCGGCTGGGGCCGGCACACGCTGCGGCCGTCGGTCGGCGTGAGCGTGGTGGCGCTCGCCGGAGGAACGGCCCTCGACGCGGCGTTGACAGAGGCGATCGACCTGGCCCGGGCGTCGCTCGTCGAGCGGGCTCTGCGGGTCTACGTCGGCGGCTCACGGGTGACCACCGCGCCTCCTTCATGGATGTCGCGCCACTACTTCGCGCTTACCGCCCGGCGCCGAGCGTGGGCCCTCACCGGGGCCAGCGTCGGCCTGGCCTGGGTGCTGCCGTTCCTGGTCTGCCTGGTTCTGTGGCAGCTAGTGGGGGTCGATCTGACCCGAACCGGGTTCTGGGTGGTCTTCGGCTGCGTCCTGCTCACCGCGGCCATGGTGTACGCGGAGGCCCTGCTGGCGCTGCGGCGGTCGGCGCCGCCGGATGGCGAGCTGCCGGCCTATCCCCCGGCGTCGGCGGTGATCGTGGCCTACCTGCCCAACGAGGCGGCCACCATCGTCGACACCGTCCGGTGCCTGCTGGCCCAGGACTACCCCGGGCGACTCCAGGTCATCCTGGCCTACAACACCCCGACGCCCCTCCCGGTGGAACAGGTCCTCGCCGACCTGGCCGCCGTCGAGCCCCGGCTGCTGCTGGTCCGGGTCGGCGACTCGACCTCCAAGGCCCAGAACATCAACGCCGCCCTCCAGGTGGTGAGCGGCGACTTCGTCGGGATCTTCGACTCCGACCACCGCCCGATGCCCGGGGCCTTCCGGCGGGCGGCCCGGTGGATGGCGGCGGGCGCCGACGGCGTCCAGGGCCGCAATGTGGTACGCAACGGCCGGACCAGCTGGCTGACCCGGATGGTCGCCGTCGAGTTCGAGGGCATCTACGCCGTGGCCCACCCCGGACGGGCCGCCCTGCACGGCTTCGGCATATTCGGCGGGTCCAACGGTTTCTGGCGCACCGACGTTCTGGAGCGGCTGCGCATGCGACCCGACATGCTCACCGAGGACATCGACATCTCCATCCGGGCGGTGGTGGACGGGTCCCGCATCGTGGTCGACCGGCACCTGATCTCCGAGGAGCTGGCGCCGCTCACCCCGATGGCGCTGTGGTCGCAGCGGATGCGCTGGTCGCAGGGCTGGTACCAGGTGTCTCGGCGCCAGCTGGGCCGGACGTTGCGCAGCCCGGTGCTCCGCCGGCGGCAGCGGGTGGGGGCGTTTTTCCTGCTGGGGTGGCGGGAGATGTACCCGTGGATCTCGGGCCTGATGGTGCCGATCCTGGCGTTTTCCCTGCTGGTCCGCCACGACGTCCACGTCCACTGGCTGTTGCCGCTGTTCGTGGCCGCCACCGTGTACGTGAGCGGTGTCGGGCCTATTCAGGCGCTGTTCGCCTGGCGGCTGGCGGTGCCGGAGATGCGGCGCCACCGGGCCTGGTGGTGGCAGTACCTGCTGGTGACCGGCGCCCCGTTCGGCGAGTTCCGGGCCCATGTGAACCGGGCCGCCCACCTCCGGGAGCTGATCGGTGACCGGGCCTGGCAGGTGACGCCCCGCACGAGCGGCCGCCCGGCGGCCGCCACCGTCGACCGGACCGAAGACCGGCCCACGACCGTCGTCTCCATGGGGGCGGTGCTGGGCAGCATCGCCACCGTCGAACTGGATCTCCCGATGACGGGGCACGTCGTCGACGCCGGGGGCGATCGCCGCCTCCGCCTGCTCCCCCCGGCAGCGGGCTGATCCGTAGCGGCAGGCCTTTCCCCCCATGAACCTGCGCACCGAAGCCCGGCCCCAGCAGCGGTCCGCAAACGCGGTCGTGGTCTCCTCGGCGGCCCTGGCCGCGGCGGTCGTCCTCCGCCACCTGGGCACCAAGCCGCTGTGGCGGGACGAGGCGATCAGCGTCTCGGTGGCGGCCCGGCCGGTCGCCCGGATCCTCCCGGTCCTGACCCACCACGACGCCAACGCCGGCCTGTACTACCTGCTGCTGCATGGCTGGCTGCGGTTCGGCGCCGGCGCCACGTGGGCCCGGGGCTTCTCGGCGTTGAGCGTGGTGGCGGCCGCCGGGCTGGCGGCGTGGGGCGGCACCCGTTGGCGGGGCTGGCCGTTCGGCGCGGTGTGCGGGCTGCTGATGGCGGTCAACCCGTTCCTCCTGTACTACGGGCAGGAGGCCCGGCCCTACGCCCTGGCCGCCCTGCTGGCGGTGGCGTCGACCGTCGCCCTCTTCTGGCGGGGCGAGCGGCCGGCGCCGCGGGCGTACATCGTGCTGACGGTGGCCCTGATCTATGCCGACCTGTTCGCCGTGCTGTTCGTGGCCGCCATGGCCGCGGCGGTGGTGCTGGTGCGGTGGTCGCGCGGTGACCCGGTCCCCCCGGTGCTGATCCGCGCCTGGGCGATGGTGGCCGCGGCCACCGCTCCTCTGGACCTGGTCATGGTGGTCGGCCAGCGCAACCAGATCAGCTGGCTGGCCCGGCCCCGGCTGTTCGATCTCGAGTTCACCGTGACCCGGATGACGGCCGGGTGGATCGGCTTCTGGCTGGTTGCCGTGCTGGGAGTGGTGGCCGTGGCCGGGACGTGGCGGCGCCGGACGGACTCGGAGATCGTCGTGGCCCTCGCCGCCGCCTTCGTGCTGCCCTCGCCGGTCCTCTACGTGGTGGCCCAGGTGGTGCCGTCGTTCATCGACCGCTACCTCATCTGCTCGGCCGTCGCCATGGTGGGCATGGTGGCGGTCGGGCTGGACGAGCTGCGCCGGCGGGCCGGGCCGGCGCTTCCGTTGGCCGCACTGGCCGTGCTGGTGCTGCTCGGCGGTCAGCGGGCCGTCAAGCTCGAGGCCCAACCCCTGAAAATCGACAACGCGCCCGGTGCCGTGGCCTTCATCTCGTCCCATGCCGCGGCCGGCGACGCGGTCGCCTACGCCGGTGGCGGCATGCGGACGGTGATCGAGACCGCGGTGCCGGCGTCGATACCGTGGCCGTCTGACGTGGCGCGGGCGCCGGGCGGCGAGACCTTCCGCCAGCACGACCTCTATGCCCGTGAGGTCCCGGCGGCCGAACTGGCGGCCCGATTGGGGCCGGTACAGCGGCTGTGGATGGTGACCGACTCCAAGGACCACCGCTATCCCCGGGGCGGCCAGTGGGCCCAGATCCGGCCGCTCGTGACCGGGCAGTTCACGGTGGGACTCAGGGAGTCGTTCGACGCCATCGACCTGACGCTGTACGTCCGGCGGGCGGGCTGAGAGTCCAGCTAGCCTGTGGGCCGACAAGTGGGATTGTCCAAGCCAGGTGCCAGGGGGAGGCCAGCTATGGAGAAGTCATCGGGTTGCTCGCTGCGGCGGGCGGCCGTCTTTGCTGTCGCCACGCTGGTGGTGGTCGTGGCCGCGGCGTGCGGGTCGAGCAAGTCGTCGACGACCGCCACGACCGCGGGGGCGTCGGCCACCAGCGGGGGCGGCGGCAGCAAGGCGTACGCCGGCAAGACGCTCAAGCTCGGAGCGGTGTTCTCGCTCACCGGGGGCGGCGGTGTGTACGGGCCCCAGCAGAAGAACGCGGTCGAGCTGGCGCAGGACGTCATCAACGCCGCCGGCGGCGTCAACGGCGCCAACCTCAGCATCACCGTCGTCGACGACGCCTCGTGACAAGTCCCAGAGCGCGCAGCAGACCCAGACCCTGATCCAGCAGGACCAGGTCGTGGCGCTGCTCGGCCCGACCCTGTCGAACTCGGCGGTCGCCGCCCATCCCATCGCCGACAACCTGCAGACGCCGATGCTGGCCGTCTCCACGACCGGCCTCAACATCGTGGGCACCTGCCCCTACCCGTGCACCTACATCTTCCGCGACAGCCTGGGCGAGGCGACGGCCATCCCCACCAACATCAAGACCTACGCCGACAAGGCCCACCCCAAGACGGGTGTACTGCTCTACCCCAACGACGACAAGTTCTCCGTCGACGGGGCGGCGGCCGTCAAGACGGCGGCGCCGGCCAACGGGATCAACCTGCTCGACAGCATCACGTTCAGCAAGTCAGAGGCCGACTCACGCAGTACGTCACCAAGGCGGGCGGCGAGCACCCGGATGTCATCTTCATCACCTCGCTGGGCGGCATCCCGGCCAAGGTCATGGCCGCCGCCCGCCAGGCCGGGTTCAACGGTCAGTTCCTCGGCGGCAACGGTTTCAACACCGCCGCCGTCTCCAAGCAGGCCGGCGCCATCGGCAAGGGCGCCCAGAGCGCCAGCGCCTGGTACCTCGGGAACACCTTCCCATCCAACGCCGAGTTCGTCTCTGCATACCGCGCCAAGTTCAACGTCGACCCCGACCAGTTCGCGGCCCAGGCCTACACCGGCGTGCTGATCCTCGTCGACGCCGCCAAACGGGCCAACCTGACCTTTGGCGACGTGGCCGGCGACCGCCAGAAGCTCCGGGATGCACTGCAGGCGACCAACATCCAGACGCCGTTGGGACCGTTCCAGTTCGCCGCCTCCCACGACGTCCACCAGACCATCTGGATCATCGCCATGGACGGCCAGGGCGGCTTCACCCTGGTGACATCGGTGAACCCGAGCTGAGCGCGGCGACTCCTGCGAGCTGACTGAGCCTCGTGAGGAACACTGTCCAACAGCTGTTGAACGGACTGTTCATCGGGGCCATCTATGCCCTGTTCGGCCTCGGGTACACGCTGGTCTTCGGACTGCTCGACGTGCTCAATCTGGCCCACTCCGAGGTCTTCATGCTCGGCGCGGTCATCACCTATTCGCTCATCGCCCTGCACCAGGTGCCGTTCCTGCTGGCCGTCCCGCTCGGCATCATCGCCGGCGGCCTGCTCGGGCTGATGATCGAGTTCGTCGCCCTGCGGCCGCTGCGCCGGCGGGGGGCGCCGCCTATCAGCGCCCTCATCTCGACCATCGGGCTGGCGCTCGTACTGGTCGCCGTGGTCGAGCAGGCCAAAACGGGCGGACGGCTGGCGTGGCTCTGGCGGGACGGCGCCAACGAGGTGGCGTTCCCGCCCGGGAAGGTGCCCAACCACGTGTGGCACCTGGCCGGCCTCACGCTGCCGGTGGACAAGGTGGCAATCCTCGCGGTCACCCTGGTGGTTGGCGTCGTGCTCGCCTACGTGATCCTCAGGACGCCGGCCGGCCGGGCCGTGCGGGCGGTGGCCGAGAACCCCCGGGCCGCCCGGCTGCTCGGGATCAACGTGGATCGGGTCATCGTCCTCACCCTCGTGGCCAGCTCCGCCCTGGCCGCCCTGTCGGGGATCCTCTTCGGCCTGGCGCTCAACGACATCAGCCCCTACATCGGCCGGGACCAGGTAGAGCTGCGGGGCCTGGCGGTCATCGTGCTGGGCGGCATGGGCAGCATCCCGGGCACGTTCATCGGCGGCTTCGTCCTCGGCCTGCTCGAGTCGCTGGCCATCCTGACCTTGGGCACCGATGTCCGGGCGGTGGGGTTCATCGCCCTGTTCGTGATGCTGATCGTGCGGCCTGAGGGGCTGATGGGGCGGCGAGCGGCGGAGCGGGTCTAGTGGGGCTGACTTCCGGCCTGTGAGCTTCCTGACCCAGCTGCTCCTCCATCCCAACGCCTGGTACCACGCCCACCAGTTGCTGGTCGGCGCAGATCGGGCGTCAACGGCCTGCTGGCCTTGTCGATCTGGATCACGCTGTACTCGGGCCAGCTGACCCTGGCCAACGCCGGCTTCATGGCCATCGGGGCGTACAGCTCGGTCATCCTGACCGGCGGTCTGACGGCCACCGGGCCCGCCGCCCCGGGGGTCCACCTGCCGCTCTCCCGTGGCGACCGTCGTCGGTGTGGTGCTGGCCGGGCTGGTGGCGCTGATCATCGGCCTGCCGGTGCTGCGGCTCAAGGGGGTGTTCCTGGCCATCGCCACCATCGGCTTCGGCGAGGCGCTGCGCTTCGGCCTCATCCTCAACGTCGGCTTCACCGGCGGCGGCCAGGGCCTCAACAACCCCCACGCCGCACTGGGCGGCGGCATCATCCCGATCTGGCTGTCGCTGGCCCTCCTGGCCTACCTGGGCTGGCGGATGACCGGCACCAGGACCGGTCACGCGTGGGCCGCCATCCGGGAGGACGAGCTGGCCGCCGCCGCCCAGGGGATCAACGTGGCCCGCTACAAGATGGCGGCGTTCGTGGCCGGCGCCATGGTGGCCGCGTTCGCCGGGGCGCTCGGTGCCCACCTGACGTTCCTGGTCGATTCCAACGAGTACAGCTTCAGCCTGGCGGTGAGCATCCTGGTGTGGGCCGTGGTGGGCGGGATCGCCTTCGTGATCGGGCCGATCGTGGGGGCGGTGGTACTGACCGCCCTGCCCGAGATCCTGCGCTTCACCCAGAACTACCGGGACGTGGTCGACGGCCTGATCCTCATACTGATCGTGCTGTTCCGGCCCGACGGCCTGGTGGCGCGGAGGCGGGGCGGACGTGGGGGGCGGATGCGGCGGGTGCGGGCGGGTCGGGGCCGGCCAGCGGAGGTCGCTCCGTCCGGCTCCCCTGCCGGCGGGCCGAGGGCCTCGTGACCGCGGCCGCCACCGCCGGTGAGCGCCGGGCGCCGGACCCCCTGCTGGAGCTGCGCAACGTGCACAAGCGCTTCGGGGGGGTCACCGCCGTCAACGGCGTCTCGTTCGGCGTCCGTCCCGGCGGCATCGCCGGCCTGATCGGGCCCAACGGAGCGGGCAAGACCACGGTGATCAACCTGGTCACCGGCCAGCTCGCTCCCGACAGTGGCGAGATCATCTTCGACGGCGACACCATCGGCGGCCGGCGACCGCATCAGGTCGCAGCCCGGGGGGTGGCCCGGACGTTCCAGAACATCCGCCTGTATCGCACCCTCACCGCCCGGGAGAACATCGTCACCGGGATGCACGTCCACCGCGGCGCCGACGGCCCGGGCCAGCTGATCCCCCGGCGCCAGCCCCGCCCGCCGGATGCCGCCCGCCAGGAGGAGGCCGCCCGGCTGCTGACGCTGGTCGGCCTGGACCCGGCGGCGATCGGTGGCCGGCTGGCGGGCACCCTGTCGTACGGCGACCAGCGGCGACTGGAGATCGCCCGGGCCCTGGCCCTGCAACCCCGGCTGCTGCTGCTCGACGAGCCGGCCGCCGGGATGAACCCGAGCGAGAAGAGCCAGATGCGGGACCTGCTCAAGCAGCTCAGCGGCGGCGGCCTCACCGTGGTGCTCATCGACCACGACATCAAGCTGGTGCTGGGCGTCTGCGACGACGTGACAGTGCTGAACTTCGGCCATCGCATCGCCAGCGGCCGGCCCGCCGAGGTGGCCGCCGACGAGGCGGTGATAACCGCCTACCTCGGTTCGGGCCGTACGCCCGAGACGAGTGGGCCGGCGGCACCGGAACGCCGTCGCCGCCAGAGCCCATCCCAGCTCCGACCCCTTCTCGAGGTCGAGCACCTGTCGGTGAGCTACGGCGTCATCGAGGCAGTGGCCGACGTCAGCCTGGTCGTCGCCCAGGGCGAGATCGCCGCCCTGATCGGCGCCAACGGAGCCGGGAAGACCACGGTGCTCCGCACCCTGTCCGGCCTCCTCCGGCCGAAACGAGGCCGGGCCCGGTTCGGCGATCTCGACCTCGCCTCGGCCCGACCCCAGGCGATCGTCGGCGCCGGCCTCATCCACGTCCCCGAAGGCCGGGAGATCCTGACCCGGCTCACCGTCGAGGAGAACCTTCTGCTCGGCGGCTGGACGCGGAGGGACCGCGCCGAGGTCGGGCGATCGGTCGAGGAGATGATGGAAAAGTTCCCCATCCTGCGGCAGCGGCGCTCGTTGCCGGCAGGTCAGCTCTCGGGCGGTGAGCAGCAGCTGCTGGCGATTGCCCGGGCCCTCATCGGCCGCCCACGCCTGTTGCTGCTCGACGAACCATCCCTCGGTCTGGCGCCCCAGCTGGCCGAGCAGGTGTTCTCACTGGTCGAGTCCATCCGGGGCGACGGGATCACCATCCTGCTGGTCGAGCAGAACGCCCGGCGGGCGCTCGAGCTGGCCGACCGGGCGTACGTGATCGAGACGGGCCGGGTCGTGCTGGCGGGGACCGGCGAGGAGCTGCAGAACAATCCCCAGGTGCAGCGGGCTTATCTGGGGACGTCGTAGCCGGCGGAGCTCTCCGGTTCGGCCGCCTCCAGCAGGTCGTTGCCCGGTTCCTCAGGGGCCCCCGCGGCGTCGAGCACGATGTCCAGGCGGGCCAGGACACGGTCGAGCTGGGCGACGCTCTGGCGCATCTTCCTCGTCAGCCGGGCCACTCCGTCGGTCAGCTCCGATCCCCCGTCGCTGCTCCCGGCGATGGCCGCCACCTGCTCGTCCACCTGGCGGATGAGGCGCTTCATGTCCTGCTCCAGGATGGAGGCGGTCCGTTCGGCGACCGCCGCCCGGCGGTCGTTGGCCTGGAGCCGATCGCCGAAGCTCTCGAGCACCCCGGTCGCCCGGCGCAGCTGATCGTGCAGACCGTCGATCTGGACCTCGAACCGGTCTACTGCTGCCATCATCCCCGCCACCATCGGCGCCGCCGCGGTCTCGCCCTGGCCCCGGCGCAGGACGGTCTCGGACAGCAGGTCGGCAATCCGGGCCGTCACCACCTCGGCGATATCGCCTGGCCGGGGCAGGAGGGGGACGATCGAATCGACGATGGTCTGGGGGTCCGGACGCTCCGTCGACTCGTTGACGACCATGGCCAGCCGGCGGGCCAGCGGTTCCACCAGGCCCCGGCGGTCGTGGTCGAGAGCCCGGAGGATCGCCGCCTCCACCTCCGTCAGGTCGACGTCGACCGAGATGCCGGCGAAGCCGTCGTGGATCGCGGCCAACAGCTCCTCGACGTCGAGTCCGGGGGCGGGGGCGGGCGGGGGCGCGGGCGCCGGCGGGCGGGGGCGCGGGCGCCATGTTGGCAAAGCCCTCGTGGATCGCCGCCAGCAGCGTCTCGATGTCGAGTGCCGGCTCGGGCGCCGTCTCCAGAGCGGCCTTATCCACGGCCGGGGCTACGTCGACCGGGGCCGCCTCGTGCGTGGCGGTGGCGGGTGCGGACTCGGCCGGGACCGTCGCCGCCTCGATCTGGGCCTCGTCCCGGTCCCCGGCCGGCTCGTCCTCCCGCCCGTCGTCCTGCGAATGGTCGCGCCAGGCGTCCGCCGGGTCTTCCTGGCCGCCGGCCCCTTCTGGTCGACTGGGACGTGGGACCGGCTGATCACGAACCGCGGCCCACGGCTGGGCCGGCACGGGAGCCACGGGTGGACCGGGCGCCGGCCGGACCCAGGGGCGGAACAACCCCCGCCTCGGCCGTCCTCCCGTCGGTATCGGCCTCTCGGGCGCCGGCGACCCGGGCGGCGGGGCATGAGCGTGGCGGTCGGCGACGTCTTCCGGCGTCGCCGGTTTCGCCACCTCGTCGTCGACTGAGACGGCCGGAACCCCCTCCGGGGCGGTGGGCTCAGGCTGCCTAGACCGGTCGGCCTCGGTCGCCGGTCTCGCCGGCTCGACGACCTCGGGTTCCGGCCCGACCGTCTCGGGTCCCGACTCGACCGTCTCGGGCCCACCCGGTGCCAGGGCCCGGGGCGGCTCGGTCGCGGCTACCGAGCGGGGTCCGGCCAGGGGCTCGAGGGCGGGACGGGACCCCTGCACCCACGACCGCCACTCCGCCAGCGTCGCCGTCCAGGACCGGCGGGCCGCGGTACAGGTGTCGGGGTCCCCGGTCAGCGTCTCGGCGCCGGCGAAGCGGAACTCGAACTCGCCGGTCGAGTCCCGGACCACGACGCAGCGCTCGAGCCCGGACGGCGAGTGGCTGATCACCTCGACTCCCGCGTCACCCTCGCGGGCCACGCGGATTGCCGTCCGCAACGCGGTCACGGCATCCAGGTCGGATTGGACGTCCATCGGGATCAGGTTGCCGGGCTGATAGGCCCGGACCTCGAAGGTCGCCGGCTTACCGGGTTCGGGAACCAGGTAGGGGGTGATCAGGTCTGAGCCGCCCTCGATGGCGATCACCACCAGCAGCCGGGCCAGGATCCGACCGGCTGTCGGGCTGGTCGCCGCGCCCGGAGCCGTCAGCGCGCTGCGGAGCATGTAGTCGAGGAAGACGTCGCCTTCTTCCGACGATGACATGGGGTCGTTGGACATGGCAGCACTCCTGGCGGGGCCGGGCCCGGGTGACCGGCACCGGTCACCGGCCGGAAGGCTAATGGGGATACGCGCCCCGCAAGCGGGCCCATCCCGGATGCCCCTCCGACTCTGGAGTCGCAAACCGGCGCACCGCCGACTCCGTGAGGCCCGGCGGCTCGATTTCCACGCCCGGGGCGCCACCGGCTACTGCATCTGGAGGGTGATGACCTTGGTGTTGTCGGCCAGGTTGGTCTCCCCGGGGGTCGGGTCGATGCGGACCGTGAGTGTGGTCGGGACGCTGGGCTGGACCCGCAGCCCACCCAGGGTGACGGTCCTGGTCAGGCCGGGCGACAGATCGACGAAGCCACGGAGCATCTGGGTGGGCCCGATCGTCGAGGGTGAGATCGTCGCCGACACCGTGAGGTTCTTCTCCGGTTGGTTGCCGATGTCGGCGACCACGATCTGGAGGTTCAGCAGCTTGGCGATCGGCAGGATCTGCACGTTGGCCTGGATATTCACAGGCGGCGGCTCGGTGGTGACCAGGGTGACCGCCACATCGTGGATGGGTGCCAGGCTGCCGGCCGAGCGCAGGCTGGCCACAAACACCGACAGCCCGGCCGCGCTGTAGGTGTCGCTGTGGGGCACCCAGATGGAGTCCGGCAGCGCCACACCGATCGACGGCATCGCCCGTTGGAAAAGCCGGTACGCCCGGTCGGCAGCCTCCAGATCCAGACCGACGTCGGACAGGGCCTGGACACCGGCGCCGATCGGCTGGCCACTCAAGGCCGTGGCCATGGCCTGACCCAGGGACTTGACCCCTTCGGCGCGCATGGCCAGGCTGGCCACGAGCAGCGCGTGGGCGGTCTTGACCGATCCCGGCGGGCTGAGGCGGGAAACACTGTCCAGCGTCCGCTGGGACTGGGTCACCAGTCCGTTGATCCGCCCGGCGATGGTCGTGGCCGACAAGGTCAGCGCCTGGCTGCGCATGAGGCCGATGTCGCGTCCCTCCTGGCTGGACTCCTGGATGGCCGGCAGTGTCTGGTCCAGGTAGGACTGCTCGGCCAGTTGGCGGGCCGGCGCCGAGGACCTGGCGGACATGGCGGCGTTGATCAGCAGGACCAGAGCGGTACCGACCAGACCGACGAGCAGCCACGGTCGTCTCCGCCGACGAGTGGGACGGGCAAGGCGGCTTCCCATTGCCATCGGGCTTGCCACCCTAGTGGGCACCCAGCCCCTCTTTCAGACCGTCCCGCGCCGTCGGCTGGACCGGATGGTCAATGTGGACGACTATCTCTGCCATGCGCCTGCCGACCCGACTCTGTCTCGTCCTTCCCGCCGCTGCGGTGGGGCTGTCCGTCCTCGGAGGCTGTGGGGGTGGCGGATCTACCGGCCCCAGCGCGTCGGTGGTCCGCACCGCGACCGCCAATGACGTGAAACGGGTGCTCACCGACAAGGGCATCAGCGTGAAAGGCGCCATCACCTGCAACGGCAAGGCCCCGGGCGTGATCGACTGCGTCGGGACCACGACGGACGGCAAGCCGGTCTCCGCCACCCTCAACGCCAGTACGTCGGGCCTGAGCTGCACCGGTCCCATGGTCGTCAACGTGGACAACAGCCAGGTCGCGGCATCGCCCAACGAGAAGTGCAGCTAGATCACCACCACCTGAGGGCGCGGTGCAGGCATCATTGATCCATGAATAGAGGGCAGGGGCGAAACCGGCGGCGGCGGCCGTGGCGCCGCGCCGCCCTGCTGACTGTCATGGTCGGCCCGCTGGGTCTGGCCGGCTGTGGCCACCGCGCCACCCACACCGTGCTTTCGACCACGACGGCGGCCGCCACCACAACGACCGCCCCGCCGGTACTCAGCAAGCTGGCGGTAACCGGAGTCCGGCCCGGCGTGCTCCAGGATCCGTTCTACCCCATGGTCACCGTGACCTCGGTGAGGTGCGGCGCGGCGCCGGCCAAGGGGCGGTTTGTCCGGGTCGATCTGCCGGCCGGTGGGTCCGGGACCCCGGCCCACTCGGCAATGACCGAGCCGACCGCGGTGATCGTGGTGCCCGGCGAGTCCAAGGTGGTCGATCGGGCCAACAAGGTGCTGTACGACGAGAAGATGCCATCGATCATCACCGCACCGCAGGGCGCGTTCGTGCTGACCATGGAGACCGTCGCCAGCACGTCCAGCTCAGGGCTCTCGGTCCAGGTCGGAGTGCTGCAACTCAACGGTGATTACATCTGCCCGGATGCCGATGTGGCCTACCCCGGGACCTGACGCGGTCAGCCGCCCGTCTTGGAGAAGTGCTGGTAGTCAGGTGTGGCCCAGCGGCCGCCCCAGGCCCATCCGGCAGCCGCGAAGGCTTGGACCAGCTGACCGCCCTCCACCGCCATCCCCGGCCTGACCATTGACCGGTCGACGAAGGCGGCCCCGGCGGGAGGCGTCACCACGCTGCCCTGGATGTACGGATTCTCGACAGTGTTGACGTCGATCGCCTCGCCGAACGCGTGAACCGACCAGTGCGGAGGGCCGGCGGCCACCGCGTTCCGGCAGTTGAACCCCGACGTGTTGTCCGCCGCCATCGAGGCCGGGTCGCTGCCGCCGTACGCGTCCACCGGCTGCATCAGGTGGATGGGGAAATGCTCCCGGTACAGGATCGAGAAGATCTTGATCACGTCCGCCGTGACCGCGGCGTTGACCACCATGGTGCCGGCGTGGGGCTGACCATCGAAGCCCCAGTAGCCGAGATGCAGCAGGCGCAGCTGATCGGGACCGAGAGGGCACCCCGGGCGCCAGCTGGCCCCCAGGTCGGCGGCGCTGACGGTCGCCGCGGAAGCGGCGGCGCCGGCAGTCGTGGTTGTCGTGGCCCGCACCGTCGTCGGGGTCGTTGGCGTCGGAATCGTTGGCGTCACCGTCGATGCCACCACGGTCGACGCCACAGCCGTCGACGCGGCGGCGGTGACCGTTGAGCTCGCCGGGTTCCCCGCCTGACGCGGGCTCGAGCCACTGCAGCCGACCGCCAGCCCGGCCACGACCGCCACGATCGGGCAGAGCGCTCGGCGGGTCACCCCCTCACGATAAGTTCGCCGGCGTGACCCATGAGGGACAGGCACTCCGGGCGACGGCCGTCGTGGCGCTGCTGCTCGCCGTGTGCACCGGCTGCCACCGCTCAACGGGCCCGACCGCCCTGTCCGGCCAGGTGTCGGCCGGACCAAGCCCGAGCCCCTCAGCGGCGACCGACTCGACCACCTCGTCTGTCCCCGCCACCACCGCCGCTACCACCCGGACGTCCGCCGCCGCAGCCGTCCCGACTGCCCCCCGTCCCAGGCCGACCAGCCCGGCCACTCGCGCCCCCACCACCCGGGTGACCCAACCCCCCTGTCCGGTGAACCTGGCCCAACAGCTCGCCGACACCCACGGCGCAGCCCAACTGGTCACAGTTGACGCCCCATCGACAGCCGCGACGGCCGCGATCGCCGCCCTGTGGCAACGGTCCGCCACCGGGTGCTGGGTGGCGGCCGGCGGCCCGTGGCCGGCCCGGGTGGGCTTCAACGGCCTGTCCACCGATCACCGCGAAGGTGACGGGACCACACCGACAGGGGGCTATCGCATCTCACCGGTCATGTACGGCATCGCACCGGATCCCGGTGTCCACGGCACCTATCACCAGTTGGTCTGCGGTGACTGGTGGGACGAGGACCCGCTGTCCCCGCAGTACAACTCGTTCCAGCATGTGGCGTGCGGCGCCACCCCGCCGTTCGGGGCCAGGAGCGAGGCTCTCTGGACCGAGACCACCGCCTCCCAGCGGTTCGCCGTCACCGAGTACAACACCAGCCCCGTGATCCCCGGCGCCGGCTCCGCCATCTTCATTCACGATGACACCGGTAGCCCGACCAACGGATGCATCAGCCTCCCGCCGGCGCAACTCGACACCCTGCTGCGCTGGCTTCAGCCATCGTCGTCGCCGACCGTCATCGTCGGTACCGACGCCGAGATCCGTCGGTTCTGAGTGGCGGCCCGGCCCGGCTCAGCGGATACCGGTATCGCAGCCGATATCGGCGGTGGCCTGCTGGCCGGCCAGGACACTGACCGGCACCGTGGGACACCGCGGGTACCGGCCTGAGGCCACCACCCTGATGCCGTAACTGCCCGGCGCCAACACCAGGAGGTAGCGGCCGGCGGCGTCCGACATCGTCTTGGCGACGACGGTCCCGGCGGCGTCTCTGGCATCCACCTCGGCCACTACCGGGCGGGGCGGGCAGCTCTGATCGAGCCGCTGCACCGGACAGCTCGGGCCGGCGCTCACCGTGCCCCGCACGGCCGTGAGCGACCCGGTAGGCGGCGTGGTCGGCACCGGGCGGCCCCCGGTGGTCGTCGGCACACCACCCGCCGGGCGGGTCGTTGTCGGACTCGGACGCCCGGTAGTGGATGCCGAACCGGATGCGGCAGCGCCGGCTGCGGGCGTGACCCCGCCGACCCCGCCGACGGTCCCACCCACTCCGATCGTCGTCTCACTCGCCCCGACCGGGCCGGCGCCCGCCTGCCTCGATGCGGATGCCGTTGTCCCGGTCGAGCCGCCGCCACACCCCACGATCACCCACACCAGTACGGCGGTCAGCAGACCTGCTCGAAGGTGTCGGCGGTTCACAGCATCCTCCCGTCCGAATCTTTGCACCGATCGGCCGCTCGCCGCTCGCGTCAACCGCCAATGTCGCGGCTGTGCTGCTCCGCATCGGGCCCGCCATCGAGGGCTATAGCCGATTTCATGTCACGGCCCGTACCAGTGCTGACCGGGTCGAGTTGGGGGCATGGTCCGGCTACCAACCCGATATCCTCGCCGCTGACGTCTATTTGCGCAGTCGCTGAAGCCGGAGTGGTTGTCATGGGCGGCGACCGCGCAACGACCAGTGAAGACGGTGACCAGATGCTTCGGTCACCTAAGGCCTTCTCCGTCAAGGGCTCCTGTGCGGATACTCCGGGGAGGCGCCCATCGGCCAACTCCTGCAGCACGTAGCATGACCTGCCCGACCTCGAGCTCGGCCAGGACGTTGAGCGGTTCCTTGTTCGAGACCTTCGCGGGGATTGAGGATGTTCTTGAAAGAATATGCTGACGAGTTGCTGCCCTCGTCCGACGACGACGAGTTGTGGCATGTGCTCGTAGGCGCCGAAGGTCGCGCCTTTCGGATCTGCTCCCACCTGAGCGTATCGAAGTGTGCGATCGCCTATGACGCCATCGGATCGGGGGACGCCGATCGACCTTGGATCGCTCGCCTCGAGTGAGGGGAGGTCGGCAACCGAGCGCGTGGAGATCGCGCTTCGAGCTGCCGAGCGACACCACGGGAGCGTCGCAGGACCGTTCACCATTCTCCCCTGTGGTCCCTGCCGGACCAGTAGTGGCTACATTGGAACCAGTGATCAGCGTCGAGTTTGCACGCGTCGAAGCGCTGGAACTTCTCGGGATGACATTGGCGCACCTGAACGACGCCGAGGCCAGAGGCGAGATGTCACGCCGAGTACCGCTTCTTATGGCAATTCGGGACAAACTCGCTCTCGCCCTCCGGGAGGAACCATGAGCTATTCCGACGCCGAGGTGTCCGCGGTGACAGCCGCGATGGACAGGTACAGGGGCGCCGAGGAGGGCGAGGCCGGCGCCGCTCTCGTCGTCGTCGGCCTCAGCGCCGAAAGGGCCGCCAAGGAGGTACGGATCCGTGACGACATGATTCGGGTCGCCCATCGCGCCGGTGTGTCGATCCGTCAACTCGCCGACGTCTCCGGCCTCGGCCGCAAGACTGTGTCCGCCATCGTCTCCCCAAACGCACGGTCACGGGACTGACCACCTCTGGCCGCGTAGCGGGATCGGCATCCGACGCAGTGCACCCGAACCCTGGTACGCCGAGTCGTCGATCGGGCGGGTGGCGTCTCCGATGGCTGCTTGCCATCCGGTGTCTCGTTCTGCGCCTGCCACCTACCGGCACTCATCGGGGGATGCCCGCGGTCGCCGGCTGCAGGGCTGGGTCCGGCTCATTCGGCCCAGTCCGAGACCGTGGTGCCGTCGGCGTGAGCGGGGGGCCATTGGACGACGACTTCGTAGCCGACGGCAGTGTAGAACGCGAGCGACGGGTCGCGATCGGCGACACGTAGGCCGGGGTGCAGTGTCCTCATCGGGTGCCGGCTTCGCGCAGCGAGGCGACCTTCCAGATCACCACCTCGTCATTCTTCGCCATCTGCACCTCGACCGGCCGCAGGCCACCTCCCTTCGTCACGCTCGTCGCGAGCAGCTCATCAGTTGCCGGAGTTTGAGACGCCGGTCAAGGCGAGAACTCATCGGAATCGCGCGCCGACCACGGACAGGAGCGTGCAATCCGCTCGCGCACACGGCACCGTGCCCCTCGAGGTGCGCTCGCGACCGCGGCGCCAGCTTCCCTGAGCCCGGCGCCGTGGGTCACAACACAGATTCATCGATGATTCGTTCCACGACGCCTCGTCTGTTCTGCAACTACGAGATTGGAGCGCTAATGTCTAGAGCAGTCCTCTACATGTCGATGTCTCTTGACGGGTACATCGCTGGCCCCAACGACGAACCGGGCAATCCCGGCGGCGACGGCTTCATGCGGCTCCACGAGTGGTACGGGTTTGCGTCGGACGCTGGGCCGACAGCCGAGACCGTCGACGCATCCGGAATTGGCGCTCAATTTCTGGAAGAGGCCAAGGAGACCGGCGCCGTTCTGTCCGGTCGCAATACCGTGGAGCAGGTCGATCACTGGGGCGGTGACCACCACCGTGGCGTCCCCATCTTCGTGCCCAGCCACCGGCCGCCCGGCCCGGCGGTCGCCAAGTATCCATTGGTGACCTATGTGACCGATGGGATCGCTAGTGCGATGGCACAGGCGAAGGCCGCCGCAGGTGAGAGCGATGTGCTGGTCCATGGCGCTTATACGGCGCAGACAGCGCTCGCCGCAGGTGTCCTCGACGAGTTGCAGATCCACCAGGTCCCGGTCTTGTTCGGTGGTGGGCGCCGCCTTTTCGAATTCTTGCCAGCGAGGGTTGAGTTGGAGATCGTTCGAGTGATCGACACCCCAGAGGCCACACACATCCGATACCGAATTGTCTCGTGACCGTGACCTGTCCACACACCCAAATGTGTGCCGTTCGGCCGCCCTCGCGACTGCAAGCATCTCACGTGCTCCACTCCACCACAGCCGTCGGTCGCGTCCGGCGGTATGTGATGCCGATCGCGCGGACTTCCTGCGCGCCACCGATCCACGAAGAATTGTCCGGTTACGCTCGTCGACAAGATGTCACCAAAGCGCTGGCCGCGTGACTCTCTCCGCCGCTTCGGGGGCGCAGGGGAGCGGCTCTTGCTGCGGCGCAAGAGCGTTCTCGCGGAAGTGGTTCGGCAGCGACGCCTCGTGTGCGGGCGACGAGTCCTGTCAGCTGATGGGCTGGGCCAGCGCCACGATGATCCCCTCGGGGCCTCGGACGTAGGTCATCCGCCAGGTGTCCTCGAACTCGCCGATGCCGCCCACCAGCCCGTAGCCCGCGGCGGCGAGGTCGTCGACGATCCTGAAAAGGTCATCGACCTCGAAGCACACGTTGCGCAGGCCCAGCTCGTTGGCCATGGCGGCGGGTGATCCGGGAACGTGATCCGGCCGGACGAAGCTCGAGAGCTCGAGCCGCGTTCCGCCGTCGGGCGGGCGCAGCATCACGATCTCCGTGCGCGAATCCGGAATACCGCAGACGGTGTCCAGGAACTTGCCCTCCACGAAGGTCCGACCCTCGACCTCGAGGCCCAGTCCGACGAAGAACGCCGTGACCAGGTCGAGATCGGCGACCGTGATGCCGATGTGGTCGAACGTCTTGATGTGTGCCATCGCTTCCATTCTCCTGCATCGGGTGGGTTTGTCTGACGCAGGGGACGGCGTCGACGCGATTAACGGCCGATGGGATGGGACGTGCTCGTGTCGTGGGTGACCCTGACACCGTCGCTGGCGCCCAACTTGCCCTTCCGGACCCGAGACGACTCGTGGCTCGGACCACGTCATCGGGCCTAGCGAAGGTCGTCGGCATTGCGCCGCTCTAGCCTTACGGTGCTGCACCGGATCGTCACGACCAGCGTCTCGTCGGTCTACCCGCACTGCGTGGCGAAGGTGGAGCGCGGGCCGCACGAAGGCCGAGCTCGATCAGGTGATCGAGTGGCTCACCGGCTATGACGACACCAGTTGCAGGCCGTGCTTGTTGCGGACACGACATTCAGAGTCGTTCTTCGCCGAGGCCGAGCTGAACCCCAACGCCTCGTGCATCACCGGGACCGTGTGCGGTGTTCGGGTCGAGAACCTCGACCATCCCCTGATGCAGAAGATCCGCTACCTCGACAAGCTGGTCGACGAGCTCGCGAAGGGCCGGCCCATGGAGAAGGTCCTCCGGGCATGAGGCCGGGCCCGCAGGTCCGCTGGACGACGCGCGCTACGAGAGGAAGGGGCCCACGAGTGCCCGGAGCTCGTCGGTGCGCTGCATGACCTCGGTGTGGCGCGTGGCGGGCAGGACGGCGAGCCGACAGTCGGGGAAGAGGTCGAGCATCTCGGCGGCGTGGTCGAGGCGGACGAAGTCCTGATCGCCGATCACGAGGCACGTGGAGGCGGTGATCGAGCGGATCTCGTCGGCGGTCCAGCCGGCCATGTCGTGGACCACCGGCTGCAGGCGCTCGAGGAACGGGAGGAGGCCGTCCGGGTTCGGCGCCACCGCTTCGTAGTCGGCCTTCCAGGCGGCGAACTCCTCCTCGGTCGGTAGGCGCGGGTCGTCCTGTTCGGGTGCGGTGATCTCGGGGTGATAGCCGTCGGGGCGGATGTTCGAGGCGGCGAGCACGAGGCGGCGGACCGTGGCCGGGTGGCGCACGGCGAGGCTCGTGGCGGTGAGGGCTCCGAGGCTGTAGCCCCACACGTCGACGGGCCCGCCGCCCGCGACCCGGTCAATCAGCTCGGCGACGTCGTCAGCGAACTGCTCGATCGACATGGCGCGGCCGGTGTCGGGTGTGCGGCCGTGGCCCTGGAGTTCGACGCCGATCACGCGGCGACCCTCGCTGCGCCTGCTCTCACAACGAGACATCGACGCCCCGGTCGTCCCACTCACGGGCGACCGTACGCGGGGATGAGCGATCCACCGGCGACGCCAGGAGCTTCGCCCCCAGCTGCGATCCGAGCCGGCTCCGGCCGACAGCGTGGTCGTCGCCCGGCGGCCCGAGCGACCTGCCGAGACTCGCGGAGCACGCTCGCCGGACGCACCGGGCCTTCATGCTCGACGGAGACCCCATCCGGGGCGTCTCCGTCTTCTGTGTGCGCTCGAGCGCCGTCGGACCATGCTCGCTCTATACGCTGCTTCGCCGCTTCGCCTCCTACCGGGCCGTCCACCTACCCAGGCCGGCCAGCTCGTAGAAGCCGGCTTGGCCCCTCCTGCCGTCGTTCCGCCGGCCCCACTTCACCGCCCGGCTGGCTGTCGCCGACGAGAGCGAGCTGGTTCGCCTGCTCGACGCCCTCCGCCCGGCCCAGGCCAACCCGTGCCATTGGAAACGACCGCGAAGGAGGTGACCGTTCACCGTCGACATCAGCTGCGACCTCATGGACGAGGACGAGACCGGCTACGTCTGGACGTTCCTCGCCGAGGCCCGCGACCCGTCGCCGATCGAGCCCGGCGCCGCTCGTGGTCACCGGCGATTCCGATGCACCGGCGGTCGCCCAGGTCGTCGAGATCGTCGACAAGCCGGCCAGGCCGGTCGTCCGCCTCCGTCGTGCTCCCCGGCGCCATCGAGGACTACGAGGCGCTGGTCCGCCGGACCATCACCACGACCTGAGCCGGTTCCTGTGTCCTACGCGTGACCTGCGGACCCCCGAGACGCCCACCAAACCCTCGCCCGATCCCGCCACTCACAAAACCCCAGGCCAACCCGGTGGGCGAGGGGGGACTTGAACCCCCACATCCTTTCGGACACAGGAACCTGAATCCTGCGCGTCTGCCTATTCCGCCACTCGCCCGAGTGGAACTGCAAAGGCTAGCCCAGTGTCGCCCCGTCCGGGTCGCTGATACCGGCCGGTTGGGGCTGGGTAGCATCATGGCTGATCATGGGACTCCAGCAGTTCGAGCGCCGGCTCGAGCGACTCGTCGAAGGCGCCTTCGCCAAGGCCTTTCGAAGCGGCCTGCAGCCGGTCGAGATCGGCCGCCGGATGACCCGTGAGATGGATCTGCAACGCACCGTGGCACCCCGCGGCACGCTGGCCCCCAACCATTTCACCATCTCCCTGTCCTCGGCCGACCGGTCCCGGCTCGAGCCCATCTCCGACGAGCTGGTCGACGAGCTGGTCTCGGTGGCCCGGGACCACGCCCGGGCCGAGAACTACCTCTTCCTGGGCGCCGTCACCGTCGAACTGGGCACCGATCCCGACCTGTCACCCGGCATGCTGCTCATCTCCAGCGAGATGCGCGCCGCCGACGGTGGCCCGGCCCAGCTGCTCCTGCCAGACGGCAGCCGCATCGCCCTCGGGTCGACGCCGGTCACCGTGGGCCGGCTGCCAGAGTGCGACGTGGTGCTGGCCGACGCCAACGCCAGCCGGCGACACGTCGAGATCCGGCCGTCGACCGACGGCGGCGGTGGTCACGTGGTGATCGATCTGGGCAGTACCAACGGAACCAAGGTGAACGGAGTCGGCATTCAAAACCATCGGTTGGCCGCATGGTGACGACATCACCATCGGTGCGACCCATCTGAGATACGAGGCGCAGTAGGGCAGTGCCGGAGTCGCTGCTCGCCGTCCTCAAATTCATCTTTCTCGGTCTGCTGTACCTGTTCTTCTTCCGGGTGATCAGAGCGGTCTGGACCGAGCTCCGCGAGCCCAAGGCCGTTCAGATGGTCGCCGTGCCCCAGGGGCGGCGGGCAGCCGCCCCCCGGGTGGACCGGCGAGCCCCGGGAGGACGGGCCGGCTCCGAACGCCTTGTCGTCCGCGCACCCCCCGACATGCTCGGCCAGGCCTTCGACCTGGGTGACGAGCTCACCGTCGGCCGGGCGTCAGGGTGTGGGGTGTCGCTCCCGGACGACACGTTCGTGTCCCAGCTGCACGCCCGTGTGTTCCGCCGGGACGGGGCGCTCTACGTCGAGGATCTGGGCTCGACCAACGGGACGTTCGTCAACCAACGCCCGGTGAGCTCGCCCGATGGCGCTGCGCAAGGGCGATCAGCTGCAGATCGGCAAGACCGTGCTCGAGCTGTCCCGATGACGACCCTGCGCGCCGGGTCGGCGACCGACATCGGCAACGTGCGGACCACCAATCAGGACCAGCTGCTGGTCGAGTCACCGCTGTTCGCGGTCGCCGACGGGATGGGCGGCCACGCCGCCGGCGAGGTGGCGGCCCTGACCGCGGTCGAGGCGCTGCGCTCCGCGTTCGACAAGGACCCGACCGGCGACGGCCTGCTGGCCGCCGCCGAGGCGGCCAACCGCTCGATCTGGGACCGGGCCCAGGCCGACTCCGAGCTGCGGGGCATGGGCACCACGCTGGTGGCCGTGGCGCTGGTCGATGAGGACGGCGAGGACCGGCTGGCCATCGTCAACGTCGGAGACTCCCGTGTCTACCTGCTCCGCGGCGGCGAGCTGGAGCAGCTCACGACCGACCACAGCCTGGTCCAGGAACTGGTCGACGACGGGCAGCTCTCCGAGGTCGAGGCCACGGTGCACCCCCAGCGCCACGTCCTCACCCGGGCCCTCGGCGTCGACTCCGATGTCGGCGTCGACGAGATCCAGCTGCTCCCCATGCGCGGCGACCGGCTGCTGCTGTGCAGCGACGGCCTGTCTCGGGAGCTCAACGACAGCCAGGTGGCCAGTGTGCTGAGACGCTTCGCCGATCCGGGGCAGGCGGCCCGGGAGCTGGTGGCCGAGGCCAAGGCCAAGGGCGGAAGCGACAACATCACCGTCGTCATCATCGACGTGGTCGACGACGACGACCTGGCCCTGACCTCCTCCGCAGCGCTGGCCGCCGCGCCCGGGCCCATCATCGCCACGACCCCGCAGTACGAGACAACGGGGGGAAAAGGCCTCGCCGGCGCTGATGCCGGCGGTCGTGGGGGCTGGGGCCGGGACGCGACGCACCGGCGACCTCGGCGCCCAGGCAGCGCCTCATCACCATGCGGGTCGTGGGCTTCATCGCCCTTCTGCTGCTGCTCATCGGGGGGGCGGTCGTGGCGGTCGGGTGGTACGCCCGGGGCAGCTACTTCGTCGGCCTCGATCACTCCGAGCTGACCATCTACCGGGGCCGCCCCGGCGGCCTCCTCTGGTTCCAGCCCACCGTCGTGCAGCACACCGGGGTCAAGACCAACGAGGTGCTGCCCTTCCGGCTGAGCGACCTGCAGAACGGCAAGGAGGAGGCATCGGTGAGCCAGGCCCGCCAGTACGTGGCCAGCCTGAAGTCCGAAGCCCAGAGCCAGGCCGCCCAGGCGCCCCCCACGACCGTGGCCCCGGCGACCACGACCATCGCCCCGCCGACGACCGTCAAATGACCGCCGCCGCGAATCCGTTCGTCACTTGGCCGCGCTATCAGCGCGCCTAACTGTCGAACGGATGGACCGCGCCGGTGATCGCCACCACCACCCGCCTGCCCGCCCGCCGGCGGACCGAGCTCGGGCTCATCGTGCTGGCCGTCATGCTCACCGCCGGGCTGTACGTGCTGGCCAGCCTGGGCAAGGCCGGGTCGATGCCGGCCAACATCGGCCCGTTCCTGGGCATCGTGTGCGGCCTCTTGCTGCTGGCGCATATGGCCATGCGCCGGCTGGCGCCCTACGCCGACCCCATCCTCCTGCCGACCGCCGCCCTGCTCAACGGGATCGGGTACGTCTTCATCGCCCGGCTGAACCGCCAGCAGGCCGGGCTGCAGGCCATGTGGACGGCGCTGGGCATCGGGGCGTTCATCGCCACGCTGATCTTCGTGCGCCGGGCCCGGGACCTGGAGCGCTACAGATATCTGTTCGCGGCCGCCGGAATCGGGCTGCTCCTGATGCCGCTGCTGCCGGGAATCGGCCAGAACATCAACGGCGCCCGGCTCTGGATCCGGGTCGGCCCGGCCACCTTCCAGCCCGGCGAGCTGGCCAAGATCGCGCTGGCCATCTTCTTCGCCTCCTACATGGTCGAGCGGGCCGAGCTGCTGTCCCGGGGCACCCTGCGCATCGGGCGGTTCATGGTCCTGGATCCGAAGTACATCGCGCCCGTGTTGGCGGCCTGGGGCCTGTCGCTGCTGATCTTCCTGTTCGAGAACGACCTCGGCTCGTCGTTCCTCTTCTTCGCCATGTTCATCGGCATGCTCTGGGTGGCGACCAACCGGCGGGCCTACCTCGGGCTCGGCGCCGGCCTGTTCGCCGCCGGGTCGTTGTTCGCCTTCAAGTACATCGCCCACACCAAGGGCCGGATCCAGGTCTGGCGCAACCCGTGGCTGTTCTACAACTCGAGGGGCCTGACACGCGGGTACCAGATCGTCCAGGCCTGGTTCGCCATCGGTGCCGGGGGGGTGTTCGGCGACGGTCCCGGGCTGGGCAGCCCGCAGCGCATCCCGGCCGTGTCGACCGACTTCATCTTCGCGGCCATCGCCGAGGAGCTGGGCCTGTTCGGCGCATCAGCGCTGCTGGCCTCCTACCTGCTGATGGTGGGCACCGGGCTGCGGATCGCGGTGCGCTGCGAGCGCGACTTCGAGAAGCTGCTGGCGACCGGCCTGTCCCTGGTCATCGGCATCCAGACCTTCGTCATCATCGCCGGCGTGACCCGGATCATCCCGCTTACCGGTATCACATTGCCGTTCGTCAGCTACGGCGGCAGCAGCCTCATCGCCAACTACATCGCCCTGGCTCTGCTCCTTCGGATCAGCAACGACTCGTCCACCCCGCTGCCGGCGCCCGCCGATCTGACGGTGGCGACATGAACCGCCAGATCCGCATCCTGGGCGTGGGCATGATCGTGCTGTTCGGGGCGTTGTTCCTGCAGCTCAACTACCTCCAGGTGGTCCGGGCCAGTGGTCTCAGCCACAACCCGCTGAACACCCGCCTGGTCCTGTCCAAGATCACCACCAAGCGGGGCGACATCGTCACATCCGACGCCGTGGTATTGGCCCACTCGGAGCCCACGACGGACTCGCTCAAGTACCTCCGGGTCTATCCCACCAAAGACCTTTTCGGCCAGCTGACCGGATACTTCTCCTACACCTATGGCCTGGAGGGAGCGGAGCGGACATTCGACGCCGATCTGACCGGCGCCAACAGTCCCTTCCAGCTGCCGCACAGCCTGAAGGATCTCACCGTCAAACAGGACAAGAGCCAGACGGTGACCCTGACCCTGTCCAACAAGCTCCAGCAGGTGGCCAAGGACAGGCTCGGTACCCGCAAGGGGGCGGTGGTGGCGCTCGACCCCACGACCGGGGCCATCCTGGCCATGTGGAGCAACCCCAGCTACGACCCAGGACCGCTGGCCGTCCACGACCCCAATGTGGTCCGCTCCTACTGGGAGGCCGAGAAGGCCGGCGCCGACCAGCCGCTCTTGGCCGCCAGCTTCCGGCAGCGGTTCTTTCCGGGATCGACGTTCAAGATGATCACCGCATCGGCGGTCTTCGACCGCAGTCCCGACCTGGCGACCAAGGCCTACCCAACGCTGAACGCGCTGCCGTTGCCCAACGCCGGCGGTCAGGTGCTGCGCAACTTCGGCGGTGAGGTGTGCGGCGGGGTGCTGCCCGACCTGTTCCGGGTGTCGTGCAACAGCGGGTTCGCAGCCATCGGACTCGACCTGGGGGCGGACAAGCTGTCATCCGAGGCCAACAGTTACGGCTTCAACCAGGCGCCACCGCTCGACCTGCCCGAGGTGGCCAAGTCGGTCTTTCCCCCGGCCGGCTCCTTCGCCCGTGACCTGCCCGGCCTGGCCAAGTCGGCGATCGGCCAGCAGAACGTGCAGGCCGTACCTCTCCAGATGGCCATGGTGGCCGGCGCCATCGCCAACGGCGGCGTGATGATGAAGCCCCACGTGCTGGCCAAGGTCACCGACTCCCAGGGCAAGGAGGTGCGGACCTACAACCCGTCCCCGTGGCTCACCGCCACATCGCCGCAAACCGCCGCCTCCATGACCCAGTTGATGACGTCGGTCGTCCAGTCGGGCACCGGCACCGCGGCCCAGATCCCCGGAGTGGTCGTGGCCGGCAAGACCGGGACCGCCCAGACCGGAACCAACACCATCCACGCCTGGTTCGTCTGCTTCGCCCCGGCGCCCCAGCCCAGAGTGGCGGTCGCCGTCCTGGTCGAGAACCAGCCCGAAGGCGGCGAGGCCACCGGTGGCGTCATCGCCGCCCCGATCGCCAAGGCTGTACTCCAGGCCGCGCTGCAAGGCCCCTAGGCTCTCGATCAGGTGACGCAACAATGACGCAGCAGGGCCCACCGAGGCCGGCCGGGACGGGAGGCCAACCGCCGGTGGCGCGCGTGTTCAACGAGCGCTACGAGCTGGTCCGCCACGTGGCCCGGGGCGGCATGGCCCAGGTATACCTGGCCAAGGACCTGCTGCTCGACCGGCCGGTGGCGCTCAAGGTGCTGTTCCCCGAGTTGTCGGTCGACCGCTCGTTCGTGGAGCGGTTCCGCCGGGAGGCCCAGGCGGCCGCCAACCTCTCCCATCCCAACATCGTGTCGATCTACGACTGGGGCGAGGGCGAGCACACCTACTTCATCGTCATGGAGTACATCGACGGCCGCACCCTGGCCCAGATGCTGCGCCAGGGTCCCTTGGACGCCGACCAGGCGGCGGGGATCGCCGCCGAGGTGGCGGCCGCCCTGACCTTCGCCCACACCCACGGCGTCATCCATCGCGACATCAAGCCGGCCAACGTGCTGATCGACAAGGTGGGCCAGGTCAAGGTGACCGACTTCGGCATCGCCCGGGCCATCGGCGCCAAGGAGGGCCTGACCCAGGCCGGGACGGTCATGGGGACGGCCACCTATTTCTCTCCCGAGCAGGCGCAGGGCCATCCGGTGGACGCCCGCAGCGACATCTACTCATTGGGCGTGGTCCTCTACGAGATGGTGACGGGCCGGCCCCCCTTCGCCGGCGACAACCCGGTCGCCATCGCCTACAAGCACGTGCGCGAGGAGGCCATTCCTCCCAGCCAGGTGAACCGGGCCGTTCCGGCGTCGCTCGAGGCGATCATCCTCCAGGCCATGGCCAAGGACCCGGCGCAGCGCTACCAGACGGCCCAGGAGATGCGGGCCGACCTCACCCGTTATGTGCAGGGCAGCAGCGTGCTGGCGGCGCCCGTCCCGCAGGCCACCCTGGTCGACGCCACACGGGTGCAACCCGGTTACCGCGCCACCCGGACGGTACCGGTGGCCGGCGGCAGGCCGCCCGAGGACATGGGACCCGAGACCGGCCGGCGCAGCGGGGCCTACGTGGCCATCCTGGCCCTCATGCTGATCGTGCTGGCCGGGCTGTTGTTCCTTCTCGGCAAGCAGCTCGGCGTGTTCGGCTCGTCGACCGCATCCCAGGTGACCATCCCCAACGACATCATCGGCAAGCCCGTCGCCGACGTCCAGACCGAGCTGTCGGGACTGGGGCTCAAGTCCAAGCCGTCTGCCCCGACCGGTACGGTGACGGCTAGCAGCCCGGCCGTTGGGACGACGGTCAAAAAGGGCTCGACCGTCAACCTGACGGTGAGCACCGCCCCGCCGACCGCTCTGGTCCCCGATGTCCGGGGCCAGGACGCCCAGACCGCGACCAGCAACCTGCAGGCGGCCGGCTTCGTGGTGACGACCCAGCCCCAGAGCTCTTCGACCGTCCCCGCCAACACGGTGATCGACCAGAACCCGGCCGGCGGTAGCTCACTGGCCAAGGGCGGGACGGTCAGCCTGACCGTTTCGTCGGGACCGGCGCCGATAGCCACCGTGACCATCCCCAACGAGGCCAACAAGGATCCGGTCACCGCCGGCAACGACCTCGGGGCGCTCGGGTTGGTGGCCCGGACCCAGAGCGAACCGTCCGACACGGTCGCGCCGGGCCGGGTGACCCGCACCTCGCCGGCGGCCGGCAGCACGGTGGCCAAGGGATCGAGTGTGACCGTCTACGTTTCGAGCGGAGCGCCCCAGGTGACCGTCCCCGACACCAGGGGCCAGCCGTCGGCGGCCGCCCAGGCCACGCTCTCGGCCGCCGGCTTCAACGTGGTGGTCAGGAACGTCACGACCCTCGACCCGACCAAGGACGGGGTGGTTGTCAGTCAGAACCCGGTGGGCACGGTGAGCACCAAGCCGTCATCGGTGATCATCAGCGTGGGCCAGTTCGTGTTCTCCACTACCACCCTGCCCCACACCACCTCGACCTAGAGCGGGGCGGCGGTCCTCTCCGTACACCCGGCCAGCCAATTCTCGATCAGCTGGTGACCTTCGGCCGTGAGGATGGACTCGGGGTGGAACTGGACCCCTTCGATGGGCCGCTCCCGGTGGCGGACGCCCATGACCGTCCCGTCCTCGGCCCACGCCGTCACCTCCAGCTCCGGTGGTACCGAGGCCGGATCGACAACCAGCGAGTGGTACCGGGTGGCGGTGAACGGGTCGGGGAGACCGGTCAGCACGCCGCGCCCGTCGTGGTGGATGACCGACGTCTTGCCGTGCATGATCGTGGCCGCCGGGACCACGGTCCCGCCGAACACCTCCCCGATGCACTGGTGACCGAGGCACACACCGAGAATCGGTATGTCATCCCCCAGTTCGGCGATGACCTGGTTGGAGATCCCGGCGTCGGTCGGGCGGCCGGGTCCGGGCGAGATCAGCACGCCGTCCGGCCGGAACGAGCGCATCCCGTCAAGGTCGATGGCGTCATGGCGGAGCACCACCGGGTCGGCGCCCAGCTCGCCCAGGTACTGGACCAGGTTGTAGACGAAGCTGTCGTAGTTGTCGAGCACGAGGATCCGGGCGGCCACGCCGGGGAGTGTAAGCGGGGGGGAGGTCGGCGGCGCCCGCATTTCGGTATCCTCCCGTTATGGCTCGCCGGACCAAGTCCGCCCCCACACCGAACAAGAAGGGGACAACCGGTCGGGTCACGCCCAAGGGCGGGCCCAAGGCCCCGGTGCGGGCGCCGGTGACGTCGGGCCGTTACACGCCGCCCGTGCCGAAGGCCTACAAGTCCAGCCCGCCCTGGGTGCTCGTCCTGCTGCTGGCGTTCCTCATCGGCGGGATGCTGGTGATCCTGTGCAACTACCTGGGTTGCTGCCCGGCGGGGCCAAGAATCCGTACCTGCTCGTCGGGCTGGGCCTGATCACGTGCGGCTTCATTACCGCCACCCGCTACAGATGAAATCCCGGGGTGCTTGAAGTTACAGCAGTGTGACCCTCCCCAGGATTATCCACAGTCTGGGGATAACGTCACTCGATCACCGGGCTCATCAGCTGCATGTCCTCCATGCAGTGCCGAGGTGCTTCGGGCAGTTCCTCGCCGGCCTTGGTCATCTTCACCTCGGTGCCGCAGATGGTGCACTGGTACCGCAGATTGACCTGGCGCAGCTCGCCCTCGACCGGGACCTTGACGTCGGTACCCAGGGCGCGGACGAAGAAGATGCCGATGCGCATGATCACCATGAAGGCGACCACCGCCACGATGATCTTCAGCACCATGTGTTCAGGGTACGACGGGGTTACCCCAGCCGCTCGATGATGGTGGCGTTGGCCATGCCGCCGCCCTCGCACATGGTCTGCAGCCCGTAGCGGCCGCCGGTGCGCTCGAGCTCGTTGAGCAGGGTGGCCATCAGCTTGGTGCCGGACGCCCCGAGGGGGTGGCCGAGGGCGATGGCGCCGCCGTTGACGTTGACCCGGCTCATGTCGGGGTGGTGCTCCTTCTCCCAGGCCAGCACGACCGAGGCGAAGGCCTCGTTGATCTCGATCAGGTCCATGTCGTCGAGGGTCAGCTTGGCCCGCTCGAGCACCTTGGCCGTGGCCGGGATGGGGCCGGTCAGCATGGTGACGGGATCGACGCCGGCCAGGGCGAAGGTGTGGAACCGGGCCCGGGGGGTGAGCCCAGGGCGCTGGCCCGCTCCTCGCTCATGATCAGCACGGCGGACGCGCCGTCGGTGATCTGCGATGAGTTGCCGGCCGTCACCTTGCCGTCGGGCTTGAACGCCGGCTTGAGGTTGGCCAGCGTCTCGACGGTGGTGCCGGGCCGGATGCCCTCGTCCCGGGTGAACGGCTCGTCCGACTCGATGATCTGGCCGGTCTCCTTGTCACGGGCCTGGATGGCGACCGGGACGATCTCGCGGTCGAAGCGGCCCTCGTCGGTGGCCTGTAGGGCCAGTCGCTGGCTCCGGGCGCCGAAGGCGTCGAGGTCGTCGCGGGACAGGTCCCACTTGTCGGCGATCAGCTCGGCCGAGATGCCCTGCGGCACCAGGCCGCCGATCGGCTCGTAGCGCTGCATCACCTCGGCCCGAACGGGGAGCCGGCGTTGGGGGCCATCATCGAGGCGCCCATCGGCACCAGGCTCATGACCTCGACGCCGGCGGCGATGACGACGTCGTAGGCGCCGGCCATCACGCCCTGGGCGGCGAAGTGGGCGCTCTGCTGGGAGGATCCGCACTGGCGGTCGATGGTCGTGGCCGGGACCGACTCGGGGAAGCCGGCGGCCAGCACCGCGTTGCGGCCGACGTTGAGCCCTGGGCGCCGACCTGCATGACGCAGCCCATGATCACGTCGTCGATCAGCGCCGGGTCCAGGTCGTTGCGCTCGACGAGCGCCTTGAGCGTCTCGGCCGCCAGGTCGACCGGGTGCCAGCCGGACAGCTTGCCGTTGCGCTTGCCGCCGGCGGTGCGGACGGCGTCGACGATGACGGCATTGGGCATTGGGCCCTCCTTGGGGAGCGAACTACCTCACATATTACCCGACGGTAAGTTACTGGCGCGGGGCGGGCGCCGCCGGTCCCCCCACCCGGCTGCGCCCGTCCACTTCCCGCCTCCTGCGACCTGCCGCCTACTTGTTGGGCTGCGGAGTCAGCCGCAGGTAGGGGCGCTGCGCGTCCCACCCTTGGGGGAACTTCTCCTTGGCCTGCTCGTCGCTGACGGCGGGCACGATGATGACGTCCTCGCCCTGCTTCCAGTCTGCGGGGGTGGCCACCTGATAGTTGGCGGTCAGCTGCAGGGAGTCGATGACCCGGAGGATTTCCTGGAAGTTCCGGCCGGTCGCCGCCGGGTAGGTGAGTGTCAGCTTCACCTTCTTGTCGGGGCCGATCACGAAGACCGACCGGACGGTCATGGTGTCGCTGGCGTTGGGGTGGATCATCCCGTACAGGTCGGCCACCTTGCGGTCCGGGTCGGCGATGAGCGGGAAGTTGACCGTCGTGTGCTGCGTGTCGTTGATGTCGTCGATCCACGTCTCGTGGGACTCGAGAGGATCGACGCTGACGGCCAGCACCTTGGTGTTGCGCCGGTCGAACTCGTCCTTCAGCTTGGCGACCGTTCCGAGCTCGGTAGTGCAAACCGGTGTGAAGTCCTTCGGGTGCGAGAACAGTACGCCCCATCCGTCGCCCAGCCATTCGTGGAAACCGATGGTGCCCTCGGTGGTATCGGCGGTGAAGTCGGGAGCGACGTCTCCGAGCTGGATTGCCATGAGCCTCCTCCTCGGGAAGTAGTCAGTTGTCTTGGCCGTCAACCACCCTATCGCCGCCGGATCCTAAAGTCGACCGAACGACTCGGGTTTTGCGCAGCCGGTCGAGGGGTATGGCGAGCATCCATCCGGCGGCCAGGACGGCCACCCCGCCCACACCGTCGAGGAAGTAGTGGTTGGCGGTCACGACCACCGCGGTGAGGGTGAGCAGCGGATAGAGGGCGGCCAGCACCTTGGTCCCCTTGGAACGCAGGATCGGCACCAGCACCACCGCGCTCCACACCGACCAGGCCACGTGGAGGCTCGGCATGGCCGCGTACAGGTTGTCGTCCTTCAAGCGCCCTCGGTCGGCCGGTCCCATGCCCCCGATCGTCGACGCGGTGTCGGTGAAGTGGTAGTGGGCCGGTAGCAGGCGGGGCGGGGCCAGCGGCCACAGCCAGAACCAGGCCAGGCCGAGCAACGACAGGATGATGAGCGCGTCGCGATGGTGGCGGTAACGCGCCGGGCACCGGCGGTGGAGCAGGAACAGGGCCACCGGCGGGATGACGAAATGGATCGTCCCGTAATAGAGGTCCCAGAACTGGATGATCAGGTGATGCGGCAGCATCCAGCCCTGGATGCGGGCCTCCTGGAAGATGCCGAGCCACTGCTCGGCCCGGATGACCTGCTGGGCGTGGTGGAAGCTGGGCCCGGCCCGGCCCTGGACGTGGGCCCGGACCACGTCGAACAGCTCGTAGGCACCGAGCAGCACGACCGCCTCGATCCACCCCGACCACCGGCGCAGCCCTGGCCGGCGGGTTGCCGTCTGATCGGCGCGGGTATCAAGGGACATGGGCGGCGCCATCCTCCCCGGGATCATCCGGCCACGCCAGTCGCCACTAGGCTGGTTCCCACCTCGCCCATGCGTCTGACCACGACCATCCTCGTCGGCGGGACCTTCCAAGAGATCGTCAACAAGCTCGGAGGGAGCAACACCGTCGCCAACCTGCTGCGCATCCTCGTGGTGCTGGTGCTGGCGTTCGTCACCACCCGGCTGATGCCCCGCCTCAGCCGCCGGCTGGTCCGGTCGCTGCAGATGCACTCCCCGCTCCGGCTGACCTCACCGCGGGCCGAGAGTCGGGCCGCGACCATCGGTGCGGTGCTGGCCAGCATCTTCCGGGTGCTGGTCTGGATGGTCGCCTTTCTCACCGTCCTGGGCATCGTCAACATCAACCTGGCGCCGTTCGTGGCCACCGCCACGGTGATCGGGGCCACGGTCGGCTTCGGCGCCCAGTCGCTGGTCAAGGACTTCCTGTCGGGGATCCTGATCCTGATCGAGGACCAGTACGGGGTGGGCGACAGCATCACGGTCGGCGATACCACCGGGACGGTGGAGGGCCTCAGCCTGCGGACCACCCGGGTCCGCGGCCTGGACGGGATGGTCTGGTACATCGCCAACGGCGAGATCCGCAAGGTCGGGAACAGCTCGGAGGGTTACAACCAGGCGGTCGTCGACATCGTGGTCCCGCCCGGGACCGACCTGGCCCGGGCCGAGCAGCTGGCGTCCGAGGAGGCGGCGGCCCTGGCCACGGAGGACGGCTGGAAGGACGCCATCCTCGAACCGCCGGCGGTTCTCGGCGTCCAGGCGGTGGCCGCCGACGGAGTCACGATGCGGGTGGTGGCCAAGACCGCGGCGGGCGAGCATTTCCGGGTGGCCCGGGAGCTGCGGACCCGCATCCTGGAGCGGTTTCGGCGGGAGGGCGTGGCATGGTCGGCGACCGCGACCACCGCTACCCCCTCCGGCGACAGTGCGGCCGCAACCGACAGCGCCTAGCCCACGTGGGTGCCGACCAGCGCCCCGAGGGCGTAGGTGACGCCGGCCGCCGCGACCGTCACGAGGAGCTGCCGGAAGACGGTCCGAACAACCGACCGGCCGGTCGCCCGGGCCAGGGCCATGCCGATCAGGATGGCCGCCATCCCGCCCAGCACCAGGGAGATGGCGATGGCCACGCCGCCGGTCAGGAAGAACCACGGCATGAGCGGTACGAGGGCGCCGATCCCGAAGCTGGCCGCCGAGGCACCGGCCGCCTGGAACGGGTTGCCGAGGGAGTCGGGGTTGACCCCCAGCTCCTCCCGGGCGTGGGTCTGCAGCGCCAGCTCGGGCGTGCGCATCATCTCCTCGGCCAGCTCACCGGCGATGCCGGCGTCGACGCCGCGGGATTCGTAGAGCTGGGCCAGCTCCGCCTTCTCCGCCTCGGGGGCCCGACGAAGCTCGATGGCCTCCATCTGGAGCTCGCGCTCGAGCAGTTCTTTCTGAGCCCTCATCGACACGTACTCGCCCGCCGCCATCGAGAAGGCGCCGGCCACCAGGCCGGCCAGCCCGCTCAGGCGCACCGTCCCGGGTGCGACGTTGGCACCCGCCACGCCCAGGATGAGCGACACGTTGGTCACCAAGCCGTCGCTGACACCGAGCACAGCGGCGCGCGCCGCGCCGCCCTGGATGTCGCGGTGATGTGACTCTGGGGGGGAGGGCAGGGTGGTCACAGTTGAACTCCGATGAGGCCGATGATGCTGAGGGTCACGTACAGATTGAACAACCCGTGGGCGAGTATTCCTGGTCCCAAACGGCCGGTGAAATGTGCGGTGTAGCCCAGGACGACGCCGAGCCCGGCGGTCACCAGCACGATAGACACGTTGCCCAGCCCGAGGGCGAACTGGTAGTGGGCCACGCCGAAGCACCCGGCTTGCATCCAGATGGCGCCGACGGCACCGAAGCGCGACGACAGGGCCCGGCGCAGGAAGCCCCGGAAGAAGAGCTCCTCGAAGATCGGGGCCCCCACTGCGGTGATGACGGTCACCACCGCCACGCCCACCGTGTTGCCCTTCTGACTGGTGATGATGTTGGTGTTGCTGCCCTGGAACCGGGTCCCGACGAAGATGCTCCCGATGACGGCAGCGCTGATGAAGCAGCCCAGCAGGGCCACCAGGCCGTAGGCAGGGTCGACCCCGCGACCGGCCAGTCCGAAGTCCGTGGCCAGAGACCCGGTGCCGTACCGACGGCTGACCAGCACACAGGTCCCACCGAAACCGGACCAGAGACCAACCTCACCCAGCAGGATCTCCGCCGCGCCGCTTCCGGAGAAGGCCAGCAGCGCCACCCCCTGGAGGATGCCGGACAGGACGAAGCCGACCGCCACGCCGGCCAGTCCCCACCACGCGGCCCGGGCCGGGATGGTGCGCTCGCCGGGCGGCTCGGGCGGCTCGAGCCCGAGGTTCACCGGTACCGAGGCCACGGGTAGGACGGTACCCGCCGGCGGCCAATTCCCACGCCACGCCTACGCGCAGACCCGGGAGGCTTTTTCCACCATGATCTTGGCAATGCAGAGTGTGCGGGGGTCGGCGTCGCAGCTCGACCGCCACCACTGGTTCCTGCTGGGCGTGCTGGGCGCGGCATCGTTCTTCCAGGGTTACGACCTCAACCTGATCGCCGTGGCCCTGCCGCAGATTCGTCACGACTTCGGGTTGACCCAGGCCGACGCCTCGCTGTGGGTCAGCCTGCTCTTCGTCGGTGTCCTGCCTGCCGTGTTCCTGACCCGGCTGGCCGACCGCCACGGCCGGCGGGCCATCCTGCTGGTGTCGATCCTCGGCTACACGGTGGCCACGGGTGTGACGTCGCTGGCGCCCTCGATCGAGGTGTTCGCCGCCTGCCAGTTCTTCGCCCGGGGGTTTTTGGGAACCGAGCAGGCGGTGGTGTGGACCATGATCGCCGAGGAGATGCCGGCCCAGGCCCGGGGGTTCGGGTTCGGGTGGCTGGCCATGCTGGCCGCCCTGGGCACCGGCACCAGCGCCCTGCTGTACTCGGCCGGGCTGTCTTGGCGGTGGCTGTACGCCCTGGCCCTGCCGCCACTGCTCGGGGTGGCCGTGGTGCGCCGGCGGCTGCCGGAGAGCCGGCGCTTCTCCGAAGCCAGGCAACGCGGCGTGCTGGCCGAGCGTTGGCGTCAGATCCTCGATCCCCCCCACCGCCACTGGCTGATGCTGCTGTGCCTGACCGCCTTCCTCGGCGCATTGACCACCCACGCCGCCACCTTCGCCCCCGACTTCCTGCAGACCCAGCGCCACGTCTCCCGGGCCACGACCGGCCTGTTGGTGGTCGGGGCCGGGACGCCGGCCGTCGTCGTGCTGCTGACCGCCGGGGCGCTGTCGGACCGGTTCGGCCGGAAGCTGGTGGGGTGCTCGTTCGCCACTCTGGCGGTGTTCGGGGCGCTCGACTTCTTCTTCGTGGCCCGCAGCCTGCCGGCCCTTTTCGTGGCCATCGCCATCACCCTGACCGGGACGCTCGGGGCCCGGCCGGCGCTGGGGGCGTTCTCCAGTGAGCTGTTCCCGACGCCGCTGAGGGCGTTCGGCGCCTCCACGGTGTCGATTGCGGTCGTGGTCGGCGAGGTGGCCAGCCTGTTGCTGGGCGGCCTGCTCCAGCACCTGCTCGGGAGCCTGCCCCAGGTGGTCGCCATCCTCGTGCTGGGGCCGGTTCTGATGATCTTCGTCATCGCCATCTGGTTCCCGGAAACCCACGGCCAGGAGCTGGAGGACATCAACCGAGCCGAGCGCGGCCTGCCGATCGGTCCCATCGGCGGCCCGGCGGACGTACTCGGCCCGCCGGTGACGCCGATCCCGGACAGGTAGTGGTGGTGCTGCGACTACATGGTGGGAAAATGCCTCCTCGGCCGGCTGCGAGCGCGGTGGGAGGCATTTTCCCGTCAGGCTCCGTCGACAGGCCGGATTCGACGTAACGTCGTCAGCTCGGTATCGCCCAATACTGGTCGACGTCGGCGATCAGCTTCGGCGTGACCCGGTCGGCGCCGGCGAGGGTCATATGGATGCCATCGGACTCCCGCACCGCGACCGACTTGCCGCTCGAGTTGGTCAGGTAGGTGCTGAAGCTGCCGTCGGCGCTGTCGACCATGGCACCCGTGTCGACGTAGCCGGCCCCGGTGTGCTGGGCGGTGGCCGCGGCCACCACGGCGTTGATCATGTCCTTGGTCTTGTTGAGCCGGGGGCGGCGCACGGCGGGAATGCCGAGCCAGATGACCTGGCGCACTCCGTTGCTGGTGGCGGCCAGCACCTGCTGGACGCGGCGAGCGTACTCGGCCCTCCAGTCTTCGCTCTGGAGGTTGAAACGGTGGCCGCCCGCCTCCATGTCCTGGTCGTCATTGGCCCCGAACAGCAGGACGACGACATCGGGGTTGACACTCGCCATCTCCTGGCTGATGGCGTTGGGCCAGTTGTAGACGTCCGGCCGGGCCAGTCCGGTGCCGATCCGGAAATCGCTGGTCACGTGGACGAGGGGGTCACTGCTCTCGTGGCCGGCGTAGGACTCGGCGATGGTGCCCATGAGTGAATCGCCGGCCAACCACACCTTGAGCGGCTGCTGGGCGGTCGGGGTGCGCTTGGGCGGCAGGGTGGTGGTCGTGGGCACGAGCGTCTCGGGCGGGTTGACCGAGGCCGCGGTGGTCGGGGTCGTCGTCGTCGGGAGGGGCCGGGGCAAGGCCAGGCCGCCGCCAGCACTCCCCGGGGTGCCGTTGGCGATGTCGTCGACCAGCTTCCTCGGCAGGTTGAGCCCCGTCCAGTGGCTGACGGTCTTCACCGGGCGGGCCAGCGAGAGCTCGGTGTTGCGGGTCGAGCCGAACGACTGTCCCTCGATGCTGGCGACCAGGGAGTCGGCGTTCAGCAGCGCCCCCACTAGCAGGCCGATGACGGTGATGGCGATGGCCCGGCCGGCGGATGCCTGCCGGCGACCCTCGTTCGTGTCACGTGCGCGTCTGGAGGCCACGGGTCAGAACCGTCAGAACCGGAAGTAGATGAACGGCGACACGCCCGCCGGGCCGAGCAGGTCGATGACGCTGAGCACGGTGGCGAAGGCCAGACCCTGGAGCCACATCGGCGCCCTGGCGTACGCCGCCTGGATCTTGCCGGCGAAACCCCGAGGTCCGCACTGGATGGCCAGCGCGGCCACCACCACCGCCGCCACCTTCCAGTTGAACGGTCGGTGGCTGCCGCCCAGCGCCAGGATGCGCCCGATCACCTCCATGGCGTTGTGGAACGAGTTGGCCCGGAAGAAGATCCAGGCCAGGCACACGAAGTGGAAGGTGATCAGTCGCCCGACCCAGATCTGGCGAGTCGTGGGTGGGGGCGTGGCGGCCTCCGGAGGCGGGGGGGTGGCGTCGGTCGGAGGCGGGGCGGGCGGGGCCGGCGGGTCGGGCGCCGGCGGGGGCCCGCTCCTTTGCACCACGGCCGTCGAGACGGGGCGGACGCCGGAGGTCGACGCCAGGTGCCTCGGGCCGTACGGCGCCGCCGAGGCGGTGGCGGCCGGCTCGGGTTGGGCGGTCGCGGCGGACGCGGCGGTTGCGGCCGGTTCGGGGGCCGGCGACGCCCCGTTGCCGGTCGTGATGGGCAATCCCGGCCACGCCGGCGCCTCGGTCTTCTGCCGGCGCCCGGCGACCGCCGACCAGCGGCGCCGCAGTGATGCGCCCAGGCCCGGGAGCACCCGGGCCGGGCGTGGCGGCCCGGCCGCGTCCGTCGTGGCCGCGTCCGTCGCGGCCGCGTCGGTCGTGGTAGCCGGCACGGGGGTCGCCGGCTGCCGGCGCTCGTGCCACCAGCGCTCGACCACCAGGCCGCCCCCGTGCAGCGCCCCCCATGCCACGAAGGTCCATGCCGCCCCGTGCCACAGGCCGCCCAGCAGCATGGTGATCATGACGTTGATGTAGGTCCGGCGCCGGCCCCGCCGGTTCCCGCCGAGCGGGATGTACAGGTAATCGCGCAGCCAGCGGGACAGGGTCATGTGCCACCGCCGCCAGAAGTCCTGCAGCGACGAGGCGGAGTACGGGGCGTTGAAATTCTGGGGAAACCGGATCCCGAGAAGGAGGGCCAGGCCTATGGCGATGTCGGTGTAGCCGCTGAAGTCGGCGTAGATCTGGATGGCGTAGGCGTAGACCCCGAACAGCGCCTCCACGCCGGCGTGCTGATGCGGGAAACCGAAGAGCGGGTCGGCCGCATAGGTCCCGAGGTAGCTGGCGATCACCACCTTCTTGAACAGGCCGGCGGAGATCAGCCAGAACGCCTTGCCGAGGTCCACCCGAGGGCCGATGCGCTCCCGGATCTGGGGCAGGAACTCCGACGCCCGCACGATCGGACCGGCCACCAGGTGGGGGAAGAACGACAGGTAGACGGCAAAATCCAACAGCGAAACCGGCTGCACCTTGCCCCGGCCGGTATCGATCACGTAGCTCAGTGCCTGGAAGGTGAAAAAGGAGATCCCCACCGGCAGGATCACTTCCGGCAGTGGGACGTGGGCGCCCATTCCGAGGAACCGCAGGATGCTCTGGCCGCTCAACGACAGGAACCCGACGTACTTGAACCAGCCCAGCACGGCCAGGTTGGTGACGACCGCCCCGGTGGTCCAGGCCTTCTTCCGCCGGGCGCCGCTCGTCCGGTAGATCTGTCGGGCGAACAGGTGGTTGACGACCGTCGACCCGGCAAGCAGCGGGACGAAGCGCCAGTCCGCGGCCCCGTAGAAGAACCAGCTGGCCGCGACCATGAACGGGCGCCAGGCGCTGCGGTGCGGCATCAGGATCCAGCTGACGGGCAGCACGACGATGAAGAACGCGGCGAACGAGAGGGTGGGGAACAGCATCAGCGTTCCTCGGCCGGCACGCCGCCGGTGGAGGCGGACCGGGCTGCGCTGACTGCGGTCACGAACAGATGCAAGGGTTCAGGGTGACGTCTTCCGGGCTCGTCGACTGGGGGCGATGGGGTCGACAGACGAAGCGGCTCCGGCGGAGTCGGATCACCACGACCGGGGCCAGGCCACAAGGTTAGTCGCCGCCTGGCCGGCCGACGGGGCCAATCTGGGACAGCGGGTGGAGGCCGAGGCTCGGTTGCGGCAGCCTGGCGCTATGGCGACCATGATGCAGCCCAAAGATCTCGCCGATCTGGTGAACGTGACCGAGCCCCGGATAGGGCCCGATGGGCGCTGGGTGGCGTTCACGGTCACGACCGTGGATGTGGATGCCAACCGCTACGCCAGCCGGGTTTGGGTCGCCCCGGTGGACGGCACGGCCCCGCCGCGGGCATTCACGTCCGGCCGGCACCGGGACGGCCGGCCCCGATGGTCGCCTCGTGGTGACGAGCTGGCGTTCGTCTCGCACCGGTCCCAGCCCGACGAACAGGGCTGCGAGCTCTATGTGGCGCCGTTCGGTATGGCCGGCGAGGTACGGATGATCGCCACCTGGCCCGAGGACATCGAGGACCTGGCCTGGTCGCCCGACGGGACGCATCTGGCCTTTCTTGCCCGATTGCGGGACGAGGAACAGTACGGCGAGCCCGGAGAGGGCGCCAAGGCCAAGGAGGCCCGGGACCAGCCGCCCCGGCGGCTCAACCGGCTGTACTACCGGCTCGATTCGGTGGGCTGGACGGTGGACCGGGTTCGTCAGCTGTTCGTGGTACCGGCCGACGGGTCGGCCCGGCCCCGGGCCGTGACGTGCGGCCCGTACGAGGTGGACGGCTTGAGTTGGTCGCCGGACGGGACACGCCTGGCGTTCGCGTCGGGCCGCCACGACACGTGGGACCTGGATTGGGCGGTTGACCTGTGGATCACCGAGGTGTCGGGCGGGGAGCCCCGACAGGTGACCGAGACCGGCGATGTGTACGGGTCGCCCTCGTGGTCTCCGGACGGCACCCGGCTGGCGTTCAATGTCGTTCCGGAACCGCGATCCGAGCCCCGTCACGGCCAGATCGGGATCGTCGACCTGGATACCGGGGCGTCCGAGCTGCTGACCACCGGGCTGGACCGCAACTGCGTCCCCTACCCCTTCGCCCGTGAACCGGTCTGGGACGGCGACGGCGTGGTGCACACGGTCGAGGACCAGGGCAACACCCACCTGTACCGGTCCCGAACAGGCGGGCCGGTCTCTCTGGTGGGGGGAAATCGGGAGGTGGCGGAGTTCGACTTGAGGGGCGCGACGCTGGTCTTCTGCGCCTCCACGCCTTCGACCACACCCGAGCTGTTCGTGCTGGACCGCCAGACCGGTGAGGAGCGGCAGCTCACCGAACTGGGCCGGCGGTTCAGCCAGGATCACGACCCGACCTCACCGGTGCCGTTCACGGCCACCGCACCCGATGGCCACCAGGTGCAGGCGTGGATCATGGCCCCGCCTGACTCCGGGGGCAGCGGCCCTCGGGCCACGCTGCTCAATGTCCATGGTGGACCGTACGCCCAGTACGGCAACCGGTTCTTCGACGAGTTCCAGCTGCAGGTGGGCGCCGGGTTCGCGGTGATCTACGCCAACCCGCGGGGCTCCTCGAACGGCCGCGAGGCGGAGGCCCGGGCCATCCGCTGGCCGGAGGCGGCCGACGATCCGGGGTCGGGGTGGGGCGGCGTCGACTACGACGACCTGATAGCGGTCGTGGATGCCGCGGTCGAACGTTTCGACCTCGTCGACCCCGACCGGCTGGGCGTGCTGGGCGGCTCGTACGGCGGCTACATGACGTCGTGGATGGTGGGTCACACTGACCGCTTCAAGGCCGCCTGCTCGGAGCGGGCGGCCAACAACCTGCTGGCTCTCGATCAGACGTCCGACGTGGCCCCGTCGTTCCGCTTCCTGGTCGGCGTGTCCCATCTCGACGACCCGGGTGCCTATCTGCGCCAATCGCCGGTCAGCTATGTCGAGGCGATGACGACGCCCATGCTGCTCATCCATTCCGAGGACGATCTGCGCTGCCCGATCGGCCAGGCCGAGGAACTGTTCGTCGCCCTCCGGCTGCTGGGTCGCAACCCGGAGCTGGTCCGTTTCCCGGGCGAGAGCCACGAGCTCTCCCGGTCGGGATCGCCGAAGCACCGGATCATGCGGGCCGAGATCATCCTCGACTGGTTCCGCCAGCACCTGATGGCCACCCCGGTGCCGGACGGGGCGAACGGGGCGGACGGGGCGGACGGCTAGCGGGCCACCGGAGAGCCGGCGCGCCAAACCGCACGCCGGCTGCCAGATTGGTGGGCCACCGGAGAGCTGGCGCGCCAAACCGCACGCCGGCTGCCACATTGGCGCGCCACCTCCTCCACCGGTCGCCACGTCCTCCCCAGCCGGCGCGCCAAACCGCACGCCCGCTGCCACATTGGCGCGCCACTTAGATCTGGCGCGCCATTCAGTCAGCTCAGGGCGTCGAAGGAGGCCGGCTGCCGGCCGCCGGACATGACCGCCAGCAGGGCGCACGCCCCGAGCACCGGGCCGGCGCCGGCCAGCAGCAGGGTGGCGCGGGCGCCGGCCGGGCCGAGCAGGGTCGACGCCAGGGCGCTCCCGGCGGCCGCGCCGGCCAGAAGACCGGCGTTGAGCAGGGAGAACGCCTCGGTGGTGCGGGCCTGATCGATGGAGCGCTGGATGAGCACGCTGGCCGAGGTGGCCATCAGCGCGAACGGAGCGCCCGCGACGAAGGCCACGACCAGGACCACCCCGACGTTGGATGAGGCGGCGATCGGCAGCACCATGACCCCGAAGAGCAGGAGCAGGATGGCGGCCCGGCGGGCGATGCCGGCGCCCCTGGCCACCCGGGGACCAAGCACCAGGCCGCCCACCCCGCTGCCGAGGGACATCAGAGTGATGAACACGCCGCCGACCGCCGCCCGGGTACCGAGGGTCACGGCCAGCGCGGGCAGGGTCACGTCCAGCACGCCCAGGGCCATTCCGACCGCCAGCGTGCCGGCGAGGACGCCCTGCATGGTCGTGTTCCGGTAGGGCGCGACGCCGGGGACGCCGCCAGGCGCGGTCCGCCGCACCGAGGGCAGCTGGTGGGTCGCCAGCGAGCCGCCGAGGGCGCAGACAGCTATGACGGAGAAAATGCCGGCGGGGCCCGCGAACCAGGCGGCGGCCGCGGCCACGGCCGGGCCGGTCACGAAACACACCTCGACACAGACGGCGTCAAGGGCGTAGGCCCCGTGGACCTCCGATTCGGGAACGATCGATGACACCATGGCCCGGTAGCCGCCGGGAATGGCGGCCAGGGCCACGCCCAGGGCGACGGCCAGTGCGGCGACGAGGACGGTGGGGCCGTGGGCGCGGAGGCTGATGGCCATGGCGGCCGCAATCAGGGCGACGACCGCGCCGTCGCGCCGGAGGCCGTCGCGCAGGTCGCCGCGGTCCATGCGGCGGCCCCGCCAGACGGCGGACAGCGCGCCGGTGATGGTGTAGAGGGCGGCCAGCCGGGCACCGAGGGCGAAGGAGCCAAGGTGGCGGCCGGCGAGGACAAGTCCGAGGACGCCCATGGTGATCGGCAGCCGCGACGCGCTGGAGGCGATGAACAGGCGACGCCACGATGGCTGCGCCATGAGTGAACGGTATGACGGCATTCGAGTTTCTCCATGTGCAGCCCACCGGCGCAGTGGCGGACCGAGCATGCAGTGCCTGCCAACCTCACCGGGCTGCGCGCCGGAGGCCGGGGACACCGGGTGGCTGACGTCGTCAGCTTACCCCGACACCGGCCAGGGTCGACCGGACTTTTCGGTCAGGCGACCAGCGACGCCCGGGCCTCGGCGATGCGGTGCTGGGCCAGTGCGACGTAGGCGGCCTCGGTGTCGAAGCCCACGTAGCGACGATCCGCACCGATCGCCGCGATGGCAGTCGAACCGGCCCCCATGAAGGGGTCGAGCACGACGTCACCGCGATAGGTGTACAGCTGGATCAGGCGACGGGGCAGCTCCACGGGGAACGGCGCCGGATGGCCGACCTGCCTGGCCCGCTCAGGGCGGATGTCCCAGGTGTCCAAGGTCCACGCCAGGAAGTCCTCCTTGGCGATCGTCGACTCCCAGGGCAGGCCGCGGGCCTGGCGCAGCTTCCAGTGCACCGAGCGGTCGAAGCGGCCCTTGCTGGCGATGAGGACCCGTTCGGTCACGTCCCGCAGCGACGGATTGGAGGCTGACATCCAGGAGCCCCACGCGCAGTTGCCGGTCGATCCTGCGGCCTTGATCCAGATCACCTCGGCCCGGGGCAGGAAACCGAGGTCCTCGAGAATCACCCATACGTCCTTGCCCAGCGACCGGTACGGCTTGCGACCCAAGTTGGCCACGTTCACGCAGATCCGGCCGCCCGGCTCCAGGACCCGGCTGCACTCCCCGAACACGGCATGCAGCATCTCCAGGTACTCGAGGTAGGAGCCGGGCACGTGGCCCTGCCCCATCGCCTCCTCGTACGCTTTGGCCGAGAAGTACGGAGGGGACGTGGCAACCAGGGCCACACTCTTGTCCTCGACCACCGCCATGTCCCGGCTGTTGTGACAAAACAGCTGGTCAGTGACGGTACAGGCCCGGATCTCGTCGTCATCGCTGAGCCGTGGCGGCTCGAACCGGGCGTAGAACTTGGAGGCGTCATGGCTTTCTCGCCGTGACACCCCGAAGCTCGAGGTCTCCGTGGGCCGCCTGACCCGGTCGATTCCCCAGACTGCTGACACACGGGCCTCCAGTCGCGAACGACAGCAGTGTAGTTCCGCCCGAGTGGGGTGCCCCGGACCCGCGACGCCGTCTGAGGGTCGTAAGCTCCCCGACATGTATCCGACCGACAGGGGCGGCCCGGACGGCGATGAAACGCTGGACTGGCTCTGGGATCTCGAAGGCTATGACGTCGGCACCGTCGGTGCCGGGGGCCCGGTCGAGGATGTCGCAGCTGCGGCCACGAACGGCGTCAAGAAGCACCTGCGCAAGCAGCCCGTCCCTGCCGACGACTCCGCCGCCGACGAGTTCGCCACCGCCGCCTTCGCTCTCGATCCGCCGACCGGGCCGGTCGGCGTGCCGCCCGGACTGCCGGAGCTCACCCCGGCAACGATCGTCAGCCCGACGATCTCACCGATGGATGAGGAGTACGTCCGCACGAGTCGCCGGCCGCTGATGGCCGTTGCCGCCCTGCTGGTCATCGGACTGGCCACCGGAGTCGCCCTCGCCGTGTCCGGCGGCGGAGGCAAGAACCAGGTCGCCCAGCCGGCCAAGGTCGCGGTATCGCCGACCACCGAGACGACGTCCGAGACGACGGTTCCCGGCCAGCCTTCGACGGTGCCACCCCCCGCCGATACGACAACCGTCCCCGCCACGGTGATCGCCGGTGCCGCGATCACCACACCGACCAATACACCGACCAATACACCGCCCGACACGACGCCTGCTGCCCACCGTCCCGGCCAGACCACCCCGCCGGGAACGACCCCTGGAACCACACCGCGAACGGTCCCGCCGACCCCGCCGCCCACCGCACCGCCGACGTCACCTGCAACCACCACCAAGACTACGACCGCAACCACCACGGCCACCACCACCGCAACCACCACCGCTACAACCATCGCATCCACCACATCGACGACCTAGCGATCGCCGCCGTCACAAGGCGACGAACGCGTAGGACGCGGGCAGCGGGAGCGCTACCGCGGGTCCGGCGCCGCCCCGGGCGCCGACCGGTTGGGCGTACATGGGGCCGCTCAGGCCGCAGAAGAACAGCCACCGGCCGTCGGGGCTCCACGCGGCCGACCCGAGCGGTTCGCCGACGGAGAGCACCGGTCCGAGCAGCTGGATGTCGCCGGTTCGGGTGGTGATGAGCACCGGGCGAACCGCCGGCGCCGCCTCTGTCCCGGCGAACACGAAGGCGGCCAGATGGCTGCCATCAGGAGAGAAGCCACCGCCGCCGGCAAATCCCCGGTAGCCGACTGGCGGCAAGAGGGCCCGTTCCTGACCACTCCCTGTCTCTGAGAGGTGCAACGGACATCCGATCAAGGGCGGAAAGGGTGCGCACCCGTCGTGCGATGTCCACGCCACAGTGGCCACGAAGGTCCCCAGGATCGAATCGACAGGTCCGAGGTCGAGCGATCTGGCGCCGCCGGCGAAGCGAAGATGGCCGTCGCCGCCGAGCACCAGCAACCCGGTGACGAGCCGGGCAATCGGAGTCGTGTCCCGGGGAAGCGGCTCCGACGGAGCCGCCCGGCCGCCCACGTAGGTGACAGAGCCGGACCCGGAGCCAACACCGTTGACCAACAGGCCCACCTCCCCGCCATCGGCCGGAATGAGGCGGTCGGCGGGCCCCACCGGTCGCGCCGTGTTCGCCCCCGGTCCGACCCTGTACGCCTGGTGGCCGTGGATGAACAGGGCGGCGCCATCAGCCGTCGTCAGGGGGCGGGCCGGATAGCCGTCGCCTTCCACGTTGGCGAAGGAGCGGACGACAATCCTCCCGTCACCCCGGACCATGAGGGTCTGGTCGGGCTCGGCGTAGAACAGCTGCCGTTTGGCCACATCAACCCGGGACGGGGCGCCGGGACCTCCCGATGAGCGCCACGCCAAGGCACCCGCCGTCACCGCGACGACCGCGACGCCGACGCTGACGCCGACGGCCAGGAACCACCACCTTCGACTTCGACCCACTTCCAGGTCCTCGGCTGGCTCCGGTTCGGCGCCCGGCTGTACCGGCACTGCGCCGGCCAGCGACGAGCCACACGATGGGCAGTTGGCCGCCCACTGCGAGGCTTCAGTTCCGCAGGCCGGGCACCGCACGTCCATCGCAGGCTCGGCGGTCAGCGGGGACGCAACAGCAATTGGGTGCATCGGAACAGCGCCAGCAGCCGCCCGTCGCGTCCGGAGGTGACCCGGGCGTCCCACAGTTGGGTGCTCCGCCCGCCGTGCACCATCTCTGCCTCACACTGCACCGAGCCGTCAGTCAGCGTGGCAATGAAGTTGGCCTTGAGCTCGACGGTGGTGAAGCCGGTCGCGTCGCTCGGGAGACTGGTCAAGCAGCCGTAGCCGCATGACGTGTCGGCCAGCGCGACGACAGTTGCCGCGTGGAGATAGCCGTTGGGGGCATTGTGGTGCGGTTGGATCTCGAGCCGGGCCACGATCCGTCCGCCGCTGACGTCGACGATCTCGATGCCGAGAAACCCCGGTAGCCTTCCGGCGCCGAGGGCGTTGAAGTCCTCCGCGGCCAGGTCGCCGAAGGATCCAGGTGGTGGGCTCAACGAGACTCCATTCTCCCAATATGGCAGACCCGACCAGAGCAGGATCTAGTCGGGAACTGGTATTCGTCCAGATCTAGACTTACTCCAGTACGGGGGGTTAGGCTCCGACCGTGTCGTCCCGCGTGTTCAGAAGGAACATTGAGATAGAGGAGAAGAACTGACGTGTCTGACCACGGCAGCGAAAGCGAGAGCCCAGCAATTCCGGCCCCGACTCTCAAGCCGGGTCGACCCAGGTCGAACCGGGACTGGTGGCCGAATCAGCTGGACCTGCAGGTTCTCCACCAGCACTCGCCCCTATCCAATCCCATGGGCGAGGATTTCAACTACGCAGACGAGTTCACGACCCTCGACCTCGGGGCGCTGAAGCAGGACATCATCGAGGTGATGACCACGTCGCAGGACTGGTGGCCGGCCGATTACGGCCACTACGGGCCGCTCTTCATCCGTATGGCGTGGCACAGCGCAGGCACCTATCGCATCGCCGACGGCAGGGGTGGCGGCGGCAGCGGTGCTCAGCGCTTTGCCCCCCTCAACAGTTGGCCCGATAATGCCAGCCTCGACAAGGCCCGCCGTTTGCTTTGGCCGGTCAAGCAGAAGTACGGCCGGAAGATCTCCTGGGGCGATCTGATTATCTTCGCCGGCAACTGTGCCCTGGATTCGATGGGTTTGCCGACGTTCGGTTTCGGCGGCGGGCGAGAGGACATCTGGGAGCCCGACGAGATCATCTGGGGCCCGGAGGACACATGGCTTGGAGACGAGCGCTACAGCGGCGACCGGGAACTGGCCGGTCCGCTCGGCGCCGTGCAGATGGGTCTGATCTACGTGAACCCGGAGGGGCCCAACGGCAACCCGGATCCGCTTGCTGCCGCACGGGACATCCGAGAGACGTTCGCTCGAATGGCGATGAACGACGAGGAGACCCTTGCGCTCATCGTCGGTGGCCACACCTTCGGCAAGTGCCATGGTGCAGTCGGTGCGGACTGCGTAGGTCCGGAACCCGAGGCTGCCCCCCTCGAGGAGCAGGGCCTCGGCTGGAGGAACACGTGCGGCCATGGAAATGGCGCCGATGCGATCACCAGCGGGCTGGAGGGCGCATGGACCACCACGCCGACGAAGTGGGACAACGAATACCTAAACATCCTCTTCAAGTACGACTGGGAGCTGACGACCAGCCCCGCCGGTGCGAAGCAGTGGACTCCCAAGGACCCGGCGGCGCAAGGCACGGTGCCTGATGCCCATGACCCGTCGAAGAGCCACGCCCCCATGATGCTGACGACGGACCTGGCACTGAAGATGGATCCCATCTATGAGCCGATCGCCAGGCGCTTCCAGGAGAATCCGGACCAGCTCGCAGAGGCGTTCGCCAAGGCGTGGTTCAAGCTGACGCACCGCGACATGGGGCCCGTCTCGCGCTACCTGGGTTCGTGGGTGCCCTCGGAGCGCCAGCTGTGGCAGGACCCCGTTCCCGAGGTCGACCATGGGCTGGTCGGGGAGAAAGAGGTCGCAGCCCTCAAGAGCCAGATCCTCGCCTCGGGGCTGTCGGTCTCCCAGCTGGTATCGACAGCCTGGGCGTCGGCTGCCACCTTCCGCGGTACCGACAAGCGTGGCGGGGCGAACGGGGCGCGGATTCGCCTCGCCCCGCAACGGGACTGGGAAGTCAACGATCCGGGCGAACTGGCCAAGGTGCTGGCGACCCTCGAGAAGGTTCAGCAGGACTTCAACCTCTCACAGTCCGGCGGGACGAAGGTCTCGCTCGCTGATGTGATCGTCCTCGGTGGCTGCGCTGCCGTCGAGCAGGCGGCAAAAGACGCCGGGCACGACATCACGGTGCCGTTCGCGCCGGGGCGCACCGACGCCTTGCAGGAGCAGACCGATGTTGAGTCGTTTGCCGTGCTCGAACCGACCTCGGATGGTTTTCGCAACCACCTCCGATCAGGGGAGAAGTTGGCGCCGGAGACCCTCCTGCTCGACCGGGCGTGCCTGTTGACGCTGACCGCCCCTGAGATGACGGCTCTCGTCGGCGGCATGCGGGCCCTGAACGCCAACCACGGACAACTCCCACACGGCGTGTTCACCGACCGGCCCGCGACACTGACCAATGACTTCTTCGTGAACCTGCTCGACATGAGCACGGAGTGGAAGCCCTCGGCCTTGTCTGAGAACGTGTACGAGGGTCGTGACCGCGTGACGGGCGAGGTGAAGTGGACCGGCACCGCCGTCGATCTCGTCTTCGGTTCCAACTCTCAGCTCCGAGCCATCTCGGAGGTCTACGCATACGACGACTCGAAGGAGAAGTTCGTGGGCGACTTCGTGGCCGCGTGGGACAAGGTCATGAACCTCGACCGCTTCGACCTCGCCTGATCGACTGGTGCGACGCTGAGTGAGTGGAGACGATGGGACTCGAACCCACGACCCCCTGCTTGCAAAGCAGGTGCTCTAGCCAGCTGAGCTACGTCCCCGAGAACTGTCGAGGGAGGATGTTCGACATGTTTGTCGGCAACCTGGATCGTACTCGTCGCGTGCGGCTGTACCCCGCCGGCTGACCCTTCGAGCTCGACCCTTCTCCGTGACCGCCGGCAGCGGTACAGTCCAAGTGTGATCGGAGTCAGTGGGGTGACTGTCCGGTCGCGAGCCGTCGACCTGGTGCTCCCGATCGGACTAACCGTATCGGCCGTGCTGGTCGGGGTCATCGCCGGATGGCCGGGCCTGATCGTCGCCGGTATGCAACTGATCGCCGCCATCGGCCTGATGATCCGACCGGCCCAAGCGGGAGTGCTGGCGGTGGCCGCGGTCATCCTCTTCCTGACACCAGTAGCCGCGCTCCGGACCTGGCTGGCCAAATCGCCCTTGGGGTGCAGCTGCTTCGGGGCACCGGCCCATCCGCCGGGTCTGGTCAGCCTGACCGGCCTGGTGGTGCTGACGAATCTGGGACTGGTCGGCCTGGCGGCCTGGTCCGCCCGGTCCTCGATGACACCAGGCGCCACCGCCGCGCCAGGCCCCGACTCCGAACGGACGATCGAATGACCGCCACCGGCACGACGACCCCCAATCGGGCGCTGCTGATCGAGGACGACCAGTCGGTACGCGAGGCGGTCACCAGCGCGTTCCGGGACCTCGGCTTCGCCGTCCGAGCCGAGCCCACCGGCCTTGGTCTGGCCCGGATGGTCGAGGCGTTCCGACCCGACGTGGCCATACTTGACATCACCCTGCCGTCCGGCCCGGACGGATTCGAGTTGGCCAAGCAGGTGATTGCCCTCGCCGGAATCCCGGTCGTCTTCCTGACCGCCGCCGATGCCCTGGAGGACCGGTTGGCCGGCTTCGAGGCCGGCGGCGACGACTACGTGGTCAAGCCGTTCGCCATGTCGGAGCTGCTGGCCCGGGTCCGGGCCGTGCTGCGGCGTAGTGGGCGGCTGCAGTCGGCGGTCATCGAGATACGCGATCTCCTGATCGATGACAACGCCAAAGAAGTGGTGCGAGCCGGCCAGGTCCTCGACCTGACGCCGACCGAATTCGAGCTGCTCATGGTTCTGGCCCGCGCGCCCAACCAGGTGTTCTCGAAAGGCCAGCTTCTCTCCCAGGTGTGGGGATTCGATTCGTACGACCCCAACCTGATCGAGGTCCACGTGAGCGCCCTGCGCCGCAAGCTGGATGCCTACGGCCCCCGGCTCGTGCATACCGTCCGCGGCCGAGGCTACGTCCTCCGGTCTTGATCGACGCGGTGAGGCGCCGATTCCGTGACCTGATACTCGGCACGGACTCGTCGGCCGGCGACCTGCCCGGTCATATCAATGCCGGTGCGCTGATGGCCATGCTGGTCGTGATGGTCGCTGTCCTCGGGGTGGTCGACTATCTCACCGGACCGGTGCTGTCGCTCGTGCTGCTGTATTCCATCCCCACTGCGGTCGCGGCCGTAGCGAACGGGCGCCGAGCCGGCCTGGCTCTGGCATCAATCAGCGCCGTCGCCCAGACCGCCGCCGGGCTGCTCTACGCAACGAACCGGGTGGTGGTGGTGATCAACGGGTTCGCACTCCTGGCCACCCTCGCCATCATCGTGGCGCTCATCGCCGCGGTCCGCGACAGTGCGCTGGCATCGCGTCAGGCGGCCCTGCGGGGACGGGAATTCCTGGCCTACGCCGCCCACCAGCTGCGCACCCCGGTGGCCGGCATGCGGGCGTCGACCGAGGCTCTGCTGGTCGGCGGCGCCACCGAGCAACAGGAACGCCTGCTGTTGAACCTCTCCCGGGAGGCGGACCGGGCCGGCCGGCTGCTCGCCGCCCTGCTCCAGATGGCGCGCCTCGACCAGGGGGAGTTGCCGGCCGCCCAGCCGCTGAGCATCGTGGACCTCTGCCGCGCCGAACTGGAGCGGCTCGAGCCGCGGGCCGGATCACTGGTGCTCGAGTTCCGCCCTCCGGACGACCGACCCGGCCAGGTGCTGCTCTCCGGTGAGGCCACGCGGGACGCGCTGGCCAACCTGCTCGACAACGCCCGCCGGCACGCCCGGACCAAGATCATCCTCATGTTGGAGCACACCGCCGACACGATGGAGATCAGCGTCGACGATGACGGTCCGGGGCTCCCGTCAGGTGCCGGCGAACGGGTCTTCGACCGCTTCGTCAGTCTGGACGGTCGGGGTGGCAGCGGGCTGGGGCTGCCGATCGCCCGCGGGTTGATCGAGGCCCAGGGCGGCCGGTTGGCATATGAGGACGGCCGGTTCGTGATCCGGCTGCCGTTGCGCCGTCCTGAGTAGAGGGTGGAAAAGGCCCCCCGTTACGCCACGCCAGCCGGCCCGACGGAAGCGCCTACAACGCGGTGAGGAACCGGGCGGCCACCGGCGCGGCCACCGCACCACCGACGCCTCCCCCCTCGACCAGGACAGCAAAGGCGATGTCACCGCGGTAGCCGACGAACCAGGCGTGGGTGGCCGGCGGGTTGGCGTTCCCGAACTCCGCAGTTCCGGTCTTCCCGAACACCGCCGGGCTGCCGGAAACGTTGGCCGCCCGGCCCGTCCCGCTGGTCACGACCTGGCCCATCATGGTCCGCAGCGCGGCCGTCACCGCGGTATCGAGCGGCGTCGCCGGAGCGGAGTCGTCGGGTGCCCCCACCACCAGCCGGGGGGCATGGAACGCGCCGTTGTCGACGGCGGCCGCCACTCCGGCCATCTCGAGCGGGCTGGCCTCCACCTGGGCCTGGCCGATGGCGGTGGCCACTTTTCCCACCTGATCGCCTGGCAGCGGGACCCGACCGCCGAACGCCGTCAAGCCAAGTTTCGGGTCGGTGCCGAAACCGAACTGACCGGCGGTGGCCACCAGGGTCTCGGGCGGCAGGTCTTTGGCCAGCCCGATGAAGGCCGTATTGCAGGAGACGGCGAAGGCCTGCTGCAGGGTCAGGCTGAGGCCCGCCTCACCATCGAAGTTCTTGAAGGCCCGGCCGTCGACAGTGAGGGTCGGGGGACATGTGGCCGGGCTGGTGGGCGTGAGGCCACGCGCCAGCAGGGCGGCGGTGGTGATGATCTTGAACGTCGAGCCCGGCGGATAGCGGCCGGTCAGGGCCCGGTCGAATGGCGCCGGGAGCGGGCGGCTGACGGCGGCGAGCACCTCGCCGGTCGAGGCCCGGATGGCGACCAGGGCCGCCGGCTGGATCACGCCGTTGAGCGCCGCGCCCGCCGCTTGCGACACGTGGGGGTCGATGGTGGTCTGCACCGGCAGACCGGCCTTGGCCGGCACGTCGAAGACGGTTGCCCCGGCCTGGTTGGTCGAGTCGAGCACCTTCACCGTCCCGCCCGGGGTGCCGGCCAGCTGTCGTTCGTCCAGTGCTTCGAGTCCGCCCTTCCCGACCTGGTCGGTGGCCAGGTAGGGCTCACCGAGGTGTTTGAGCTCGTCGGCGGTGACGGGACCGACCGATCCGACGATGTGGGCCGCCAGGTCCGGGGTGATAGTGGCCTGGCCGGTATGGCGCAGGAACACGGTGCCCGGAACCGAGAAGATGCCGGGCTTGATTTGGGCGTACCGTTCCTCGGTGACGTCCGCGATCGGGGCGAACTGGTCGGGGTGGGCGCCGGCGGCCTTGACCGCGTTGGCCACGAGAAGCGGGTCGAAGGCCGCCTTGGTCAAGGCGGCGGTCAGCTGGGCCCGATCCTTGATGCGGCTGCCCTGGAGCCCGACACTGATGAGGTTGGTCGGCCCGGCCAGCACTACCCCACCTGCGCCGAGGATCGAGGCCCGATCGGCCCAGACGTGGCTCACCTGGAAATGGCCCCCCTGCCGGAGCGACGGATGGACGGTCGTCGATGCCCACTCGACCAGCCAGCGGCCGCCGATAAGCCGCAGATGCAGCACGTTCGGGAACTGCCACCGGCCCAGGCCCCCGACGTCGAGGCGGGCGGTATAGGCGGCGTCGGCAGTGGCGCCCCGGCGGGTCACCGGGCCAGGTTGGAACTCCTGGGCGGCCAGCTGGAGCTCGGTGGCCACCTGCTGTTGGAAGCCGGCGAAGTCGGCCGGCGGTTGATCCACCAGCTGCGCCATGGCGCCGTAGTCCCTGCGGCTCCATGCGGTCAGATAGGCGCGCGCGGCCGGACCGGGCTGGGCGGAGACACCCCCGCTGAGGAGCTTCACGGCCGTGAAGATGCCGGCGCCGACGACCACCATGCCGAGCAGGGCGAAGGCGACAGGACGGCGGCGCCGGCGGGGCCGCGCCGTCCGGCCCACGGCCGTTAGCCCCGACCGGTTCTGGCCGCGGTCGAGCCGCCACCTGTGGCATCGTCGCCGGGGCCTTGTCCTTCGAACACCGCGGCCCGCACCCCCCGTCGCGCCAGTTCCTGGAGAAACGGCACCGGTTCGTCGATCAGTTCCGCCAGCCCCCCGGCGCCGGACCGGGAAAGCCGGCCGTCCGCCGTCCACGTGGCCGCCACCGCCGCCACGGTGCCCGCGGCGATGGCGGGCCGGTCGAGCGCGCCGAACACCTGGGCGTCGTGGGCCGGGCCCCGAAGGCCGCGCACTTCGACGCGCACCGCGCCCAGCACCCCTTCCGGGTGCGGCTTGCGCATCATGGGCAGCCAGGCGGTCAGACGGTCCCGGCGGTTGGCGGCCATGCGGGCCGTGACCCGCTTGACGCCCGGGAAGGCCGGCACCAGCAACAGGGCGTCGGGCCGTCCGGCCCGGTAGCAGTCGCGCCCGCCGACCGGGTCGGGAAACCAGCACAGTTCCCGGCCCGACCCGCCCGGCCGCCGGCGCCAACCGCTGTCGCGCCAGTCGACCGCCGTCTCGTTGAGCGCCGCGTGGTGGCGCCGGGCGCAGGCCGGGCCGCCTGTACCGAGGGAGGCGACGTGGATCTCCTGCACGCTGTCGAAACCGGTGGCCGCGTGGCGGGCCAGCACGCAGCTGAAGCCGGGCGCGAACGCCGCGCCGACCACGACCGACATGGCCCGCTCGCGGGCCTCAGCATCGAGGGCCAGCAGCCCGCGTACCTCGGCGATGTCGTCGCTCACCGAGACCACGTGAACGCCCCGCTCGAGGGCGACCTCGGCCGCCGGCCGGTGCCCTGACGGCATGGCCAGGACCAGCACGTCGGTCTCGTCGAGGACCGACGGGACCAGACCGCCCCGGGGGCAGACCCGGGTGGCGATCCGGCTGGGGCTGTCGAGAGCGTCGGCCACCTTGGCCAGCTCGGCCGCGTCGTGATGCACGACCGTCAGCCGGTCCAGTCCGTCGGTGGCGGCCAGCTGCCGGGCGGCCCGGATACCGACCGCGCCGATGCCGACCAGAACGACCCGCACTAGCGGAGATCCGGGCCCGAAAGCTCTCGCCAGCCACCGGTTTGGGGCGGCGTGCCACCACTGCCGCGGAGGCGGACGACGGCGGCCACGAAGGCGGTGGCGGCCAGGGCCAGGAGTGCTCGACGGAAGGGTCTCACGTGGGGAGGGCTGGAATCGAACGCAGCCTCAGCAGTTGCTGTCCACCTGGAGAACCCCGATCTCCGGCGATCATATCGGCTGGTCCCCGGCTCCCGGCAGTCAGAAGCTCCAGCTGCCGCCACCGGTCTGGCTGTTGTCGGACGACGTCAGGGTCCAGCCCCCCACCCCATGGCACGGCGCCGGCGGCCCCACGACCGTGCCTTTCACCGTCAAGGTCTGGCGGCCGAACGTGGCGGTAGCCGTGAACGGTCGGCCCCCTGCATCAGGGGCGATCTTCACCGGGGAGAGAGTGGTCGGTCCGAAGCTGAACCCGCTGGTCGTCGGTGCCACCTCGGCCGTGGTCGTCGTGACCGGGGCCGGAAGGTCCCCCGTCGCCCTGCGGTTGTCGATGACCGTGCCGGTCCCCTTGGCCTTCCAGCCGACGGTCCCGTCGAGGGTGACGCCGGCCCGGCTCTCCGACGGCAGGGCGCCCCGCTTGGGGCCGGCCGACATCACGCCGGTCAGCGTCGCCGTGACCGCACCCGGGCAGCCGTGACCGTTCCGGCTGCTGCACGCACCGGGCGCCAGCGCGCCGAGCAGTACGATGACCGGCAGGCAGATTCCTCGCCGTCGCATTGATGAACCCCCCGGTCCACGAGATCGGGGACAGCATGGCACGGCTCGGCAACTGAGCGCTGAAGGCGCTCAGTTCGTGGCGATCGTCCGGCGATGGGCGATCTGAAGACGTTGCCGAATGGATCGCGCACCATGGCCCGCCGATCCCCGTACGCGTGTCGAGCGGTTCTTCGACGCTGGCCGCTCCAGCGTCCATGGCCCGGCGGTAGCACCGGTCTGCGTCGGCGACATAGACGTAGAGAAAGGCCGGGAACAGGTCGCGCTCGCCGGACGGGGCGACCATGACCAGAGAATCACCGATGCGGATCTCGGCCGGGCGACCAGCGACGACGTCTCCGGTGGCGTCGAACATCGCCCGCAGGAATTCCACCTGTCCTGCCACGTCAGTGACGACCAGGCGCGGCGTCACTGTGTGGTAACCGGGCGGGGGGCCCGGTCGAGGCCGGGCCATCCGACACGGACGACCACCCTTACCGCCCGGCTGTGCCGGGCCCACATGCCCGCTTTCATCCGGACCTCCAGCAAAACTGCGGGCGAGTCGGTCGCCGGGCGGGCGGCGTTGGAGGACTTCCTGGTGGACGACGACCTGGTCTACGTCAGCTCGGAGATTCGACCGGCTAACAATCCATGTGTGAGCCCGGCCGCTCGCCGACTCGGTGACCCGGGCGTTGAGCGGCGCCCGAACAACGATGGGACGGTGACACTCGACCGGCGCGGCCGGTCGGTGGGCGCCATGCTCCTCGCCCCATTGGCAACTGTTAACGGGTTCGCAGGGTGGCCCGCAGCGCCACCGTGGCCCGCTCCAACTCGACCCTCACCGTGTAACCCGTCCGGGTCCGACTACCTCACCCCCGGCTCCGGCCTCATCCAGGACGGCACAGGCCGATACCACCCCGATGGCGCCCATGATGGCCGAGCTCCCCTTGAGCGCTTGGGCCACCTTCCTGAAGGCGCTGGCGTCGCCTTGCGCCGCCGCCTCCCGCAACTCGGCCAGGTGGGACGCGGCGTGGACCAGGTACCCGTCGATCAGGTCGGCAAGAAAGCGCGGGTCGGTGCTGGAGGCGGCAAGATGCCGGAGAAGCTCGGACTGCGTGGGATCGAGGACTCCGTCGCCGTCCATGCCCAGAGGCTAGGCACATAGGGACGATCGCCTGTGTTGGCCACTTCCACTCGGCGCCAGGTCACGTCGACACGCCCGATTCGACGTCAGATGGTGGTCGCAATCCCCGATCATCCGCCATACAGCCGAGGGTAGGGATCTCCGCCGGTTGTCCGAGCGCGTTGCGCATTTCGCCGCCACTCAGCGTTGTGGTCACCTCTCCGACGAACTGATCGACCGAGTCATCATTTGCCAGCGTGTCGTTCAGTGAATACGGTTGGCTCTGATCCAGAAGCGATCTTGGTGCTTGACGTCTGTGGTGATGCCGTAGGGCGTCGACTCGCAGGCGCTGACGATCACCTTGCCGTCGTCAGGCGAGGCGACCGGACGTTCGCCGTCCTTGAAGCGTCGGGTAAAGAAGTCGTTCCAGGAGGCGAAGCCCCAGTGCTCGTCGTGAGGATCGTGCTCGAAGTGCTCGAGGATCTTCTTGAGCATCGCATAAGGAGCAACCTACGAGAATCGCCATCCCGTCGGCAGCACGATTCTCGCCGCCGGGTCCGTGACGGTGACCGCCGTCGGTTTCGCCACCGACCACCTCAACGCCCAGGCCTGCCTCGACACCAATAGCGCAACAGGCACGTTCACCCTCACCGGGACGCAACCTCGCCGGAATCGCCGGACACGGCACCTTCGGTGGTTCTGTCAGGCGTTCGGATCGTTCTGGCCGTAGGAGAGTTCAAGCTGGTGCCCATCGGGATCGGCCAGGAAGGCCCAGTACCCGAGCGGGAAGCCGGTGTCCACGGGGCCGCGGCGCAGACACCCCTCGGCATCGGCCTCCTTGGCTAGGCGGTCCACTTCGGCCCGATCCTTGCAACCCACGCCGAGGTGGCTCATCCCCTCCAACCGATGAGTGGGCTCGCCGTGCTGGACCAACGCGATGGCGAAGCGCTCGCCCCGCGTCGGGTCGCTCATCCGGGCGGCCTTCGCCCCGGACTTGGGGTCGTCGAGCCGATCGACGACGGTCAGGCCGGCCCAGCGCTGATAGAAGGCGACGCTGGAATCGATGTCGCTGACCTGCAGGGCAATGTGACTAAAGCCGGTGTCGGTTGTCATGAGCCTCTCCTTGCCACTAAACTAAGGTATCCTGATAGTAAGGTAGCCTGACTCAATGCGTCAAGACCCCGCGCCCGAAACGTCCACCGGCACATTGTTGCTGCACGCCTTCCAGGGCTACGAGCGCTGGCTCTTCGATGGCTACCGCCAGCGGGGCGAGAAGGGGTTACGCCGCAAGCACGGAGCCGTCATCGCCAACATCGACCGGCTCGGCACCCGCTCCAGCGTGCTGGCCGATCGAGCCGGCATGTCCCGTCAGGCCATGGGAGAGCTCATCGACGAGCTCGAGGAACTGGGCTATGTCGAGCGGATCCCCGATCCCGAGGATCGGCGGGCCAAGCTCATCAAGCCCACCGGCAAGACGCTCAAGCGCCAACGGCTGGCCCGTGAGGTCAACGACGAGATCGAAGCGGCCTACCTCGAGCGGCTGGGGCCGGACCCGTACCGCCAACTACGACGAACCCTTACTCAGCTCGTACAGCTGACGGGCAGCGGTGCGGAAGTGGCGCAGCCACCGCCGGACACCCCAGTTTGAATGGCACGGCTGACAGCTAAGCGGAAAGGGGCAGGCCAGGGAGCCTGATCCGGCTCGACGCACTCGGGATTGCCGGGAGGCGCATGCTGGTCACAGCCGTCCCGGCTGGCGCAAGCGATCGGAGGTGCTCAGTCCGTCGTTCCCGGCCCGGCCGGGCGTGCCAGCGAAATCGCCGCCAGGCCGCCAAGGATAAGGCGACCGGCGAGACGCTCTATCAGATCGGTGTCATGGCGATGCCGATCCAGGGGGGCGACGCCCGGAAGTGGGTGGTCAGCGTGCCAGGGGGATCCCGGTGAGCTGGTTCGGGGTGAGCCCGTCGACGTCGTCGACGGTGTGGCCGCCAAGTGGGAGCACCACGACGACGAAACGCGCGGCGTGAGACATGGGATCAAGAACGGTTCCCACACCTCGGTGCCGTCGGGCGTGACGAGGTACGAACTGGCGATAGCTGGCGAGGGGTGCCTTGGTACTCGGCGATTGCCCGTTCAAGCATCTGGACGGTCTCCGTTTGGTCCTCGGAGTCGGCGAGCCCAAAGCACGTCCCACGCGGGAGCGAGCGCGATGACAACTTCGCCGATGTCGGCGGCAACGCGGGCGAGCGCCGCCGGAACTGCCAGCCATGAGGACACGTAGCCGTCCGGGCCAACAACGATTGCGGTTGATTCCGTGCGGCCCACTTCGATCGAACGGGCACCGAGATTCTCCCCCGCCTTGTCCATCGCGCCTTGTGGGCCTCCACGCCTTGAGGTCACTCTCGGTCGCGAAGGTCATGGCGTGTCCTGAGTCGATGGCGCATAGCAGGCTCACGAACGGAGCTATCGGTCGTCGAAGGCCGCCGAGAAGACCGCCCAGGGCGACCCAGCTCGCCGAACGGTCGGCAGGAAGGAGCCTTGGCGATGCCTCGTCCCAGGTACTCGGCCGCGGCTGGGGTGCCATCGCCAGCACGGGGGCCGACAGTTGCGCCGTAGGCCGTCCGGCGCTGAGGCACAGGAGCGAGGGCGTCACCTGAGAGACGTCGTCGGCATCCCGCCAGAGAGATGGTGCGGCGTAGCCACGCCCTGACAACATGCGGCTGACCGTTCGAGGGAGGTCAGCGTGCGGCAGCGACTCTGCGTTGCCAAACTCGATGACGATGACGCCGGTGAGCAGGTTCGTCGGTCGGGAGGCCGAGCTGGATTCGCTGCTGACAGCGGCGAAGCAGGCCCGCTCCGGCACGGGCCGGTTCGTGATTGTCGCTGGAGATGCAGGCATCGGGAAGACCCGCCTATGTGACGAGTTCGTCGCCTGCGTCCGCGACCTTCGGCTGAGGGTCGCGTGGGTGGCTTGCTCGGAAGACAGCGCATTGCCCGCCCTGTACCCGGTACTGGAGCTGTGCGAGCAGCTCGGGGTCGCCGTCAAGGCGCCCGCCGGTCGTGACGACCCGGAGGTGGCCCGCGACCGGCTATTCGCCATGGTTGTTGCATCCATTCGACAGGCCTGTCGACGCGAGCCCGCCGTCCTGGTGGTGGACGATCTCCAGTGGGCCGACGGGGACACAGGGCGCATGCTTGGTTTCCTGGCGCCGGTCGTCCGCACCATGCCTATGTTGGTCGTCGCGACCGTCCGTGAGGGCGCCAAAGGTTCGTTGCTTCCCGAGTTGCGCCGCCACGCCGCGGTTGTGCACTTGCAGGGCCTCGACCCGACCGACCTGGGACAGCTTGTGGAACTGGTCACCGGATCGGTCCCTGGCCCGGGTGTGGTCGATCGCCTGCACCACTGGACCGGGGGTAACCCGCTGTTCGCCTCCGAGCTGCTGCATCAGGTCGCAGCGGCCCAGTCCTACTTGGATGAGGAGGCGGTCCGCGTGCCGCCAACGGTGCGAGCGGTCCTGGACGAGCGCCTCGCGGCCCTCGGCGATGACGCCCGTGAACTGCTCCGCGTCGCCGCCGTAGCCGGCGCCGTGTTCGATGCCGCCCTTCTCGCCGTCGTCGACGGCCGTGCCGCCGACGCGATACTGCCCTCCTTGGCCCGGGCGGTGGACTCTGGCGTCGTGGCCGAAGCGGGGGTCGGCCGGTTCCGGTTCACCCATCCCTTGTTCCGTAGCGTCTTGCTCGATGACCTCGGCGTCGCCCGCCGCGCCGAGCTGCATCGGCGGGTGGGCGACGTATTGGCGTCCACACCCCGCGAAGGTGACGGCGAGTGGCTTTCGGCCGTCGCGTCCCACTACCTCGCGGCAGCCGCGGCCGGGACGGGGGGCAAGGCCGTCGAGTACGGCGAGCGCGCCGCTCGTGCCGCGCTCGACGCGCTCGCCTACACCCGGGCGGCCGACCTCTACGGTCGGGTGCTCGCTGCCGACGACGTCGAGCCGGGCCACGCTGACCGCGTCGCCCTGCTGCTCGGCGCCGGGCAGGCGCGCAGCGCTTCGGGCGACCGGGCAGGTGGCCGGGTCGCGCTCCTCGCGGCGGCTGACCTGGCCCGTCGGTCGGGCCGGCCTCGGGAGCTGGCGCTGGCGGCACTCGGGCTCGCTGGCGCCGGGTTCGAGGTGGCGCTCTTCGACCGGGCACAGGTTGCATTGCTGGAAAAGGCGCACGAGCTGCTGCCCGTCGGCGAGGTCGCACTTCGTGCCCGGGTGGCTGCCAGGTTGTCGGTGGCCCTTTCGCTTGACGAAGAGGCGCAGGAGCGGCGTCACGGGCTCGCTGAGGACGCGGTCCGGCTGGCGACCGCAAGCGGCGAGGGCAGAGCACTGGCACAGGCGCTCGCGGCCCGGTGTGACATCTTCGCCGGGCCCGACGATGTGGGTCGGCGCACCGCCGACGCGCACACCATCGTTGGCGTCGCCCGCAGCCGGGGCGATGTCGCCACCGAGCTCCTCGGCGTGCGCCTTGCGGTCGTGGCCGCCTTCGAAGCTGGTGATATGACGGCAGTGGACGCCGAGGTGGCCGCATTCGCCGAGCTGGCGGGCGTGCTCGGGCAACCCCAGTACCAGTGGTATGTGCACCTGTGGCGGGCGGCCAGGGCGATCATGCGAGGCCGGCTCGCCGACTACGAAGCGGACGTCGCCGCCGCTGAGGAGCTTGGCCGGGCGGCGGGTTCGGTGAACTGCGACATCCTCATCACCCCGCAGCGTTGGTTCGCGGCGCTCGAGCTCGGCGACCCCGCAGGTGCGGTCGCGCTCGCGGATGAGCGGGTGCCGCTGGGCCGGTGGGCCGAGATGGGACCCCAGATGCTCCCGCTCGAGGTCGGCCGGCGTCTGTTCGCGGGCCGAAACGAGGAGGCACAGGCTGTGCTGGACGCGGGGATCGTGGCGATGCACGCCGCCGACCGAGACGCCGAATGGCTCACCATGGTGGCCCAGGTCGGCGTGCTCGCCGTCGAGCTGGGCGCTTTCGAGCATCTCCCGTGGATCTGTGACGCTCTGGTTCCGTACGGGGCGGTCTGGTCGCTCGACGGGATCGGCGCGTATAGCCACGGCCCCGTCCATCGCCAGCTGGGCGTGATCGCTGCCGCCCTCGGGGAACCGCAGGCGGCCGCCGAGCACTTCGCGGCGGCGCCGCATCAACGAGCGCGCCGGGGCGGACCTTCTCGTCGCCCGAACGCTTCTCGATCACGGCCGCGCCCTCCACGACGACCGGGCGCTCGCTCAGGCCCACGACCGGTACACCGCGCTGGGTGTCGATCATCGCGTCCAGGAGATCGACACCACCCTGAGCGGGAAGCCCGTGGCGCCGATAGCGTCGGCGAGGTTCCGCCCGGTCGGGGAGCTCTGGGAACTGGGCTTCGACGGCACGCTCGTCACCTTGCGCGACTCCAAGGGGATGCGCGACCTTGCTGCCCTGCTCGGCCGTCCCGGTCGGGAGCTGGCCGCCGTCGACCTCGTCGCCCCGACTGGAACGGTCATGTCAGGATCGACCGGACCGGCCATTGACGAGCAGGCACGCCAAACGTACAAACGGCGCGTCATCGAGCTTGAGCACGAACTGGACGAGGCCGACGCGGATGCCGACGCGGACCGCTCGTCGCGGCTCGCCGTCGAGCGCGAAACACTCCTCGCCCAACTGGCTGGCGCGTACGGACTGGGTGGCCGCGCCCGACGCAGCGGAGACTCGGCCGAGCGGGCCCGCACCGCCGTCACCGCCCGCATCCGAGACGCAATCCGCCGCATCGAAACTCAACATCCCGCCCTCGGCCGACACCTCGCCAAATCCATCCGAACCGGAACGTTCTGCGCCTACGACCCCGAACAGCCCGTCAGATGGGAGCTGTAAGCGCACACTGTGCGAGCCGATCTCACGCCTCCAAGGTGACCACCAACCCACCAGGAGGAACCAACCATGCTCGTCGTGCGCTTCAAGATCACCTGCCAGCCCGGCAAGACCGAACACGCCCTCGCCCTACTCGAACCGGTGGTTGCTCCCAGCCGTTCCCTGCCCGGGAGCATCAGCTTCGACGTCGCCCGCGACGTCACCGATCCCAACTCGATAATCGCCGTCGAAGTGTTCCAGGATCGCGACGCCCTCGACCGCCAAGAAGCCCAACCCGAAGTCCACAAGGTCCTCGCCGCCCTCCCCGAGCTCGTCGCCTCACCCCCGGAGGCAACCATCTTCCACGTGTCGTCTACCGAATCACCCCTCGGCTGACCACCCCTCGTTGCGTGGACGGCGGCCCCGCAGCGGACCTGCAGACCAGTCGCCCACCGATGGTCCCGCCGACCATGGCGCGCCCCACCATCGGAACACCGCATTGCATGAGGGCGTCTGGGCTGGGTGGCAGATGTGGGACTCGCGGCCGCAGTACCCGCGGGCGGCTGCCGTCTGCCGCTCAACCGCCGAGGCCGTGAGACAGATGAATCTGGTCAGGCGC